>JBLHZY010000006.1:0-139311 GCA_047631555.1 Halocynthiibacter sp. | reverse complement strand
TGAAGGACGGCATGTCAGCTCGAGAAGCGGCGCGTTATTTCAACAAGGATCGTAAGACGATCGCGAAGATGCTGCGTCATGAGCTGCCTCCCGGGTATCGCCGCTCAGAACCGCCACATCGTCCAACGCTTGATGCTTATGTTGGTGTCATCGATGAGATACTGCGCTCCGACAAAGCCCTGATCAAAAAACAGCGTCACACGTCGAAGCGCATTTTTGAACGACTGCGTGATGAGCATGGGTATGCTGGCAGCCTCACGACGGTGACGTATTACGTGCGTGAGCAAAAGCGGCGTACCAAAGAGGTTTTTGTGCCGCTGTCGCACCGTCCAGGCCATGCGCAAGTGGATTTTGGAGAGACCCTTGGTGTAATTGGTGGCGTGGAATGCAAGATCCACTTCTACGTGATGAGCCTACCACATTCTGACGCGGTATTTGTGAAGGGGTATCCAGCCGAGACAACCGAGGCGTTTTGTGATGGCCACGTCTCGGCCTTTGCTTTTTTTGGTGGCATCCCTCAATCCATTCTCTACGACAATACCAAGATCGCCGTTGCGCGAATACTGGGGGACAGAACGCACGTCCGGACCCGTCGATTTACAGAGTTGTAATCGCATTACTTGTTTGATGACAAGTTCGGCCGGCCTGCGCGGGGGAACGAGCGAGGACTTGTTCGCCATTGGTTCGAGAACAATGGACGAGCGGCAACGTTGAAGGGATGGTCGGCTACACCCGACGCAACTTCATGGTGCCCGCACCGCGTTATGACAGCTTTGATGATCTGAATGCACATCTGGAACAGAGATGCTTAGAGCGTAAGGGCGACAAACTGCGCGGCCACGACCAAACCATTGGCGACCGGCTCATGTCGGACTTAGAAGCCCTAATGGGATTGCCCGTCGCGGAATATCAAGCCTGCGACCACGTCAGCACACGGGCCACGTCGATCTCGATGGTGCGCTACCGGAGCAATGATTACTCGGTGCCGGTGGCTTATGCCCACCACGATGTTCACGTGCGTGGGTTTGTGCATGAGGTCATCATTGGATGTGGCAACGAGATTATTGCCCGTCACAAACGATCCTACACATCAGCGGGTATGATCTTTGATCCATTGCACTTTTTGCCACTGCTTGAACAAAAGGTGGGTGCTTTGGATCAGGCTGCCCCTTTGCAGGGTTGGGACCTTCCGGATGTCTTCGCCACGCTGCACCGGCTGCTTGAGGCCAGAATGGGCAAGCCAGGAAAGCGAGAATACGTTCAGGTCCTGCGCCTTTTGGAGACGTTCGAGATGAGCGTTGTGCAAAGCGCAATCCAGCAGGCCATTGATATGGGTGCCATTGGCTACGACGCTGTAAAACACCTTGTGCTGTGTCGGGTTGAGAAGCGGCCACCACGATTGGATTTGGACTTTTATCCATATCTGCCCAAGGCCAATGTCGGCACAACACGCCCAGCCAGTTACATGAGCCTGATAGGGAGGACCGCGGCATGACCGAAGCCCCTCAGATCCTTTTGCGGCATCATCTTAAACAACTGCGGCTGCCAACGTTCCAGGGCGAGTATGCCAAACAGGCGCAGCTTTGTGCTGCTGAGAACAAAGACCATATCCAGTATCTGGCCCGCCTGTGTGAGATGGAGCTGATCGACCGCGAACGGCGGATGATTGAACGGCGCATCAAAGCGGCGAAGTTCCCCAGCACCAAGAGCTTGGATAGCTTTGACTTCAAGATCATACCCAGCTTGAACAAGCCGCTGACGATGGATCTGGCGCGTTGCGACTACGTGGATCGCAGGGAGAATATCATCGCCCTTGGCCCCTCAGGCACGGGCAAGACGCACATCGCTTTGGGACTTGGGTTGGCTGCGTGTCAGATGGGACTGAAGGTTCGCTTCACAACGGCGGCAGCACTGGTGCATGACCTGATCGAGGCGCAAGATGAGCGAAGGCTACAGCGTCTTCAAAAGCAACTGACCAGCCAGAACCTGTTGATTATTGACGAGTTGGGCTTTGTGCCGCTCAGCAAATCGGGCGCGGAATTGCTCTTTGAAGTCATATCCCAATGCTACGAACGCGGGTCCATCATCATTACCTCGAACCTGCCATTCGATGAGTGGACCGAAGTCTTTGGCTCCGAGCGGCTGACAGGCGCACTGTTGGATCGTTTAACCCATCACGTCCACATTCTCGAGATGAACGGCGAAAGCTACAGGCTCAAACACAGCCGTAACAAACAACAATAATCAAAGCCCAACCAAGACCAGAACAATGTAGGCCCAAGGGCCAACATGCGCTTTGGCACGCGTTAGCTATATGACAAGCACGCGCGCCAAAGCGCACGACAAACGATAACTCAGTGGACCAGTTTTACGCCGCGACTTGGTCCCTTTTTACTCTGCGATTGACACCCAATCCATGACACAGCTGATCCGGCAGGTCCGCACCTGTTTCAACCAGCTGCGCACACTCGCAGAAAACCTGGCGGCCGATCTCGATGTGAACCCATCGGTGCGGGCCATCATCGAAAGCCTGTCGCAAAGGGGGCCATGCACCGTCCCCGATCTGGCGCAGGAACGTGGCACCTCCCGCCAGCATGTCCAGACGGTGATCAACGCTTTGCTGGACCAAGGCCATGTCCGGCGCGAAGACAACCCCGAGCACAAGCGCTCGCTTCTCTACATGCTGACCACACAAGGTGAAGAGGTTTTTTCCGAAATTCAACGGCGGGAAAAAGCCCCGATGAGGGAACTAACGGCCGCCCTGGAACAGGCTGACATCGCGGCTGCAGGTGAGGTGCTGGCGCGCTTAAATCTCGAACTTGAATGCATCATTAACAAAGGAGAACCAAATGATGGAATTTGAAAACAAAGGTCACGGACGCACAATCATTATGTCGTTGATCGCGATTGTTGTTGGTGGAGTAGCGATCCTCTGGTCTTGGAGCACCCTTGCGGTGGACTTGTTCGGCCTGCCAGAAATGGCTTTCCGCCACGCGTTTGCTTCGGTCTTGCTGCTGGTCGCAACTGGATCGCTGATCGGCCTTCCAAGCTTGTTCAGTCGGTTCAAGGAAGGCTGATACTATGTCACTCAAAACGGCAATAGTTCGGCAATTCGGCAAGCCCTATGGGCTTGTCGGCAAAGTGGCGGGTCATATCATGGCCCGCCGGTCCTCAAATCGTATCCGAAACAAAAAAACCGTGGAGCTGATGAAACTGCAGTCGGACAGCCGTGTCTTGGAAGTTGGTTGCGGTCCTGGGCTGGCCTTGGCGCAATGTGCTGAGCAAATCAGCGATGGCATCGTTGTGGGGTTGGACCACTCGCCAATCATGATCAAACAGGCCCAAAGGCGGGTTCTCAAGGCCGGTCAGGCGATGAAAGTGACCTTACATGTCGGCGGCATCGAAAGACTGCAAGACTGGCAATCAACATTCGACCGCATCTATTCGCTGAACGTCATCCAGTTCATTCCCAATAGGGCAGCTTACTTCCACGCCGTGCTCAACGCATTGGACACCAATGGGAAGTGCTTCACGTCCTATCAGCCAAGGCTGGACACTGACGACCCAAACGGAGCGATGGCAATGGCCGACGAAATTGCAACATTGATGCAATCCTCCGGCTTTCAAAAAATTGACTGCACCGAGATCGCTGCAGGGCCAACACCGGCAATATGTGTATCCGGGGTCAAAGTGATAGATGTGCCATCTACGTGAGTTAGACCATAAGCAGCCATTGGCGCAGCCGCAGCTAACTCACACTTTGTCCGCAGTCTGTTAATTCGTGCAAGATGCGGCGAAGGGTCGGTCTGAAATCCACTGACGTCGGCATCAATGAATGGCCGCTTCCGCGACTTGGGCTGCATCGCAGCATGAAATCTGCCGCAACTGCGAGGCAATGCTGCGTTAGCAATAGCCGCGCGTGCATAAGGCAGCTTCGTCCGCGTTGTGTGAATTCGAACAGGTTCGGATTTTTCACCCGCAGCGAATGGCGGCAATGCGGGCTGCGACCGAAGCATTCAGGAGCTGGTCTGAATATCTGCTTTGGGCCAACTTCTACTCCAGCCGCTTAGACCGTTCCGCAACCTTTTGAACAATAGATGCAGTCGCACCACCTGCCTGCCGTATTCCAGCCCCCGCGATCTCAGCATTAGATCTACTTCCAAACCGCGCACGCGCGCGTGACCCTCTGGTGCCGATCACCCCCTTTGCAAAGCCGCCAGGTCCAGGAATGCTCGGCGGTCCTGCCATCATGAAGTTGCCTGAGATGGATCGAACGATCAGTGGTGTGGCGATGATCATTCCGCCTGCGACGAACATCATCATGAAAAACGGCACCAGCGCGCCGATGTTGCTTGCGCCGGAGGGATCGCCGAGTTCGGTCATGAGCGATCGCGACATGCCGACGACGGAGGAAAACACCCCTGCGATCACAAGGGGGTAGAGCGCGTATGACACGGTGCTGGACAGCCAGCGGTGGAAGTAGTCCTTGCTGACATCAAACAGCGAAAGCGCGATCATGATCGGGGCGATGCCGATCATGAAGGCCAGCATGATCTTCGCAAAGATCAGGACAAGGCCGCAGAGAGCACCGATTACGCCAAGCAGGAATGCACCGATCGCGCCGATGAGAGCTCCGGCCATCCAATGCATGTTGTCACCGGCTGCGTTTAGGTAATTTCCAAACTCTTCGATCAGATCGTCGAATGCACTGGCAAAATATCCAGCCCCCGCGCCACCTCCGCCAAGCCCTGCCACCATACCGCCCGCGAGCTGGTCGAGCCCATCGATGAGGGCGCTAGCGACCGCGTTAAACTGGATCCAATTCATCGCAAACAGCGAGATGAGCATGAGTTTGAGGGCGAACCAGAACGCGGTCCGTCCATCCATGGACTTGTATTGAAACACCATGTTGATGAACACGCCGATCACTGCGAGTGTCGAGGCGACCGCGATGACGCCGCCAAGCTGACCGGCGACGTTGCCAAAGGTGGTTTGGGCCGCGTCGTCCAGAAAGTTGTCGGTTGTCTCAACCATCCAGGTGACAACGCCCATTGGGTGCTCCTATGCTTTCTCGGTCGGTGTGACACGCCAGATGTCGCGCTTCAGAAAGGCCTTCAGGATGTGTTCGCCGTCGAAATCCGGCACGACGGACACCAGCTCCCAGCCGTCCTGGCCAAGAGCGGTCAGCTGCGCTTCGATCTTCGGTGGCTTTGTCTTGGCGGTGTTGATCAGTTCGATCTTGTATTCAAACATGGGCTGTTTCCTTTGCTAGGGCCGGATCAATCGGCAGATAAAATTCGGTGATGCCGCGCGCGCCTTCATGGCGACCGGCTTGAATGATCACATCGATGGACCGGGTGATGTAGTCGTTCATGTCTTGATAGGTCATGGGCACATCGGTTTTCAGGGCGGCGATGGCCAGACGCTGTACCGCAAGTTGCGGTGTTTCGGCGTGGAGCGTGGTCAGCGATCCGCCATGGCCGGTGTTGATGGCCTCGAGGAAGGTCATGGCTTCTTTGCCGCGCACTTCGCCAAGGACGATGCGGTCTGGCCGCATCCGCAGGGTGGAGGTTAGCAGTACATCCGCGCTGCGCGTGGCTTCATCTCGGTCGGACATCAGAGTGACGACATTGGGCTGTGCTGGACGCAGCTCAGCGGCCTCTTCAATGGTGACGATACGCTCGTCTGTTGGGACAAAGGAGAGGATCTTGCGCGCTGTGACGGTCTTGCCGGTCGAAGTGCCGCCGGACACGATCATGTTGAGCTTATGGGTGACGCAAAACTTGATTGCGGCATCGATGTCACCCGTGGCCACGACATCGCGCAGCTCGGCGTTGCGCTTGCGCCGCGCGCCTTCATTGCTGCGCTCTTTGCCAAAGAGGTACGACAGCTTGATCTGCTCCAGTGGCAAATCCGCGAAGAACCGCAAAGAAATCGCATGGCCGCCATCAACCGCCGGGGGCTGGATGACCTGCGCGCGAATGGGGCGGTCGCGATAGATGATGCTGACCGACACGATAGGCTTGGTCCGGCTGAGCGTGGTGTTCGCGGCCGAGGCAATCTGGTTGCCAAGGTCTTTGATCTCATTGGGCGAGAGCTGTCGATTGACGCGCCGCATGAAGTGATCTCCCTGAAACTCCGCCCAGAGCGTACCGTCAGGATTGATGCAAAGCTCGATCAGCTTTGGATCACGCGCCTCGAGGATCTTGTCCAATGAGCTTTGAAGATAGCTGGCGGTCATGCTCAGAAGATCTCCAAATCACGGTCGACCATCACAGTGACGCGGGCACCTTGATCGACATAGATCACGGGCGAAACCGAGAGATATTCGCCAATCACGCTTTGCGCGCTGTCTTGTAGATCTTCGCCAATACCCTCGAGTACGTCCGAGGTGATTGCGTCTTCGGTGTTCTGCGCGGCGACCGCAGGCAAAGCTCCGATCAGCGATATCAACGCGGCCGAGCCGAACCTCGTGCCAAAGCGGCTGTCGACAAAACCGGTCGTGCCGGAGCGACCCAGTTCATCGCCACCGAAAGCGCTGATTTCAACGGTTTGGTTGCTGGAGAGAATGATCCTGTCCCAAGCGATGGTCACCCGCTGTTGTGCGATGTCGAGGCTAGACTGATAGCGTCCGATAAGGCGTGCGCCGCGCGGGATCAGGGTCCGTGAGCCGTCATAGGCGTGGACATCTTCCGACACCATCGCGCGGACCTGACCGGCGAGCGAGCTGTCGATTGCTGTCTCTAGCACGGCCTGGATCATCGTGCCCTGAACAACTGTGTTGGATGGGTTCACGATCAACTGTGCCTGCGTCACCTCGGCTGGTTCGGCTCCATTGCGGACAAACTCTGTGTCGCCATCAAGCCGTCTCTGTTGTGCTGCCGTCTCACTGTTTCCGCCGCCGGTGCCACCAAAAGCGATGATCGGGCTGGTGATACGGGCTTGCAGCTCCTCAAGCTCTGCCTGTCGCCGCCGTTCCAGCTCCTGAACGCGCAGCTCTTCGGCCGTGGGGCCAGTTGGTGCGGGCGTGCGCGGGGCTTCCAGACGCGCAAGCTCCAGATCGTTCTGCAAACGCTGGATTTGGCGCGCGCGTTCTTCCAGCTCTTCGCGCAAGGCGGCTTGGGTAGACGCGGCTTCGCTACGCAGGGCATCGACCTCTGCGCTCAGGGAATCGAGCGCTTCGGTATCGATGGTTGGGGCCTCGGGTGCTGGTGCACTGCGCAATGCCGCGAGTTCGGTGCGCATCGCATCCATTTGCGCGCGTAGTTCGTCGGACTCTAAGTTGGGTTCCGGCTCCGATGGAGGCGGCGTTGTGTCGATCGGTGCAGGACTGGTTTCTACAACGCCAAAGCCCGGTCCCGCCGCTTGGAATTCATCCGGCGAGGCGGTTTCAAGGGCATCCTGTTCTGAGCCACCGGAAAACAGCAGCAACAGGCCGCCGAGGGCAACGATGCCCCCGATGGCGAGAGCTACAGTCAGAAATGACGGTCTCTTTGAGCGCTTTTGTGTAGCCCCTTCAATTGCTTCTAGGCGCCTCGATAGCTCAGCCGTTTCACTCATTGTGATTTGCCTCGCTCATCTCCTGCACGCAGATCTCATCCTCGCCAAGCCGTAGTACCCACCGATCACTGACACCTGAAACGCGGATGACGCTGTCTGGCCGAGCAAGCGCGTTCACGCTGCGCTCTTTGCCACCAGACCAACGAAAGATCGCGGGCAGCGGCGCGTTTGCGGCAAAGCGGAAGTAGGTGAATGTGCCGTCATCCCAGATTTCACGCGGCGTGATTTCGGATCGCGCGCTAACCCCGTAAGCATGGTTCGCGGGCTCGGTTGAGGCAACTCGAGACTGCTGGGGGGCAGATTCGGGATAGGTGAAGCGGATGACGTAGAACGTCGGCGAGCTCGCCTCAGTGACGTTGAAATAGTAGCTGCGCCGGCTGGTGTAGACGGTGATGTTGGTATGCGCTCCGCGCGAGACCGGCTTGATTGCAAAGGCCTGACCTCCGGGCACGCCGTCCAGAAGGAAGCCTTCAGTGTCGCCCGCGATGATCGAGCGAATGGTCTCGCCTTGGCCAAATTCGATGCTGGTGACATGGGTCAGGCTGGTGCTGATGCGATAGACCTGCCCATCCTGATAGGTGGCCAGCCGGACGCGGGCATCATAGGGGCCCTGTCGCGGTTGGGTTTCTGCATGGGCGGTGCCAATGAGCTGAAGGAGGATGGCAAAGATCAAGAACAGGCGTAGCATAGGTTACTCCAAACGATCCGAGCGGATCGCGTATTCAGTGACTGTGAAGCCGAAAGGGTTTTGCCAGACATCGTCGATCGACCGGCTGTTCTCGGGCCGAAACTCGAACATGAGCGTTGCGGTGAAGAGCCCGTTTTGATTGCCGCGCGGCGTGCTGAGGCGTTTGCGCAGGCGCACCTGCGCGCGGTTTGCGCTGATATGGGTGATCGAGAGCACTTCGACCTCAAGCCGCGCATCTGTGCCGTAACTGTCGGGTGGATATGCCTCGTGGCCACTGGTCCAGAGCGCACGCAGACCTGTGGCAGCCGCGCCGTCCGACTGGTCCACGACCCGCCGCACACGCACGTCATTGTCGAGCTGATTGTATGTCTCTCGATCAATGACATAGCGGTAGACCTGTGCCTCGATGATAGCGGGGCGCTGCGTGAGTGAGACCGCTTCAACCATGGCATTGGGGAGGGCCATGCCGGTCTCAGAATCAAAGGGCACGACCATGGGCGGCGGGTCCACGTCGAGCAAGGCCACGAGGGCAGCGGCCAAGCAACCTGCCATGCCAAAGCCCATGCCTGTCAGACCTAGTTTTTGCCAAAGGAGCTCGCGGCGTCGCGCCCCATAGACAAGTTCTTCTTCGATGATTTCTGCCTCGCTGCTCATGGTTCAGTCCGCACGTAGGTCTGGAAGGGTAAAGTCCATGTAGCGGCGTTCTTCAGCCAGCGTGGCTGCATCTACCACACCGGATTGGCCTGCACCGACGGTCTGAATGGCTTCGAGCTCCCACATGCGCGTCATAGCGATCGCAAGCTCAGCTGTGACGCGGGTGTTGTGATCTACGGCTTCTTTGAGCGTTTCCATGTCTGGGATCAGTGAGACCAACTGTTCCACCCGTTCAAGGGATTGCGCTGCCTCTTCATAGCTGTTCTCAGCCGCTGCCGACATTACCGCCCCAGTGCCTGCTTGGCTGGCAATCCGCTCAGCTCCCGGATTGCCGCTGCTGGCCATGTCCGACAGGCTGTCTTGGTCAAAGCCCGCATCTTCCAGGGCTTGCGTCATGCGGCCTTCCATTTGAGGGGCGGCATTTCCAATGAGGCCGCTGAAATCGCCGCTTTGAATTTGCCGGATGGTACCAAGAAGATCGCCGAACTCTTGATCGAGAAGCCCGTCGAGATCGCCGCCCATGGCCATTTCGATGATGTCCGTCGCGCCGGTCAGGGCCGCGTAGGTTTCGTTCAACGTGTCGAGTTGTTGCTGCACTAGATCTAGCTGTTCGAGAAGCGTGTCGAGTTGGTCTGTCTGAATGCCAAAATCTTCGAGCATCTGCTGCAGTTGGCGAATTTCCTGCGCAATGTTGCGGGTATCGATCGTCGGCACGCCTTGGGCGATTGCAGGCGAGACTGCGAGCATTGCGCATGTGATGATGGCTGAGATGATACGGATCATTGAAGTGCCTCCAGATCGAATTGCATGAAGTCGTGCTCACGGGCTTGCGCGGCGGCCATGGCCAGCTCGGCAGCCCCAAGGGGGCGGGTATGAGCGGCTTTGAGGCGGGTACGAATTGCTACTAGGCGGGCCAGTTCGGCGCGCGCGTAAGTGTTGAGCGACATGGCGGCATGGATGTCCTCGGTTTCGCCAATGCGGGTGATGATGTCCTGCACGCGCAGTGCTGCCGCGCGCACGGAGACCATGGAATAATCGCCATAGATCCCCGCGCCAAAGGTGGTGAGGCTCATGGTGGAATTTGCGAGGAGGACCGGATCGATAGTGCCAAGCGCATCGACGCCGCCAACGCGCGCAAGATAGAGATTGTAGCGCTCAGGAATGACCTGAACGTAATGTTGGGTCTCTGAGAAGGGTGGCACACCGCCGTAGCGTTGCACATTGCCGGGACCGGCGTTGTAAGCGGCCAGCCCGTGAATAATGTTGCCATCAAACATGGCCAGCATTTGCGCCAGATAGCGCGCGCCGCCGTTAACCTGGATGTAGGGGTTTTCATAATAGGCGGGATAGATCCCGAGATCTTGTGCTGTGCCTGGCATGATCTGGGTAAGGCCAAACGCGCCCACGGGGGAGCGCGCACCGATGGTGAAACGGCTTTCTTGCCAGATCAGCGCCTGCAGCAGGCAGCGCCATTGCTTGGGCGAAAGGCCCGCCGTGCGCACGCCGGACATATTGTGCGTTTCCATTGCCGCGCGAATGATCAGCTGCTCAATAGAGCCTGCTGCATCGCCAAACATCTGGGCAGCACCTGGGTTGGGATCGACCGGACCGTAGAGCGCATCTGCAGCACTTTCCGGTGAAATGCCTGCTTCCAAACTGGCGACCAGAACGCCTGAATTTCCGCTGCCGAGCGTGGATGCATCGAGGATGTCCTCCAGCACATGCAGTTGTTCCTCTTCGAGCTGCTCTAATGCGTCTTCTCTGGAAAGGCGGTCCTGCTGCAGCGCCAAATCCTGCGCGCCTTGGTCCAACACGCGTTCACGCTGCAAGAACATGCCTGCATCAAATGTTGGCACGCCTTGCGCAGATGCCATGGGCGCTGCGAGCGACACCAAGCCCGCAAGGATATGCGGGCAAAGGCTATTCATTCACGTCGCCAATCGGTCCAAGCAGCTCAAAATTGCAATTACTGCGGCTGACCTCGGCAAAGGAGGCGAAGCATTCTGCCTCAGAGGGCCGGTACTCCGCGCAGGCCGTGAGGGTCAGAAGGGTGAGTGTCATGACGAAAAGCTTGCGCATCAATTCTGTCTCCAAAAATCGGGGTTCTGGCGATAATCCGCGCCGACCAGCGCTTCGCCTTTTTCCATGCCGCCAAGGATTGTGAGATACGGGCCAAGAGCGCTAAGATCGGCGTCGATCACGACCGAGCCTTGATCGTCGCGCACCAGCGCCTGACGGGAATTGCTGCCCGTGCCGAGCAAAACGCCGAGCTCTTTCTCAGTGAGCCCAAGCATTGCGTAATCACTGGCTGAAGCACGAATATTGGGAAGCAAGAGTTGCGTCGGGACGGCCTCGACAATCGTTTTGCCAGTTCGGGTTTTCTCGAGCTGGCTTGCGTATTGGGTCATCATCACGACAACCGCGTTTTGTTTGCGCGCGGTCACAAGCCAGTTGCTAAGGCGGTCCGCGAAATACGGGTTGTCGAGCGCCTTCCAGGCTTCATCAATAATGATCAGCGTAGGTTTGCGATCTTCAATCACGCGTTCCACCCGCCGAAACAGATAGGACAGTACCGCCATGCGCTCTTTCTCGCTTTCGCTGTCGAGAATGCCGGTTAGATCAAAGCCCACCACATCGCCCTCTAGCGAAAAGCTGTCTTCGAGGCTTTGCCCGAAGATCCAACCATAACGCCCATCAGCCGTCCATTCCTGGATCCGCTCAAACATGTCTCCTTCATCCGCACCTGCGACGAATAGAGATGCGAGATCCTGCCAGTTGCGTAGCGCGGCCTCATTGGCACCAGCGTTCTGACGCACCACTTCTTGGATCCGGTTGATCTGGACGGGGCTCAGGGGCTTCTCTGTGCGGTGCAAAAGCGTGGCGAGCCAGTCAGAGAGCCAAGCTTGGCCGCGCCCATCAATTTCTGTGCGGAGCGGATTGAGGCCGGTTGCTTCGCCTGCCTTGATCGAACTGTAGAGGCCGCCGTTTGCGCGCACCGCCATTTCCATGCCCATGCGATAATCAAAAACAAACACCCGTGCCTCACAGCGCCGGGCCTGGGTCATCAAAAATGCAGACAAGACCGTTTTGCCCGAACCAGGACGACCAAGGATCAAGGTATGACCACCGGTCGGTTCTTTTTCTGGCTGGCCGGTCTCGTGGTAGTTGAAGAGAAAGCCCGAGCGTTCTGGCGTTGGGAACAGCGTGATCGGTTTGCCCCAGGGCACTTTATGGCCAGCCTTGCCCAGCTGACTGCGATGAAGCGCTGCGAGGTCGGCAAAGTTCGTGTTTGTGATGGCAGCCTTTCGGCTGCGCATCTGCCCGTTGCCTGGATGCTGCGCAAAATAGTGAGTTCGCGCTGCGAAGCTCTCATTGACCAAGTTGACGCCTTCGCTGGCCGCGATGTTACGCACCTCGGCAGCGATGGTTTCCAACTTTTCTTCGGTTTCGGCAAAGACGGTGACAGTCATGTGATGATCACCAAAGCTGAGCCGCTTGGATTCCAGATCATCCAGCGCATCGACCAGTTCTTCGGCCAATGAGATGGCCCCGTCATCGCTGGCCTTCATCAAACGCTGTTGTCGTTTGATCCGGCTGGCCATGATGTTGCTGTTGATCGGTGTGAAGGAGTGGGTGACCACCATGTCGATGGGCAGATTGAGCTCATCGAACATGGTGCAGCTGGTTCTTGCAGGATAGGTCTTGATCGCGAAGCTGGTACCAAACCGCATGCCTGCCGTTCCGTCGTCCAGCTTGAAGCTTCGCCCCTGAAACGTGACCCGCGTGTTGGCCACATCCTCGGCAATGATGCCAAAGCGCGATTTTGCGAAGAGTGGCCGTTCCTGACCTATGTTGAGTGCGCCAAGGAAGCCCAGTAACTCGCCGCTTTCGGCCCCGAGAAGGCGCGGGTTCAGCTCTGTAAAGGACGACTGTAGGAACCCGACGACCTCGCTGAGCTTGCGCAATTGCTTAGCGGTCTGGTCTTTGAGCTGGGCGATCGAGTCTGAGCGTTTCAGGCGCAGCCGCGCACCAAGGGGCGGACGCTTAAGAACCGTGAGCGTGAGTGTTTTGTCGCGCAGGCCTGCTTGCGCCATGGCCGCCTGCCACCGGGTATCGAGCGCTTGCGCAAATCCCCCATCGGGCACCGGCGGCAGCGAAGTCTCAATCGCCTTTGAAACCTTGTGCACGTAAAAACTATATTCGGGCCCGATCTGCGCGATGATGGCAGCGAAGAGAGCCCGGATCTTCTCTAGGTGCGCGTCATCGCTGGTCATGCTGTTGACGCCATCGAGGCGGATACACTGGAAAAAGGCATTGCCGCGCGTGCGGATCGTTCTGTCATCCACGAGGCTGACATAGGGCAGCATGCTGGCCATGGGGCGCTCTTTGCGCGCCCAGTCTGGCAACATGGCAAGATCATCTGACGGGTCACGCAGCATAGCTGTCCCCTGAATGGATTTTGCGGTTCGGTGTTGGAGGCGTTTCCTGCAGTGCGGTTACCAGCACTTCAAGAAACGCAGGATCCCAGTCAGCCGCTTTCCACAGGGCCGGATAAGCCAGAGCGGCAATGATGATCACCGGCCAGCTCTGCACCCACAAAAATAGCAACACAAACCCGAAGAGCCAGACCATCGCATACATGATCGGCAGCCCGATGAGCTTTGGTGGCCGGATTAGGCCCAGGAAAAGAAGGGTTTGCGTTGCCATATCGGATTTACGCGCCCCAGATGGCGGTCACGATGGTCGGCGCGGCCGCGATGCCCGCGATTGCGACCAGCACCCAAAGGGCTTGGCGGAAGTCCAAAATCCCAAAAAGCCAGGAGAGGAACACACCGATCAAAGCCAGAGTGCCGATCACAATGCCTAAGGGACCGGTGATCGTGTCGACGATGCCTTGCAGAAGGTTCTGTACTGGCGAGAGGTCGATACTTTGCGCAAGCGCGGGTTTGGCAATCATTAAACTGGCCAGAGCCAGCGACAGGATCGTGCGGAATTGAATGTGCATCAGGAGGCTCCAGTCAGTCGGTCACGCACAGCCATGACGCGGCGCACGTGATTTTGGGTTTCTTGGTAAGGGGGAATGCCGCCATAGTGCGCGACCGCGTCTGGTCCGGCGTTATAGGCAGCGAGCGCAAGTTCGGGCGTGCCAAACTGCGCCAGCATCATCAGGAGGTACCGGGCAGATCCATCCAGGTTGGCCTGCCAATCATGCGGGTCAACGCCGAGCTGCGTCGCCGTTGCGGGCATCAATTGCCCAAGGCCGATTGCTCCTGCAGAGCTGCGCGCATTCGGGCGATAGGCGCTTTCGATCTCGATATTCGCTTGAAATAGCGTCTGCCATTCGGACACAGACAGACCCGCGCGGCGCAGGGCAGGGTGCCCACCATAGCGATGCGCGGTGCTTTCAAGGGCAGCGAGGATTTCCGGGCGGGGGATTGCAGGCGCAGGCCCAGACTCAATCGACATGCGTGGCGTTGGCGATTCAAGCGCTGCGAAAACGGTCAGCTCTGGTGCATTCGCGCCGATGCCTTCGATGTAGCTTTGCGCGAAACCGGACTGAGGGGCTTTGGCTTGCAACTGGCCATCAGCCCGCATTGAGAGTACGAAACCTTCAGCGCCAGCTGGGGCTGTGAAGATCGCAGCAAGGACGGCAAGAGCTTTAGTCGGTGTCGCCTGGTTTGTGGGAAGCGACTTTGCCTTCGACCATTGGGATTGAAATGATCGATACGTCCAACCCTGCAAGGAAGCTCGATAAGCCGTTGATTGTCTTGAATTCTCGAGCGACCATGTTGTTTCGCGCGGTGACGAGCAGGCGACGCGTCTCGCCATCAGGCGAGACGCAATGCACGGTCCAAACCCCGGACCACTGAGCACCTGTACGTTTGGGCGTAACACGGCACACAACATCCGCCGAATGACCCTCGGCAAGCAGTGCGCGCAGCCCTTCTTCGCTAACAACATTGGGGGCGTCTTGCATCAAATTCATTGAAACGAGCCTTGCAGAACTGTGCATGGACCCGGCAGTCCCTCATGGACTACCAGTTCGATACATGATTATAATTTTGCAATCAAGAGATGCATTTTGATTTGATGCGCTCTTTATGCGTTGAAACGAACTTACTGCAACGGAGTGGCTGAGCCAAGATAATATGGTGATTTTGAAACAGACATGGGCGGTTTTGGCCGTTTTGGGCTGGGGTTCTGCCTCAGTCGCTGGAAATTGTTTACCTCCGATAGCACCCTTTATGCCCGCCGATGCCGATGATGTTCGGGCGTATGCTGATTTGTTGAGACGCGACGCAGAGACATACTTCGACGATGTCGAGCAGTACTTTCGGTGCCAGGACGAGGAGCGACGTGAGGTGTTTGAGCAGGCGCGAGCGGTCAGCGAAGACTATGCGCGCGTTTTGGACATTTTGGGGAGTGAAAGTTAAAGGGGATTGAGCAGACGCAAAAGCGGACACTCATCATCATGTCGGGGAAGGTCGCCAGTGCGGGACCAAGCAGGCATTCGCTTAGATTTGGCGAATGCCTGCTTTCCATGATTGCAAATATCATCACCTATACACTCAATTGAGCTTGGATCGGCTCACTGGCCGCCGAATTTTCCCAGCGGTTCCAGTTTGTCAGAGTGTGCCTTAGCCGGAAGCCCCGCCGAAAGGGTGATCAATGACAAATAGCCAAGAGCCATTTGTTCCGCGACGCAGAACTTCCATGCCCTGCCCTTCGACAGCAACCACTCCGTCCTTTTCGATCTGCCACGCGGTTTTGCCAAGCGCCATGTCTGCAGCTTCCACCACTTCAAGCGACTCAACGACCATCATGCCTGGAATCTTTAGAAACTCGCCAAGCGCTTCCCGGATGGCCGCTCGACCGCTCGCTATCATGCCGGGTCCCGAAACCAGCACAGCATCTTGATGAAAGAGGGCGGCAAGGGCGTCAATGTCTTGTGAATTGAAGGCGGTGGCCAGTGCGCGTTGTAAATCTTGGGGAGATGTCGTCATTTTATCGGATCCTTTTGCTATTGTAGCCTTGGGCTTTGCGCCAATGAGCGTTGCAACCCCAAGAAAACAGCCTGAGGCGGTGAATGTTCTGCGTGAAATGTCGAATTGGGTCTTGCTCATCATGGGCTAAATTTTCTCTTTTTGATGTTTCAGTGCTCATGAGGATAGCTGTCGGAATTTTACTGTGATAGGCACTAAAGATTCACCAATCTGGTGCAAAAACTCGCCACTCACGGAGCGCAAACTATATGGCCAAAATGCACTTTGATTGGGATGACTTGCGGGTCATCCTCGCGGTAGCACGGCGCCGATCTGTTCGAGGCGGTGCGCAGACTTTAAATATGCATCACTCATCAGTGGTGCGCCGGATCTCGGTTTTTGAAAAAACCCACAACGTTCAGGCCTTTGAACGCCATCCATCCGGCTATGTCCTAACGCCTTCAGGAGAAGAGATCGTTGTGGCCGCTGAGGCGATGGAAAATGAAGCACTCGCCCTTGAACGCCGCGTCATAGGGCGCGACGCGCGGCTTGAAGGCGACGTACGCCTCACAATGCCGATGGCGCTCGCAACCCATTTGCTTATGAATGATCTGATCGCATTTTCACAGAAATTCCCTGGTGTACGGCTCGATCTTAATGCCTCATCAGAAATCACCGATTTGAGCAGAAGAGAGACCGACGTTGCAATCCGAATGTCATTCGTACCCCCGCCGGATCACCTTGTCGGACGCCAAGCGGGGACCTGCGCATTTGCTCTGTATGGCACCCAAGGCGCAAAAGGAATTCTGGGCTGGACGGCGGATGCACGCACGCATCAATTCAGGACCGACGATGCGGCGGCCGTTCTGCCTCTAAGCTTCAATGATGTATTGCTTCATCATGCCGCTTGTCGTGCAGGCTCTGGAATGGCGCGCCTGCCGCGATTTATCGGTGACAACGACCCGCTTCTTTTTTGTATAGACGATGGTTACAAAGACCAACACATCGCTATTTGGGTTTTGACCCATGCCGATCTTACCAGAACCGCGCGGATCAGAGCTGTCACCGAGCATATGTTCCACGCGCTCAAATCGCATGCGCAAGCGCTTGATCCGAGCAGTTATGCTTGATGATAGACCTAACGCTTACCAAGTTAGCCGCTTCAATCAGATCAAGGATGCGTAAAATTCAAAAACTGTGCCACAATCGGAGCTGTGGGCTCACTCAGGCCGTTAGCTGCACGTTGCGCCAATATCCGGTTCAGCAGCGCAACTTAGGGAGGTTGGCAACTCGTTCGAGTTGTCTTCATCCAATGCTGCCTGCGTCTCACCATTGTTCCACCGATACAGCAGGCCTATTTCTTCGCCCGTTTTAATGCATAAAACCCGACCGATTGCTTCGGCGGTTGCGCGATCATTCTCAAAATTGGGCATAACTAGCCCCTCTCGTTAAACAATACCTTGGTATCGACGTCGAGAGCATCAGCAATCCGCTCCAGAACATCGATTGATGCTGAATTTTTGGCGAGTTCGATCTCGCTGATGTAACTGCGATCAACGTCCGCAGCTAAAGCTAATTGTTCTTGGCTCAATCCTCTGGAATTTCTTAGATTCCGAACATTTAGCCCTACTCGGTCCCGTACTTTCATGACCTGTATTCGGCCAGATCACGAGAGCCGCTCTACGGAATATATTCCACAAAGCGCGCGCGAACATCATAAATGTAATGCTCGCATATGGTGTAAAGGTTGAGGTTGGTCGTAGAGTCTCAATAATATATCATTGTAATCAATAGGATGTTTTTGTTATGTGGTGCAGGTTGACCAGAGGTTGGATTTTTGGAGCCGCAATGGCACTCCTTGCCAGTTCAGCTCCACAGGCGGTGAAAGCCTATCAGGTCGATTGCGCTATTCTACTTTGCCTGGCTGGTGGGTGGCCTGCGTCAGCAGAATGTGCCCATGCCCGTGCCGTGTTTATCCGCCGGATCTCGCCTTGGCCGATCGAGCCGCCGTTGCAAATCTGGCGGTGCCCTATGGGTGTTTCTGAGCGCGTACCTATGCAAAGCGCGGCCCCAAAAATCTGGGAGGCCAGCGCGCAGGCAGGTCGGACGCTTGGTCAAATCATTCTGGCGCAGGTGGTCGAAGGCGGTGCCGATATCGATATCAGCGGTCTGGAATTCGATTTTGTGCGATCGATCCGCGTTTGGGATGTGCGGCACTACAGTCATATGGAGCTCGGCAGCGACGATGTTTGTTCTGAGAGTTACAACATGCGCCTCGGGACTTATGGCCCGCAGGGCGAATTTGGCTGGCGACGGACGACACCAGCGGCCGCCCCGCAATGGGTGTTGGCATCACGGCGCTGTTCGCCGTCAAACTGGCGGCGCGGTGTCGGTGTTGAATGGGAAGATCACGAAGGCAACCACGGATATGAGTGGGTGGCTTACTAAAGACAATGGTGGGTGCGCCGAACACACGAAGGTAACGTCGATCTGCAATTATGCGCGTTGCGTCTTGAATTCTGTATCTGCAGGGCGCCCAATATCGCAACTGCTAGGACACGAATCTGCCATATCTGGCCTGGGCGATATGATGAACAAAACGCGCCCACGAAGTGAAGGCGACAAATGAGACCCCAACGCGCGCGTGTGGGCGGGAGTTGCACCACAACTGGAGCCTCGGTCAGGTCACTATCTTTGCCGACTTACTTCTCGAGCAACAGAATTACGAGCAGCTACAGGCGGGGTTAGAAGTCAGCTTGAGATTAGCTAAAAACGTCGAGAAACGGCTGAATGAGAGTTTGAGGGTAGGGACAACCAACTCTGGTCGTGGTGCTCACTTTGACAGGCCTAAAAGCCACAATAAAGGCGAAACAAACAATAAGGTTAGTGAGCTAAGCTACCCCAAATGTTCTCCATGGGCCCTAAGCATATTGATAGGCCAAAATTCCTTTGAATTTTGTGGCGAATATTAAGGGCGAACAAAGAGATATGCATGGTATTTGATTAGGGCGCGCAGTATACTTTGCGCCATTGAGGAGGAGCGCCACATGCAAATTGCGCCGACATCTTTGGATGGTGTTTTCGTCATCACGCCACCGCGCATTGGCGACCACCGTGGGTTTTTCTCGGAGAGCTGGAGTAAGGCGAAGCTTGTGGCCGCAGGGCTGGATTTGCTCGAGTTTGTCCAAGATAACCACTCGATGTCGCGCGATGTTGGCACCGTGCGCGGATTGCATTTTCAGTCGCCGCCCCATGCGCAGGGCAAACTCGTGCGTTGCGGACGGGGGCGGCTGTTCGATGTGGCCGTGGACGTGCGTGTCGGATCGCCAACGTATGGGCAATGGGTCGGTGAAGAGCTGTCGTTTGAGAACGGCAAGCAGCTGTGGGTGCCTGCGGGCTTTTTGCACGGGTTTATGACGCTGGAGGCAGACACAGAGATCGTCTACAAATGCACCGATGTTTATGCGCCTGAATGTGACGGGGCCGTGTATTGGGACAGTTGCGGGGTTGCGTGGCCGATCGAGGGGATCACGCCGAGTATTTCTGAGAAGGATGAGGTGGCGCAGCCGTTGTCCGATTTCAAATCCCCATTTCAGTTTAAGGCGTAAACGATGAAGATTTTGGTGACGGGTGGAGCAGGTTTTATTGGGTCCGCAGTGGTGCGTTTGGCAGTGTCGCGCGGCCATGAAGTTGTGAACCTCGACGCGCTGAACTATGCGGCCTGTCTCGACAATGTCGCCGATGTGGCGGACAGCCCGCTCTATGCGTTCGAACATGTAGACATCCGAAATCGCGCGGCGTTGGATCGCGTGTTTGCAGAGCATATGCCCGATGTCGTGATGCACTTGGCTGCCGAAAGCCATGTCGACCGCTCCATCGACAGGCCGTCGGATTTTATCGAGACCAACATCACCGGTACTTTCAACATGCTGGAGGCGGCGCGGGCCTATTGGATTGGCGTGGGCAAGCCTGAGGCGTTTCGCTTCCACCACATTTCCACTGATGAGGTGTTCGGCTCGCTCCCTCCCGATCCCTCGGTGCAGTTCACGGAAGCCACGCCCTACGACCCGCGCTCGCCCTATTCGGCGTCGAAAGCGGCCTCGGATCACCTCGTGCGCGCGTGGCATGAAACCTATGGCCTGCCCGTGGTCTTGACCAATTGCTCCAACAATTACGGGCCATTCCACTTCCCTGAGAAGCTCGTGCCGGTGGTGATTTTGAACGCGCTGGCGGGCAAACCTCTGCCGATTTACGGTGATGGATCGAACGTGCGCGACTGGCTCTATGTAGAGGATCACGCGGATGCGCTGTTGCTCGTGGTTGAAAAAGGCGCGCTTGGCGAAAGCTACAATATCGGTGGCGAGAACGAGTGCACGAACCTTGAATTGGTGCAGACGCTCTGCGCTATTCTCGATCAAAAACGCCCCAAGGCCAACGGCTCCTATGCCGATCAAATCACCTACGTGACGGATCGGCCGGGTCATGACGCGCGCTATGCGATTGACCCGTCCCGTATCCGCAACGAACTGGGCTGGCGACCTTCGGTGACAGTCGAAGAAGGGTTGGAAAGGACCGTGCAATGGTATCTCGACAACGAAGCGTGGTGGCGCGCCTTGCAGAACCGTGCGGGTGTGGGTGAACGGCTGGGGGTAAAGGCATGATCCTCGTGTTCGGACGCTCTGGACAAGTCGCTACCGAGCTACGCCGTCAGGCGGATGTGGTCGCGCTTGGGCGGGACGATACGGATCTGACAGACCCTGCCGCTTGTGCTGCTGCGATCCACGCGCATCGCCCGTCGGCGGTCATAAATGCCGCCGCCTATACTGCCGTGGACAAGGCCGAAGACGACGAAAGCACCGCCGCGTTGGTCAATGGCGTGGCCCCAACGGCAATGGCGCGGGCCTGTGCCGATCTGGGCATTCCCTTCGTGCATATCTCGACGGATTACGTCTTTGACGGCGCGAGGGAGGCCCCCTTTACCCCAGACCACCCTACGGCGCCTTTGGGTGCTTACGGGCGCACAAAGCTGTCGGGCGAGGAGGGCGTAATCGCGGCTGGCGGACCCTCAGCCATCTTGCGCACATCGTGGGTGTTTTCGGCGCATGGCAACAACTTCCTCAAGACCATGCTGCGGCTTGGAGGGGAGCGTGACAGGCTGACGATTGTGGCCGATCAAATTGGCGGGCCAACGCCCGCGTCGGCCATTGCTGCGGCCTGTCTCACCATCGCGGCACAGCTCCAAGACGATCCGTCCAAGTCTGGTATCTACCATTTTTCCGGCGCGCCTGATGTGAGTTGGGCCGATTTTGCCCGCGAAATTTTCGAACGTGCCGCATTGTCGTGCGACGTCGAAGACATTCCGTCCTCGGCCTATCCGACACCGGCGAAGCGCCCAGAGAACAGCCGAATGGACTGTACGAGCATAGAGGCATTTGGATTGGCACGCCCGGATTGGGCCGCCGAAATCGATCACATTTTGAAAGGACTGGAGCACTAATATGGCTCAAGAAAAGACATCAAACCGCAAGGGGATTATCCTTGCAGGCGGCTCTGGAACGCGGTTGTATCCCCTCACGATGGCCGTCTCGAAACAATTGATGCCCATCTATGATAAACCGATGATTTACTATCCGCTCTCGGTTCTGATGCTCACAGGCATTCGCGATATTGCGGTCATCACGACGCCTCAAGATCAATCGCAGTTCATGCGCCTTTTGGGGGATGGAAGCCAATGGGGCGTGTCGATTACCTACATCGAACAACCCTCTCCTGATGGGCTCGCACAGGCCTATATCTTGGCAGAGGACTTCCTCGATGGCGCGCCATCCGCGATGGTGCTGGGTGATAATATTTTCTTTGGTCACGGCTTGCCTGAGATGCTGGCTGCGGCGGACGCAAATACATCGGGTGGGACTGTGTTTGGCTACCATGTCGCGGACCCCGAGCGCTACGGCGTCGTCAAATTTGACGCCGACGGAACGGTGGAGCAGATCATTGAAAAGCCCGACGTGTCGCCGAGCAATTACGCCGTCACAGGTCTCTATTTCTTGGATGGAGAGGCCCCCGCGCGGGCGCGCAAGGTCACACCATCGGCGCGCGGCGAGCTTGAGATTGTGACCCTACTGGAGAACTATCTGGCCGACGGAAACCTGTCCGTCGAGCGCATGGGGCGCGGCTATGCGTGGCTTGATACAGGCACCCACGGATCGCTACTCGACGCTGGAAACTTCGTGCGCACATTGTCTGAACGGCAAGGCATGCAGTCGGGATGTCCCGAGGAAATTGCATACCATCAAGGATGGATCGACGACGAGATGATGGAGCGACACGCGGAAACCTTCAGCAAAACATTTTACGGCGACAACCTTCTCCAGATACTCCACACCGCAGTGCGCAACCGTTCGGATCTGAGGCACAGATGAGTGTGGCGCTGGTTGTTCTAGGCGCGGTGCGGGGTCGGCCGAATCAATTGGGTTTCCCTGAAGGTTGAGATAGATTTGAAAATAGTCTGGGGTCCGTATCATGTGCCTTGGAATGATCCCAGCTATCCACGATTGTGGGTAGCTTCGCCGTATGCTTAGCCCTTAACGCAAACTCTTGAAGACGGTCTTGAACATGAGCATCAGGTCCATGCAAAGATTTCGGTTTTTTTGATAGATAAGATCCAGTCGTGCCTTTCGAGGTACGCAGGCGCGCGAGTAGATTGCATCGGTTTCTGCAGAGCTTGTGGTACGGGCCAGTAGGCGCTCCTC
Source organism: Halocynthiibacter sp. (assembly GCA_047631555.1). Lineage (GTDB taxonomy): Bacteria > Pseudomonadota > Alphaproteobacteria > Rhodobacterales > Rhodobacteraceae > JBLHZY01. The sequence continues at coordinate 116,674 of JBLHZY010000006.1, read as the reverse complement.
ATGAGCGTGGAAGTATATTGATGCCAGGCCTGTAATTCCAGGCCGCGATTTCAACACACTTGTGTAAAGCTCGGGGAACCGTTCGACATAATGGCGCAACGGCGGACGCGGACCGACAAAGCTGATGTCTCCTCTAAATACGTTATATAACTGTGGGACCTCATCGAGGCGCGTGCGCCGTAGGAACGCACCAGTTTTGGTAATGCGGGCAGATTTGTCCCCACCTGATGGGCCGCTGTCACCTACGACGGGAGTCATCGTGCGAAACTTGATAAGATCGAACCCTTGGATGGGCGTTTTCATCCGCTCGGAAATGTAAAAGACAGGCCTACCATCCAGTACTAAAATCAGGAACATGACGAATACGATAACTGGCGCCAATAGAATGGTTAGAAAAATTGCGCAGGTAAGGTCGAAAAGGCGTTTTACTGGTGTCATTGGGGGAGTGTGTCCTTCGTGTCCGTCGGCAAGGTTTTTGGAACCAATGGCAGCTTAAACTAAGAGATAGTTAGGAGCACCCAGTTGGTTATATTATGCGGCGTTGCGGCGGTGATGCAACTCCCGCGTTTCGGGCGTCCTTCTTTTGATCATTAGTTGTTGTTGTAGAATGGCTATGTCCCGTTAGAACCTCGACTTGCCGTAACTTAGTGACAATCTCTTCGAGCTTTGGTCGCATGTTGCCTCCGTTTTCTTAAACATTCGGAGGACCACTTCAGTGGAGTTGGCAGCGGAAAACGAGTGGTTGTCCTAAACGAATGCAAGGTCGAACCCGCCGGCGGCCAGGGCTTGGGAATTCCAAGTTTCACTGAACCAGCCACGGTCATCGCCGAACCGACGCGGCGTCAGAATCCAGACGTCACGAAGTTCTGTTTCTTCGGCTTTCAAAGGACGAGAATCCTTCCTATTGTGGGTTTGGCGTGAACTCAGGGCGCAGGAGGCCAGCCTGATCGAGGTGTATGGAATTTAACACCCCCGCGCTGGAGGCTGTACTGGGCTGGGCATCGACGCGGAAGACCTTCAATCTGGCCGGTAGATCTGTTGCCGCACGAAGGCAATGTAGGACAGATAAAGCTGGGACGACACGAGGGAGTACGTGACGAGGTGCGATTTGGCAGGAACAATTCCGAAAACGGGATTGGCAAACAAATGATGGAAGACAAAGTTCAATTCGATAGTCACGGGAAAATTCTCTGTACACGTCGGAGTACAAGTAAAATATAAAGGAAATAAATTACTGCAGAGCCAATCCCGTAACGTATGGGGAAGGCGACTGATTGCACCAGGTACAGTATGCAAACCATAATAAAAACTCGAACAAGTTCCGCAAAGAAGAACAATACTTCTTCTCTTATTATAATCCGGACCAGGCCAATCTGGCTAGAAATCAGCTGGAAAACTCCGGCCACAAAAAGTGGGAACACAATGTTCGGATTGTTGATTTTTGCGGCCTCCTGTAACGCAAATACGAACATAGTAGAAAGGGCGGCAAAGATGAAATACAAAACCAAACTCCGCGATGATCTCTTCCACATAAGTTTAATTAGTAAGGCTCGAGACAGCTCGTTCCGTCTTTCCGCGGCAAGAAATTCTGAAAGTAGAATTTGACCAAAGACCTGACGTAAGAGCGTTACTGGCGCGGTCACAAAACGCATTAGGAAAACAAAATCGGCTGCGACTTGGGTGGACATCATGGAAACGGCAGCCAGAGCCGCTATGTTTACATAAAGTGCGGCGACTAGTTGGGTCGAAGAGAGGCTAATGCCGCGCAATGACATCCTGACAAACGTGTTGAAAAAATTCTGCGGCCAAACAAAATTGAACCTCTTTCGCCAGACGGTTACAGAGAGCCAAAGGGCAAATGGAAGAAGAATGGAGAGGCCGTAAAATCTTACAAAATCTTCGGCGGTAGAGAATTTCCCAATTGCAGCGAACCCCCCTACCGCCAACATTCCGAGGCCCTGAAGAACCCTCGTAAGAACAAGCGATCGCCAGCTTGCTATCTGAATGCAAAGAAATGTTTGCATTTCCACCAGACCCAATCCAAGAGCAAGAGCAGCCCCCCAAGCTGAGAATGATAGATCTACCCCAACAAGGCTCCCAATCCAGTTTAGGACGATGTTTGCGATAGCTGTAGAGAGAATCGCGATAACCAGCGGCACAAGAAGGACTACTGCTTCCAGCCTGCCAACCAGCTGGAAAAGAAGAATTTCAAACCGGAAAGTTGTGATATTTGAAATAATTGAAGCAATCGCAAGTTGGCGCAGTCCCTCGACAAACTGATCGGGTTCCAGATAGGCCTTGAAGGCAAAAAGCATGCCAAAACTAGAGATTTGAAGCGCTGCGCTCGCCGTCCCTATTGAAATTGGCCTTTTCAACCTCATTATACTATTTCGTCTCAAATCTGTTCACCATCACCCGATTAGGTCGCGCAGCGCCCAACGCCATTCAATCGGACGTCCATAGGTTCCTCTTGCAATTCCGCTCACTATCCGAACTGCGCGAACTGGAAAAAAATGGCCTCGGGTTTTATGCCTATCGTCGAGCGCTTGGAGGATTTTGTTTGCCTTCTTATAAAGAACAGCAAGGTCGAGTTCAGCATCCTTGAAGCGCATCGTCGCACCGACAATACTGGCCGCCCGTCTGTGATTTTTTGCATCTGCAGCCTGTAATGCGCGCCGATTTAGGGCCTTCCAAATTCGATGCTTAAGCACATCGATGCGTCCGATTGCGGTCGGAGTGTTCACGATGAAGTTTGACGTGTTGCTTCCGTGGATTCTATAAAATTGAAGCGGCCTTGAAAATACTGTGCGCCGACCTAGAGTTTCCCCGAAGAAAGTTAGCCAGTCGTCGTGGCTGTCGCAATCTGGAGAGATCGGTAATGCAATGTCCAGAAGCTTTCGACGAACGGCCATGCATGTTCCCATAACGAAATACTTATAAGGGATCCCTGCCGATGCCATTTGCTCCAGTTTTGTGCGCCCTGATGGTATCAGGTCCCCATCCGTTATTTCAGCGTCATTCATAAAGAGCCAGGTTTCGGGTTCCGAATCCGCCCAGTTCGCTACGGTTTCAAGCTTATGGTTGAACCAAACATCGTCCTGATCTGAGAGGAAGATTAAATCTCCAGTCGCTTCTTGCAGCGCTGAAAGAAAATTTCCGCATACTCCCTTCTTGTTGCTATTACTGATAACTCGTACTTCAAAAGGCGCCGTCTCAGAAAAGCGGGCGACCAGCTCCATTGTTCGGTCATTTGAGCCGTCATCGGAGACGATTAGTTCGTCCGGGAGCAATGTCTGAGATGCGAAGCTTTTCAGTTGGTCGTCAAGGAATTTTTCACCATTGTAGGTGGCTAGGCAGATTGACAGTTTCATATAATTTGGTCCCAGAGAGGGGTGCGTTTAAGATTCATATTGGCCCCGAAATAACGAAATATTTCGATAGTATATAATTTTCGAGGCTGGATCGGCTCGGTTGTTCTTAAAAACTTCCATACAATCCAACGAGGCGTCTGGCATTCTCGGTCACCGAGAAATCGCTACGCGAGACCTGCGAGATCGCCGCTCGGTCCCGCGAGAGTCGGAGCAGGGTGTCAACGTTATCATGCGTTAGCAGCGTTTCGGGGTCGTAGGCCACGCCGAGGTTCTTCTGTAGGACGTAGTCGCGGGCTCCGCCGCAGACGTTGTTGACGATCACCGGGAGACCAGCACATAGGTATTCGGCCGTCTTGGTGGCGAATACAGGCTCGGCCAACGCGCGTTCCTGCGCCGTTACCGGATCGCGGTAGCCGAAGATCGCGAGATCCGCGTCTTGCAGTTTGCGCACCGTTTCGACCGGCGAGGCTGCTGAGGTGAAGGTGATGGCGTCGAGAAGATCGGCAAACCCGCTGGCGGCCGCGTGGGCTTTCAGCTTGGCATGGCTTGACTTGGTGATGACCGTCAGCCGCGCGCCGGGTTCGAACGACCGGAACGACGAAAACACTTTCCAGATGTTGATCGGCTCATGCCAAGATCCCTCCGCTAGATGTCCGGCGTAGGCCAGAACCGGGGCGCCGGCATCGAGGCGTTTGGTATCACGCAGCGCTGCCGCGTCGACCGCGCCAGTATCGACGTTGAGATAGATCAGCCCGGTCCGCTTCGCGCCAAGGTCGTCGAACCACCGCTGCATCGGCAAGGACACCGTCAAAGACAGATCCGCCGTGTCCAGCAACTCCTTCTCGATCGCTTTCCATGCCTTGAACGTGTCGGAGCCATAGTCCCACCACCCAGTCAGGGCCGCCTCTTCCGGCAACAGCGAGCGGGCATCGAATATTACCTTGTAGGTGAACCCGTAGCGTGCCCGCACCAGCAGCGCCATCCGGGCCGCAAGGTAGGATCGGCAATGCACGACGTCCGGTCTTTCCCTGCGCAGTATCCGCGCGATCCGGGCGACCTGCCCGACAAAGAAAAAGGGCAACTGCCGTTGGTTGGGATAGATGCCGACAGGCGGCACGGGCAGGTGTCGGCGGATGAAATTGTCGCCGCCGATCGCGCTGCGGATCGCTTTGAGCTGTGCGCCGTAACGGTGCTTCTCGCGAAACAGGCCGGAGTGGATGACTGGGTAGCCTGCGAGCAGTTTGGCGCTTTCGATTTCAGGCTGTTGCTGGAGCGCGGAGATCACGCGCACCACCTGGCCGCCATAGACCGACGACATCCGCGGTACCTCGCCCCATGTCAGGTAAATCATGCGCATCAGGAGTTCGACCTCCGCAATGACAGCAGGAAGATCGCAAAGAACAGGCCAATGGCCGCCTTGGGCTCGCGGCGGAATTCGAAGAGATGAGGTGCGAGAGCCAACCACCTGATCTGGCTACGTGACTGCAATACGCGGGTGATCCTGTTGTCGATTCCCACAAGCCGCGCGAAGAGTAGGGCTTGGCTGATGAATTCGCCACGGGCAAGGAGCCGCAGCCGGGCAAGCTTTGGCTTCAGTCCGACCGAGGCGCCGATAACATTGTCGGTGTGCTGCCGGTACATAACGCCGGAAAACTCGTCGATGCACCATTTTTTGCCGGCGTGCCGGAAGATCGAGTAGAAGAACCAGTCGTGGTGGTCCACCACACCAAGATCGTCGGCATCCATCCCACGCAGACGTTCGCGAAGAAAAATCGCCTCCGCGACGGGAAGCACAAGGGTGTTCCCGGCCCCGCCAGCCTCGAACAGGTGGTCGTACTTCCGCTGCGGCTTGGATTTTCTGATGTATTTTTTGCGGCCATCGGGCCAAAAGGCGGTGATATCGGAGGTGTATGCTGCGCAATTGCGCTCTCGAAGGACCTTGATGGCACGGCTCAGTTTTGTCGGCAGCCAGATGTCGTCCTGATCGGCCAGACAAACATAATCAAACTGGTCCCAATCTGCGTCCAGTAGCAAGCGAATGAAGTTTCGCGCGGCCGAACCGCATTTCCTTTGAGGGAGCACTGTCAGATCGTGAAGGGCGACCGCTTGCACGGCGGAGACGGTTCGGTCGCGTGAGCCGTCGTCGGACAGAAAAACATGAACGCTTACCCCTTCCTGCGCGAGGATCGAACGGGTTTGTTCGACGACGAAGTCTGCGCCGTTGTAGGTCGCAAGGAGAACGGCGATTTTTGGGTCAGATTGATGTGGCATTGATCATGAACAGATATATTGCGGACATTGTGAGGCTATAGCGAATGTACAACCGCCGGCGTGCGACGGTGTCGACGAAGAAATATGCGACGGCGGGCATGATGAATACGTAGTATCGAAAAGTCTGTAATGTCGGAATGATGCTGACGATGAGCAAATAGCTTACGGCAAAAGAAAAAAAATGGGAGGAGAAATCCTGATTTCGGAGATTCCTTTTGAACGCGATACAAACAAATATAAAAACCACAAGGTAGTCAATTCCAATTCCGAAAAGCCCGTTTGTTCCGCCGAGATAGACGAACGAAATCAGGAAAAGGGCAACGCTGACGTAGATGGGATCCTGGAATCGTGCGACCGATTCGCTCAGATCTCCGATCGAAGTTGTCGGAGACATCATCAAATAGGCGCTTGAGTAGTTCAGTATGTAGGGTCGTAGGACGAGGACGGCGGCGACGGCGACAAGAAACATGGGAACCACAGCACGCGGTCGCCATTTCAGCAGGACAAGGATGCCTAGGTAAACGACGAGTGCTGCGAAACTCCGGTCCACCAGGATCAGTGGGACGGACACAACAAGCGCGGGCCACACCTTCTTTGATGTCAGGGTTGTGGTGACGAGAAAAGCAGATATGACCGAGAACACGGTCTGCTGGTTGATCGAACTGGAGTAGAAAACCAGTGAAGGCCAGATCATGGCAAGGAGGAAGCTGGTCTGTGCCGTCCGGTTTTTGAGCAGACCGTACCCGATCAAGACGAGCGCGAAAAATAGCACCGCGTTGATGGTCTTGAAGGCATAGTAACACCCCAACGGCCCGGTTGCGCTGACTCGCAGGGTGTTCGACAGGTAGGACGCCCCGCCAACAGCCTGGGTCTGGACGCTGCATTCCCCTGGGCCGAGAAACGAAAGCAACCGAGCGTAGATATTCGTGTCATAGGGCAACTGTTCCAGCTTGTAGACCTCGTCGGGCCAGTTCAGAGCCGGAAACAGGTAGGTCCAAGCCGCGATGGAAATCGCGACTAGCAAAAGCACCTGATACAAGACAGCCCGCGTCATCTTGTCAACCACTCGCCTGCAGGGCTGCTCGCGTCGCTCTTACAATCCTGTCGAGGTCGATCTGGCCGAGATAGGGGTGAATCGGCAGACTCATCACCTCCTCGGCCGCATTGTCGCCAACCGGCAGTCGCGCGGCGGGATCGGCTACAGCGGGCTGTCGGTTGAGAGGCAGTGGGTAATGCACCGCGGTTGGGATACCTGCGTCTTTGAGGGCAACTTGTACAGTTTCCCGATTTTGGACACGAATTGTATATTGCGCCCAAGCGCTTTGAATGTTCTGCGCAACCTTGGGTGTTGGGATGCCTTGGTCGCTCAGTTGAGCTGTATAGGCATCGGCAACCTTCTGGCGTGTAGCGATTTCATCGTCGAGAATTTCTAGCTTGGGCAACAGGATCGCCGCTTGCAGCGTGTCGAGCCGTGAATTCACGCCCACGCGTACGTGGTGATAGCGACGGTCTTGCCCGTGGCGTGCGATTTGGCGGATGATCTTCGCCAACTCAGGGTCTGACGTGAAGATTGCGCCGCCGTCACCGTAGCAACCGAGTGGTTTTGACGGGAAAAAGCTGGTGCAGCCAATGGTGGAGAGGCTGCCTGATTTTCGCCCTTGGTAAGTCGCGCCGAAGCTCTGCGCGCCATCTTCGATCACGGGAATCCCATGACGCTCAGCGATTGCGTTGATTGCGTCAAAATCCGCAGGTCGGCCATAGAGCGACACCGGTATTATGGCTTTGGTCCGTGACGTAATGGCTGCTTCGATTAGTGAAGGGTCGATGTTGTAGGTTACTGGGTCAATGTCTACATAGACCGGTTTGCCTCCGAGGATCGCCGTCGTTTCGGCCGTCGCTACATAAGAAAACCCTGGGGTAATCACTTCGTCGCCGGGGCCGACACCAACCGCCATCAATGCAATCTGCAATGCATCTGTGCCGTTCGCGCAGCTGATACAAAACTGGGCGCCAGTGTAGTTTGCGAGCCGTTCCTCGAGCTCGTCGACCTCAGGGCCGAGAATGTACTTGCCATGCGCCAAGACGCGCGCGATGCTGCTCTCGATTTCGGTGCGCAGTCGGTCTTGCTGAGCTGCTAGATCAACAAAGGGGATCATTTCAAAGTCCTCATGAATGAAATCCATTTTCTGTGGGCTACTGCAAAATTGCCGGTGACAGTTTCACCAATGGACACATCCCGAGTAACAACCGCACCGATGCTGACCTTTGCATCAGCTTGGATAGTTATGCCGTTGCTGATAGATACGTTGGGTCCGATGAAGGCCCTGTCGCCGATCTCTACGCGGCCCGATATCTCTGCACAGGCGGCGATCCTTACATTGCAGCCCGTCCGACAGTCATGTGCAAAATGGACCTGGCAATCAAGTTTGGTCCCTTCACCAAGTTCCGTGAATCCTCCGAATGTTGACCGAACCAGGGTGCAGTTTGCCTGCACATCAACGTTATCGGCAATGCGAACGCCTCCAGATTGCCGGCAAACAACGTGAGGATCGCGGGACACATCTACTTCGAACGCTTCCGTAGACACTACAGTTCCAGGGCCGATGGAGCAGTTTTTCCCTATAATGCTGCGCGGAAGGATGACAGCATTTGGGTAAATGATCGTGCCGGCACCGATCACGACATCTCGCGGGGCCACACTTGCGCCTTGGTGAATTACAGCTGTTGGGTGTATCCGGCTTTCAAAACTCTCCCACTGGAAGTTGTCGATTCCAGCAATATACGATTGCAGGGCCATAGCGGAACCAAGCGGGTTTTCACTATAAGCAAGTCCAAACGTTTCCGGTACGTGTGACGCCAATTCTTTAAACGTGATAATGCCTGCTACGCCGTTTGCGGTAAGCGCCTGTTCGATATGTTGTTGTCGGGTACAGGGAACAACGCGGAGAGCAAGGCGTGTTGGCAGCTTTCCTACATAGGAGAATTCACAACTGCGCTTAACAGTCAATCCAAACTGTCCGCTGATATCCTTCATGGGGAGCGTTCTGCCGGTAAACATGGCTTACCCCTTTGCAAAAGGGTGGGTCAGGTCGCCCAAAGGTGCTATCGGTGCGTTACGGATAGTCGCGACCGTTTCAATAGCAACTCTGTTGTCCTCGACGCCGAAGCCTCCACCCGAGAGAATGTCTTCATAGATCTTGGTGTGAAGCTCCGTGAAACCGTCCGAGAATTCGAGGCTTTCGCCATCTGCGATTACTGCACGGAAGGTCCGCTTGCCTTTGGCCCTTTCTTCAGCAGGAACATCGTCAACATCAAGCGATAGGAACCAACGCACACGAGCACGTTCGTATTCGAGGTAGCCTGCAGCTTTTGTCGGAGTATTTAGGTGCACAACGTTTTCTTGAACCTCGCCATAGACGAAATGCAACATGTCATAGAAATGTACGCCAATGTTTGTGGCAATTCCGCCTGACTTCTCGGTGAAGCCTTTCCAACTTTTCAAATACCAGTTTCCGCGGGAAGTAATATAGGTCAAATCTACATCTGCCTTCTCCCCTTTTGGCATCTTCGCGACACGGTCGCGCAAAGCCAAAATAGCAGGATGCAAGCGTAGCTGCAGGATGGTATGGATCTTGTGTCCAGTGTCTTGCTCAATCGCCTTGAGATCGTCAATTTGGTCTGGGTGGAGTACCAGCGGCTTTTCACAAATAGCATCGGTACCGGCTCTCAAGGCCCATTGCATGTGAGCGGAGTGCAGGAAGTTAGGTGATGCGATGGACACGTAGTCCAGACCACGCCCAGCACGGCGTTCAGCGTTTACATGAGAATCGAACATTTCGAAATCAGTGAAAAACTGCGCTTCAGGGAAGTGGCTATCAATGATCCCAACCGAGTCATTTACATCCATTGCCGCAACTAACTCGTTTCCCGTGTCGCGAATAGCTTTCATATGCCGTGGGGCGATGTAGCCAGCGGCACCAACCAGTGCAAATTTTTTCATGTCTTAAGCCTTTACAACGTTGTCTTTTGGAGCGCGGTAGACGCCACGGCTATCGATAATGACCTGCGCATTGTCTAGGATCATTTCGTAGTCGAATTTTGCGTGGTCAGTGGTGAGTACAACCGCATCATAGGTCGCTAGCACTTCTGGCGTTAGTTCGATCGACGAGAGGTCGAATGAGTGCTCTCTCATCTTAGGGAAGACAGGAACATGTGGATCGGAATAAGCCACTTCGGCGCCGGCATCTTGTAGCAGCTCCATTACCTCGACTGACGGACTCTCTCGCATATCGTCCACGTTTTTCTTGTATGCAATGCCTAGAACGAGCACGCTACTGCCATGAACGGATTTACGGCGTTCGTTTAGAGCTTTCGTAAGTTTGTTCACGACGTACTCTGGCATGGAGCGGTTGATCTCGCCAGACAACTCGATGAAGCGGGTGTGCAGCCCGTACTCACGAGCTTTCCAGGTTAGGTAAAACGGATCAATCGGAATACAGTGCCCGCCAAGGCCAGGGCCAGGATAATAGGCAGTGAAGCCAAACGGCTTGGTTGCTGCCGCGTCGATAACCTCGAAAATGTCGATCCCCATGCGGTCGGCGACAATCTTCATTTCATTAACTAAGCCGATGTTTACTGCGCGGTGGATATTCTCCAAGAGCTTGGTCATTTCGGCCGCTTTGGTTGAAGACACAGGAACGATGGTATCAATTGCTTGTCCGTAGAGTGCCTTACCGACTTCGAGGCAGGCTGACGTATGGCCGCCGACAACCTTTGGGATTGTGTTGGTGCTAAAGTTTGCATTGCCCGGATCTTCGCGCTCGGGAGAGTAGACCAGAAAGATTTCTTCGCCAACCTTCAAGCCGCTTGAGTTCACGCGAGGTAGCAACTCTTCTTCAGTGGTTCCTGGGTACGTAGTGCTTTCTAGCGAAATGACTTGCCCTTCACGCAGGTACGGCACGAAAGATTCGGTCGTACTTGTGACGAAGCTCAAATCTGGTTCTCGATATTTGTTGAGCGGAGTCGGAACGCATAAAATTAGAGCATCGGCCTCGGCCGTGCGGCTGAAATCGGCGCTGCATTCAAGGCCTGCGTCATTTGCTGCCACGATGTCAGCATCACTAATGTGCTCAATTTGCGAGTGACCCGCGTTCAGCGAGTCTATCTTCTCTAGGTCAATATCAAATCCGATGACCTTATAACCTAGTTGTGCGTAACGTAGCGCTAGGGGCTGACCAACATACCCCATGCCGAGGATGCCAATTGTAGCGTCTCGATTATTGAGTTTTTCGATCAATAGTTTGGAAGTTGAATCATTTAGTGCTTTGTTCAATTTTTTTCCTTTCTAACGCTCAAGCAGAGCAGGAAACTGCTGCTTTGACGGAGGCAACTTCTTATGATTGCATGCTTGATAACTGGGATATATGCTACTCTGAGCCACTAAATGCACAATGTGCAGCCCAAGCCCTCTTTTCAATGAAAGTGGATAACGGCACTATCAATGTACGGGCCCTTCGGCGCCTTCCCTCTTCAACGCGTCGATCTCCTCGCGAAGAGCTTCATACTCCGCCACCTTCCGCGCCAAGAAGGAGCGTGTCAGCGCAGCGCGTTTTGCGATCCCCTGCGGTGTCAGCACATAGGCGTATCGCCGTTTGTCCTTCGCCGCCGTGAAATTGCCGAGCTTCACGAGCCCTTTGTCGACGAGCGCGTTGAGTACGTAGTTCATTCGCCCCACGCTCACGCCCACGGTTTTTGCAAGGTCGCGTTGAGACATTTCGGGGTTTTCTTGAAGAAGCCGAAGGATGCGAAAATGTATATCTTCTTGGAGTTGGGAGCGTGTCATATGGCTGTGATCTTGGCAGGCTACCGCACTAGAGCTGCCTGTACGGCGCTCCGTGAGAAATCAGCTGGCGTGACAAATTGATATTCCATCGTTCAAATTTGAGCAGTAGTCAAAGACTGGCGCGCGGGCAACTGTAAAAATTGGGGTTTGGCACTTAGGTGCGATGCAGCCGATGTTGTAATTGTTCGAAATTGAACGATATATGGTGTCGTGATTGTTAAGGGGTGTGGAATGACACAGAATGTCGTTGATAAAGAGATGAGTTGGTTCTTGGCTCAGCTGAAGCCGAACAGTTCGCAGATTGCAAAACGCAATCTCGAACGGCAGGGGTTTGAGACGTTTCTCCCTCTCGAAGAGACCACACAGCAGCGATCTGGCAGGTTTGTGACTGCGCGGCGTCCCCTTTTCCCTGGCTACATCTTTGTCGCGTTCAATGCGGTGCAGGGGTGTTGGCGAGCGATCAATTCAACACAGGGCATCACACGATTGGTGAGCTTTGGACGCGCGCCCGCGCCAGTACCGAGTGGGCTGGTGGATGGGTTAAAGGCGCGGTGTGACTGTATGGGCAAACTGGTCGCGGCGTCCGCTCTCGCGACGGGGGACGCCGTGACGTTTACCAAGGGCCCGTTCTCCGATTTTGTCGGCGAGGTCGAGAATATAGACGCGGATCGCCGCGTTTGGGTTTTGATGGACCTGATGGGGGCGCAAACACGCGTCAAAGCCTATGAGGCGCAGTTGCGGGCGGTTTAGTGTGCCCGTTCGCTGCCCTGCGCCACCTTTGCCAACCTCATCGACATAATGCCGAGCGTCATCACCGCGCCAGACAGGATGAGGAGCAGGAGGCCTGACACTGCCGTTCCGAGGATCTGGAGCGCGTCGAGCCAAGTGTAGTTTTGGCCTGTTTCGGCCAGCATGTTGAGGCGCACAAATCCCGCGCTATAGAGCAAGAATGTCGCGACGAAGAGCGTGGTAAGTGGCTGCATAGGATCGATCACTTGACGGCGCGCGCGGTCCAGAGTTGCGCGTCTCGCCTGCTGCCATTGTTTGCTTGGTTTTTTCACACTCTTACTCCCTCACCAATTCAATCCATGTGTGCACATCGTCGTCGGACACTTCGCGGCCTTCGACGTGCGACTGATACCAACGCGCGATGATCGCGCCGCGTTTTTCGCTTTTGACTTTGATGCCTTCTGATGTGAGGTGCTGATCGAGCTCTGTTTCTATACGCTTAAGGGCGTCGAAGTCATGGCCCGCGCGAATGGACTTCGTGCCTAGCAGTAACCAAGGTACATCCGCACCAAATTCTTCGCTAACAGCCACCAATGCCTCGACAGGCATCCCGCGTTCGCCTTTTTCATAACTATGATAAGCGCGCGGAGAGACTCCAATCGCCTTCGCCATCGCCGCCTGAGAAAGGCCTATTTCATTGCGGATGATGGTTAGACGCGCGCCCATCCCCAAGAACAAGTCGGCATTCTTTTGCGCCATAGTTCGTTTCCAATTGACGTGTCAGCCATTTTCGGCAAATATTGCAAAAAATGACGAACATTTACATTTCAATCCATCTGATCACGTCAGATGGTGCGGGACAAGCGATTCCATGCGGAACGCGAATCTAGGTTTAGCGAGGAAAGGCGGTTCACAATGGCTGAAATCGAAACACCGGAAGGTTCCCAGATCCTTGGGTTAGGTAAGACGCCGACGCAGTGGGTTGAGGTCATGGCGGGCATGGGCATTGATGTTTCCGAGCGCACGTTGCGTGAGCGCGCCAATGCCACGGGGGCATTTTATCGCCTCGGGCGCACCATGCTCATCACGCCTGCGCAGATCGATACCATTTTCGAAAGAGGTCCGTCATGCCACTCGAAATCTACCAACGTGGGAATTATTTCTGGGCGAAAGGCTGGGTCGAATACAACGGCAGGCCAATCGCCGGTCCATACCGGCGCAGCACTAAGGCATCTACACAAGCAGGCGCACGGGACTGGATAACGCGCGAAACCGAGTTTCAAATCCGTCGGTATCTCATTGGCGACGAGGTCAATATGACCTTTGCCGATGCGATCATGCTGTACAAGGCATCGCCAGTCGCCGCGAAGCAACTTATCCCGATCGTTGAAGAGATCGGGCATCTCTCTCTGGGTGCGATCACTGGCGCGCGTCTCAAAAGCCTTGGCCCTAAGTTGAAGCCGAAGGTCTGCACCGATACATGGTGGCGCGAGATCGTGACGCCTGCACGTGCGGTCATCAATAACGCGCACGAGCTGGAGGGCACGCCGCTCATTCGCGTGAAGGCTTACGACAAATTTGAACGGATTGCGCAGGACAAGTTTCGAGGCAAACCAAGCCGTGTTGAACGCGTGCCGTCGGACAAGAACTGGGTGGAGGCGTTTTGTGCCGCCGCTGATCCTTACAATGCGGCTTTGTTGCGGTTCATGTTCGAGACCGCCGCCCGTATCGATCAGGCGACCTCGCTTGAGCCCGATGATCTGCGGCCCTCCGAAAATCAGGTGCGGCTCAAGGCGCAGAAGGGGCATCCTGACGAGTGGATCACTGTCTCCCCGCAGATGATGCAAGAGATGTGCGCGCTTAGGCCCAAGCGCCCGAAGAACCGCAAGACTGGAAAGTTCATGAAAGCGCGGGTGTTCGGCTATGGCAGCCCGACTGGATACAACAAACGCTGGCAAACCATCTGCAAGCGCGCGGGTATTCAATATCTGTCAGCGCACCGCGCGGGGCGGCATGGGTTCTTTACCGAGCTTGTGGTGCGCCAAGGGATTGATCCCGTGACCGCAGCTAAAGCGGGCCGTTGGTCGGATCCTAATTTGCCGATGCGGATCTATGCCCACGCCGAGACGGATGAGGCCGATGTACGGGCGCTATTCAGAACGCGTACGGTACAAAATGACCGATAAAATGTATTCAACTATTTGAAAAACAACAAGGATTAGCGCAATGAAACAAACCCTCCTAAAGGGCAGGTCGCGGGCCCGGGACCAATCGGAGGCACCAACCATTTTTTTTACCGTTAACTCATGCACACATCTGGCGGCCAAAAATACTTAAGCGAACATTTCAATTTGGTGAGATATAATGCCCCTATCGCAGCAATTTCGATTGTTCTCCTAAGTAAAAAGCCAGTAACTTGCCCCGGGGTTAAAGTGATATGGGTAATTAGGGTATGCGCGAAGATACGATCGAGGCGATGATCGCCCTCGCTACGCGCGCTTTGTCTCGGGCAAATTCCGACCAGTGCCGATCGTTGGTGCGTGATATGGCCGGGCACTGGCCAGATGCGCCGGCTCTTTCAATCAGTTTCGCGCTCGCCACGGCTGCGGCAGAAGTGGGCGATAACTTTGCGTGTAAGGGTGATCAGATCGGCTATCGCCTTTCGGCGCTTGTCGCGGCGGACATCTTTGCGCTTGAGGCGATGGGGAAATGCCCGGCCACCGCGCATGATCTTTTGCATTTCTGGCGCAGGGTCGATCCGTATTTCCTAAAGCTGTGAACGGCTAAACCATCCGGATCACATCCTTAGCGACCGAAAGCATATAGCCTTTGCGCGCGATGTTTTTGACCAACAGCTCGCTGACCATCTGATTGCCAAGCGCATCACGAAGCCGCTTGATACGGGTCGCACCAGCCGCTTCGTCGCAATCTATAGATGGGCGCCCGGAAATCATTCCCTCAATCTCTGCGCCCGAAAGCACGTCTTCATCCATCCGCGCCTCGGCCAGAACAGAGAGCGTTTCAATCGCGGCCTTGGTCAGGCGGAATTCCATGTTGTTGAGGTAAACAGTGTTTTCCTCGCGTGAGATCAACAAAGAGGAAACCTGAATGCCGGTGCGCTCAACCTCTGACATGCGTTTGGTCAAAGCGATGATCATCACAAGAAACACGAGCGCCGCGATCAACAAGGCTGTCGCAAAAATCAAAAGCACGAAAATGATCATCCGGTAGCTTGCCAAAGTATCCGCAAAAGCTGTGCCAGAGCCCGCGAGGATCTCAAGCAGCTTGATCTCGGCGCCGGAATTCAGATCAGCATTGGCCACGAAAAGCGCCTCAACACGCGCATCAAATGCATGGGCATCGGGCAGATTGAGAAACAGCAAAAGCGCAGCCCCCAAAAGGATCGCAACAATTGCCGCCATCCCAATGGCAACGGCGCGCGTGCCAAAACGGCTATCAGTAGCGGAGGAAATATGCGGCGGCACTGGATTTTTTCTCCTGCAATTTGGTCTCATCAAACGTGGAGATGATTGTCAGAAGTGTCCAGCCCTCAGAGGAGAGCCGCGGGGCAAGCGCATCCGCCGCTGCACCCTTGTCGCCACATGCGACCTGCGGAATGGCGGCCACACCGTAGTGCAGCTTCAAGGGGTTATCTTGCTTGGCCTTATAATCGGCATAGCAATCTGCTTGGGCGGTGCCTGCGGCAAGCGCCAATAGAAGCGCGGCGGCGAGGGAGGGGATGCGAGTTTTCATGACGTCTACTTAGCGGCGAACCGGCTTGTTATTCAATATCAAGCGCGCCGCTTAGGGGCGCTATTTCATAACATCGCAGTGATATTGTTTAGCGCTAAGGCCTCGCCCCATCCTGATCTCACCCAGCGCCTATTGCGCAGATCAAAAAGGAAGGCCCAACCGATGAAACTCCCAAAAATTCAATTCGCTCTGAGCAAAACAGCGACAGCTACCGCCCTCGCACTTACCCTTGCGCTTACCAGCGTCGCAGCATCGCCTGCCCGCGCCGGTTCTGATCGTGAGGCGGCACGCGTCTTGGCGGGAGCGCTTGCTTTGTTTGCTATCGGCGCCGCAATAGAGAACGGCCGCAAACAAGAGCAAGCCAAATCAACAACGAGCAACCGGCGCGACCCTTATCCACGCGATACTCAAACCCGCAGCGGGCATGGGCGTGATCGTGGTGATCACAATTTCCGCCGCCGTCATGACCGGCCTGCCAAAATTATTCCTGCTATTTGTGCCTATGGCCGCAAGAGCAATCAGCAATTCCGCTATATCTCAGAGCGCTGCCTCGACAACAACATGCGCGGCGCGCGCGGCCTTCCTCGGCGTTGCGAAGCGCAGCTCCAAACCCGCCGCGGCGAACGCACCTTCTTTAAATCCAAATGCCTGACCCGTGAAGGTTATCGCATCGAGGCGCGCCGCTAGGCCCCTCTCTCTCCTTAGGGCGTGGTTGTCCCCAAAACTATTCTGCGTCCTTTGAACTGGGGCGGGTGGGCATTGCGCCGATCCGCCCCGCTTTTTGCCTTGCCGAGCGCGCGCCTCTGCGCTTTGAACGACGCATGACAAAAGTTGAAAAACAAACCCCCGATTATTCCTTTGAAGCTGCGGCGGCCGCGAAGGGCGCAATGCGGATTGTCGGCGTTGATGAGGTTGGGCGCGGCCCTTGGGCGGGGCCGGTTGTTGCGGCAGCTGTTTGGCTTGACCCCAAACATATCCCCGAGGGCCTCAACGATTCCAAAAAACTGACGGCCAAGCGGCGCGAAGGCCTGCTCGCCGCGATCCATGAGCATGGAGATGTCTGCATCGCCAGCGCCAGCGTCGAAGAGATCGACGCGCTCAATATTCTACGCGCCTCACACCTTGCGATGGAGCGCGCGGTGCAGGGCCTCGCGATTGCGCCCGATCATCTGCTGGTTGATGGCAATATGATCCCCAAAGGCCTTACAGGGCGCGGTGAGGCGATTATCAAGGGCGACGGGCGCTCGGTATCGATTTCGGCGGCCTCAATTGTGGCCAAAATATGGCGCGATCAGCTGATGGTGGATTTAGCGCAACAGCATCCGGGCTACGGCTGGGAGACAAACGCCGGATATGGGACAAAAACGCATCAGGAGGGACTCGCCAAATTCGGTGTGACCCCACACCATAGACGTTCCTTCAAACCTATCCACAATATCTTGTATCAAGATAAATAACTAACCTACTGATTCAAAAAAGAAATTGACCGCGAATCAGCTTTGACTCATCCTAGACCTCAATAAATCAGCGCAAAAAGCGCGGTATGAGGCAGAGATGAAAACCAAAGTTAAGAAGGAAGCGGCAACGCTTCCGCTCAATCAGATATTGTCCGGTGATTGCATCGACATCATGAACAGCCTTCCTGAAGGCTCTGTCGATCTGATCTTCGCTGATCCGCCTTATAACCTTCAGTTGCGTGGTGATTTACACCGCCCTGACAATTCAAAAGTGGATGCAGTCGATGACCATTGGGATCAGTTTTCGTCTTTTGCGGCTTACGATAAGTTTACAACGGCATGGCTCGCCGCAGCTCGCCGTCTTCTCAAGCCAAACGGCGCAATCTGGGTAATCGGATCGTACCATAATATCTTCCGCGTTGGGGCTGCGATGCAGAACCAAGGCTTCTGGATTTTGAACGATGTGGTCTGGCGCAAGTCCAACCCGATGCCAAATTTCCGCGGCAAACGTTTTACTAATGCCCATGAAACGATGATCTGGGCCTCTAAGCAGGAAGCCTCGAAATACACCTTTAATTACGAAGCGTTGAAGGCCTTGAACGAGGGCATTCAGATGCGCTCAGACTGGGTTCTTCCGATTTGTAACGGCAATGAGCGTATCAAGAACGAGGCCGGCGAAAAGGCCCACCCAACGCAAAAACCCGAAAGCCTGTTGCACCGCCTTTTGGTCGGCAGCACCAATCCCGGCGATGTGGTCCTTGACCCGTTCTTTGGCACTGGGACAACCGGCGCCGTAGCCAAAATGCTCGGCCGCGAGTTCATCGGGATCGAACGCGAGGCGGCTTACCGCGAGGTTGCTGAAAAGCGCATCGCCAAGGTGCGCAAGTTTGATAAAGAAGCGCTTGAGGTCAGCACATCCAAGCGCGCTGAACCGCGTGTTCCGTTTGGCCAATTGGTTGAGCGCGGCATGCTGCGCCCCGGCGAAGAACTGACATCAATGAACGGCCGTCATCGCGCCAAAGTCCGCGCCGATGGGACGCTTGTTGCCCACGATCAGCGCGGCTCGATCCACCAAGTTGGCGCCGCCCTTGAAGGCGCTCCAAGCTGCAACGGCTGGACCTACTGGTGCTACAAACGCGATGGTGATCGCGTGCCAATCGATCTGCTGCGCCAGCAGATCCGCGCCGAAATGGTGTGATCCTTACAGAAATTCGAATACCGCCGGTGCCTGTGGCCTGACTTCCACGGCATCACCTTTACCCCGCCCATTGTGGCGGGGTTTTTTTGGTTTTGAGGGGGTGCGATTGAGGCGCGCGCAGGAGCCTCCGGCGGGAGTATTTTGGCCAAGAAAAAGGCGAGTGCTTTGGGTGAAACGTATGGGGAACATATAGGGATCAAAAAGATTCGACTTGTCGATGGAGCTGCTTTATAATCCCAGATGAAGTGGGTGACCTCGGGCGTCTCCACCACAGATTGTCCCGAGGCCGATTCAAAATCAAAAACATGCCGCAGCATGTCCTCCCACTGTCAGATTGGCTATTTCCACGTGGAAGGTCAAGACGACATGTTTGCGGCGCAGCGCCTGGAGGCGCATCAAATATGAATACTTATGAGGTTTCATTCCGCATTGCTGAAGTTGGAAATTATGGCGAAAGATATACAAGTGTTGTTGATGCTGTTCGTCGCGAAGCTGTTGGTGAGAGCACATGGGAAGAAATGACTTCTTCGGTCGTCTTCAAATCTTCGAAGTCGGCTGAGAGCATAGCAAATTCAATCTGCACTGGGTCTAAGTTCGACGCTACGAAAGACAGGTTATTCGTCGTTAAAGCTTCCATTTGCAAATTTGCTACCCGAGGCAAAATCGAAGACCCTACCCTATTGGCATCTATGTTCCCTCAAAATGCTTTGGCATCGCATTCACCTCAAAATGCATTGGCATCACTGAGCCCTCGGAATGCTTTGGCCGGTCTGTAGGACACTTAAAACATGGTACGCGAGCATTCATTTATTTGGATGCCCGTAACCCCCAAATAGCCCCCCTACTCAGGCATCGGCAGCGTACCCGCTTTGTATTCCGACCAATCCTCAATATCCGGATAGAACTGTTTGCGCCAAGCGCGCACTTT
Source organism: Halocynthiibacter sp. (assembly GCA_047631555.1). GTDB lineage: Bacteria > Pseudomonadota > Alphaproteobacteria > Rhodobacterales > Rhodobacteraceae > JBLHZY01. The sequence continues at coordinate 97,125 of JBLHZY010000006.1, read as the reverse complement.
TGGGTTCATGATCCTGCGCCAAAGGGGAGGGATTAGGGCGGCGGCTGTCATGAGGGGGTAGCCGAAGGGAAGCTGGGGCGCGTCTTCTTCGGCGTAGTTTTGCAGCAGGGGAAAGCGGCGATCTGGGCGATAGTGGTGATCGGAGTGGCGTTGCAGGTTGATCAGCAGCCAGTTGGTCGCTTTATGCGCGGCGTTCCATGAGTGATGCGGTTTGACGTGTTCGTATTTGCCCGCGCCAAGGTGGCGGCGGGTGAGGCCGTAGTGCTCAACATAATTGGTCAGCTCAAGTTGCCAGATCGCGATGAAGGCTTGCCACAGGAAGAGGGCGAGGCCAGCCGGGCCGCCGACGAGAAGCGCGAGGATCAGCGCAATCACTTGCAGGATTGCATAGCGCCAGAACGGATTGCTTGGGTGCCATTTTGGGCGATTGGCGCGGGCAAGCAGGGCTGTTTCTGCCTCCCAAGCAGAGGGCGGGCATTCGCGCAGGACGCGAAAGAAATAGCGGTGAAACCCTTCATTATAGCGCGCGGTGACTGCATCGCGCGGCGTGGCGACATGGCGGTGATGAACGAGCAGGTGTTCGGAGCGAAAGTGCGAGTAGAGCACGCTTGCCAGCAGCAGATCAGCGAGCCAGCGTTCAAGGCGATTTCGTTGGTGCATCAGCTCGTGCGAGTAGACGATCCCAATGGCGCCCGAGGCCACGCCGACGCCAAAGAACAGGACGATGCATTCAAGCGCGCTAAGGTGATCCGCGCGGGTGCAATAGGCGATCATCCCGTAGATCAGAGCGGCTTGGATCGGCGCCCAGAGCATGGTTATCGCGCGATACCAAAAGAGGTCTGAGTCCGGGGTTTGCGTATCCGGGTTGTCGAGGTTGAGACCAAGCAGCGCGTCGAGGAATGTAAAAAGCCACCAGCCATATGCGGGCAAAAGCAGCACCGTCCAGCCGCCGAATGCGGCGCCGATGATGGCCATGGGCACCATGCCGAGCGAGAGCCAAAAGGGCGCTGCGGCGCGAAATGAGGGGAGGGGCGGGATCGTGCGGCTCATGATCTATCCTTTGGGGCGCTTTGGCGCAGAGTATGCGCTTGGCCCTTGGTACTCAATCTTTTGCGTGATGTGTTTGTGCAAGATCAAAGGCTTTGCGCATTACGGTTGGGAGATCGCTCGGATCAAGCGGTTGAAATGTGCCGCTTTGGGGCGCTGAATTGCGCAGGTCATCGGTATGCATGACCGTGAGAAACAAGTGAAAATGCGTAAACGTATGGCGCACTTGGCCGAGGTTTTTCCAGCGGGCTTCAAAGGGCGGCGAGCCGGGATCGGCATTTTCATCCTCGCTCCATTCCGCGCCGGGCCAGCCGAGCATCCCGCCCAAGAGGCCTTTATCGGGGCGGCGCTCGAGCAGCCATTCCTCATTGCGCTGGGCAAGCCATGCGGTGCCATGGCGCACCGGTTTGGGCTTTTTAGCAAGCTTTGCGGGGAGATCAGCCATGATCCCTTGGGCGCGCGCTTTGCAGGGGCCGTAAAGGGGGCAGATATCGCAGGACGGATTGCGCGGAGTGCAAATGGTTGCGCCTAGATCCATCACCGCTTGGGCATAATCGCCGGGGCGTTTGCAGGGCGTGAGTTTGGCGGCAAGGGCAGTTAGCTCGGGCTTGGCTGTGGGAAGCGGGGTCAGCACAGCAAAGAGGCGCGCCATCACCCGCTCCACATTGCCATCAACGACCGTTTCCGCGCGATCAAAGGCGATCGAGGCGATAGCGGCGGCGGTATAAGGGCCAATGCCCGGCAGCTTGAGCAGCGCCTCGTAGCTATCGGGAAACTGGCTGCCGTGATCCGCTGCAACAACGCGCGCACATTTGAGCAGATTGCGCGCGCGCGCATAATATCCAAGCCCGGCCCATTCGCCCATCACATCGCCATCTTCCGCACCCGCCAGCGCTTCCACATCCGGCCAACGCGCAATGAAACGGGCGAAATAACCGCGCACCGCCGCAACAGTCGTTTGCTGCAACATCACCTCAGACATCCAGATCGCATATGGATCGGGCAAGACACCAGCGCCGCGCTGAGCAGGCCCAACCCGCCAAGGCATCTCGCGCGCATTGGCATCATACCAATCCAACAACTGGGTGCTGAGTTTACCTTCACGCAATGTTTATGCTCCCGATTTCGCCTTAGGGCTGGCGGATGTTTTCACTTGGCATAGAATAGGGCGCAACTCAGGATAGGCCAGAGATGAGCGCCAAGACCACATCGCCAAAGGACAAGACAGCGTTTCAACGTTCGCGCCGCAAGCGTGGATTTGAGCGCACCTCAGGCTTGTTGCAGACGCAAATTCGCAAAGTAGGCGAGGAGCGCGGCTTTGCTGTGGCGCGACTGCTCACCCATTGGGCAGAAATCGTGGGCGAAGATACGGCCGCCATCGCCAATCCGATCAAGGTCTCTTATGGGCGCGCGGGCGGCTTTGGCGCGACGCTCACATTGCTCACCACAGGCGCCCAAGCCCCGATGCTGCAGGCCGATCTGCCGCGCATCAAGGAGCGGGTAAATGCCTGCTATGGCTATGCCGCCATCAATCATATCCGCATCACTCAAACCGCCCCAACCGGCTTTGCCGAGGGACGCGCCCAATTTGGCCACGCGCCCAAGCCCAAAAAGCCAACGCCAAGCCCCGAAGTGATCGCTGAAGCGCGCGGGCTGGCAGGAACAACCCATGACGAAGGACTGCGGGCGGCCCTTGAAACCCTTGCCCAAAACGTTCTATCTCGAACCAAACCGCTCTGAGAGGCCCCCAATATGAAACGCACGATCATCCTTGTCGCCGCAGTTATCGCCCTTCTTTGGAGCGGTTACGTGCTTTATTCCTCGCAAAGAGGCGGCGAAATGGCCGCAACCGAGATCGCCACAACCGAGACCGGAACAACCGAAATGGCAACGCCTGCGGCCGATCCCGAAAGCGCGATTGACACAAGCGCCATTGAAGAGATGAGCCTTGGCAATCCAGACGCAAAAGTCACCGTGATCGAATACGCGTCTTTTACCTGCCCACATTGCGCAAACTTCCATGCAAATACCTTCAAGCAGCTGAAAACAAACTACATTGATACTGGCAAGATCAACTTCATTTACCGCGAAGTCTACTTTGATCGCTACGGTCTGTGGGCCGGAATGGTTGCGCGTTGTGGTGGGAATTTGCGGTATTTCGGGCTGGCTGACCTTATCTACAAAAACCAAAAAGAATGGCTTGGCGGCGGCGATCCTGTGAGCATTTCTGAGGGTCTGCAAAAGCTTGGCCGCACAGCCGGACTTAGCGATGATCAGCTCGATGTTTGCCTCAACGATGGCGAAAAAGCCCAAGCGATGATGACGGTGTTTGAAACGAATTCCGCAAAAGATAACATCACCGGAACGCCAAGCTTCATCATCAACGGCACCAAATATCCAAACATGAGCTATGCCGATTTCTCCGCTCTGATCGATGAGAAACTGGCCGAGTAATGACCCCGCTTTCTGGCGTAAAAGTTGTTGAACTCGCGCGGATTTTGGCAGGCCCTTGGGCAGGTCAAACGCTCGCGGATCTTGGCGCTGATGTAATCAAAGTCGAAAGCCCGGCTGGCGATGATACGCGCCAGTGGGGCCCGCCCTTTGTGCAACGCGATGAAGATCGCAGCGCCAGCTACTTTCACTCCTGCAATCGCGGCAAACGCTCAATCGCTTGCGATTTTCGCACCGAAGAGGGGAAGGCCTTGGTGCGCGATCTGATCGCGGATGCGGATGTCTTGATCGAGAACTTCAAATTCGGCGGGCTTGCAAAATATGGCCTCGATTATGAGAGCCTGCGGGCGATCAATCCGCGCCTGATCTATTGCTCGATCACTGGCTTTGGCCAGACGGGGCCCTATGCGCACCGCGCCGGATATGACTACATTATCCAAGGCATGTCGGGCCTGATGTCGGTAACCGGTCATCCGGTTGGACAGCCGCAAAAAGTTGGCGTGGCGGTGACGGATATCTTTACCGGCGTTTATGCCAGCACAGCCATTCTGGCCGCGATGCACCTGCGCGAGAGTACAGGCGAGGGCCAGCATATTGATTTGGCGCTTCTAGATGTGGCCGTTGCGATCACCTCCAATCAGGGGATGAATTACCTCACAACGGGCACCGCGCCCCAGCGCATCGGCAACGCCCATCAGAACCTAACCCCCTATCAGGTTTTTGATTGCGCGGATGGATATATCATCATCGCGACAGGCAATGACTCGCAGTATCAGCGGCTCTGCGCGCTGCTTGATCTGGAAGACATGGCGCGGGCGCCCGAATTCCTGAACAACCCCGCGCGCCTTGAAAATCGCGAGGAAATGACCCGCCGCCTTACCGAGGCGACCATGCGCATGACCAAGGCCGAACTGCTCGAGGCATGCGAGGCAAAGGGCGTTCCGGCGGGGCCGATCAACGATTTCTCCGAGGTCTTTGCTGATCCGCAAGTCGTTGCGCGCGGGCTCCGGACTGATCTTGAGGGCATACCAACGGTGCGCGCGCCCTTCGTGTTTTCGAATGCCGAGATGGCGATCAAACGCCCCTCGCCAAAGCTTGACGAGCATGGTGATGAAATCCGCGCAGAGCTTGCCGCCAAAGCCTAAGCTTTCGGCGCGATCCCGGCCGCATTCATCAGCGCATCCATTGCTGACCAATCCTCAATTTCCAGCCGAACAGGTACGCTGAGCACCTCTTGGCGAAAGGCCTGCGGCAGGCGCACGGCATCTTTCTCCGTCGTCACAAGCTGCGCGCCAAGCGCTTGCGCCTCAATTGACAGGCGCTTCATCAATGCGTCACTCAGGGGCTGGTGATCTTCGAGCGCTTCACCGCGAATGACCTCTGCGCCAAGCCCCCGCAACGTTGCAAAAAACTTCTCCGGGTGGCCGATCCCGGCAAAGGCAAGAACCTGCAGGCCTTGCCAATTCATCCCCGTTTGAAGCGGCTGCAAAGCGCCGCGCATCAAAGGCAGGCTCACTGAGCCACCATGCACCGTATCAAACTGCTGCTGCGCGCGCGCGCCGCCAATCGCCAGCGTGATATCGCCGCGCGCCATGCCCGCCGCAACGGGTTCGCGCAATGGCCCGGCCGGGATCACCCGCCCGTTGCCAAACCCGCGCGCCGCATCAACAACAATGATCGAGATGTCTTTGGCCACGGCAGGGTTCTGAAACCCGTCATCAAGGAGGATCACATCCGCGCCCGCGCGCTCGGCCGCCCCAACGCCCGCCGCGCGATCCTTGGCAACCCAAACAGGCGCAAAAGCGCAAAGCAAAAGCGGCTCGTCGCCCACGTCCTGCGCGCTATGGCTGCGCTCGATAACTTGAACAGGCCCCTCCATTTGCCCGCCATAGCCGCGCGAAACCACGTGCGGCGCATAGCCCCAGCTTTGCAGTCGCGCGATCAATGCGATTACCGTTGGCGTCTTGCCTGTTCCGCCTGCGTTGATGTTGCCAATACAGATCACCGGAACCTTTGCCCGCATCCCATCGCGCAAAACGCGCCGCGCAGTGGCCGCGGCATAAAGCGCACCAATGGGGGCCAAAATACGGGCCTGCCAGCCGGGCTTGTTGGGCCGGTTATGCCAGAATAATGGCGGGCGCATCAGCGGGCCTCCTTGGCGTCTAAAGTTGCAAAGGCAATCTCTGTAATCCGATTGGCCACATCGGCCCCGGATGAGCAAACCTCCCAAGCCGCAAGGTTGATCTCTGCGACACGGTCCGGCGCTTGCAGCATCTCGATCGCCTGCGCCAATTCTGCCCCAGAGCGCACCATCGTTGTCGCCCCAGCAGCGGCAAGCCGGGAATAGGCGCTGCGAAATTGTGCCACATTGGGGCCATGCACAACGGCCGAGCCAAGAGCGGCCGCCTCATAGGGATTATGCGTGCTTTGCCCCGCCAGCGATCCGCCAAGAAAGCTTACCGGCGCGATGCGATACCAAAGCCCGATCTCATCTTCTGTGTCGGCAATATAGACCGCGCATTCGTCCTCAATCACATCATCAGCAGAGCGTATGAAAGGAACAAGCCCCAGTTCTGACGCGCGCTGGGCGATGCGCGGCCCACGGCTTGGGTCTTGCGGGACGAGGATGAGCAAAAGGCGATGCGCGCGACGCATGGCCGTGCGATGGGCTGCGAGAATATCGTGCTCTTCGGCCTCGCTTAGCCCGGCAGCAAGCCAAACCGGGCGCGCGCCGATCTGATCTGTCATATCCGCGCGCTCGCTTTCATTGCAAGGAAGGGCTGTCGCGCCGAGTTCCAGAAAGCCAACCTCTTCAAGCGCCCAGGACGGCGCGCCAAGGCGAAGGCGGCGCGTATAGCTGGTTTGATCGCCAACAAGGGTTCGCTGAAAACGGGCCAAAAGCGCGCGCCGCATACCGGGAAGCCATCGCCAAACAGGCGCACTGTCATTGGCCCTCGGACCATCAATTGAAAACAAAGGAATGGCGCGCTCCGCCGCCTCGCAAATGAGCGACGGGCGCAGATCAAGCCCGATCCAAATCGCCAAATCCGGCGCCCAATGGATGCAAAAGCGCGCGCAAGCAAGGCGCGTATCATCGGGCGTCGGGATGATGATCGTATTGGCGGGCAAATGTAGGTTTGCGATCTTTGAATCCGTCGCATTTGCCACAGTGATCAAGAAGCGCAGCTCGGGGCGCTGATCCGCCATCGCAGTGATCATTTCGGCAACCGGGGCAAGGCTCGCGCTCTGCGCCGTATGAACCCAGATCAGCGGGCCATCGCTGCGCGGCTTCTCGGGGTAATTGCCTTTGCGCGCGGCCGTATCGGCCTTATCAACCAGCGCGCGCGCTGGGCGAAGCGATGCGCCAAGCCGCCCCAAACGCCTGCGCGCCAGAACGGAAAGGTAAAAGGAAAGAGCAAGGGATGAGGGCATGGCCCGGTCATAGCTCCGCTGCTGGGATCAGCCCAATTCTTCGGTGGGCGAGGCGGAGGCTTCTTCATCTTGCAGGCGATGCAAATGGGCGATGAAATAGCGCATATGCGCGTTATCAACGGTGCGCTGCGCCTCGGATTTCCAAGCATCATAAGCGCTTGCGTAATTGGGGTAGACGCCAACCATGTGGATGTCGTCAACGTTTTTGAACGTGTTTTGGCCCGGATCGACAAGCTCACCGCCAAATACGAAATGCAAACGTTGGGTCATTGGTAAGGCCTCCAAATTGGCGAATTTTCGTCGTTGGTGCCAGCCTAGAGCATAGGGGGGCGTGGTCAAGCAAGGGGAAAGGGGCGCGGCTAAGAGGATTGGCCCGTTTGGGGCGCTAAGCGCTGCGCCATTTCGCGATGAACGCCCTTGCCGCCCGCAAGCATTCCGCTCAGCGCCGGATGGGTATTGTTAAACAAAACAGGCGCGCCAAAACGATCAGAAACAGCAGCGCCTGCCTCGCCAACAAGCAATGCGCCCGCTGCCACATCCCATTCCCATGTGTCGCGCAGCGAGATCATCGCATCAAACCGCCCCTCGGCCACAAGCGCCATGCGATAGGCCAAGGATGGGCGAAAATGCCGGCGCAGATCGGGCATGCCGCCGGGCCAACGCGCAGTATCAAAATTCGGCTTGGCCCCAAGGACGGTTGCGCCATCTGCGCTTGTGCGAACGGAGGCGCGCATCGGGGCGTCATTCAATGTCGCGCCGCCGCCCAGCGATGCGCCATACATCTTGCCAAGCACAGGAAGGTACACAACCGCCGCCGTAACAACGCCGTTGCGTGCAATCGCCAGCGAGTGAGACCAGTGATCCTCGCCTGCGATAAACGCCCGTGTGCCGTCAATCGGATCGATGATAAACACATGCTCCGCAGCAAGGCGTGCCGCATCATCCTCAGTTTCCTCGGAGAGCCAACCATAGCCCGGGCGCGCGGCGCGCAAATCGCGGGCGAGCATGGTATTCACGGCCAAATCAGCCTCTGTTACGGGCCCCTGATCGCCGGGCTTCTCCCAAATTTGAGGATCAGCCTGCCAAAAACTTTGGGCGATGTCGCCCGCTTCTTTGGCAGCCTCAATCAGCAGGGAAAGATCATTCTCCGGCAAGGGTAAGCCCCTCAACCAAAAGCGATGGCACGACGCGGCTAAGATGGCGGCGCGCATCATTTGCGGGCACGATGGTTCGCAGCATATCGCGCAGATTGCCTGCGATTGTGCATTCATTGACCGCATAGGCGATCTCGCCGTTCTCGATCCAAAAACCAGATGCGCCGCGCGAATAATCGCCCGTACTGGGATTGATCGAGGAGCCAAGCATTGAGGTCACAAGCAGCCCGGTGCCCATCTGCGCAATCAGATCATCGCGGCTGGCATCGCCTTGGGTCAGGGCAATATTGCTTACGCTGGGCGAGGGCGGCGAAGAGGTTCCGCGCGATGCATTTGAGGTGCTCTTGAGGCCAAGTTTGCGCGCTGTGGCAAGATCAAGCGTGAAGCTGCGCAGAACACCATCCTCAACAATCATCCGCTTGGAGGTTGGTAGGCCTTCTCCGTCAAACGGGCGCGAACCACTGGTGCGCGCACGATGCGGATCCTCAATGATGGAAAGGCCCGAGGGCAGCACTTGCTCGTCCATTGCATCGCGCAGCCAGCTTGCGCCGCGCGCAATCGCTGTGCCGTTGATCGCGGCCAAAAGATGCCCGATCAGTCCCGACGAAATGCGCTCGTCAAACAAAACAGGGAAAGCGCCGGTTTTCGGCTTACGCGCGCCTGCACGGGCCAAGGTGCGCTCAGCGGCGATCCGGCCAACCTCTTCTGGGCTTGGCAGATCGGCCTGAAAAATGCGGCTTTCGCCAAAATAATCGCGCTCCATTCCGGCGCCCGTCCCGGTGATCGCAACGCAAGAAAGCCCGCGATCCGTGCGCGCATAGCCGCCGGAAAACCCGTTTGATCCCATAAGATGCAGCTTGCGCGCAGAATACCCGGCCGAGGCGGATTGAACGGTCGATATCCCCTCATAGCCAAGCGCGGCCGCCTCAGCGCGGGTCGCATCTTCTTGCAAAGCAGCGGCGTCCGGCTCAGCCGTTGGGTCGTGCAGCTCAAGCGCCGCAGCGTCCCAATCGCGTGCCAATTCGGCAGGATCAGCAAGCCCTACGGAGGGATCAGAAGGGGCCGTTTGCGCCATAGCAACCGCGCGCTCAGCCATTGTCGCGATCGTGCTGGGCGATGTGTCAGAGGCCGAAACGCAGGCCTGCTTTTGCCCGATCAAAACCCGCAGCCCGATATCAATCCCCTCAGAGCGCTCAGCATGCTCAAGCTTGCCGCCAAGCACATCGATTGAAATCGAGGTCCCCTCAACAGCAATCGCATCGGCGCTTTCGGCCCCGGCGCGCTTGGCCGCATCCAAAAGCGCTTGGGTCAGATCTAAGAGGGATTTGCTCATTCGAGGCGGCCTTTTCAATGGAAATGACGCGGCCGCAAGGGCCGCATCGTTTGTGTGTTGTCAGGTAAGCGCGCGCAACGTAATGCGCAAGCAAGAGGCCTATTTGAACCGCTGACCATTGGCATACAAAGCGCCATCGGATGTCGATTTTAGCTCTGTTGTTAGGCTGTCAGGCTCAGTACCTGGTTTGGTGAAAAGCCCAAGCATCATCTGCGCCCCCATTGCCTGATCCGCAGGCAAGAGGCCGATTTCGGTCAATTTACCCATGAGCCCATAGCCGCCGGTAAGGGCGAGATTGAGGGTGCCATCTGGGATCGGAAAGCCGCGGCCTTTGGGCTTTACGTCTGGATTGAACGTCGCGGTGCCGCTGCCAGTAAGCAGGGCGCCAGCGACAGCGAGCTTGAGGCGATCAATCGCGAAATCTTGAAGTGCGCCGGGCGCTTGTCTTTTTTGGCCCGCATCTTTTACGACCTCTGGATCAAAGATATCGACCAGCCAATTGCCCTTCCCGCTGAGCGCCAAATCAAGCTGCACAGGATCGCGCGGCAGGCCTTTGCTTGGATCAAAGAGCGCCCAGACATCTTCACCAAGCGTGAAATCCTCAAGCCCGATGTCGAGCGAAAAATCCTTTGGCTCCGAGCTCGGCTTAACTGGCATGCTTAAGCCAAAACGATATTGCGCAAGCGCCCCAGAAACCTCAGGAACAGGAATGCGCGGGCCTTTGGCGGTAAAACTTATGCCCTGAACATCGCCGCTATAAGCAATGCTATCGTCTGACATAACAATGCCAACCGTGCTGCTCGCAACGGCGAATGTTCCTTGCGCAGATTTCGCCCCGGCATCGGCTTCAAAATCAAAGCTGCCTGCGCCCGTTGAGGCCTTTGCATCCATGATCGCGCCTGCACCAAGCCAGCCACCAACGCCGCCCGCAGCGCTATCTTGCGGAAACTGAATATCCCCAAAAACCTTGTAATCAGCCAGAGCGCCGACGAGCTTGAATGTATCTTTGGCCTTTACCGTGGAGACAGCAGTCGCCGAGTATTTCGCAATCAAAATATCGAAATGCGCGGGCAGCATTCCGTCTTTGATGGGGGCGGTTTCATAAACGCCTGTCACGCCCTCAAGCGTTACGTCCATATCCACGACCGAGGCCACGCCATTATCAATGCTATTGTTCGTATCGATGGAAATTGTGCTGGCTTCGATCTCATAGCTGATCTGCTCGGGATCGCCCGAAGCAATCATGCGATGCTCGCCAAGCGAGATCGTGCCCTGCATCTGTGCGCTGTTATCATCATCGAGGGTGTTCATCGAGCTTAGCGTGATCTGCGGCGAGAAGATGATCTCAACCTTGCCGCCGCGAAGAGCGCGCATTTCAATCTGCTCAAGTTGCATTGTTGTCCGGTTCGTTTCGCTTTCCATCACGGTGGATATATCGCGGATGGTGAGCAGCTTGCGCTTGGCCTCAACAGAGCCGGTGGTAAGCGTCTGGCCGGTATGGGCGAACTGTTCTTGCCAGACGTCCCAAACATCCTGCGGTTCAATATCGGCGAAAGCGGTGGAGGCAGCGCCAAGAGCAAGGGCGGAGCAAAGCGAAATACGAACAAGATACGACATAATTTATTCCTCAAATTGGTTGGCGACAGTGTCTTTCGCCAGCGCGACCGGGTCAAGGGCTGGTGCATCGTGCAGGCAAGGTTTAGCTTCTGCGCGAAACACATGCTGAGAGGGTATCGATATGGATGAGTTGCAGGGAAAAACAGTTCTGATCACGGGCGCGAGCCGTGGCATTGGCGAGGCAGCAGCGCATATCTTTGCACAGGCGGGCGCGAATGTTGCTCTTTGTGCGCGCAGCAATGATGCGATCAGCGCTTTGGCCGCGAAAATCAACGAAGAAACCGGGGCCAAGCGCGCCATTGCCATCCCTTGCGACGTCTCCAAATACGCCGATGTCGAGGCGGCGATAAATGAGGCCGCCAAGACCTTTGGCGGGCTTGATGTGTTGATCAATAACGCAGGTGTGATTGAGCCGATCTCGCATCTTTCCATTTCTGATCCCGAAAGCTGGAGCCATGCGATCGATATCAATCTCAAAGGCGTCTACTACGGAATGCGCGCCGCCCTGCCGATCATGAAAGCCGCTGGCGGCGGCTCAGTTCTTACGGTCTCGTCTGGCGCGGCACATGGCCCAATGGAAGCATGGAGCCATTATTGCAGCTCCAAAGCCGGGGCCGCGATGCTGACCCGCATGCTTGATCTTGAAGAGCGCGCAAATGGTATCCGCGCGATAGGCCTCTCGCCGGGAACAGTGGCCACAAAGATGCAGCGCGAGATCAAAGTCTCTGCGCTCAATCCGGTCTCAAACTTGGAGTGGGAAGACCATATTCCGCCAGAATGGCCCGCCAAGGCGCTCGCTTGGATGGCGTGCTCAAAAAGCGATGCCTATCTTGGCCAAGAGATCAGCCTGCGCGATGAAAGCATCCGCGCCGTGCTAGGGCTTTCCTCATGATCCGAACAAAAAAAGACGGCCCGCTTTGGACCGCATGGATTGATCGCCCGCAAAAGGCCAACTCGCTGACCGAAGAGATGCTTGGCGATCTGGCCGATTTCGCCATCGCAGCCAAAGGTGAAGCAAATGCCTTTGTCCTGCGCGGCGAGGGCAAGGTTTTCTCCGCTGGGGCCGATCTGGAACAAGCGCCCAAGGGCCTTGCTGTTTCGCCTACATGGGAGCGGCTTTCCGGTGCACTTGCTGATCTGCCCTGCCTAACGATTGCTGCGCTCAACGGAACGCTGGCAGGCGGCGCATTCGGCATGGCGCTGGCTTGCGATCTGCGTATCGCGGTGCCAACGGCAAAGTTTTTCTATCCTGTGATGAAGCTCGGCTTTTTGCCCCAACCCTCTGATCCAGCGCGGATGAGCGCCCTCATCGGGCCCTCGCGCACCAAGCTGATTTTGATGGCGGGGCAGAAAGTCACAGCCCAAGAAGCGCTTTCCTTTGGGCTGATTGATCGGATCGTTGAACCCGACGCAATGAACGAGACGCTAAGCGCCCTCACGGCTGACAGCCTGGCCGCCGCACCCGCCCATGTATCCGGCATCAAAGCATTGGTGATCTAGGTGACAACCGAGCCCATTGATGCTCTGGTCATCGGCGCAGGCCCGGCAGGCTTGATGGCCGCCGATACTTTGGTGCGCGCTGGGCGCAAAGTCGTGGTGATCGAGGCCAAACCATCGCCCGCGCGCAAGTTTCTGATGGCGGGCAAAAGCGGGCTGAACCTCACCAAAGACGAACCCTTTGATGACTTCATGCCCCATTTTGGCGCAGCAGAGGCCTTTCTTCGCCCCATCCTCAAAGACTTCGATCCAGAGGCAGTAAAGGCTTGGGCGCAAGCGCTAGACCAAGAGGTTTTCACCGGCTCATCGGGCCGTGTTTTTCCGCGCGCCATGAAGGCTTCGCCGCTTCTGCGCGCGTGGTTGGCTGATTTGGGCGCGCGCGGCGTTGAGCTGCGGCGCGGCTGGAAATGGCGCGGCTGGGACGGCGAGGCGCTTGCCTTTGATACGCCGGATGGCCCCGCGACGCTTGCCCCAACCAGCACAGTCCTCGCGCTTGGCGGCGGCTCATGGGCGCGGCTAGGATCGGATGGCGCTTGGGTGAAGCTGCTCGCGAATAAAGGCGTAAAAATCGCGCCCTTTGCACCCGCAAATGCAGGCCTTCGCATTGACTGGTCTGACCACATGCGCCGCCATTTTGGCACGCCTCTCAAGGGAATCGCTCTGAGCGCTGGCAATCTGACATCACGCGGCGAGGCGATGATTTCAAAGCACGGTCTTGAGGGCGGCGGTATCTATACGCTCTCACCTGCCTTGCGCGATGGGGCGCCTTTGCAGATCGATCTGCGCCCCGATGTTGCGCTTGAAGCGCTCACAATGCGCCTCAATAAGCCGCGTGGCAAAGCCACCCAAAGCAGCCATATCCGCAAAGGCGCGCAGCTTGATCCGGCCAAGCTTGCGCTGCTGCTAGAATGCGCCCGCCCGCTGCCCCAAGACGGCGCGAAATTGGCTGCGCTGATCAAGGCGCTGCCTGTGCCATATGCGGGCTTCGCCCCGATGGATGAGGCGATCTCAACAGCAGGCGGCATCGCGCTTTCTGAGCTTACAGATGATTTGGAACTGCGCGGATTGCCCGGCATATTCGTCGCCGGAGAAATGCTCGATTGGGAGGCCCCCACGGGCGGCTATTTGATCACAGCATCCCTCGCCACGGGCCTGCGTGCCGGCCAAGCTGCAGCGCGCCTCCGCTAAAGCGATTTCATCGCCTCTGCGGCAATCTCAAAGCTGCGCAGGCGCGCTTTTGGATCATGGATATTGCCGGTGAGGATGATCTCATCGGGCTGATAGGCCTCAATAAATCCAGCCAGTTGCGCGCGCACCATTTCTGGCGTCCCACAGGCCGAAACGGATAGCGCTTGATCAAGGGCAGGCAAGAATTGCGCCGGAATATGATCCTCAATCCGCTCAACAGGGCGGGGCAATTTGCCGGGCTGGCCGAGCCGCAATTTGGCGAATGCCTGCTGCATCGAGGTGCGGATAAACATCGCTTCCGCCTCCGTATCAGCGGCAAAAACATTCGAGGCGAGCATGAAGTATGGCTTTTCGAGCTGCGCGGAGGGGCGAAACTGGCGGCGATAGGTTGCAATGGCATCGCTCAAAGCAGCAGGCGCGAAATGCGAGGCAAAGGCATAGGGCAAGCCAAGCTGGGCCGCGAGTTGCGCGCCAAAAAGCGAAGAGCCAAGCATCCAGATCGGCACATTCGTTCCCTTGCCGGGATAGGCCGAAACAGGCGAGGGCGCATCCGAGAGAAAACCCATCAGCTCGACCACATCTTGGGGAAAACTATCGGGATGATCGAGCCCACGGCGCAGGGCGCGCGCGGTTGCCATATCAGTTCCAGGTGCGCGGCCAAGGCCGATCTCAATGCGATCTGGGAAGAGCTCGGCCAAGGTTCCGAAGGCCTCGGCCACCATCAGCGGCGCGTGATTGGGCAGCATGATGCCGCCAGATCCAACCTTCATCCGCTTTGTCACGCTCGCAACATGGCCGATCAAAACGGCTGTCGCAGCAGAGGCAATCCCGGGCATGTTGTGATGCTCGGCCAGCCAATAGCGATTGTAGCCCCAGCCTTCGGCGGCTTGGGCAAGGGTCTTCATATTGGCCAGAGCGTCGCGCGTTGTGCTGCCCTCGGGAACAGGGGCGAGATCGAGCAGAGAATAGGGGGTCATGGGATGCTCCGGGTATGGGGGCTTGAATTGGTGCGGCTTGGGTGGGCCCAAAGCGCATACCTTTTAGATAGGGCGCGATCAGCGCCGTGCAAGCATGGAAAGGCGGATCAAAGCCCGCTCCACAAGCGCCATTTGCGGGGCGGTTTGCGCCGCGGAGCGCAGCTGAAGATCGGTATCGGTGAGCATGCCAAGCGCTGTTTCAAGCTTGTAAACGCCCCAAGCTTGCGCCTGCTTTTGCATCCGGTCGCGGCGCGGGCCAAATATCGGCGGGCGCATCCGGGCAATCCCGGAAGAGGCGCCGCCGGGATCAGAGGCCGCCGCATGCAGCGTTTTGAAATGACGCATCGCCCCGATGCAAAGGCCAACGGGCTGAATGCCTTGGCCCTCAAGCTTGGCCATGATTGGGCCAATTTCCGCGGTGCGCGCCTCGGCGACGATATTGAGAACATCATCAAGGGCGGCCTCGGATGTTGCGGGCGCACAGGCAAGTACATCGGCGCTGATCACGGGGCTTTCGTCGCCGATTTTATAGAGCGAAAGCTTTTCAATCGTTTGGCGAAAATCCCCCGGCGAGAGCTCGCGCGCCAGCACATTGATATCCGTGAGCGCCACGCGATCAATGTTTTTGAGGCCTGCTTTTTGCAAAGCCGCCTCGATCTCTTCGCTTGAGGGAGGATCGTTGTAAATCCCGGCGGCAAAGGCATTTGGATGGGTCTCGAAGGCTTTGCGTAGCTTGGATTTCGCGGTTAATGCGCCAGCCGTCACGATGACCTGCGCATCGCCTTCGCGCCATTCCGAAAGCCCCGTCGCGATCACATCCGCAAGCCCGTCTGTTGCATCCTCAACGAAGGCCACACGCGGGCCGGGAAAAAACCCTTGCGCCTTCATCGCATCAATCAGCATTGCGCCATCGCGGCGCAGCTCTGAGGCCGGAATCCGCTCAAGGCGCATCTCTTCTTCGCCCGATTTACCTATAAGCGCGGCGATCACTTCTTGGCGGCGTAGGGCAACGCGCATCGCATCGCCCCCAAAGATCAAAAGGCCGGTCCGCTTGGGATCTGGCTTGGCGAAATAGCGCGTCGCATCGCGCCCAGCGAGCTTCATTGCGCGGCCAGAGCTTTTGAAATGATCAAGCGATTTACGATTTTGTCGCCTAGGATCACCATCAAACGATTGCGCGTATCACGCTTGGCCGTCAGCGTTGAAACGGTTGAGCCAGTGGCGGCATACGCAGTGAAATCCTTCACCGAACCGCTTTCAACAATCTCAGCACTCACCAAATCCGTTAGCGTATATGTCACTTCGCCAACCAGTTGATAACGCGTGGTTTCTTGAGAGGGTGTGATGCCAACGCCCTCAGTGCTCGTTTTGATCGCATAGCCAAGTCCAAAGCGCGGGCTTGTTGGCTGGCCAAGGCGAGCCTCCAGATGTTTCACCAATTGATAGGCATCATGATCACTTGGCGCATCGATAAGAATCGCGCCCTTTAGCCCGGCCGCCGCGCCGCCGGGCGCAAACGCTGGCGTAAAACCGCATGCCGCCAGCGCTGGCAAAAGCACCAGCCCAAGCAGCATAAAGCGGCGGTTTTTATACGACGACATTCACAATTCGCCCCGGAACAACGATCAGTTTCTTCGGGGCGCCTCCATCAAGGGCCTTTAGAACAGCTTGATCCGCCAGCACCAGCTTTTCAACCTCTTCCTTGGGCATATCCGCCGGAACGGTGATCTCTGAGCGGCGCTTGCCGTTGATCTGAATTGGCAGGGTCACGTTTTGCTCAACCAGCAGTGCCTCATCCGCAACGGGCCAAGGGGCGCGCGCAATCAGGCCTTCGCCGCCAAGCATGGACCAGATTTCCTCAGACAAATGCGGTGTCATGGGCGACATAAGCTGTGCCAGAACCCGCATCGCATCGCGGCGCGCGCCATCGGGCGCTTTTGATTTGGCAATCACATTGGTAAAGGCGTAAAGCTTTGCAATCGCTGCATTAAAGCCAAAGCTTTCAACACCAGCGGTGATCTCAGCGATCGCTTTATGGGTCGCGCGCAGCAAATCATCGTCCTGCGCGCCGCCGTCCGTTTTATCAGCGAGCTCCGCGGCGAGGCGATACACGCGGCCAAGGTGCTTAAAGGCGGCTTCTGCGCCTGCGGCTGTCCATTCAACATCCCGCTCGGGCGGGCTATCGGAAAGCACAAACCAGCGGGCGGTATCCGCGCCAAAGCTTTGAATAATATCGACCGGATCAACCACATTATGCTTGGATTTGGACATCTTCGCAGAAGGGATGATTTCAACCTCCGAGCCATCTTCCTTGAGGAACGCCTTACCCTCACGAAGATCAATCTCTTCGGGATAAAAATAGGTCGGCCGTCCGTTTTGCTGCTTTTTTTGGTAAATCGCATGCGTCACCATGCCTTGGGTAAACAGCGCATCAAACGGCTCAATCGCCTCGGCGGGCAAGTGGCCACAGATATGCATCGCGCGGGCAAAGAAGCGCGAATAGAGCAGGTGAAGAATAGCGTGCTCAATCCCGCCGATATATTGATCGACGTTCATCCAATAAGCGGCGTCCTCTGGATCGGTCGGGGTTGCGGCATGGGGCGAGGTAAAGCGCGCGTAATACCAGCTGGAATCAACGAATGTGTCCATCGTATCGGTTTCGCGCAGGGCGGGCTTGCCGCAATCTGGGCAAGCGCAATTGCGCCATGTTGGATGATGATCGAGCGGATTGCCGGGCTTGTCGAAGGTAACATCATGGGGCAACTCAATCGGCAAGTTCACTTTCTTTTCAGGAACCACGCCGCAAGCATCGCAATGCACAACAGGGATCGGGCAGCCCCAATAGCGCTGGCGGCTCAAGCCCCAATCGCGCAGGCGGAATTTGGTAACGCCTTGGCCGATGCCATTGGCCTCGCAGAAATCCACAGCCGTATTCACGCCCTGCTCGCCGGATTGAACCTCATCCCCGGCAAAGCCGCGAATATAGCGCACAGTTTCGGTTTTGCCCGGAACGAAGGCCTCGGCGAGCGCTTCAATCGGCGCATCTGTTGGCTCAAACACTGGCAGGATCGGCAAATCGTATTTGGTACAGAAATCAAAATCGCGCTGATCATGTGCCGGGCAGCCGAAAATCGCGCCTGTGCCGTAATCCATCAGGATGAAGTTGGCGATATAGATCGGCAGCTCCCACGCAGTATCAAACGGGTGGCGCGCGCGCAGGCCAGTGTCAAAGCCAAGCTTCTCGGCCTTTTCGATCGCTTCCTCGGTCGTTCCGCCGCGCCGACATTCGGCGCAAAAAGCGGCAACTTCGGGATTGTCGCGCTCTAGCTGTTTGGCCAGCGGATGATCCGGCGAGATGCCAACGAAGGAGGCGCCCATCAGCGTATCCGGGCGCGTCGTATAGACCTCAACCCGATCATGGCCGTGCGGCTCATCCACAATAGAGAAGGCAAATTGCAGCCCGCGCGATTTGCCGATCCAGTTGGCCTGCATGGTTTTGACCTTGTCAGGCCAGTTATCCAGCTGATCAAGCGCGCTGAGCAATTCCTCAGAGTGATCGGAAATCTTGAAGAACCATTGCGTCAGCTCGCGCCGCTCGACCAAAGCATCCGAGCGCCAGCCGCGCCCATCAATCACCTGCTCATTGGCAAGCACGGTCATATCGATCGGATCCCAATTCACCACGGCGTTCTTGCGATAAACGAGGCCCTTATCCATGAAGTCGATGAACATCGATTGCTGCTGGCCGTAATATTCCGGATCGCAAGTGGCGAATTCACGCGTCCAATCAATCGAGAGGCCAAGGGGCTTCATCTGGCCGCGCATGGTTGCGATATTTTCGTAGGTCCAGGTGCCGGGATGGCCGCCGATGGCAATGGCGGCGTTTTCCGCAGGCATCCCAAAGGCATCCCAGCCCATTGGATGAAGCACCGCATGGCCCGTGTTGGACTTATAGCGGGCAACAACATCCCCCATCGTGTAGTTGCGCACATGGCCGATATGGATGCGCCCCGATGGATAAGGAAACATCTCAAGCACATAATACTTGGGCTTGGTCTCATCACGCTTGGCAATGAAGACCTCGGCCTCATCCCAGGCGGCTTGCCACTTCGGCTCAAGCTCAGCGGGGGAGTAGTTGCTCATAGAATCAGTCCTTTGGAAATGAAAAAGCCGGGCGAGGGGCCCGGCGTGGTGATATAAAGATACCTTGCGGGGGTCTAGAGCTTTGCGTCGCCCGAACGCAGCTGACGGGCGCGGGTTAGGATCGCATCCTCAACGGCGCGAACAGTCGCAGGGCTCGCAGCACCGCCCTTAGTATAGAGCGAAAGATTAAGCGAACGCGCATCAAGCGCCGGATCGGAGATATAAACAGTGGCGCGATAAGCGCGCCCGCCGCCCGGAGGCGTGCCGTAACCGGTAATGATCACGCCGGTAAAGGGATCGGCATTGCGCACAGGCAAAAAGCCCAAGACATCAAGCGTTGCAGTCCAGATATATTTGGAAACGCCAACATCCGTGTTTGGATTGCTCTGTTTGCCAAAGAGATCAAGGAAAGAAGATTCGCCGCTTCCAAGCGTTGCAAGTGAGTCGCCGCCGGTAAACTCCTCCTGCTCAGCAGAGGCCTGACGAGGCGCTTTGCCAAACGGTGAGCCGCCCGAGCAGGCGCTCAGAGCCAAGCAGCTTGCAAGCAAAAGCGATGTCATCTTTGCGGCGTGCTGTGCCATTTTAATGCTCCATTCCCGTACCCTACCGCATTTTTAGTATATAAGGGCTGCGCGCACGACAAGGTCTTGTTGCCTGTAGAAGCAAAAGAGCGGCATGTTTTTGGCAAAAATGTGTTGTGGCAAGTTTGCATCATACGTTTCAAACTTGCATCTGCCCGTTTCAGCATTGCTTGCATTTGGGGCGGGAAAGCGCGAATTACCATCCATACTCAATTCGGATTTCCCTGAATTGGGGTGAACGTTTAAATCTTAGAGGGAAAACGAAATGAAAAAGATTCTTCTCACAGCTTCGGCTTTGTCGCTTCTTGCTGGCGCTGCTGCCGCTGAAGTTTCCGTAGGCGGCGACGCTCGCTTCGGTATCACATTCGACACATCTACTTCGACTGTTTCAGTTCAGCAGCGTTACCGCGTTAAATTCAACGCATCGACAGAAACAGATGGCGGCCTGACATTCGGCGCATCCGTTATGCTCGACACACGTAACAACAACGGCGTTGTTAACGGCTTCAATGCTGCAACTCCACCAAGCACAAACGTTTCTGACTTGACTGGCGACTCACTGAACCCAGTAATCACTGTTTCCGGCAACGGCTTTGATTTCGCACTCGGCAATACAAACGGTGCTGTAGTTGACGTTGTTGGCCTTTGGGCTGGCGGTCTTGGCTTTGACGGTACTGTTGGTCGTCCTGCTCTCGTTGGCGGCTTCGACACAGACGGCAACCAGAACCAAACTGTTAAAGTTGGCTACTCGTTCGGCGACTTCGCATTCAAAGTTTCGACAGCTTCGACTGGCGCAACAGACGTAGAATTCGCAGCACGCTATGCAGCTAACGGCATCTACGTTGCAGTTGGTGGCGATAGCTCCAACAACTACGCTCTGCACGGTAGCTACACAACTGGCGACATCAAAGTCGGCGCGATCTACCGCAACGGCAACCAATACCGCGTTTACGGTACATACTCGATGGGCGCGACAACAATTGGTGCAGTTTACACCAAAGTTGCAGCTGGCAACGCATACGGCCTTGGCGTTTCGCACAGCCTCGGCGGCGGTGTTTCGGCACACGCAGCAGTCGGCAAACAAGCAGCTGGTGGCAACACTGTTGTACAAGTCGGCATGACAATGGGCTTCTAATCCAAACTGGATTAGTTACCTATGAAGAGCGGTCCTTCGGGGCCGCTCTTTTTCTTTGAGGGGGCAGGATTTTTATCTCCCGTCCATCTGCGGCTTTTCATCCGCGCGCCAATCGTGTTTCGTGCCCTTATCTAAATAAGGAGCCCGCGCACCATGTCGCTTTCTGAAATCACCCAACGCATCGCAAAAGCCGAAGTCGCCGCGCATCGCCCCGCTGGCGCCGTTACATTGGTCGCGGTTTCCAAGGTGCAACCCATCGCGCGGGTTGAGGCGGTGCTTGAACAAGGCCAGCGGTTATTTGGAGAGAATAAGGTTCAGGAAGCCGCCTCAAAATGGCCGGATCTGCGCAGCCGGTATGAGGGCGTTCGCGTTCATCTCATCGGCCCGCTGCAATCAAACAAAGCCCGCCAAGCCATGCAGCTTTTCGATGTGATTGAGACGCTGGACCGCCCAAAGCTGGCTACAGCAATCGCACGAATCGCCAAAGAAGAGGGCAAGTGCCCCGATCTGATGATTCAAGTGAACACAGGCGCAGAGCCGCAAAAAGCGGGCATTGCGCCAAACGAGGCCGATACCTTTATCAAAGAATGTCGCGCGCTTGGCCTGCCGATCATCGGGCTGATGTGCATCCCGCCAGCGGATGAAGAACCCTCGCTGCATTTCGCCCTTCTTGCCAAAATCGCGGCCCGAAATGAGCTAGAGCAGCTTTCCATGGGGATGAGCGCGGACTTTGAGAGCGCCATTGCGCAAGGGGCGACCTATGTGCGCGTTGGCTCTGCGATTTTTGGCGCGCGCGATCTCGGAGCGAAAACCTCTAGCCGATAAAAAGTCGCGTGCCGGGCGCGGCCAATGCCGCAATCGTCGCGAGATTGCGGCGTGAAAAGGCAAGGCAGCCCTCCGTTGGAAAGCGGGCCTTGCGCCATTGATGCAAAAAGATCGCCGAGCCCGCGCCGGGATGCGCCTCTGGCCAATTCCAATCGGTCAGCATCACCAGATCATAAAGCGGATCAGCCCGGCGCAGGGCCTCATGGCTGGCGGCAAACGGCGCACGCACGCGATGGTTATAGGCGGGATCATCCGGCGCATCACACCACAGATCGCCCGGAAGGATCGGGATCGCCCAAGGCGCGGGCTTCACCATTCGATCAGGTCGATAGAGCATCCCAATGATCCGATGCACCCCGCGCGGCGTCGCCCCATCGCCCTCACGTTTATCGCGGCGAATCCCGCCGCGCCCAATCGCGCAAGGATAGGTCTCGCCCATAAAGCGCAAACCGCGCGGCACAAGCACCATATCCTCAGGGCTCATAAAAGATGCCCCGATTTGCGCGCTTTGGTGGCCAAATAGGCTTCATTCAACGGATTCTCGCCAACTTTGAGCGCGACCCGCTCAGTCACATCAATCCCGTGCTCCTGCATCATCACCACTTTGCGCGGGTTGTTGGTGAGCAAGCGCACCGACCCAAACCCAAGCTTGCGCAGGATATCTGCGCCGATGCGAAAATCGCGCTCATCATCCTCAAACCCAAGGCGATGGTTCGCCTCGACTGTGTCAAACCCCTGATCCTGCAAAGAATACGCGCGCATCTTGTTGGCAAGGCCAATGCCGCGCCCCTCTTGATTGAGATAGAGCAAAATGCCCTCGCCCGTTGCACCCATCATCGACAGAGCGCCATGAAGCTGCGGCCCACAATCGCATTTCAACGAGCCAAGAACATCGCCGGTAAAGCAAGCCGAATGGAGCCGCGCCAGCACAGGCGCCGCGCGATCCGGGCGGCCGATTTCAATCGCGTAATGCTCTTCGCCGCCATCCTCGGGGCGAAACACATGCACGCGGCCCGCTTTCGCCGCGCTCAAAGGAACCCGCGCAGCCACGACCTCATTGAGAGGCGAAAGCGCATCAAGCGCAGGCAATGCCGCCTCGATATTGATAATTGTTAAGCCGTGAGATGCTGCCAATGCGTGCGCATCCTCAACGCTCACCACCACAACCGCCGGCAAAAGCCGCGCCGATTTGGCCAGCAAAAGAGCGGCGCGCGCGGGAATGGCTGTTCCTTCGCGCAAAGTCTTCAGCGGGCCTTTCATTGGCGTTTTGAGATCATCCGCCGGATCAGCAACCGCCTCAATCCAAGCCGGATCCGCCCCCTCAGGCAATGCGATCCGCGCAAGATCGCCATCATAAGCGCGCGCCTTCAATGTCTCGGCCCGGCGCGCGGTGATCGCCAGAACCGGCGCGCCCAAGGCCCGTAAATCCGCCAAACGCGCAGCCCCGAGCCCCTCAGCCGCCACAACAAGCGCATCCCCGCCAGCACCACACAAAGCCACAGCCACGCCCATCCGAAGATCGGCGCGGGCGCGGGCCAGCTGTTCTGTAAGGGTAGGGGCCAAGCTCATTGCGGCGCTCCGGTTACAATTCTTTCCTCTGATGTAGCGATCTTTGCAGGAATATGAAACATTTGCCGTACATCAGACACGCTTGCGTGAGAGGATTGCAGCAAATCTTGCCGTGGCCGTGATCAACAGCCACATCTGATCCAGAGGCGCGCCAATGAACCGGCCGCAAACAGGAGGGAATGCCATGGGTACCCTAAAGAAAATACTGTTGGTTGATGATGATGATGATCTGCGCGAAGCACTCAGCGAACAGCTGGTGATGACCGAAGATTTCGATGTTTTCGAGGCCGATAGCGGCGCAACAGCGATGATCAAGGCCAAAGAGGCGATCTATGATCTGGTGATTTTGGACGTGGGCTTGCCCGATACCGATGGGCGCGAGCTGTGCAAACGGATGCGCAAATCCGGCGTCAAATGCCCAATCCTGATGCTGACGGGCCATGACAGCGACGCTGATACGATCCTCGGGCTTGATGCGGGCGCGAATGACTACGTGACCAAACCGTTCAAATTCCCGGTCCTGCTTGCCCGTATCCGCGCCCAATTGCGCACCCATGAACAAAGCGAAGACGCTGTTTTTCAGCTCGGGCATTATACGTTTAAGCCATCAATGAAAATGCTGATCACAGAGGACGAGCGCAAAATTCGCCTCACAGAAAAAGAGACGAATATCCTCAAATTCCTCTATCGGGCTTCCGAGGGGATCGTCGCACGCGATGTTTTGCTGCACGAGGTCTGGGGCTATAATGCAGGCGTGACGACCCATACGCTTGAAACACATATCTATCGGCTGCGTCAAAAGATCGAACCCGATCCCTCAAACGCGCGCCTTTTGGTGACCGAATCTGGCGGCTATCGCCTCGTTGCTTAACCCTGACAAAGGCGCGCAAACATCGATTTGCGCGCCTTTCTTCTATCCCCAATATCGCGGCCGATTTGGCGCATTTCCCGCGATACGCTATTTCCCGCCTGCGCCAATCCTTTGACATCGCACCGCATTTCATCGCCCAGCCCCGATCCAACGGGGGTCTGGGAAACCATACCTTGCGTGGAATCGGTTTTGCCCGGATGCTTATGAGGTCGAGTGCTGAATTACAGCGATTTGATCGACATATTTTTAAGACGACCAACCGCTTAACGGGCGCAATATTTTAACCGCGCTTGATGGCAAAACAGCACAGACTTTTTTTGAAACAAACCCATTTTCAGGGAGATTACCCCATGCAATATTATTACCCACAGGCCGCACAATTCGCCCCCCAAGGTTACTGGGGCGACCGGATCGTAGACGCAGCCCCGATCATCGGCGGCATCGTTGGCGGCGGAACAACCCTTGTGACAGAAAACCCGCTGATCGGCGGAATCGCAGGCGGCGTTGCCAATGTCGCGGCGCGCGAATTCGGCGAATGGCTTCCCTACAGCGCCTACCCAACCCAGCCCGTTTACGCCGCACAACAGCCCATCGCAGCTGATCCCGCATTCGCCCCCCAAGGCGCAATCGGCAGCTGGCTCGGGCGTACCGTTGGCGGCGCAGTCGGCGGCCATTACGGTCAGCGCGGCATCGGCGAAGCCCTCGGCGGTTTTGCAGGCGGCTTCCTGCCCTTCCAAGCAGGTCCCGGCATGGCAGCCCCTCAGCCTCAGTTCGCGCCACAAGGGCGTTGGGGCAACTTCATCCGTGACGTAGCACCTGTTGCAGGGCGTCACGTTGGCGGCAACTGGGGTCGTGCAATTTCGACCGTTGGCTCGATGGCCGATATGCTTCCATTCCAAGCCGGACCAGAGGCTTACGGCTACCCCCAAGAAGCCTACGTTGAGCAGCCAGGATATGCCCCACAAGGCATCTTTGGCAGCATGCTCGGCAGCGCAGTTGGCGGCATGGTTGGTAAGCGTTTTGGTTCTCGCGGGCTTGGTTCGGCAATCGGTGGCATTGCTGGCGGCTTCCTGCCGTTCCAAGCAGGTCCCGGCATGGCAACAGCCGAGCCACAGTTCGCACCACAAGGCCGTTGGGGCAACTTCATCCGTGATGTAGCACCCGTGGCAGGGCGTCATGTTGGCGGCAACTGGGGCCGCGCAATTTCGACCGTTGGCTCCATGGCTGATATGCTTCCGTTCCAAGCCGGACCAGAGGCCTATGGCTATGCACCCGAAGCCTATCCAACAGAGGCCGCTTTCGCCCCTCAAGGCGCAATCGGTAGCTGGCTCGGGCGCACCGTTGGCGGTGCAGTTGGTGGGCGTTATGGCCATCGCGGCCTTGGCCAAGCAATTGGCGGCTTTGCGGGCAATCTTCTGCCCTTCCAAGCCGGCCCAGAAGCCTATGGCTACGCTCCCGAAGCTTATCCAACAGAGGCCGCTTTCGCCCCCCAAGGCGCAATCGGCAGCTGGCTCGGGCGTACCGTTGGCGGCGCAGTTGGCGGCCATTACGGTCAGCGCGGCATCGGCGAAGCTCTCGGCGGTTTTGCAGGCGGCTTCCTGCCGTTCCAAGCAGGTCCCGGCATGGCAGCCCCTCAGCCTCAGTTCGCGCCACAAGGGCGTTGGGGTAACTTCATCCGTGATGTCGCACCAATCGCTGGGCGTCATGTAGGCGGAAACTGGGGTCGTGCGATCTCAACCGTTGGCTCCATGGGGGATATGCTGCCCTTCCAAGCCGGCCCAGAGGCTTACGGCTATGCCTATCCACAGGGCGAACAGATCGTCTACCATTGATCTGAAAACAACGGGGCTGGCCGCGATTGGCCAGCCCACCACGCGCCCAAAATATGAGGAGAAGCCCCTTGGATACCATCATCGAACTCAACGTCGCTCCCAGCCGCAATTCCGGCGGGACGCAGGATGATCTGGCGGCGTTACACGACATCGCCAATTCCCATCCGCAGATCGAATTGACCCATGTCTCAACTGGCTTCATCACCCTGCGCGGCCCGACGGAAATCCTTCATGCGCTTGTCGGCCCGTTTCAGCCAAAACTATTGGTCGAGGAAAACAAATCCCTCCCGCCAATTGATAGCGGCCCGTTTTTTGGCGGCTTTAGCCCAAGTATTTCGAGCGACAGCTCTGGCATCGAAGTCATCGAAGACGCGCCTGAAAATGAAGAAGACGAGGAGGAAATTACCCCCCTCTCTCCAAGCACCAACGGCACGTCCCAGCTCCATTAAGCCAGGCCAGCCAAACACGTTTAGCGACCCATTTTATCTAAAATATTTTTAACAAAATCAATTCGTTAGGGAGAGTCCCAATGCCTGAAGAAAACACACATGACATGATCAATGAGACATCCGAAAAGATCGATGTTCTTGTTGGCCCGCGCCGCTCCTTTGGGGCCAAACGCGCCGGTATCGCGCCGCTCAGCGCCTCAACCCTTGATGCCGCCAAACGCACAATCGAGCGTAATTTCGGCATCACACCAGAGCGCGAAATCCTTTCGCGGATCCTCAAAACCAAGAGCAGCCATGATGAGGCAACGGCCGTTTACAAATACCGCATGGATATTGAGCAAGCGACGATCCTTGCCCAAACGGCTGGGCCAAACATGGCAATCGAGGTCGATTCCCATCTGCAATATGGCGCCTATGGCCCCTCTGCGATGATGCAACAAATCATGGGGCGCACCTCCTTTAGCGGCGCGCCGTTGAAAGAAGCGACCGTCAAAATCCGCGTGATTGGCGAAGGCGATAAGCCCCTGCCAAATGTCTCGGTAACGATGGAAGCTGCGGGCTTTCCCCAAGAAGCGGCAACGAACGCGCGCGGCGAAGTTTCACTGAAACTCTTCCAATTGCCCGGTGGTAATCAGGTCAAATCCGTCTTCGTGCGCCCCAAAGAAGGCCACTGGAACCGGATCATCAATTCACCAACGCTTTCGGCCTCCGGCATCAATGTGATCCGCCTTAAACCGATCTCGGATACAGTGCCAAATTTCCCCGCAGGTGCACTTTATGGCTACGGCCAAAAGCTGATGGGCTTGGATCAATTGCCTGATGAATATACCGGCAAAGGCGTCAAAATCGCGATCATTGATAGCGGCGCAGACAATGCACACCCCTCACTTTCCCACATCAAACAGGGCTTTGATATGACCAATATCAAAGATAAACGCCCCGATACTTCGACGTGGAAAGACGATGTGATCGGCCACGGCTCGCATTGCGCTGGCATCATCACCGGCAATTCCGGCAATGAGGATGCGATCCGCGGCTTTGCGCCAGAAGCGGAAATCATCGTGATGAAAGTCTTTCCCGGCGGGCAGTTTTCCTCGCTTCTTGATGCGCTTTCAAAATGCGTTGAGGAAGAGGTTGATGTGGTCAACATGTCGCTTGGTGGCGGCGAGAAATCCGAGATGGTTGAACAGGCCATTGAGGAATGCGTCCAGAACGGGATTGCTTGCATCGTCGCGGCTGGGAATTCCGGCGGGCCAGTGCAATATCCTGCCTCCTCGCCAAGCGTTCTGGCCGTGGCTGCCATTGGCCAGCTTAACCAGTTCCCCGGCGATACTTGGGAAGCCTCGACCATGCAGCCAAGCCTTGTTGCAGGGGATGGGATTTTCTCGCCATCGTTTACCTGCCATGGCAGCGAAATTGCCGTCGCTGGGCCGGGCGTTGGGATCATCTCAACCGTGCCGGGCGGCAAGTTCGACCCCCAATCAGGGACATCGATGGCAACGCCGCATATCTGCGGAATGGCGGCGCTCGTCATGGCGCATCACCCTGATTTCAAGGGCATGCCGCGCGATGGCAATCGGGTTGCGCATCTGTTTGCCCTGATGCGTTCCAACTCCCAAGCATTGCCCCTTGCGGCCGAGCTTGTCGGTTCGGGCATGCCTGTTTTGCACGGGCTCGTTGCGGCCTTTGATGCAGGGCGCGCGATGGAAACCGAAGCGGCAGCAGGCGATTTCGCAGCCGCCTCCGCAGGACCAGGCCAAGCCATTGGCGGCAATCCAAATCGGGGCCGTGCGCCGCGCGGTTATCCGATCTATCCAAACTATGGCCAACCACAGCGCCCAATCTACGGTTACCCACAGGTGCCGATGGGCTATGTAAACGGGTCCGGGGGCTATGCGCCGCAGGGGTATGTTTACCGCTAAGGCGTGATCAAATGAGACGCGAATAGTGAAAAGGCCTGCCTGCCCGGCGGGCCTTTTCTTTGCGCAGCTTTCGGGGTGCAATGCGGCCGCGCGCGCGCTATCAAAGCACAACAACAGGATGCAAAGGGGCGATCACATGGCATTTTCACTGGCCACATGGAATATCAATTCGGTGCGCTTGCGCGAGCCACTTGTGTGCAAATTGCTGGCCGAACATGGGCCTGATGTGCTCTGCCTTCAGGAATGCAAATCGCCAGTTGAAAAGATCCCGCTTGAGGGCTTTGCCGCCCTTGGTTACCACCACATGGTTGCGCGCGGTCAGAAGGGCTATAATGGCGTTGCGATCCTGTCCAAACTGCCGCTTGAAGATGTTGGCGGCGAAGATTTCGCTGGCCTCAATCACGCGCGCCACGTTGCCGCCCGTCTTGAGAATGGCACAACAATTCACAACTTTTACGTCCCCGCTGGCGGCGACAAGCCAGATCGCGAGATCAACGAAAAGTTCGGCCAAAAGCTCGATTACTTAGCTGAGATGCGCGACCATTTCCGCAAAAATGCGCCAAAGAAATCCATCCTTGTTGGTGATCTGAACATAGCCCCGCGCGAGGATGACGTCTGGAATCACAAATCCCTCCTCAAGATCGTTAGCCACACGCCGATTGAAATTGAAAAACTGGCCGAGACCCAAGATTCCGGCGCTTGGGTCGATATCACCCGTCAAGATATTCCAAGCGGCAATCTCTATAGCTGGTGGTCATACCGCGCCGCCGATTGGGACAGCGCCGATAAAGGCCGCCGCCTCGATCATATCTGGGCCACTCCGGATATTTCCAACGCCGCGCATTCCTCGCGCATTGAACGCGCCGTGCGCGGCTGGGAAAAACCAAGCGATCACGCCCCAGTTTTTGCCAGCTTCGATCTTTAAATTCCGCGCCCGCATCTGCATATAGAGGGCAACAGCCCGCCATAATCTATTCGGCCGGGCGCCCCCATTTCTAAAGGAGCCATCATGCTTGAACTTGGCCAAAAAGACATCGCCGCCGATCTGATCATCGACGGCTCCGAAGCCACCTTCATGGAAGATGTGATCGAGGCGTCAAAAACTGTTCCTGTGATCGTTGATTTCTGGGCGCCGTGGTGCGGCCCGTGCAAAACGCTTGGCCCCGCGCTTGAGGCCGAAGTTACGGCCGCCAAGGGCGCCGTTAAAATGGTCAAAATCAACGTGGACGAAAATCAGGGGATTGCGGGCCAGCTGCGCGTTCAATCCATTCCAACGGTCTATGCCTTCTTTGATGGCAAGCCCGTGGATGGCTTTCAAGGCGCTGTGCCCGGCTCGGAAATCAAGGCGTTTGTTGAAAAGGCCGCAGCCCTTGGCGGCGGCGTTGAGGACGAGGGCCTAAGCGCGGCCGTTGAAGCAGCCGAGGCCATGCTTGCTGATGGCGATGCAGAAGATGCTGCCCAAACTTTCGCCGCCGTGCTCGAAGAAGAGCCATCAAACGCAGCCGCTTATGGCGGCCTTGTGCGCGCCCATATCGCGCTTGGGGATATCGATCAGGCAGAGGCAATCCTAAATGGCGCGCCCGCAGATATCTCTCACGCTACCGAACTCGATGCCGCCAACGCACAAATCGTTCTGGCCCGCCAAGCGCAGGACGCAGGCCCAATTGCCGATCTCAGCACAGCCGTCGCGGCCGATCCTACAGACATGCAAGCCCGCCTCGATCTGGCAACAGCGCTGCACGCCAGCGGCCAGATCGAAGAAGCCATCGATGCGCTTTTGGCCGCGTTCAAACAGGATCGCGATTGGAAAGACGGGGCCGCAAAGGCGCAGCTCTTTACAATGTTTGATGCCATGCCTGCCGATGATCCGCTTGTTCTGAATGGGCGGCGCAAGCTCTCCTCAATGATATTTGCCTGATCATCACTTTGCGCTAGCTTAGGGTCATGTTCAAAGCATCAGACCTGCCCGAGATTCTGCCGATTTTCCCGCTTGCGGGCGCGCTTTTGCTGCCCCGTGGCCATCTTCCGCTGCATCTGTTTGAGCCGCGCTATCTGCAAATGTTTGAGGATGCGCTCAAAACCCCGATGCGCATGATCGGCATGGTTCAGCCGCGCGATATCCCCGGCGGTTCTGATCGCCCCGTATTGCATCAAATCGGCTGCGCGGGCCGGATTACCGCCTTTTCCGAGGCCGGTGATGGGCGTTACATGATTACCCTTACAGGCATCTCGCGCTTTCGCATTCTTGATGAGCTTGACGGCTTTGCGCCTTACGGTCGCGCTCATCCAAACTGGCTAGATTTTGCCCGTGATCTCGGCCAGCCCGAGAAAGACCCGGAGTTTGATCGCGACCATTTCCTTGATGTGCTTGGGCGGTACTTTGCCTCTGAGGAGCTGGACACAGATTGGGAAAGCCTGCGCGGCGCTGGGGATGAAATGCTGATCAATTCGCTCGCCATGCTCTGCCCGTTTGAGGCAGAAGATAAACAAGCATTGCTCGAAGCGCCGACCCTCGCTACACGGCGTGAAACGCTGATAACCCTGCTGGAATTCGCCCTGCGTGGCGGCACGAATGAGGAGATGATGTGATGACTGAAAACGAGGCACAAGCCGATGGCCCGCAAGCCACCCCCGGCTTTGATCGTCGCATGATCGAAGCGCTGGTTTGCCCCCATACCCAAGCACCGCTTTCCTATGATGCAGAACGCCAAGAGCTGATCTCAAAGGCCGCAGGCCTCGCCTATCCGATCCGCAACGGCATCCCGGTTATGCTGGTGGATGAGGCACGCAAACTCAGCGACTAAATCGCCAAGCCGCGCAGCAATTTGGGCAGGTCGCCGCTCAGGCCAGCGGCCTCCCGGATCGCTTTGCGCCGCACGCCGGGCATCGCATTGATGATCCCCATGCCAAGATCGCGCCCAAGCCGGAGAAGCGAATTATCGTTTGAAAATAGCCGGTTAAAGCTATCTGTCGCCAACGCAAGCGTGGCGGTATCAAAGCGGCGCCATTGCTGATATCGCTCCAAAACATCGATCTGCCCGATCTCTTCGCCGCGCCGATGGGCAAGGATCAGCACCTCGGCCAATGCCCCCACATCGCGCAATCCAGCATTCAGCCCTTGGCCGGCAATCGGGTGCATTCCATGCGCCGCATCCCCAACAAGAGCAATGCGCTGGCCAACAAACCGATTGGCAATCGTCAGGCTCAAAGGATAGCTAAACCGCGCACCAGCCAATGATATCTTCCCAAGGAAATCACCAAAGCGGGGGCGCAAAATGGCCAGATAATCCTCATCCGTTAGCGCATTGATTTTGGCCGCAACGCTGTCGCGCTCGGTCCATACGATAGAGCTTTTGTTGCCAGGCAGGGGCAGGATTGCCAGCGGCCCGGATGGCATGAAAAACTGATGCGCGCAGCCCTCGTGCGGCAATTCATGCGCAATCGCGCAGACAAGCGCTGTCTGCCCATAGCCCCAGCCTGTCCGCTTAATACCTGCGCGCGCCGCCGTGCCTGAGCTGCGCCCATCACACCCAACAATCACCCGCGCGTTGATCCGCGCGCCGCTGCCCAATGTGAGCGTCGCACCGCTTGGAGAGATCTCTTGCGCAACAACGGTCTCGCCAGAAATCTCTGTGATGCCTGAATGGCGCTCCATCGCGCCCAAAAACGCGCGCCGTAAAAAGCGATCCTCAAGCATATAGCCCATCGCGCCTTCATCAATCTCGGCGTGATCAAATTCGAGCATGAACGGCGAAGGCCCTTCGCCCGCGCGCCCATCCGTTACCCGGACGTCCAATATCGGCTGCGCATGTTCTGCAACCTCGCCCCAGATGCCGATCCCGGCCAAAAGCCGCTGCGAGGAAAGCGCCAACGCATAGCCGCGCCCATCAAAGGCCTCGTTCATCCGTGCCGCCACAGGCAGCGCGTCAATTACCGCAACCAGCAGGCCCGCATCCGCCAGAGCCAACGCCAGAGCAGGGCCGTTCAGCCCGCCGCCCACAATCGCAATATCGTAATCTATTTTCATAGGCCCAATATGGCGGCGTGCGCGGGATTGTCCATGCGCTCTGGTGCCGCTACCCTTGATCAAAGCGCGAAAGGGCAGGGCATGAGCGATACGTGGCTAAAGATGAGCATGGGCGATTTGGGGCGGGGCATTGGCGCGGGGAAAATCGATCCTGTGGCGCTGGCTGAATGCTATCTTGATGCCGCGCAAAATCATCCCCTAAGCACACGCATCTATGCCCGATTTACGCCGCAGCGCGCCCGAAGCGAAGCCCAAACCGCCGCCCAACGCGCCAAAAACGGCCAGCGCAGATCGCTGATTGATGGCATTCCGATTTCGTGGAAAGACCTGTTTGATACAAGCCGTGTCGCGACCGAAGCTGGCTCAGCTTTGCTTGCCGGACGTACCCCAAAACGGGATGCAAAAGTGCTGCGCGCGGCCACAAACGCAGGCCTGGTTTGCCTTGGCAAAACCCATATGTCCGAGCTCGCGTTTTCCGGCCTTGGTTACAACCCAAGCACCCAATCCCCGCCATGCGTCAACGATCCCGAGGCCGTTTCAGGCGGCTCCTCTTCGGGAGGGGCAGCCTCGGTTGCCTTCGGGCTGGCGGCGGGGGCAATAGGCTCTGATACAGGGGGATCGGTGCGTATCCCGTCCGCTTGGAACGATCTTGTCGGGCTGAAAACAACGGCCAAAAGGCTCTCGCTTGAAGGGGTTGTGCCGCTTTGCGAAAGCTTTGATACGGTTGGCCCCTTGTGCCGAAGTGTTGAAGATGCGGCCCTGATGCTTGGCGCGTTGGAGGGACAAAAGCCCGCCGATTTGCGCGGCGCATCTCTGCAAGGTCGGCGCTTTTTGGAGCTTGAAACCGTCGCCTTTGATGATGTCAGAGATGCCCCGCTCAAAGCCTATGAAGCGGCCCGCGACAAACTGATTGCAGCAGGCGCAACTGTTGAGCGACGCGCCATTCCCGAAGTTGCCGAGGCGATGGACCTAACCGGCGTGTTGTTTACGACAGAAGCCTATGCCCAGTGGCGCGATGTGATCGAGGCCAATCCACAAGCAATGTTCGGCGAAATCCTCCAGCGCTTTCGCTCCGGCGCCAATTGGAGCGGCGCAGAATTCGCGGCAGGCTGGAAGCGCCTGCACATGCTTCGAGCAATTTACGCGCAAAAAACCGCCCATTTTGATGCGGTCATCTTCCCAACCGCGCCAATCATGCCGCCAAATATGCAGCGCCTCGCGACGGATCACGATTATTACGTCGCCGAAAACTTGCTCGCCCTGCGCAACACACGGATCGGCAATCTAATGGGCCTGTGCGGCCTTACCCTGCCAACGGGCACGCCATGTTGCGGGATTTTGCTCAATGGCGCACCGTGGCAGGAGGAAAAACTGCTCCGTCATGGGGCCGCCTGCGAGGCCGCGCTGGCCTAAAAGCCACATATCGCGCGTTCTGCCAAAAAGAAGCGCGCGTTTTCTGGACCAAACCCGTTTCCTTGGCTATCCTGAGGGTAATTCGAGGCGAAATGATCTCGAAACCTGAGGCAGTAAAGCAGAATAATAGTGGCTCCATCGTTCCCAGAGCGGTTTTCGAACCTGCCAGAATATGCGTTTCCGCGCCTGCGGAGCCTTCTCGACGGCTATGCGCCGGGCGGGGATGTGCGGCATATGACGATCGGGGAGCCAAAACACCCATTTCCCGAGTGGGTTCCACAGATAATTGCTGAGCATTCTGAAGGGTTTAACTCCTATCCACCGAATGACGGCGCGCCTGAATTGCTTGCCGCAATCGCAGGCTGGATCGCGCGTCGATACGGCGCAAACCTTGATCCAAAGGCCCAGATCATGGCCCTAAACGGAACCCGCGAAGGCCTGTTCAACGCAGCGATCGCCCTTTGCCCAGAGCAGAAAAACGGCCAAAAGCCTGCGATCCTAATGCCCAATCCGTTCTATCAGGTCTATGCAATCGCGACCCTCACAGTCGGCGCCGAGCCGCACTATATCGCCGCGAATGCGCAAAATGGCTTCTTGCCGGATTACACGGCGCTCGATCCGGCCCTGCTGGATCGCACCGCGATTGCTTATATCTGCTCGCCCGCCAATCCGCAGGGCTCGGTTGCCTCGGCTCAGTATTGGCGCGAACTGATCGCTTTGGCCGAAAAGCACGATTTCCGCATCTTTGCCGATGAATGCTATTCCGAGATTTACCGCGATACGCCGCCAACGGGCGCGCTGCAAATCGCCGCTGAAATGAATGCCGATCCTGAGCGGGTCGTGGTGTTTAACTCGCTCTCCAAGCGCTCAAACCTTCCCGGCTTGCGCGCAGGCTTCGTGGCGTCTGGCCCGAAAAATATCAAAGCGATCAAGCAATTGCGCGCC
The DNA here is from genome assembly GCA_047631555.1 of Halocynthiibacter sp. Lineage (GTDB taxonomy): Bacteria > Pseudomonadota > Alphaproteobacteria > Rhodobacterales > Rhodobacteraceae > JBLHZY01. The sequence continues at coordinate 62,717 of JBLHZY010000006.1, read as the reverse complement.
TATGCAGGGGCGCCTATGCCGCTGCCGCTTCAACGGGTTGCGCAAAAAGCGTGGGCGGATGAGGCCCATGTCATCGACAACCGCGCGCTTTATGCTGCGAAATTCGATGCGGCGGACGAAATATTCAAAGATCAGCCCGGCGCAGGCGCGCCCGAAGCTGGCTTTTTCATGTGGCTGCCCGTTGAAGACGGCGAAATGGCCGCATTGAAACTCTGGCGCGAGACGGGAGTTCGGGTATTGCCCGGCGCTTATCTCAGCCGCGATGTGGATGGGGAAAACCCCGGCGCATCTTATATCCGGGTCGCTCTTGTGGCCCCAAAAGAAGAAACTCAGCGCGCGCTAATCGAGCTGCGCGACTGTCTCTACAGGTGAAGACGAGGAACAACATGGCATCCTATCAGGCACGGCAACGCGATCCGCTACTCGACAGCAACACGCAAGCCATTCTGGAACAGCGAAGCAAAGAGCTTTTGGGCCTTGGCCTTTTGGCATTGGCGGCGCTGACAGCAATGATCCTTGGCTCCTATTCGCCAACCGATCCAAGCTGGCTTTCTGCCACGGATGAGCCTGCGCGCAATTTGTTGGGGCGTTTTGGGGCCTCCATCGCTTCGCCGCTTTATATGATCGTGGGCGTAGCGAGCTGGGGCTTTGCCGCAGTTTTCGCTGTTTGGGGGCTGCGCTTTATTGCGCATCGCGGTGAAGAGCGGGCCATTCCACGCCTGTTCTTTGCGCTGATCGCAATTGCGCTCGTGTCCGTTTATGCCGCAACGATCACGCCGTTTGAAAGCTGGAACCATTCCTTTGGCCTTGGCGGAATGTTTGGTGAAACGCTCCTTGGGACACTTGTGAACCTTCTGCCCATTAAGGCAACTTTGGGCTTCAAATTTCTCGCAATTGTTACCGCATTTGGGTCGATCGCCATGTCGCTCTATGTGCTTGGCTTCTCCAAAGCAGAAATCAAACGCGTGGGCCGTTTTCTGATCACCGGCACAGTGATGACCTATGCAATCTTGCTGCGCGTTCTTGGAAAAGGCGCCGTTGGAGCCACGATTGCGGCGCGCACCATGGGCGCCAAAACCTCCGAACTTCGCGCCGCCCGCGCTGAGCGTCGCTCGTTTGAAGCGCAAGCTTTGGCCGAAGCAGAAGCGGCAACCGCACAAGAATACTACTCCGCACCGCCCGAAGCAGCACCCGGATCGCGCGTTTTGCGCGCAGAGCCTGTGTTTGGCGCGCCTGGCCAACAATATGCAGCAGACGAACAATATAGCGCCCAAGATCATGCCTATACCACTGATTTTGCAGCACAACCTCATGCAGCACCCGAACCAAAAGGCCTTCTGGCGCGTATGCCTTCTTTGCTCAAACGCGCAGTCGAGCCACAACCAGAGCTGGTTGAAACGCCCGATTTCCAAGGCGATGTGCTTGATGATGGCGATGGCGACGCACGCATCAAAGCGCGTATTGCCGATGTGATCAAAACCCGCGCACGCCAAGCGCCCGCCCCCGGCGCAATGCGCGATGAGCCGCCGCTGACGGCCGCTGTTCGCCGCCATCGCAAAGGCCCCGAGCCGATGATTTTGGCCGCTTCCATGACCCATGCCGAGGTTGATCAAGCCCCACTGGGCGAGCCACCACTTGGGCGCGCAACCGAGTTCTCCACCGAATTCGCGACCGATCCGATGATGGCCCAAACCGCACCCGTGGAAACGACATTTGCGACCGCGCAAGCCTATGCGCCTGTCGCTCAGGCAGATCCTGCGCCACTTCCTTCGCAACGTTTTGTGCCTCAGCCCGCGACGCCTGAGCCAAAAGCGGTGGTTCAACACGCGCATCGAAAAGCGCCCCAGCCATCGCGCAAAGCCATTGCCGAAGCGCAGCCGGGCCTTCGCTTTGAGGATAATGCCGCGGATTACGAGACCCCGCCGCTTTCGCTTCTTTCCAGCCCAACAACTGTCGAGCGCCATCATCTTTCTGATGAAGCGCTCGAGGAAAATGCGCGCATGCTTGAAAACGTGCTCGATGATTATGGCGTGAAGGGCGAGATTGTTTCGGTGCGTCCCGGTCCGGTTGTCACCATGTATGAGCTTGAGCCGGCGCCCGGTTTGAAAGCCAGCCGTGTGATCGGCCTTGCCGACGATATCGCCCGCTCGATGAGCGCGATTTCCGCGCGTGTTTCAACGGTTCCCGGCCGCTCTGTGATTGGGATCGAGCTTCCAAATGTAAACCGTGAAAAAGTTGTTCTACGCGAGATCCTTTCAGCGCGCGATTTCGGCGATAGCAACATGAAGCTGCCGCTTGCGCTTGGCAAAGATATCGGCGGCGACGCTGTTGTTGCCAACCTTGCCAAGATGCCTCACCTCCTGATCGCAGGGACGACCGGCTCGGGTAAATCCGTGGCGATCAACACGATGATCCTGTCGCTGCTTTATAAGCTGACGCCGGATGAATGCCGCCTGATCATGATCGATCCAAAGATGCTGGAACTCAGCGTTTATGACGGCATTCCGCACCTGCTTTCCCCCGTTGTAACAGACCCTAAAAAGGCAGTTGTGGCTCTAAAATGGGTCGTCGGCGAGATGGAAGAGCGCTATCGCAAGATGTCCAAAATGGGCGTGCGCAACATTGATGGCTATAATGGCCGCGTGAAGGACGCGCTTGATAAAGGCGAGATGTTCAAGCGCACGGTTCAGACCGGATTTGATGATGATACGGGCGAACCGATCTTTGAAACAGAAGAATTCCAGCCCAAGCGCATCCCCTATATCGTTGTCGTCGTCGATGAGATGGCCGATTTGATGATGGTCGCGGGCAAGGAAATCGAAGCCTGTATTCAGCGCCTCGCGCAGATGGCGCGCGCCTCGGGTATTCACCTGATCATGGCGACCCAGCGCCCGTCGGTTGACGTGATCACCGGGACGATCAAAGCCAACTTCCCAACGCGGATTTCCTTCCAAGTGACCAGCAAAATTGACAGCCGCACGATCCTTGGTGAGCAGGGCGCAGAGCAGCTGCTTGGCATGGGCGATATGCTTTATATGGCGGGCGGCTCCAAGATTACCCGTGTTCACGGCCCCTTTGTGAGCGATGAAGAGGTCGAGGAAATCGTCAACCATCTCAAGGCTTACGGCCCGCCAGACTATATCGGGGGCGTCGTTGAAGGCCCGCCCGAGGGCACCGAAAGCGATATTGACGCAGTGCTTGGCCTTGGCGGCAATTCTGATGTTGAGGACGCGCTTTATGATACGGCCGTGGCAATTGTGATCAAGGATCGCAAATGCTCGACCTCCTATATTCAGCGCAAACTTTCCGTGGGCTACAACAAGGCCGCGCGTCTTGTTGAGCAGATGGAAGATGCAGGGCTTGTCTCCCCCGCCAACCATGTCGGAAAACGCGAAATTCTCGTACCCGAGCAGCACTAGCATTGATCACGGGCAATTCTCTGCCATGTGATCAATTGTGCGATGGTAGGCGCGCGGATCAGCGCTTATGTTGAGAGCATGAAAATGCTTCGCCTCATCCTCGCGCCCCTGCTTTTGTTGGCGCTTAGCTTTCCGGCCTATTCGGCGGGCAAGCTCTCGCTGTCGGAAATCTCCGGCTATCTTAATTCGCTTAAAACGGCCAAGGGCGAGTTTACCCAGATCAATGATGATGGGACGATCTCAACCGGGACGATTTTCATCAAACGGCCCGGCCGGGTTCGGTTTGAATACAACCCGCCGGAAGCAAGCCTTGTTTTGGCGGGCGGCGGCGAGGTTGCGATCTTTGATAAGAAAAGCAATCAGCCTCCCGAGCGCTACCCACTGGCCAAAACCCCGCTAAGCCTGATCTTGGCGGCCAATGTTGATCTGGGCCGTGCGCGCATGGTTACTGGCCATACATCAGACGCGAACTCAACGACCGTTCGCGCCCAAGATCCCGAACATCCGGAATACGGATCGATCGAGCTGGTCTTTACTGGTTCGCCGGTGGAGCTGCGCCAATGGAAGATCAACGATGGCGGCGGCGGTAGCACGACGGTTATTCTGGGAGAGCTGAAAAAAGGCATCGCAATCGGCGATACTCGGTTCAATATCCTGCAAGAAATGCGGCGCGCCGGGTTTAACTAAGCCCGCCGCACCTGCAATTTAGCGCCGGCAAGAGGGCAGTTGCGCCGCATAAGAATTGGCCCGCGCTTGAACCTCGCCAGAGACGCGCAGCAACCAAGGCTTGGAATTATACGAGCCGCGCGCATAGCCTGTGCGCCCTTCGTGATAGGCTAAATACTGCGCCCGCGCATCGCTCTTTGAGATGTTTAAGCGCTCGGTCGAGCCGTTCATATACCAACCCATAAAGTCGGTTGCATCGTTGATATCATCGCGCTTGGCGGTGCGATTGCCGGTCGCGCGTTTGTATTCGGTCCAAGTCGCATCAAGCGCTTGGCTATACCCAAAGGCCGAGCTTTGGCGCCCCATCGGGATCACCCCAAGCGCATAGCGAAACGGCGTGCGCGCATTGCCGATGAATTTGCTTTCCTGATAAATCGTTGCCATCTGCACCGAAACAGGAACGCCCCAGCGCCGCTCAGTGCGCTTCATGGCCTTCAAATAGGTCGGGCGTTGGGACACGATCGAACATGCGCTATCCAGATTGCGCGGTGCGGAAAAATTCCCGCTGCCACATGCTGCAACCAAGGTTAACAATGCCGCCGTGCGAAGAAGTCTGCTCATGGGCCTCACTCGCTTTTGTCGTTTTTTATCTTTAGGCAAGCCTAGCGCATATTTCGCCGCATTTGAAATCAAATATCGTTGCAATCAAAGGACAAACGCCAATGTGAGCGGCAGTGTGATCACCGAAAGCAATGTTGAGACGACAACCAAGCCTGCAACCGAATCAGCATCCGCGCCGTATTTCTCGGCCAGCAAATAAGAGGTCACAGCGACCGGCGTTGAGATTTGGATCACAAGAGCGGCAAATGCGACGGGCGGCAAATCAAAGGCGCGCCCGATCCCCCAAGCAATCCCAACACAAAGCGCAACCTTCACAACCGACATCCCAAAAGCCTGCCCAAGCCTGCCCGGTGTGAGCCGCGCAACCGCAACGCCAAGGGTGATCAGCATCATCGGGATGGCGATCTGGCCGATCAGGCTTAGCGTGTTGGTCAAGAAAGTCGGCGTTTCCCAGCCTTGCCACATGAAAATCGCGCCCAAAATCGTCGCACCAACCAGCGGCTCTTTGAGCACTTTGGAAAGCGTCCCGCCGCCCGAAACAACCCAAACCCCAAAGGTAAAAGACCAAACCGCCATGATCGCAAAAATCACCACCGCATAGCCTAAACCCTCGTCACCAAAGGCAAAAAGCGCAAGCGGCAGGCCAAGATTGCCGGTGTTGCCAAAGATCAGCGGCGCAAGATAGGTCCGAACATCAATCCCTGCGAGGCGCACAAGAAGATAGGCGGTGATGGTCACGGCGCCGTAAGCGGCCGCGGCGGCCAGCGAAACGGAGGTTAACGCTTGCGGCGAGATATCCGTTTTCATCAGAGAGGTGAAAATCAAACAGGGCACAGAAAGCGTCATCGCAATCTGGGTGACGAACTGAATACGATACTCAAAACCGAGCTTTACCCAAACGAAACCGATCAGCGCCAGCAGGAATACCGGGGCCACAATCTCCAACACTGTTAAGATTAAGATCACAGACTGTTTCCTGATTTTCGCCCGTCCGTGCATGGACATGCCCTAGTGCAAAGGTCTACTAACGGGCGGTGGGGGTTGCAACTTTATGCTGAAAACACGTGCGAAATATCATCTGGGCCAAGTGGTTCGCCATCGGAAGCATCCCTTCCGTGGCGTCGTGTTTGATGTGGATGCAATGTTTTCCAATACCGAAGACTGGTATGATGCAATTCCAGAAGAGGCGCGGCCCGAAAAGGACCAGCCCTTCTATCATCTTTTGGCCGAAAACGATCAGAGCTACTATGTGGCCTATGTCTCCGAGCAGAACCTCGTGGCGGATTATTCCGGCGAGCCGGTGGACCATCCTGATTTGGACGATCTGTTTGGCCCCTTCGAAGATGGGCACTATCCGCTCCATTTTCAGATGAACTGATCGCGGGCTAGTACCCCAGCGCGCAACCATCCTTGCGCGGATCAGAAGCGCCAATCAAAACGCCACTTTCATCCATCGCGATCGCCTGCCCGCCACCAAGCGCCGTTGCAGGGATTTCAACTTTGTGGCCAATCGCGGCGAGTTCAGCACGTACCGCATCCGAATAGCCGCGTTCAACCTGGAGCACGCCGCGATCCGGAAAGCTGCGCGGCGCGTCAAAGGCGGCCTGCAAATCCATCCCGTAATCGACCTGATTTGACAGAACGCGGATATGACCATTGGGCTGATAGGCCCCGCCCATCACGCCAAAGCTCTGACAGAACCGCCCATTCTCGCGCAGCATGGCAGGGATGATCGTATGCATCGGGCGTTTGCCGCCACCGGCCTCGTTGGGATGCCCCGCTTCAAGCGTGAAGCCAGCGCCGCGATTTTGGAACAGCGTGCCAAAACGGCTGCTTGCGCGCCCTGAACCAAAGCCGTGAAAGATCGAATAGATCAATGAGACGGCCATGCCATCGCGATCAACCACGGTCAGATAAACGGTATCTTTGTGCACCTGTTCCGAGATCGCGGCCGCGCTTTCAATCACTTTGTTCGGATGAATAAGCCCGGCCAAAGCCGCCCCCGTTTCGGGCGCAAGCATATGGGCGAGACGGGTCGTGTAATCGGGATCAGCAAGGAAACGATTGCGCGCATCATACGCGAGCTTGGCAGCCTCTGCCTCAAGATGTGCGCGAGCGGCGCCAAATGGCTCAAGTGCACCAAGATCAAAATGGCTCAGGATATTGCCCATCAAGATCGCGGTGGCGCCTTGGCCATTGGGCGGATGCTCTATGAGATCAAGCCCGCGATAATTGCCTGCCACTGGCTCGGTATATTCGCATTTGGTTGCGGCAAGATCTTCCATACTGTGGGTGCCGCCCATCGCCTGAAGCGAAGCGATCATATCTTCAGCGACTTCGCCTTCATAAAAGCCCGCGCGGCCCTTTGCGGCGATCTGGCGCAAAACATCGGCTTGTTCGGGATGGCGAAAGCTTTGCCCAAGGGCGAGCGGGGCATCATCTGAGAGATAGAATTTGCGCGCATCGCCCTGCAAGGCCTGTGCCGTTTTGCGCCAATCATCTGCCGTGCGCGGCGCGGCTGGAACGCCTTCTTCGGCATAGCGGATCGCAGGGGCCAGCGACGCATCAAGCCCCTTGCAGCCCCAATCCGCAGAAAGACGGCACATCCCATCAATCCCTCCGGGCATCGTGATCGCCTCAACCCCGCCAAGCGGGACGGTTTTATGCCCATCCGCGCGCATTTTTTCAGCGCTGAGCCCTTTTGGCGCGCGCCCAGAAGCATTGAGCGCAATTACCCGTTCTTCGCCCGCAGGCTTAAGCAAAACAAACATATCGCCGCCAATGCCGCACATCATCGGCTCGCAAATCCCAAGCAAAACCGCCCCTGCAATGGCTGCATCAACTGCGTTGCCCCCGCTTTCAAGCATTTCAATAGCCACTTTGGCGGCCAAAGGATGCGAGGTCGCACACATCCCGTTGTTTGCATAAACAGCCGAACGGCCGGGCATTTGAAAATCGCGCATGTTGGAAAGCCTCCCTGAGTTCAAACAACCTAAAACCCCGCGATGGCCTTGCCAAGCGGAGGTTGAGGTTTTGAATTTTCTGGAAGAGTAAGTCCTCGGCGCCGCGTACTGGGTGGGGGCTGTTAAACACGACGCCGAGGGAAGCTTTATGCAGCTACCCCTCTCTTTTGCCCTGCGAATCTGGCACGGCTTTGCTCAGATAGGGGCAATTTCGGGGCATTTCGGTTTTTTGCCTAAGGGCGCGCGCAACGCAAGAAAACCGCAAAGCCAAGCTTAGCGGTTGAAACATTTTGACGGTATCAAGGCTTAGTTTGCGGCGACCATCATGCCCACAGCGATGCGAAAGGTTACCTGATTGCGATCACCCGCGCGCGCGTATTGCAAATCTTTTGCCAGTTCTCGAATGAGAAACCAACCAAACCCGCCCTCAGGCAAGTCTTCCATATCCGCCATCGGATCCGCAGCCATCCCAAGAGGCGGCATGCCGCCAGGCATCGTACTTCCATTGTCGAAAATGCTGCAATAAAGGCCGCGCTCGCCAAGTTGTAGTCGAACATCAATCTCGCCCACGCCGCTATCTGAATAGGCGTGCTCGACAATGTTGTTCAATGTTTCAGCGAGCACCAACTCGACCGACCCGACTTCTTCATCAGACAGCGAAAGCTTGCGCAAACAATCGCAAATGCTGGTAAGGGCGGTGCGTACCGAAATTGGATTGGCCCCAAAAACGAGGCGAAGCTCGCCCGCTGTTAGCGGTGAGCAATCCACCTGTGCGCCATCCGCTGTGTTTACGGCTTCATGACGCATGCGCCAGACCTTCAATCGCGGTCGCGGCATCTTGATGGATGGTAAAGACCTTATCCAATCGGGTGAGCCGGAATACTTTTTCCACGGTTACGGTTAGCCCGGCCAGCTCAAGCTTGCGATCTGCGCCAAGCAGTTTCATCGCCGCCACAACAGCCCCAAGGCCAGAGCTATCGAGAAAATCGACCTCGGCCATATCAAGAATCACCCGGTCAGGCGCGCCTTCGGTTAATGCGCGCACCGAATCTTTAAATTGGATTGCAACAGCCGCATCAATGCGCGTTTCCTTAACGGATATCAGCAAAGCATCGGAAAAATGCTCGGTTTCAAGGTTCATCCCGGTCTCCTTTTGTCGAAACTTAGGGAAAGGCTAGACACAAATCGTTACCATTCGGTATGCGTGAAGAGAAATTTACAAAGGATTGAACAAATGGCCGATGTCTACATCACCGGGGCGGCGCGTACGCCGATGGGCGGCTTTCAGGGCGCATTCGCTGGCGTGGATGCACCGACCCTTGGCGGCATTGCCATTAAAGCCGCCCTCAAGGATGCAAAATCCGAGGCAGGCGATGTTCAAGAGTTGCTCATGGGTTGTGTATTGCCCGCCGGCATCGGCCAAGCCCCCGCGCGTCAAGCCGGCTTTGCCGCCGGTCTAGGCGAAGCAGTCCCGGCAACCACGCTGAACAAAATGTGCGGATCGGGCATGAAAGCGGCAATGATGGCCTTCGATCAAATCGCGCTTGGCCATACCGAAGTGATGGTCGCAGGCGGCATGGAAAGCATGACAAACGCGCCCTACCTTTTGCCGAAAATGCGCGGTGGCGCGCGGATCGGCCATGGCGAAGTCATCGATCACATGTTTCTCGACGGGCTGGAGGATGCCTATGATAAAGGCCGCCTGATGGGCACCTTCGCTGAAGATTGCGCGCAGGCCTTCCAATTTACCCGCCAAGCGCAAGACGAATACGCGCTCGCCTCGCTTTCGCGCGCGCTGGAAGCCGAGAGCGCCAATGCCTTCGCGCGCGAGATCGCCCAAGTCACCATCCCGAGCCGCAGCGGCGATCAGATCATCGCAGCCGATGAGCAGCCCGCCAAAGCCCGCCCCGAAAAAATCCCGACCCTCAAGCCCGCCTTTCGCAAAGATGGCACGGTGACAGCGGCCAATGCCTCCTCAATCTCAGATGGCGCAGCGGCCCTCGTTCTAAGCGCCAATGGGCAAAACGCCCGCGCCCGCATTCTGGGCCACGCAAGCCATGCCCAAGCCCCGGCCGATTTCCCAACAGCCCCCGTTCCCGCCGCGCGCAAGCTGCTCAAACAAATCGGCTGGAACATCGAGGATGTGGACCTCTGGGAAGTTAATGAGGCCTTTGCTGTCGTCCCGATGGCCTTCATGCACGAACTCGCGCTCAGCCATGACATCGTCAACGTTAATGGCGGGGCTTGCGCGCTGGGCCATCCCATCGGCGCATCCGGTGCGCGTATCATCGTGACCCTGCTCAATGCTCTTGAAACCCGCGGCCTCAAACGGGGCATTGCGGCGATCTGTATTGGCGGCGGCGAAGGCACGGCGATCGCGATCGAGCTGACCTAGCTTCGCAGTGGTTCAAATATCCTCGGGGGGCTTGCGCCAGCAAGCGGGGGCAGACAGCCCCCTCCCACCTAACGAAAGCAAAACCATGCGCGCGGACTACTCAAACCTTGCCAAAACCATCCAAAGCCTGACCGAAAATGAAACCGACGTCGTCGCACTCATGGCCACAATCGCCTGCGAATTGCACCACAGCGATGAACGCTTCGATTGGACAGGCTTTTACCGCGTCACAGAACCAGAACTGCTGAAAATCGGCCCCTATCAGGGCGGCCACGGCTGCCTCACAATCCCGTTTTCCCGCGGCGTTTGTGGTGCGGCGGCGCGCACAGGAAAGACCCAACTTGTCGCGGATGTCGATGCGTTTCCTGGCCATATCGCCTGCGCTTCAAGCACCCGTTCCGAGATCGTCCTGCCGGTGTTTAACAAGCGCGGTGAACTGATCGCGGTATTGGATATTGATAGCAATCAGCCGGATGCTTTCACGCAGCAAGATGCCGCAGAACTTGAGAAAATCCTCCACGCGGTCTTTGCTAAATGAGCATTGAAGGCTGGACCGTATTTGCGAGCTTCTGGGTGCTCTTCGTTACAACCCCGGGCCCAAATGCAATCAACTGTATCCAAAACGGCATGAACCATGGCTTTGTCCGAAGCCTCTGGGGCGTGGCCGGAATTCTAACCCAAGCGGCGCTGTTTCTCGGCCTCTCCGCCGCAGGCATCACCGCCCTGATCGCAGCCTCGCCAACCGGCTTTCAAATCGCCAAATATATCGGTGCGGCTTTCCTTATCTTTCTGGGGCTGCGCGGCCTTTGGATGGCCAAGCGCCCGCTTAAAGCGCGCCAAACCACCGCCCATTCGATCTATGGGCGCGCCTTTATGATCGCGACGATCAATGCAAAATCTGTTGCGGGATATCTCGCGGCGTTCTCGCAATTTGTCCAAACCGATGTGCCGCTTGCGGGGCAAATGTGGGTAATTGTGCCTTCTGCGCTGGTCATTACTTCGGCGTCTTATTCAGGCTATACAGCTCTTGGTGCACGCTTGGGGCGGCTGGCAATGGGCGCGGTGATGAATGTTTGGCTGCGCCGCGTGATGGGAATTTGCTTTGTGCTATATGGTATACTTTTAGGATTGGCCTGAGGGCCACAGGGGGCTTTGATGGCTAACGGCGGATGCTTGTGCGGCGCGATAACTTATGAAGTGAGTGGAGATTTGCGCCCGGTTAAGGCATGCCACTGCGCGCAATGCCGCAAGACCAGCGGGCACTATTGGGCCGCAACACAGGCGCCGATTGACGCCCTTGATATCCGCGACCCCGAGGGAAAACTGACATGGTTTCAAAGCTCTGATTGGGCACAGCGCGGGTTTTGCGCGGCCTGCGGATCATCGCTGTTTTGGGAGATGAAAAGCGAAGGCGAAATCAGCATTGCAGCGGGGAGTTTGGATGGGCAGACGCGCCTTTCTATCGCGTCGCATATTTTTGTGACCGATAAGGGCGATTACTATGAAATCGAGCCCGGCCCCAAGCAGATCGATCAGTTTTAACGCAAGCAAACGCGGCTAAGAATTGGCAGCGGCCCCGCGCCATGTTAGGTCCGCGCCATGGATAGTAATTACGCCCCGCCTGATGTGCCGTTGAGCATTTTGCATCATGATCACGAGCTTCTGGCGGTTGATAAACCGGCGGGGCTTTTGTCTGTTCCGGGCAAGGGCGAGCATCTGGCGGATTGTTTGATCGCGCGGGTGCAATTGGCCTTTCCCGAGGCGCTTTTGATTCACCGTTTGGATCGCGATACTTCGGGCGTGATGATCTTTGCGCTTAGCCCGCATGCGCAGCGCCATATCGGCCAGCAGTTTGAGAAACGCCGCACCAAGAAGACTTATGTTGCGCGCGTTTGGGGCCGCGTGGAAGAGCGCACCGGGACGGTTGATTTACCACTTTGCGCGGATTGGCCGAACCGGCCTTTGCAGATGGTTGATCATGAGAATGGCCGCGAGGCGATCACCGATTGGCGCGTTATGCGCTATGATGAAATGACGACGCGCATCCGCCTTTACCCGCGCACCGGGCGCAGCCATCAGCTCCGCGTGCATATGCGCGAGCTGGGCCATCCGATTATGGGTGACCCGTTTTATGCAAGCGGCGCGGCCTTAGATGCCCCGCGCATGATGCTGCATGCAGAGAACCTGCGCCTGCGCCATCCAGATGGCGGCGCAGGGGTTTCTTTTACCGCTAAGTGCCCGTTTTAGGGCTTTGCGTTTGGGGCCGATGTGCCTGCGGCGCGAGTATTTATTGCCAAGAAAAAGACTAGTCTGAGAGTGGCTCTAGGCGGCGCTCAAGGGTGGTGCGCAGGTGTTCGTGCTGAGCGGGGAGCTTGAGGGCTTCGCCGAGGTGGGCGCTATCTTCGTCGCGATCAAAGCCGGGCTCATTGGTAGCGATTTCAAAGAGAACACCGCCCGGAGCGCGAAAGTAGATCGCCCAGAAATAATCGCGATCAATCACTGGGGTGACCTGAAAGCCGGTATCAAGCAAGGCTTCGCGGACCTCAAGTTGGCGGGCGCGATTTTCCACGGCAAAGGCGATATGATGAACCGAGCCTGCGCCTTGATCGGCATCCTCTGCCTCGGGGAATTCCTCAAGATCAATACTATCCGCGCCGTTGCCACCGGGCATGATGAAGCGGGTTGTGTTGCCGGATGTCTCGAGTGGCTCGTAGCCCATGAAGCGCAGCAACTCGCTGCTGGCGCCCTGATCGGCAACGCGCATAGCAGCCGAATGAAAGCCGCGGATGGCGTGATCTTCATCGATATCGGCAGTCCAAGGCGCGCGCGGATCATCGGCCTCAATCAGAGCGAGGGGATCACCATCGGGGCCTTTGAAAGAGAGCCGGTCTGCACCGAAAGACTGATCTTGGGCGAGGTCGTTCACGCCATATGTTGAAAGGCGTTCGGCCCAGAACGGCAGGCTGCCTTCGGGAACGGCAAAGGCTGTTGTGCTGATCTCGCCGTTTCCGGGCTTGCCTTTGGCGGCGCGTGGGAAGGGGAAGTATGTCATCACCGAGCCGGGGGTTCCGGCCTCGTCGCCATAGTAAAGATGATAGACGCTGGGCGCATCGAAATTCACGGTTTTCTTGACGCGGCGCAGGCCGAGGGCCTTGGTAAAGAAGGCGTTGTTGGCCTGTGCGCCGGAGGCGAGGGCGGTAACGTGATGAAGGCCTTTGATTTGATTGAGTCGCATGGCGCATCTCCTTTGGCTTTGGTTGATACCTAGTTAGCGCTTTGTAGATGTGCAGATAAGGCGACTTTTTGCAGGGCTCTGGTGCGATGACGCACATGAGCTGCAAAAGAAAAGCGCCGGAGCGATGAGGCCCCGGCGCTTGATTTGTTTCGCTTCTGGAAGCGTGCTTATTCGGCGGCCCAGCCAGAGACGGATTTAACCTCGAGGAAATCCTCAAGACCCCAAACGCCGCCTTCGCGCCCGTTGCCCGATTGCTTCATCCCGCCAAAGGGCGCACCAGCGCCGCGCGGCTGGCCGTTCATTTCAACCATGCCGGAGCGCAGCTGACGGGCCACGCGATTGGCTTTGGCGCCGTCTTGGGTCTGGATGTAGTTGGTCAACCCGTAAACCGTATCATTGGCCATCGCGATCGCCTGCTCCTCGGTATCAAACGGGATGATCGACAGGACAGGCCCGAAGATTTCCTCGCGAAATACCGTCATCTCTGGGGTTACATCGGCAAAGACCGTTGGACGCACGAAGAAGCCGCGATTGGCCCCCTCAGGGCGGCCCGTGCCCCCGGCAACAAGGCGCGCGCCTTCATCGATACCCTTTTGGATCAGGCCTTGGATTTTGTTGAACTGAGCCTCATTCACAACAGGGCCAATATGGCGCCCCTCTTCATGGGCCGAGCCGACCTGAACCTTGCTTGCCACAACGCCTGCTGTTTCAACCGCTGCATCATAGATCGAGCGCTCAACCAACATACGCGTCGGCGCATTACAAGATTGGCCGGAGTTCATCATGCAATGCATCACGCCGCGCTTGACGGCGGTCTCGTCGGCATCCGCAAAGACGATATTCGCCCCCTTGCCGCCAAGCTCAAGGTGGACGCGCTTGAGCGTATCAGACGAAGATTTGGAGATCGCAACACCAGCGCGGGTAGAACCAGTGAAGCTAACCATATCCACATCGGGGTGCGCAGTAAGCGCCGAGCCAACGCCCATGCCATCACCATTCACAAGGTTGAAAACGCCAGCAGGAAAGCCAGCGGCATCAACGATCTCGGCCAGAATGATCGCCGAAAGCGGGGATTCCTCGGACGGCTTAAGAACCATCGTGCAGCCCGCCAAAAGCGCGGCAATCACCTTGAGTGTGACCTGGTTCATCGGCCAGTTCCAAGGCGTGATCAGAGCGGCAACGCCAACCGGCTCATAGATGATCCGATCATTGGGCGCATGCTCGCCGAGCGGGCGGATAAATTCGAAATCCTTCACGGCGGTCAGGAAATTCTTGATATGGGCCGCACCAGCGCCAACTTGGGCCGTTTTCGCCAGATCAAGCGGCGCGCCCATTTCGGTTGCGATGGCTTGGGTCATGTCGCCCCAGCGCTCTTTGTAAACGGAGGCAAGCTTTTCAACCAAAGCGATGCGCTCTTCCTTGGAGGTTGCCATCCACGCCGGGAAAGCCGCCTTAGCCGCCGCCACAGCCGCATCAACATCCGCCGCGCCGCCCAAAGAGATAACCGCGCAGGGCTCTTCCGTAGAGGGATCAATGACCTGATGATCGCGCCCATCCAGCGGCGAAACCCATGCCCCATTGATATAGAATTGCTTTTTCTCGATCATTCTGTCCTCCTCCAAGCGACGTGATATATTCATGCGACATAATGATCTCTCATTGAGGGGTTCACTAGTGCGTTTCGAAGCTTAAGTATGTGACGGAGCGTCAATTAAAAGAGGAGAGCGCCAGATGGCACTGCGGATCAATGATACGGTACCGAATTTTACGGCTCAAACCAGCGAAGGGGAGATCACCTTTCACGATTGGATCGGCGATAGTTGGGCGATTCTGTTCTCGCATCCCAAGGACTTTACCCCCGTTTGCACAACCGAATTTGGCGCTGTGGCACAGCTTGCCGATGAATGGGCCAAACGCGGCACCAAGGTGATCGGGATTTCCGTGGATGGCGTTGAAGAACACATCAAATGGAAAGAGGATATCTCGGGCTTTGCAGGCGCGCCTGTAACCTTCCCGATCATTGCCGATCAGGATCTCGAGATCGCCAAAGCCTTCGATATGCTGCCCGCCGAAGCGTATTTGCCAGACGGCCGCACACCTGCCGATAGCGCGACTGTGCGCTCTGTCTTCATCGTGGGACCCGATAAAAAGCTCAAACTGATGATGACTTATCCAATGACAATCGGGCGCAACTTCGGCGAAGTCCTGCGCGCGCTTGATGCACTTCAGCTCACTTACGGCGTGCCGATTGCAACGCCTGCGAATTGGGAAGTTGGTCAGGATGTGATCGTGGCGACGTCGCTTGATGATGCGGCCGCCGAGGCCAAATATGGCAAGCTGGATAAAAAGACAGCCTATCTGCGGTTTGCCAAAAACCCGGGCTAAAAAAATGCATACGGCGGGTTCTAGACAGAACCCGCTGTATGGTGACCTGAAAAATGTGCCGTGCGAATGGCCTGTGCTTCACGGTTTATCGCATCGCCCGATGGGCCAGAGAACGTTTCCGCCACCTGTTTTAAAGTTTCAGAATCTCGTTTGTTTGATTTCAGCGGCGCTTTTTTGAGAAACTGAAAGCCAAAAAGCTCGATCATCAATCTAGGTGCGGCATAGGGAGCGCCATGACGGGAAATTACCGTCAGAATCAACTTTTCCAAAATGTCACGTGCTTCTGTTTCGGAATCCCTATGTAACTTTTCAAGCGCTTTGGTATGCACGGCCTTCATGCGAGGTTCTTCCAAGTAGATCAATTCATCTGCAAAATCCTTGAGCCTCGCGAATGAAAGTGCAGTAAGGCGTGTTGGTAGGTCTCGTAAATCAGCCGTCGCTCCATGGGTAAATTTGTTTCTGACCACGAGTTTACTCAGTGCGATTTCCCCGCGTCTCACCACCTTAGCTTTGTTCGCGGTCAATTTGATCCTTTTCCAAAATTTGAAAAAGACCGGAGCTTTCAGGAGCTTTGGTCCTATAGATACAGCGTAAGACCCATAGTGGAAATTTCGATTAGCGTAGTTGAAGTCCCATTTGATATCCATGAAGTCCTTGCAAGCTATGCGCGCAACGCAATTGCTACATGCGGCCCCTGCGAAATCGACATTTAAGTCTTCGGCATCTGTCAGCCAATTTGTGTGATCACCCAATGGAAACCAGGCAGAGTCATTCAAGATCGCAAGGCGGTCTAAACTGGCCAATTTGGATTTCATGCTTAATACGGCATCGCGATACCCGCCGAAATCATACCCGACATTTGGGCGCTCCATGACCTGCCAGCAAAGGGCTTTTAGTTTTGTCCGATCAGCGTCTGAAAGGGCCAAATTCGATACCAAAAACGGGCTATACCCCGCGGCTTTTATGTATTCGAGCGCATGAAAATGTGAAGGTGCAACGCCATCTTTTGGGAAGATCAAATAGATGGCGACCTTGTCACCGCACAAAACATCGCCAGTGTGAATCTCCATCTTTTTCGACGTCACAAGATCATAGCGCAACGTCGCGGTGAGCGTGTGAAAGGTATTGTAGGGAAGGGCTTTGATCTGCTTCACTATGCGGGCCAGTTCGAAGCCGATTTTTGCCAGTTTGGGATTGGGTTTGAATGCGTTGGAGGTGACGCCATTCCAAAAACCGATCGCTTTTGCGCGCTTGCGTTTTGACAAAAGCACCAATGGTGAAAGAAGTCCAAAGCCGGCGGCCATAACAGACCGCACAAAAGCCAAAGGAACCTCATACTTAACCATGGAATACACGCGCGAGCGGCCAAGGTGATAGGCTTTGAACTTGGTTATGTCCGCAGCGCGCCCTGAGGAATGGCCCGCGTCATGCAGTACGTTTGCCGCGGGAACAAAGATCAACGGCCCAGTGGTTTTGGCATGGTTAATCGACCAGTCATCGTCCTCATGATACATGAAAATGTTGGGATCAAACGGAGCAAAATCAGCGCGGCGCAAGAAAATCGCAGATCCAGAGAGGACAGGCAATGTCACTTCGCTTTCTGGCCATCCTTTGGCAAGCCACTGTGATTTCGGAAGTAAAACGGAGCGCCGCTTGAAAAACGCAGACCCGTTGGCATTCGCGATTCTTGGGGAAAATGCAGCCCCTTTTGGATGGCGACTTGCCGCAGCCAATAAGGCATCTATGGCGCCGTCTCCAAGCTCGGCATCGGGGTTCAGAAAAAAGATGAATTCGGTTTTTGCCGCTTGAGCACCTCGGTTGCAGGCCGGACCAAAGCCGATATTTTGCGAAAGCTCGATCAGTGTCGCATCATGGTGCGCCGCCAGAAGGCGCAGGGCATCCAAATCGTTGCTGGCGTTGTCGACTATGATGATTTTGCATTCCGCGGGCACAGTGCCAAGCATCTTTTTCAAAACATCGCTACTATTGTAACTGACGGTAATGATCGTGACGTCTGAATACGAAAACTGCGACATGTTTTGACTCTTTAATTGGGCGGAATTTTTCTCATTGAATATATTCTAAGTCAGATGGCCACAAGCAGCCCCATCGGCAGCAAAAAGCCCCGCCGTTTCCAGCGGGGCTTTTCATATTGTGAAAGGAGAATTGCTTACTCAGCTTTTTCTTCCGCAAGCTCTTCGCCAGTTGTCTGATCAACCATTTTCATGGCCAGACGAACCTTGCCGCGATCATCAAAGCCCAAGAGTTTAACGTAAACTTCTTGGCCTTCTTTGAGAACGTCGGAAGGATGGTTCAGGCGGCGGTTCTCGATCTGAGACACGTGCACCAAGCCATCGCGCTTACCAAAGAAGTTCACGAATGCGCCGAAATCAACAATCTTAACGACTGTGCCTTTGTAGATTTTATTCTCTTCAGGCTCCGCAACGATCGAATTGATCAGCTCATAGGCTTTGGCAATCGCATCGCCATTGGCGGACGCGATTTTGATGATACCGTCGTCGTTGATATCAACTTTCGCGCCGGAAAGCTCAACGATCTCACGGATCACTTTACCGCCCGAACCGATCACTTCGCGGATTTTATCCGTTGGGATCTGCATGGTTTCAATGCGTGGTGCGTGAACAGAGAAGTCAGCCGCGCCGTTCAGCGCTTTGCCCATCTCACCAAGGATATGCATCCGTCCGTCTTTGGCCTGCGCCAAGGCTTTTTCCATGATCTCAGGGGTGATGCCGGCGATTTTGATATCCATCTGAAGCGATGTGATGCCATTTTCGGTCCCTGCAACTTTGAAATCCATATCGCCAAGGTGATCTTCATCGCCAAGGATATCTGTGAGGATCGCATAAGAGCCGTCTTCTTCGAGGATCAGGCCCATGGCCACACCAGCAACAGCCGATTTCAGCGGAACGCCCGCGTCCATCATCGAGAGTGAGCCGCCACAAACGGACGCCATCGAGGACGAACCGTTGGACTCTGTGATTTCTGACACAACGCGCAGCGTGTATGGGAAATCAGTTGGCGCAGGCAAAACAGCCTGAAGGGCGCGCCAAGCGAGCTTACCGTGGCCGATTTCGCGACGGCCAGGTCCAGACACACGACCAACTTCACCAACTGAATAGGGAGGGAAGTTATAGTGCAGCAGGAAGTTCGATTTATATGTGCCTGTGAGGGCATCGATCATCTGCTCATCATCGCCAGTGCCGAGCGTTGTAACAACGAGGCCCTGCGTTTCGCCGCGGGTAAACAGGGCAGAGCCGTGTGTACGTGGCAGGAAGCCAGTTTCGCAAACAATGGGGCGCACAGTCGTTGTGTCGCGGCCATCGATACGCTTGCCCGTTTTCACAACGTCACCGCGCAGAACCGCGCTTTCGAGCTTTTTGAGCGCGGGGCCGAGGTTTTGATCCTCTTGCTGCTCTTCGCTCAATGCCGCGAGGATATCAGCTTTGGCAGCCGAAATCGCGCCAGTGCGCTCTTGCTTGTCTGTGATCGCATAAGCGGCACGGATTTTGTCTTCGCCAGCGGCCTTAACAGCTGCGTAAAGCTCGGAGTAATCAGCAGGCGCAAAGTCGAAGGGCTCTTTAGCAGTCTCTTCGGCCAGATCGATAATCAGATCGATCACGGGCTGAATTTGCTGATGCGCGAAGTTTACAGCGCCGAGCATTTCTTCTTCTGTAAGCTCGTAAGCTTCAGACTCAACCATCATCACAGCGTCTTTTGTGCCAGCAACGATCAGATCAAGGCGTTGATCAGGATTGTCGCGCAGCTTGTGCATGTCATCGCAAGATGGGTTGAGAACGTATTCGCCCTCAGTATAACCAACACGCGCACAGGCGATCGGGCCACGGAACGGCGCGCCGGAAATGGTCAGCGCAGCAGAGGCCGCGATCATCGCAACAACATCAGGGTCGTTGACCAGGTCGTGCGAAAGAACCGTACACATCACCAGAACTTCGTTTTTGAAGCCAGGAACAAACAGCGGGCGGATCGGGCGATCGATCAGGCGCGCAGTCAGCGTTTCTTTTTCAGTTGGGCGCGCTTCGCGCTTGAAAAAGCCGCCCGGAACTTTACCGGCAGCATAGTATTTCTCTTGGTAGTGAACCGTCAGCGGGAAGAAATCTTGACCCGGCTTTTGGCTCTTGGCAAAAGTTACGTTGGCCATAACGGAGGTTTCACCCAAAGTGGCGATAACCGTGCCGTCAGCCTGACGCGCAACCTTACCTGTTTCCAGTGTCAGCTCTTCTTCGCCCCACTGGATGGATTTTTTCACTTCATTGAACATCTAAATAGTATCCTAATTGGGAGCACTCACGGGCGGTTCCCGTGTCTCCCGATTGCATAGCGGCCCCATTGCCGCCGACCCCTTTTATCATTCTTATAGCGCCGGGGCCTCAGCACTACGTCTCAGATGCTTAGGCCCTTACACGAATAAGCGGCAATTGCAAAGCGATCTGTGAATATGAAGAGGGGGCAAAAGCGCGGTCTCTATAGGGGTGCAATTGCGCGCGGGCTGTTTGGCCGCCGCACGCCTATCCCATCAACCACAAAAAAACGCGCCCCGAGGAGCGCGCTTCTTTAGACTTTCGCAAATGCGAAGATTAGCGGCGCAGGCCGAGGCGCTCAATCAGCGACTGGTAGCGAGCTACATCTTTGGATTTTGCGTAATCCAGCAGTTTGCGGCGCTGAGCAACCATCATCAAAAGACCACGACGCGAGTGGTTGTCTTTCTTGTGGGTTTTAAAGTGCTCTGTCAGCGTTGCGATACGGCTGGAAAGGATAGCAACTTGAACTTCGGGCGAACCTGTATCGCCTTCTTTCGTTGCGAATTCTTTCATTAGGCGTGCTTTTTCTTCTGCAGTAATCGACATCGGGGTCTCCTTGATTAAGGGTTGATGGCGCAAGCCGGGATGTCGTCCAGCAGGGCCCGTGGAGGTACCTCACATATTAATGTGAAGATGCGCGCGTATAGGGGGATTCCTTTTGGAAGGGAAGCCTTATTCGCCAGCGCCGTTGCGCGCGACCCCGATCTGATCGGCAATCTGCGCCGCCCAATCGCCAATGATCGGGATGAAATTGATCTGCGCGAGCAAATAGGCCGCCACAGAAACAAGGATCGTCGCCCCAAGCACCGAGCCAAGCCCAAAAGCCAGCCCGCGCAACAACTGAACCATCACCAAACGGCGAGTCGAATTGTGCATTTTGACGAAACTATGCTCGTTGAGCCGCGCGACTTCTTTGCGCAACGCTTCGATTTCGGTGGTCAGATCATGTGTGTTCTCTTCCATGAGAATCGGTTTAGCAGCCAAAAGCCCTGCCGCAAAGTGGCAGATTCGAGGCGGCTCGTTGCGCGAAACGCGGTTAATCAGCCGTTAACGCCGGGATTGTCCGTGAATTTGATGCGAATTAACCCCAATTGAGGCGAGAATTTGATTTTTGCGGCAGAAATGGGGCACACATTCCTCACGGTAATTTAAAACGAGGTTCTGTCATGTTGTCTCTGCTCCGCACTCCCGGCTCGATGTTCCGCGGTATCGCTGGCCAATCACTTGGCGCACATTTCGCGAAACCTGCAAAAACAGGCGTAGCCATGAATTTTGATAAGCCGCGCGCTGACGCGATTTTCAATTCCTCGACACGTAAGTCCGACCAAGAAGTTTTGGCCAACGTTTTGGCACAGCTCTAAGAATTCCGGCGAGCGCCCCTCCGAGCGCAACCGAAAAAGCGGCCCGCATCTGCCAATGCGAGGCCGCTTTTTGGTTTCTACGGGCCTAACCGTCCTCAGAAACTCTCAAATTTTAGACATTTTTATCAGAGGTTTAGCTCGATTTGTACGGGCATTGCGCGTGATTTTTGCGCAGTTTCTTGCTATGCATTCAGGTGGTGTGGTGCGTGGTGAGGTGACGAAATGCTTATGGCATTGCTCTTTCTTGGATTGCTTCCCTTGGCGGTGCTGCCGGGGATAATGAATTCGGACTCATCAGGTTCGGTTGATCCCGAAGATGATGAAGATGATATAGAGCAGGAGCTTGCGCAAAGCGGCGATATGTTTGCCAACGAAGATTTGGCCGAAGACACCAGCGTAGATTTTAACAGCGGCGAAACGACCCTAAGCGATTTCACGCCGGGCCAAGATAGCGTCACGCTGCGCATCGCGGATGGCGGCGAAGGCGATTTCTATGTCGAGCAGGCCCCCGAGGGAACGAGCCTGACCTATCAGCACGATGACGGCGAAGCCTCCTTGATGTTTGAGGGGCTTGATGCAGTCCCGTTTTCCGATATCTCCCTTGAACTCAGCGATCCTGTCACTGGCGGCGTCACGACTGTTAGTCTCTCGTCGATCCTTGAAGAAGCTGCGCTCTCCCCTAGTGGCGAAGATGACCTTCTTTCTGAGCCAGAAGCGGTTTCCGCGCTTGCGCCATCAAATGACGACGACACGGCTGGCGGCGATGATGTGGTCGAGAACCTTATCTCGGCAACCGATCCTGAGGCCGCAGATATACTAAGCAATGAAGGCCCCGATCCAGACAGTATTATCAGCCCGAGCAATAGTGATGATGGCGCACCAGTTGCGGCCTTCTCAGAGCAGGTCGATACCAATTTGAATGATACAGGCGAGGCGCTTGCCTTGCTGGATGACCCAGTTGCGGGCGGTGATGCCGCGAGCCTCGTTTTAAGCGATGGCGTGCCGGTAATTTTCTCGGGCGGTATCCTGCAGCACGTTAATGGCGGCGCAGGTTCGGATACGATCACGGCTGGCGATGAGGCGGCGATCATTGATGGCGGCGCGGGCGATGACGTTTTGAGCGCGGGCGAAGGTACCTCGGCCATTCTTGGCGGCGATGGTGCGGATACGATCCTTGGTGGTGATGAAAGCGCCTCGGATTATTTCATCGATGGTGGTGCGGGTGATGATCAGATCACCGGCGGCGCTGCGGATGAAATACTGGATGGCGGCGTGCATGATGCGGCCTCTCTTACGGGTTCTGACAATGATACAATCGATGGCGGCGCAGGGGATGATACGATCCGCGGCGGCTACGGCGCGGATGTGCTAAGCGGCGGCGACGGCGACGATCAGATTGATCACCTGGGCAATGCAGGCCAGCGCATCGTGGCCGAGCATCACGAATTTGCCTGGCATATCGATGGCGAGGCTGACACGCTGAATGGCGGCGCGGGCAATGACACGATTACCTTTGATGGCGCCGATACGGCCACGGGCGGCGCGGGCGCGGATGTCTTCTGGCTCTATTCCGATACGGATGTGGACGAGGCCGATAACATCGCCGAAATGACCGATTTCACCCCCGGCGAAGATTTCCTACGGGTCACGCTTAATCCCCATTCGGGCTATGGTGCGCTTGATGTGGTTGTCTCAGACGAGGGCAGCGATAGCCTTGTGATGATCAACGGCGAGGTCGTTGCAATCCTGCGTGGCGGGGCCGGGGCCAGCACCGAGGATGTTTATGCCGAGGTGGTTGACGATATCTTCCCGGCGGGGCGCGTTTAGGCCTTTGGCCAAGGCTCGGGCTGCTGGGCATAAGCAATATAGAGCGGATGCTTGGGGTGGCCTTCTTTGGTTTGGCCAAGCGAAGTCAGCGCGAGATTGCGATCCCGGAGCATCGCCTCAACTGCAACACCGCGCCCAAGATGCGCCCCATGGCTGCCCCAGCCGCAGATGATCTGATCGGCCCAATCGCAACCCTTTAGAATAGTCGCATCATTCTCAGGCCCAATTGGATCGGCCGCCGCGCGCATATTGCGCGGGTCCGTATCACGCCATGCAAAGATATTGGTCACCCGAAAGCTACCAAATCCCAATACCCGCGCGCGCCGCTCGCAGCGCTCAACCGTTGGATCGTTTTGGACCTCGGTTGCGGTTGAGGGATTGAGCATGATGAACAACGCGCGCTTGCCGGATGGCTCCCAGATGCGGGTCAACGCATAACGATACCGCTCGCAATCCGAATAGATCGCCTCTGAGGGGGCATCGTCTTTGATATGGGTGCGCGTGATCATGGGGATTTGTGGCGATGTTAGGGGCTTGGATCAAGGGCTGCGTTCGGCGCGCGGTTTGATTTGAGTATTTTTTCAAAGAAAAAGAGGGGCTTAGTTCTGCGCTGGGCGAACAAAAACCCGGCTCGGGTGCAGCTCGCTGCCGCGAAAAGTTCCAACAGCGATCGCTTCACCATTCAGCGAGGCCCAAGCCTCATCGCCGTATTCCGCATCACCCGGATAGACGAAGCCAGGATTGCCGTTGCGCAATTTGGCAGCACCCTCTTCATTGGTGCGCAGCTCTGGCAGATCGCCAAGGCCTTCTTCAAGCGGGCGGATGAAAGCATCAAGTTCGGGCGTTTTGGCGAGAGCATCGACTTTATCAAGCGTGACCCCCTCATGCGCCTCCCATGGGCCAGACCAGACCCGGCGCAGCCATTGGACATGGCCATAACATCCCAGCGTTTCGCCAAGATCGCGCGCGATGGCGCGCACGTAGCCGCCTTTGCCGCAGATCATTTCAAGCTCAACGTGATCCGCATCGGGGCGGGAAACGAGATTGAGCTCTTCAACGAAAAGCGGGCGGGCGGCGATTTCAAACTCAGCATCCTCGCGGGCAAGTTTATAGGCGCGTTCGCCGTCGATCTTAACGGCCGAGAATTTCGGCGGGACTTGCATGATGTCGCCAGTGAGAGGCGCCAGCGCGGCGATGATCTCTGCGTCTGTTGGGCGGATCTCGCTTGTGGCGATCTCTTCGCCTTCTGCGTCATCCGTATTGGTTGCTGTGCCAAGGCGGACCATGAAGCGGTAGGCTTTCATCGCGTCCGTGATGTAGGGCACTGTTTTGGTCGCCTCACCAAGCGCCACGGCCAAAACGCCTGTGGCTTCGGGATCAAGCGTGCCTGCGTGGCCTGCCTTTTTCGCGTCAAGCGCCCAGCGCACTTTGTTCACCACCGAAGTGGATGTAATCCCTGCTGGCTTATCAACAATCACCCAGCCCGAAAGATCGCGGCCCTTTTTACGGCGCCCCATTCAGGAGGCTCCAGAATCAGTTTCAGGATTGGTGTCTGGATCGGATGCGGGCTCATTTGGCGCTTCAATATCACGGCGCACGCGCTCATCGGCAAACATGCGGCGGGTGTTATCAATGCGCTCGAATGTATCGTCGATCTCATAGCGGATTTCCGGCGAGAACTTGATCGTCAGTGCTTTGGAAACACCACGGCGCAATTCGTGCCGGTTCTGGCGAAGCAAAGCAAGCGCGCCTTCGGGATCTTTGCCACCAAGGGGCATGATATAGGCCGTCGCGATGCGCAAATCGGGAGAGACCCGGACCTCGCCAATCGTGATCGACATGCGATTGAGATCGGGATCGTGAATGTCGCCACGGGCGAGCATTTCCGAGAGGGTGCGCCGGATCAGCTCGCCAATGCGCAGCTGTCGTTGCGAAGGGCCTGCGCCCGATCTTTTGCTATTCTTTGCCATGCGCCCGAGATAATCGCGATTGCGCGCCCTTGCAACAGAGGCTTTGGCGTAAAGCAAGGGTTTGAACTGGTGCGGCCAAGGCGCTACACCAAGGTCAAAGCGAGGAGAGACGAGATGAGCGAACTGCCCGGGATTGTGATTACAGGGGCATCTGGCCGGATGGGGCAGATGCTGATTGGGATGGTGCGCGCATCGGATAAGTGCCGGCTTGTTGGCGCGGTTGAGCGCGCGGGGCATGAATGGGTCGGGCGCGATGTTGGCGTGGCGATGGGCGGGGTTGAGTGCGGCGTTACCGTGACCGATGACGCGCTTGAGGCCTTTGCCAATGCCCAAGCGGTGATAGATTTTACCGCCCCTGCCGCGACGATTGCGTTTTCTGAGCTGGCCGCGCAGGCCCGCGCTGTGCATGTGATCGGCACGACAGGGATGACGGACGAGGATATCGCCAAGCTTGCCCCTGCTGCGCGCCACTCAGTGATCGTGCGCGCGGGCAATATGAGCCTTGGGGTGAACCTGCTGATCGGGATCACCAAAAGAATCGCGGCCGCACTGGATGAAGATTACGATATTGAGGTGATTGAAGCGCATCACAATCGCAAGGTTGATGCCCCATCAGGCACGGCTTTGATGCTGGGCGAAGCGGCAGCCGAGGGGCGCGGCGTTGCGCTCAATGACGTGCGCGATTCTGGCCGAGATGGCATTACAGGCGCGCGCAAACGCGGCGATATCGGCTTTAGCGCCATTCGTGGCGGCGATATTATTGGCGAGCATGATGTGCTGTTTGCAGGCCCCGGCGAGCGGATCACGCTGCGCCATGTGGCCTCGGATCGCTCGCTATTTGCGCGCGGCGCATTGCGCGCAGCCCTTTGGGGGCAGGGGCAAAAGCCCGGCGAATATGATATGATGGATGTGCTTGGGCTTTAGGCCGCGCCGATCAAAAATCGATCGCGATGCCCTTTTTCTCATAGTCGCCATAGCGAACAGGCTCGGGCCCATCGCGCCCGCCAAGCTCTAGCGGCAAAGGCTTGGGCGCGTTTTTGCGCCGCTCCTCTGCTTCAGCCAAGGCGCGCTTGGCAGCAGGGGGCAGATCATCCTTGGGGGCGTTCCGTGGTGTATCACTCATTGCATCTGTCCTTGTCGGCTTGCCCATGCTGATATACCCCCCAGCCCATAGAAAACAAGATCGGCCCCAAAGATGAGCACCGAATATGAGCACTGAGCGCAAAGCCCCGCCCCAAGGTTTCTTGCCACGCAAGGCGGCGATCACGCTTCTTGATGCCGTGACGGATGAACATCGCTTGATGGCAGAATTGCTGCCCGGCCCTTTGGGCAAACTGGCCCCCGATGAACGCGCGCGCGCCCAGCGCCTTACGCTCGAGTGCCTGCGCTATATGGATCGCTGTGATCGCATGCTCGGGCCGTTTTTGCGCAATCGCCCTGATCCACATGTGCTCAATGTGCTGCGGCTCGGAACCTATGAGATTTGCCAAGAAGGTGCGGCGGCGCATGGGGTTGTCAATTCCTGCGTCGAGATCGTGCGCGGGCATAAGCAGCTTTCGCATCTCGGCGGGCTGGTGAATGCCGTGCTGCGCCGGGTTTCTGAAGCAGGGCCGGAGGCTTGGGAAAAGCTGCCCGTGCCGCGCATGCCCAAATGGCTGCGCAAAGTGCTTGTTGGCGATTTCGGCAAAAAGATCGTTGAGGCCTTTGAGATTTCCCATACCGCGGGCGCGCCGCTTGATCTCACAGCCAAAGGCGATCCTGCGGCGCTGGCGCAAGCGCTGGGCGGCATCTTGCTGCCAACCGGCTCTGTGCGCCTTGCCAATGCGGGGCAGGTCTCAAATTTGCCCGGATATGAAGCGGGCGATTGGTGGGTGCAGGATGCGGCCGCTGCGATCCCTGCGCGCGTTTTGAATGCGCAACCAGGCGAGCGCGTGCTTGATCTTTGCGCCGCACCGGGCGGCAAAGCGATGCAAATGGCCGCCGCTGGCGCGCATGTCACCGCGCTTGATATCTCCGGCAAACGCCTCGCGCGCGTTGCCGAAAACCTCGCGCGCACCGGCCTTTCGGCGGAAATTGTCGAGGGTGATGCGCTTGAATACCAAGCCGAGCCGTTTGATGCGATTCTGCTCGATGCGCCCTGCACCGCCACAGGCACAATCCGCCGCCATCCCGATCTTCCCTATGCCAAAGATGGCAGCGATTTTCCCGCGCTTTTCGTTCTGCAAGAAGAGCTGATTGATCGCGCGCTGGGCCTATTAAAGCCCGGTGGCCGCTTGATCTTTTGTACATGCTCCTTGCTGATTGACGAGGGCGAAGAGCAGATCAAAGACGCGCTTGAGCGCAATCCCGGCATCACGGTTGACGCCACCGCTCTGAACGTTCCCGGCATTGATCCTGTGTGGATTTCGCCCGAGGGCGGGTTGCGCATGCGGCCCGATTATTGGCCCGATCTGGGCGGGATGGACGGCTTTTTCGTCGCGGTTTTGCGCAAGCCCGTCTAAAGCACGCATTAACCAATGACAGGCGCGCCTCTCCCGCGTATGATCTGCCAAAAGAAGGCCAAATGGCCATTTCGAGGCAAAGCGAGGCAGGCCCCGTGACACATTCAGAGAGTTGGCCCGCGCGACGTACGCGCTGGATGAACCGCTTTCACGCGCGGCGAGCTTCGCTTGCGCGCCCTGCTTCCGGCTTCCAATCCCAACCCGAACCGCGCACCATCGGCACCTATGCGCGCGGCAAACAGCTGATCGCGGGCAACCTTTTGTTTGCCGGGCATTTGGCCGTTTCTGATGGGCCCTCAATCTGGCAAGTGGAAAGCCCCGGCGCGGCCTTTGACGAAGAAATTCACGGCTTTACATGGCTTGATGATCTCGCTGCTGTTGGCGATGGCCCGGCGCGCCAAAAGGCCCGCGAATGGACGCATGAGTGGATCGATCTATACGCCGCAGGGCGCGGTCCCGGCTGGACGCCTGATCTCACGGGGCGCCGCCTCATCCGCTGGATCAACAACGCGCTGTTCTTGCTCTCTGGCGCCGAAACAGAGACCTCGGCCGCCTTCTACCGCTCGCTTGCTCAACAAACGATCTTCCTGTCGCGCCGCTGGCAATCTGCCTCGCGCGGCTTGCCCCGGTTTGAGGCGCTCACAGGGCTGATCTATGCAGGCCTATCGCTGACCGGGATGGATGCGCACGTTGCCCCCGCGATGAAGGCTTTGGCGCGCGATTGTATTGATCAGATCGACATCGAGGGCGGCATTCCGACCCGCAACCCCGAAGAATTGCTCGAAGTCTTCACCCTGCTCAATTGGGCCGCTGCCGCCCTTTCCGAGGCTGGCATGATGCCCGCGCGCGATCATTTGGCCGCGATTGAACGCATCGCTCCAACCCTGCGCGCCCTGCGCCATTCTGATGGGGGCCTTGCGCGCTTTCATGGCGGCGGGCGCGGCCAAGAGGGGCGGCTCGATCAAGCGCTTGCCTCTTCTGGCGTCAAAACCATGCCCGGCGCAGGGCTTGCGATGGGCTATGCGCGCCTCTCTGCGGGCCGCACCAGCTTGATCTTGGATGCAGCACCGCCGCCCCAGCGCGAAGCGAGCTATAATGGCCATGCCTCAACCCTTGCCTTTGAGCTGACATCCGGGCGGCGCCCTTTGATCGTGAATTGCGGCTCGGGTGTGAGCTTTGGCGAGGATTGGCGGCGCGCAGGCCGTGCGACCCCGTCGCATTCCACGCTGGGGATTGAGGGCTATAGCTCGTCTCGCCTCGGCGCGCTTCGTATGATTGGCGGGCATCCGCGCGAATTGCTCGCCCATACCCCGCGCGAGGTCCGCATCGAGGCGCGCAAAAGCGAAGATGGCACCGGGCTTGTCGCGGGCCATGATGGCTATGTCTCGACCCATGGGTTGACCCACATCCGCCATCTTGATCTCTCCAGCGACGGGCGCGGGATTGCAGGCGAAGATACGCTCGCTGCGATTGATACGGCCGAAGAGCGCCGCTTTGATCGGATGCGCGATGCTTCGGGGCTTTCGGGCCTTGCGTTTGACGTGCGCTTTCATCTCCATCCCGATGTCGACGCGACCCTAGATATGGGCGGCACGGCGATCTCCATGGCGCTCAAAAGCGGCGAGATCTGGATATTCCGGCACGATAGTATTGGCGAAATGAAGCTTTTGCCGTCCGTTTATCTCGAAAAAGGGCGATTAAAGCCCCGTGCGAGCAAACAAGTGGTTCTATCTGGGCGCGCAATAGATTATGCGACCCGCGTCCGCTGGACCTTGGCCAAAGCACAGGATACGCCCACTACGATCCGTGATCTTGAGCGAGATGAGAGCGAGACGCTGGAATAACATCTGCCTTGGGGGCCCAAATTAATGACCGATCTCTATCCTGTTCGCCGCGCGCTTCTTTCCGTTTCTGATAAGACAGGTCTGATTGATCTGGGCAAGGCGCTTGCGGCGCGCGGGGTTGAATTGCTCTCAACGGGCGGCTCTGCCAAGGCGCTTCGGGATGCAGGGCTTACGGTTATTGATGTAGCCGATGTAACCGGCTTTCCGGAAATGATGGATGGGCGTGTCAAAACGCTGCATCCGGGTGTGCACGGCGGCCTGCTGGCGCTGCGCGATAACGAGGCGCATTTGGCGGCGATGAAAGAGCATGGGATCGGCGGGATCGATCTTTTGGTTGTGAACCTCTATCCGTTTGAAGAAACGGTCGCCAAGGGCGGCGATTACGACGATTGCATCGAGAATATCGATATCGGCGGCCCTGCGATGATCCGCGCGGCGGCCAAGAACCATACATTCGTAAACGTGGTTGTAGATGTTGAAGACTACGCGCCTTTGCTGGCCGAGCTCGAAGCCAATGATGGCGCAACCCCGCTCGCTTTCCGCCAGAAGCTTGCCCAGACGGCCTATGCGCGCACAGCCGCCTATGACACAGCCGTAAGCACATGGATGGCCAGCGCAATTAATGAGCCCGCCCCGCGCCGGCGCGCTTTTGCCGGCACATTGGCCCAGACCCTGCGCTATGGCGAAAACCCGCACCAAACAGCCGCCTTCTATACCGATGGATCGGCCCGCCCCGGCGTGGCGACGGCCAAGCAGCATCAAGGCAAAGAACTGAGCTATAACAACATCAATGATACCGACGCGGCCTTTGAATTGGTCGCTGAGTTTGATCCCGCCAAAGGTCCAGCCTGCGCGATCATCAAACACGCGAACCCTTGCGGTGTTGCCCAAGCGGGAAGCCTTGTTGAGGCCTATAAAGCGGCCTTTGATTGCGATCGTACCTCGGCCTTTGGCGGGATCGTTGCGCTAAACCAGCCACTGGATGCCGCCACGGCCGAAGAGATCACAGCGATCTTTACCGAAGTTGTGATTGCGCCCGGGGCCAGCGAAGAGGCAATGAGTATTTTTGCCAAGAAAAAGAACCTGCGCTTGCTGACAACGGATGGCTTGCCGAATGTTTTGGCGCCCGGCCTGACTGTGCGCCAAGTTGCGGGCGGGCTTTTGGTTCAGGATAAGGATGCAGGCTTTATCGGCATGGATGATCTGAAGGTCGTGACTGAAAAAACGCCGACAGAAGAGCAGATGCGCGATCTTTTGTTTGCTTGGAAGGTTGCCAAACACGTTAAATCGAACGCGATTGTTTATGTGCGCGATGGCGCGACTGTCGGGGTAGGCGCGGGCCAGATGAGCCGGCTTGATTCTGCACTGATCGCGGCGAAAAAATCCGAGCGGATGGCCGAGGCTATGGGCCTTGATGCGCCGCTCACGATCGGCTCGGCAGTGGCGTCAGACGCATTCTTCCCCTTTGCTGATGGTTTGCTTGAAGCGGCAGCTGCGGGCGCGACCTGCGTTATTCAACCCGGCGGCTCGATGCGCGACGATGAAGTGATCGCAGCGGCCAATGAGGCGGGGCTTGCCATGGTGTTTACCGGCATGCGCCACTTCCGCCACTAGGAGAGAGTTATGCGCGCCCTTGGCATAACCGCAGTTGCGACATTCGCGATTGATCAGGTCTCAAAGGCCGTGGTTGTGCATGGGCTGAATTTGATCTCGGTCGGTGAAATTCCGGTTTGGCCGCCCTTTTTGATGTTTCGTATGGCGTGGAATGAGGGGATCAACTTTGGCCTCTTTGCCAGCGCCACGGATGTTATGCGCTGGATCTTGATCGCGCTGGCGCTGGCGATCTCGCTTTGGGTTTTCATCTGGATACGGCGCGAGGCACCGGGGCGCTGGGGCCAGATTGCCGCCGGACTGTTGATCGGCGGGGCGCTTGGCAATGTGATTGATCGGGTGGTTTACGGGGCCGTGGCGGATTTTCTCAACATGTCTTGTTGCGGCTTTTCCAACCCGTTTTCGTTTAACATTGCCGATATCGCTATTTTTGCAGGCGCTTTTGGGCTTATCCTATTTACGGGCGGCAAAAAGGCCCCGTGACGGCTGCGTCGGGATCGGGTAAACAAAGCGAAACACCATGTGGGTGAGGGAGGCTTGAATGCGGGCAGGTCTGGGAAAATTGAGCGTTATCTTGGCAGTATCACTGGTACTGGCGGGCTGTAACGGGGGCAAAGCGCCCCGGCTAATGCCGTTTTCGGGCAGCACTGGCCCGGATGAATTCGCTATTGTTCCCAACAAAACGCTGCAAGAGCCCAAAAGCTATACCGAATTGCCTGCGCCAACGCCTGGCGCGAAAAACCTCGTTGATCCGACCCCAAATGAAGATGCTGTTGTTGCCCTTGGCGGGCGCGCCGCAGCGCTGAATAAAAGCGGAACAGAGGGCGGCATTGTGAATTACGCAAGCCGCTATGGTCGCGATGACAATGTGCGCACCGATCTGGCCGAAAATGATCTGGCCTTTCGCAAACGCAACAAATCCGGCCTGCTGGATCGTCTCTTTGGGCGCAATATCTATCAGCAAGTCTATAAGCGCGAACGCCTTGACGCTTATGCAGAACAGCGCCGCTTGCGCCGCTCAGGTGTTATAACGCCAACATCGCCGCCCAAAGGCTATTCCGAATAATAACGCCTTCTCACGCTTGCGTTTGGCGGGGTTGAATTGTGCGCCAAATGGCGTAGCTGTAGGCTTGTAAATTACCCAAGGATTGCCATGCCCCGTTTTTTGCGCGCGCTCGCTTTTGCCCCGTTGATCGCCCTCGTTGCGCCCATGGCTCAAGCGGCTGAAACCTCCTCCTTTTCGCTGGAAAACGGCATGGACGTGGTGGTGATTGAAGATCACCGCGCGCCGGTTGTCGTGCATATGGTTTGGTATCGCGTGGGCGCCGCGGATGAGGCGCCGGGCAAATCCGGCATCGCGCATTTCCTTGAACACCTGATGTTTAAGGGCACCGATGATATCGAATCGGGCGAATTTTCCGCCACGATCACGCGCAATGGCGGAACTGATAACGCCTTCACCTCAAATGATTACACTGGCTACTTTCAGCGCATCGCCGCAGATCGCCTTGAGCTGATGATGCAGCTCGAAAGCGACCGGATGCGTGATCTCGAGATGACCGTTGAGGATGTCGAAACCGAGCGCGATGTCGTTCTGGAAGAGCGCAACATGCGCACCGAAAACGATCCCGGCGCGATCTTCGGCGAGCAGCGCGACGCCGCCCAATACATGAACCATCCCTACGGCATCCCCGTGATCGGCTGGAAACATGAGGTAAGCGCGCTGACTCGCGACGATGCCTTTGAATTTTACCGCCGCTATTACGCGCCCAACAATGCGATCCTGATCGTCGCAGGCGATGTCACGCCTGATGAAGTGCGCGCGCTGGCAAATCAATATTACGGCCCGCTGGAGCCTTCCGAAAACCTACCCCCGCGCATCCGCCCAACCGAGCCGCCCCAGCTTTCCGAGCGCCGCCTAATCTACACAGACGCGCGCGTCGCTCAGCCCTACGTGATCCGCACCTATCTCGCGCCCGAGCGCAACGCTGGCGATCAAAAAGAGGCCGCAGCGCTCACCATGCTGGCAGAGCTTTTGGGCGGCTCGCCCACAACTTCCGTGCTTGGCCGCAAGCTGCAATTTGAACAACAAAAGGCGCTTTATGCTTCGGCGTTTTATTCCGGCACCTCGCTCGATCAAACGACTTTCGGGCTTTATATCGTGCCGGTTCCCGGGGTTGATCTGGCGGCGGGCGAAGCAGCGCTCGATAGCGCGATTGCACAGTTTATCGAAGAGGGCGTCGATGCCGAGCAATTCGCCCGCGTAAAGATGCAGCTGCGCGCTTCGCTGATCTATGCCGATGACAATGTCGATGGCATCGCCCGTCGCTATGGCGCAGCACTTACCTCGGGCCTAACGCTTGAAGATATCGCTGAATGGCCTGCTATTCTTGAGGCCGTCACAGCCGAAGATGTGATCATGGCGGCGCGCAAAGTCTTTAACAAATCCAATGCAGTAACCGGCTGGCTCCAACCACCTGCACCAGATGCGCAAGCCGTGGAGGCAAGCCAATGACCCCCTTTCGCATGATCCGCAACGCCGCGATACTGCTGATGGCAATCGCCCTAACGACCCCCGCCCAAGCCGCCGTTGAAATCCAAGAAGTGACCTCCCCCGGCGGCCTTTCTGCTTGGCTCACCGAAGAGCATTCAATCCCTTTCGTGGCGCTTGAATTGCGCTTCAAAGGCGGCTCCTCGCTCGATCCAAAAGGTGCGCGCGGGGCGACCAGCTTGATGGCCTCTTTGCTCGAAGAAGGCGCAGGCGATCTCGATGCCCAAGGCTTCGCCACGGCCAAAGAGGCCCTTGCCGCCAGCTTCTCGTTTGACAGCAGCAATGACGTGCTTTCCGTCTCGGCCCGCTTCCTAACCGAGAACCGCGATGAAGCCATCGCCCTGCTGAAATCCGCCCTTACCAAGCCGCGCTTTGACCCAGACGCAATCGAGCGCGTGCGCGGGCAAATCCTCTCAATCCTGCGCTCAAATGAAACCGATCCGGGCAAGATCGCGAGCAAAGCTTTTGATGCCCTCACATGGGCCGATCATCCCTATGAAACCGATGAATTGGGCACACAGCAAAGCGCGGCCGACCTGACCCGAGACGATGTCCTTGCCGCCCATAAGGCGACCCTTGCGCGCGATCGCGTCTATATTTCCGCCGTCGGCGATATCACCCCGGCCGAGCTTGGCGCATTGATGGATACCCTGCTTGGCGATCTCCCCGAAACCGGCGCGCCCCAAGTTGGCAATGCTGAAATTGAACTCACCGGCGGCCTAACCGTGATCCCGTTTGAAACCCCGCAATCCGTGGCACTGTTTGGCCATGCGGGCATCCCCTTTGACGATCCCGATTTCATCCCCGCCTATCTGCTGATGGAAGTCTTTGGCGGCGGTGCGGAATCCCGGCTCAACGAGGAAGTGCGCGAAAAGCGCGGGCTGACCTATGGCATCGGAACCTATCTTTCCTCGGCCCTCTACGGCGAGATGATCATCGGGCAGTTCGCCTCGGCAAATGCGCGCATGGCCGAAGGGATCGAGGTCGTCCGCGCCGAGTGGGCCAAGATCGCTGAAAGCGGCCTCACCGAGCAGGAGTTGGCCGATGCCAAGCTCTACCTCACCGGCGCTTACCCGCTGCGGTTTGATAGCAACGCCGCGATCGCCAATATTATGGCCGGCATGCAATTTCGCGGCCAGTCGCGCGATTATATCGCAACCCGCAATGACAAGGTGAATGCGGTAACGCTTGAAGAGATCAACCGCGTCGCAAAGCGGATTTTTCATCCCCAAGCGCTGCATTTCGTCGTCGTTGGTCAGCCCGAGGGCCTGATAACCAATCCCTAAGATCGCCATAGTCGAATCGGGGCGCATCATGCTAATTCTAGGGGTATGTCAGCACCAAACCCCAATATGAGCGATTCTTCTGCTGGAATTCGCCCTGTTATCCGCCAGTTGGATGAAGCCGCAATCAATCGCATTGCCGCTGGTGAAGTGGTTGAACGCCCTGCTTCTGCCGTCAAAGAACTCGTTGAAAACGCGATTGATGCAGGCGCAAAACGCATCGACATCACCATCGCGGATGGCGGCAAAACCCTGATCCGCGTGCGCGATGATGGCTGCGGGATGAGCGCGGATGATCTGCCGCTTGCCCTGTCGCGCCACGCAACCTCCAAGATCGATGGCTCCGATCTTTTGGCAATCCATACCTTCGGATTTCGCGGCGAGGCGCTGCCCTCATTGGGCGCTGTTGGCCGCCTCACCATTACCTCGCGAGCAGAAGGCTCTGAGGGCTGCACCATCACTATCGCAGGCGGCAAAGCTTCCCAAGTGCGCCCTGCCGCCCATTCCGCGGGGACAATCATCGAGCTGCGCGATCTGTTTTATGCAACGCCCGCGCGGCTGAAATTCTTGCGCTCTGATCGGGCCGAGAACCAAGCGATCGGCGATGTAGTCAAACGCCTCGCCATGGCCGAGCCTTTTGTAAATTTCACGCTGCGCGATATTTCCGGCGGCGGCGAAGGGCGGATCACCTTTCGCGCCGATGCTGAATCTGGCGATATGTTTGAAGCGCTGCACGGGCGGCTAGCCTGCGTTCTTGGTCGCGAGTTTGCGGAAAATTCTCTACAGATTGATGCTGAGCGCGAAGGGCTACACCTTACCGGTTATGCCGCTCTGCCGACCTATTCGCGCGGCTCTGCGGTGGCGCAATATCTCTATGTGAATGGCCGCCCGGTCCGCGATAAGCTCTTGGTTGGCGCGCTGCGCGGGGCCTATTTCGATTTTCTCAGCCGCGATCGCCATCCCGCCGCCTGCCTCTTTATCGATTGCGATCCGCATTTGGTAGACGTCAACGTTCACCCGGCCAAATCCGAGGTCCGTTTTCGCGAGCCGGGCCTTGCGCGCGGGCTTATCGTTTCGGGCCTGCGCCATGCTTTGGCCGGCGCTGGGCACCGCGCCTCAAGCACTGTCGCGGATGCAACTTTGGGCGCTTTTCGCCCTGAGCAAACCGCGCCGCGCATCTATCAGATGGATCGCCCAAGTGCGGGCGCTTTGCACGCAAACTACGCCGCCCAAGCGCCCAATCCCGCGCAGGCGCCAAGCGGATTTGCCGAATTCGCCGGTGATTTTTCCGCCCGCGTAGAGCCGGTTTTTGAGGCCCCAGATACCCCATCTTATGAAGCGCTCCCCTTGGGGGCCGCTCGCGCGCAGATCCATGAAAACTATATCGTGGCGCAAACCGAAACCGGCATGATCCTCGTTGATCAACACGCCGCGCATGAGCGCCTCGTCTATGAAAAGCTCAAGCGCCAAATGGCTGAAAATGGCGTCGCTGCGCAGGCCCTTTTGATCCCTGAAATCGTCGAGCTTAGCGATAGCGATGCGGCGCGCCTTCTGGAATTCGCTGATGAGCTAGCCCGCCTTGGCCTGACAATCGAGCCCTTCGGCGGCGGGGCAATTGCCGTGCGCGAAACGCCTGCAATTCTGGGCGAGATCAATGCAGGCGCGATGCTGCACGACATCCTTGATGAACTGGCCGATCAGGGCGAAAGCCTTTCCGTTCAGGCGCGCATCGAAGCGGTGCTTAGCCGCGTTGCCTGCCATGGCTCGATCCGATCCGGGCGGCGCATGCAGGCCCCTGAGATGAACGCCCTCTTGCGCGAAATGGAAGCCACGCCCCACTCCGGCCAATGCAATCACGGCCGCCCAACTTATGTCGAGTTGCGCCTTGCGGATATCGAACGCCTCTTTGGGCGAACATGATGGAGAACGCGGATTTCACCCTCTCGCTCAGCGATCCGCTGACGCTTGCGGCTCTCATCGCGGGCGCTGTGATTCTGCTGATTCTGATCCTCGTGATCCTTGGGCTGCGCGCCTCAGCGAAGGCGGCAAATATGGCCGCGCCGCTTATTTATCAGATGAATGATCTGGGCCGCGCAGTGCAGTCTTTGGGGGCTGGCCAAGAGCAACTTGGCGGCGGTCTGCGCGCCGTTTCAGATGCGCAAACCACGGGCCAAAGCCAGATGATGCAGACGATGGAAATGCGCCTTGCCGCCGTGACCCAACAGATGAACGACCGCTTGCATGAAAACGCGATGAAATCCGCGCATTCGCTTACCGAGATGCAAGAGCAGATGAAAACGGTGCTGACGGGCGGCTCTGAAAAGACGACGAAATCCTTGACCGAACTCCAAGAACGCCTCGCCACGATTGACCGCGCCCAGACCAATATCGAGAAACTTTCGAGCGATGTGCTAAGCCTTCAGGACATCCTTTCCAACAAACAAACCCGCGGCGCCTTTGGTGAAATTCAGCTCAATGATATCGTCTCCAAAGCCCTGCCCAAAGACAGTTATGCCTTGCAAGCCACGCTCTCAAACGGCAAGCGCGCCGATTGCTTGATCCATCTGCCCAACCCTCCGGGGCCTATTGTTATTGATAGCAAATTTCCGCTTGAGGCCTATGAAGCCCTGCGCCGCGCCGAGACCTCTGAGCAGAAAAATCAGGCCGCACAGCTGCTGCGCCAATCCGTGCGCGCCCATATCAAAGCGATCTCGGAGCGCTATATTATTGAGGGCGAAACAGCCGATGGCGCGCTGATGTTTCTGCCCTCTGAGGCGGTCTATGCCGAGCTCCACGCCAATTTTCCCGAGGTCGTGCGCGATGGGTTTCATGCCAAAGTTTGGATCGTTTCGCCAACGACCTGCATGGCGACGCTCAACACAATGCGCGCGATTCTCAAAGACGCCCGCATGCGCGAACAGGCCGGTGCCATCCGCAAAACGCTTAAGATGTTGCACCGCGATGTTGAGATCGTTGTTGCGCGAGTCGGCAAGCTCGATACGCATTTTCGCCAAGCGCGCGATGATCTTGATGGGATCACAACGGCCGCCGAACGCGCCGGGAAACGGGCCGAGCGGCTTGATAACTTTGACTTTGAAGAGCTCGCGCCCGATCCGGATCCCGTCGTTGTTCCGCTAACGCCGCCAAAGGCGCCTTAAGGGGCGTTTGATCCAAATCAGTGTCGGCCCTGCGCGTTGCCCTAAGTATATTGGGAAACCTAGAGGAGTGAACAGATGCTAGAAATCAGCCCACGCAAAGTCGCCTATGTCATCCTGCAGGCGCGTGAAATGCACGCGACGAAAAACGAGCTGTCTGCCTTTATCAGAGGGCTCAATACGGATGAACAAGCCGCCCTTGTGGCCGTGATGTGGATCGGGCGCGATACTTATGACGCCGCCGATTTGGACGAGGCCATGGCAACAGCGCGCGAAGAAGCCACGATCCCAACCGAACAGTATTTGCTCGGGGTGCCATTGCTTTCTGACTATCTCGAAGAGGGGTTAGAGAAGCTTGGCATTGATCCCAGCGAAGACGAGGATGATCTGCTCGCTCATCACTAAAGCGCGGCCAAGTGGTGATCAAACACGGCGCGAGCGCGCCCCCAAACACCGCCATCAATCGCCCCCAATATCAGCAACGACGGCAGCAATTGCGCGGCGAAATCTGCGCTAGCTTCAGCAGGCAAAAGCGAAGGCAGATTATCAATCGCCATCACCCCAAGCAGCGGATCTTCGGCAACCGTTAGGATGGGCTCGTCCCAATCTGTCACCGCGTCGTAAACCTTGATCGGCGAATATTCAGATGCCGGGTCACAGGCAATATCGCCGATCATCCGCAAGGCGCGATCCGCTTCAATGGCGTCCATAGGAACAAAGACCGGCGCGCCCGGTTGCGCCAAAATGCAGTTGAGCAGGATGTCATGGGCAAGCACTTCAGGGAAAGGGCCGCCATGCGCCGTTTCGGCGATATCCCAACGGGTCACCTCAACGCCAACCGCTTCGCAAAGATCGCAAGCGCCTGTGCCAACACGGCCCAAGGCCCCAATCACAAGGGCGCGTGGGCGTGGCGCGAAGGCCGTATTCAAATCCGCACGCACATCGTCTTCCATTGCCTCGGCGCTTTCGTAAGGCATCAGGGATTCGACCGTGTCATCCACCTGCTGCGCGGCCCAGCCTTTGAGCGTTATGGCCGCGCCCGCAAAGCCCGCCCAATAACCAAACGCAGCAACGCGCCGCCCGTTCTCATCCACCAGATATTCCAGATCATAAAGTGCGCCGCCGCCCGCGCGAAACCGTTGCAAAAACGCAGGCCCGCTTGGCTGACCTTTGAACGCGTGACCAAACATAATGTGGCGATGCTTAAGCGGCGTGCCATCCTCAGGGAGCTCTTTGAGGCCAAAGATGATCGCCTCTTCAGGCGCTTGCGGCCAGCTGCCTTCATCCACAATGTCGCAACCAACATCCGCATAATCTTCGATCAAAACAACCCGGTCATCCGAGCGCTCAACAGTGACGCGAAACCCCGCCGCAATCAGCTGCGCGGCACCCTCAGGCATGAGGCCAACGCGATCCTCATTCTCGCGTGGTTCGGCGCGCACCCATAGATGTGTCATAGCGGTCTCTCCTGATTTCAGCGTCAGCCCTAAGGCAAAATTCGCACAAAGAAAATCACTAGTTTTGTGCCAGAGCCCGCGCGCAAAAAGAGGCGGCTATTCCCAGACAACATCGCCCAAAAAGATATAGCCAGCGCCATAAATTGTTTTGATCAAACGGGGGTTCTTGGGATCTTCGCCAAGCTTGGTGCGCAGCCGCGAAATACGTACATCCATCGCCCGATCAAAGCTTTCGCCCGCCGCTCCGCCAAGGCTTTCTTGCATCTGTGCGCGACTGATCAGCCGTTTTGGCGCCTCAAGAAACATGCGCAACACTTCCCCTTCCGCATGACTAAAGGGGGTTTCTTTGCCCTCGGCATTTTTCAGAACATAGGAATCAAACAGCGCGCTCCAGCCTTCAAAACGGGCGATATTTGCGCTGCGCCCCGGTGCGCGCGGATTGCGAAGGCGGGCGCGAACCCGCGCCACAACTTCGGAAGGATCAAACGGTTTGATGATGTAATCATCCGCCCCAAGCTCAAGCCCGGTGACCCGATCTTGAACCTGCCCGCGTCCCGAAATGATGATGATCGCCGCGCCGCTTTCAAGCGCCAAGCGGTGCACAAGCGCAAGCCCGTCGCGATCCGGCAGGCCAAGATCGACAAGGCAAACTTCCGGTGCGGTTTTGGCCAAAGCTGCCTCAAATTCCGTCGCGCGTCCGAAGGTTGCGGTGCGAAATCCGGCCTCTTGCAGGGCGTCCGAAAGCATCCGGCGGATTTGTGGCTCGTCATCAAGGATTGCGATCATTGGGGCGCTCATTTGATCTGATCCTTTGGGATTGATGGGGCGGCGCTCGCGATAAATGCAGCGAGCGCTTCAGGCGTAAAGGGCTTGGCGAGAGGGGCCTGTTTTGAGGCTTTTTGCGCGGCTTCAAACAGGGGGTCTGAAGGCGGACGTGATGTCATAAATCGCAGCGGAACCCGGACCGCGCGTTTGGCCATTTCCGGGATAAGATCGAGGCCAGACCCGCCCGCGCCAAGGGAGATATCAGAAAGCACCAGCTGTAGGCCCTCGATCTGCAAAAGAGCGATTGCCTCGTATGACGCACTGGCCTCAATCACTTGATGCCCCATCTCGATCAGTGTCTCACGGACGTTTTTGCGGATTTCAGGATTGTCCTCGACAAGCAAGATCAGCAGCGGATCGGTCGAATTGAGCGGCATAGGCCGCAACGGGAGACGAACGCGCACAAACCCTCCGCCAGTTTCCGAATTGCCAAGGTTCAAGTGCCCGCCTGCAAGATTGGCAAGATCATAAACCATGGTCAAACCAAGGCCCGACCCGTCGCCGCCTTTCGTGGTAAAAAACGGCTCAAGCGCATGTTCCAGAACCTCATCTGAAAATCCTGGGCCCGTATCTGTCACCGAAATTTCAACCCAAGTATCGCTGTCGGGGCGGGCGGTTATGATGATTTCACCGGCATTTTTTGCAATGGCGTCGCGGGCATTCAAGATCAGGTTGAGCGCCATATCCTGAAGCGATCCCGGATCGAGCATCAGCGGAGTATCAAAGCCCTCTGCCTGAAGCGAAAGGGAGATATTATCGGGCAAAGAAGGGCGCGCGAGCACCA
Source organism: Halocynthiibacter sp. (assembly GCA_047631555.1). Classification (GTDB taxonomy): domain Bacteria; phylum Pseudomonadota; class Alphaproteobacteria; order Rhodobacterales; family Rhodobacteraceae; genus JBLHZY01. The sequence continues at coordinate 21,524 of JBLHZY010000006.1, read as the reverse complement.
CGATATCTTGCAACAAAGCGGAAAGATCTGTCGGGGAAAAGCGCATTTCGCGCGGGCCGGAAATCTGCGCAAGGCGATCAAGCAAAACCCCGCCTCTGCGTGCCGCCGCCGTTGTTGCGCCGACAAGTTCTTGCGCGTCTTTTGGCAGATCGGTGCGCGCAAGGCGGCTCTGGGTGCCTAGAATAATTGTAAGGAGGTTGGCGAAATCATGCGCCAATCCGCTGGTAAGTTGTGCGGCCAATTCGCGCCGTCGTGTTTGCGCCAAAGCCGCGCGCGCTTGCGCCTCTTCGGTCAAATCCATCGAGAGGATGTAGACGCCTTGCACCTTGCCGTCAGGCGCTAAATCGGGGGTAAAGGCCACCCGCACGCGCCGCGACGAGGCCGCATCGTTGAACTCAAACGCACAGGCCGCCCCCATCAAAGCGCGCGCCAGATAGGGGGCGATCCGGGTAAAGCGGTCTTCGCCCAGAACCTCGCGAATATGGTGACCTTCGATATTTTCGCGACTGCCCGGAAGCACGGAGGCCAGCCTTTGGTTGGAAAACGTATAGCGGCGATCAAGCCCGATGCGCGCAATATGCGCCGGGATCATTTGGGCTGTCATCCGCGTTTGGCTTTCCATCACGGTAAGCTCGTGTTTTGCCTCTTCGAGCTGGGCATTGGCCGCAGCAAGGCGGCGATTGGCGGCGGCGGTTTTCTCGGCGTTCTCAAGAACCTTCTCGGCCAGATCAACCGAACGTGCGCGCAGCAACGCCTCTTGTTGTTTTACCGAAGTGATGTCGGTGTAAACCGCGACCCAGCCGCCCGAGGGCAGGGGCGATCCCTCGATGGAAATGACGTGCCCGTTAGAGCGGGTGCGCTCAATATAATGCGGCTCAAAGGCGCGCGCCTGTTCAACCCGCTCAGCAACGAAAGCATCGGGATCAGTGACCTCGCCATATTCGCCATTGCGCACAAGAAAGTGAATCGTGTCGTCAAAGCGCGCGCCACGCGTGGCCAGCGCTTCGGGCAAGCCAAACATCGCGCGAAAGGGGCGATTTGCCACCACGAGGCGCAGGTCATCATCATAGATAGAGAGGGCCTGCTGAATGAGATTCAGCCCGGCTTGGGTCAACTCTTCTATGCTGCGATCATTTGCGGCCATGCATCTCTCCTAGAGCCTTATCGCTACCATTCCAAAGCCCGCTCGGAAAGGCCCGAGGACTCGCCAGATCGCTTGTAACAATTCGTTAGGTTTCAGAAAAAGTTAAGAAAAAGTTGACGCCGAAGAATTGTCTGTCACGGTTCGATAACACGAGAATCGCAAAAGCGGCCGTGATCGTCGGAGGGAGAGCCGACGTTGGGAGGATACGAATTGATACAGAATTCAGCGGCGCAAGGCGCACTGATATCTATTCCTGCGCTTCTTGCGCGGAATGTAGCGGAGCACGGCAACAGGCCGGCATATCGTGAAAAAGAATTTGGCATTTGGCAAAGCTGGACCTGGGCCGAGACCGCGCAGGAAATCCGCGCGATGGCGCTTGGCTTGCTCGCAATCGGCGTTGAGCGCGGCGATAGCATTGCCGTTATTGGCCGCAACCGTCCGGCCCATTATTGGGCGATGGTTGCCGCGCAAATGGTCGGTGCGATCCCGGTTCCGCTCTACCAAGATGCCGTGGCCGAAGAGATGGCTTATGTGCTTGAGCATTGCGGCGCGCGCTTCGTTGTTGCGGGCGATCAAGAGCAAGTTGATAAGGTCATCGACGTGCAGCAAACGGTGAAGGGCATTGATCATGTGCTCTACAACGACAAACGCGGCATGCGTAAATACGATCACACACACCTCAATTGGCTGCATGATATTCAGGCCGAGGGCGAAGCGGGCCATTCCCGTTTTGAGGCCGAACTAGACAAGCGCATCGCTGAAATCACCTATGATGATACCTGTGTGATGCTCTATACTTCGGGAACGACCGGCAAGCCAAAAGGCGTTGTTCTGTCCAACCGCAACATCATCGAGACCTCGAAGAATTCGTCCGAATTTGACACGCTAAGCGCGGGTGAAGATGTGTTGGCCTATCTGCCGATGGCATGGGTTGGCGATTTCATCTTCTCCATTGGCCAAGCTTACTGGACGGGCTTTTGCGTCAATTGCCCCGAGAGCGATGCGACCATGATGGGCGATCTGCGCGAAATCGGACCGACCTATTATTTCGCACCGCCGCGCGTCTTTGAAGGCCAGCTCACCAATGTGATGATCCGCATGGAAGACGCGGGCCGCCTGAAGCGTTACTGGTTCAAGAAATACATGGAAATCGCCAAAACCGTTGGCCCCAAATTGCTGGATGGCAAGCCGGTCAGCCTTTGGGAGCGTCTCCAATATAAGGTCGGCGATCTGCTTATTTACGGCCCGCTGAAGAATACCCTTGGCCTCAGCCGCGTGCGTGTTGGCTATACCGCAGGCGAGGCGATCGGCCCAGAGATTTTCGCCTTTTACCGCGCCCTTGGGATCAATCTCAAACAGCTCTACGGCCAAACAGAAGCCTCCGTTTTCATCGCCCAGCAGCCCGATGGTGATGTGCGCGACGATACGGTCGGCGTTCCAAGCCCCGGCGTTGAGATCAAGATCGGCGACAATGGCGAGGTTTACTATCGTTCGCCCGGCGTCTTCATCGAGTATTTCAAGAACCCCGAAAGCACCGCCAGCACCAAAGATGCCGAAGGCTGGGTCGCGACGGGGGATGCGGGCTTTATCGAAGAAGGTACGGGCCATCTTCGCATCATTGACCGCGCCAAAGACGTTGGAAAAATGTCTGATGGATCTATGTTTGCCCCCAAATATGTTGAGAACAAACTGAAATTCTATCCCAACATTCTTGAGGCAGTTGTCTTTGGCAATGGGCGCGAAATGTGCACCGCCTTTATCAACATTGATCTCAATGCTGTCGGCAACTGGGCCGAGCGCAACAACATCTCTTACGGCTCCTATCAAGAGCTGGCAGGTCACCCCGACGTTGTTGGCGCGATCCAAAAGCATGTCGAAGAGGTCAACGCGAGCGTGGCGCATGATCCGATGCTCTCAAACTGCCAGATCCACCGTTTCTTGATCCTGCACAAAGAGCTTGATGCAGATGATGGCGAAATGACCCGCACCCGCAAAGTGCGCCGCAATATCGTTGAGGACAAATACAGCGATCTAATTGATGCGCTCTATGATGGCTCGGCCTCGATCTACACCGAGACCGAAGTGACATATGAAGACGGCCGCAAAGGCAAGATGACCGCCACGCTAGAGCTGCGCGATGCAGCCGTGCAGGGCGCAGGAAGGATTGCGGCACAATGAATGATACCGCCCAAAGCTATGTAACTGAGGACGGCCGCACCATTGGCGGGACCTTGATGGAGATGAAGAATATCACCCTGCGCTTTGGCGGCGTGGTGGCGATCAAGGACATCTCTTTTGATATCCGCGAAGGCGAAATTCGCGCGATCATCGGGCCAAACGGCGCCGGGAAATCCTCGATGCTGAATGTGATTTCCGGCTTCTATGTGCCCTCTGAGGGCGAGGTGTTTTATAAGGGTGCCAAACGGCCCCAAATGAAGCCCTTCCAAGTCGCCCGCCAAGGCATCGCGCGTACCTTCCAAAACATCGCCCTCTTTGAAGGCATGTCCGTTTTGGACAACGTGATGACAGGCCGTTTGACCCATATGAAAACCGGCCTAGCCGCGCAATCCATCTGGTGGGGCAAAGCGGCGCGCGAAGAAAGTGAGAACCGCGAGAAGGTCGAAAAGATCATCGACTTTCTGGAAATCCAAGCCATTCGCAAAACCCCGGTTGGCCGCCTTCCTTATGGCCTGAAAAAGCGGGTCGAGCTGGCGCGCGCTTTGGCGGCCGAGCCTTCGCTCTTGCTGCTGGATGAGCCAATGGCCGGCATGAACGTTGAGGAAAAAGAGGACATGAGCCGCTTTATCCTTGATGTGAATGATGAATTTGGAACGACAATCGCCCTGATCGAACATGACATGGGCGTTGTGATGGATCTTTCTGATCGGGTTGTCGTGATGGATTACGGCAAGAAGATCGGCGACGGCACGCCCAGCGAAGTGCGCAACAATCAGGCCGTGATTGATGCTTATCTGGGGGTTGCCCATGACTGATCTCGCCCAATTGAAATTCCAATTCGCAGGAGGCTCGCATGCCTGAGCAGTTCTTATTTGCGACCGAAGTGATGCTCAACGGGCTGATGGCCGGGGTGCTTTATGCGCTTGTGGCGCTTGGTTTTGTGCTGATCTTTAAGGCTTCCGGTATCTTCAATTATGCCCAAGGGGTTATGGCGCTTTTTGCCGCTCTGACGCTTGTTGGCATTCAGCAAGGCCAAGTGCCCTTTTCCCATCTGATCAATGCAGTGTTTGGCACAGATGTGCATAACTTCCCCTGGGAGGTTCCCTCGATCATTGCGATCATCCTGGCCTTTGGGGTGATGGTCCTCTTTGCTATTCTGGTCGAGCGCTACGTGCTCAAACATCTGGTCAACCAAGAGCCGATCATCCTGTTTATGGCGACGATTGGGCTTGCCTATTTCATGGAAGGTTTCGGCGATCTGATGTGGGGCTCTGACATCAAAAAGCTTGATGTTGGCCTGCCGCAAGGCATCTCGACGATTATTGACGAGACGACATTTGGCTGGTTCGGCTATGGCTTCTTTATCGACCGGCTTGATATTGCCGCCTCAATCGTTGCGGCGCTTCTCGTTATCGGGCTGACGATCTTTTCGCAATATTCCAAGCAAGGCCGCGCCCTTCGCGCTGTTGCAGATGATCACCAAGCGGCGCTCTCAGTAGGGATTTCGCTGCGGTTTATCTGGGTGCTGGTCTGGTCGATTGCTGGGTTTGTCGCCCTTGTTGCGGGGATCATGTGGGGCGCGAAATCGGGGGTGCAATTCTCGCTTTCCTTGATCGCTCTCAAAGCGCTTCCTGTGCTGATGCTTGGCGGCTTTACCTCCATTCCCGGCGCGATTGTCGGCGGGCTGATCATCGGCGTGGGCGAGAAACTGTTTGAGTTCACTATTGGCCCCATGGTTGGCGGCGCAACGGAAAATTGGTTCGCCTATGTGCTCGCGCTTATCTTCCTCGTCTTTCGCCCACAAGGTCTTTTCGGGGAGAAAATCATTGAGCGCGTCTAAAGCAAATACAGGGCGCAGAGCCTTCCACACAATGTTGAAAGGGGTCTGAGATGCTCTATCGTGAAGCTGGAGATTTCTCCGAAACCTATGAAGCCGATAGCCAAACCTTCCCGATCAAATTCGACCGGTGGCGCTACTATGCCGTTTTGGCCATCGCCTTTGGGGTGATCCCATTTATCATCAATGATTACTGGGCAAATGCGGTTTTCGTTCCGCTCCTGATCTATGCAATCGCGGCCATTGGCTTGAACATTCTTACCGGCTATTGCGGACAAGTTTCGCTGGGGACGGGCGGGTTTATGGCTGTTGGGGCCTATGCCTGCTACAAATTGATGACCTCATTCCCGGATGTGAACATCTTCTTTCACGTCCTGATTTCGGGGCTGATCACAGCGGGCGTCGGCATCCTATTTGGCTTGCCAAGCCTGCGCATCAAAGGCTTCTATCTCGCGGTGGCAACGTTGGCGGCGCAGTTCTTTCTGGTCTGGCTGTTCAACAAAGTGCCGTGGTTTTATAACAACTCCGCCTCGGGCCAAATCTCTGCCCCTGAACGGACGGTTTTTGGCATCGTGGTGACGGGGCCAAATACCGAAGCTTGGGCGAAATATCTCTTCTGCCTCGTGCTGGTGTTCCTGCTCGCTTGGCTTGCCCGCAACTTGACGCGCGGCTCGGTTGGGCGCAAATGGATGGCGATCCGCGACATGGATATCGCGGCCGAGATCATCGGGGTAAACCCGCTAACGGCCAAGCTTTCCGCCTTTGCTGTCAGCTCCTTCTTTGTGGGCGTTGCGGGTGCTTTGTTCTTTAGCGTCTACTTGGGCGCGGTTGAGGTTGGCGAAGCATTCGGCATTCAGAAATCATTCCTCGTGCTCTTTATGATCATCATCGGCGGCTTGGGCTCTATCTTTGGCTCCTTTGCAGGGGCGGCTTTCATGGTCTTGCTGCCAGTGTTCTTGAAGAACGTATTGGTCGGCGGCCTTGGCTGGCCAACCGATCTAGCGGCGCATTTGGAATTCATGATCGTTGGCGGTCTCATCGTGATCTTCTTGATCGTTGAACCGCACGGATTGGCCCAGCTCTGGCGCCTGTCCAAAGAGAAACTACGCTTATGGCCCTTCCCGCACTAGCCGGGGCGGCCAATCTATAGACCGGGGAAAACTCCGGCATATGACCACCATCGAAATTTCCAAGGGAGGACGAACTCGATGAAACTTAAACTAGCAACTCTGGCACTTGCTGCCACGGTCGCCGCCGCACCTGCTATGGCGGAACTGACCTATACAGCCCTGAGCTATCGCACCGGCGCCTATGCGGCCAACGGCATTCCGTTTGCTGATGGCTATGCGGATTACCTCACACTTCTAAACGAGCGTGACGGCGGCATCGGCGGCGAAATGACAAACCTGATTGAGTGCGAAACAGGCTACAACACCGAAAAAGGCGTTGAGTGCTACGAGTCGACAAAAGGCTCCGGCGCGCTTGTCTATCAGCCGCTTTCCACAGGCATCACCTATCAGCTGATCCCCAAAGCGACAGCCGATGGCATCCCTGTTCACTCAATGGGTTACGGACGTACCTCTGCCAAAAACGGCCAGGTATTCCGCAATATCTTTAACTACCCTGCCAACTATTGGGATGGCGCGTCCATCGCGATCAAGCACATTCTTGATCAAGAAGGCGGCGATATTTCGGGCAAGAAAATCGCGCTCGTTTATCACAACTCAGCCTACGGCAAAGAGCCGATCCGCACATTGGAAGACCTTTCCAAGAAGCACGGCTATGAGCTTATGCCAATCGCTGTTGACCACCCCGGCCAAGAGCAAAAATCCCAGTGGCTGCAAATCCGCCAGCAAAAGCCTGACTACGTTTTGATGTGGGGCTGGGGCGTGATGAACCAAGTTGCGATCCAAGAAGCTGCGAACATCCGTTACCCAATGGATAAGTTCATCGGCGTTTGGTGGTCCGGTTCTGAGAACGACGTGCTGCCTGCTGGCGATGGTGCCAACGGCTACAAATCGCTCGCGCTTCATGGCACAGGCACCGACTATCCGCTCTATGCTGACATCCAAAAATACGTTGTGGATACAGGCAAAGCGGCCGGTGCTGGCGACCAAATCGGTTCAGTGCTCTATTCGCGCGGCATGTATGCAGCCTTCTTGGCCGCAGAAGCCACGAAGAAAGCTCAAGAGCTTGCTGGCACTGCCAACATCACCCCAGCGCAAATGCGCGATGGTATGGAAGCTCTCGAAGTGACCGAAGCAAGCATGGCCGCAGCTGGCCTGCCAAACTTTGGCCCAGCCTTCTCCGTTTCGTGTGAAAACCACGGCGGCGGTGGCCTTGGTAAAGTTCAGCAGTGGGATGCGACCTCCAAAACTTGGAGCCTGATCACTGACTGGATCGAAAGCGACAAAGAGATCATCGACCCGCTCGTGGTTGCTGACTCCGAAGCTTACGCCAAAGAGAACAACATCACACCAAGCTGTGATTAATCCAATCGCCCGGCCCGCCAATCATCGGCGGGCCGGGCACCCCAACCGACCAATTTTACGCCGCTCTAAACCCTAGCGAAAGAAGAACCCAAGATGCTGGACACCGGTAAAACAGAAGCCGAAACTCTCCTTGAGGTGAACAACATCGAGGTGATCTATAATCACGTGATCCTCGTGCTAAAGGGCGTGAGCTTGAAGGTGCCCAAAGGCGGCATCACAGCCCTCTTGGGCGGCAACGGCGCAGGCAAATCGACGACGCTGAAAAGCATCTCGGGCCTGTTGAAATCCGAACGCGGCGAAGTGACAAAAGGCACGATTTCGTATCGTGGCAAGCGTCTTACCGGCTCTGATCCTGCTGAACAGGTCAAGAGCGGCATCATTCAGGTGATGGAAGGCCGGCATTGCTTTGAGCACCTCACCGTTGAAGAAAACCTGCTCACAGGCGCCTATACGCGGACCGATCGCGAAGTGGCCCAAGACCTTGAGATGGTTTATGATTATTTCCCTCGGCTGCGCGAACGGCGCAAAAGCCAGGCGGGCTATACCTCGGGCGGCGAGCAGCAAATGGTGGCCATTGGCCGCGCGCTGATGTCGCGCCCCGAAACGATCCTTCTGGATGAGCCAAGCATGGGCCTCGCGCCGCAATTGGTGGAACAGATCTTCGAGATCGTGAAATCGGTGAATGAAAAAGAAGGCGTGACCTTCCTGCTTGCCGAACAAAATACCAACGTCGCGCTGCGCTATGCCCATTACGGCTATATCCTTGAAAGCGGGCGCATCGTTATGGATGGCCCCGCAGCCGAGCTGCGCGAAAATCCGGATGTAAAAGAGTTCTACCTTGGTGTTTCAGATGAAGGGCGAAAGAGCTTTCGCGACGTGCGCAGTTATCGCCGCCGCAAACGTTGGCTCGCCTAATTTCCATCGCATAGTTTGAGGAATAAAATGCCCCATTTTGATACTTTGGAAACCCGGTCCGCGGATGAACGCGCCACCGGCATCGCAATCGCTTTGCCCGAACAAATCGCTCGCGCTCAAATGCTTTCGGGCTATGGCGAGACGCTCAGCGGCTTTCGCGCCGGGGATTTTTGCACCATCGCTGATCTGGCCAAACTGCCCGTCCTGCGCAAATCCGCCATCGGCGAAGCCCAAGCAAAAGCGCCGCCCTTTGGCGGGTTTACCAGCATTGATGCGCATGAGTTTGACCATATCCATCAATCCCCCGGCCCGATCTACGAGCCCGGAAAAATCGCGGGCGATTGGTGGCGGATTGGCCGCTTTTTGCACGCTTGCGGCGTTGGCAAAGGCGATATCGTTCACAACTGTTTTGGCTATCATCTGACGCCTGCGGGAATGATTTTTGAGAGCGGTGCGCGGGCTGTTGGCGCGGCGGTTTTGCCTGCCGGAACTGGCCAGACCGATCTTCAGGTGCGCGCCGCGCGCGATGTTGGAACGACCGTTTATGCAGGCACGCCGGATTATCTAAAGGTGATCCTTGATCGGGCCGAAGAGATGGGCGAGCAGCTCAAAATCACCCGCGCTTGCGTTGGTGGCGGGGCGCTTTTCCCAAGCCTGCGCCAAGAATATGCCGATCGTGGCATCCTATGTCGTCAGAATTACGCGACCGCTGATCTTGGCAATATCGCTTATGAGAGCGACGCGATGGAGGGGATGATCGTTGACGAGGGCGTTCTCGTTGAGATCGTGCGCCCCGGAACCGGCGATCCTGTTGCGCCGGGTGAGGTTGGCGAAGTCGTTGTGACCTCGCTTAATCCTGATTATCCGCTGATCCGGTTTGCCACGGGCGATATGTCGGCAATCCTTGCAGGGCAAAGCCCCTGCGGGCGCAGCAATATGCGCATCAAAGGCTGGATGGGCCGCGCCGATCAAACCACCAAGATTAAGGGGATGTTTGTCCGCCCCGAACAGGTTGCTGATCTTGTCGCGCGCCATGTTGAGATTGCCCGCGCGCGCGTCATTGCCGAGCGCAGCGGCGAGATGGACACGATGCGCGTTGTGATCGAGGCCGATGGCGGCGATGAGGCGGCCTATCTTGCGTCAATCGTCGCGACGTTGAAGATGAAAGCCGATGTCGAGATCGTTCTGCCCGGCAGCCTGCCCAATGACGGGCTGGTGATCGAGGACCTGCGCAAATACGACTAAGGGGCAGGGGGACTTTCCCCAAACCACCACCACTCCAAAGAAAAAGCCGCCCGAGGTTTCCCTCGCGCGGCTTTTTCAATGCAAAACTGGCCGTTAAGCCAGCGCTGCCTCAGCCCTGACGGGCTTTGAAACGAGGCTGCGTTTTGTTGATCACATAGACACGGCCTTTACGGCGTACTACGCGACAGTCACGGTGCCGGCTCTTGAGCGAGCGGAGCGAGTTACGGACTTTCATGGCCCTTCTCCTTCTTCGCGGCGCTCCTATGCGCCAGTGAAATTACGTGCCTCCCAAAACGGAGGCGATGAATGGTGGGCGTAACAAGGTTCGAACTTGTGACCCCTTCGATGTCAACGAAGTGCTCTACCACTGAGCTATACACCCGTTCCAGCGCGTCTAGCCTTGCAAGAAGGGCATATGCCCAACAAACAAGACGCGGGAATTCCCCGCGCCGGTCTGGCTGCGTATAAAAGGAGTCGGGCCACACTTCAAGAGCTTTTGGCATTCAAAAAAATTCGCCTATACTGCCCCAAACAGGAGTGCGAATGCCCACAACCGCTTATGATCTATCGATGCCCCGCGTGCGCACGACAAGTGTGGTGTTTGCATCCCCCCATTCGGGCCGCGATTACACGGCCGATTTCCTTGATCAAAGCGTGCTCGATATGGGCAGGCTGCGCTCTTCTGAGGATGCCTTTGTTGATTTGCTCTTCTCTCAGGCCCCGCAAAATGGCGCGCCCCTTTTGGCCGCCCGCGCCCCGCGCGCTTGGATCGATCTCAATCGCGGCGCAGATGAATTTGATCCCGCCCTGATCCGCGATGTGCCCAATCGCGCCCATAATCCAAGGATCAGCTCGGGGCTTGGGGTTGTGCCGCGCGTGGTTTCGGCAGGGCGCGCGATCTACAACGGTAAAATCCCGCTCGAGGCCGCGCAGGCGCGCCTCAAAACAATCTGGCACCCGTATCATAATCGCCTTCAGTCCTTGCTCGACCAAAGCCACGCACTGTTTGGCGAGGCGATCCTGATCGATTGCCATTCCATGCCCCATGAAGCCGTTGAGGGCGCAGGGCGTGTGGGCCCGGGCAGTGCGCCGCAAATCGTGCTTGGCGATCGCTTTGGCGCCGCGGCCCATACAAGCACAGTCGATCAAATCGAGGCCGCGTTTCAGGCTGCTGGCCTTCGGGTCGCGCGCAATGCGCCTTTCGCGGGCGCTTTCATTGCCCAGCACTATGGCCGCCCCTCGCGCAATCAACATGTGATCCAGATCGAGATCGACCGCTCGCTTTATATGGATGAGGCGACAATCACCCCGCACGAAGATTTCGATGAATTTCGCGAGATGATGGCAGGGATCACAGCCAAAATCGCCGCTATTGGGCGCGAAGAACTGCCGCTTGCCGCTGAATAGGGTTCAGCGCAAAGAGCGCCCCTTAACGATTGCGTCCTTCCCAAATCGTGCCCGGATTTTATCCGCCGCACGCTCGGCCGCCGCGCGCTTTGCGGCATCCGGATCAAGCAAATCGGCGGTGGTATCGGCCGTATCCGCCGGGGATAATTCCGAAATGCCAACCCCGATAAGGCGATAAGGCCCCTGCGGCCCAACCGCATCAAACAGCTCGCGCGCGGTGCGATATATCCGGTCCGCCATCTGGGTCGGATCATAAAGCGCAAGGCGGCGCGACAGGGCGGTATGATTGGCCCGTTTTAGCTTGAGCGTGACAACCCGCCCCGCATGCCCCTTGGCCTTGGCACGATCCGAAACCTGCTCGGACAGGCGCCAGATATGCCCGTCCAAAATATCCGGATCAGAAGTATCATCCATAAAGGTCGTCTCTTTCGAGATAGATTTGACCGGACTGCGTGACGAGACGCTGCGGCGATCCTGCCCGCGCGCGATATGCCAAAGCCGCTCGCCCATAGAGCCAAACCGCGCGCTCAAATCCTGCCGATCCCAGCGCAACAGGTCCGAAACCGTGCGAATGCCCGCGCCTTCCAAACTGGCCTGCGCCGCCGGGCCAATGCCCCAAATGATCCGCACTGGTTTGTCGCGCAAAAACGCCTCCGTTTGCGCCGCACCAATCACAGAAAACCCCTGCGGCTTGTCCAAATCAGAGGCAACCTTGGCGAGGAATTTATTGTGGCTCAGCCCGATTGATCCAGTAATCCCGATCTCAGACTTCATCCGCGCCACGAGTCGCGCGAGCATCACCGCAGGCGGCGCGCCGTGCAACCGCTCTGTTCCGCTGAGATCCATGAACGCCTCATCCAGCGAAAGCGGCTCGATCACCGGCGTCAACTCATCCATCAAAGCCCGCACATCGCGCGACACCTGCGCATAGACATCCATCCGCCCGCGCACGACCGCCGCCTCGGGGCATAGCTTAAGCGCCTGAAACATCGGCATCGCAGAGCGCACCCCCTTGATGCGCGCAATATAACACGCAGTCGAGACAACGCCGCGCCGCCCGCCGCCAATAATCACTGGGCGATTGCGCAGCTCGGGATTGTCGCGCTTCTCGACGCTGGCATAAAACGCATCGCAATCCATATGGGCGATTTTGAGATCAAAAAGCTCCGGATGCGATATGATCCGTGGCCGCCCGCAATCGGGGCAGCGCGCACCAGCCTCAAACTGGCAAAAACAATCACGGCAAAGCGCTGGCATGGGCGGGGATACTCTTGATGCTATGGCCGATGATACCGCAACGCGCGCCCCGCATACCAGTGCGATATATCTTCAAAATTGCCCAAAGCATGCCTATATATTGTGTAAGCTCATCAAAAGAGCCTGTTTATGTATTAGGGACAAACCAAAAATGGAACAAATAATAGCAGGCGCGCTTGGCGCCAACGCGGTCTATATCGCCCTCGCTGCCTTTATTATTATATGCGTCTTTTTGGGCGTGCGGATCGTTCCGCAATCCGAAAAATATGTGGTTGAGCGCTTTGGCCGCCTGCGCTCTGTGCTTGGACCTGGGATCAACTTTATCGTGCCATTTCTGGATCGCGTGGCGCATAAAATCTCGATCCTTGAGCGCCAATTGCCGACCGCGTCCCAAGACGCGATTACCTCGGACAACGTGATGGTGCGGGTTGAAACCTCCGTATTTTATCGCATCACAGAGCCGGAAAAAACGGTCTACCGTATCCGCGATGTGGACGCTGCGATTGCAACGACAGTCGCCGGGATCGTGCGGGCTGAAATCGGCAAGATGGAGCTGGATGAGGTTCAGTCCAATCGCAGCCAGCTGATCGTAACAACCAAAGCGGCCGTGGAAGAGCAGGTTGATGCTTGGGGTATTGAAGTGACCCGCGCCGAGATTTTGGATGTGAATCTGGATGAAGCCACCCGCGCCGCGATGCTTCAGCAGCTCAATGCCGAACGCGCCCGGCGCGCCCAAGTCACCGAGGCCGAAGGTTATAAACGCGCGGTTGAGCTCAATGCAGACGCTGAACTTTATGCCGCCGAGCAAGCCGCCAAAGCCCGCCTCGTCGGCGCAGATGCCGAGGCCTATGCAACCCGCGTTGTAGCCCAAGCGATTGCCGAGAATGGCCTTGAGGCGGCGCAGTATCAGGTCGCGCTCAAACAGGTCGAGGCGATCAGCGCGGTGAGCAAAGGCGAGGGGTCCAATACGGTGATCCTGCCTGCTGCTGCATTGGACGCCTTTAGCAATGCCTTTGGTCTGTTGAAAGGAAGCACAAAATGATGTTGTGGCAAGAATGGTGGGTTTGGGCGCTAGCGGCCGTTGGGCTTGCGATCTTAGAGGTGCTCGCACCGGGGCAGGTTTTGCTCGGATTTGCGGTTGGCGCGGCGGCTGTTTCGGCGCTGATTGCGCTGGGGTTTGTGCCGAGCATCTATGTGTTGGCGCTTATCTTCGCAGCCGTCTCGCTGCTCTCTTGGTTTGTCATCCGCAAGATTTTCGGCGTTCGCAAAGGCCAAGTGAAAATCTGGGAAACCGATATCAACGAATAGATCGGCAAGATCGCTTAAACTGCAAAAGGCCCGCATCGCGCGGGCCTTTTCTTTTGCCTTCAAGCAAGCTCCGCCAAAACGGCCTTTGCCGCTGCAACCGGATCATCCGCGCGCCAAATCGGGCGACCAACCACAATATGATCCGCCCCATCTGCAATCGCTTGGCCCGGTGTTGCCACCCGTTTTTGATCGCCCAAATCCGCGCCAGCGGGGCGCACCCCCGGGGTCACGATCAGCTTGCCTTTCGCTTCTGGCAAAGCGCGGATCGCGGCGGCTTCTTGCGGCGAGGCAATGATCCCATCGGCCCCTGCTTCAAACGCCCGCGCGGCCCGCTCAATCACCAGATCAGGCACGGCCCCATCGCGGATCAATGCCGCATCAAGATCGGAGCGATCAAGCGAGGTAAGGATCGTCACAGCGAGGATTTTTGTCTTTGATCCGGCCGCCCCTTCACGCGCGGCGCGCACAACATGCGGATCGCCGTGCACGGTCAGAAAATCCAGATCAAACTGCGCAAGGCCTCGCACCGCCGCTTCGACAGTCGCGCCAATATCAAACAGCTTCATATCAAGGAAGATGCGCTTGCCATGCTCTTGCTTAAGCTCATTGGCAAGCGACAGCCCGCCGCCGGTTAACATCCCAAGGCCGATTTTATAAAAACCGACCGCATCACCAAGGTTGGTGGCAAGCTCTAGGGCTTGGATGGCGTTGGGCATATCAAGGGCGACGATGAGGCGATCATCGGTCCGGGTAACATGGGGCATGAGGGGCATCCTTTTTGAGGTGCCTCTAAGTGCAATGCATGCCCCGCGCCGTCAAGCTTTTGCAGCTTGGATTAAGCGGCTTGGGCCATGCCAAACAGCGGGCTGACCTCGGGCGCGATTGCTTTGAGCCGTGAAATCATGCCGCGCGCATCTCGCATCCGGCGGGTTTTGGCCTGCATGACCAAGGCGCGCGAAATGACGGCGAAATCGCTGCTGATCGGGGCGGCCAGTTCGCAGGCAAAGCTGATGCGATCGGCCCCTTCGTGAAAGATCACCAAGGCTTCAAAACACTGGCGCGCTGCATTGTAATGCAGATTGCTGACTTCGGCTTGATACTTAGGCATGGGCATTCCCCTTGCTGATGTTTCTTTCTCGTCTCACACCATTAGATGGGTCGAAGTTAACAGAGAAACAACACAGCGCACGAAACTGTGAGCATTCGCGAATTTATCCGCGTAAAACCGGCTGAAAAGCGCCGATATTCGCGCCAATCCTCTTGAAGCGTGGCCCCTCAACCCCCATTTTCTGATCAGGCCCAAATCCGTATGTGCCGCCAAGCGGGCAGCGGAAAACGGGATGCTATAAATAGGAGATCCACGATGGACATGGAAAAGTTCACTGAACGGTCGCGCGGTTTTATCCAAGCGGCCCAAACAATTGCACAGCGCGAAGATCATCAGCGCTTGATGCCCGAGCACCTTCTCAAAGCTTTGATGGATGATGAGCAAGGCCTTGCCTCCAATCTGATCAAACGGGCCGGTGGCGCGCCTGATCGCGTTGTTGAGGCGCTTGATGCCACGCTGGCCAAGCTGCCCAAGGTCAGCGGCGATGCGTCTCAGACATATCTTGATCAACAGACCAGCAAAGTCCTGGACGAAGCGCTGAAACTTGCCAAAAAGGCAGGCGATAGTTTTGTGCCGGTTGAGCGCATGTTGACGGCTCTTGCGGTGACCAAATCCAAGGCCAAAGAGGCGCTTGAAGCGGGCGCTGTGACGGCGATGAAGCTGAATGCTGCGATCAATGATCTGCGTAAAGGCCGCACTGCCGATAGCGCCAATGCCGAAGAGGGTTATGAGGCGCTGAAGAAATACGCGCGCGATCTAACGGAGGCTGCTGAGCAAGGCAAAATCGATCCGATCATTGGCCGCGATGAAGAAATTCGCCGCGCCATGCAGGTTCTGTCGCGCCGCACCAAGAACAACCCGGTATTGATCGGCGAGCCCGGCGTTGGTAAAACGGCGATTGCCGAAGGCTTGGCCTTGCGCATCATCAATGGCGATGTGCCCGAAAGCCTGCGCAACAAGAAGTTGCTCGCGCTTGATATGGGCGCGCTGATTGCGGGCGCGAAATATCGTGGCGAATTTGAAGAGCGGCTGAAATCCATCCTCAAAGAAATCGAGGCGGCGGCGGGCGAAATCATCCTGTTTATTGATGAGATGCATACCCTTGTTGGCGCGGGCAAAAGCGAAGGCGCGATGGATGCGGCCAACCTGATCAAGCCGGCCCTTGCGCGCGGTGAGCTGCACTGTATTGGCGCCACCACGCTCGATGAATACCGCAAATATGTCGAGAAAGACGCAGCCCTCGCGCGGCGCTTTCAGCCTGTTTTGGTTGAGGAGCCGACTGTCGAGGATACGATCTCGATCCTGCGCGGCATCAAAGACAAATATGAAATGCACCACGGGGTTCGGATTTCCGACAGCGCCTTGGTTGCCGCGGCGACGCTAAGCCATCGCTATATCACTGATCGCTTCTTGCCTGATAAAGCGATTGATCTGGTGGACGAGGCTGCCTCGCGCCTGCGCATGGAAGTCGACAGCAAGCCCGAGGAATTGGATGCGCTGGATCGGCAAATCCTTCAGCTACAGATCGAGGCCGAAGCCCTTAAGAAAGAAGACGACGACGCGTCCAAATCGCGCCTCACCAAGCTTGAAGCCGAGCTGGGCGGTTTGCAGGAGAAATCCGATGCGATGACCGCCAAGTGGCAGGCCGAGCGCGATAAACTTGAAGGCGCGCGCGATATCAAAGAGCAGCTTGATCGCGCCCGTGCCGATCTTGATGCGGCCAAGCGCGAAGGCAATCTGGCGCGCGCAGGCGAGCTCTCTTATGGCGTGCTCCCCGAGCTCGAGCGAAAACTTGCGCTGGCGGAATCCCAAGACGCCGAAGATATGATGGTTCAAGAGGCCGTGCGCCCTGAACAGATCGCCCAAGTGGTTGAGCGCTGGACAGGTATCCCAACCTCGAAAATGCTCGAGGGCGAGCGGGACAAACTGCTGCGTATGGAAGACGAGCTTGGCAAGCGGGTGATCGGCCAGCACAAGGCGCTGCATGCGGTTGCCAATGCGGTGCGCCGCGCGCGCGCAGGGCTGAATGATGAAAACCGCCCCCTTGGCAGCTTTCTCTTCCTTGGGCCAACCGGCGTCGGTAAAACCGAGCTGACAAAAGCCGTGGCCGAATATCTCTTTGATGATGATAGCGCGATGGTGCGCATTGATATGTCTGAATTCATGGAGAAACACGCCGTTTCGCGCCTGATCGGCGCGCCTCCCGGCTATGTTGGCTATGATGAGGGCGGCGTGTTGACCGAGGCCGTGCGCAGGCGCCCCTATCAAGTGCTGCTCTTTGACGAGGTCGAAAAGGCGCACCCGGATGTGTTCAACGTGCTCCTTCAGGTGCTCGATGATGGGGTGCTGACAGATGGCCAAGGCCGCACGGTGGATTTCAAGCAAACGCTGATTATCCTGACCTCGAACCTTGGCGCACAAGCGCTTAGCCAAATGCCTGACGGCGCGGATCCTGCGCAGGCCAAACGCGATGTGATGGATGCCGTGCGCGCCCATTTCCGGCCGGAGTTTCTCAACCGTCTGGACGAGACGATCATCTTTGATCGCCTTGCTCGCGAAGATATGGCCGGGATCGTTGATATCCAAATCGGCCTGCTGAAAAAGCGGTTGGCCCGGCGCGATATCACGCTCACGCTTGATGAGCCGGCGCGCAAATGGCTTGCCGAAGAGGGCTATGATCCCGTCTTTGGGGCGCGTCCACTTAAGCGGGTGATCCAGCGCAGCCTTCAGGATCAGATGGCCGAGATGTTGCTTGCGGGCGATATTAAGGATGGCGATGAGGTCGAGGTCTCTGCGGGGTCTGATGGCCTGATCATCGGCGATCGCGTGGCCCCCTCTAACCGGCCCAAACCGGATGAAGCGACCGTTCACTAAGGCGCTAAGGTGATGAAATTAGGCGGCCCCGTGGGAATTCCTCGCGGGGCCGTTTGTGTATTTACGCCTTTGCGCTGGGCATATTTTAATCAGATATTCACGATGATTTGACACAGCTCAGATCAAAGCGCCTCCTGCGCTACGAACTGAGGGCTTGTCGCTCAGAATTTCCCTGCGCAAAGTGGCGCATATCTGGATGGATCGGAGTAACGATGACTTTTATGTCTTTCGCCACCTCAGCGCTTGAAATTCTTGCCTTGATATTTGTTTTTGCGATTGGGGCGGTCGCGCTTGCGGTCATGGTGTTTTACGTGATCGATACCAGGCAAAGCGCCGATGCGGTGCGCCGCAACTATCCGGTGATTGGCCGCTTTCGCCATCTCTTTACCGAGCTTGGCGAATTCTTCCGCCAGTACTTCTTTGCAATGGATCGCGAAGAACTGCCGTTTAACCGCGCGCAGCGCGATTGGATTTATCGCGCCGCTGACAAAAAGGGAAATACCATCGCTTTTGGCTCAACGCGCAACCTGTCTGTGCCCGGCACCACGATCTTTGCGAACGCGACATTCCCGCCGCTTGATGATCAGTTTAGCTCGACCGAGGCTATGATTATCGGCCAGCATTGCCGCATTCCCTATACAGCCAAGTCGATTTTCAACATTTCAGGCATGTCCTTTGGCGCCATTTCAAAGCCGGCGGTTTTGGCTCTGTCCAAAGGGGCAAAGGAAGCGGGAATTTGGCTGAATACGGGCGAGGGGGGGCTTTCGCCCTTTCACCTCGAAGGCGGCGCTGATCTTGTCTATCAAATCGGCACTGCGAAATATGGCATCCGCGATGAAGAAGGCAATTTGGACGATGACAAATTGCGCGAGATGGCCGCGCATGAAACCGTCCGCATGTTTGAGATAAAGCTGAGCCAAGGCGCCAAGCCGGGCAAAGGCGGTATTCTACCAGCCGCTAAAATCACTCCAGAAATCGCGCAAATCCGCGGGCTCAAACCCGGCGAAGATGGCATTTCCCCAAATCGCCATCGCGAAGTCGATGATTTCGGTGACCTGCTCGATTTCATTGGTCACATTCGCGAAATCACTGGCAAGCCGGTTGGGTTTAAATTTGTTGTTGGCTCCTCGCGGCCTTGGGCTGAGTTTTTTGAACTCATCAATGAGCGCGGCGCTGAATCGGCCCCTGATTTCATCACGATCGATGGTGGCGAAGGCGGGACAGGCGCTGCTCCAATGCCATTGATGGATTTGGTCGGCATGCCGATCAAGGAATCGCTGATCCGCATTTGTGATCTGCGCGATATGTACGGGCTTCATGATCGCATTCGGATTGTCGCGGGCGGCAAGCTTGTGAACCCCTCCGATTTGGCTTGGGCGATTTGCGCAGGTGCTGATTTTGTCGTTTCTGCGCGCGGGTTCATGTTTAGCCTTGGCTGCATTCAGGCGCTCAAGTGCAACAAGAACACCTGCCCAACCGGGATCACCACCCATGATCCGCATCTCCAACGCGGCCTTGTTGTTGAGGACAAATACAAAAAGGTGGCGGCCTATGCAGCGGCGTCGATCAAAGAGCTTGAAACCATCGCGCATTCGGTCGGTGTTCTTGAGCCACGGCAGATGCGCCGCCATCACGTTCGCATTGTTCAGGCTGATGGCACATCGCGCGAGCTAGAGCGCATTGTCCCAAGTTACAATTCACAAACAACATCGTGAATTGAGTTGGTTTTGGTTTACGCGGCGGTTGCACTAGGTTCCCTTGCAAGGGCAACCTAAAGGGACAATTGCAATGACCAACCGTTGGACAACCGATCTTCGCTATTCTGATATCACGCCACAAAGCACCTATCTTAGCCGCCGCAGCCTGCTGGCCGGCGCGGGCGCTGCTGGCCTTGCGCTTGGATCGGGATTGCCCGCGATGGCAAAGGGGCGTTTTTCAACGAATGAACAACCCAATACCTTTGAAGAGATCACCAACTACAACAACTTCTATGAATTCGGCACAGGCAAAGAAGATCCTGCCCGCAACGCCCATACATTAACAACCGATCCTTGGTCTGTTGTGATTGATGGCTTGGTCGAGAAGCCCGGCACATATGATTTGGCCGATCTGCTCAAAGGCGCGCCGATTGAAGAGCGCATCTATCGCTTCCGCTGCGTTGAGGCCTGGAGCATGGTGATCCCATGGAACGGCTTCCAGCTTTCGCACCTTCTTAAACGGGTCGGCGTGGCCTCTGGCGCGAAATACGTTCGCTTTGAAACGCTCGTGCGCCCCGAAGAAATGCCCGGCCAGCGCAGAGCCCTGCTCGATTGGCCCTATGTTGAGGGCCTGCGCCTTGATGAAGCGATGAACCCGCTCACATTGATGGCCACTGGCCTTTATGGCAAACAGCTCCCCAATCAAAACGGCGCGCCGCTGCGCCTTGTTGTGCCGTGGAAATACGGTTTCAAATCGATCAAATCCATCGTGCGCATCACCCTGCAAGACAAGCAGCCGGTGAACACATGGAAAGATCAAAATCACCGCGAATACGGCTTTTACTCCAACGTGAACCCAACCGTGGATCATCCCCGCTGGACCCAAGCCACAGAGCGGCGCATCGGCGGCGGCGTATTTGCCAAACGCCAAGAAACCCTGATGTTCAACGGCTATGCTGATCAGGTCGCCTCAATGTACGCTGGCATGGATCTGAAAAAGCAATTCTGATGAGCATTTCACAAAAGATCAACGGGGCCCTGCGCCGCGTTCCCGTATGGCCACTCTATATCATCGCGATCATCCCCCCGGCCTATCTCTTTTATGCCGGGGTCACAGGGCAGCTTGGCGTTGATCCGGTCAAGAAGATGGAGCATGAGATCGGCGCGCTTGGCCTCAAGGTCTTGATCGCGGTGATCGCCATCACGCCGCTGCGCAACCTGACCGGCATCAGCCTGATCAAATTTCGCCGCGCGCTGGGGCTGATCGGCTTCTTCTATATAGTCTGTCATTTGTTGGTGTGGTTGGTGCTCGATGTGCAGATCGTCAGCCAGATCCTCAAAGACATCTATAAGCGCCCCTATGTGACGATCGGGATGGCCGGCCTTACCGCGATGATCCCGCTCGCGCTCACATCCAACAATTGGTCCCTGCGCAAACTGGGGCCGAAATGGCGCAGCCTGCATAAGCTCACCTATCTGGCGGTGATCCTGGGCGGGGTGCACTACGTCTGGCTGGTCAAAGGCTGGCAGGTCGAGCCGCTGGTTTATCTCGCAGTCATCCTAGGGCTGCTGGCAATGCGTATGCCCGGCCTTAAAGGGGTGCAGGTGCCCGGGCTGCGCTAACGCCGGACGGATTAGATTTCCAAAGGAGGTCCCAAAGCGCAATTCTCGCTCTGGGGCCTTTCTTTTGCGCAGATTCGCCCAAATCACCCGACTCGCATAAATATTTTCAGTGAATCGGCGCCTGAATCGAGGGCGCCAGAGGCAAATCAGGGTGAATTGGGCCGGTGAGTCTGTGGATAAGCACAGATTTAACCCAAACCTCACCATGTTCGCTCAAATTCAATGCGCCCAGAGCGGAATTTTGCAAATATGTTTGCGCCATAACGCCTTGTTTTTATTATGTTTTGATCAAAAATTCAAAAACCTGACATGTTTCTTCAAAAAAGCCCTTGCGGGAAGCGTTGAGTGCTTCTAGAACCCCCTTCACCGGCGGCGCAGTGATGCACGACGGGGCGCCAGACGGGCGGTTGGAGACGGAAACGACGCCAGCGGTTACGAG
>JBLHZY010000005.1:0-169232 GCA_047631555.1 Halocynthiibacter sp. | reverse complement strand
AAGTAGCGAATGCGGTAGGCCACTATACTGTCGCGGGATGGAGCAGCCCGGTAGCTCGTCAGGCTCATAACCTGAAGGTCGTAGGTTCAAATCCTACTCCCGCAACCAATAAAAAACCAACACCCCGCCCGTTAAACGGCGGGTTTTTTGTGTCTGTAACAAAAGAATGGTGTTGAAGGCTCCTTGTGGAGGGCGAAGAATTCGCTGCCCCAAAAGCCCTTGGATAACAATGATCTAGCTCGTGCCCAAGCCAACTCTTCGCGATGAAACGCAGCTACTCATGGCGCGCCACGGCTCAACATCTATCGAAAAGCGATGGAATACCGAACAGCAACCGTCTCAAGGCCCGGATTCCAATTGACGATATCCCCGTTGGAGCGGTGATCATACGTAACAGCAATCCGCCCGCCGTTCTTAAATTCATAACCGGCCCCAAGGATTGAGCGAAACTCCAACACGCTGCCCAGATTGTGCCCTGAGCCTGCGGAATAAAGGCCGGGCATCAAAGTTGATGTTACGAAGAAATCGCCAATGGACCTCTCCCAAGTTGCCCCGACGCCGATCCAGATGCTGCCGCGATCCGTCGCAGAGGCCGCAATTGTTGGCTGAAAGGGGCCGTATTTGGTCCCCAACTCGTAGCTCACATAAATCTCGTTAGAGGTGAATTCTTCTTGATACTGTACCCGCGCGAGCGAAAAGTTGAGATGGGCGGCGGCGTCTTGTTGGCGCACACATCCATCCTTGCAATAGCTTAAAGTCATGTCACTCAGGCTGGCTGCCAGAAAGATCATCGCCAAAGTGCCGTCCATATGCCTGCTCCTAAGTTTCTCGGAATAAATGACCGGAACAGCGGCAAAAATTCAAGGTCAAACTGTTTGGTTTACCGCACCCCCTTTAAATCAAAGCCTCACATTTCGCCCACAACCCGTTGATTTCAAGATTCAGACCCAGCGAAAATCCCGCGCTCTCTTGTTACTGCCCAAGCGGGCCTTTACATCAGGGGCATGAAACATCTTATCCCCTTTGTAAAATCGCCGCCGCATGTCGCGGTACTGCGTCTTTCAGGCGTGATTGCTTCCGCTGGCCGTCAAGGCAGCCTAAGCGATGCCGCCCTTGCCCCAATCATTGAGCGCGCCTTTCGCAAGGGCAAGCCTTCTGCTGTTGCCCTTGTGATCAATTCGCCCGGCGGCTCGCCTGTTCAAAGCGCACTGATTGCCGCGCGCATCCGCCGTCTGGCCGAAGAAAAAGAGATCCCCATTTTTGCCTTTGTCGAGGATGTGGCCGCTTCGGGCGGCTATTGGCTCGCTTGTGCGGCGGATGAGATTTGGGTTGATCCAAGCTCGGTCACTGGCTCAATCGGAGTGATCTCCTCGGGCTTTGGGTTTCAGGAATTGATTGCGCGCCACGGGGTTGATCGTCGGGTCTATACGGCCGGGAAATCCAAAAGCATGCTGGATCCGTTTCAGGCCGAAAAGCCTGCTGATGTGAAACGCCTGCGCCAAATGCTCGATGGCATTCACGGCGTGTTCAAAGACTATGTAACGACGCGGCGCGGGGATCGTTTGGATCAGTCCAAAGATCTCTTCACCGGCGATATCTGGATCGGCCAAAGCGCGATTGACGTTGGCATCGCGGATCACATCGGCCATGTCGTGCCCGTGATGAAAGAGATGTATGGCGACAAAGTCCGCTTCTCCCTGCACGGGGCCAAGCGCAACATGTGGCAGCGGTTTGGCGCCAAGGTTATTGGCGGCGCGCTCAGCGAAGTTGAAGATCGCGCGGCCTATGCGCGGTTTGGATTGTGAACGAAGTCCATGATTAAAGTCGTCACGCTCTTTTTGATCGCAATGGTGGTGTTGGCCATGTTTGGCCGTCTGCGCCTGCCCGGGCGATTGGGGGCGAAAAAATGTAGTGCGTGTGGGCGACCCCGCATTGGCAAAGGCCGATGCGCCTGTGGTTCTAAGAGGTAGAGAATGGACTTTGTGTTGATTGCGGTGGGTCTTGTGATCCTGCTGTTGGCTGGGGATGCGCTTGTACGCGGGGCGGTAAACCTGAGCTTGCGGCTTGGCGTTCCGGCCCTTGTTGTTAGCCTCACGATCGTTGCCTTTGGCACCTCCGCGCCTGAGCTTTTGATTGCCGTGTCCGCAATACTGGATGGGGTGCCGGGGCTTGCGATGGGCAATGTCGTTGGCTCCAATACCGCCAATGTCCTGCTTGTTTTGGGCCTGCCCGCGATCATCGCAGGCTTGCATACCTCCGCCCATGATACCCGCGCCAGCTATTATCAAATGATCGGGGCCACGGCCCTGTTCGTTTTGCTGGCCTATACGGGTCCGTTTACATGGGCCAAAGGGCTGATCCTTCTGCTCGCGCTGGCGGCGATGTTGGCCCAGACCTTGGCCAAAGCAAATGCGCAGAAAAAAGCGTCAAAAGCCGCGGCGGTGGCAGAGCCGGAAGAAGCCGTTGAGGGCGCCGATCCGGATATGGCGGGCTGGAAAATTGGCATGTTTCTGGTGATTGGCCTCGTTGGCCTGCCGCTTGGGGCCGAGCTTTTGGTCACCGCCTCAACCAATGTCGCACGCGAATTTGGCGTCAGCGAAGAAGTCATCGGGCTAACGCTCGTCGCGCTTGGCACGTCGCTGCCGGAATTGGCAACAACAGTCATGGCCGCGATCCGTCGCCAAGCCGATGTGGCGCTTGGCAATGTCATTGGCTCCAATATGTTCAATCTGCTGGCGATCATCGGGCTGGCAAGTTTCATCGGGCCGATCCCGGTCGATCCCAAGATGTTGAATGTTGATATCTGGGTCATGACCGCTGCCAGCTTGATGCTCGGTTATTTCGTGATCCGCCGCCGCGATCTGACGCGGATTTGGGGCATTGGTCTGGTTGGGCTATATGTGCTCTATATCGGGTCAGTCTTTATCTAGCGGGGCGAAATGATGCAGCCGGGACGAGCATTAATAACAGGCGCAGGCAAACGGCTTGGGCGCGAAATGGCGCTGTTTCTGGCCGATTTGGGCTGGGATATCGCTGTTCATTACGCCAGCTCAAAGGATGAGGCAGAGGCGCTCGTGCGCGAAATCCGCACCATGGGCCGCGAGGCGCAAGCCTTGCAAGCTGATCTGCTGGACGAAGCTGCCGCCCAATCCCTGATCCCGCGCGCGGCCAAGGCGCTTGGCGGCCCGCTGACCCTGTTGATCAACAACGCCTCGATCTTTGAGAATGACAGCCTGCAAAGCGCGACCCGTGAAAGCTGGGATCGTCATATCGAGAGCAACCTGCGCGCGCCTTTCGTCTTGATCCAAAATTTTGCCGCCCAAGCGCCCAAAGCCGGCACCGATAAGCGCGGCGAACCGCTCGCGCGTGCGCTGGTGATCAATATGCTCGATCAGCGCATTCGCAAGCTCACCCCGGCATTCATGAGCTATACGATCGCCAAAATGGGCCTTTGGGCGCTCACGCAAACCGCTGCGCGCGCCATGGCGCCGGATGTGCGGATCAATGGGATCGGCCCGGGGCCAACCCTGCAAGGCGCGCGCCAAAGCGATGCGCATTTCGCCCGACAGCGCGCCGCCACAGTGCTTGAGCGCGGCTCAAACCCCGAGGATATCACCGCCGCCTTAGGGTATTTTCTGAATGCGGATGGGGTAACCGGCCAAATGATTTGCACCGATGGCGGCCAACATCTTGGCTGGCAAACGCCAGATATCCTTGGCCAAGAATAATCTGATTTTTTGCGAATTTTGCCTTCCTGCCGCTTGACTTGTGCACCGCAGGCTTTTTCGTCACGATACTGTTAAGAAAGTGGTAATGTTTTCAAGTGTTTGGCCTGCGTCAATTTAAATTACTAGCAATATCAATCACTTACATGCGTGCCTAAAAATTAGGCAAATGGTAGAATTGACCGGAATTTAACGAAAAATCGCCGCTTCAAAAGGGTTACACCCAGACTTATCCACAGAAAGCGTGGACAGCTTTTCTCTTGTCGTAGGCGCGCTGGGGTGGCAGGCAATCAAAGGAATCAGGCGCGAGACCCATGGACGAGCAGATCGAAAACAACTCAGACGCGAAACCGCTACAGGGCTATGCCCGGATCGCGGCCTATTTGCCGATGATTGATAATTCGCCCGGCGTGTACCGGATGCTCGATGATATGGGCGCGGTGCTTTATGTCGGCAAAGCGCGCGCGCTCAAAAAACGCGTCTCCAATTATGCCAAGCCAACCGGCCATTCCGCCCGCATCGCGCGGATGATTTCCGAGACGACATCGATGATGTTTCTCACCACCAAGACCGAAACCGAAGCGCTCCTGCTTGAGCAAAACCTGATCAAGCAGCTCAAGCCGCGCTACAATGTGCTGCTGCGCGATGATAAGAGCTTCCCGAATATCCTTTTGACCAAGGATCATGAATTTTCCCAAATCACCAAACATCGCGGCGCGAAGAAACGCAAAGGCGCGTATTTCGGCCCCTTTGCCAGCGCGACCTCCGTTAACCGCACGCTCAGCCAGCTTGAGAAAGTTTTCCTGCTGCGCAATTGCTCGGACGCGATGTTTGAGGGGCGCACGCGGGCCTGTCTGCAATATCAAATCAAGCGCTGCTCTGCGCCCTGCGTTGGCAAAATATCGACCGAGGATTACGCGCAGCTTGTCTCGGATGCCGAGCGCTTCTTGCAGGGCAAAAGCACCAATGTGCAATCCGATCTCGCCGCGCAGATGGCCAAAGCCTCTGAAGCGATGGAGTTTGAGCGCGCCGCCGCCCTGCGCGATCGCATCCGCGCGCTGACCCAAGTTCAGCAGGTCCAAGGGATCAATCCCCAAGGCGTCAAAGAGGCCGATGTCATCGCGCTTTATCTTGAGGGCGGGCAGGCCTGTGTTCAGGTCGTGTTCATTCGCGCCAATCAAAACTGGGGCAATCGTGATTTCTATCCGCGCACAGGCGCTGGGGCCGAAGAGGCCGAGACATTGCAAGCCTTCGTTGCGCAGTTCTACGATGGCAAAGAGCCGCCCCGCCAAATCCTTCTCAGTCATCCGCTCGAAGACCCCGATTTGATGGCCGATGCTTTGGCGCAAAAGGCCGGGCATAAGGTCGAGCTGCTGGTGCCCTTGCGCGGCGAAAAGGCCGATCTGGTTGGCTTTGCCGCCCGTAATGCCCGCGAAAGCCTTGGCCGTAAGATGAGCGAAAGTGCTGCGCAAAGTAAGTTGCTTACTGGCATTGCCGAGGCCTTCAATCTACCTGCTCCGCCTGCGCGCATCGAGGTCTATGACAACAGCCATATTCAGGGCGCTTTTGCCGTTGGTGCGATGATCGTTGCCGGGGCCGAGGGCTATCTCAAAAGCCAGTATCGCAAGTATAATATTCGCGGCGAAGAGATCACGCCCGGCGATGATTTTGGCATGATGAAAGAGGTGCTCACCCGCCGCTTTACCCGCCTTCTCAAGGAAGACCCGGAGCGCAAAGGCGAGACATGGCCCGATCTTTTGCTGATTGATGGTGGCGCGGGCCAAGTCTCGGCGGTGCGCGAGATTATGGAGGCGCTTGGCGTTGGCGATATTGCCATGGTCGGGGTTGCCAAGGGCGTTGATCGCGACCACGGCAAAGAGGAATTTCACCGCACCGGCAAGCGCCCCTTTGCCCTTCAGCGCAACGATCCGGTGCTCTATTTTATCCAGCGTCTGCGCGATGAAGCGCACCGTTTTGCCATCGGAACCCACCGCGCCAAACGCGCCAAATCGATCTCGGCGACGCCCCTTGATGATGTCCCCGGCGTCGGCGCGACCCGCAAACGCGCACTGCTGACCCATTTCGGCTCGGCCAAAGCCGTCAGCCGCGCAGGGCTTAGCGATCTCAAGGCCGTGGACGGAATTTCAAGCGCCATTGCTGAAACCATCTATGCGTACTTCCATGAAAAGGGCTAAGTCTCATCTCAATACTTTTCGCCGCGCAGCAATTCGGGTAGCACTAAGCCTATGACATGGAACATCCCAAATATCCTTACCGTCCTGCGCCTTTGCGCAGCCCCCGGCATGGCGCTCGCCTTTATCTTTTTCCCGCACCCTTTCGCCGATTGGATCGCGCTGATCCTCTTTGCCGGTGCGGCGGCGACGGATTGGATTGATGGCTTTCTCGCCCGCCGCTGGGGCCAAGAAAGCCGCTTTGGCGCGATGCTTGATCCGATTGCCGATAAGGCCATGGTGATTATCGCGCTGATGGTGGTTTGTGTTCTCTTTGGGATGCAGTTTTCGATCATTTTGCCGGCGACCCTGATCCTCTTTCGCGAGGTTTTCGTCTCGGGCCTGCGCGAATTTCTGGGCAACACCGCCGGCCTTCTGAAGGTCACCAAACTCGCCAAATGGAAGACGACCGCGCAAATGGTCTCGATTGTCGTGCTGTTTAGTTACGGGATATTCTCGCACTATGTTGGCATGGGGACATTTGGCATGGACGGCGTGACCTTTGATGGGATTATCAACGGCGAGATAGAAGATGTGAACGGCTTGGTCTGGAAAGCGCGGGCAATGGAGGCAAGCTATTACGGCGGCATCATCCTGCTTTGGATCGCCTCGGCGCTGACGGTGATTACCGGCGCGGATTACATGCGCAAAGCCATGCCCTTCCTGCGCGAGGAGCCGGAGCAATGATTGATGTGCTCTATTTTGCATGGGTGCGCGAACGCATTGGCGAGCCGCGCGATCAGCTCGAGACATCGGCCGAAACGGTCAATGATCTGGTGAATGAGCTGCGCGCCCGCGAGCCGCGCTATGAGGCGGCCTTTGCCGATCTAAGCGCGCTTCGGGTGGCGCTTGATCAGGAGCTTTCAGAGTTTGATGCCCCGCTCAAAGGCGTGCGCGAGGTTGCGTTTTTCCCGCCGATGACAGGCGGCTAAGCGATGCAGATCATCGTTTCCGAGGCGCGTTTTGATCCCGGCGAGAAGCTCAGCGCTTTTACCGATGCCGCCAAAGGCGCAGGCGCAATTGTCAGCTTCACGGGGCTGGTACGCGATGAAGGCGGAACCCTGAGCCGGATGGAGATCGAGCATTACCCCGGCATGACCGAACGCGCCCTTGAGACCATCACGCGCGAGGCGATTGAACGCTGGAGCCTTGCGGATGCGCTGGTGATCCATCGCTTCGGGGCGCTGCAAGCGGGCGAGGTGATCATGATGGTTGCCACGGCTTCGCGCCATCGCAAAGATGCCTTTGAGGCGGCGGATTTTCTGATGGATTATCTCAAATCCCGCGCGCCGTTCTGGAAGAAAGAATTCGGCGAGGCTGGGCAATCCTGGGTCGCGGCCAAGGATGAAGACGAGGCCGCGCTCAAGCGTTGGTAGCGGCCTATTCGCCCTTGTTGATCCGTTCGACATAAGCGCGCATCTCTTCGGCCTCATGACGCGCCTCGCGCAGGCCTTCCATCGCCGCGCGCAATTCCGCTTCTGTCTGCGACAGCTGATTGGAAATCTCGCTCTCGCGCTGCTGATAATAGGCAACGGCTTGATCGCGCTGCTCTTCTGCCTCATGCAGCGATTGCGCCATGCGATCCAGATCGCCCATTTCGCCTGCGCCAACGCGCGCAAAACGGCCCAACATCCAATGTGCAAACCAGCCCAAAAGGAAGGCCACGAAAAGGATGATCGCTGTCGCGATGATAAACTCGGATCTATTCATTGGCTGTTTCGGTCTCGCTTGTTTGGTCTGCCTGGGCTTCGCTGTCATGATCATGCAGCGCCGCATCGGCCTCATCTTCTTCGCTTGAAATCAGTTTAAACTCAATACGCCGGTTTAACTCGCGGCCCTCTTCGGACTCGTTATCCGCAATCGGCTGGCTCTCGCCATAGCCGCGCGCCGTGAGGCCCTTGGTCAAGACCCGCCGCGCCAGCAATGCATTGAGAACAGCATCCGCGCGCGCTTGGCTCAATTGCGCATTCATCTCGGTGCGCCCTTGGCTATCGGTATGGCCGCCGATCTCCATCTGCGTATCTTCGCATTCTTTCATCTGGGCGGCGACCCGATCCAAAATATCCGAAGCTTCTGCGTTGATCTCGGCCTTACCGGGGGCAAAATTGATCTTGGTCGCGCTCAGGATCCCGTTGATATCGGCCACGCATTCTTTTGGCGTCGGGATATTGAGCAGCGGATCAAGCTTGCGCTCATAGGTAACGTTGATCTCAAAATTCTCGGCCTCGCCAAGCTTTTCGGACAGAATGCGCGCGATCTCCGCCTTGGCATCAACCTCGCCCGTGGTGCCGCGCACCGAAACAAAATCAGGCTGCGCCACGACCGAGCCATTGTTGAGAAAGCTCAAAACCTCAATCGCCGCCAAAACCCGAACCGCCCAGCCCGTCGGCAAATCCTCATCCAGCCGCATCGCGCCATAAACGGCGGTTGAGCCAAAGCGCGACCGGGCAAAGCTTTCGGTCGCCACGCGTGCGCGCTCATCAACCACCCGCCCGCGCAGCTGAATTTGCCCCTCAGGTGAGCGCGTGATCACAAATTCGGGCGGGCCATCGCCTTGGCCTGTGCCATCAATCGCAACCGGCTCTGGCAGAACCGAATGCAGCGAAAACACATCCGGCAGCGCGGTTTCCAGCTCGCCAACAACCCGATCAAATGTGCTCTGTTCGGTCGTATCAAGCGCAATCAATGTGACATCGGCATCCGAAAAGGTGATCGAGCCGCCGCCAATATCAGCCAGCGCTTTGATCCCCTCAGCAACCGCATCGGGCCATTTCTTTGAGGGCATGCCGAGGCCAACGGTGCAATCGGCCTTGCCCTGCATCCCTGCCGCCGATGCGGCCGCCAAAATCCTTGCGCGCCCCTCATTTGAGCCTGCCGAACAAGCATCAAAGCGCGCGCCATCGACCGGATCGATCAAGAAGCGCAGGGTAAAGGGCGTGATCACCGGGCGCGGCGCTGAGATCGCAATCGAGGTCGTCAGATCGCGCGGGCGTTTGCGCGCAAGGGCGGTTTCCAGCTGACGCTTTTGCGCAGCACTGTCAGAGATCGCCGTAACCTCGACCCGGTCAGAGGCCACCGAAATTTTGGAGCGTGGCAGCGTGATCAGCGCGGAAATCCCAAATTCAAGCGCATCATTCCAGCCCTCAGGAACCGGGTAATCGGCGCTTTCCAAAAGGTCCGTCACGGGCAAATCGCCTGCTGCCTTTTTGGCGCGCTCAATAATGGCGGCGCGATCAACGGAAGCAGGCAAAAGCCCGATCAGCGAGATGCCATCGTCATTGCGCAGCATCTCAACCGAAAAAGTCGGCGGCTGGATCGCCTTTGGATCCTCAACGGCCATGTTATCAATAACCCGCGCCGCATCGACAATCCCGCCTGCAACCGAAAGCGCGCGAAACCGGGTCGCTTCCGAGGGGGCCGTGCCAAACAGGCGCACTTGCAGCCCATCAACATCAACGCCCGCCCAGCTATGCCCATTTTCCTCAAGCGCGAAATCCACCGCTTTGAGCGTGCTGCTTTCAATCGTGCGCACCGAGAAAAAAGCAGCCCCAAGCGCAGCACCCGCGGCAAGAGCAAGGGCGGCGACATAGGGTAGGAAATTGGGGAATCGCATATGTTTGGTGGTCCGGTCTTGTGTCGCTTGATCAGAGGTTTAGGCGAGGGGGGGCTGCGCTGCAATCAAAGGAATTGGCAAACGGCGAGAATCAGCGCAGGAATCAGCCCCGCATTGCGGTTTGATCTGAAAAGCTTAAGGCAGTTTTCCGGCTTTTCGGTATCAAGTGTTCGTAATTGCCACGTGAGATGCCAACCAAAGGCCCAAGGCGCGCCAATCGCGACAACCAGCAAAAGCAAGTTTTCCTGTTCTGAAACGACGCCGATTATCGCCCCCGCCATCAGCACAACCGAGATCACCATAAAGCGGCGCAGCCATTGCGGCGTCTGGGTGCCAAACAGGCGGGCGGTGGATTTCACCCCGATCAGCGCGTCATCCTCTTTGTCCTGATGGGCATAGATCGTGTCGTAAAACAGCGTCCAAGCGATGCCCGCCAGATAAAGCATCATCGCATTGGCATCGACTTTGCCCGCCACAGCCGCATACGCCAGCAGCGCGCCCCAGTTGAACGCAAGCCCAAGGAAGACCTGCGGCCACCAAGTGAACCGTTTGGCGAAAGGATAGATCGCGACCAAAGCGAGCGAGCCGATGCCAAGCCAGATAGCGATAGGCGCGAATGTGAGCAGGATGCCAAAGGCGATCAACGCCTGCGCGCCCATCCAGACAAGCGCTTGGCGCACCGTCACCTGCCCCGATGGGATCGGCCGCGAGCGGGTCCGCTCAACCGCGCCGTCGATATTGCGATCCGTGATGTCGTTCCAAGTACAGCCCGCGCCGCGCATCAGCCAAGCGCCCACCCCGCAGCCAATCATCACCCAAGCCACCGTTGCATCAAACCCGCCGCTATTCAGCGCCGCCAAAAGCGCGCCCCACCAACAAGGCAGCAGCAAAAGCCATGTCCCAATCGGGCGATCCGCGCGCGAAAGCCGCAGGTAGGGCCGCGTCGCCGCCGGCGCCAACCGATCGACCCAATTCCCGCGCACCGCATCGGCCACTTGGCCCTCTGCTTGGGGCGTAGTTGGCTGGGCTGTCTGCTCTGGTGTCTGGTCAGTCTCGGTCATATGATCGGCCTATGAATATTGCGAATGCAGCAAAAGTTAGGGTGTTTGTAGAGCACCCATTGGCACCGGGGCAAACGGTTCCTTTGAACGCGGATCAGGCGCATTACCTGTTCAGCGTCATGCGCCTGCGCGTTGGCGCTGGTGTTGCCTTGTTTAACGGGGCGGATGGCGAATATCTGGCGCAGATCGAGGCGCTTTCCAAAAAGGGCGGCGCGCTGATCTGCCGCGATCAAACCAAGCCGCTGCAAATGCCGCCCGATCTATGGCTGCTCTTTGCGCCGATCAAAAAGGCGCGCACCGATTTCATCGTTGAAAAGGCGGCCGAAATGGGCGCCGTCCGTATCTTGCCTGTCTCCACCGATCACACCAATGCCGATCGCATTCGCCAAGATCGCCTGCAAGCCCATGCGGTTGAGGCCGCCGAGCAATGCGGCGGAACATTTGTGCCCGAAGTGGCTGATCTGCAAAAGCTTTCGACGCTGCTGGATACCTGGCCTGCGGATCGCCAACTGATGTTTTGCGATGAGGCTTTGGCGGGAGAGGCCCAAAACTTCGCCCAAGCCAAGCCCGGCAAATGGGCAATCCTGATCGGCCCCGAGGGCGGCTTTTCGCAGGCCGAGCGCGCCCGCCTATCCGCCGCGCCCTTTAGCCACCCCATAAGCCTTGGCCCGCGTATCCTGCGCGCCGATACCGCCGCCGTCGCGGCCCTTGCGCTTTGGCAAAATCAGCTGGGCGATTGGGCATGATCCGCCCCGAATTGCAAAAATCTCTCACCCGCTGGCGCGAGGCGCTTTTTGGCGCAGGCGTTGTGGCGCTTGGCCTCTGGCTGGCGCTTGTGGCGCTGCCGGGCATTGCGCTGCTTGGCTATGTGATCGCGCTTCTTGGCGGGGCGGTGATCTTTACCGGGCTGCGCAAAGCCCGGCTCTATTCAAATGGCGGCCCGCGCGAAGACGCCGCTGGCATGGTTGAGCTGGTGGAACGCGAATTGCGCTATCTGACCTCCCAAGGCGGGCAAAGCTTTTCGCTCGATGATGTCGCCGCCATCCAAATCGAGACCAATGACCAAGGCCCATATCTCGAGGATCGCTTCTGGATCATCACTGTGCGCGGCCAAGGGCAGATCCGCATCGGGGCCTCTGCGGCGGGATCAGAGGCGCTGATTGATGCGCTGGCAAGCTTTGATGGCGCGGACTACGGCCAAGTGCTTGAGGCCAACCTCAGCACAAGTAACGCAATCTTTACCGTCTGGCGCGAACGCCCAAATGCCTTCACCCAAGATAAGCCGCGCGCGCTGCATTGACATCGCTCCAAACCACAGCCAATCCTTGCCCCCCATAACGCAGCCAATCGGAGCGCGCACATGTCTATTCCCCAATCTGGCGGCGGCCCTATCGAACACCACGATCAACTGGCGGAATATCTCTCCTCTGGTTGCAAGCCCAAAGCCGATTGGCGCATCGGCACGGAGCATGAAAAATTCGGCTATTGCAAAGATTCGCTCCTGCCGCTGCCCTATGAGGGGCCGCGCTCGATCAAAGCGATCCTTGAGGGGCTTCAGCACGGCTTTGACTGGAAGCCTGTCGTTGAAGGCGGCAATATCATCGGGCTGGAAAAAGACGGCGCGAATGTCAGCCTAGAGCCGGGCGGCCAGCTCGAACTATCGGGCGCACCGCTTGAGAGCATCCACCAAACCTGCGACGAGGTGAACCATCACTTGCGGGATGTGCAAAGCGTCGCCGACAAGATTGGCGCGCGCTTTATCGGGCTTGGCGCGGCGCCAGTTTGGACCCATGAGCAAATGCCGCTTATGCCCAAAGGCCGCTACAAGCTGATGGACGGCTATATGCAAAAAGTCGGCACCCATGGCACGCAAATGATGCGCCGCACCTGCACGGTTCAAGTCAATCTCGACTTTGCCTCCGAGGCGGATATGGTCCAGAAATTCCGCGTGGCTCTGGCGCTTCAGCCCGTGGCAACCGCGCTTTTTGCCAATTCCCCCTTCTTTGAGGGCAAGCCAAACGGCCATAAATCATGGCGCTCGCGCATCTGGCGCGATCTTGATCCCGCCCGCACCGGCATGCTGCCTTTTGTCTTTGAACAGGGCATGGGGTTTGAACGTTATGTGGAATATGCGCTCAATGTTCCGATGTATTTCGTCTATCGCGACGGGAAATATATCGATGCGCTGGGCCTGTCGTTTCGCGACTTTTTGCGCGGCGAGCTGTCCGCATTGCCCGGCGAAAAACCAACCCTAAGCGATTGGGCCGATCACCTGACAACCGCCTTCCCTGAGGCGCGGATTAAGAAATACATGGAAATGCGCGGCGCCGATGGCGGGCCTTGGCGCCGCCTTTGCGCGCTGCCCGCGTTTTGGGTTGGGCTGATGTATGATCAAGGCGCGCTTGATGCGGCTTGGGATCTGGCCAAAGGCTTTGATGTTGAAACCCGCGAAGGCCTGCGCGTCGCGGCCTCTGTCGATGGGCTGCAAGGCGAGGCGAATGGGATCAAGCTGCATGATCTGGCGCGCGAATGCGTGGCGATTGCCGAGGTCGGCCTCAAAGCGCGCGCCATGCAAGGCGCTGGCGGCCTCGTTCCAGACGAGACCCACTTCCTCAATGCGCTTAAAGAAAGCGTCGAGTCCGGCCAGACCCCCGCAGATGAGCTGCTCGCCCATTACAATGGCGATTGGGGCGGCGATCTAAGCCGGATTTACGCCGAGTATAGCTACTAATTAAGCGTCCAAATCGCCGTTCACCGGGGGGATGCTGCTTTTGTGCATCGGGCCGCTGTCGCCGGGTTCGTCAATCGGATTCGGCCCAAAGCGATTGTCGCCGCGCGTGCCCTCGGTTGCATAGAACACGATCAGGATAATCCAGCCGATGATCGGGATGAAAATCAGCAGGTAAAACCAGCCCGAGTGATCCGTATCGTGCAAGCGGCGCACGGCGACCGCAAGCGATGGCAGGAAGACCGCGATCGAGAAGAGCGGCGAAAACAATTGATTGCCGCCCCCAATAATGACCGCATCAATAATGCTCAGAGCGATGCTTGCACTCATTGTGAACAAAACCCAATACCAAAACTCGGCCGGTCGCGCGCGGCCCGTGAAGGTCACGTATTTTGAAAAGACGGTTTTGATTGCAGTGCCGAAATCCATCGGGTTTCCTCTCGGGTTGGGTGCTAAACCTTGTTGTAAATCTTGCAAAAAGGCGGTGCAAAAAGTTTGAAGTTTTTAAAAAATTGGGCCGTTATAGCGCGTCTTTACCTTACGCTAAGACATCTTAACCAATTTTAACGCGTCAAACAGCCAGAATTTTCAGGCGTCTTTTTTGCGCCCGATGCGCGGCTCTGTGCCCGCTTTGATCCGCTGAATATTTGGCCAGTGGCGCACATAAACCAGCAGGGCCAAAAGCGTACTCAGGATCAAGAGGTCGCCGCGCGCAAAGAGGATCGCAAGCACCGGCCCCCAAGCAGAAGCAAACAGCGCCCCGATCGAAGAAATCCGCGAAATGGCAACGGCCACAAGCCAAATGCCGCAAGCAGCAAGCCCAATCGGCCAAGCCGCCGCGATCATCGTTCCAAGGAAAGTTGCTACGCCTTTTCCGCCGCGAAAGCCCAAGAATACTGGGAAGCAATGCCCCAAAAAGGCAGCAAGACCAGCGACTTGCGCGGCATCCTCACCAAGAAGCGCGCGCGCCGTAAGCACAGCAATCGCGCCCTTTCCTGCGTCCAAAATCAGCGTCAGAAAGGCGGCAAGCTTATTGCCCGTGCGCAAAACATTCGTCGCGCCGATATTGCCCGACCCAACGCTGCGCAGATCGCCAAGCCCGAAAATCCGCGCCATCACGATCCCAAAAGAGACCGACCCAAGCAGATAGCCAAGCACAACCGCAAGCCCAAGCATCATCGGCGCCGTAGTGAAATCAGGCATCAGTCTCTCCTCCAAAAACGCGCGCGCCGCCAACCCATGTCCCAATCACTTTGCCCTGCATTCTTGTGCCGTCAAAGGGGGTATTTTTGGATTTCGAATGGAGCTTAAAGCGATCCAATACAAAAGGCGCATTGGCATCAAACAAGACCAAATCCGCCGGCGCACCTGTTGCTAAACGCCCGGAATCTAATCCTAATCTCTGAGCGGGGTTAAAGGAAAGCGCCCGCCAAAGCTGCGCCATGCTTAGATCATTTGAATGGAATAGCCGCATCGCCGCGGGCAGCAATGTCTCCAGCGCAACCGCGCCGCTTGCCGCTTCCTCGAAAGGCAGGCGCTTGCTTTCTTCGTCTTGGGGCGTGTGCATCGAGGAGATGATATCAATCAGCCCGTCGCGTACTGCCTCAACCATGGCAACCCGATCATCCTCTGATCGCAGCGGCGGCTTGACCTTAAAGAAGGTGCGATAATCGCCCACGTCCAATTCATTGAGCGTCAGGTGGTGGATCGAAACGCCCGCCGTCACATCAAGCCCATTGGCCTTGGCCCGCTCAAGCGCAGGCAGGGCGCGTGCGGTGGTGATTTGATCGGCGTGATATCTAACGCCCGTCATCTCAACCAGCGCCATATCGCGATCAAGCGCCATGCGCTCGGCCATTGGCGAAACCGAAGGCAGCCCGCGCAAGGAAGCAAACTTGCCGCTGCTCACTGCCGCCCCTTTGGAAAGGCCGGGATCTTGGGGATGCCCAATGACCAAAGCGCCAAGTGAGCGCGCATAAGTATAGCAGCGCGAGAGCACTTTGTTGTCGCTCACCACGTGATCGCAATCGGTAAAAGCAACCGCCCCCGCATCAAGCATAAAGCCGATCTCAACCATCTCGCGGCCTTCGCGCGACCGGGTCAGCGCTGCCATATGGCGCACATTTACCAACGCATCTTCCGCGGCGCGGCGGGTCACAAATTCAAGCACTTCGGGGGTGTCGATTGCGGCCAAAGTATCGGGGCGGGTGATCATTGTTGTGACGCCGCCAGCCGCCGCTGCGCGCCCAGCCGAGGCAAAGCTTTCCTTGTGCCGCTCGCCGGGCTCAGAGACTTTGACCCCAAGATCAACAATCCCCGGCGCGAGGTATTTGCCTTCACAATCAATGCCTTGCTTGGGCGCTGGTCCCTCACCGATCTCGGCAATCAGCCCGCCTTCAACCCGCAGCCAGCCAAGATATTCGCGCCCCGCTTCGGGATCGACCAGCAGAGCATTGGTGAAATAGCTCATCGCGCGGCTCCCTTATCTGCTCTCGAAGCGCGCAGATTTCGCGCCAGCAAATCCATCGCCGCCATGCGCACAGCAACGCCCATCTCGACCTGCTCTTGGATCACAGAGCGGTTGATATCATCGGCCAGATCGCCATCAATCTCTACGCCGCGATTCATCGGGCCCGGGTGCATCACGATGGCGTCTTCTTTGGCATAGCTCAGCTTTTCCGCATCAAGCCCGTAGCGATGATAATACTCGCGCTCAGACGGGATAAACGCGCCGTCCATCCGCTCTTTTTGCAGGCGAAGCATCATCACAACATCCACATCCGCAAGCCCTTCGCGCATGTCGTCAAACACCTCGCAACCAAACTCTTCGATCCCCGAGGGCATCAAGGTCGGCGGGGCGATCAGGCGGATACGGTTCTCCATTTTGCCAAGCAACATGATGTTGGAGCGGGCAACGCGGCTATGGGCAATATCGCCGCAAATCGCGATAGAAAGGCGATGCAGCCGCCCCTTGGCGCGCCGGATCGTCAGCGCATCCAAAAGTGCTTGGGTCGGGTGTTCATGGCGGCCATCGCCTGCATTCAGAACCGCGCAATTGACCTTCTGCGCGAGCAGGTCAACGGCGCCGGAATGGGGATGACGCACGACCAAAAGATCGGGGTGCATCGCATTCAGCGTCATGGCTGTATCAATCAGGGTCTCGCCCTTTTTGATTGAACTGGCCTGCATCGCCATGTTCATCACATCCGCGCCAAGCCGTTTTCCCGCCAGCTCAAAACTTGCCTGCGTGCGGGTCGAATTTTCAAAAAACATGTTGATCTGGGTAAGGCCCGCAAGCGCATCCGAGCGCTTCACATCGCGCCGGTTCAAAGCCACATATTCATCCGCCAGATCGAGAAGGCTGGTGATATCGTCGGGCGAAAGATGCTCGATCCCGAGAAGATGTTTTTGCGCAAATGCCAATGCCAGCCGCTCCCGATTTTCTAGGCTTATAGAAAGCGTTGAGCCTTGCGGCAAGAAGGCAATCAAATTTGGCCCCAAGCGAGCAAGCGCGCGGTTTACCTTTTGCAGCGCGCGCCGTAGCTTGGCGCTATGAATACACCGCTTGATCAAATGGATTTCTACGCCGCGCGCGCCGCGCTTGATTGGCAGATCGAGCTTGGCGCAGATGAGGCCATTTGTGACGCGCCGATCAACCGCTATGAGGCCCCCGCTGAGGCGCCCAAATCCCTGCCAGAAACCGCGCTTGCGCCGGGCAAAATGGCTACGCCTGATCGCCCTGCAATCCCAGAAATCCCGAAAGCCTTGCAGGTTGATGCCGCCGAAGAGGCCGCGACCCTTGCAAAATCTGCGCAAGATATCAAAGCGTTGCACGCAGCCATGGCGGCCTTTGAGCATTGCGAATTGAAACGCGGTGCGCGCAATCTGGTCTTTGCGGATGGGTCGATCAACGCCGATATTATGATCATTTGTGATGCGCCGGGCCGCGAAGATGATATCGCGGGCAAGCCAGCTTTGGGCCAAAGCGGCGCGCTTTTGGATAAGATGTTTGCCGCCATCAATTGCAGCCGCACCAGCGAGCAACCCGATGCCGCGATTTACATCACCCCAGTGATTCCCTGGCGCCCGCCCAATGACCGCGAACCAAGCGATGAAGAGCTTGCCATGATGGCGCCGTTTATTGCGCGCCATATCGCGCTTGCGCAGCCCAAAGCGATTGTCTTGATGGGCAACGCGGCCTGTCAGGCGATGCTCGGCAAGCGCGGGATCACCCGGCTGCGCGGCACATGGGCCGAGCTCGATGGGCTGCCCGCCCTTGCCATGCAATCCCCCGCGCATCTGCTGCGCACCCCGCTTGCCAAACGCGAAGCTTGGGCCGATTTGCAGGCCTTGCAAGCGCGCCTCGCCAGTCAAGGAACCAGCTAAATGAGCCGCATAGACGAGAGCCTTGAATTCATCCCCGTGCGCATCGCGGTTCTGACTGTTTCCGATAGCCGCACGCTTGAGAATGATACCTCCGGCGCGACCCTGATCGCGCGCATTCAAGAAGCCGGGCATATCGTTGCTGATCGCGCGATTTGCACGGATGATCGCGAAATTATCTCAGCGCGCCTGCGCAAATGGTGTGAAAACCCAAGCATCGATGTGGTGATCTCAACGGGCGGCACAGGGCTTACCGGGCGCGATGTCACGGTCGAGGCGCACCGCGATGTTTATGAGAAAGAGATCGAGGCATTCGGGACGATTTTCACCATCGTGAGCATGAATAAAATCGGCACGAGCGCTGTTCAAAGCCGCGCCACGGGCGGGGTTGCTTTGGGCACTTACCTGTTTGCGCTTCCCGGCAGCACGGGCGCCTGCAAAGACGCTTGGGATGAGATCCTCAAACTTCAGCTCGATTATCGCCATCGCCCTTGCAACTTCGTCGAGATTTTGCCCCGTTTAGAAGAACATAAGCGACGGAAATAACCGCTGAGCGCGTAACACGCTTGTGGCTTGGCTTTTTCGCCATCACAGCTAGATTGATTTAAGGCCCCGCGTGTCGCGCGACGGGCTATCTTTGCATAAAGGGCAAATGCTTATGCGATTTCTGCGCCGCTCGCTTGTTGGTTTGTTTCTGGTCTCGCTTACGGTCGCTTTGCTTGGCTGGGCGGGGTTTTCTATGCAATCGGCGATCCGTGCGCGCATGGCCGAAGATGCCCGCCCCGGCATTGCCCGAGAACGCGCCTTTGCGGTCAATGTTCTGGCGATAACGGCGGGCACAGAAATCCCCGTTTTGGAAAGTTTTGGCGAAGTCCGCTCAAAGCGCACGCTCGAATTGCGCGCCTCAAGCGGCGGTACAATCGTTGAGCTTGCCCCGGATTTTGAGGAAGGCGGCGCGGTTGAAAAAGGCGCGCTTTTGGTGCGGATTGATCCTACGGACGCACAAGCGACGCTTGATTTGGCTCGCGCCGATCTGGCCGAGGCTGAAGCCAAGGTCGAGGATGCCGCGCGCACCCTTGAAATCGCTCGCGATGACCTGACAAGTGCGCAAGCCCAAGCGACGTTGCGCGCCTCCGCGCTTGAGCGGCAACGCAACCTCAAATCGCGCGGCGTGGCCACGGATGCCTCCGTTGAAACGGCTGAATTGGCCGCCGCAACGGCCGGTCAGTCTGTGCTTTCCAAGCGCCAAGCGCTCGCCAATACCCAAGCCGCCAGCGATCAGGCCCAAACCGCCCTATTGCGCAGCCGTATCGCTTTGCAAAACGCCGAGCGCGCCTTGTCTGAGACGAAGATTACCGCAAGTTTCGCGGGCAGTCTTGCCGATATCAATGCGGTTGAGGGCGGCATTGTGACCGCCAACGAACATCTTGCAAGCCTCATTGATCCAAGTGCGCTCGAGGTCTCTTTTCGCGTTTCAACCCAAGCCCATGCGCGGCTTTTGGACGAAAACGGAGTTCTTTTGCGCGGACCAGTGACGGCCTCAATGGATATCGCCGGCGTCGATCTTGAGGCCAAAGGCCGGATCAGCCGCGAAAGCGCTTCCGTGGTCTCGGGCCAAACGGGGCGGCTGTTGTTTGCGGGTCTTGAGGATGCAGGCGGCTTTCGGCCCGGCGATTTTGTTACCGTTCAGATCAAAGAACCGCCGCTTGCAGGCGTTGCCCGCTTGCCTGCAACCGCTGTTGATGCGGCAGGAACGATCCTTGTGATTGGGGCCGAGGAGCGGCTTGAACAAGCCTCGGTGGAGGTATTGCGCCGCCTTGGCGACGAGGTTTTGATCCGCGCAACTTCTGACCTTGTTGGGCGCGAAGTTGTTGGCGAACGCACGCCGCTTTTGGGCGCTGGTATCAAGGTTCGCCCTTTGCGCGCCGATGGGGCAAATGCGCCAGAAGCCGCCCCCGAAGGTCTTGAACTAACCGACGAACGCCGCGCCGCGCTCATTACTTTTGTCACTGAAAACAAACGCATGCCCGCCGAAATGAAAGAGCGCCTTCTTGCCGAATTGTCCAAAGAGCGCGTCTCGCCGCGCATGGTCGCGCGCCTTGAAGAGCGGATGGGGGGCTAGGTCATGGCAGGGCGATACGCGCCCAATGCGGGCGGCATTTTAAGCTATTTCGCGCGTCATCGCACCGCAGCCAACCTGCTTTTGGTGATCCTTTTGATCGCGGGCGCTGTGGCCGCACCGCGCATGCGCGCGCAGTTTTTCCCCGACGTGATCATCGAGAATATCCGCGTCAGCGTCGCTTGGAGCGGGGCAGGCGCAGAGGACGTTGATCGCGCGATTGTCCAAGTGCTTGAGCCAACCTTGCTGGCGGTTGAAGGCGTCGAAGATGCGACTTCCGTTTCAAACGAGGGGCGCGCCTCGATCTTGCTTGAGTTTGAGCCGGGCTGGGATATGTCGCGCGCGGTTGATGAGGTTGAAACGGCGCTCGGCGCGGCGCCTGACCTGCCCCAAGATGCCGAAGATCCGGTGCTGCGCCGGGGGGCTTGGCGCGATCGGGTTACGGATGTTGTTATCACCGGGCCTGTCGGTGTCGATCAATTGGGCCGTTTGGCGGACGAACTTGTCGGGCGGCTTTTTGCCGAAGGGGTGACGCGCACGACGATCCAAGGCGTGGCCTCTCCCTCAACAATCGTTGAGGTGCCCTCCCTTTCACTGATCCGCAACAACGTCACCATGGCCGAGATCGCC
This sequence comes from Halocynthiibacter sp., assembly GCA_047631555.1. Taxonomy (GTDB): domain Bacteria; phylum Pseudomonadota; class Alphaproteobacteria; order Rhodobacterales; family Rhodobacteraceae; genus JBLHZY01. The sequence goes on along the minus strand of JBLHZY010000005.1, from coordinate 148,742 downwards.
AGCGCAATTTCCGAGGAGGCCGAGGCCGATCCCGCAGGCGACATGGGCGCTGCTGGCGCGCGCGTTCGCACCGGGCTTGCCAAGCGCAGCGCCGATCAGATTGCCGCCATCACGCTGCGCTCAAATAGCGATGGCTCCAATCTGACCATCGGCGATGTGGCGCAAATCCGGATCGAGGGGACGGATCGCAATGTTGCCTTCTATGTTGGCGAAAACCCGGCAATCAGCGTCACGATTGAGCGCTCAGATGCGGGCGACGCGATCAAAATCCAAGGCCTCGTTGAAGAGGTTGTCGCGCAGATGGAACTGACCTTGCCGGGCGGCGTCAAAATGGATCTGATCCGCACGCGCACCGATGCCATCACCGGCCGCCTCAATATCCTTTTGGACAATGGCTTGATGGGGCTTGGGCTTGTGTTGCTGCTGTTGTTTTTGTTCCTAAATGCCCGAACCGCGTTCTGGGTTGCCATGGGTATTCCGGCCTCAATGCTGACGGCGATTGCGCTGATGTATGCCTTTGGGCTGACCATCAATATGGTGTCGCTGTTTGCGCTGATCATCACACTTGGGATCGTGGTGGATGATGCGATTGTCGTGGGTGAACACGCCGATTTTCGCCTTCGCCGCTTGGGCGAAAGCCCGATGGAGGCCGCAGAAAATGCCGCGCGCCGCATGTTCTCGCCTGTGTTTTCAGCAACGATCACGACCATTATTGCCTTTTTCGGCCTCGTGGCGATCGGCGGGCGCTTTGGCAATTTGATCGCCGATATTCCCTTTACGGTGATCGTTGTTTTGATGGCCTCGCTGGTGGAATGCTTCCTTATTCTGCCCAATCACATGGCCCATTCCATCGGCCACAACGCCCAATCGCACTGGTATGACGCGCCAAGCCGCACAGTGAATCGCGGCTTTAGCTGGCTGCGCGAAAAGGCCTTTCGCCCGCTGATGAAGCTGGTGATCTGGGCGCGCTATCCGGTACTTGCGGGCGCGATTGCGATCCTTATCAGCCAAGCGGCAATCTTTGTGCGGGGTGATTTGCAATGGCGGTTCTTTAACTCCCCGGAGCGACCCTCAATTTCGGGCAATTTCTCGATGGCGCCGGGGGCGACCCGCGCCGATACCTTTGCGATGATGCAGGAGATGCAGCGCGCCACGGATGCGGTTGCCGCCCAATACGAGGCCGAACATGGGGTTAATCCGCTGGATTATGTTGTCGCCCAAATCGGCGGCAACTCAGGGCGCGGCCTTTCCAGCTCTGATACCAAAGATGCTGATCAGCTTGGCGCGATTTCCATCGAATTGATCGAGGCCGATCTGCGCCCCTATTCAAGCTTTGCCTTCATCGCCGCCCTTCAAGATGAGGTGAAAAATCATCCCCTTGCAGAAGAGGTAAGCTTTCGCGGCTGGCGCTCTGGGCCGGGGGGCGACGCGCTTGATGTTGAGCTTTCGGGCGCAGAGGCGGTTGATTTGAAAGAGGCTGCCGAAGCTGTCAAAACGGCGCTTTCGCAATTCTCCGAGGTTTCCGCGCTTGAGGATTCTCTGGCCTATGACAAAGAAGAATTGGTGCTAGAGCTCACGCCGCAAGGCCGTGCTTTGGGCTTTTCCATTGATGCGCTGGGCCGCGTTTTGCGCAACCGTTTGGCCGGGATTGAAGCGGCGAGTTTTCCCGATGGGGTCCGCTCGGCCACGATCCGGGTTGAGCTTCCTAAGGACGAGCTGCGCGCTGATTTTCTGGATCGCACTCAGCTGCGCACGCCCGCTGGCGCCTATGTCCCGCTGGCGGATATCGTCTCGGTGCGATCACAAAGCGGCTTTTCCACGGTGCGGCGCGAAAACGGCGTCCGGTTGGTCAATGTCACGGGCGATCTGTCCGAGGATGATCCCGCGCAAGCCACCGAAATCATGCGCCAGCTCGAAGAAGATATCCTGCCGCGCATCGCAGAAGAGCACGGCGTCGCCTATGAATTGGCCGGACTTTCTGAGCAAGAGGATGAGTTTTTGTCCGACGCGGCTTTCGGCTTTATGCTTTGCCTTGTCGGGATTTACCTTACACTCGCGTGGATATTCTCAAGCTGGACGCGGCCTGTTGTCGTCATGGCGATTATCCCCTTTGGGCTGGTTGGCGCGATCTTTGGACATGTGCTTTGGGAGGTTCCGCTTTCGATGTTCTCCGTCGTTGGGCTGATCGGGATGACAGGGATTATCATCAACGATTCCATCGTCTTGGTCACAACGATCGATGAATACGCCGAAGAGCGCGGGCTGTTTGCGGCGATTGTTGATGGGACGGTCGATCGCCTGCGCCCGGTGATGCTCACCACACTCACAACAGTGCTTGGCCTCGCGCCGCTGCTCTATGAAAAATCCGCCGATGCACAGTTCCTCAAACCGACCGTGATTACGCTGGTTTATGGGCTTGGCTTTGGCATGGTGCTGGTGCTTTTGGTCGTTCCGGCAATGGTTGCGATGCAGCTTGATATCGCGCGTCAGATGGCCTCGCTGCGCCGGGCTTTGCGCATTGCGGGCAAGGGGCGGCTCGCGATGTTGCCGACGGCTTTGGCAGGGCTTGCGATCATCGTTTTGTTTGCCGCAACCATGGGGTCTGTGATGGCGACGGGGGGGCTTCCGGATATGCTTTCTGGGGCAAGTGAAGCGCCAATGCGCCGGGCCTTTGGGCTCTTTGCGCTGGGCGCGGCTGCCATCAGCGCGCTGACCTTCGCAATCGCCGCCACGCTGCAATCACTGGTGCAGCGCAAACAGGCCTAACGGACCCCGCAGCCAAGAATATCAACAGCGCCTTTGTTGCCGAGCATGGTGATGCGCACGTCCGAGCGATCCAGCAAGAAGGGCGCGGCTTGCGGCGGGACCATATCGGCCTTTGCGGTCACGCTCCCTCCGGTGCGGGTCGTTTCGGCCTCGGCGATCCAAATCGTCTGATCGCTCAACTCAACAATCGCGAACTCGCCGCCGCCTAATGAGGGCATCTGAAACGAGGCCGTCAGGCGCATCCCGTCCGAGATCGGCTCAGCGGAACAGGTGATATTGCGAACACCGGCCTCCGCCGCCGTAGAAGGGCGATTGCGCAGCGCGTTGTTGATTTCAGGCGTGATCACCGCCCCTTTGAGATGCGGCAATTCCGCAGATACGCGGACCGTCAGCGGCATACAGATATCAAGGCAAACCCCAAGCTCGACCTCGGCGCGAAGGCTGATCGGCGCGGATGGGTCGCGCGCGGTAAACTCCATCGGAAGCACCAGCTCATCGGTATAGCCAATCGAGCGCATGCCATTTTGCTCAAATACTTTGGGCACAGGCCAGTGAAATTTCACACTTTGAAGATTGCGTGACCCAGTCCAGCCAAAGCGCGGCGGAATGCCCGCAGAGCCAGGCGCGCGCCAATAGGTCTTCCAGCCGGGCGCAAGCCGAACGCGCAAGGCGGCCATATGCGAGCCGCCGGATTGCCGCCAACCGGGCAGCACATCAACAACTGCATTGCTGGCCAAATCATCCTCCGCAAGCGAGGGTGCGGCGGGAAGGCCGAGGGCCACAAGAGCGGCAAAGATATATTGAATTCTCATGGGGCGAACATATGAGCGAATTCGCATATAGGAAATCACAATTGAGCGACGGCGCTGTTACATTTCTGTGCTCATGGGCGCGCCCCGCTCGCCTTTCGCTTGAAACCCCACCGCGCTTTGCCCAAATATGCACTCATGGAAATGCCGCAAAGTGAAATTGATCTGACAGGGATGTTGCTCATCGCAATGCCCGGCATGGCCGATACCCGCTTTGAAACCAGCGTTGTTTATATCTGCGCCCATTCGCCCGAAGGGGCCATGGGGCTGATCGTTAACAAACCCGTTTCCGAGATCGCCTTTGATGATCTCTTGGAGCAGCTTGAGATCGAGCGGGGCGACGGGCGCCATGGGCTTGGTGTTCATTTTGGCGGGCCGGTTGAGCACGGGCGCGGCTTTGTTTTGCATTCCTGCGACTATCAATCCGAGGGTTCAACCCTGCGGATTGATCCTGATTTCTCAATGACCGCGACGCGCGATATTTTGGCCGACATTGCCAAAGGGCAGGGCCCCGCAAAGCGCATCCTGACGCTTGGATATGCAGGCTGGGGGCCGGGGCAAATTGAAGATGAGATTGGCCAAAACGGCTGGCTCTCTTGCGCGGCTGATCCTGCTGTTGTTTTTGGCGGGTCTGATGGCGGCAAATGGGAAGCGGCGCTGCGCTCAATGGGCGTTGAGCCGATCATGCTTTCGGGCGATGCGGGCCACGCTTAAGGGCGCTCAGCCGCCGCACGCGAAAGCCTGTCATTGATCGCAACGCCAAGCCCACGCATCGGAATGGGAGAGACGGCAATTTTGCTCACCCCGCGCGCATCCAGCTCGCGCAAGGCATGAAATAGCGCCGCCGCCGCCTCAACCAAATCCCCTGATGGCGAAAGGTTGATCGCCGCATCCTCAACCGCCCCAAACCCAAGCAAAACCTCGCCCGGTTGAGCCGCATCCGCATTCAGCCGCATCAGCGCATCCGGCGCATAGTGCGAGGCCAGTTGCCCCGGCGCATTGATCGCCGCTTGGGCATCCTGCGTGGCCAGTGGTGCAGCCAGACATGCCTCAATCGCCTCCAAAGGAAGCCCGCCGGGGCGCAGCAAAACAGGCGCGCCCGTCAGCCCAACAATCGTGCTTTCCAGCCCAACATCACAAGCCCCGCCATCCAAAACCGCCTCTATCCGCCCGCTCAGCCCGCTGAGCACATGTTCGGCCCGTGTTGGGCTTATCTTGCCGGATGGGTTGGCCGAAGGGGCCGCAACAGGCCCGCCAAAAGCGCGCAAAATTTGAACGGCTAAGGGATGCGCCGGAACGCGGATCGCAATGCTTTCAAGTCCAGCAGTCACCAGCGGCGAAAGGCCAGATCCCTCGCGCAGCGGCAAAACCAGCGTCAGCGGCCCGGGCCAAAACGCATTCGCCAACGCGCGCGCCGCATCGTTGAAAACGGCAAACTGCTCGGCCGCCTCCAAAGAGGGCAAATGCACGATCAAAGGGTTGAAATGCGGCCGCGCCTTGGCCTCAAATATCCGCGCCACGGCCCGGTCATTGCGCGCATCCGCCCCAAGCCCATAAACCGTCTCTGTTGGAAAGGCGCAAAGCCCCCCCAAAGACAGGACTTTGGCAGCACTTGCAATTCCCTCAGGGGTGTCTTTCAAAAGCGCGGTTTTTAAGGCCATATCTGTGACGCTGCGTCCTGGTTGGTGCTTGTTGCGGGTTTGACTAGGGTCTGGACAAAACAATCATACGCATAATCGCGCGCAGGCCTGATGCCAAGCCGCGAATGAGGAGCCCCTGATGCCGTATCGCGCCCCAGTCAAAGATATCCAGTTCCTGTTTGATCATATTGTCGGCCTCGATCAAGTGGCCGCGACGGACATGTTTGCCGAGGCAACCCCGGATATGACATCGGCAATTCTTAGCGAGGCAGGGCGGCTTTGCGATGAGGTTCTCGCCCCGCTCAACCGCAATGGTGATCTGGAAGGCGCGCGGCTGGAAAACGGCAAAGTGCGCACCTCGCCGGGCTTTGCCGAGGCATTTTCGCAGATGGCCGAGGGCGGCTGGGTCGGCATCTCGGCCGCGCCGCAATATGGCGGAATGGGCCTGCCGGTTGTGATCTCAACAGCGGTGAATGACATGATGTCGGGGGCTTGCCTGTCGCTTGGCCTGAACCCATTGCTGACCCAAGGCCAGATCGAAGCGCTTGAGCATCACGCCAGTGACGAGATCAAAGAACTTTACCTGCCCAAGCTGATTTCCGGCGAATGGTCGGGCACAATGAACCTCACAGAGCCGGGCGCTGGATCAGACGTGGGCGCGCTGCGCTCCAAGGCGGAACCCAATGGCGATGGCACCTATGCGATCAGCGGCCAGAAGATTTTCATCAGCTGGGGCGATGCAGATTTCATGGGCAATATTTGCCACCTCGTGCTTGCCCGTCTCCCCGATGGCGCGCCGGGCACAAAAGGCATCAGCCTCTTCATGGTGCCGCGCAATATTCCCGATGAAAATGGCAATCCCGGCGTGGCAAATACGCTGAAAGTTGTCAGCCTAGAGCATAAAACCGGCCTGCACGGATCGCCCACTGCTGTGATGCAGTTCGACGGCGCCAAAGGCTGGATGGTTGGCGGCGAAAACGGCGGTATGAAGGCGATGTTTACGATGATGAACAACGCCCGCCTTAATGTCGGGATGCAGGGGATCGGGATCGCCGAAGCGGCTTATCAGAAGGCCTATGAATACGCGCTCGATCGCAAGCAGGGCGCCTCGATGATCAAAGAAGGCGCAACCGGTGCGATCATTGATCACGCGGATGTGCGCCGCATGCTGGCCTCGATGAAGGCCGATACATATGCGGCCCGCGCCATCGCGATGGCTTGCGGGATTGCCATCGATATGACCCGCGCCACGAATGATGCAGAATGGTCGGCGCGCGCGGCTTTCCTAACCCCAATTGCCAAAGCCTTTGGCACAGATGTTGGCCATGCGGTCGCGCAAGAAGGCGTCCAAGTTCATGGCGGCATGGGCTTTATCGAGGAAACCGGCGCGTCGCAATTTGCCCGCGATGTGCGGGTGACACAGATTTATGAGGGCACCAACGGCATCCAAGCGATGGACCTTGTTGCACGCAAAATGATGGATGGGGGCGAGGCCGCTTATCGCCTTTTGGATGAGATTGAAGCTGGCGCCGAGGCGGCACGTTGCGCTTTGCCCGACCTGACCCAAAGCGTTTGGAATGCCGCGGAAACCCTGCGCGAAACAACCGAATGGTTGGTTGGTCAGAGCGATTTCAACGACCGCTTTGCCGGCGCTGTGCCCTACCTGCGCGCCTTTGCCCGCGTGCTTGGTGCGCATTACCATCTGAAATCTGCGATTGCCGAACAAGCCAGCGGTGCCGCTGGCCCGCGCACCCGCCTTGCAGCCTTTTACATCGAGCGCCTCCTGCCCGAACATGCGGCCCTCTTGGAACATACCCGCGAAGGCGCCGCTGGCCTCTATGCTCTGAGCGTCGAAGACCTGGCCTCCTGATGGCCGATCCCATTCGCTATCCTTTTGGCGATGCCCCTGAACCGGGCAGCGTGACCGAAGTTGCTGATGGGATCCTTTGGATCCGGATGCCCATGCCGATGCGGCTGGATCACGTTAATTGCTATGCGCTGCGCGATGCGGATGGTTGGACGATCATCGACACAGGGTTTGATACGCAAGGTCAGCGCGATGTTTGGCTGGCCGCGATGGCAGGCCCGATGAGCGGCGCCCCGATTGCGCGCGTTTTGGTCACGCACCACCATCCCGATCACATCGGCCTTGCGGGCTGGTTTGTCGCTGAGCATGGCGCCGAGCTGATCACAACGCGCACAAGCTATCTGATGGCGCGGATGTTGCTGCTGGATGTCCAAGAAGTCCCCGCCCCCGAGACGCTGGCCTTTTGGCGCGGCGCGGGAATGGATGCCGAGGTCTATCAAAAGCGCCTTGCTGAACGGCCCTTCAATTTCGCCGATGCGATCACGCCGCTGCCCTTGGGCTATAAGCGCATCCAAGAGGGCGAAACGATCCATCTTGCGGGCCGCAATTGGGCTGTGCGCATGGGCAATGGCCACGCGCCCGAACATGCAACGCTTTGGTCTGAGGATGGCAAAATCGTCCTTGGCGGCGATCAATTGCTTGCCTCGATCTCGCCCAATGTCGGCGTTCATGCAACCGAGCCGGGCGCTGATCCGCTTGGCGAATGGCTCGAGGCTTGCGTGCGGCTTGGGGCATTTGCGGTTGAGGGACAGCTCGTCTTGCCGGGGCATAAGCTGCCGTTTACCGGCCTGCCAACCCGCGTGCGCCAGTTGATCGACAATCATCACAGCGCGCTCAAACGCTTGCATAAATTCCTTGAAACGCCCGCCACATCGGCCGAGTGTTTCTCGACCTTGTTCAAGCGAAATATCGGCGATGGTGAATACGGGCTGGCGCTGGTTGAGGCGGTTGCGCATTGCAATCACTTGCTGGCTGAGGGCAAAGTATCGCGAAGGCGGCGCGCCAGCGATGATGCTTGGCTTTGGCAGGCGATCTAGCCTCGCCATCGCGCTGCCAATGACGCGCAAAAGGAGCCGTAGATGCCCGGCAAAAAACACACAGCTGTGATTTCGACCACCGCCGAAGCCCATGAGGCTAGCGCAATGCCCTGCGCGCGCGTGGTCCATGCTGATCCCACAACTCCCGCCTCGGCCGAGCAAAAGCCATTGCCCGAAGCGGTTACCCGCAAGCCGGTTGAGCAGAAGTCGCCTGCTGAATGGGCCTATGAGCGCCTCGTGCTTTATATCCAGAATTTCGAAGAGCAACTCGATAACGAGCAAGAGGTGGCGATGGGATTCGCGGGTTCCAACTCTGGCGAGCTGCGGATCGAGGGCATGGGCTATTTCGATCCCGATATTATCACTTTTTATGGCTCTGATGCCACGGGAACCAAAACCCAGCTGATCCAGCATGTCAGCCAACTCAATGTGATGCTGCGCGCCCTGCCAAAAGAGTCCGAACATGAAGAGCCCCAACGCATCGGCTTTCGCCTCGTGGCGGATCTCGAAGAGGGCTAACGCGCCTTTTGCCCCCTGCGGCGCAATTGCACGCATCCCCTGCGTGACATAGGCGGCGGAATCGTCTAATTCCTTTGCAACAGTATTTAGAAGGACAGGCCCAATGGCAGAACATAAACACGGCTCCATGGACACAAAAGTTCAGGAAAAGACATTTGCAGGCTTCATCAAATGGGTCACATGGGGCGCGATCGTCTCGATCACAGTGCTCGTTTTGTTTGGTTTGTTTAACGGTTAATCCGCGGTGCGGCGCAAAGGAAATCGAATGATCAGTTTGCGCCGCTCTGCTCGCTTTCTCTGGCTGATGGTCCCGCTTGCCCTTGCGGCTTGCGGCGCGGCAGAGCCAAAATGGGCCCCCGATGCAGAGGTTGCACGCGCAGTCTATGTCGCGCCCGGCGGCCCCACGCTGACCCTCTTCACCGTGATCAACAATTACAACGGGTCAGGCGCGCATTCCGGCCTGATGGTCAACGCCGAACAACGGGTTATCTTTGATCCCGCAGGCACATTTCAGCATCCCCATTTGCCCGAGCGCAATGATGTTATCTTTGGCATGTCGCCCCCTGCCGTCGAGTTTTACATCGATTACCATGCCCGCGAGACTTACCGCGTGATCGAGAACACAATTCCGGTTTCGCACGAAGTTGCCGCGCTCGCGATGCGAAAAGTGCAAAGCTACGGCGCCGTGCCCAAGGCCCAATGCGCCAATTCGATCACCGATATTTTGAATGACCTGCCCGGATTTGAGAGCGTCCCAAATACGATGTTCCCTAAGCAACTTAGGGCCGCCTTCGTCGCCTTGCCAAATGTCTCGGAACGCACGGTGCGTGATGACAGTCCGGATGATAATTCAGGCATGATCCAAGCGCCGGTCCTGTGGCGCCGCTAAGCGCTAGCCAACCAGCCAAAGCGCCGTATACAAAACCACGCCGCCTGCAAAAATTGCCGCCAATGTATTGCGCGTAATCAGCCCGATCAAAACCGCCGCCCCGGCTGCCAAAGCGCGCGCCAAATCCGGCTCGCCCCCCGTTGCTTGGGGCCAAAGAACCAGCGGCGCAACAAGCCCGGGCATCACCGCAACAGGCGTATAGCGCAGCATCCGAAGCAGCCATTCAGGAAGTTCGCGCTCCCCAATAAGGCCCAAAAACGAAAACCGGATGAGATAAGTCCCGATCCCAAGCCCAACAACGATCAGCCAAATCTGGCCCGTGCTCATCGTCATGGCGTGCCTCGCTTGGCGCGTCTTGCCATCAATATTTCGACCTGCGCGCCAACCAAAAGCGCAATCACCGCTGCGAGCAAAAGCCCGGTGCCAAAGGGCATGGCTGTAAACGCCAATGTCAGCACGATCGAGGTGATTGCCGAAGCCACATGCGCGAGCGTTTTGAGCATCGGCGCGACCATCGCCAAAAAGGTGATCGGCACTGCAAAATCAAGCGCATATTCTGGCGGGATGAGCGCGCCCGCATAGGCGCCAACATAGCTCGCCCCATACCAAAGCACGAAAATCGGCGAGACGACCCCGATGAAATACATAAACTTCGCCGCAGCGCTTTGATCGGGGCGCTTCTCAAATTCGACAGCCGCCATCGCATAGCTTTGATCGACCAGCAAATAGGCGCTCAACGCGCGCTTCCAAAGCGGCAGACCGCGAAAATGCGGCGACAGGGCGGCAGAATACATCGCCATACGCAGATTGACCGCCAAAGCCGTGCCCAAAATGATAATCGTTGGCGCTTCTTCAACCATCAACTGGACAGCGGCAAATTGCGACGCCCCCGCAATAACCAAGACCGAAAACCCCATCACCTGCGCAATGCTCAGCCCCGCTTCAGAACCCGTCACGCCAAACAAAAGCGAAAACGGGATCACCACGAGAATAAACGGCATCCCATCGCGAAATCCGCGCAGATAGCTTGATTTTTTGGCAGTGTCAGGCATGGTTTTGCTCTCTAAGGTTCGCCCTTACTGCCCGCTCTTTAGAGGCGGCGCAAATGATTATCTCGCGAAAGGCCCATCATGAATACTGATACAATGCGCACGCCCTATCCGGCGGTGATCCTTGCAGGCGGGCAGGGGCAGCGCATGGGGCATGTGGACAAAGGGCTGATGGTGCTTGGCGATAAGCCGTTGCTTGCGCATGTGATCGCGCGCGTCGCCCCGCAATGCACAGCGCTTGCAATAAGCGCGAATGGCGATGTGGCGCGCTATGGCAGGTTTGATCTGCCGGTTTTGCCTGATCCGGTACTTGGGCAATTGGGCCCGCTTGTTGGGGTTCTTGCGGCAATGATTTGGGCCGAGGAACAGGGCGAACGCGCCGTTTATACGCTGCCCAATGATACGCCGTTTTTGCCCCGCGATCTGCTGGCGCATTTGGCGGGTGATCCGCGCCATCCAACCATGGCCCAAACGCCGGACCATATGCATCCGACTTGCGCGCTTTGGCCCGTGGCGCTTCGTGAACCGCTTGAAGAGGCGCTCAACAAAGGCGTGCGAAAGCTGCGCGCCTTTGCAGCAGACCACGGCGGCGCGACCGTTCAATTCAGCGATGAAGCCGCGTTTTTCAATGTAAATACGCCCCAAGATATGGCGCAAGCCGAAGCGATGCTGCGCGCTTAATCAAACGTGCCAGCAACCCGGCCCAAAAGCATGAAGGCGCGCGCGGTGCGGGTGTCCGATAGCTCGGCCAATTCTTGATCCGAGGCGGTTTTTTCAAACTCGGCCAATGTGTGATCGAACTTGCGCAGGAAATGATGGACCGCATCGCGGAAAATCCCGTCTTGGCGCATCCGGCCAGCGGCCAAAGCCAAGGACGAGCGATCCCGAACCCCGCCCAAAGGCGCAACCGCGCCGCCGCGCTCTCCGGTGGCAAATTTGCGCCAAACTTCGGGGCGGGCGCGATCCGGGCGCAGATCATCCATATAGATGCCGTCTTGGCTGAGCAGCGTCAGAACGTCTTGGCTCGATTGCACGAGTTGCGAGACCTTGCGATCCGCCAGTGCAAGGCGCAGTGCGCGAAAGCCGTCTTTGTCTTCGGCCGTTTCGGGAAAATTCAAAGCGCGGATAAAGTCGGAAACCGAAAGCGGCGGGTTGAGCGCCTCTGCCGGGGTTCCAAGGGCAAGCAAGCCTTGCTCATCGGCGCTGGGCATGACGGCAATCGCAGCTTTTGTCTCGGGGGCGCGGGCTGTGGGGCGAATGGAGGTAAAGGTCGCGATTGCATCCTCGGTTTTGCGCTGGGCAATGGCGATCTCTTCGAGCTTTTTCTCAACGCTTTTGTTGGTGCCCGTGGCGACGCTTTGCTGCATCTGTAGATAGCTTTGGCGCATGCTGGTGATGGCAGAATGGAGTTTTTCGCTTTCCTCGCGCATCACCCGGGCCGAGCGCGCCGCCGCCGCCGCCACCCAGATCAAAGCAACCGGCAAAACAATCGACAAAAGCACCATGACAAAGCGCAGCCCGACCGAGGGCGCACCCTCAGACCCACGCCCCAGCAGCAAATAGAACAGCGCAGCCGCCATCAGCCAAAGTACCGTCAAGGCAAGCGCAATCACTTCGGTCGCGGTGATTTTTAGGCCCACGTCATCGGCCTTGCGCCCATAAACGCCAAGCTCCATAGCGCGCTTAACCCCGCGCGGAGACGCGCGTTTGTCGGCCTGCGGGCTTTGCACACTCGATTGAGGCGCGCGCGCGGGCTCTTGGCGCTGCTCTTGCGCCTGCGGGTTCGTCTCATCGCTCATATAAACAAAAGCCCCATGCCATTCGCTGCTCAGATATACTGAATGCTCAGCACCTCATAGCCCTTTTGCCCGCCTGGCGTGCGAACTTCAACACTGTCGCCCTCTTCTTTGCCGATTAGAGCGCGCGCGATAGGCGATTTTATGTTCAAAAGGCCGCGCTCGATATCCGCTTCATGCTCGCCGACGATCTGATAGGTCTTTTCCTCGTCAGAATCCTCGTCAACGATCTTGACCGTTGCGCCAAATTTGATCGCCCCGGAAAGCGATTTGGGATCGATCACGGATGCCAAAGAGACAACGCCCTCAAGCTCCTTGATGCGCCCCTCAATAAAGCTGTGTTTCTCGCGGGCCGAATGATATTCGGCGTTCTCCGAAAGATCGCCGTGCTCGCGCGCTTCGGCCACAGCGCGAATGATCGCGGGGCGCTCTACGGATTTGAGCTGCTTCAATTCTACGTTCAGCGCGTCAAAGCCCGCGCGGGTCATCAATATCTTTTCCATAACACTCATTGGTCTTGGGCCAGCATTTCCAACCCTAAGTTGGCGCGGCGTTCTTCATTCATCGAGATACCTGAACCGACCAAGCCCCTGATTGCAAGGAAAACGTATGGCCCCGAGCGATGTATTGCCCGCTACAAATGTGTGAAAGATGGTCTAAAACACGGGTTTAACGTATCGTTGCAATTGACCGCGTACCTCTGGCTAAGATAGTCAGGCGCGAAAGATTATTACTTATGCGCCGCTGGGCGTAACCGAATGTGAGGTGCCAAATGGCCGAGATCGAACGCGAAGCAATGGAATATGATGTGGTGATCGTTGGGGCGGGGCCTGCGGGGCTTTCTGCGGCGATCCGGCTCAAACAGCTTGATGCTGATCTCAATGTGGTCGTTTTGGAAAAAGGCTCCGAAGTTGGCGCGCATATCCTTTCGGGCGCGGTGCTTGATCCGGCTGGCCTTGATGCGCTTATCCCCGATTGGAAAGAAAAAGGCGCGCCTATCACCGTTAAGGTGAAAGAGGACAACATGTATATCCTGGGCGAAGCGGGCCAAATCCGCCTGCCCAATTTCATCATGCCGCCGCTGATGAACAACCACGGCAATTATATCGTTTCCATGGGCAATGTGTGCCGCTGGATGGCCGAGCAGGCCGAAGAAATGGGTGTCGAGATTTTCCCCGGCATGGCCTGTTCTGAGATCGTTTATGGCGATAAGGGCGAAGTTAAAGGCGTTGTTGCAGGCGAGTTTGGCAAGAACCCAGACGGCACGCAGGGCGATAGCTATGAGCCGGGCATGGAATTGCTGGGCAAATATGTGATGCTTTCTGAGGGCGTGCGCGGCTCGCTTTCCAAAGAAGTGATCGCCAAATATGATCTGGCCGAGGGGCATGATGTTCCCAAATTCGGCCTCGGCATGAAAGAGATCTGGGAAGTAAAACCAGAGAACCACAATGAGGGCGAAGTTACCCACTCGCTTGGTTGGCCGCTTGGCTTCAAACAGGGCGGCGGCTCGTTCATGTATCACCTGGACAACAATCAGGTATATGTGGGCTATATCGTTGATCTCAATTATAAAAACCCGTTCTTCTATCCCTATATGGAATTCCAGCGCTTTAAACATCACGCGCGGATTTCCAAGGTTCTGAAGGGCGGCAAACGGATCGCTTATGGCGCGCGCGCTGTGACCAAGGGCGGCATTCAATCCATCCCAACGGCGGCCTTCCCGGGCGGCGCATTGCTTGGCTGTTCAGCGGGCCTAGTGAACCTGCCGCGGATCAAGGGCAACCACAACGCGATGCACTCTGGCCGCCACGCTGCCGATGCCGCCTTTGCTGCGATCAAAGCGGGCCGCAGCGGCGATGTTCTGGAAGATTACGACGCAGAGCTGCGCTCTGGCCCCGTCGGCAAAGACCTCAAGAAAGTGCGCAATGTCGCGCCGCTGAATGGCAAGCTTGGCCCGCTTGGCGGCTTGATCGCTGGCGGCTTTGATATGTGGTTCCAGACGCTCTTTGGGGTCAGCCTCTTTGGCACAGTGAAACACGGCAAAACCGATGCGCAAAGCACCGGCAAAGCCGCCGATTACAAGCCAATCGATTACCCCAAGCCCGATGGCACCCTGTCCTTTGATCGCCTCACCAACGTGAGCTTTGCTGCGACCAATCACGAGGAAAGCCAGCCGAGCCACTTGCAGCTTATTGATCCAACCATCCCGATCTCGATCAACCTGCCCGAATTTGCCGAACCCGCGCAGCGCTACTGCCCGGCTGGGGTTTATGAGGTGGTTGAGGAAGAGGGCAAAGATCCGCGCTTTGTGGTCAATTTCCAGAACTGCGTCCATTGCAAAACCTGCGATATCAAAGACCCAAGCCAGAATATCAACTGGACGGTTCCACAGGGCGGCGACGGGCCAAACTATCCAAACATGTAATGCGACCAACGCGCATTTTGTAACAGTTCTGTTAGCGGGGCGCTCAATTGGGCGCCCCGCATTGCGTATGGCCTCAAGCGGGGATAGTTTCACTGCAACGCTTTCATGAGGAACCCTCAATTGCCCGTATTTCCCTTTGTTAAATCGATTGCTTTGATTGCCGCTCTTGCGCTGCCCATCGGCCTTTTGCCGCTGCAAAGCGCCGCCCAAACCACGTCTAGCGGCGTCTTTTCCGGCGCTGGCGCATATCTTGGCGCGCGCCACGCGGGTAATGTGAATGATTTTGAGCAAGCCTCGCGCAAATATGCCGAGGCGCTGATCAACAATCCGGGTGATCTGGGCCTGATGGAAGGGCAGATCATCGCCCAAATCGCCCAAGGAAAGCCGGAAAACGCCTTGGCCGTTGCAAAGCTTTTGATCGCCTCATCGCCCGACAATCAGATCGCAAATATGGTTGTTCTTGGGGTCGCCTCTAAGAATAGCGAATTTGAAGCGGTGCTGAAAAGCATCGATGCAGAACATGGCATCGGCCCGCTTGTCGATGGGCTTTTGGGCGCATGGGCCGCTGCTGGAAATGGCCAGATGAGCGATGCGCTTGAACGCTTTGATGCGGTTGCCAAAAGCCAAGGGCTGGAAAGCTTTGGCTTCTATCACAAGGCGCTGGCGCTGATTTCCGTGGGCGATTTTGAAGGGGCGGATGCGATCTTTTCAGGCGAGGCGGGCGGCAAACTTCCGCCAACGCGGCGCGGCATAATTGCCCACGCAGAAGTGCTTAGCCAGCTTGAACGCGGCGCCGATGCCGTTGCGATCATTGACGATGTTTTCGGCGCTCAGCTTGATCCGGGCATCGAAGCGATCCGCGCCAATCTGATTGCGGGAAAGCCGCTCGAGCGGACATCTGTGCGCTCGATCCAAGACGGGATGGCCGAAGTGTTTTTCTCTGTGGCTTCCGCGCTTGATGGCGAGAGCGACGATTCTTATGCGCTGCTCTATGCACGCATCGCTGAATACCTGCGCCCCGATCATTCGGATGCGCATATCCTCTCTGCCGTCTTGCTTGAACGCCTCGAGCAATACGATCTGGCGACCGTCGCCTATCGCGCCGTCCCGCGCGAAGATCCCGCTTATTATGCCGCCGAGCAGGGGCGCGCTGATGCGTTGCGCCGCGCTGGGCGCGAAGATGCTGCGATCGAGGTGATCGAACAGCTGACACGCACCCACGCCGATCTTCCCGCCGTCCATATCACCCTTGGCGATATGATGCGCGCGCAGGAAAAATATGCCGAAGCAATCAAAAGCTATTCAAACGCGCTCGCGCTTTATCAAAGCGAAGGGCCGGGTCAATGGGTCATCTATTTCGCCCGCGGCATCGCTTATGAGCGCGAAAATGATTGGCCCAAAGCCGAAGCGGATTTTCGCAAGGCCCTCGTGCTTCAGCCCGATCAGCCGCAGGTTTTGAACTACCTTGGCTATTCCTATCTCGAGATGAAAACCAACTATGACGAGGCGCTCGATATGATTGAGCGCGCTCTTGCCGGCCGTCCAAATGATGCCTTCATCACCGATAGCCTTGGCTGGGGTTATTACCGCGTTGGTCGCTATCAGGAGGCGGTCGTTCAGATGGAACGGGCGGTTGAATTGATGGCCGTTGATCCGATTGTGAATGATCACTTGGGGGATGTGTATTGGGCGGTTGGGCGCAAGCGCGAGGCCGAATTCCAATGGAGCCGCGCGATGAGCTTTGAGCCTGAGGAAAAGGATGCCGCGCGTATCCGCCGCAAGCTTGATGTCGGGCTTGATGCGGTCTTGGAAGAAGAAGGCGCCGCCCCGCTAAAGGTTGCGAATGAAAACTAAGGCGATCGCGCGGGCCAAGATCAATCTTTGCCTGCACCTCACGGGCCTGCGCGCAGATGGCTATCATCTGCTCGAATCTCTGGTGGTCTTTGCTGATTTTGGCGATGCGCTTGAGGTCGCGCCAAGCGATGCGCTGAGCCTTTCTGTCGGGGGGCCTTTTGCCAAAGGCGTGCCGGTTGATGGCCAGAATCTCGTCCTCAAAGCCGTCGAGCGCTTGCGCGATTTGCGCGGGGTAAAAGCCGGCGCTGCGATCCATCTCGAAAAGCACCTGCCCCATGGCGGCGGTATCGGCGGCGGCTCGTCCGACGCGGCCTGTGCAATCAGGCTGCTGGCGAATTTATGGAAGGTGGCGCCGCTTACCGCTGCCGAGGCGCTGCCGCTTGGCGCGGATATCCCCGTCTGCCTTGAAGCACCTAAGCCGATGTTTATGAGCGGCATCGGAGAGCTGCTCTCGCCCGCGCCAATGATCCCAGATTGCTGGCTCGTGATGGCCAATCCCGGCGTTGCTGTGCCAACGGCGAAGGCTTTTGCCCTTCACGATAGCCTCTATGATTTCAGCCCCTTAGGCATGGCCAAGATGGATTGGGGCGCCGCGCCGCAAGACTTTGCCACATGGCTTTTGGCGCAACGCAACGATCTAACCAAAGTCGCCAGCGCGCAAAGCCTCGCGCCTATTGTCAGCGATGTTTTGGCTGCCCTGCGCGCAACAAAGGGCAATGCTGTCGCCGAGATGTCAGGCTCAGGCAGCACATGCTGGGGGCTGTATTTTTCGGAGGAAGAAGCACAAACCGCCACCGATACGCTCGCGGCAAATCACCCTGATTGGTGGGTCCGCGCGAGCGCGATTGCCCGCGCTTAGTTAAGCCGCGCAACCACGTAATCGGCAATATCACTCAGCATTTCGCGGATCGGCTCATCAGGCAGACCGGTAAGCGCATCCTTTGCCTTTTGTGCCCAAAGCAAAGCCTCGGCGCGGGTATCTTCCAGCGCGCCGTGAACATTGAGCAGCTTGATCGCATGCTCAAGATCGCCATCCTTTTGATCGCCCTTTTCAATCACCCGCGTCCAAAAGGCGCGCTCTTCAGCATCGCCGCGAGCAACCGCCTTAATCAGCGGGAGCGTTAATTTACGCTCGCGAAAATCGTCGCCAATGTTTTTGCCGGTGGCCGCCGAGCCCCAATAATCAAGCAGATCATCAACGATCTGAAAGCTGATCCCAAGCGCATCGCCATAATCAAACAACGCCTGCTTGGTCGCCGCATCCGCGCCGGCAATCTCGCCGCCCGCTTCTGTTGCCGCCGAAAACAGCGCCGCGGTTTTGCCGCGAACGACCTGAAGGTAAATATCCTCGCCCGTGGCCAGATCTTGAGCTGCCGTAAGCTGAAGCACTTCGCCCTCGGCAATCGTCGCAGAGGCATTCGAGAGGATCTCCAAAACCCGAAGGCTCCCCGGCTCGACCATCAATTGAAAGGCGCGCGCGAAAAGATAATCGCCAACTAGCACGCTCGATTTATTGTCCCACATCAGATTGGCCGTTGGCCGCCCGCGCCGCTGTGCGCTTTCATCGACCACATCATCATGTAGCAAAGTTGCCGTGTGAATAAATTCAACCGTCGCCGCCAGATGGATATGATATGGGCCCGCATAGCCACAAAGCCGCGCAGCAGCCAGCGTCAGCATTGGGCGCAAGCGTTTGCCGCCTGCCTCGACCAAATGGGCCGTCACTTGCGGGATGCGCGGCGCATGCTCAGAGGCCATGCGATCACGGATCATAGCATCCACACCCATCAAATCATCGGCCAGATAAGCGGCCAATTTCTCGTGTGGTTTAATCTCTGCGGTATCCAGCCCCATCACACCCTCGTCACATGGCTCGACAAACGCAGGCGCTTGCCATTAAGTCCTAAAGAATGAAAGAACTTTTGCGCAGCAACGATCCAACAATCATCGCCTATGCAACTTCGATCCTTCAAGGCGAGGGTATAGACTGGTTTGAAATGGACGTCCATATGAGCGTTCTTGAAGGCAGCGTAGGCATTTTGCCGCGCCGCCTGATGGTGCGCGATCAGGATATGTTTCTGGCGCGCGCCGCAATGCGCGACAATGACATCGAGCTTGAGGGCTAAGGCGGATGGATATGCCGCAAGATCAGCTAAGCCATGACGCGTTTTTGAATGGGCGGATCACGCTCGCCCAGCCGATTGAGGGCTACCGCGCAGGCGTTGATCCGGTGCTGCTGGCGGCCTCGGTCGCGGCAAAGCCGGGGCAATCGGTGCTTGAGCTTGGCTGCGGGGCAGGGGCCGCACTGTTTTGCTTGGGCGCGCGGATTTCGGGGCTTTCGCTGCACGGGGTTGAGCTACAAAGCGACTATGCCCAAATCGCGCGCGCCAATGCAGCCTCCAACGCCATCGAGGCGCAGATCACTCAGGCCGATATCGCCGCCCTTCCGGCCGATCTGCGCAACCGCAGCTTTGATCATATCATTGCTAACCCTCCGTATTTCTTGCGCAATCGCGGAACCGCCTCGCCCACTGCGCGGCGCGAAACGGCGATGGGCGAGGGGCTTGCGCTTGATCAATGGGTGGCGATCGCGGCGCGCCGTCTTGGCCCCAAAGGCACGTTCACGATGATCCAAAACGCCGAGCGCACGCCGCAAGTTCTGGCCGCAATGGCTGCGCATCTTGGCTCGGTTGAACTGATGCCGCTGCAGCCCCGCATTGGCCGCCCCACGCAATTGATCCTAGCAAGGGCTCGAAAAGGCGGGCGCGCCGCCTTTCGCTTGCACCCGCCGATTTTGATGCATGAAGGCGCAAAACATCTGCAGGATGGCGAGAGCTATACCGCCCATATAAGCGCCGTTTTGCGCGATGGCGCCGCCCTGCCTTGGGGCACTTAACCTTTTAGCAATAATTTGCGCATCATGTTGCTTGTTACGCGCCTGTTACATCGCGTGCGTGACACGACTCAAATTTTGTGGTGCACTGAGAGTGCACAACCCACACATCGAGAGGAGACATCTATATGACCTTGAGTTCGCATCTGCAGGAACTGAAGAAAAAACACCAATCTCTCTCGCTTCAAGTTGATGAAGCACAACGCCAGCCCGGGATGAATTCTATCCAAGTGGCTACGATGAAAAAGAAAAAGATGCGCCTCAAAGAAGAAATCGCGCGGCTTCAACACGCCTAAATCAGGCGCGGCTGGCCAAGGAGGCGAGCCGCGCTCCGCCTGAAATCAGAACGGCCGCTGCCAGCAAGCGCCAGCTTGGGGCTGCAACCCCTGCTGCGATAAGCGCGAGCGTCGATAAAAGCGGCGCTGCATAGCTGGCCACGCCAAGCATCTGAATGTCGCCGCGCTTTACCCCAATATCCCAAACATAAAACGCAAGGCCAACTGGCCCAAGTCCAAGCCCGATCACGCTGATCCAGCCAAGCGTGGCTTGCGGCCAGACTGTTTGCTCGAAAGTAAGATGCGCGATTGTGGAAAGTGCCGCTGTCGCAAGACAGAATATCGCCACGCTGGCGGTTGGCACCGCGACCAAACGGCGCGAAAGAACCGAATAGCCAGACCAAACCAGCGCACAACCCGCCGCCAAAGTATATCCCAAGATCGCCGTATCTGGCCGCGCTGCATCGCCCCCCGCCGCGCCAATAACAAGCGCCGCCCCAATCAGCGCGATCACCCCGCCAATCACATGGCCGCGCTTAAGATGCTCGCCCGGTAAAAGCCCGGAAAACAGCACGATCAGCAATGGCCAGAGATAGGCGATCAGCCCAGCCTCAACAGCAGGTGCGGCGCGCAAGGCAGAAAAATAGAGGAAATGATAGCCAAACAGGCCCGCGGTTCCAAAGGCATAGACCTTCCAACTGATCCGTCGCAGCGCCGGGAGCTCGCCCGTAGAAATCACCCAGATCAGCCCGATAACCCCACCAATCCCAAAGCATATGGCATTGAGCTGCAAAGGCGGCATCGGGGCGGCGCCCACCGTTAGAAGCGCCAGAAGCGCCCAAAGGAGGATGGCAATAAAGCCGATAAATGTTGCGCTGGAACGGGTCATCCATCTGGCTTAGCGCGCGCAATAAAAAAGGGCCAGCCCGAAGGCCAGCCCTTTGAAATTCGCAGCCCTGATCGGATCAGGTGAAGTACTGGCCGCCATTCGCTGTAATCGTCGAGCCGGTGATGAAACCTGCATCGTCGGAAGCAAGGAAAACCACGCAGCGCGCAATCTCTTCTGGCTCGCCAAGACGGCCAACAGGGATCTGCCCGATGATGCTTTCGCGGACCTTTTCAGGAACGGCCATCACCATATCCGTGCCGATATAGCCGGGGCAAATCGCATTCACAGTCACACCAGCGCGCGCGCCTTCTTGGGCCAGCGCTTTGGTAAAGCCGATGTCGCCGGCTTTGGCTGCGGAGTAGTTGGCTTGGGCAAACTGACCCTTTTGCCCGTTGATCGACGAGATATTGATCACGCGGCCAAATTTGCGCTCGCGCATGCCGGGCCAAACGGGATGGGTCATGTTGAATACGCCCGAGAGGTTCGTATCCATCACTTCTTGCCATTGTTCGCGGGTCATTTTGTGAAACGGCGCATCGCGCGTGATGCCGGCGTTGTTGACCAAAACATCAACGGGTCCAAGCTCGGCCTCTACCTTGGCAATGCCTGCGGCACATTCATCATAGTCAGCAACCGACCATTTATAGGTCTTGATGCCGGTCTCTTTGGTGAAGGCGGCGGCGGCGTCATCATTGCCTGCATATGTTGCCGCAACGGAATATCCTGCGGCTTGCAAAGCCTTGCTGATAGACGCGCCAATGCCGCGCGATCCGCCGGTTACGAGGGCTACTCTGGCCATGATATCCTCCCAAGGATTGTAATCTTGTTTCGCAATATTGCCCGGGCGCGCAACTTTCTTGCGCGCCCGAATCCGGGTTTAATCGCGTTCTACACAGAGCGCAACCCCCATGCCGCCCCCGATACACAGTGTCGCAAGGCCTTTTTTGGCGCCGCGGCGCTGCATTTCAAAGAGCAGCGTGTTGAGCACGCGGCAGCCAGATGCGCCGATCGGGTGACCAATGGCAATTGCGCCGCCGTTTACGTTTACGATCTGAGGATCCCAGCCCATTTCTTTGTTCACAGCACAGGCCTGCGCGGCGAAGGCTTCGTTGGCTTCTACCAGATCAAGATCTTCGGGTTTCCAGCCAGCTTTCGCCAGAGCTTTGCGCGATGCATAGATCGGGCCAACGCCCATGATCGATGGATCAAGGCCAGCTGTTGCATAAGACACGATGCGCGCGAGCGGCTCGATGCCGCGCTTTTCAGCATTGGCAGCCGACATCAGCAATGTCGCCGCAGCCCCATCGTTCAGGCCGGAAGCATTTGCCGCAGTGACCGAACCTTCTTTATCAAAGGCAGGGCGCAGCTTTTGCATCGCCTCGATTGTCGCGCCGTGGCGGATATATTCGTCAGCATCCACAACGATATCGCCCTTGCGGGTTTTGATCGTGAAAGCAGTGATTTCATCGGCGAATTTACCAGCCTTTTGCGCAGCTTCGGCTTTGTTTTGCGAAGCGACGGCGAAAATATCCTGCTGTTCGCGGGTGATCTGGTATTTCGCGGCGACGTTTTCGGCCGTGTTGCCCATGTGATAGCCGTTGAACGCATCCCAAAGGCCGTCCTTGATCATCGAATCGATGAATTTCATATCGCCCATTTTGTGGCCATTGCGCAGATTGGCAACATGGGGGCTCATGGACATGTTTTCCTGGCCGCCAGCCGCAACAATATCGGAATCACCAAGCAGGATGTGCTGCGCGCCAAGCGCAACGGCGCGAAGGCCGGACCCGCAAACTTGGTTGATGCTCCATGCGCTGCTTTCTTGGGGAAGGCCGGCATTGATATGGGCTTGGCGGGCCGGGTTTTGGCCTTGGCCAGCGGTCAGCACTTGGCCAAGAATAGTTTCGGACACTTCGCCCTTTTCAATCCCGGCGCGTGCCACGACTTCTTCAAGAACGGCGGCGCCCAAATCATGGGCTGGTGTGTTTGCGAATGCTCCGCCAAAGCTGCCAACGGCTGTGCGTGCAGCGGATGCGATAACGACTTGGGTCATGGATTGTCCTCTCCCGGGTTACAGGGGAAGACTGGCGCAGCGCTGCTCAATAGGCAACTGGCAGATTCCTCCCCAATTGCCCAATAGCTACGCTGCAAACGCAGCATAATCAACGCAAACGATGCCGCAGGCGCAAACGCGGCGCGCTTTTGGCTAGCCCGCCATGCGTTCTTTTTCATCCAGAAGCCAACTTGGCCGCAGCGTTGGGACGCCGAAATAGTGCCCCTGCAGGCAATCAATGCCCGCATCGATCAACACCTGCGCATCAGCCGGATTTTCGACAAACTCTGCCACGGTAAACATCTCAAAATGCTGCGCGATAGAGATCAGCGCATTGGTGAGAACTTGATTGTCGGGCGAATTTGCGATGCCGCGAATGAACTGCCCGTCAATTTTGATAATGTCGAAATAGAACTCTTTGAGATAGCGAAACGCCGTATAGCCCGCGCCAAAATCATCCAAAGCAAAGGAAACGCCTTTGGCCTGAAGTTCGCGCATGAACACGGTCACCAGATCAGGCATGACCATGGCCGAGCTTTCCGTGATTTCAAGAATAAGCCGTTCGGCAATATCGGGCGCGCGCGCCAGCCCCTCATCCAAGGCCGTGCGCCAACGGGCATAGCCGATTGAGCGCGCTGACATATTGATTGAAAGCCGCAAGCTGGGCACCTCAGACAAGGTCTTGAGCCCCATCTCAATCGACAGGCAATCAAGCATCCGCCCCATCTCATGGGTTTCCACGACCTCGATGAAATCCTTGGCCGGGATCACCCGCCCTGTTTCATCCAGAACCCGCAGCAGCCCTTCATGAAAGGCAACGCGATCCGGCTCCTGCGCCGAAACCACGGGCTGATAAGCCAGCGTCACTTGTTTGCGCGCCAAAGCCTGGCGAACCATCACCATTGTATCGCGGTCTCGCTGCGTTATCGCCGTCGAAAGGGGGCTGCCCATTTCGGCTTCATACGCATCGGAACTCATTTCACCAGTGCCACGCATTTGTTCTCTCCACAGCAAGTTAGGCTTAGAATGCCCCCCTTTGGCTAACAGCGGGTAAAATGCTGCATTTGAGCCTTTTTCATGCTAAATCGGGCGTCGAGCACAGAAGTATTTGATTTCATGAGGTTTTGATGGCTGAGCGTTGCGGTTGGGTAGGAAATGAAACGATTTATAGGGATTATCATGATCATGAATGGGGCGTTCCTGAATGGGATAGCCGCGCTTTATGGGAAAAACTGATTCTCGATGGGTTCCAGGCCGGGTTGAGCTGGATCACGATCCTCAAGAAGCGCGAGAGCTTTCGCGAGGCTTTTGCAGGCTTTGATCCCAATATTGTGGCTGAATGGGGCGAGGCGGATGTTTTGCGCCTGCTCGATAATCCCGGCATCGTGCGCCATCGCGGCAAGATCGAAGCGACGATTGGCAACGCAAAAGCTTGGCAAAATATCGAGGCGCGTGAAGGGTTTGATAAGTGGCTCTGGGCCTATGTCGACGGAGCGCCGCTGCAAAATGCGCCCAAGACCAAATCCGATGTCCCGGCCAAGACGCCCCTTTCCGAGCAGATATCAAAAGACCTCAAGCGTGAGGGGTTCAAATTCTGCGGGCCAACGATTGTCTATGCCTTCATGCAGGCTGTTGGCATGGTTAACGATCATCTGCTCACCTGCCCAAGTTGCGCGCCAACCAAGGCCTTGGCCAAGCGCTAATCACTCAGTCGCGGGCTTTGCAATAAGGGCCGCGACAATCGCACGCGCGCTATCAGAATACCAATCCGCATCGCCTCGAAGGCGCGCAACCTCGCGCCCCTCAGGATCAATCAGCACGGTGACAGGAAGCGCAAGAACCCCCATTTCGCGGGCCAGCTGTTGCTTGGGATCAAGGTAAACGGGCAGGTGTTCAATCGAGACTTCCGCAAAGAAGCGATTGATCGCAGCAGGCGGATTGCGCCCGGTCGCAATGGTGATCACCTCAAAATCATCGCCGCCAAATTCGCCTTGAAGCGCATCAAGCTGGGGCATCTCTTTGCGGCAAGGCGCGCACCACGTCGCCCAGAAATTCGCCAGAACCCAACGCCCTTTGAAATCCTCAAAGCTATGCGTGCCGCCCTCAAGCGCGCCAAACTCCGTCGCCGGAACCGCCTCGGGCGCACTGACAAAGACGAGCTTTTTCATCGTATCTTCGCGCAAAGCCTCTAAATCCGCCCGATCCGCCGCCATCGCAGTGTTTGCGAAGAGCGCAAGGGCCGTATAGAGAGCAACAAACCAAATTTTCTTCATATCCAAACTCCCGGATGGGCCAAATGACAGACAAATCCTCCAACGCCATGTGGGGCGGCCGTTTCGCCGCCGGACCAGACGCCATCATGGAGGCGATCAACGCCTCCATCGGCTTTGACAAGCGCATGTATGCACAAGACATCGCAGGATCGCGCGCCCATGCCGCCATGTTGGCCGCCACAGGCATCATCACCGATAACGATGCCGCGGCGATTGGGGAAGGGCTTCTCACGATCTTGTCAGAGATTGAGGGCGGAACCTTTGAATTTTCCACCGCGCTTGAAGATATTCACATGAATGTTGAAGCGCGCCTGAAGGAAATCATCGGCGAGCCAGCCGGTCGCCTGCACACGGCCCGTTCGCGCAATGATCAGGTCGCCACCGATTTCAAACTCTGGACCCGCGATCAATATGACGCCGCGATTGCCGGGCTTGAGGCGCTGCAACGCGCGCTTTTGGCTCAGGCTGAGGCGGGCGCAGATTGGGTTATGCCCGGCTTTACCCATCTGCAAGTCGCCCAACCCGTCACTTGGGGTCACCATATGATGGCCTATGTGGAAATGCTTGGCCGCGATGTTTCTCGCTTCAAGGATGGCCGTGCGCGGATGAATGTCTCGCCTTTGGGCGCCGCTGCTCTCGCAGGTACATCCTTCCCAATCGATCGCGAGATGACAGCCAAAGCGCTGGGCTTTGATGCGCCTGCCGCCAATAGCCTTGATGCGGTTGCCGATCGCGATTTTGCGCTGGAATTCCTCAGCTCAGCGACGATTGCCGCGATGCACCTCAGCCGCCTCGCAGAAGAGCTGGTGATCTGGTCCTCAGCGCAATTCCGCTTTGTGGCCCTGTCGGATCGCTTCTCAACCGGCTCTTCCATCATGCCGCAAAAGAAGAACCCGGATGCAGCCGAGCTGATCCGCGCCAAAATTGGCCGGATCATGGGCGCGATGGTTGGGCTTTTCACCGTGATGAAGGGCCTGCCGCTCGCCTATTCCAAGGACATGCAGGAAGACAAAGAGCAAGTCTTTGATGCCGCCGATAGCCTTATGCTGGCGCTCGCGGCGATGGAGGGCATGGTCTCTGATATGTCTGCCAATGTGGATCAATTGCGCATTGCGGCGGCCACTGGATTTTCAACCGCGACTGATCTTGCCGATTGGCTCGTGCGTGCGCTGGGCCTGCCGTTTCGCGATGCGCACCATATCACCGGCGCGCTTGTGGCCATGGCCGAGAGCAAGGGCTGCGATCTGCCAGATTTGAGCCTTGGGGATATGCAATCGGTTCACGATGGTATTACAGAGGCGGTGTTTGATGTGCTGGGGGTTGATAATTCCGTCGCTTCGCGCACAAGCTACGGGGGAACGGCGCCGTCACAAGTACGTGCGCAGATCGCTCGTTGGAAAGAGGTGCTTGGATGAAACGTGCTGCCGCTTTGATCTCTGTATTGGCCCTGCTGGCAAGCTGTGGTGTGAATGGTGCGCCAAGTCGCCCCGTGGATCAGGCGCGCAAACCGGGCATCAGCGGCGAAAGCTATTTCGGCTACGATAGCCGCTATGGCTTGGTCCAAGGCACCAAAATCAACCTTCATTTTGGCAGCTAGCGGCATGTCAGCTTTGCGGATGATCTATCTCGGGCTCGCGCTTTGGGGCGCCATTTTTCCGATGTATTATTTTGTCACTTGGGGCCGCGAAAATAGCCTAAGCCTTACGGGCCTGATCGAGGCATGGCAGGCCAATGCTGCGACCTCTGGCCTTGCTTGGGATCTCATTATTGCCGCCATCGCGCTGTCGATCTGGGCGATTGCCGAAACGCGGGTGCGGCGCAATTGGGTGGCGCTCTGGGCGCTGCCTGTGACCCTGTTTATCGGCGTCAGCTGCGGGCTACCACTTTATCTCTTTTTGCGCACAAGGGCCAAAACCTGATGGATCACTTCCTCTATCGCAACGGCGAACTTTACGCCGAAGATGTCTCGCTCGCGCAGATCGCCGAGCAAGTCGGCACGCCGTTTTATTGCTATTCGACCGCGACCCTGACGCGCCATATTGAGGTCTTCAATGAGGCGCTTCATGGCATGGAGCACCTCGTTTGTTTTTCGATGAAAAGCAATTCCAACCAAGCCGTGCTGCGCCTGATTGCTGGACTTGGCGCGGGCGTTGACGTTGTTTCGCAAGGCGAATATCTGCGCGCCAAGGCCGCAGGCTTCCCCGGCGAACGCATCGTTTTCTCCGGCGTTGGCAAAACCCGCGAAGAGATGCGCATCGCGCTTGAAGGCGGCATCCGTCAGTTCAATGTCGAGAGCGAACCAGAGATGCGCGCGCTCTCCGAGGTGGCCACGAGCTTGGGCAAGGTTGCGCCCATTACCGTCCGGGTAAATCCCGATGTTGACGCCAAAACCCATGCCAAAATCGCCACCGGCAAGTCAGAAAACAAATTCGGCATCCCCATCGCCAAAGCCCGCGCTGTTTACGCCGAAGCCGCCGCTTTGCCCGGGCTTGAGGTCATCGGGATCGACGTTCACATCGGCTCGCAACTTACCGATCTTGCCCCTTTTGAGGCTGCCTATACCAAGGTCGCCGAGCTGACAGAACAACTGCGCGCGGATGGTCACAATATCCGCTACCTCGATCTTGGCGGCGGCCTTGGCATCCCTTACGAGCGCTCAAATACCGCGCCACCTTTGCCGATGGAATACGGCGATGTGATCCGGCGCACGGTCGGCCATTTGGGCTGTGAGATTGAGATTGAACCGGGCCGCCTGATTTCGGGCAATGCGGGCATCATGGTCTCTTCCGTCATCTATGTAAAAGAGGGCGAGGGCCGCGATTTCCTTATTCTTGACGCTGCGATGAACGATCTGATCCGCCCCGCCATGTATGAAGCCCATCACGATATCATCCCGCTGATCGAGCCCAAAGCAGGCGCGGAACAAACCAAATTCGATATCGTCGGCCCCGTCTGCGAAACGGGCGATACCTTTGCCAAACAGCGCGATATGCCGACCTTAACCGAGGGCGATATCGTCGCATTTCGCTCCGCTGGCGCTTATGGTGCGGTGATGGCAAGCGAATATAACTCGCGCCCGCTCATCCCTGAAGTGCTCGTTCACGGCGATCAATTCGCTGTCATCCGGCCACGTCCGAGCTATGAAGAGATGATAAACCGCGATACGGTTCCATCATGGCTTCTCGAATAGCCCCAAGCGTATAAGCGCAAAGGCAAAGCCCGCGCCATAAGCGCAAAGGCAAAGGATGTATGAGCGACGCAAAATCATCCCCTAAGGTGCCCAAGCATCTGACCTGGCCGATCCGGTTGACCCGGGCCGGGATGATTGGCGAGCGCGGATTGCGCGCGTTTTGGCCGCTTGCTTCTGTCTTGATGGCTGCGCTCGCGGCCTTGATGTTTGGCGTACAGGATGTGCTGCCGCTTGAAGCGGTTTGGGGCATCACTGTTTTGGTGATCCTCGCAAGCTTAGCCGCGCTGATTTACGGCATCCGCCAGTTTCATTTCCCCCGCCGCGCAGAGGCCCTTGCCCGCTTGGATGAAAGCATCCCCGGCCGCCCGATTGCCGCCCTAATGGATACCCAAGTGATCGGGGCCAATGATGCGGCCTCCGCTGCCGTCTGGGCCGCGCATCGCCGCCGTATGGAGGCAAGCGCCGCCAGCGCCCGCGCCCCTGCGCCCAATCTACAAATCTCGCGCCGTGATCCTTATGCGCTGCGCTATGCGGCCCTTCTTGCGCTGGTGATGGCGCTGCTCTTTGGCTCTTTCCTGCGGGTTGAATCGGTTGCGCAAATGACACCGGGAAGCGGCAATGGCGCGCTCGCCAGTGGCCCTTCATGGGAGGGCTGGATCGAGCCGCCGCGCTATACCGGCAAGCCTGCGCTCTACCTCAATGATATCCCCCCCGGTGCGCTGAATGTCCCGACGGGCAGCGAACTCACCCTGCGCCTTTACGGCGAAGTTGGCGCGCTTACGCTGAGCGAGGATATCTCAGGCCGAATGGGCGCGCTGCCCGATGCCTCCTTGCCCGAGCAAAGACTGACAATTCGCCAAAGCGGCACGCTTTTGATCGAAGGGCCAAACGGCGCGAGCTGGCAGATCACCGCGATCCCTGATGAGGCCCCCGTGATCCGCCTTGATGGTGTGGTTGAGCGGGCCGCAAACGGCGAAATGCGGCTGCCCTTTGCCGTGCTGGATGACTACGGGATTGCTGCCGGGCGCGCGATTATCCGCCTTGATCTGGCAACAGTCCCGCGCCGCTATGGCTATGTAACTGCGCCCGAAGCCCGCCCCGATATTGTTCTTGATCTCCCGATGACGATCTCCGGCGATCGGCGCAGCTTTGCTGAGGACCTGATCGAAAACCTCTCCGAACATCCATGGGCCGATCTGCCGGTTGAGATCGCGCTTTATGTCGATGATGCCGCCGGGCAAACCGGTCAAACCGATCCGCTGGTGATCGACCTTCCGGCCAAGCGCTTCTTTGATCCGGTGGCCGCCGCCCTGATTGAAGAGCGGCGCGAATTGCTCTGGAACGTGTCAAATGCGCCGCGCGTGGCCCAAGTCTTGCGCGCCGTTTCTTATAGGCCGGAGGATTTGTTCAGCTCGGCCACGGCCTATCTCAAATTGCGGATCGTGATACGCCGGCTTGAGGAAGAAGGCCTAAGCAAAGAGGCGCGCGATGAGATCGCCCAAGTGCTTTGGGATATTGCCGTGCAGATCGAGGATGGCTTGCTTGCCGATGCCGCCGAGCGCCTGCGCCAAGCCCAAGACAAGCTTGCCGAGGCGATCAAACGCGGCGCTTCAGACGATGAGATCGCAGGCCTGATGGAAGAGCTGCGCGAAGCGATGGATAATTACGTCCGCCAACTCGCCCAACAACAAAGCGAAAACGGCGATGCCCAGCAACAGGCCGACGCCCAAAATATGCAGCAAATCACCGGCGATCAAATTCAGCAACTGATGGATCGTTTGCAAGAACTGATGGAACAAGGCCGCACCGCCGAGGCCCAAGAGCTGCTGGAGCAATTGCGCCAGCTTATGGAGAATATCCAAGTTGCCGAAGGCCAAGGCGGCCAAGGCCAGCAAAGCCAAAGCGAACAGGCGATGAACGGCCTCAGCGACACTCTGCGCGAACAACAGGGCCTGAATGACGAGACTTTCAGCGATCTCCAAGACCAATTTAACCAAGACCGTGGCCAAGAAGGCGACGCAACCGGCGATGAAGGCGATGAAGGCGGCGGCGAGGGCCCCGAAGACGGAGCCGAAGGCCCGCGCGGCGAAGGTGAGGGCGGTGAGGGCGAAAACGGCCAAGAGGGCGGCTCAAGCCAAGGCAAAGAGCGCGGCAAAGGCGGATCCGGCGTTGGTGGCTCTGAAACCGGTAGCCTCGCGGATCGCCAACAAGCACTTCAAGATGAGCTGAACCGCCAGAAAGGCGCGCTGCCCGGCGGCGGCGGCGAAGAGGGCGAAGCGGCGCGGGACGCGATTGATCGGGCCGGGCGCGCGATGAAAGACGCGGAAAACGCCCTGCGAGAGGATGATTTCGCCGGGGCGCTTGATAGTCAGTCCGAGGCGATGGAAGCCCTGCGCGACGGGATGCGCAATCTGGCCGAGCAAATGGCGCAAGAACGCTCTGAGCAAGGCGGCCAACAGGGCGAAGCAATGGGGCGCGCAGGCCAATCCGATCGCCAAGACCCTTTGGGCCGCAACGCAGGAAGTGCGGGCCAAGCCGGCACACAGGATCAGATGCTTCAGGGGGAAGATGTCTATCGACGCGCGCGCGAATTGCTCGATGAAATACGCCGCCGCTCAAGCGATCAAGAGCGCCCCGATGTTGAGCTCGACTATCTCAAACGCTTGCTGGACCGCTTCTAAAGACGGGTTATTCGCCCTTTGTGAGCGACGACAAAAGCTCTGTGAGCTTGGCCGCTGAGCCTTGCATCGCCCCATCGAGCCATTCGCGCAAGCCATTAATAAAGCTCACATATCCGCCCAAGATACCCTCAAGCGCAGGCACAGAAGCCGCGATTTTTGGGGCCAAAGCATAGAGCGCAACAGCCAAAACGGCGATCAAGAGGATCAGCCCAAAGCCGCGCCCAAACCCGTTCTTGCGAGAGCCACGACTTACGGCTTCTTCCTCAAAGGCTTCGGCCTCTTCGCGATCCGAACTGGCGCGCAAGGTTGAGTTGATCTCTTCAATGTCGGGTAGCAAATCGCGCCGCTTGCCAGAAGCCGCCGCAGCAGCGCCTGCGCCGATATCGCTCTCATCAACGCCGCGCAAACGGGCCATCCGCTCGCGCAAACCGCGCTTAATGCTGCCTTGGGTCGCGTTGCTCTCGTCGATGCCAAGATCGGGCTGCGTTTCAAGCATATCGCTCTCGGCGCGGCGGGCTTCGCTTTCGCGCGTCGCTTCATCGCGTAAAATATCTAAAACGCCGTCATCAAGCTCGCGCCGGATGAACTCGCCGCTGGGGGTATGCTCTTCTTCTGCGGGCGCTTCGGCCTCTTCACGGTCGTCTTCAGGCGGGGATTGCTCTTGGGGCGCCTCTTCAGGCTCAAAATGCTGCTCGGGCGTGTGATCAGGCTCGCTGGCCTGCGCCTCGGCCTGCTCATCAAGCTTCATACCAAGCTCATCGGCAAGATCGGCATCTTGATTGGCAGGGCGCTGAAACCATGTGTGCCCACAGTTGGAACACTGCACATCGCGCCCGCCATCGGGGATGACTTGCGCATCAACTTCGTATTGCGCACCACAATTGGGACAAATCAGCCGCATATATTCCTCTTTACCGTAACGCTTCGCGCCGGTTTTTCTGCCCATTTTTGCCAATTGTTAACAATGGTAATCGGATTGTCCAAGGTTTTGCGTTACAAAGATTGAAACAATCCGCAAGCTGAGGCAAAACTGTCGCGGCAGAAGATGGGGTAATAGGCGTGATCGAGTTACAGGATGTGGCCTATGGCTATGGTGGAAGTGACCTTCTAAAGGATGTGTCGCTTACGCTTGCGCCGGGATCGTTTTACTTTCTCACCGGGCCCTCGGGCAGCGGCAAAACCACGTTTCTCAAGCTGTGCTACCGTGATTTATTGGCAACGTCGGGCAAAGTTTCGATCCTTGGCCAAGATGCGCGTTTGATGGAGCGCGATGATGTTGCCCTTTTGCGCCGCCGCATCGGCGTTGTGCATCAGGATTGTCAGTTTCTCGATCATCTTTCGGTCGCTGAAAACGTCGGCCTCCCGCTGACTGTCTCTGGCCGGGCGGAAGAGGCTGAAAACCTTGAGGAATTGCTCTCTTGGGTTGGCCTGTCAGACCATGCAAATGCGCTCCCGCCCGAGCTTTCAGGCGGCGAGCGTCAGCGGGTTGCTTTGGCGCGCGCGGTGATCATGTCGCCCGATGTTGTGATTGCGGATGAGCCGACCGGAAACGTTGATTGGGACATGTCGCTGCGCCTGCTGAGCCTGCTGGTTGAGCTCAATCGTATGGGCAAAACCATCCTGATTGCGACCCATGATCTCAACCTGATCCGCGCCGCCAAAGCCCAAGTGACAACCCGGGTTTTGCGCATCTCCAACAAGACGCTGCAAGCTGCGGGGGCGGATCTATGAAGGCCGTGCTTAGATATATCGCGCGGCTCTTGGGCTTTGAAAGCTCGGCGGATCGCATTGTGCCGCCAACCGGCTTTACCGCGCAACTGACCCTCTTTACCGCAGGCGCTATGGCCTTTTTGGCGGTCTTTGCGCTGGCGCTTTCGCTGGCAACAGGGCGGCTTGCAGATCGCTGGGCCTCAGAGCTGGCAATGACGGCGACCGTGCGCATCGCCGCCCCCGTCGGTCAGATGAATGCCCAAACCGCCGCCGCCCTCAAAGTGCTTGAAACAACGCCCGGCGTGGCTTCGGCGCGGGCCTTGGATACCGCCGAAGAACGCGCCCTGCTGGCCCCATGGTTTGGGCCCGATCTGCCGCTTGATACATTGCCAATTCCCCAATTGATCGAGGTGGTTGAAACCTCGGAAGGCTATGATGCGCAAGGGCTGCGCCTGCGCCTTTCTGCCGAAGCGCCGGGCGCGATTTTGGATGATCATACCCGCTGGCGCAAACCGCTGGTGCGGGCGGCAACGCGCCTGCGCGGGCTTGGGTTTCTCTCCATTCTGCTGATCGGCGCAGCCACCGGCGCAATGATCACGCTGGCCGCCAATGCAGCCCTTGCGGCCAACGCCCAAGTGATCCGGGTGATGCGCCTTGTCGGGGCGGAGGACGCCTATATCGCGGGGGCATTCGTGCGCCGCTTTACCCTGCGCGCGCTGCTTGGCGCGGCCATCGGCACAGCCATCGCGATGATCGCCATCGCCTTTCTGCCAAGCGCGGGCGGGCAGGGCAGCTTTCTCACCGGCCTTGGCTTTAAAGGCGCGCATTGGCTCTGGCCGCTGCTTATCCCGCTGCTTGCTGCAAGCGTCGCCTTCGCCGCGACCCGCTTGGCCGCAAGGCGCACTTTACGAGGCTTGATGTAATGAAAAACCCGATCCAATGGCTGCTCTCGTTTGTCTTTATCATCCAGATGTATCTGATGATGATTTTGATGGCGGCAGCCTATTATCCGCTTGCTCTGATCGATCGCAAATACGCGTTCAAAGCCGTGCGCACCTATTGCCGATACGTCCGCTTTACAGCGCGCTGGATGATCGGGCTGCGCACTGAAATTCGCGGCGAAGTTCCCCAAGGCGAGGTCGTGATTGCCTCCAAGCACCAAAGCTTCCTTGATATCATCTTGATCGTTTCGGTCGCGCCGCGCCCCAAATTCATCATGAAAAAGCAAATCCTTTGGACGCCGATTGTTGGCTTTTACGCAAAGCGGATGCGCTGTGTTGCTGTGGATCGCGGCAAGCGCGGCGTGGCGATCAAAAAGATGGTTGAGGACGTAAAAACCCACAACGCCGATCCCAGCCAACTGATCATTTTCCCGCAAGGAACCCGCGTCGCTGCAGGCGCCCATCTGCCCTATAAAATCGGCACGGCCGTGCTTTATGAACAAACCGGCCAAGCCTGCGTTCCGGCGGCGACCAACGTTGGGGTTTTCTGGCCGCGTCACGGCTTTTATCGCAAGCGCGGCTTGGCGGTTCTTGAGTTTTTGCCCCTGATCGAACAGGGCCTCTCCAAAGAGGGTTTCATGACCCGTTTGGAGGCAGATATCGAGACCGCGTCGGATGTCTTGATGCGTGAAGCTGGCTTTGATCTGCCCGCAAAAGCGATTGAAAAATAGGAAAGACGCATGGATTTCATTCAAGATATCAAAGCGCTAGAGGAAATCTACTCCCGCCGGCCAAGCGATGCAGCCCTGCGCAAAGTGACCCGCCGCCTCACCCCGCAATATGCCAAATGGATCGAGGCGTCGCGCTTTTGCGTTGTGTCAACGGTTGGGCCCGAGGGCGCCGATGGCTCGCCGCGTGGCGACGAAGGCCCCGTGGTGCGCGCCCTTGATCCGGGCACTTTGGCGCTGCCTGATTGGAACGGCAATAATCGCGTCGATACGCTGCGCAATATCGTGCGTGATGGGCGCATTGCGCTGATGTTTCTCGTCTCTGGATCGCGCAGTGCGGTGCGGGTAAATGGGCGCGCCAAGCTGACGGCGGATAAAGCCCTTTGCGAGAGCTTTGCGCGCGGCGATAAGCTGCCGCGCACGGTTATTTTGGTTGAGATTGAAGAGATCTATATCCAATGCGCCCGCGCGATTATGCGCTCTGAGCTTTGGGAAAGCACTCTGCCAGAAGGCCTGCCGAGCTTTGGCGATATCATCGATGAAATCACCCAAGGCGAGATCAGCGGCGCGGCCTTTGATCAAGCATGGCCCGCGCGCGCTAAAGAGAGCATGTGGTAGCTGGAGGCGCCTAAGCTGCCAGCCCCTTTGAGCCGATATCAAGGAATTTGCTGCGCCGCTCCGC
Source organism: Halocynthiibacter sp. (assembly GCA_047631555.1). Classification (GTDB taxonomy): domain Bacteria; phylum Pseudomonadota; class Alphaproteobacteria; order Rhodobacterales; family Rhodobacteraceae; genus JBLHZY01. Next base: position 113,776 of record JBLHZY010000005.1, on the reverse strand, counting down.
CAAAAGCGCATCCGGCTTCTTCTTGGAGAGGTCTTTCACCATCGCCTCAAGCGCCTTGCCAACAGAGGCAATTGCCGCATCGCGATCCCGCTGCGCGCCGCCCATTGGCTCTTTGATGATCTGATCAATCACCCCGAGCTTTTGCAAATCTTGGGCTGTCAGGCGCATCGCCTCAGCCGCTTCGCGCATCTTGCCCGCGTCCTTCCAAAGGATCGATGCGCAGCCCTCAGGCGTGATCACCGAATAGATCGAATGCTCCAACATGGCGACCTTATTGGCCGTCGCAAAGGCCACAGCCCCGCCCGATCCGCCTTCGCCAACAATCACCGAAATCACTGGAACTTTGAGCTGCAAACATTTCTCGGTTGAGCGCGCAATCGCCTCGGATTGGCCGCGCTCTTCTGCGCCCTTGCCCGGATAGGCGCCTGGTGTGTCGACAATCGTAATCACCGGAATGCCAAAGCGCCCGGCCAGATCCATCAAACGGATCGCCTTGCGATAGCCCTCAGGGCGCGCCATGCCGAAATTGCGCTCAATCCGGCTTTTGGTGTCGCTGCCCTTTTCATGGCCAATGACCATCACAGGCGTATCGCCAAGCCGCGCAAGCCCGCCCATAACCGCATGATCATCGGCAAAGTTGCGATCACCCGCAAGCGGGGTGTATTCGGTAAAAAGCGCCTCGATATAATCTTTGCAATGAGGGCGATCCGGATGGCGGGCGACCTGGCATTTGCGCCAAGGGGTCAGATCCTTGTAAAGATCGCGCAGCATGTCCGCGGCCTTCTTATCCAAAGCGGCCGCTTCTTTCTCAACATCCATCTCTTCATTGGCCCGCGCCATGGCACGCAGCTCTTCAGCTTTGCCCTCAATCTCGGCCAATGGTTTTTCGAATTCGAGATAGTTTTTCATCACACGCTCCAGCAAACTCTCTGCCCTTTATATGGCCGGACCTGCGGCGCAATGCAACTCAGCAAGATTTGCGAAATGGCATGGCGCATTGTATCTTTGATGAAACTTTGCGTGAAGGGGGATGTCCGATGGATAAACTCGATTTCAAAAAGGCCGACAAAGCCTTCTATTCCGGCAAACAAGGCCGCTGGGATCATATCACCCTGCCCAAGCTTTCCTTCCTCTCGATTGAAGGCAAAGGCGCCCCAGAAGGCCCGGTCTATGCCGCTGCCCTCGCCGCGCTCTATCCGCTCGCCTATGGGCTGAAATTCGCGGCCAAAGCCCAAGGGAAAGATTTTGTCGTCCCGCCATTAGAAGCGCTCTGGTGGTCACAAAAGCTGGATGCCTATACCCAAGGGCGGCGCGACGAATGGCAATGGCAAGCCCTGCTGCGGATGCCCGATTTCATCACCCAAGAAATGCTGAACGACATCCGCGAGGAAGCCACCGCCAAACTCACCAAAAAGCTTGGCGCATCCGCGCTTCCGCCGCTTGAAAAGGTCGCTCTGACCCCGATCAAAGAAGGCCCCTGCCTGCAAACGCTGCATATTGGTTCTTACGCCGATGAGGCCCCGGTTCTGGCTAAACTTCACGATGCGATCATGCCCGAACAAGGCCTGACCTTCGCCGGCCCGCACCATGAGATTTACCTCTCTGACCCGCGCAAAACCGCGCCCGAAAAGCTCAAAACCATCCTGCGTCAGCCGGTCAAACCCGCTTAGCCAAAACCGCGACAGATCGCGCCATTCCCGCCAAAGCACTGGTCTCCCCAAGCCCAGATCGCTAGGCTGGCGCAAATCCAATCACCCAAGGATGCCCAAAATGAACCGCTTAATCTTTGCCGCCGCGCTCATTCTTTTGCCGCTTACCGCCCATTCCGCAGACATTCGCTTTGGCGACGACTCAAGCGAATACGCCAACGATGGCGAATGCGATGACCGCCGTTTTCGCGGCCCTGGCGTTACGGAAGAAATGGATTGGGCCGATGCAACCCATGACGCAACCGATTGCAAAACGCTGATGAGCGCGGGCCAAATCTCGCCTTGGTTTGAGGCCGCCTCGATCAGAGCCACCCAATGCGACGCCATCGATTTTGGCTCCAACGCGTCGGAATATTCTGATGATGGAGTCTGCGATGATCCACGTTTTGAAGGCTGGGCCGCTGCAGAAATCCTAAGCGCTGACGACAAGAATAAAGACGCAAATGATTGCCGCCGCCTGTGCGAATTCGGCCTCATCGGCCTGCGCGATTACTAAAACTCATGGGCTTTTTCTTGGCCCAAATACTCAAATCAAAAGGGCCGCAGCGCAATGCTCCGGCCCTTTTTCAATTCCAACGCTTAAACGAGACCTAGCCCGCAAGCAATTCCGACTGGCTTACAATAACTTCGGCCTGCTTAATGGAGGCAATATCAACCAAACGCCCCTTATAAACCGTCGCGCCCTCGCCATTGGCCTTGGCCGCTTCCATCGCTGCCAAAATCTCGCGCGCCTCGGCAACGGCCGCTTCTGAGGGTGTGAAAACCTCATTGGCCAAAGCGATCTGCTTGGGGTGGATCGCCCATTTGCCAACCATGCCCAAAGTCGCCGAGCGATAGGCCTGCGCGCGGTAACCCTCATCATCCGAGAAGTCGCCAAACGGCCCATCAACCGGCAAAAGCCCATGCGTGCGGCAGGCGGCAACGATCGCCGTTTGTGCCCAATGCCATGGATCAGACCAAAACTTTTCGCCCTCGCGCAGCATGTAATAGTTTTCCTGCGTCCCTCCGATCCCAGTGGTCTGCATCCCCATTGAAGCGGCGAAATCCGCAGCCCCAAGGCTCATCGCCTGCATGCGCGGTGAGGAGGCCGCGATTTCTTCAACATGCGAAAGCCCCGCAGCGCTCTCGATGATAACCTCAAAGCCGATCCGCTTCTTGCGCCCTTTGGCGGTCTCAATCGCCGTAACAAGCGCATCAACCGCATAGATATCCGCCGCGCAACCAACCTTGGGGATCATAATCTGATCAAGCCGATCGCCCGCTTGTTCGAGCAAATCAACCACATCGCGGTACCAATAAGGCGTATCCAGCCCGTTGATCCGAACGGCCAAGGTCTTGTTGCCCCAATCGACATCACTGATCGCTTCAATGATATTCTTGCGCGCTTGTGGCTTGTCATTCGGCGCAACGGCGTCCTCGAGATCAAGGTTGATCACATCCGCCGCAGAGGCCGCCATCTTGGGGAACAGCTTGGTGTTGGAGCCGGGTCCAAAGAGCTGGCAGCGGTTGGGACGGGCAGGCGGAGTTGGCTGAAGACGGAACGACATCGGCAGACCTTTCGGTAAGGAAATTACGTTTAGCTTTCGCGCAGAGTTATTAAATTGCGCGCCGCCACGCAAGGCGATTCTGCACTGCGGCGCAGCTCGCACGCAGGGGAAATTGGCCGGGCCTGTCGGACTATCTTACCTGATAAGTTACCGATGATCGAAGATTTCACCTCGATTATTCTATTTCACGCAAGAACCTTCGAAAAACAGGCTTGGCGGCGGTGAATGAGCAATCCAATCCCACCAAAGCTGGTGCAAACTGCGCCCAAACCTGAATACGGAGCGCGCACCATGATCAAAACACCTTACCTCCTCTTCCTCGGCGATGCTGCCGATCCTCTGGCCGCCAAAGTGGCGCAAGGCATCCGCGATTGGCGCCCGGAATTTGCGCTGGGCCAGCTGCGCCTTGAGGGCTGCAAGGCCGATATGGGCCTGCCCGATATGACCCTTGAAGAAGCCTATGCGGCGGGCGCGCGCACCATGGTAATCGGTGTTGCCAATCGCGGCGGGGTAATCTCGCCCGAATGGCGCGCAGTGCTTAACGCAGCGCTTGAGGCGGGGTTTGATCTGGCCTCAGGCCTGCACAACCTGCTGCGCGATGATCTCGATCTTTCGGTAAATGCGGGCCACTTTGGGCGCGAGTTGCACGATGTGCGCGTGCCAAGCGTCGCCTATCCCATTGCTGACGGAACCCCGCGCACAGGCAAGCGCTGCCTCGCCATCGGCACAGATTGCTCGGTCGGCAAAATGTATACATCCCTTGCGATTGATGCGGAGATGCGCGCCCGCGGGATGAATAGCGATTTTCGCGCAACAGGCCAAACCGGCATCCTGATCACGGGCACAGGCGTGCCTTTGGATGCGGTTGTGGCTGATTTCATGGCCGGCTCGATTGAATGGCTCACGCCGGATGCCGAACCCGATCATTGGGATATTATCGAGGGGCAGGGCAGCCTGTTTCACATCTCTTATTCCGGTGTTACCCTTGCGCTGATCCACGGCGGCCAGCCCGATGCGCTGATCCTGTGCCACGAGCCAACCCGCACCCATATGCGCGGCCTGCCCGGCTATGCGGTGCCGACGCTGGAAGCGCTGCGCGATGTCGCATTGCCGCTGGCGCGCTTTGGCAATGCGGGCTGCAAAATCGTTGGCATTTCGATCAACACCAAGGGCATGAGCGACGATGAGGCCGCGACGTATCTCGCCGAAACCGAGTTGCGCATGGGCTTGCCCACGGTTGATCCTTTCCGCCAAGGGGCGGGGCGGCTGGTTGATGCGCTCGCGATGATCTGAGATGTTGCGCGCATGAAACTCAAAATCAGCCAAGATACCTTTCGCCTCGCGCAGGTCTTTACCATTTCGCGCGGCTCGCGAACGCATGCGCATGTGCTGCGCGTCTCGTTGCAAGAGGGCGGGCATATCGGGCAGGGCGAATGCGTTCCCTATGCGCGCTACGGCGAGACGATGGAGAGCGTAACTGCGCAGATTGAAAGCCTTGGCGCGGTGCCGGATCGCCACGCCTTGCAAGAGGCGCTGCCCGCAGGGGCGGCGCGCAACGCGCTGGATTGCGCGCTTTGGGATCTAGAGGCCAAGCGGGCGGGAAAGCGCGTTTGGGAGCTGGCCAGATTGCCCGCCCCCGACCCGGTGATCACCGCCTATACGCTGTCGCTCGACACCCCCGAAGCGATGGAAGCCCAAGCCCGCAAACACGCCGCCCGCCCGATCCTCAAGATCAAACTCGGCACGCCCGATGACATGCCCCGCCTTGAGGCCGTGCGCCGCGGCGCGCCCAAATCCACCATTATTATTGATGCCAATGAGGGCTGGAGCGCGGATGTATATGCCGATCTTGCGCCGCATCTTTCCCGCCTTGGCGTGGCGCTGGTTGAACAGCCCTTGCCCGCCGGAGAGGATGACGCCCTGCGCGGCATGGCGCGCCCTGTGCCTGTCTGTGCGGATGAAAGCTGTCATGATCGCGGCTCGCTCAACGGGCTGATGGGCAAATACGATATGGTCAATATCAAGCTCGATAAAACCGGCGGGCTAACGGAAGCGCTTTTGTTGCGCGATGTGGCCCGCGCGGCCGGGTTTAAGATCATGGTTGGCTGCATGGTTGGCAGCTCTTTGGCCATGGCGCCCGCGACGATTATCGCCCAAGGCGCAGATGTAACAGACCTTGACGGGCCGCTGCTTCTGGCCGATGACCGAGCAAATCCTTTGCGCTATGATGGCGCAGGAGTGTATCCGCCCGAGGCGGCGCTTTGGGGCTAGGCCCATCTGCGCGCCGGGCCGTTTGAGGAGAAGACCATGAGCCGCATCGTTTACGTCAACGGAGAATACCTGCCAGAAGAAGAGGCCAAAATCTCGGTCTTTGATCGCGGCTTTCTGATGGCGGATGGGGTTTATGAAGTAACCTCCGTTTTGGACGGCAAAGTGATCGCCTTTGAGGGCCATGTTGAACGGCTCGCGCGTTCGCTCAATGAGCTGGATATGGCCTCGCCTTTGACGCCGGATGAGATCCTTGACGTGCACCGCGAATTGATCGCCCGTAACGCGCTTAACGAGGGCGGGGTTTATCTGCAGATCACCCGCGGCGCGCCAGCGGATCGCGATTTTGCCTTTCCCGATCCCGAAGTGACCCCATCAACGGTTGTGATGTTTACTCAAGAGAAGAACCTTGAGCATGCGCCTTCCGTTGGCAAAGGCATCTCTGTGATTTCGATCCCTGATCTGCGCTGGGAACGGCGCGATATTAAGACCGTGCAATTGCTTTACCCCTCCATGGGCAAAATGATGGCCAAGGCGGCGGGCGCGGATGATGCTTGGATGGTTCAGGACGGCTTCGTCACCGAGGGCACATCCAACAACGCCTATATAGTCAAAGGCGGCAAGATCATCACGCGCGAAGTCTCGCATGATATCCTTTCGGGAATTACCCGCGCGGCGATTTTGCGCTTTGCCGCCGAGGCACAGATGGTCGTTGAAGAGCGCAACTTTACCATTGAAGAGGCGCAGGCTGCGGACGAGGCCTTTATCACTTCGGCAACGACATTTGTGCAGCCGGTTGTCTCGATTGATGGGGCGGCAATTGGCACGGGCAAGCCGGGGGCCGTGGCGCTTCGGCTGCGCGAGATTTACATTGAAGAGACCCGCAAATCGGCGCTTTGAATAAGAGCGGGTTGGGGGCTGTCTGCCCCCGCGCTGCGCGCTCCCCCGAGAGTATTTGAAGCCAAGAAAAAGGGCCAAAGTTGGGGCGGGGCGATTGGGGCGATAAGTAAAGAAAAGGGGGTGTGCACTGAGATGTGCCGCCCCCATATTTATCTGGATTGCCGCCGCGTCTTAGGCAACCTTGGGGATAACCATCACGTTTGTACCGATGGCGGCGTCGTCGCCGAAGCAATCAAACCAAAGGCCAAGCTCAATAGAGCCGGTATCATAATCGATGCGATCATTGTTATGCCTCACTGGCACTAACAATCAAACAAACCCAGACCCAAATTAGCGGATATATCGTTCTTTGGCTAAACATCCCAAGCCGGGGGTGAGCTTCCTTAGGGGCGCGCGGCCCCTAAGGAAATATCATTGTCGCAGTGCGGTGAGCATCAAGCGACGAAGAGGTCAGCAAGTTTACGCAAGCGCCTATGGCAGGGCGTACAACACTTGGACATTTGTATCGATGTCAATGTCATTGATATCCACGTTTTGCAGCAAGCTGACCAATTGGCCATTGAGCGTGATTTCAACATCGGTGCCATTGGCCGCCAGAGAGGTTGCGACTGCGAAGTCGTCACCCGGTGTGATGCCAAAACCGCTGTTGATATCGATAACAATCACATCTTCGGCCGGGTTCATATCGGTGATGACTGTGGTCTCAAAGACCTCTTCATCATCGTTGCCAGAGATATTGACTACATCAGCGCCTTCGCCAAGGGTTACCATGGCCGCACCGCTTGTGTTGACCACGTCGTTGCCGGCGCCGCCATCAAAGGTCGCATCGCCCGAAGCTTCAAGCGTATCGTTGCCTTCGCCGCCAACAAGAACAGCTGTTCCCGAAAGCACGCTAAGCAAATCGTCGCCCGCACCGCCGTAAAGCGTTGTGTGCTCACCGGGGAAGAGATTATCGCCGTGATCCGCCGTAGAGATCACATCGTTGCCCTCAAGCCCATGCACCACATTGATAACCGGCAGGAGCACTTCGTGAACATCGTCGCCCGCGCTAAGTTTGGTAGAGATTTGCGCATCCGCAGAATCACCCGTTTGGGAGATCATGGAGAAGTTGGTACCGTCCAAATCAGCAACCTTAACGCCCTGAAGAACCGTTTGCAGATTGCCATTCACCAGCACATTTACGTCTTCGCCATTGTCCGCTTGAAGCAATTCAACTTCAGCATTTACGGCGTTTTCGTTGAACACGAGGGTAACGCGATCCTCGGCGGGATTCATATCAGTGATGATCGTTGGCGCATCGGTTACGTCGCCGATTTCGATAACGAATTCATCTTCATTCGCGCCGCCAGTGACGGTATCGCCCTCATCGGCAAAGATCGTATCGTTGCCATAGCCACCATGGACTGAATCAGCACCGTCAATTCCGTCTTCATCAAAGGCAATGATGAGATCGGCGCCTTCGTCACCAAATATTTTGTTGGCACCTTCAATGTCCTGAATGACGTCATTGCCCTTACCTCCACGAATGAAATCGTCTCCCATGGCTTCGCTCGTTACGATATCATTGCCATGCCCAAGAAAAACTCGATCATCCCCATCGCCCGGCCGCACCAAATCATTGCCCCATCCGGCGTGAATCACATCATCGCCCGCCCCGCCAAGCACGTGATCATCACCAGCCCCTGCGTGCACGGTATCGTCGCCAGAACCTGCGAGAATCCAATCATCGCCGCCCTTGGTATCAATATAGTCATCGCCGCCCCTTGAGTCGACGTAATCATCACCGGGACCAACAACCATAGTTTCGCCTAGGTCAGTACCAACGAAGACATCGTTTTCATCGTTAAGCTCTTCGGTTTCGGAATCGGCTTCGTCCGTCGCGACTATTTCGTCATCGCCGAAGAAGTCAAATACGAACGCCATGCTCAAAAGAGCCGGTATCATCAAAAGTGCAATCATTGTTCACGCCCCCACGTGTAAAAACAAAGTTAACATTACGTTAGCATATTGTGGCCAAGACGCAGCGCACGCAATCCCTCGGCGACAGGATTCGAGGGGGGTTCGGAAAATATTAATGCAAAATTCTGCCTATTATGGCTAAAATTGTATCCAATGCGTGGCCAATGGCCGGATTGTTTCGCGCTTCGCATTTTGCATAGATTTGTAACGCCTGGACTGAGGCGGCATTGCCCCGGTCAGTTTGAGGAATCCGTGACGTTCTGCGCAAAAGCGACCTCGAAATCGGCCTGTTTGGCAGCGTCGGCTTCGGGCTGGGCGGCGCGCCATTGCTCATAGGGCATGCCATAATAAATCTCGCGCGCCTCGGCTTTATTCATCTCAATGCCGCGCGCATTTGCGGCCTCTTGATACCAGCGGCTGAGGCAGTTGCGGCAAAACCCGGCCATGTTCATCAGATCAATATTCTGAACATCCGGGCGCTTGTTCATCAAATGATCGCGCAGGGTGCGAAAGGCGGCAGCTTCGATCTCTAGGCGGGTTTGGTCATCCATTTTGAGCTCCATTCAAGGGTTACAAATCTGCAGAGGCCAAAACGGCCTCCATATGTGGGGCAAGGCGGGCGGCCCATTTGGCTTGGTCGGCGGCGTTTGCAATCAAATCTTGGCGCAGCTCGATCAGGATGTTCGCCCGCCCATGCTGAAGCGCGTGATGATCAATCGAGTCGCCGGGCAAATGGCCGATATAGGGCTCGTTATCGCCAACGCACCACGGCTCGCCAGTTTCCGCCTCAACCTCGGCGGCAAGGGCTCGGTCCTCGCGCAGGGCGTGAAGAAACGGATCGGTCAGGCGCTTGTCATAGGCCGAAAGTATCCCGACTTGCCAAGGGCGTTTGGGGCGGCCTTTGAGCTGGGGGGTAAAGGAATGCAGCGCGCAAATCGCACGATCCGTGCGCTGGGCGGCGAGGGCCTCAAGCGCGCGATGATAGGGGCGGTAAAACGCTTCCAAGCGGCGCTCTTTCTCGGCGGCATCTGCATGGCGGTTGGCCGGAATAATCGTGCCATCATAAAGGCGCATCAGAAGGGTCGGGTCTTCTTCACCGCGGTTGGGATCAATCACAAGGCGCGAGAAATCCGAAAGGATCGCAGGCGCATCCAGTGCCTCGGCCAATGCCCGTGTTAAGCCTGCCGTTCCGGGATCAAAGGCGATGTGGCGCGCCATATCCGCATCCGTCAGGCCAAGCGAGCCCCCGCCAATGCAGGGCGGCACACGGTTGGTTGCATGATCGCAGGTGATCAACCAAGCGCTTGGCCGGGTCTCTCCAATGATCGTAAAAGGGGCATCTGTGTTCATAATACAGTCACTCAATTGCGCCAGACAGTGATAGAGCGCGCGCGCGCAAAGCGCCAGTTGTCAGCGGGCGGTATTTCGGCCATAACGAGGACGGCCCACCGATAAATTTTGAAGCACTATGAAGGAGCATGGCATATGAGACGCCTGCGGCACGTAAAGATTGTTGCGACATTGGGGCCAGCATCCAACACCTATAAAACCATCCGGGAGCTGAGCGAAGCCGGCGCGGATGTGTTTCGGCTGAATATGAGCCATGGCGAACACGAGCAAATTCGTGAACTCCATGCGATCATTCGCAAAGTCGAAACTGACCTTGGCCGCCCGATTGCCATTCTGGCCGATCTTCAGGGGCCAAAGCTGCGGGTCGGAACCTTTGCCAAAAAAGAGGAAAACTTGGTCGAAGGCGCGAAATTCCGCCTCGATCTGGATCCGGCTGATGGCGATGCGACCCGTGTTCACCTGCCTCACCCCGAAATTTTTGCAGCGCTTGAGCCGGGCGCAAGCCTGCTGGTCAACGATGGCAAAATCCGCCTCAAGGTTGATGATTGCGGCAAAGATTTTGCCAATTGCACCGTGGTTTTTGGCGGCGCAATATCCAACCGCAAGGGCGTGAACGTGCCCGATGTGTTGCTGCCTTTGGCGGCGCTGTCGGCCAAGGATCGCCGCGATCTGGAATTCGTTTGCCAGCTTGGGGTTGATTGGCTGGCACTCTCCTTTGTGCAGCGCCCAGAGGATGTTTTGGAAGCGCGCGAATTGGCCTCTGGCCGCGCTGCGATCCTGTCCAAGATCGAAAAACCCTCGGCCGTGACGAACTTTGAAGAAATCCTCGCGGTTTCCGATGGCATCATGGTCGCGCGCGGCGATCTTGGCGTTGAGCTTCCGGTTCAAAACGTACCGCCCATCCAAAAGCGCCTCGTGCGCAAATGCCGTGCGGCGGCAAAGCCCGTTATCGTGGCAACCCAAATGCTCGAAAGCATGATCGAAAGCCCAATGCCAACGCGCGCCGAAGTCTCTGATGTGGCGACCGCCATCTATGAAGGCGCGGATGCGATTATGCTCTCGGCTGAAAGCGCGGCCGGGCAATATCCCATTGAAGCCGTGACGACGATGAACAACGTCGCAATCGAGGTCGAGGGCGATCCGACTTATCGCGAAGTGATTGATGCAAGCCGCACTGGCCGCAAAGAAACCGTGGCTGATGCCATCGTATCGGCGGCCCGCGAGATTGCTGAAACCACCGATATCAAAGCCATTGTTTGTTTCTCCGAAAGCGGCACAACTGCGCTTCTGACGGCGCGCGAACGCCCGCATGTTCCGATCATCGCGATGACTTCGCGTAAAGGAACGGCCCGCCGTCTCAGCCTTAGCTGGGGGATGCATTGCGTTGTCACTTCTGAGGTGGATCGCTTCAAAATGGCTGTGGTCAATGCAGCAAGGGCTGCGCGCACTGCTGGTTTTGCGACCGAGAAAGATCAGATCGTTGTTACGGCGGGTATTCCGTTTAATCAGCCGGGTTCGACCAACATTTTGCGGGTCGCACCATGCGAGGAGAGGTTGATTTTCAACTCCGATCCTGAATAGTTGCCCAAAGGGTAATGTTAAGGGGTGCGAAAATATGACGAATGACGTGTTACTGATTATCGGGATTGGCATTGGTTTGCTTGCCATCCCAGCGATCATCGGGGCCTTCTCTGAGGGGCGTTCGCCGCGTGCGGCAGCGATCATGGTTATGATCGGCGGGGGCTTGATCGTTTTGGCGGTTTCGCAACAGCCGGGCGGTTATACGCTTAATGAAGTACCTGATGTCTTTGTGCGCGTCGTGGGGCATGCCCTGCGCTGAGAAAAATGTGGGGCACGCCCTGCGCTAATAAAATGCGGGGCACGCCATACGCCCAGTATGCGATCAGGGTTTTCGCCGCAAAACCCTGATCGCATCCCCAATCCCCAACAAACCAAGGCCAAACGCGCCGCCACGCGCGATTTTTCCTTGCTAAGCCCCAAAAGCCTGCGTATACGCGCGCTTTCTAGGTGCGGGACCGGCTCACGAGGCATGCCGAGTCGCGCAATAAACCTCTCGAACGAAGGAGACGGAAATGCCCAAGATGAAGACCAAATCGAGCGCCAAAAAGCGCTTCAAAGTGACAGCGACCGGCAAAGTGCTGGCAGGTCAGGCCGGCAAACGCCACGGCATGATCAAGCGCCACAAGAAGTTCATCCGCAATGCACGAGGCACGACAGCGCTATCCCCACAGGATGCGAAAATCGTCAAGTCCTACATGCCATACGCTCGCTAAGGAGAACAGCACATGTCACGCGTCAAAGGTGGGACCGTTACCCACGCCCGTCACAAAAAAGTTTTGAAGGCCGCCAAAGGTTACTATGGCGCCCGCAGCCGGACTTTCCGCACAGCGACCCAAGCTGTCGATAAGGCCAACCAATACGCAACACGCGACCGTAAGGCCCGCAAGCGCAATTTCCGCGCGCTGTGGATCCAACGGATCAACGCGGCCGTTCGCAGCCACGACGAAGCGCTCACATACTCGCGCTTCATCAATGGCCTCGCGCTTGCTGGCGTTGAAGTGGATCGCAAGGTTCTTGCTGATCTTGCCGTGAATGAACCAGAAGCGTTTACAGCGATCGTTCAAAAGGCTCAGGCCGCGCTCGCTTAAGCCCATTTGGGGTACAAATTGGAAGCCGCGGACCTTGCAAAGGGTCTGCGGCTTCTTGCGTTTAAGCCCTCGTGTGATAGCAGAACGGGGATGCATTATGAGGGGTCGCTATGAACGATCTACGCGATAAATACCTTGGCGCCATTGCGGGCGCTACTGATGAGGCCGCGCTTGAGGATATTCGCCTCCAAGCCGTGGGCAAAAAAGGCGAGGTCGCGCTAAAAATGCGCGAGCTTGGCAAGATGAGCCCAGATGAGCGCCAGATCGCCGGCCCCAAGCTCAATGCCCTCAAGGATGAGATCAATTCCGCGATCGCCGCCAAGAAAGCGGGCCTTGAAAACGCCGCCCTTGATGAACGCCTGCGCGGCGAATGGCTTGACGTCACGCTGCCCTCGCGCCCGGCGCGCACGGGCTCGATCCACCCCGTCAGCCAAGTGACCGAAGAAGTCTCGGCGATCTTTGCTGATATGGGCTTTGCCGTGGCCGAAGGCCCGCAGATCGAGAGCGATTGGTTCAACTTTGATGCGCTGAACATCCCGCCAGAGCATCCCGCCCGCCAAGAGCATGACACCTTCTATATGCACCGCGCCGAGGGCGATGAGCGCGCGCCGCATGTGCTGCGCACCCATACAAGCCCCGTGCAAATCCGCGCCATGCAAGAGCAGGGCGCCCCGATCCGCGTGATCGCGCCGGGCCGGGTCTATCGCTGCGATTACGATCAAACCCACACACCAATGTTTCACCAGATCGAGGGCCTCGCCATCGGGCGCGATCTGTCGATGGCCAATCTCAAATGGGTGCTTGAGGAATTCTTCACCGCCTTCTTTGGCCGCGCCGTCAAAACCCGTTTTCGCGCCTCGCACTTTCCGTTCACAGAGCCATCCGCCGAAGTGGATATCCAATGCTCTTGGGAAGGCGGCACTGTGAAGGTCGGCGAGGGCGATGATTGGCTCGAGGTGCTTGGCTCGGGCATGGTGCATCCCAATGTGCTGCGTGCGGCGGGCGTTGATCCCGATGAATGGCAGGGCTTTGCCTTTGGCATCGGCATTGATCGCCTCGCGATGCTGAAATACGGCATCCCTGATCTGCGCGCCTTCTTTGATAGCGATCTGCGCTGGCTGCGCCATTACGGCTTCTCGCCGCTCGATGTGCCGACCATCCGCGGCGGCCTCAGCCGTTAATTTGACCTAAACCATAGGGCGCCAAAATGAACGATGAAATGGAAGACCTCCAAGAAGCGCATCCCGGTGCTGGGACGTTTCAGTTTGGGCCAACGAAAAAGTCCTGCAATCATCGCATCGCGCTGGTGCTCGCGGGCAAAAAGCGCGCAGCCTCTGCCCCTTTGGTCGAGTTCGAGGGCGATATGGAAGCCCTCCCCCAAGCCGGGCGGCGCGATATCGCTGTTGATTGGGATGGCGAGCCAAAGCTGATCATCCGCACCAAGCGGGTTGAGCAGGTCCGCTTTTGTGATGTCACCGCTAAGATGGCCCTGTCTGAGGGCGAGGACGAAAGCCTTGAGGCATGGAAGGCCCGCCAACAAGCCGCCTATGAGGCCGCCGGAATATTCGACCCCGAGATGATCATCGTCTTTGAGCACTTTGAGTTGTTTGAAGATTTGTCGGACCGCTACTAACCCCGCCACAGGAAAAAAGATGAACCGATCCGCGCCCCATACCTCCGCCCCAAGCCGCGCCCTTTCGCGCGCGCTTCTGGCTGGGCTTTTGGCGGCAAGCGGCGCAGGCGCACAGGCCCAAACCCTCTGTGATCAGCTTGCGGATGCTTGGCTCATCGCCTCGGATCGCACCTTCCTTGGCGAAGTCAGCGATGGCCTCAACCAAGACTCGCTCTTCAATCGCTACGGCCCGCATGGCACCAAAACCGGCGTCGCCTCAATCTGGAACGAAAGCAGCCTCTACGGCTCGCCCGTTTCTGCCGCCTCCGCCTTCAATAAATACGCCAGCACCCCGCCCGTGCTTGTGCGCGATGGCGCGCCGCTGGCCTATGTCACAACCAACCCTTCGATCCAGCCCCGGGTAAGCCCCGATCAGCTGCGGTCCTGCAAATAGCGCAAAGGTTCTCGGATGAAATTCACTCTCTCATGGCTCAAAGAACACCTCGAAACTGAGGCGACTTTGGATGAAATCCTCTACGCGCTCACCGACCTTGGGCTTGAGGTTGAAGGCGTCGAAAATCCGGCCGAGAAGCTGCGCGATTTCACCATCGCCAAAGTGATCTCTGCCGAGCAACACCCGGATGCTGATAAGCTGCGGGTTTGCTCGGTTCAAAGCGGCGAGGGCGAGACCCAGATCGTTTGCGGCGCGCCCAATGCGCGGGCCGGCATTACGGTCGTTCTGGCCAAACCCGGGACCTATATCCCCGGCCTCGATATCACCATTTCCGTGGGCAAAATTCGCGGCGTGGAAAGCTTCGGGATGATGGCCTCGGAAAAAGAACTCGAGCTGTCGGACGAGCACAACGGCATCATCGAACTCCCCGCAGGCGAGATCGGCCAAAGCTTTGCCGATTATCTGGCGATCCATGATCCCGCCCGCGTTGATCCGGTGATCGAGATCGCGATTACCCCAAACCGCCCCGATGCGCTTGGCGTGCGCGGCGTTGCACGCGATCTGGCCGCGCGCGGTCTTGGAACGCTCAAGGCGCGCAATGAAGCTGCGATCAAAGGCGGCTTCAAAAGCCCGATCAATGTTGTGATTGATGAAAGCGCCGCTGAGAGCTGCAAAGTCTTCATGGGCCGCCTGATCAAAGGCGTGAAAAACGGCCCAAGCCCCGAATGGCTGCAAGCCCGCCTCAAGGCCATCGGGCTGCGCCCCATCTCGATCCTCGTCGATATCACCAACTTCTTCACCTACGATATGAACCGCCCCCTGCACGTCTTTGATGCGGGCAAAGTCGCGGGCGATCTGCGGGTGCATCTGGCCAAGGGCGGCGAAGAGCTGCTCGCGCTCGACGACAAAACCTATACCCTGCCCGCAGGCGCAACCGTGATCTCGGATGACAATGGCGTCGAAAGTATCGGCGGCATCATGGGCGGCCTTGCAAGCGGCTGCACCGAGGCCACAACGGATGTTTTCCTTGAGGCGGCTTTCTGGGACTATATCGCGATTGCCAAAGCGGGCCGCGCGCTGAAAATCAACTCGGATGCGCGCTATCGCAACGAGCGCGGCATCGATCCGGCCTATAACGCCCAAGCGCTTGATGATGCGACCGCGATGATCATTGAGCTGTGCGGCGGCGAAGCATCAGAACCCGTGACAGCCGGAGCAACCCCGGACGTTTCGCGCGCCTATAAGCTTGATACAGACCGCGTTCAAAGCCTCGTCGGGATGGAAATTCCGGCCGAGACTCAGCGCGCCTCGCTTACCGCGCTTGGCTTTGAAATCAAAGGCGATATGGCCCATGTGCCAAGCTGGCGCCCGGATGTTTTGGGCTCTGCTGATCTGGTGGAAGAGGTCGCGCGCATCGCCTCATTGACCCAGCTGCAAGGCAAGCCGATGGCGCGCCTAACCCCCGGCGTCCCCGAGCCAATCCTAACCCCGATGCAGCGGCGCGAAGGCGCAGCCCGGCGTATGATTGCCGCCCTTGGCTACAATGAATGCGTGACCTATTCCTTCATCGACGAGGCCTCTGCCAAGCTCTTTGACGGCGGCACAGACGCCACCAAACTCGAAAACCCGATCTCCTCGGAGATGAGCCATATGCGCCCCGATCTGCTGCCCGGCCTGCTCCAAGCAGCGGCCCGCAACCAAGCGCGCGGCTTTGCCGATATGGCGCTGTTTGAGGTGGGCGCTGCGTTCAAAGGCGGCGAGCCGGGCGAACAGCATCTTCTGGCTGCGGGTATCCTTGTGGGCCACACAGGCCCGCGCGATCCTCACGGCGCGCGCCGTGGCGTCGATCTGTTTGATGCCAAGGCCGATGCCGAAGCGGTGCTGGCCGCGATCGGCGCGCCCGCCAAGGTTCAAATCCAACGCGGAGCCGCCGATTGGTGGCATCCGGGCCGCTCTGGCCGCATCTGTTTGGGGCCGAAAAAGGCGATGGCCGTCTTTGGCGAGATCCATCCCAAAGTGCTGCGCGACATGGGCGTCAAAGGCCCCGCTGTTGGCTTTACCGTTTGGCTCGAAGAGCCGCCCTTCCCGCGCAATGCCTCCGCCTCGCGCGGCGCGCTCGCGCTCAATGATCTGCAAGCGGTCGAGCGCGACTTTGCCTTTGTTGTTGAGGCGGATGTCGATGCGCTGGCGCTGGTCAATGCGGCCTCTGGCGCAGACAAAGCGCTTATTGAAACCGTCTATGTGTTTGATGAATTCATCGGTGGATCGCTTGGCGAGGGCAAGAAATCCATCGCGATTTCGGTGCGCCTTCAGCCCACCGAGAAGAACCTCAAAGAAGCCGATATCGAAGCGGTCAGCGCCAAGATCGTCGAGAAGGTTACAAAGGCCACCGGCGGCGCTCTGCGCGGCTAACTAAAGCGGCGGCGCATTGCGCGGCTAACGAAAGCGGCGGCGCATTGCGCGGCCAAACGCAAAAGGGCCGCGCCATGTTTCAGGCGCGGCCCCCTCAAATCAGCTAGAAAAGATCAGCCAACAGGCGGGATTGCACGGCCGCGCGCCGCCGCTGGACGGGCAAAGAAGCGCTCGACATAAGCGGGCACATTCTTGAGATCGCCGTATCCAACAACATCCTTCGCGCCGTAAAACTCAAGCGAGTTGATCCAAGGCGCAATCGCGATATCAGCAATCGAATACTCGTCTGCAATCCAATCGCGCCCCTCCAAACGGGCCTCTAACACGGCCAAAAGCCGCTTGGCCTCGCCAATATATCGATCGCGCGCAGTTGGGTCTTCCATCTTCGCGCCGGCGAATTTGTAAAAGAAGCCAAGCTGACCAAGCATCGGCCCAAGCCCGCCCATTTGAAACATCAGCCATTGCAGCACGGTCGCGCGCGCCTGGCCGGAAGCGGGAAGCAACTTGCCCGACTTTTCCGCCAGATAAATCAAGATCGCACCGCTTTCAAACAGCTCAACCTGCTCCCCATTTGCCCCATTGGGATCAATGATCGCGGGGATTTTGTTGTTGGGGTTTAGGGCCAAAAATTCGGGGCTCTTTACGTCCGCATCCGTCAGCTTGACCAAATGCGCTTCATAAGGAATGCCCATTTCTTCAAGCGCAATTGAAACCTTCACCCCATTGGGCGTCGGAAAGGAATAAAGCTGAAGCAGTTCAGGGGTTTTGGCGGGCCAGCGGGCGGTAATCGGGTGACTTAGGGTCATCGTACTTAGTCCTTTTAAAAGTGACGGGAACGCTCAGGAATTCCCCTTTTACATAGGCCATTCGGTGCTAATAAAAACATCAATGGGTTGCACACAGTTTGTTAACCTATGTGCATCCGTGCACGAAACGACATGGATGTATCAAAATCCAAACGCACACGAGGACTTAAAATGCTAAAAGAATTCAAAGACTTCATCGCCAAGGGCAATGTCATGGACATGGCTGTTGGGATCATCATCGGGGCCGCGTTCACAGCAATCGTTGCGTCGCTTGTTTCCGATCTCATCAATCCGATCATCGGCCTTTTCATGGGCGGGATCGACTTTACCAACAAATTTGCAGTTTTGAGCGGCGAAGTTGCTGCTGGCGCCACGTTGGAAGCCGCGCGTGAATCCGGCGCTGCCGTATTTGCTTATGGCTCGTTCATCATGGCGATCATCAACTTCCTGATCATCGCTTTTGTTGTGTTCATGCTGGTCAAGCAAGTGAACAAAGTGAAAGACGCTGCGAAGAAAGAAGAAGTCGAAGCGCCAGCTGCTCCAGCAGGCCCAACGCAAGAAGAGCTGCTCGCCGAAATCCGCGACGCGCTTCTCAAGAAAAAGTAAGCTTCCCCCATTCACGAGTGCTCAGGCCCGCCCTAACCCGGCGGGCCTTTTTCGTTGCGGGCTTCCAAAGCGCGGCAAAACCTTGTTGGATAGGGCAAGCCTTTCGAAGGAGTGCCCGAAATGAGCGAGCTAGACGCAACAGATCGCCGGATTTTGACCGTTTTGCAAAAAGATGGCCGTATTTCTAATGCTGATCTGGCCGAGCGCGTATCCCTTTCCGCCAGCGCCTGCCATCGCCGGGTTCAGCGCCTTGAGAGCGAGAAAATCATCCGCGCCTATGTCGCCATGCTTGATCCGCATAAGGTCGAGCGGCCCTCAACCGCCTTTGTCGAGATAACCCTGACAGGCCAAGCGGATGAAGTGCTCGAGACATTCGAGCGCGAAGTTGCCCGCATTGAGGATGTGCTGGAATGCCATCTGATGGCCGGCAAGGCGGATTACCTGATCAAGGTCGTCGCCTCCGATACAGAGCATTTCGCCCGCATTCACCGCCTACTTGCCCGCTTGCCCGGTGTTCAAACCATGCAAAGCTCCTTCGCCCTGCGCACCGTTTTCAAAACAACGGCGCTGCCGGTATGAGCGGTTTTTACCACGAGGGCATGCGCGCCCAGCAAGATGCCACACAGGGGCGCGCCGTTGCGGACCGGCTTGAAGAGCACCGAATGCATCGCAGCTTTAGCGAGGCCGATATCGCGATGATCCAAGCTGCCCCGTTCTTTTTTCTCTCGACCGCGAGCGAAACGAGCACCGATTGCAGCTTCAAAGGCGGCATGCCGGGCTTTGTACGGGTTACGGGCGCAAATACCCTTGAGTGGCCCGATTACGATGGCAATCGGATGTATCGCTCGCTGGGCAATATCGCGCTGAACCCGCGCGTTGGGCTGCTCTTCATCCGCTTTGACGGGAATTTCGATGGGCTTGCCGCGCGGATGCGGATCAATGGGCAGGCCGAGATCATCGCGGGCGACCCGCGCCATATCAGCGTAACGGCGGACCATATCTTCCCCAATTGCCCGCGCTATATTCCGCAAATGGCGCTGACCAGCCCTTCCGAACACGCGCCGCGCGAGGGCCATACCGCGCCAACGCCCGAGTGGAAAACCATGCCCTGGGTCAGCGATATTTTCGAGGAAGAAGAGCGCGGCAAGCCTTAAGCCCCCCCTAAAAACGACAAACCCCCGGGCAATGCCGGGGGCTATCTATGGCAGCCGAAGCCACCGTTCGCACGTCGGGTAGACTTACATCATACCTTCGCGTTGCGCTTTTTTACGAGCCAGCTTGCGAGCCCGGCGAATCGCTTCGGCCTTCTCGCGCGCTTTTTTCTCGGACGGTTTCTCGAAATGTTGCTTGAGCTTCATTTCGCGGAAAACGCCTTCGCGCTGCAGCTTTTTCTTCAGGGCACGGAGCGCCTGATCGACGTTGTTATCACGAACACTTACCTGCATGTGGTTGTCACCACCTCTCTAAGTTAGATTTGCAAAATTGCAGGAAGTGGCCGTATAGCAAAGCGGCGCGCAGTTGTCTACTATGGCGATATGCAATGAAACGGAGGCTATCCGATGCCATTTATTCCAAGCGATCCGACCCGCGAGGCGCTGCTTGATGCGGCGATCCCACATGTGGCGTTCGATGGCTGGTCGCCCGAGACCTTTGAGGCGGCTGTGACGGATGCGGGGATCTCGCCCGATCTGGCTGCGGCCGTGGCCCCGCGCGGCGCTGCTGATCTGGCTGCGGCCTATCACAAGCGCGGCGATCTGGCGATTGATCCGGCCAAGCTTGAGGGGCTGCGCTACTCTGAGAAGGTCACAGCGCTTGTTCGGATGCGGATCGAGGCGGTCGATAAGGAAATCGTGCGCCGCGGCATGGCGTTTTATGCGCTGCCCCATCAGGCGCCAGAGGGCGCGCGGCTTTTGTGGGAAACGGCGGATGCGATCTGGAATGCGCTTGGCGATACCTCGCGCGATTCCAATTGGTATTCCAAACGGGCGATTCTTTCGGGCGTTTTTGGCTCGACCGTGCTGTTCTGGCTCGGCGATCAGTCTGAGGGGGATGCCGCCACTTGGGAATTCCTCGATCGGCGCATTGGCAATGTGATGCAGTTTGAGAAAACCAAAGCAAAGATGCGCGACAATAAGCTTTTGAGCGGGCTCTTTGCCCTGCCCAATGCGCTGCTCTCGCAGATAAAAGCCCCCGCCGGCGTGGATCGCGATGATCTGCCCGGGCGCGGCTACTAAAGCGCAACCGCGCATTTTCATTCAATAAACGAGGCCCCAATGATCCCCAATACAATGCGCGCCGTTGAAATTACAACGCCCGGCGGCCCCGAAGTTCTGGTTGAAGCGACCCGCTCAGTGCCGCGCCCCGGGGCTGGGCAGATCTTGATCAAAGTGGCCTATGCAGGCGTCAATCGCCCCGATGCATTGCAGCGTGCGGGCAATTATGCGCCGCCCCCCGGCGCCTCCGATCTGCCCGGGCTTGAGGCCTCAGGCCATGTCGCCGCAATCGGTGAAGGCGTGTCGCAATGGGCTGTGGGGGATGCGGTTTGCGCGCTTTTGCCCGGCGGCGGCTATGCGCAATATGTGGTCACGCAGGCCGATCATGCGCTGCGCTTGCCAAAAGGGATGGGCCTCAAAGAAGCGGCTTGCCTGCCCGAGACATTCTTTACCGTTTATTCCAATGTGGTGATGCGCGGCGGGCTGAAAGCCGGGCAGATATTCCTCGTGCACGGCGGCTCGTCTGGGATTGGCACAACGGCGATCCAATTGGCCAATGCCATGGGCGCGCGCGTGTTCACCACGGCCGGATCGGCTGAGAAATGCGAAAAATGTCTCGCGCTTGGGGCGGAGCGGGCGATCAATTACCGCGAAGAGGATTTCACCGAAGTCCTCAAAGGCGAGGGCGGCGCGGATTTGATCCTCGATATGGTTGGCGGCAGCTATCTGCCGCGCAACGTGCGCGCTTTGGCCGATGATGGCCGGCTTCAGCAGATCGCCTTCCTGCAAGGCCCTAAAGTCGAGCTGAATTTTGCCCAACTCATGGTGCGCAGGCTGACCATTTCAGGCAGCACCCTGCGCCCGCAAAGCGATGGCGCAAAGGCGTTGATCGCCGCCGAATTGGCCCAAAACGTTTGGCCGCTGTTGGATGCTGGCCGCATTGCGCCTGTGATGGATAGCGAATTCCCGATGGCCGATGCCGCTGGTGCCCATGCCTTGATGGAAAGCAGCAAACACATCGGAAAAATCGTTCTCAACGTGGCTGGTGCGGCTTAATCGGCGGCGGCGAAAAACGTTCCTTGGGTGATGTCGAAATCAAAATCTCCGCGCCCCGTGCCCGTCATGGTGCCGGAGATCAAATCGGCTGTACTGTTGTCGTTGCGAAAGCGGCCAACAAGCGCGAGATTGATATTCGAATGCCCGGTGAGCCCGCTGGCGACGGCTGAAATTTCGCCCGAAGCATTGGCATTTACAAAGCGCCCATTCACCTGCCCGTTAAGCGAAAGCGTGCCGCCAAATGTCTGCGACGGCGTCCCTTCCGAGATGTAGTTCAGGTTTTTGACATTCCCGCTGACGTTAGACGAGCCGAAATTCACATTCATCGTCAGATCGCCCATCATCCCATTGTTGACGTTGGCCGAAGAGGCGAGCTTGCCGATATACTGAACCGAGCCTGAGCTTGGCATGTCGTTGAGGGCCGTCGCTTCAACGGTCGGTGCGCGCTGCATATCCGACTTTGCGGTTTGAAATTGCGAAAGGGAAAGGCTTGGGGCGCTTGGGGTAGAGCAGGCGGCAAGGCCCAAAAGGCCCGAAAAAAGCACCAACGAGCGAAAGATTTGCATGTCGAATTCCTTGTCTGCAATTAGCGAGGCCCCGGGGCCAGTGGCTAAAGACAAGCGAGAAAGAATTCGTAAATCGCCGAGAACTTCTTGGTGCAAATTTTAGAGAAATAGGGCGATATACCTGCGCCTAAGACGCAAATTGCCGATGGGCTCGCGCTTGGTGAAAGCTTTCAGCACATCGGCAATTTAGGGTCGTATGAGCGCCAGTTTGGCGACTAGATTTTAGCGGACTACAACGAGTCTGTTGGCATAAAAGCTGCCGCCGTCGATATCAAAATCGAAATCCCCGCGCCCCGATCCATTGGCCGTTCCGGTGATCAAATCCGCAACGCTTCTATCATCTCGAAACTGCCCGGAGAGGCTCAAATTTACCTCAGAGCGCCCCTTAAAGCCGCTTTTCACCCCAGTCAAAGTCCCGCTCCCCGAGCCGGAAAGCGCAGAGCCGGAAACCGATCCTTTGAGCGAAACAGTACCGCCAAGTGTTTGATCCGGGAGACCATTTTCAACGTAGTTCACTTCGCTGATCGTCCCTGTCATTCCCGATGTGGCGAAATCTATATCCATCGAGAGCGCGCCCGAAACGCCGGTATTCGCGCCGTCGGCTGCGGCAATGCGGCCTTGGTAATTTACCGTGCCTGCGGTTGGACCGGGCATATTGATCGATAGGGTTGCAGGCTTGGCCGACTGGGTCACCATATCGATTTTTTCTGCGGCAAATTCAGTCGAGGTGATCGTCGGTGGAAGCGGCGTGGCGCATCCCGCAAGTGTGCCAAGGGCCGCGAGCGCCGCTGCGCTTTGCAGCAACGCTTTGGTTGGAAAAAAATGCATGGGTCGAAATCCTTTAATTTTAAACGTAAAGCGCAAAAATAATTTGTTAAAAATGCTCAGCCGGAAACGCGCACTGGGGCGATTCTAGCGGGAAATCGAAGAATAGCGACCCTAAAACAGGCGAAAGTCGCCCCCATTGCCAAGGCCCAAGGATCACAGCGGCAAAAGGGGCTGCTTTTGCGCCCGCTAATCCTCAATCGGATCGAGCAATGCATCCGTCATCGCGCAATCGCGCACCGTATCTTGCCCACAGACCCGCGGCTCAAAATCGCGGGTCAAACAGATGCGCGCTTCTTGGATGCGGCGCGATTTGCAGGTGATGGTGATCATGTCCGGCTTTAGCGCAGGGTTGGCCTTGAGGAACGCGTCTTCAATCACGCTTGCAGGCAGGGTCACAGGCGCATCAAGCTTGCGAAAAACCGGCGGCTTCACGACCGCATCATAGGCTTTGCGCGCCGCCTCAAAATAATCCTCCGCCGAAAGCCCCGCGCAGCGCCCATGCTTTTTCCACTGATACCAAGCCGCGCCCGGCGTGCCCATAATATCGCCCATGGCGGCTGTTTCGGATCGGGCAGGATCGCGCGCGCCCGTGCGGCAATAAGACGGCCAGCCGCGCTCGTTCTGGGGCCAAAGCCCATGCAAAACCCAGCCAAACGGGCGATCACATTGCGGCGATCCGCGCTGATCCCCCTCCAAAGCGCACCAGGTTGGCGACCAAGACAGCGCCAAAACATAGTAATCAAACGCCCCCGCAGGCTCGCCATCGCTCATCGCCGGGCCCGCGCCCATCATCATTGCAGCCAGCAGGGCCAGTCGTTTTAGCATTTTCTCTTCCCTCTTGCGGTTTGTGTCACTATATAGCGCTCAAGTTCCCCCACAATGCGAACCCGCCCCTCCGGGGGAAGCCCTAGCCGGGCACCGGGGAAGATGTGGCTTAAAGACATGCTTAAGGAGTAGTGCAATGGGCAAACCGATTATGGCGAAAGCCACCGCAGTATGGCTGGTGGACAACACAACGCTAAGCTTCAAACAGATCGCGGATTTCTGCGAATTGCACGAGCTTGAAGTGCAGGGCATTGCCGATGGCGATGTGGCCACAGGCGTTAAGGGCTTTGACCCGATTGCCAATAATCAGCTGACCCAAGATGAGATCAGCAAAGCCGAAGCCGATCCCAAAGTGAAGCTCGATCTCAAATTCAACGCCGCCGCCGTCGGCGAAGAAAAGCGTCGCGGCCCGCGCTATACCCCGCTTTCTAAGCGCCAAGATCGCCCCGCTTCGATCCTGTGGCTGGTGAAGTTTCACCCAGAGCTGACAGATGGCCAAATCTCCAAACTGGTCGGCACAACCAAGCCAACCATCCAAGCCCTGCGCGAACGCACCCACTGGAACATCAACAACATTCAGCCGATTGATCCGGTCGCGCTTGGCCTGTGTAAACAAACCGAGCTTGATGCCGTTGTGCAAAAAGCCGCTGCCAAAAAGGCCGCCGACGGCGCAGGCATGACAGACGATGAGCGCCGCAAATTGCTCTCGACCGAGCAAAGCCTTGGCATGGAAGCAGAGCCACGCATCCCAACAGCGATCTCCGGCCTTGAGACCTTCAGCCTTGGTGGCAACGTTGAAGAAGAGGAAGAAGTGCTGGGCAAAGGCCTGACCGCGGATAGCCTGTTCAAAACCCCGGCTGCCAAAGACGAAGATGAAGATAAAGACCAAGACAAAGACGACGCATAAGCGCTCTTTAACACCCTAAGAAAACCCCGGCCCAGATCCTCTGCGGCCGGGGTTTTTCGTCTTAAGCGGGCGCGCGCCCGGCGCTGATCCCTGCGGCCATGCGCTTCATCGCAAGTTTGGCTTCGCGGGTAAACGGCGCTGCGACAAAAACATGCGGCGCACCGGGGTATTCATAAAGCGTGATCTTCGCGCCTTGTTTGCCGGCAAAAAGCCGCGCGTCCGGCAGGCAAACATCATTCGTCCCCTGATGGATTTCAATCGGCGGCAAGCCCTCAAGTGAGCCAAACATTGGCGACAGATGCGGCGCGCGCAGATCTGATCCATCCGCCCAAATCTCCCCATACCTTTGCACGACTTCAAGCGCGATCATCGGATCATTCGGCTCCATCGCAATCGCATCTGGATTGCTTGAGGTGATGTCCAACCATGGCGCAAACAACACCAATCGTGCAGGCAACGGCGCGCCCTGATCGCGGTAAGCCATGGCCAAAGCAAGCGCCAAACCACCCCCCGCAGAATCGCCTGCAAAAACGATATTTTCAGGCGCATAATCTTCAAGCAAACGCGCATAAACCGCCTTCACAAAAACATGCGCCGGGGCATGGCCATGCTCGGGCGCCAGCGGATAAATCGGCACAGTGATGCGCGCACCCGTGGCCTTAGAAATGGCCGCGATCAGCTTCCAATGCTCCTTGCGCAAAGGATTTACATAAATCCCCCCGTGCAAATACAAAACCTCAATCCCCGACGCGCCCTCGTGCGGCGTGACCGTAAACAAACGGTGCCCGCCAATCTCAGATTCAGAGAAATCAAAATTCTTGTACAACGCCTGCGGAATATCAGCCGGTTGCGGCGGATCACGCTGCAATCTTTCGCCCATATAGGCCGCCGCATTCGCCATCGGCTTTCCACCCAACCGCAATACCAGATTAACAACACGCATCGAAAGACTTGTCATAAAAGGCTCTCCTTGTTGAACCTAGCAGCCTAGAGGCCAATGGCGCATATGCAAGTCACTGCCCGATCAATTCCAGACTTTCAGCGTGCCGATGCCCGAAAGCTCCCCAGGCCCAACCCCGCCTCGGGCGCAAACTCGTCAACCAAATCCGCTGATGCTTGCTCCTGAAGCCGGGACAATTCGTCTAAAATTGTAAACGGCGCCCCACCAACCGCCGCTGCTGATAAGCATTCACAGTTGTGCAAATATCCTCGCCGAAGGCCCTAAACTCTTCTGCCGCGCCATCAGAATTCTTGCCTTCGGCGAGGATACTTAGACAACTCTGAAGCCCAAGATTTTAGAACCGTTTGCGCGCAGAGAGAGCGGCGGAAATCGTGCCATCATCCAGATAATCCAGCTCGCCCCCAATCGGGACGCCTTGCGCAAGGCTGGTGACAGAGCAACGCTCGCCGATCTCATCCGCGATATAATGCGCGGTGGTCTGGCCGTCGATGGTCGCGTTTAGCGCAAGGATCACTTCGCGGATATGCTCGTCGCCAATGCGTTTGATCAGCTTGGGGATGCGCAGTTCGTCGGGGCCGATCGCATCAAGCGCAGAGAGCGTCCCGCCAAGCACATGGTAGCGCCCTTTGAACGAACCGCCGCGCTCCATTGCCCAAAGATCCGCGACATCCTCGACGATACATATCTCGCCTGTGGCGCGTTTTTCTGAGGTGCAAATATCGCAGATATCGCTCGTGCCGATATTGCCGCAAGTGACGCATTCGCGCGCCGTTGCCGCTACCGATTGCAACGCTTCGGCCAGAGGCTGCATCAACAGCCCGCGCTTCTTGATCATATGCAGCACAGCCCGGCGCGCAGAGCGCGGCCCAAGGCCGGGCAGCTTTGCCATCATCTCGATGAGCGCTTCGATTTCGCGTGTGGCTTGGCTCACGTCAGATCAAAACGGCATTTTGAAATCGGCAGGCAGGCCAAGGCCCTCTGTCATTTTCGCCATTTCCGATTGGGATTTCTCTGCCGCTTTGGCTTGGGCATCTTTGATCGCCGCCAAAATCAGATCCTCAACAACTTCTTTCTCATCCGGATTGAAGATTGAGGGATCAATATCAAGCGCTGTGAGCTCGCCCTTGGCGGTGGCTGTCGCCTTCACCAGCCCTGCGCCGCTTTCGCCGACAACGGTGAGGTTCGCAAGATCGGCCTGCATCTCTTCCATTTTGGACTGCATATCTTTTGCGGCTTTCATCATCTTGGCCATATCGCCAAGCCCGCCCAAACCTTTTAGCATCGTCTTTCTCCTGTATCTATTTGGCGCTGAAATACGCGCGCTTGGCGCGGCTCACAAGCACGCAGACTTATTCTTCTTCAAAGGGATCCCATTCCTCATCGACCTCGGGCAAAGCCTGTGCTGCGGCCTGTTCGGCAAGCGCTTTGCGGGTGCGAATTTCGGAGATTTTGGCATTGGGAAAAGCGTGCAGCACGGCCTGCATCAGCGGATGCGCTTCGGCCTCGGCCTTGAGCGCCAGCTCATCCGCATCGCGCACAGCCGCAATCGTTTGCGCGCCGCCTTCATTGACCAGCGTGACGCCCCATCGCGCCCCCGTCCAGATTTGCAGCTTGTTTGAGAGGCGCGCTGCCAGATCAGCAGGCGCGCTATCGGTGGGAACAAATTCGATCCGGCCGGGCGCGTAATTTGCCAGCTGAACCATCGTTTCAACCTCGATCAACAGCTTAACATCGCGGTGCGCGCGGATCAGATCGACCACATCCTCAAAGCGGCCATAGCGCGCGAGGTGATCTTGCGGGGCAAGCTGCTGAGCGGTGGCTTGGCCTGCGCCGTTAGAGACGGCTTGCGTGCTGCTGCCTTGCATGCGCGTCGCCTGTGCGCTGCGTGCGGTTGCGCCGCCACCAGAGCCAGAGGGCGCGGATTGCCCGCCGCCTTGAGGGGGGCGAGGTGTGTCGCGCAGCTTGCGCATCAAGTCTTCGGGCGACGGCAGATCGGCGACATGGGTCAGCCGGATCACAGCCATTTCCGCCGCCATCATTGAATTGGGTGCCGCCGCGACCTCTTCAAGCGCTTTCAGAAGCATCTGCCACATCCGCGTCATTGCGCGCATCGGCAGCTTGCCGGCCATCTCCATCCCGCGGGTGCGCTCATCGGGGGATACGGTGGGATCATCGGCCGCTTTTGGCGTTATTTTGATCACCGAGACCCAATGGGTGATTTCCGCGAGATCGCGCAAAACGGCCATCGGATCGGCGCCATCGGCATATTGGCTCGACAGCTCATTGAGCGCGCCCGCCGCATCGCCCGCCATGATCATATCAAACAGATCAAGCACCCGGCCGCGATCCGCAAGACCAAGCATCGCGCGCACTTGTTGGGCGGTGGTCTCGCCCGCGCCGTGGCTTAGGGCTTGATCCAAAAGGGAAGTCGCATCGCGGGCCGATCCTTCGGCGGCGCGGGTGATCAGCGCAAGCGCATCCTCATTGATCTCGCCGCCCTCGGCATTGGCGATCTTGTGCAGCAGCTCAAGCATCACCTCAGGCTCAATCCGGCGCAGATCAAACCGCTGACAGCGCGACAGAACCGTCACCGGGACTTTGCGAATTTCGGTTGTCGCAAAGATGAATTTCACATGCGCAGGCGGCTCTTCAAGCGTTTTCAACAGCGCGTTAAACGCACTGGTTGAGAGCATGTGAACCTCATCGATGATATAGATTTTATAGCGGGCCGAGGCGGCGCGATAATGCACCGAATCGATGATTTCGCGAATGTCGCCAACGCCGGTGCGCGAGGCCGCATCCATCTCCATCACATCAACGTGGCGCCCCTCCATGATGGCGGTGCAATGTTCACACTGCCCGCATGGCTCGGTCGTGGGCTTGCCAGTGCCATCCGGGCCGACGCAATTCATCCCCTTGGCAATGATGCGCGCGGTGGTGGTTTTGCCGGTGCCGCGAATGCCGGTCATGATGAAGGCTTGGGCAATCCGATCGGCGGCAAAGGCGTTTTTCAGCGTGCGCACCATCGCATCTTGGCCAACCAGATCCACAAAGGTTTCCGGGCGATATTTGCGCGCCAGAACCTTGTAGCCAGCGTCCTTAATGGGCTGTGTTTTTGGATCAGTATCAGCCATAGGGCCCCCGGATTCGATTACAGAAATTAACCTAAGCGGCAGGGCGGCGCGCGGCAAGGCGATTGGCGCGCGCGGGCCAGCTCTAGCGCGATTTGCGCCCGGGGTTTTTCGCCCCTTTGGCCCGTTTGGCCATCTTGATTTCGCGCGCAAAAGCTTTGCCACGGCTGCGCCCCTCGGCAAGGGTTTCGGTATTAAACGCATCCTCAGCTTTGAGCTTTTGCCAGCGGGCATAGCGCGCCGGATCAAGATCGCCCGCGTCAATCGCTTTGCGGATCGCACAACCCGGCTCGCTTTGATGCAGACAGTCGTTGAATTTACAGGTCAGTGCGAGATCGGAAATATCTTCAAAAACCGCGTCAATCCCCGCGCCCACATCGTGCAGCGCAAGCTCGCGCATCCCCGGCGTATCAATCAGCCAGCCGCCCGCATGCATAAGGTGCAATGATCGCGATGTGGTCGTGTGGCGGCCCTTGGCATCGTCTTCGCGCGCCTCGCCCGTGTCCAGCCGCTTGCCGGTCAGCGCATTGGCAATCGTGGATTTGCCAACCCCCGATGAGCCAACAAGCGCGACCGTTTGGCCCGGCCCGCAAAACGGGGTGAGCGCGCCCGCCGAGGCCTCATCCTTGGCGTTGATCGCGATGGCGGTGACGCGGTCTGAAATGGCGGCGGCGCGGGCTTGGTAATTCTCGGCCGTGTCGCCCTCGGGTTTGTCGATCTTGGTGATGGCGATCACCGGATGCGCTTCGGCCTCAAGCGCGAGGGCGACGTAGCGCTCAAGCCGGGCGGGATTAAAATCATCGTTGCAGGAGGTGACGATGAAGAGCGTATCGATATTAGAGGCGATCAGTTGGGATTGCGCGCGGTGATGCACGCCTTTGCGCGAGATTTGCGAGCGGCGCGGCAAGCTGCGCACAATGCGGCCAACTTCAAGATCGGCGAGGATCCAATCGCCCACCGCAAGGCGGGTCGTTAGGATATCGCCGGGCAGGGCCAGCTCAACCAGCCCGCTCGGCCCAAGCGCCATGACCCGGTTGCGTTTGACCTCCGACAGGCGCATCGGCGCGAATGCGGCATCTTGCGGGGTCAGGGCTTCGGCAAGGTCTTCACGCCAGCCAAGGCTTTGCAAGCTTGGATGGCTTTCAGGGGTCTCAAGATTCATTGGGAATTACTCATGCAAAAGAAGGCAGCGCGCAGGCAGGTTTGTGCGGCGCGATTGACATGGGCAAAGGGGCGTATGGCGCGGGCCTCGCGCTAGGCCAGATTTGCCCGGAGGGACATAGCTACAATCATGATCATCCTCCTTGGCAAATGGCCGCGATGGGCTGGCGGGGCCAGCAAGGCGCGATTTCTGCAAGAGCAGGCGCGCGGAATTTGGTGAGAGGCTGGACAACGACCCAAGCGGGGCTCGTTACGGTTGCTTCCTTCCGGACCTGGCCGGGTTGGCGAGGCGCTCGCCCGCGCCAACCTCTCAAGGCTCATGTAGGCGAGGATGGGCGTTAAAGCAAGGGGGGGAATGGTTTGGCGGGGGCTTGATTTCGCGATGTTTGGGGCGCGGCGAGGGCAGGAGCCTGCGGCGCGGATATTTGCACAACTGTGAAACCATGGGCGTTTTGGCGGCAAGTTTGGGCGCTTGGTTTGGGGCGAGCGGGGGCGATCTTGGCGGCGCTTTGGGTTTGATGGGATGTGTTTGATCTTGGGGCGCTGTGTTTGCGCGCTTTGGTTGGTGGGCCGTTGCAACAGGGGTTGGCACTTTGGGCGGGATGATATTTGGTAGCGCAAAAGGATAGGGATCGGGCGTATGCGGCTTGCAGAAACAGTGACATTTGGCGGATCGGGTTTGGATCGGGCGGCGCATTTGCGCGGCGATACGGCCATGCAGGCGGAGCTTTCGGGCGAGGCAGAAGCGCGCGTTTTGGCGGTATGGCGCGGTAAGCCTTTGTTTGCTGATGGCGGAAAAGCGCGGCTTGAGTGGCTGAAATTCGGGCACCCCGTTTTTGATAAGGCGATTGAAGCGCCGCTCTTTTTGGGGCTCTCGGATGAGGGCTATGGGCTTTTTGCGCAGGATATTTCTGCGTGGGAGCCCGATGATACGCCCGAGCAGCTTGATACGTTTTTTGACCCCACCGAGCAGCTTCATCCAGATGCGGGCGGTGCGGCGCGTTTTGCCGAATTGCGCGCAGGCATGGCCCGTCTTTCGCCGCGCGATGCCGAATTGGCAGCAACCGCGCGCTCGATCCAGAGCTGGCATCGCTCGCACCGGTATTGTTCGAAATGTGGTGAGGAAAGCGCGCTGGCGATGGCCGGGTGGCAGCGCGATTGCCCCAAGTGCAAAACCTCGCATTTTCCGCGCACCGATCCTGTTGTTATCATGTTGATTACGCATGGGAATTCGGTGCTTGTGGGGCGCTCGCCCGGCTGGCCTGAGGGGATGTTTTCGCTGCTTGCGGGCTTTGTTGAGCCGGGCGAGACGATCGAGGCGGCGGTGCGCCGGGAGGTTTATGAGGAAGCGGGTGTTAAGGTTGGGCAGGTGGGCTATTTGGCCAGCCAGCCTTGGCCCTATCCTTCATCCTTGATGATCGGTTGCCAGGGCGAGGCGACCAGCCAAGAGATCAAGATCGACCCCAAGGAAATCGAAGAGGCGCTTTGGGTCACGCGCGAGGAAATGGCGGATGTTTTTGCCGGCGCTCATCCGCGCTTGCATGCCCCTAGGGAAGGCGCGATCGCGCAATTTCTCTTATTAAACTGGCTTGCGGATCGCCTTGATTGATATAGAAAAAGAGCAACGCAAACAGAGCAGGCAGAACACATGAAGTTCTCGACAAGAGAAGACATCGAAGCTCCGATTGAGTTTGTCTATCAACAGGTTGCCGATTTTGACGGGCTTGAAAAACAGGCGCTGCGCCGCGGCTATGCGCTTGAGCGGGTCGAAGCGGGCGACGCCCAAGGCATGGGCACCGCTTGGAATGCGCGCGTCCCGTTTCGCGGCAAAACGCGCGAGTTGAAGGCGCGGATCAGCGATGTTTCCGCCCCCACCGGCTATTGCATTCAAAGCCAGTCCGGCGGGCTTGGCATGGATTTCGAGGTTGAGCTTGTGGCCCTGTCGCGCAATCGCACGCGGGTTGTTATTGGCCTTGAAGTGCGGCCCAATACGCTTTCTTCGCGCCTGCTTGTGCAATCGATGAAATTTGCGAAATCCAACCTCCAGAAGCGCTTTTCGCGCCGGGTTGGGGAATTTGCGGTTGAGATCGGCGATCGTTACACGCGCGTTTGAGCGCGCGTGTAGACCTTAATTATTGCGCGCAGGATCGGCCGGGAAGACGCCCAAAAGCGAAACCTTGTCAGTGAAATAATCGAGCTCTTCCATCGCGCGCTGCACATTGGCATCGTCCGGGTGGCCCTCGATCTCGGCGTAAAACTGCGTCGCGGTGAAAACCCCATCCACCATATAGCTTTCCAGCTTGGTCATGTTGATGCCGTTTGTGGCAAAGCCGCCCATGGCCTTGTAAAGCGCGGCCGGAATGTTGCGCACGCGAAACACAAACGAGGTGATCATTTTGCCGCTGCCCCGGCGGGCCAAATCCGGCTCGCGGGCCATGATGATAAAGCGCGTGGTGTTGCGCGCGTGATCCTCAACATGGCGGGCAATCACATCCAGCCCGTAAATCTCGCCCGCCAGCTCAGAGGCCATCGCCGCCTCGGCCGGATCGCCTAGCTTGGCAACCTCTTGCGCGCCGGCCGAATTATCGGACCAGTTCAGCGTTTCGAAACCATTGTCGCGGATAAATTCACGGGCCTGCCCCAACAGAACAGACATCGCGCGCACGCGTTTGACATCCGCGATTTTCGCACCCGGCACCGCCAGAAGGTTCACATGAACACGCACAAACGCTTCGCCAACGATATGCAGCCCGCTTTCGGGCAACAATTGATGCACATCGGCAACCCGCCCATAAGTCGAGTTTTCGACCGCGATCATGCCCAATTCAGCATCGCCGCGGCGCACCGATTGGATCGCGTCCTCAAAAGTCGCGCATGGCAAGGGCTCGTAATCGGGGCGCGCCTCGCGGCAGGCCTGTTGCGAATATGCGCCGGGGGCGCCCTGAAACGCGATGCGTTTGCTCATGTTTTCGCTCCGTTTTGCAGTTTTTACCCAAAAGGGCGTTTGGTCGCGGGTCTTATACCTTGAAACTGATGCGGGGAAGGGGATAGATAGCCACGAAATATGCACGGAACGGATCGCGACATGTTCGACACAATGACTTTTACCAAAATCCTCGGCGGTGTCTGTGGCACCTTCTTGCTCTTCCTGTTTGCCAATTGGGGCGCTGAAACGCTTTATCACGTTGGTTCCTCAGGCCATGGCGACGACCACGCCCAAGCCTATGTTATCGATACCGGCGAAGCCGAAGGCCACGATGAGCCCGAAGAAGACGCCGTTCCATTTGCCGATCTTTTGGCGGTTGCCGATGCTGGCAAAGGCGCTTCGGTCTTCAAGAAATGCTCCGGTTGTCACAAAATTGATGGCGGCTCCGGCACAGGCCCGCATCTTGACGGCGTTGTTGGCCGCGAAATCGCCTCCATCGATGGCTTTGGCTACTCTGGCTCGCTGACAGAAGTCGGCGGCGCATGGACGCCCGAACAGCTTGATGTTTTCCTGACAAGCCCCAAAGGCTTTGCCTCGGATACAAAGATGTCGTTCAAAGGGCTCAACAAGCCGCAAGATCGCGCCAATCTGGTGGCCTATCTGCAAAGCCTTGGCGGCTAATCGCCCCTCGCTTTCGCAAATGCTGATCTGAATTTAAAAACCGCTCTGAGTTTTCAGGGCGGTTTTTGCATATTCGGGCGCGGATCGCCGCGAACAAGGCAAATCACCGCCCGATCACGGATAATCAACTTGATTGTTAGCCCCCGCCCAAACTACCGTAAACAAAGCGCCGAACGCGTGAAAATGCGCAAAATCAATATGCTAAGGCGCACAAAATAAGAACGGGCGGCCAACCCGCCCAAATCACTGCCCGGAGGATCGCAATGCCTATGCCCGCCCCCAAATTCCTGCGCCGCACAGCCGCTATCATCGCGCTGCTGGCCCTTGCCGCCCCGGCACTCGCCGAAGAGACGATCCTCAAAACCCATGGCATTTCGACCTTCGGTGATCTCAAATACCCCGCCGGTTTCGCCCATCTGAACTATGTAAACCCGCAAGCGCCAAAGGGCGGCGAGGTCTCTATCTGGGCGCCGGGCACATTTGATTCGATGAACGCCTATACCGTGAAAGGCCGCGCCGGCGCGCTGAGCAGTTCGATGTTTGAAAGCGTTCTGGCGGGCACCGTGGATGAGATCGGCAGCGCCTATTGCCTGATGTGCACCTCGATCGAATATCCTCAAAGCCGCGATTGGGCGATCTTCCATCTGCGCGATGATATCAAATTCTCCGATGGCTCGCCGCTGACGACCGAAGATATTCTTTTCACTTATGAGCTCTTCCTTGAGCAGGGCTTGCCCTCTTATCGCCAAATCCTTGGCGGGCAGGTCGAAAGCGTTGAGGTGCTCTCGCCCTTGGCGATCAAATATACTTTCAAACCCGAGGCGGCGCGGCGCGAAGTGATCCAACAAGTCGGCGGTTTACCTATATTTTCAAAGACTTGGTACGAGGCCAACGAGGCGCGCTTGGATGAAAGCCGCATGGATCCGGGTATCGGAACCGGCCCTTATGCGCTTGATAATTTCGAAGTGAATACCCGCGTTGTTTACAAGCGGCGCGCGGATTATTGGGGCGCGGATCATCCGCTCAACGTCGGCCACAACAACTATGATTCGATCCGTGTTGAGTATTTCGCCGATCGCCAGGCCGCCTTTGAAGGCTTCAAGGCCGGCATCTATAATATGCGCCCCGATTACACGAGCCGCATCTGGGCCACGGGCTATGATTTCCCGGCCGTACTTGATGGCACAGTGATCAAAGCCGAGCTGCCCAAAGGCAATATCCCGGCCTCGCAAAACTTCGTCTTCAATCTTGAGCGCTCGCAATTCCAAGACCCCCGCGTGCGCGAAGCGATTGGCCTGATGTTCAACTATGAATGGTCCAACGCGAGCCTGTTTTACGGGCTCTATGATCGGATAACCTCCTTTTGGGAAAATTCCGAAATGGCCGCGCATGGGGTGCCATCGGCCGAGGAAATCGCGATCCTTCAGCCGCTGGTTGATGATGGCCTGCTGCCCGCCTCCATCCTCACTGATGAGGCCGTCAGCCCGCAAAGCTTTTCCGAGACCCGCCAATTGGATCGCAAGGCCCTGCGCGCAGCCTCACTGTTGCTGGATGAGGCGGGCTGGCCCGTTGGCAAAGATGGGATGCGCCGCAACGCCGCGGGCGAGACGCTCAAAGTCGAGTTTCTCGAAGACAGCCCAACATTTGATCGCGTGATCAATCCCTTCGTGGAAAACCTGCGCGCGCTGGGCGTCGAGGCCAAGCTAAGCCGGGTCGATCCGGCCCAATTTACCGATCGCGAACGCGGCAAAGATTTTGACATCATTACAACCCAGTATCCGGGCGGGTTTGAGCCGGGTGAGGAACTGCGCTCCTATTTCGGCTCCAAGGGGGCCAAGGAATCAACTTTCAACGCCGCAACCCTGCAAAGCGCGGCTGTGGATCGCTTGATTGAAGGCGTGATCGCGACCCAAACCAAGCCCGATCTGCATTTGGCTGTGCGCGTGTTGGATCGGGTGCTGCGGGCCGAGCGATTTGTCATTCCGCAATGGTATAAAAACGTCGATACCATCGCCTATTACAGCTATTTTGAGCATCCCGAAACCCTGCCCCCCTTTGACAACGGCATCCTGTCGTTCTGGTGGATCAACGCCGAGCGCGAAGCCGACCTTCGCGCCGCTG
This sequence comes from Halocynthiibacter sp., assembly GCA_047631555.1. Classification (GTDB taxonomy): domain Bacteria; phylum Pseudomonadota; class Alphaproteobacteria; order Rhodobacterales; family Rhodobacteraceae; genus JBLHZY01. The sequence continues at coordinate 78,108 of JBLHZY010000005.1, read as the reverse complement.
GCAAGCTTTAGGGCGCATCATGGCCGCCTATATCCTTCGCAGGCTTTTGCTGATCATCCCGACGCTTCTGGGCATTATGATCGTGAATTTCGCGCTCACGCAATTCGTTCCCGGCGGCCCAATTGAGCAGATCATCGCCCAGATCGAGGGCGAAGGGGATGTCTTTGAGGGCATCTCGGGGGGCGGCGCAGAGACCAGCGAACAGATGGCAAATGAGAGCCGCTATGAAGGCGCGCGCGGGCTTCCGCCGGAATATATCGCCAAGCTCGAGGTCGATATGGGCTTTGCGCGGATCAATTGCGAAGTGGGTTTTACCGGCAAGCGCGACATCAAAAATCCCGAATGCACTAAAGAAATGATCCCCGCGCTGGAACGCTTTTTGCGCATGATGGGCCGCTACCTGCGCCTTGATTTTGGCGAGAGCTATTTTCAGGATAAATCGGTGATCGATCTGGTGCTGGAAAAGATGCCCGTCTCGATCACGCTTGGCCTTTGGTCGACGCTGATCGCCTATATCATCTCGATCCCGCTGGGCATTCGCAAGGCGGTCAAGGACGGCTCAAGCTTTGATACCTGGACCTCCGCTTTGATCATCGTGGCTTACGCAATCCCCGGATTTCTCTTTGCAATTCTGTTACTTGTGCTCTTTGCAGGCGGCTCTTACTGGCAAGTCTTCCCCCTGCGCGGCCTAACATCGGACGGCTTTGAAACCTTCAGCTGGTTTGGCAAAGCGACCGATTACCTCTGGCACATCGCGCTGCCGGTTTTGGCCACTACAATCGCCAGTTTCGCGACCCTCACCTTGCTGACCAAGAACAGCTTCTTGGACGAAATCCGCAAGCAATATGTGATCACCGCCAAGGCAAAAGGCCTCTCAGAATCCCGCGTCCTTTATGGCCATATCTTTCGCAACGCGATGCTGATTGTGATCGCTGGCTTCCCGTCGCTTTTCCTCGGGGTCTTCTTCGGCGCCTCACTGATCATCGAGACGATCTTCTCGCTCGATGGGCTTGGCCGCATGGGCTTTCAAGCGGCCGTTGCGCGCGACTACCCGATCATCTTCGGCACGTTGTTTTTCTTCGGCCTCGTTGGGCTTGTCGTCGGGATCCTCTCGGATTTGATGTATGTCTTCGTCGATCCGCGGATTGATTTTGAGAAGAGGGCAAGCTGATGCGCCTAAGCCCCCTGAATCAACGCCGCTGGCGCAATTTTCGCGCAAATGGCCGCGCCTACTGGTCGCTGATCATCTTTGGGCTGCTCTTTGGCCTGTCGCTCTTTGCCGAGTTTCTGGCCAACGACAAACCGATCCTGGTGAGCTATCGCGGCGAACTCCATATGCCCGTCTTCCAATTCTATCCCGAAACAGCCTTCGGCGGCGATTTCAAAACCGAGGCCGTCTACCGCGACCCCGAAGTGAAATGCCTGATCGCAACGGGCGGGTTGGAGGCCTGCTTTGATACGCCCGAGGCCTTGATTGAAGACGCCAAAGACGGCGTGATTGAGGGCGAGAAAATCGCCAAAGGCTGGTCCATCTGGCCGCCGATCCGCTACTACTATCGCACCTCCTCCAACGTCCCCGGCGTCGCCCCCGGCCCGCCGCAAAAGGGGCATTGGCTCGGCACGGACGATACCAAACGGGATGTGCTCTCTCGCGTGATCTACGGCTTTCGCCTCTCGATCATGTTTACCCTCATCGTCACCATCGCAACCTCGCTTGTTGGGGTCTTGGCCGGCGCGGTGCAGGGCTATTTCGGCGGCTGGGTCGATCTTATCTTTCAACGCATCCTTGAGATTTGGAGCTCAACCCCCTCGCTCTATGTGATCATCATCCTGTTTGCGATTTTGGGGCGCGGCTTCTGGCTGCTTGTGTTTATCACCATCCTGTTCGGCTGGCCCGCGCTTGTCGGGGTGGTGCGCGCCGAATTCCTGCGCGCGCGCAACTTTGAATATGTCCGCGCCGCTCGCGCGCTTGGGGTGTCAAACTGGGTCATCATGTTCCGCCACATGCTGCCCAATGCGATGGTCGCGACGCTCACAATCCTGCCCTTCATCATCACCGGAACAATCGGAACCCTCGCCTCGCTCGATTTCCTCGGCTACGGCCTGCCCGCGAGCTATCCAAGCCTCGGAGAGCTGACCTTGCAGGCCAAGCAAAACCTCCAAGCGCCCTGGCTCGCCTTCACCGCCTTCCTGACCTACGCGATCATGCTCTCGCTGCTCGTGTTCATTTTTGAGGGCGTTCGCGATGCGTTCGATCCAAGGAAAACCTTCCAATGAGCGTCTTTAAAGAATTGCAAAAAGGGGGTCTGAGAACTTGAAAGAGTTTAAAGAAATGCCCGTTTTGGACGTGCAAGATTTGCAAGTCTCCTTTCGCCAAGATGGCAAGGAGGCCCTCGCTGTGCGCGGCGTCAGCTTCACCGTTTCGCGCGGGGAAACTGTGGCCATTGTTGGCGAAAGTGGCTCGGGAAAATCGGTAACGGCGCTAAGCACCGTGGCCCTGCTGCCCGATTCCGCGCGTATCACAGGCTCGATCACCTATGACGGCACTCAGATGGTCGGCGCCGATGAAAAGGCCCTGCGCAAAGTGCGCGGCAATGACATCAGCTTCATCTTCCAAGAGCCGATGACATCGCTTAACCCATTGCATACAATAGAAAAACAGCTCGCAGAAAGCCTCTCGCTGCATCAGGGATTGCGCGGCGATGCGGCCCGAAATCGCATTCTTGAGCTGCTGGTCAAAGTCGGGATTCACGATCCAGAAAGCCGCCTCGGCGCCTATCCGCATCAGCTTTCTGGCGGCCAACGCCAGCGTGTGATGATCGCCATGGCCCTTGCCAACGGCCCCGAACTGCTGATCGCGGATGAGCCAACAACCGCGCTTGATGTAACGATCCAAGCGCAAATCCTTGATTTACTTGCAGATTTAAAGCGCGATGAAGGCATGTCGATGCTTTTCATCACCCATGATCTTGGCATCGTGCGCCGCATCGCGGACCGTGTTTGCGTGATGCAAGGCGGCGAGATTGTCGAGACCGGCCCAACGGGTGAAATCTTTGATAACCCGCAGCATCCCTATACCCAATCGCTACTGAATGCCGAAACCAAAGGCGTGCCGCTTCCCGTCCCTGAGGATGCCGAAATCATATGCGAAACCAATGACTTGCGCGTTTGGTTTCCGATCCAATCGGGCCTGTTTCGCCGCACAGTTGGCCATGTAAAAGCCGTGAACGCCGCCAGCTTTTCTGTGCGCAGCCATGAGACAATCGGCATCGTTGGCGAAAGCGGATCGGGCAAAACGACGCTGGCTTTGGCCGTTATGCGGCTGATCCATTCCGAAGGCCCCGTGGTCTTTCTTGGGGAGGATATCAAAACTTGGCATGCCAAGCGTCTGCGCGCCCTGCGCCGCGATATGCAGATCGTGTTTCAAGACCCGTACGGAAGCCTCTCGCCGCGCATGACCATCGAGCAAATCATCGCCGAAGGGCTTGGCGTGCATGGCTATAACAAGCTGAAAAAAAAGCGAGAATTGGTCTCAGAGATCATGCTTGAGGTCGGGCTTGATCCGGCAACAATGGCGCGTTACCCGCATGAATTTTCCGGCGGTCAACGCCAGCGGATTGCCATCGCCCGCGCGATGATCCTGCGCCCCAAATTGGTGGTTCTGGACGAGCCGACCTCGGCGCTGGATATGACCGTTCAGGTGCAAATCGTTGATCTGTTGCGCGAATTGCAAAAGAAATACGGGCTCGCCTATTTGTTTATCAGTCACGATCTGAGCGTGGTGCGCGCGATGAGCCATAAGGTCATGGTAATGAAGCGCGGCGATATCGTTGAAGCCGGCCCTGCCGCACAGATTTTCGACGCGCCGCAAACCGAATATACCCGCGCCTTAATGGCCGCAGCCTTTGAGCTAAAGGCGCGATAAGTCTTTTATATCAATAAACTAAAGCGCGATCAGGAAGGCCCGAACGTCGAGCATTCCAGATTGCGCGCTTGCAAGCGACGACAGGCAAGCGCTGCTGTGCCCTCGTTCATCCCAACGAAATTCGCAGCAAACCCGCGCTTGCTTTTCACCACTTTGCGCAGAGCATTATCCAATGTCCCCATCTCTTTCAGAGCGGTTTTTAGCAAGATACGTTCGGCCTGATAGCGCGATCCATAGGTGCCCACATTGATCCCCCAATGCCGCCCGCCTGAGGTCGACATGCGGGTAACGATCTCGGGTTCTGAGAGGCGCATCTTGGGCTGTGTTTCGACTGTGCTGGGCGCGATTGACGCCAAGTGAAGCGTTTCAGGGCGCGGCCTTGGCGAGATGCTCGCGACGCGCATTTCAGGCTCGGGTGTCGTCGCGGCGGCGGCCGCTGCAACGGCAGTTTGAGCCAGAATTTGCGCGGCATCCAGCGCTGGTTTTTCGGCCGGTTTCGGCGCCTGCGCCACTTGAACCGGGGCCGTTTGCGCCTGTTTGACGGCTTTCAAAATATCCGCCTGCATGGCCAGCAATGTTGTTTCACTTTCTGCATCAAGTGGTGCATTGCGAAGCGGGCGGGGCAGGGGGCGCGGCGAATGCGAAATCTTTACCGCAACGCGCACAATCTTGCCCGCAGGCATCATCCCAGAAAGCATTTGGCCAGCCGTTGGCGCACTGCCCTCGTTGCCAGTGTCACCCGCTGTGGCAACCGCCGTAGCTGAGCCGCTCCCTTGGTAGGCAGGCTTGCGCGGCTTCAAAACAGCAACGCGCGAAGGCGCACGAGAGAAGCCCATATCGAGCAATTCGGCAACGCGTTGATTACGTGCCGCTGTTGAACGGCCGCCAAAAACGGTTGCGATAATGCGCTCATTTCCGCGCTCAGCTGAGGCCACAAGATTGAAGCCAGCGGCACGTGTATAGCCGGTTTTGATCCCGTCTGCGCCCTTATAGGCGGCGAGAAAACGGCTATTGGTATTGGGAACTTCGCGAATGCCCGCATCGGTCGAGCGGCGCGAGAAGAGGTTATAATATTCAGGGAAATCGAAAAACAAATGGCGGCCAAGGGTGGTCATATCGCGGGCGGTGGAAAGATGGCCCTCTTCGGTGAGACCGTGGGCGTTTTTGAACGTTGTGCGGGTCATGCCGAGCGCTTTGGCGGTCCGGTTCATCCGGCGGGCAAAGGCGGCTTCGGATCCCTCAACCGCGATGCCAAGCGCCGTTGCGGCATCATTGGCGGATTTGACCGCAGCAGCGCGCACAAGATAGCGCAGTTTGATCGTTTGCCCGGCGCGCAGGCCAAGCTTTGAGGGCGGCTCATTGGCGGCACGAGAGGTGATTTTGATATTGTCATCGAGCGAAAGCTCACCATGCTCAATCGCCTCAAAGACAACGTAAAGGGTCATCATTTTGGTAAGGGAGGCGGGATGCAATCGGCTGTCGGCGTTGCGCGCATGCAAAACCTCGCCCGAACGCGCATCAATAACAACGGCCGCATATGGGGCCGCAAAACCGGGGCCAGCAATCGCAAGCCCAAGCAAAATTGTACAAATATAGAGTAGCCCTAAACGGACGTACTGCTTCACGCGTGTAATCACGTCGCTCGCCTTTTTTCTGCCTCAAACGGCCGGATCATTAGCGCCCAGCTCATTAATTGCCCTAACGCTAGCACGGGTCTTGGTTTCAGAAAACCTCTAAAATTCAAGGGGATTCAGGGGATTGCCGATCTGCAACGCCATATCTAGTGGGCGCTATGGGCAGGCCGCCTATATGTGCGATTTAGGTGCTGTGAGCAGCGCTATTTTTTCTCGATCGCCTCGATCAAGGCCGCAAGTTTCCCAAGGTCTTCGAGCTCGTGAAAGCGGGGATGGTCTTGGGGCGCTGCGGCATGTTCGAGCTCCCAAGTAAGCCCATGCGGGATGTAAACGCCCCAGCCGCCAGCCTCGATCGGGGGGATCACATCGGATTTCATCGAATTGCCAACCATCATTGCCGCCTCTGGCCCCGTCCCATGGCGGGCGAAAATATCGGCGTAGACGGGCGGCTTTTTGTCCGAGACGATCTCTATCCCGTGAAACAATTCGCCAAGGCCGGATTGCGCCAGCTTGCGCTCTTGATCAAGCAGATCGCCCTTGGTGATCAGAACGATTTTGTGGGTTTGAGCGAGGGCCTCAACCGCGTCTAACGCATGGGGCATCAACTCGATGGGATGGTGCAACATGTCTTGGCCCGCAGCGATCAGGTCGGCAATAACAGAGGCGGGCACCTTTTGATCGGTGACTTCAATCGCCGTCTCGATCATCGACAGAACAAAACCTTTGATCCCAAAGCCGTAATGCCCAAGATTGCGCCGCTCTGCCGCCAACAACCGCTCGGCCAGATGGTCTGCTTCGGTAAAATCCACGAGCAATTCGGCGAATCGCTGCTGGGTCATCCGAAACAGATGTTCGTTCTGCCAAAGCGTATCATCAGCATCAAATCCGATGGTTGTTATCATTTGCTGCATTATTTTCCCCGCTTAGAGCGAATTTCGGGCCCATTTGGGGCTGCCCCCTTTTCTGCGCGTCAGAAGGGCCTATATATTCGCCCCGAGCAACCCGTTTTTACCAACCAGGAGCGTGATTTGATCCATTTGGCCCACAGCATGTCGGACAAAGATGGCGGCCGTAATGATACGGACGACACAGATGTGTTGGTTGAGACAAAACCCAAGACCAAGCGCCCGCCGCTCTATAAGGTTTTGTTGCTCAATGATGATTATACGCCGATGGAATTCGTGGTCGAGGTGCTTGAGCGCTTCTTCGGGATCACCCATGCCGCCGCGATTGAGATCATGCTGACGGTGCATAAAAAGGGGCTCGCGGTTGTAGGGGTCTTTCCCTATGAGGTGGCTGAGACCAAGGTAACCCAAGTGATGGACCTTGCCCGCAAGAAGCAGCACCCGCTGCAATGCACCATGGAAAAGGAATAGGCCAAGCGCCTGTTAATCATGAGTAATCCCCGCCTGACCCTCGCGCTTGATGCGCAAGAAATCGCTGTGCCCGAAGCCGGGCGCATTGCGATCTATCGCCCGCGCGCTGGCTTTGATCTTTCTGCTCTGCCCAAAGAACGCGTGCATGTGATCCAAGGGTTTCGCCCTGATCATGATGCGTTTGAAGCGGCAGGATATGACACAGCGACCGCGCCCGAAGGGGCCTATAGCGCGGCGATTATCTGCGCGACGCGCGCCAAAGCCGAGGCGCATGCGCTGATTGCCGACGCGGTTTCGCGGGTCGATGGCGGGCCGATTATTTTGGACGGACAAAAGACCGATGGCATCGATAGCCTGCTCAAAGAGCTGCGCAAACGGGCCGATGTTGGCGCAGCGATCTCCAAGGCGCATGGCAAAATATTCGCGCTTACCGGGGCCAAGCCTGCGGATTTTGCCGATTGGATCGATCCCGGCCCGCGCGACATTGGCGAAGGTTTTGTGACCCAGCTTGGGGTTTTCTCAGCCGACAAAATTGATCGCGGCTCAATCGCATTGGCCCAAGCTTTGCCGGATAAGCTAAAGGGTCGCGTGGCTGATCTTGGCGCGGGCTGGGGCTATCTTAGCCGCGCACTCCTTGAGAATCCGAAAATTACAGAGTGCCATCTTTATGAGGCAGAGGCCGCAGCGCTTGACTGCGCGCGCCAAAACATCACCGACCCGCGCGCCCATTTCCACTGGGCCGACGCAACCAAGCTGCCCAAAGAGGCGCCCTTTGATACGGTGATCTGCAACCCGCCGTTTCACACTGCCCGCAATGCGGATCCCGCGCTTGGCCGTGCTTTCATTGCATCGGCTGCGGGGATGTTGGCGCCAAACGGCGCACTATGGCTGGTTGCAAATCGCCATTTGCCCTATGAGACGGCTCTGGCTAGCCTGTTTCGTGATGTAAACGAGGTCGCTGGCGACAAAGCGTTTAAGGTTCTGCATGCCGCGCGCCCCCAACGGGCCAAGGGCTAAAGGGCACAACGCCTCGATTTTGGAGACGGTAAGATGAGCTTTTCCATTGCTGGCAAAACGGCGATTGTGACAGGGGCAGCCAATGGGGTTGGCCTTGCGATCGCACGACACTTTGCCGAAAAAGGCGCCAATGTTATGTGCGCGGATATGGACGAAGCGGGGCTGATTGCGGCCCTTGGCGAAGAAGGCGAAGACAGCCAGCTGCGCTATTTCGCCGGGGATTTGCGCGAAAAACTCACCATCGCCAATCTGCTTTCAGCGACGATTGATGCCTTTGAAGGCGTTGATATTCTGGTCAATGCAAGCCGCCAGGTAGAGCGATCCGAGCCGCTTGATGCGGATAGTGATGCGGTCGAAAACCTGCTTCAACAGAATGTTATCAATGGGTTGCGCCTCAGCCAAGCGGTTGCCAAACGGATGATTGCGCAGGCCGAAGAAAGCGGAACAGACATCAATGGCACAGGTCAGATCGGCTCGATTATCAACCTGTCCTCAATAGCCGCGCGCCGCACCCATCCCGCCCTCTTGGCGTTTTCGGTAAGCTCTGCGGCCACAGAACAAATGACCCGCTCGCTTGCCGTGGCACTTGCGCCAAATCGCATCCGGGTGAACGCGCTGGCCTTTGGATCGGTGATGAGTTGCTCGCTGCAAGACGCGCTGAATGAACACGACGGCTATCGCGAAGAGATCATCAATGCGACCCCGCTTGGACGGATTGCCAGCGCGGGCGAGCTTGCCGACGCGGCGCAGTTTCTGGCCTCAGAGGGATCAAGTTTTATGACCGGCCAAGTGATGACCCTGGACGGCGGGCGCAGCTTGGTTGATCGCGTCGGCGCTCCTGCGCATTAGCCTTCAGGGTAGAGTTGCACGCATTGCGCCTTGGCCGCAGCCGAGGCGCGCGCCAGTTCTGTATGCTTTTTGCGCAAAGAGGAAAGCTTGGCAGCCTCAGCTTTGGGATCAATTGCGATGGGTTTTTCGCGCGTTGTTGGCGTTGCCACTTGGCAGAAAACCAGCTCACTGCGCGCGCCGCCAAAGCCGCCACATATCTCAAGACTCGTTGAAATTGTCTGCGTCTTTTCAATAGCATAGCCGCGCGAGATGTTAAGTTCGGTTTCCGCAATCAGCCCCTCGATCACGCGCTGATCCTTTGAAACATTGGACAAGCAGCGCTGTTGCGGGCTGGCGCAGGCGGCAAGCACCAAAAGCGCAGGTAGGGCAAAGATCACACGCATAACAGGACACTCCAAAAGCGGTTTCGCTTTGCCAAGGATAGCGCGCCTGCCCCCGCTTGCAAACAGGCTTGGCAGTTCGCGCACAAAGCTGTTATCTCAGCCGCCAAGATGCGAAACTGGCCCCAATTCTGCTAAACGGCCAAGAGGAGAGACGCGACAATGAGCGATCAAATGGACGATCAAAAGGCCCGCGCCTCTGCTTGGTTTCGCAGCCTTCGAGACGAGATCGTAAGCGCTTTCGAAACGCTTGAAGATACCCAAGCCAGCGGCCCATTCGCGAGCGCCGCACCGGGGCGTTTTGAGATCAAAGAAACGACGCGCCAAGGCGAAGATGGCGGGGATGCTGGCGGCGGCTTGATGAGCGTGATGCGCGGCGGGCGCGTTTTTGAAAAGGTCGGCGTGAACGTCTCAACCGTATATGGAACGTTGGGCGAGCGGGCGATTGGCGCGATGGCCGCGCGCAAAGGCCTGCCCGGCATGGCAGAGGATCCGCGCTTTTGGGCCGCCGGCATCAGCCTCGTTGCGCATATGCAAAACCCTCATACCCCCGCCGTTCACATGAACACCCGGATGTTTTGGACCCCGCATGGCTGGTGGTTTGGCGGCGGCGCTGATCTCAACCCTTGCCTTGAGATCGAAGAGGACACGCGCTTCTTTCACGGGATTTTGCAAGAGTTCTGCGATCTGCACGATCCGGCTCTTTACCCGCGCTATAAAGACTGGGCGGACGAGTATTTCTTTATCCCGCATCGGGGCCGTGCGCGCGGCGTTGGCGGCATCTTTTACGATGATCAAAACTCCGGCGATTGGGAGGCCGATTTTGCCTTTACCCAAGACGTTGGCCGCGCCTTCTTGCCCGCCTTCCTTGGCGTGACAAACAAGCGCCGCGATATGCCCTGGGGAGAGGTCGAACGCGACGCACAGCTCGTGCATCGCGGCCTCTATGCGGAATACAATTTGGTCTATGATCGCGGAACGAAATTCGGCCTTGAGACCGGCCATGATCCCGATGCTGTTTTGATGAGCCTGCCGCCCTTGGCCAAATGGACCTAGGAACGGCTCCTGCTTATCAGGCCTCTTGAAACGGTGACCTTCGCCGAAATCTCCGGTGAAAAGCGGGGCCGTTTTATGCGCATTTACTTGGTAGGGCCGCCGCACCTTCATTGCACTCGCCGTTCAACAACCGTACAAACTGGTGAGCGAATTCATCCAATGAGAATGGCCCCAATGCAAAAAAATACAAACCCCATTTTGCATCCGACCGGCGCCGAATAGCATGCTGGGCATCCTTCCCGAAACATTCTTCGCCTTTGCGATAGCCTCGATCCTGATCGAGCTGACGCCAGGCCCCAATATGGCCTATCTCGCTGTTTTGGCGGCAACTGAGGGGCGACGCCATGGCTTTGCAGCTGTTGCTGGCGTGGCGCTTGGCTTGTTGATTGTTGGGCTGTTCGCGGCCTTTGGATTGGCCGCGCTGATCAGCTCTTCGCCGGTTTTGTTTGGCATATTGAGATGGGGCGGCGTGGCCTATCTTTTGTGGCTGGCTGTCGAAGCTTGGCTGCCCGAAGGCGCGGAAGAAAACGAATTTGCCGCCTCAGATGCGCGCTATTTTCGCCGCGGTTTGGTGGTGAATCTGCTCAATCCCAAAGCGGGCGTTTTCTATATCGCGATGGTGCCCGGCTTTGTTAATCTTGAAGGGCCAATCCTTGCGCAGACGCTCTTTTTGTCGGTGCTCTTTGTGATTATCGCAACAGCAATTCACGCCTCAATCGTGGCCCTTGCCGGGGCGGCGCAGCCATTCCTAAGCAATCCGCAACACCGCCAAACAGTGCGGCGAATTATGGCGTTTGCTTTGGTTGGTATTGCGATTTGGTTTGCTTGGTCAACGCGCTAACCGCGGATCGCCTCTAGCATCACATGAACGTTTTCCGGATCAGCATCCGGGGTGATCCCGTGGCCAAGGTTAAAGATATGCGGCCCGCCGGAAAACGCATCCACAATCGCGCGCGTCGCTTGGCGCAGATCATCGCCGCCCGTGACCATATGATGCGGGGCAAGGTTGCCCTGAACACAGCCATCAACCTGAACATTGGCAACGGCCCAATCCGGCGAAACCGAGTTATCAATCGCCACGCAATCCGCACCAGTGGCCATGGCAAATCCGATATAGCCATTCCCCGCTTCACGCGGAAAAGCGATGACAGGGATGCCCGGATGCATGGCCTTTAGCGCCGAAATAATCTCGCGCGCGGGCTCCAAAGCATAGCGGTTGAAATCTTCGCCTTTGAGCGATCCCGCCCAGCTATCAAACAGTTTCACAACCTCAGCGCCCGCTTGAATTTGCGCTGAAAGATAAAGAATCGTCGCCTCTGTGATCCGGACCAAAAGCGCCTCAAACAAAGCGCGGTTCTCGGCCTTGAGCGCATGCGCAGGCCCCTGATCCGGCGTGCCACGCCCGGCAATCATATAGGTCGCCACGGTCCAAGGCGCGCCAGCAAAACCGATCAACGTTGTCTCTTTGGGCAGCTCGCTCGCTAGGATTTTCACCGTTTCATAGATCGGGTTCAGCGTCTCATGGATATCCGATGCAGGGCCGAGTTTGGCGAAATCTGCATCCGAAGTGATTGTCGAAAGACGCGGGCCTTCGCCGGTTACAAACCAAAGATCCGCCCCAAGCGCTTGCGGGATCAGCAAAATATCAGCAAACAGAATAGCCGCATCAAAGTCATAGCGGCGTATCGGCTGAAGGGTCACTTCGGCGGCCAATTCAGGATTGTAACACAGCGAAAGAAAATCGCCGGCCTTGGCGCGGGTTGCGCGATACTCGGGCAGATAGCGCCCTGCTTGACGCATCATCCACACGGGCGGAACGGCTTGTTTCTCGCCTTTGAGCGCGCGAAGGATTGTCTTATCGGCCATGTGTGTATCTCCCGTTTCTGGCGCCTTTGGTCCGCCGGGAGGGCGCGATTGTCAAGGCAAAGCGCACCGCTTTGCGACCATCTGTCCTTGCGTGAAGCGCCGCAAAGCATTGTCAGCCCAGATGCGCCGCGCTATTGCGGTTTACATGAAACATTCCATGCCCAGCCCCGCCGCACCTCTTAAAATCGGAACACGCGGATCGCCCCTCGCTTTGGCCCAAGCCTACGAGACGCGCGCGCGCCTGATGGCCGCCTTTGATCTGCCTGAGGCGGCTTTTGAGATCACCGTGATCAAGACCACGGGCGATAAAGTTCTGGATCGCCCCTTGAAGGAAATCGGCGGCAAAGGCCTGTTTACCCGCGAGATCGAAGAGCAACTTTTGAGCGGCGAGATTGATATCGCGGTGCACTCGATGAAGGACATGCCAGTTGATCAACCCGCTGGCCTTTCACTGGATACATACCTGCCGCGCGAAGATCCTCGGGATGCGTTTATCGCGCTTGATGGGGGCCGTTTGGCCGATCTGCCCAAAGGCGCCGTTGTGGGTACTTCAAGCCTGCGCCGCCGCGCACAATTGCTGGCCCGCCGCCCTGATCTGGAGATTGTTGAATTTCGCGGCAATGTTCAAACACGCCTTGGCAAATTGGCCGATGGGGTAGCGCGCGCGACCTTCCTCGCGATGGCCGGGCTGAACCGCCTTGATATGAAAGATGTGCCCCGCAGCGCGATTGAAACAGACGAGATGCTGCCCGCCGTGGCCCAAGGCGCGATTGGCATTGAGCGGCGTGAAAATGACGCGCGTGCAGCCGAAATGCTGGCGGCGATCCATGATCTGCCAACCGGCCAACGCCTTGCTGCCGAGCGCGCTTTTTTGGCCGCGCTTGATGGCTCTTGCGAAACCCCGATTGCGGGTCTGGCTGAACTAAGCGGCGATACCTTGCGCCTTCGCGGCGAAATCCTGCGCACCGATGGAAGCGAGGTTTTGGCCGATGAAATCAGCGGCCCGATTGAAAGCGGTGCTGATATGGGCCGCAAACTCGCCGCTGATTTGCTGGCGCGCGCGGGCGATAACTTCTTTGATTGGAAATGACCTAGGGCAGCAATTTGCCCGGGTTCATCAGCCCCTTAGGATCAATCGCGGCCTTCACTTGGCGCATGATTTTCATCGCTATCGGGTCTTTGCGCCGCGCCATTGAGGGCAGCTTGGTGATGCCAATCCCATGCTCTGCACTAAACGAGCCGCGCAAATCGCAGGTCACATCCTCAACCATTTCACGGATCGCATCGTTGCGGGTCTCGTCCTCGGAGGTCGGCCAAATCGAGTAGTGCAAATTACCGTCGCCAAGATGCGAGACGGTGATTGATTCAGCACCCGGATCGATTTCTTGAAGGCGCGCCTCGCAGCGCTCCAAAAAGGTCGCGATTTGATCGAGCGGGACCGCCACATCGCTATCAACGATCGGCTGGCGGCTCAAAATGATCTCGGCCGCGGCTTCGCGAATGTCCCACATCAATGCGCGCTGCGTCTCGGATTGCGCAACCACCGCATCAATCAAGGCGCCATCCTCAAGCTGCGCGCCAAGCACATCCTGAAGATGCGCCACAACGGCAATTGTTCCGTCTTCAAGCGGGGCCGCATCGCGCGGGCTCGTCGCGCCGACCTCGACCAAAATGCTGACATCATGATCCGCACCAAGCGGCGGGATAAGATCAGGGCGCACGATCCCGAGGCGCGCCATATAGCTGCGCGGCATGTATTCAAACGCCTCAACCGCGCCGCCGGTTTGTTCTTGCAACGCATTCAAAAGCTTCAATGCAGAGGGTAAATCCGGCATCGCCACCATCGCCGTTGCATGAGCGCGCGGCGCAGGCACAAGCTTGAGCACCGCCGCCGTGATAATTCCAAGCGTACCCTCGGCCCCGATAAAGAGATCGCGCAGGTCATAGCCCGAGTTATCTTTGTGCAACTCAGACATCAAATCCATCACCTCACCATCGGGTAAGACAACCTCAATCCCCAAACAAAGCGCGCGCGTATTGCCAAAGCGCAAGACATTCGAGCCGCCCGCATTGGTCGCCAGATTGCCGCCGATCTGGCAAGAACCGCGCGCCCCAAACACCATCGGATAGCGCAAGCCAAGCGCGGCAACCGCTTCGTGCAATTGCTGCTGGATGACGCCCGCCTCAACAATGGCGAGCCGCGCATCGGCGCGGATCTCGCGGATCGCATTCATCCGCTCAAGCGAGATCATCAAAGCGCCCGGCGCATAGGTCGCGCCAGAAAGCCCCGTATTCCCGCCAACCGGAACCACCGGAATATCGCGCGCATGCGCCAATTTCATCAGCGCGGAAACCTCAGAAGTATTTGCCGGACGCGCCACGGCAAGCGGCTCGGCCACATAGCGCCCGGTGACGTCGGAGGCATATTTCGCCATATCTACGCCAGTCAAAACCTGCGCCTGCCCAATCAGCGCGCGCGCCTCATCTGCGAAATTCATCTGCGGTCCTCCCCGAACTCTTAGGCGAGCATGGCGCGCAGTGTGGGGGCGCGCAAGGCCCGCTAACCGGCGAGCCCTTTGAACTGTTCGCGCAACGCGGCTTTTTGCACTTTGCCCATCGTGTTGCGCGGCAGCTCGGCTAGGATTTCAAAATGCTTGGGTTGCTTAAACTTCGCCAGTTGATCGCCGAGCGCTTCCTTGATCCCATCCAGATCAATCACCGCGCCCTTTTGCGCCACGAGCACCGCCAAAACCGCCTCGCCAAAATCCGCATGCGGAACGCCGATCACAGCGCTTTCCAAAACGCCGGGCATCTCATCAAGCACCAGCTCAACCTCTTTGGGATAAATATTATAGCCGCCTGAAATGATCAGATCTTTGGCCCGCCCAACGATTGTTATGTAGCCGTCCGCATCCATCTGTGCGAGATCGCCGGTGATAAAGAACCCGTCCGCGCGCAGCTCTTGCGCCGTTTTCTCCGGCATCTGCCAATAGCCCTCAAAAACATTCGGCCCGCGCACTTCAAGCACGCCAATCTCGCCCTGCGCCAATTCTGCGCCCGTTTCAGGATCGCAAACCTTCACCTCAACGCCGGGGAGCGGCAAGCCAACCGTGCCTGCGCGCCGCGCGCCCTCATAAGGGTTTGAGGTGTTCATATTGGTTTCGGTCATGCCGTAGCGCTCAAGAATTCGGTGGCCGGTGCGCGCTTCAAACGCTTCATGCGTTTCGGCCAAAAGGGGCGCCGAGCCAGAGATAAACAGGCGGAAATGGCGGGTCAGGTCGGTGGTGAAACGCGGATCATCAAGCAGGCGCGTATAGAAGGTCGGAACGCCCATCATCGTATTGGCGCGCGGCAAGGCTTCGATCACAGCATCCGCATTAAAGCCCGGCAGGAAGATCATCGAAGCGCCGGTCAGCAGGCAAATATTCGTGCCAACAAAAAGCCCATGCGTGTGAAAGATCGGCAAAGCATGCAGCAGCACATCTTCGCCGGTGAAATGCCAGATATCGCGCAGGGTCTGAGCGTTGGAGAGCAGGTTGCCATGGCTCAGCATCGCGCCTTTTGAGCGGCCCGTTGTCCCGGATGTATAGAGGAAGGCGGCCAGATCATCTTTGCCGCGCTCGACAGGTTCGAATACTTGCGGCTGAGCGGCGGCGGCTTGAGCAAAACTGCCATCATTTGCAGTGCCGAGTGTGTGGAGCTGCGCGCCAGCTTTCGCCGTGACGGGGGCCATCTCAGCCTCACGAGCAGGATCACAAATCAGCAGGCCCGCGCCGGAATTTTCAACGAAATAGGCAACTTCGCCGGTGGTATAGGCCGTATTGAGCGGCAGGAAAATAATCCCCGCCTGAACGCAAGCGGCATAGATCGCAAGCGCGTCAGGGGATTTTTCGATCTGCACGGCAAGGCGATCGCCAATGCCAAGCCCAACGGCGCGTAAGGCATGCGCAAATGCGGCCGAGCGGGCAAGAAACGCGTCATAGCTGAGGCGGCTGCCATCCGGTAAAAAGAGAAAAGGCGCCTCGTTGCCCTTATGCGGGGCGAAGAGCGCGTCATAGAGAATATTTGCCATCAGGCCTGTCCTTGCGTGAGCTATGCCCGCAAGAGATAGCGCGCGCGGCTTGCCCATGCAAACCAGTGCGCGAGGAGGCGATTAAACGGCGCTGGAATGGCCCGATTCATCCATCGCATAAGCATCGAAATGGCGCGCGATCATCCGCGTAAGGGGGCGCGCATGCGCTGGGATGGCGATGGCCTCGGAGGAGGTCTCGATCATATCGGGGAAGGCCTCGGCGACGCTTTGCGCAAAGGCATCAAACTGCGCGCGTTCAAGATTAAAACGCGCTTCGAGATCTTTAAGCGTTACGCGAAAATCAGACATGAGCGCCTCGATAATCCGGCCGCGCAAAAGATCGTCGCCAACGAAAGCATGGCCCTTTGTCGTTGCCAACATGCCCGCGCGCACCCGTTCCTGATAGGCCGAGGTCGCAGGGGCATTTTGCGCATAGCCCTGAGGATAACGCGAGATTGCAGAGGCGCCGACACCGATCAATGTGTCGTGTTTATCATCTGTGTAGCCTTGGAAATTGCGGCGCAATTTGCCGTTGCGCTGGGCGATGCTGAGGCTATCTGTTGGGCGGGCAAAGTGATCAATGCCGATCTCGTCATAGCCATCCATAACAAACAATTCGCGCGCAACATCAAATAACGCGAGCCGCTCTTGCGGGGTTGGCAGTGCGTCCGTCGGGATCATGTTTTGGCGGCGCGCCATCCACGGGACATGCGCATAGCCAAACAGCGCAACCCGATCCGGATTAAGCGACAGCAACTTCTGCACCGAGTCGGCGATCTTTTCCGGCGTCTGGTGCGGCAATCCATAAAGAATATCGGCGTTAAGCGAGGTCACGCCGCGCGCGCGCAAGTCTTCAACGGCTTTGGCGGTGATCTCATAACTTTGCAGGCGGCCAATCGTGTTTTGGATCTCGGGATCAAAATCCTGAACGCCGATCGAGGCGCGGCTTAGCCCTGCGGCCGCAAGCGCATCAAGGCGCGGCCCGTCGATTTCGCTTGGATCAATCTCGACCGAAAATTCGCCGCCCTCAGCCAAGGGGATGAGCGCAAAAATTGCATCGCTCAAGTCGCGAATCAACTCAGGCGAAAGCAGCGTTGGCGTCCCTCCGCCCCAATGCAAATGCCCGATTCTAACCCCCTCAGGCAGGGCCGCGGCGATCAGCTCCAGCTCATTTTTGAGGCTCTCGACATAGGCCGCCACCGGGGCAAGCGTCGATGTTCCTTGGGTGCGACAGGCGCAAAACCAGCAAAGCCGGCGGCAGAAAGGCACGTGAATATAAAGCGAAATCTGCGCATCTGGGGCAATCTCGCCCATCCAACCCTGGGTAATCTGCGCGCCAAATTCATTTTTGAAATGCGGCGCGGTTGGATAGGACGTATAGCGCGGCACGCGCGCGTCAAAGAGCCCATAGCTGCTGAGTTGAATATGTTTGTTCATAAGCATACTCTTGGGGGGAACTAGGAATGCACGCTTTGACCCAGATCAAACCGTGCAAGGAACGCGAACATGAATGACCTAACTTTCGATTCCCGTGATTGCGGGACTTGCCCAATTCGGCACCGTGCTGTTTGCGCGCGCTGCGAGCAGGACGAGCTCGAGCTGCTGGACTCGATCAAATATTATCGCAGTTATGAGGCGGGTCAGCCCGTTATCTGGGGCGGCGACCATATGGATTTTGTGGCCTCGGTTGTCACCGGCATCGCCTCGCTGAGCCAGACCATGGAAGACGGTCGCACACAGATGGTCGGGCTTTTGTTGCCATCCGATTTCATTGGGCGGCCTGGGCGCGAGGCCGCGGCCTATGATGTTACGGCTGTTTCCAATCTGACCCTGTGCTGTTTTCGGCGCAAAGGGTTTGAGGATTTGATGCACAAGACCCCCCATATCGGGCAGCGCTTGCTTGAGATGACCTTGGATGAATTGGACGCAGCGCGCGAATGGATGCTGATCCTTGGCCGCAAGAACGCGCGCGAAAAGATCGCAAGTCTGTTGGCGATTTTGGCACGCCGCGAAGCCTCGCTGCACCTAACAACCGTTGGCTCGGCCACGGCCTTTGATTTGCCGCTGACCCGCGAAGCAATGGCTGATTATCTGGGGCTTACCTTGGAAACCGTAAGCCGCCAAATCTCTAGCCTAAAGCGCGAAGGCATTGTTCAGCTTGAGGGTAAACGGCGCGTAGTCATCCCCGATTTTGAGCGGCTTCAGGCCGAGACGGGCGATGATGTCGATGGCGGAATGCTGAGCTAACGCATCACCCGCGCGAGGAATTAGTTGGCCGGGCGCTTAATGCTGGGAAGCTGGCCCGGCCGTTCCTAAGGTGCTGTCACTCAGGAAATCGAATTAGTGCGCCATGAGGACCGGAAGTTCGGCCATCTCAAGCATGTTACGTGTCGCGCCGCCTAGAATGCTTTCGCGAAAGCGCGAGTGGCCGTAAGCGCCCATCACGATCATCTGTGCATTCTTATCGCGGGCATGGCGCAGCAAAGTATCAGAGGTGCGCGGCAAGGTTTTCGCCAGCACCGAAACTTCGCAATTCACCCCGTGACGCGCGAGCATGGCCGAAAGACCGCCGCCCGGATCAGAGCGATCAGGCCCATGTTGCGGCGGATCAATCACAACGATATCAACCACATCCGCTTGCTGCAAAAGTGGCATGGCAGCGCGCACAGCGGCCAAGGCCTCGGCCCCTTCATTCCAGCCAACGACGATCCGCTTTGGCTGAGGGTCAACCTCGGCGCCATCAGGGATAACCAAAACCGGCACATGGGCGTTAAACAGCGTTAATTCGAGAATTTGCTCATGTTCGTGGCTGCGATTGGGCCCATAAGGACGGGGCAGCACGACCAGATCTGCAAAGCGCGTCTGATGCGCCAAGAATGGCGTTAGGCCGACCATCTGCGCCGCCATCGGCACGGCGGCCCATGTAATATCGGCGCCTTGGAACAGCTTTGAAACTTCGGCCTCAAGCGCGGCTGCATCGTCGCGCGCTTGGTCCATATTGCTTTGCACGATCATCGCGTTGGTGCCTGCGTAATAAAAGCCTGGCTGGGTGCGATCGAGGCCCATGCAGAACAGATCGAGATGCCCGCCATTGGCCTGAGCAACGATCCGTGCGGCTTCAATGGCGCTTTTGTCTGCTTTGGCATCGGTCACAATCGTAATGAGTGATTTATAAGACATCGCTTTGCTCCTGACGGATTTTTGGATTGCCCCCAAGCTATAAGGCGCACGGTCTTTGCGCTTTGATCAGGATCAATATCGCGACGCGGAGAGCAAAAATTTCGCCAAGTTCTCGCTGAGTCGTCTTTTTTCGCGATCTTCACTTGGCTTTTGACACAGATCAAAGCAGCCTTGTTGGAATACCTCCAAGTCAGGACAGGTCGAACCGGGTCAACACGGGGCGATACCCCCTCGTGGGAACTAAAAAAGGGACGCGCTATGTGGAATTATATTAAACTGGCATTGCTGGCAGGGGTCGCACTCCTGGCTGCTATTGCTGCGAATTACGGACGAGATCTTGCCTATCAGGTACACGCGATTATCGTGTTGGCCGTTGCAGGCGGGATGTTTGTCTATACGCTTCGAAATACGGATGAGCCGGCCAAGCCCAAGGAAACGGGCTATATGGATGGTGTCGTGCGATACGGCGTTGTGGCAACGACCCTTTGGGGCGTTGTGGGCTTTTTGGCCGGAACGTTCATCGCCTTTCAGCTCGCCTTTCCGGCGCTGAACTTCGAATTCTTGCAAGGCATCGGCAACTTTGGCCGCCTGCGCCCGCTGCACACATCAGCGGTGATTTTTGCTTTTGGCGGGAACGCGCTGATCGCAACGTCCTTTTATATCGTGCAACGCACCTCGGCCGTTCGGCTTTGGGGCGGCAATCTGGCATGGTTCGTCTTTTGGGGCTACAATCTCTTTATTGTTCTGGCCGCGACCGGATACCTGTTTGGCGCGACCCAATCCAAAGAATACGCCGAGCCTGAATGGTATGTCGATTTGTGGCTTACCGTCGTTTGGGTCGCTTATCTGGCAGTCTTCCTTGGCACATTGATGATCCGCAAAGAAAAGCACATCTACGTGGCGAACTGGTTCTTCCTGTCGTTCATCGTCACCGTGGCGATGCTGCATATCGTCAATAACCTCTCGCTGCCGGTCTCGATCTTTGGATCAAAATCGGTGCAGCTCTTCTCGGGTGTGCAAGACGCGATGACCCAGTGGTGGTACGGCCACAACGCGGTTGGCTTCTTCCTCACGGCGGGCTTCTTGGGAATGATGTATTACTTCGTGCCAAAACAGGCCGAACGCCCCGTCTTCTCTTATAAGCTCTCGATCATTCACTTTTGGGCGCTGATCTTCCTCTATATCTGGGCGGGTCCTCACCACCTTCACTATACAGCGCTGCCCGATTGGGCCTCGACGCTGGGCATGGTCTTCTCCATCGTTCTTTGGATGCCAAGCTGGGGCGGTATGATCAACGGCCTGATGACGCTTTCGGGCGCATGGGACAAACTGCGCACCGATCCGGTGATCCGCATGATGGTTATCTCCATTGGCTTTTATGGCATGTCGACCTTTGAGGGTCCGATGATGTCGATCCGCGCGGTGAACTCGCTAAGCCACTATACCGATTGGACCATCGGACACGTGCACTCTGGTGCGCTTGGCTGGAACGGGATGATCACCTTTGGCGCGCTCTACTTCCTCACGCCAAAACTCTGGAACCGCGCGCGGCTCTATAGCCTGAGCTTGGTGAACTGGCACTTCTGGCTCGCGACCATCGGCATTATTCTCTATGCGGCCTCGATGTGGGTCACTGGGATCATGGAAGGCCTGATGTGGCGCGAAGTGGATGCAAACGGCTTCTTGGTGAATACATTCGCCGATACCGTGGGCGCTAAATTCCCGATGTATGTGGTGCGCGCTTTGGGTGGGGTTATGTATCTCGCTGGGGCTCTCATCATGGTCTACAACCTTTGGATGACCGTGCGCCGTGCACCTGCTTTGGCAGATGCACCGGCCATGGCTCCGGCAGAATAGGGGGCCGAAAACATGGGCATTCTAGACAAACACAAGTTCATTGAGACAAACGCTACGGCCTTATTGGTCGGCTCTCTATTGGTTGTCACTATTGGGGGCATCGTCGAAATCGCGCCGCTCTTTTATCTGGAGAACACGATTGAGGATGTGGAGGGCATGCGCCCTTACTCACCGCTCGAGCTCACCGGGCGTGATGTCTATATTCGCGAGGGCTGCTATGTTTGCCATAGCCAGATGATCCGCCCGATGCGTGATGAGGTCGAACGCTATGGCCACTATTCGCTGGCGGCTGAAAGCAAATATGATCACCCGTTCCAGTGGGGTTCCAAACGCACAGGGCCGGACCTTGCGCGCGTTGGTGGGCGTTACTCAGACGAGTGGCATGTGGATCACCTAAACGATCCGCAATCGGTTGTGCCAGAATCGGTTATGCCGAAATACGCCTTCCTCAATAAGGCAATGATCGAGCCGACCTATATCACCGATCTGCTGAAGACCCACCGCGCAGTTGGTGTGCCCTATTCAGACGAGATGATCGCATCGGCGAAAGCGGATTTCACCGCGCAAGCCGATCCAGACAGCGATTACGACGGGCTATTGGAACGCTATCCAAACGCACAAGTGCGCAACTTTGATGGCAAGCCGGGCATCTCTGAGATGGATGCGCTGATCGCCTATATGCAAATGCTCGGGACGCTGGTCGATTTCTCGACCTTCACCCCCGACGCAAGCCGATAGGAGCGGATCAGATGGATTATCACATCCTGCGCGAAATCGCCGATAGCTGGGTTTTGTTGGCTATGTTTGTCTTCTTTGGGGGGGTCATTCTTTGGGCCTTTCGCCCTTCAAGCAAGAAGACCCATGAAGACACGGCCAACATCCCCTTTAGGCACGAAGACAAACCCGCCCAATCTGAGGAGGCGCGGCCATGAGCACTCGCAACGATAAATCGGACGATGTCGAAACAACCGGCCATAGCTGGGACGGGATCGAGGAGTTTAACAACCCTCTGCCGCGTTGGTGGCTCTGGACCTTCTATGCAACGATCATCTGGGCGATCGGCTATTCAATCGCCTATCCGGCTTGGCCCGGGATCAAAGGCGCAACGGCTGGCCTGCTTGGCTATTCCACCCGCGCCGAAGTTGCCGCTGATATCCAAGCCGTCAATGACAGCAACGCAGCCATTGAAGCGCAGCTTGCCAGCATCGATTTGACCACGCTGACCTCTGGAACGCCTGTGTACGATTTTGCCCGTAACGCTGGTAAAGCCGTCTTTGCGATCAATTGCTCGCAGTGCCACGGCTCGGGCGCGGCGGGTGCCAAAGGCTATCCAAACCTCTTGGATGATGATTGGCTTTGGGGCGGCTCTATTGAGGATATCGCGCTGACAGTTCAGCACGGCATCCGCAATGAAGACGCTGATTCCCGCTACTCTGAAATGCCCAAATTTGGCGCGGATGAGCTGCTGGATGACGCGCAAATCGCGCAAGTTGTTCATCATGTTCTTGCCATCTCTGGCGCGGATCACGATGCCGCTTTGGCGACCGAGGGCGCCTTGGTCTTTGAGGAAAATTGCGCCGGTTGTCACATGGAAGACGGCTCAGGCGATCGCGAGCAAGGGGCGCCAAACCTCACAGATGCGATCTGGCTCTTTGGCGGTTCTGAAGAGGACCTGACCGAAACAGTTGCCAACGCCCGCTTTGGTGTGATGCCACCTTGGGGCGCGCGTTTGGGCCAAGCTGAAGTAAATGCAGTTGCAGCCTACGTTCACCAATTGGGCGGCGGCGAATAATTCCCATCCGGCCGCGCAATCGGCTGGTCAGGCACCGATCCTCGATCCTGTTCGCGCGTTTCTACAGGGTCGGTGCCGCAAATATTCAAAGGGTGCGCCATAGCGGCGCGCCCTTTTTCTTTTGTTTTACAATAATGGATCCGCGGCGTTACTTTGATACATGTCAAAGCCCCAGCCCGTATTCCCAAGCATAAAGACTCAACGCGAACAGTTGAGAAGAAAGGCGCTCTCATGAGCTCCACCCAGTCCCCGCCAAAGCTTTACGCCCCGCGTGAGCCAATTTTCCCACGCCGTGTGAAGGGCAAATTCCGCAGCCTGAAATGGCTGATTATGGCTGTCACGCTTGGCATCTATTACATAACCCCTTGGATACGTTGGGATCGCGGCCCTGAGCTGCCCGATCAAGCCGTTCTGGTTGATCTGGCCTCGCGCCGCTTTTTCTTCTTCTGGATCGAAATATGGCCGCATGAATTTTACTTCATCGCAGGCCTTCTGATCATGGCCGGGCTGGGGCTTTTCTTGTTTACCTCGGCACTGGGCCGGGTTTGGTGCGGCTATACCTGCCCGCAAACCGTCTGGACGGATCTTTTCATTCTTGTGGAGCGCTGGATTGAAGGAGATCGCAACAATCGCCTGCGCCTCTGGAAGCAAAAATGGAACACCAAAAAGCTGCGCCTGCGGATCACCAAATATATCGTTTGGGCGATGATCGCGCTGGCAACGGGCGGCGCTTGGGTCTTTTATTTCACCGATGCGCCGCACCTGTTGATCAATCTGCTCAACGGAACCGCGCACCCCGTTGCCTATTCCACAATCGCCGTTCTGACGATCACGACCATGCTTTTTGGCGGTTTTGCCCGCGAACAGGTCTGTATCTACATGTGCCCATGGCCGCGCATCCAAGCGGCGATGGTCGACGAGGATACCATCACAATCGCCTATCGCGAATGGCGCGGAGAGCCGCGCGGCAAGCTGAAAAAAGGCCAGATTGATGCCTCTCAGGGCGATTGCATCGATTGTCTGGCCTGCGTGAATGTCTGCCCGATGGGGATCGATATTCGCAACGGCCAGCAGATGGAATGCATCACCTGCGGGCTATGCATTGATGCCTGCGATGACATGATGGACAAGATCGGCAAGCCGCGCGGCCTGATCGATTACATGGCCCTGACGGATGAAACCGCAGAGCGCGCCGGCAAAGAGCCGCGCAAAATTTGGAAACATATCCTGCGCCCGCGCACGATCCTGTATACTGTGCTTTGGGCGGCGATCGGCTTTGGGCTATTGTTTGCGCTGTTCATCCGACCCGCGCTTGATGTGAGCGTCGCGCCTGTGCGCAATCCGGTTTTTGTAACCCTCTCGGATGGCTCGCTGCGCAACACATATGACGTACGCCTGCGCAACAAACATGGCGAAGATCGCCCGTTTCGGATTTCGCTGGTTGGCGATTCCGCTTTACGGGTTCAGCTTGAAGGAACACCCTATGAGACGATAGATGTTCCAGCAGATGCGATGGTGATCCAGCGGGTCTATGTCGTGGCGCCGCGCGGCTCTACGCCAGCGAATGACGAACGCACCGAGTTTCGCCTTTGGATCGAAGACCTCACAAACGGAGATCGCGCCCATGCGGATACGATCTTCAACGGAAAGGGCCAATAACATGGCAACGCGCGAATTTACTGGCCGAAAAATGCTCATCGTAACGGTTTCGGCTTTTGCCGTGATCATAGCGGTGAACCTCCTCCTCGCTTTCAAAGCTGTTGGGACGTTTCCGGGCCTAGAGGTGAAAAACTCCTACGTTGCCTCGCAAACCTTCGATATCGATCGCGAGGCCCAAGAGGCGCTTGGCTGGAACATAACCGCAAAGACCGAAGGCGAAACGCTGCGCCTCTCCATCCGCGATGAAACCGGCGCGCCCGTTGAGGCGGCAGAGATCGGCGGCATCTTGGGGCGCGCAACCAACGTCAGCCAAGATCAAACGCCCGAATTCCTCTTTGACGGCACAGATTACATCGCCCAAACAGGGACGCTCGCGCCGGGCAATTGGAACATGCGCTTGGTAGCAAAAGCCGCCGATGGCACCGATTTCAAACAACGCGTAATCATCTACGTTCCCGGAGCGCGCAGCTAGCAATGGCAAGCACGGCGCAAATATCGGCCTGTCCGGCCTGTGTGGCGGCCCCGTCTGCCGAGGACCTGGCGCGCGCGCGCGAGGTCAAAGAGGAGCATATCCTGCTGTCGCTTCCGGCGATCCACTGCGGCGCCTGTATCTCTGGGGTCGAGCGCGAATTGCGCCGCCAACCCGGCGTTAAAGCCGCGCGTGTGAACCTAACCCTTAAGCGCGCAACGATTGAAGGCGACGAGGCGTTGCAAGCCGCCCCCTTGGTTGAGGCGTTAACCCGCGCAGGCTTTGAGGCCTATGAGCTTGACCCTGCAACAATCGCCGCCGCTGGCCCCGATATACGCGGGCGCGCATTGCTGATGCGCCTTGCCGTTGCGGGCTTTGCGATGATGAATGTGATGCTGCTTTCTGTGGCCGTTTGGTCGGGGGCGACAGAAGCCACCCGCGATATGTTCCATTGGATTTCCGCCGCGATTGCGCTTCCAACAATCGCCTTCTCCGCGCAGCCCTTCTTTGCCTCCGCCTGGAGCGCCCTTCGCGCGACGCGCCTCAATATGGATGTGCCGATCTCGCTGGCGATCCTTTTGGCGAGCGCCATGTCGGTCTTTGAGACGCTCCAAAGCGGCCATCATGCCTATTTCGATGCGGCCCTTTCGCTGACCTTCTTTTTGCTGGCCGGGCGTTACCTTGATCATCGCACCCGCTCGGTTGCGCGCTCTGCGGCGCAAGAACTCAGCGCGCTTGAAGTGCCGCGCGCGACATTGGCGACAGGCGAAGTCGTTTCTGTTTCTGAGCTAAAGGTCGGCGATCTGATCCGCGTCGTGCCCGGCGCGCGCATCCCTGCGGATGGGGTGATCGAAGAGGGGGCCTCGGAACTGGACCGTTCGCATCTTACGGGCGAAAGCCTGCCCGTTTATGTGGGTGCGGGGGCTGACGCGAGCGTGGGCGAGGTAAACCTAACGGGCCCGCTTTTGTTGCGCGTAACGGCGGCCGGTAAGGACAGCTCGCTGCACCGTTTGGCCGATCTCGTGGCCATGGCCGAGACCTCGCGCAACCGCTACACATCGCTTGCCGATCGCGCCGCGGCGATCTATGCGCCGGCCGTGCACCTTTTGGCGCTTGCGGCCTTCATCGGCTGGATGATCGCAACTGGCGACTTGCGCCTCGCGCTCAATATCGCGGTGGCTGTGCTGATTATCACTTGTCCCTGCGCGCTTGGCCTTGCTGTTCCGGCTGTCACCACGGCCGCATCCGGCCGGCTTTACCGCGCGGGCTTGCTGATCAAATCGGCAACAGCTTTGGAACGGCTGGCCGAGGTTGATACCGTCGTTTTCGACAAAACCGGAACGCTGACAATTGGCGAACCGATCCTTGAGGGCCGCTACCCGAATGAGACGATGGCCATCGCTCACGCCCTTGCCCAAGGCTCCGCACACCCGCTCGCCCAAGCCATCACAACAGCTGCGCGCGAACAAAACATAGCGGCAGCAAAACTCGACAACATCACCGAAATCCCCGGCCACGGTATCGAGGCCCAAATGGGCAAAATCCGGCTGCGCATGGGCCGCGCAGACTGGGTCGGCGCAGAGCCACAACCTCAAACCGCGACCTATTTGGCGATTGGTGATCAAACGCCCGTGGCCTTTACCTTTAGCGATCAATTACGTGACGGTGCCGCCCAAGCAGTGGCAGACATGCGTGCCTTGGGCCTTCATGTGACGCTGCTTTCAGGCGACGCCCCTGCGCCTGTGGCAGAAATCGCCGCGCGCGTTGGAATTGATGTTTGGCAGGCGGGCGCGCTTCCCGAAGACAAGGCCCGGTACATCAAAGATATGCGCCTCGCAAAACGCAAGGTGCTTATGGTCGGTGATGGGCTTAACGATACAGCAGCTCTCGCTGCGGCTCATGCGTCGATCTCGCCCGCAAGCGCGCTTGAAGCGACGCGCGTCGTCTCCGACATCGTGCTGCTGGGCCAATCGCTTGCGCCACTGGGCGAAGCACTGCAAGTCTCGCGCAGCGCCACCCGACGCATCCGCGAAAATTTCGCCATTGCCGCGGGCTATAATATGATTGCCATCCCGGTTGCTCTTGCGGGATTTGCAACGCCCCTTGCGGCCGCACTGGCCATGTCGCTTAGCTCGATCACAGTCTCGCTGAATGCGCTGCGCCTGCGTGCGGCGCGCAAATCCGGGGTGAAAAAATGAATGTACTTGTCTATTTAATCCCGGTCTCTTTGGTCCTCGGCGGGCTTGGCCTCGCAGCGTTTTTCTGGGCCATTCGCAGCCAGCAATTCGATGACCCCGATGGCGATAGCCACCGCATTCTAACCGATGACTACGATAAAAATCCGCGCCCCTAGCGCAGGGCTTCGGCCCGTTTGATCAACGCCAAAACACTCGGCCCCATATCCGCAACGATCCGCGCAACCCCGGCTTTGTTGGGATGAAGCCCATCGGCCTGTATCCAATCCGCCAAGGCCTGATCGCGCGGGGTATCGTGATACAAAGCGCCCAGAAAATCCGGATAATACAGCGCGCCAAATTCAGCCGCGAGCTCGGGGTAAATCGCATCAAACTGCGCCTTATACTCGGCACCATAATTGCCCGGTGCCGTGATCCCGACCAAAAGAACAGGCCGCCCTTTCAGCGCCTCTAAAATCCCTTCAATGTTTTCGCGCGCGGCCTCAGGCGGCAAACCGCGCAAAACATCATTGCCCCCAAAGGCCACGATCACCGCATCCGGCTGATCCGACATTGCCCATTCAACACGCGCCCGCCCGCCCGCTGATGTATCGCCTGAAACCCCTGCATTGATGATTTTTACGTCCGTGCCTTGCGCCCCTAGCCAAGCCTCAAGTTGCGGTACAAATCCGTCCTGCGCGGGAAGTCCGTATCCCTGCGTCAGCGAATCCCCAAGGGCAGTTATCGTCATGGTTTGAGCGCGCGCACCGCTGAACGGTGCCATAAAAACTGTCACTAAAAACAGCAAAGTAACCATCCCTTGCATTCGCGCCTTGTTCCGCCCCCAACTGGCCCCATATCTTGAAGAGGAAACAAAAAAGGCGCGCAATATGGCCCAAAACGATCCGATCATCGCAGTGCGCGATGCAACGCTCAGCCTGCAAGGCAACGCAGGGCGCGTCGATATCCTGCGCGGCATCACGATGGATGTGCAGCGCGGCGAAACGCTTGGGCTTGTGGGGCCGTCTGGCTCTGGCAAATCGTCTCTCCTCATGCTGCTCGGCGGGCTCGAAAGCGCCACGACCGGGCAGGTGCATATTCTGGGCCAAGATTTCACTGCGATGAGCGAGGATGCTTTGGCGCGGTTTCGTAGGTATCATATGGGGGTGGTGTTCCAATCCTTCCACCTCATTCCAACGATGACAGCCCTAGAAAATGTTGCAACCCCGCTTGAGCTTGCGGGCGAAGCGGATGCTTTTGCGCGCGCGGCCGAGGAATTAAAGGCGGTTGGGCTGGGTACGCGCCTTGATCACTATCCTTCGCAAATGTCCGGTGGTGAGCAACAGCGCGTGGCCCTTGCGCGGGCGGCCGCTCCACGCCCCGAAATTTTGCTCGCAGATGAGCCGACCGGAAACCTTGATAGCGCCAATAGCGCTGCAATCATGGACATGCTTTTTGGCCTGCGAGATCGCCACGGTGCGACGCTGGTAATGGTCACGCATTCGCCAGAACTTGCGGCGCGGTGTGATCGCGTGATCGAATTGCAGGACGGAGTTATTGCACCTCGCGAAGCGGCCCTCGCATGAGCATTTTGATCGCGGCGCGTATCGCTAGGCGTGAGCTGCGCGGCGGGCTGAAGGGCTTTCGCGTCTTTCTGGCTTGTCTCGTTTTGGGTGTCGCGGCGATTGCGGCTGTCGGATCGGTTCGCGCCTCTATTGAGGCCGGATTGGTGCGCGAAGGCGCAGCCCTTTTGGGGGGCGACGCCGAGATCGAACTGACCTATCGATTTGCCACCCCGGATGAGCGCGCATGGATGGACGCCAACAGCTTGGCCAGCTCCGAGATCGCTGATTTTCGCTCGATGGCCGTTGTGGGTAGCGGCGAAAATGAGGATCGAACGCTTACCCAAGTGAAGGCCGTTGACGGTGCATATCCGCTTTACGGCGCGCCGCTCCTTTCGCCGGAATTGCCGCTGGAGGAAGCTTTGCAAGGCCGTGCTGGCCTCCCCGGGGCCGTAATGGAGCAGGCCCTGATAGATCGCCTCGCGCTCACAGTGGGCGATGCATTCGCAATCGGCGAGACGCGGTTTATCTTGATGGCCGCATTGCTGCGCGAGTCCGATAGCGCGACCGCCGGCTTTGCGCTTGGTCCGCGTACGATCGTTTCTAAAGACGCGCTTGAGGGCACAATGATGCTCGCGCCCGGGACATTATTTGAAAGCGCTTATCGGCTGGCATTGCCCGCGGGCGCTGATCTCGAGGCGCTGAAGTTGGCCGCAAAAGAAGCGCTTGGCGAAGGCCATCGCTGGCGAGATGCGCGCAACGGCGCGCCCGGTGTTGCGCGATTTGTCGATCGGCTGGCATCCTTCCTTGTGCTCGTCGGGCTTGCCGGATTGGCCGTTGGAGGCGTCGGGGTTTCGGCCGCGGTGCGCGCCTTTCTCGAAGGCAAAACCGAAGTTATTGCGACGCTCAAAACATTAGGCGCAACTCGGGCTACGATTTTTTGGATATATGCGCTGCAGATTGGCGCCCTAACAGTTTTTGGATTGGTCCTCGGCCTTGCACTCGGCGCTTTAGTGCCCCTCGCGCTTGGGCCGCTGCTGGCCTCGGCCTTGCCTGTTCCTATCGCGATGGGCATATTTCCAGCGCCGCTTTTACAGGCTGCACTTTACGGAAGTCTCGCCGCCGCCATCTTTACGCTGTGGCCGCTTTCACGCGCGCAAGATTTGCGCGCTGCCATATTGTTTAGGGATGCGGATTTGGGCGTTCGCGGCTGGCCGCGCTGGCCCTATCTGCTTTTGATATTGGCCCTGACGGCTACGTTGATTGGCGCGTCTGTCATTTTAACCGGGGTGCCAAGCCTTGCGTTTGGAGCGGCATTTGGCATTCTCGGTGCCTTCGCGATTTTGGTCTTGGCAGCGATTGCCATTCGTAAATCCGCAGCATGGTTTGCGCATCGAAAGGCCCTTCATGGCCGCCCAATTTTACGCCTAGCCCTAGGCGCTGTCGGCGGGCCGGGCGGGGAAACGATGTCTGTGATGCTTTCGCTCGGGCTTGGGCTTTCGGTTCTGGCTGCCGTGGGGCAAATCGACAGCAACCTGCGCAATGCTATCGCGCGAGATTTGCCAGACCGCGCACCAAGTTATTACGTTGTCGACATCCAAAATGATCAAATGGAAGCGTTTAAACAGGAAGTTGAAGCGGCTCCGGGCGTGAGCAAAATGCAATCCGCGCCTATGCTGCGCGGCGTGATTACGCGGATCAATGAACGTCCTGCGCAAGAGGTCGCAAAGGGGCATTGGGTCGTGAGCGGCGATCGCGGCATTACCTATTCCGCCAAGAAGCCAGTAAACGCAAAGCTCACCAAAGGGGCGTGGTGGCCTGAAAATTACAGTGGCCCGCCGCAAATAAGTTTTGCCGCAGAAGAAGCCGCCGAAATTGGGCTTGAACTGGGCGATACGCTTACGATCAACGTTTTGGGCCGCGATATTACAGGCGAGATAACCTCTTTTCGCGATGTCGATTTTTCCGGCGCGGGGATGGGGTTTGTCCTCTCAATGAACCCAAATGCTTTGGCTGGCGCGCCTCACACCCATATTGCGACGATTTATGCTGATGAAGCGAGCGAAGCACCCCTCGCGCGCGCACTTTCAAAGACCTACCCGAACGTAACAATGATCAGGGTGCGCGATGCAATTGCGCGCGTTGCAGCTTTGATGGGGTCGATCGCCGCGGCGTCTTCCTTTGGAGCTCTTGCGACCTTGATCACGGGCGCGATTGTATTGATCGGAGCAGCCGCTTCGGGCGAAATAGCACGAAGATATGAAGCGGCGATCCTAAAAACAATCGGTGCCTCGCGGCGGCAAATCCTCTTAAGCTTTGCGCTGCGCTCTTTACTTGTAGGAAGCCTCGCGGGGCTGGTCGCTATATTCGCAGGGGCCTTAGGCGCATGGGCTGTTATGCGGTTCGTAATGGAGTCCGAATATGTCTTCGAGCCGCTTTCTGCGCTGAGCATTGTGTTTGGGGGGCTATTCCTTACGACGCTTACCGGGCTCGGCTTTACAATCAGCGCACTGTCAGTACAGCCCTCTCGCATGCTTCGCGCCAAAGACTGAGCTTCGCGCAAGAAGCGCTAAGCTCAGTCGAATATCAGAAATCTTCCCAGTCATCTGTTTGGGGATCGACATCTATAGCACGTGCAGCCGAGCCGTCGGTTAGGGTTTTCGGTTGAGCAATTTCCACCATGGGTTTTGCAGTTCTTGCTGAGGCGAAAGAAGGAGCGACCACGTTTTTGGTTCGCTCTTGGCGGTTCCCGATTTTGAACATCGCAGTTGTGCTATTTAGCGTTTCGACTTCACGATTTAGCGCATGACTTGCGGCCGTCGTTTCCTCAAACATGGCTGCGTTTTGCTGGGTGACTTGATCAAGCTGGTTCACCGAAACGTTAATTTCGGCCAATCCGACCGATTGCTCACGCGAGGACATAGCGATTTCGTCAACATGCTGCGCGATTTCAGAGACCGATTTCACAATTCCTTGGAGCGCTGAACCCGCTTGGCCGACCAAATCAACACCGCGTTTTACCTGAGCTCCGCTTGCAGATATCAACTCATTGATTTCTTTTGCGGCGTCTGAAGATCGCTGAGCCAGTGCGCGCACTTCAGAGGCGACGACAGCAAAGCCACGGCCTGCATCGCCCGCCCGCGCGGCTTCGACGCCAGCGTTGAGAGCCAAAAGGTTCGTTTGAAATGCGATGTCGTCGATCACGCTTGTGATCTTGGAAATCTGACCGGAAGAGGTCTCAATTTCACCCATCGCAGTGACGGCTTCATCAACGACTTTACCGCTGTTTTCGGCTTCATGTTTTGCGTCAGACACCATCCGGCTGGCTTGCTCCGCCCCTTCAGACGCGGATTTGACCGAAGAGGTTAGCTGATCAAGTGCAGTTGCGGTTTGTTCAAGTGTTGAGGCTTGGGTTTCAGTTCTCAAGGAAAGGTCGTCTGCGGCGTTTGAAATTTCTGACGCTTCGCCTTGAATCATTTCAGCGTTCTCAATGACGCTGCACATTGCTGTTTCAAGGCGCTTGATAGCTGTATTAAAATCTGAACGTAGTTGCGCATATTCAGGTGCGAACTCGCGTGTGATTGCTGCGGTGAGATCGCCTTGGGAAACGGCCTCGAGACCAATGCGCAGCGCTTCGACGACATTGGCAAGCGCGTTCTCCATCCGCGCCCGTTCCGCCGCATTGGCTTCTAATTCAACAAGGCTTTGTGTAACATCGTTTGAGATAAGCACAATACGAAGCGGGCTACCGTCCATATCGCGCACCACGGAAAATCCGCCATCCACAACCGAAGCATTGCCATCTTCACGCTTAAGTCGAAAACGCCCGATAATGGGGAGGTTCGTTGAAAGAAGTTGGCTCCAAACATCACCATACTTCTGCTCAGCGTCTTGATCAAATTGGAAGACTTCGTTTTTGTTTCGGTTTTTGAGAGCATCCGGTGTTGAGCCAATGAGGGCTGCAAAATTTTCGTTACAAGTGATGATCTGCCCATCCAAAGAAAACTGCGCCGTAGATTGGCTGGCGCGGATGGCATCTAGAACTCCAATACGTAGGAAGTTTTCCGTGACGTCCGCCCACTCCATAACAAAGCCAATGACATTCGCCTCAGCATCCAAAACGGTCGCCGTTTTGACCTCAAAACGCGTATCGCCCATAGCGATATTTTCGCTATAAGAGGCATCGCCATTACTCGTAATTGCCGCGCTTGCGACTTCGCTATTTGGATGAAAATAGGCGATGCTTTGTCCAAGCAGCGCATCGGCTGAGAAATCGTCCGTGACTTTACCAAATTCGCTTTTGTGTGACTCGAAAAGTGCAATGACCGAGGGGTTTGCCGCGACAACATTTAGCTCGGAGTCTAGCATCAAAAGCGAAGCCGAAGAGCGCTCAAGCGCGGCCGATCGAAAAGCGCTTTCTCTTGCGATTTCTGCGGTTTTCCCAAGGGCAATCCGAAAGCTGTCGAGAGAGCCTGCAATACCGCCAATCTCATCCTTTCGTTTTACGCCAGGAATGTCGATGTCATAATCCCCGTCGGACACAAGCCCAACAGCAAAAGCGAGCCTTTTCAGCGGCTTGGAGACATCTTGGCGAACATAAAGAACGATCCCTGCAACGCCAATTAGAAAGAGGACTGCGGCAAAGCTAAGGGCATCCATCTGGGCTTTGCTGGCCGCGGTGCGAAGGCGCGCATCGGTCCAATATGTAACAACCGCGCCGATGGGGGCGCTTTCGGGAGATTGCGCGACCGGAATAGCGACAGTGAAGCCGTCGCTAGAAAAAGCAGCACGGTTTTGCGCTATCGCTTCGGCGGCAACGGTCGCGAGCGTTTCTGATTGTTCGCCAAAGTTAGCCAAAACGGACCCATCCGCCCCAAACACAGCCCCGCCGATATAAGAGCCGCTGGCCGCTTGGCTCACTTTTTCTAGCGACTGTACAACCGTTTCCCCTTTGCCAAATCGCAATGCGCCGACGCTTTCGCGCGCAACAAGTTCGGTAACCATTTTTGCCTGTGTCGAAACAGCATTCGCGGCAACGTCATTTGCCGTTTTGAACGACATCCATGTCAGCGGGCCAACCACTAAAACGCCAACACCCATAACGACGGCGATGACCTTGATCATTATGGAATTTAAGCCAATTTTGCGTGGACGGCCGTTGGAGATGGATGTTCTCATTGCAGTTCTCTCAAGCAAGGTAGAAAAGGGGAAGTCGGCTTAAAGCAGCGCTTCGGCATCAAGCCCGAAGGTGATCGCGCCGATGACATTTCCTGTTTCGGGGTCGGTGACAGCGATCGAAACTTGGCCGACATAAATCTGTGTGGACTCGTCAAACTCGACCTCGTCAATGAGCCTCGCGCCAGGCCCCACGCCATAGGTTTTCGAATGCTTGGCTTCGTCGCCTTGCCAGTAATCCGAAGTAACGG
This sequence comes from Halocynthiibacter sp., assembly GCA_047631555.1. Classification (GTDB taxonomy): domain Bacteria; phylum Pseudomonadota; class Alphaproteobacteria; order Rhodobacterales; family Rhodobacteraceae; genus JBLHZY01. The sequence goes on along the minus strand of JBLHZY010000005.1, from coordinate 43,814 downwards.
CGCTAACCGCGACGTTGAGCCCCTTGGCATCCATCACGATTATTTCCGCAACACTGCCGCCCGCTCCGGCGACGATAGAGCGCAAATAATCTGATGTTTTTGAGTTGAGCACAGAAGAGATGACTGGGTTTTCCGGCGCGCTTACCGATGCGCGCCATTCGAGGTCTAGTGCATCAATCTGGGCTTGATCATATGTCGATGTTTTTGCGTTTTGGGCGCGGATCGCGACCACAATTTGCGGATCGGACGCCCAAGAACGCGCCTGGCTGTCAACGAATGCTTCCATAGCAGGGCCAAATTCATTTGCAGAGGCCATGGAGGCGGCAATTCCAAATAAAGCGGCAAGAGCGAAGTTTTTCATGCGAGCGTTTCCTATAATTCACAATACACAACGGGCCGCCCACTAAAAGCAGGGCAGCATCAAGCCGAACGATAAGAAAAAATAGTTGCTTCTTGTTTAAAGCTCACAAGGTTTTGCTGAGCTCTTAAGGCGCCAGTTGATCCGCGACGCGATCGCGTCCTGCGGTGATCACATTGACGGTGGCCTTGGCCGCAGCATCTGGATCGCGTTTGGCGATTGCTTTGACAATGGCGCCGTGGGCGGCAGAAACGAGCGCGCGTTCTTGTGGCTCATTCGCAGGCGAAGATATCTGAAACGTCGTGGCCAATGCCGCTTCGATCAAGGTCCCGACGGAATGCATAAAGGGGTTTCCTGAGGCTTCGAGCAGGGCCAAATGGAAGCTCAAATCAGCCATAGCGAAGGCTTCATTGGTTGTGGCTTGGGACATTTCTTCAACGAAACCGTTCATCCGCGCGATGGTTTCTTTTGACGCGCGTAAAGCGGCAAGGCGTGCTGCACCCGGCTCAAATCCGAGGCGCATATCGCTTAAGTGGTGCAGGAATTCTCGATCCGCGCCGCCCTCAAAGAACCAGCTCAGAACGTCGCCATCAAAGAGGTTCCACTGAGCGCGCTCGGTTACACGCGTGCCGACGCGCGCGCGCGCGACAATCAAGCCTTTGGCCGCAAGGGTCTTCATCGCCTCGCGCAAAACCGTGCGGGAGACGCCGAATTGTTCGACAAGCTCAGCATCGCCGGGAAGGATCTGCCCAACAGTGTATCGACCAGCCACAATCGCGCGGCCTAGCTCATTGACTACATGCGCGTGGTTGTTGCGCGACGGCGCACCTTTGATGGCAGACTTCAGCAAAGCCATAAGCGATCTATCCCAGTTTAGAACTGGCCGCTATTTGGGGCCAACCGGGGCTAAAATGCAAGAAAGCCGTTGGGTCGCAAAGCTTGGATTAAACAGAAACAGCCTTCATGAGCGCGGCTTTTTCCAGATCATCTTTGCGCCCAGAAAGCGAAACCTCGCCCCGGCGCAAAACATAAAACGCATCCGCAAGATTGTAAGCAAAGCTGAAGTATTGCTCGACCAGAACAATCGCCATATCGCCTTGATCGCGCAGATATTCGATCACGCGGCCGATTTGCTGAATGATGTTGGGCTGAATGCCCTCTGTTGGTTCGTCCAGCAGCAAAAGCTTGGGCTTGGTGATCATCGCGCGGGCGATCGCAAGCTGCTGCTGCTGCCCGCCGGAAAGATCGCCGCCGCGCCGCCCGAGGAACTCTTTGAGGATCGGGAAGAGCTCGAAAATCTCGCCCGGAATATGATGCTCTGCACGAGGCAGGCAGGCAAAGGCGGTTTCCATGTTTTCTTTGACTGTCAGAAGCGGGAAAATCATCCGCCCTTGCGGTACATAGCCGATGCCACGATGCGCAAGCGCGTGCGCGGGCAGGCGGCCCAGATCCTCGCCGTCCAGCATCAGCCCGCCATCGGTACGCGGATGGGTGCCCGAAATCGCCTTCAGGAGAGAGGTTTTGCCAACACCATTGGTGCCCATAACACAGGTCACTTCGCCCTGTTTGGCCTCCATCGTGATCCCGTTAAGGATGCGGCTGCCGCCATAGTGAAGCGTGAGGTTTTCAGTTTTCAGCATCTCTATCGCCCCAGATATACATCAATTACGTTTTGATTTTTGGTCACGTGATCCAAGCTGCCCTCGGCCAGAACCGAGCCCTCGTGCAGCACGGTCACTTTGCAGCCCAAGCGGCGCACGAATTCCATGTCATGCTCAACCACCACAACAGCGCGCGTTTTGGCCGCCTCAACGAGGATATCGGTGGTATGCTCGCGCTCGGCCAAGGTCATCCCGGCGGCAGGTTCATCGACCAGCAAAAGACGCGGCTCTTGGGCGAGCAACATGCCGATCTCAAGCCATTGCTTTTGCCCATGGCTTAGCTCGCCGGATTTGCGCATCAGCTGTTCTTGAAGGCCGATCTGCTCGGCCAACTCATGCACGCGCTCAATGTCTTGCGGCGCGCGACGATAGAACAAAACCGCCAGCGGTGAGCGATCCTTTTTTACCGCCATCAACAGATTATCAAAGACCGATTGATCCTCAAAAACGGTTGGGCGCTGAAACTTGCGGCCAATGCCAGCTTGGGCGATTTTTGCCTCTGACATTTTGAGCAAAGAGACGGATTTTTCGCCCCAGATAACACGGCCCTCATCAGGGCGGGTTTTGCCGGTGACGATATCCATAAAGGTGGTTTTGCCCGCGCCATTTGGCCCAATAATCGCGCGCATCTCGGCGCTGCCGATCTGAAAGCTCAGGTTGTTGATCGCGCGAAATCCATCAAAGGAAACGGAGACGCCGGAGACTTCGAGTAGATTGCTCATCGTTCTGCCTCGCTTTCTTGAAGGCTGCCTTGGCCGGGGCCAAGATCAACGCCGTGGCGATTGGGGGCCTTGCGCCCGGTATAAAGATCGACCAGCCCGCCGATGCCCTTGGGCGCAAACAGCGTGACCATCACAAAGCTGAGGCCAAGCAGCACTTGCCACCAATCGACCCAGTCAATTGTATAAAACCCAAGCGGGATGCTGGGGGCTTGGCCGCCGGTGAACCAAGTGGAAAGCAGCGATACAACCGAGGCGCCAATAACCGCGCCATAAAGCCGCCCACGCCCGCCAATAGCGACCCAAACCGCAAGATAAATCGAGGCAATCGGCGCGATCTCGGCCGGATTGATAATGCCCGCCTGCGGATAGTAAAGCGCGCCTGCGATGCCCGCGATCACAGCCGTCAGCACGAAGATAAACAGCTTGTAGCCCTCAACCGAATAGCCAAGAAACCGCACCCGCGCCTCATCATCACGAATGCCGCGAATGACGCTGCCAAACTTGCCAGAAACGACCCAAGCCGCGAGCGCATAGACAAGCGCAAGCGCCCCCGCAGAGGCCCAGAAGAACCAAATCGAGATATAGTCCTGCGGGATGCCATCCGCGCCGGGCAGGTTTTGCAGGCCAGAAAGCCCGTTATTGCCGCGCAAGCCGCTATCGTTTTGGAAAAGGTAAAGCGCAAGCGCGAGCGTCATCGCTTGGGTCAGGATAGAGAGATAGACCCCCTGAACGCGGCTGCGAAACGCGAGCCAGCCAAAGACAAGAGCGAGCAGGCCGGGCACCAGAACCACAAGCGCAAGCTGGGCGGGCAAGCTGCCCGCAAAGGTCCAGATCGCCGGAATATCAGAGCCACCGACAACGCCAAATATCTGGCTGCCAATGCCGTCGGATATCTCTTTTGCCGTGGCCGGCAGGGGCAGGTTGGCCATTGACGTAACAACGATCGCCTCGGTGCGCGCATACATCAGCCACATGCCGATCATATAGCCGCCAAGCCCGAAAAAGGCGAAATGCCCAAGGCTTAGAATGCCGCAATATCCCCAGACCAGATCCATCGCGATGGCGACAAGCGCGAGGCAAAGCGTCTTGCCCAATGTCTTGATGAAAGAGGTTGAAATCAGACCCGGCCCGTAGGCCTCGGAGGCGACGGTGATGAAGATCGTGAACAGGCCAAGAAGGGCGATGAACACAGCCACGGATGGGTTTTTCACCAAGAAAGATTTGGTCATTTTTTGCGGCCTCCAGTGGCGGGGCGAAGGGTAAGGGTGGTGGCGCGGATCATAAGCAATTCCATGATCAATCCCCCGCCGCACGGCCCTTGAGGGCGATGATCCCGCGTGGGCGGAACTGGATGAAGATGATGATGAAGATGATCATATAAGTCTGCGCGGCCAAAGTATTGGAGGGGTTGAACCACTCAATGCCTTTTTGCAGGAAGCCGATCATCGTCGCGCCCAAAAGCGTGCCCCAGATATTGCCCACGCCGCCAACAACAACGGTCATAAAGCTTTGCACGATATAATCCGCACCAAGCTCGGAGGTGACCTTGGCATAAAGCCCGATGGCCACGCCAGCGATCCCAGCAATGCCCGAGCCAAGCCCGAAGGTCAGCATATTGACGCGATCCGGGTTGATCCCCATCGAGGCGGCCATTTTGGGGTTTTGGGTCACGGCGCGGGTCTCTAGGCCGAGGCGGGTTTTCTTCATGATGAAGAGGAAGACACCAAGGAAGATCAGCGCCAGAACGAAGATCGCGATGCGAATATAGGAGATCGACACCACGTCATTGAGCACCCATGCGCCATCAAGCCAAGCAGGGGATGTAAGCGGGCGCGCCTGCGTTCCAAAGATGTTTTTGGCGATCTGCTGAAGCGCAATCGAGATGCCGAAAGTGGCAAGCAATGTTTCCAATGGCCGGTTATAGAGCCAGCGAATAACGAGCCGCTCCATTGCGACACCAGCCGCAAAAGTAACGGCAAAAGCCATCGGGATCGCAACGATAATCGAGAGCGTATAATCGGTGATGAATTGCTGCACGACATAGCCCGTATAAGCACCCATCATGATGAACTCACCATGCGCCATGTTGATCACGCCCATAACGCCAAAGGTAATGGCAAGGCCGATGGCGGCGAGGAAATAGATCGAGGCAAGCGAAAGCGCATCGAGCGTCAGATCAAGGAATTGGTTCGCGCCGACTTTAAGCTCAATCGCTTTTAGCGCCTTGGCCGCAGCGGTCGTGATTTCGGGATTTGGCTCGGCGTAAAGATCATAGAAATTATACGCATCGAGCGAGGCTTCGATCTGGGTTGGTGTGGCCGTAAGGGGGGCGATATTTTGCGCAGCGAGGGCGGCATAAGCGGCATCGCGCGCCGCATCTGTTTTGAGAGTTTCAACGGGGATACCAGCCACTTTGCCATCTTTGATATTGGCCTCAAGGGCGGCGCGTTTATCGCTGGCAGAGATCGCAGCCGGGGCGAAATCGCCCGCAACCAAAAGCGCGTAAGCCTCAACCTTTGGGAAGGCATCAGAACCGGGCTTCAGCATCGCTTTGACATTGGAGCCTGCGGGCGGCTGATCCGGCGAGGCAATGCGTTTGCTGACCACAATTGGATTGAGCGCGCCGCGCAGATCAACACCAAGGTCGCCCTTAAAGCTTTCAATCGCGGCAATGCGCGCGCTTGCGTCTTCATCAAAACGAATGGTCAAAAGCCGCTCAAGACGGGATTTTTTCGCCCGCAGATCGGGATCGCTTTCGCTTTGGATCGCGCCGCGTAACGCAGCAAGATGCGACGCCTCAGCATCGCGCGAAATCGCATCGAGCGCTGCGCTGCGCCGGGCAGGATCAGGATCGGAAAGCTGGAAACGCACAAGCGCCGCACCGATCATCCCGCGGATACCGGAATTGGGCTTGAGCTGTTTGAAACCTTTGGAAGGCGCCTCACTTACAGCAGTGTCATCGGCAAATTCATGAATGCGCAGCGTGTCGCGATCTACCTCTTCGGCCCAGAAGAATGCACCGTCGCTTTGGCGCATATACATCTCTTTGTTCTGCCATTTCTCAAGCACAACTTGCGCAGATGGCAGCCCAGAAGCGGCCAAAGCATCAATCGCTGGTGCGATCGTTTTGCGCGAGGATTTGGCGATCGCTTCGCCGTGTTCTTGCAGCAATGTTTGGATCTGAGGGGTCTCTTGCGCAAAGGCAGAAGGAGCGGCCATCACGAGCATGAGGATGGCGGCGAAAAGGAAGCGGATCATGAGGGGGGCCTGCCGGTATTTTGAGAATGTAAGGGAGGCACGCAGCCCCCCTTACTTCAAGTTTGAAACGAAGCGGATCAGTAGTTGGATTTCTGCTGAACGCAGGTCTTGGTTTCTGTGTTGTACATGCCGCAATCGAGCTCGGCCCAGTTGCTATCCAGAACAGCGGATTCTGGAAGGAAATCTGTCCATGCATCGCCAGGAACTTCGGCTGTTTGCGAGATGATATCAAACTGGCCGTCTGCTTGGATTTCGCCGATCAAAACAGGCTTGGTCAGGTGATGGTTTGGAAGCATCTCGGCTGTGCCGCCTGTGAGGTTTGGCGTGGTGATGCCATACATCGCTTCGCGAACCGCATCGACATCGGTCGTGCCAGCTTTTTCAACGGCCTGAACCCACATATTGAAGCCAATGACATGGGCTTCCATTGGATCGTTGGTCACGCGATCTTCACCAGCGAAGGCTTTCCACTTGGCGATGAATTCCTCGTTGAGGTCGCTCTCGGCGGATTGGAAATAGTTCCAAGCAGCGAGGTGGCCGACGAGGTTGGTTGTATCAAGGCCCGAAAGCTCTTCTTCGCCAACAGAGAAGGCAACAACGGGGATATCGTCCGCCGAAATACCAGCCGCTGCGAGCTCTTTATAAAAGCCGATGTTTGCGTCGCCATTGATTGTCGAGATCACGCCGACCTTTTTGCCGTCTGCGCCAAGCGCCACAACGTCGGCCACGATTTTGGACCAATCGGAATGGCCAAATGGTGTGTAGTTGACGAAGATATCTTCGGCCGCGATGCCTTTGCCTTTGAGATAGCTCTCAAGGATATTGTTTGTGGTGCGCGGGTAAACGTAATCCGTGCCGAGCAGCGCGAATTTCTCTACGCCGAGCTCTTCAAGAAAGTAATCCGTCGCTGGGATCGCTTGCTGGTTTGGCGCAGCACCTGTGTAGAATACGTTCTTGGAGCTCTCTTCGCCCTCGTATTGCACAGGGTAGAACAAAAGGCCGTTCAGCTCTTCGATCACTGGCAGAACCGATTTGCGCGAAACCGATGTCCAGCAGCCGAACATCACGTCAACGTCTTCAACAGTCAAAAGCTCGCGGGCTTTTTCAGCAAACAGTGGCCAATCAGAGGCCGGATCAACAACTACAGGTACAATTTTTTCGCCGAGCAAGCCGCCCTTTGCATTCTGCTCTTCGATGAGCATCAGCATGGTGTCTTTCAGCGTTGTTTCGGAAATCGCCATCGTGCCTGAAAGCGAATGAAGAACGCCAACTTTGATGTCAGCGAAAGCAGCCGTCGCCGTCATCATGACGGAAAGGCTGGCGGTTGTTAGAAGTGTCTTGAGCATATGATTTGTCCCACTTGGTTGTGTCGTTTCCCTGCAACGGAGCTGAGCCGTTTGCCGGGGCTGACTTTGCGGCGGGCTAAGCGGTGTTGTCCGCTGCAAAAAATGGCCTATTGTGATGCAAATATTGCACCGCTTATGGAAAATTCCTCATGCGTCACCTTCAGATTTACAGCTATATTCGCGCGATCGTCGAGCAGGGGTCGATACGTAAGGCTGCGGAAACATTAACGATTTCGCATTCAGCTTTGAACCGGCAGATCCTTGCCTTCGAAGCCGATCTCGGAGTGCCAATATTTGAGCGTTTGCCAGTTGGCGTGCGGCTCTCAACTGCGGGCGAAATCTACTATCGTCGCATTATTGAGCACATTGCTGCTTTTGAAGGCGCAAAAGAAACGATTTCGGAGCTAATTGGTTTACGTTCCGGTCACATTTCGATCGCGGCGAGTCCCGAATTGGGCGGTGTTTTCCTCGCGCGCGAGATTGCAGCCTTCAGAACCAGCTACCCAAGCATCCGATTCTCTATCGCCGATACGGCCCACGACAATTTCTCAGCCAAGCTTGAAAACTACGATACCGATTTCGCGCTGGTGCTTCAGCCGATCTATTCGCCGGGCATCGAAACCATGGCGACCTGTGAAACAGCCATGGCGGCGCTCGTTCCTGCGGGTGAGGAGGGGCAAGCCGATAGCGCAAAGCTGCTGCGGCCTGAGCATCTCTTGGATCACGACGTGATTTTCCCGCCCGCAGGCAGCGGCTTTCGCGAGCGGCTCGATGTTGAATTTCGCCAACGCAGCCTGCCGATCACGCCTGCGATGGAAACCGGTCATGTGATGTTTCCAAATGCTGCTGGCGGGCGGCCCACGCTGCAATTCTGGCCGCGTATGGATGTTGATCCTGCTTGGCTCGCGCGCCACGGGGCTGTGGCGCGACGCTTGGCGCGCACGGTGCGTTTGCGCGTTTCGCTTTGCCGCTTGGAAGGTCGGGTGCTCTCGGTCGCGGCAGATCGGTTTTCGGGCCAGCTTTCGGAGCGGCTGCAACGCTGGGCGCTGGAAGATGGCGCGAACTAGCGATGCAAGGCCACGCCGTGTTCGTCAAAGAAATGGCTGTGCTCAGGTGCGAAATGCAGGCCAACCGGATCGCCCGGCCCAAGCAATGTCTCGCCAACGATCCGCACTGTGATCTGCCCAAGCGGCCCACCATCAATGATCACAAACGTATCCGCGCCGAGATATTCAAGCACATCTACAACCCCGTCCGCTTGCCCTGATCCGGGCTTGCCAAGGGTGATATGTTCGGGGCGAATGCCCATTTGGGTCGCGTTCCCTTTGTGCTCAAACGCCGCGCCGCGCCCGCCCCAAAGCGTATATTTTTTCCCGGCAACAGTGCAGGGCATCACATTCATTTTGGGCGAGCCGATGAATTGCGCCACAAACAGGTTTGCGGGCTTCTCATAAAGCGCGCGCGGCGTTCCAACTTGGGCGATTTTGCCAAACTCAAGCACAACGATCCGATCGGCCAATGTCATCGCCTCGATCTGATCATGGGTCACATAGATCATCGTGGATTTCAGGGTTTGGTGCAGTTTGGCAATCTCGTAGCGCATCTCAACCCGCAAGGAGGCATCCAGATTGGACAGCGGCTCATCAAACAAAAACGCTGTCGGATCGCGCACAATCGAGCGCCCGATAGCGACCCTCTGGCGCTGCCCGCCCGAGAGGTCTTTGGGGCGGCGATCCAGATATTCCTCTAGCTTCAAAACCCGCGCAGCCTCGCTCACTTTGGCATCAATCTCCGCCTTGGGCGCGCCAGCCGTTTTGAGCGAAAATCCCATGTTATCGGCAACCGACATATGCGGATAAAGCGCATAGGACTGAAACACCATGGAAAGACCGCGCTTAGCGGGCGGCTGATCGGTGACATCTTTGCCATCAATCAGCATTGCCCCGCGCGAGGTCTCCTCAAGCCCGCCGATCATCCGCAGCAGCGTGGATTTCCCACAGCCCGAAGGGCCCACAAAGATAATGAACTCGCCATCCTCAATGGCCAGATCAACCCCCTTGATCACCTGCACCTCGCCAAACCATTTCTCGACTCCGCGTAGCTCAATCGATCCCATGTTCTTCCTCCCCGCCCTAAAGGCGCCCTTTGGCTGATGGCGAGGCCCAAGTAAGCCAAATCGCCGCTGTCCAAGAAAAATCCGCGCCGCCCGCAGGCGCCCCATCATGGGGGCAGAAATACTCATAGAACCCATGCTCACCGATCAATTCGCGCGTATCGCGGCGCACCCGCTCGGCGATCTCGATATGCCCTGCCTCGCCAAGCCCAAGCCCGATCAGCGTATTGACGATCCCCCAAACCGGCCCGCGCCAATAGCGCAGCGAGTTAAACGTACTGGCCTCAGGATCATTGGAGGGCACCCCGAAGGTCACCTCCGAGAGAACCCTATTGAGCGGGATCAGCATCCGCTCGTCGCGTATCCCCGCATACCAGCAAAGAAACGACGCAGAGCTGAGCGAGTTGCAATGCTTGCCGGTGCGCAGATCGATAGAATCGTAAAAGCCGCCCTTTGGATTCCAATGGCGCGCGACCCCGCCTTCCAGCGTCTGAATCCAGCCGCGTATTTCTTCGGTTCCGTGATCAAGCTCGGCGGCAATCGCGAGCAAGTCGCGACAGGCGCGCAGCAGAATAAACGTCATCCCCACATCCGCGACGCGAAACGGGCCGTTCTTGGCGATTTCGCTCTCGTCCCAGCCGCAATCCCGGCTGAAATAAAGCATCGCAAGGTAGCGATCATAATCCTCTTTCTTGGGGCGCATCTCGGGATTGACGTGATGCGTATCGGCGCGCGTGTATTCGCCCACTTGTGAGCCGTCTACATTGGCCATCGCCCCATCCCAATCGACAGCATTATCGCGCCCGCTTTCCCAAGGGTGCGTGATCGCGACCATCCCATCCTCAACCCGGTAGCGCATAAACCATCGATGCCAAGAGACAAGCCGCCCGTAAAGCAGCTCTATATGCACGCGGCCATATTCCTTATCGGCCTCATAGATCGAGCGCGCAAAGGTCGTAATCACAGGCGGCTGGGTGATCCCAGATGTGTGAGGGATGCGCGGCACATCCCAAACATCCGGCCCCGGGAAATATCCATCAGCGCGTTTGTGAAAGATGATATGGGGGACCATGCCGTTATCCCATTGGCCGTGAAACAGGGTTTGGATTTCAAACCACGCGCGCTTTACATCAAAGGTCGAAAACCCCCAAGCCGCAAAGCCGCTGTCCCAGTTCCACTGATACGGATAGAGGCCCGACGTGGGCACAGTATAGCCGCCGCGATCATTGCCCCGCAGAATTTTGCGCGCCTGTTTATCAAGTTTCTTATGTTCCATATGCCTCTAGCCTTTGACCGAGCCCGCTGTGAGGCCCTTTGTCATGAATTTTTCCAAGCCCAAGAACAGCGCCATGATCGGCAGGGTCGCGATCACGGCCCCCGCCATCAAATGCTGCCGGGGTATTTCCGAGGAGTTGAGCATCGCAACTCCGCGTGTGAGAGTGAATTTTGAAGGATCATCGAGCAGCATGAAGGCGAGCAGGAATTCGTTCCAAGCGATCATGAAGACATAAAGCGAGACCGAGGCCAGCGCGGGCAAGCTGAGCGGCAAGGTGATTTTCCAGATCACTTGCAGCCGGCTGAGCCCGTCCATCAGGCCGGCTTCCTCAATCTCAGCAGGGAGGCCGCGAAAATAGCCCTGCAGCATATAAAGCGCGACGGGGATCGTTGTGACCGGATAGATCATCACGATCCCAAAGAGGGAATTGCGCAGGCCAAGCATGGAAAACGCGATGTAGATCGGCAGCGCCAGCACGATCATTGGCACCATATAAATCATCAGGATTGAGCGGCTCATCACAGCCGCGCCGCGAAAGCGCAGCCGCGCAACCGCATAGGCGCCGGGGATCGAGAAGGCCAATGTGATCAGAACTGTAAGGATCGCAACAAACAGAGACGTCGCCAGATAAGAGCCAAAATTGAATTGGCTAAACAGCTCGAAATAGGAGCGAAACAGGCCAAGCCCCCGGCTAAAATCAATCGAGAAATCGAGCGGATTTTGCAGCAGAGCTTGCTGGCTTTTGAGGCTTGTCATCACCATCACATAGAACGGGATCACAACGATGGCGGTGAAGAAGACATAGCCAAAGCCAGTCAGGAACCGCAGGATAATCTGCTCAAACTCATGGCGGTTTTGGGCGGTCAGCGGCGCGGCCTCAAGAATGCGCGCGATGCTGAGCCCGAAGACTGCGCCGAGGCCAGCAAGAGCAATGGCGCTATAGGTGGAAGAGACTTCGGCACCAAATACGAGGGCTGAAATCCCGAGATAGGGCAGGGCGAGGGCCGCGAGGATGGCGCTTGCAAACGTAACCAAACGCTTTTGGCCAGCAAGAGCGATGAGGGCGACCAAAACCCCCAAAGCCACGGACCCAAAGAATGAGGGGCGCACAGCAAGGCCTGATGCAAAGGAAAGCGCGACAGCGATCGTGATGGCGATGGTGAAGGCCCAAAGCGCGCCTGTAATAGGGCCGATAATATATCCATTGCGCAGATGTTTCATTTGCGGCCTCCTTGGATGGGGCAGCAAAAGATGCGCTGAGACGCGCGGCTGAGATGAGTATTTGGGCCAAGAAAAAGCATGCAGGTCATAGGCCTTCCTCGCGGCTGACAAAGCGGAAGAAGAAGAGCGAGAAGATCAGCAGGCAGGCGAAAATAACGACGGCCACAGCCGCGCCTGCACCGATATTGGAGATCGCGAAGGCTTGTTCATAGACGTTGACCGTAAGGGTTCTTGTGCCCGCATTGCCGCCTGTAAGCAGGAAGATATCGTCGAATTTATTGAAGGTCCAAATGAAGCGCAGCAAGAAGAGGACAGACAGAATGCCCAAGAGCTGCGGCACCGAGAGGTACCAGAATTTCTGAAATGGGGAGGCGCCGTCCATATCCGCGGCCTCATACATATCGGTATCGATGCTTTGCATGCGCGCAAGAATGAAAAGGAACGACAGCGGGAAGTAGCGCCAGATTTCAAACAGGGTGACCATGATCAAAGCAAGGGGCTTTTGGCCGAAGAAATTGATCTTTTCTTGGGTCAGGCCCATTTGCACGAGCAGCGCATTTGCCGAGCCTGAGAAGGGATCAAACAGGGTCACCCAAGTAAAGGCGACGGCGATGACCGGCGCGACATAAGGAAAAAGATAAAGACCGCGCAGCAAGCCTTGGCCAGTGAAACTTTTGTTGAGCAAAAGGGCCGCGAACAGCCCCATCGTAAGCGCGCCGATGGTACCAAAGACCGTATAGAACAGAGTGATGCCAAGCACGTTCCAGAACTCAGCGCCATCAAAGATGCGGGCGAAGTTTTTGAGGGTAAAATCACCGTTGGTGAGGATGTTTTCGCCTTTGCCGGTTAAGGCGATGGTGCTCTCATCAAGCGCGGCGTCGCTCTCGAAAAAGGACGCGGTGACGATGGCGGGGATCTCCAGCTTTTCGCGCGTGCCGCCTTCGAGCGTTTGAAAATCACAGGTCAGAATTGCGCCGTTTAACGCGCATCGCGGATCGGGGAAGGATTGCACTTGCAGCCATTCTGGCAGGGTATCGCGCAGGGTCACGCCGGTGATGGCGCGATCAGGGCTTGAGTTGCGCAGGCGATAGCGCAGCGTTGCCGGATCGCCCGCCGCCGCTGGCTTGCCGCGCAGATCGACCCGAACAACAGGCGCAGGCGTGCGCAAATCGGAGAGCTCGACCGGCTTGAAGGATATCCAAAAAATCGACAGGAGCGGCAGGATCACGACAAGCGCGACAGAGATCAATGTCGGTGCGAGAAGCCCCCAAGCCAGCCGCGCTTCACGGGCCGCGAGGGGGCCACGCGTTGTTGGCGCTTGGGCGGGGGATTGGGGCATTCAGCGGCTCCGTGAGATAGGCAAGGTGCAGCAGTAATCGGGCTGCTTTGAAGGACTAAAGCGGCGCGAGATATGTCCCGCGCCGCCGTTAAGCTTACTCAACTTTGGCGAGCTCTTCGTTCATCATCGCCACGGTCGCTGCTGCATCGCGCTCTCCGTCCAGGTACTCGCGCACAAGGCGGTTCACGATTTGGCTGTTGATCATTTTGGAAGCCAGCGCGAGCTGCCCATCCTTCACGCCCCAGCGCTGGGCCACATCTAGCCCGCCGACGATTTCATCAACCATCTCTTGCGAATAAAGCTGCCCAAGCGGGGCTTTGCGATCTACGCCCACGTCCAGTTTCGCCCAGCCAAGCGAGAATTTATCTGGCTCGGTCATAGTGCCGCGACGTACGGGAAATTTGCCTTCGGGCGCGATGGAAAGCGTTTGCAGATAGCCCTCGTCCATCGAGAATTTCACGAAGCTTTCCGCCGCGTCCGTATCTGCATCAGAGGTGATCCCGAAATAACGGATATCGCCCCATGCCGCGCCCGCTGGATTAGAGGGGCCAGAGAAATTGGTGACGATGCCGGTTTTGGAGGCCAGCTCGGGGCTGGTTGGATCGCTGTTGATTGTGGGCGGAGCGCTGTCGCGCAGGCCCGCAAGCTCGTCCAGAATGAAGGGCGACCAGATGATCATCGCGGCATTGCCCGAAAAATAAAGCTCGCGCGATTGCTTCCAGAACAGATCGCCGGGGGGCGAAGCCTCTGTGATGGCTTTGTAGAATTCAAGCACTTCAGTGGTCGCGGCTTCATCAAGCGCGTTGGTGCCCATTTCGCCAACGGGGCTTACGCCATTGGCCAAAAACACATGCTCCAACACTTGGCTCATGAAGTTTTCATCGACCTTGGTCGCGGCCACAAAACCATACATCTCCGGCGGATTGTGCAGCTTAGCAAGGGCGGCTTCAACGGCGCCGTAGCTTGTTGGCGCGGCAAGGCCTGCGGCATCAAACAAATCTTTGCGATAGACTATCATCTGCGTCCAGCCATCGACCGGAACCGAGGCATAGCCATCCGCCGTTGCCGCCATCGCGAGCGCGCCGGGGGCGAATGTTTTGGCGCCAAGTTCCTCAATAACATCCGTTGCAGCATCCGTATCAAGGATGCCCGCCTCGGCCCAAGGCAGGGCATATTGCAACGTGTGATAGATCACATCGGGCAGATCGCCCGCAGCAAAGGCGGCAGTTGCGCGCGTTCCAAGATCGCTTTCGCTTACTGGGATCACCTCAACATCGATGCCGGAAGCGGCTTTGAATTGCGCGGCCATCTCTTCTTGTTTGGCGAGCCGCTCTGGCTGCTCTTCGGTTGTCCAAAAGCGCAAGGTATCGGCATTTGCGCCGAGTGCGCTAAGTGCAAGCGCTGTTGCTGCGCCGGCCAAAAGGCGCGTTATGGATTTTTGTGAAACGTTCATAATTCCCTCCCAGGGTTGGTTTCGTTGGGCTTGTGTTTGGCGTGTTGCTTTAATGCGGTACGCGAGTAATTTTCATGTGTTGAGAGGCCCATCTGAGCCGCGCGCAACCAATTTGGCGCGCGCCGTTCGGCGCAAATCCTCCGGCGCTTCGCCGCGGCAGCGCCGGATCAAAAGCATCCCAAGTTCTTCGCCTGCCGCGCGGCTGTCGACGGCAAATGAGGTAAGGCCCGGTTGAACAACTGCGCCTTCGGGCAGGCCATCATAGCCGATCACGCTTAGGTCCTGGCCGATGGTAAGCCCCATTTCCTGCGCTGCGGGCCAAGCGCCAAGCGCGGCCATATCCGTTGCGAATACGATCGCTGTTGGCGGCGAGGAAAGAGCAAGAAGCGCGCGCGTTGCCTCGGCACCCTGCGCAGAAGTGGTGGCGTTCTGGACGCAAAGTTCGGGCGCAATTTTGAGCCCTGATGCGCTCATTCCGGCCTCAAACCCGCGCAATCGAAGCGCGTTATAATGGTAGGCCGGATCGCCGCAAACAAAGGCAATGCGCTCATGCCCAAAACCGGCCAATCGCGCGACAGCAGCCTGCATTGCGATATCGCTCTCGATATCAAACCAAGCGCAGCCCGCATCGGTTCTGGTGCGCCCATAAAGCACAAACGGCACTCCAGCCGCCCGTAAATGCTCGACCCGTGGATCGCGCAGCATCGTGCGCGGAATGATGAAACCATCAGCCTTTCGCTCGGCCACGAGGCGCTTGAGAACCGGGGTCAAATCCTCTTGGCGCGCGGCATTGGCAATTGTCAGCGTCCAGCCCTCGTCAGACGCGACTTGGGACACACCTGCCAAGAAATCCGCAAGGAAAGGGCGATGCCCGTCGTGCTCGTAAATCTGTAAAACGAGCCCCAATGCGCGCACGCGTCCGGTGCGGATCGCTTGGGCATGGGGAAGCGGCGAATAGCCGAGATCCTTAGCAGCCTTTGAGATACGCATCCTCGTCGCCTCGGAGATATCCGTGTACCCATTGAGGGCGCGCGAAACCGTGCCTTTGCTCACCCCAATCGCGGCGGCAACATCATTGATTGTTGCGCGCTGAGGTTTTGACATTTCGCGCAGTTGAGGGCGCAGAGATTTTGACTGTTTCGAATCTTGCATAGCCCCATTGGCAATTCCGAAACCGGTTTCGGCAAGGGGTATTTGTGATTAATTTTGCAGCGCCATTTTTGCAGCGCGCGAAAACCTGTTAAATTTTGGGAAGGTAGCCTGCGTTATTTTGCGGCAATGGCTTGAAGTACGGCGCGCGCAATAACGCGTTCTTCGTCCGTTTTAACGACCATGATACGCGCCGCACCTGCGCCTATTTCAACCGCGTTTTCTTGGTTGGCCACGGCATCAATTTCAAGGCCAAGATAGCCCATGCCAGCCATCACATCCGCACGCACCGCAGCAGAATTTTCGCCAATTCCACCACAGAAAACCAACGCATCAATTCCGCCAAGAACTGCAGTCATTGCACCAAGTTCGCGACGAATTCGGAAGGTAAAATATTCAATCGCTTCGCGCGCCTCGGGCGCATCCGAGCCCTCAAGTTCGCGCATATCGCTGCTGATCCCAGAGAGCCCTTTGAGCCCGCTTTCACGGTAAAGCATGTTGGAAACTGCCTCAACGCTCATGCCGCGCTGACCCATCAGATAGAGCAAAACGCCCGGATCAAGCTGGCCGCAGCGGGTCCCCATAGCAAGGCCATCAAGCGCCGAAAATCCCATAGTCGAGCCGATGGATTTTCCGCCGCGCGTGGCACACATCGAGGCGCCATTGCCGAGATGCGCAATCACAACACGCGCGTCTCGCAGTTCGGGATAGTGGGCGGCGATATGGCCGGTGATATAGTCGTAGCTCAGCCCGTGAAAACCATAGCGGCGGATGCCTTGTTCATAAAGCGCGCGCGGCAAAGCAAAGGTATCGTTGACCCAAGGGTGCCCGCGATGAAAGGCGGTATCAAAGCAGCCGATTTGGGGCACACCGGGAAAGGCGGTTTGGGCGGCGTGCACGGCGGCAAGATTATGCGGCTGATGCAATGGCGCAAGCGGCGAGAGCGCTTCAAGCCTGTGCATTACATCCGGCGTGAGGGCCGCAGGGGCTGCAAATTCGACGCCGCCATGAACGATGCGATGCCCGATCCCAGCAAGCCGCTGGCCGTTAAGATTGGGGCCGATGGCCTCAAGAATAGCCGCAAGCGCACCGGCGTGATCAACGCCCCCGATCGCAATTTCGCGACGCGCCAGTTTGAGCGTGGCTTCAGGGCTGCCGATCCGCTCAACCTGCCCGCGCAGGCGCTGATCCTCGCCCGCATAAAGCGCAAATTTCAGCGAAGAGGAGCCCGCGTTGAGCGTCAGGATCGGCGGGTTTCTCATCTCTTTGGCCCAAGCGAGGCGGCATAAAGCGCGGCGATCGCACAAGAGGCGAGGCGCGCATCATCATCATCCGCGCGCGAGTTGAGAATGATCGGGCAACGCGCGCCAATCACGATGCCGCCCGCTTCGGCGTGGGCGATAAAGGTTAGCTCTTTGGCGAGCATATTGCCCGCTTCCATATTGGGCGCGACAAGGATTTCCGCCCGCCCAGCAACAAGCCCTTTGAGGCCCTTGGTGCGCGCGGCGGAAAGATCAACAGCATTGTCCATCGCAAGCGGGCCATCCACCAAACCGCCTGTGATTTGGCCACGTTCGGCCATCTTGGAAAGAATCGCGGCATCAAGGGTTGAAGGGATCTTTGGGGTTACGGTTTCGACCGCAGAAAGGATGCCGACCTTGGGCAATTCGATCCCGAGCGACAGAGCAAGATCAATCGCGTTTTGCACGATATCAACCTTGGTTTCCAGATCAGGCGAGATATTGATCGCGGCATCCGTAACCATCAAAAGATGATCAAGACCGGGCACATCCATTACAAAAATATGGCTCAAGCGCCGCCCAACCCGAAGGCCTGTGCCGCGCGCAACAATGGGGCGCAAAAGCTGATCCGTATGCAGATGCCCCTTCATGATGGCCTTGGCGCGGCCCTCATGCACAAGCTCTACCGCGCGCGCGGCGGCCAGATCATGATCAGCGATATCGATCAGTTCAAAGGCGGAAATATCGGCGCCAATTTCGCGCGCTGTCGCTTCGATCTTGGCGCGATCCCCGATGAGGATCGGTGTGATCAATGTATGCTCTGCGCCAAGGATCGCACCACCAAGCGCGCTTGGCTCTTCTGGGGCGACAACGGCCGTTGGGATTGGATCAAGCGGCGCGGCGCGCTCAATCAGCGCGTCAAAATGCAGATGGCTTTGGACCGTTAGCCCCGGAATATTATCGCCAGCTTCAAAGGATACGGCGCGCTCTGGCGCCTGTACTTCGGCCTCGCCCTCGGCCACGCGTGTACCATTCTCCAGATCAACCCAGATCGCAAAGCGGGCCATCCGATCCGCGCCTTTTTCAAGCAAGCGCACGCCAATCGTCAGCGTATCGCCTGCATGGGCGTGGCCGGTAAACCGCAGGCTTTGCGCACGATAAAGCGTTCCAGGCCCAGGCAATTGATTGCCCAACACAGCGGAGATCAGCGCCGCAATCCAAGCCGAGGGCGCGATCGCCTCGGGTTCGCCATCGCCATCGCCATCTTCGCGCGGCAGATGCATCGGATTGAGATTGCCTGAGGAATGCGCAAAAACATAAAGATCGTCAGCGACGCAAAGGCGCGTCGTCTGCGCCTCCATCCCGACTTCAAGCGCGTCAAACGGTGTGTTGGAAAAAGTTTTCAAGGCAATCCCTTTGTATATTTGGCGCTAAGATAGCGCGCTGAGCAACAGGCGCAACCGGCCACGAAGCGCGCGGCGTGCATTTGCCGATCTCTCATTTGGGCAAGAAAAAGCCCCCGCTTGGCGTGCAAGCGGGGGCTGATTTTGTGCTGCGTAGGGTCTTATTCTTCGCCCAGATTTGCTGGCAGCACGAGATTGAGAACGATCGCAATCACCGCCGCAGGCAACAGGCCCGAGGTCAGCAAGATTTGCGCCGTTGTGCCAACATGCTGAAGCGCTTCTGGCACCAGCTGAAGGCCGAGGCCCATCGAGAGCGAAATCGCAAAAATCACCATATTGCGGCGGTTCCAGCTGACATCCGAAAGCATGTTAACCCCCGAAGCCGCAACCATCCCGAACATCACAATCACACCGCCACCAAGCACATTGATTGGCACGGTATTGATGATCGCGCCGATCTTGGGGATCAGCCCACCAAGGATCAAGAAAAGCGCGCCAATGGTCACAACATGCCGGCTCATAACGCCGGTAATCGCGATAAGGCCGACGTTTTGCGAGAAGGATGTATTCGGCAGGCCGCCAAAAATACCCGCAAGCGCGGTCCCAAGACCATCAGCGAAAGTTGCGCCTGCAACCTCATCATCCGTGGCTTCGCGCCCGGCGCCGCCTTTGGTGATGCCGGATGTATCGCCCACGGTTTCAATCGCCGAAACAATGGCCATCAAACACATGCCGATAATGATCGCCCAGTTCAGCTCAAAGCCCCACTTGAACGGCATAGGCAGCGAAAACGCCGATGCACGGCCAATGCCGCCAAAGCTTACCTGCCCCATGAAATAGGCCACGATATAACCCACCAACAGGCCAATAAGAACGGCTGCAACGGATAGGAAGCCACGGGTAAAGAACTTTACCCCAAGCGTTACGACGATCACGACAAGTGCCGGACCCCACATTGCCATTGAGCCAAACTCAGGCTTGCCCATCATTGGCACGCCGCCAGCGGCATATTGAATGCCAACCTTCACAAGCGCGAGCCCGATCATCAAAACGATCAACCCCGTCACCAAAGGCGGCAAAGCAAAACGGATGCGTTTGATGAAAAAGCCAAGGCAGAAGTGAAACACGCCGCCAATGACAACGCCTGTCATCAAGCCCGGAAGGCCCGCCGTTCCAAGGCCAGCAACGGCCGGGATCATCACGGGCACAAAAGCAAACGAGGTCCCTTGAACGATTGGCAAGCGCGCCCCGACCGGCCCAAACCCGAT
The DNA here is from genome assembly GCA_047631555.1 of Halocynthiibacter sp. Lineage (GTDB taxonomy): Bacteria > Pseudomonadota > Alphaproteobacteria > Rhodobacterales > Rhodobacteraceae > JBLHZY01. Next base: position 24,006 of record JBLHZY010000005.1, on the reverse strand, counting down.
GGTTTGAAAGAGCGTCGCGATGCCAGCAAAGAGCATCGACATCTGGATCATATAGATCATCGCGGTTGGATCAGCCGATCCAAAACCGAAGCCAGCAGCGCCGGCGACGATAATTGCGGGGGTAACATTGGATACAAACATCGCCAAAACGTGCTGAATGCCCAAAGGAATAGCCTGCGCAAGCGGCGGCGTATAATTGGGATCACGTAACTGTTCTGGCGTACCGATAGAGCTATCTGTCATGGTATCTGTCCCTGTTCGTCTGTTTTATGAAGGCCCTGTTCCGGGCCCTGGGGCAGAGTGAATCACGAAAACGCCAATTCTCAAAGGTTTTTGAAAATCGAGGTCCCGCGCGCGATCTCGGCTTTGAAGGGAATATGCGGTATGGCGCGTAAATTCGTAAACTTTACAAATACTTAGGGCGAATTCAGGCCGAACACTGAAAACGAGAGGCAGCAGCGTTGCTCTGTAAAACATCCCAAAAAGCGCGCGCACAAACGTGTTTTGAGCGCCAAAAAGCGACTATTTCGCCCAAATCGCCCAAAGGATTGGCGCGGCTCTCGTCTGAGCGATCAATTCATAGCCGTTGGGAAAATTGGGCTCTTCAATGGTCGGGCACGCCATAAGTAAGGCCAGAATCCATTGCACGCGCGCAACATATCGCGCACCTTTGGCGAAACGTTCCGGAAAGGCGATTGAGATGAGCAAAGGGTATCTGACGACACATGTGCTTGATACGGCAAGCGGTGCCCCTGCGGCCGGGATCAAAATTGCGCTCTATAGGATAAGCGGCGACACGCGCGCCAAGATCGCCGAGGCCCAGACCAATGCCGATGGCCGCACCGATGCGCCCATTCTCGCGGCCGCAGATTTCGCGACCGGCATCTATGAGCTGATCTTTTTTGCAGGGGATTATCTGCGCGCAAGCGGTGCTAAGCTGCCCGATCCTTTGTTTCTTGATCAAATTCCGATCCGTTTTGGCATGGATGATCCGCAGGCGCATTATCATGTGCCGCTGCTGCTTTCGCCCTTTGGCTATTCAACCTATCGCGGGAGCTGAGCATGTATGATTTCATCGTTCTTTGGGAATGGGTCGAGTTTGCCGTTCGCTGGCTGCATGTGATCACGGCGATCGCTTGGATTGGCTCTTCGTTTTATTTCATCGCGCTTGATCTGGGGCTGCGGCCAAGCTCGGATCGGCGGGCGGGGGTGAGCGGCGAGGAATGGCAAGTTCACGGCGGCGGGTTTTATTTCATCCAGAAATACCAAGTTGCGCCGGCGCGGATGCCCGATGATCTGATCTGGTTCAAATGGGAAAGCTATTCCACATGGCTCTCTGGTTTTGCCATGCTGATCCTTGTTTATTATCTCGGGGCCGATCTCTATCTGGTTGATCCAGCGGTCCTCGACATCCCGATTGGCTTAGCGATTGTGATCTCGATCGCCTCGCTCGCGCTTGGCTGGCTGCTCTATGATTTGATCTGCAAAAGCCGCTTTGGCGATGATAACACGCGCCTGATGCTCGGGCTTTATGTGATCCTCGTGATCATGGCTTACGGCTATACGCAGGTATTTTCGGGCCGCGCAGCGCTGCTGCATTTGGGGGCCTTCACAGCGACAATCATGACGGCGAATGTTTTCCTCGTCATCATGCCCAATCAGCGCATCGTTGTGGCTGATCTAAAGGCCGGGCGTGCACCGGATGCGAAATACGGCAAGATCGCCAAGCAGCGCTCGACCCACAATAACTACCTGACTTTGCCGGTGATTTTCCTGATGCTCTCAAATCATTACCCGCTGGCATTTGCGAGCGAATACAATTGGTTGATTGCCTCGCTCGTCTTTCTGATGGGGGTTACGATCCGCCATTATTTCAATACGCATCACGCCCGCAAAGGCAATCCAACATGGACATGGCTCGCCACCATCGTGCTGTTCTTGATCATCACATGGCTCTCAACCGCGCCGATGTTTCACCGCGAAAGCGCAGAGGAAGAGGCGGCAATTCCGGCCCGCGCCGAGCGTTTTGTAACGGCGACAGGTTGGGAGGATGTGCATGATATCGTGATGGGGCGCTGCTCGATGTGTCACACCGCCGAGCCGTTTTGGGAGGGTATCAATTCGGCCCCAAAAGGCGTTCGCCTTGATACGCCCGCGCGCATCGCCACCAATGCCCGCGAGATATTCTTACAGGCCGGATACACCCATGCAATGCCCCCTGCCAATGTCAGCTTCATGGAAGAAGAAGAGCGCGATTTGATCGTCGCTTGGTATCGCGCCGCCCTAAAGGGAAGCTAAGCGCCGGGCTTGTTGAAATGCCAAAGCGTTGTCTGGGAATAGGTCTGACCGGGCGCGAGCTGAATACGCGGAAAGCGGGGCCGATTGGGCGCATCGGGCCATGATTGCGGCTCAAGCGCGAGGCCCGCATAAGCGCCGTAAGGCTTGGCTTGAATGCCCTCCCAAGGCGCGGTTTGGATGGAGGAGCCATCATAAACCTGCAAGCCCGGCTCGGTCGTTTCAATCTCAAGGCTGATGCCCGATTGCCCCTCAAGGCGGCAGGCATGGCGCAGCGGCCCGCGCGCACCAGTCAGGCAGAAATTGTGATCCAGTAGGACATCAGGATTAACCCCAACAGCGCGCAACTCGCGAAAATCAAACGGCGTTCCCGCAACCTCTTCGCTATGGCCTTCGGGGATGAGCGTGCGATCAACGGGCGTATAATACTCGGCGTTGATGCTCAGTTTATGGCCCTCAATCGTGTCGGAGCCATCAAGGTTCCAATAGCTGTGATTGGCCAGATTGATGAAAGTATCCGCGTCCGTCGTTGCCGTTAGATCAAGGCGCAGGCTCCCCTCATCATCGACACGAAACGCAGCGGTGATCGTTCGATTGCCCGGAAAGCCGCCCTCGCCATCGGGGAGGTTCACCTGCATGCGCGCGTGCTTATTGCCAACCTCAAGCAGATCCCAAACCTTGGTATGCGTGCCTGTGCGCCCGCCATGAAGCGTGGTCACGCCGCGCTCATTTGCATCAAAGCGGATGCGCTGCCCACCAAGCGAAGCCGAAGCCCCCGCGATCCGATTGGCCACAGGCCCGACGATCGCGCCGAAATATTCCATACCGCGCCCATAGGCCGAAAGATCGCCCGAACCAAGCGTTAGTGAATGATCGATCCCTTCAAGCATAACGTCCTGAAGCGTGGCACCAAGGGTCAGCAATCGAACCGTCAACTCGCCAGCATTTAGGGTAATTTGTTGGGCAACACTCATAGGATAACCTGATGTTCTTTCTGGCCCTTGGCCACGTTTGGCGCGGCGAAAACCTTGCCATTGTCTGGATAGCGCGCGGCGTTCTCTTTGGACATTCCTTGAAGCGCGGTCGTTACAAAAAGGGTCGTGCCATCTTCGCCGCCAAAGGCCGGGCAAGAACTATGCGCGCCGCCCACGTCCACTGCGCGCAAGAACGCTCCTTCGGGCGAGAAACAAGCGACCCGCGCCGCGCCCCACTGGGCATTCCAAAGATTGCCCTCGGCGTCCACAACAGAGCCATCAGGATGCCCCGGCTGATCCTTGCAATCGAGGAAAACCTCAGGCGCGCCAACAGGCCAACCATCGCCATCCAGAGCCACGCGCATGATTTTATCCACTGGCGTATCGGTGAAATAGGCGTGCTTTCCATCCGGGCTAAAACAGATCGAATTTGAGATTTGGATCGGTGCAAAAAGCTGGCGCAGCTCGCCGCGATAATAGCGGTAGATCGCGCCTGCATCGGCCTCAGCTTTTTTGCCCATCGTGCCGATCCAAAAGCCCCCTTGAGGATCCGCGCGCCCATCGTTGGAGCGTGTGATAGGATTATCCGCCTCAAGATCACAAAGATGAACCCGCGTGCCGCTTTCAAGATCAAAGCTAAACAACGCCGTCTCAGAGGCGATCAGCAAGCGATCCGCATCAATCCATCCAGCGGCAGAAACATGCTCTTCAAATTGCCAATGACGGGTTGTGTCGCCGAGCCGAGTATACAGCCGTTTCCCAACAATATCGAACCAAAACAACTGATTGCGCAGGGGGTGCCACATCGGTCCCTCGCCAAGTTCACAAATCGTTTGGTCAAAAATCTCCGCCTTCATGCGCTCACCTCGTCATATGCTGCTACCATTATTCGCGCCTTGGCGCTCACGTCTTTTGCACTATCTCCGGGGCGATAAAGCGAGGTGCCAAGACCAAATCCGCTCGCGCCTGCTGCGATCCAATTGCCAAAACTATCCGGCCCAACGTCGCCAACCATATAAACTTCCGTCTGCGCAGGCAAAACGGCGCGCAATGCGGCCAGCCCATCCATGCCCATCTAAAAGGCCGGGAAAACCTTGAGCCCATCCGCGCCTGCTTTCAGCGCCGCAAAACATTCGCTTGGAGTCAAAACGCCGGGAAAGCTTTGCAGCCCGGCGGCCTTCGTTGCTTTGATCACATCCGCATCGCAATTGGGCGAGACAACAAGCCGCCCACCGGCCTCGGCCAGCTTGGCAACATCACGCGTGCTCAGCACGGTTCCGGCACCAATCAGCGCCTTGGTTCCATATTCGCGCACCATATTCGCGATGCTCTCAAAGGGCTGGGGCGAGTTGAGCGGAACCTCGATGCGGGTGATGCCTGCCTCGATCAAAGCTTGCGCAACGGGGGCGGCTTCGGGCGGGGTAATCCCGCGCAAAATGGCAATCAGGGGGCGGCTCATTTTATGGCTCTCCATTGGGTGCGGGCGGCGGCAAGGCCTGCGCGGGTCATCTCTTCGGCGTCTACGATTGTGGGCAAGGCGCCCTGTGCGCGCAAGGCCGTATCGTATCGCGCACTAAGCTGCGCGTCGCCGATTAGCGCTACGTTTTGACCAAGCCAGTAGGCGCGCGTTGTTGCCAATTCGGCGCCGATCAAAAGGCCAGAGAGGCGGGCGCGGGCCTGCCCTGCGGCAAGCCCATTCAAAAGCCCCTCTGCGCGAATGGTAAAGAGCGAAGCGGCCAGGCGTTCGGGGCGGGCAATTGCATCTGACACAGCCGCGATAAAGCCTGCGCCATCTTGCGGCGATCCATCCTCTTTCAAGGAATGGCGCAGCACAGTTTGTTCAGAGATGGCGGCAAATAAGTCGCCCGTCATCACCGTTTGAAACGAGACAACTTCGCCTGCAGAAATATGCGCCCATTTGGTATGGGTTCCCGGCAGGCAAAGCACGCCATCAAACTTTGGATGAAGCGCAAGGAAGCCTGCGATCTGCGTCTCCTCGCCGCGCATAACATCGGCCGGATTGGCCTGCGCCAAGCCCGAAATGAGGCGAATATCAAGGCGGGGATCAAGCGTTTTGGCGTAGGTAAACCCCGGCGCAAGCGGCGCGCAGGGCACATGCGAATATCCCGCCTCGGCCCAGCCTTCGCGCGCACCTGACATGCCGCAAATGATCACTTGATACGTTTGATCCGGCTGCAGCCATTCGCCAATGAGTTCGATCAGAGCAGGCTCAAATTGCGCGGATGAAAGGCTGCCAGAGCCAGCATCAGAGCGCGCCTCACAGATCAAAACGTCCGCATCATCAAACCCGTAAACGCGCAGATTTGAGCTACCCCAATCTGCGCCAATCCACTTGATGCCTGCCGTCTTTGGTTGTTGCATGCGTGAATTCTCCGCCGGACCGTTTGCTTTTTCAAAGGGGTTATCGGCATCGCGGCGGGGAGGTGCAATCAAAAAGTCATACTACTTGGGGGCGCCGCATCGCGCGATGTCATTGGCAAGCTTGCGCATCATTGCGCCGTAAAGTGCAGGGCCCGCGTCTTGCATCGCGCCGGTCGGATCAAGCAGCGCCAAAGGGATGCCGGTATCGGCCGCGATGCGTGCGGCTTGAAGATCAGGGCCGGGCGTCTCAGAGAAAATGCAATCGATGGTCTGGTTTTCAATCGTCCGGCGCAATGCGGAAAGGCTTGCGGCCCCCGGCGCATTTGCGTGGCCGTCCGAGATGGAGGCGACAATATGAAGATTGAAACGCGCGCTGAGATAGTCAAAAGCATCATGCGAAGCGATATAGTTTCGCGGCTTTTGGAACGTGAGATCGGCCGCGATCTGGGCTGAAAGCGCATCAATTTCGGATTGAGCGCGTATCGCATTGGCGCGGTAGGTATCAGCGTTTTCCGGATCAAACTTGGATAAGATAGTCGCAATTTCGGCAAGCCAAACGCGGGCATTGGTTGGGTCGAGCCAGGCATGGGGATCCAGCGCATCGTCATCGTGATCTTCTTCAAACGCGCGAAGCTCAGTGCCTTTGAACCCCAATAGCGCAAAAGCCGCCCCTTGGGGCAGGAGGGTCTCAACCTTGTTTTCCAGCCAAGGCGTGAGCGGGGCGCCGATCCAAAAGAACACGTCTGCTTGAGCCAGAGCGCGGGCTTGTGAGGGGCGAAGCTGCGCATGATGCGGGTCGCTCAATGCGTCCAAAAGCAGGCTGGGCGCGCCAGTGTCGCCCATTACCAGAGTGACAAGACTGTGTGTAACACGCGTATCGGTCAGAACATTCGGTGCGCGCGCGACGGTAGGGCTGGCAATAATAATGCAAAAGAAAGCCGCTTGAACCAAAGAGATCAGACGCATGTTTGCCTCCTTGTGAAGCGTTGCGAAATGAAATAACATAACATGTGATACTATAACACTCCAAACACAAGCAAGCGCAAAATGCCAGAGTCACAAAGCCCAGCGTTTCACAGCCATAACCATGCAAGCTGTACCGGCGATTTGCTTCAACGCGCCGATGAATTGGCGCGTCTTGAAGGGCTGCGCCTCACGCCCGTACGCCGCCGCGCGCTTGAGATTTTGCTTGAGGAGCATCGCGCGCTTGGGGCGTATGATGTGCTGGAACGGCTGCGCGAGGATGGGTTTGGCAGCCAGCCGCCAGTGGCGTATCGCGCCCTTGAATTTCTGGTCGAAAATGGGCTGGCGCATCGCATACGCCGCCTCAACGCGTTCATGGCCTGCATGCATCCCGGCGAGAGCCATGCGCCCGCTTTCTTTATTTGCACACAGTGCAATTCCGTGGCCGAGCTTCCCGAAGAAGAGCTGCGCAGCGCGGTTGAGTTGGCGGCTGCAAAAATCGGCTTTGCGATCGAGCGGGTGAACGTTGAGGCCATCGGGGTTTGCCCGAGCTGTGCGGAGAGCGCCGGATGAGCGCGCTGATCGAGACCCAAGATATGAGCCTTCGCTATGGCAATGCGCCCGTGCTGGAGCATGTAAATTTTGCGATCCAAAAGGGCGAGATTGTCACGGTGGTTGGGCCCAATGGGTCGGGCAAAAGCACGTTGATCCGCGCGCTTCTTGGGGTTTTGGCGCCGCATCAAGGGCGGGTTGTTCGCGCGCCGGGGTTGAGCATCGGCTATGTGCCGCAGCGCCTATCCATTGATGCGACAATGCCAATTACGGTCGCGCGCTTTCTTTCGCTGCCCCGTCGCTATAGCGCAAAAGAGACCAGCGCTATGCTTTCCCGACTTGGGGCGGCGGGCCTTGAAGATCGCCAGATGGCGGGGCTTTCTGGCGGGCAGTTTCAGCGGGTTCTTCTGGCGCGCGCCTTGATGGCGGAGCCGGATATTTTGATTCTAGATGAGCCGACCCAAGGGCTGGATCAGCCCGGGATTGCGGGATTTTATCAGCTGATATCGGACCTGCGCCAAGAGCTTGGCTGCGCGGTTTTGTTGGTTTCGCATGATCTGCATGTGGTGATGAGCGCCTCGGATCGGGTGATCTGTCTCAACGGGCATGTCTGCTGCGAAGGGACGCCGCATGTCGTGTCCAACGCGCCAGAATATCGCGCGCTTTTTGGGCTTGGGACGGGCGGCGCGCTGGCGCTTTATCAGCATGACCACGATCATGATCATGACGGCGCTCATGACCATCACCACCACCATGATCACGCGGAAGCGAGCCAATGATCGATGATTTCCTAATGCGTGCGCTCCTTGCCGGGGTTGGTGTCGCTCTGGCGGCGGGGCCGCTTGGGGCTTTCGTTGTCTGGCGGCGCATGGCCTATTTTGGCGATGCAACGGCCCATGCGGCAATCCTAGGGGTCGCGCTGGCTTTGGCCTTCTCGATGAATATCTACATTGGCGTTTTGGCGATCGCCTTGGCCATGGCGGGCAGCATCGCAGCACTTTCCGGGCGCGGCCACTCGATGGATGCAACCCTTGGCGTTTTGGCCCATGCGGCGCTCGCGATTGGCCTTGTCGCGATTTCTTTTGTAAAGGGCGCGCGGGTTGATCTTGAGGCGTTTCTCTTTGGCGATATCTTGGCGATTGGTGTGAGCGACCTTTGGGTTATCTGGATTGGGGCAGGGGCCGTTGTGGCGCTTTTGATCTGGCGCTGGCAGGCTTTGTTGACCTCGACCCTGAGCGAAGAGCTTGCCCGATCCGAGGGGATTGACCCGCGCCGTGAACGGCTGATTCTGACGCTGGCCATGGCGCTCGTCGTTGCGGTTTCGCTCAAAGTAGTGGGCGCGCTGCTTATTGGCGCGATGCTGATCATTCCAGCGGCTGCAGCGCGCAGCCTGTCGCGCACCCCCGAGGCGATGGCGCTTTTTGCAGCGGGCTTAGGCTGTATTGCTGTGCTTGCGGGGCTCGGTGCATCGGTGCGATTTGATACGCCGGCAGGGGCGTCGATCGTCGCGGCAGCAGCGGCGCTTTATGCGATTGCACGGCTACGCAGGGCGCCCTCATGAGCGGCCCCGAACTGATCATTTTTGATTGCGACGGTGTGATCATCGATAGCGAAATCATCTCAGCTCAACAGCTGATTGATGCGCTTGCCCCCATGGGGATCGATATTGATCTCGACTTTGTTGCGCGCAATTTTCTGGGCCGTTCCTATCCGATGGTGATGGAAGAAATCCGGCGCGCCTTTGGCGTAAACCTACCGCCAAGTTTTGAGGACGAATATCGCGCGCGCCTGTTGGCTGCCTTTGAGCGCGATTTGAAAATCATTCCCCATGTCGCCGAAGTGATCGAAAGCCTTGACCGCCCGTTTTGCCTTGCAACATCTTCAAGCCCTGCGCGCGCGGCCCGCTCATTAGAGATCGTTGGAATGGCACAAGCCTTCTCCAAAAAGGTTTACACCGCATCCCTTGTCGCAAAAGGCAAACCGGCGCCGGATTTATTCTTGCATGTCGCGGCGGAATTCGGGGTCGAACCGGCGCATTGCTTGGTCATCGAAGACAGCTTGAATGGCGTTCGTGCCGCCAAATCTGCGGGCATGCCGGTTTGGCGATTTATCGGCGGAAGCCATCTTCAAGGCCGCGCGCTTGAAGGCCCTGAAGGCGCGACCGCAGAACTGACATTTGCATCTTTCACAGAATTCGCAAAGCATGCACCATGGTTTACGCCCAAAGGGAAAGCAGCGCAGAATGAGTAATATCCGCGATACAGAGCCAAGCGTTCAGGACGAAGCCGCGCGCGCTGGCTGGCTCTATTACGTCGGCGGGATGACGCAAGATCAGATTGCCTCTGAGCTTGGCGTTTCGCGCCAACGCGCACAGCGATTGGTCAGCCGTGCGATGGCCGAGGGGCTTGTGCATGTGCGCCTTGAACATCCGATTGCAGAGTGTATCGCGCTGGAAAAAGAGCTGGCCAAGCGGTTTGAGCTGGAACATGTGCGGGTCGCTCCAAGCATCGGCGAAGGCTCTGATGCAACCCGCGCCATTGCCCCTGTGGCGGCCGCTTTGGTAGAGCGTTTTCTGGCCTCGATTGAACCGATCACAGTTGCGGTTGGAACCGGGCGCGCTTTGCGCACAACTGTTGAGGAAATCGTGCCGCGCCAATGCCCGCATCACAAACTTGTCTCGCTGATCGGCAATATTGCCCCTGATGCGACGGCCTCTAACTATGATGTGCTGATGCGCTTGGCCGAAAAGACAGGCGCGCCGCACTATCCGATGCCGCTACCGGTTATTGTTCCATCGCCAGAAGCGCGCGCGATGTTTTATGAGCTGCATCAGTTGCAGGTAGTCGAGAAACTGGCGCGCGAGGCGGATGTGACCTTTGTTGGCGTCGGCCAGATGAACGACCACGCGCCGCTCTATGTTGATGGTTTCATGACCAATGCCGAATTGGTTGAGCAGCAAAAGCTTGGCGCCGTCGGAGAGATCGCTTCCTGGGTGTTTGATTCGGACGGGAATTACTTAGAAACGGGCCACAATCACCGCATCGGTGGCCTGCGCGCTGGGCTTTCAAAGCGCGGTCCCGTTATTGGAATTGCCGCCGGTCTTGAAAAAGCGCCTGCCATTTGTGGGGCGTTAAAGGGCCAACTTCTCAATGGCTTGGTAACCACTGACCGAACCGCCCGCGCCATCCTAAACGCCTAAATCTTAAGAATTTCTGCAATGCTGGGAAAAATCCGGTTGACTTAGGGTTGGGCATGAATGAGCATGTGTTCATCTGCTGGGCAAATGCTCAGTTCGACTTTTGGGAGGAATACCATGAAACGCACTCTTCGCGCGCTGCTTGGCGCGTGTGCCGTTGGCGCCATCGCGACAACCGCATTTGCCGAAACCCTGACGATCGCGACCGTGAACAACGGCGACATGATCCGCATGCAGGGCCTTACTGACGATTTCACAGCGAAAAACCCCGGCATCGAGCTGGAATAGGTGACGCTGGAAGAAAACATCCTGCGCCAGCGCGTCACCACAGATATTGCCACCAAAGGCGGCCAATATGACGTGATGACAATCGGGACATACGAAGCACCAATCTGGGCCAAACAAGGCTGGTTGGTTGAGCTTGATGATCTGGGCGCCGATTACGACGTTGACGATCTTCTGCCAGCGATCCGCGGCGGCCTGTCCATGGACGGCAAGCTTTTCGCAGCACCATTCTACGGCGAAAGCTCGATGGTTATGTACCGCAAAGACCTGATGGAAGCTGCTGGCATGGAAATGCCCGGCGCGCCAACATGGGATGATATCAAAGCAGCCGCTGCTGCGATGACAGACAAAGACAACGAAGTTTACGGCATCTGCCTTCGCGGCAAAGCTGGCTGGGGCGAAAACATGGCCTTCCTTGGCGCCATGGCAAACTCCTACGGCGCGCGCTGGTTTGACGAAGAGTGGAACCCACAATTCGACACACCAGAATGGAAAGCCACGCTCACAGATTACCTTGATCTGATGAACAACTACGGCCCTCCCGGCGCATCCGGCAACGGCTTTAACGAAAACCTCGCACTGTTCCAAACGGGCAAATGTGGCATGTGGATCGATGCAACGGTTGCAGCGTCCTTCGTGACCAACCCCAAAGACAGCGCCGTGGCTGATAAAGTTGGCTTCGCACTTGCCGCCGACAAAGGCCTTGGCAAACGCGGCAACTGGCTCTGGGCTTGGAACCTTGCGATCCCAGCCGGTAGCGAAAAAACCGATGCTGCGAAAAAGTTCGTCGCTTGGGCAACGTCCAAAGACTATCTCGCACTTGTTGCGGCCAATGAAGGCTGGGCAAACGTACCTCCAGGCACACGTACTTCGCTGTACGAAAACCCAGAGTACCAAGCCGCTGCGCCTTTCGCCAAGATGACGCTCGACAGCATCAACTCGGCTGATCCGCAAAACCCAACAGTGAAACCAGTGCCATATGTGGGCGTGCAATTCGTTGCCATCCCAGAATTCCAAGGCATCGGAACATCCGTTGGCCAGCAATTCTCAGCCGCTCTGGCTGGCAGCATCACAGCTGATGAAGCGCTGGAAAAAGCACAAGCGCTCACAATGCGCGAAATGAAGAAAGCCGGTTACATCAAGTAATAGGTTCTCCCGGAGCAGGGCCGCACCGCGCGGTGTGGCCCTGTCTCTTTCGCCCAATTCCTAAAGATGCGATCCTTCGATCCGGTGCATGACACCGCATTCAAAGAGTGCATCCTGTTCGCTCGACCTTCATCCATAAGGGGCTAACCCATGGCGACCCAACATTCCCGCGCCGCTGGCCGGCTGATGATCTCCCCCGCAGTTTTGCTGCTTTTAGGTTGGATGATTGTCCCGCTTTCAATGACGATCTACTTTTCGTTTCAGCACTACAACCTGCTCTCTCCGGGCATGGAACGATTTGTCGGTTTTGCCAATTACCAATACTTCCTGAGCGATCCGGCCTTCTTTGATGCGCTGGGCAATACGCTGGTGCTCGTGCTTGGTGTGCTTGCCATCACGACCATCGGTGGCACGCTTCTTGCGCTGCTGCTGGATCAGCCGATGTGGGGCCAAGGGATTGTGCGGATCCTTGTGATCGCGCCATTCTTTGTGATGCCAACCGTCTCGGCGCTGGTCTGGAAGAACATGTTTATGAACCCGGTCAACGGGCTCTTTGCTTACCTTGCCAAAGCGCTGGGCATGCAACCGTTTGACTTTCTGAGCCACGCACCATTGGCCTCGATCATTCTGATCGTCTCATGGCAATGGCTCCCCTTCGCGACTCTGATCCTGCTTACCGCATTTCAATCATTGGATAGCGAACAGCTGGAAGCCTCCGAAATGGACGGCGCAGGCCCTGTGAGCCGCTTTTTCCATATCATGCTGCCGCACTTGAGCCGCGCCATTACCGTTGTGATCCTGATCCAAACGATCTTCCTGCTCTCGGTTTTTGCAGAAATCTTGGTCACCACAAACGGCGGCCCGGGCACGGCATCAACCAATCTTACCTACCTCGTTTATGCGCAAAGCTTGCTGCAATTCGATGTGGGCGGCGGCTCGGCAGGCGGCATCGTTGCGGTCATCCTTGCAAACATTGTTGCGATCTTCCTGATGCGGATGATCGGCAAGAACTTGGAGGCCTGACCATGGCACGCGCAGTTACAAACCGCCGCAAATTCATCGTGACGCTTGTCGCTTGGACCTTCGGGATGGCGATCTTCTTCCCGATCCTTTGGACGATCCTAACCTCGTTCAAAACCGAGGCCGAGGCCATCGCATCGCCCCCCTCGTTCTTGGGCTTTGAGTGGACAACCGAAAACTACACCACCGTGCTTGAGCGCTCGAATTACTTTCGCCATTTCTGGAATTCGGTGGTGATCTCGGTCGGCTCGACGCTGCTTGGCCTGCTCATCGCGATCCCGGCGGCATGGTCGATGGCCTTCGTGCCAGGCAAACACACCAAGAATATCCTGATGTGGATGCTCAGCACCAAAATGCTGCCCCCCGTTGGCGTTCTGATCCCGATCTACCTGATCTTTCGCGATGTCGGCTTGCTCGACAGCCGCATGGGCCTGGTCTTTGTTCTCACGCTGATCAACCTGCCGATCATCGTCTGGATGCTCTACACATATTTCAAGGAAATCCCCGGCGAAATCCTTGAGGCAAGCAGGATGGACGGCGCCTCATTGCGCGCCGAAATCATCTATGTGCTGACGCCAATGGCCGTGCCGGGCATCGCCTCGACCCTGCTGCTCAACGTGATCCTTGCTTGGAACGAGGCCTTCTGGACCCTCAACTTAACGGCCGCAAAAGCAGCGCCGCTCACCGCATTCATCGCGAGTTACTCAAGCCCTGAGGGCCTGTTTTACGCCAAACTCAGCGCAGCCAGCACAATGGCCATCGCGCCGATCCTCATCCTTGGCTGGTTCAGCCAAAAACAACTCGTTCGCGGCCTGACATTCGGCGCAGTGAAGTAAGGAAAAGACAATGGGACAGATCACACTCAAAGACGTGACGAAAAGTTTTGGCGATGTTCAAGTCATCCCGCCGCTGAATTTGGAAATCAACGATGGCGAATTCGTTGTGTTCGTCGGGCCATCTGGCTGCGGGAAATCAACGCTGCTGCGCCTGATCGCCGGGCTTGAGGATGTCTCTTCGGGGATGATTTCAATTGACGGAAATGATGCCACAATGGTGCCGCCTGCCAAGCGCGGCCTTGCGATGGTATTCCAATCCTACGCGCTTTATCCCCATATGTCGGTGCGCAAAAACATCGCCTTTCCGTTGCGCATGGCGGGCATGGATAAGGCCGAACAAGATAAGCGCGTCGAAGCCGCGGCCAAGGTTCTTAACCTGAACGATTACATCGATCGCCGCCCCGGTCAGCTTTCCGGCGGCCAGCGGCAGCGGGTTGCTATCGGGCGCGCGATTGTGCGCGAACCGGCGGCATTCCTCTTTGATGAGCCGCTCTCTAACCTTGATGCATCCTTGCGCGTCAACATGCGCCTTGAGATTTCCGAGCTGCACCAAACGCTGGCAACTACGATGGTCTATGTAACGCACGACCAAGTCGAAGCGATGACAATGGCCGACAAAATTGTTGTGCTCCAAGCCGGCAATATCGAGCAAGTCGGCTCGCCGCTTGAGCTCTATCGCAGCCCGCGCAACCGCTTTGTTGCTGGCTTCATCGGCTCGCCAAAGATGAACTTCATCGAGGGCGAAGAGGCCGCAAAACACAATGCACACGCCATCGGCATCCGCCCCGAGCACCTCGATATTGCGATGGATAAAGGCGCATGGAAAGGGACTGTCGGCGTCTCAGAGCATCTCGGTTCTGACACGTTCATGCATGTGATCGTTGACGGGATCGGCACGCTTAATGTGCGCGCATCCGGCGAGGTCGAAGTCCATCATGGCGATACGATTTACCTCACACCGCAAGAAGTAAACCTGCATCGTTTCGGGGCCGATGGCCTCACACTTAGCTGATATTTAAAAGGTTTTGATTGAGATGAAACTTGACCAATCCACATTTGCGGCGCTGCCAAATACAGTTGCGCGCCCCGGATATGATCGCGCGGCATTGACGCCCGGGATCGTGCATATCGGCGTTGGCAATTTTCACCGTGCGCATCAGGCCGTCTATATGGACGACCTGTTTAACATGGGGCTTGCGCATGATTGGGCTATCATCGGCGCAGGCGTTCGTGCAGGGGATGCACAAATGCGCGAGACACTGGCCAAGCAGGATTACCTCAATACCGTGATCGAGATGGAGCCCGGCGCGCACCAAGCCCGTGTGATCGGCGCGATGATTGATTTCCTGCCGGTTGAGCCAAATAACGCGAGCCTCATCGCGACAATGGCCCGCCCCGAAATTCGCATCGTTTCTCTGACTGTGACTGAGGGCGGATATTTTATCGATCCGGCCACCGGCGCCTTTGATCCGACGCATCCCGATATTGCGGCCGATGCGGCAAATCCCTTTGCGCCCTCAACAGCCTTTGGCGCGATTATCGCGGCCCTGCGCTTGCGCCGCGATGCAGGGATCATCCCCTTTACTGTGATGTCTTGCGATAACCTGCCGGGCAATGGCCATGTAACCCAAGACGCCGTGATTGGCCTTGCGCGCCTTATCGATGAGGCGCTCGCTGATTGGATCACGGCCAATGTTGCCTTTCCCAATGGTATGGTCGATCGCATTACGCCGGCAACGGGCCCGATTGAACGCGCCCGTGTGGTCGATGCTTTTGGCATTGAGGACGCAGCGCCAGTGTTTTGCGAGCCGTTTCGCCAATGGGTGCTTGAGGATAAGTTCACAGCGGGCCGCCCCCCGTTTGAGCGCGCAGGCGTGACCCTCACCGATCAGGTCGAAGCCTACGAGATGATGAAAATTCGCATCCTGAATGGTGGGCACGCAATCATTGCCTATCCCGGTGGCCTGCTTGATATCGAGTATGTGCACGAAGCCATGGAGCATCCGCTGATCTCGGCCTTCTTGGCCAAGATCGAAACCGATGAGGTGATCCCGATTGTGCCCCCCGTGCCTGGAATTAAGCTGAGCGATTATCACGCGCTGATTACCGAGCGTTTTGCCAATCCCGATGTGGGCGACACGGTGCGCCGCCTCTGCCTTGATGGTTCCAATCGCCAACCAAAATTTATCATCCCAAGCCTGCGCGATAATCTCGGTGAAGGGGTGCTTCCTGAAGGGCTTTTGCTGCTAAGCGCCATGTGGTGCCGCTATTGCTATGGCACGACCGAAAGCGGCGCCGAAATCGCCGCCAACGATCCTAATTGGACAGCGCTTCAAGCCCGCGCAAAAGAGGCGAAAAACCGCCCCTCAGTATGGCTTGAAATGGAAGATATTTACGGCGACCTTGCCCAAAATGAGGCCGTTGTAAGCGCCTTCGCAGCCCTTCTCAGCGATCTTTGGGAAGAGGGCACAGAGGCGATGATCACGCGGCATCTCGGGCCCTAAACAGGCCGCGCAAATCCCCAGTGCGCTCAAAAATCATCGTGCTACACTCCTTCCTGTTGAAGCAACTGGGGAGGCGTTTGCATTATGACGAAAGCGTATTTGGAAGGCTTGGAAAAGAACGCGGCCAATCATGTGCCGTTGACGCCGCTTTCCTTTTTGAACCGCACGGCCGTCGTCTATCCTGATCGCACCGCGATCCTTCACGGCGCTCATAAAACGAGCTACCGCGAAATGCGGGCGCGCTGTCGCCGCCTTGCCTCGGCGCTTATCGCGCGCGGGATTGAACGCAACGATACCGTGGCGATCATGGCGCCCAATATTCCGGCCTTTGTTGAGGCGAGTTTTGGCGTCCCGATGGCGGGCGCGGTGCTTAATGCGATTAACACCCGGCTCGATCCTGAAGCCGTCGCCTTTATCCTAGGGCACGGCGAGGCCAAGCTTGTCCTTGTTGATCGCGAGCTTGGCGACGTGGTGGCGCAGGCCTGCGCGCAGATGAAAAACCCGCCCGCCATCATTGATATCGATGATCCACTGGCCACAAGCGGCACGCTTATCGGCGAGCAGGAGTATGAGGATTTGCTGGCCAGCGGCGATCCCGAATTTGCGGGCCTCATGCCAGGCGACGAATGGGATGCTATCGCGCTGAATTATACCTCCGGCACGACGGGCGATCCAAAAGGCGTCGTCTATTCGCACCGCGGCGCATACCTGAATGCGATGGGCAATTCCGTCACCTGGGCGATGCCGCATTTTCCCGTCTATCTGTGGACCCTGCCGATGTTTCATTGCAACGGCTGGTGCTTCCCTTGGACGATCACCGCGATGGCCGGAACCCATGTTTGCCTGCGCCGCGTTGAGGGGCCAGCTATCCTTGAAAGCATTGCACAAAACGGTATCACCCATCTGTGCGGCGCGCCGATTGTGATGAGCATGATGGCGGCCGTGCCCGAGGATCAGCGCCCCAGCTGGACCCAACATGTAAAGATGATGACCGCCGGTGCCGCGCCGCCCGCCGCCGTGATCGCAGGCATGGATGATCTGGAAATTGAGGTGACCCATGTCTACGGGCTTACCGAAGTTTACGGCCCCTGCGTTATCTGCGCATGGCATCCCGAATGGTCGGATCGACCGCCTGCTGAACAAGCGAGAATCAAATCGCGCCAAGGGGTGGCTTATGAGGTTCAGGAGGGGATCATGGTCGCTGATCCTCAGAGCTTAGAACCCGTGCCTTGGGATGGCGAGACGATGGGCGAGATCATGATGCGCGGCAATGTGATGATGAAAGGCTATCTGAAAAATCCAACGACGAGCGATGCCGCCTTTGCGGGGGGCTGGTATCATACGGGCGATCTGGCCGTTCAGCATCCCGATGGATACGTCGAAATCAAGGATCGCTCCAAGGATATCATCATCTCTGGCGGCGAGAATATTTCGTCTATCGAGATTGAAGATGTGCTCTATGCCCATCCTGCCGTGGCCACCGCCGCAGTCGTTGCGAGGCCGGATGCGAAATGGGGCGAAGCGCCTTGCGCCTTTATTGAGTTGAAGGTCGGAAAGGCCGCTGATGAGGCTGAATTGATCGCCCATTGCCGCAGCCACCTCGCGCATTTCAAATGCCCACGCACGATCATTTTTGAGGAGATCCCCAAAACCTCGACAGGTAAAATTCAGAAGTTTGCCCTGCGCGAAAAGGTACGCTCCCTCTAGCGAAAGGCGCGGGGGCAGGGGTATGGTGAAACCGCCTTTCGCAGAATCCGATTGCGAGCGCCCCCAAGGCTGGCCTATTTAAGCCTCGACAAAGATGCGGGAGGCGCTTTCGATATGGATAAGACAGTGGCAAGCTTGGCGGAGGCCGTAGCGGGAATTCCCGATGGGGCGGTCGTTATGATCGGCGGTTTTGGCGGATCGGGCGGGCCGATTGAGCTGGTCCATGCGTTGATCGATCAAGGCGCGACCAACCTAACCGTTATCAACAATAACGCAGGCGCAGGCGGCGTTGGTATCGCGGCTTTGCTTGATGCAGGGCGCATATCAAAAGTCATCTGCTCCTATCCGCGCACCTCTGATCCGCGCGCCTTTAACGCGCGATATCGCGCGGGCGAAGTTGAGCTTGAGATCGTTCCCCAAGGCACATTGGCCGAGCGTATCCGTGCTGGCGGCGCAGGCATCCCCGCCTTTTACACGCCGACATCTGTCGGAACCGAGCTTGCAGATGGCAAGCCAATCGGCGAATTTGAGGGCAAAACCTATGTTCAGGAGCGCTGGCTCAAAGCCGATTTCGCTTTGATCAAAGCGCGCGATGCCGATCCCCATGGCAATCTGACCTATAACAAAGCCGCGCGTAATTTCTCCCCGATCATGGCGATGGCCTGCAAAACGACCATCGTTCAAGCGAGCAATATCGTTGCCCTTGGCGCGATTGATCCCGAGCAAGTCATCACGCCGGGCATATTCACCGACCGCATCGTCAAAGTTGAAAACCCCGCGCAAGAAGAAGTCCTTGTGAAGGCAGGAGCAACCTATCCATGAGCGAAAAACTGACAAATGCCCAGATCGCTTGGCGGGTTGCCCAAGATATCGAAGACGGCGCTTATGTAAATCTTGGCATCGGCTTTCCCGAAATGGTTGCCCAATATCAGCCTGAGGGCCGCGCCGCGATCTTTCACTCCGAGAACGGATTGCTTGATTTTGGCGAGCGTCCAGCCGAGGGCGAGGAAGATTGGGACCTGATCAACGCCGGCAAAAAGCCAGTAACATACAAGCCCGGCGCTTCGATTTTTCACCAAGCCGATAGCTTTGCCATTGTGCGCGGTGGGCATCTTGATGTCGCGGTACTGGGCGCATTTGAGGTCGCGGCCAATGGCGATTTGGCCAATTGGAAACGCGATCCAAACGATATTCCGGCCGTGGGCGGCGCGATGGACTTGGTTCACGGCGCGGGCGAGGTCTTCGTGATTACCGAGCATGTGACCAAGAAAGGCGCGCCCAAATTGGTTGAGCGCTGCTCGTTTCCGCTCACAGGCGTAGGCTGCGTGACCCGCATCTATACCAGCCACGCCGTGATCCATATCACCGAGCGCGGCTTTGTCCTGCGTGAAAAACTGCCCGGCATCAGCTTTGATGAACTGCAAGACATGACCGGCGCCCCCCTTCATACAGATGGCCCCGTGGCCGATCTTATCGTGCCCGCGCTGTAGGCGGCCAACCAACGGAGTTTTCCTCAATGCCCGAAGCCTTTATCTGCGATTATATCCGAACCCCAATTGGCCGTTTTGGCGGCGCTCTTTCATCAGTGCGTGCAGATGATCTAGGCGCTGTGCCGCTTGTTGCTTTACAAGAGCGCAACCAAGGTGTGGATTGGGCCGCTATAGATGACGTCGTTTATGGCTGTGTGAACCAAGCGGGCGAAGACAACCGCAATGTCGCGCGCATGTCGCTTCTTTTGGCAGGCTTGCCCGATGTAATCCCCGGCTCAACCGTGAACCGTTTGTGTGGCTCGGGCATGGATGCGCTCACAATCGCGGCGCGCGCGATCAAGGCGGGCGAGGCCGAGATCATGATTGCAGGTGGCGTTGAATCAATGAGCCGCTCACCTTTTGTGATGCCAAAAGCCACCGCCGCCTTTTCGCGCAACGCTGAGATTTATGACACAACGATTGGCTGGCGCTTCGTCAACAAACATATGGACAAGCTCTACGGCACAGAATCCATGCCAGAGACGGCGGAAAACGTGGCGGCGGATTACAACATCTCGCGCGCGGATCAGGATATCTTTGCCGCTGCATCCCAAGCCCGCGCCGTTGCCGCCCAAGAGAACGGACGCCTTGGTCAGGAAATTGTCCCCGTTACAATTCCGCAGCGCAAAGGCGATCCTATCGTCGTTTCAAAAGACGAGCATCCTCGCGCCGGCACGACTGTTGAAGTGCTCTCAAAACTTCGCGCCCCGTTTCGCGAAGGCGGCTCGGTGACGGCGGGCAACGCGAGCGGCGTGAATGATGGCGCTGCGGCGCTGATTGTGGCTTCCGAGGAAGGCGCGCGCAAACATGGGCTAACCCCGATTGCGCGGATTGTTGGTGGTGCAGCGGCAGGTGTTCCGCCCCGGATCATGGGGATTGGGCCTGCGCCCGCAACCAAGAAACTCTGTGCGCGGCTTGGCATCAGCCCGGCTGATTTCGATGTGATCGAACTTAATGAAGCCTTCGCGGCCCAAGGGCTTGCCGTTTTGCGCGAGCTTGGAATTGCTGACGATGCAGCACATGTAAATCCAAACGGCGGCGCCATTGCTTTGGGGCATCCGCTTGGTATGTCTGGCGCGCGTATTGCTGGAACGGCAGCGCTTGAGATGCAGATCAATGGCGGTAATCGTGCCCTTGCAACGATGTGTATCGGTGTTGGGCAGGGGATTGCGATCGCGCTTGAGAGAGTTTGATGACGACCCATGTTTAAAGTGAAAAAGGGCGCTCGGATCAAACCGAGCGCCCTTTTTTCTTTGGTGCGAATTTGAGCGCTCTAAGAGGCTTGCGCCAAATCGTCGTGCTGCTCGTCCTGCATTCCCTCAATTGGGGCGGCTTGCTGGAACGTCGCCCCAACGTTTGTGGTGAAGCGCGCAATTGTCTTTTGCAGGCTTGAGGCTTCATGCGTCAAAGAATGGCTGGCCGCTGTTGTTTCTTCAAACATCGCAGCATTTTGCTGTGTGGCTTGATCGAGCTGATAGATGGCCGTGTTGATCTCTGTGATGCCGGTTGATTGCTCTTTGGCTGAGGTCGCAATTTCGGACACGTGGTTTGAGATTTCAGAGACGTCTGTGACAATCGCTTTGAGTGCTTCGCCAGCCTGATCCACAAGGCCAACACCCTTTTGAACCTGATTGCCGCTATCTGAGATGAGATCGGAAATCTCACGCGCCGCTTCGGAACTGCGCTGAGCAAGCGCGCGGACTTCAGAGGCAACAACTGCAAAGCCGCGCCCCGCGTCGCCTGCACGCGCCGCTTCGACACCGGCGTTGAGCGCAAGCAAATTGGTTTGGAACGCGATGTCGTCGATCACGCTGATGATCTTTGAAATCTTACGCGAGCTTTCCTCAATTTCGCCCATGGCTGAAACGGCTTCGCGAACCACAATGCTGGATTGTTCGGCATTGGATTTCGCGCCAGCAACAACCCGGTCAGCTTGTGCAGCGCCATCTGCTGCGGACTTCACGGATGCCGTCAGCTCGGTAAGGGCTGCGGCTGTTTCGCCCAAGGTCGCGGCAGTTGTTTCGGTGCGCTGCGCGAGATCATCGGCAGCATTGCTGATTTCACCAGAGTTCGTGAAGATCGTTTCAGAGCTGTCAGCGATAAGGTTTACCACGCCATCAAGCGTTTGAACGGCCTCATTAAAGTCGTGGCGGAGTTGTTCGTAGCCTTCACCAAACTCATCAGTAATCCGTGCGGTCAGATCGCCGGCAGCGAGCTTGCGCAATGCTTCTGCGAGCGTGCTGACGATCTGGTTTTGTGCGGCCATTCGTTCTTGGCGCTCTTCATCGGCGGCTTTGCGCAGCTTTTCACGTTCGGCTTCTTGCGCTGCGATGCGTTCGCGCTCTGCGGCTTCTTGATCTGCAATGCGCTTGCGCTCGGCTTCTTCGCGGGCTTTTTCTACTTCAGCGGCTTTTAGCGCGGCTATGTGATCGGCTTCTTCGCGCTTTTTATCTTCTTCGATCATTTGCTGTTTTTCGAGCAAATTTTGGCGGAAAACACGAAGGGCAGTGGCCATACGCCCGATTTCACCGCGTTGGCGATCGAGCCCTTTGATCTCATCAAAATTGCCGTTTGCGAGCCGCTCGGTTGTGTTGGTTACGCGGATCAGCGGGCGCACAATTGTGAGATACGTGATGCCAGGCGCGATGACGATTAGAGCGATGCCAACCAACGCAATGATCATCATCATGCGAACAGCCTTTTGCACTTTTTCCTGAATGCCTTGTCCGGCGTTTGAAATACCTTGCAAAGATGTTCGACCAAAGGCCTCGGATGTGTTGGCCATTTCGCGCACAGCGTTAGCGGCGCGTTGTGAAATTTCACCAGCGGAGATTGCGGCCTCCAGCGCGCCGCGTTGGGCGACCAATATACCCGTTTCAGGGCTGCTGCTTGCGGCAATATTTGTAAATAGTTCGTTCAGCTCAGGCACATGTTTGCCCGCAGTTTCGGTAAGCATGCGGCTTTGCTCGGAGAGCTTTTCCTGAAGCTCGGGAAGTGAGCCAAGATCGCCCGCTGCGATGCCTTCCAGCGCGAGGTTGAAATAATTTTTGATGCCGAGATCCAAATCTGCGAGCAGTCTGATACGCCCGACTTCATTGTCGAGAAGTCCTTGGATGGCTTCGCCGTTCGAAACAATCGCATTTGCAGATTCTTCCGTAAGAACGGTTTGAAGCTCCGCTAAGGCCGCTTGCAAAACGCGCTCGGCTTCTGAGCGAACGCCCAGAACGCGCACCCGTTTGCGCTCCCGTGCTGAGATATTTGTATCGACAGCGATTGCAAAAGCATCGCGCGCCGCTCGAACTTCATCAATCCGGTCAGCACTGGCTGGGTGGAGACTCATATAGGGGATCAGATCGCTAAGGATGCCGAGTGACTTTTCGCCAATGCCACCAAGGATGATCTGCAAGCCCATGTCATCAGTCTGAGCAAGAGCGAAGGAAACACCTGTAAGAAGATTGATTTCGGCGCGAATATTCAAAATGGTGTTCAGCGCGGCGAAATCCTCGTCGATCAATTTGGTGAGCGTTTCTTCCACCTCAACGATCGTTGAGTTTCCGCCGATCGAGAGATCGAAATAGGCATTGTCCGCGAGCTTTTTAAGCGAGGTGCTGGCTTCGCCGCTCAGTGTATGGAGGCCTGCAATCGCTTCACTCACCTCTTGGTTATGTCGCAACTCGTTGTTGCGCGCTGCTGTGAGCACTCCAAGGCCTGCTTGAGCCTCGTCAAGCAGCGCCGATAGCGAAGCGGCCGTTTTTGGCGCAACAAGGCCTAGCTCGGCCCGCGTCGAGTTGATCTGCCCTTCAACGATTGTGTAATTCACGTTTAGATCATCCAAAGTCGAGGCCAGCAGGACAGAGGCCAGCCCATCTTTTAGCGCCGAAGAGCCGACGGAAATACGCGTGCTGTTTTCGACCTGAGGCAGCGAATTCTCAAGAAATCCAGAAACGTCATCCGCGATCTGGCGCAGATAGGTGTTCCCCATGAGGATCGCGGCCGCCGTGGTCGAGGCCATAGCAAGCAGGATGAATGCGAATTTACCGGCCACGCCATTGAGGAGGTTTGAGAGCTTAGCGAGCATCATAAGGCCTTTTCATCTATTGCAACCAAGTACGCGGTAGAACGTTTTGCGCTTTTGACAGCTAAAAGGCCCTGAATTTCCTAATTTCGCGTGAATGGCGTTCTTCGGGGTATGCACAATTTTAGCGGCCTGACGGTATCGGGCGGTTTATGAACGCATAAATTGCCCTAGGGGCAGGCGAGATCTTTGGAATTGAGGCCGACGATTGGGGGCCGTGCAGGCGCTTAAAGAAGGAATCACGGCGCCTGAATGCGCGATTTGGCGTCTGAGCAGGCTCAAGATTCGCGTTTGCAGCATCGAAATAACACCAGACAGGTATTTTGGCGGTCCAATCAGTGCATTCAATGAACCATCACGCCCGCCTATTGCATAGGAAAGGGGCGTTTTACTGAGGAAACCAAGAAATTTGGCATTTCTTCAAAAAAGCCCTTGCGGGAAGCGTTGAGTGCTTCTAGAACCCCCTTCACCGGCGGCGCAGTGATGCACGACGGGGCGCCAGACGGGCGGTTGGAGACGGAAACGACGCCAGCGGTTACGAG
>JBLHZY010000004.1:0-201908 GCA_047631555.1 Halocynthiibacter sp. | reverse complement strand
GGAATGGTGGTGATGATACTCTTGAGGGCAATGATGGCGACGACCGCGTTGACGGAGGCGTAGGCGACGATATCGTATTCGGTGATGCTGGCGATGACACGCTTCTGGGTAAAGACGGCAGCGATGTGATCTTTGGCGGTGACGGCGGCGACAGGATCTGGGGCGGAGATGGCCGCGATATAATTTCAGGAGAGGACGGTAACGATACCATTCGCGGTGGAGGTGACAATGACTGGATTATTGCAGGCGATGGTAATGACGATTTGCGCGGCAACGGCGGAGATGATTTTGTAAATGGCGGCGATGGAAATGACCGAGTTGATGGCGGTTATGGACATGACTCTCTGCGAGGTGGAAATGGTGATGACACTCTGGTCGGAAAGCTAGGGCATGATACGCTTGAAGGTGAAGGCGGTCGCGATATTCTTTTTGGTGGCGAGGGCGATGATCAAATTTCTGGAGGAGGGGGAAATGACCTTATCAACGCCGGTGAAGGTGATGACACCGCATTTGGCAATACTGGCGATGACACGATCCGTGGCAACGGCGGCGATGATTACCTAAAGGGCAACGAAGGCAATGATGATGTCCGTGGGAATGGTGGTGATGATACTCTTGAGGGCAATGATGGCGACGACCGCGTTGACGGAGGCGTAGGCGACGATATCGTATTCGGTGATGCTGGCGATGACACGCTTCTGGGTAAAGACGGCAGCGATGTTCTTTTGGGCGGCGAAGGCGATGACGAACTTTACGGCGGCAATGACAACGATACTCTTGTTGGCGGTGAGGGTGACGATTTCTTAGCTGGCGGAGATGGCGACGATAGCCTTCGTGGTGGCGTTGGGTTCGACATGATCCATGGCGGTGACGGTTGGGACCAAATTGACGTTAGGGGCGTTGGGTCCGTTGCCTACGGCGATGGGGGTGATGATACGCTCAATATCTTACATGGCGCGGTCGGCTATGGAGGCGAAGGAAGTGATACCATTGACGTGTTCGACGGCTCGACCGGATACGGCGGTTCGGGCAACGACTTCTTCACCGGTCTCAATAACGTTGTTGAATACGGTGGCGATGGAGATGACGATCTAAATGCCGAAGCGGGATCGACCCTGACAGGTGGCGAAGGCCATGACGAATTCTGGGTCGAAGTCTTTACCGGTGCCAACAATCATATGGCGTCCAGCGATTTTACCAAATTTGGTGCGACACATATCACCGATTTTAACCCCAATGAAGACACCCTTCTGATCACTTTAGACACAGATGTAAACATAGCTTTGCCTGAGGCGAGCATTACTTTTGATGATCAATCCAGCACATATTCCGTGACGCTTGATGGTGTTGAAACGATGACCATTTCTTTGGCCGATGGTATCGAAGCGATGGAAGGATTGGTCACAGTTAACGATCTGCACCTCAGCCACTACCGCGACTTAGTCCCGCCTCGCTTACTCTTGCTCTAAGCCTGATTGGACGCAACAATCAGATTGCTGTGCTAATATCATGCGCGGCGATAGGTAAGCTATAAAGGTACTGAGTTCAGCGGCATGACAGTCCTCAGATGGGTTCAGAAGACTGGCGTAGATTGGCACTATCTAGTGTGAGACATCCTGACCTGTGCCGCAAGTTCTCTCCAGCTTTACGCGGAATCCTTGGAGTTAAATCTTTGGCGTTAGGCTGCCATCTTGTCCATGGCCTTTCTCTGTAAAAATTCCATCGGCGTCAGGCTGCCCAATGCTGAATGTGGTCTGCGCTATCCGTCGTCAGGGTTTTTGGGACCAAGAGCGGCCTAACCTAAGAGAGAGTTTGGCTCATCTGGTTGGTTTGATTATGCGGCGTGCTGTCTGCGATGTAAGCGTCGCGCTTCGAGAGTCTTTCGTTTGATCCCTTCGCGTTGTTTCAGAAGGGCTTTGTCATGTCCGAAGTAGACGTCGGCGGGTGTGACGTTGTTGATGCTCTCGTGGTGTATCCCTTCACGCCGGCACAGCTCTGCAATGCTGTCCTCGCCACGCAGGCCATCCAGCACGATCCAAATCTTCTATTCTGATGAATAATGCTTGCGCGTGGCACGCTTTATATCTTTGACGATCTTCTCTCCGGGGCTCTTCGTTGTCTTTCTCATCGTCCACTCCTTGGTGGTTAAGATGAGCAACAAACCCTCTCTTAGCAAATTACCCTAATTGGTCCCATAGGTGCTGACGTGAGACTTTGCGAATAGAAATTGCTACTTAGCCATGTGCTAACCGGCTAAGAGTCGAGCCTCTTCTTCAGATGTTTTCCGATGTTTGAGGAGGGCTCGCGGCGGGAGGTTGTTATCAAGAAGTTCACTTGAACACCGATGAAAACAAGTATTCAACAATATGTAGAAAACGTCCTCTCCTCTACATGGCAAAAAATCTGACGATAAAAGCCAGTTTCATTTTTGAGAAAGCTGAACCCTTGCAAAGTTTCAGCACGCGCATCGCAGTGGAAAATTTAAAATACTCGTGAATAGCCCCTAATCCATGCTACATATCTGATTCACCCCCCCCCTCAAAATTCGACCCAATATATATTGAGCCTCAACGACACTCGATTTGAAACCCGCCTGGTTCAGAGCCATTGCACGAAAGCGGATGACCGATCTGGGGGGGCGGGAGCGGGGCTTTGTCAGTAGACGATATGTCGGCCGTTGCTCCAATTGCTGGCATTGGGTGCCGAAAAACGCAAAGTTCAAAAGAGCTCGATATTTCTGGCGTGCAAGACCTTGAATTAACGGCCCTCATCTGAGAGGAGGGCCCATACATCCTCAAAGGGCGGCCGTACTGGTCGCCTTTCCCATCTGACCTTCCCTTGGAGTGCCCCCATGCCAATCACCTATCTTGTTACGCATTCAGGCGGCTTCCATGCAGACGAGTTATTGTCTTCGGCCGTGCTTACCCGCTTGTTCCCCAAGGCAGAGCTGCGGCGCACGCGTGATCGGCAATGGATTGCGCCCGCGAGCGACAAGATCATCTACGATGTGGGCGGAGCCTATGACGCTGAAGCACAGATATTTGATCACCATCAGCGTCCCGGCCCATTGCGAGAAGATGGCCAGCCTTACAGTTCCTTTGGTTTGGTCTGGGCGCATTATGGGCGGGGGTATCTAGCAGCATTGGGGGTGCCTGAGGATGATGCCGAGGCCATTCATGCTAAGTTTGATGCGAAATTCGTGCTGCCGATTGATCTTCTGGACAACGGCGCGATGGAGCCATCAGTTGCGGGGCCCCTGTCGATCCTGACGCTGCCTGCGCTTTTGGGCAGCTTGAAGCCGGTATTCGATGACCCGTCGCCAACCGCAGATGACGATGCATTTTTTGCAGCTTTGCCAATTGCGTGCAGCTTTGTTGAAGCTCAGATCCGCAATCTTACGGCGAAAGCGCGCGCGCAAAACATCGTGTTGGAAGCCATCGCCAAAGCGGGCCCGTCGCCAATACTCGAGCTTCCTATGGGCATGCCATATCGCTCGGCGCTTGATCAGGCAGAAGCGGATCACATGCTCTTTGTGATCCATCCGCGCGGCGACGAATGGACATTGGGCGGCATCAAGCTGTCAAATGACACGTTTGATCAGCGCGCCGATCTGCCCGCCGCTTGGGCCGGCTTGACCGATGCCGCACTCGAGGATGCAAGCGGGGTCAAAGGCGCCAAGTTTTGCCACAACGCGCGCTTCATTGCCGTTGCCAACACGCGTGAGGCGATTTTGGAAATGGCGGACATAGCGGTTCAAGAAGTTTGATATCGGCGCGGCGCTAGCATCGCGCCCCTATTCCCGTGTAGCTAATTAGGATTGATGCTCATCGTCACGCAATGCGCAAGGGCGGGGTATTTTACTCGCTCAAAATAGCGAAAAATGTAGCTCCAGCAGGCCGGTTCAATTATAAGCGAGAGAAGAAAACAAGAGCATTGCTCCCGGCCTATATCAGCGGATCATAAGCCCATTGCAGCAAGGCTTGGCGCTGGCGGGGGCGGCAGAATATGTCGCCCGGATAGCAATTGGCGCGAATTTGGCCTGCGTGCCGCGCGAAGCCGCGCCAGCGTTTGATTTGAATGGCGTCGATCTCGGGCAGGCGGCGGCCAAGCGTATAGCGGCAATACCATTGGAACCATCCGCGCGGATCGGGCCCGTAAATCCAGCCCTTGTCGCGCCAGACCTGAAGCGGCTGGCGGCTTTTGATGCCAAAGTAATTTAGCTCTGGATCGGCTTTATCGCTTAGCTTGGCATTCTCAAACCACTCAGACGGAAATTCATCCCGACAATCATTGAGATAGCGCCCTTCAAAAACCCCCATCTCAAGCATCTCTTTTGGCGTGTAGAAGGGGGTAAAATCCGGCGCGAAGTCTTGGCCGATTGGCGCGCTAAGCTCATAGCGATAGCCGCTTTGCATCTTGTCATTCACAAGGACTTCGCCGCGCGAACGCCGCGATGGGACGGGGCCGATTTCATAGTCTGGGTCGTCCATTTAGCAATACGCTTTCGGGTTTGGATGGATACAAGAGAAAACTTAGCGCACATTGGCGAAGCGGCAAGGCGTTAGGGAAAATAGAGCGGCGCATCGCCGTCTTGCCATTTTGGATATTTCTGCATGATCCCCTCAAAGCGATCCGCGCCCAGAAAACGCGCCAACCAAGGATGCAGGTTCGGCCAGTCTTGGGCATCAAACCAAGCGCGATCGATATTCGCAAACTGGCGCACAAAAGGCAGGATTGCATAATCGGCAATACTCGGGTGTTCAAATATCCAATCCCCGATTTGCCCATCCAGATCGCTCAAAAACGCCGCAGCCAAGGCGCGCTGTTCAAATGCATTCTCTTGGGGATATCGCACCGCATATTTGGTCCGGTCCAGCGCCGATTTAAACGGCCCATCGCAGCGCTCAATCCAATCCCAACCCGCCGCAGGCATATCAAGCCAACCTTCAGGATCTCTCCGCGTGAGGGCCCATTTCATCACGTCCAAACTCTCGTCAATCACCCCGCCGTCCCAGACCAAACAGGGCACAGTCGCGCTTGGCGAGGCGGTCAAAAACGCGGGCGCCTTATCGCGCAAAACGATTTCTCGTAGCGCGACCTTGACCCCCGAAGAAGCAAGCGCAAGACGCGCGCGCATCGCATAGGGGCAGCGGCGAAACGAGTAAAGGATTGGCGGCATCATAGGCTCCAAAGCGGGATCGTCGGCGAACATGCCCCCCTTTTAGCCCGCTTTCGCCCGAACTTTAAGACGCCCTATTCGACGGACATAAGGGACGCATTGCCGCCCGCCGCCGTCGTATCAATCGAGACGGAATACTCGTTGAACATGCGGATGTCGGGCGCGCGCCCGGTGATCATCGGGATAATCGCCCCATCGCGCCCAGCTAGCGCCCGGCGCACCGCCAAGGCCTGATCGCCCCAGTAGATCACAGCATCCAAATCGGCGACCTCGCGCAAATCCTCGGGACTTACCTCAAGCGCCAATCGCACGCCACTGCTGCCCATCGAACGCGCCATCTCAAGCTGCGCCGCGCCTTCCTGTTCGCTTGGGCCAAGGCACAAAACATGCCGTTTTGCGCGCAATAAATAGCGATTGGACTCGCCCGTTGGTCCGGGCAATTCGCGCGACACATCGCAAGGCTCGATGGGCCATTCTGCCTTCGTAAACCGGCGCAAATACTGCGGCCCGCCCGCCTTCGGCCCTGTGCCGCTTAGCCCGTGGCCGCCAAAAGGCTGCGATCCGACGATTGCCCCAATCTGGTTTCGGTTAACGTAAATATTGCCCGCTTTAACCCGATCAATCACATGCTGAACCCGCCCGTCAATGCGCGTGTGCAGGCCAAATGTCAGCCCGTATCCCGCGCCATTGACCGCATCAATCACCCGATCAATTTTATCACCGTCATAAAGCGCAATGTGCAGAACAGGGCCGAATATCTCTTGTTCGAGCGCCTCAATCCCGTCAACAGAAATCAAGGCCGGGCCAACAAATGAGCCCTCACTTGGCGCCTCCAACTGGAGGATCAATCGCCCCTCATCCGCTGCAACCTGCACATGCGCATCAATGCGCGCCTTGGCCTCGGCATCAATGACCGGGCCAATATCCGTTGCGAAATCGCTAGCGTCGCCAAGCCGCAAACACTTCATCGCGCCCTGCAACATCTTCAAAAATCCCGGCGCAATATCGCGCTGAAGATACAGCATCCTAAGCGCGCTACAGCGCTGCCCCGCCGATTGAAACGCCGAAGCCACAACATCGCGCACCGCTTGTTCGGGAAGGGCTGTGCTGTCGATGATCATCGCGTTCAGCCCGCCCGTTTCGGCGATCAAAGGCGCATCCGCAGGGAGGGCGCTCGCCATAGAACGATTGATCGATTGGGCAGTCTGAGTCGAGCCGGTAAAGCAAACACCGGCGATGTTTTTGTCGCTGGTCAGCACCGGCCCTATGCGCGCACCATACCCCGCGACAAGCGTCAAAACGGCCCGAGGAACACCGGCCTGATAGAGCAGATCAACCGCATAATCCGCGATCAATGGCGTGCTCTCAGCGGGTTTTGCAATGACGCCGTTGCCCATGCTCAGGGCGGCCGCGACCTGTCCTGTGAAAATTGCGAGCGGGAAATTCCAAGGTGAGATACAGGCGAAAATGCCCACGGGCGCAGTCTCTCTTTCGCGCGCTTGTTGTGCATAATAGCGCAAGAAATCAACGGCTTCGCGAAGCTCCCCGACGCAGTCAAACAAGGTCTTGCCCGCCTCGCGCATCATCAAACCAAAGAGCGATACGCTGTGGTCTTCAAACAGATCCGCTGCGCGCAAAAGTATGTCGGCGCGGATCGTCGCTGTGCTATCAGACCAATCGCGGGCCGCTTGCGCTGCCTGTTTTGCCTGCGCGGCATCGGCAAATTGTGCCGTGCCGACCGGGCGGCCATTTGCGGGGTTTGAAATCTCCACCACTGAGCCTTTTAGATGGCGCGCGGTATAGGGGGTTTGACCGGCCAACTGCGCCTTTAAATCGTTGAGCAAAACTGGATCACTCAAATCCCAACCGGCAGAATTGCGTCGCTCTGGGGCAAACAGATCGCCGGGCTTTTTGATGCCTTTATGATGGGCGTTTTCAAGCGAGGCCTGCGCCGCAGCGATCGGGTCCGCAGCAACAAGCTCGGGCGCGACGCTTTCGTCAACGATCTGATTTACAAACGAGCTATTCGCGCCGTTTTCCAAAAGCCTGCGCACCAGATAAGCAAGCAAATCTTTATGCGCGCCGACCGGCGCATAGATGCGGCAGCGGGTTTGGTGCCGGGCCAAAACCGTCGCATGAAGCGCCTCGCCCATGCCGTGCAGACGCTGAAACTCAAAAGCATCGGGGGCCGCACCCATCTCAAGAATTGCCGCGACCGAATGGGCATTGTGCGTCGCGAATTGCGGGTAAATTCGATCGCTCATCCCAAGTAATTTGCGCGCACAAGCGAGGTAATTAACATCCGTCGCGGGCTTGCGGGTAAACACTGGAAAACTCTCAAGCCCTTCGACCTGCGCAAGCTTAATCTCGCTGTCCCAATAAGCCCCTTTAACGAGGCGCACCATGATGCGACGATCATGCTTTTCAGCAAGCGCATGAAGCCAATCGATCACGCCGCTCGCGCGTTTGGAATAGGCCTGCACAACCACGCCAAAACCATCCCAACCGGCAAGCCCCGGATCCTTCAAAACGGCCTCAACCACATCCAGCGAAAGATCAAGCCGCGCAGCTTCTTCGGCATCGATATTGAGGCCAATGTTGGCGGATTTGGCAAGGCTGGCAAGGGCTAGGGCGCGCGGCACCAGCTCGCGCATCACGGCTTTTGATTGGAGCTGCTCGTAGCGCGGATGAAGCGCGGAAAGCTTGATCGAGATGCCGGGATTTTCGGCCACGTTTTGCGAGGAAGAGGCATCAGCGATCTGCGAAATCGCGTCTGCATAGGCGATATGATAGCGCTGCGCGTCGGCTTGGGTTTTTGCCGCTTCACCGAGCATATCATAGGAATAACTATAGCCGCGCTTTTCTTGTTTTGCGGCCGTTTCCATTGCTGTTTCAATCGTTTCCCCAAGCACAAACTGGCGCCCCAATTCGCGCATCGCCCGCTTTACCGCTGTGCGAATGACCGGCTCGCCGAGGCGCTTGATCGCGCTATGCAAAACCGCAGATACGGATCGCGCGCCTTTGTCTTTCAACACCTTACCCGTCATGAATAGCGTCCAGGAGGAGGCGTTGATCAAAGGTGAATGCGATTTCCCAAGGTGCTGACCCCATTCGCTTGGCGCGATTTTATCCTCGATCAAAGCATCCATCGTTTGGGCATCTGGAACCCGCAGCAAAGCCTCCGCCAAACACATCAGCGCAACGCCTTCTTCGCTGGACAGCCCATATTCCGCGAGGAACAATTCCATCAAGGAAGGATGCGATTGTGCCCGGATTTCACGTACCAAATCAACCGCGCGAAGATGAAAGCGGGCCTGCTCGTCAGACGTAAACTTCGCCTCCTCAAACAGCGCTTTTAACACCTCTTCCTCGGGTGCCAAAGTCGCGGCGCGAAGGGTGGCGCGGGCGGCGATAAGGCGGGCGCTCATGCGACTTTGGCCCGTGTAATCATGCCAAACAAATCGCGCGGATCATTTGGGTCAGCGATCATATCAAGCTGCTCATAAAGGCCGGTCTCCATGATTTGTTTGCGCAGGTATCGCAGCGCGGAAAAATCCTCGGTGGCAAAGCCGACGCTATCAAAAAGCGTGATCTGATCTGGGCTTTTGCGCCCCGCGCTGGCGCCGCTCATAACCTGCCAAAGTTCCGTTACCGGGTGATCCTCGGCGAGCTGCTGGATTTCCCCCTCAATGCGGGTTTGCGGCGGGTATTCAACGAAAATATCCGAGCGCAAAAGGATGTCTTTGTGCAGCTCGGTTTTGCCCGGGCAATCGCCGCCAATCGCATTGATGTGAACGCCCGCGCCGATCATATTGTCGCTCAGAATGGTCGCGTATTGTTTGTCGGCGGTGCAGGTCGTGATGATCTGCGCGCTAGCGACGGCCTCTTGGGCCGAGGCGCAAGAGATGATCTCAAGGCCACGTCCCGCAAGGTTGTGTGCCGCCTTCTTTGTCGCCTCAGGATCGAGGTCATAGAGGCGAATGGACTTGATCCCCAAGAGCGTTTGAAAGGCAATCGCCTGAAATTCGCATTGCGCGCCGTTGCCGATCATCGCCATTGTTGTGGCTCCTTTTGGGGCGAGGTATTTGGCCGCAACCGCAGAGGTCGCCGCCGTGCGCAGCGCCGTAAGAAGTGTCATCTCACTGAGCAAAATCGGATAGCCCGTATCAACCCGCGCAAGCACGCCAAAGGCCGTAACGGTCTGATATCCGCGCGCCATATTGGCAGGGTGCCCGTTTACATATTTGAACCCATATGTTTCGCCGTCCGAGGTTGGCATCAGCTCGATCACGCCCTCTTGGGAATGCGAGGCGACGCGGGGCGTTTTGTCAAACAGCGGCCAGCGCAAAAAATCCTCTTCGATATGGGCGGCAATGCCCTCAATCATTTCTGCAATGCCGATGCGATTGATCAATCTCATCATCATCTCAACGCTGACAAAGGGCACCATGGCAAGATCAGAGGCGAGGGGAACGGATTTGCTACTCATACGATATTCCTTTTCAATGCCAGGTGTTTTCAGAAGCTACGCGTTTGTTTATCAAGCACTTTTCGCCCCAAGAGGCTGCTGCATAGATCAACCATCAAGCGGGCCGTTTTGCCCCGCTCATCAAGAAACGGGTTCAGCTCAACCATATCAAGCGAGGTCACAAGCCCGCTTTCTTGGAGCAATTCCATCACCAAATGCGCCTCGCGAAATGTGGCCCCGCCCGGGACCGTCGTTCCAACAGCAGAGGCGATATCGGGGTCGAGGAAATCAACATCAAGGCTGACATGAAGCCGCCCATTTGCCGCCCGGACCCGCGCTAGAAAGGCCATCAAGGGCGCCTTGATCCCCGTCTCGTCGATGGCGCGCATGTCATGCACATCAAGCTTGAGCGCGCGTATTTGCTCTTGCTCGGCCGGATCAACAGAGCGAATGCCAAGCATGCAAACATGTTTAGGATCAATCGGATGGGCGAGGGGCGGGTAATGCGCGCTAAATCCATCGAGGCCAAGGCAATAGGCCATCGGCGTTCCGTGAAGATTGCCGCTGCTGGTGGTAGAGAGCAAATGGATGTCAGGATGGGCGTCAAGCCACAGCACGAATTGCGGCTGGTCTAGCTCTGCCGAGCGGCGCGCAATGCCAGGGACAGTTCCGATAGAAAGGCTATGATCGCCGCCCAAAAATATCGGTAAATCGCCGTCGCATGCGGCCTGATAGGCGGCCTCTTGCAACAGCTCCGCCCAAGCCCGCACCTTTTCCAGATCATGCACCGCCGGGTTGGGATGCGGATGCGCTGCCTTTGGTGAAATCGCGCAATTGCCGCGATCCTCAACCTCATGCCCAAGGTCGCGCAAAGCGGGCGCTAACCCGGCCGTACGATAAGCATCAGGCCCCATCAAACAGCCCGGCTGATCAGTTCCGTCTTGCGTTGGTGCGCCAACGAGTATGCATTTCAAATGGGTCATTGTGGCCTCCTACAACGCTTCAAGAATAGCGCGCGCGCAACATTTGGCCGAGAATATAGATTGCACTATTTGCTCTATTTGTTTTACATTTTGATAAGTCGAATTCCTTTTCGGAAAGCAACGATATGGCCAAGACTGATTCAACCGATCGCGAAATCCTCGCGCTGCTCAAACACGACGGGCGCGCTTCGGTCACAACCCTTGCCGCCGCGCTTGGTCTGTCGCGCGTCACGGTGCAAAATCGGATGAAGGCGATGCAAAGCGCCGGGGTGATCCTGCGCTATACCGTCGAACTGGCCGATCCGAGCAGCGATGATCTGATCCACGCGGTGAGCATGATCGAAGTCCTCGGCGCCCGAGCCGAGGCCGTTCAGCGCGAATTGCGCCGCATGCCGCAGATAACCAGCCTCTATTCGACCAACGGAAAATGGGGGCTCGTGGCCCATAGCGAAAGCGCGAACCTGGGCGCGTTTGATCTTTTGCTTAACCGGATCGGTCGCATACAGGGGGTTCTCAACGCAGAAACCTGCCTTCTGCTAACGCGGATCGCCTAAGCGGGCGCGCGAATATCCCTTGCCAAAAGCATACCCATGAGTATGTTTTCTGAGCGCGGCTTTGAGGGAGGCAGGATCATTGGGCAAACAAAAGATACTCATCACAGGCGCAGCAGGCTTTCTTGGCCGCCGACTGCTTAAGGTATTGCTTAAGCGCGGGACGCTTGGAGATCAGCCCATTGGCACGATTTACCTCGCCGACATCGCGCCGATTGATCCGCCCCAATCCGGTAACGCAGCGATCGAAATAGTGACTGAGATTGGCGATCTCGCTGATACTGACTATGTCGCGCGCCTTGCTGCCCTCGGGGCCGATAGTATTTTTCACCTCGCCTCGCAGCTGACCATTCTTGCCGAGGCCGATCCCGCCAAAGCCTATGCGGTCAATGTCGAGGCGCTGCGGCTTTTGGTTGAAGGGTCTAAGGGGCGCCCAAAGCTGGTTTTTACCTCCTCAATCGCAGTGTTTGGCGGCGCTTTGCCCGAAACCGTTGGCGATGATCAGGCCCAATCCCCAAGTACGACCTACGGCAGCCACAAGGCGATAAATGAGCTGTTGATTGCCGACTATTCGCGCCACGAACGCATTGATGGGCGCACGCTGCGTCTGCCCATTGTCTTGATTCGCCCCGGCGCCCCGCAGCCCGTTATCTCAGACCGCGTTGCGCAGATTTTGCGCGAGCCTCTTAGCGGCGCGCGCGGCACCTCGCCGCTGCAAGGTGAGACGCGCATTCCAATTGCCTCCGTGGGCGCCGTCGTGCGCGCCTTGCTGACCGTGCATGATCTGCCAAGCAGCGTTCTGCCGCTCAAACGGGCGATGAATATGCCTGCGCTGAGCGTCACGGTTTCGCAGATGGCCGAAGCGATTATTCGCCGTCCTGATGCGGGCGAAATCTGCTATGCACCCGATCCGCAAATGCAGGCCATTGTTGACAGTTGGCCAAAAAGATTTGTCTCGGCCAAGGCCTCTGCGCTTGGGATTGCGCCCGATTTGGATATTGAAGCGATCATTGAGGATTACCTTTCCAATGCCAAATAACCAAGCAAAAACAGATATATGCATCATTGGAGCCGGGTCCTCTGGCGTAACAGTTGCCAAGGCGCTCAAGGAGGCAGGGCTTGCCTTTGATTGCTTCGAGAAGGGCTCGAAAATTGGCGGCATGTGGCGCTATGAGAATGATAACGGCCAATCCTCTTGCTATGCCTCGCTGCATATTGATACCAGCCGCCCCAATCTTGGCTACTCCGATTTTCCCATCGATCCGAGTTTGCCAGACTTCCTTTCGCACAGTCAATTTCTCACCCATCTTGAAGCCTATGCCGAGGCGTTTTCGATCCCGGAACTGATCACTTTCAACACCGAAGTCGCGCAGATTGAACCGCTTGGCAAGCGCTGGAAAGTGACGCTCAAATCCGGCGAAATGCGCGACTATGCCCATGTGATCATCGCCAATGGGCACCTCTCCGACGCGCGTATGCCCGACTTCGCAGGAAGCTTTTCCGGCGAAGAAATCCATGCCCATCACTATCGAACCGCAGCACCCTATGAGGGCAAACGCGTGCTGGTTGTCGGGCTCGGAAATTCAGCGGTTGATATCGCTGTCGACATCTCAAAACGGGCCGAACATGTGATCGTTTCAACCCGGCGCAGCGCATGGGTCATGCCCAAATATCTGATGGGCATTCCGATCGATCAATGGGGCGCCTTTCTGGGCCGCAAACTGCGCCTGCCAACGACGATAAGTCGGCGCATCATGGCGCGGCTTATCCGGCTGGGGCAGGGGGATCAGCGCCGCTTTGGCCTGCCGCGCCCTGAACATCCCATGTGGCGAGAGCACGCGACCTTAAGCCAAGAATTACTCCCCTCCATCGGCCATGGGCGCATCTCGATCAAGCCCAACGTGACCGAGCTTTGCGGCGATCATGTCCGCTTTGAGGATGGCTCAGACGCGCCGCTTGATGCGATCATTTATGCCACCGGCTACAAGACCACATTCCCGTTTCTCGCAACCGAACTGTTTGATCCAGAGCGCGAGGCGGGCCATCTCTATCGCCGGATGATCCCGCCTGCGCATCTGGGTCTGATTTTTGCCGGGTTGGTGCAGCCCGTCGGCCCGACAATCCCGCTGGTCGAGCGCCAAGGCAAGTGGATCGCAGCGCTGCTTTCGGGCGCGATCAAGATGCCAAGCCGCCCCGCCCAAGAGGCCGAAATCGCGCAGCACATCGCGCGCCAGAAGAAAACATATCTGGGTTCGGCGCGCTATGTTTTGGAGGTCGATTACGCGATCTATAGCAAGCAAATGCTGAAAGATATCAAAGGTACTTAACGGCTCTTTGCCTCCCCGCGATACCCGATATCAATGATCGCTTTGCCGCCAACAAACCGGCTCACACAGGCGCAGATATGGGCGCTTTCAAGCTTCTCTTCGTCAGAGAAAAACACATCCCGATGATCAATCTCAGCGTTAGTATCGACGATCCCTACCGCACAAAGCCCGCATTCTCCGCGCTCGCAATCCGAGATCATATCAACCCCGGCTTCGCGCAGCGCGGCCAGCATGGTGCGATCCGGCGGAACCTCGACCGTTATGCCCAGATTAAGCACCTCAACCTGAAAGCTTTCCTCGGCGAATTTGCCGCTATCGCCAAAGACCTCATAGCGCAGCCGTGAAACAGGGCGTTTGGCCCGAGCCCATGCTGCTTTGGCCGCATTCAGCATCCCCAAAGGGCCGCAAATATAGGCCTCTCCATCTGTCGCAAGGCGAGCGAATTCAGCTTCAAAATCAATGAATTGCGCGTCATCCGCACTATAGGTTTCTAGCGCTGCGCCAAGCAGGCCTTCCAGCTCATCCACAAAGGGCATCGCGTCGCGATTCTGCGCGCCATAAAGCATCCGAACGGGCTGTGCGCGGGCCTGCAATGCGCGCGCCATCCCATAGATCGGCGTGATCCCAATGCCGCCCGCGATCAGCAAATATTCCGAGGCGCGCCAAGACAGCTCAAAGCGATTATCAGGGAGGGTAAGTCGCACCGGATCGCCCGCCTTAAGCCCCCAAACAAAGGCCGAGCCGCCGCGGCTTTTGGGATGTAATTTCACCGCGATCGAAAGCTCGCCCTTTGCAGCGGGCAGGCTTGTGTAAGTCCTGATCGCGGGCTTGCCATCGATCATCACACGGATCATCAAATGCGCACCGGGATCAAAGGCAGGCAGCGCGCCGGGCACTGCAAAATCAAGCCGCAGAACACCCGCTGCGATCTCTTCACGCCGCTTCAATACAGCGTCGCGCCATTCTGTCTGGCTTCTCATCTTGCTCTCCTCAGATGGCCGGGGCCACTAGCACAAGGCCGGGCACCCGCGCGATCAGGCTTTGATCCTGATGCATCACATATTCCAAATTGCGCCGCGCAAGGCGGGCATGTTCGCGCGTCAGCGCTTCGGCGCGCGCGCCCTCTCTGGCTTCAATCGCCTCAAAGATCGCGCGGTGATGGCGCTGCCCTTCAATCAGGCTTTCGCGAAAGGCATGAACCTCCTGCTGAACCCGCAAAAACGACGAGGGCGAGGCAAAGGGCAGGCGGGTCGCGCGCGCGGCTTCCCGTTCGATCAAATCGCTGCCGCAAAGCCGCGACAAAAGTGCATGAAACGCCGCATTGCCCGCGATATAAGCGCCGAAATCAAGCCCGTTTGCTCCAACCGAAACGATCCCATCAAGCACGCTCAAAACGCCCTGCATCTCGCTTGCCATAGGCGTCGAAATACCGCGCTCAGCCGCCAATCGCGCCGCCGTGCCCTCAAGGACGCCGCGCAGCTCAATCGCATCAATCACATCCGCCTCAGAGAACGCACGCACCGAATAGCTTGCCCCGTCTCGGGCCAGCAATCCTTCTTGCGCGAGATGCATCAAAGCCTCGCGAACCGGTGTGCGCGACAGGCCCAAATTCTCGGCCAAGCCTGCCTCATAGAGCCGCTCTCCTGGAGCCAAATCGCCCGACATAACCATATCGCGTAGCGCCAAAACGGCCCGTTGCGCAGCAGAAAGCGCTTGGCCCATTACTCAGCCGCCTGCGCCGCGCCGGGCTGCTCGCGCGCGATCATCGCATCGATCAATTTGCGCGCCCACATAGAGCCGCTATCGATATTGAGGTTGTAGAAAACATGATCCGGATTGGCCTCAATCGCCTTTTGTTGCGCCTCCAAAATCACCTCGTCCTCTTGGAAAACCCCAGAGACGCCTTCGCGCAACTTCGTCGTCCATGCTTGATCATGAATGTTGTGATTACGCGCAAAGGCCCAGAAATAATGGCAGGTTGTATCGGTCTCGGGCGTCATCGTGTTGAGCACAAATCCGTTCACCCCCTTGGAGCGATCGCCCTCAGGCGCGCCTGTCCCGGTTGGCGCGACGCCCACATCAATGCAGATGGTTGCGGGGGCGGTGAAGTTGATGATCTGCCAGCGATCCACATGATCTTTCTGGCCCAATTGCGCCTCCCAGAAGGGCGGGGCGGAGATATCAATCATCCAGCGCGTTACGGTCGCGGTTGTATCTGTATGGGTCGTCTCAAACGGGCTTTCGGCCACGGCGCGATTGCCGATTGAGGAGCCGTGCACGAAGGTCTCATGCGTGAGATCCATCAGGTTATCAACGACAAGGCGGTAATCGCATTTCACATGGATCACTTTGCCATCGGCGGCCCATTCAGGATCATCCATCCAATGCATGTCCGGGATCAGTGCAGGGTCCGCCAGCGCCGGATCACCGGGCCAAATCCAAACGAAACGATGCCGCTCTTCAATGGGGTAGCTTTTCACGCAGGCCGAAGGATTGATCGTATCCTGCGAGGGCATGTAAACGCAGCGCCCAGAATCATCGAACTCAAGCCCATGATAGGCGCAGATCACATTGTCGCCGTGCAGCTCGCCGTTTGAAAGCGGGACAAGCCGGTGCCAGCAAGCATCCGCAAGCGCGCAGGCCGTGCCATCTTGTTTGCGATATAAAACAACGGGTTTGTTGCAAATCTTGCGCGCGAGAAGCGCACGTTTCACCTCGACATCATAGGCGGCGACATACCAAGCATTGAGCGGATACATATTTGGCTTCCTTCTGGCTGTGTTGCTGGAAGGATAATGCGGGGCGTCTCATTTGTATACAATATTTTGCCTAAATGGGATCGCAAGTGCTCAATTCAGGTAATTTGTATACAAATCAGTCCGAACCAAACAGATCGCGGGTAAAGACTTTATCCGCCACATCCGCAAGATCATGGTGTTGTCGGTTCGCCAAAATGACATCAGAGACATGTTTGAACGCCTCCAAATCCGAGGTCACCACAGAGCCAAAGAAATCCTCGCCCTCAAAGGTCGGTTCAAACACCAGAACCTTGATACCCTTGGCCTTGATCCGCTTCATGATGCCTTGGATCGAGCTTTGGCGAAAATTATCCGAGCCTGCTTTCATCACCAACCGATACACCCCAACGATCTTGGGACGGCGCGCAATGATCTGATCCGAGATGAAATCCTTGCGGGTCCGGTTCGCATCCACAATCGCGCGCACAAGGTTTTGCGGAACGGCGGAATAGTTGGCCAACAGCTGCTTGGTATCTTTGGGCAGGCAATAACCGCCGTAACCAAAGCTTGGATTGTTATAGTGATCGCCAATCCGCGGATCGAGGCCAATGCCATCAATGATCTGGCGCGAGTTCATCCCGAAAGCGAGGGCAAAGCTATCGAGCTCGTTGAAATAAGCGACCCGCATCGCAAGATAAGTATTGGCGAAAAGCTTGATCGCTTCGGCCTCCGACGAGCCGGTGAAAAGAATTGGCACATCCTCATCAAGCGCGCCTTCAGCCATCAAATTGGCAAAGATGCGCGCGCGTTCGCTTTCCTCACCAACAACGATCCGGCTTGGGTGCAAGTTGTCATAAAGCGCGCGGCCTTCGCGCAGGAACTCAGGCGAAAAGATGATCTTGTCGCTGCCCGTGCGCGCGATCAGATCGGCGGTATAGCCCACCGGGATCGTCGATTTAATCACCATGATCGCATCTGGATTGATCGAAGATATTTGCGCGATAACGGCCTCTACCGTGCTGGTATCAAAGGCATTTGTTTGCGGATCGTAATTCGTCGGCGTCGCCACAATCACATATTCCGCATCCCCATAGGCTTCCTCTGCATCAAGCGTCGCGCGCAGCCGAAGCCCGCCATGGGCAAGGTATTGTTCGCACTCAGGATCAGAAATCGGCGAGTGGCCCGCATTCACCGCCTCAATCTTCTCGGGCATCACATCGACGGCAATAACATCATTGTGCTGCGCCAAAAGGATCGCATTCGAGAGGCCCACATAGCCAAGCCCAGCCACCGCAATTTTCATACCAAATATCCTGCTTCTTTTGTTGCAGCCGTTATGGGGTTTGGGCGCGCGCCAAACAACCTCTTCGCGTGCCTGCGCGCGATTGCGGCCCAAACTGCGCGCTGAATACCACAGCAATCTTAGCAAAGGATGGCCGCCTTTGCGCAAATCGCCCGCTCTATTCTAGACAAGCCGCAATCAAGCTGATCTGCTAGACGCCAGCCAAAGGAGCCCCCATGCCACAGACCGATCTTAGCGATATCATTGCCCAAGGGCGCGGCGATGCGCCTGCCGATATCGTGCTGCGCGGCGGGCAAGTCTTTGATGTGATCTCCGGCGAAATGATTGCCGGGGATGTGGCGATTTGCGGCGACACGATCGTTGGTGTGGGCGAGAAATACGAGGGCAAACGTGTGATCGAGCTGAATGGCGCAATCCTCGTGCCCGGCTTTATCGACACGCATCTGCATATCGAAAGCTCGCTTGTGACGCCCTATGAATTTGATCGCTGCGTGACGCCCCGCGGCGTGACCACGGCGATTTGCGACCCCCACGAGATCGCCAATGTGATCGGGCCTGCGGGCATTCGCTACTTCCAGGAAGCAGCGCTGCGCTGCGTGATGGATATTCGTGTGCAGCTTTCCTCCTGCGTCCCCTCAACCGATATGGAGACAGCAGGGGCCGAAATAACCGCCGATGATCTGATCGCATTGCATGGTCATCCCCAAGGCATCGGCCTCGCGGAATTTATGAATTACCCGGGCGTGATTTTCCAAGACCCCGGCGCAATGGCCAAGCTCAACGCCTTTCGTGGCGTCCATATAGATGGCCACGCGCCGATGCTGTCTGGCAAAGACCTGAATGCCTATATCGCGGCTGGTATCCGCACCGAACACGAGGCAACAACGGCTGAGGAAGCGCTTGAAAAACTGCGCAAGGGGATGCGTATCTTGATCAGAGAAGGCTCTGTTTCCAAGGACTTACACGCCCTTGCGCCGATCATAACAGAGCGCAACTCACCCTATATTGCCCTGTGCACAGATGATCGCAACCCGCTGGATATCGCCGAATACGGCCACCTTGATTACATGATCCGCGAGGCGATTTCCCTTGGCGCGCCGCCGCTTGCGATCTTCCGCGCGGCGAGCCTTTCCGCGGCCGAGGCCTTCGGGCTTAAGGATCGCGGGCTGATCGCACCGGGCAAGCGGGCGGATATCGTTGTGCTGGAAGGCAGCCTTGAGGATTGCCGCGCGCGGATGGTCTTTTCGGGCGGGATATTGGCGGATGACGAAGCCTTTGCGGCGCGCAAATTGACTGACCCCATCGGGCGCAATTCCGTCAAAGCGCCAAAAATTGCTGCGCAGCATTTTCGCACAGCGGGCAATCGCGAAGAGACCGATGTTATCGGGATCATTCCGGGCAAGATCATCACGGATCACCTGCATGAGCAGATCAAAATCAATGACGGAGACAAATTACCCGATATTTCGCGGGATTTGAACAAAATAGCAGTGATCGAACGCCACGGCAAAAACGGCAATATGGCAACCGGCTTCGTGCGCGGCTTTGGACTGACGCGCGGCGCGATCGCCTCGACCGTTTGCCACGATCATCACAACATCGCCGTTGTCGGCGCGGATTACGATGATATGGCGCTTGCGGCCAATCGCTTGGGCGAGATTGAGGGCGGTTTTGTTGTCGTGCAGGGGGGCAAAGTGCTCGCCGAGCTGGCGCTGCCCGTCGCTGGATTGATGAGTTTGGAGCCGTTTGAGACGGTCGAGACAGATTTGCGCGCCCTGCGCCGCGCAGCGCAAAGCCTTGGGGTTACGCTTGAAGAGCCGTTTTTGCAGCTCGCCTTTCTTGCGCTGCCGGTTATTCCCAATCTCAAGATCACCGATCGCGGCCTTGTCGACGTTAACAAATTCGAAATCATTGGCTAAAAAGCCAACTAGCCCAAGCCGCTGAAATCAG
Organism: Halocynthiibacter sp.; assembly: GCA_047631555.1. GTDB lineage: Bacteria > Pseudomonadota > Alphaproteobacteria > Rhodobacterales > Rhodobacteraceae > JBLHZY01. The sequence continues at coordinate 182,409 of JBLHZY010000004.1, read as the reverse complement.
GGCACTCTGCGGGGCGCGCGCGGCGTGCAATTGGGAACTAGGGCGAAAAACGCATGGCGATTGATGTTTCGGGGGCCGGGCTGGATCCGCATGGGCTTTGGCTTGGGCGGGTCGCGCGCTATGGGATTGGGCCCTGCGTTGTGACGATCCGCGATGGCGAGGTGTTTGAGATCACCAGCCGGACTGTGCCGACGGTTCGCGATGTCTTGGAAATGGCCGATCCGGCGGATTATGTGCGCCATGCACGCGGGGTGCGGGTTGGCGATTTGGGCGATTTGGGCAGCCGTTTGCCGATGCTTGCGCCTTGCGATCTACAGATCATCAAAGCTTGCGGCGTGACCTTTGCGCGCTCATTGGTTGAGCGGGTGATTGATGAGCGCTCGGGCGGGGATGCGGCCTTGGCGGAGGATCTACGGTCGCGGATTGGGGCCGCCATCGGGCAGAGCCTTGAGGGGATCGCGCCGGGCTCGCCTGCAGCGGCGCGGGCGAAAAAAGCGTTAATTTCCGAGGGGTTATGGTCTCAGTATCTTGAGGTTGGTATCGGCCCACAGGCGGAGGTTTTTACCAAAGCGCCGGTGCTTTCGGCGATTGGTCATGGCGGCGCGGTCGGGGTTCATCCGCAATCTGAATGGAACAATCCCGAGCCTGAATTGGTTTTGGCGATCAATTCACGGGGCGATGTTTTGGGCGCGAGTATGGGCAACGATGTAAATCTGCGGGATGTTGAGGGGCGCTCAGCGCTTTTGCTTGGGCATGCTAAGGATAACAACGCGGCCTGCGCTATCGGGCCGATGATCCGGCTGTTTGACGGCGCGTTTACCCTTGAGGATGTCACCGATCTGACGCTCAAACTTGAGATTGAGGGGCGCGACGGATATCGCCTTGAGACGGATGCATTGATGCGCGAAATCAGCCGACGCCCCGCCGACCTAGCCGCGCAAGCCCTTGATATTCATCATCCTTCCCCCGATGGCTTGATGCTCTTTTTGGGAACGCCCTTCGCGCCAACCCAAGATCGCGGCGCCATTGGCAAAGGCTTTACCCATATGTCAGGCGACATCGTGCGCATCTCTTGCCCGGCGCTTGGATCGCTTGAAAATGAGGTCCTGCCGACGGACCAATGCCCGCCATTTCGCATGGGGATCGGGGCATTCATGCGCAATCTGGCGGCGCGCGAGCTGATTTGAGGGCGCGAAAATCGACGCGGCACCTATATCTAACTCATTGATTTCTAGAACCATTATGCTATGAGAAGCATAGGCATCGCTGGCAATCGGCCCGCGCGATCACGCCTGCCAAAGGAAGCGCAATGACACAGCAGATCACCATTCTCAACGGCCCGAACCTCAATCTGCTTGGCCTGCGCCAGCCCGAGATTTATGGCCATGAGACATTGGCAGATGTGGCAACGGCCTGCGCAGAATTGGCCGAAAAGCTTGGCCTGCACACCGATTTTCTTCAATCAAATCATGAGGGTGAGCTGGTTGAAATGATCCATGCTGCGCGCGAGTCTGCCAGCGGTATTATCATCAATCCGGCCGCCTATTCGCATACGTCTGTGGCGATTTTGGATGCGCTCAATACATTTGAAGGCCCGGTGATCGAGGTTCATATCTCGAATATCCACAAGCGCGAAAGCTTTCGCCATCACTCTTATGTTTCGGCACGCGCTGATGGGGTCATCGCGGGATTGGGCACTGAGGGATATCAGCTCGCCCTGCGCCGGATGGCCAGCTTGCTGGGCTAAACTTTAAAGTCTTTAAAGATTTTTGCGGGCCTATTTTAAACTCTTACAACAAAATTTTGGGCGCCAGCCAGCGGCCGCGCCCATGAAGCGATCTGCAATTTGGTATCGGTCCGGCATTCGAGCGCAAATCTGATGCGCCCGGATCGGCCTAACGCTTGCGCTGATTTAGGCGGCATCGCCGGGGCAGGTATCCACCAACCAGCCACCGGGGCCAGCAACCGTATTGGGGAGGAACGCAATCATGGCCTCGCGGATCGCGATACAGCTCATTACGGCCAGTGCAATTTGATCGAAAGTGATTGTTGAAAAGTCCATTACGCTACTCCATCGGTTTGCCCGACTGAGATCGCATCAGAATTGGGCGCAAATAAGACGGAAAGGAGACAATAGTTATCCCTTCCCTATGGTTAACTGAACGCCTGTTCTTTTCCAGCGGCTTGGATACCGCGGCGATGGCCCTTGCCGGGCAATGCATTGAAACGATGGGCCCAGTCGCGCCGCAGTTCGCCGCAAACCTTTGAAAATAGGGTTAATATCGCGGCTGGTCCGGCGGCTTATTGGTTCAAGTTTTAAAGAGTTGCGACGGGATTTGGCCAGATTTCACCGCCAAATTGCGGCAAAGAGGCGTGTTTAGCCGGGCGCGCGCGCCGCTTCAAACGGATCAGGATCATAGCCAACCCCCGCCAGATAAAGCCCATGCGGCGGGCAAACCGGCCCGCAAGCCGTCCGATCACAAGCCGCGAGCGCGTCGCCGACATCATCCGGCGTCCATTTGCCCGCGCCAACCCGCTCAAGCGTGCCAACGATGCTGCGGACCTGATTGTGCAGAAAACTGCGCGAACGCACAAAGAAGCGATATTCGCGCCCATAAGGGTAGGGGTGCTCTTCGATCTCAATCGCATCCAGCGTTTTCATCGGGCTTTTCGCTTGGCACATGGTCGAGCGGAAAGTGGTGAAATCATGGGTTCCGATCAGCTGGGCCGCGCCCAATCGCATCGCCTCAACATTGAGCGGCCCGCGCGCCTGCCAGACCAAGCCCTCATCATGGGTCACGGGCGCGCGCCGGGTCACAAGGCGAAACATATAGCGCCGCTCTTTGGCCGCATAACGGGCATGAAAATCATCCGCAACGCGGGCAATCTCAACTATAGAGACCGGCAAATGTTTGATGTGCTGATTGACCGCTGGCAAAAACCGAAACGGATCCCAATCGCGCGCCATATCGCAATGTGCCACTTGCGCCAACGCATGAACGCCCGCATCCGTGCGCCCCGCCGCGCCAATCGTCGGCACATCCGGATCAAGCATGCGCAGCGCGTCCTCAACGGCCTGTTGAACCGAAGGACGATCTTTTTGGCGCTGCCAGCCCGAAAACGGCGCGCCACTATATTCAATTTTCAAAGCATAGCGTGGCATGGCCTCGCTTTAGCTTGGTGTGCGCGCTTGATCAATCCATTTGCTGCCCATTTGCTGCCCATGTGCTGCGATGGCGCTGCCTTTGGCACGGCTGCGAACCGTGCGGCCAAGCCATTGATCGCGTGGCGGGATTTTACGCCCGGCCTGCGCCCCCTCTGGGCAAGCGATCCGCGCCTCCCTATATATAGGGGGAACGGCGGCATAGGGGCAGGCCATTGATTATTGCAGATATCGCCGATCGGCTCACGCGCGGCGTTGAGAATATTCAGCAAGGCGTCTCTGAGGCGCTGTTTGAGCCGGTCATTCGGCTTGGAGTGACGGGCCTCTCAAGGTCGGGAAAGACGGTGTTTATCACCTCGCTTGTGGCCAATCTGATCGATCGGGGCCGCATGCCGCAACTGGCGCGCGCGGGCGCAATCGAGGCGGCCTATCTACAGCCCCAGCCCGATGACACGATCCCGCGCTTTGATTACGAGGCGCATTTGGCGGCACTAAGCGCGCCCGAGCCCCATTGGCCGCAAAGCACCTCGCAAATCTCGCAGCTACGGCTTTCCCTGCGCATCCGCCCAAGTGGCCTGTTCAGCGCGCTTCAAGGGCCGCGGATCGTGCATCTGGATATCGTTGATTACCCCGGCGAATGGCTGCTTGATCTGGGCCTGATGGATAAGAGCTACAGCGAATGGTCGGCGGCGACTTTGGCGCGTTTGGCGGGCCGCGATCAGGCCGCGCAGTATCGCGATGACATCGCCCAAGTTGATCCCACCGCCAAACATGACGAGCCGCACGCCAAGGCCTTGGCCGAAAGCTTTGCCGCCTATCTCAAGGCTGCGCGCGCCGATGGGTTTTCCGATTGCACACCGGGACGCTTTCTTTTGCCCGGCGATTTGGCAGGCTCGCCAGTGCTGACATTTGCCCCCTTGGCCGCGCCGGATCGTGCGCCGCGCGGCTCGCTTTACCGCGAGATGGAGCGCCGCTATGAGGCCTATAAGGCCCGCGTGGTAAAGCCGTTTTTCCGCGATCATTTTGCCAAGCTGGATCGTCAGATCGTCTTGGTCGATGCATTGGGCGCGATCCATGCCGGCCCGCAAGCGCTTGAGGATTTGCGCGCCACGATGGCAGATATTCTGGGCGCGTTTCGCCCCGGCGGGAATGCATTTCTCACCCAGCTTTTGCTCGGCAAACGGGTCGAGAAAATCCTCTTTGCCGCGACAAAAGCCGATCACCTGCATCACACGCAGCATCCCCAACTCACTGAAATCATGAATGCTTTGGTGAAAGAGGCCCGCATTCGCGCCGATTTCGCCGGGGCAAAAACATCCGCGATGTCGCTGGCCGCTCTGCGCGCCACTACTGAGGAAATGATGCCCCATGACGGGGGCGAGCTTGCCTGCGTGCGCGGCACCATTTTGGGCGAGGACGGCGCGCGCAAACAGGCGGCCTTTTATCCCGGCGCTTTGCCCGATGATCCCGGCGCGCTGCTCGGCCCTGCGCGCGCTGGCGCCCAAGATTGGCTCGAGGCCGATTTCGCCGCGATGCGCTTTGAACCGGCCAAGCTGGTGCTGAAGCCCGAAATGGGCCCGCCCCATATCCGGCTTGATCGCGCCGCAGAATTCCTGATCGGAGATAAGCTATGAGCGCGCCCAAAGGCCCCATCCTCTTTGACCTCGAAGAGGATCCCAAAACGCCCGCCCCAACCCCATCTGACGCGCCGCCCGTCCCCGACATCGGCCTGCCCGCGCCAACGGGCGCAACCATGCAGACGGTTGCCAAAATCGCCACCCATCGCCCCTCGCGCCTTGTCCGTTGGGCTTGGCAATTGGCGGTCGCGATCATCGGCTTTGCCGCCTCGCTTTGGGCTTGGGATTTCATCACCGGGCTGATCGCGCGCAATGCGATCCTGGGCTATACGGCGAGCTTCCTGATCGGGGCGTTTCTGCTTGTCATGCTTGGCCTCGCGATCCGCGAATACGCGGCTTTCGCGCGCCTTGCCCGGCTTGATACGTTCCGACGCGAAGCCGATAGCGCCCTTGCGAGCGGCGATATTAACGCGGCCAAACGGGTCACCGGTAAGCTCTCGAAACTCTATGACCACCGCCCTGAATTGGACTGGGGCCAAGCCCGCCTGAAAGAGCGCAGCGCCGAGATGTTTGATGCCGACGGGCTGATCGAATTGGCTGAGGTTGAGCTTTTGGGCCCGCTCGATGCGGCGGCGCGCAAAGAGGTCGAAGCGGCCGCGCGCCAAGTCGCCACTGTGACCGCCATCGTGCCGCTTGCGCTGGCTGATCTGGCCACGGCGCTTGTCTCAAACCTGCGGATGATCCGGCGCGTGGCCGAGATTTATGGCGGGCGCTCTGGCGCGCTTGGCAATTGGCGGCTGACCCGCAGCGTTTTTGCCCATTTGATTGCCACGGGCGCAGTTGCCGTGGGCGATGATCTGATCGGCTCGGTTGCAGGGGGCGGGGTCTTGGCCAAGGTCTCGCGCCGCTTTGGCGAGGGGGTTGTCAACGGGGCGCTGACCGCGCGGGTCGGCGTTGCGGCGATTGAGGTCTGCCGCCCGCTGCCTTTTAGAGCGCTGAAAAAGCCGCGTGTAACCAGCCTTGTTCAGCGCGCCTTGACGGGGTTGTTTGGCAGCGGGAAAGCCAGCAAAGAGCCGCAGGAAAGCCCCTAACGCCCCTTCACGGGCAAGCGCTTGGAGCCTAGGCGCGCCATCTGCCCGGTAATTTCACCGGCTGCACCCGCGCCCCCCAGAACCCGCGCTTGCACGGCCCTGCGCGCGGCCCTATAACCCGGCCCATGAGCTGCATATTCGCGATCATTATTCGAATTACCAGCCCGGCGCTCTGATCCAACGAGCCGCCGGGACAAGGCGTATGGGATGCCCGCGCCGCCCCCTCATTCCCCTGATCTATCCGTCTAAGGATTGCCTGATATGTGCGCCGAAACACCCGACTATAAAGAAACGCTCAATCTGCCCCGCACCGATTTCCCGATGCGCGCGGGCCTTCCCAAACGCGAGCCGGAATGGCTTGAGCGCTGGGAAAAGCTTGATGTTTACAATGCCTTGCGTGCCAAGCCGGGCCGCGAGCCCTTTACCCTTCACGATGGCCCCCCCTATGCCAACGGCCATCTTCACATTGGCCACGCGCTGAACAAAACCATCAAAGACATGATCGTGCGCTCGCATCAGATGATGGGCTTTGATGCGCGCTATGTGCCCGGCTGGGATTGCCACGGCCTTCCCATCGAGTGGAAGATCGAAGAGCAGTACCGCAACAAGGGCCGCAACAAGGACGACGTGCCGGTTGTCGATTTCCGCCAAGAATGCCGCGCCTTTGCCAAGGGCTGGGTCGATATCCAGCGCGAAGAATTCAAGCGCCTCGGGATCACCGGCAATTGGGAAAACCCATATCTAACAATGGATTACCACGCCGAAGCCGTGATCGCGCGCGATTTCATGGTCTTCTTGATGAACGGCTCGCTCTATCAAGGTTCCAAGCCTGTGATGTGGTCGCCGGTTGAGAAAACCGCGCTGGCCGAGGCCGAGATCGAGTATCACGATCACAAGAGCCATACGATCTGGGTGCCGTTTCAAATTCGGATCGTCGCAGGCGAAGGTGAGCAACTCAAAAGCAAGGATCTTTTGGACGCGCGCGCTGTCATCTGGACAACAACGCCGTGGACAATTCCATCCAACAAGGCCATCGCCTTCAATCCAAAGATCGCCTACGGGCTTTACCGTGTTGACGCGACCGAAGAGGAAAGCTGGACCGCACCGGGCGAGCTTTATCTTTTCGCCGATGCTTTGGCGGCGGATGCTTTGGGCAAATCGCGGGTTACCGAATTCACTCGTGTCCGCGATGTGACCCCTGAAGAGCTGAGCGGCATCACGTGTTCGCACCCATTCAACGGCCTTGAAGGCGGTGAAGGCTATTGGGATTACGACGTCCCAATGATCGACGGGGATCACGTCACGGATGAGGCCGGGACGGGCTTTGTTCATACGGCCCCAAGCCATGGCGCCGACGATTATGAGTGCTTCATGAAGCGCAATTGGCTGGATCGGATGACCCATAATGTTGGCGAGGAATCCGAGTTCCTCCCCCATGTGCCGTTTTTTGCGGGCCTGCAAGTCTTTGATCGCAAAGGAAAAGAGGGCAAGGCCAACAATGCCGTGATCGCCAAGCTGGTTGAAGCCGGCGGCATCATCGCGCGCGGCCGTGTGACCCACAGCTATCCCCATTCTTGGCGCTCCAAAGCCCCGATCATTTTTCGCAACACGCCTCAGTGGTTTGCTGCCGTTGATCGCAAGCTTGACGATGGCATGGGCACTTATGGCGACACATTGCGCGAACGCGCACTGCGCTCAATCGATGAGCTGGTCACATGGACCCCGCAAACCGGGCGCAATCGCCTGTTTTCGATGATTGAGAGCCGCCCCGATTGGGTGCTCTCGCGTCAGCGCGCTTGGGGCGTTCCTCTGACCTGTTTCACCCGCAAAGGTTTGCTGCCAACGGATGAGGGCTTTTTGCTGCGCGACCCAGAGGTTAACGCGCGCATTGTTGCGGCGTTTGAGGCGGATGGGGCCGATATCTGGTATACCGATGGCTTCAAGGAAAAGATGCTCGACGGGCTGCATGATGCAGGCGACTTTGAGCAGAATTTCGATGTTCTCGATGTTTGGTTTGATAGCGGCTCGACGCACTCGTTCGTGCTTTCAGATCGCGAAGACGGCACCAAAGATGGCATTGCGGATGTCTATATGGAGGGCACCGATCAGCATCGCGGCTGGTTCCAATCCTCGATGTTGCAGGCCTGCGGCACCAAGGGGCGCGCGCCCTATCGCGGCGTGGTCACGCATGGGTTTACGCTCGATGAGAAGGGCATGAAGATGTCCAAATCGCTGGGCAATACGATTGTGCCAGAGAAGATCATCCAACAATATGGCGCGGATATTCTGCGCCTCTGGGTCGCGCAGGCCGACTATACTTCGGATCAGCGGATCGGGCCGGAAATCCTTAAAGGGACAGCCGATAGCTATCGCCGCCTGCGCAACACCATGCGCTTTATGCTTGGCTCGCTCAGCGACTTTACCGAGGCAGATCGGATCAACGCCGATGAGATGCCCGAGCTTGAGCGATGGGTGCTGCACCGCTTGGCAGAGATCGACGCGCAAGTCCGCGCGGGCTACAAAGCCTATGATTTTCAAGGGGTTTTCCAAGCGGTCTTTAACTTCGCGACCATTGATCTTTCGGCGTTTTACTTCGATATCCGCAAAGATGCGCTCTATTGCGATGGCGATACGGTTCAGCGCCGCGCCGCGCGCACCGTGCTTGATCTGCTCTATGAGCGGCTGACAAAATGGCTCGCGCCGATCCTTGTTTTCACCATGGAAGAGGTCTGGCTTGAGCGCCACCCTGAGGCGGATGCTTGCGTGCATCTTACCGATTTCGTTGAGACGCCAAGCGCTTGGCGCAATGATGATCTGGCGGCGAAATGGGCCAGCATTCGCCGGGTGCGCCGGGTTGTGACGGGCGCGCTTGAGATTGAGCGGCGCGAGAAGACAATCGGCGCAAGCCTTGAGGCGACCCCTATCGTTTATGTCGGCGCAGAAGAAGCGGCGATTTTGGCGACGGTCGCCTTTGAGGATCTGTGCATCACATCTGGTATTGAGGTCGTTGCTGGCGCGGCGGCGACGGGCGCCTTCACGCTTGATGATACGCCGGGCGTGGCGGTCAGCTTTACCCTGGCGCAGGGCGAAAAATGCCAGCGCTGCTGGAAAATTCTGCCCGATGTGGGCACGCATCGCCATGTTGGCGTGTGTGGCCGTTGCAACGATGCGCTGGGATAAATGCATTTCGCTTCGGCGGTAATGTTTTCTTGGTAAACAAACCTCTAAGGTGGCGCATATGAACATGCGCCACCTTTTTCTTTGCCTCTCGTTATTGCTTGCGCCCGCGCAGGCACAATCGTTTACGCCATCCGCTGAACAGGTTTCAGAGCCCTTTGAGCTGACCTATGGGTTCGAAGTGCTCGGCAAAAAGCAAAGCACGATCCACGCGTTTCATTCCCTTTCCCTGCGCCATGATATTGGCAACGGCTTTACCTTTGGCCAAACGATTTATTCGGCCGCAACGGGCGATGGCGGCGGGCTTTTTATCGGCGGGGTTGAGCTGGCCAAACGCTGGGCCATTGGGCGCAACACCTTGGAATTTAGTGGTTTTATTGGTGGCGGCGGCGGGGCGGCGCAGGTTTCTGGCGATGGGATGATGCTGCGCGGGGCGGCATCGCTTTATGTGCCGATTGCGAAGGATTTTACCGCATATGGCGGCATTGGCTATGTGCATGTCACGGGCTCTGCGATCTCGACGCCCTCGTTCAATTTCGGCATCACCCGCGCGATTAGGCTTAGTCTTTCTGGGCCCAATGGCTTTCCGGCCACAGGTGGCACCAGCTTTCGCGCGATCAAGCCGCATCTGCGCGCATTCATTCCGCTGGGCAGCAAGAATCGCAGCGGCGCGCGTAAGCTCAACACGATGTATCTTCCCGGTGCTGAGCTCACCTTCGGGCGCGTCGGCAAAGCCGAGACCTTCATCACCGCCTCTGGCGCGGCCGCAGGCGATGGCGAAGGCTTTGCCGAATGGCAATTGGGGCGGCGCTGGCACGCGCAAATCGGCCCAATCCGCGCCTTTGGTGAGGCCTCCGCAGGCTTTGCAGGCGGCGGCGATGTGGATACGGGCGGGGGGATCGTTGTCTCTGCGGGGGGCGGCTTTGCGGTCCCGCTCGGGCGGGCTTTTGAGCTTGAGTTTGGGGCCACGGGAATTGCCGCGGTTGAGGGCGGTTTTGCGGCTGTTTCGCCCTTCCTGCGCGGCTCGTTTGCCTTTGGTGGAACGCGGGGGCGCGCGCCTTCAAAGCCTTCGCGCAAATGGCAAATTTCGACCGGCCTAACCGCGCAAATCCCCCATACAGGCTATCGCAAGGCGGGCAAATCCGATGCGATCATGCCTGTTTTGATTGAAACCAACATCGATATTTTCTTGACCGAGCGGCTCTATTTTATGGGCAGCGCGCAGACTGTGATGCTGGGCGATGCGGGGGGCTACGCGGTTGGCCTCATGGGCGCGGGCTATGAGCTGCCCCTGTCGCGCAATTGGTATCTTTCGGGCGAGCTGCATGTTGGCGCTGCGGGCGGCGGCGGGGTTCAGACGCTGGGCGGTTTGATGGCGGGTGGGCGCTTAGAGCTTGATTATGCGCTGCCTTCCGGGGTGCGAATTTCCGGCGGCATTGGCTATTTGCAGACGATCAAAAGCGGGGTTGGGGCCAAACCGATCACGGTTCAGCTTGGGCTTAAGCTGCCGTTCAAGACGCATTATTAAGCGCGATCGCGGCGCGAAATCAGCCCCTGCGCAGCAGCTGTTGAACGGCCGAAACCCCGAGCAAATAGACGCTAATGATGGATAGGGCGACCTGCGCAAACAGCGGCAGATAGAAATATTGCCACGCCGCCCAGCCGATCAAAACACACCACAAGATCATCGCCCCAAGCGAGATCATCCGCCATTGCTGCGTGCGCACCGGATGGACGAATTCGACGTTTAGGAACATCGCAACCGTCAGGATCAGGATCAGCGGCAAGCTGATGATCAGCGGCGGCGTCAGGGTCAGCAAAGTGATCACAACCATGTTCCAACAGGCTGGAAAACCACGAAAACTTTGGCTCGCGGTCTTCATCCCATCGCGGGCGAAATAGAGCGCCGAGGAAAATGTAATCGCCCCCGCCGCGATCCAAGCGGCCCCTTCGGGCAGCAAGCCAGAGCGCATCAAAGCAAAGGCCGGGATAAACACATATGTCAGATAATCGATGATCAGATCGAGCAATTGCCCATCGATTTGCGGCGCGTTTTCCTTGACCTTGAAGTGGCGCGCGAGCGGTCCATCGATCCCATCCACAAACAGCGCGCCAAGCAACCAGAGCGTCATATTCGGCCAATTGCCATCCGCCGCAGAAAGCAAAGCGCCAAGCGCAAAGAGCGCACCTGTTGCGGTGAGAAAATGGGTGAGCATTGCTGGAGTTTTTGCGCGCATATTCGCTTGATGCCTTAAATGAGGGGCGGGCGCAATTGCGCGCGCTTCGGTGCTGGGCTAAGCGCGGGGATGGGCCGCCGCGTAGACATCCATCAAACGGGCGGTATCGACGGCTGTATAGGCTTGGGTTGTCGACAGCGACGCATGGCCAAGCAGCTCTTGGATCGCCCGCAAATCGCCGCCAGCGTTGAGCAGATGGGTTGCAAAACTGTGGCGCATCGCATGAGGCGTGGCGGTGGCGGGAAGGCCAAGCTGAAGCCGCGCGGCCTCAGTGACTTTGGCGATGAGGCGGGGATTGAGCGGGCCGCCGCGCGCCCCGCGAAACAGCGCGCTCGATGGCTCAAGATCATAGGGGCAGGCGGCGACATAGCGCGCAACAGCCTCGCGCGCAGGTGCAATCACCGGCACAATCCGCTCTTTGCTGCCCTTGCCGATGATCCGCAGGCTTTCGCCCAAGGGCAGATCGGCGCCGGTTAGCCCGAGCGCTTCGGATATCCGCAGGCCGCAGCCGTAAAGCAGCGTAATCACCGCCATATCGCGCGCCGCAATCCATGGCTCGCGCGCCTGCAACCCGACCGTATCAATCATCGCGCGCGCGCCGTCCTCGGAAAGGGGCCGGGGCAATTTTCGCTGAAATTTGGGCGAGCGGGCGGCGAGAATGGCCGTTGGATCAAAGGCTTCGCGCGCCGCGACATAGCGGGTAAAACCCTTCACCGCAGAGAGCGACCGCGCCAAAGAGCGCGCAGAAACGCCGCGCCCACGCTCATGCGCCATCCAAGCGCGCATGTCGGAAATACCGACCTCGCCAAGCGCAGAAGTGCCGCCCATTTCGCCAAAATGGCTGGACAGAAAGCTAAGGAATCCGGCGACATCTGTATTATACGCAGCCAGCGTATTATCCGCCGCACCATCCAGCGCGCGCAGATGTGCGAGCCAGCCCTCCAACGCATCGCGCAGGCCAGCTGAGACAAGCATTACGCCAACCAGCGCCGCATAGAACGCTCAAACACGCCGGTGAAAAAGGCCAAAAGATCAGTGCCTTGGGTCGGTTTGAACTGGTGCGGATCCTCCGCCCCAAGCACCAACATACCGGGCAGGCGACCGGGGCCAAAATCAAGCTTGAGACAGGCCTCGGAATTGATCCAGTCGCTGTTCTCGCCGTAAATCACCCCGGTTTCAGGATGGGTTTGGCGCAGGGTCACAGCGCGCACAGGCACGTTGCGCCCCATGGTGATATAGGTCTCGATAAAGCCGGGCTCAGCCGTGATCAGCACATCGCCAAGCTTGGCCGCGACCGGATCGTCGCCGGTTTGATGGGTTTCCAGCACCAGTTTGACGCAATCGACTTGCAGAATATCGGCGACTTCCCCGCCAAGATCGCGCAGGAAATCGGCAAATTCGGTCGGATCAAGCATGCGCAGGATGGCGCGGTGAATTTGATTTGTTCCGGCGAGATTTTCATAGGCCGCCGCGATCACGCCGCGATGGGTATCTTCAAGCCGGGTGAGGCGGCTCTCAAGCCGATCCATCGCGATGCCTCGCAGATCAACGATATTGCCGCCCAAGGCCTTTTCGTTCGCCGCAATGAGCGCGCGCATAACATCATGATCTTCAAGGATAACATCGGGGTCAGAAATAATCCGCTCGCGCAGATCATCGACCATCAGAGCCGTTTCATTCATGCGTGCCTCGTCGCAAATATGTAAATTCAATAGCAGGTCTTCGCCTGCGTTGAGATCAGTTTAAGCATTTTCGCGCCGCGTCGCGCAAGGAATATCGGGCGAAAGGCGCGCGCCTGTGGGGGGATTGTCACGGTTCTTTTGGCAGCAATGCGCGGGGCAAAACTTGCGAAAGCCGCTGTGTTGTGCTGTTTGAGGGGCAAAAGGGCGCGTTGAACGCCCGCGCAGTACAGGCCGATTTGATGAAAGAAAGCGATCTATATCCGCCGCTCAAGGCTTATCTCGAGGCCCAAGGCTATGAGGTCAAGGCCGAGATTGGCGATTGCGATGTGATGGCGATCCGGGGCGATGAACCGCCGGTGATTGTCGAGCTGAAGCTGACCTTTTCGCTCGCTTTGGTGATGCAGGGCGTGGCGCGCCAAGGCCTGTTTGATCATGTCTATCTGGCGGTTCCTGTGTCCTCGGATCGGGGCTGGAAGCTGCGCTATAAAGAGATCATTGCGCTGTGCCGCCGCCTTGGGCTTGGGCTGCTCGCAGTCAAGCTTGGCAAAAATCCCCGCGTTGAGGCGCATCTTGATCCCGGCCCCTATCAGCCCCGCAAGAACGCCCGCAAATCAGCCCGGCTTTTGCGCGAGTTTGAGCGGCGCGTCGGTGATCCCAATCGCGGCGGGGTGACGGGGGTTAAGCTGATGACGAGCTATCGCCAAGATGCGCTGAGATGCGCGATTTATCTTGAACAGGCGGGCCCGTCAAAGGCGGCGCATGTGGCCAAGGCCGTTGAGGTCAGCCGCGCCGCGACCTTGATGCGGGCGGATCATTACGGCTGGTTTGAGCGGGTCGATCGCGGCATTTATGCACTGACCCCAAAGGGCGGCGACGGGCTTGTGCAATTCAGCGACGAGGCGCAAAAGCTTGGCGCGGATATCTCGCCCACTGAGGGCGACGCTTAGCCCCGACAAAAGCAAAACGGCCCCCGATTGGGAGCCGCTTCGTTTTCGTATCTTACAGAGATTAAAGGATTTTCTGGCCGGTCGAGGCCCAATCCTTCATGAATTGCTCCAAGCCTTTGTCGGTCAGGATATGGTTGGCCATGGCTTTGATTACATTTGGCGGCGCCGTGCAAACATCCGCGCCGATTTTCGCACAATCGCTCATGTGGTTGGCGGTGCGGATCGAGGCGGCAAGGATATTTGTCTCAAAACCGTAGTTGTCATAGATCGTGCGGATGTCCTCAATCAGGTCGAGCCCATCAAGATTGATGTCGTCCAAACGGCCGATGAAAGGCGAGATGAATGTCGCGCCCGCTTTGGCTGCCAGAAGCGCTTGGTTGGCCGAGAAACAGAGCGTCACGTTGACCATTTTGCCCTCATCCGAGAGGACTTTACAGGTTTTCAGGCCATCCCATGTCAGCGGCACTTTGACGGCGATGTTATCGGCGATGGCGGCAAGTTTGCGCCCCTCGGCGATCATATCATCAGCCTTAAGCGCCACAACTTCGGCCGAGACCGGGCCGGAAACCATCGAAGCGATTTCTTTGGTCACTTCCAGAATATCGCGCCCAGATTTCATGATCAGGGAGGGGTTGGTCGTAACACCATCCACCATGCCAAGATCGTTGAGTTCGGCAATCGCGGCTACATCGGCGGTATCTACAAAGAATTTCATGCGCTAAGGCTCCTATCGGATTTGAGAGGCGAAAAGATGAGAATTGGCGCCCTCTTACCCTATGGTGGCGCGCCCGGAAAGGGCTTAAGCAAGGGGAATGAGCGCTAAGAGTTATTTTGACGAAGGAGAATTGGTGGCCGTGCTGACCGCGCAGCCGCTGGATCGTTTGTTGGATTATAAGGCGCCGATGGGTGGCTGCCATCTTGGGGCCTTTGTTGAGGTGCCGCTTGGGCCGCGCAAGGTTCTTGGGGTCGTTTGGGGGGCGGGCGCGGGCGATTATGATATCGCCAAGATACGCGCGGTTCTGCGGGTTCTGGATGCCGCCCCGATGCGCGAAGAGATGCGCGCCTTTTTGGGCCGTGTCGCCGATTATACCCTGACGCCCATGCCCGCGATGCTGCGCCTTGCGACCCGCGCGCCCGGGCTTGGCGATCCGCCCTCGATGCGCAAAGTGTACCGGCTTGGCTCTGGCGCGCCAGACCGCGAAACGCCTGCGCGCAAACGGGTGCTTGAGGCGCTGAATGAATATGGCGGGCTGTCCTTTACGCTTAAAGAGCTGGCCGAATTGGCGGGGGTTTCCACCAGCGTTGTCAAAGGCTTAACCGCGCAAGGCGTGGTGCGCGAAGAGCAAAGCCCGCGCGATACCGATTACCCGCTGCTTGATCCAAGCTATCCCGGCAAAGCGCTTTCCGAAGAACAAGCCGAAGTTGCCAAGGCGATGCGCGAGGCCGTCGCGAGCGGCGCCTATGGCACGACCCTGCTCAAAGGCGTCACCGGCTCGGGCAAAACCGAAGTCTATATGGAGGCCGTGGCCGAATGCCTTGCGCGCGGCCGCCAAGCGCTTGTCCTGCTGCCAGAAATCGCACTGACCTCGGAATTCCTCACTCGTGTTGAGGAACGTTTTGGCGCGCGCCCGGCAGAGTGGCATTCAGGCGTGACGATGACAGAGCGGCGGCGCTGCTGGCGGATGGTTGGCGAGGGGCGCGCGCGGCTGATTGTGGGCGCGCGTTCGGCGCTGTTTCTGCCGTTTCAGGACTTGGGCTTGATCATCGTCGATGAAGAGCACGACAATTCGTACAAGCAGGAAGAGGGCGTCTTTTATTCGGCGCGCGATATGGCGGTGCTGCGGGCCTCGTTATGTTCGGCCCAAGTGATCCTTGCCTCTGCTACACCATCGCTGGAAAGTTGGGCCAATGTTGAGGCGGGCAAATACCGCCGCCTTGATCTCAATGCGCGCTTTGGCCCGGCGATCATGCCAAAGATGGGCGCGATTGATATGCGCAATGAGACGCTCGCCTCAAACCGCTGGATTTCCCCAAGCCTTGCAGGCGAGGTGCGCGCGCGCATCGCCAAGAGCGAACAATCGCTGCTGTTTATCAATCGGCGCGGCTATGCCCCGATCACGCTGTGCCGCAAATGCGGGCATCAGATTGCCTGCGATCACTGTGATGCGCGCATGGTCGAGCACCGATTCCTCAAACGGCTCATGTGCCATCAATGCGGCGAAACCAAACCGATCCCCGAGGCCTGCCCTTCCTGCGAGGCGGTCGGCACGATGGCGGCCGTTGGCCCCGGCGTTGAGCGGCTCGCAGAAGAGGTCGCCGAGACCTTTCCAGATGCGCGCGTGGCGGTGCTTTCCTCTGATCTGTTTGGCTCGGCGCGCGCCCTCAAAGAACAGATCGAGGCGATTGCCAAGGGCGATGCGGATATCATCATCGGCACGCAGCTTGTCGCAAAGGGCCATAACTTTCCGCATCTTACGCTTGTTGGGGTGATTGATGCGGACCTTGGCCTGCAAGGCAGCGATCTGCGCGCCGCCGAGCGGACCTTTCAATTGATGCGCCAAGTGGCGGGCCGCGCTGGGCGCGCCGAAACTCCGGGAACGGCCCTGCTGCAAAGCTATCAGCCCGAACATCCGGTGATCCGCGCGATCCTTTCGGGCGATGAAGAGGGCTTCTGGGCGGCCGAGGCAGCCGAGCGGCGCGCAGCCGGCGTTCCCCCCTATGGGCGCATGGCCGGGATCGTCCTTTCAGGCAGCGATGTTCAGGCGGTGTTTGACCTCGGCGCAGATATGGCGCGCCGCGCACAGCCCCTGCGCGATGTCGGCGCTCAGCTTTACGGCCCCGCACCGGCCCCCATCGCGCGGGTGCGCGGCAAACACCGGGTGCGCCTGCTGGTGAAAGCCGAAAAAACCGTTCCATTACAAGGCGCTCTGGCCAAATGGACCGCCCAATTCCGCCTGCGCGGCGATCTGCGCATTCAGATCGATATCGACCCGCAAAGCTTCTACTAATGAGTTGAATTGCGGATAATTCCCCCCAATTTCTGCCGCGCGATCCCCTCCCTATTAACCATTTGGTAACGAGTTTTAAGCAAGGTTTTGGCTCCAACGCAGGAGAGCTGAAGTGCATCATAAACCGAGCCAGGCAAAAGATTCAGAACCCGTCCTCGCAGGCCTTGGCACCTTTGCCGGTCTGTTTGCTGATTTGCCGGACGGTGTTTTGGTGACAAGCACGGATCGGCGCATTTTGTGGATGAATGCCTCGGCCGAAAAAATCTTTGGCTACAGCCAAGATGAACTGCGCGGCCAAGCGACCAAATCTCTTTATGCCGACAAGGACGATCACAAAGAAAACGCCAAACATCTGACCGAAATTCGCCAGCGCTCAAGCACATCGCATTTCTTTATGAATTTCATGCGCAAAAACGGCGAGGTGTTTGAGGCCGAGCTGACAGGCAGCGGCATTCGCGGCGATGACGGCGAGCTTTTGGGCTATCTGGGCATTATCCGCGATATCTCCGAGACCTATGCCATCGAAAATGTGATCCACGCGCTTTATGAGATCTCCTCAAATCACGAGCACTCCTCCGAGCGCAAAATCGAGGAAATTCTGCGCCTTGGCTGCACCCATTTCAACCTGCCAACGGGGATTGTGAGCTGGATTGAGGGACAGGAATATACGGTGCTTTATGCGCTCTCCTCGCTCGCATCGATCCCCACTGGCACGAGCTTTGAGTTGGGGCGCACCTATTGCACCCATACCCTTGCTGCCGACGCGCCGATCGGGTTTCACGATGCGCGCCACAGCTCGATTTGCATGCACCCTTGCTATGCGGATTTCGGCCTTGATGCCTATCTCGGCATTCCGCTGATTGTTGACGGCCAGCGCTTTGGCACGCTCAATTTTTCAGGCCCCGTGCCGACGAATGAGTTCAGCGAAACGGACTATGATCTGATGAAGCTTTTCGCCGCTTGGGTCGCCCAAGAGCTTAGCGCGGCCAATGCGCGGATCGCCCTTGAGCATGAGGCAAATACCGATCCGTTGACCGGCTGTTTGAACCGACGCGCCTGGATGCGCGAAGCGCGCGAGCTGCTGCATCCGCAAGACGAAGCCGGAGGGCCTATTCGCGGCGCAAAGGCGGTCGTGGCCTTTGATCTGGACGAGTTTAAGGCCGTCAATGATATCTATGGGCATGCGGTTGGGGATGAAGTTCTAAAAACGGTCATCGAGATTTGCAAAAAAGAACCCGCGCTTGAGGGCATGCCGCTGGGCAGGCTTGGCGGCGAAGAGTTTTGCATCTTTCTGTCGGGGGAGGCGGCCAAAACGGTTGATCAGCTCGCAGAGCGGTTGCGCGCGAGCATTGATCGGATGCGGATTGTCTCGGATGGGCGCAATGTGCGCTGTTCGGCGAGCTTTGGGATTTGCCGCGTGAGCGATCCGAATATGACGCTTGAAAACTGTATGAAACGCGCCGATCTCGCGCTTTATCGGGCGAAATCTGGCGGGCGCAATCTGGTTTGGGATTGCGCAGCGCTCACCGCAAGCGACGAATGGGGCGAGCCCCCCAAGCGCGCCTCGATGCAATAGGCGCCAAAAACCCCGCAAATTATGGCCGCGAACGCAAACGGTGCGATTTGTGCACCCATGCACAGAGCGCGCGATAGTCTCAGGCTCGCCAAGGCGCAGATTTGGGCTTAAAGCTGCGCCATGTTTAACATCGTCAAAACCCAAGATGCCGCTCATCAGCCCTTCTGGCGCCGCCCAGTTGCGCTGCTATTTGTGATGGCTTTTGCGATGCCAATCGCCTTTTCGACATGGTCGGCCCTGCTCAATAATTTCGTCATTGAGGCGGCAGGTTTTACCGGGGTTGAGATCGGCTGGCTGCATACGGTGCGCGAAATTCCGGGCTTTCTGGCGGTTGGGGTGATCGCGCTGATCATCTTTATTCGCGAGCAAATTCTAGGGGTTGTCGCCCTTTTGATGCTTGGCGTGGCCACAGCGATTACCGCCTATTTCCCTTCCTTTGGCGGCTTGCTGACGGTGACGATGATTTCCTCCATCGGCTTTCACTATTACGAGACGGTCAATCAAAGCCTCCAGCTTCAGTGGATCGACAAGGCCCGCGCGCCGCAAACGCTTGGCTGGCTTGTGGCCGCAGGATCGGCCGCCGCCCTGATCGCTTATGGGCTCATTGTGCTGACATGGCGCACCTATAATCTGAGCTATGAGCTTGTTTATATGGTCTCGGGCGGCTTTACCGCGCTGGTCGCGCTGTTTTGCTTGCTGGCTTACCCGCAGTATGAAGCGCCGCATCCGCAGATCAAAAAGATGATCCTGCGGCGGCGTTATTGGCTCTATTATGCGCTGCAATTCATGGCCGGTGCGCGACGTCAGATTTTCGTCGTCTTCGCCGCTTTCATGATGGTCGAGCGCTTCGGCTTTGAGGTGCATGAGGTCACGGCGCTGTTTATGATCAACTTTGTCGCCAATATGCTTTTCGCCCCGATCTTTGGCCGCGCGGTGGCCCATTTCGGCGAGCGCAAGGTTCTGGCGTTTGAATATGTCGGGCTGATCGGTGTTTTTCTGGCTTATGGCGGGATCTATTATTTCGGCTGGGGCGTCGTCTTGGCGGCGACGCTTTATGTGATTGATCATTTGTTTTTCTCGCTGGCTTTTGCGCTGAAAACCTATTTTCAGAAGATCGCGGACCCCGGCGATATCGCCCCAACAGCCGCCGTCGCCTTTACCATCAATCATATCGCGGCCGTTTTCCTACCCGCCTTTTTGGGCTATATCTGGATCACGGCGCCGGGCGCTGTGTTTGGGATTGCCGCGGCCATGGCGACTGTTTCGCTTGGCCTTGCGCTGCTGATCCCGCGCCATCCCGAAAAGGGCAATGAGACCCGGCTGAGCGCGTTCAACGGCGGCTCTCTATAAAGAGAGGCGCAAGGGCGCGCGCCACATTTGCGTGAACGCCGCTTGCACGGCGCGCGAACCTCTCTATCTTTGAGAGACGCCAAAAAAGGGAGTTGCACGATGTTCGGACTGCTGAATTCCAAAAAGATGCAAATGGTTGATCCAAGCGCCGCTTTGCCGGGCCGCGCCGCCCCGATCCCAACCGCAAGCGAACACTTCCTCTCAAAGCGCGCCCTCAAAGGCCCGATCCCCGATGGCATGGCCCAAGCGATGTTTGGCATGGGCTGTTTTTGGGGCGTTGAGCGGATGTTCTGGAACCTGCCGGGCATTTATCTCACAACCGTTGGCTATGCAGGCGGCATCACACCCAACCCGACTTATGAAGAGGTCTGCACCGGCCAGACGGGCCATAATGAAGTCGTGCATGTGATCTTTGATCCGGCGGTGATTTCCTATGATGATCTGCTGCGCGCCTTCTGGGAGGGGCACAATCCGACCCAAGGCATGCAGCAAGGCAATGATCGCGGCACGCAGTATCGCTCGGGCATCTATGCCTATGGCACGGCGCAACTGGCCGCCGCCGAGCAAAGCCTTGCAACCTTTGCCCCCAAGCTGAGCGCCGCAGGCTATGGCATGATCACGACCGAAATCCTGCCCGCGCCCGAATATTACTATGCCGAGGATTATCACCAGCAATACCTCGCCAAAAACCCCAACGGCTATTGCGGCCTTGGCGGCACAGGCGTGAGCTGCCCGATCGGCACAGGGGCCAGTGTATGAGCGAGGCAATGCGCCGCCGTATGGCCAGCGGCACATGGTATTCCTATTATGAGGATGGGCTTGATGAGATGCGCGCAACGGCCCGTTCAGCTTGCTATGCGCATAATATGGCCGATCCCTCGATTAGAATCCCGCTTGGCATGGCGCCAGAGCTGCGCGCGCTTTTTGCCAATGTTGATGAGAACGTATTGATCGAGGGCCAGTTTCATTGCTCCTACGGGATCAATACCTCGCTCGGCACGGCCGTCTATATCAATACCGGCTGCATCTTGTTTGACAGCGCCGAAATCACCCTTGGGGATGGCACGATGCTTGGATCCGGGGTTCAGCTGATGACGGCGGATCACTCAAGAGAGCCCGGCGCGCGGCGCATGGGTATAGAGCGGGCCATGCCGATCACGATTGGCGAGGATGTCTGGATCGGGGCCGGCGCGATTGTTTTGCCCGGGGTGCGCATCGGGGCAGGGGCGATCATCGGTGCGGGCGCTGTGATCCGTCATGATGTTGAGGCCTGCGCAACTGTTGCTGGGGTTCCGGGGCGCGCGCTTTAGGGCAGGCTTGGCGAGGGTATTTGCCTTGCGCGGGCCTGCGCGCCTTTGATAGAGCGGGCGCAACGGCGCCCTTCGCGCCATTCCCCAAAGGACGCCCCATGCCCACATTTACCGCCTTCACCACCCTCAAAGGAAAACCCGGCGGCGAAGCGCTTGGCGCGGCGATGGAAAACCTGATCCCAGAACCAACCGGCATCGGCGTCTTTGAAATGGAAGATGGCTCGGGCCTTTGGGAGGTTGGCGGTTATTTCACCGCAAGCCCGGATGAAACCGCGCTTGCCGTTCTGGCGGCCGCCTTTGACGCCAAACCCTATGTGATCTCTGAATTGCCCGAAACCGATTGGGTCGCCCATGTAAAGCGCGAGCTGGCCCCGGTGCCCGCCGGGCGCTTCTTTGTCTATGGCAGCCATGACGCGGATAAATTGCCCGACGATAAGATCGGCTTGCTGATCGAGGCGGCGATGGCCTTTGGCACCGGCCACCACGGCACAACGCTTGGCTGCCTTTGCGCATTGGATGCCTTGATCGAGGGCGGCTTCGTCGGAAAATCCGTCGCAGACATCGGCTGCGGCACGGCCGTTTTGGCGATGGCGGCGGCGAAAGTCTTCCCAAATGTGGTGCTCGCCAGCGATATTGATCAAGTCGCGGTCGATGTGGCCGAGGTAAATGTGGCATGCAATGATCTGGCCGGGCGCGTGCGCTGTATTGAGGCCGCAGGCTTTGATCATCCCGAATTGGCCGCCGCTGCGCCCTTCGATTTGATCTTTGCCAATATCCTCAAAGGGCCGCTGATCGATCTTGCCCCGTCCGTTTATAAGGCCACAGATTCGCAAGGATACGTGATTCTTTCGGGTCTTTTGAACGAACAAGCCGAAGAGGTTATCGCCGTTTATACACGCCTCGGCTTCAATCTTATCAAACACGATATGATTGTTGACTGGTCCACATTAACTTTCCGCAAATAACCCGCGGAAAACGCACTGCGCGCCTTTTTTCGCCTCATTCGCCTTCTTTTGGCCACATTTTGCCGCATTATAGTCTTCATCCGGTGGGGGCCGGTAATGATGGAGGCGGTCATGGCAGATGCCAGCCAGCTCAACTTTGATAAACGCATGCGTCGCATTTCCAAGCGGCACCAAAAGCTATCAAGAGGCTACGTAACCTCGATCAATCACGATGGCTTGGTGATCGCACGTCCGCGTCGCAAAGGTTTCAGCTTCCCCTTCCGCGGCCTGTTTTTGGCGCTTCTTCTCTTCATCGCGTTCAAGGGCTTTGTTTTGGCCTCTATCGGCGCGACGGCCTATGATATCCGCGTTTCCAAACTCGAAGCGGGTACGGTTGTCGAGCAAGCCGGGGCCTATGTGATGAAGGCCGATCCGGCGACGACATTTATCGCCAACAAACTGAATTCTGTATTGCCTGCTTTGTTCTGATTTAGCGGCCCTGATCCCCTGGGAGGCCCTCCGCACCCCACCGGATCAGAACCAGCCGCCTGTTACGCAAAAGACCGCGCCTTGCACAGCGCGGTCTTTTCGATTCTGACAGGGCGTTTGGCGCAACTGGGAGGCGCTGCGCCAAATAGGAGAGGCTTAGAAGGAGCGTTGGCCAAGCGCTGCGATGTCGCTGCGTGTAAGGCCGATGTCTTCGAGCATGTGGTCGTTCAGCGCGCCCAAAGCTTTGCGGGTTTTGCGCAGCTCGTTCCAAGATTGCAGCGCCACAACGGCACGGGCAAATAGGCCAAAGGATGGCATGGACTGGGAAGCGGATTGGTGTGTTGCGATCATCGACATGAGATATTCCTAAAATTCTGCGCCTTATGCGCTACGAGTTAAGCGGTTTGCGGGCTGCCTAAGTTTTGGGCATGCCTGTCTTAAGTGGCGCAATAGAGCGCTTGGCGCGGCAGCACTAGCCGGGATTTTCGCAGGTCCGTCATGCGCCTTTGGCATAGCTCGAAACCGCGCCCTCTCTATCGGCGCAAACCCTTGCTGATAAGCTAATGCGGGGCGGCGTTTTGGCGGTGATTTCAGGGCGCGCGCGGCCAAACTGCCACAGGGGTGAAGGGGTTGTTAACGCATTATGCTGGCGGATGTTCCCTTTTCGTGCTAATCGGGCTGTAACGAATAAACGAAAACAAAAAAGAGCAGGGCAGCTGATGCGCGTTTTGGGGATCGACCCGGGGCTACGCAACCTTGGATGGGGCGTGATTGATGTAAACGGGGCGCGGATTGGCCATGTCGCCAACGGCATTTGCCATTCGACGCCCGGCCCATTGGCGCCGCGCCTGCTCGAGCTGTTTGATCAGCTCACCGCGATTTTTGAAACCTTCCGCCCCGATACCGCCGCCGTTGAGCAAACTTTCGTCAACCGCGATGGTGCGGGCACGCTGAAACTTGGCCAAGCGCGCGGTATTGCGATGCTGGTCCCGGCGCGCGCAGGCATTCCTGTCGGGGAATACGCGCCAAATGCGGTGAAAAAGGCCGTTGTCGGGGTTGGCCATGCGGATAAAAAGCAGGTCGAGGTGATGGTGCGCATGCAGCTTCCAGGCATTCAGATTGCCGGTGCGGATGCGGCGGATGCTTTGGCGATTGCGATTTGCCATGCGCATCATGCACAATCAGCCGGACGATTGGCGCAAGCCGTGGAGAGGGCAGCGGGATGATTGGCAAGATTTCAGGGCGCATAGAATATCGCGGATCGGATCATGTTTTGATCGATGTGCGCGGCGTTGGATATATCGTTTATGTCTCCGAGCGCACGCTCGCGGCCTTGCCCGGCCCGGGCGAATTTGCCGCTTTGTTCACCGAGATGATCGTGCGCGAAGACCTGCTGCAATTGATCGGTTTCACCTCCATGGTCGAAAAAGAATGGCACCGCTTGCTGACCTCTGTGCAAGGGGTTGGGGCCAAAGCCTCGATGGCGATACTGGGCACGCTTGGCCCCGAGGGCACGAGCCGCGCGATTGCTTTGGGCGATTGGGGGGCGGTTAAGGCTGCGCCCGGCGTTGGCCCGAAAATCGCGCAACGGGTAGTGAATGAGCTGAAGGATAAAGCGCCCGCTGTGATGGCGATGGGCGTATCGGATACTGGCAGCGCCTCGATCGAGGCGAGCCGTTTGGAGGCAGAAGGCGCTGCGCGAGAAGATACAGCCGTACTGGAGGCCCCCGCGCCGGCGCGTGCGTCGGCCTCGCCCTCAGCCCAGTCGGACGCGCTTTCGGCGCTGCAAAATCTTGGCTATGGGCCGGGCGATGCGGCCTCGGCTGTTGCCCAAGCGGCGGGCGAAAATGGCGAGGCGAGCGCGCCTGATTTGATCCGCGCGGCCTTGCGCCTTTTGGCCCCGAAAGGATAGCGGATGGATATGATCGAGCCGCTGCAATCCCCTGATCCCGACCTGCGCCCCGAGGCGCAAAACGGCGATGCGGATCGCGCCCTTCGCCCCAAAGAGCTTGAGGAATTTATCGGCCAAGCGGATGTTCGGGCCAATCTTCGGGTCTTTATTGAGAGCGCCAAGCAGCGCAATGCCGCGATGGATCACACGCTGTTTCACGGCCCCCCCGGCCTTGGCAAAACCACGCTGGCCCAGATCATGGCGCGCGAGCTTGGCGTCAATTTTCGCATGACCAGCGGGCCGGTTCTGGCCAAGGCGGGCGATCTGGCCGCGATCCTGACCAATCTTGAGCCGCGGGACGTGCTGTTTATTGATGAGATCCATCGCCTCAATCCGGCTGTGGAAGAGGTGCTTTACCCGGCGCTTGAGGATTTTGAGCTTGATCTGGTGATTGGCGAGGGGCCTGCGGCGCGCACTGTGCGCATTGAGTTGCAGCCCTTTACGCTCGTTGGGGCAACGACCCGGCTTGGCCTTTTGACAACGCCACTGCGCGATCGCTTTGGCATCCCGACGCGCCTGCAATTCTACACCACCGATGAGCTGCATGAGATCGTCAAACGCGGCGCGCGCTTGCTTGAGATTGAGGCCGAGACCGACGGCGCATTAGAAATTGCCCGACGCGCACGCGGCACACCGCGCATTGCCGGGCGGCTTTTGCGCCGGGTTGTTGATTTTGCGCTCGTTGAGGGCGATGGGCGGATCACCCGCGAATTGGCCGATAGCGCGCTGACGCGTTTGGGTGTTGATCACCTTGGACTTGATGGGGCGGACCGGCGCTACCTGCGCTTGATCGCCGAGAATTATCAAGGCGGCCCCGTCGGCGCAGAGACGCTTTCAGCCGCCCTAAGCGAAAGCCGGGATGCGATTGAAGAAGTTATCGAGCCCTATCTTTTGCAGATGGGTCTGATCCAGAGGACCCCGCGCGGGCGGATGCTGGCGCAAAAGGCATGGGATCATTTGGGCATGGCGAGCGGCGAGGGGCCGCGCGAGGATGCGAGCGATTTGTTTTCCTCATAAGCGGCGCGGCTGGCGCGGACGTTTTGCATGAGTATTTTTGCCAAGAAAAAGTCTGGGAGCGGGGCCTGATTTTGGCGGGCGCAGCGGGCTGGCCTTGTGATGCTTTGCTCGGGGCTTTATGGCTTTGGGGAAATGAACAGGGGTAGGTCGGCATGAGCCCAGAAGAGATTGAGGCGCTGTTTACGCGCGCGGATGGCAGTTTTGCCTTTGCACGTTGGGAGCGGGCGATTGTGCCTGTTGTGTTTGGGGTTGAGGAGGCGGTTTTGCCCACGATCAAGGGCGCGCTTGAGGCCGTGGTGGCGATTTGCGGCCATAGCATCGGCGAGACGGATCCAGAGATCGGCGCGAATTTCATGCTGTTTTTCATCCGCGAATGGGAGGATCTGGCCGGAATTCCGCGCCTTGAAGAGATGATCCCCGGGCTTGAGGAAAAGATCGCCACGCTGGCAGCAGCTCAGGCCACGCAATACCGCGCGTTTCGATTTGAAGAGGCGGGCGGCATTCAGGCCTGTTTCAATTTTGTGCGTATGGATGAAGCCATGGCTGAACTGCCCGCAGAGGTCATTGCGCTGAACGCAGCCGTTCAGGGAGCTTTGCTTTGGTCGGATCGCGCCTTTGCGCAAACGTCGCCTTTGGCCGAATTGCCCGATGAGCAGGGCACAATCATTCGCCCCGAAATCGCCAACCTGTTGCGCGCGGCCTATGATGCGGCGCTGCCAGTATCGGGGCGCGATCCGATTTTGGCGCTGCGGCTTTCGGCGCGGGTGAACGCATGAGCCATCTGTTTGAATTGCGGGTCTATTACGAGGATACCGACCTTGCCGGGATCGTCTATTACGCCAATTACCTGAAGTTTATTGAACGCGCGCGCAGCGAGTTCGTGCGCGAGCTGGGCATTGATCAGCTGGCCATGAAGGAAAACGAGGGCCTCGTTTTTGCTGTGCGCCGGGTTGAGGCGGATTATCTGGCACCGGCCAAGTTTGACGATGTTTTGCAGGTCGAGACCCATGTTGAAAGCGTTGGCGGCGCGCGGCTCACCCTTCGCCAAGAGGTCAAGCGCGACGGCACGGTCCTGTTTAGCGCCATCGTTGTGCTTGTGGCGATTGGCGAGGGCGGCCAACCTGCGCGACTTCCAGCGAATATCCGCCTATTATTGCATTAAAACGCCCAAATTTGGCACGGATCACGCGCAATTGTTGGCAATCGGGCTAAACTTGCGTTACCAAAGTGCTAACACGAGCGGCGAACAATCGCGGCCACATCTGAGAGCAGGCACATGGAAACAGAAACCCTTGCGATGGCGCAGGAGATTGATTTCTCCTTTTTGGCGCTTTTTATGCGTGCAACCCTTACAGTAAAGCTGGTGATGCTGATGCTGATGGTGGCCTCTTTTTGGTCATGGTCGATCATCGTCCAAAAGCATATTGCCTTTCGGCGGGCGCGCTCCAAAGCGGGCATATTTGATCGCGAATTTTGGTCCGGCGAGCCGCTGGACACTTTGTTTGAAAAGATCGGGCCAGAGCCAGATTGCGCCTCTGAGCGGATTTTTTCGGCCGGGATGATTGAGTGGCGGCGGAGCCACCGCGAAGATGGCGGGCTGATTGCCAATGCGGGATCGCGGATTGATCGCTCGATGGATGTCGCGATCAACAAAGAGGCCGAGGGCATGAACCGCGGGCTGTCTTTCTTGGCGACTGTCGGCTCGACCGCGCCGTTTATCGGCCTGTTTGGCACCGTTTGGGGCATCAAGAACGCCTTTGAAGAGATCGCCGTTCAGCAAAGCACCAACCTCGCCGTTGTCGCACCAGGTATTGCCGAGGCGCTTTTGGCGACCGGGCTTGGCCTTTTGGCCGCGATCCCGGCGGTTATTTTCTACAACAAGCTGAGCACGGATTCCGAGCATATCTTGGGCGGTTATGAAGCCTTTGCGGACGAGTTCTCGACCATCCTTAGCCGCCAGTTGGACGCTTAAGGATGGGCGCGGGTGTGGTTCAAAAGGGCGGCGGCGGGGGCCGGCGCGGGCGGCGGCGCGGCCGGGGCGGCGCAAAGCCGATGGCCGAGATCAACATCACGCCCTTCGTCGATGTGATGCTTGTTTTGCTGATTATCTTCATGGTTGCCGCGCCCTTGATGACTGTGGGCGTTCCGATTGAGCTGCCAAAGACGGCCGCCACGGCGCTTCCCAATGAGCGCGAAGAACCGCTGAGCATCACGCTTACGGCTGATGGCCAAGTCTTGCTGATGAATAATGAGACGCAAGAGGATGATCTGATCTCAAAACTGCGCGCCATCGCCGCCGAGCGCAATGATGACAAGGTCTTTTTGCGCGCCGATGGCGCAATCCCTTATGCGCGCGTTGTGCAGGTCATGGGCGCGCTGAATGCGGGCGGATTTCGCAACATTGGCCTTGTAACCGATACGGGCGGCCCGGCGATGACCGGGCAAAGCGAGTAGGGGCGTAGGCCTTGAACACCGGGCAATATATTTCAGCGTTTGGCCATGGGGGCTTGATCCTCTGGGTGCTTTTTGGCGGGATTTTCCTCTCGCCAGAGGACCCTGCGCCTATGCAGGTTGCCGATGTCTCGATCCTGAGCGAGGCCGAATTTGCCGCCCTGAGCACGCCAAATCCAAGCGACAACCCAGATGCACTGCCGCCCCAAACGGCCCCTGCGCCGCGCCCCATTGAGACGCCAAGCGAGGCGCCCGATGCCCAGCCAACACCAGATACGCCAAGCGAGGCCGCGCCGCCCAAGCCGCCCGTTGAGCCGCAGCCATCCCAGCCCGAAAGCGCCCCCGTCGCGCCCATTCCCTCTGAGCGGCCAACTCCGCGCCCCGCGCCCCGCGTCGCCCCGGAGGCCGTAGAAGAAACGCCCGATACGCCCGAGATCGCCGAGGAAGCAACGCCTGAGGTTTCCCCGGATGCCGAGACGCCAGAGATCGCGCAAGAGGCCCCCGCCGCCGCGCCTGAAGAGGCCACCACAGAGATCGTGACCGAGGCCGAAAAGCCATCCGGCATCACCAGCAGCCCGCGCCCCCGCCCCCGCCCTGCGCGGCCAACGCCTGTTCAAACGGCTGAAACGCCGACAGAAACGCCGACAGAAACACCCAGAGAAACACAAAGAGAAACACCGCGCGAAACCCCCAGCGCATCGGCCAGCGACACAGCCGCCAATGCCGCCGCAGATATTGCCGCATTGGCTGCGGGCACCGGATCAGAGGAGCCAGCCGCGCCCGTTGGCCCGCCGCTTTCGGGCGGCGAACGCGAGGCATTGCGCGTCGCGGTGCAGAAATGCTGGAACGTCGATGTGGGATCGCAAGCGGCCAATACGACCGTGATCATCGCGATGAAAATGAACAAAGACGGCACGGTCCAAGGCAATACCCTGCGCATGATCGGCTCTTCGGGCGGATCGGGCGCAGCCGCTGAAACGGCCTTCCAAGCGGCGCGCCGGGCAATCCTGCGCTGTCAGCGCGGCGGCTATGATCTTCCGGCCGAAAAATACAGCCATTGGAAGGATATCGAGATGACCTTCAATCCAAACCAGATGAGGCTGCAATGATCAGCCCAGCTCTCTCGCCCCTTGGCCCAAAATCGCATTGTCGCGCGCACATCTTCGCGCAAGCCCCGCATCTTTGCGGCGCAAACTCGCTTAGCCCCCTAAATGCCCCGCCGCGCCGTATTGAACTGCGCGCAAAACCTGAGAATATGCACCCGTGAAAAACTTATTGAAAATCCTGTTGCTCGCCGCCTTCGTGGCCCCTGCATTGCCCGCTTTTGCGCAAGATACCGCGCCAAGCGGCCCGTTGCGCATTGAGCTGACCGAGGGCGTTATTGAGCCGCTGCCTTTTGCCGTTCCGACCTTTATCGCAGAGACGCCCGCCGCCGCTGAAATGGCCGCGCAACTCAGCCGGGTGATTGCCGATGATCTGGTTGGCACCGGGCTGTTTCGTGAAATCCCGGCCAATGCGCATATCTCAACCGTCAGCGCCTTTAACGATCCGGTGCAATATGGCGACTGGAAAGCGATCAACGCGCAAGCCCTGATCACTGGCGCTGTTTCGCAGGGCTCGGACGGGCGGCTGAGCGTGAAATTCCGGGTCTTTGATATCTTTTCGGACAAGCCGCTTGGCGATGGGCTGCAATTTGGCGGATCAGCGACAAGCTGGCGACGCATGGCGCATAAAGTGGCCGATGCGGTCTATAGCCGGATCACCGGCGAGGGTGGCTATTTCGACAGCCGGGTTGTTTTTGTCTCTGAGGCGGGGCCAAAAAATGCCCGCCAAAAGCGCCTTGCTGTGATGGATTATGACGGGGCCAATCTGCAATTTCTGACGGATGCCTCCGCGATCGTTCTTGCGCCGCGTTTCTCGCCAACTGGCGACCGGGTGCTTTACACAAGTTACGAGAGCGGGTTCCCCAAAATCATGGTGCTGGACGTGGGCACCGTGGCGCGCCGCGCCCTTGATATTCAAGCGGACGCGATGAGCTTTGCGCCGCGCTTTGGCCCCGATGGGCAGACGGTTGTTTTCTCGCTGTCCCAAGGCGGCAACACCGATATTTACCGCATGAACATTGCAGGCGGCGGCGCGCAACGCCTCACCAATACCCCTGCAATCGAAACCGCCCCAAGCTTTTCGCCCGATGGCAATCAGATCGTCTTTGAAAGCGACCGTTCCGGCGCGCAGCAAATCTATGTGATGCCAGCAACGGGCGGCGAGGCGCGCCGGATTTCAAGCGGCGCAGGCCGATACGGAACGCCGGTTTGGTCGCCGCGCGGCGATCTAATCGCCTTTACCAAGCAAAACAACGGCCGTTTTCATATCGGGGTGATGCGCACAGATGGCTCCGAAGAGCGCCTGCTCACGGCATCGTTTCTTGATGAAGGGCCAACATGGGCGCCAAATGGCCGCGTGATTATGTTTACCCGCGAAAGCCAAGGGGCAGGCGGCGCACCGGCGCTTTATTCTGTCGATATCTCCGGGCGCAACCTGCGCCGCATTCAAACTCAGGCGGCCGCCTCCGATCCGGCATGGTCGCCACTGCTCAAATAAGCGCTGCATTTCCATATGGGCGCCAAAATGCTATAAACAGGCCAATCGAGCCAATAACAAACAAGACGAGGACGTCTGACAATGAAACATCTGATGAAAGTCACGCTGCTGATCGCCGCTTTGAGCGCAGCCGCTTGTACCAATCCGGGCCGCTATGACAATGCTGGCGGCGCAGGCGCAAATGCCGCCAATGCAGGCATCATTCCTGGCAGCGCGAATGATCCCAAATCGGCAGCCTATTTCCAACAAACCGTCGGCGACCGTGTGCTCTTTGCGGTGGATCAATCAACGCTCAGTGACGAAGGGCGCACTGTTCTTGCAGGCCAAGCGTCTTGGCTTTTGGACAATCGCGAATACACCGCCATCATAGAGGGCCATGCCGATGAGCAAGGCACCCGTGAATACAACCTCGCCCTTGGCGAGCGGCGCGCCAACTCGGTTCGTGAATACCTGATTTCTCAAGGGGTTAGCCCAGAGCGGATGCGCAATATCACCTATGGCAAAGAGCGCCCGCTTGAGGTCTGTTCTGAGGAAGCCTGCTATGCCAAGAACCGGCGTGCAGTGACTGTGATTGCCGCTGGTGGCATCAGCTAAACCAATTGAGGGCCTGCGTTATGAAGCGTTTTACACATCTTTTTGGCGCAGGTTTTCTGGCCGTTTCCCTCGCATTTGCGGCCGGGCCAAGCCTTGGCCAAGCCTCGGATCAAACCCTTGCCGATATGCGCCAAGAAATGGCCGTTTTGTTTGTTGAGTTGCAAAAGCTCAAACGCGAACTCAACACAACTGGCGCGCCAAACTCCTCTTTCGGGGGCAGCTCGACGCTTGAGCGGGTCGATCTGATCGAGGCGGGCCTTGCGCGCCTGACGTCCAAAAGCGAAGCGCTGGAGTTTCGGCTCAACAGCATCGTGGCCGACGGCACCAACAAGCTTGATGACTTGAATTTCCGCCTCTGCGAGCTGGAAAGCGGCTGTGATATTGGCAACCTTCCCGCGCTC
Organism: Halocynthiibacter sp.; assembly: GCA_047631555.1. Lineage (GTDB taxonomy): Bacteria > Pseudomonadota > Alphaproteobacteria > Rhodobacterales > Rhodobacteraceae > JBLHZY01. Next base: position 150,843 of record JBLHZY010000004.1, on the reverse strand, counting down.
AAACCCATTGGCGGCGAAACAGCGCCCGCGCCAGTTGCCGCGCCAATTTCGACGCCAAGCAATGGGGCCGAAATGGCCGTAGGCGAGAAAACCGATTTCGACACAGCCAAAGCGGCGTTTGATACAGGCGATTTTGGCGGATCGGCCGCCGCATTTGAGCGCTTTACCGAAAACTATCCCGGCGGCCCGCTGAGTGCGGATGCGCATTTCTGGCGCGGCGAAGCGCTTGATAAATTGGGCGATACGTCGGGCGCTGCGCGCGCCTACTTAACCGCTTTTTCCGGCGCACCAGATGGCGCCCGTGCGCCCGATGCCTTGCTGCGCCTTGGCACATCGCTGGGCACGCTTGGCCAAACCTCCGAGGCCTGCGTCACGCTTGGCGAAGTTGGTGCGCGCTTTGCTGGATCGGATGCGGCCGCAAAAGCCAGCACGGCGATGGCCGAGCTGAATTGCTCGTGATCCCAAGCTGATGGAGGATGCGCGCGCCGCTGAAACCAAGACAGCGCAGGACCGCAAAGCCATCAACGCCCTGCTCAAAGATTTCCTTGGCAGCGCCCTTGCCCCCCATGCCAAATCCCCCATCGGGATCGCGATTTCCGGCGGCGGCGATAGCACCGCGCTTTTGCTTTTGGCCGCAGACTGGGCGGCGGAAACGGGCGCTGATCTGCGCGCCATCACCATCAATCATGGCCTGCGGGACGAGGCCGCTGATGAGGCGGATTTCGTGGCCCAACTTTGCGCGCGCCACAACATCCCCCACACAGCCCGCAAATGGACCGGCTGGGACGGCAAAGGCAATCTGCAAGATCAAGGGCGCCGCGCCCGCCAAGAGTTGATCAGCACTTGGGCGCATGAGCAGGGCATCAAAGCCGTCGCGCTTGGCCACACGGCCGACGATCAGGCCGAGACATTTCTAATGCGCCTTGCGCGCCGCTCTGGCGTTGATGGGCTTTCGGCCATGGCGGCAAGCCGCGAAAGCCATGGCATCACTTGGCTGCGCCCGCTTTTGCAACAAAGCCGCGATGATCTGCGCGACTACCTGCGCGATCAAGGCCAGGACTGGTGCGAAGACCCTTCCAACCAAGACGCCAAATACGACCGGATCAAAGCCCGCCAAGCGATGGAGGCTCTGGCCCCGCTTGGCATCGACGCGAATGTCTTGATGGATGTGAGCCTCAATATGCGCAGCGCGGCGCAAGCGCTGGGCAGGCAGGCCCATGAGACGGCCCAACGGATCGCCCGTTTTGAGGGCGGCGATATCCTCTTTGATCAGCGCGATCTGGATGAAGCGGGCCCCGAAATCGCGCACCGCTTGCTCAGCGCGGCCCTGCGCTATGTTGCCTCAGCACAGTATGGCCCGCGAAGCCTTGCGCTTTCTGACACCATGTGGCGGCTTCGCAATGGCCAGACAAATACCCTGCATGGATGTCTGATTTCCTCGGATAAAATCACCCTGCGCATTGGCCGCGAGCCGCAAGCCGCGCTAAAGGCAAAGGGGCGGATCGGCGCGCTTTGGGATGGGCGCTGGCGCATTGAAGGGCCGCAAAATCAAGCGCTTAGCCTGCGCGCCCTTGGCGAGGACGGACTGCTGCAACTGCCCGATTGGCGCGCAACGGGCTTGGCGCGCAGCACTTTGGCCGCCATGCCGAGCCTTTGGAACGGCGCAAAGCTTATGGCCGCCCCCACAGCCGGAATGGCCAATGGCTACACGGCCCAATTGGCGCGCGGCGAAGATGTTTTCCTAAGATCGCTACTATCGCATTGAACATGCCGTTTTGATCCCTATTTTAGATGGGTAACGCGCGACCCCGCGCCAATGATAAGATTTTCGAGGAGATCCCCCTTGGGTAACGCGAGAAATTTCGCTTTCTGGGCCGTGCTGCTGTTGTTGTTGCTCGTTGTTTTCAACGTGTTTTCAAACGGGCAGGGCGCGGTTAGCACATCTGCCAAGAGCTATTCCGAATTCATCACCGCCGTTGAAAGCGGCGAAGTGACCGATGCAACGCTGGACGGCGAATCCATCACCTATGCAGGTTCGGGCGGCGCGACCTTTACAACGATCAAACCCGAAGAAACCGAAGTCACCAATCTGTTGATCGCCAATGGCGTCAAGGTTGAGGTGAAATCACAGCGCCAATCAGGCTTGCAGTCGATCTTCATGTTGATCCTGCCAGTACTGATCCTTGTCGGCTTTTGGTTCTTTATGATGAACCGCATGCAGGGCGGCGGCAAAGGCGGCGCGATGGGCTTTGGCAAAAGCCGCGCCAAGCTGCTGACCGAAAAGCAAGGGCGCGTCACTTTTGATGACGTGGCCGGTATTGATGAGGCCAAAGAAGAGCTTGAGGAAATCGTTGAGTTCCTGCGCAACCCGCAGAAATTTTCGCGCCTTGGCGGCAAAATCCCCAAAGGCGCGCTGCTTGTTGGCCCTCCGGGCACAGGTAAAACGCTTCTTGCACGCGCCATTGCGGGCGAGGCGGGCGTTCCGTTCTTTACTATCTCGGGCTCTGATTTCGTTGAGATGTTTGTCGGCGTTGGCGCAAGCCGCGTTCGGGACATGTTTGAACAGGCCAAGAAAAACGCCCCCTGTATTGTCTTTATCGATGAGATTGATGCGGTCGGTCGCTCGCGCGGCGCTGGCTATGGCGGCGGCAATGATGAGCGCGAACAAACGCTCAACCAATTGCTTGTTGAGATGGACGGCTTTGAAGCCAATGAAGGCATCATCATCGTTGCGGCGACCAACCGCCCCGATGTGCTTGATCCTGCGTTGCTGCGTCCGGGCCGCTTTGATCGCCAAGTACAGGTGCCCAATCCTGATATTAAGGGGCGCGAAAAAATCCTCGGCGTGCATGCGCGCAAAGTGCCGCTTGGGCCAAACGTTGATCTGCGCATTATCGCGCGCGGAACACCGGGCTTTTCCGGCGCCGATCTTGCCAACCTCGTCAATGAGGCCGCTTTGACAGCGGCACGCATTGGGCGGCGTTTTGTGGCGATGGAAGATTTTGAGAACGCCAAAGATAAGGTGATGATGGGGGCCGAGCGCCGCTCGATGGTGATGACCGAAGACGAGAAAAAACTCACCGCCTATCACGAAGCGGGCCACGCGATTGTTGGCCTTAACGTCCCGCAACATGATCCGATCCACAAAGCGACGATCATTCCGCGCGGCCGTGCTCTTGGCCTCGTGCTCAGCCTGCCCGAGCGCGATCAACTCAGCATCAGCCTAACCAAATACACCTCAAAAATCGCCATGGCGATGGGTGGGCGTGTAGCGGAAGAGCTGATCTTTGGGCCAGAAAACGTAACCTCCGGCGCCTCGTCCGATATCCAACAAGTAACCCGGATCGCCCGCGCCATGGTCACGCAATTTGGCTATGCGCCAGAGCTTGGCTTTGTCGATTACGCCAATGAGCAGCAAAGCAATCTGGGCGCCTATAGCGGCGGCGTTAATCACTCAAGCGATACGCAAAAGATCATCGACGATAAGGTCAAGGAACTGGTGAACACCGGCTATGAAACCGCCAAGCGGATCCTGACCGAAAAGGCCGAAGATCTTGAGCGCCTTGCCCAAGGCTTGCTGGAATATGAAACCCTCACCGGGGCAGAAATCCAGCGCGTGATTGATGGCTTGCCGCTCAACCGTGGCGACGATGAGGATGACACACCAAGCCAAGGCAATGCGCCGTCCTTGACCGCCATCCCCAAAACCAAAAAGCCGCGCGCCGATGATGGCCCGGCGGGCGAGCCTGAGCCCTCTGCGTAAAGCTCAGCTCGAAACACCTTAAAAATCCCCGAAACGCGCGCCGTTTCGGGGATTTTTCGTGGCGCGGGTGCGAATGCGCGAAAGACGAGTTTGCGCATATTTACGTCGCAAAAGGCTTCGCGCGACCAAATCCCGCCGCTATCCTCGCCTAAAGTCGCCAACCATTGGCGCGATAGGGAGAATAGAATGGCTCATCTCACGGATATCGAAATCGCGCGCCGCGCTGACAAACAACCCATTCAGCAGATCGGCGAAAGCCTTGGCATTCCGGCCAGCGATCTGGTCCCCTATGGCCATGACAAAGCGAAGATTTCCCAAAGCTTCATTGAGGGGCTCGAGCCGCGCGCGACAGGCAAGCTGATCCTCGTCACGGCGATCAATCCGACCCCCGCAGGCGAAGGCAAAACCACAACAACTGTCGGCCTTGGCGATGGGCTGGCGCGGATCGGCAAAAAGGCGGCGATCTGTATCCGCGAGGCCTCGCTTGGGCCGTGTTTCGGAATGAAGGGCGGGGCTGCGGGCGGCGGCTATGCGCAGGTTGTGCCGATGGAAGAGATGAACCTGCATTTTACCGGCGATTTCCATGCGATCACCTCGGCGCATAATCTGCTGGCCGCGATGATCGACAATCATATCTACTGGGGCAATGAGCTTGAGATCGACGAGCGCCGCGTTGTCTGGCGCCGGGTGCTTGATATGAATGACCGCGCGCTTCGGGATGTTGTCACCTCGCTTGGGGGCGTGGCCAATGGCTTTCCGCGCCAAACCGGCTTTGATATTACGGTCGCCTCCGAGGTCATGGCTTGCCTGTGCCTTGCGCGCGATCTGAGCGATCTTGAGGCGCGGCTCGGCGCGATCATCGTCGCTTACCGGCGCGATAGGACACCGATTTATGCGCGCGATCTCAAAGCCGACGGCGCGATGACCGTGCTGCTGCGCGATGCGATGCAACCCAATCTTGTGCAAACGCTTGAGCATACCCCCGCCTTCGTTCACGGCGGCCCGTTTGCCAATATCGCCCATGGTTGCAACTCGGTGATCGCCACACGCACCGCCCTAAAGCTTGCCGATTTCGTCGTCACAGAGGCCGGCTTTGGCGCCGATCTTGGGGCGGAGAAATTCATGAATATCAAATGCCGCAAAGCCGGCCTTGCGCCTGATGCGGTTGTCCTCGTGGCGACAGTGCGGGCGATGAAAATGAACGGCGGCGTGGCGCGCGTCGACCTTGGCGAAGAGAATGTCGCGGCGGTGAAAGAGGGCTGCGCCAACCTTGGCCGCCATATCGGCAATCTCAAAAGCTTCGGCGTTCCCGTCGTCGTCGCGATCAACCATTTCACCGCCGATACCGAGGCCGAAATCGCAGCCGTCAAAGCCTATGTTGCGAGCCAAGGCTCCGAAGCCTATCTGTGCACCCACTGGGCCGATGGCGGCAAAGGCACCGAGGCGCTTGCCACCCGCGTTGCTGAATTGGCCGAGTCCGGTGCGGCCAATTTCGCACCGCTCTACCCCGATGAAATGCCGCTGTTCCAAAAAATCGAAACCATCGCCAAACGCATCTATCACGCCGATGAAGTCCTCGCCGATCAGAAAATTCGCGATCAATTGCGCGCTTGGGAAGCCGCCGGATATGGCCACCTGCCGATCTGCATGGCCAAGACCCAATATTCCTTCTCAACCGATCCCTCGCTTCGCGGCGCGCCAACCGGCCATTCGGTCCCGGTGCGCGAAGTGCGGCTCTCTGCGGGGGCCGGGTTTGTCGTGGTGATTTGCGGGGAAATCATGACGATGCCGGGCCTGCCGCGCCGCCCCTCGGCCGAGGCGATCCGCCTTAACGACGCAGGCGAGGTTGAGGGGCTGTTCTGAGCCTTGATAATAGGGGCGGATCGGTGCAAAAGGCCCCAAACGACTCAACGACTTAGGAGATCGCCCGATGACAGCCCAAAAGATTGATGGCACCGCCGCCGCCGCCGCGCTTCGCGCCAAAGTGGCTGATCACGTGGCGCGGCTCAAAGAGGTGCACAATCTCACACCGGGGCTTGCAGTGATCCTTGTCGGCGAAGACCCCGCCTCTGAGGTCTATGTGCGCAATAAGGGCCTCAAAACGCTTGAGGTTGGGATGAACTCCTTTACCCACAAATTGCCCGCAGATACCTCCGAGGCCGATCTCTATGCGCTGATTGATACGCTCAACGCGGATCCGCAAGTGCATGGCATTCTGTGCCAGTTTCCCGTTCCCGGCCATCTCAATGAAACAGATATCGTCGCGCGCATCGACCCAAGCAAAGATGTCGACGGGCTGCATGTGATCAATGCCGGGCTGCTCGCGACAGGGCAAAAAGCGATGATTTCCTGTACGCCGCTTGGCTGTATGATGCTGCTGCGCGAAACCCTTGGATCGCTTTCTGGCAAAGAGGCGCTGGTGATCGGGCGCTCCAATCTGCTGGGCAAACCGATGGCGGCCTTGCTGCTGCGCGACAGCTGCACCGTCACGATCGCCCATAGCCGCACGGTCGATCTGCCCGCCATCGTAAAACGCGCCGACATCGTGATTGCGGCCGTGGGGCGCGCAAATATGGTGCAAGGTGATTGGCTCAAAGAGGGCGCAACGGTGATCGACGTTGGCATCAATCGCACCGACGTTGAGGGCGGCAAAACCCGCATCGTGGGGGATGTGGATTTCGCCAGCGCCTCCAAAGTTGCAAGCGCAATCACGCCCGTTCCCGGCGGCGTTGGCCCGATGACAATCGCCTGTTTGCTCGCCAATACTGTAACCGCCTGCTGCCGCGCCAATCAGCTGGATGAGCCAAAAGGACTAACCATATAACCCGCCATAAGCGGCCAAACGGCCCGATTTCGGGGCTTATTCACTAAAATCACGCTCTCAGGGCACTTTATTTTCAAAGTTTTTCGCTGGTTTTTCTGGCGGTTCGGCAACGAATACACATTTTTGTAACCATTTATGCGGCATCCAGTTGTTTTTAAAACTGGTTCAGCCGATAAACCGATAACAAACGGGGGTTTGGTTGGTGAAGGCAAGTTCAAGCTTTCTGTGTGAATTGCGCACATTGGTTGTGACGCCACTGAATGTATTTCTGTGGCTGGTGCTGACTGTTTTGATGACAATCGCCGGCCCATTTGGAACAAGCTCGACCTGGAGCTATAGCTTTCGCGCGCTCAATTGGCTGATCGTCATCGGGCTTGCGATTGTGATTTCGCTTGGACTGAAGCTGGTGATCACACGCCGCTATCCGCGCATTTCGGTCCTCAATCGCGGGCTGCTGATCTCGGTTGGGATGGTGCTTATCTATGCGCCGATCCTCATCCTCATTACCCGACTTACCGCCGTTTTGCGCGAAAATCCCGCAACACCTTGGCCGATGATGTTTTTCTATGTCGCGGCTGTTTCGCTTTCGATTGCGATCGCGCAGTGGCTTCTTCAACTTCAGCAAAAAGCGCCGCCGCGCCTGCTTGAGCGCTTGCCGCAAAGCCGTTGGGGCAATGTGATCCGGCTGAGCTCCTCGGATCACTACGTCGAAGTCGTAACCGATAAAGGGGTCGAGACGCTCCTGATGCGTTTTGCGGATGCGCTGGCGGAGCTTGAGGGGATCGATGGAACGCGGGTGCATCGTTCGCACTGGGTCGCGCGCCAAGCGGTCTTGGGGCAATCGCGCGAAAACGGGCGCGTCTTTCTCGATCTGATTGATGGCGCGCGCGTGCCGGTAAGCCGCGGCTATTTGGATGCCGCAAAACAAGCAGGGCTGGTCGAAGAGCGCGCAGCCTGATCACAGCGGTAAGTTGTCGCGCGCCTATAGCCGACAGCGCCGCGCACGGGCTTTATGCGCCCTCAATCCTCAAAAGGCGTCAAGGCGCGCATCGCCGACTGAACCGCGAGCGGCAGCGCTATATCCGCGCCCTCAGGGGCCGCATCAAGCGCGCTTGCCACGTCTTTGACGATGATGGCGATTGTGTTGTCGGGCGTGTGCCCAAGCTTGGCAAATTCAATCGTGTCAAAGCCCGAGGCAAGCCAGTTCTGGCCCGAAGAGGTCTCGAATAGATCAAGCAAAGCGCGCCGATCAAGCCCGGCGCCTTTGGCCCAATCCAACACAAGGCGCGTCATCGCCGTATTGGAGGCGGCGAGCAAATTGTTCAGAACCTTCGCCTGCATCCCCGCTCCAAGCGGGCCCATCCGATGAAAATGCGCCCCCATGGCGGCAAACAGCGGCTGATAGTGATCCAGAACCGCATCTTCCCCGCCAAGCATAAAGCTCAATCGCCCCTCGACCGCAGCAATTTGCGCGCCAGACATGGGCGCATCAATCAAAGTGATATGGGCCGGGATCCGCGTGCGCAGATCGTGAATATAGCGCGGTGAAACGGTCGAGCAGATGATGATTGTCTCAAGGTCGCGGGCCTGGCTGAGGGCTTGATCGCCAAACAAAAGCGCATCCGATTGCGGGATGTCGCGCACGACAGTGAGCAGGGTTTTGAGACCCGTTGCAAAGCCCACAGGATCATTGCTTATGTGCGGCGCGAGGAGGCCAAATTCGCCAGCCGGGCGGATATCAAAACCGCGCGCCTCAATCCCTTCGTGCAAAAGCGACGCAAGCATCGGCGCGCCCATGATCCCACAACCCGCAAGACCAACCCCGTCCAGCATTAGTGAACAATCTTCTCTTCGCGCACGAACATATTGGACCAAGCGCGATCAACAAGATCCGGGCTCATCTGATAGGGGATGCCCTCAAATTCGCAAATCGCGATGATCTGATCGATCAAAAATACCGGCTGATAATTCGCGTAAACATTTTCAATCGTTGGATATTTCACCTTCATGAGGTGCAGCAGCGCCTTTTCATCAAGCGGCATCTTTTTCTTGCGCGCGACCATGGCGAAAATCTTCAAGAAGCCTTCTTGATCCGGCCCATCAATCTTGATCTTAAAGAAGATCCGGCGCAAAGCGGCGGTATCGAAAATCTCGTTCGGGTGGAAGTTGGTCGAGAAAATCACCAATGTGTCAAAGGGCACTTCGAACTTTTCGCCCGATTGCAGCGCGAGGATATCTTTGCTTTCCTCAAGCGGCACAATCCAGCGGTTCACAAGCGCTTGGGGCGGCTCTTCTTGGCGGCCCAAATCGTCGACGATAAAAATCCCGCCAGAGGATTTAAGCTGCAAGGGCGCCTGATAGGTCCGCGCGGTCGGATTATAGACCAGATCGAGCATGGAAAGCGAAAGCTCCCCGCCAGTGATCACAGTGGGGCGCTCGCAATAGACATAGCGGCGATCATAGCGATTGGTGGTCGAGCGGCGCAGGGCGGTTGGATCTTCAATCTCTTCCTCGGCAGCGGTGTGCACAATGGGATCATAAACGGTGATCACCTGGCCGGAATATTCAATCGCGCGCGGCACGAAAATCTTATCGCCCATTGCATCGCGAATGCCGTTCGAGATCGAGGATTTCCCGTTGCCGGGCGGGCCATACATCAGGATCGAGCGCCCAGCACCTACCGCAGGCCCAAGCTGATCAAGCAGATCGGGCGGCAGGATCAAATGCCCCATCGCGCCCAAAAGCTGCTCGCGGGTGACTTGGATATTGCGGATCGATTGGCGCTTCATCTGCTCGGAATAAACCTCAAGCGGAACCGGCATCGGCCCATAATATTCCGACTGGCTCAACGCATCAAGCGCGCGCGCCTTGCCCGCATCGCTGAGCTTAAAGCCCATCTCACCGCCGGAATTGGCATGCAAGGTCCCAGTCGCCTCAAGCAGCTTTTGCACCCGCGCCAGCTCGATCAATTCCTGCGTCACAGTGATCGAGAGGCAAAGCGCTTTGCTCAGCTCGCTCGCTGTTTCCAAGTTCTGGCGGAACATCGTTTTCAACAGGATATCACGCATCATCACAACGGAGATGCGCATATCTTCGAGGGTTTTTGGCTCTGGCGGGGCAAGGACGCCGCTGGCATGCATATTCATCGGGCACCTGTAACTGCTGAGTTCGGCTTATTCTTCTTTTGAGGGGATTCTATCGCGGTTCGCCCCCCAAAGACAACAAATTCGACGTATTGCTTTTACAAACTCCATAATTGCCGTGTATCCTTGCCAAAAAATGAAGAGGAGACGGGCATGAGCAGGCCAAATCCCGCTATTTACGCTGTATTTTTGATCGCTTTGATCGCCATTTTGGGTGTGGTTGCAGCACTTCCCGGCGGGCTTTATGTCAACCGGCACGAGGGCGATGTCCTGCATTTGATGGAGATCGTGGCGCGCATGGATTTGGGCCAGATACCGCATCTGGATTTCACCACGCCCATTGGCGCATTTGCCTTTCTCCCCATCGTGATTTTGCAAAAACTCGGCTTCGGGATGGGCATGTCGATTGTTCTTTCTCAAGTGCTTATTGCCGCGCTTTTGGCGCCGGCCATTTGGTGGGCCGCAACAAGCCGCCTCAAAGGCTGGGTCGCCTATCTCTTTGGCGGAGCGTGTATAATTCTGGTTATGGCGCTTGTTCATGGGCTCGCCAAAACCGGCATTTCGGTTTCCATGCACTATAATCGCTGGGCTTGGGCCTATGCCTATGTCGCCCTTATATTGGCCATTTTGCCAACCCTTGGCGCGCGCCGCCCGGGCGTTGATGGTGCTATAATCGGGGTCTTGATGGCCGCGCTTGCGATGACGAAAATGACCTATTTTGTCGCCTTTGCGCCCGTCGTTGTTGTGGCGTTGATCCTACGCAAAGCATGGCGCAGCTTGGGTTTTGGCGTGGTCTTTGGTCTGTTTGTGGCGGGCGTGGTGACGATGATGTACGGGGTCGAATTCTGGGCGACTTATGCAAACGATTTGATCTATGTCGCAACTTCTGATTTTCGCTCTGCGCCCGGTCTGCCCTTTTTGCAAATCCTCTCTTCGCCGCAGTATCTGTTGGGAACCGTGCTTGTCTTTGCAAGCGTCATCCTGCTGCGCAAAGGGGGGCATGGCGGGCCTGGATTGGTTTTGCTCTTGCTCGCCCCGAGCTTCTTTTATGTGACCTATCAAAACTTTGGCAACGACCCGCAGTGGCTGCTCCTGATGGCGGTTTTGCTGCTCGCATTGCCGGCCAAAACAGAGCCATCCGGCGGGCAGTTGCATATGGTTCAGACCATGGTTATTGTCGCGGTATTCACGCTGGCAATTCCCTCGATGAACAATCTGCTGGCCAGCCCCTTTAGGCATTTTTCGAATGATCGCTCTGAATTCATCCCAGTTATTTCCGGCTATGGGGATGTTCAGGTTTTTAAGGATCGGATGAACCGGGTTGATGCCAAGATCGCCTTGGAAGATAGCGTTGCCTCTTTGCGGCCCTATGTGGACGCGGAGGTGCGCGACGAGCCGACTGTTTTTCGCGGCGAAGTTTTGCCTTGGTGCCAGACGGTGCTTGGCTATGGCGCGATGCAGGAAGCCGTGGCCGCCGAGCTGCGCGATGAGGCCGGACTTGGCCCTGATGACGGGCTCTATGTGACGGATATCAATAGCCCAACGTGGATGTTCGGCCCGTTTCGCCCAACGTTAAAATCCGCCCCTTGGAACTATGGCGGCGCGCCGGGAATTAGCGACGCGGACTATGTTTTGATCCCGCTTTGCCCGATCACAACAAAGCTGCGCAGCCATACGCTTAAAGCGATGGAAGAGCGCGGCGTCGCGATGCACGAGGTCTATCGCTCAAAGCTGATGATCTTGATGAAGGTGGACGGGTAGGGCGCGCATCCCTGCTCTGAGAGGGGAGGCGGCGCGCCTTTGAGGGCGCGCGCTTGCCCGATATCAAAGCGATTACAACGCCGCAGGAACGCCGCTAATCCCAAGCAGAAGATAAAAAATCATCGTGCCACCAAGGGCGAGCCCCATGGGAAAATCGCCCCGTGTCCAGCTTTCCCAATCTTGCGTGCGCGCGCGCATGGCCGGGATCATCCGAAACAGGCGATGCGTGGCAAAGGCGCCAAGCAATACGGCGGCAAACAGCGGCAGCAGCAAGGGCAGATCGCCCGTTGCCACGAAAGGCGCGGCGGCGGCTGCGAATTTCGCATCCCCTGCGCCCATAACCCCGGCCATATTGGCAATAAAACCAATCGCTAAGACAATCGCAAAATGGCTAAAGCGCCAAGGATACTCAGCGAGGGGCAAAGCAAAAAGCCCAACAACCGCAAAGACCACAAACAGCGCCACAACGGCCTTGTTTGGGATCTTCATGAATTTCATGTCGTTCCAAGCGACCCATATGCAAATGGGCGCTGTGAACGGCAAGAACCACCAAGCGGCAGCCACCGTCAGATGATCCATCAGTTGGTCACGTTGGCTTCTAGCGCATTGAGGCTGCGCACGGCGGCTTCAAAATACTGCGGATGCGTATCGATGGCTTCGGTCAGCAGGCCTTTGCCGGTCGCGATATCGCCCTTTTTGATCGCCGAAAGCGCCAATGTATGCAGCAATTGCGCCCGCTCAACCTGGCTCATCGGAATGACGGGCAGATCGTATTTGCGCTGTGCACCGCGGGCCAAAACGAGATTGTTCTTGGCGGTAAACATGCCTTGATCATAGGTGATCGCTTGGACAAACATCTTCTCGGCGCCCGCGTGATCGCCGCGCGTCAGCTTGGAGAAACCCCAGTTGTTATAAACGCCTGAAGGCTTGGTCGTGAGGCCGGCGGCGGTTTCATAGAAACTATCGGCGCGCTTCCATTCTTTGTTGCTATCGGCAACCATCGCTTCGAGGCGATAGCGCTTGTAGGTCTCAAAGGTTGGGGGAATTTTATCGAGCTGGGCTTTGGCCTCGGCCCAATCGCCAGAACGGATCAAAGCATCGGCGTAATTCACCCGATCCTCCGACGTCGCATCATCGCTGGCCACGATGCTTGCCCAAACGGGGACGGCCTCTTGGGGCTGCTTGGCACGGATCAAGGAAAGCGCAAGACCGCGCTGAAAATCCATCCGGTCCGGCTCTTGAGCGGCGGCTTTGGCGAAATAATTGACGGCTTCGGCAGGGTCGGCGGCCTGAAGCATCACTTCGTTGAGATTGCTCTCATCGATCACATTCACGCCCTTTGCCGCGGCGCGTTCAACCTCACTATTGCCAGACTTTTGGCATGCCGAAAGGGCTAATGCGCCGCAAAGGCACAGTGAAACAAGGGAAATATGGCGCATTTTGCCTGCGTCCTTCTTACTGCTCTCACATGATCCGCTTTTCTTCCGAAGTATCACCGCGACAGGAGCAAGAATTTCCCCCCACCACGCCGCACCAAGGCGAAAGCGTTGTTATCTGCCTCATCATAGGCCGGATTTTCCAATTTTGCGAGTGCCAAGCGCAAATTCTCGCGAATGTCGGCACTTTCGCCACTGTCGAGCGCAAATGCGGTCCGAAAAACCCGCTCTGCCTCGCCAATTTTATTCCGTTCCATCAAAACCACGCCCAGATTGTTCCAGGCGGGCGGGAAGGTCTCGTCCTCGGCGACAGCCTTGCGCAGCAGTGTTTCCGCTTGCCCCAATCGCCCCAGCCGCAGATTGGCCGAGCCAAGCGCAGAGAGCGTATCAGCGTTCATGCCATGGGTTCCGGCGGCGCGAAGGTAGGCTTTAAGCGCAAGCTCGTATTCGCCCGCCTCCATCAACCGATGCCCGACAAGCAAGCCATCAACAGACTCGCCGCCGCGATCCACACCAGCAGGCGCATAAGGATTGTCGCCGCGCAATGGGCGAAGGCCGCCCGTGTTTTCACAGGCGGCCAACAAGGCAAATGTTGCAATCAGTCCGAACGTTCTACGCATCAGATCCTTCACCAAACGCCAAACGCGGGCCTTTGCTTAGAAAGGTGTATCGCCGTTCAGCATTGTATAAATACCCCAGACCGAAGGCCCGATCAGGATGATCAAAAGCGGCGGCACTGTCAGCATCATTGTGGCAAGTGTCATCTTGGTAGGCAAGGTGTTTGCCTTCTCTTCGGCGCGCATAACGCGTTTATCGCGCATCTCGCCTGCATAAACCCGCAAGGCTTCAGAAATCGAGGTACCAAAGCTTGCCGACTGGATCAGCACGGTCACAAACGAGGCCACATCCGGCACGCCGCAGCGCTCAGCCATATCCCGCAGAACCGTCACTTTGTCCTTACCGGCTTTCATCTCGTTGCTCACGATTTGAAATTCGTCCGCAAGGGCCGGGAAGCCTGCGCGCAGCTCGGTTGCCACGCGGATGATCGACTGATCAAGCGATTGGCCGGCTTCAACACAAACAAGCATCATATCGAGACTGTCTGGAAAGCCGTAAATGATCTCTTCTTTGCGCGCTTCGACGCGGCGGGTCACCCAGTATTTGGGCAACATATATCCGATACCGCCAGGAATGAGCACATACATCATCAACTTTTGGGTCGTCGGATCGCCATTGGCCTGCTGGAGCAAGGCCAGCACGATCCCAACAGCCAAGAGCCCAAGCCCAAGCGAGAATTGCGCAAAGTGGAACATCCGAACCGCATTGGGGCCGCGATAGCCCGCTTGCACGAGTTTGAGCTTCATCGCCGAATAGTCTTCGGCATTTTGCGGCTCTAGGAAGTTGGAATACTTCTCAAGCTTGTCGTTTTTCGTGCCATTGCGCAAAGCGATGTCTTCGCCCTTTGCCACAGTTTTCTTGCCGCGAATTTCGTCCCGTAGCTTGTCGAGCGGATCGACCTGCTTGCGCATCAAAAGCGTCAGCATAAACAGGACGAGGATGAGCCCAAGCGCACCAACCATAATGATCGGGCCAAAGGGGCCGAGCGTGTCGCCAAGGACGGAATTGATCAGATCTTGCATAGCTCAGTCCTTACACTTTGATATTCACGAGCGACTTCATCACGAAGATGTTCGTCACAAGGAATGCGGCAACCACAAGACAAGCGGGAATGAACACAGGGGTATCCATCACTTCGTCGAAGTAGTTGGGTTGAATAACGTTCACCATGACCAGCGCGCCAAGCGGGAAGACCGACAAGAACATGCCAGACCATTTGGCCTCTGCGGTAATCGCTTTAACGCGGCGAAACAGCTTGAAACGCGAGCGGATAACTTTGGACAGGCCCTCAAGGATTTCGGCCAAGTTACCGCCCGATTGCTGCTGGATCGCAACGGCAACCGCCAAGAAGCGCAAATCCTGCATATCCAGGCGTTCGGCCATAGCTTTCAGAGCCTCGCCAACATCGCGGCCATAAGCGCTTTCGTCCGAGATAACGCCCATTTCGGTGCCCAATGGATCGGGAACCTCTTTGGAAACGATCGCAAGAGAAGCCGTAAACGGATGGCCAACCCGAAGCGAGCGCACCATCAATTCAACCGCATCGGGGAGCTGTTCTTCGATCATCGCAAGGCGCTTTTTGGCCTTGTTGTGGATCCAAACAAACACACCACCAACACCCATCGCCAAAGAAATAGCGACGCGAATGCCGGCGCTTGCCTCTGTACCAATCGTCAGGCCAAGAAAGGCCACGACAGACAAAGCGCCCATCATCATGATCAGCTGAGGCGGGGTAAATGCGATCGCCGCTTTCTGGGCTTTCTCAGCCAAGATCGAATAAAGCGGCAGGCGGCGCGATTTCATATGCTGGCCCATCTCCTTGCGGAGCTGTTCCATCACATCTTCGCGCTGAGCGCCCTTTTCGAGCATCTCAAGGCGGCGGTTCACGCGGTTATTGAGACTGATCGATTTCCCGAAGAAAAGGAGATAAACCCCCTCCACCAGAAACAGCACGGCTACAAAAATCAGGCCGTAAATCAGCGGTTCTGCACTAATTGTCATCTGAATTTACTCCGGCTTAAACGGTTCAAAGATTTGGGGCGGAAGATCATAGCCCCACATGCGGAACCGCTCGGAAAAGTGCGAACGAACGCCTGTGGCGGTGAAATGACCGATGATTTTATTGTCAGGCGTAAGGCCAGTGCGCTGATAGCGGAACACTTCCTGCATCGAGATCACATCGCCCTCCATCCCGGTGATTTCGGTGATCGAGGTCATGCGGCGCGAGCCATCTTGAAGGCGCGAGGCCTGCACGATCAAGTTCACCGCCGAAGAAATCTGGCTACGGACGGCCTTTAGCGGCATCTCGATCCCGGCCATCGCAATCATATTCTCCAAACGGCTCACCCCATCACGCGCCGAGTTGGCGTGAATTGTGGTCATTGAGCCATCGTGGCCGGTGTTCATCGCTTGAAGCATATCGATAACTTCTTCGCCGCGGGTCTCACCAACGATGATCCTGTCCGGGCGCATACGAAGGGCGTTTTTCAAACAATCGCGCTGGGAAACCGCGCCTTTGCCCTCAACGTTGGCAGGGCGGCTTTCCATCCGGCCAACATGGGTTTGTTGGAGTTGAAGCTCGGCCGTATCCTCGATTGTGAGGATGCGTTCATCGTCATCAATAAAGCTCGAAAGCGCGTTCAGCGTGGTTGTTTTACCAGAGCCTGTACCGCCCGAAACAATCACATTGAGGCGGGTCGAAACGGCGGCTTGAAGATAGGCGGCCATCTCTTCGGTAAAGGCGCCAAACTGCACCAGATCATCAATCGCAAGCTTCTCTTTTTTGAATTTACGAATAGAAACGAGCGAACCATCCACCGCAATCGGTGGCACCATTGCGTTAAAACGCGAGCCATCTTTCAAGCGCGCATCCACATATGGATTGCTTTCATCAACGCGCCGACCAACGGCCGAAACGATCTTATCGATGATGCGCAACAGGTGCTTTTCATCCTTAAAGGTCACATCCGAAAGCATCAGCTTCCCGTCGCGCTCGACGAAAATCTGTTGCGGCCCGTTTACGAGAATATCGTTGACGGTATCGTCTTTCAGAAGCGTCTCAAGCGGGCCAAGGCCACGCACTTCGTCGTATAGATCCTGGTTCAGCGTCATCCGCTCTTCGCGGTTGAGTACAAAACCAAGCTCTTCCATCGCCTCTGCGGTGATGGCGGAAATCTCGGCCTTAAGATCGCTCTCGGTGGCGGTTTCAAGCGCGCCAAGGTTGAGATCTTCAAGCAGGCGCTTGTGCATCGAGGTTTTCACATCGCCAAGACGCTCTTTGCGCTTTTTCTCTTTGTCCAGCGGCACAACTTCGCCAGCCTTCTTAGGAAGAGGGCGGCGGTGTGAGGGAGGCTTGTCGGCGGCCTTTGCTTTGGCTTCCGCTTCGGCCAAAGCAATTGCAGCAATCGCTGCGTCGGCCTTGGCTTGGGGCGCTTCGCCGCGCGTTGCGCCAACTTCACCAGATTTTTTATAACGTGAAAACATCGATCTACCTCTTATGCGGCGGCTTCTGCGGCCGAAGCGTTATGTTCATGAATTGAGGCCGCGAGCTTGGCGATCTCTTTGCGCAACGGGTTCTTAGGGAAGTTTTCAGACATTGGCATGCCGTGATCTCCCGCCTGAACAACCTGTTTGCCGCCATCGGGCATTTGCAGCTCGATATCGATATCCAGATGCTCGGCCATGCGTTTTACCCGGCTTTTGGCCTGCAGATCGGTGCGCTTTGGGGCGCGGTTAAGAACAAAGCGCAGCTTTTCAATCGGCAGCTCTTCGGCTTTCAAAGCGCGCGACATCCGCACAGCATTTTGCGCCGAACGCATATCCAACTCGAGCGTTACGAAATAGACGCTCGCCGCTTGCAGCACCGTTTCGGTCCATTGAACAACCGCGGTGGGCATATCAATGACCACATAGTCAAAGTTGGTGCGCGCCGCCTCAATCACCCGCTCAACATCCTCCGGCCCAATCATATCGAGCGGCAGAATATCGGTCGGTGCGGTCAAAACTTGCACCTTGTCATTGTAGGTTTGCAGCGCCTGCATGAAAGCGTCGCTGTCCATTGATTCGGTATCAGCCCACAATTCGTAAATCGCTTCGCGGCGCGGCAAATCAAGGAATGTCGAGGTCGAACCAAATTGCAGCTCGAAGTCCAACAAGCAAACGCGCGGTGGATTTTCTTTATCTGTGTTGGCCAATTCCCAGGCCAGATTTACCGCCAATGTGGTGCAGCCTGTGCCGCCTGAAAGCCCATGAACCGGCAGAACAACGCCGTTGCGATCGCCCGTGGCGCGCAGTTTCGGCGTATCAATTGGAGCGGCCTCAACAGCCACAACGGGCGGGGCGCGCATCCGGTCAATGGCGTCATGTAGGGCGCCATCGGGAAGCGGGTAGGGGACAAATTCTTCGGCACCAAGCTTAAGGAGCTGGTGCAGAGCAATGGGGCTAACCTCTTCTGCAATAAGGATAACTTTGATACTGGCCTCGATGGCCTTGGTGATCAAATCGGCAATAACCGCAAGCTTGTCCTCATCCTCATCGTCAATCGCAATCGCGACAAACTCAAGGCTCTCGGCCTCCGGTTGGCCAAAGAAAACGCGGGCATCCTCAAACGAGAGATCCCCCCAGCTTTCACCAAGCTCGGCTTCCATATCCTCGATCAACAGATCGAAGTTTTGAACATCCCGCGAAATCGTACAAGCGACGATCATATCGGGTTCTTGCTGCAACGCTGCACTGCTCATTGCGTCTCGTCCTTCTCAAAAGGCGAACTACAACAGAGACTTTTATTGCCCGGCATTTTCTACTCGGATCGTCCCCGTCAAAGCCCGCACGCGCGATTGGGTTTCGCACACACTGCTCCCATTGAGGGTAAGATGCCGGGGAATGTGGGCAACATTGGGGCCAAAATCGCGTAATTATGCGCTTTCTGGCGACGATGTTGCCCTTTGAGCTTTATTCTTCAGTTTTTGAGGTGCCGAATTCAACGAGCTCGGATTGTGGGCGTGCGCTTTCAACATATTCGCGCATGATCACATTGGCGTATTTGCCGTTGAGCACAGTCGGGTGACGTTTCACAAAGCCAGAGACTTCTGTCACAGTGCGACGGTTGCGCAATTCAGGCTGATCCGTCACGACAAGTGGCTGGGTTTCGCCAAAGGAAACAACGGCTTCAAGACGTGAGCGGCTGATGCCTTGGGTCGAAAGATATGCCACGGCCGCACGGGCGCGACGCAGGCCAAGAGCTTTGTTATAGGCGTTTGAGCCAACCAAATCCGTATGGCCGTAAACCTTGAAGCGAACCTCAGGGAATTGGCGGATCCACTGTGCTTGATTGCGCAAAGTGGCTTGAGCCGACGCATCCAACACCGCGGAATTAAACGCGAAATTCACGGTGGAGGGAACTTCTGCGGCAAAGCGCGCGTTCAGGTTAACAACATAGTCGCGCTGACCCGTCATAACCAAATGGTTGTTCATCGTCGGGTTGCCAAAGCCGCCCTCATCCACAAACGACCCGGCTGGTGAGTTCCAGCTGTCAAGCGCGCCGCGATCACAGGCAACAAGCGCCAAAAGGCTTGTCGCGCCGAGGATAATCTTGATGTGCCCCCGCATAATCTTACTCCATCACATAGCCGTAGGACCCGTTAAAGTCCTGTTTCGCGACTTCGGCGGCTGCCCCGGTTTTTGGCGCTTTGCTAGCCCCACCGATGGTTTTGCCAAAGAGGAAGAGTTCGTTTTCCGTTGGAATGCGAATGCGATCCGTTGGAAGGGCCAAAGCCTCGCCGCGCGTCGGCGTTACCAGATGCGGCGTGATGATGATCACGAGCTCTGATTGCTTGCGCGCATAATCGGCCGAGCGGAAAAGCGCGCCCAAGATCGGAATATCACCAAGCCAAGGCACTTGCCCTGCGAGATCTTGGAAATCGTCCTGCAACAGGCCAGCGATCGCGAAGCTTTCGCCATCGCGCATTTCAACCGTTGTCGAGGTTTCGCGCCGCTTAAAGGAGCTCACCGAGAAACCGTTATTATTATAGCTGACCGAGCTGTCGATGCCGGAAACGGCCGCTTTCATCTCGATATTGATCACTCCGGCGTCAACAACGCGCGGAATGAACTCAAGCTCAACCCCGAAAGGTTTGTACTCAACCGTGACAACACCATTGGCTTGGCTTACCGGGATCGGATATTCGCCGCCCGCAAGGAATTTAGCCTGCTGGCCCGAAAGAGCAGTTAGGTTTGGCTCGGCCAAAGTGCGCACAACGCCTTTGGATTCAAGCGCTTCAAGCGCAACGGCCAATTGCAGACCGCCGGCGTTAAAGCCAAGCAAATAACGCCCGGTTGCTTCACCGCCCGAGGAAACCCCGGTTGTTGAAACACCATCAATGGCGTTGTTGATATTGCCCTGAGAGGTAAAGACGCCAGAGCCGCCTTGAACCCCAAGCCCGCCGCCAAGAATGTTGCCATTCATCGCAAGACCGGCTGAAAGGCTCTTGGAAACCGAGCGCTGCATCTCTGCAAAGCGCACTTTGAGCATAACTTGCTGGGTGCCGCCGACGCTCATCATATTGGTGATCCGCTCGGGCGCATAACGCTCGGCCAAATCAAGCGCGCGATCCAATTTAGCAATGGAGGTCACAACGCCCGAAAGCACGATCCCATCATTGGCGGTGCGCACTTCGATGTTCTCGCCAGGCAAAACTTGGCGCAAACGCTCTTTGAATTCTGAAATATCTGGAGTGACCTGAACCTGAACATTGGTGATCAAGCTGCCATCGGGCGCCAGAAGGGTCAGCGTTGTGCTGCCCGGCGCTTTGCCCAGAACATAGATCGAGCGATCCGAAAGGGTTGAAATATCCGCGATGCCAGGGTTGGCGATAGAGAGTTCCGCAAAAGGAACGTCGCTTTCAACAACAACAGCTGTATTCATCGGAACATTCAGGCTGCGCGATGCAGAGCCTGTCATAACACGCAAGCTCTCAGCCGGGGCCGAGATTGGCGTGGTCGCAACTACAGCCATTCCAAGAACAGCTGCCTTCATAAACATATCAATTTTCATTGTGACCTGCCTCTCCGATCACGCCTCAGGACGGGTCTAGATGCCCGAATTACCGTTAACATGCGCCAAGTCGCGATTTTTTGCAAGAATCAACTGCTTGGCGGGTTCTGTTTATGTGGATAACTCGCAACAGGTTGGCCGATTTGGGCGCAAAACAAAGCAAAGGCGCCCCCTTTCGGAGAGCGCCTTGCTGGTTTTTTTAGCAATTTAGTTGGTGCAAGGAATTGGTGTTTCCACGGTTTCGGCACCTTTGCGTGTCTTAATTGTACACACTCGAGCGACTTCGACCGGCGCAGGAACTTCGCTATCGGCGATGCCCAAAAGCTGCTGTTGGTTGATCTCGATATCGGCAGCTTTGTTTTCTTCGTTCACGCCAACGAGTGAGAGTGAAAGGCGACCCGTGGATTGCGCTTGGGCCAGAGCCCCAACTTGGTTTGGCGAAACAGTGACCGTAACTGTGCGCGCAATTGATGGGCTCGAATTTTCGCTCCCGGCTTGCTGATCGACCGCAATAATCTGGATCGACGCCTGAATAAGTTTGGTCACATCGCCAGTTGTATCGCCGTTGAAAGAGCGCCCGGTCCAATAGACATCAACGAAATCACCTGGGCGCAAGAAGCCCGAAACCCCAGTGGAGACATCCACACGGATTGCAAATGCGCGCATCCCAGCAGCAAGGCGCGATGAAACGCCCGCATCTTCGCCTGGAGCCGTGACTTTGACAGCCAATACAGGCTCGTTCTTTTCCATTTTGCGCAGAATGATCCGCGCCTCTTTGTTGTCATTGGGGAAAAGCTCTTCCTCTGTAAGGAAGATCCCTTCGGGCAAAGCGTTCTCTGGCCATTTGATCACAACGACGTCCTCTTTGGTAAGAACCTCGCCATATGCCAGCACACGATTTGCAACATATACGTCTTTGGTCGGCACCATCTGCGCGCGCGCGGCACGTTCAGTGGCAAGCTCGGCCTGATAGGCGCCAATGTAATCTTTGGCCATGTAAACAGCAAAGCCAGCAAGGCCCAACCCCAACACAAGCACCAAACTAAAAACCAAACGCATCTTATGTCCTTTCAAGATCTGGTCCTGTCGCTCTTCTGAACAACCGGCCATGAACTTCATGATTGTTGATCATTCGCTCATGAATGTGGCGAAATCGTGCAATTCAGGCGTCTGGCTTGTGATTTTTACGACTTTTGTGAACGAAAGACGCATTTTTGCGAGATTAGGTGATGTTTGCGCCATAGGGGCCATATGGCCTTGAGCTGAAGCAGCGAAAAACATCAGGGCCCATAGAAAAAGGCCGCGCTTGTTTCCAAACGCGGCCTTTTTGATCGTTTTAGAGGTCTTAGTAAGAACCAACAGTCGCAGTGCTAAGAGCAGAGTCGATTGTGGAACCAAGCTGAGTTGTACCACCAGCAACAGTTGTCAGAACTGCTACGCCGAGGCCAACAACTGCGGCTGTCAGAACAACCCAGTCAACTGTTACAGCGCCGTCTTCGTCGTTGCGGAATGTGTTTGCGAGTTTAAGAAATTTCATGATTGTCTCTCCGATAGATTTGATAAGTTTGCTAAGCGATTAAGTGCTGGTCTTAGTAAGAGCCAACAGTCGCAGTGCTAAGAGCTGAGTCGATTGTGGAGCCAAGCTGAGTTGTACCACCAGCAACAGTTGTCAGAACTGCTACGCCGAGGCCAACAACTGCGGCTGTCAGAACAACCCAGTCAACTGTTACAGCGCCGTCTTCGTCATTACGGAATGTGTTTGCGAGTTTGAAGAATTTCATAAGTTTTCCCTCCGAGGAATTTTGATTTAGATTTGCACGTTACTTCGGCGACTGGCTGCACCGGGTTTTTCCTGATCCGGTGTAGTGCCGCTTTCGATGTAGCCAATAAGCCCTTACATTGGGGCAACAGTTTGGCGGCTCCGCGGCCTTTTTGGCGCGCGCTCATTTTCTTCAAATATTTTTGCTAAGCACATGTTTTTGAACGATTTAAAATTTTAACCATAGGCGCACTTTTTCTATATGCGGCTGAGGCACTGGTGCGCGCCTGCATCTGATTGGTTCCAAATCGTGCTAAATCCCTATGCAAATCAGGGTATTTTTGCCAAAACGGATCCAACAAAGAAAAAACGGCCCAGAGCAGGAACCGTAAAATGCGGCGCGTATTGCCCACTATAATGATGATCAGTGCACTTCTTTGTGCGCCCGCTTTGGCTGAAGAGCCCAAGCCCTATCCCGATTTCACCTTTAAGCGCGTTGGCGTGCCCCGCGCATCAGGCGCAAAACGGATCACCGTCCAAATCGATCCCAGTGCCAACAAGCAGATCGTAGCCCCCAAAAGCGAAGACCCGGTTAAAGCGGCTCTGAAACCTTCGGGTTATGAATGGTATTGGGCGCTGGTTTCCCCCGCCTTGGGCGATACGGGCCCCGGGCGTCTCTCGGCCGCGGTTCAAAAGCTCAACGACGCGCCCGCAGGCTCGCCCGTTTCGATGCCGCGCCTTCAGCATCTCCAAGACATCGCCGAAGCCCATGGGCGCGATATTTTGGGCGCCACTATAGGGACAAAGGTTTCGCCAGCTTTGGTACTGGCGGTGATCGGCGTTGAAAGCTCGGGCAAAGTCGATGCGGTTTCCTCGGCCGGCGCGCAGGGCTTGATGCAGCTGATGCCCGATACGGCGGCGCGCTTTGGCGTGACCGATAGCAATGATGCCAAACAGAATATCAAAGGCGGTGTGGCTTATCTTGATTGGCTGCTGGGCGAGTTTGATGGCGATCCGGTTCTTGCGCTTGCGGGCTATAATGCGGGCGAGGGCGCGGTCAAAACCCATGTCGGCGTCCCCCCATACCCCGAAACCCGCGCCTATGTGCCCAAAGTGATGGCCGCATGGACCGTTGCGCGCGGCCTATGCCTTACCCCGCCCGAACTTGTTTCGGATGGCTGCGTATTTGCTATTAAAGGAGTGCCATCCAATGGCTGACCAAAAACCGCTGGTTCTGGATGCCGATGGCACTTTCCTGCGCACCGATATGTTGCTTGAGAGTTTCTGGGCCGGGCTGGGCAAAGATCCGATCCGCGTGATCCGCACGAGCTTTGCCAATCTGCGCAATCGCGCCAAGCTCAAATCCGAGCTGGCCGAGATTGCCGATATCCGCGCCGATTTGCTGCCCGTGAACGAAGCGGTCGCCGAATTGGCCCGCGAATCCGTTGCTGCTGGGCGCGAAGTGATCATCGCTTCGGCCTCTGATATTTCCTTGGTCGAGCCGCTCGCCGCCGCGCATGGGCTTTCCGAGCGGGTCTTTGCCTCAGAGAATGGCGTAAACCTCAAAGGCGAGGCCAAGGCGCAAGCCCTGGTCAAAACCTTCGGCGAGGCGGGATTTGATTACGCTGGCAATGAGCCCGCCGACCGCGCCATCTGGGATCACGCCGAAAACGCGCTGATCGTCGGCAATCTGCCGCGCGAAGAGGCGGCATTGGCCAAAGCGGGCAAATCCGTCAGCACCTTGCCTGGTGGGTGGAAAATCCGCGATCTGATCCGCGCCATGCGCCCGCATCAATGGGTGAAAAACATCCTGCTGCTGCTGCCGATGATCGCCGCGCATGATTTCACCCTCTCAACGCTGTTCCTCGTGATCGCAGGCATGGCGGCCTTTTCTTTTGCCGCCTCCAGCATCTATATCGTCAACGATTTGCTCGATCTCGAGGCAGACCGCCTGCACAAAACCAAATGCAAACGCCCGTTTGCCAGCGGCGAGGTGCCGATCCTTATCGGGATGCTGGCCTGCAAAGCGCTTGGCATTCTTGCGCTGTTGATCGGCTTTTTGCTTGGGCCTGCGTTCTTGGGCGTGGTCGCGCTTTATATGGTGCTTTCGCTGGCCTATTCGCTGCGGCTCAAACGGCTGCGCTGGATTGATATCGCAACGCTCGCGGGGCTTTATACGCTGCGTGTTGTGGCGGGGGCTGCGGCCTCGCAGGTCGATGTGTCGGGCTATCTGCTGGTTTTCATCTATCCGATCTTCCTCACCCTTGGCTGCGTCAAACGCATCACAGAGCTTTCGCTTGCCACCAACGATGATCCGCTTCCGGGGCGCGGATATGGGCGCAAAGATCGCGCTGATCTGCTCAATGTGGCCGCGCTGGGCATGTTCGCGACGCTGCTGATCTTCTTTATGTATACGTTCACCGAAAACGCGCTGACGCTTTACCCAAGCCAATGGCTGCTCTGGGCGGCAATGATCCCGATGGCGGCTTGGCTCTATCGGATGGTGCGTTTGGGCTATTTCGGTAAACAGGATTACGACCCGATCGTTTTTGCCATGCGTGATAAGCGCGGCATCGGGCTTTTGCTGATCACTCTGTCGCTGATGTTTTATGCCGCTGGGCTGTTTCATCAGTGGTTCGGCTTCTAGGCAAGCTCCGATAAAAGACAAAACGCCGAGAGCTCGCAAAAGCTCTCGGCGTTTTGTCTTTATAGAGAGAGTAGGGCGCTTAGATCGACATTTTCTTGAAGATGAACTCAGGAATATGGCGAATGATCAGCATGATGTAACGCCAGAAAAACGGCGTGTAGATCACGTTGCGCTTCTTCTTCACCGCCTTGAGGATATCGGCTGCGACCTTCTCTGGCGTGGCGACAAGAAACATCCCCTCAATCCCCCAAGTCATCGCCGTATCCACAAAGCCGGGCTTAACAGTCACAACATGCCCGCCCGCGCGGGTCAGCCGGTTGCGCAGGCCCGAAAGATATGTGGCAAAGCCAGCCTTGGCTGCGCCATATACATAATTGCCGATCCGCCCGCGATCCCCGGCCACAGATCCAACCCCAACAACCGTGCCGCCGCCGCGCGCTTCCATCACGGGCGCGAGCATCTGCAAGAAGCGGGCAGGGCCGGTGAAACTATCCATCACTGTCCCGTCAATCAGCGCGGGATCGGCATCGATATCGCCCTGATCAGGCATGGAGCCAACGAACACGGCCGCGCTGATCTGGCCTTCTTCGGCCTCAGCCCGCGCAATGATTGGCGCAAAACTGGCCGGATCGCGCGCGTCAAACCTGATCGCTTCGCAAATCGGCGCGCCGCGCAAAACGCAATCTGCGGCAACCGTTTTGAGATCATCCATATCGCGCCCAGCCAGCAGGATATTGTGCCCCTCAGCCGAAAGGGCGCGGGCCATGGCGCGGGCCATTGAAGAAGTCGCCCCGAGTAGAATCCAAGTTTCGGTCATGATGCGCTCCTTAGGTCCAAGCGGCGGATAAGATCAGTTGTATAGAGGCCCTCGGGATCGGCTTTCGCGACCGCCTTGCACCATTTTTCATGCTCGGGATACATCGGCTTAAGGCGCTCGCCCGCAGCCAATGAATCCTTGGCGAGGTAAATGCGCCCGCCAGCGGAAAGCGTCATCCGCTCCAGCTCGCCAATCAGGCTGCTCGCCCCTTCGCGGGCAGGGAAATCAACCGCCAAAGTGTAGCCTTCCATCGGGAAAGACATATAGCCCGCGCGGCCCTCGCCCATCCGCTTAAGCACCGCCAAAGGCGAGGCAAGGCCGGAATTGGCGATCATCCCAAGCATGCGTTTGAGCACATCCGCCTGATCAATCGGCACCACGCATTGAAACTGATGAAAGCCGCGCTTGCCATAAAGGCGGTTCCAGTTGTGAATTTTATCGAGCGGAAAGAACGGCTCTGAAATCGGCTTCACGGTCGTGCGGCCCGTCTCTGGAACGCGGCGAAAGTAAGCCTCATTGAACAGGCGCACAATCGGGCCAGAGAGCGCCCAATGCGGCGCGTTAAACGGCACTTCTTTCTTGCGGCCCTGCGTTGGGGAAATCCCGGATGTGATCTCGCCCTCTTCCAAAATACCGCGCCCCAAACGCGCGCCCTTGGCCGTCGCGTCGATCCAGCCAACGGTATAATCCGCAGCCGAATTATCGAGCGCTTCAAGGAAATCTTCCCAGCCATCAATGCGCCGCTCCGTGAGCACCATCATATCGCCCTTGCAAGGAATGAGCTGCAACTTGGCGCTCGCAATAATCCCCGTCTGGCCCAAGCCGCCCACAGTGGCGCGAAACAAATCAGGCGTTTTTTCAAGCGTAACAGTCTTGGCCTTGCCGCCTTGCAGCAGGGTGATCGAGATAACATGCTGCCCGAACGAGCCGACCACATGATGGTTTTTCCCGTGCACATCATTGGCAATACAGCCGCCAACAGTGGCAAATCCTGTCCCCGGCATCACCGGTGGAATCCAGCCCTTGGGCGCGAATGCCCGGCCCAGATCGCCAATGTTATGGCCCGCCTCAACCTCGACAATCCCGCTTTCAGGATCAAAGGAAAGGAGGCGATCAAGACGCGTCATATCAATCGCGCGCCCGTCACTATTGAGGGCGGCATCGCCGTAAGAGCGCAGTTGGCCAATGGCCGGTGCAGGGCTTTCAGCGGCAAGGGTGCGCAAGCTAGAGGCGCGCTCGGGGCGGGCAACTTCGCCGCTGGCAGTCAGGGCGCGGCCCCAACCAGAATAGGTGATTTTATTCCACAACATATCTAACTCTCAGGTTCTGGATTTCAGCGAATTTCGTTCGGCAATGGGGAAAAGCGCAATACCGATCAGGATGGCAAACCAAAGCGTGGTCAGCCGGATGATTGCGGTGGCCGGGATCGACATCTCGAGCGGTACGCCCTCAAGCGCAAGCAGCGCAACCATCGCCGCCTCTGCCCCGCCAAGCCCGCCCGGCGCGCCGGTAAGCCCGCCTGCAAGCGCCGAGAAAATGAAGATCGCAAGGGCTGTGGAGAAGGCAACATCGGTCCCCATCCACGCCAGCAAAAGATAAAACGCGTAGCCCTCAGCCGCCCAACCGATACAGCCCAAGAGCCCGGCCATTGTCAGCGTGCCACCATGGCTAAACCGCGCAAGCGAGCGCGCAGCTGTGCGCAACTTGGCAAACAAGCGCGGCGCGCGGCCCGTGGCGCGATGGCCCAGCGTCGCGATCCAAGCCAAAAGGCGCGGGCGGGTGGCGATAAAAGCGGCGCTAAGCGCAAGCAGAGTCACCGGCAAAGCGCCCGCAATCCCATGCCCGACAAAGAGCAAAGCCGTGCCCATGAGCAAAGCCATCGCCGCCAAATCCGCGGCCCGATCGACCAAAACAAGCGGCGCTGTGCGCGTATAGGCCCAGCCGGTCTCGCGATAAAGCCAGCGCATCCGCACCAGCTCACCGACGCGGCCGGGCGTGACCGTCATGGCAAAGCCGCCAAGGAAATGCAGCGCATTTTGGGAAAATTTCGTGGTTAACCCCAAGCGGCGCGCAAAGGCATGCCAGCGCAGGGCCCGCAGCCCGTAATTGACCAAAGAGAGGACCAGCAAAACGCCAAATTGCCAAAGGGTGATTTTGCGCAGCTGCTCAAGCGTTTCTTGCCAGCCCGTGGCCGCAATCGCGCCGATCATGCCAATGGCCACAAGCGCCAAAAGCCCAAGCAAAACAGCGCGATCCCGCCATTGCTTTGCAGCAAGGGGAGCGCGCGCGCGCGAGGGCGGGATATCTGAACGCGTCATCGTCATCACTGCCCATTTAGGAACCAATTGGGGCAATAGTATGGTGCTGTTTCGAATTAGAGAACAGTTAGGTGGAATTATTAACGCAATCGGCGCCAATGGGGCCAATGCGCAGCACAAATGCAAAAGGGCGCAGCCAAGCCGCGCCCCCTATCCCATAGCTCAAAATCACTTAGCTCAAATCGCCTAATCGACGATTGTTGCCTCCGTCGCGGCGCGCAATTCGGCCTCTGTAACGCCCTCAGCCAGCTCAACAATCTTCAACCCGCCGGGCACAACATCCAAAACGCCAAGCCCGGTGATGATCCGATCGACAACGGCTTTTCCGGTCAGCGGCAATGTGCATTCCTTCAAAACCTTGCTCTCGCCATGTTTGTTGGCGTGATCCATCACAACCACTACGCGGCCAACACCGGCGACCAAATCCATCGCGCCGCCCATGCCTTTGACCAGCTTGCCCGGGATCATCCAGTTCGCCAGATCGCCATTTTCAGCAACCTCCATCGCACCCAAAATCGCCATAGCAATCTTGCCGCCGCGGATCATGCCAAAGCTCATCGCGCTGTCAAAATAGGCGGTTTGCGGCAGCTCGGTGATCGTCTGCTTGCCCGCATTGATCAGATCGGCATCCTCGGTCCCTTCAATCGGAAACGGGCCCATACCAAGCATGCCATTCTCCGATTGCAGCGTCACTTCAACACCCTCGGGAATGTAGTTTGACACCAAGGTCGGAATGCCGATGCCGAGGTTCACATACATCCCATCTTCGAGTTCTTGCGCTGCACGGGCAGCCATTTGATTGCGATCCCAGCTCATGATCTTGATCCTTTCCTGCGCCGCCAAAGCGGCAAATTCACGCCCCTAAATCGAGGCTTTGGTTTGGCGCGTCAGCTTGGGCTGAAGCGTATTTTTGTCTTTATCTATCGGGGCTTGCAGCATCGCGTCTTGCAAGGCGGCAAACAGTATCTTGGCATAGGCGGCATTGGCGTGGCGGTGATCGTCCTTGACGCCATTTTTGCCCAATTCGGCCTCCGGAACACGGGCAAAGGCATCTTTTGTCAGAAAGGCGCGATCAAGGGTCTCGCGCGGTTGGGGTATAAAATGCAGACCGCGCGCCTCCATCGTATCCGCGATCATCCCCTCGTAGACATCAAGTATCATGTCGCGCTCACTAAGGCGCGAGGCAAGCCCAAACGCGGGCTCCCACTCAGGGCGTTTGAGCGCGGCGCGCGCCATCGGATAAGGCGAAGGCGCAAAAATCATCCGCGGGTTAGCGCCAAATTTTTCGATGATTTCATCGCAACCGTCACGCACCCATGCGGTCATGGCGGCCAACAAAAAGCTCTCTGTGATGCCGGATTTTTGCCGGTTGCGCTGCATGCCATGCACACAGCGCGTGTATAAAAGCCGGGTCAGATAATAGATGCGCCAGCGGTGCCCGATGACGAAAATCCGATCAAATGGCGCAAGATCAATGCGCGCGCCGCCGTTCCATTCATTGGCCTTACTCGCGCCAAAGCGATCGCCCTTGGCCGGGCCAAACAGCCCGTTTTTGTCCAGATACGCCCGATCATAGGCAATCGCGGGAAGCCCGTAAAAGGAGATATCATATTCGGGATAAGCGGCAGCGATTTCCTCTTCGGCCAAGCGCAAAGTCGTGGCTTGGGAATTGCCAAGGATCAAAAGGCGGCTCATTTTCGGCCCCCTTTGGGGCGCATCGCATCGAGCATCGCCTCTTCGCAAATGAGATCATCTTCGCCCTCAATGGACCTGTCCGTCTGCCGCGGGGCGGGGGAGATTTCGCCCAAATGCGCGGCCTGTTCGGGATCGTCGCCCTGCGCGGCCAAGAACATCCGCATCGCGGCCGCAACCCCTGCTTTTGTGGGCTGGCGCAGGTTCTTTTCAAAGAAAACACCGCGCGCGCTGGGGCTGGTGATCACCTCATAGGAGGGAAAATAATCAAAGCCGTCCTCGCCCGCCAAGACCCCACAAACCGAACGCATCACCGGCTTGGAATAGCTCGAGGCCGAAAGAACGTGCTTGCCGCTGGCCGTCGCTGTCAGCGGCACAGGCGAGACCGAGAGCAAGAAATTTGCGCCCGGATTGACCGCACGCACCATATCGCGGCGGGCGCGCATATCCGCCAAAATGTCCTCATATGGGGCATTATAAAACTCAAAAATATCCGGGTCAAACTGCCCCGCGATCACGCCCGGCGCGACCGGATAAACTGTGCCGGTGCTGCGATGACGCCAGCCTTCTGTGAGGCCGAGCGTAAAGACGATCACATCCGCCGAAACCAACAAATCGCGCACCGCAGCAAGATGCTCACCGCGCGCCTCTTTCACATGCGCCTCGGCGCCAAAGCCGTCTGGCTCAACATTGGGGCGCAAGGCATCAAAATAGCGCCCGTCTCGCTCCCAAACCGGCAGAGCTGGCGCCTCGTCAAGCAAGGCCTCGCCGATCAACTGGCGCAACTGGCGCGCGGTATAAATATTGCCGTAACGCGCTGAAAAAACACTATAAAAATGACGCTTCAAAACATCGTCGGGCACAGCGACCTCAAGCCGCTCCGCATCCATCACGCCCCAGCCAAGCTCGGCCAAGGCGCGGTGAAGATGTTGGGCAAAGCAGCTTCCCGCCGTCATGATTTTGCTCTCGCGAGTGATCGCGAACTTGGGCAGGTAAAGCGCCTCGATCGCACCAGCATCCTGCGCCACCACACCACTGCGCCAAAAAGCGCGGGGCGGGGCGTTATCATAGGGAGAAGCCACAGCGCGGCCCTAAGCGGCGCGCGTTGTCCGCTGCTCGATGCGCTTTTCATGCTCGCCTTGGATGATGCGATGCACATATACGCCGGGCAGGTGGATCAGATCGGGATCAAGCGAGCCAGTGGGCACGATCTCTTCGACCTCAACAACGCAAACCTTGCCGCACATCGCCGCGGGCGGATTGAAATTGCGCGCGGTTTTGCGGAAAATCAGATTGCCTGTGGGATCGGCTTTCCAAGCTTTGACGATGGCGAGATCGGCGAAAATCCCCGTTTCCATGATGTATTCTTGGCCATCAAACATTTTGGTTTCTTTGCCGTCAGCAATCACCGTGCCAACGCCGGTTTTGGTGTAAAATCCGGGGATGCCTGCGCCGCCCGCGCGCATCCGTTCGGCCAAAGTGCCTTGGGGATTGAACTCAAGCTCAAGCTCGCCGGAAAGATATTGGCGCATGAATTCGGCGTTTTCACCAACATATGAGCTCATCATTTTGCGCACTTGTTTGGTTTGTAGCAAAACACCGAGACCAAAATCATCAACGCCGGCATTGTTGGAGGCGACGGTCAATTCCTTGGTGCCTGCGTCGCGGATCGCATCGATCAAAAGCTCG
Organism: Halocynthiibacter sp.; assembly: GCA_047631555.1. Taxonomy (GTDB): domain Bacteria; phylum Pseudomonadota; class Alphaproteobacteria; order Rhodobacterales; family Rhodobacteraceae; genus JBLHZY01. Next base: position 119,325 of record JBLHZY010000004.1, on the reverse strand, counting down.
GGGATGCCGCAAAGGCCAAATCCACCCGCCGCGATCGTCATGCCGTCAAACAAAACACCATCAAGCGCCTCTGCGGCTGATCCAAATACCTTTTTCATGTCCGTCTCCCCTTTGATCCCACTGATTGTAGCAGGATAGTATAGTTGCGCATGTCAATCAATTGCTGCGCTGCAAAATTGCTTACACCAAAGTTACTCTGCATCGCAGCTATGTCAAACGACAAAGATGAGCTGCGCGCCGTGTGATCCGCGCGCCAAAGCCAGCGAGTTTACGCCTCGCTGGCCTTTTTGGCGGCGGGCTTTTTCTTCGCGGCCGGTTTCTTTGCAGCGGGCTTTTTAGCCGCAGCTTTTTTGGCTGCTGGCTTTTTTGCAGCCGCTTTTTTCGGAGCTGCCTTTTTGCGCCCGCCCTTAGAGGCCGCCTTGGCCGCGATCAATTCAACCGCCAAATCCATTGTGACATCCTCAGGCTCTGTGCCTTTGGGCAAGGTCGCATTGACCTTCTCCCATTTCACATAGGGCCCGTAGCGCCCGTCCATAACAGCAATCATGCCGCCACTTTCTGGATGTTCTCCGATTTCTTTCAACGGCTTAGCTGCTGCACGTCCGGCGCCGCGCGTGGCCAATTTCTGTGCGAGAACTTCAACAGCGCGGTTCATCCCGATGGTAAAAACTTCCTCAACATCAGGAATATTCGCATAGAGCCGATCATGTTTCACAAACGGGCCATAGCGCCCGATGCCCGCTTCAATCATCACGCCATCATCGGGGTGCGGCCCAACTTCGCGCGGCAGGCTGAGCAACATCAGCGCCTTTTCAAGATCAATCGTTTCCGGCTCCCAGCCCTTGGGCAGGCTTGCGCGCGGTGGCTTTTTCACTTCTTCCGTGGGCTCGCCGCGCTGAACATAAGGGCCAAATCGGCCAGAGCGCAGCGAGATTTCATCCCCCGCATCTTCGCCCAAAACTCGATCGCCTGATGGTGCATCCGGATCGGCATTGATCGGGCGCGTATAGCGGCATTCGGGATAGTTCCCACAGCCAACAAACCCGCCGGTTTTGGATGTTTTCAGGTGCAATTTACCGTTCCCGCAAAGCGGACAGGCGCGCGGATCAGAGCCATCAGCGCGCGGCGGATAAAGCTGCGGCGCGAGGGCTGCATCAAGCTTATCAAGCACTTCGGTGATGCGCAGCTCGCTCGTTTCGGAAATCGCGACGGAGAAATCGCGCCAGAACCGATGCAGCACATCTTTATAGTCGCGCTCGCCCGCACTCACATCATCAAGCTGGGCTTCCAGATCGGCGGTAAAATCGTAGCCTACATATTTGCGGAAGAAATTGAGCAAAAAGATCGTCACGATCCGCCCTTTTTCCTCGGGGATCAGGCGGTTTTTGTCTTTGCGCACATATTCGCGATCTTGGATCGTGGTCACGATGCTGGCGTATGTCGAGGGGCGGCCGATGCCGAGCTCTTCCATGCGTTTCACAAGCGTCGCTTCGGTATAACGGGGCGGCGGCTGAGTGAAATGCTGCGCGCCAAGAACGGCCGCATCCTCAGACATCACAGCCGAGGCGATTTGGCGAAGGCCGGGTTTGGCTTTCGCCTCGATCACATCGTCAGATTTCTCGGCCGCCTTGTTAAAATCGGCCAAGACACCATTCTCGGCCAATTTGGCTTGCTCGCCCTGCATAATCTGGGGCAGGCGCGCATCATCCTCAGAGGCGACATCATCGCGGCCCTCTTCATAAACGCGCAAAAACCCATCAAAAAGAACAACTTGCCCGGTCGCGCGCAGGCCGACTTGATCATCATTGCTGGCGATATCAACGGTCGTGCGCTCAAGGCGGGCCGCTTCCATTTGGCTGGCAATCGTGCGCTTCCAGATCAGATCATAAAGCTTGATTTGATCCTTATCGGTGAGCTTCAACAGATCTGGGCTCATATCCATGTCAGCTGGGCGAATACATTCGTGCGCCTCTTGGGCGTTTTTCGCTTTGTTCTTATAGATGCGCGGCGTGGTGGGTACGTATTCTTTGCCGTATTTATTGCCGATCGTTTCGCGCGCAGCCGTCACGGCCTCGGGCGCCATATCGATGCCATCGGTCCGCATATAGGTGATGTAACCGGCTTCATAGAGGCGCTGAGCCGTCCCCATTGCAGCGCGCGCGCCCATGCCAAATTTGCGGCTGGCCTCTTGCTGAAGCGTCGAGGTCATGAAGGGCGGGGAGGGATTGCGCGCACCCGGCTTTGCCTCGACGGAGACGATTTTGAGCGGGCGCGAGGTGACGGCCTGAACGGCGATCTCGGCGGATAGCGCGTTTTCAATATCGAACTTTTCGAGCTTTTTACCGGCAAGCGTTGTGAGGCGCGCCTCAAATTGTTGGCCGCGCGGGGTCTCGAAGGCGGCCTTCACGCTCCAGTATTCTTGGGGGTTGAAGGCCTCGATTTCCATCTCGCGCTCAACGATCAAGCGCAGGCAAACCGATTGCACGCGCCCGGCGGATTTTGCACCCGGAAGTTTGCGCCAAAGAACGGGAGAGAGGTTGAACCCAACCAGATAATCAAGCGCGCGACGGGCCAAATAAGCATCCACTAGCGGGACATCGACTTGGCGGGGATTTTTCATCGCCTCAGTGACGGCCGCCTTGGTGATCGCATTGAAAACAACGCGGCTCACTTTGGTATCTTTTTTGATCGCTTTGCGTTTGGTCAGGGCTTCTTGGAGGTGCCAAGAGATCGCTTCGCCTTCGCGATCCGGGTCGGTCGCGAGGATCAATGTATCGTCGTTGGCGAGTGCATCTGCGATGGCTTTTACGTGCTTGCGGCTGTCGTATCCGACTTCCCATTTCATTTCAAAATCATGCTCGGTATCGACGGAGCCATCCTTTGGCGGCAGGTCGCGGACGTGCCCGTAGGAAGCTAATACGACGTAATCGCTTCCCAAATATTTGTTGATTGTCTTGGCTTTAGCTGGGGATTCGACAACGACAACGGGCATAAAATTCCTTTCGACTCGGATCGAGCACTATGGCGCGGCAAAATGTGGGGGCTTGGGGGGCTTGTCAATGCGCGGTTTTGGCCAGAGGCGAATTGAGACGAGAGGGGGGGATGCGAAAGGCGGGCAAAGTGGCGCTCAACAGATGCTCAGCAATCCGCCGGGATGGCGCGAGATTTTGCCCTCAAGTTCAAGGTCGGTCAGCGCAGGAGTAATCTCGCCCATGCTGATTTTCAGATCGCGCATGAGCTGATCTTCGGCCAAGGGGCTTGGGCCGAGGCGGCCAAGAATTTCGCTGTGAAGATCTGCCATTTCGGCCAGAGAACGGGGCATCGCAGGGGGGGTATTGAGCGGCGCATCAGCCGCGCTCGGTTGCACAGCGGCCATTTCCATCGGCGAGATTTCAGCGAGCGCCTCAATCACATCTGCCGCAGAGCGCACCAATGTTGCCCCATCACGGATCAGCATATTGCAGCCGCCCGCGCGCGCATCTAGCGGATGGCCCGGAACGGCCAGAACATCGCGCCCCTGATCAAGGGCATTGCGCGCGGTAATCAAGCTGCCCGATTTTGGCGCGGCCTCGATCACCACGACCGCATGAGAAAGCCCCGAAATGATCCGATTGCGCATCGGAAAGTGGCGCGCCATGGGGGCAAGGCCGATGGGTTGCTCAGAAAGCAGCAAGCCACGCTCTTCAATTTCTTGGGCAAGAACAGCATTTTCAGCCGGGTAGATCACATCAACGCCGCCCGCCATTACCGCAACAGTTCCGCCTTCAAGCGCGGCCTGATGCGCGGCCGTATCGATCCCGCGCGCAAGTCCTGAGGCGACAATATAGCCCGCCTCGGCCAATTCGCCCGCCATTTTGCGCGCCATGCGCATGCCCAAGCTTGAGGCATTGCGCGCGCCAACAAGCGCAACCATCGGGCGGGAGAGAATTTCGATATTGCCGCGCGCCCAAAGCAGGGGGGGCGCATCCGCGAGTTCGGCCAGAGCTGCGGGATATTCAGGCTGGCCATTGGCGATCAGGCGCGCACCAGCAAGGCGGCCTGCCTTAAGCTCGGCCATAACAACGCCCTCGGGGCAAATTTGATAGGAAGAAACACCAGCATCGCGGGCAATATCAGGCAAAGCCTCCAAAGCGGCGGTTGCCGATCCATGCTCTTCAAGCAGGCGATAAAATGTGGAAATGCCGACGCGGCGTGAGCGCAAGAGGCGGAGCCAGGAAAGCGTATCTTCCTCGCTGTGGGGTGGGGTGAGGGGGTGGGGGGAAGGGAATAAATCCTTGGCCATCCGTACGCTCCATCTCTTGCACCCTCAGAATGCACCAAGGGTGGTTAATGAAACATGAATGTTAGAAAGTTTCGGCAAAGTTGATATATTTCAGTCGCTTATCAGAAGGCAAATCTTAACCACGAAAGAGAATCATGCCAAAAGGCCGACCAACAAGCGCCAAAACATCAAATCTGCGCGCCGCCAACCGTCAGACCGCCAATAAGCATCGTCGGCTGACCAACGCCCACGGGCACCCATTGCCCCGCTTTGCCACACATGCCAATGCCCGGATCAAGCGCCATATCATTGCCAATCGCGCGGATATGCTTAAGCGCGGTCGCCCCGTCGCCGATCAGCGTCGCGCCCTTTACCGGCGCGCCGACAACGCCATTTTTAACGCGGTAAGCCTCGGTACATGAAAACACGAACTTGCCGTTGGTGATATCAACCTGACCGCCGCCAAAACCAACCGCATAGATGCCATCAGACAGCTCCGCCACGATATCGCCCGGCGCCGTATCACCGCCCAACATATATGTGTTGGTCATCCGGGGCATCGGCGCGTGGGCATAGCTTTCGCGCCGCCCGTTTCCGGTTGGCGCAACCCCCATGAGGCGCGCGTTTTGGCGATCCTGCATGTAGCCAACAAGGATGCCATCCTCGATCAGAACGTTCTTGGCGCTCGGGGTTCCCTCATCATCAACCGAGATAGAGCCGCGCCGATCCGGGATCGTGCCATCATCCAGAACAGTGACGCCCTTGGAGGCGATCCGCTGCCCCATAAGCCCTGCAAAGGCCGAGGTTTTCTTGCGGTTGAAATCGCCCTCAAGCCCGTGGCCAACGGCCTCATGTAGCAAGATACCGGGCCAGCCATTGCCCAGCACAACATCCATAACACCCGCCGGCGCAGGCTCCGCGCGCAGGTTCACCAGCGCAATGCGAAGGGCCTCGCGCGCCGAGGCTTGCCAGAATTCCGGCGCAATCAGCAGATCAAGGCCCGCGCGCCCGCCGCCCGCCGCACTTCCCGCCTCGCGCCGCCCGTTTTCCTCAACAATCACCGAAAGCGAGAGCCGCGCCATGGGGCGAATATCCGAAACCAAGCTGCCCTCGGGGCGCAGGATAAAGACCTCCTGATGCGACGCCGCCAGCGAAGCCGTTACCTGCACCACCCGCTTATCAAGGGCGCGCGCGAATGCATCAATCTCGGCCAAGAGATCGAGCTTGGCGGGGAAGGTCGCGCCGTCCATCGGGTTTTCATCCGTGTAAAGCTTGCGATTGGTCGGGCGGGGCGCATCCGCCATCACGCCGCCACCATCGCCAACGGCCAAGCGCGCGGTTGCCACGGCGCGCCCCAAAGCCGCCTCAGAAATCTGGGTCGAATGGGCATATCCGGCCGTCTCGCCACGTACCGCACGAAGGCCAAACCCCTCGGAAGCATCATAGCTTGCGGTCTTTACCTGCCCGTCATCAAAGACCAAAGCCTCTGATCTGCGCCGCTCTAAAAACAACTCGCCATCATCCGCGCCGTCCACAGCTTTGCGCAAAAGCCCAAGCGCTGAATCGCGATCCAGGCTTGTTTCAAAGGGGTCAAAACGCTCTGACGACATGGAAATTCCTCCTCGCGGGGGTGAAATAGATCAAAAAAGCGGCCCTTTGCCGCATTAGTATCGCTTGTCCCGCAACGTCTAATATGGTTTTTGGCGCACAGGAGACAATGGGATTCCATTCGCAGCGCGCGATGGGCCCGGGCGAGGCTGTAATGGCTGCGCGTCGAAACAGGATGATAAAATGCGCTTTATGACCGTTCTTTCGGGCCTTTCGGCCTCACTTTTGGCTAGCATCACCGCCAGCGCCGCCGTGGCGCAAGATGCACTTTCTGGCCTTGAAATCGTTGGGCGACCAACCGATGGCAAGATGGGCTTTCAGCCTGCGGCGACCGAAGTTGCCCGCGATCTGCAAGGTTTGGATCATATGCTGTTGATCGTCACCACTGTGATCGTGGTGTTTGTGACGGCGCTGATGCTCTATGCAATCGTGCGTTTCAACAAACGCGCCAACCCAACGCCAGCGAAGTTTACCCACAACTCGCCGCTTGAAGTTGCTTGGACCATTATTCCAATCGTTGTGCTTGTCGTGATCGGGGCGTTTTCGCTTCCCGTGCTGTTCAAACAGCAAGAGATCCCAACCGCAGACATCACCATCAAAGCCACGGGCAACCAATGGTATTGGTCCTATGAATATGTCGACAATGAATTCGGCTTTGACAGCTATATGCTCGGCCACCCCGCGACATTGGGCGATGGCGATGATGAGGTTATCCCGTTTGTTCTGAACGACGCGATGGTTGGCAAGCTTGAGCGCGCCGGTTACTCACGCGCCGAATTCCTTTTGGCCACGGATACAGCCCTCGTGATCCCCGTGAACAAAACGATTGTTGTTCAGGTCACTGGCTCTGATGTGATCCACTCTTGGGCGATCCCAGCTTTTGGCGTGAAGCAAGATGGCGTTCCGGGCCGCACAGCCGAGCTTTGGTTTAGTGCTGAGCGCGAAGGCGTTTATTTTGGCCAGTGTTCTGAGCTTTGCGGCAAGGATCACGCCTATATGCCAATCACCGTCAAAGTGGTGAGCCAAGCGCAGTATGATACATGGCTGGACGGCGCGATTGAACAATACGCCGGCATCCCGCGCGATGTTTCAAGCGTTGCTTTGGCATCTGCTGAGTAAGCCTCAAACGGCTTAAAAATTTGCAACAGGCGGCGCATGAAGCGGTGCCTGTTGCGCGATTATCAAACGAAACTGCCTGAACAAAGGGCCCCATCCGCATGAGCGATACTGCCGCAATGGATCACGAAAACGAGGCAAGCTTTGGCGACTACTTCTCGCTGCTTAAGCCGCGCGTGATGTCGCTTGTTGTGTTCACCGCTTTGGTGGGGCTGATCGTGGCGCCTGTGCCTGTGCATCCGTTTATCGCGCTTGTTTCGATCCTGTTTATCGCGATTGGCGGCGGGGCCTCTGGCGCGCTCAATATGTGGTTTGATGCCGATATTGATGCGATCATGAAACGCACCTCTAAGCGCCCGATCCCTTCGGGCAAGGTTGAACCGGGCGAAGCGCTGGGCATTGGCGTCGCACTTTCGGGCTTTTCCGTTTTGCTTCTTGGGCTGGCGGCCAATTGGGTCGCAGCGGGGCTCTTGGCTTTTACCATCTTCTTTTACGCCGTCGTCTATACCATGTGGCTCAAGCGCTGGACGCCGCAAAACATCGTGATTGGCGGGGCCGCTGGCGCCTTTCCTCCGATGATCGGTTGGGCCGTCGCTACGGGCGGCATCTCGATTGAAAGCGTGTTGATGTTCTGCCTGACCTTCATGTGGACGCCGCCGCATTTCTGGGCGCTGGCGCTGTTTATGAAGGCCGATTACGACGAGGCAGGCGTTCCGATGCTGACCTCGACCCATGGGCGCAAAGTCACGCGCCGCCATATCTTGGCCTATACATTGCTGCTCGCCCCGGTCGCGCTTGGCCTTGGGATCACCTCGATTGGCGGGCCGGTTTATATGGCCGTGGCCGTTGCGGCGAACCTTTGGTTTATCAAGGGCGCCTTTGCGATCCTCAAGCGGACCGAAGAAGAGGCAACAGCCGATCAATACAAAGCCGAGAAGGGCTTCTTCAAATTCTCTTTGGCCTATCTTTTCGTCCATTTCGGCGCATTGCTGGTGGAAGCCACGCTGCGCGGCTTTGGCATTGGGGGCTGGTAAGATCATGGCAATCACCAAAGATCACGAACTGCACAAACGCCGCTTCAGCCGCAACCTTGGGGTTGGGATTTCGCTCGGCGTTTTGGTCGCGATTGTGATGGGGCTGACGGTTGTCAAAGTCTCCGTGCTTGATCCCGCGCGCAACGGAACCTACCGCGCGCCCGCAGTTGAAACGCCCGCTGATCAGCCCGCTGCCGAGGCCGCGACACAAACACCCGCAGCGCAGGCCGCTCAATGAGCCTAAAGAACACCCATAAAACCGCCCTGATGGCGGGCGGCGTTGTTGTGCTGATGGGGGCGCTCGCTTGGGCATCCGTGCCGTTTTACAGCTGGTTCTGCCAAGTCACCGGCTTTGGCGGCACAACAGCCGTTTCCGACAAAGGCTCGGATATCATTCTGGACGAGACAATCGCCATCCGCTTTGACGCCACAATCGCGCGCGATATGCCATGGGAATTCAAACCCGTCGTGCGCAAGATGGAGCTCAAAATCGGCGAAACCGGCCTTGCCTTCTATGAGGCCTATAATCCAACCGACCGCCCCATCGCAGGCACAGCGACCTATAACGTCGCCCCCTATGAGGCTGGCGGCTTCTTTACCAAGATTGATTGCTTCTGCTTTACCGAGCAGGTGCTTCAACCGGGAGAGCGGGTGCAAATGCCCGTAACATTTTATGTTGATCCCGAAATTCGACAAGATCGCGATGCAAAGTTTGTAAAACACATCACGCTATCATACACATTCTATGAAACCGATTTGCCCGAAGAGACAGCGCATCTGATTGAAGATGCAACGGCTCCGCGGACAGGTCTAAATTAAATCCCAGGCGGGGATCGCACATGGCCCATGAAAAGAACCACGACTATCATATTCTAACCCCTTCGATCTGGCCCTTTATGGGGGCTGCATCGGCTTTTATCATGCTGCTTGGCGCAGTGATGTGGATGCAGGGCGTAACACCGTTCATCTTCCTTATCGGCCTTGCTGGCGTGCTTTATACAATGTTCGGCTGGTGGTCGGCTGTTGTAGTTGAAAGCCATGTGGGCGATCACACGCCGGTTGTGAAAATCGGCCTGCGCTACGGCGTTTTGATGTTCATCATGTCCGAAGTGATGTTCTTTGCCGCTTGGTTCTGGGGCTTCTTTAAGAACGCGATGTATCCGATGGGCCCCGACTCGCCCGCGATTGATGGCGTTTGGCCCCCCGTTGGCATCGAGACGTTTGATGCATGGCACCTGCCGCTGATGAACACGCTGATCCTGCTTTGCTCGGGCGCGGCCTGTACATGGGCGCACCACGCGATTGCCCATGAGAACAACCGCAAAGACCTGATTACAGGGCTTTCGCTCTCGGTGGCTCTTGGCCTTTTGTTCACCGCCTTCCAAGCCTATGAGTATAGCCACGCGACATTCGGCTTTGGCCGCGGTTGCGAGGTCTATTGCTCCAACTTCATCCTGCCAACGCTGTTCCACGGCTTCCATGTTGTGATCGGCACGATCTTCCTCGCAGTCTGCTTGCTGCGCGCCATCAAAGGGCACTTCACCCCCGAGGCGCATATCGGCTTTGAAGCGGCGGCTTGGTACTGGCACTTTGTGGATGTTGTCTGGCTCTTCCTCTTTGTGGCTGTCTACGTCTGGGGCAGCTAAGCGCAGACTCTGGCGCAATAAATTCATAAAAAGCGCGCGCCCCGGTGCGCGCTTTTTGCTTTCAAAAGCCCCGATTAAAGCGAGGTCTTCATGCTAAAACGAATGAGCGGCCCGATCATTATTGGCCTCGGTGGGATCGCGATCCTGCTCTCGCTGGGCTTTTGGCAGGTCCAGCGGCTTTCTTGGAAGCAATCCGTTCTGGCCGATATCGAGGCGCGTATTTCCGCCCCCGCTGTGCCGCTTGGGGTCACAGATACGCCGGATAAATACGCCCCCGTTTCGCTCACCGGCAAAACCTTCGGCCCCGAAATCCATGTGCTGGTGAGCCGCAAACAAATCGGCGCGGGCTATCGGATCATCACCGGGTTTGAAACCGATCAGGGCCGCAAACTCCTGCTAGATCGCGGCTTTGTCAAACTCGATGCCGCCGATACCCCGCGCCCAGAAATCGCGCTTGAGCTCACCGGCAATATCCACACGCCCGATGATCGCACCTCCTCAACCCCGCCCAATGACGCCGCCAAGAACATCTGGTTTGCCCGCGACATCCCCGATATGGCCGCAGCATTGCAAACCGAGCCGCTCCTGATCATCGCGCGCTCAGATACAGGGCAAGGGGTCGAGGCGATGCCCGTTGGCCCTGAGGGCATTCCAAACGACCATCTGCAATACGCAATCACATGGTTTTCGCTCGCTCTTGTCTGGTTGGGGATGACACTTTACCAGCTCTGGCGTATCAGAACCAAACCCGCCTAATTCCGGCACGATCCAAACGGGACATTCCATGCGTTACATTTCTACCCGCGGCCAAAGCCCGGCGCTTTCATTCGAGGAAACCATGCTTACCGGGCTCGCGCCTGATGGGGGGCTCTATGTGCCCGAAAGCATCCCGACCTTGAGCGCCGATGAGATCGCAGGCCTTGCGGGCAAAAGCTATGAAGAGGCGGCGTTTACGATCATGCGCCCCTTCTTGGGCGATACATTCACCGACGAGGAATTTCGCGCCATCATCAAGCGCGCCTATGCAGGCTTTGCCCATACCGCCCGCGCGCCGATGGTCCAACTTGGCCCCAATCACTTCCTGCTTGAGCTGTTTCACGGGCCCACTCTGGCGTTCAAAGATTTCGCCATGCAGTTGATCGGCCAGCTCTTTCAATCGGCTCTGGCCCGCCGGGGTGAGCGCGTCACAATCGTTGGCGCGACCTCGGGCGATACAGGCTCTGCCGCGATCGAGGCCTTTCGCGGGCTTGAGAACGTTGATGTTGTGATCCTCTTTCCGCATGGCCGCGTCTCGGATGTTCAGCGCCGCCAGATGACGACCCCCTCTGAGGCCAACGTGCACGCCCTCGCTTTGGACGGTGATTTCGACGATTGCCAAGCAGCACTCAAAGAAATGTTCGCCGATGAGGCCTTCCGCAAAGGGGTCAAACTCGCCGCCGTCAATTCAATCAACTGGGCGCGTGTCCTTGCCCAAGTTGTGTATTTCTTCACTTCCGCCGTGGCGCTCGGCGCGCCGCATCGCAAGATCTCCTTCACTGTGCCGACAGGCAATTTCGGCGATATTTTTGCGGGCTACATCGCCAAGCAAATGGGCCTGCCAATTGATCGCCTCGTGATCGCGACCAACCAAAACGATATCCTGCACCGCACCATCCAATCCGGCGCCCATACCAAAGAGGGCGTGACCCCCTCAATCTCGCCCTCGATGGATATTCAGGTTTCCTCGAATTTTGAGCGCGCATTGTTTGATGCCTACGGGCGCGATGGATCCGCCGTTGCCCAGCTGATGAGCGAGCTCAAAGAAGGCGGTTTTACCGTCTCGCAAGGCGCGATTGAAACCTTACGAAGCCACTTTGACAGCGGGCGCGCCAGCGAGGCCGAAACCACCGCCACGATCAAAGCGATCCACGCCGACACAGGCGAAATCCTCTGCCCGCATTCCGCTGTTGGCGTCAAAGTCGCCTCCGAGCACCTCGGCACAACCCCGATGATCACGCTGGCAACCGCCCATCCGGCCAAATTTCCCGATGCCGTGGAGGCCGCAACAGGCATCCGCCCCGCATTGCCGCCCCATATGGCCGACCTGTTCGAGCGGGACGAGCGGATGACCCGCGTGCCCAATGATCTCACTGCCCTCAAATCCCTTATTCAGGAGCGCACCAAGCGTTGAGCGTCCAATTTCATACCCTTTCCAACGGGTTCCGCATCGTCACCGAAAATATGCCAAGCCTGCAATCCGCCTCTATCGGGGTCTGGGTTCAAGCGGGCGGGCGGCATGAGCGGCTTGAGCAAAATGGCATCGCCCATTTCCTCGAACACATGGCTTTCAAGGGGACCGAGCGCCGCTCGCCGCTTGAAATCGCCGAAGTGCTTGAGGATGTCGGCGGCTATCTTAATGCCTATACTTCGCGCGAAATGACAGCCTATTACGCCCGCGTTTTGCAGGCCGATGTGGGCCTCGCGCTGGATGTGATTGCCGATATTATCCTCAACCCGATCTTTGATCCAAACGAGATCGAGGTCGAGCGCGGCGTGATCTTGCAGGAAATCGGCCAAGCCGCCGATACGCCGGACGATGTGATCTTTGATTGGTTGCAAGGGGTTGCCTATCCCGATCAGCCAATGGGCAGAACGATCCTTGGCCCGGATGAGCGGGTAAACGCTTTTGGGCGGCCTGATCTTTCCGGCTTTGTGCGCGAGCATTACTCGCCGGATCGCATGATCCTTTCTGCTGCGGGCGCGGTGGATCACGACGCCCTCGTGCGCGAGGCCGAGCGTCTCTTTGGTCACATAGACGCGCGCCCTGCGCCCGCTGTGATTGCCTCAAGCTTTTCGGGCGGCGAACACCGCGCGATCAAACCGCTTGAACAGGCGCATTTCGCCCTTGCCATTGAAGGGCCAAGCTACCGCGACGAAGATATTTATATCGCCCAAGTCTGCACAACCATCCTTGGCGGCGGCATGTCTTCGCGGCTGTTCCAAGAGATCCGCGAAAAGCGGGGGCTTTGCTATACGATCTACGCTCAAACCGGCGCTTATGGCGACACAGGCCAAACGACGATCTACGCAGGCACATCAGCCGAACAGATCGGCGAGCTGGCTGAAATCACCATGGATGAGATCAAGCGCGCCGCCGACGATATGCGCCCCGATGAGATCGCGCGCGCCCGCGCCCAGATGAAAGCGGGCCTCTTGATGGGATTGGAAAGCCCCTCAAGCCGCGCCGAACGCCTTGCCCGGATGGTTGCGATTTGGGGCCGGGTGCCGCCGCTCAGCGAAACCGTCGCGCGCATTGATGCGGTCACAACGGGCGACGTCAAAGCCTTTGCGCAAAACATGACGGTCGCGCAATCGGCGCTGGCGCTTTATGGCCCTGTCGAGGCCGCGCCAAGCCTTGAGCAACTGCGCGCAAGGCTTGCGGCCTAATGCTTTGGGCGCGGCGCAAAGTTCGGATCGAAACAGATCGGATGAGCCTGCGCCCGCCGATCCACGGGGACTTTCGCGCCTGGGTCAATCTGCGCCAACAAAGCGCCGAATTCCTCACCCCGTGGGAACCAACCTGGGCCAAGGATCATCTGCTGCGCAAAGGCTTCACCAATCGGGTCTACTGGGCGCAACGCTCAATCACCAATGGCGCGGCTGTTCCGCTTTTCCTGATCCGGCGCGAAGACGCGCAAATCCTCGGCGCAATCACCCTTGATAATATTCGCCGCGGCCCGGCCCAAGCCGGCACATTGGGCTATTGGATCGGCGCTGAATTTGCCCGCCACGGCTATATGCGCGAGGCGATTGAAGCCCTGGTGCACCATGCTTTTGAAGAGATGGACCTCTCGCGGGTTGAAGCCGCCTGCCTGCCCGAAAACATCGCCTCACGTGGGGTTTTGGAAAAGAGCGGCTTTAAATATGAAGGCGTGGCGCAAAGCTATCTTCAGATTAACGGACGCTGGCGCAACCACGTGCTCTATGCCAATCTACGCGCAGATCGGCGCGGCAAAACCGATGTTGGATAAGCGGGCTCAGGCCTAGAGGAGCAGCCCTATGCAGATATGGATCGCCTTATTGCGCGGCGTAAATGTTGGTGGGCACGGCAAGCTGCCCATGGCGGAATTTCGCAACATGCTCAGTGGTTTAGGCTATTCAAACCCGCAAACATATGTCCAATCCGGCAATGCGATATTTGCCAGCGATGAACCTGTCAGCGCAATCCGCGAGGCCATCGCATCCGGTGTTGAGGCCCAATTCAATTTTCGCCCCGAAGTGATGCTGCTCACGGCCCAAACCCTGCACGACGCGCTCAACGCCAACCCATTCCCCGCGACCCTTGACGCCCCAACGACGCTGCACCTGCTCTTTGGCGGCGCGCCAGATTTGGCCGCGATCCGCGCTGCCGCGACCAGCGGCGAAGAGGCGGAATGTATCAATGGCATCACTTATTTTCATACGCCCAACGGCTTTGGCAAATCCCGCCTCGCGGCCAATATCGCCCGCCATTTCGATGCGCCGATCACCGCGCGCAACCTGCGCTCCTGCATGAAGATCGCCGAGATGTCGCAGGCCTAAACCTTGCGCCCAATCGCCCCTCATGCTCAGGTGTCGCCATGTCCTTAGCCGCCCAAAAGGCCCGCCAAAATGCCGCTTAATGCGATCACGCCTGCCTTCGAAAACTCCCTTCGCGCGTGCCTCCCTGAGGCCAGCTTTCGCGATCCAAACGCCTATGTAGAAGAGCCGCGCGGCCGGATCAAAGGCGAGGTCGGCCTTGCCATCGCGCCGCAAACAACCGAACAGGTCGCCACCACAATCCGCCTTGCTGGTGAGGCTGGCATCGCAGTCGTTCCTTACGGCGGCGGCACCGGCCTCGTGCTTGGCCAAGTGCGCGCCCAAGGCCATGCGCCGCTGATCCTCTCGCTTGAGCGGATGAACGCGATCCGCGCCACATACCCGTCCGAAAATGTGCTGATCGCCGAGGCCGGTGCCATCCTTGCCGATGTCCAATCCGCCGCCCTTGCCGCTGATCGCCTCTTCCCGCTGTCGCTTGCCTCTGAGGGCTCTTGCCGGATCGGCGGCAATCTGGCGACCAATGCGGGCGGGCTCAACGTGCTGCGCTATGGCAATGCCCGTGATCTGTGCCTCGGGATCGAAGCCGTGCTGCCCGATGGCACCATCTGGAACGGGCTCAAACGCCTGCGCAAAGACAACACAGGCTATGATCTGCGCAACCTGTTAATCGGCTCGGAAGGCACGCTTGGCGTGATCACGGCCGCCGCGCTGCGCCTATTTGCGCGCCCCGCCCAAAACGGCACAGCGCTGTTTGTTGTTCCCGATCCCCAAGCCGCGCTTGATCTGCTCAGCCTTGCGCAGGGCCAAATCGGCGAGGGCATCTCGGCCTTTGAAATCCTCTCCCAAGAGGGCTATAACTTCCTGAGCCAAACCTGCCCGGATACCCGCCAACCCTTTGATAATGCGCCGCAATGGTCTGTGCTTATCGGCCTTGGCCTCTCTGCCCAACAATCCACCGAAGCCGCCTTTGAGGCGCTGTTCGAAGCGGCATTGGACGCAGGCCTTGCCACGGACGGGACGATTGCACAAAGCGAGGCTCAAGCGCAAAACCTGTGGAAACTGCGCGAAACCATCCCAGAGGCCAACAAACGCATCGGCGCAATTGCCTCACATGATATCGCGCTGCCGCTCTCAACCATCCCCGAATTTATCGCCCGCGCCGGTGAGCGCCTTGCCGTGCTTGGCGATATGCGGATCAATTGTTTTGGTCACTTGGGCGATGGCAACCTGCACTATAACGTCTTCCCCGCCATGGGCAAAAAGCGCGAAGACTACGCAGATCTGCGCGTACCCATCAGCCGCCTCGTGCATGACCTGACGGATGAATACGATGGCTCGGTCAGCGCCGAACACGGTATTGGCCGGCTCAAAGTCGATGATCTTGCGCGCTATGGCGATCCGTCAAAACTTGCCGCGATGCGCGCGATCAAAACCGCGCTCGATCCAAAAGGCATCATGAACCCGGGCGCGATCCTGCCGGAAATCGGGCAATAAAAAACGCCCTGCTGGGGGGCAGCAGGGCGTCTTCAGTGAATTACTTCACATGTGGTGCAAGCATGCCAGCTCCCGTCTGGCCCGCCAAGCTTTACGCGCCAAACCTTACCAAACGGTTCATGCACCCTCAAATTCGCAAAGCGTATCAACACGATACCCAAGGGAGGCCAATTTTGCCGCCCCGCCCAGCTCGGGCAAATCAATCACAAAGGCGCAAGCGACAATCTCTGCCCCCAGCTTCTCGATCAAGGAAATGCTGGCCTCTGCGGTGCCGCCCGTTGCGAGCAAATCATCAACAATCAAAACCCGCTCGCCCGGCGCCAAAGCATCCACGTGCAGCTCCATCTCCGCCTCGCCATATTCAAGCGCATACTTCTGCGAAATCACCGCGCCCGGCAATTTCCCTGCCTTACGCACCGGGACAAATCCTACTGAGAGTTGATGCGCCACGGCCCCGCCAAGAATAAACCCGCGCGCCTCAAGCCCGACAACCTTATCAATCCGCTCGCCCACATAAGGCGCGAGCATTTGATCGACAGCCATGCGAAATCCGCGCGCATCGCCGAACAACGTCGTGACATCGCGAAACATAATCCCTTCATGGGGAAAATCCGGGATCGTGCGGATGTAATCCTTAACCTGCTTCAATTCGCTTCACCTTTTTCTTGGTCTAAATACTCAAATCCGATGGCCTCAGCCCAAAACCCGGCCCGCAACTGCGCCCAATTTGGCCACCATGCCCGGATCGCGCGCGTCGGGCGCCGTCATCACCGCATATTCAAGGGCGCGATCACAGCCCGCCTCGCAAGGCGCATAAGCCGCCCCCAAAAGCGCAGGGATGCGCGCGACAAGCCCTTTCGCATTGGCCGAATTCGCGCCCAAAGTGGCAATAATCGCAGTGATATCAACGGCCCCGTGATCAGGGTGCCAGCTGTCAAAATCGGTGATCATCGCAACAGATGCATAGCAAATCTCGGCCTCGCGGGCGAGTTTGGCCTCGGGCATATTGGTCATCCCGATCACATCCGCGCCCCAAGCCTCGCGATACATTTTGCTTTCGGCCACAGAGGAAAACTGCGGCCCCTCCATCGCCAAATACGTCCCGCCATCATGAACGGTCACACCCTGCGCGCGCGCCGCTTCTAAGCAAAGCGCCGAGAGCCGCGCACAGATCGGATGCGCCACGCTCACATGCGCGACCAATCCTGTGCCAAAGAAGCTTTTCTCGCGCGCGAAAGTGCGGTCAATAAACTGATCCACAATGACAAAATCGCCCGGCGCCATTTCTTCGCGAAACGAGCCGCAGGCCGAAACGGAAATACAATCGGTCACCCCAAGCCGCTTGAGCGCATCAATATTGGCGCGGTATGGAACGGTCGAGGGCGTATGCACATGGCCGCGCCCGTGGCGGGGCAGAAACGCCATCCGCACCCCGTCCAAGACCCCGGTCAAAATCTGATCCGATGGCGCGCCAAACGGGCTCTCAACCGCGACCCATTTTGCCTCTTCAAGCCCCTCGATCTCATAAACGCCAGAGCCGCCGATCACGCCAATCATTCTGTCCATCGCCAAATACCCTTGAGCCAAACTGAGGTTGCCTTTGCAAACTAAGAGCAAGCCGCCCAAAGGAAAAGCCATCCTTTTGCCCGCGCCCAATTTTGCCAAAACGCACTGTCCTTGCTTCTCAAACATCAGCCGGCGGCGTTAATCATTCCGCCCTTTAGATTTGGCCGCCGCGATGATAGACCCGCGCCAAACGCACATATCCCCGAATTGGATCATTCAATTGACGAAATCGACGCTGGCGTCCTTTGTGGACCGACTCTCCATTCCTGAAATAAAGTTCACCCGAGGCCATTTGACCCTCGGCCAAGCAAAAACCGATATTCTCTCGGGGCTTACCGTGGCGCTCGCGCTTGTGCCTGAGGCGGTGGCTTTTGCTTTTGTGGCGGGGGTGCATCCGCTGGTTGGGCTTTATGCGGCCTTTATCGTTGGCTTTATCACCGCGGTCATGGGCGGGCGGCCCGGCATGATCTCGGGCGCAACGGGCGCTTTGGCGGTTGTGATGGTCGCGCTCGTAGCGGAACACGGCGTTGAATATCTCTTTGCGACAGTCGTTTTGATGGGGATTATGCAGATATTGGCGGGGGTTTTCAGGCTTGGGAAGTTCATCCGACTGGTGCCGCATCCGGTCATGCTTGGCTTTGTGAATGGTCTGGCGATCGTTATTTTCCTTGCCCAGTTGACCCAATTTAAACTGCCCGCAGAGCAAGGCGGCGGCTGGATGACCGGCTGGCCGCTGGTGATGATGCTTGGCCTTGTCGCGCTTACCATGGTGATCATCTGGGGCATGCCCAAAATCACCAGCGCGATCCCTGCGCCCCTTGCGGGGATCGGGATTGTCGCGGTTTTGGTGATTGCTTTTGGCATTGATGTGCCGCGCGTCGGCGATCTGGCCTCTATTAAGGGCGGCTTGCCGCAGTTCCATATCCCCGTTGTGCCGATGTTTGGCGACTGGGCGACAACCTTTCACACGCTGGAAATCATCTTTCCCTATGCGCTTATCCTTGCCGCGATTGGCCTGATTGAAAGCCTGCTGACCCTCAACTTGGTCGGTGAAATCACTGGCGAGCGGGGCGGAGCAAGCCAAGAATGTGTGGCCCAAGGCGTTGCCAATACGGTGACCGGTTTCTTTGGCGGCATGGGCGGTTGCGCGATGATCGGGCAATCCATGATCAACGTTAAATCAGGTGGGCGCACGCGGCTTTCAGGCATCTCGGCGGCGCTGTTTTTGCTGCTCTTTATCGTGGCGGCCTCAAGCCTGATTGAGAAAATCCCGCTGGCGGCGCTTGTCGGTGTGATGTTCATGGTTGTGATCGGGACCTTCGCTTGGAACTCGCTCACCATCATGCGCAAAATTCCGCGCCTTGATGCGGCGGTAATCGTCTTGGTGACGATTGTGACCGTGGCCGAAGACCTTGCCATCGCGGTTGTGGTTGGGGTTATCGTCTCGGCCCTTGCCTATGCTTGGCAAAACGCGCGCCGCATTCACGCCAAGACCTACCTAACGCCAGAAGGCGCGAAGGTTTATCAAGTCCAAGGGCCGCTGTTCTTTGGCTCGGTAGACGGGTTCATCGAGCTGTTTGATCCGGAAAATGATCCCGCGGCTGTGATCGTTGATTTCGCTGATAGCCGGGTTGCCGATCAATCCGCCCTAACGGCCATTGAGACATTGGCGGGCCGCTATGAGACGGCTGGCAAAGAAATCCAGCTGCGCCATCTGTCGCATGATTGCCATCAATTGCTGACCAAGGCCGGGCAGTTGATCGTCGATAGCGAAGACGATCCCGATTACCAAATCGCGACCAACTATTCGGTACGCACAGGTATCCTCGGCGGGCACTAAGTCGCTAAATACAATAGAAAAAGGGCGCCCGTTTCTGCAAACGCGGCGCCCTTTTTATTGCGATAATGCAGGCTTATTCGCCGGGGCGCTTGAGGCTCAAAACCTCAGTCACCCGCGAATAATCACGGTAGCCAAGGCGCGCGAGCGGCTGAAACGCCAGAACATTAAACTCGCCGTCCTTCATGCAATCGTCGCGCATATGAACGCCGGTCACTTCGCCAAAAATGGTAAAGTTGGCAGCGCCTTTAAGGGTCACCATCTGGGTCAACTTGCATTCAAGCGAGGCTGGCGCCCCGGCAACGCGCGAACAAGCAATCGTCTCGCATTCGGCGCGCTCAATGCCTGCAAGGGTGAATTCATCCTCATCCGCAGGCCAGCTGCCCGAGGTCAGGTTCATCGCATCGCGCATCGCATATTCAACGATATTGATGCAAAATTCGCCCGTCTCATTGATATTGGCGACGGTATCTTTGCCAAAATCGCGATCTGGCTTGCCAGAGGTCGAGGCAAACATCACTTGCGGCGGAACATAGGCCACCGCATTGAAAAAGGAATAGGGCGCAAGGTTTTCGCGCCCATCTTTGCCGCGGGTCGAAATCCATGCGATCGGGCGGGGCGAAACAATCGCATTAAAGGGGCTGTGCGGTAGGCCATGGCCCTCGGCGGGTTTGTAAAACATCTGATATCCTCGCTTCAATGCCCCTCAGATAGTGCCGTGCTAGCCCTGTGGCCAGTCAAAAACGCGCTAACGGCTTGACGCTGGTGACACATCTGATCAAATCAACGCAAGTGAGGCGCGCGAAAAGACGGCGCAAAAGATCAAAAGGGCAGGGGCTTTGTTTGAGCTAAGCGAAGAAACGCGCGATGATTGGTGGGAGGTCGAAGCGCTTTATGATTTGTGCTTTGCGCCCGGCCGCGAGGCGCTTTCTTCGTATCGGTTGCGCGATGGGGTGGCGCCAATTGGCCCGCTTTGCTTGATCGCGCGCGATGAAACGGGGGCCGTGGGCGCGGCCATTCGCTATTGGCCGGTGCAAATCCGCGCCAAAGACGGCGAGATTTGGCGCGCCTTGTTGCTCGGCCCTGTGGCCGTTCACCCAACGCGCCAAGGCGAAGGTCTGGGCGCGCTGTTGATCCAAGAAAGCCTTGAGCGGGCAGGCAAAATCGGCTGGGATCGGGTGATGCTTGTCGGCGACGCGCCCTATTATGGACGCTTTGGGTTTAGCAAATTGCGCGGGATCAAAATGCCGCCGCCAACCAATCCGGCGCGGGTTTTGGGCTATGATGTCGAAAGCGGCATATGGGATGGCGTGAAGGGCAAAGTGCGGCGCGACTTGCCACAAAAGCCCTAAGCCTCTGGCGCGTATCTCTTGAAAAGCGGCGCGATCCATCCCAAATATCAGACATGAAAACACCGCCCGTCTTGCTCACCGATGATGAAGGCCATGTGATCCTTCAATCCGTCACGCCCCAAGCGATGGCGGATCTGGCCGCGCGCCACCGCGCCGCCGAAGGCATCACCATGCAGCTGCTTTCCTCGGCAGGCGGGCAGATTGAAAACGTTTATCTCGCGCTGCCCCAACCGGTGCGCAAACCCGTTGAGGCGGCAACCCTGCGCGCTTTGGAGGGGTGTTTTACCGCGGCGCATGTCTCGCGCAAAGCGGGCATGCGGGATCAATCTCAACGGATGAATACGGCCATCGCGGCGGCCATGGGCGCGCTTGGCGGGTTTGGCGGCTTGCCCACAGCGCTTGTTGAATTGCCCTTTTCCACAACGCTTTTGATGCGCGCGATCATCGCGATCTCAACCGAATACGGCTTTGATCCCCATCACGAGGAAACCCGGCGCGATTGCTTGCAAATCTTTGCCGCGGGCGGCCCGATGGAGGCCGATGACGGCGCGGATCTTGGCTTTGTGCTGGCCCGCGTGACGCTGACTGGGGTTGCGCTCAATACGATGTTGATGCGGATCGCGCCGCGCGTGGCCGCGATGATGGGCCAGCGATTGGCAACCCGCGCCGTGCCGGTTTTGGGCGCAGCGGCGGGAGCGGCGACGAATTACGCCTTTACCCAGTACTATCAAGAAATGGCGCATATCTACTTTGGGCTGCGCCGCATGTCCGAGGATAGCGCGCGCCCCTTGCCGGAACTGGTCGAGGAATTAAACGCTTTGATCGCGAACAAGCCCGCACCTTAGGCGATCCAGCCATCTGAGCTGAGATGCTCAACCACGGCCGCGCGCACAGATTGATCGCCGCGCGCCGCAGACTCCTCAATCACCAGCTTTAGCGCCGCCAAATCGATGCGGCGGATCAGATGTTTGACCGGCCCGATAGAGGCAGGGCGCATCGAAAGACTGCGCAACCCCATCGCTGCAAAACACGCCGCCTCAAGCGGGCGCCCGGCATCCTCGCCGCAAAACGAAACAGGTGTGCCGGACTCGTTGCAGCGCTCAACGATGCGCTCAATGAAGGTCAGGAATGAGACATTGAGCGTGTCATAGCGCCGCCGAACCCGCTCGTTTTCGCGATCAGCCGCAAAGAAGAACTGCTTAAGATCATTCCCGCCAATGGAAATAAAGTCAGCCATATCAAAGAATTGCTTGGGCGCGAAGGCAAGGCTCGGCGTCTCCAACATCGCCCCAACCTCGACGGTCGTGGGCAAAGGATGGCCAAGCCGCTTTTCGCGCTCTAGTTCGGCATAAACATGCGCGCGGGCCTCGCGAAATTCATCAAACTGCGCCACAAACGGGAACATAACCGTCAGCGGGCGCCCCGCACAGGCGCGGATCAACGCCTGCAATTGCATCCGCATCACACCCTTTTTGTCCAAGCCAACCCGGATCGCGCGCCAACCCATGGCAGGGTTCGGCTCGTCCTGAGGCTTCATATAGGGCAGGACTTTATCCGAGCCGATATCAAGCGTGCGAAAAGCAACGCGCTTGCCATCAGCCGCATCCATCACGCGCCCATAAAGCGTCGCAAGTTCGCCCCGGCGCGGCACCTTGTTGCGCACAAGGAACTGAAGCTCAGTGCGAAACAGCCCAACACCATCGGCCCCAGAATTGCGCAAAGAAGGCAGATCGGCCATCAAGCCGGCGTTCATCTGCAGGGAAATTGTTGTCCCACAGGTCGAAATTGCCGGCTTGTCGCGCAGGGAGATATAGCGCTCTTGGGCTTGGGCCTGCATGGCGATTTTATCGCGAAAGGCGGAAGCCACGCTTTCTTCGGGGCGAAGATGCACAACGCCCTGTTCACCGTCGACAAGGATCGGATCGCCATTGAGCGCCTCGCCCGTGATCCGCGCCGCATTGATCACCAAAGGGATGGCCAATGCGCGCGCAACAATCGCTGCGTGGCTGCCGACCGAGCCCTGCTCAAGCACGATGCCCTTAAGAATATTGCCGTAATCCAGCAATTCCGCAGGACCAATATTGCGCGCAATCAGGATCGGATTTTCCGGCATCTCAGCGCCGGTTTCCGAGCCTTGCCCAGTAAGGATGCGCAAGAGCCGATTGGAGAGATCATCCAGATCATGCAAACGCTCGCGCAGATAAGGATCGGGAACTTTGGAGAGGCGGCTGCGGGTCGCGGTTTGCTCTTTTTCAACGGCGGCCTCGGCGGAAAGACCGCTTGCGATATTCTCTTCCATATGACGCATCCAACTGCGCGAATGGGCAAACATCCGGTAGGCTTCAATCACATCCCGCTGCTCTTTATCGCTGCTTTTCATCACCGAAAGCATATCGTCAACCGAAACGCGCAGCGCATTCACCGCCTCTTGCAAACGGATCAATTCAACCGCCGGATCATCGGCAACCGGGTTGGTGACAACCACGCGCGGCTCGTGCAGATAAACATGCCCCTCAGCGACGCCTTCTTGGCCGATCCCGCCGCGAAACAGCACGGGCTGTTGGTGCAGCGCGGCCATCGCCGAGCCTTCGCCAACAAAAGCGCCAAGCTCTGTCATCTCAGCCAGAACCATCGCCACGACTTCAAGCGCATAGACCTCATCGCCGGAAAACTGCCGCGCTTCTTTGGACTGAACAACCAGAACACCGAGCGCTTCGCCAAGCCGCTGAATGGGCACGCCAAGGAAGCTAGAGTAAATTTCCTCGCCCGTTTCAGGCATATAACGAAAGCCGCGCTCTTGGGGGGCATCAGCCGAATTGATCGGATTGCCCGAGCGCGCAACGCGGCCAACAAGGCCCTCGCCGATCCGCATACGGGTCTGGTGAACCGCTTCGGGTTTCAGGCCTTCGGTTGCGCAAAGCTCAAGGGTTTCGGCATCGCGAAACAGATAGATTGAGCACACTTCTGTGCGCATCGAATCGGCAATCAAATGCGTGATGCGATCTAGCCGGGTCTGGCCCGCGCTATCTTCTGCCAATGTGTCTCGGAGCCGCCCTAATAGCTTGCGGCTCTGACTTTCAAACTCGTCAGCCATGGTCCCTTCCTGGGGCCTTTTAGCCGGCCTTATCCAGTTCAAATGCATCATGCAGGGCTTGGACAGCCAATTCTACATATTTCCGATCAATCAGCACGGAAATCTTGATTTCAGAGGTCGCGATGACTTTAATGTTCACGCCTTCATCGGCCAGAACCTTAAACATCTTGGCCGCAACGCCCGATTGGCTGCGCATCCCAATGCCCACAACGGAAACTTTGGCAACATTGGTATCTGCCACCAGCTCGTTGAAATTCAATTCGCCCTTTTCACAGACCGCATCAAGGGCGGCCTTGGCGCGCGCGACCTGATCAATCGGGCAGGAGAAGGTCATATCGGTGCGACCTTCCTCAGAGATGTTTTGGACGATCATATCGACATTCACCCCAGCCTCAGCCAAGGGCACGAAAATCGCCGCCGCGATGCCGGGGCGATCCGCGACCGAGATCAATGTCATCTTTGCTTCTTCGCGGCTGAACGCCACGCCACTGACTACTCTGCTTTCCACGATATCCTCCTCGGCGCAGACCAAAGTGCCTGCATTGGGGTCATAATCTTTGAACGATGAAAGCACGCGCAGGCGCACTTTATAACGCATCGCCAGCTCAACCGAGCGGGTCTGCAAAACTTTTGCCCCAAGTGAGGCGAGCTCAAGCATCTCCTCAAAAGCGATTTTGTCGAGCTTCTGGGCCTTGTCGGTGATGCGCGGATCGGTGGTATAGACCCCATCAACATCAGTATAAATATCGCAACGCTCGGCCCCAAAGGCGGCGGCAAAGGCAACAGCCGTTGTATCAGAACCGCCGCGCCCAAGGGTGGTGATCCGCCCCTCTGGGCTGATGCCTTGGAAGCCGGCCACAACGGCAACTTTCATGCCCTCGCCAAATTTCGCATTGATATTCTCGGTCGGAATTTCAGCAATCCGGGCCGAGGAATGCGCAGAATTGGTTTTGAGCGGCACTTGCCAGCCCTGCCAACTGCGCGCCGGGATATCCATTTCCTGCAAGGTAAGCGCCATGAGGCCCGCCGTTACCTGCTCGCCCGAGGCCACAACCGCATCATATTCGCGCGCGTCATACATCGGTGAAATTTCATTCACCCAGCCAACCAACTCATTGGTTTTGCCCGACATTGCCGAAACAACAACGATCACATCATAGCCATTGGCCACCTCGATGCGCACACGTTCCGCCGCGTGGCGGATACGATCTGTGTTGGCCACCGATGTGCCGCCGAATTTCATTACCAGAATGGGCATTGTGCGCCGCTTCCCTCAAGGCTTTAGGTCCGCGAGTTTCCTAGGGGATGGCCGGGCAAAGGGCAAGGGATAAGGGCGCAAGCGCAATGCCATAGCGCCGCTTTTTCGCAGGTTTTGGCAAAGGGTTAGGGCGCCATTCCCCGATCCAAGAGCAAGCAGCGCCGCAAGGCCAAGCGGGCGCGCTAGTTGACCTTGCGGCGGGGCAAAAACGGCAGGGGCAGCACAGGCACGCCGTCTTCAAGCAATGCGCGCGTTTCTTCGGGCTCGGCCTCGCCATGAATTGCGCGTTCGGGCGTGTCGCCATCATGCATGGCGCGCGCCTCGCGGGCAAAATCCGCGCCGACGTAATCCGAATTGGCTTCAATTTCGCGCTTGAGATGCTCCATCGCCGCAGCGACCCGATCCGAAGGAGATGTCAGCAATGTCTGGGTTGGCGCAGCAGCGGGCGCTTCATTGGCCCCCTCCGCCGCGTTGCGGCCTTGGACCTCTGAAGGGGCAGGGCTTGGCGGCCCGTCTGGCGCTGATTTGGTCGATTTTGCATGAACCGGCGGGGCCATAATCGCCTTGGTGATCCGCTTGTCGCCACAAATAGGGCAGGACAATAGAGCGCTCTCGCGCAGGCTTTCAAAGGCGTCAGAGGATTTGAACCAACTGTCAAATCCGTGATCCTCAGGACATTTCAACCGATACCGTATCATTGGCGCACCTCGTATCTCGTGCAGCTGCATTGTCGTAAGCTAATCAATGCGGCCCCTAAAACAATTCGCATGAAGTGGCTCCCCAAAAACGGGTATACCACCAATGGTTAATTTCACTATGGCCGCAAGCCTCGCGGATCGAATTGAGCGATTAATTGCCCCAATTCGGGCTGATCAACCATTTTCGCCGCTTTCTTAGGCGAGACCCATTTACGCCTGCGCGCCCCGGCTTCGGGAAATTCTTCGCTAAGGCGTTTCACGGCCAATGGGAAAACCGCAACCATACAAGGCAATCGATCCTCCCCGACATATTTGAAATAGGTGTACAAACCAATACACACCGAGAAAACGCGGCCCTGAACGCCCGCCTCTTCCCAAGCCTCAACCTTGGCCGCTTTGGCCGGGGTTGCGCCATCCATGGGCCAGCCTTTTGGAATGATCCATCGGCCCGTGCCCCGCGATGTAATCAGCAACACCTGCACCTTGTCCTTGCGAATACGATAGCACAAAGCGGCGAATTGTGTGCGCAAATCGTACTTTTGCGCATTGCGAAGCTTGAGCGCTTTTTGCTTTGAAGGGATCATCGTGAGCATCAGCCGCGTTTCTTCAATCAAGGATTCTCGAAAGCCACAGGGGCCAAAACCGTTACTCTAACAAACCGTGCAGTGCTTTGGGCGCTCGAGCGAATGGCCGAAGTTTTGCAGGATCAACTTAATATATGATGAGCGTAGCAAGGCCGCCCATCAGTGAAAACCCCAAACCCGCGCTACTTGAGCGCAGGGTTCGACGTAAGCGCCGCGATCCGCGCCCAAAGCACCCTCTGGCCATCATCATCGCGCCGCATTGGCGCCAAAGCCCGCGTCGCCGCTTCGCTAAGGGTTCTGGCGCGGGATGGTTCGGCAAAAAGGGAGCGCAGCGTATGGGCGAGATCTTGCGCGCTGGTCAGAGGCAAAGCGCCTCCGCTCGCGGCCAAAGCGCGATAGGCCGCGGCGTTGTTCTCTGTATAGGGGCCGTGCAAGATGGCGGATCCAAATTGCGCGGGCTCGAAGGGAGTATGCCCGCCCTTGGGCACGAAAGAGCCGCCAACAAAGCTGATCCCGGCCAGCTGAAACCACAAGCCCATTTCGCCCAAAGTATCCGCGAGATAAACATCCGCTTTTGCCGGGTCCTCGCCCTTTGAGCGGCGCGCAACACTAAGGCCTGCGGCTTTGATCAAGGCGCAGATTTCATCGCCCCGATCTGGATGGCGCGGCGCGATGATAAGGCGGATATCGCCAAAGGCGGCCCGGCATTGCGCAAAGGCGCGCAGGATTGTGCCATCTTCGCCTTCATGGGTCGAGGCGGCAAGAAATGTGCGATCGCGATCAAAGGCTTGGCGCAGAAGGGCAAGCTCTTTTGTATCGCCGCTTTGGGTCGAAACACTGCCCTTGAGCAAGATATTGGGCCCAATCGCGCGCTCAGGAACGCCAAGCAGCCGCAGCCGCTCTTCAGAGGCCGGATCAAGCGCGCCGAGATAGCCAACAGCCCCAAAAACGGCCCGCCCGAAGCGTGCCCCAAACAGCCGCCAGAACTTAGCCGATTTTTCCGAAAGCCGCGCCCCAACAAACACAATCGGGATGTTGGCCTTGGCACAGCAAACAAAGCGATTTGGCCAAATCTCATTCTCGATAACAATCAAGGCCTCCGGCAACCAACGCCCCAAAAAGCGCCTCTGCGCAAACCGATAATCAAGCGGCGCAAAGGCCGAATGAACCCGGTCAAGCGCCCAGGCCTCAACCGCGCTGCGCCCGGTCGCGGTATTCGCGGTTACGATGAATTCAAGCTTGGGGTCGCGGGCCAATGCTGCGCTGATCAACGGGCGCGCTGCCGTTACTTCACCAAGCGAGGCGCCATGCACCCAGATCATGGGCCCGCGCGAAATGCGCCCGCCCGCACCATCAAAACCAAGCCGTTCCCAAAGCGCGCCTGCCTCGCCGCGCCCGCGCCACTGGGCGAATGCGAGCTTGGCCAAAAGCAGCGGGGCAATCAGGCCAAAGAGAAGCCGGTAAAGGATCATTCGGGGCGGGCTCCGGTTGGGGGGGCGTTGAGCGCGCTCTCGGCTTCGGCGGTTTCCGTCCAGTTAATGAAGCGCTCAAACAGCGGCGTAAAGGCGGCGATTTCTTCCTCGCTCCAATCCTTAAGGAAATTGGCCATCAAAGCGATGCGATAGGCGCGCACCGATGTAACTGCCGCTTCGCCCTGTGCCGTTAACTCTACAATTGTGCGCCGTGCGTCAGACTGGCTAACGGCGCGGCGCGCAAATCCGGCGGTAATCAGATCGCTGACCAATCGGCTCGCACGAGAGGGATCAATAGAGAGCCGCTTGGCGATGGTTGCGACCATGATTTCTTCATGCGCATCTCCGCCAGAATCGCCAAACTCATCGCCCGGCGCCCAGATCGCATTGAGCACATCAAACTGCGGTACATCGAGCGCCAAACCAAGCGCCTCAATCGCGCGCACCTCTGGCAATCGGCGGACCGCGCGCCGCCGCCAGTTTTGGATTATGGCTTCAAGTGTGATTGCGCCGCTGGTTGAGGCAGCATCAAGCCCGGTCGCGTTTAATGCGTTCAATGTGTCCTCAGCGCTGCTCACTTGGGCGTCTCACTTTAAATTTGCGCGGGCTGATATTGCGCGGGGCCGGTGTTGCGCGCGGCAATTGCATGCGATTGACATGTATTTGCGAATGGCACATATATGCCCCTAGCATTTATCTATTTCAGGGCGCGCGATCAAGCCTCTTTGCGGCAAGCGCATCGCTAAGCCCCAATCCGCATCGGTCGCGCCCCAAACATCTGGACAGCCCGTGACCAAATCTTCCCATGCCGATCCCGCCCAGAAGGGCGCCGCGCCTCAAGACCCTTCCCAAGATCAACCCGTAGGCCTGATCCTCATTACGGTCGCCTCTGTGGTGTTTCTTGCCTCGCTGGGCCAGACGATCATCTCGACAGCCCTTCCAACAATCGTAGGCGAACTCAACGGCTTAGACCATATCACATGGGTGATGACGGCCTATCTTTTGGCCTCGACCGTGGGCGCGCCGATTTCGGGCAAACTGGGCGATCTGTTTGGCCGCAAGATCGTTTTGCAGGGCGCGATTTTCATCTTTTTGGCCGGTGCGTTGATGGGCGGGGTTGCCCAAAGCATGGGGATGCTGGTCGCGGGGCGCTTTATTCAGGGGCTTGGCGGGGGCAGTTTGATCGTCGTGGCGATGGCTGTTGTTGCCGATTTCGTTCCAGCGCGCGAACGCGGGCGTATTCAGGGGCTTTTGGGCGGCGTCTTTGGAATT
The DNA here is from genome assembly GCA_047631555.1 of Halocynthiibacter sp. Lineage (GTDB taxonomy): Bacteria > Pseudomonadota > Alphaproteobacteria > Rhodobacterales > Rhodobacteraceae > JBLHZY01. The sequence goes on along the minus strand of JBLHZY010000004.1, from coordinate 90,476 downwards.
TCAACGGTCATTGGCCCGTTTTTGGGCGGCATCTTGGTGCATGAGTTCAACTGGCACTGGATCTTCTTTGTGAATTTCCCGGTCGGGCTTGTGGCATTTGTTGTGCTCAGCTTGGTGCTCAAACCGACAAAAGCGCGCGCGGAGCGTTCGATCGATTATCTCGGCGCAGGCTTTCTTACAGCGCTTCTTGCGAGCCTCGTTTTGGCGCTGAATATGGGCGGGGCGATCTATCCTTGGATCTCAATGCCGGTGCTTGGGCTGATCGGGTTTGCCGCGCTGAGCATGGTTGGATTTATCGCCGTTGAGCAGCGCGCCAAAGAGCCGATCCTGCCGCTTAAGCTCTTTACAATAAACAACTTTCTCGTGGTCAATTCCATGGGCTGTTTGGTTGGCGCCTGCATGTTTGGCGCGATCACTTTCATGCCTTTGTTCATGCAAATGGTGAAGGGCGTTGATCCGGTAACATCGGGGATGTTCATGCTGCCGATGATGGCCGGGTTGATCGGCAGCTCGATCACGGCCGGGCGGATCATGTCCTATACGGGGCGCTATAAGCGGCTTCCGATGATGTCGACCGCGCTGCTTTGTGTGGCGATGCTGCTGCTTTCGACCTTGAGCGCACAGACGCCGTTTTGGACGATTGCGCTGTTTATGCTGATCACGGGGCTCGGGATCGGGCCGGTGATGAGCGTCGGCGTGGCGGCAGTTCAAAATGCGGTGCCAAGCGCGGTTCTTGGGGTCGCAACGGCGAGCGTCAATATGTTTCGCCTGATTGGCGGCGCGCTTGGGACTTCGGCTTTTGGGGCGATGTTTGCCGCAGGCGTTGGCGCGCGCATGTCGCCCGGACTGCTGCCTGAGGGGCAAAGCGTTCGCTCGCTTGATCCCGGGGCTTTGGCGGCATTGGATGCGCCCGTGCGCGACGCCGTTTTGAACGCCTTTACCCAAGCACTGCACCCGATTTTTTATATCACTGCAGGCCTTGCCGCGCTGGCCTGTTTGATCTCAACCCGGATGCATGAATTGCCGCTTGCAACAACGCTGCCTGGATCAGACGCCGCCGAATGAAAAAGGCCCGCCCGGTATGAACAGGGCAGGCCTTTGATTTACGGCGTAATGCGCGGCCTTAGCCGACACATTCCAAACGCGCGGCCTTAGCCGACACATTCTAAACGCGCGGCCTTAGCCGACGACTGGAATATAGTCTTCAAACATCGAGGTGATAAAATCTGTCACCGAAACATCCAGCAAGGTGATCGTGTCGCCATTGCCGATGGTGATTTCGGTAGAGCCGTTAACCTCGGCAAGCCCACCAAAGTATTCCGAAGGCGTTCCGCTAAAGAAGGCGTCAAAGAATTCGGCCTGCCCGTCAATACCGTCAACCGAGAAGGTATCTTCTTCCAGATTGAAATCAGTGATGGTGACATGTGCGATTTTCTTGGCATCGGCTTGGATGAATTCAAAGCTGTCGGCACCTGCGCCGCCAGTCAGCACATGATCCGCACCCTTTTTCAGACGCGCAATGATAACATCGTCGCCATCGCCGCCATCAACAGTCGAGGTGTGATCGCCTGTATTGATTGTGTCGTTGCCGCCGCCGGCGCTGATGTCATTGCGGCCCTTGTCGCCAAGGATATAGTCGTTGCCGTCGCCTGTGATGATCGTATCATTGCCATGGCCGGCCCGGATCACATTGTCGCCGCCCGTAGAGACGATAAAATCATCGCCCCGGCCTGCATAAACCGTGTCATTTCCCGCACCCAGAGAAACGAAATCATTGCCATCGCCAGAACTGACATAATTGTCACCACCAGCCGAGATTATCGCGTCATCGCCCGCACCAAGGATAACTGTGTCGTTGCCCAGACCAGAATCAACTGAGATGAAATCGAAGGTATCTTCTAAAAAGGTCAAATTAGCGAAATCATCGCCGCTTGTGCCAAGCCATTGAAATGTAGATGGAATTACTGAAACGATAGGCATAGTTACACTCCCCAGTGTTTAAAATGAATGCGCCCAACAAGCCGCGATTCTCAAACTAACATAATATTAACCTTTTCGCGCCTCTTTTCGGTCACAATTGGCTATTTGCATCAGACACTTAGCCCGTTTTGGGCCAAAAGGGGGCAAAACGGCCCTCCTTTTCAGATCGGAATTGCCGGCTTTCTAAGCCCTTGAAATGCCCGCGATACTTTGGCCGGTTGCGATAGGCAGTGACGATGGTTATCTGTTTGCTCTGAATTCAAAGGGGCACCAATGGCCGATCCAAAATTGCAATCCGAGGCCGAGCGGGCCAAATCAAAAGAACTTGGCGCTCTGAGCGGGCTTTGGCCTTTTGTCAAACCCTACCGGATGATGATGGCGCTGGCGGGCATTACGCTGGTTTTGACGGCCTGTATCTCGCTGATCATGCCGCTTGCGGTGCGCCGCGTTGTTGATGGGTTTGAGGCCACGGACGGCATGCTGCTGGATCGCTATTTTGGCGCAGCGCTTGCAGTTGCGGGCTTGCTCGCTCTGGGCACGGGCCTGCGGTACTATCTGGTGACGCGCCTTGGCGAGCGGGTTGTTGCGGACATTCGCAAAGCGGTTTTCGCGCGGATGATTGGCATGTCTCCGGCCTTTTATGAGCGTATCATGACGGGCGAAGTGCTGAGCCGCATCACCACAGATACAACGCTGATCCTCTCGGTCATTGGCTCCTCGATCTCGGTCGCTCTGCGCAATGTTTTGATCTTTGCAGGCGGGCTGGTGCTGATGCTGTTCACCTCGGCCAAGCTTACCTTTTTGGTGCTTCTGATCGTTCCGGCGGTCGTTATCCCGATCATCGTTTTGGGGCGCCGTTTGCGCAATCTGAGCCGTGAAAATCAGGATTGGATCGCCCAAAGCTCCGGCTCTGCCTCCGAAGCCTTGCTCAGCGTTCAAACCGTTCAGGCCTTTACCGGCGAGGGCGCCTCTGAGGCCTCCTTCAACACCGTCACCGAGCACTCGTACGATTCCGCCCGCAAACGGATCAAAACCCGCGCTTTGATGACCGTCATTGTTATCGCGCTGATCTTCAGCGGCGTTGTTGGGGTTCTTTGGATCGGCGCGCGCGATGTGCGGATTGATCAGATGAGCGTCGGCGCATTGGTCCAATTCGTGATCTACGCGATCATGGTTGCAGGCTCGGTTGCGGCGCTTTCGGAAATCTGGGGCGAATTGCAGCGGGCCGCGGGCGCAACCGAGCGCTTGATCGAGCTGTTGCGCGCTGAGGATAGCGTTTCGGATCCGGCAAAACCGGCCAAACTGACCGCCCCGGTAAAGGGCGCAATTGCCTTTGAGGATGTGACCTTTCACTATCCCGCGCGCCCCGCTACAGCCGCGCTTGATCATATCAGCTTCTCGGTAAAGCCGGGCGAAACGGTCGCGCTTGTTGGCCCTTCCGGCGCGGGCAAATCAACGATTATTCAACTGCTTCAGCGCTTTTACGATCCCGATCAGGGCGGCATCACCCTTGATGGTCACGATCTTCGCGATCTGGCGCGCGCCGATTTCCGCGCCCATATCGCCATGGTGCCTCAAGACGCGGTGATTTTCGCGGCTTCTGCGCGCGAAAACATCCGCTTTGGTCGCCCCGATGCAACGGATGCCGAGGTCGAAGAGGCTGCGCGTGCCGCTGCTGCGCATGATTTCCTCACGGCGCTTCCTGAGGGCTATGAAAGCTATGTCGGCGAGCGCGGCGTGATGCTTTCGGGCGGGCAAAAGCAACGCATCGCCATCGCGCGCGCCATCCTGCGCCAAGCGCCTGTGCTGCTGCTGGATGAGGCGACCTCTGCGCTTGACGCGGAAAGCGAACGGGCGGTGCAATCGGCTGTGGATCAACTGGCAAAAGGGCGCACGACTTTGATCGTCGCGCACCGCTTGGCCACGGTGAAAAAGGCCGATCGCATCCTTGTCTTTGATGGCGGTAGAATCGTCGCCGAGGGCACGCATGAGGAATTGGTCGCCGAGGGCGGGCTTTATGCGCGCCTTGCAAAGCTGCAATTTACCGCCGGAAGCGATTGGGCCGAATAGGCAACGCCAAGCGATATCACCAAAAAAAGGGGGAGATGCGGCGCATAACTCCCCCTCGACATACCTATGCTTTCGTATAATCCTGCAGGTCAAATCAACCAACACGGAGTGGGGACTATGGGACTTTGGAGTTTTGTAAAAGGCGCAGGCAAATCGGTTCTGGGCAAAAGCGATCCTAAAAAAGAGGATCTGCTGGCTGAGATCAAAGAATTGGGTCTTGAGGCCGAGGGCCTTGATATCGAGTTGGACGGCGACACAGTTAAAGTCGGCGGCACAGCCGTAAGCCAAGAGATGAAGGAAAAAGTCATCCTCGCGGTTGGCAATGTCAAAGGCATCGGCGCTGTTGAGGATAATGTTGGCGGCGCTGAGCCGGTTTTCCACACGGTTGAAAAAGGCGATACGCTTTGGGCTGTGGCCAAGAAAACCTTGGGCGATGGCAACCGCTACATGGAAATCTTTGACGCCAACAAGCCAATGTTGAGCCATCCGGATAAAATCTATCCCGGTCAAATGCTGCGGATCCCGGCTGCGGGCACAGAGGCTTAAGGTGACGCTTAAGGTAAGGTCTGGCGCCTAAGTCAGAGGCAAACCGGGCCTGCTGAGACTGTTTGGCGGGCTGTAAACATCGGTAATTTCAGGGGCAGGGCGCGGATCATCGCACCTTGCCCCTTTTACGTTGCGTTTTGTATGCGCCAAGTTGCGAGCGGGGTTGCGCAAAGCCCCCATTTGCGCGCATCCTTCCTTCCAATCGAAAGCCGCAGCTTAAGCGCGGCAGGTTGTAGGGGAGGACACCACGATGATCGGCAAATTCGCCACCGTTGCAGACGCAGAGCGCCTTGAAAATGAAGCAACATGGGAAGAGCGCGATGTTCCGCGCTCCATGTATGAACTTGTAACCCGTGCACGCGATAATTACGGCAAGGAAGATGCCTTTACCTTCCAGCTGCTGTCCGGCGTAAAAGACAAAGCTGAAACGCTTAGCTGGAGCGACGTTCACGCCAAAGTCACCCAAGCCGCCAACTGCTTTCGCGCGCTCGGTGTGGGCGAAAAAGATGTTGTCGCCTATATCCTTCCCAACTGTAATGAAACGCTCATTACGCTGCTTGGCGGGGCCGTTGCCGGGATCGTAAACCCGATCAACCCGCTGCTTGAAGCTGAACAAATCGCCTCGATCCTGCGCGAAACCAACGCCAAAGTCGTTGTGACGCTCAAAGCCTTCCCAAGCACCGATCTGGCCCAGAAAACGGCCGAAGCGGTGAAGTTTGCGCCCAATGTAAAAACCATCCTCGAGATCGATCTCAATCGCTATCTCACCCCGCCAAAAAGCTGGATTGTACCGCTTGTGCGCCCCAAAAATCCCGGCGCAGATAAGCATCACGCTGATGTTCTGGATTTCAACCGCGCGATTTCGGGCCATCCATCCGATAAGCTGGCCTTTGAAGATTGCATCACTGATCGCGTCGCCGCCTATTTCCATACCGGCGGCACAACCGGCATGCCCAAAGTCGCGCAACATACCGTTTCGGGCATCATCTATAACGGCTGGGTCGGCCACACGCTTTTGTATACGCACGAAGACAATGTGATGTGCCCGCTGCCGCTGTTCCACGTATTTGCGTGTCATGTGATCGTTATGGCTGCCGTCTCGTCCGGCGCGCATGTGATCTTCCCAACGCCCTCTGGCTATCGCGGCGACGGGGTATTTGATAACTTCTGGAAGCTGATTGAACGCTGGCAGATCACCTTTATCATCACCGTACCAACGGCGATCTCGGCCCTGATGCAGCGCCCAGTAGATGCGGATGTCTCCTCGGTGAAAACCGCGTTTTCCGGCTCTGCGCCGCTGCCGGTTGAGCTGTTTAAGCGTTTTGAGAAGGCCACAGGCGTTAATATCGTTGAGGGCTATGGCCTGACCGAAGCGACATGCCTTGTGTCCTGTAACCCTGTGGATGGGCAAAAGAAAATCGGCTCCGTCGGCATTCGCTTCCCCTATACGGACATCAAAATCCTGATCCACGGCGCCCAAGGCGAGCTGGTGGAATGCGGGACCGATGAGGTTGGCGAAATCTGTGTGGCCAATCCGGGCGTTTTCGCCGGGAGCACCTACACTGAGGAAGACAAAAACCACAATCTCTTCCATATGGACCGCTATCTGCGCACGGGCGATTTGGGCCGGATTGATAGCGATGGCTATCTCTATATCACCGGGCGCGCCAAAGATTTGATCATCCGCGGCGGTCACAATATCGACCCTGCTGAAATCGAAGAGGCGCTGGCCGGCCACCCAGCCGTCGGCTTTGTCGGTGCGATTGGTCAGCCGGATGCCCATGCGGGCGAAATCCCCTGCGCCTATGTCGAGCTTGTAGGCGGCGCGATGGTCACAACGGATGAGTTGATGGCCTATGCCAAGAAGCACATCTCTGAACGGGCGGCCAATCCGCGCTATATTGAGATCATGCCAGAGCTGCCCAAAACGGCCGTTGGTAAAGTCTTCAAGCCTGATCTGCGCCGCTCTGCGATCACCCGGGTTTACAACCAAGCGCTCAAGGATGCGAAGGTCTCAGCGCAGGTGATCAGCGTGAAAGAGGATAAAAAGCTTGGCCTCGTGGCCCAAGTGACCCGCACCTCGGGCGTTGAGGATGAGGCCGTTGCCAAGGTTCTGAACGCCTTTGTTCAGCCCTGGGCCTGGGCCAGCTGATCTTTTTTCAGCCGATACAAAAGCAAAACGCCGCGCAGTCATTTGCGCGGCGTTTTCGTTTCGCAAAAAGCAAATCGCCCTGAAATTCGCTGAAATTTAAGGCTTTTGGCGCTTTAATGGCCCCGAATCCTTGATTGGATTGGTGTTCTGCCTTTAGATGATCCCAGAGGGTTTTATGTTTGGTATTTTGTTTCTTTCCGTCGGGGTGGCTTTGCTCGCAACCGTATCGCTGATCTTTATCGGTGCACCGCTTTGGGCGGCAATCTTGTGTTATTCGGCTATCGGCGCATCGGCCCTGTTGATCGCAGGGTTCTGGAAGGCCAAAAGCTCTGGCTGGACGCCGCCCGATGCCGCGCCACATGCAGAGCAAACCCATACCAAATCGCAAAAAACCTAGCACTGCCAAGGCCAAGCCTGCTTGCATTCATCGCACAAATATCTCGGAAAATGGTGCTGTGAGGGAGGATTGAACTCCCGACCTCGTCATTACCAATGACGCGCTCTACCACTGAGCTACCACAGCCAAGCGGCGCATATTATGCACCACGTGTGGGCGGCTGATTAGACGCAAACGGCGCGCGGCGCAATAGGCATCAATGCGAAAATTGGCGAAGGCGCGCGCAATCGATCCTTCAAAATATGCCCCGAATGGCAGCGCATGCGACGCTTGTACTTATTCGCGCATCATTCCTGCGCAAAGCTTGCATAAATTCACCCTAAACGCCGCCCCAAAGAAACTAGACGCTTGTGCCCCCCTGCGTTAGAGAAAGCGGGATGGAGCAGAATTCGGGACATTCCAAATCAGAGGCGCAAAAGACGCAACTGAATGCACGTGAGGCGCGCCTGAAGGCAGCGCTCAAGGCCAATATGGCCAAACGCAAAGCACAGACCCGAGCAAGAAAAGCGCAAAGCGCAGATAACAAAGAGTGAGGCAGCGGTATGGATTCAATTCTGGTAAAGGGTAACGGCCCACTAAAAGGCGAAATTCCCATCGCGGGGGCGAAGAACGCCTGCCTTGCATTGATGCCTGCAACCTTGCTCAGCGAAGAGCCTTTGACGCTGACCAATGCGCCGCGCCTGAGCGACATCAAAACCATGACAGCGCTGCTCGCTTCTCTGGGCGCTGAGGTCTCATCCTTGCAAGATGGCAAGGTCTTGGCCATGTCGAGCCACGGCGAGATCAACCCCGTTGCCGACTATGAGATCGTGCGCAAAATGCGCGCCTCCAACCTTGTGCTTGGCCCGCTTCTGGCGCGCCTTGGTCATGCGGTTGTCTCGCTTCCCGGGGGCTGTGCGATTGGCGCGCGCCCGATGGATTTGCACGTTGATGCGCTGACAGCCCTTGGCGCCGAGATCGAGCTCAAAGATGGATACCTCCACGCCAAAGCGCCCGGCGGCCTTAAAGGCGCGATCCACGAGCTGCGCTTTGCCTCCGTGGGCGCCACAGAAAACATGCTGATGGCCGCAACCCTCGCCAAAGGCACGACCCAGATCAAAAACGCCGCGCGCGAGCCAGAGATCGTTGATCTGGCTGAATGCCTGCGCGCCATGGGGGCTCATATCGAGGGCGAGGGCACCTCCACCATCACGATTGAGGGCGTCACATCGTTGCACGGCGCGACCCATCCGGTCGTGACCGATCGCATCGAGCTTGGCACTTATATGCTCGCGCCCGCGTTTTGCGGCGGCGAGGTTGAGTGCATCGGCGGACGCATGGATTTGGTTGAGGCTTTCGTTGAAAAGCTGGTCGCCGTTGGCCTCACCGTTGAAGAAACCCCGCGCGGCCTCAAAGTTATTCGTGGCGATGGGCCCTTGCGCGCTGTTGATATCGAAACCCAGCCATTCCCGGGCTTTCCAACCGATCTTCAAGCCCAGATGATGGCGCTTCTTTGTACCGCCGAAGGTACTTCCGTTCTGGAAGAGAAAATCTTTGAAAACCGCTTTATGCACGCGCCAGAGCTGATCCGCATGGGCGCAAATATTGAGGTGCACGGCGGCCACGCGACCGTTCACGGCGTCAAGAAGCTCAAAGGCGCGCCCGTGATGGCGACCGATCTGCGCGCTTCCGTCTCGCTGATCCTTGCTGGCCTCGCGGCCGAAGGCGAAACCATCGTCAACCGCGTCTATCACCTTGATCGCGGCTATGAGCGGGTCGAGGAAAAGCTACGCGCGGTTGGTGCAAATATCGAGCGGATCAAGGCCTAACCCCATGGTAGAAGACGCAAAATTCGAGGACGGCGGCGATCAGCCATTGCACCTCAAAGCCCTTGATGCAGATGATCTCAAGGTGATCTCGGCGCTGGCTCAGGATGCTATCCTGCCCGCGCCCGAGATGCGTTTTGATATGGATCGGCGCCGCTTTGCCCTGCTGCTCAATCGCTTTCGTTGGGAAGATGCGCCTGCCGCGCAAGTCCGTGGTCGCGCGCCCGAGCGGGTGCAAGCGCTACTGTGGTTCGATGATGTGCTTTCTGTCGCAAGCTCGGGCATTGATCGCAACGATCCCGATCTGATCCTGTCGCTGCTGGCAATCGAGTTCACCGCCGGCCCCGATGGCACGGGCCGCATCGAGCTGACGCTTGCGGGCGACGGCGCCATCGCGCTTAACGTTGAGGCGCTGGACGTGACGATAAAAGACGTGACCCGCCCCTATATTGCCCCTTCAAAACACATCCCAACCCACGACTAGCTTGAGGCCCCGCAGCGCGGGCGCTATGCAGATATCAAGGAGTCGCCTATGCCTATGCACATCGCCACCACAGACCCAGATTTCGAGGCCCGCTTTGGCGTGCTTTTGAGCATGAAGCGCGAGGATGCGCCGGATGTGGATGATACTGTGGCGGCGATCATTGCGGACGTGCGCGCGCGCGGCGATGCTGCTGTGATCGCGCTGACGGCCAAGTTTGATCGCATGGAACTGACGGCGCAAACGCTGGCGTTTTCCGCCGATGAAATCGAGGCCGAATGCGCCAAAGTCTCTCCCGAGAATCGCGCCGCGCTTGAACTGGCCGCCGAGCGCATCCGCGCCTATCACCTGCGCCAAATGCCCAAAGACGAGAACTGGACAGATGAGATCGGCGCAACCCTTGGTTGGCGCTGGTCGGCTGTTTCTGCGGCGGGGCTTTATGTGCCCGGCGGGCTGGCAAGCTATCCTTCCTCGGTCTTGATGAATGCGATCCCAGCGCGGGTTGCAGGCGTTAAGCGGCTTGCGATTTGTGTGCCAACGCCGGGCGGGATCGCCAATCCGTTGGTGCTGATGGCCGCGCGCATTGCCGGCGTAGATGAGATTTACCGTATCGGCGGCGCGCAGGCGATTGCCGCCCTGGCTTACGGCACCGAAACGATCAAACCGGTCGATAAAATCACCGGGCCGGGCAATGCTTTTGTCGCGGCTGCCAAGCGGCGCGTTTTTGGCAAAGTCGGGATTGATATGATCGCCGGGCCTTCGGAAATTCTGGTGATTGCGGATGCGGACAATGATCCCGATTGGATCGCCGTCGATCTGCTGAGCCAAGCCGAACATGATGAAAGCGCGCAATCCCTGCTGATCACTGACAGCGCCGAATTTGCCGCCAAAGTCACCCAAGCCGTTGAAAAACGGCTTGAAACTCTTGAGCGACGCGCCATCGCAGGCGCAAGCTGGCGCGATTTTGGCGCAACGATTGTCGTGCGCGATCTGGACGAGGCCGCAGCCCTTTCTGATCGCATCGCGCCCGAGCACCTCGAGCTGTGCGTCGCCGATCCAGAAGCCCTGAGCGCCAAAGTCACCCACGCAGGCGCGATCTTCCTTGGCGCCTTTACGCCCGAAGCCATCGGCGATTACATCGGCGGGCCAAACCACGTTTTGCCAACCGCAAGATCGGCGCGCTTTTCCTCCGGCCTCTCCGTGCTCGATTTCCTCAAACGTACGACCTTGGCCCAAATGACACCCGCCGCGCTCAAAGCCATCGGCCCCGCCGCCGAACGCCTCGCCAAAGCTGAAAGCCTCGAGGCGCACGGCCTGTCGGTACGCGCCCGCCTTGATCGTTTGAATGGAGGCGATGATGAGTAAAATCACCTCCATAACAATCGATGATGCAGGCCTCGCCGCGCCCACGCCCGAGATCGAACAAGAGCGCAAAGTCGCGGTGTTTGATCTTTTGGAGGCGAATAATTTCGACCTGCCGCCGCGCGAAGATCGCCCCGCCATTCCCGGGCCCTATGCGCTTGGGCTGGCGATCCGCGAGCGCCGCCTTGTTTTTGATATCACAACTCAAAAAGGCGAAAAGGCGGCTGAGTTTCACCTTTCGCTCGGGCCATTTCGCCAAGTTGTGAAGGACTATTTCCAAATCTGCGAAAGCTATTTTGATGCGGTGAAAAAGCTGCCCCCCTCGCAGATCGAAGCCATCGATATGGCCCGCCGCGGCATCCATGACGAGGGCGCGCGCGTGTTGATGGAGCGGCTCGAGGGCAAGGCGGACGTGGATACCGATACCGCTCGCCGTCTGTTTACGCTGATCTGCGTTTTGCACTGGGGAGGCTAGGGGATGGCGCAGGGAGGTTTGCCAAATTCAGTCCTCTTTTGTTGCGATCACAATGCTGTCCGCTCGCCGATGGCCGAAGGGCTGATGAAGAAATATTACGGCACGCGGGTCTATGTGCAATCCGCTGGCGTGCGCACCCAAAGCGAGATTGATGGCTTTTCCGTCGCGGTCTGCGCCGAGCTTGGGATTGAGCTGTCGCGCCACCGCGCGCGCAGCTTTGAGGATATGCATCAGTGGGGCGATGATATCTCGTCTTACGATCTGGTGATTGCGCTGACCCCCGCCGCGCAACGCCAAGCGCTTGATCTCACGCGATTTTATCACCTGGACGTTGAATACTGGCCGGTGATGGACCCCTCAGGCATTGGCGAAAGCCGCGAAGATAAACTCGCTGCATACCGCAACGCGCGCGATCAAATCTCCGAGCGGATCGTTTCGCGCTTTGGCCCACCGATGAGCGATGAAGTCGAGGGCTAAGGCGCTGATTTGCCCCCCTAATCGCGCCTCAACCCGGCACAAACGCCGCTCTTGCCCCGACAAACTTCAATAAACGCTATTTGCGCCTTGAAAATCGTTGCCTTTAGGCGCATTTAAAGCGCGCTCGCAACAGGCGGGTGGTGCAATGATGGAGTAAACATGGCCAAGGAAGAAATGCTCGAATTCCCCGGTGTCGTGAAGGAACTCCTGCCCAATGCGACGTTTCGGGTCGAACTTGAGAATGGCCATGAAATTATCGCGCATACGGCAGGCAAGATGCGCAAGAACCGCATCCGCGTTCTCGCAGGCGATAAAGTCCAGGTCGAGATGACCCCCTATGATCTGACCAAGGGTCGGATCAATTACCGCTTCAAGTAAGCCGCGTTCCGTGCGGCTTATTCTTGGCTCAGGCAGCCCGCGCCGGCTTGAATTGCTGGCGCAGATTGGCGCTGTGCCGGATGCGGTGACCAGCCCCGATATAGATGAGACGCCGCGAGGGGATGAATTCCCGCGCGGCTATTGTGCGCGTATGGCGCGCGAAAAGCTTGATGCGATTGCCGCTGATCCCGAGGATATCGTGCTTTGCGCCGATACCACCGTGGCCATCGGGCGGCGCATCATGGGCAAGCCTGCGGATGCTGGCGAAGCGGCCGATTTCCTGATGCGTATGGGCGGGCGGCGCCACCGGGTCGTGACGGCTGTTGCGGTAAAACGCGGCAATCAAGTTTGGGAGCGCGAGAGCATCACAATCGTGAAGATGAAGCGCCTTTGTGACATAGAATTGAATGGCTATCTGGCGACTGAGGATTGGCGCGGCAAGGCGGGTGGCTATGGGATCCAAGGCCCCGCAGGCGCGTTTATTTCTTGGATTCAAGGCTCTTATACCGGCGTGATGGGCCTTCCTGTGCATGAAACCGCACAGATGCTTCAGGCCGCTGGCTATCCTTTATATGGAGAAAAGCCATGAAGGGCACACTTGTTGCTTTGGGCGAAATCGATGGCCGCCGCGCTGCTGCGCGCATGGTCGATGGCAAGCTTGATGATCTTTTGATCGATGCGCGCCCCGGCAGCGCCCCTGCGCCCGGCGCGATTTTCCGCGCCACGGTTGAGCGCCCGATGAAAGGGCAGGGGGGCGCGATGCTCCGCCTGCCGGAAGCCGGGATTGCTTACTTGCGCGGCGCCAAAAACCTTAAACCCGGCGAGACGATGCTTTGCCAAGTGACCGGCTACGGCGAAGAGGGCAAAGCGGCCCCCGTCACCGCGCGGGTTCTGTTCAAATCGCGCTATGCGATCATTACGCCCGATGCGCCCGGCCTCAATATCAGCCGCGCGATCCACGACGAGGAAGAGCGCGTCCGCCTGCAAGAAATCGCGACCGAAATGATGGAAGGCTCGCCCTATGGCCTGATCCTGCGCTCGATCTGCGAAGATGCCGATGGCGACGAAATTGCCGGCGATATTGCCACAATGCGCGCAACGGCCGAGGCGGTTCTCGCCCAAGCCGAGGGCCTGCCCGAATGCCTTGTTGAGGCGCCCGATGCCCATACATTGGCCTGGCGCGATTGGGGCATGCCCGATCAGCTCGCTGATGAAGAGAGTGCCTTTGAGGATCACGGTATCTTGGATGCCATTGATGCGCTTCGCGATCCACGCATTGAGCTTGCCGGCGGCGCTTATGCCTATATCGAGCCGACGCGCGCGCTTGTCGCCGTTGATATCAACACCGGCGCCGATACGTCCCTCGCAGCGGGCCTCAAGGCCAATATCGCGCTTGCCCGTGCCCTGCCGCGCGCCCTGCGCTGTCGTGGTCTTGGCGGCCAAATAACCCTTGATCTCGCGCCGATGCCTAAGAAAGATCGCAAGCAGTTCGAGCAGATCCTGCGCAACGCCCTGCGCGCCGATCAAATCGAGACGGCGCTTGCTGGCTATACCCCGCTCGGCCTCTACGAGCTGCAACGCAAGCGCGAACGCCAACCAATCACGGAGCTGCTGCGATGAGCTGCCCGATCTGCGCCAAAGAAACCGATGCCAAATACCGCCCCTTCTGCTCGCGCCGCTGCGCGGACGTTGATTTGGGCAAATGGCTCACCGGCAGCTATGTGATCCCCGGCGGCAACGAAGAAGACCCCGATGAGATCGACGCAGCGATTGAAGAAGAAAACGCCGCCAAAACCCGTCCACACTAGGCCTTCCGCAGCGTGTGGCCAAAGCACGCGAAACTTTTCGCGCCCATTGGGTAAATCGCACTGGACACCGCGCCAAGCCCCGTCTAATTACACCCCACCCAAACGGCTCAGCCGTTACCGGTGCCCGGGTAGCTCAGGGGTAGAGCAGTGGATTGAAAATCCTCGTGTCGGTGGTTCGATTCCGCCCCTGGGCACCATTTAACTCTCTGATATGATTGAGTTTACCGCTCATGTCCGATCCTCACTTTGGTCAGGTTTGACGCTTTTCGGCGAAGGTTTGACAATCTTCGCGCGCCTTTCGTTTTCTTTTTCCAATGTTGCCATGGTTTCACGGTTCTTTTCGGCAAGGTTTGCCGAACGGGAATAGTGCCGCGCCATGGACGGAGTTTTCTGCCCCAGCAGGTCGGCAATGCGGCGTTCATCGAGGCCAGCTTCGCGTAGTGTGGTGGCTTCAGTGTGCCTCAAACCTTTGAGTGTTAGGCCGGTAGCAATCAGCTTTTCCTCTTCCCATTTGGTCTTGAAACGATGCCAAACCGTTGAAAAGCCGTTGTAAATCCATGCCTCGCCGCGTGAACTAGCAAGGGCCGTTTCGGCCCGATGGTCTGGAAATAGGTCTAATGCTGTCTCAAAGGCCGTGACGGGATACACCATAGGTGCTGACGTTAGTCACACCTTGGGCGCGCGGTGAAGCATTAAGCTGTCACCGCAGGCCCATCCTAACCTGTCATGAACACATCATAGCGGGTCGATTTACCCATGATCTGGTGCGAGCAGGCGCGAATGCCTTCCATTGGGTCCGCCTTCGCGGGCCACTTTAGAACCACACGATTGCGCGCATGTTTGAGCGCAACGCGCATCAGATCAGCGGCATCATCGTCGGTGCCTACGATCTCTCGAACCTGACGCAGATCGAGCTTTACCAGCGCTGAGTTTTTGCGCGGGGGATGCATTGGATCGATCAAAATCGCTTCGCATGAAAGCTCGGGGAGGAGGTCTTTTGCATCTCCGTGCATGAGCGTCATACGCCCGATTATTTCGCGAAAGATGCCGCCTTCCTCTTTCGCACGGGCCATGCCCTGAGCCAGCAAGTCATGCATTGTCTTTGATCTCTCGATCATCGTGACCTGCGCACCAAGCGATGCCAAAAGAAACGAGTCGCGCCCCAATCCAGCGGTCGCGTCAACAATCAATGGGGTTTTGCCGGCGCGCAGCCCCATAGCTTTAGCGAGGTCTTGGCCGCGCCCGCCGCCAAACTTCAATCGGTGCGCCACAGCGCCTTTGACAAAATCAACGCGCAACCCGGCAGCCCCCTTTTTCAAGAGCCGCCCGTTTTCTTGATCATCACTGCTCAAATGATTGCCGTTGCTCCAGAATATACTTGCGCATCAGGGAAATGATCGCCGCGAGGCCGATAGGTTGGCTGACGCCTTCTTCGACCAAGTTATGCGATAGGTTTGGCGATTGTTCCAGCTATAGATATGGGGAAGCGCTAAAGCATTCGCGCGGCACGTCAATGAGGCGCTTGCTCCCAAGGGCTGGCGTGTACGCGCCGGACATAATGCCCTGTCCGCCCAAAAGAGCCCGTAACCTAATACATCGTCTTTTTATATTCGTCCTCGAGATCCGCGTCGATCCGCGCCTGCTCTTTAGGGTCTTCGGGCGCGCCGGTGGTTTGATCCAGAATTATTTTGACCAAGGACGGCATTTCGCGGCGATCCTGAAGCTGCTCGGGATCCCAAAGCTTTGAGCGCCGGAACGCTTTGGCGCAGTGTAGAAACACCTCTTTGATGGTGACGACAATTGCCACAGAGGGGGTGCGATCCTGCACCGTCATCAAAGAGAGCAAATCTGGGTCGAGGGTGATCTGCGCAGTCCCGTTTACGCGCAGGGTGTCGTCGAAACCGGGGATCATGAATAACAAACCAACGGCTGGATTGGCCAAAATATTGGTCTGTGTATCAAGGCGATTATTGCCGGGCCGATCGGGGATCAGCAGGGTTTTATCGTCGAGAATTTTCACAAAGCCGCAGGGATCGCCGCGCGGGCTAACATCGCCAAGCCCATCAGGAGATTGCGTCCCGATACATAGGAAGGGGGAGCGGGCGATAAAATCCGCCGCATGCCTGTCGAGGTGATCCAAACATTTCTCAAGAGCGATGGGATGGGTCGGCGCAAATAGGCTTCTCAACTGCGCTTGGTCTTTAACCAAAAACTCGGATTTCAACAGTGTCTGCGACGCCATTTCCTTCTTCCTTTTTTGCTCCGGCCTGTGATCGCAATGAAACGCAATCACAGGCCTATTTGCGGTGGTCCAATCCTTAGACGTATTTGTTTACCAGATTTTCGAGGCGTTCTTGGCGCCCGGATTTTGGCTCGGGGTTAAGGTTTTGCGCGACAACGCGATCATGAATTGTACTCAAATCGCCGCTCATGAGCGCCGCCCCCTCAGCGCTTTCCCAGCCCGCATAACGCGCATCACGTGCGGCCTCTAGCTTGCCGTCTTCAAGCATGGCAGCCGCGGATTTCAAACCCGCCGCGCAAGCATCCATCCCGCCCACATGCGCAAGGATCAGATCCTCGGCATCAAGCGATTGGCGGCGCAGTTTGGCATCGAAATTCGTCCCGCCCGTCTTAAAGCCGCCCGCGCACAGCACCTCATAATAGGCCAGCGCCATTTCCGGAACGTTGTTTGGAAACTGATCTGTATCCCAGCCCGATTGGTAATCGTTGCGGTTCATATCGATCGAGCCGAAAATCCCCAATTCGCGCGCTAGGGCCAGTTCATGCTCAAACGAATGGCCCGCCAAAATAGCATGGCCTTGCTCGACATTGACCTGCACTTCGCCCTCAAGACCGAAGTCTTTCAGAAAGCCATAAACCGTCGCCACGTCGAAATCATACTGGTGCTTGGTCGGCTCTTGCGGCTTGGGCTCGATCAGGATCGCGCCTTTGAAGCCCATCTTATGCTTGTAATCGACGACCATTTGCAGCATCCGGCCCGCTTGTTTGCGCTCGCGGCCCATGTCTGTATTGAGCAGGGTTTCATAGCCCTCGCGCCCGCCCCAAAGAACATAGTTTTCGCCGCCAAGTTTGATCGTCGCGTCCATGCAGGTTTTGATCGTCGCGGCGGAATAGGCAAAGATATCAGGGTCAGGGTTGGTCGCGGCACCCGACATAAAGCGGCGGTGCGAGAATAGGTTCGCCGTGCCCCAAAGCAGCTTAACGCCGGTTTCATCCATCTTCTGCGCGAAGTAATCGACGATGGCCTCTAGGTTGGCTGTTGTCTCGGCAAATGTCGCGCCTTCGGGGCGCACATCGGCATCGTGAAAGCAAAAATACGGCACGTCCAAAATCTGAAACATCTCAAAAGCAACATCGGCTTTGAGCTTAGCAAGCTGCAATGTGTCGCCAAACCAAGGGCGATCAAATGTCTGGCCGCCAAAGGGATCATCGCCGGGCCAGGCGAAGGAATGCCAATAGGCCGCAGCAAAGCGAAGATGATCCTTCATCGGCTTGCCCATGACGATTTCATCAGGATTGTAGTGGCGGAAAGCAAACTCATTGTCGCTCTCTGGCCCCTCATATTTGATTGCAGGGATGCCTTTGAAAAAGTCAGTCATGTCAGATGTCCTTTAGTACGGAATAAGCGGCGCGATAGCGGCTATGAGCTTCGGTAAATGCAGGTTCAAGCGCGGGATAGGGCGCGATGGTTTTGAGAATGGGCGGCATGGTCGCGATCTCAACGCCGGCGCCGGTTGCGGCCATCATGGCAAGGCGGGCCGCGCCAAGAGCCGCGCCAAAATCGCCGTCTTTTGGCACCATAAGCGGGATGCCCAAAGTGCTGGCGAGCACGCGCAGCCAGTATTCGGATTTGGCCCCGCCGCCGATGGCAAGGGCGCTTGAGATTTCGGTCCCGGTTGAGCGCAGCGCATCCTGACAATCAGCAAAGGCAAAGGCCACGCCTTCAAGCACAGCGCGCGTCGCCTGTTTGGCATCCGTGCTGTTATCAAGGTGCAGGAACTGCCCGCGAATGGTGGCGTTATTATGCGGTGTGCGCTCGCCGCCAAGGTAGGGCAGGAAAAGCGTGCGGGTTGGCGCGCGCAGATCGCCAAGATCGCTGGTCAGATCGGCAGGGCTTTTGCCGGTAAGTTTGCCCAGCCATTGCAGCGCATCCGTGGCCGCAAGGATAACGCCCATTTGGTGCCAAGTATTCGGCAACGCGTGGCAAAACGTATGAACCGCGCTGGCGGCATCGGGCTGATAAGCATCCGAGGCGGCAAACAAAACGCCCGATGTCCCGAGCGACAAAAACGCATCGCCCTTGTTCACAACGCCCGCGCCGATGGCGCTTGCGGCATTGTCCCCGCCGCCGCCCGCAACGATGATCCCTTTGGGCAGGCCCAACTCATCGGCAAGCGCATCCCGAATGGTGCCCGAGGGGCTTGAGCCTTCAACCAAGCGCGGCATGTGGCTGCGATCAAGGCCTGTCGCGGCCAGAAGATCATCCGACCAGTCGCGCTTGGCCACATCAAGCCAGCTTGTCCCGGCAGCATCCGACATTTCAGCGACATATTCGCCAGTGAGCATCAAACGCAGATAGTCTTTGGGCAGCAAAACCTTGGCGATTTTGGCATAGATTTCCGGCTCGTTATTCTTGACCCAAACGACTTTGGGCGCGGTGAAGCCCGGAAAAACGATATTACCGGTGAGCGCGCGAAATTGCGGATCAGCATCGAGCTGTGCGGCCTCTTTTGCAGAGCGGGTATCGTTCCACAGGATACAAGGCCGCAACACATTGTCCGCAGCATCAAGCAGGGTCGCGCCGTGCATATGGCCCGACATGCCAAGCCCCAAAACGCCGGAAATATCCGCCTTTTGCCCAAGCGCTTTGATGGCGGTTTTGGTCGCTTCAAACCACTGGCTTGGATCCTGTTCGGACCAGCCTTCATGGGCGCGTTCAACGGTCAAAGGAACAGCGTGTTCGGCCAGAACCGTTTGATTTTCATCAACCAAAATCGCCTTTAGGGACGAGGTTCCAAGATCAAGCCCAATGAAACTCATGCTGCGGCCTTCGGATTTTTGCCCAGAATGATCATCGAGAGGATGTCGTCTTCTGTGACGTCCTCAACGCGTTCATTGCCGATCATTTTGCCGTTTTTCATCACCGAGACGCGATCGCAAAGCTCCATCATTTCGCGCGTATCATGGCTGATCAAAAAGATCCCAAGGCCTTGCTTTTTCAGCTCGCCAATCAGCTCGGCCACCATCGCCGTTTCATGCACGCCAAGCGCGGCTGTCGGCTCATCCATGATCAGAATTTTGGCGTTGAAATAAACCGCGCGCGCGATGGCAACGGATTGCCGCTGACCGCCTGAAAGGGCAGAGACCGGCTCTTTGAGCTTTTGGAAATTGGGGTTGAGACGGGCCATGATTTTGCGCGTCTCAGCTTCCATGCGCCCATCATCGACAAAGCCAAACTTGGTCGTCAGCTCGCGGCCCAAAAA
Source organism: Halocynthiibacter sp. (assembly GCA_047631555.1). Classification (GTDB taxonomy): domain Bacteria; phylum Pseudomonadota; class Alphaproteobacteria; order Rhodobacterales; family Rhodobacteraceae; genus JBLHZY01. Next base: position 71,041 of record JBLHZY010000004.1, on the reverse strand, counting down.
CAGATTGGACGCCGCATCAAGATTATCGGCCAAAGCCAGCGTCTGATAGATCGTTTCGATGTTGTAATCGCGGCTGTCGGCGGGCGAATTGATTGTGGCGCGTTTGCCCTCAATCCAGATCTCACCGCTGTCCATTTTATAGGCGCCCGAGAGCATCTTGATCAGGGTCGATTTGCCCGCGCCGTTGTGGCCCAAAAGGCCGACGACTTCGCCTGCGTGCAGCTCAATGCTCACATCATCAACCGCATGTACGCCGCCAAACGCGATGGAAACGTTCTTCATTTCTACTAATGGAGTGCTCATCCTTTTGCTCCCACGCGCTTACGATATTGAATGTCGATCCAGACAGCGAGGACAAGAACCGCGCCAACAACGATGTTTTGATAGGGCGCATCAACGCCAACCATAGCCATGCCCGATTGAAGAGACTGCATGATTAGGGCCCCGATAATGGCGCCGTAAATTGTCCCGATACCGCCGGAAAGGGCTGTGCCGCCAATCACGGCTGCGGCGATAACGCGAAGCTCGTCCAAGGTCCCGATATCATTGGTGTGATAGCCAAGGCGGGCCGAGCCGACGACGCCCGCAAGCGCCGAGAGCACCCCAACCATCGCAAAAATCTTCACCGTCAAAAGCCGCGTGTTGATGCCCGAAAGCGCGGCCGCATCCGGATTGCCACCGGTTGCAAAGATATAGCGTCCAAGCCGTGTTCTAAGCGCAATTACCGTCATCACGATGGCCACAACGATCAGCAACAGAACCGAATAGGGCAGGCCGTAAGCGGCAACGCAGCCCTCAGCGACCTCGCAGCCAAACAGCGATGGATCGCGCGCAATAACCCGCTCGGGCACTGTGTAGGCATTGAGAATGGCGATGAACCCAAGGATTGCCGCCGCGATGATCGACATGACAAAGGCCTCGGCCCAAAGTGGCTTGACCGTAAACCCATGCGCTTTCTTCGTGCGCCGCGCCGACCAGATCGCCGCCAATGATGCTGCCGTCGCCGCCAATCCAACAACCCAGCTCCAAAAGACGCCAAGCGTGCCGCCGATGCCGCCAAACAAAACATAGGTTTGATCAAGCGGACCGATCGTTGCGCCATCGGTCAGCCACCAGCCAACGTTGCGCCAAATCAGCAAGCCGCCAAGTGTTACGATAAAGGCCGGAATGGCCTGATAGCCAACGAGCCAGCCTTGGGCCGCACCGATCACAGCGCCGGTCAAAAGACCAACCGCGATGGTGATCCAAGGGATAAGCGGATGGCCCAACTCGAGCCCAAAAATCTGCGGCAACCACTGGGTTTGGGTCATCGCCATTACGGCCGTACAGGTCGCCAGAAGCGCGCCAACTGACAGATCAATATGGCGGGTCACAATCACGAAAACCATGCCCGTGGCCATGATCGCCACCGAGACCGTCTGAATCGTGAGGTTGAAAATGTTGCGCGGGGTCAAAAATCGCCCGTCTGTGAGAATATTGAAAACGACGCAAACCGTTAAGAAAGCACCGATCATGCCCAGAAGGCGCATGTCAACTTGCAGCGCTTGCACGACATTACGTTTGGGCTGTGATCTGGCGGGGCTTTGGTCAGACATGGTCTGCCTCCATCAAAAACGTGCAAAAATCAGACAGGCGAACAGCGCCAGCATAGCCGGAGAAGCGCTCATGTCATATAGGGGGAGTGTGCGTGGGCCCCGCCTTTCGGCGAGACCCGTTGTCAATTGAAGCGGATCAAAGGATCCACCCAATCACACGACTTAGTTACAAGGTGCTGGGCCGTTTGTGACGCCTTGGCACAGGGCCTCGACGGTGATCCAGCCAGCGTCTGTAACGACGCTCAGGTTGTCCGCAGTGATCGCAACTGGTGCAAGAAACAGCGAGTTTAGCTCGGTGCCGGCAGGGGATGTCCACTTAGCGGAACCCTCAACCATAGCCTTGTCGCCAGCTGCCAAAGCAACAGCAACTTCGCCAGCAACACGACCAAGATCGCGCGCGTCTTTCCAGACCGAAACAGTCTGCGTACCAAGTGCAACACGGTTCAAAGCAGCATGATCGCCGTCCTGACCAGACACTGGAATACCTTCCATGCCTTGTGCTGTAAGGGCCGCAACAACACCGCCTGCGGTGCCATCGTTAGAGGCCACAACCGCATCAACTTTGTTGTCGTTGGCCGTCAGGATTTGCTCCATGTTGCGCTGTGCGTTCGCAGGAAGCCAGCCGTCGGTATAGGCTTCGTCAACGATTTTGATCGCGCCGCTGTCAACAGCCGCTTGGATGATCTCTTGCTGGCCGCCGCGCAGGAAGTCTGCGTTTGGATCGGTTGGCGAGCCTTTGATCATGACGTAGTTGCCATTTGGCTGAGCAGCCAAAACAGCGCGCGCCTGCATGCGGCCAACTTCAACGTTGTCGAATGTCAGATAGAAGGCGCGGCTGTCCTCGATGAGGCGGTCATAAGCCACAACAGGAATGCCTTCGGCGTCTGCTGCATCAACTGCTGGCCCAATGGCGGCGCTGTCTTGCGCAAGGATGATGATCGAGTCAACGCCCTGTGCAATCAGGCTTTCAACGTCAGAAAGCTGCTTTGCGGATGAAGATTGCGCATCGGCGGAAACATAAGATGCGCCGGCGGCTTCGAGGGCTGCGCGGATCGCGGCTTCGTCTGTTTTCCAGCGCTCTTCTTGAAAATTCGACCAGCTCACGCCGACAGTGATGCCGTGACTGTCTGCAAAGGATGCAGTGCCAAATCCGGAAACCGCGATAGCGGCTGCGATGATATACTTGTTCATTGTAGTCCTCCCATAGAAAGCTCCCCTTTTGCATCAGGGGGCGAGTCATCTGACTCGCTCCATAGAGTGCACTTATTAAATTCGATTTGCAAAATAAATAATTCACATTTTGGTAGAAAAGTTTGTCAAAGCGCCTCATTATGGCAATTGACAGTGCCAAAATTGATGAATTGCGCTGCCTAAGGGGAGAATATGTTTAGGTGCTAAATTATAATGAAAATGACGCAATATCAAAAGGTTGCGGCCCTCTTCTGCACCGAAACAGGCCCAGTTCAGTGCCGTTACGGCAACAAATATTCCAACATGTCCGCGCCCTCGGGCGCACGGCGCGCGCTGAAATCACCCGATCCTTGCAAATCAGCGCAGGTAGCGCGACGACCCAAACCGCCGATCTTATCGCGGCCGGCATCTTGCGAGAGGTCGATGAACCTGAGCGCGAGCTGGGGCGGGGCCGCCCGCGCGTCTCGCTCGAAGTCGTGCCAGAAGCGGCTTATGTTATCGGGATCAAGCTGTCGTTTAACAAACACTCGGCCGTTCTATGCGATTTTGCCGGGGATATCGTCGCCTCCACGACCCTACCAACATCCGCAACCCGCCGCAGTTCGGCGCAGATGCTGGATGAGGTCGCAGAGCTGATTGAAAAGCTGATCCAGAAGGTCGGGATGTCCGCCAAAGATATCAAGGCCGTTGGGATTGGTCTTCCCGGAATTGTGGATCAAGACAGCGGGACGATCCGGTGGTGTTCTTTGCTTAAGGATACAAACGTCGATCTTCACGCCGATTTCGAAGCGCGGTTTAACGCGCCGCTGTTTGTCGACAATGACACAAATATGCTTACCCTGTCGGAGCTTTGGTTTGGGGCAGGGCGCGATAAAACCGACTTTGCCGTTGTTACAATTGAGACTGGCGTCGGGATGGGGCTGGTCGTTAACAACGGGCTATATCGCGGCACCCATGGCATGGGGCTTGAGCTTGGTCATACCAAGGTTCAGCTGGACGGGGCCTTGTGCCGCTGTGGTCAGCGCGGCTGCCTTGAGGCCTATTTGGGGGATTACGCCCTGACGCGCGAGGCCGAGACAGCATTGGATGTTGGCCGCGCAGATGCCCGCAGCCCAAAGGAGCTTTTGGATTTGCTGTTTGAGCAAGCGCAGGGCGGGCATACCGCCGCACAGACAATTTTCCGGCGCGCCGGGCGCTACCTCTCGGTTGGGCTGTCAAATGTGGTGCAGCTGTTTGATCCGCCGCTGATCATTCTTTCGGGCGAGCGGGTGCAATGCCATTATCTTTATGCCGATGAGGTTTTGGCAGAAATGCAAAAACTAACCCTGTCGAACGGACGCCAGCCTTGTGAGATCCAAATTCATCCATGGGACGATCTGATCTGGGCGCGCGGCGCGACGGCGGCGGGGCTTTCTGCGCTGACGGATCGTATGGTCGGCGGGTTTGAGGTTCAAACATCGTGAAAACTGTTGCCCTATTCCTTTGCCTCCTTGCAATTCCGGCCCAAGCAGAGCCTCTGTTTGAGGATCACTCAAGCGCGCTGCCCACCCACGTTTATGATGGCGGTTGGGAGCATTTTGTCGGCGGCGGAGTTGCGGTCTTTGATTGCAATCGCGATGCCTTGCCCGATATTTTTGCTGCCGGCGGCGAAAACCCCGCCGCTTTGATTCGCAACGACGGGGGTTTTGCCTTTAGCGCGCTTGACCTGCCTGAAATGCGCGGCGTCACGGGCGCCTATCCGATTGATATGGATGGCGATGGCGTGATGGACCTGTTCGTTTTGCGGGTCGGTCAGAACCAAGTTTTGCGCGGCTTGGGCGATTGCGCTTTTGAGGTCGCAACCCACAAAATGGGGATCCCGTCCGATGATGGCTGGAGCTCTGCGTTCACCGCTTGGTGGGAGCAAGGCGATGAGCGCCCGACCTTGGCCATTGGCAATTACGTCGATCGCGATGATCCCGACGGCCCGTTTGAGGCCTGCGATACCAATGCGATTTTGCGCCCTGCAAAGGAAGGCTATGTGGCCGAGACCTTGCAACCTGGCTTTTGCCCGCTTTCCATTCTGGCCGCAAATGATGCGCGCGGTCGCCCGACTTTGCGCCTCTCCAATGACCGGCATTATTACGTAAAAGGCGGGTTTGAGCAGATGTGGGATATCGGCGAGCGGCGCTTTTTGGGCGCAGCGGATGGCTGGGACAATATCTCACTTTGGGGCATGGGGATCGCCAGCCGCGATCTCAATGGCGATGCGCTTGATGATGTCATGCTGACCTCGATGGGCGATCAACTGTTGCAATTTGCCGTTCCGGGCGGCGGCTATATCGCGGCGAAATACGCGCTTGGGACCTATGCGCAGCGCCCCCATATCGGCGACGATGGGCGCCCCTCGACGGGGTGGCACGCGGAATTTGGCGATGTCGATAACGATGGGCGGGCCGATCTGTTTATCGCCAAAGGCAACGTCGATCAGATGCCGGGAATGGCGATGGATGACCCCAACAATCTGTTGATGCAGCGCAGCGACGGCACCTTTTATGAAGCGGCGGCAGATGCGGGTGTTGCTTCAACGGATCGCTCGCGCGGGGCGGCCTTGGTTGATTTTGATCGCGATGGACGGCTGGATTTGATCGTCTCAAACCGGCGCGCGCCGCTTGAGCTTTACCGCAATATCACGCCCGAAACCGGCCATTGGATCACGGTCGCGCTTCAGCAATCTGGCGGCAATCGCGATGCAATCGGCGCGGTGATATCTGTCTCAACGCCAGACCAAGCACAATCGGTGCAGCAGACCATCGGCGCAGGCCATGCCGGCGGCCAGCTGCTGGCGCGCCATTTTGGTTTGGGAAAGGCCACAAAAGCGCAAGTCAGCGTGATCTGGCCCGATGGCACAAGCACCAGCGCGGTGGTCGCGGCGGGCAGCAATGCAGTGATGACAAAGCCTTAATCGACACTCAGCACAGGCAGCCCACTTGGCACAGTGACGGGCGAGCCCAACCGCCCGGTCAGGCTAATTGGATCGGTGAGGCTGTGCAAAAATGCGACAAGTGCGGCGACCTCATCCTTGCTCAGATCGACCGGGGGCGATGTGACGGCGGCGGCGATGGCTGAAACCTGCGCCGGATCATCCATTACCGCAAAGTCTTCGCCCTCAAATTGGGGCAAAATCGCCTGCGTGCGATCATAACGCGCAAGGCTTTGCGCCGGATTGCTATGATCCGCCACGAATCGCGCCAAATCCCGGTGTGCGCCTGCATGGCCATAAGGGGCCGTCAAAGCGACGTTGCGCAATGAGGGCGTGCGAAACGCATAGCGATCCGCCTCGTGGCCGGTGACGCGAAAGCGCCCGTCGTCTCTGTGATGGTCCTCGAATGTGGCGGATTTTCCCGGCCCGATTTGTGGCGCGGCCATGACATGAAATTGGTGATCCGTCAGAAACGCCCCCGCATGGCAGGTCGCACAGCCGCCCTTGCCATAGAACAGCTCAAGTCCAGATTGAGCCTGCGCGTCTAAGGTCAATTCACCTCGCAAAACCGCATCAAACGGCGCCGTATCAGAGCGCCACTCATAAGAAACAAAGGCCGCAATCGCGTTTGAGATATCGGTAAAGGCGATATCGTCGCGGTGCGTAACGTGGGGATAAAGTGCGACAAACCCATCGGCATATTCAGGAATGTCAGCGACGCGCCGCGCCAACTTATCCCAAGCGCCGCCTTTGCCCGTGATGATGCCCTGACGCACAAGGCGCGCGATGTCGTTTTCTTTATGCGACCCAGCCATTTCATCGCGGCTCAGCACTGGAAACATGGATTGCGCCGATAAAACGGAGGCAAAGCCCGCCATCATATCGCCACCCATGGGCGTTCGAATGCCGCTGGGCAGGCTTGCGTCTGCCTCAAGTCGGCCATCGTGAAACAGCACCGTAAATTCTTTTGCACCGAGGTTGAAAAGCCCCGTGGCGTTGCGCGGAATGCGCTCTTCGGGCGGGTTGCTCGGATCAATGTGGCGATCCCGCCCCATGCCAAGGCCCCCATCCCCAAGCGAAAGCGAAACCCCGTCTGAGGTTCCAAGTTTTGGGTGATGGCACGTCGCGCAAGCAATGCTGCGATTCCCCGATAGGATCGGATCATAAAAGAGCAGCTGGCCCAGCTTCGCTTCGCGCAAATCCACGGCAACAAAGGACTGGTCGTTTATGGGGGGCGGCAACTCCTGCGCAGAAAGGGGCGACACGGTCGCTAGGAATAGAAGTGCTGCTGCGCAAAGAGAGTTCATCTGAGAGGCCACAATCAATTTCATGTCTGGATTTGGGCCAATACCTAGTGAAGAGGAGGGCGCGGCGCAAAGCAAAACGATCACAGGGCGCGTTAAGTTTGAATTGTGCACCAAACGCGCCCCGCCTTGGGCCATCACATAAGGCGAGGATCCAATCCCAAATGCGAATGCGGGCGCAACGGCGTAAATGGCGCGGCGAAACCGCCCCAACCAAGCAAAACAAAGCGCGCCATGAACCTGATGAAGCCAAGACTTACAAAGTTTTTTGAATTTTCTGTCACACATGGGGTCAACCTGTTGTCTAACCCTTATGACAACACAAAAGGGCACTGCGCGATGAGTAACGTTTCAACAGACCTGATTGATTTTGCTAAGGCCGGTGATGCGCGCGCCCTCGAGGCTCTTGTCTGTGCGGTCCAAGGCAATGTGTATCATCTCGCGATGCGCATGTTGGCCGATCCGCAAGCCGCGCAGGACGCCACCCAAGAAATCCTGATCCGGATTGTGACAAAACTCTCGACCTTTCAGGGCGACAGCAAATTCGAAACATGGACTTATAGGGTCGCGACAAACTATCTGCTCACGGCCAAAAAGATCATCGCGCGCGATCCGGGGCTTTCGTTTCAGCTTTTCGCCGATGATCTGCTGAACGGTTTGGCTGATGAAACCCATGCCGCGCCCGAAGATCACGTGATGCTAAACGAGCTGCGGATCAAATGCACAATGGCGATGCTGTTGTGCTTAGATCGGGATCACCGTGCGGCATATGTTTTGGGCGAAATATTCGAATTTGAGCATGGCGAGGCGGCAAGCATCTTGGATATTTCGCCGGCGAATTTTCGCAAGCGTCTGTCGCGGGCGCGCACCAGTGTAAAGGATTTCACCGCCGCCAGCTGTGGCCTCGCCAATCCAACCGCGGCGTGCTCCTGCCAAAGGCGGCTTCCGGCGGCCATGGCATCCGGATGTATCGAGAGCCTCCCAAGCCATGATTTTCTGGACGCGCCCGCAATCAAGGATGTGCAAGCCGCGGCCAAAAAGGTTGAAGCCGAATTGGTTGCGGCAAAGCTGCAACGTGCCACAGGCCCTTTAACACCGCCGCAAGATTTTGCGCATGCGGTTCTCGAACTCGTCTCACCACCTGACGCGTAAACACCACCCGCGACCCAACCCAAACCAAGGAAACGACAATGAAACATACATTTGTATGGCTGACGACGCTTGCGCTGGCCCTGCCTCAACTCTCAATCGCTGAAGGAAAAACAATGACCAAAGACGAACAAAACGTGCTCGCCACAATCGAAACCATGACATCTGCGTTCCAGAACAAAGACATCGCCAGCGTTATGGCGACCTACGAAAATTCTGCGACCATCGTCTTTGAGCCCGGCTCACCAATCTTCGAAAAGGCAGTGCAAGAACAGATGTTTGCTGGCATGGCCTCGCTCAATCCGGTGTTTGAATATGCGCGCGGTCACGAGGTTATCATCAGCGAGGATATCGCGATGCATATTGCGCCTTGGGATATGACCGGGAAATCCCCCGACGGCCAAGAGGTTCGGCAATCAGGGCTCTCTATTGCTGTGCTTCGCCGCCAAGCCGATGGCAGCTGGAAAATGGTGATCGATAATCCGCATGGCGGCCGACTTTTGCCTTAGGAATAACGGTCTGCGGGCGAAGCAATTTGGCTTGGCCCGCAGATTTTTGCGCATGGTCGTATGGGCGTGATCAAGCAGTGCGGCCTTACAGGCGGGCGACTAAGGGCAAAGCGTTATGCCATCGCAAGCGAGCGAATGCGGGATTTAAGAGCAGCATTCAATGCATTGCTCAAAGGTTTCAAACTGCTTTTAGCAAATGGGCGCCTTTGATCGGGTCGGGCTCCATCCCACTGATCACGGTGCAATTTTTACCGGCGCGTTTGGCGTCATACATCGCGTGATCCGCGCGGGTGAGCAATTCTTGATAAGAGAGGCCGATCTGCGCATCATTGGTGGCGACGCCGATACTAAGTGTGACGGGAAAATCAAAGCGCATCGCTTCGCTTAAACAGTGATGAATGCGCTGGGCACAGGCCTTGGCCGCTTCGCTATCAGCCTCGTTCAAAATGCAAACGAACTCTTCGCCCCCAAAACGCGCCACTGTTTCATCGGCGCGACAGTTCTCGGCCAAGCTGCGGCCAACCTCGCGCAGAACCTCATCGCCAATACAATGGCCATGGGTGTCATTGATCACTTTGAAGTTGTCGATATCCATCAGAAGAAGGGAAATTGGGGCACTTATCTGTTCAGCACGGGCAAACAATTGCTCGGCTTTTTGGTTGAATGCCCGCCGGTTCATCAGCCCGGTGAGCTCGTCCGTTGAGGATAGGATTTGCAGCTGTCGGGCTTGCTCTTCCAAACTGCTGCGCACATCCACCAGCTCTTGAATGAGCTTGTCTCGGTTTTCAGCCCGAAAAACGCCCCAAGCAACGGTGCCATCGGGCCGCATATCCGCATTGACAACGACGGGTACGCGCAGCCCATCATGGCTCAGAAAGGTCAATTGAATTTCAACACATTTGCCCTTCTCCAAAAGCAACGGGTAGACGTAGCTTTCGCAAAACAAATGCGATCCCGGGGTCATAATACTTTCAAGCGCGTTTCCGACGACCTTGTCCACTTCCCAATCGAATTCATCCGTAAAATACTGATTTGCAAAGATAATACGCCGAGCGGAGTCGACAAGGATACACCCGCAAGGGAAATCATCGACGTCCAGCTTCGGCGCCGCGGTCAAGCGATCGCCATTTGCGCAAAATCGATGATGGATTGGCTGACCTGATCGGGACGGGTCATATGCAAACAGTGCCCTTCTGCTTCAATCAGTTGCAACTGCGAGCCAGGCATTTGCCCATGCATAAACTCGCCAATTGATGTCGCGGCCAAGGCGTCTTTGGTGCTTTGAAGGATCAAGGACGGATGCTTGACCTTGGGCAGCAGGTGCCGCAAATCTGAGAAAAATGTGGTTTTGGCAAAGGCTTTGGAGATGACAGGATCGGTCGAGCAAAAACTGTCCGACAGCTCTTTGATCATTTCAGAAGAGTTCGCAGCCCCCATGACCAGAGGCCCCAAATAATTGGCCCAGCCGATGTAGTTCTTATCCATGAGGCCGATGAGCTCTTCCAAGTCGGCCTTGTCAAATCCGCCAAGATAGTTTGGCGGCAGGTTTAAAAAACAGGGCGAGGGGCAGACCATCACTTGGTTTTCGAAATGCTCGGGGGCTTTGATCGAGGCGATGAGGCCGATCATAGAACTGACAGAATGGCCTACAAAAGTGATATTTTTCACCTCGAGCGCGCGGCAGATATCGATGATGTCTTCGGAATATCCATCAAGAGAGCTATATTTTTCAAGACTATAGGCGGAGATGTCCGAGTTTCCTGCACCGACGTAATCAAACAGAACGACTCTAAAGTGACGCGAGAGCGGGCCTGCAACAAAGCGCCACATGGTTTGATCACAGCCAAAGCCGTGCGCGAGCATAAGCGTGTGCTCTCCCGATCCCATTACGGTGACATGGTTGCGGCGGATAATTTCATTCGCGTTCATGGCTCTGCTCTCCGTTTTATGCGGTCTGCCCGGTGGCGCATGTTTTCGGATCGAGACAAATTTGCGAACAGATTGGCAAAATGGCCAAACGCATCCTCAATCCGAAGTGCTAAATCATTCATCTAGAAAGGTTAATAAACGGTTTCGATGAAGGCGCTTGGATCTAGAAGAGCGGAGTTTTGCTCAATGGTTGGCGGGGGGAGATGTGGCCTCAAGTCCTGCTCTTGAGGCCTGCTCCAAGCCTATGCCAACAAGGCGCGTGGCCCCGAGACGAGCAGGGGAAGCGCTTGCCGTCCTTGCGCCTTTTGGGCCGCCAAGGACGGCGGATTGCGCCGCAGATTTCGCGCGCAATACTAGCGATCAATCGCTTTGTGAGCAGGCCCTAATTTGGCTCAGAAAGACCACTTCCCCCCCAAGCCGACAGAGAGGCTTCTATCATTCGCAAGGTCTTGCAGGCTGCCAGACATCGACACTTCCATGTAGAGCAAACCAAGGCCATCATTAAAGCTCCGGCTAAGTCCAAGGCCAATATCTGCCGAGAGGCCATTCAACTGCGAAGTCACAGGCGATCCGGCGATTGTTGTCGTCATCGCGCCGTCAAATTCCTTGTAAATATCCGCAAGCGCATAGAATTTCATGCCCTGCATCCGGCCCGCAGACCCTGCCCAACGCATGTTGCGTTCTGCTGTGATCCCAAGGCCAAGGCGCTTGCTTGTTGCGCGTTGCATTGAGGCCGTAAGCCCGCCTCCGCTGGTGAAATCATCAAATTTCACTGAGGAATATCTAAGGTTCGCGCGCGGGGTGAGTGTCCAGCCTGAGCCGACCGCATCAAACTTGCGCCCTATTTCCAGCGCGCCCTTGAGGCCATTGGCATTGGTCGAACTTGCAGGGCCGCTTGCCGCCAGCGTGTTCTCATAGGTTGCGTATTGCACTTGCCCATCAACATAAAACCCCGACGTCGCAAGCCAAGTTGCCGAAAGGCCCAAAGAGAAGCCGCTGGTGTTAATCGTGCTGCTGCCCGTGCTGGTTTTCAGGAAGGAATGCGCGATGCCGTAAGATCCGTGCACGCCAACCACAAGTTGACCAGCATCAGCATTGAGGACGTCAAAATTGAGACCCCCGCGAAGCTTCATGCTGTCCATCTTGCCCTTATATCCGGTGCTCGAGGATGCGGGCGCAAAACGCGACGGTCCGCCATCAATCACGAACCAACCAGCGGGTTTGCCTTGGGAAAATGAGAAGGACGATTGACCCCCAGCGCGTTGCTTTAGGGTTGGTAGATCGTTTTGCAGTAGCAAGCTATGCGCAAGCGCGCCGATCCCGATGGCATCGTCAACATAGCCCGTCGCGCCAAGGACATAGTTTGATCCAGACTGAGAGAAGCCATAGGAGCGCGCGCCAAAGGTCAGCGGCGTTGCCAAGATAAACGCATCCGCAGCGCCTGTCCCGGTGATACTTGCAACGATGATGTCATTGCCGGTGACCGGGCCAGTAGAGACATCCGCAACCGAGACGGTCGTGGTTGCGCTGGTGATATCTCCGTTGATTGCAAGAACGTCGCTGGTGTCCGCTCCGAAATCCACATCGATGTTGAGATTGCCGCCGCCAATGTAATTGCCATTGAGCGCTATCGTATTGTTTGTCGCGCCGTTTTGGGCGTTTAGCGTCCCGGTATTGGTCAAATCGCCTGTGACGTTCAAAGATGTCCCTGCGGCCATATTCAGCAGATTGCTGTTTGCAAAAATTCCCGCGCCGCCAAGCGATATGGCTGTGGTGCCGCCATTGATATTGATGATGCCCGCGTTGGTGATCCCTTCATCGCCAGCAATATCAGTATCGGCCGAAAGCACGCCATTAAGGGCAAAATCGATTATGCCGGTGCTTAAGTTGTTGATCGCGCCAACGTCCGTTAGCGTTCCGCCAGAGGCGACGCTGATCGTCGCGGCGTTGTTGAGCGTATTGCCCGTTCCGGCCAGCGTTGCATTGGCAGCGATCGCAATTCCTGCGGATCCGGCTGTATTTGCAATGGTGCCTGCTTCAAGGCGGTGTCCGCCAGCGACGGTTACCAGACCGCTGCTGTTTTGTGTCAGCGTTGTGATGCTGGTGAGGTTGCCCAAAGTCACGACTGTGCCCGCACCATTATTCGACAAGGTGCCCGCAAGCGCGCCCGAAAGAGAAGCCGCACCGGAATTCGCGACATTGCCGTTGATCGTTGCGCCATTGCTGATCAGGTTTGCGCCAGCTGCGTTTGAAATCCCGCTGCTGGCTGTGAGCGTACCTGTGTTGGTCAGTGTTGCAGCATTGGTGCCGTCACCGTTGGTGATGGTGGTGGCCCCGAATGTACCGGCGTTGTTGATTGTTCCTGTGCCGCTGTTGGTTGCGGTGCCGGTACTAACAACGCCCGCAGCAGCGACGCGCACGCCGGCTGTCGCAAGCCCTGTGCCGGTCCCGCCAGAGGTATTGTTCAGGCTGCCAATTGCGCTGGTTCCCGATTGCACCTCCAAGGAGGCGGTGCCGGAGTTGGTGAAACTTGTGATGCCAGAAAGGCCTGCCACGGCATTGAAGTCGCCGCTGCCTTGGTTGATCACAGCGCCTGTTAGCGTGCCTTGCGCGTTCACCACGCCAGAGGTGTTATTGGTTAGAGTGCCAACGCTGAGCGCACTTGTCGCGCTGGCCATAGTGATCGACCCGGCGTTTTGAATTGTGTCGCCGCTGGCATCCATGGTCGCGGCCGCCGCGATTGCGATCGTCCCGCCTGCGTTGTTCTGAATGGCGCCGCCGAGGGAATTTACGGTCGTTGTCCCTGCGTTGAAATTCAGATCACCCGCGTTGGTTATGACCCCGGCTTGGGCGTCAAAAGTCTTGGCACCTGCGTCGTTGAAATTGACCGCACCACCGGAGAGATTGTTGAAATCCCCGGTTGTCTCGATCAACGTGCCGCCGCCAGCAACATTGATCGTGCCGCTATTGTTGGAGGTATTGCCAATCCCTTTGAGCGTAGAGCCATCATTGACGTTGATCGTCCCGCTATTGGTGATGGTGTTTGCTTCAAGACTGCGCGCCAGTCCGGCGCCGCCACCGATGGCAATTGTCCCCGAATTATCGATCACGCCGATACCGACGAAATCTCCGCCTGAGACATTCACAATGCTGGTATTGGTCAAATTCCGGCCACTGAAATCCATCGCCCCAAGGATGTCTGCCGTTGCATGATTGTTGAAGTGAAAGTCGGTTGTGCCTGAAAGATCGAACTGCACATAAGACGTCACAGTCTCGACATCGATCGAGTAATTTCCTGTAAGGCGATTGCCGGCAGCAAGGGTAAATTCATCACCCACAATAGCGATATGGGACGCGCCAGAACCGCCATCAATGGTTCCGTTGTTGATGAAATTCGCCCCTGTTCCAACAACCAAGGCAACCCGATCACCGGAGGTATTGGTCACTGCGCCGTTATTGGTAAAAACACCGTTGAGATCAAAACTTGTCGTGGCGATGTTGAACTGGGCTTCATTGTCGATATTGCCGCCATAGGTGCCGCCAGTGTTTGCATTGAAAGTGCCGGATGTGTTGGTCACATTGCCCGATATAGCGCCCGCGTTGTTGAACGTTCCCGAGGTGTTTACCACATTGCCTGCGGTGCTTCCGCTCAAGACGACAGTCCCGCCGCCAGTGTTTTCGATATCGCCCGTCAGCGTATTTGCCCCCGACAAAGTCAGAATGGCAGAGCCCTGATAATTCAAATCCCCCGTGCCAGAGACAACGCCCGATATCTCGGCGTCAACCGCATTTCCGGTCGTAAGCGTTTGGCTACCAAGGCTGATGTTGCCAGAGCCGTAAATGGCCCCGATCGTCTCGTCGCTTCCAACAAGGCGAAAGGTTCCGCTGTTGTTGATGGTTTGCGTGTCGCTGATTGCGTTGCCGTCCTTGCCATCAACAGACAATGTGCCGCCGCTGATGGTGATCGCGGAGGTATTTAGAATACTGCCCGTTGAGGCAATGGCTAGGGTGCTGCCCAAAACGAGGGTTGGGCCGGTGTAGGTATTCACAGCCGTCAATGTTGCTGTTCCGCCGGTACCTGGTCGAGATACCTCAGACGTGCCACCAAGAACCGCAGAGAATGTCCCGTTTCCCAGCTGGGCAAGAACAGATACATTTATCGTACCATTGCTTAAGCTTGTGCTGGAAGTTCCGTTTAAAATCAGCTGATCTGCGGAAAATGTATAGCCGCCAAGATCAAGGTGAACGGGGTTATTGACATTCTGCACCACAACAATATTCATACTTCCCAAAGCGGCAGCATTGCCAACAACAAGGCTGCCATTCTGAACATCCAACGATCCAGTAAAGGTGTTGGCGCCCGATAACACCAAAGTGCCGGAGCCAGATTTCACCAAACCCGCTGAAGCGGAAATATCGCTCGCGATCGTCGCGGTGCCGCTATGAACGGTGATCCCCGACCCGCCGTTGGAATAGCTCAACGTGCCGCCAGAGATATCATAACCGTCGGTGTCGAAGGTCAAAGAGGCTGCACTTTGAGTACCAACCAAAGTGACGCTTCCCGCGTTGCCGCCGAATACAGCGTCGGCGCCGTCTGTCCAAACTTCGTTGGTTGCGCCTGCGTCAGTGGTCCAGTTCTGCGTCGCCGCATCCCAATTGCCGCTACCGCCATCTATTGCGCTATTGCCGCTGGTCGCATCCCACGACACTGATTGCGCAAAAGCAGAGCCTGCAAAACTGACTGAAAGAGCGATGCCAATAACGGGCGCAAAACTCGCAACGACACCTTTGAATTTTGTCATCCGACCGCCGCGCATGGCGCAATTCTTGGCGCAAACGCCTTCCAATAAATTTGTCATAGTTCCCCAGCCCTTGGTGCCCTTGAGTTGCTCAAGGCATTCAATGAAACTCACAAATACAGATTTTAAATGATACGCTATCTTAGTGGGTGTTTTTTGGGGTGAATTCAAGGATTTAGTACGCCTGTACCCAATTTATTTGCCAGCTATGCAATGCGCCCAGAGCTGAGCGCCACAAGATTTTGATGCATTTTCGATCTGCACTGCGACGCCAATGTCGCCTGAGAATATCCCCCCGGCGGCACATAAAGTATGCCCCTTATGCCCGAGATCAACGTGCTTGAGGTAATCTCATCTGTCGGGGCAGGGGCGCCAAACCGAGGCCAGATTTAAGCCATCCGCAGCGCCAATGGCGCGCGCTACGCAGGCGTGAATATACCAATCTTGAGGGCGGAGATAACCGTTTTCATTTGTCGCTTTGTGGCGATGTGCCTGGCTGAAGTGGTCATAAAAGCGATAGTCGCGCAAGCGCCGCCGCAAACGCGGGGCGATCCGCCAAGCGCAGGTATTAGGAAGCGAGATTTGCGGGCAAGGTAAATTCATTTTCACGCGCCATGCGAATTGTTTGATGTCAGCGCTTGCTGGTCAGGTTTGAGTATTTGAACAGATCGGATTGTTTTGGTGCATGAATTTCTCGCTCGACCGGCACTAAATCGGATGCGCAAGGTCATTGGCGGCGAGAGCGGATGAAGTCTCCAAGGGCCGTCCCATTTTTCGACGTGAAATTTGACCGCGCGAAATTGTAAGGACAGTTTCACGCTGGTCTGAAGGTATCGGCGCAAGCCCCCCATTAACGCATTGCAATTCGGGCCGTTTTACGATGGTTTGGCGGGTAAGCCAGTATTACCGCCGGAGAAGCAATGAACGTGCTCAGCCATCAAAATCCGACACCAGCAGCGCTTGGCCAGCATGTGATTGCCGAGTTTTACGGCGCTTCAAATTTGCTTGATGCCGCGCCCGCCGAGCCGATTTTGCGCGCGGCCGCACAGGCGGCAAGCGCGATTGTGCTTGATATCAAACTGCATAATTTTGGCGATCATGTGGGCTTTACCGGCGTTGCGCTTTTGGCGGAATCCCATATTTCGATCCATACGTGGCCAGAATATGATTACGCGGCGATCGATATTTTTATGTGTGGCGATGTCGATCCGCTACTAAGTTTGGAGGCCTTGCGCGGCTTTTTCAAACCGACGCGCGAAACCGTTCAGGTCTTGAAGCGCGGCGAGGGGCTTGGGATTGCGGCGGCCAAAGTGCCAGCCGATTTCGCGCGCTAGCCCATGACAGAGCTGCGCGCGGCACGCGTCACTTATGCGCTGGTGGCCCTGTGCATCCTTGTGTTTCTGCTGCGCGGTCCGGCGACTGTTTCGCTCGCGCCCGTGCCGCTTTGGAAGGCCTTTTTGAATGTCTTTCAACACGGCAGTGCGGCGCATCTTTTGGGCAACTGTGCGATGCTTATTGTTGGCGGGCGGCTGGCCGAACGCACGCTTGGTGCAACGCGCACTTTCCAGCTGGTGCTGGCCTGCATTCTCATTGGCAGCACGGCGCAATTCTTCCTCATTGATCCGCGCTTTGTTGGCATTTCAGGCCCCGCATATGGGTTGATTGCCTTTGCCGTGTTCAACGGATCAGAGCGACGCAAATGGGCGATGCTATGCCTGATTGTGGCGGGCGCTCTTGCGCTTGAAGCACAGTTCAGATCACAAAGCATCGCCATCTATCCGCATATCATTTCAACCCTCATAGGAGGAGGCAGCGCCATGTTTGGTTCTCTTTTCGGCCCCAAGGTCCCGACCCTGAAACCGATGCAACGGGCCCATATTTCCAAAGCCATCGCGATCATCAACGAGACCGATGAAGACGATGCAACCGAGGCCGAGGACGAGTTTCTCAGCGGCGGCGTGAACGGCATGTTTGTTCTGCTTGAGGGCAGCGAAGTCCTTGGGCTCACCGGCTATAGCTTTGACGAACAAGTGCCCGATGTGGCTTGGCTTTCCTGGACATATCTGCGCGAAGATTGCGCGGGCAAAGGGCTTGGAGGGCAAATGCTGAACGATCTGCTCGGCATGCTGAACGAGAAAGGCATCCGCAAAATCTTTATCGCAACAAGCGATTACGCCGAATTTGGCAAGCCGATCTACGCCGCCGCCCATAAGATGTATGATGATTTCGGCGCCGTGGTTGAGATGAAAATCCCGAACTATCACGCCCCGAACGAAGCCAAAATTATCTACGGGCTCGACAACCCAGAATTTGAAAGCGGCGCGCCTTTGCCTGCCAATGAAAACTCTGGGGTATCTATTGTCGGATCGGGGCCCGAGCCAGAAACCGACAGCGTCATTGGGTTCAATTGGGAAGAGGCGCCCGTTGGCCTAATCGGGATCGACTTTGCCATTGAGAAAGCCAAATCCCTTGAGGCGCGCATGGCCGTTTTGGCCATTCCAAGCGATCTCTCAGCAGCCAACGCCGAAGCGCTCGAAGCCAGCCAGTTCAAGCGCTGCGGCGCGCTTACGGACTACTACAGTTTGGGATTGCATCAGGACTGGTGGATGTGTTCTTTAGGAAACGATTAACTCTGGGTAACACCCAATGTGAAAAGGATTTATTGAATGTTCGGAAAGTTTAAAGGCATCGCGATTATCGGCGTCATCGGTTTTATTGCATATGGTGCGTTATTTGGCGCCAAATCTGAGCCACAGGCCGATCTGGGCGCGATTTTGGATCGCACAGAATATGCGCTTAACACCTATCAGACCCATCTGAGCAGCAATGAAGTTGCCGAAGTAACAGACGCCAATATGGAAGAATTCAGCGGCTTTCTGACACAAGTTCTAAACACTGATCCGCCCGTGTATTCAAAACCGCTTGGCATGAATGTTCAGTCTGACGCGACCTTCCTTGGCTTTGCTGATGCCAATGAAGATGGCATTCAAGACGCTGGCGAAGGCAAAGTTTTCACCGTTGAAATCGATGAAGCCAATGGCCGCCTGATCGCCACGGATATTGCTGGCAATTCGTCGGGCCTGCGCTTTTCAGGATCGGGCATCCTCACAGGTATGTTGCTTGGCAATATGATCGGTCGCCAACGCGGCGCCGGCGTTAGCGCTGCAAGCTTCAACAATCGCACCGTTACCCCGCGCAGCTCCTACCGCTCGCCAACACGCGCGCGCACAGGCGGCCCACGTTCGGGCAAATAAGCGCTTTCGCCATCCCAAAAGGGCCCGGTTGCGCATCCCGCACCGGGCCTTTTTGCATTACACTTTCCGATTAGCCCCCTAAGGGAAACACCCGTGCCAAACCCAACATCCCAACCAAGCTACAAAGATCTGCCCCAGCGCCAAGCGGTGATCCTGCTGGCCTCAATTCTGGTCGTGGCGCTTTGCGGCATCGTCTATGAACTGATCATCGGAACGGTCTCAAGCTACTTGCTCGGCAATTCCGTCTACCAGTTTTCGCTCACCATTGGCTTTTTCATGTTTGCCATGGGCGTGGGCTCCTATGTCTCTCGGTTTATCAACGGCAACTTGATCCAAGCCTTTGTTTATGTTGAGCTTATCCTCGCTTTGATCGGCGGGCTTTGTAGCATATCGCTGTTCATGCTCTTCCCGGCCGCGCCTTGGCTTTATACCGTCGGGATGTTCACATTCATCTCGGCGATCGGCTTTCTGGTGGGGCTTGAAATCCCGCTGCTGACGCGGGTTTTGTCCGAACGATCAACAACGCGCGAGTCCATCGCGGATGTACTCTCGCTTGATTATCTGGGCGCGCTGATCGGCTCGGTTGCCTTTCCGATCCTGCTGTTGCCCTCGCTTGGGCTGATCTCATCCTCCTTTGCCATCGGGCTGATCAACGCCACGGTTGCGCTGCTCAATGTCTTTTGGCTGCGCGATCACTTGGACGCACCAAAGCGCCTGCTGGTCTATGCTCTTGCCACGATCGCCATGCTTTTCGCGCTAACCCTGCTGGCTGCGCGCATCACAGCTTTCGCCCAAGATCACCTCTATTTCGATCAGGTCGTCTGGCGCAAACAGTCGCAATATCAATCGCTGGTGGTGACCAATACGTGGAAGAAAGGCGATGTGCGCCTCTTCATCGACGGGCATCTTCAGTTCTCCCAAGCGGATGAATTTCGCTATCACGAAGCGCTCGTGCACCCCGTTCTCGCTTGGGGTGGCGCGCCCAAAAACGTACTTGTCCTTGGCGGCGGCGATGGCCTTGCCGCGCGCGAAATTCTCAAACATCCAAGCGTGCAATCCATCGACATTGTCGATCTTGATCCCGCAATGACAGACCTTGGCCGCGACTTCCCCCCGATCTCGCGCCTCAATGAGCAAAGCCTCTCTTCTCCGCTTGTTCATGTGCACAATCAGGATGCGTTTCTCTATGTCAAAGAGACCGAGAAAACCTTCGACCGGATAATCATCGACTTCCCCGATCCCCATAACGAGGCGCTCGCCAAGCTCTACTCTGTCGAGTTTTACGCAATGGTCGCGCGCATAATGACTGACGACGGCGCACTGGTAACCCAAAGCTCATCGCCGTTCTTTACCCCCCATACGTTTTGGACGGTGGCAAACACATTGGAAGAGCTCTTCCCCCAAGTCGTCAGCTATCAAACCCCAATCCCTTCTTTCGGCATCTGGGGATTTAACCTTGCGAGCAAAACGCAGGTGTCGACCCTTGGCGCGTTTCCAGAAGGGCTGCGCTCGCTCACTGCTGAAAGCTTTGCCGCCGCGCAAATCTTCTCGCGCGATCTCGAGCCAAAGAAGCCCATCCCGGTCAATTCGATCTTTGACCCCAAGATTTATCACCTCTACGCCAATGACCTCGGCGGCTTTTAGCGCGGCTTAGGGCAGGGCGTTCAATCCAGTTTTGCCAATTTTCGCAAACACTTGCGCAAAATGGCTTCTTCATCGGCGCCAAATTGGGCGGTCAGTTGATCGTCAAAGCTGCGGGCTTTTTCAAAGAGGTCTTGAAACGCCGCGCGCCCCTGCGCCGTGATCTTAAGCAAGGCATGGCGGCGATCCTCCAATACCTCTTTTCGCTTCACAAAACGGCGCGTTTCAAGCGCGGCAACGGCGCGGCTCACCTTGGTTTTGTGGATGCGCGCACGGGTGCAAATCTCCTTGGCCGTCATGTCGCCATATTGCCCCAAATGAAACAAAACCCGCCACTCGGTGCGCAGCATCCCATAGCGCTCTTTATAGTGGCGCTGAAAGCTTAGGCTCGCCTCTTCGGCGGCAAGATTAAGCACGTAAGGCAGGAAATCCTGCAGATCAAAATCTGTATCCATAGCCTCGCTTATCCCTTGTTAGTTACAAAATCAACTATTACCAAAGCAAGGACCATGGAGAGCCAGATGCAAAAAACACCGCCCCTCACATCCGCCAAAACACCCGTGGGAACCCACCCCGGCTATATGCCCGGCTTTGGCAATGATTTTGAGACCGAAGCCTTGCCCGGCGCGCTGCCCCAAGGGATGAATTCGCCGCAAAAATGCGCCTACGGCCTTTACGGTGAGCAGCTCTCCGGGACGGCCTTTACCGCCCCCGCGCATCAGAATGAGCGCACATGGTGCTATCGCATCCGCCCCTCGGTAAAGCATTCACATCGCTACGAAAAAATCGATCTGCCCTATTGGAAATCAGCGCCACACATCAATCCGGATGTGGTTTCTCTTGGCCAATACCGCTGGGATCCGGTGCCGCATGGGGCCGAAAAACTGACCTTTGTTACCGGCATGCGCACGATGACGACCGCAGGCGACGTAAATACCCAAGTCGGCATGGCGAGCCATATCTATCTGGTCACGGAATCGATGGTCGATGCCTATTTCTTTTCTGCCGATAGCGAGCTGTTGATCGTTCCCCAAGAGGGACGTTTGCGCTTTTGCACCGAGCTTGGGGTGATCGATCTTGAGCCCCAAGAAATTGCCATCATCCCGCGCGGCTTGCTCTTTCGGGTCGAGCTGATTGAGGGCCCCGCGCGCGGCTTTGTTTGCGAAAACTACGGTCAGAAATTCGAGCTCCCCGGCCGCGGCCCGATTGGCGCCAATTGCATGGCCAACCGGCGCGATTTCAAAACGCCCATCGCCGCCTTTGAGGATCGCGATGCGCCCTCAACCGTGACAATCAAATGGTGCGGCGCGTTTCACCAAACCAAGATCGGCCACAGCCCGCTTGATGTTGTCGCGTGGCATGGAAATTACGCGCCGGTGAAATATGATCTGCGCACCTATTGCCCCGTTGGCGCCGTTCTCTTCGATCATCCAGATCCGTCGATTTTCACAGTGTTAACAGCGCCTTCTGGCCAAGACGGCACGGCGAATATTGATTTTGTGCTGTTTCGCGAGCGCTGGATGGTGGCGGAAAATACCTTCCGCCCGCCGTGGTATCACAAGAATATTATGTCCGAATTGATGGGTAATATTTACGGCGTTTACGATGCCAAACCCAAAGGATTTATCCCCGGCGGCATCAGCCTGCACAACATGATGCTGCCCCATGGCCCCGACAAAAACGCCTTTGAGGGCGCCTCAAATGCCGATCTAAAGGCCGAAAAACTCGACAATACCATGTCGTTTATGTTTGAGACCCGCTTCCCCCAACAGCTTACCGAATTTGCCGCCAATGAGGCCCCGTTGCAGGACGACTATATCGATTGCTGGGCCGATATTGAGAAGAAATTTGATGGCACGCCGGGGGAGAAATAGCCCATGGGTCTGATGAAAAGCTGGGTTTCGTCCGCCAATGAACCGGGTGCTGATTTCCCGCTGAACAATCTGCCATATGGTGTGTTTTCTGTTGGCGATAATGATCCGCGTTGCGGGGTCGCGATTGGCGATATGATCCTCGATATGATGGCGGCAGAAGAGGCGGGCCTTATTGCGCTTGGGGATGAGCCTTGCTTCGATCTGCCCTATTGGAATGATGCGATGGAGCTGGGACCTGCGGCTTGGGCGCAACTTCGCGCGCAGTTGATCGCGCTTCTGGAAGAAGGCGCTGTTCAGCGTCGCGCTATCGAGCCGCTGCTCGTCCCCTTGGCCGCCGCTCAAATGCATATGCCCTTCGCCGTCAGCGAATACACCGATTTTTACGCCGGCAAACAGCACGCGATCAACGTCGGCACGATCTTTCGCGGGGCGGAATCTGCCTTGCCGCCCAATTGGTTACACATACCCATCGGCTATAACGGGCGTGCCAGCACGGTTGTGATTTCCGGCACAGATATTTACCGCCCCAACGGCCAGACCAAAGCGCCAGATGCCGAGCTTCCAAGTTTCGGTCCCTGCAAGCGGCTCGATTTTGAGCTGGAATTGGGGGCGATTGTTGGCACGCCTTCCACGATGGGCACACCGATCAGCGTGGCGGAAGCCGATGCGATGATCTTTGGCTACGTGCTGCTGAATGATTGGTCCGCGCGCGATATCCAAGCTTGGGAATATCAGCCGCTCGGCCCGTTTCAAGCCAAGGCCTTCGCGACCTCCATCAGCCCATGGATCGTTACCGCCGCAGCACTTGCCCCGTTTCGCGCGCCCGCACCAGCCCGCGAAATGCCGCTTCTGCCCTATCTTCAAGAGCCCGGGCCGATGCATTACGACATCAATCTTGAGGCAACCTTGCAGCCGCAAAGCGCCGCAAAACCCACCAAGATTTGCACCACAAACGCGCGCGAGCTTTACTACTGCGCTGCCCAACAGCTCGCCCATCATGCAAGCTCGGGCTGCGCAATGTCTTCGGGCGATTTGCTCGGCTCCGGGACCATTTCCGGCGCTGGCAAAACCGCGCGCGGCTCCTTGCTTGAGCTCAGCTGGGGCGGCGCAGAACCGATCACGCTTGATACAGGCGAGACGCGCAGCTTCCTCGAGGATGGCGATCAATTAACTCTTCACGGCTTTGCCTTAGGCGATGGCTACCGCATCGGATTTGGTGCCTGCGAAGGCACCATTCTTCCGGCCCCAAAATTCCCATAAAGGACTAAAAACAATGGCAAAAGCATTCGCATCCCAAGGCGATATGGAAGACAAAAAGATCAGCTTTACCAAAGTCGGCGAGGGCCTCTATGCCTTTACCGCCGAGGGCGATCCCAACACAGGCGTGATCATCGGCGACGAGTCCGTGATGATCATTGAGGCGCAAGCAACGCCGCGACTTGCGCGTATGGTGATCGAAAAGGTGCGCTCGGTCACCGATAAGCCAATCAGCCATGTTGTTTTGACCCATTATCATGCGGTGCGGGTGCTTGGCGCTTCGGCGTACGGCGCGCGCGAAATCATCATGTCGGATACGGCAGCCGCGATGGTCGAAGAGCGCGGCCAAGAGGATTGGGATAGCGAATTTGGCCGCTTCCCGCGCCTCTTTCAGGGCCATGAAGAAATCCCCGGCCTGACCCGCCCAACCACGACTTTCAGCGACAGCATGACTGTCTATCTGGGCAAGCGCCGGGTCGATATCATGAAGCTCGGGCGCGCCCATACGGCGGGCGATGCGGTGATCTGGGTGCCGGATCAGGAGGTGATGTTTACTGGTGATATCGTTGAATATCACTCGGCCTGTTATTGCGGCGATGGCCATTTTGGCGATTGGATCGAGACGCTTGAAAACATCGCCGCCTTTGAGCCAAACGCGATTGCGCCAGGGCGAGGGGATGCGCTTATCGGGCGGGAAATGGTTGAAAAGGCGCTGCTCTCAACGGCAGATTTTGTCGAAAGTACATATAAGCCCGTGGCACGGATCGTGGCGCGCGGTGGCACGATGAAAGAGGCCTGGGATGCGGTGCGCGCCGAGTGCGATCCCAAGTTCAAGGACTACGCGATTTACGAGCATTGCCTGCCTTTCAATGTGGCGCGCGCTTATGACGAGGCACGCGGGATCGATACGCCGCGCGTTTGGACGGCCGAGCGCGATATTGCCATGTGGGAAGCCCTTCAAGACTAGCCGAGAGGAGCCCGCCCCATGGTCGCGCAGCGCTACGATCTCGCTTTTGAGCTCTACCCCTATAAGCGGGTGGAAGCGCAGGATATGCCTGCGCAGCGTCACCCGGTTGTCATCGTTGGCGGCGGGCCGATTGGCATGGCGATGGCGCTTGATCTGGGGCGTAAAGGCACGCCGGTTTTGGTGCTGGACGATCATGAAGGGGTCGGGCAGGGGAGCCGCGCGATCTGCTTTGCCAAGCGCACGTTGGAGATTGCAGATCGGCTTGGGTGCGGCGCAGCATTGCTTGAAAAGGGCGTTGTCTGGAATGTTGGCAAAGTGTTTCATGGGCCGGATAAGGTATTTGAATTCAATCTCTTGCCAGAGAACGGCCATCGCAACCCGGCCTTTATCAATCTCCAACAACCCTATTTCGAGCGGTTCCTTGTTGAGCAAATCCGCATCGAGCAAACCCGCGGCGCTCCGATCGAAATTCGCGGGAAGAACCAAGTCACTGGGCTGACGGATCATGGCGAATATACCGCCCTCACAGTCCAAACGCCCGATGGCGCTTATGAGGTGCAAGCTGATTGGCTGATCGCCTGTGATGGGGCGCGCTCGCCCATCCGTGAAATGATGGGGCTTGGCTTTGAGGGGCGGGTTTTTGAGGATAACTTCCTCATTGCCGATGTGAAGATGACGGCCGAATTTCCGACCGAGCGGTGGTTCTGGTTCGAGCCGCCATTCAAGGATGCGGGTCAATCCGCGCTTTTGCACAAACAGCCCGATGATATCTGGCGGATCGATTTTCAGCTGGGCTGGGATATTGATCGCGCGGCGGAATTGGACCCTGCGAAAATCCGCGCGCGGGTGGATGCGATGTTGGGCGAGGGCGCACAGTACGAGCTGGAATGGACCTCGATCTATACCTTCCAATGCCGCCGGATGGAGCGCTTTCGCCATGGCCGCGTTTTCTTTGCCGGCGACAGCGCGCATCAGGTCTCGCCCTTTGGCGCACGCGGCGCAAATTCCGGCATTCAGGACGTTGATAATCTTGGCTGGAAGCTTGATCTGGTGATCCGTGGCCTCGCGCCGCAGGCCCTGCTTGATAGCTATTCCAATGAACGGGTTTACGGCGCTGAAGAGAACATCCTCAACTCTACCCGCGCCACCGATTTCATCACCCCCAAATCAGAGATCAGCAAGGTTTTCCGCAATGCCGTTTTGGATCTTGCGCGCGACCATCCTTTTGCGCGGCCGCTGGTCAATTCCGGGCGGCTTTCTGTTCCCTGTATTTATGATGGATCTTCTCTAAATGGTGAGGATTTCCTGCAAAGCCCTGCGCGAAGCCGCCCCGGCGCGCCTTGCCCAGATGCGCCATTGGGGGATGGATTTTTGTTGGATCAATTGGGCGGGGGTTTTACGATCCTATGCTTCAATACGCCGCCAATTGAGCCGATTGAAGAGGCCGGAATACGGGCCAATCCGCTGGCAGTCAGCCAAGCCGATTGCAAGACCGAAGCCCTGCGCAATCGCTATCTTGGCGACGCTCCCTCAGCGATCTATTTGATCCGTCCGGATCAGCATGTGGCCGCTCGCTGGGCGAAGTGTGATGAAGCATCTCTGCGCCAAGCTATGCGGCGCGCCATTGCTAAGGAATAGGCTATGCCATTGAATACAGATATAAATATCGACAATCCGGATGGGTTCTATGATGAGCTTTTGAGTGCTCACGAAGGGCTTAGCAAAGAGCAAAGCGATGCGTTGAACGCGCGCCTTATCCTGTTGCTCAGCAATCATATAGGGGATCGCGCGGTCCTATCTAAGGCGCTTCTGGCCGCCGCCAAACCCTAATCCACGACGTAGGCATCGACCTCGATTTCAACTGCGAGGGTTCTTCGAAGCATAATTGATCTAATCGCATATCTGGAATTCGACCTGCCCGTCGCCTGATCCAAATCGCTCCATGGTATATTTCTCAACATCGACCAAATAGGCGTTTTCTTTGAGGTTGGCTGTGCAGCACCCGTTGCGATCTGTATCTGAGCAAGCGTCGATCGCTTGCGCATAGATCTCATGCGCGCCTTGCCGCAGGTGTAAAACCTTCATTCCGAGTTGGTCCCAATCCTTTAGGTGGACAGCGACGATGCTGTGTTGAGAAACCCAGTTTTCATTATAGACATCCGGCAAGCCATAGAATTGCCCGGCCCAACTGCAGCCGTTGTATTGCTTGCATTCAGCGCTGTCGGGGGCGGGATGAGACACATAGTTTGTCAGGCTCGCAGTGCGCCATTCCGGGCGACAGGTAAATTCACTGGCGGTCGAAGGTTTTGAAAATGCGCTCGCGATAAGAACTGCGAAAAGGGCGCGCGATACGTCAAATTGCCAAGTCATCTCGTGCCCTTTTGCGTTAGAAACGGGGGCTTGCTCTGGCCAATCTCTATCGCGATCAAGCGGACTGTATCTCGGTCTGTTTCGCAAGCGTATATGCGGATTTATCTTTGCCAGTATGCATATGCACTGAGGATTTCAACCATTTGTGCCACCTGTTGCCTGCCGCAACACGTGTCAATCGGACAACAGCTTTTTGTTTGGTGGGCTCTTGATTTCAAAAGTGTGGTGGTGGCGGGTTGGAAAGGGGGTTAAAGTCATGTTTCATCCCGTTGTGTGTTATTGGAATTCTAAATGTTGCTTTTTCGACTGAGCGCTGTTTCTTGTCTTGTGCTCTCGCTGAGCGCTTGTGGCGTGAGCTATACGGCGTCGACGGTTTCGACGCAAAATACCGCGCTGGATGTAACGGTTGTGCCTGTGACGCCTCAGGCGGTGAGCGCTGCGAACCGCTCGGCCTATACGCCGCGCAGCCTTCCGAGCGCATTTTTCCAGACAGCAGGCGCGGGCGGATCTGTGCGCGGTCTGGGCGCTTTTCCCCAAGAGCCAGATGTGCCCAATTTGACCCCGCCGGCGCAAATGACGCTTCGTGTGCCGCCAGAAATCCCGGCTGCGCCTTATGAGATCGGCATCGGCGATGTGATCCTTTTGGCGACCCGCGCGGGGGGCAATACGGTTGAGCAGCTGAGCGGCTTGCTTGCCGCGCAAAGCCAACGCCAAGGCTATACGGTGCGCGATGATGGCGCGATTGCGATCCCCGAAGTGGGCGCGGTTCCGATTGCGGGGCTGACAGTTGAAGAGGCCGAAGAGCGGGTCTTTCGGCGCCTCGTTCAAAACCAGCTTGATCCCGAATTTAGCCTCGAGATTGCCGAGTTCAACTCCAAGCGGGTGAGCATTGGCGGGGCGGTTGGGCAATCTATTCTTGCGCCGATTGGGCTCTCACCGTTGCGCTTGGATGAGGTAATAACGGCGGCGGGCGGCATCACGATCAAACAGCAGCAATACGCCTCGATCCGGATTTACCGCGATGGCACGCTCTATCAAATCCCGCTCGAAAATTACTTTGCCGATCAAAACCTGCAAAAGATTACCCTCGCGGATGGCGATAGTGTTTATGTCGATGATGCCTACGATCTGACGCAGGCGCAGTCCTTTTACGAAAGCAAGATCAACGTCCTTGATCTGCGCCAGCGCGCGCGCAGCTCGGCTTTGGCCGAATTGCAGGCCGAAATATTGATGCGCCGCAATGAATTAGAGGAGCGGCGCAGCACGTTTAATGCGCGCCTTGAGGCCGGTGCGGTTGATCGCGATTATGTGTTTTTGCTGGGCGAAGTGGGCAAACAGGCGCGCGTGCCTCTGCCGTTTGAGAATGACATTTCTCTTGCAGAGGTTCTGCTCGATGCAGGCGGGCTTTCGCCAGCGACAGGCAATCCCTCGCAGATCTATGTGCTGCGCTCGGATGAAAGCAGCCGGGTTTTGGCCTATCATCTGGATGCGCAAAATGTCGTGAACATGACCATGGCGACCCGTTTTGAGATGCGTCCAAACGACATTGTCTTTATCAAAGCGCAGCCGATCACCACATGGGGGCGCGCGCTTCAGCAGGCTTTGCCATCGCTGTTTAATGCAGGTTTGGCAGGGGTTGCAGGCTAGGGGCCCGGCGTATTCCGTCGGGTCAGCTTGCAGCAAAGCGGCATTGATCCGCCTAAGAGATTTGGTTAATTGGCACGGAGTGTGTAGTGTGGCTCAACCTTAGGTTGTCACCCGATTTGTAAAGTTAGTGAGCGTATCGATGTTGGCCGTAAATCTCCTCGCATTGCCCCGCAGTACCAAGCGTTTTATGATATTTATCATGGACTTGCTGATCTTGACGCTCAGCTTGGGCGCGGCGTTTTCTTTGCGCTATGGCATGGTTTGGCCGATCGAGCCGATTCGAGAAAACTGGCTGCTGTTTCCGCTGATCATCGGCTTTGGGATCGTGATCATCACCTTGATGCGATTGCCGCAAATCAAGCTGCACGCGATGGAAAGCGGCACAACGCTTCGGCTTGGCTCGACCGCGGCTTTGCTCACTTTGGGCGCGATGTCGGCGAGCTTCTTGCTTGATCTCTCGGGGCCGCGATCGGTTCCGGTGATCTTTGGCACATTGTTCTTTGTCGGCTCTGTTCTGGCGCGGGTCTGCGCGCTTCATCTGCTGATGTATCTGGGCGATATGCGCGCAATGCGCACGCCTGTTGCGATCTATGGCGCAGGCGCGGCCGGGATCCAGCTTGCGGCGGCGCTGCGCCAATCCAAAGAGGCGCGCCCGCTGTTCTTTGTCGATGATAATCCGACCCTGTGCGGGCTTTTGGTCAATGGGCTTCCTGTTTATGCCCCCGGCGCCCTGCCCAAAAAGATCAAACATCACAAGATCGCGCGCATCCTTTTGGCGATGCCATCGATCGATCAATTGCAGCGCGGCGCGATTTTGAGGCGGCTTGCTTCCTTCCCCGTCGAGGTGATGGTTCTGCCCTCTTATGTTGATATCATGGCCGACGGCGGCCTTGATCGGGCGCTGCGGCCTGTGACCCCGGACGAGCTTTTGGGCCGCGATAAAGTCGATCTCGACATCCCGGAAATTGCAAAGGCATATGCTGGTCGCGCGATCATGGTCACTGGGGCAGGGGGCTCGATTGGCTCCGAGCTGTGCCGCCAATTGCTCAACTGCACGCCGTCAAAAATTATCCTGTTCGAGCAAAGCGAATATGCGCTTTATGCGATCGACCGCGAACTCAGGGCGCTCGCGGCGCAATCGGGCGGGACGTTTGAGATCGTTAGCCGCTTGGGATCGGTGAACAACCGCGCCCGCGTTCAAGGCATTGTGCGCGACGAGGCCGTCGAGATCATCCTGCATGCGGCCGCCTATAAACACGTGCCCCTGGTTGAAGAAAACGAACTGGAAGGCGCGCGCAACAACGTGCTTGGCACCCAGATTGTCGCCGAGGTCGCAATGGCCGAGAAGATCGAGCGCTTTATCCTCGTCTCGACCGACAAAGCCGTGCGCCCGACCAATGTGATGGGGGCGACAAAACGCATGGCGGAATTGGTCGTGCAAGACCTGCAAAGCCGCAGCAGCGTGACCAAGTTTGCGATGGTGCGCTTTGGCAATGTGCTTGGCTCCTCCGGCTCGGTTCTGCCGCTGTTTGAAAAGCAAATCCGCGCCGGCGGGCCCCTGACCGTGACCCATGCGCAGGTCACGCGGTTCTTTATGACGATCCCCGAAGCCAGCCGCTTGGTGCTGCTCGCGGGCGCCTATGCCAAGGGCGGCGATCTGTTTGTTTTGGACATGGGTGCGCCGCAAAAGATCATCGATATTGCCCGCCGGATGATCCATCTCTCCGGGCGCGAGGTCAAAGATCCACAGACCGGCGCTGGCGATATTGAGATCAAAGTGGTGGGGCTGCGCCCGGGCGAAAAGCTCTATGAAGAGCTGCTGATTGATGACGATAGCCTCAAGGCCACACCGCACCAGAAAATCTTGCGGGCAGAAGAAAAGTGCCTCTCCGAGATCGAAGTCGCCGCCATGCTGCGCGAAATCAACAGCGCCATCGCCGCCTCCGACAGCAACCACCTGCGCGCCATCATCAAAGCCCGCGTCGACGGCTACCACCAACCAATGCGCGAACCCCTACAAGCGTGATCGCCCCCCCAAACCACCCCGCGCAATCGCAACTGGGGCGCTAAGAGGGGGATGAGATGTCGCTTGGTTGGGAAATTCCACGCCATAAGTATCAACTCACGATTGATTCCGGCCATGTGGTCACTGATACTTGAGCCGATGAACCCGGCGCCCCAACGGCACCGGGTTTTGCACCAGAAAACACATGTTTCGCGGGAAAAAAAGATGAGCGAAATTCGCGCGATAGGCGTCACCATTGATTGAAGTTTTCGCATGTCCTGATACAAGCGGCGTAATTGCTGGGCCGCAAAGCGCGCCGACGAGTGGACAGAAGGGCCGTTTCCTGTGAGTGAAAACGTTAAAGATTTTGATGACGAGATTGATCTTCTCGCCCTGCTTGGCACGCTTTGGCGCGGCAAGGTTTGGATCGCTGCCGCCGCAATTGTCACAACTATTTTGGGCATTTCTTATGCGATCTTTGTTGCGGATCCGACCTACACGTCATCCACAACCCTAGCGATCAAAGAGAACGGTCCGTCGGTAATTGATATCGAGGCGGTGGTCTCTGGCGTCTCTTCAGATAGCGACTCGCTCAACACCGAGTTAGAAGTGATACGCTCTCGCGACCTGTTGGAACGTTTGTCATCCAAACTTGATTTGGTTTCCGACCCAGAGTTCAACCCGACCATCCGCCCAAAGCCAATGTTTTCTTTGAGTGCCCTACTTGGGCGTGAGGCTGCCACGGCCACAGAGCAACAGATCACCAACAAAATCGTTGCAAACCTTCAGGCGGCAATCTCGGCCTCCGTGCGGCGCCAGACCTTTATTATTTCAATAAGCGTCACAACCGGCAGTTCAGAAAAGTCTCGCATTATCGCGAATACATTGGCGGAATTGTATCTTGCGGACCAAATCCGTGTAAAATTCGAAACGCTTGAAGACGCGGTTACATGGCTTTCTGCACGCGTTGTTGAGCTCGAGGAAGAGCTGCAAAGCCGCGACGACGAGCTTAAAAACCAGACAGCCGCGGCGGATTACATCAACGCTGAAGGCCTTCTGCTTTTGAACCAGCAAGTGCGAGACCTGCGCGAGCGCCTTATCGGCGAGCGAAATGATGCAGGCCAAGCCGCAGCCATTTATACGCAATTCAAAGCAACGGTTGCCTCAGGAAATATCGAGGCAATTGTTGAACAGTCGCAAGATCCGACCCTCAACCGCCTGTCGCGGCAGGGAACTCCCGAAGAATTGCTGGCAGAAGGCAGCGCGTTCCAATTGCGTCTCGCCTCTCTTGTTGAGCGGGCAAGAAACGCTGTAGAGCGGGCCCAGACGCAAGTAAGCGCGCTTGAAGAGACCATCGTTTCCATTGAGGTGCGTGTCGACGAACAGGCAACCAAGCTTGCCGCACTTCAGCAACTGCAGCGCGAAACAGACACGACGGCGGTGCTCTATGAGACCTTTCTCACGCGCCTCAAAGAGACCACCATTCAACAAGGTATCCAGCAGCCAGACGCGCGCGTTTTGTCGACTGCGATCGATGGGCAAAAGGTATCTCCTCGTACGAGCATGATCGCGGCCCTGTCTCTTATTCTTGGGCTAATGGCCGGGGCAGGTATTGTTCTTTTGCGCGAAATGCGCGCCCACGGGTTTCGCAATGCTGAAGATTTGCAATCCGCAACTGGCCTGCAAGTCATTGGCCAAATTCCGCTTTTCCCGACGGCCGCGCGCGGCGATCTTATTCAGTATCTCAAAGACAAACCAACATCCCCCGCGGTCGAGGCCATTCGAAACATGCGCACCTCGATCCTTCTGTCCGATTTAGATCACCCGCCACAGCTCATCATGTCGACCTCGACAATTCCTGGCGAGGGCAAAACGACACAAGCTATTTCCCTTGTTCAAAACCTCTCTGGCATGGGCAAGAAAGTGCTGCTTATTGAGGGCGATATTCGCCGCCGTACACTCGACGAATACTTTAAAGTCGAAGCCGGTGAGTATGGAATTTTGTCGGTAATATCTGGGGAGGTTGCTCTGAGTGACGCTGTGATAAAAAGCGAACGCTTGGGCGCAGACATTCTGATGGGACAAGTCTCGCATATCAATGCAGCAGATGTTTTTGTATCCGACAAATTTACCGCCTTCCTCAAAGAGGCCCGCGCGGCCTACGACTACATTATCATCGACACGCCGCCCGTTCTTGTCGTTCCTGACGCGCGCGTTATTGGCCAGCATTGCGATGCAATCATGTATACCGTGAAATGGGATAGCACGACCAAAACACAGCTCCGCGCGGCTATCAGCGAGCTTGCTGCGGTGAACCTCAAGCCGACCGGTCTGGTCCTTTCGCAGGTCGATCCAAAAGGTATGAAGAAATACGGCTATGGAGAGGCTTACGGGGCGTATTCCAGTTATGGTGGCGGGTATTACGAGGCTTAACTGCATCGCCGGGCCAATTTCGCAAGCTCTGGTCATTCACGTGTTTGTCGCTTTCCCAGCCTAACTTTGCAGATTGACCGCAACAAAAGCGCATAAGCGGCTCTATCGAGAGGCCGCCTAAATTTTGCACGCCTCGCGCAAACAAAGATCAAAGCGGATCATCTGCCCGCTTTTGATCTAATTTGCGTGCTGACAAGCCCCAATCACTCCGCGACGCAATCCGCAAAATACTGCACCGTTCCGTCCGGCTCGGTGGTTTGCACCAGCCCATGGATATCCGTCTCAAAGCCGGGGCATTTGCGCGCGAACTCGCGGTTGAATTTCAGGTATTCCACGATCTTGCTGTTAAAGACCTCGCCCGGAATAAGCAGCGGGATGCCGGGCGGGTATGGCGTGACCAAGCTGGTGGTGATGCGGCCCTCTAGCGCGTCAATCGGCACGCGCTGGGTTGTGCGCTGCGCGATATGCGAGAAGGCATCCGTTGGCGTCATCGCCGGGGTCAGATCGCTGAGATACATATCGGTCGATAGGATCGCGACGTCATATTTCGCATAGAGCGAATGCACATGTGCGCACAGATCCTGCAGGCCCATCTTTTCGTAACTGGGATGTTTCACACAGAATTCTGGCATCGTGCGCCACATTGGTTGGTTCTTGCCATAGTCGTCTTTGAACTGCTGCAAAGCGGCCAGAAGCGTATTCCAGCGGCCTTTGGTGATGCCAATGGTGAACATGATAAAGAAGCTGTAGAGGCCGGTTTTTTCGACAACGACGCCGTGCTCGGCCAAGTATTTGGTCACGATGGAGGCCGGGATGCCGGAGTCTTCAAAGCGCCCGTCAAGGTTTAGGCCCGGCGTGATCAGGGTCGCTTTGATCGGATCGAGCATGTTGAAACCGGGCGCCATATCGCCAAACCCGTGCCATGCTTCTTCGCCATCTGAGGCCTGCACGCCATCCTCATCGGTGCGTTTGAGAACCCAATCTTTGGACTGGCCAATGCCCTCATCGACAAGCTCATCTGGCCCCCAAACCTTGAACCACCAATCGTCCTCGCCAAACTCATCATCGACCTTGCGCATGGCCCGGCGAAAATCGAGCGCTTCATCGATGCTTTCCTCAACAAGCGCCGTGCCGCCCGGAGGCTCCATCATGGCCGCGGCCACATCACAGCTCGCGATGATGCTGTATTGCGGGCTGGTGGAGGTGTGCATCAGGTAAGCCTCATTGAAGAGATGCCGATCCAGCTTGGTATCGGCACTATCCTGAACCAAAACATGGCTGGCTTGGCTGATCCCGGCGAGCAGCTTGTGAATGGATTGGGTCGCATAAGTGACCGAATGGCGCGGCCGCTCGCGATCGCGGCCCATGGAATGAAAGTTGCTATAAAACGGATGAAACGCCGCATGCGGCAACCATGCTTCATCAAAATGCAGGTTTTCGACATAGCCATCGAGCAGGTCTTTGATCGTCTCTGTGTTATAGAGCACGCCGTCATAGGTCGATTGGGTCAGCGTCATGATGCGCGGCTTGACCGTATCCGCATCAATATGGGCCAAAAGCGGATTGGCACGGATTTTGTCTTTGATCGCCTCGATCTCAAACTCAGAGCGCTGAATGGGGCCGATGATCCCATAATGGTTGCGCGTCGGCTTCAGAAAGATCGGGATTGCGCCGGTCATAATGATGCTGTGCAGGATGGATTTATGGCAGTTGCGATCAACCACGACAACATCACCGGGGGCAACCGTATGATGCCAAACCATCTTGTTGCTGGTGCTGGTGCCGTTGGTCACAAAAAAGCAGTGATCCGCATTGAAAATCCGCGCCGCATTGCGCTCTGAGGCGCCGATGGCCCCGTTGTGATCGAGCAATTGCCCAAGCTCTTCAACCGAGTTGCAGACATCCGCGCGCAGCATGTTTTCGCCGTAAAATTGGTGATACATCTGGCCGATGGGGCTTTTGAGAAAGGCAACGCCGCCGGAATGGCCCGGGCAATGCCATGAATAGGAGCCGTCTTCAGCATATTGCAGCAAGGCTTTGAAAAACGGCGGTTTTATCCCGTCGAGATAGGTCTTTGCCTCGCGGATGATGTGGCGGGCAACGAATTCGGGCGTATCTTCAAACATGTGGATGAAGCCGTGCAGCTCGCGCAGGATATCATTGGGCAGATGGCGGGCGGTTTTGGTTTCGCCGTAAATAAAGATCGGAACATCTTCGTTTTTCCAGCGCACTTCCTCGATAAAGGCGCGCAGATTGACCACGACGGGATCAAGATCGGGGCCGGCGCTAAATTCCTCGTCATCAATCGACAAAAGGAAGGCGCTGGCGCGCGATTGCTGCTGCGCAAATTGCGACAGATCGCCGTAATTTGTAACGCCCACGACCTCGACGCCCTCATCCTCAATGGCCTTCGCCATAGCGCGAATACCAACGCCGGAATTGTTGTCAGAGCGGAAATCTTCGTCGATGATAAAGATAGGGAAACGAAATTTCATAGGGCGTTCCTACAGTCAGAATTTGAGGCGAGGGTACACAGGCAGGAATCGATTTTTCGCCTGTTTGGCCACCTTTGCTAAGGGACTATGAAGGCAGTTTTTGGGCGATGTCCATCCTTGATCCGCGCGCAGATCGCTCTGGTAAGCGCGCGTGTTGCAAGCTAAATTACAAGGCGGTCATGGTTGCGTAAAGCCGCAGGATTGCGCTTTGTTTGTGAATTGATTGGCCGGCCTGCCAAGGCTTTCAAAAGGATCTAACATGACCAAGCCTCAAGACGCGCCCGCACCAGCGGCAGCCAATATCAGAAGCTGGCTTCAGGAGCATCCTGAGATCGAGACCGTCTTTGTCTGCGTGTGCGATCTGAACGGAACCATGCGCGGCAAGCGGCTGCCGATTGAGAAGGCCAAATCGATCCTTGATGGCGGCTTGCGCATGCCGCTTTCGATCCTGAGCATGGATGTTTGGGGCGAAGATATTGAGAACAACGAATTGGTGTTTGAAACCGGCGATTCCGATGGGATTTGCGAACACACGGGCCGCCCGATTGTCTTGGTGAATTGGACAAGTCAGCCCTCGGCGTTGGCGATGTTTTGGATGCATACCGATGATGGCGCGCCTTTTGTCGGCGATCCCCGCCATGCCCTGGCCAATGTCGTTGCGCGCTACAAGGCGCTTGGACTGACCCCGGTCGTCGCCACCGAACTTGAATTCTATCTCTGCGATCCAAGTGATGAGCGCCCCATGCCGCCGCGCTCTCCTGTGACGGGCAAGCGGCTTGATTCCGATGGCGCGCTCTCGCTCGATGAATTGCAGCATTTTGATAGCTTCCTCAACGATGTCTATCAGGCCTGTCAAGAGCAGGGCATTCCGGCCGACGCCGCCATATCGGAAAACGGCGCAGGCCAGTTTGAAATCAATATGATGCATGTCGATGATCCGCTTCAGGCGGCTGATGATGCTGTGCTTTTCAAGCGCCTCGTGCGCGGCATCGCCCGCAAGCACGGTTTGGCGGCGACTTTCATGGCCAAGCCCTACGGCGAGCGCTCTGGCAGCGGTTTTCATGTACATTTCAGTCTGGTCGATGAGAATGGCGTCAACGTGTTTGACAACGGCGGCGAAGAGGGCACGCCATTGATGCTGAATGCTGTCGCGGGCTTGCTGGAAACCATGCAGGAAAACACGCTGACCTTCGCCCCGCATGAAAACTCTTACCGCCGCTTGCTGCCCGGCACCCACGCCCCAACCGGCGTCGCTTGGGGCTATGAAAACCGCACAGCCGCCATCCGTATTCCCGGCGGCAATCACAAGGCCCGCCGTATCGAGCACCGGGTCGCCGGGGCTGACGCAAATCCCTACCTCGTTGTTGCCAGTATCCTTGGCGGCGCGCTCATTGGGATTGAGAACAAATTGCAGCCCGCCGACCCGATTGAGGGCGATGCCTATAGCCTTAAACTCGATAACCTGCCGCTCGATTGGGCGACGGCGATCCAGGCGTTTAACCGCGGCAGCCACGTCCAAACCATCTTTTCCAAGCGCCTCCAAACCATGCTTGTTGAGTGTAAAACCCAAGAACTAAAGCGGTTTGCGCGCCACGTTACGGATTTCGAATATCACAGCTATCTGGAGATCGTCTGATGGCGCTTGAAACTTTTGCCACCAATGGCACGACAAACCACACAACCAGCTACTACGCCGCAAGCGCCAACCCCTCCCCCAAACGCCCGCCTCTCAACGGCGATCAGCAGATTGATATCTGCATCGTTGGTGCGGGTTATAGTGGCCTCTCAACCGGGCTTCACTTGGCCGAAAAGGGCTATAAAGTCGCGATCATTGAAGGCGCGCAAGTGGGCTGGGGCGCGTCTGGGCGTAACGGCGGTCAGATCGTCAATGGGCTTAACGCCAGCCTGCAAACGATCAACAAACGCTATGGACAAGACACCGCCAATTTCGTCGCGGGACTTGTCCAAGAGGGCGGCGAGATTATCCGCGAGCGGGTTAAAACCTACGACATCAAATGCGATCTTAAGGAGGGGAATATCTTTGTTGGCCTGACGCCTGCGCATATCAAAGAGCTTGAGGCGCGGCGCGCGCTTTGGGCCTCTTACGGGATCAACAATCAAGACATGTTGGATAAGACCCAGCTGCGCGATCATATCGGCTCGGACCTCTATGAAGGCGGGATGATTGATCACACCGGCGGCCATATGCACCCGCTTAATCTGTGCCTTGGCGAAGCGGCGGCCTTCGAGAAATGCGGCGGCGTGATCTATGAGCAATCGCCGGTGAACTATGCCAATACCGAGGCGGCCAAGCCTGTGGTGAAAACCGCCCAAGGCTCGATGACTTGCAATACATTGATCCTGTGCGGTAACGCCTATTTGGGGCATGTCGTGCCTGCGCTGACATCGCGGGTTATGCCCGTCTCGACCCAAATGATGGCGACCAAACCGCTCAGCCCCGAACAGGCGAAAGCATTGCTGCCGACCGATAAATGCGTCGAAGATGTCCGCTATATTTTGGATTACTACCGCCTCTCGGGCGACAATCGGCTGATCTTTGGCGGGGGAACCGTTTACGGCGGCACCGATCCGCGCGATGTCGAGGCCAAGCTGCGCCCAGCAATGGAAAAGGTCTATCCCGCTCTCAAAGGCATCCAAATCGATCACGCATGGAGCGGCAATTTCGCCCTCTCCTTTAGCCGCGTGCCGCAGATGGGCCGACTTGGCGACAACACCTATTACGCGCACGGCTATAGCGGCCACGGGGTCACCGGCTCGCATACATTCGGGCGCATTCTGGCAGAGGCCGTCGACGGCGATAAATCCCGCTTTGACGTCTTTGCAAACGTCCCTTGGTACCCGTTCCCGGGCGGGCGGATGCTGCGCGTTCCATATTCGATGATGGGCTCGTGGTATTACGCGCTAAGAGATCGCTTGGGGGTCTGAGTTAGCCGATGATGGCGTTTCACGGCACCGAAAAACGTGCCCAGATCGCCGTTAGACGGTTTCGCCCGCATAAGCCGTTTGGTCTTCATCCTCTCAAGCCCGCCTTCAAGCGCTACTAAACGCGGGTCTTTCGCGTCACCGAAAAAGGCGGAGCGGGAAACTATGTTTGTAGGCTTGGCTCGCTCAAGAATCCGTGGCGCGCCAAGGTCGAAAACCACTACAAGAAATTGGTGGAAACACAGGGCTTTATGACGAACGCATGCTTTTCAACGTCAACGCCCTAAGCCTTCCTCGAAGAGGAATGCGCCTTCTTAATGGAAGATTGCGCAGGCGATTTCTTAAAGACTTTGCTTGCATCCTTTTAGATGCTTCCGGCGCAACACCCTACTTGGCGAAAGCGGGCCAATGGATATCGCTTTATCAGGCCCCAACAACAGGCATCGTAAAGTTTCACCTAACGCCGCATCTGAACCGGTTGCGCAAGAAACTCCAGAGAAGATGCCGCAATGCGCGACGCGATTTCTTTCGTTTTTGATTTTGTGATATGCTAAGATCGGATAAATCTGGACGGCTCGGTTGCGCTTGGATCTGCGCTTCAAGCGTTTCATGAAAGCTTGCTCGCGGCCTCCTCTGCGCAGAGGGTGGCAAAGATTGAGGGGCAGATACATGCGGCCAGAAAATGCATTGTGACTTTGGCAAACCAGCCGATCAGCTAGGGCGCGCAGGGTTAATCGCTGCCAGAACCTTGCCGCGCAATTTGGTCAATTCGCCTTCGATGATTTTCTCGACCCGCTCAAACCGGCTCGCGGGAACCGGAACCGAAATGGCATGAAGATCGCCGGACCAGTCCACAAAGGCAAAACCCATCGCGGAAATGCCCGGCGTATGCTCTTCGCGATCCCATGCGATGCCTGTTGCCTCCACCCTGTCGAGAAGGGCTGCGAACTCTGACCAAACGCCCGGCGTGCCGCGCCGCACCCATTCCGCTTCGGTCAATTTCTTGGCCCGGTCGCGCGGCATCATCGCCAAAACAGCGCGGCCATTCGCGGTATCGGTTAGCGGGAATACATCGCCCACGGAGGAGATCGCGCGCAATCGATGCGTTCCGGCGACTTGATCAAGAAAGATCATGTCAGGGCCGCGAAGGCAGGAAAGATCCGCCGTCTCGCCACAAGAGCGAACCAGATCGGTCAAAAGCGGCCGGCAAAGATCCGCGATGCTGAATTTTGTCGCCCCTGCAAGCGTCGTGATTTCGGGGCCAAGGCGAATTCCACCAGTGCCAGAAGTCACGACAAGGCGCTCTTCCTGCAAAGCAGAAACGATTCGCTGTACCGTACTGCGAGCCAAGCCGACCGTATCGGCGATTTGCCCCAAAGACATGCCCTGAGGATCATCACGCAGCGCCCGAAGGATCGAAGCCGCGCGGCCAATGACCTGAATTCCGTTGCGATTCTGAGGCTTATCCAACTCTGATCCGTCCATTGTCTAACTCACACTTCTCGTTTCACACTGTCTCAGCGTTGGGAATTTCAGTTACAAAGCATTTGCCAAACCCACCATACGGTACGCTTGTACTGCAATGCAATAATTATCTTGACCGTAATGCGGTGCGCATGCATCACTATACAGGAGGGATGGAGGAACATCCAACATTCAGGATTTTATAACGCGAACGCTGGTGAGGCCAGTTTTCGCGAACAGAGGAGGACTGCCAGTGATCAATATCCGTGGAACCGATTTCGAGGAAAACACCAACAATTCGATGGGGATTGAGTTTTACAATCTCAGCCATCGCTTCGGGTTTCAAAATCCAAACTGGCCCTATTTCGAAGACACCAAGATCGAGCGCATTCATTACATGGCGAAGTCCGGCGTCTTGAGCCAGCGCATCACCACAACGATGCACGCCACGACCCATATTGATGCGCCTGCGCATGTGGTTCAAGGGACCGCCTTTATCGACGAAGTGCCGCTGCCGCATTTCTTTGGGACCGGGCTTGTTGTTTCTCTGCCAAAGAAAAAATGGGAGCCGATCACCGGCGAAGATCTGGAAAAAGCTTGTGGCCATGCGATCCGTAAGGGCGATGTTTTGATCATCAACACCGGCTGGCACAAACAATATGAAGACGGCGATTACTTTGCCTATTGCCCCGGGTTTGTCGCCTCTGCCGGTGAGTGGATGGTTGAAAAAGGCGTCAAAGTTGTGGGCCATGATACCCAAGCAAATGACCACCCGCTAGCAACCGCGATCGGTCCGCATCGCAACGGCCCGCTGCTGCCGCATCTTGCCAAAGAGTATAAAGAATGGTCCGGCGGCATTGATTGGGAAGAGGCCTTCCCAGATTGGGAACCGGTGCATAACATCCTGTTCAAAAACGGTATTTTGGGCATTGAAAACGTTGGCGGCGATCTTGATGCCGTTACTGGCAAGCGCTGTACTTTTGCCTTCTTCCCCTGGAATTGGGATCGCGGCGACGGCTGTATCATTCGCCTCGTGGCGATGATCGACAAGGGCCAACAATATCGTATCGAGGCCGGCGAAGACTTCTAATTGCGCAAATGTGCTGCGCCGCTTTAGGCGCAGCACAAGCAATCGACACGCGGGGAGGAGAGCCCATGCTGACCAAGAAATTTCAAGACGCCGAGCCCTATGAGGCGCCCAATCATTTCGGCTGCGCAGGGCTTCGCTTGCAAGGGTTTGAAGATGGCGGCCCGACGAACCAATGGGTCGGACTATCCCAATTTCTGCCCGGTGGCGGCGCAGGGCCGGACAGCACACCGTTTGAGAAAGTCTACGTCGTGCTTGAGGGCGAAATGACGGTCATCGCGGATGGCGCAGAAGTCGTCTTGGGCCGCTATGACAGCTGCACAATCGCCCCCCATGAGATCCGCAAAATCGAGAACCGATCCAACCAAACGTGCACGATGCTTGTCGTGATCCCCTATCCGCCGGAGTCCAAACAATGACCGCAATGACAAACCCCCTTTCGATGTTCGAAGTCGCGGGCAAAACGGCGCTGATTACTGGCGCGTCTGGGGCCTTTGGCATGGTCGCTGCGCGGGTGCTTGCCGGGGCCGGATGCAAGCTGGTTTTGGCGGCGGGCAACGCGGCGGCGCTGGCCGAGATCGCAGCCGAATGCCGGGGCATGGGGGCCGAAGTTACCGAGCTAAATGCGCGCCCCTCCGATGAGGCGGCTTGCGCGGCAATGGTTGACGGCGTCGTGGCCGCATACGGGATGCTCGATATTCTTGTGGTCGCAAGCGGGATGAACAAGGTCGCCAAGATCGATGAAATGGATGTCGCCTCTTTTACCACCGTGATGGATGCCAATGTGACGCAAAGCTGGCTCTTGGCGCGCGCGGCGACCAAACAGATGAAAGCGCAAGGCGGGGGCGGCAAGATCGTTCTGGTTTCCTCGGCGCGCGGGCTTTTGGGGCATCCGGCGGGCTATACGGCTTATTGCGCGTCCAAAGCGGCTGTTGATGGGATGACCAAAGCGCTTGGCTGCGAGCTTGGGCCAACGGGGATTACCGTCAATGCAATCGCACCAACGGTTTTCAGAAGCCCGCTCACCGCGTGGATGTTTGAAGATACCGATGATGCTAAGGCCGTTCGTGATGGATTTTTGACCCGCGTGCCAAAGGGGCGTTTGGGCGAGCCGGAGGATTTGGCGGGGCCTTTGCTCTTCCTCGCCTCCAAGGCGTCTGATTTTTACACCGGGCATATTTTGTATGCTGACGGCGGCTATACGGCGGGCTGAGGTATGGAAAAGAACCAACAATTTGCCGTCATCGGCGCCGGGCTGATGGGCCATGGTATCGCGCTAACCTTGGCGCGTGCCGGGCAATATGTGACCATCACTGATCCGGTGGACGAGGCGCGCGCAAGCGTTTCTGCCCGGATCGCTGAAAGCCTTGGCTTGATGGGCGAGAGCGAGGCCCGCATCGCCAAAATCCTCAAGAAAATCGAGATCGTCTCGTCGATCCCCGGCGCCGTTGGCAAGGCGGTTGCGGTGTTTGAGGCCGCCCCGGAAAAGCTTGAACTAAAGCAATCCATCTTTGCCGAGATTGAAGCCCACGCGCCAGCAAATTGTATTCTGGCTTCCAACACCAGCGTGATGCCGATCACTAAGATCATGGCAAAACTGCAAGACAAAACCCGCGCCATCGGAACCCATTGGTGGAACCCGCCGCATATGATCCCGCTCGTTGAAGTGATCCGCACCAAGTGGACATCCGACGCGACAATGGATTTCATGATGGCGCTGCTCAAGGACGCCAAAAAGACCCCAGTTCGGGTCGAACAAGATGTTCCCGGCTTTATCGGCAATCGGCTGCAACATGCGATGTGGCGCGAGGCGATCAACCTTGTCGAGCGCGGCATTTGCGACGCAGAGTCGGTTGATACCGTTGTTAAATCTTGCTTCGGGCGGCGCTTGTCTGTGCTGGGGCCATTGGAAAACGCCGATCTTGTCGGCACTGAACTGACGCTGGATATTCACTCACAGGTTTTGGCCGATCTCGATGGTCGCCCGGGCCCGTCGCCCTATCTGGAAAAGCTCGTGGCGGACGGCAAACTTGGCATGAAATCAGGCGAAGGGTTTCGCAAATGGACGGATGAAGAGGCCGCAAAGGTCCGCAATCGCGTCACAACCCATTTGCGAAAATTGGACGGCATTCTGGAACCGTAACCTACCGGAAACAGGTAGGCGGATATCAGGGTGCATTATTAACTCATGGGAGGAGTTTGTTATGATTAAAAATACCAAAGGGCGCCGCGCATTTATGGGCGGAGCTGCTGCAACATTGGCCATGCCGGCGCTGCTAACAGCGACCCGCGCCTATGCCAAAACACCGACGTTGAAGATCGGGCATGTCAGCCCGCGCACAGGCCCCTTGGCCGGATTTGCCGAGGCCGACGATTATATCCTTTCGGCGATCTCAAAGAAGTTCGCAGGCGGCATTGCCAACAACGGCAAGCAATGGAATGTCGAGATCATCTCCAAAGACAGCCAGTCCAATCCAAACCGCGCCGCCGAGGTGGCTAGCGAGCTGTTGTTGGACGATG
Organism: Halocynthiibacter sp.; assembly: GCA_047631555.1. Lineage (GTDB taxonomy): Bacteria > Pseudomonadota > Alphaproteobacteria > Rhodobacterales > Rhodobacteraceae > JBLHZY01. The sequence goes on along the minus strand of JBLHZY010000004.1, from coordinate 27,646 downwards.
AGGTCGATATCATCGTCGCCGCCTCAACCCCCGATACGGTCAACCCGGTCGCGGATCAGGCTGAGCTAAATGAAGTCCCCTGCATCACGACCGATTGCCCATGGCAGCCCTACTTTTTTGGGCGCGGCGGCAATCCTGCTGAGGGCTTCCAAAATACCTATCACTTCTTCTGGGGTCTTGAGGATGTCATCGCCGCTTTCCTCGATATGTGGGGCGGAACGGGCGTTGCGAAAAAGGTCGGCGGGCTGTTCCCCAATGATGCTGATGGCAACGCTTGGGGCGATGCTGAACTTGGCCTGCCCAAGCCGCTGGCTGCTGCCGGATATGATCTGATCGATCCGGGCCGTTATCAGCCGATGTCTGACGATTTCTCGAACTATATCAATGCCTTCAAAGAGGCGGGTTGCGAGATCGTTACTGGCAATATGATCCCGCCTGATTTCGGCACATTCTGGTCGCAAGCCGCCCAGCAAGGCTTCAATCCCAAGATCGTCACCATCGGCAAGGCGCTGCTTTTCCCGTCCGTCATCAAGGGCTTGGGCGAGCGCGGCGTTGGGCTTTCGTCCGAGGTTTGGTGGTCTCCGTCGCACCCGTTTGCCTCGTCGCTGACGGGCAGCTCGGCCGCTGATTTGGCCAATGGCTATAGCCAATCCACAGGTCGCCCATGGACCCAGCCGATTGGCTTTAAACACGCACTGTTTGAGGTCGTTGCCGATGTTATTGCGCGCGCAGAAGACCTTGAGGATGCGCAGGCCGTAACCGCCGCGATTGCCAGCACCAAGATGAATACGATTGTTGGCCCGGTCGATTGGTCAACGGGGCCGGTCAAGAACGTCTCCAAAACCCCCTTGGTTGCGGGCCAGTGGCAAAAAGAGGGCGACGATATCGCGCTCAAGATCGTGGCCAATGGCCCTGCGCCGCAAATCCCTGTCACGGGCGAATTGCAGCTTCTCTAAACCTTTCCGGGCCTGCCTTCGAGCGGGCCCACCAACAAGGAACCATCATGGCCATTCTGGAACTATCAGGCGTCCAAAAGGCATTCGGCGCGGTCACCGTGGCCGATGATCAAAGCTGGTCGCTACAGAGCGGCGAGGCGCTTGGCGTCATCGGGCCAAACGGCGCGGGCAAGACCTCGATGTTCAACCTTGTGACCGGAACCCTAGCCCCAGACGGCGGCACGATCCGCTTTGATGGCCAAGACATTACCGGCTGGGCCGCTGCGCGCCGTTGCCGGGCCGGGATCGCGCGATCCTTTCAAGTACCGCAGCCTTTTTCCGGCATGACGATCTATGAAAACGCCTATGTCGCCGCGACCCAAGGCGCCGGGCTTTCCAAGCATGAGGCCGAAGAAACTTGCCTTGATGTGCTGGCGCGCACCGGCCTTTTGCCCAAAGCCAATACGCTCGCAGGCGGGCTGACCTTGCTTGAGCGCAAGAGGCTCGAACTGTCGCGCGCCATGTGTGCCAAGCCGCGGGTTTTGTTGCTCGATGAGATCGCGGGCGGGCTGACGGACAATGAATGCCAATCGCTGATCGCAACCATTCAAAGCCTGCGCGAAACGGGCATTTCCATCGTCTGGATTGAGCATGTGGTGCATGCGCTTCTGGCCGTTGTGGATCGCCTGATCGTCATCGACTTTGGTAAAAAGATCGCGGATGGCGAACCAAAAGCGATCATGGAAAGCCAGCAGGTGCGCGAAATCTATCTGGGGATAGAAGTCGATGCTTGATCAATCCCAAAGCGCTCCGCTGCTGTCAGTTTCCGGGCTTGAAGCCCATTACGGCGACTTCCAAGCGCTCTATGGTATCTCGCTTAACGTCCATCCCGGCGAGGTTGTCGCGGTGATTGGGGCCAATGGCGCGGGCAAAACGACGCTGATGCGTTCGGTCTCTGGGCTGATCCGCAACGGCGCGGCGCAAGTGAGCTGGCAGGGCAAGCAGATCGGCGCGCTGCGGGCGGATCAGGTCGCGCATTTGGGGATCGCTTTGGTGCCCGAAGGGCGGATGCTTTTTGCCTCGCTCAGCGTTGAAGAGAACTTGATCATTGGGGCGCAAGCGGGCCGCAAAGGGCCGTGGAACCTGCGCCGCATCTATGACCTTTTTCCCATCCTTGAAGAGCGGCGCAACGTCCCGGCGACGGACCTTTCAGGGGGCCAGCAACAGATGGTCGCGATTGGGCGCGCTTTGATGAGCAACCCTGAATTGCTGATGATGGACGAGATCAGCCTTGGCCTTGCGCCGGTGATCATCAAGTCGATTTACGAAGCACTGCCGGGCATCGTTGGCGAAGGGCTTTCGGCCATTGTTGTTGAGCAAGACATCGCCAAAGCCCTGTCGGTTTCCAGCCGGGTCTATTGTTTGCAGGAGGGTCGCGTCTCGCTTGAGGGGCCCTCAAACGGCGTCTCGCGAGATGAGATCAGCCGCGCCTATTTCGGAGTATAAGAGAGATGGATTGGATCAATGCAGTCGTGCAAGGGACCCTGCTGGGCGGGCTTTACGCCTTGTTTGCAGCAGGGCTTTCGCTGATTTTTGGGGTGATGCGGCTGGTCAATATCGCGCATGGCGATCTGATCGTTTTGGCCGCCTATATCGCCCTTACAACAACGGTTGCGATAAGCGGGCTGCATCCGTTGCTTGCGCTGGTGATTGTCGTGCCGATCATGGCAGGGCTTGGCTATGCGCTGCAACGTTTGGTGCTCAATCGCACCATGGGCGGGGATATTCTGCCGCCGCTTTTGGTCACTTTCGGCCTTTCGGTGATCATCCAAAACGCGCTGCTCGCGGGCTACTCAGCCGATCCGCAAAAGCTGCAAGCCGGAGCGCTGGAAACGATGAGTATTGATGCAGGCCCGCTGACTTTGGGCGTCTTGCCCTTGATCGTTTTTGCCACGGCTGTGGCGGTGATTGGCGGGCTGCAATGGATGTTTTATCACACAGCACTTGGCCGCGCCTTTCGTGCGACCTCCGATTTGCCTGAAATCGTTCAGCTGATGGGGCTGAACCGCGCGCATGTCTTTGGGATGGCGATGGCACTCTCGCTGGCGGTAACGGCGATCGCGGGGGTCTTTCTTGGCATTCGCACCTCGTTTGATCCTGCTGCTGGAAGCGCGCGGCTTATCTTTGGATTTGAAGCGGTGATCATCGGCGGGCTTGGCAATTTGTGGGGCACGCTCGCGGGCGGCGTGATCCTTGGGATTGCGCAAACTTTGGGCGCCAAAATCAACCCGGGCTATCAAATCCTTGCCGGTCACCTCGTCTTTCTGCTGATCCTCGCAACCCGCCCGCGCGGCCTTTTCCCGAGGATGAACGGATGAACCAGACCCTTCAAGTCTCTCGTATGACGCGCCTTTCTTTAAGTGCGATGGCGGTTTTGCTGCTCGCACTTGTCGTGATGGCGGCAGCGCCTTGGTGGGCGGGGCGCGCGGATTTGCGGCTGTTTGGCGAGTTCTTTCTCTATCTGTCGCTCGCCAGCCTTTGGAATTTCCTCGCAGGCTATGCGGGGCTCGTTTCCGTCGGGCAACAGGCCTATGTCGGGCTTGGCGGCTATGTCTTTTTCGGGCTGATCATGCTTGGTGGATTGCATCCCTTTGCTGCGATGCCGCTTGCTGCGCTGGCGGGCGCAATCATCGCAGCCCCCGTAGCCGCGCTGATCTTTCGCCTGCGCGGGGCCTATTTCGCCATCGGTACATGGGTCGTGGCCGAGGTGTTCCGCCTCACGGCTGCGCAATTTACTGCTCTTGGCGGCGGCTCGGGCACATCGCTTCCCGCGTCCATCGTCAAAGGCTTGGCGCAGGATCGGGCCGGGCGCGAGGCGCTGCTTTACTGGCTGACGCTGGCGCTTGCCGTGCTGATCATCGGCTTTGTCTTTGCTTATCTGCGCTCGCGCCGCGGCGTCGCACTTACCGCCATTCGCGACAATGAACTCGCGGCCAAGTCGCTTGGGATTGATATCTGGACCTCGAAATTCGTGGTCTATGTGATCACAGCGGGCCTTACCACATTGGTCGGCTGTTTGATCTTTTTGCAAAAGCTGCGGATATCGCCGGATGCGGCCTTCTCGACCAATGATTGGACCGCTTTTGTTATCTTTATCGTCGTGATCGGCGGGATCGGAACGATTGAGGGGCCGATCCTTGGCACTCTCATCTATTTCCTGCTGCGCGAAACATTGGCCGATCTTGGCACCATTTATCTGATCGCATTGGGGCTCGTCGCCATCGTTGTCATGCTCAAAGCGCCCGCAGGCGTCTGGGGTTTGATCCGCGGCAAAGCCGGATATGAGCTCTTCCCCCTTAGCCGCCGTGTGCGCGGCCTGCCCATCAAAGGAACCCAACCATGAGCAAGAACAAAACCATCATTACCTGCGCAGTGACCGGCGCGATCCATACGCCGACCATGTCGGACGCGCTGCCCTATACATACGATGATATTGCCCAGCAGGCGATTGCCGCCGCAGAGGCCGGGGCATCAATATTGCACCTACATGCGCGCGACAATGAAACCGGCGCGCCCTCGGTAAACCCGGATGATTTCACGCCCTTTTTGGGCCGGATCAAACAAGCGACAGATGCAGTAGTGAACATCTCAACCGGGGGCTCGCTGACCCTTTCAATCCAAGACCGGATCAAACCTGCGGCAACCTTTTCGGCTGAGATGTGTTCGATGAATATGGGCTCGATGAACTTCTCGTTTCATCCGCTGGCCAAACGTTACTCTGAGTGGAAATTCGATTGGGAGGAGGAATATGTCGCCAATTCAAACGGCAATATTTTCCGCAATACCTTCAAGGATATCGAAGAAGCGGCCAAGACACTTGCCCCGCATGACATCAAGTTTGAGCATGAATGCTATGATGTCGGGCACCTCTATAACCTAAAATTCTGTATGGACAGCGGGCTGTTTAAGGCACCAATCTTTATTCAATTCGTGATGGGCATTCTGGGCGGTATTGGCGCGGATATCGACAATCTGGTGTTTATGAAAAAGACCGCCGACAAGCTGTTTGGCGATAGTTACCGCTGGTCCATTCTGGCAGCGGGTTCCTCGCAAATCCCAATGGCAACGACGGCAAGCCAGATGGGAGGGCATGTGCGCGTTGGGCTGGAGGACAGCCTGTTTATCACCCGCGGTCAACTGGCCGAAAGCAACGCCCAGCAAGTGGCCAAAATTCGCCGCGTCGTTGAGGAGCTCGGCTGCGAGGTCGCAACCCCAGATGAGGCGCGTGAAATATTGGATCTCAAAGGCGGGGACAAAGTGAATTTTTGAGGCGCCTCGCCTTTCGGGGCGGGCGCGGGGGAATGATATCGCGCGAAACAAGAACGCCGGGATCAAAGCCCTCCATGCTCAACAACCTCTGATGGCCGGATATGCCCGGCCACCAGCAACACCCGCCCAAAGGCGGGACAATGGGGCAAGACCCCACAACTCGGGAGGAAATATAATGAAAATCTGGAACACGGCCGCTGCAATGGCCATGGTTGTCGCTGGTTTCTCGGCGCCTGCATCCGCGGAAACGCTGAAGGTAACGACGTTTCTGCCACCAATGCACACCTTCGTCACCGCCATCAAAGAATGGGGCGCTGAGCTGAGCGAGCGCACCGGCGGTGAGCTGCAACTGGAGGTCTTTCCGGCCGCCCAGCTTGGACCACCCCCACGCCAGTTTGATCTGGTCCGTTCTGGCGGCGCTGATATCGGGATTTTCCTGCATGGTTTAACGCCCGGTCGCTTCCCAATGACCGAGCTGGCCGGATTGCCGCTTAGCGCGCCATCGGCAGGCAATGAAAGCGCTATCACCTCGCGCCGTCTTACTGAACTTGCGCCGGAGTATTTGGCAAAAGAGCACGAAGGAACCAAGATCCTTTGGCTCGCTGTTACACCGCCGCTCAAAGTGCATTTCGCCAATGCTGACCCAAGCGATCTTGGCAATCTCAAAGGGTTGCGCCTGCGCTATGCAGGGTCCACTTGGCAGCAAATCTTTGAGGCGCTCGGGGCTTCCCCGGTACCGGTTCCTCCGGCAGAAACAGCCGATGCGATGGGCAAGGGGATCGTCGATGGCGCCTCCTTCCCGTTTGAAGCAACGAAGGCTTTTGATCTTGGACCCGTCAGCAAATACTCGATGGAACCAGGCCTTGCCTCGGCAACTTTTGCCGTGGTGATGAGCGATGCGGCGTATAACCGTCTGTCGCCCGAACATCAGGCGCTGATCGATGAGACAACCGGACCGGACCGCGCAGCTTGGTTTGGCGCGAAATGGGATGCGGGCGAAAGCCATGGCCGGGCCTATATGGAAGAGGCGGGCGTTAAGATCGTGAAACTGGACGACGCCCAAATCGCGACCCTCAAAGGCACGTTCAAAGGCATCGTTGATGGTGCGGTAACGGCTGCGGGCGAAACGGCCCCCGGCTTTGTCGGCGCCTACACCAAGTAAGCAATGTTCCGGCCTGCCTTCGGGCGGGCCGGACACTTAACCGGATGGAAAACATGACAGATAAGCCACAACCCCAAAACCTGATAATCCGGATTTGTCTCGTCATTTCTGGCCTTGCGCTGTGCACCATGATGCTGGTTGTTGTTGGTGATGTCGTGCTGCGCGCGGTGTTTAATCGGCCCATTCAGGGGGCCTATGATGTTGTCAGTATCTCGCTTTTGGTGATGACGTTTTTCGGCATTGCGCCGGTGGTTGCCAATCGCCGTGAAATCCTGATTGATTTGATTGATGCGATCCTGCCTGCGGCGGCTTTGCGCGCGCTGGCGCTTGTGGCTGGGCTTGTTGGGGCGGCGCTGTTTTTGTTCTTTGGCTGGTCGATGATTGACCCGGCGATGGATGCTTGGCGTTGGGGCGAACGCTCGCTCGAACTGGGCATCCCGAAATGGCCGATCTGGGCGGTTGCCTTTGTTGGGCTGGCCGGAATTATCTGGGCCTTTGCGATCCAGCTGCGCGCAGCCTTTCGCGCGCCCGCACCGGCCCCAAGCGAAGAGGGCGGGCTATGAGCAGTTTTGCCCTTGGCCTAAGCGGCGTTGGCATCCTTTTGGTGCTGCTGTTTTTGCGCCAACCGGTTTGGCTGGCGCTCGCCTTCATCGGCGTCGTTGGCAATATGATCCTCAACAGCTTGATGTCGGCCAAATTTGTCGCTGGCACAACGATTTTTGATGTGGCCTCGAATTACAATCTCTCGGTCATTCCCTTGTTTATTCTGATGGGTGAGATCGCCTCGGGCTCGCGCATGTCGGCGGAATTGTTTAATGCCGCCCGGGTGATCCTATCGGGATTGCGCGGCGGCTTGGCGGTCGCCACGATCGTAGCTTCCGGCGCTTTTGGCGCGATCTGCGGCAGCTCGGTCGCAACAGCCGCCAGCATGACAAGGATCGCCATGCCGGAAATGGGCAAGGCGGGATATAAGAAAAGTTTCTCTGCGGCCTCGGTTGCTGCGGGCGGATCCCTTGGCATCCTCATCCCGCCCTCGATCATTCTGGTGATTTACGGCTCGATTACCGAGACCTCGGTTGCGCGCCTGTTTGCAGCCTCAATGATCCCGGGCATCATCTTGTTGCTGCTCTATGTACTGGTTGCGGTTTGGATCGCGCATCGCGCCGGTTCTGCGCCAGTTGATCAAAAAGCAAGCCTGCGCGAGCGGGTCGCAGCACTTAAAGAGCCATGGCAATTCATCTTGCTCTTCGCAGTCACCATTGGCGGCATTTACGCAGGTATTTTCACCCCGACCGAGGCCGCCTCTATCGGTGCTTTTGGGGCGATCTTACTTGGTTTTGCCAAACGCACGCTAAATCTGAACGGGTTGATGGAGGCGGTGCGCTCAAGCGTTCTTGTGGCCTGTGCATTGTTTATGATCATCCTTGGGGCGACGCTCTTTTCGGTCTTTGTGGTGCAGACCCGTCTGCCTGATACTTTGCTGGCGCTCGCACAAGAGGCCGAGCTTAGCGTTTGGTCGGTTATGACGATCATCGTCCTTATTTACATCGTGCTGGGCTGTTTTCTTGAGGGTATCGGCATGGTGTTGATCACCGTTCCTGTCTTTTTGCCTGTGGTGGTTGGCTACGGATTTGATCCGATCTGGTTTGGGGTTCTTGTTGTGGTGCTGGTGGAACTCGGGCTGATTTCGCCGCCCGTTGGGATGAACCTGTTTATCATCCGCGCCCAGACCAAAAACCTAAGCATGCCAGAGCTTTATCGTGGCATTGCGCCGTTTTTGCTCGCCCCTGTGGCGCTTGTCCTGCTTCTTTTCTTATGGCCTGCAATGGCCCTTTGGCTGCCTGAGGTGCTCTACTAATGCGTGTCTTGATCTATGATACCAACGCTGATTTCTATGCAGCAGAACTTTCAAAAGCCGCCCCCGAGGCGGAGTATCTGACGGCGGTTTCGCTGGATGAGGCCATGGGGAAAACCGACGGGGTCGAGGTTTTGATCGCGCTTGCGCCCCGCGCTACGCCTGCGCTTTTGGCCGCGCTGCCCGCGCTTAAATGGATCCAGGCGCTGACCACAGGGATCGATAATCTCATGGGCCAAAAGGGGCTGGCGATCACCAATTGCCATGGCATCCATGGGCCGCAAATGTCGGAACTTTGCGTGTTGCTGATGCTTGCGTCGGCGCGCAATTTCCCGCGCATTCAAGCCAATCAGCGGCTTGCTGTTTGGGATCGCTGGCCCCAGCCGCTTTTGCAAAGCAAGACGGCCTGTATTGTTGGCGTTGGCGCGATTGCCGAACATCTTGCTGGGCTGCTCAATGCCTTTGGGATGCGAGTGACCGGGGTAACCAGCCGCGCCGCTGTGCCTGGTTTTGCGCAGGTTTTCCCCCGCTCGGATATCCGCGATGCGGTCGGCGAAGCGGATTTTGTCGTGGTGCTGACGCCCTATTCTCAGGCCACACATCACATCATTGACGCCGAACTTTTGCGCGCCATGGGCCCCCAGACCCATCTGATCAATCTTGCCCGCGGTGGCTGCGTTGATGAAGAGGCGGTCGCCAAAGCGGTTGAAAGGAATGCTATCGCGGGCGCGGCGCTGGATGTTTTCGCCCAAGAGCCGCTGCCCGCAGACAGCGCCCTCTGGGCCACGCCAAACCTGATCATCACCCCGCATTTGGGCGGGTTTTCAGACGTTTATCATGAACAAGCCCTGCCAACCGTCATCGCAAATATGACGGCCTATTTGGCTGGCGGGATCGAAGCTTTGCCCGAAAGGATGGACCAATGACCATTTCACCGATTTCTGACGCAGAACTGGCCCGCCGCTGGGAACTGGCGCGGATTGTCGTCAAGGCCCAAGGGCTGGACGCGCTGGTCATGCATGGCCGCGAGGATTGGATCGGCGGATATGTGCGCTGGTTTACCGATGTTCCGGCGATGAATGGCTATCCGCGCAGCGTTGCGTTTTTCCCCGATCGCCCCATGACAATTGTCGAAATGGGCGCCTTTGGAACAGATCGCGGCCCCCTCGCGCATGATCGCGGGGTCGGGCGCGTGCTTGGAACGCCGTCGTTTCATTCGGTGCCCTATACGGTCGATTATGACACTGAGCTTTTGGTTCAGGGGCTCAAAGATGCCGGGGCGCGGCGCATTGGCGTGCTCTCGCCGCAATCGCTTCCCTACGGGATGATGGCTGCGCTGCACGCCCAATTTGAAGTGATTGATGCAAGCGATCCCATGGATCGGATCAAGGCGATCAAGAGCGATGAGGAAATCGCCCTGATCCACCAAACGGCGGCGCTTCAGGATGCGGTCTTTGCCGAGGTCTGTGATTTTATTGCGCCCGGGAAAACCGATCGCGATGTCGCCGCCCATGCCGAGGCTGTTGGCCGCCGCTTGGGCAGCGATCAAGGCATTGTGCTTGGCATGTCCGCGCCGCAGGGCCAACCTTCGCGCTTTATGGGGCGGCATTTTCAGACACGGACGCTGGAAGCAGGCGATCACATGTCGGTCCTGATTGAGATCAACGGGCCGGGCGGCATCTACCTTGAAATCGCGCGCACGATGGTTTTGGGCAAAGCGCAGGATCATCTGCTTGAAGCCTTCGAGAATGTGCGCGCTGCGCAGGATTACACGCTCTCGCTGATGAAGCCCGGGGCCCATCCCGCCGAGATCGCCGCGGCCCATGATATCTGGATGCAAAGCCGCAATCTCCCCCCGAGACCCGCCTTTATGCGCATGGTCAGGGCTGCGAAATGGTCGAACGCCCGCTCATCCGGCGCGATGAAACCCTGCCGCTTGCCCAAGGTATGCTGCTCGCAGTTCACCCCGGATATGACGACAATAACGTCTTTGCCGTGATCTGCGACAACTACCTGATCGGGCCGGATGGGCCGGGGGATTGCCTGCACAAAACCGAAAAGAAAATCTTTGAACTCTAAGGAAAACCGATGACACTTACGCCCAAAATCGCGCTTGAAGAGCATTTCATGCACCCCGATTTTATCGAGTATTTTGGCACGACCGCGATCAACATCAGCCCGGATTTGTTTGGCAAAGCCCGCGAGGCGCTGCTTGATTTTGGCGAAAGACGGCTTGCCGCGATGGATGTGATTGGCGTCGAAAAATCGATCCTTTCGCTTGCGGGCCCCGGCGTTCAGGCCGAGCCGCAAAGCGACACAGCAGTGCGATTGGCGCGCAAGGTAAATGACTTTCTGGCCGAGGAAATGGCCAAGCGCCCGGATCGGTATGGCGGTTTTGCGCATCTCGCGATGCAAGACCCGCAAGAGGCGGCAAATGAGCTTGAGCGCTGCGTGCGCGATCTGGGCATGCAGGGCGCGATGATCAACGGGCAAACTGGCGGGACCTATCTTGATGATGATCGCTATGCGCCGTTTTGGGAGCGGGCCAGCGATCTTGGCGCGGCTGTTTATATTCATCCCAACAACCCGCCCGAAAAGGCGCAAATGTTTAGCGATCACCCGGAGCTTTACGGCCCTGTTTGGTCCTGGACGGTAGAGACCGCGACCCACGCCTTGCGCCTGCTTTTTTCGGGGACATTTGATCGCTATCCGAATGCGCGGCTTGTGCTCGGGCATCTTGGCGAAACGCTGCCCTATTTGCTTTGGCGGCTTGATAGCCGGTGGGAGATTTCGAACCGTGGCGAGATGCGCCTTGAGATGAAACCCTCGGAGTATTTCAAGCGCAATATCTGGATGACAACTTCGGGGATGTGCGCCGATGCGCCACTGCGCTGTGCCATCGATATGGTGGGGGCGGATCGGGTTATGTTTAGCGTCGATTACCCATTTGAATCCGCGCAAGAGGCGGGTGATTGGATCGAGGCGGCGCCGTTATCTGAGAAGGAGCGCGATCAAGTTTGTCAGGGAACCGCGCGCAAACTGTTTGGAATTTAACGAAGGGTAGGGGCTGAAAAACCCCTGCAAAACAACATCAGTCAGGGAGTTACAAGATGAAAGCATTACTCACCGCGGCCGCGATTTTGATAGCCACAAGCGCCAGCGCGCAGGTCGCCAATACGCCAACAGCCGCCGCTGCACTTCCCGGCTTGGGGATAGAATTGTCGCGCGAAATGGTCGGCGGGACAATGGCACTCTATGCGCCGCTGCACGCCCAAGAAAATACCGATGGGTTGAGCATTCTTACCGATCAAAGCTATGGCGATGATCCGCGCAATGTGCTTGATCTTTACGCGCCTGCGGGTGCCGATGGTCGCTTGCCGATAATGGTGTTTGTCCATGGCGGCGGGTTCGTGCGCGGCGATAAAAAGGACGTTGCAAATATTGGCGCCCATTTTGCCAAACACGGCGTCGTCACGGCAATGATGAACTATCGTTTTGCCCCCGAAAATACATGGCCATCCGGGGCCGAAGATATCGCAGGCGTTCTGGCTTGGATCAAATCCAACGGGGCGGCAATGGGCGGCGATCCGACCAAAATCATCATCGCGGGCAATTCCGCCGGGGCGATGCATGCGGCCGATTACGCCTTTCATGAAGAGCTTCAGCTGGCCGACGACGGCGTGATCGGTGCGATCCTTATCTCAACCCCGACAGTTGATCTTGAGGCGCGCGAAGTCGATCCGAAACGCGATGCTCTCTATTACGGCGCGGACGGAGACAGAGCGGCGCAATCTGTTGTCAATGCGTTGGACGGGCGCAAATTGCCGGTTCTCGTGGCTTATGCGCAGAACGAGCCAGCGGTCATTATTGATCAAGTGCGCCTCTTGATTGCGGGCCTCGCCGCGCGTGACGGCCGCTTGCCGCTGATCTCTGCCGCTGCCGGGCACAACCATATCTCGATTGTCGAACATATCGGCACGGCAGACGAAACCCTCGCGCCTGACATGCTTGAGTTCATCCAGCTGGTCTCGGCTCAGTAAGCCAAGAAAATTGCCTCCATCCGCGGCATTCGCGGGTGGGGGAGGTCTCAACCTTGCCGATAGGATGGCTCTAGGCAAAGAGGGATTCTATGAATTTATTGGGCGAACTGGCGCGCCCAAACTCGGCCATTACACCCGCTCAAAAATCGCCGCGAGGCCCTGGCCACCGCCAATGCACATCGTCTCAACTCCGAATTTTGCGCCTCTTCGCTCCATTGTTCGCAGCAATCCGGCCAAAATGCGCCCGCCAGTCGCGCCAACGGGATGACCAAGCGAAATGCCCGAGCCATTGATGTTCATCCGCTCAAAATCCTGTTTCACCAGGCCCCATTCCTGCGCGCAGGCCAAAACTTGCGCCGCGAAGGCCTCGTTCAATTCGATAACGTCCATGTCCTTGAGCGTTAGCCCGGCGCGATCCAATGCTTTGGCAACTGCCGGAACGGGGCCAATGCCCATCACTTTGGGCGCGACCCCGGCTACGGCCCAGCTTTTAAGCGAGGCAAGCGGCTTGAGGCCCAGTTGATCGGCGCGCGCTCGGGTGGTGACGACACAAGCCGATGCGCCATCATTTTGGCCGCTCGCATTGCCCGCTGTGACTGTGGAATTGGGGTCAGATTTGAGGCGGATCGGGCTTAGCTTGGCAAGTTTCTCAAGGCTGATATCGGGGCGCGGATGTTCGTCCTTATCAAAGACAGTTGTGCCTTTTTTGCGATCCATAACCGAGACAGGAACGATCTCATCATCGAACAAACCGGCGCTTTGAGCGGCGATCGCGCGGCGGTGCGACTCGAGCGCATATTCATCCTGCGCCTCGCGCGAAATACCATGGCTTTCGCGCAGGTTCTCGGCCGTTTCCAACATGCCGCCGGGAACCGGAAACTTGATGCCGCCAGCTGTTACGCGCCCCTGCGCGAGAGCGTCATGGAATTCCAGCGACGTGCCCTGAATACCCCAACGCGACTTGGTCGAATAGAACGGCGCGTTCGACATGGACTCAGCGCCGCCCGCGATAACAACTTCGGAGCCCCCCGTGGCGACCTGCATAACCGCATTGATCACCGCCTGAAGCCCAGATCCGCAGCGCCGGTCGATCTGATAGCCGCCCGTTTCAATCGAAAGCCCGGCGTTGAGCCCAACCACCCGGCCAATCGCGGGCGCATCCATCGTTGGATAGCACTGGGCAAAAATCACGTCATCAACCTGATCCCTCAACCCTTCACAGCGCGCCAAAAGCCCTTCAATAATGATCTGGCCAAGGTCCTGCGCTTGCAGCGATTTAAACTGGCCGCCAAACCGCCCAACAGGTGTTCGGATCGGCGCGCAAATTACAACATCGTTCAGCATTTTGAGGGTCCTTTGGCTTTGGTTGCGGCGGGGCAAGGCGGGGCATTGCGCGCCGCCTCTGGCTTGTGTTCTGACTGGTCAGACATTTATCAATTTTGTTTCACACAGTGGAATATTCTTTGCAATGGTTTCGCCCTGAATTAGCCAAGCATCGGCTTCAAGCTTCGGCTCAAATGAACAAGCCGCGGCCCGACATCTTGTTCGAGCGCCTCAAGGCTCGCCGCAAAGCGCGGGCCCGCAGCATTTAGCGCAAAGGCCACGCTGCCATCGTCGGAGAAAAACGGAACACCGACGCCGCGAATATCATCCTGCCAATCTCCATCGACTATGCAAAATCCGCGCGCGTCAATCTCGGCGAGGCTCCTATTTATCGCGTCTTTAAGCGCGGGCCACTCAGCCCCGTAACGCTTCTCAAAGGCTGTAAAAAGGATGCCGCGCTCCAACTCCGAGACGCCCCAAAGAAAGGCCCGACCCAAAGATGTTTTGGCCATTTCGACCCTACTGCCAACATCCAATCGCAGCGTCATCATTCCGGGAGGATGGCAGGCAGCGACATATATCATGCTTGAGCGATCCCGGCTTCCCAGCGCCACCGTAAGCCCAACTTCGCGCGCCAAGTCGCTTAGATAACTCTTTGATAAAGCGCGTGTTTTCATGCTGGAAAGGACAGGGTACCCAAGGGCGAGAATGGCTGGTGTAAGCTCAAATTTCCCAAGGCGAGGGTTAAGTGCAAGAAAACCAAGCTCGTTTAATGTATGGGTCAATCGCGAAACCGTCGCCTTGGGCAGGCCGGTGATTTCGCTAAGCTCTGTATTGCCCAAAGGCGCGGGGCGGCCACTAAAGGCGCGCAAGATTTCCAAGCCCCGAGCCAATGACCAGTTGAACTTTGGATCGGTCTTGAGCGTCTCGCTCAAATCTTGATCATCGTAGATCAATTGCACAGCCGAGCTTGAGGAATGTTTGGCGTTTGTCGCTGAACCGCCCGCCGGCCGTGAGGGCGCGCCGCCCTTGCGCGCATCTGCCGGTTTGCGTGGTGAATTCTGCATGCGTTTCGCCATACCTCTAAAGCCTTTTTATATACGCGCGACCCGATTGAAAGGGATCTCGCCCCTCTAAATCGCGCTCTAACCGGGGGCATCGCATAAAGCCCCGTGTTCTTGACAAAACACTTTACCAGTTTCACTAAGTGGAACAACAGGGATTTGTGGCAAACCCCTTTCAGCCAATCGAGGACAGCAAATGAGCGGACATGTAGATGAGGAAACCTTCCTTCAAATCAAAGAGATGGTCCGCCGGTTCACCCAAGAGCGGTTGATCCCTGCCGAACAGGAAGTTGAAGAAACCGACACCGTTCCCGAACGCCTCGTTGAGGAGATGAAGGCGCTAGGGTTGTTTGGTCTTTCTGTTCCGGCGGAATACGGCGGAATGGGGCTTAGCCTGACGCAGGAATTTGAGGTGATTGCAGAAGTCGGGCAGGCCGCGCTCGCCTTTCGCTCTGTGTTTGGGACCAACGTTGGGATCGGCTCGCAGGGCATCGTGATTGATGGCACCGCGCAGCAAAAGCAAGACTGGCTTCCGGGCCTTGCGACAGGCGACGTCATCGCCTCGTTTGCATTGACAGAGCCGGGCGCGGGGTCGGATGCGGGCGGGCTGATCACACGGGCAACACGCGATGGGAGCGACTATATTATCAACGGTTCCAAGCGCTTTATCACCAACGCAAATCGCGCAACAATCCTCTCGCTGATGGCGCGCACCGATCCGGATCAAAAGGGATCGCGCGGGATCAGCGCCTTCATTGTTCCGACGGATACGCCGGGCATTACCATTGGCAAACACGACAAAAAGATGGGCCAAAAAGGCACCCGCACATGCGACATAACCTTTGAAGATGTGCGCGTTCCTGCGGCCAATATTATCGGCGGGCCTGAGCGGCTAAACCAAGGCTTCAAAACGGCGATGAAGGTTCTGGATCGCGGGCGGGTTCACATCGCCGCGCTCGCTGTTGGTCAGGCGCGCCGTTTGCTCAATGAGGCGACGGGCTATGCGATTGAACGCAAGCAATTTGGCCAATCAATTTCGGAATTTCAGCTTGTTCAGGCGATGCTTGCGGACAGTCAGGCAGAGCTTTACGCCGCTGAATCCATGGCGCGCGACGCTGCGCGAAAATTCGATGCGGGGCAAAGGATTACGCTGGAAGCGGCCTGTGTGAAGATGTTCTCGACCGAGGCAGTGGGCAAAATCGCGGATCGCGCGGTTCAGATTTTTGGCGGCGCTGGTTACATGAGCGAATACCCGGTTGAGCGCATTTTTCGCGATGTGCGTTTGATGCGGATTTATGAGGGGACAACCCAGATCCAGCAGCTGATTATTGGGCGCAATTTGGTCGCGAATTACAAAGACGGCGCGCGTCTTTAGGGCTGCGAGGCCATGGCATAGCCGGATCGAATATCTCTTGTTGGTTTATCTTATGGCTGGGCGCTTGGGCGGCTGTGCAATACTATGGCTGACGGAATGTAAGCAATAGAGAGGGTTTTGTTGTTTGCGCCAAGCGGCGGGAGGCCATGATGAAAGATCTGATGACAACCTTGCTTGATCTTGCGGCGATCCCCGCGGCTGCTCTTCCGAGTGGCCCTTTGGGCAGCGCGCGCAACTCATTATTTGACTGGGTGATTTGTGGGCGCGCAGGGATAGGCGAGCCCGTCGCCCAAAAGATGCAGGCCTTCATGGCGTTAGAGGGCGGCGCGGGCACATCTTCGGTCTTTGGCGGCGGCATGGCGCCTGCGCGGATGGCCGCATTCGTGAATGGAACGATCAGCCACGCGATTGATTTTGACGATACGCATTTTGCCCATGTCGGCCATCTCTCCGTTGGCATCTACCCTGCTGCTTTGGCCGCGGGCGAGACGGCAGGCGCAAGTAAATCCCAGATCATCGCCGCCTTCCTTTTGGGGGCAGAGGCGGCGATCCGTGTTGGGTTGGCGCTTGGCGACGGGCACTACAATCGCGGCTTTCATCAAACAGCAACCGCAGGCGCGTTTGGCGCGACAATTGCCGCCGGGCGCTTGATGGGATTGACCCGCCAACAGATGCGGATGGCGCTTGGGCTTTGCTCGGCGCGCGCCTCCGGCCTCAAGTCGCAATTCGGCACGATGGGCAAGCCGCTCAATGCGGGGATCGCCGCGGCCAACGGGATCGAGGCGGCGCAATTGGCCCGCCTTGGGATGACCTCTTGCGAGGTCGGGTTGATGGGCGCGCAGGGCTTTATTGCAACCCATAGTGATGCGCAGCAGCTCGAAGTTGCGCCGATCGGGAAATGGCTGTTTCCTGAAATCAGCTACAAATTTCACGCTTGTTGCCATGGCACCCATGCGATGATTGAGGCGTTGCGCGCGCTGATGCCGATCGCGCCTGAAACCATCGCCAAGATCACCCTACGCACCAATCCGCGCTGGCTTTCTGTGTGCAACATTCCCAAACCAACAACCGGGCTTGAGGTGAAATTCAGCTATGCTTGGCTCGCGGCGATGGTCTTGAGCGGGCGCGATATGGGCGCCTTTGACAGCTATACCGATCAGGTCGCGGCGGATGCGGAATTGGCCGAGATCGCGAACCGTGTTGAGGTTATTGGCGACGCGCAGGTTTCCGATATGCAGGCCGTAGGCGCGGTGATACTGCGCGATGGCACCAATCTACCGTTCGCCTATGATCTGGCCAATGGTCCTGCGCCATCCGAGCTGAAAGATCGCCTGATTGCCAAATCGCGCGCGCTTTTGGGCGATGCGGCCGCACCGCTTGAACCGGTGATTTCTGAGGCGGATATGCCCGCCGCAGAGCTGGGGCGCATTGTAAGGACTGGCGCATGAGTGCTCCGCAAGATTGGATTGGCCGCGAATGGCTTTCCGAGGATCAAATCACACCGCGCCAAATTCATGAGTTTCGTGCAACCCTTGGCGAACTGCATTGCAAAGGCGAAGATGTGCCCGGCCTGCAATGGTGCCTTTGCCCCGATATCCTTGAGCCGGGCCAGCTTGGCCGCGATGGCCATCCGCGCAAAGGCCTCGTTTTGCCCGATCTCGGCTTGGCGCGCCGGATGTGGGCAGGGGGGCAGATCAACTGGCATGGCGGCCTCTTTGCGGGCGAAAACATCCGCCGTGAGACGAGCGTGCGCGATGTGAGCTTTAAAGAGGGGCGTAGCGGGCGGCTTGGTTTTGTGACGCTGGCGCATCGCTATTCCTGCGCCGATGAACTGCGGATCGAAGAGATCCAAAACATCGTTTACCGCGAAGATCCCGCCGCCGGCGCCGCGCCAATAGTGCCGCCCCAAGCCAAGGCCTGGCCCAATGCTGAAACCCGCGCGGCGCAAACCAACCCTACCCTGCTCTTTCGCTACTCCGCGATGACCTTCAATGGCCATCGTATCCACTATGATCAGCCATATGCAACCGGTGTTGAGGGCTACGCAGGATTGGTTGTTCATGGCCCGCTGCAAGCCACTTGGATGCAGCATTTTGCCCGCGATTTGCTCGGGCATGTACCGGCGGAGTTTTCTTATCGCGGGTTGTCGCCGCTTATTTGCCCAAGCGCGGCGATGATCGAAGCGCGGGCGGTCTCAGGCGGGTTTGAGCTTCGGGTTCGCGACATTGAAGCGAACGTCATAACAATGAGCGCAACGGCGCGCTAAGCAAGGCTACTCGCCCGACCAGACAAGCTCGCCTTCCCAAATGCCACGCCCGACCATATCAGCTGTCTCACTTACGGGCCGACAAATTCCATCTGCCTAGGCCCGCAGCGACCATGTACGCAGCACTTGAACGGGTTAATGGCGCACCACTTGGCCGCTTTCCCCTTAGCCACTCGGATCAAGCAATGCACGGCCCACAATCTTACCTTCTTCCAGCAATTGCAGAACATCTTCTGCCTGCGAAAGGGGCCAGGTTTTGGTCGGAATTGCGGTAAGCGCGCCGGTGTGAACAAGCTCCATAAGTTCTGCAAAATTCGAGAGCGAACCGGTGTAACTGCCACAGACGGTTATGGCTTTGGCCGGAATCAGCGGCAATGCCCAAGGCGCAGCGCCACCAAATAGCCCAACCATAACCAGTGTTCCGCCCTTGCCCAAGACATCAAAACCAAGCTCCGCAGTGGCCGGTGCTCCGACAAAATCAATGACCCCCATTGGCGCGCCATCGCAGGCTTTGTGGATTTGCGCGATCGCGTCATTATCGGCGGGATCAACGGCCATAGCAGCCCCCGCCGCCAGAGCAGCGGCACGTTTTGAGGGATCAATATCAACGACAACGGGCGCTTTTGCGCCACGTGCCTTTAGCAGTTGCAAACACATCAAGCCAAGGCCGCCGCCGCCGATAAGCACCATCCGGTGATCATCAATTGTGTGCTCAACTTTTTTAAGTGCCGAGTAGGTGGTTAGCCCAGAGCAGGCCAGCGGCGCAGCAAAAGCAGGGTCTAGATCGCGGATATCAAATAGGTATTTCGGATGGGGGACACGTATATGCGTGGCATATCCACCATCGACCTGAATCCCTAAAAAGGCAGGCGCAGCGCAGAGCTGCTCATTGCCGCCTTTGCAGGCGGCGCATTTACCACAACCACACCAGGGGTAAACCACGTAATGTGCGTTTGGATCAATTTCGCCTGCTTCGGGGCCAGCGGCGATCACTTTCCCGGTTGTCTCATGTCCGGGCACCAAAGGGGGGAAAACGCCGCGCTCTGCATAAGACATCCGCTTGCCATGGCCGAGATCAAAGCCACCCTCACGCAGGTGAAGATCCGAATGGCAAACCCCTGCCGCCGTCACGCGCAAGATTACTTCTGTTCCTTGCGGTTCCATATCTGGCCGATCTTGGGCCTGCAGTGGCTTTCCGAATTCGTGGACACATTGGCAATGCATCTTGTTCTCCCTATTTTAACGACAATTCTCAGGTAGCCCTTTGGAGTGAAATCTGGCGGGTTAAGGCGCTGCCAAATTGCACTCAATCATCAATCCCGAAAACACCTCTCCCCGATTTGTCTTCCCAGCGGGACTGTATCATCGCGGGCCCACTGTATTGCGCAATGCCGACGACTCGACCGAACGCTTTCCCCTAGCGCACCTTCCTATATGGGAAACCATTCCTCAAGGAGATATGATCTTCATCGTCCAATCATCAGCCTCGCATTCGCCCGGGCCGCTTAAAGCTTGAGGCTCGCGCGATACTGGGTCGGGGACATTTGCATTTGCTGTCGAAAGGCCGCGTTGAACCCTGAGAGAGAGCTATACCCAACCCCAAGCGCGATCTGGGTGATCGAGGCATCTGTCGCGGCGAGGTCCTCAACCGCTTTCATGATCCTGATGCGGCGCAGCACTTCGCGCCATGTCATCCCCATTTCTTCGGCAAAGCGCCGGGCCATGGCGCGCGGCGATTGGTGCGAAACGCGCGCCACCTCGTTGAAGGTGATCTCGCCATGCGCGGCATCCTCCGTTATCTGCACCGCCTTTTTCATCATCGGCGAGACCGGCGCAGGCAAAACGCAACGGCTCGGGGTCAGCGAGAGATGGCGAACAACCTCACCAAGGGTTGCGAAAATCCGCGTTGCATAGGGGCTGAGCGGCCCATCATCAGGCCCCCAATCGCGGCATTCGCGCACCAGTTCGCGCGCAAGCGGCGTCATATCAAACACCGACAAGACTTGCTGCGGCGGCTCCATAAAGGCCGGCGAAAAGAGCACAGAGGCAGAGGTCAATTTTGAGAGCACGGTGATTGTAATCGGGTGACCCGCGCTTATCAGAGCCGCGCGCGCAGGTGGCAGCGTCCAGCGCTGGCGATCCGCCTCAAGCCGGATTGTCCCTTGCAAGGCGTATAGCAAATAGTGCCGATCCACCTCGAATTGAGAGGGCGCGGCGGGCTCAAAGCTTCGATGGACGCAATAGGCATCTGGCTGCATCACGCTAGTTTACGGTCTCAATCAGCTGCGCGTCAAATCGCTTGCTGATCGGCGGGGCGGCCATGATGGGGCGCAGTATTTCGCCAATGCTCGCAAAGCAATCAGAGGCCAGATAGGCGCCCATTTCTTCAGCCGAGGTCCATTCGTGCAACACGCCCAAACCTTGGGGATCAGTGGGATCAAGAAAGGGAATGAAGGCGATGCAGCCGGGCAGGGCGCGCACAAAATCGACCTCCTTGAGCAGGGCCTCAAGGGCAAAGGCGCGGTTTTCACGGGAGACGGGAAAGGTGACATGGGCGATAAACATAAGAGGACTTTCTAAAGTTAGGGTTTGGAGAAAATATAGCCAAGGCTTGTTCGGCTTGGCGGGCCTGTATGAAACGAATGAAGCATTTGTTTGCGCAGCCCGGCCGCAGCGGCCATCGCGCAGACGGCCTCAGGGCGAATCCAGCGATGGCGAAAACGCAGCCATATCAGCCAGTTGCACCAGTGCGGCTTTGAGACGACCAGATATAAATATCCGCCGGGGCGCAGCATTTGGGCGATGTGGTGCAGCCTCTCGCCCGGGTTGGAAAAATGTTCCAAAACATGCGCCGCCATGATGGCGCTAAATCCTGCCTGTGGGCAGAAATCCTCGATCTTGCATTGCGCGAGGTTTGGATGGATCCCGCGCTGGGCACATTGAAGGCTGGCGCGTTGGAGCATTGCCGCTGAGGGATCAAGCAATGTCAGCTCCGTGCTGCCGCCCGCCTCGATCCAAGACAAAGCCATCGCGCCCGAGCCGGTCCCGATATCAAGGGTAGGCCCGCGAGAAACCGTGTTGCCGGCAAGAAATGCGCCATAGGCTTTGGTATAGCCAAGGCGGCGTACCTTTTGATCCCATGTCGGCGCGGCGTAGTCATATCTGTTTGCGGTGTTCATGGCGCGAATCTAGCAAAGGCCCAATCCGCAGGCTCACGTCGAAATGCCAGCCTTCGACGCGCAACTGCCAGAAAGCCCGGATTTGGCCGTTTATCCAATCTTTCATGCCTTTTGAGCGCCCAAAGCGGCCTGTTACGAAGCATCTTTACAAAAGTAATAAAGTAATACTTAATGGCTTTCACATAAAGTTTTGGGAGGAACACATGAATATCAAATCAGCACTACTCGCGAGCGCCGTTGCCCTGTTGCCACTTGGCGCAGCCGCAGGCGATCTGACCATCGGCTTTTCGCAAATCGGGTCCGAATCCGGCTGGCGCGCCGCTGAGACCACGGTCACCAAACAGCAAGCCAAAGACCGCGGCATCAATCTGAAATTTGCCGATGCGCAGCAAAAACAAGAGAACCAAATCTCGGCCCTTCGCTCATTCGTCGCGCAAGGCGTTGACGCGATCCTGATCGCCCCCGTCGTTGCCACAGGCTGGGACGAAGTTTTGGAGGAAGCCAAAGACGCAAACATTCCGGTCATCCTTTTGGACCGCTCGGTTGATGCGCCCAAAGAGCTCTATCTTACAGCCGTGACTTCGGACCTGGTCCACGAAGGCGAGGTTGCGGGCCAATGGCTTGTGGATGATCAAGCCGGCGCGGATTGCCGGATTGTTGAGCTTCAGGGCACAACCGGATCATCGCCAGCAATTGATCGCAAAAACGGGTTTGAGAAAGCCATCAAAGGCCATGCCAACCTTGAAATCGTCCGCTCACAGACCGGCGATTTCACCCGCTCGCAAGGCAAGGTTGTGATGGAAAGCTTCCTCAAAGCTGAGGGCGGCGAAAACATCTGCGCCCTTTATGCGCATAATGATGACATGGCCGTTGGCGCCATTCAGGCGATCAAAGAAGCGGGTTTGAAGCCCGGCCAAGACATCAAGATCGTTGCAATCGATGCGGTTCCGGATGCGCATTTGGCCATTGCAAACGGCGAGATGAACGCCACGATTGAGCTGACGCCAAACATGGCCGGGCCCGCGCTTGATGCGCTGGCGGCCTATATGGACAGTGGCAAAATGCCGCCAAAGTGGATCCAAACGGAATCGCGTTTGTTCACTGTCGCGGATGACAATCAGGCGATCTATGAGGTCAAAAAGGGTCTCGGTTACTGATAAACTAAGGCCTTTACAGGCCTGCCCCGATCCCTTCGGATGGCAACGTGCACAGCCGCGCGTTGCCATCCCCTGCTTCTGAGCCCAAGGACATCTCGATGACCGACGACCGCCCCCCGATGCTTCACGCAAAGGGTATTTCCAAATTCTTCCCCGGCACAGTCGCGCTGGACAATGTAGATCTGACCCTAGAGCGCGGGGAAATTCATGCGCTTTTGGGGGAAAATGGCGCGGGAAAATCGACGCTGATCAAATGCCTGACCGGGGTCTATCGGCGCGACGGGGGCGAGATCCTGCTTGATGGTGCGCCCATCGATCCCCATTCGACCCATCACAGCCAAACGCTTGGCATCGGCACGGTTTATCAGGAGGTCAATCTTCTGCCCAATCTGACCGTGGCGGAGAACCTTTATCTTGGGCGCCAACCGATGCGCGGCCCCTTTGTTGATCGCCGCCGCATGAACAGCGCGGCGCGCGAAACCTTGCGCGATTTTGGCATTCAAATCGATCCAAGCCAGCCGCTTTCGTCCTTTTCCTTGGCCATCCAGCAGGTCGTCGCCATCGCGCGCGCAGTGGAGCTGTCGGGCAAGGTTTTGATCCTGGATGAGCCAACCGCCAGCCTTGACAATGACGAGGTGCAGCTGCTGTTTTCCGTCATTCGTCAGCTCAAAGAGCGCGGGCTCTCGGTTGTTTTCATTACCCATTTTCTCGATCAGGTTTTCGACATCTGCGATTGCGCCACAGTGCTGCGTAACGGGCAGGTTGTTGGCCAGGTTGATCTTAAGACGGCCAGTCGCGGCGATGTTATTGCCTTGATGCTTGGTCGCCAATTGGCCGCGCAGGTTCATGCCTCCAAGCCGATTGCAGGCGGCAAAACATTGCTGCAAATCGATGGGCTGCAAAAGACCGGTATGCTTGAGCCCTTTAGCCTTGATCTGCATGAAGGCGAGGTCGTCGGGCTGGCGGGGCTTTTGGGCTCTGGGCGGACGGAAACGGCGAATTTGATCTTTGGTGCGGTGAAGGCCGATCAGGGGCGTTTGCGCCTGCGCGGCCGCGATATTCAGGTCCGAAATCCGCGCGGCGCGGTGGCGCACGGCTTTGCCCTTTGCCCAGAGGATCGCAAGACCGAAGGCATCGTTGGCGATCTCAGTGTGCGCGACAATATCGCGCTGGCGCTTCAGGCCCGGCAAGGCTGGATGCGCCCGATCCCGCGGCGCAAAGTCGAGACCATCGCACAGCATTACGTGCGCACGCTCGATATCCGCCTCGCAAATCTCGATATGCCGATCCGGCTTTTATCGGGCGGCAATCAGCAAAAGGCGATCCTCGCACGCTGGCTCGCGACGGACCCGGATTTCTTGATCTTGGACGAGCCAACGCGCGGCATCGATATCGGCGCACATGCTGAAATCATCGCCCTTATCGGCCGGCTTCAACAAGATGGCATGGCGTTGCTTGTCGCCTCCTCGGAGATGGAGGAACTGGTCGCCTATGCCAACCGGGTCGTGATTTTGCGCGATCGCCGCCAAGTCGGGGAACTGACCGGCACCGACATCACCTCAGACAATATCATCCGCGCAATTGCCGCCGAACCCGTGAAGGAGGCCGCCCAATGAGCCGCAACGCCTTCTTTCGCCGCATCACCCCGCAGTTGATCATCTTGGCCGTCGTGTTGGGGCTCAACTTTCTGGTCTTTCCGGATTTTTTCAAGATCGAGCTGCAAAACGGCCGCTTGTTTGGCTATTTGATCGATGTGCTTAATCGCGGCGCACCAACGGCGCTTTTGTGCCTTGGGATGACGCTGGTGATTGCCACCAAGGGGATCGATCTCTCTGTGGGGGCCGTTATGGCCATCGCCGGGGCCACGGCCGCGTCGCTGGTTGTCGAGGGGCATCACTGGAGCAGTGCCGTTGCTGGCGCGCTTGCTGTCGGGGCGCTTTGCGGCGTTTGGAACGGTTTTCTCGTCGCCGTTTTGCGCATTCAGCCGATTGTGGCGACGCTTGTTTTGATGGTCGCGGGGCGCGGGATTGCACAGCTGATCACCGAGGGCACAATCCTTACCTTCCTTGATCCCGGCCTGATCCATCTTGGTGCGGGTACAGTTTACGGTGTTCCAACCCCGGTGCTGATCTGGCTAACGCTTGGGACATTCGTTGCGATCTTTGTGCGCCGTACAGCACTTGGGATGTTGATTGAGGCCATCGGGATCAATGAGGCCTCATCGCGCCTTGCGGGTATCAACAGCCGGGTGCTTTTGCTCTGTGTTTATATTGTCTCGGGGATTGGTGCAGCCATTGCCGGCGTTATTGTCGCGGCTGATATTCAAGGCGCAGATGCCAATAACGCCGGGCTCTGGCTTGAGCTGGATGCGATCCTTGCGGTCGTCATTGGCGGCAACAGCCTGCTTGGCGGGCGGTTCTCGATTGTTGGCTCGCTTTTGGGGGCGATGATCATCCAATCGGTCAATTCGGTGATCCTGCTTTCGGGCATGCCGCCGGAGTTTAACCTGATCATCAAGGCGCTGCTGATCCTCGCCATTCTGGTGATCCAATCGCCCAAAGTCGCCCATCTTCTCTATATCTTGCGCGCCTCATCCGTGCCGCCCTCGCGCCCTAAACTGGCGCCGCCCCTGCAGGAGGACAAACCATGATCCGCGCCGCCCATCTTCCCTTGATTGCAACATTGGCGACCTTTGTTTTGGCCTATGCGCTTTGCGCCTCGCAGTATCCCGCGATGTTGTCGCTGCGGGTTGTTGCCAATCTGCTGACGGATAACGCCTTTCTTGGCATCGTTGCCGTGGGGATGACTTTCGTGATCCTCTCGGGCGGGATTGATCTATCGGTTGGATCGGTCATTGCCTTTAGTGGCGTCTTTCTGGCGGTGATCCTGCGCGATACCTCTATGCATCCGCTGTCGGCCTTCATGCTCGTTTTGTTGATCACCACGATCTTTGGCGCGGCCATGGGCACGATCATCCACTACCTGGAAATGCCGCCCTTTATCGTAACGCTCGCGGGCATGTTTCTGGCGCGCGGGGCGGCTTATTTGCTCTCAACGGACTCCGTCCCGATCACCCATGAGTTCTATGACACATTGCAATCGCTCTATTGGAAAACCAGTGGCGGCGCGCGTTTTCGCCTGATTGGCGGCGTGATGATTTTGACCTTTATCGCAGGCGCGCTGATCGCTCACCGAACCCGCTTTGGCCAGAATGTTTATGCGCTGGGCGGCGGTATTGCGACCTCGCGGCTGATGGGGGTTCCGGTCGCTTCAACGACGATTGGCGTCTATGCAATATCGGGCGGTTTGGCAGGCCTGTCCGGCATCGTCTTTTCGCTCTATACTTCTGCGGGCTACTCGCTGGCGACGGTTGGGGTTGAGCTTGATGCGATTGCCGCTGTGGTTATTGGCGGAACACTGCTCACGGGTGGCTACGGGTTTGTCGGAGGGACATTCTTTGGCATCTTGATCATGGGTCTGATCCAGACCTACATCGTCTTTGACGGCTCGCTGTCGAGTTGGTGGACAAAAATCGTTATTGGGGGTTTGCTGTTTGCATTCATCCTGCTGCAAAAGGGACTGACTTGGGCATCAACGGCACGCAGAAAAGCAGCAACTGGCTTCATCACGCGATCATGAATTTTGTTCAGTCTGGTGGGCGGTCCGATCGGGCCTCAAACCACACCACATTTGTTGTTGATCAACTGGGGCAGGCGATCGTCACGGGCGAATATGCCCAAGGGACGATGATCCCGCTGGATCCTGATCTGTGCGAAATGTACGGCGTTTCGCGTACGGTTGTGCGCGAGGCCAAAAAGACGCTGATCGCCAAAGGTCTGATCCAATCCAAGGCCAAGGTCGGGACCCATGTGCGCCGTTCTGATGATTGGAACATGTTTGATGAGGATGTGCTGATGTGGCACGCCGCGCAGAAAAATCCGACCCAGTTTTATGAAGAGCTGTTTGAAATCCGTATGATCTTTGAGCCAGCCGCCGCCGCCAAAGCCGCATCAATGGCCAATTCGGTTGATAGTGCGCGGCTGACCCAACTTTGCGACGACATGGAAAACGCCACAGATCGCGCCGCCTTTGCCGTTGCCGATTATGAATTCCATAAGCAAATCTTGAAACTGTCGGGCAATCGCTTCCTGCACTCCTTGGGCGATATGGTGCAAACCGCGCTTTATTCGCTGTTCATGACCGAAGCCAATGATGCCTTTCCGCAAAGCAAAGTCGACGTGGCGCAAAGCCACCGCGCAATCGCAATCGCCATTGCTCGCGGGGAGACAGCGACAGCCCAATCCGCAATGACCAGCGTGATCAGCGACAGCTTTGCGCGCACACGCCTGCGCTGTCAGGTGAGCTAACGCGACGTCGGTCAGGCGGGTCGGCAAGCCGGCGGTGAGACCCGGACGCCTTAGCCAGAAGCCAATTTCGCATTAAGCAAAAGAGCTTTCTAGCCGCGCACCTGCCGCACCGCGTGTCAATCGGACAACAGCTTTTTGCTTGGTGGGCTCTTGATTTCAAAAGTGTGGTGGTGGCGGGTTGGAAAGGGGGTTAAAGTCATGTTTCATCCCGTTGTGTGTTATTGGAATTCTAAATGTTGCTTTTTCGACTGAGCGCTGTTTCTTGTCTTGTGCTCTCGCTGAGCGCTTGTGGCGTGAGCTATACGGCGTCGACGGTTTCGACGCAAAATACCGCGCTGGATGTGACGGTTGTGCCTGTGACGCCTCAGGCGGTGAGCGCTGCGAACCGCTCGGCCTATACGCCGCGCAGCCTTCCGAGCGCATTTTTCCAGACAGCAGGCGCGGGCGGATCTGTGCGCGGACTGGGCGCTTTCCCCCAAGCGCCAGATGTTCCCAATTTGACCCCGCCGGCGCAAATGACGCTTCGTGTGCCGCCAGAAATCCCGGCTGCGCCTTATGAGATCGGCATCGGCGATGTGATCCTTTTGGCGACCC
>JBLHZY010000003.1:0-264152 GCA_047631555.1 Halocynthiibacter sp. | reverse complement strand
AAGTAGCGAATGCGGTAGGCCACTATACTGTCGCGGGATGGAGCAGCCCGGTAGCTCGTCAGGCTCATAACCTGAAGGTCGTAGGTTCAAATCCTACTCCCGCAACCAATAAAAAACCAACACCCCGATTACAGAACATTGCCAAGGCAATGCCCCGTGCATGAATACCACGCACCCGGGGTCGTAGGTTCAAACCCTACTCCCCAACCAACATCACACACCAGACCGCATAAACAACAAGCGATCCATAGGATCAATTGCGTGACGTTTAATACGCATCACACACATGCTCTGATCGACAGTGGCGCAAAGGAAGAATCCCCAAATCTGTAAAACTAATGTCATGTCAAATATAGACCCTTTGCCCGAGTTTTGGGTTTGGGAGCCATTAGTTCCAACAAATTGGCGGCAATATAGTCCCGAAAAAACTATTATGCCTTTGAATGTGGGTAGCTCGCAGCCACCAAATCAAGCGCGCCCTTAATTGCGACATCCATGTCCATATACTTAAATTGCCCCAAGCGACCACACAGCTGTAGGTTCTCAATTTTGGCAGCCCGCGCTTTATAGCGGGCGAGTAAGTCGTTTTCTCCCGTCAAATGAACTGGGTAATACTGAATATCGCCTGGTTTCCACGTTTTGCTGTATTCATAAGTCATCAAAGAGACTTCTATCTCGGAGGTCTCCAAAGCGGAGCGAAAATAATTGTGCTGCGTTGAGCGGGTATAGCTGACGTCCTCATCTGGGAAATTCATAACAGGACAGCCCTGTGTGTCGCCGCGCACATGTGAGGTTTCGAACTCGAGCGTGCGGTAGGGGAGATACCCCTCATCGGCGTCGAAAACATCTTCAATAGGACCGCTCCAAAAAATCTTATCGTACTGATCTTTTAGGTCTGCAAATCTTTTGGGGGAATTTAGAGAAACGGTGATGAGGGGATGATCGAGCATCGCTGCAACCATCTCGGTATAACCCGCCTTGGGCAAACCTTGGAACGCATGAAAGAAGTAATTGTCATCGTAATTAAAGCGCACAGGTAAGCGCTTCAAAATGTCAGACGGTATTTGACTTGGCTCGACGCCCCATTGCTTGCGAGTATAGCCTTCGAAAAACGACTCATACAAATTCCGACCAATCAAAGAAACAGCTCGTGTTTCAAAATTCTCATCTGAGTCAACGCTGCCATCCGCAAGCCCCTTGAGGTATGCTTGCGCTTCGTTAGGTGACATCGCAGCACCAAAGAATTGATTCAGAGTGTGAAGGTTGATTGGAAGGCTGAACACCTTTCCCTTTGTCGTTGATTTGACCGAGTGTTTGTAAGGGACCAGTTCGGTGAAACGCGAAATCCAATCAATCACTTCTTGCGTGTTCGTATGAAAAATATGCGGGCCATAGACGTGATGGTAGCACTTTGCTTTCGCGTCCCATTCCGTGTGGCAATTTCCAGCTACGTGATTGCGCGAGTCAAATACATGCGATGCAATCCCGATGTCGGCGAGATATCGAGCGATGGTCGCGCCAGTTACGCCGGCGCCCACAATGCAAATACGTGCATCAGGCATGTTAATTCTCGTTTTCTGTAAGAGCGATCAGGTTTCGGACTTCGGAATCAAACCTGACTTCCTCGGCCATGATCCAATCGCGGTAATCTGATAGTTCCAGATTCCACTTCTGAGTGTCCTCCAATATCTGAGCAACCCTAGCCTGAAGATCATCCAAATCAAAAAAGCAGCGGGTTTCAATGAGGAGCTCATCAGGGAGCGGCACGTCTTCATAAACCGCAGCAGCACCTTGACGGCGAACGAGCGGAATAGCACCACATAGGGCGGCTTCACGCGGGACTCGATCTTTTCCTGGGTGATGTCCGAAATCCAGAAAAATCTTGGTCTGAAAAAGAGTTTCTTTGATGTCCTCGCGAGACATGTTGCGAAGGGCGACAACTTTGTATGTCCTGCTTAACTGTTCCAAAGCGGCCTCTGCACCGTTTGCTTTGTTGGGGAGATAAGCGACGTCAAATTTACGGTCTGCAGTAAAAGGAGACTCCCCCAAATCCCCAATGTCCGTAAAATCCGAGAACATTTCAACTTTTTCGCCGCCATGAGCCAACACGAACTCACGCGCATAGGCGGACTGACACAGATGCGTACATGAGCGAAACAAACTCTGACTAGAGAGGGTATAAAGCTGTGTAAGTGGAAAATTATCCACACTAAGCCACCAGATATAAACGTTTGAGCACCCTAATCCGAGGAGCTGAAATGCCAAATCGGGCATAGTCTAAGGTATTACAAAGTGAGTGTCTTTTGTCACAATTTTGGAGATTGGCACGCCATATTTTTTAAGTCGTCCGTCTATAGAGCGATGACTAAGACAGTTGAGATTTGTGCGGATTTTTTCCTGCTTTTCCGAAATCGAATTGCGCCCGCCACGGACGTACATAATTGAGGCTTGCCCGCCGAGTTCGTTGACACGCGCAGCCGCTTGGTGGATTGCCATCGGCCCGCCTGTAAAACCGCGAGGCGACAAAAAACACATATGCATGATGAACGGACTCGCAGACTAAAGTGAATTTTGACACTCGGATGAATTGTTACCCATATCACTGTATCTAAGGACAGAGAAAGTCAACTTGCTCGCGGGTGCATTTCAGTTTGCGCGACGGACTCAACGACACATTATGGAAATTGGGTATTTCGATTGTAGAAATGTACGGGCTTTCGGGACACGTTCGGTAAATTCCAAGATTTGGTGTGGAGAAAGTATTCGTGTCGAACGAAGACCGCGACATTTGGTGAAAACTCAGAGTGCTATAGCGCCCTGCGAAGTCGGCAATACTTGTCGGTATTTTTGTATGGACGGGTAATCAAAAAAATAAACGCGGCACACCTGTAATTTGAACTCTGCTAAAGCAAGGCCATGCGCATGCATGCGTTTGGGGCCGTAGGGAAGAAATCTACCGGGAAAACAAGAGCCATTGACAGAATGTGCTGGCGTCCAAAGTGCCAGCTGGAATATCTGAAGCGCTCGGACCGATAGCGTGAGAAAAGTGCTAAAGACTTCTGGAATACTCAGTTTGCCACTACGAGGCGTACTTCACGATTAGAAAGATCACGCCAATTTATGCAATGGCTGTTTCAAGAGTTTGGCATCCCCTTAGTCCGCCCAAGCCGCTTTTGCGCAGCGATGCGGAAAGGTGCATTCGGCGCGCCGTAGCCGCTATATTCACCGGTCCTCTGTATGATTTCAAAGAAGAGACCGCCGAAGAGTGGGCGAGAATAGAGCTGAAAAAAATCACCAACCCCATCGCTATCATAGAGGATTTGCGCCGCCTGCATGCGCTGAATTTCAGAGTCATCAAGCTCGAAACGACTGGCGAGATCTTCATAGTAATTGGGCGAAATAGGCAGCGGTTCGAAATGCGCCGCGCGAAGCATTTCCGCCGTTGCGAAAATGTCTTCTGAGCTCAGAGCAATATGTTGCACTGGTGCGCCGAAACTATCGGCAAGGAAGGTTCCCGCAAGGGTACGGTGGGTTTCAGCGCCGTTGAGGGTGATTTGAAACCTTCGATCCGGCGTGGCGATCGCTTGGCTGCGAACAAGACCATCAGGATCGATCACATCGACCATGGGTGCGCGATGCATGTCAAAAAGGGTCGTGTAAAACAGCGACCAACTGAGCATTTCATCGTAGGTCATCGTTTGCGCGATGTGATCTACGCGCATAAGCCCAATGCCTTTAGGCGCGGAAACGGGCGCATTGAATTCGTGTTGCCAGACATCTCGATGCGCGCCGTCGAGGAAATGTAAAATACTTCCGCCAAGGCCGCGTATCGCCGGGATGTCCAGCTGCCCCGGGCCAAGCGGCTGTCCGAAAGGCTCAGCTCCCAGACTTCTTGCGCGCACCACAGTTTGACTGGCCGAAGCAACACTCAGCCCAATATCACACACCGATGTGCCATGAACATTAAAGGCAGCGCCTGCAAAATCGCTGCTTTCAGCGTTCAAAACGATCCGAATTTCGCCCTGTTGCCAAAGGGTCGCCGCCTTTGAAACGTGCTGGCCGGTCTGCGCAAAACCAAGGCTCGATAGTAAGGTGCAGAGCGCCTCAGCCTCCGCGCCCTTCGTCGCAAACTCGATAAACTCAACGCCTGCAACAAGGAGGCGCGCGGGTATCTCGGGCATGCTGATCTGCGGCGCAGGCTCTACGCGACGCACATCATCCAAAAGCGCGATCAACGAGCGATGACCGTCTTTGGCGATCGTGCGGGGGGAGCCTGCGCGAAACTGATCGTTGAAAATTTCAAGGCTCACGGGGCCTTCATATCCCGTTGCAATCACCGCGCGCATGAAATCAAGAACGGGCAGGTCGCCCTCTCCGGGCATGTTACGAAAGTGGCGTGACCAGTAAAGCAGATCCATATCGATTTTGGGCGCATCGGCGAGCTGAACGAAAAAGATCTTATCGCCCGGAATGCGCCGGATGGTCTCGGGATCAATCCCGCGCCCGAGGGTATGAAAGCTGTCAACGATCAGGCCGATATTGGGGTGATCGGCGCGGCGAACGATTTCCCACGCATCGCGGTGATCATTTACATGCGTGCCCCAGGCCAGCGCCTCGTAGCCAACGCGAATGCCGCGTTTGGCAGCGCGCTCGCCCAGTTCACTAAAATCCGCCGCAGCGCGATCAATGCCACCCATAGCCTTGGGATGGCACGACGAGCAGAACAGCACCAGATCAGTGCCAAGCTCCTGCATCAGATCAAATTTGCGTTCGGCACGATCAAAGGCTTTGGCGCGCAACCCCTCCGGCAGGCCTTCAAAATCGCGAAAGGGCTGAAACAGCGTGATCTCAAGCCCGTGATCGCGGATCATCCGGGCGACCTCGCGCGGGCTTCCCTCATCGGCAATGAAATCCTGCTCAAAAATCTCGATCCCGTCAAAGCCGGCGCCCGCTATAGCCTCAAGCTTTTCACGCAGACTGCCGGAGATCGACACAGTGGCAATGGAGGTTTTCATGCGGATTTTCCTGAAAAAGAGAGCGTGGGAGCAAGCGAGAATAGGGCCAGAGAACTGGCCTCAAACCGGACATATCAGTTGCCTGTTTTTGATGTCCGCACGCGTTTTTCGCCACAGCGACCCATAACGTCAAGTATTCAGATATCGCATATGTTAACCTGATGTTACTCTTGGCTCGTTTCCGCCATCCAGTGTTTGCTTGCTTCGGCCAACTCGTTGCGAAACTGCAAAATGCCGTATTCCGCGAAGTTCGACAGGGCGCGTCCCTTTTTGGTTACGACATAGCTTGAAACATCGACGACTTCCTTCAGTGGGCGCCGTGCTAGGCCGGGCATATAAACCTCGGCGACAGAAAATTCATCAATTAAAGCAACGCCTAAGCCATGGCGCACAAGGCTAACAACCGTTTGAGCAAACCGTCCGCGCATGGCATATTGCGGCGTAATCCCGGCCTCAAGAAAGGGCCGTGCGAGGCTTTCACCATAGGGATCGGTTGGCTCAACGCCGATCAATGGTTCATTCGCCAGATCGCGGACAGAAACAACATTTCTGCGCGCCAAGCGATGGTTTTCAGGCAGGATCGCGACAATTTTTCCCTGGGCGATTTTTTCGCTGACCAAGCCCGGATTTTTTACCGGCGAGCTCATAATCACAAATTCACCGCGTTCAAGCAGCAGGTAATCCAAGGTCTCTTCGATCTTGAGAATGTTGAGATCGATGAACAGATCCGGATAGCGATGGCGCATGGTCCGAATGGCGCGCGCGGCAATAAATTGTGCGATCGATGGCGCCGAAGCAAAGGCCAGCCGGACATCTTCGCCCTTTTGCAGCGAACCAAGCGCGACCTGTAAATTCTCAACGCCCTTATAGACCTCACGGATCTGATCAAAGACTGCGCCGGCCTCAACCGAGGGCACAAACAATCCCGCGCGCCGCTCAAACAGGCGCAGCCCTAGCGACTCCTCCGTGTGTTTGATCAATCGGCTGATGCCCGGCGCCGAAACGCCAAGATGCTCTGCGGCGCCGTTTATCGTTCCGCGCAGCAGAACAGCGCGGATCACTTCGATCTGACGCAATGTGATTTCGCGCATCATGGCCTCTTTGTTACCTCAACCTGGTATTGCACAGGGCCGGATTGGAGCTGTTAAGGATATTTGTACAGAAGGCGCCTCTTGCCCGCCAACCATTTCTGGTAAAGGCAAACGGGGGCTATTTGGAGCAGGATTGGCACAAAGGTTACAACATTGCGTGTATTGACAACTGGTTTGCGAAAAGCCTTATTGAGCGCGTTCAAATGATTTTTGTGGTGTCAATGTATATCCCTCGACACGTGAATAACCAAGAGCGTACATCAGCTTGGCTTGGCCATATCCCTTTTGCATATGACCTTGTTGCGCGGCTCAAACCAGACACATATCTTGAGCTAGGCACCCATAATGGCGGCAGTTATTTCTCGGTTTGTGACAGCGTTCAAAAGCATAATCTTGCAACCAAATGCTTTGCCGTTGATACTTGGCAAGGCGATGAGCATGCGGGGCATTACGATGAGAGCGTCTATGCCTTTGTGAAGCACTATAACGACAGCAATTTCAACGCCTTTTCAACCTTGCTGCGGATGCTGTTTGAGGAGGCCGTCGATCACTTTGAAGACGGCTCAATCGCGCTTATCCATATCGACGGGTTTCACAGCTATGAAGCGGTCCTAAATGATTATCAGACTTGGAAACCTAAGATGAAATCCGACGGGATTATGTTGTTTCATGACACAACTGAAGAGCAGCCGGGCTTTGGGGTTAACCAATTCTGGGATGAGCTGACGCGCGAATACCCGGACCAATGTTTCAACTTTCGTCACAGCCACGGTCTTGGCGTTTTTTCGCTCGATCAATCGCGCCCGATCTCAGAGGTTCTTGGATATGCGCCAGGGCGAGAAAGCGATTTCAGGCGCGTCTATGAAAAGCGAGGCAAGACCCTGCACCGGGTCGTGCGGCGCAGATACCTGCACCGGGTTTTGCAATGGGCCCCGCGGTTTGTCACCGCTCTTAAGGTTCGCGCTGCTGGGTAAGGGCTACTGGGCGCGATGATGCGGCACTATTGTGTGCCCGGTGCCGAAACGCCAAGATGCTCTGCGGCGCCGTTTATCGTTCCGCGCAGCAGAACAGCACGGATCACTTCGATCTGACGCAATGTGATTTCGCGCATGGATACCCCCTTGTTCGACGTAACCTGATGTTACGCTTCTTCCCAAGTACGTGGTCTTGGTTAAACTAGCGAAGGCAGGCTGATCGGCCAAGCAAGCTTTTTCAGGCGGCAGGTTTGGCAGTCGTTGAACCGGCTTGGTGCATCAACTGAAATAGCGCAAGCATCCGCTAAGCACCGGGCAAAACGAGCACACATGAGCGCTCTATGCCACTTTCGCGATGCTTATGGGCCCTGAGAAATTCGGGATCCAACCACATCGAGGCAAGGGCGCGCGGCGAGGGGTAGCGGGTCATAATCATCGCGTCCCAATCGGTATCGGTATTCATGCCGAACACATGGGAGGCTTTGCCATAGGCAAGGCTTTCGCCACCGCACCGCAAGAAAGCGCCGCTGGTGCCCTTTCGATACAGACCATAGGCCTCTTGTCCTGAGATGACCCCAGTTTCAATTTCCACAGCCGGACGAAACGAGAGCAGATTTAGAATGCGCAGGTGCGCCTCTTCCAGGGCCAAAATGGCACGCCAATCGGCAGCCATCGGCGCAAGACCGCCTTCACCATTTTTTCGATGAGGTCAGCGATAAGAGCTTCATATGAGTGATTTACGGGCATTTTCTCTGCGAAACTATGAACGGGTTAATACTACGGGGGATCGCCTCTTGCCGCGGGCCGAGCGAAAGAGACCTATAGCCAAAAAATATCTCTGACGACAATTCTAAGCAATGTAAAAATCACAGAGCATTAGCCAGTAAGTCAATCAGCTCAAAGCCGTTCTTCCTGCGATCTACTAATGAGGGGGGAATGGTGGAGCCTAGCGGGATCGAACCGCTGACCTCCTGCATGCCATGCAGGCGCTCTCCCAGCTGAGCTAAGGCCCCATTCTTTGGGTGCGGGGGGCTGCGCCGCCCACCCGCGCGTCTTAGGATAGTGCGCAGATCAGTTCAAGCGAAAAGTCTGGCACAATTGCGATCAACTGTCGTCGTCGTTCGCGGCCACATCGGCCAGCTCATCGAGCGATACATTGTCGTCGTCATCATCGTCATCATCGAGCAGATCATCATCAATATCGACGTCGTCATCGAGAACCACGGCATCGTCATCAACCAGATCATCATCTTCTTCTTCAACAACCTTGGCGGTGTTTTTGTCAGCTGCGGCCACGCGCGATTTGTTGTTGGCGTCAAACGTCACAACTTCGCCTGTGTATGGGCTCACAATTGGGCTGCGGCCCATATCATAAAATCTCTTGCCGCTTGTTGGGCAAAGGCGCTTAACGCCCCAGTCTTCATTGGGCATTGGATACCCCTTTCCATCGTCCAGAACATTCAGGATTTAAGGGGCATTGCCACAGCAAACCACGGGTGTCAAAGCCTTTCGGACCAATCAATCAATCACGGGCCTGTAACCGGCGGGCACAAGCGCTATATAGTAGGGTAATCCGGCCCAAAGGTGTCGATCAGGTTAATTCGAGCAAAGCGGAAACGGCGCATGAGCCAAGCGATTCTTCCCGGCGATCCGCCGATCAGCATTACGCTGCGCCGCTCTGCGCGGGCGCGCCGTATATCGCTGCGCGTGTCGCGCCTTGATGGGCGGGTGACGCTCTCTTTGCCCAAGTGGACGCCCGAACGCGAAGCCTTGGAATTTGCCCAAGAGAAAGAGCGCTGGATTCGCGCCAATCTTGAGGGGCGCCCCGAAGACGCGATGCCCCAGATCGGCGGCACGATCCTGTTTGAAGGCGCAGAGCTGCCGATCCTTGCGGGCAAAGGGCGCGCGGCACGTCTTGAACAGGGCGCGCTGATCGTCCCGCCCAATCCAGATATGGTCGCACCGCGTGTTGGCGCCTTTCTTAAGCTGCAAGCCCGTGCGCGCCTTGTTGAGGCCTCCGCGCGTTATGCCGATGCGCTTGGCGTTAGCCACGGGCGGATCACCCTGCGAGATACCCGCTCGCGATGGGGCTCCTGCGCGGCCAATGGCAATCTGATGTATTCGTGGCGGCTGATAATGGCGCCGCGCAATGTGCTGGACTACGTCGCGGCGCACGAGGTCGCGCACCGGGTCGAGATGAACCACTCGGCCGATTTCTGGGCTGTTGTGGCGCAGATATATCCCGACTATTCCCGCCCGCGCGCATGGCTGCGCCGCGAGGGCCAAGCGCTTCATCGCTATCGCTTCACCGATTGACCACGCCGCGCTGACAGGCGCATAAAGCGCCATGCTCATTCAACCGCCCCGCACCGGCCCAGACGCCAGCCCACAGCCCCAAGCCGCGCATGAACGCGTCTATCGCGCGCTGCGCAGCCAGATCATGCATGGAGAGCTTCAGCCCGCTGTAGCGCTAACGTTGCGCGGGATCGGCAAGCAATTTGATGTCTCCATGACCCCCGCGCGCGAAGCGGTGCGCCGGCTTGTCGCCGAGGGCGCGCTGACGCTAAGTTCTTCGGGGCGCGTCTCGACCCCGGAACTTACCAACGAGCGGATTGAAGAACTTGCTGCCCTGCGCGCCCTGCTTGAGCCCGAGCTTGCCTCGCGCGCTTTGCCCCGCGCCCATATTGCGCTGATCGAGCGGCTTGAGACGATCAATAGCTCGATCGCCGAGATCGTCGCCAAGCAAGATGCGGTTGGCTATATCCGCACCAATCTTGAGTTTCACCGAACCCTTTATCTGCGCGCCCAAGCGCCCGCGATGTTGGCCATGGCCGAAACCGTCTGGCTCCAACTTGGCCCGACAATGCGCAAGCTCTATGGCCGCCTGCGCCGCACGGAGCTGCCGCACAATCACCGCTTGATCGTGGCCGCGCTAAAGGCCGGGGACGAGCCGGGCTTGCGGCTCGCTATTCGCACGGATGTGACGCAGGGGTTGCGGATACTTGTGGGGTAACCCGGGCGGTTTCGTTGCCCAGAACAGAAAAAGCCGAGCGCTTGGCCCGGCTTTCCCCAATAAGATTTCTCAACCAATTAGGCGTGGATCGCGCCATCGCCACAAGCAAGGGCGGCTTCGCGCACGGCCTCAGAATAGGTTGGATGCGCGTGGCACGTGCGCGCGATATCTTCTGCGGCCGCGCCAAATTCCATCCCTACACAAATCTCATGGATCAGCTCGCCCGCTGACGGGCCAATGATCGCCGCGCCCAAGATGCGATCTGTTTCAGCATCCGAGATCAGCTTCACAAAGCCTTCGCCCTGATGAACCGCCTTGGCGCGCCCGTTGCCCATAAAGAAGAACTTGCCGACCTTGAATTTGCGCCCCGCTTCTTTGAGCTGCGCTTCTGTCGCGCCGACGGTGGCAACCTCGGGGGTTGTGTAGATCACGCCGGGGATCACGCCGTAGTTCACATGGCCATGCTGCCCCGCGATCACTTCGGCAACGGCGGAGCCTTCATCTTCGGCTTTGTGGGCCAGCATCGGGCCCTCAATCACATCGCCAATGGCATAGATGCCGGGGATATTGGTTGCCCAATTGGCCGCTGTTTTGATCTGGCCGCGCGGAGTGAGTTCAATCCCCAAAGCATCAAGCCCAAGGCCATCGGTATAGGGTTTGCGCCCTGTAGCGACGAGCACAACATCGGCGTCCAGCGTTACTTCGCTATCATCCTTGCGCGATTTATAAGTAACTTTGGCTTTGGATTTGGTTGCGTCAACCGATTGCACAGCCGCTCCCAAAACAAATTCAATCCCCTGCTTTTGGAGGATTTTCTGGAAGGTGCGTTGCACGTCGCCGTCCATGCCTGGTGTGATCGCATCGAGATATTCAACGACCGTCACCTCAGAGCCAAGACGCGCATAGACCGAGCCAAGCTCAAGCCCGATCACACCAGCGCCAATCACCACAAGGCGCTTTGGTACTTTGGGCAATGCGAGCGCGCCTGTGGAGGTCACAACGATTTTCTCATCGACCTCGATGCCGGGAAGGGTCGAAGGCTCAGAGCCTGAGGCGATGATGATATTCTTTGCCTCATGCACGTCGTCGCCAACCTGGACTTTGCCCGCCGCAGGGATCGTCGCCCAGCCCTTGAGCCATTCGATTTTGTTCTTTTTCATCAAGAACTCAACGCCGCCGGTGTTTTGGTGGATCACGTCATCTTTATAGGCGAGCATCTGCGCCCAATCGACCGAAGGCGATTTGCCCTTTAGGCCCATGGTGGCAAAGTTATGCTCGGCTTCATGCAACATATGGGTTGCGTGAAGCAGCGCCTTTGAGGGGATGCAGCCAACGTTAAGGCAGGTGCCGCCAAGGGTTTCGCGCCCTTCCACGATGGCCGTTTTCAGGCCGAGCTGCGCACAGCGAATGGCGGATACATAGCCGCCGGGGCCGGAACCGATGATGATAACGTCATAGCTTGCCATGGGTCTCTCCTATGGTCGAGTTTGCGGGCGTTTGGGGGCAGGGGCGAAGCCTGAGCTTCTGGCTGCGCGCCGGATTTGAGTATTTGGGCCAAGAAAAAGCATTAGATCAAGGCCGCGAGGAACATAAGGGCGCAGCAGGTGAGGGCTGCGATCCAGATATAGCTGCGCCAGGGGCGCCAGCCAAAAGCGTAGGCCGGGATATAGAGGGCGCGCGCCGCGAGATAGGTAAAGGCCAGCGTGGCGGTATAGGCGCTGCTTTGGCCGGTCGTATGGATGATCAGCGCAGCGGCGGCAAAGAGCGGCAGCATGACAGCGGCATTGTCATAGGCGCGCAGCATGCGGGCTGTGATCTGGCGCATCTCGCGGCTTGGGAGGCGATCACGCGGCGAGGTTGTATAGCCCATGCCGACATCGACATTGGCCATATAGCTGGCAACGGAGAACTGCGCGATATGCAGCAGGCCAACGAGGGCAAGGGCTGTGAGTTCGAAGGTCATAGAGGCTTCTCAATCCCAAGTATAAGGAAAGCAACGCCACTACCGAATAGAGCCAAGCAAGCAATCCCCAGAACAGCATTCGTTAAAACAATCCATTTGTTGAAGAAGTCGCTAAATCGTGACTCAGGTATTGATGCAGTGAAGGCATAAGATACTAAGAGCGCGATCAAAATCGAAACTATTCCGCCCAAGAAGCACCACATTGCACGGATCAGTTCTACTGTAGCAATACTAAGTTGGGAGGTGTTGTTGGCCCCGCCAACGTAGGTAAGCATAGCCAAAATGGCGCCCGCGTTGAGCGTGATGAGTACCCTGAAAGCAGCCAAGCCTAACCTATCGGACCGCTCCAATCTGGAGATTTCGGAGGTTTCGTTTGGCATTCACATTTCTCCGACGTTTTTTCCGTAGTGTGGGCAGGATCGAAACCCTGCCCTAAACCTATCACAAATCCATCAATAGGCGGCGCGGATCTTCGAGTGCTTCTTTGACACGCACGAGGAAGGTCACGGCGCCTTTGCCATCGACCACACGGTGATCATAGGACAGCGCGAGATACATCATCGGGCGGATCACAACTTGGCCGCCAATCGCCATGGGGCGATCTTGGATTTTGTGCATGCCGAGGATGCCTGATTGCGGCGGGTTGAGGATCGGCGAGGACATTAGCGAGCCATAGACGCCGCCGTTGGAAATCGTAAACGTGCCGCCCTGCATTTCCGCCATCGAGAGCTTGCCATCCCGCGCGCGCGCGCCTTTTTCGGCGATCGCTTTTTCGATATCGGCAAAGGACATTGCGTCCGCGTCACGAATGACCGGAACGACGAGGCCTGTTGGCGTCCCGGCGGCGATGCCCATATGGACGAAGTTTTTGTAGACGATATCTGTACCGTCGATTTCGGAATTCACTTCGGGCACTTCTTTGAGCGCGTGCACGCAGGCCTTGGTGAAGAAGGACATGAAGCCAAGTTTCACGCCGTGTTTCTTGAGGAACAGGTCTTTGTATTCATTGCGCAGAGCCATCACCTCGGTCATGTCGACCTCGTTGTAGGTGGTGAGCATGGCTGCGGTATTTTGGCTGTCTTTGAGGCGGCGCGCGATGGTCTGGCGTAGACGGGTCATTTTTACCCGCTCTTCGCGCGAAGCATCATCCGCAGAAACCGGAGCGCGCGGAGCAACAGCTGCAGGAGCGGCGGCTGCGGGCGCAGGGGATGTAATGGCTTTCATCACGTCTTCCTTCATGATCCGCCCGTCGCGGCCTGTGCCTTGCACGGCGGCGGGGCTCACGCCTTTGTCGGCCATCATTTTGTTGGCTGAGGGCGCATTTTCGATGTCTTTTCCGGCGGGCGCTGCTTGGGCAGGTGCGGCGGCTGCGGCGGCGGGCGCTGCTGACGCGCCTTCACCAGAAGCGATCACGGCCAGTTTAGCAGCGGCGCCTACGGTTGCGCCCTCGGCTGCGATGATTTCCGTAAGAACACCAGCGGCAGGCGCGGGCACCTCAACAGAGACCTTATCGGTTTCGAGCTCGCAGAGCATTTCATCTTGGGCAACAGTATCGCCCACGGCCTTGAACCATGTTGAAACGGTTGCCTCCGAGACGCTTTCGCCAAGTGTTGGCACCATCACATCAACGGAGGCACCGGTGCTCGCGGCAGGGGCTGCAGCGGCTTTCGCAGGCGCCGCTTTGGGCGCAGGGGCCGCGCCTTCGCCAGCGCTCAGCGTGGCCAAAAGCGCATCAACGCCAACTGTCTCGCCCTCGGCGGCAACGATTTCGCCAAGCGTACCAGCCGCAGGCGAGGGCACTTCAACCGTGACCTTATCCGTTTCAAGCTCGCAGAGCATTTCATCAACAGCAACAGCGTCACCGGGTTTTTTGAACCAAGTGGCAACGGTGGCCTCGGTGACGCTTTCTCCAAGCGTCGGGACGCGAATTTCAACAGACATTTGCGTTATCCTTTGATCGTTAGCGCGTCATTCACGAGCGCTTGTTGTTGTGCTTTGTGCTGGCTGGCGAGGCCTGTCGCGGGCGAAGCCGAGGCGTTGCGGCCAGCAAATATTGGGCGCGTATGTTTTGAACCGATGCGGGTCAGAACCCATTCGATATTTGGCTCAACGAAGGTCCAGCCGCCTTGGTTCTTGGGCTCTTCTTGGCACCAAACAACTTCGGCCCCTTTGAAGCGCTCGAGCTCTTTCACGAGGCTGAGCGCTGGGAAGGGATAAAATTGCTCAAGGCGCAGAATATAGACGTCGTCAATGCCGCGCGCATCGCGCTCTTCAAGCAAGTCGTAGTAAACCTTGCCCGAACAAATCACGACGCGTTTGATCTTATCGTCTACTTTGAGCTTGCCGGTCGAGCGGCCTGTGCCGTTATCGCGATCCGCATCATCCCACAGAACCCGGTGGAAAGAAGAGCCATCGGCAAAGTCTTTGAGATCGGAAACGGCAAGCTTATGGCGCAGCAATGACTTGGGCGTCATCAACACCAATGGCTTGCGGTAGGAGCGGTGAAGCTGGCGGCGCAAGGCGTGGAAATAGTTGGCCGGTGTGGTGATATTGGCCACGATCCAGTTGTCCTCGGCGCTCATCTGCAAGAAGCGCTCAAGGCGGGCAGAGGAGTGCTCTGGCCCCTGGCCTTCAAAGCCGTGAGGCAGCAGCATCACGAGGCCAGACATGCGCAGCCATTTGCGCTCGCCTGAGGAGATGAACTGATCAAACATGATCTGCGCGCCATTGGCAAAATCGCCGAATTGCGCTTCCCAAGCGACCAATGCGTTTGGCTCGGAAAGCGAGAAGCCGTATTCAAATCCAAGCACCGCATATTCCGAAAGCATCGAGTCGATCACTTCGTAATTCGCTTGGCCTTCGCGGATATTGTTGAGCGGGTAATAGCGCTCTTCGGTGGATTGGTTGATGAAGGCCGAGTGGCGTTGCGAGAATGTGCCGCGGGTTGAATCTTGACCCGAAAGGCGGACCGGATAGCCCTCAAGCGCGAGAGAGCCAAAGGCCATCGCTTCGCCCGTTGCCCAATCAAAACCAGTGCCGCTTTCAAACATCGAGTCTTTGGCAGCGAGTTGGCGGGTCACTGTTTTGTGGATGTCAAAGCCATCAGGAACGCGGGTAAGTGCAGCCCCAACTTCGCGCAAAGTCGCCTCAGGAACAGCCGTTTGGCCGCGCTGATATTCTTCGCCCTCACGATCAAGATGCGACCAGCGCCCATCAAGCCAATCAGCCTTGTTGGGTTTGTATTCTTTGCCGGCCTCAAACTCATCATTGAGGAAGCTTTGGAACGCCGCTTTCATATCCTCGATCTCGCCTTCGGGGATAAGCCCGTCGGCAACGAGGCGCTCTGTATAAAGCTGAAGCGTTGTTTTGTGTTTCTTGATGTTTTTGTACATCGCCGGGTTGGTAAACATGGGCTCGTCGCCCTCGTTATGGCCAAAGCGGCGGTAGCAGAAGATATCAATCACAACGTCTTTGTGGAACTTCTGGCGGAATTCTGTTGCCACCTTTGCAGCGTGCACAACGGCTTCTGGATCGTCGCCGTTCACGTGAAAAATCGGCGCTTCAACCATCAAGGCGATGTCTGTTGGATAGGGGCTCGAGCGGCTGAACGAGGGCGCCGTGGTAAAGCCGATTTGGTTGTTCACAACAAGATGGATCGTCCCGCCCGTGCGGTGCCCGCGCAGGCCCGAAAGCCCGAAACATTCCGCAACAACGCCTTGGCCGGCAAAGGCCGCATCGCCGTGCAAAAGGATCGGCAGAACGGATGTGCGCTCTGGATCTTTCATCTGATCTTGCTTGGCGCGCACTTTGCCCAAAACGACCGGGTTCACCGCTTCAAGGTGGCTCGGGTTGGCGGTGAGGGAAAGGTGCACCGTGTTGCCATCGAATTCACGATCCGACGATGCGCCAAGGTGATATTTCACATCCCCTGAGCCATCAACATCCTCGGGCTTAAAGCTGCCGCCTTGGAATTCATTAAAGATCGCGCGGTAAGGTTTGCCCATCACATTGGCAAGAACCGAAAGGCGGCCACGGTGGGGCATGCCAACCACAACGTCCTTAACGCCCAGATTGCCGCCGCGTTTGATGATCTGCTCCATCGCCGGGATCAGGCTTTCGCCGCCATCAAGGCCAAAACGCTTGGTGCCCATGTATTTCACATGGAGAAATTTCTCAAAGCCCTCAGCCTCAACCAATTTGTTGAGGATCGCTTTGCGACCTTCGCGGGTAAAGGCGATTTCTTTGCCGTAGCCTTCAATCCGCTCCTTAAGCCAACCGGCCTCTTCGGGATTGGAAATATGCATGTATTGCATCGCGAAAGTGCCGCAATAGGTGCGCTTCACGATATCAATAATTTGGCGCATCGAGGCGATCTGCAGGCCGAGCACATTATCAATGAAGATCGGGCGATCCATATCGGTTTCGGTGAAACCATAGCTTTTGGCGTCAAGCTCGGGATGCGGGGTTTGATCCTGCATGCCAAGCGGATCGAGATCGGCTGCAAGATGGCCGC
Organism: Halocynthiibacter sp.; assembly: GCA_047631555.1. Taxonomy (GTDB): domain Bacteria; phylum Pseudomonadota; class Alphaproteobacteria; order Rhodobacterales; family Rhodobacteraceae; genus JBLHZY01. The sequence continues at coordinate 247,583 of JBLHZY010000003.1, read as the reverse complement.
GAATACGGTAGGCGCGGATGATCATCAGCGCGCGGATACTGTCCAGAACAGCCCGTTTAACGGCATCATCCGACAGCTCGACATTTTGCTCAGCCGCCTTGGCTTTGATCTTGTTGCCAGCGGCGGGCGCTTCGGCGGCCCATTGGCCATCGAGCGCTTGAGTGAGATCATCGCTGGGTACGGGCGGCCAATCGGCGCGTGCCCAAGAGGGGCCAGCGGCCTCGGCCTTCACATCAAGATCCGCATCGCCAAGCTGGCGGAAGAACTCTTGCCATGCCTCATCGACCGCATTGGGATCGGTGGCATAACGGGCATAGAGCTGTTCGAGATATTCCGCGTTATGGCCCTGCATGAAGCTGGACGCGTGGAAGATATCGTTGGAGGGATGATCGGTCATGACGTTGCCTCATTGGGGTTGGGACCGTATGCATTGGGGCCGGATTGGGATCGGCGAGCGAGCAAAACAATCAACGTGATCAGTGTGCCAAATGTGAAGAGAAAACCCGCGAAGAAAGGAAATGAAGAATTAGGCACTGGTAAACTGCCGGGCATTTGGGTGCCTTCGGGCAACGCTGATGTGTCGATCGGAACGTTCTGGCTTGTTAGGAAGAAGATCAAGTACGTGGCGGCCAAGCCAGCTATCGGTAAGAATACGAATAGGCCGCTTCGCCCTGTGTCGTGCAAGCGCCGCCAAGATGCGGCCACTAGGGGGATGAAAATTGCGAGGCTGAAGATCGTTCCAAACCACCCAGCATTGTATTTCTTCTCTCGGAAGACTTCTTGCGATTGCTCTCCGGCCAAATTGACGGAGATCCTGATTGTTTCAACGTAAGTCGGTCCAAAAATCATGGAATTGAGAATCGTGAGGCCAATCGAAACCAAAAATATAAAAAGCACAAATTTCCAAAACTCCGGTCGCGTGGCGCGACCGGAGAAGTTTATGTATTTTTGAAAGCACATTTTGGCGGCTTCATCGATAGTCATCTCGGCGCTACCCGATGGCCTTGAGAACAGCTTCGCCAAGCGTTGCAGGGCTATCCGCCACAATGATGCCAGCCGCTTTCATGGCTTCGATCTTGCTTTCTGCATCGCCCTTGCCGCCAGCAACAATCGCGCCAGCGTGGCCCATACGACGGCCGGGAGGGGCTGTGCGACCTGCGATGAAACCAGCTGTTGGTTTCCAACGGCCCTTTTTGCGCTCATCCGCGAGGAATTGCGCCGCTTCTTCTTCGGCAGAGCCGCCGATTTCACCGATCATGATGATCGAATGTGTTTCGTCATCAGCCAAGAACATCTCAAGCACGTCGATGTGCTCTGTGCCTTTGATCGGGTCGCCGCCGATGCCAACAGCCGTAGATTGGCCAAGGCCGCTATCGGAGGTTTGTTTCACGGCTTCATACGTGAGCGTGCCGGAGCGCGACACAACACCAACCGAGCCACGCTTGTGAATGTGGCCGGGCATAATGCCGATTTTGCAGGCGTCTGGTGTGATAACACCGGGGCAGTTTGGCCCGATGAGGCGCGATTTGGAGCCTTCCAGCGCGCGCTTTACCTTCATCATATCCAGAACAGGGATGCCCTCGGTGATGCAGATGATCAATTCCATCTCGGCGTCGATCGCCTCAAGGATTGAATCCGCTGCAAAGGGGGGCGGCACATAGATGACAGAGGCGTTGGCTTCCGTGACGTGCTTTGCCTCATGAACCGAGTTGAACACAGGCAGGTTCAGGTGGCTTGAGCCGCCCTTGCCGGGTGTCACGCCGCCAACCATTTTCGTGCCATATGCAATCGCTTGCTCGGTGTGGAATGTGCCCTGCGAGCCAGTGAGGCCCTGACAGATTACTTTGGTGTTTTCGTCAATGAGAATAGCCATTTTTTATCCCTTCACCGCTTTCACGATCTTCTCGGCGCCATCTTTCAGGTCGTCTGCCGCGATGACAGCAAGACCAGATGTGTTGATGATCTCTTTGCCCTTCTCAACGTTGGTCCCTTCAAGGCGCACAACGAGCGGCACTTGCAGACCAACCTCTTTCACCGCAGCAATCACGCCCTCAGCGATCACATCACAACGCATGATGCCGCCAAAGATGTTGACCAAGATGCCCTTCACGTTGGGATCAGAAGTGATGATCTTAAACGCTTCGGTCACTTTCTCTTTGGTCGCACCGCCACCAACATCAAGGAAGTTGGCAGGCTCTGCGCCGTAAAGCTTGATGATATCCATCGTCGCCATCGCAAGGCCCGCGCCATTGACCATACAGCCAATTTCGCCGTCCAAAGCGATGTAGTTGAGATCGTGCTTGGAGGCAGCCAATTCCTTGGCGTCTTCTTCCGTCTCATCGCGCAGCGCCATGATATCGGCGTGACGATACAGAGCGTTGCCATCAAAGCTTACTTTCGCATCCAGAACCTTGAGATCACCGGAGCCATCCAGAACGATCAGAGGGTTGATCTCAAGCATCTCCATGTCTTTCTCAACGAAAGCGCGATAAAGATTGCCGAGCAACGCAACACACTGCTTTACCTGCTGGCCTTTCAGACCAAGCGAGAAAGCAACGCGGCGACCGTGAAAGCCTTGGTAACCCGTCGCAGGATCAATCGAGAAGCTGAGAATTTTCTCAGGCGTGTTGGCCGCAACTTCCTCAATGTCCATGCCGCCCTCTGTCGAGCAAACGAAAGACACGCGGCTTGTTTGGCGATCAACCAAAAGCGCGAGATACAATTCGCGCTCAATGTCCGAGCCATCTTCAATATAGATGCGGTTCACTTGCTTGCCAGCAGGTCCAGTCTGATGCGTGACCAATGTGCGGCCCAACATCTGCTTGGCCATATCGGCAGCTTCTTCAACCGATTTGGCAAGACGAACACCGCCCTTTTCGCCAGCATCCGCTTCTTTGAACGAACCCTTGCCGCGACCACCTGCGTGGATTTGCGCCTTAACAACCCAAAGCGGGCCATCAAGGCCGCCAGCCGCTGTTTTCGCTTCGTCTGCCTTAAGTACGATCCGGCCTTCTGATACCGGAGCGCCATATTCACGAAGGAGTGCCTTCGCCTGATATTCATGAATGTTCATGAAACTGTCCCATGTTGGTTCATTTCAACTCCCTGCATTGCACACACGAATATAGTAAATAAACGGTTTTTTTAGCTGAAATGAGTTTTAGAAAGATATTTCTGCATTTTGTGATCACACGATTGATTTGTGTGATCACAAAAATGATTTTCGCTTCCCTATGGGCAAATTCGCCCGCTCAGGGCAGAATCGCTGAAAGGCCGCTTGGGCCGTGATGGATAGAGCTGCGATGAACGCAAAAAAACAAACTTGGGCCGTGGTGGCAACTGTGGATGAGCCGCCTGCGCTGATTGCGGCCTTTGTGGCGCATCATTTGGCTGAAGGCGCGGCTGAGGTGCATGTGTTTCTGGATCGGGATAACCCAGAGGCCCAGGCGCTTTTGCGCGATGTCCCGGGCTGTTTTGTGACCCTGTGTGATGAGGCCTATTGGGCCGCCTCAACGCGCCGCGCCAAGCCGCCGCGCCACACTGCCCGCCAGAAATACAACTCCACCGCCACTTATCAAAAAACGCGCGCAGATTGGTTGCTGCACTGCGATGCAGATGAGTTCGTGCGCGATGGCGCTGCGCTTGAGGCCGAATTGGCCAATGCCGCGCCGGAACTGGGGTATCTAAGGCTGCCCAATGTTGAGCGCGTGCATCTTTTGGGCCATTCGGAGGCGCATATTTTTGGAGGAGGCTTTCGCGGCGCTCTGCCGGGTTTTGCCGCCCAAGGCGCTGAAATATATGGACGTTTCGCCAAGTTTCTCAATGACGGCGTGAGCGGGCATCTGGCCGGCAAAGGCATCGTGCGAACGGGGCGACCCTATCTTATGGGCGTTCATTTCCCGCGCATGCAAGAAAGCGAAGAGCGCATCGTTCCCTATGAAATCGCTAAGACGCAGATCCTCCATTTCGACGGGCTCACGCCGCTGCATTTCGCGCTCAAGCTGCTGCGCCGCGCCTATGAGCCGGTCTATTCCGGCCCGCCGCGCCCGCATGGAGAATTTCGCAAAGCGCAGTTCCGCTTTATGAAAAACAACGCAGATCGCCCGCGCGAAGTGAAGCGCCTCGCTGACGGGGCGCAGGGCATTACCGCTGAACAGGCAGAGACCCTGCGCAGCCTTAACGCACTTGATGAGCGGCCCTTTGATCCGAACGCTGCCGTGCGCGCACTTTTCCCCAGCGTCGATCTCTCGCCGCAAGCGTTTGATACTGTTCTTGAAATCCGAGAAGCCGATCTTATCGCCGAGGCGGGCTTCGCTCTAGAAACCTAGCCACCCAATACGAAAAAAGGCCGCGCATTTCTGCCCGGCCTTTCCGTGATTCTAATCTGATCGCTTAGGTCAGCGAGCTGTCGATCGCTTTACACGCTTCAACAAGGCCTTTCACCGCCTCAACAGATTTATCAAACATCGCTTGCTCTTCTTTGTTGAGCTTGATGTCGACGATCCGCTCAATGCCGCCAGCGCCGATGATTGTTGGAACGCCAACGTACATGCCCTTGAGGCCAAGCGCGCCATCAACATAGGCCGCACAAGGCAGCATGCGTTTTTGGTCCTTGAGGTAGGCTTCAGCCATCTCAATCGCCGAAGTCGCAGGCGCATAAAACGCAGAACCGGTTTTCAGCAGGCCAACGATTTCAGCGCCGCCATCACGGGTACGTTGCACAATCGCATCAAGCTTGTCTTGGCTTGTCCAACCCATCTCAACGAGATCAGGCAATGGAACGCCGCCAACAGCCGAATAGCGCACAAGCGGCACCATCGTATCGCCGTGGCCGCCAAGAACAAAGGCCGTCACATCGCGCATGGAGACGTTGAATTCAACCGAGAGGAAGTGACGGAAACGCGCGCTATCCAAAACGCCAGCCATGCCAACAACTTTTTCATGCGGCAGGCCGGAAAATTCGCGCAGCGCCCAGACCATTGCATCAAGCGGGTTGGTGATACAGATCACGAATGCATTTGGGCAATTGTCGCGGATGCCTTCGCCAACGGATTTCATCACTTTGAGGTTGATGCCGAGCAGGTCATCGCGGCTCATGCCGGGCTTGCGCGGAACGCCAGCCGTAACGATGCACACATCAGCGCCTGCAATATCAGCATAAGAGTTCGTGCCGCTCATCGCGGCGTCAAAACCTTCCGAGGGGCCTGATTCAGCGATGTCGAGGGCTTTGCCTTGCGGTGTGCCTTCTGCGATGTCGAACATAACGACGTCGCCAAGTTCCTTGAGCGCAGCAAGGTGGGCGAGCGTGCCGCCGATTTGACCTGCGCCGATTAGGGCAATCTTGGTTCTGGCCATGAATTTTCTCCGGTCAGGTTAATGATGCCGCGATGCCTAGCCATTCATGCGCCAGCGCGCAAGGGTGCGGCGCTGCGGCGTCGCTTAGAAGATGCCTATGGCGATACCGCTAACATTGCCTTAACAACACTGGAAACCTTAACAAATCGGGATAAAACGGCACATGGAGTTGAGTCTCACCTTTTTCGCATTTGCGATCCCGGCGGTCATTTTTGCAGGGATTTCCAAGGGCGGCTTTGGCTCTGGCATGGGATTTGCTGCCACGCCCTTCCTTGCGCTGATTCTGTCGCCGGGTCAGGCAGTTGGGTTGATGCTGCCGCTTTTGATTGTGATGGATATTGCCGCCGTTGGCGCGTTTTGGCGCAAATGGGATTGGCCGCATGCCGCCGTATTAATGGCCGGCGCGATCGTCGGCATTGCATTGGGAACGGTGATTTTTGGCAGCGTCGATCCGAAGATATTCAAACTGTTTATCGGGATTGTCGCCGTGGCCTTTGTGCTTTTTCAAGGGGCGCGCAAATTCGGGCTGCTCAAGCTTGAGGATCGCCGGATGGGGCGCAAAGGCGGTGTGGTTGTAGGGGCTGTCACGGGGCTAACGAGCTTTATCAGCCATGCGGGCGGGCCGCCCTCAGCCGTTTATCTGCTCACGCAGGGCTTGGACAAAACCCGCTATCAAGCAACAAGTGCGCTCGCGTTTTTTGGCATCAATGTGATGAAGGTATTGCCCTATGCGGCGCTGGGCATTTTTACCCGCGATACGGTGATCGCGGATATAGCGCTGATCCCTGTCGCCTTTATCGGCGTGGCGCTGGGCGTTTTCTTGCACAAGCGCGTTTCGGATCGCTTTTTCTTCCAGCTGACCTATGCGTTTTTGCTGATCACCGGGGCAAAACTGATCTTTGACGCGCTTGGCTAAGCGTCTTTGCCGGGCAGCGGCGCCGCTTCAGCCAATGTCTCAAACGCTTGACCAGAGGCAACAAGGCAAGCAAGGCCCGACGGCATCGTGATGATGATCGTCCAAGTGCCAGTTTCGTCGGATGCAAAAATCTCGACGACGCCGTTGTTGGCGCCAAGGCCGATTGATTGGCGCGTTTCGCCGTATTTTTCACCAAGCCGCTCAACGACTTGTTCGCGCGTCGCGCATTGATTGGATTGTGCTTGGGCAGGGGTCACGCCGCTTAAGAAAAGCGCGCCGACACCAAAGCAAAGAGCAAGACGAAGATAGTTCATTTCTCTATTCCTAACGGTGCGGGGCGCGCGCCGGCCCTTGCGATGCGCAAGTTTAGTGGCGGCAGGAGCCCAAGCGTTGCAGTCTTGGCAAAGCGGCTAAGAAACGGCGCGATGCCTTTGCGAATATGATAATCATCACCCATCAGGCGCAAAAATCTGGTTAACGCGCCGCGCGCGGCCTAACTCCCTGTAACGCAACGGTTTCTGCGTTGCGGCAATTTGAGGCTTGCGAAAAGGTGCGTATCTGTGGTGATTTGCGCAACATAATTGCTTGAAGGAAGAATCATGTCAGACGTCGCACGCGCCTATCGCTCCGCCCTTTATATTCCTGGCTCAAAAGAGCGCGCGCTTGAAAAAGCCAAGGGCTTGGCCTGTGATGCGATCCTGTTTGATCTTGAGGACGCGGTGACGCCTGATGAAAAGGCCAATTCGCGCGCGCTTCTGGCCAAAATGATTGCCGAGGGCGATTACGGCAACCGCGCCAAGATCGTTCGGGTCAATGGATTTGATACCGATTGGGGCCGCGATGATGTCGCGGCGATGGTCGGGCTGCCAATCGATGGCATCTTGCTGCCCAAGGTCAATTCGCGTGCTGATATTGAGGCGTTGGCCGCCGCGATCCCGGATGTGCCGCTCTGGGCGATGATGGAAACGCCGCTTGGCATGCTTAATGCGGCCGAGATCGCGAGCCATCCGCGCATGGCAGGCTTCGTGATGGGCACGAATGATCTCGTCAAAGAGCTCAACTGCCGCACGCCCGATGATCGCGCGCCTTTGATGGCTTCGCTCCAACTTTGCCTTTTGGCCGCCCGCGCTTATGGGCTGATCGCGCTTGATGGCGTCTATAACAAATACCTCGATGAAGACGGGCTACGCGCGGAATGCGAACAGGGCCGCGACATGGGCTTTGATGGCAAATCACTGATCCACCCGGCGCAATTGGCAATTTCAAACGAGGCCTTTGCCCCAAGCGAGGCCGAGATCGAGCTGGCTCGCCGCCAGATTGCCGCCTTTGAAGAGGTCGAGGCAAGCGGGCAAGGGGTTGCCGTTGTGGATGGTAAGATCGTTGAGAACTTGCATGTCGCCACCGCGAAATCCATTCTAGCCAAAGCAGAGGCGATTGCCGCCTCCGCAAGCTAACTCCTGAAAGGGGCGCGCCATGGCACTGCTTATTCTCGGACTTATCTTGTGGACCTTTCCACACCTGATGAAAGAAATGACGCCCGGATTGCGCGCCAAACTGCCCGAGGGGGCGGCCAAAGGCATCGTAGCGATTTCGGCATTTGTGGCCGTGGCCCTGATGGTTATTGGCTATCGCGGTGCGGAATTTACCGCCGTTTATACGCCGCCAAGCTGGGGCCAGCATGCCAACAACCTGTTGATGCTGATCGCCGTTGTCTTGATCGCCTTGGGGCATTCCAAAAGCCGCCTGCGCAGCAAACTGCGCCATCCAATGCTCACCGGCTCAATTGTCTGGGGCGTGGCGCATCTTTTGGTGCGCGGCGATCTTGCCTCAATCATTTTATTTGGGGGCATCATCATCTGGTCCTTCCTTGCAATGGCGCTGACCAATGTGCGCGTGCATGATTATGTGCCCTATGCGGGCGGTTCCGCCAAAGGCGATCTTCGCCTCGTTCTCATCTCGATTGCGGTCTTTGCCGTGATCGCAGGTCTTCACACTTACTTGGGTTATTCGCCCTTTCCAGGATAGATCATGAAAGCCTACAGACTGCTCACCGAAGACGACACATCCGCCTTTTGCCATAAGGTTACAGAGGCGCTAAACGCGGGCTGGCAGCTCTTTGGCTCGCCTGCTTATGCGCCTTGCCCAGAGACCGGCAAAATGCGCTGTGCCCAAGCGGTGATCAAAGATGCTGAGGGCGATTATACGCCAGAGACCAAACTAGGAGCGCTGTAGGATGGCCAAGACGAACAAGGGCCGTTTCTTTGAGGATTACGCGCTGGGCGATGTGATCCCACATGCTGTTCCGCGCACCATATCGGGGGGCGAACGCGCGCTTTATCATGCGCTTTATCCGGCACGCCATGCGCTTTATTCCAGCGATGAGTTTGCGGCCCAAAGTGGGCTTGATCGCGCACCAATGGATGATCTGATCGCCTTTCATACGGTCTTTGGTAAATCCGTTCCCGATATTTCGCTCAATGCGGTGGCCAATCTTGGCTATGGCGAAGGGCGCTGGCTCAAGCCGGTTTATGAGGGCGATACATTGCGCTCCAGCTCTGAAGTGATCGGGCTGAAGCAAAACTCAAACGGCAAATCGGGCGTGGTTTACGTCCGTACGCGCGGCACCAATCAACATGATGAGGTCGTGCTCGAATATGTGCGCTGGGTGATGGTGCGCAAATCCAATCTCGATGCGCCTGCGCCCGAAACGGTAATCCCTGAGCTGGCGAGTGTGGTTGATCCAAGCTCCTTGGCGCTGCCCGAAGGCATCAACTTCAGCGACTATGATTTCACCCAAGCAGGCGAGCCGCACCGCTTTGGCGACTATGAGATCGGCGAAAAGATCGATCATGTTGACGGTGTAACGATTGAAGAGGCCGAGCATATGCTCGCCACGCGCCTGTGGCAAAACACGGCCAAGGTGCACTTTGATGCGACCAACCGCGAAGACGGCAAGCGCCTGATTTACGGCGGCCACGTGATCAGCTTGGCACGCGCGCTTTCTTTCAATGGGCTCGCCAATGCGCAGATGATTGTTGGCCTCAATGCAGGCGCACACGCCAATCCTTGCTTCTCTGGCGATACCATCCGCGCTTGGTCCGAAGTGCTCGATAAGGCCGAAACGGATGCGCCCGGTGTTGGCGCGATCCGGCTGCGTTTGGTGGCGGTAAAGCACGGCGCGCCGGAATTTGCCCTGCGCGGCGAGGATGGCAAATATCATCCCGATGTGCTGCTTGATTTGGATTATTGGGCGCTTATGCCGATCTAATCAATTGTTTTTAAGTCAAAAACCCAATCCACAGCGCAATGCGCGTGCTGCGGATTTTGTGCCACAGTTTTGCGTTGCCTTAGGGGAAAGCGCTTGTTTCGCTTAGGCTGCGATGCACGGCAGGCTAAAACTCACCCCTATCGACGGGTGAGAGGGCATAATCGTGGAAACAGACGGCGTATCTGATAAAAGTTATGGAACCGCAGTCATTCTATGCGGCATTTTCGGCATCCTCGGGGTGCACCATTTCTATCTGGAAAATTTTATACACGGCATCATCGATTTTGGGATGCTTGTAGGCGCGGTACTGCTGTTTGCTTTTGGCTTTCCGCTCTTAGGTTTTGCTCTTTTGGCGGCCGATATCATTCACTCGGCGGCGGTTTTCTACCTTTTGATCACAGAGCAAGCCCATGACGGGCAGGGCAATGCAATCCGCATTTCATCCAAGTAACGACAAAACAAAAAGAACAGAGGGAAACTTGATATGACTGATCTAGACCAATCGACAATCACACCACCACCAGCCCCAGGCGAAGTAAGCGACAAAGGCTTTGTGCCGGCAGTGCTGCTATGCTTCTTTCTCGGCAGCTTTGGCGTTCACCGCTTTTACCTTGGCAAAGTCGGCACAGGCCTCTTGATGCTTGTGACCTTTGGCGGCCTCGGCATCTGGACCATCATCGACTTTGTGCGCCTGATCATCGGCTCCATGGGCGATAAGCAGGGCCGCCCATTAAGCCGCTAATCCAGCGCTGAATTCAGACGATTTTAGCCCGCGTTGCCCCTAAAGGCGGCGCGGGCTTTTTGATTCATCGCTGGCGATTTTAAAGTCGTGAGGGGCCAGCGCCGAGAACAGGCCTATCTCTGTGTCAGCGTTAACTATTTTCAGCCTGTCGTTGAAACGGGCCGAATTCGCTGGAAATGTGATCACAAGCTCGAAAATCGTGATCACAATGGAAAATATTTGTTACTTAGGGACGAAAAACCGCACCCGATAGCGCTAGCCCCCCGTGACTCGCGCTCAAAAATCGTTATCACATTTCTCAAAGCACCGTTGGTGCACCAGCGAAAGGGATCCGCAATGGCTGAAGTGAAACGGGTAGAGCGCCCACTTTCTCCTCATCTCTCGGTCTACCGACCTCAACTGACCTCAGTGACATCAATCCTCACACGGATCACCGGCAATGCGCTGATCCTGGCCGCGTTCTTGATTGTTTGGTGGCTAAGCGCCGCCGCAACAGGGCCGGAATACTTTAAGGTCGCCAATTCGGTCGTGACCTGCTGGTTTGGCGATATCGTCTTTAGCCTCTCGCTTTGGGCGATCTGGTATCACTACCTCGCAGGCCTTCGTCACCTTTTCTGGGATTCAGGCCACGGCCTCGATATTCCAACCGCCGAAAAGCTTGGCTGGGGCGTTATCATCGGGTCTGTCGTTTTGACCCTAATTACATTCTTCGTGATCTGAGGGGGCTGATATGCGCTATCTAACAGACCGCAAACGCGCCGTAGGCAAAGGCGCCTCGGGAACGGGCACTGCACACCACTGGTACATGCAAATCAGCGCTGTTGGCTTGGCGCTAATGGTGCCGACATTTATCTATGTTTTCGGGAGCACGCTTGGTTCCGGCTATGAAGAGGTTATCGCAACCTTTTCGCGCCCCTTGCCCGCGATCCTCACCGCACTCGTCCTTGTTGTGGGCCTGCAGCACTTTCGCCGCGGCGCCACGATCATGATCGAAGATTACACACGCAAATCCACCCGCAAAATCTTGGTCATGACAGTGATCATCTTTTCATACGGGCTGACAGCAACAGGGCTCTTCGCGCTCGCCAAGATTGCGCTTTAAGGATCAAACCAATGGCTGCTTACGAATACGAAACACATGAATACGATGTCGTGGTTGTTGGGGCTGGCGGCGCCGGTTTGCGCGCCACGCTTGGGATGGCCGAACAAGGCCTGCGCACCGCTTGCGTCACCAAAGTGTTCCCGACCCGCTCTCATACGGTTGCCGCTCAAGGCGGGATCGCGGCCTCGCTCTCAAACATGGGCCCGGATCACTGGCAGTGGCACATGTATGATACCGTAAAGGGCTCTGATTGGCTTGGTGATACGGATGCGATGGAATACCTCGCCCGCGAAGCGCCAAAAGCGGTTTATGAGCTTGAGCATTACGGCGTGCCCTTCTCACGCACCGAAGAGGGCAAGATTTATCAGCGCCCCTTTGGCGGCCACACAACCGAATTTGGCGAAGGCCCCGCAGTTCAGCGGACCTGCGCCGCGGCCGACCGCACAGGCCACGCCATCCTGCACACGCTTTATGGCCAAAGCCTCAAACACAACGCAGAATTCTACATCGAATATTTCGCCATTGATCTGATCATGGGCGAAGATGGCACCTGCCAAGGCGTTCTATGCTGGAAGCTTGACGATGGCACGATGCACCTCTTCTCCGCCAAAATGGTCGTTCTGGCGACTGGCGGCTACGGGCGCGCCTATTTCTCCGCGACATCAGCCCACACCTGTACTGGTGATGGCGGCGGCATGGTGGCCCGCGCAGGCCTCGCGCTACAGGACATGGAATTCGTTCAGTTTCACCCAACCGGGATCTACGGCTCTGGCTGCTTGATCACCGAGGGTGCGCGCGGCGAAGGCGGCTATCTGACCAATTCTGAGGGCGAACGCTTTATGGAGCGCTACGCACCTCAGTACAAAGACCTCGCACCGCGCGATTACGTTTCCCGCTCGATGACGATGGAAATTCGCGAAGGCCGCGGCGTTGGCGAACATGGCGATCACATCTTCCTCAACCTCAACCACCTGCCGCCAGAAGCCCTGGCCGAGCGCCTACCCGGCATCTCGGAAAGCGCGAAAATCTTTGCAGGCGTTGACGTTAACAAAGAGCCGATCCCCGTTTTGCCAACTGTGCACTATAACATGGGCGGCATTCCGACCAACTATTGGGGCGAAGTGCTTAACCCAAGCAAGGATGATCAAAACGCGGTTGTGCCCGGCCTTATGGCTGTGGGTGAAGCGGGCTGTGCCTCTGTGCACGGCGCCAATCGCCTTGGCTCCAACTCGCTGATCGATCTGGTTGTCTTTGGACGCGCCTCTGCGATCAAAGCCGGCAAAATCGTTGATCCCGAAGCGGCCAATCCCGTGCCAAATCAGGCGTCAATTGATGCAGCCTTTGATCGCTTTGATGGGCTGCGCAATGCAAGCGGCGGCATCCCAACCGCCGATCTGCGCCTTGAGATGCAGCGCACCATGCAATCAGACGCCGCCGTTTTCCGGACATCCGAAACGCTGGCCGAGGGCGTCGACAAGATGACAGCAATCGCGGGCAAAATCTCCGATCTGAAGGTTACCGACAAAAGCCTCGTTTGGAACTCCGATTTGATGGAAACGCTTGAGCTGACCAACCTGATGCCAAACGCTCTGGCAACAATCGTAGGCGCCGAAGCGCGCAAAGAAAGCCGCGGCGCCCATGCGCATGAGGACTTCACCAAACGCGACGATAAGAAATGGCGCGTCCATACAATCAGCCGTGTGAATGGCAACAACGTTGATCTGTCCTATCGCCCGGTCGTGACCGCGCCGCTTTCCACCGAAGCCGAGGGCGGCATTTCGCTCAAACGCATCGCGCCAAAAGCACGGACGTTCTAATGCGCCAAATCGCCTCCATTGCGCTTGTCGCCTTGGCTCTGTCTGGATGCACCGAGGTCAATCAGGCCGTCGATAATTCCAGCCGGACCTTGGCCAAGCGTGTGGTGGATGAGGTGGCCGCGCGCCAATTCCCGGGGCTAGACGTTAAACCCTTCACCGATTGCATCATTGATGAGGCCTCAAGCGGCGAAATCACTCGCCTTGCAGGGGATGCGATCACTGGCATGAATGCCCAAACGATTGATCTGGTTATCGGCATCGCCTCACGCCCAGATGCCGCGCTTTGCATCGCCAAAGCCGGGATCGCGGGATGAATATGATGACCCCGCACAAACCCAAAAACCAAACGCGCGATCACAAAGACACGATCAACGAGCGCGCCAAAAAAGAAATAGAACGCTTTCGCAAAATGGCCCGTGGCGTTGAGCCGCGCCAATGCTCGATCTGTGGTTACTTTGGCAAGTTTACCGCCTTTGGCAATCCGCCCCGCATTGATGCCCATTGTGCTGGCTGCGGCTCACTTGAGCGCCACCGCTTATACGCGCTGATGATTGAGCGCGAAGCCCCCTTTGGCCCGCAAGATGCCGTTCTGCATTTCGCCGCCGAGCATCACCTGCGCAAGCTCGTCAAACCTGTTGTGGCCCGTTACGAGACGGCCGAAATCCGCGCCAGCACCAATCCAACCCATGTTCTGAACATTGAGGCGATTGATCTTCCCGATAGCCAATATGATGCGGTGATCTGCAATCATGTGCTCGAGCATGTGGATGATGCCAAAGCGCTGCGCGAGATGTTGCGCGTGCTTAAGCCCGGCGGCAAAGCTTACCTCACAACCCCCGTGGTTGAAGGCTGGGCGCAGACCTATGAAAACTCCGAAATCGATGGCCAAGCTGCGCGCACTTTGCACTTCGGCCAGCTCGATCATGTGCGCATGTTTGGCCGCGATATTCGCGACCGCATTATCGCCGCGGGCTTTGAATTGCGTGAATATGTGGCCACGGAGCCGGATGTTCACATCTATGGATTGATGCGTGGAGAGACGATCTTTATCGCCACGCGCCCTCAAAATACTGCATCGAAGGAGCCTGCAAATGGTTGAATTCACGCTTCCGAAAAATTCCAAAATTACCACCGGTAAGACTTGGCCAAAGCCTGAGGGCGCGACCAATCTGCGCAAGTTTCAGATTTACCGCTGGAACCCGGATGATGGCAAAAATCCATCCGTGGATACCTATTTCGTCGATCTGGATACTTGTGGCCCAATGATCCTGGACGCGCTGATCAAGATCAAAAACGAGATCGATCCAACGCTCACCTTCCGCCGCTCCTGTCGCGAAGGCATCTGTGGTTCTTGCGCGATGAACATCGGCGGGATCAACACATTGGCCTGTATCTACGGGATGGATGAAGTGAAGGGCGATATCAAAATCTACCCTCTGCCGCACCTCTCAGTGGTCAAAGACCTTATCCCCGATCTGACGCATTTCTATGCCCAACATGCGAGCATCATGCCGTGGTTGGAGACCAAAACAAACAACCCGGCCAAAGAATGGCGTCAGTCGATTGATGATCGCAAAAAGCTTGATGGCCTGTATGAATGCGTGATGTGCGCTTGTTGCTCAACCAGCTGCCCAAGCTACTGGTGGAATGGCGATAAATACCTCGGACCAGCAGCGCTTTTGCACGCGTACCGCTGGATCATCGACAGCCGTGATGAAGCCACAGGCGAGCGTTTGGACGAGCTGGAAGACCCCTTCAAGCTCTACCGCTGCCACACAATTATGAACTGCGCCAAGACCTGCCCCAAAGGCCTCAACCCGGCCAAGGCAATCGCAGAAATCAAACACATGTTGGTTGATCGCGTCGTCTAAGCGCAGCCTTCGTACAAAATCAAAGGCCTCGCGATATGCGAGGCCTTTTGCATATTGGGTCCGCATTTTTAGAGTTCAGCCGCTCACCGCCGCTCGATTGCCCAAAAGGCGTCTTATGTTAACCAAGTTTGATGCGTACATTAGCTGCGAAACCAAGCCCAAGAGGACCAAAATGTCGCTTAACAAGTTCATGATTGCACTCGCCGCCGTTGCAACGCTTCCGGCCTGCAGCGATCTCATAAAAGATGCCAACACCCATTCGAACTTTTCTACACCCAATTCCGTGGGCGTCTATTCAACCGCATTAAGCTCGCAGCTCACTGGCAGAGATACAGCACCCGACGGAGATGGCTATGGCTACCGCGTTGGCTCGCGCTCGGGCACAGGCCTGATCGGCCAGTCGGGGATAATTCCGGGAACAAGCGTCGCGGCGGCACCGGCATCGGGGTCTGTGGTTTATTCAGGTAGATATGAATTGGCGCAAATTCAAAACATCGATATTTCAGGAAGTCGCATTTACGGGCACTCCTCGCTTTACTCCAGAAGTATCTCTCTTACGGCCGATTTTGATGGCAACACATTGAGCGGCACAGGAGGAAACTTGTCCGTTGACGGGGCGATTTCGAATGGAAATCTTTCGGGGAATGTTACGTATAAAGGGGTGAATGGCGCGCTTGACGGTGTGATCGGTGCCGACCGCGCAGTTGGCGCATTCCATGGCAATAGCGCTGACACGATCTATGCAGGCGGTTTCATCGTTGATGCGGACTAGTTCGTTTACCAATGTCTGATCCCTAGGCCTCGCATATCGCGGGGCCTTTTGCATATCAAACGCCCCCTATGGAATACCCCCGTTGCCAAGTCTCTGAAAAAGCGCGAAACTTCGCCTCAGTAAAAGGGGAGAGGTTTATGCCCAAATCAGCAGGTTTTCGGTTTCTTGTCGTTGGGCTTTTGGTCCTTTTGATGTTTGTTCCGCTATTTTTTCGTCAGCGAAGTCGTCGATCAGCGGCGCAGTTATTCGCGCAGCGCGATCAGTTCTGTCGGGGATGAGTGGGGCGGCCCGCAGACATTTACCGGCCCGCGCCTTGTTGTGCCGGTGAAGGCAACGGTGCCCCAAACCCGCAGAGATCCGGTGCTTGATCCAGAGACGCAGCTGCCCTTGAAGGATGAGAAAACTGGCGAGGATCGCTATAAGCTGATCACGGAGATGGTTACCATCGATCGCGCGCCGATCTATGTTTATCCAAGCGGATTTGACGTTGAGATCGATACAAAGACGCAAATTCGCCATCGCGGTATTTTCCAAGTGCCGGTCTATCAGGGCGATATGAAAATGCGCTTTGATTTCCCAGCAGATCAGATTGAGGCTGAAGCCGATAGCGAAGAGGATATCCAATGGGATGACGCACGTATTGAGCTGTTTTTGACCTCTAACAAAGCGCTGCGCGGCGTCGCAAACCTGACTGAAGGCGCGGTAACTCTGCCGCTAGAGCCCACGACATATAATCGCGATAACAATGGTATCGTGGCTCAAATAGGTGATCCGCGCAAACGTGGGGCCTATACGCTCGAGCTTGGTTTCAACGGTGCATCAAACCTCTCGATTGCCCCTGTTGGGCGCGATACTTCCGTTGTGATCCGCTCTGATTGGGCGCATCCAAGCTTTAGCGGCGCGTTTTTGCCGGATCACTCTGACGTTTCGGAAAAGGGCTTTGAGGCGGTTTGGACAATTCCCCATCTGGCACGAAACTTGCCGCAGATCTCACGTAAGAATAATTCAAACGGGGTGTCGCGCGTGGCCTTCGGGCTCGATTTTTATCAGCCCAATGATTTCTATCAAAAAGCCTATCGCGCCGGGCGCTATGGCATCCTGTTCATCGCGCTAACGTTTTTGACGATCGTGTTGATTGAAGGGCGCCAAGAAAAGCCCGCCCATCCGGTGCAATACATTCTCGTCGGGCTTGCCCAGACGATCTTTGTGCTGCTGATGGTCGCTTACGCTGAGCAGTTCGGCTTTGGTATCGCCTATGCGATTTCGGCAGGAGCGACGATTGCGCTTCTAACGCTGTTTGGCTTTGCTGCGCTCAAACTGGGCAAGCGCGCGCTTGTTCTTGGGATGATGTTGGTGGTGCTTTATGCGGTGCTCTATCTGATCCTGCGCAGCGCAGATTATGCGCTTTTGGCAGGCTCAACACTCGCGTTCTTCGCCCTTGCGGTTACGATGTTCGCAACCCGCAATGAGGAGTGGTATGCGCCTGATGGCGGCGGGCTGTTTCGACCGATCCCGCGCCCGGCACCGCCTGCTGAACCGCAAGCTTCAGCAAGCGCCTCCTCGGATGCAACTCCAAAGCCCAAACCCACCACGCGGCGAAAGCCCAAAACAGCCGCGCCCAAATAGGCGCGGCATGTATCAAGTAATGAAAAGGGCGGGCCATTTCGGACCCGCCCTTTTGTTGTGTTTTGTAGAAGCGCAGCCCTAGCAGTAGCGCTCAACCGACTGCATCTGAGAATCGCTGTAGCGATCCCCATGGGCAAACCCAACCGGTAAAAGCCGCGCGATCTCGGCGCGATCTTCATCTGTAAGTGTGATGTCCCAAGCATCCGCCCACTCGGCCAAATGCGCCGCAGAGCGGGTTGCCGGGATCGGGATTGAATTGGGATCGCTATCAAGCACCCACGCCAGTGCAAGCGCCGGTGTCGAGACGCCACGCTTGGCCGCATATGCTGCAAAACCATCAATCAAAGCGCGGTTGGCGCTGTAATTTGGCTCCATAAAGCGCGGGCTCACCTTGCGCCAATCCATATCCCGCATCTCAGTTGGGTTGGGCGGGATCGTTCCGAACATCCCGCGCGCCAGCGGCGAGAAGGGCACAAAGGCTGTGCCAAGCTCTTGGCAGGTTTGGATCAGGCCCAATTCGGGCTGACGCGTCCAGAGGGAATACTCATTTTGGACGGCGCGGCAGGGGTGAACCGCGTGCGCTCGGCGCAGAGTTGAAGGCGCAACTTCAGAAAGCCCATAGCTATCAATCAGCCCTTCCTCAATGAATTTTGCCAGCGTCTCGACGACTGTTTCAATCGGGATTTCCTGTTGGCGGCGGTGGATATAATAGAGCTCAACCTTATCGCGCCCAAGCCGCTTGAGCGATTTTTCCAGCTCCTCGCGCAGGTGATCCTCATCGTTGCGCACAGAGCGCGTCGGTTGCACGACGATGCCGCCTTTGGTTGCCAGCGTGATATCCGCACCGCTTTGGGCGAGATATTTCCCGATCACCGTCTCAGAGAGGCCCATCCCATAGATGTTTGACGTATCCCAGAAATCGAGCCCTGCCGCCTCAACCGCGGCGAGGCATTCCAAGCTTTCCTCTTCATTCGTCGGGCCGAAAAATCCGGCAAAGCTCATACAGCCAAAGCCGATCGCAGAGACCATTGGCCCGCCAGCGCCAAGCTGTCGTTTGGGAATTGTCATGTGGTGTCTCCTCGACTGGGTATTATGCAAAAGCCGCTTCAAGCGCGATCTCGACCATATCGCCAAAAGAACGCTCGCGCTGATCTGAGGGCAAAGTCTCATGGGTGATCAGATGATCAGAGACGGTCAAAACGGCGAGCGCGCGGCAGTTGTGACGGGCGGCAAGATTGTAGAGCTCAGCCGCTTCCATCTCGACGCCAAGGATGCCGTGGCGCATCATCTGCTCGGTCAGATCGGGGCGCTCGTCATAGAACACATCTGACGAATAGATGCCGCCAACGTGGATATTGGCATCGCCCTTTTCCGCCGCGGCAACCGCTGCGCGCAAAAGGCCGAAATCAGCGCAGGGTGCGAAGTTGAGCTCTTTGAAAATGCCGCGAGACGGGGTTGAAAGGGAGCTCGCTGTCATGGCGATAATCACATCGCGGACCTTCACAGCCTCTTGCATCGCGCCACAAGAGCCAATGCGGATCAGCGTTTTGGCGCCGTATTCTGTGATCAATTCATTGGCGTAAATCGAGAGCGACGGCATCCCCATGCCCGAGCCATGGATCGTTACCGGATTGCCTTTATACGTGCCGGTATAGCCAAGCATGCCCCGCACTTCGTTGATCAGTTTAGGCGCTTCGAGAAACGTCTCAGCGGCCCATTTGGCGCGATACGGATCGCCGGGCAAAAGGACGGTTTCGGCGATATCGCCTTTTTGGGCGGAAATATGCGGGGTTGGCATCGGCTTCTCCTTTGCATGCGTTGGGGCCATTTAATCGCAACATTCAGGGCGGCGTAAGGGGGAATTGCGCCTTGCAGGCATTGTGCAAGGGTGACCCCTTCTTTGGGGACGAATTTCAAGCGCTAAGAGGCCGAAATTGTATAAGAAAATCAGGCATCAATTGCTGTATAGCTACGGAAAATTGCGCATGGGTCTACGCAAGAAGCCAGTGCCGTATAAGCTGGGCCTGGTCGCGATCATGAAAAATGAGGGTATGAACATTGAAGAATGGCTCTCGCATTATGAATGGCTTGGCGTTGACCAAATCTATCTGATCGACAATGGCTCGACCGACGATTCCGTGGCCCGTGCGCAGCCTTGGATCGATAAGGGCTTTGTGCGTTTGGTGATCCGGCCAAAGCGGTACAAGCAGGTGCGGCACTACAGATATATCTGCAAGCACTTTGATATTTGGTCACAAGTGGAATGGCTGATGGTTGCGGATTTGGATGAATTTTGGTTCTGCAAGGATGGCGCGAGGCTACCAGATGCATTGGATGAATACGATAATTTCGATGTGATCTACGCCAACTGGACGATGTTTGGCTCTTCCGGGCTGGTGGTTCACCCAAACGGCATCCGCGAGAATTTTGCACACCGCAGCGCGGAGCTTTTTGGGCATAATGAGACCAAATGGATTGCACGATGTTCGGCGGCACCTCATGCGCGGATGTTTGGAATTCACAAAGTATTTGGCGGCGAAAGCGCGCGCACGATTTCAGACAATCGCCGCTTTCAGCTGAACCACTATCCAATTCAGTCTGAAGAATACTTTCGCAAGGTGAAAATGGAGCGGGGGTCTCCAACGACGCCTTCGCAGAATCGCTTTCGCGACATGGCGTATTTTGAACGCTATGATGCGCCCTGCACCGAAGTGGAGACACTTTTGGCCGATCGGGTGCGCGCGGCGCGCTGAGCGGCAATTTCAGCGCTTTGGTGTGGGCTCAAAGGGCAGGGAGCCTCCGGCGGGAGTATTTAGGCCAAGAAAAAATCGAGGCCCAAGATCGCTCGCATTTGGACGTGGTTTATTCGGCCGCTTCAGCCTTTGGATCAACCAGCGCAACGATATCAAACATGATCCGGTTGAGTTCAAAATCCTTGGGCGTATAGACGCGCGCAACGCCCATGGCGCGCAACCGCTCTGCGTCGGCTTCGGGGATGATGCCGCCTACGACCACTGGAATTTGGCTAAGGCCTGCCTCTTTCATCCGCTCCATCAGTTCCTCAATAAGCGGGACGTGCGAGCCCGAAAGGATCGAAAGACCAACAACATGCGCTTCATCGGCAAGGGCAGCTGCGACGATTTCAGCGGGAGTGAGGCGGATGCCTTCATAAGAGATATCCATGCCGCAATCGCGCGCGCGGGCGGCGATTTGCTCGGCCCCGTTTGAGTGGCCATCAAGACCTGGTTTTCCTACGAGGAATTTGAGTTTGCGCCCCAGTTTGGACGAGGCCGCAGCAACGGCATCGCGAATTTCGTCCAAGCCTTCGGTGCGGTTGGATGGGGAGGCGGCAACGCCAGTTGGGCCGCGATAAAGCCCGAAAGCCGCGCGCACAACATCGCCCCATTCGCCCGTCGTGGCGCCCGCTTTAGCCGCCTCAATCGAGGCATGCATAACATTGGTTCCTGATTGCGCCGCATCGCGAAGGCGCCCAAGTGCGGCCTGAACGGCAGCCTCATCGCGGCTTGCGCGCCAAGCCTCAAGGCGGGCGATTTGATCGGCTTCGGCCTCTGGATCGGACTCCATGATTGAGCCGTCCCCAGTTGTGAGCGGGGAGGGTTCTGCCTCGACCCAGCGGTTCACCCCGACGACTGTAGTTTCGCCGCCCTCAATCTTGGTGATGCGTTCTGCATTGGCCTCGACCAGGCGCGATTTCATATACTCAATCGCCGAGATCGCGCCGCCCATGCCGTCAAGCGTATCCAGCTCAGCTCGCGCGCCCGCTTTAAGCGCATTCACTTTGCGATCAATCGCCGGGTTGCCATCGAAGAGATCGTCATATTCCAGAAGGTCCGTCTCATACGCGAGGATCTGTTGCATCCGCAGCGACCATTGCTGATCAAATGGGCGCGGCAAGCCGAGTGCCTCGTTCCAAGCGGGCAATTGAACGGCGCGCGCACGGGCGTTTTTGCTGAGCGTCACAGCGAGCATTTCAATGAGGATACGGTAGACGTTATTCTCTGGCTGTTGTTCGGTCAGGCCAAGCGAATTGACCTGAACACCATAACGAAAGCGGCGGAATTTTGGATCCTGCACGCCATAGCGCTCAAGCGTGATCTCATCCCACAGCTCAACAAAGGCACGCATTTTGCACAGCTCAGTTACAAAGCGGATGCCTGCATTCACAAAGAAGGAAATCCGCCCGACCATTTCGGGGAAGTCCTTTTCGGCAACTTTGCCTTTGAGATCATCAAGCACAGCAGTGGCAGTCGCCAGCGCATAGGCGAGCTCTTGCTCGGGCGTCGCGCCGGCCTCTTGCAGGTGATAGGAACAGACATTCATCGGGTTCCATTTGGGCAGATGTTCGCGCGTATAGGCGGCAACATCCGTAATCATCCGCAGGCTTGGCTTGGGCGGGCAAATATAGGTGCCGCGCGAGAGGTATTCCTTGATGATGTCGTTTTGAACCGTGCCTTGCAGAGCCGAAATATCCGCCCCTTGCTCTTCGGCGGCCGCGATATAAAGCGCGAGCAACCAAGGGGCCGTGGCGTTGATCGTCATTGACGTGTTCATTTTCTCAAGCGGGATATCTTTGAACAGCGCACGCATATCGCCAAGATGCGAAACCGGAACGCCAACTTTGCCAACTTCCCCGCGCGCCAGCTCATGATCGCTGTCATAGCCGGTTTGGGTCGGCAGATCGAAAGCGACCGAAAGGCCCGTCTGCCCTTTGGCAAGATTGCCGCGATAAAGCGCGTTAGAGGCCGAGGCGGTCGAGTGCCCTGCATAGGTGCGAAACAGCCAAGGGCGATCTTTTTTCACATCGGTCATAACGGGCCTCTTTGAATCGGTTGGGCAATAATCTTGCGTCGGCTCCCGTTTTCGGGGAATTTTATGGCGGTGTCAATTCGCTGCAATGCGGCATCCCTTGTAACGTTTCGGAATTACGACCTTTGGCGCATCTGTTATGCGCTTTGCGCCCAATTTCGGCGCTTCGTTCGGGATTTACCTGAAGGGCAACTCAGGGCAGGGTGACATTATGGGCCAAGTGATTGAACTCCCTCTTTGGCAATTCGTGCTGATCCTGCTTTTCGCAGCGGTCACTTTTGCATCGCATTTTCTCTTCCCATCGGTACGCTGGTTTTTCCGCCGCCGCCTTGAACGCGCGGTTGCGCAGCTCAATACTCGGCTCGAGCGCCCAATCTCTCCGTTTAAGCTCGCGCGCCGTCATGATATGATCCAGCGCCTTTCCTATGATCCCCAAGTCGCGCGCGCCATTGCCGAACATGCCCTTGAGAGCGGCGAGCGCGAGGATGTCGCTTTTCAGCGCGCCCGCAAATATGCCCGCGAGATTGTGCCCGGCTTTAGCGCCACCGCTTACTTTAGCTTTGGCACGCGGCTTTCCAAATGGCTGGCGCGCAGCTTTTACAATGTCGAAGTGCCGATTGAGCCTGAGCTTCAGGGCGTTCAGTCAGAAGACGCAGTAATCTTTGTAATGAATCACCGCTCGAACATGGATTACCTTCTGGTGACCTATCTCGCGGCCAAGCGATCGGCGCTTGCCTATGCGGTCGGCGAATGGGCGCGTCATTGGCCGCTCAGCTGGCTGATCCGCTCAATGGGGGCGTATTTTATCCGCCGCAAAGCGCCTGATCTCCTCTATCGCCGTGTGCTCGCGCGCTATGTGCAGATGGCGACCGAAGGCGGGCTGACCCAAGCGATCTTCCCCGAAGGCGGGCTAAGTCTGACCGGCGGGCCGCAAGCTGCGCGGCTTGGACTGCTGAGCTACATCATTGATGGGCTGGAAGGGGCCGAGGGGCGGGATGTTATCTTTGTACCCGTTGGGCTGAACTATGATCGCGTGATTGAGGATCGTTTGCTTATTCAGGCTGATAGCGAAGGAACGCGGCGCTTTCGGGTCCGGTTCTGGGTTGTGTTGCATTATATTGGGCTGCGCTTTTGGCAAAAGCTGCGGCGCAAGCTGGTGCCTGTTGGCACGGCGGCTGTGGCCTTTGGCGCGCCAATCTCGTTGCGCGAGATGCTGGGCGAGGGGATGGATACTGAGGCGGTTGGCGCCGATCTGATGGGCCGCGTGGCGCGCGTTGTGCCGATCTTGCCTGTGCCGCTTGTGGCTTATGCGCTGCTTGAGGCGGGCGGCGCGCAAACGCTGAAAGACCTCACAGCGCGCTGCAAAGCGCTTATCAAGGCGGCCCCTTTGGGCGAGACGGGCCAATTTGAAACAGCCGAGCAAATGGTTGAGCATGGAATTGCCCTGCTTCAACTGCGAAAATTGATTACGCTTGAGGGCGGCAAGGCCGAAATCAACCCGAATGAGCGCGCAATTCTTCAGTATTATGCAACCTCGATCGCACATCTGATGCCTCAGGGTTAAAGCCTTTAGACCGGGCCTATTGCCTGAGCAACCCCCTTGACGTTGCGTATTTTCTGCACTTGCTCGGTTATATAATTACAAAATTGCGGGCTCGCGGGTTGCAAAATTGCGCGGCGAAAGTTATTTCATCAGCATAACAGCGCCGATTCTGCGGCGCAGCAAAAAGGATATGACATGGCTTCGGTTATCGCACCCGGCGTTGCAGCATATGACGCACCCGAGAAAGACCTCTATGAACTGGGCGAGATCCCTCCCATGGGCTACGTGCCAAAGAGCATGTACGCTTGGGCGATCCGCCGCGAGCGCCACGGCGAGCCTGACAAAAGCTTTCAGGTCGAGGTCGTAGATACGCCCGTTTTGGACAGCCACGAAGTTCTCGTGCTCGTTATGGCTGCTGGTGTGAATTACAACGGCGTTTGGGCCGGGCTTGGTGTTCCGATCAGCCCGTTTGATGGGCATGGCGCAGATTATCACATCGCGGGTTCGGATGCTTCGGGCATCGTTTGGGCCGTTGGCGATAAGGTCAAAAGCTGGAAAGTCGGCGATGAGGTTGTGATCCACTGCAACCAAGACGATGGCGACGACGAAGAATGTAACGGCGGCGATCCTATGTTCTCGCCCTCCCAACGCATCTGGGGTTATGAGACGCCGGACGGCTCTTTTGCCCAGTTTACCCGCGTTCAAGCCCAACAGCTTTTGCCGCGCCCCAAGCACCTGACTTGGGAAGAAAGCGCCTGCTATACGCTCACATTGGCAACTGCTTACCGGATGCTCTTTGGCCACGCGCCACATGATCTGAAACCCGGCCAAAACGTTCTGGTTTGGGGCGCATCTGGCGGCCTTGGCTCCTTTGCAATCCAGCTGATCAATGCCGCCGGCGCAAATGCGATTGGCGTGATCTCGGATGAAGATAAGCGCGAATTTGTGATGGATCTTGGCGCCAAAGGCGTGATCAACCGCAAAGATTTCAAATGCTGGGGCCAATTGCCAACAGTGAACACGCCCGAATATGCCGAATGGTTCAAAGAGACCCGCAAATTTGGCAAGGCGATCTGGGATATCACTGGCAAGGGCAACAACGTCGATATGGTGTTTGAACACCCCGGCGAAGCGACTTTCCCGGTATCGACCTTCGTTTGTAAAAAGGGCGGCATGATCGTGATCTGCGCCGGGACATCGGGCTTTAACTGTACCTTTGATGTGCGCTACCTCTGGATGCACCAAAAGCGCATTCAAGGCTCGCACTTTGCGCATCTCAAACAAGCGGCTTCGGCCAACCGGATGATGATCGAGCGGCGCATTGATCCTTGCATGTCCGAGGTTTTCCCATGGTCGGAAATTCCTGATGCGCATATGAAAATGCTGCGCAACGAACATAAGCCAGGCAATATGTCGGTGCTGGTTCAGGCCCCAACAACCGGGCTGCGCACTCTTGAGGATGTGCTTGAAGCCGGTAAATAACCCGCACTTTCTACCTTGTGAAAATCTGAAAAAGCCGCTCCTATTGGGGGCGGCTTTTTGCTGAGCAGAACGGGGACTCATCCATAGGTTGAGTTGGGCATTCTCTCACCAAGCGAGCGAATCATCCAAATGGTCAAGTTTTGAGATGCTCAAGCGCTCCGCTCTATTCCAATCAAATACTTAAATTTAGGCCACTCCCCATTTATGGGGAGGTGAAAAACGCGAATATATAGGGCGAATATACAGGCTATGGTTGTGTTTCTACTTCACTTCCAGCAACTTCCGGGGATAACATGCATTACGATTGGATACTCGATGTTCTGAGCGACCTTAAATCGTTTGCCGATAGCAACGGACTGCCCGTTCTTTCGGAGCAGTTGGCCGATGCGCAGCTTGTCGCAGCGACAGAGCTCGCAAATATGGAGGGACGTACACCGCAAGCGGTGTCTAGGAATGGAAGCGGAGCTGGATCAGATCATTACCTGCGTTCAGCAGGCAGAAGCGCTTGAAGATCTTCAGGGCGCAACCGAGGCGCTACGCGATCATCTCGGCATAACGCATATTGTCTATCACTGGGTAAATTCTGTCGGCGAACGCTTCGGCGCTGGAACATATTCAACTGAGTGGGTCGATCGCTACCTTGAGCAGGACTACCTGCGGATGGATCCGGTGATCTTTGGCTGTTTTCAGCGGTTTCATCCTGTCGAGTGGAAACAACTGGATTGGACGCCAAAAGCCTCTCGCGCCTTTTTTAATGATGCGATTGAATATGGTGTCGGCAACCAAGGGCTCACAATCCCTATTCGCGGCCCGTCGGGCCAATTCGCTCTGTTTACCGCCAACCATTCCTGCACCGACGAAGAATGGGAGACCTTCGCCGCCAAACATTCGCAAGCACTGATCATTATTGCGTATGAGTTCAACAAACGAGCGCTGGAATTTGTGGCCAGTGTTACCGTTCAATCGCCTTCGCTTTCGCCACGAGAATTAAATGCGATGACACAGCTTGCCAAGGGGCTCAGCCGGGCCCAAGCGGCCGATTTGATGAGCATTTCAGAGCATACTTTGCGAGTCTATATTGAGGCCGCACGCCATAAATTGGGCGCTGTAAATACAACTCACGCCGTTGCGCGCGCCTTAAGCCAGGGCCTGATCATTGTCTAAGCAACGCCCCGTTGCGCAACGCTCGCTTGAGCTAACTATCTCATATATATGGATAAATTTTGAGTGGTGGGCGCGACTTAACCGCAAGAAAATTGCTGCGTAAAGTTCCAAAAAGCCAACGTTAACCATAGCGCGCGTAGCTTTGGGCAAATGGATAGTCCAGGAGTTCCCAATGCTGCGTTACCTCTATGCCAACGATTTGGCCCAATTTTCCCGTCTCGCCGACACCATGTTTCGTGATCGCGCCGCTCAATTTAAGTATCGGCTCGGTTGGGAAGTGCAGGTAAATTCCTCCGGTCATGAGCGCGACGAATATGATGCGATGAACCCACTATATGTGATCTGGGAAAACGCAGATGGAAGCCACGGCGGCTCGATGCGCTTTTTGCCTACCGTTGGGCGCACGATGGTAAACGATCATTTTGCCCATCTGACCGATGGTGTGCGCATTGAAAGCCCGCTCATTTGGGAATGTACCCGTTTTTGCCTTGCGCCAAATGCAGATCGCCGCGTTTCTGCCGGGCTAACGCTTGGCGCAGGCGAGGTCATGGCGCGTTTCCATCTGCGCCATTTTGTTGGGGTTTTTGATCCGCGGATGGAGCGGATTTATCGCCTTATGGGGCTGCAACCCGATGTTTTGGGGCGCAAAGGCGAGGGCGATGCAGAAATCGGCGTCGGCCTTTGGGAAATGGATGCAGATGCATGGCCGCGCGTACTGGCGCGGGTTGGCATTTCGCGCGAAGTCTCCGCTGCATGGTTTGCGCAATCGCTCGGCCGCACAACGCCGTATCGCGCAGACGAGGCGCTTTTGCAAACCGCCTAATTCTCGCAATAGGTCGCTGCATGTGCTGGCTCTTGGTGCGCAGCGCGGCTAAGTTGGCGCCATGTCCTTGCCAGCGATCATATTTTCTGAGGATCAGGCGGAAGCCTTTGATCGCGTGGCCGAAATGCTGCGTGGCGCGGGCGTTGATATTGAAGAAAGCATGACCTTCCCCGCTGGTGATCGCACGAGCTCTGCGCTTGCGGTCATCGGCAAAGCTGGCTCGGGAAAAACCATGCTGCTCGCGCGGCTTTATGAGGCGCTCGAGGAGGCCGGTGTTGATGTGATATCGGGCGATTATGAAGGGCGGCGCAAAAAAGAAAAGCGGACCCTGGCAATCCTCGCGCCAACCAACAAAGCCGCCTCAGTGCTTCGCTCGCGCGGGGTGCCCGCCACGACAATCCACCGCATTCTTTATACGCCCGTCTACGATCCCGAGTACGAAAAAATCGCCGAATGGCTGATCGGAAACGGGCCGCGCCCAAAGATTGATGGCCTAACCGACATCGCCCTTGATCGCGCGCTTGCCTTTTATCAGGGCAACAAATCTATCCCCGGCGCTTTGGCCACAGCGGGCCTTCGCGGCTCGGATTTCATTACGGGCTGGAAGCGGCGCGACGATCCGCTTGATATCGGTTTTGTCGACGAAAGCTCAATGCTCGATACCAAGCAATTTGCTGATCTTAAGGAGATTTTTCCGACACTGGTGTTGTTTGGCGATCCTGCGCAGCTTGCCCCAGTCAACCAATCCGGTGCGATGGTTTTTGAAACGCTCCCCGAGCCGCGCAAGCTCATCCTGAGCCGCATTCACCGCCAGGAAAATGACAGCCCGATCCTTGATCTTGCCCATGCGCTCTCTGATCCGAGCCTAAGTTTTGAGAGCTTTGAGCGGATGATTGAGGAGGCGGCGGCAAAGGACGACCGCGTGATCGTTTCCCAACGGGTTGAAAGCGATTTGATGGCGCGCTCGCCTGTTTTGGTCTGGCGCAACGCCACGCGTATCCGCTTGATCCATGCCTTTCGCGCCGCCTTTCATGCGCCCCCGGATGCGCTTTTGCCCGGTGAGCCGCTGATCTGCGACGGCATTGAACTGCCTCTCAAACATCGCAAAAAACGCCTCGATCTTGAGGCGCGCGGCTTGATCAAAGGCGCGCAAGTTGTTTACCGCGAGCCGGGACGCAAGCCGGGGTTTTCACGCATCCATGTGCTTGGCGCGGAGGATCCCGAAGTCTCTGCGGCCTCGATCATCAAAATCGAAATGCCAGGAGAGGAAGAGCCTTTCATCCCCTTTGCCGCCCGTATGGGGGCTGCGTTTTTGCATGGGGCCGCCGTGACAATTCACAAAGCCCAAGGCAGCCAATGGCCCGATGTTCAGGTCTTTGCGCCTGATCTCTATGCGGCGGCCCGCGCAGGGCGGATTGAGGCGGGTATTCCTCTATGGAAACGGTTGGCCTATGTGGCGATAACGCGGGCGGAAAAACGGCTGCTTTGGGTGACACGCTATCGTTTGGCCAAGCCGACCTATCCACTCACGCTTGATGATTTGAAAACGGCCCCTGTCCCGCTGGTTTTGGGGACGCAAGAGCCCGAGGCCGAGGCGTAACAGGCGCTTAAGATCAGACCCGCAAAAGCCGGAAGATCGCCGAGGCGCCCCAGCCAGCAATGATCGCGATCACCAACGACAACAGCCCATAAAGAAACGCTTGCTCATAAGCGAGGGTAAAGAGCCACCGCTCCAGCCCAACTTTGCGCACCTCAAGATCGGTCGTATAGGCATCGATCACATGCCCGCCGCGCGTCAAGAAAATCCGCGCTGTAAACGCGCCTTCTGTCAGGTTTGAAGGCAGGGCAACAGAGGTTCGAAACAGCGTGTCTTCTGCAAGATCAACCGAACCTTCATTCAATTGATAAAGGCGGTTTTCGGTTCGAATGCGAACCAAAGCCTCGGTGAAACGCGCGGCGTTCTTAATCTCTTCGGGCGCACCCACAGAGCGGATCACACGGCCTATGCTGATGCCGTGGCGGATATCGTCCGTGTGGTTCAGAATATCTCTGAGCGGGGCGGAGGTTGAGACAGAATAAAAGCTCGGGGCAGCGTCGATCTCAAGCGCTTGGGTGTTGATCCAGATGCCAAGACGGCGCGATTTCTTGCGCAGGGTGATCGGGGTTGAAGGGCCAGAAACGGCAACGATGACTTCAAGCGAGGGGTCAAGCGGGGCCGGGGCCTCGCGCTTTACTGCGCCAAAAACGAGGATCTCTGAGCCGTCAAAACTCGCCGTGATGGCAACACGGTTTTGGCTAAGCCCGGCAACAACTTCTTCGGCGCGCGCGGGCAGGGCGATGGCGAGGATCAGGGCGCTGATAGCAAGGAGGCGACGGATCATCTTCCCCCTCCTTGCGCGATTGAATAAAGCTCGGTTGGCTGAAGCAGCAGATCGAGCGCGAGCTTGCCACAGACCGAAAGCACCAGAAGCGAGAGCAATACGCGCAACTGAATAGCGCCAAGCCTCGTGCCGATCCGGGTTCCCACTTGTGCGCCAACAACCCCGCCAATCAGCAGCAATACGGCCAGCGCCATATCAACCGAATGGGTTGTCATGGCGTGCAAAAGGGTCGTCGCGCTGGTTACAAAAATGATCTGAAACAGCGAGGTTCCGATGACAACTTTGGTTGGCATTCCAAGCAGATAGATCATCGCGGGCACCATGATAAAGCCGCCGCCAACGCCCATGATGGCCGAAAGCATGCCGACAAAAATCCCGACCAAGACGGGCGGGATCACAGAGATATAGAGGCCCGATGTGCGAAACCGCATCTTAAAGGGAAGGGCGCTTGCAAGCCCATGTTTGCGCCTTGGTTTGCGCGCGCCGGGATGTTTGGCGCGGCGCAAGGCGCGCAGGCTCTCAAAAAACATCAGCCCGCCAATAACGCCCAGAAAAATCACATAGCAAAGCGTAACCAAGAGATCGACTTGGCCGATTTTGCTAAGTGCCGCAAACAGTTGGACCCCAAGCCCCGCGCCGATTAACCCGCCAATAAGCAGTACGGTTCCCATCCTAAGATCGACCGTCTTGCGCCGCAAATGTGCAAGAACGCCAGAAACCGAGGAGGCCACGATCTGATTGGCCGATGTCGCCACAGCAACAGCCGGCGGGATGCCAACAAAAAACAAAAGCGGCGTGATCAGAAATCCGCCACCTACGCCAAACATGCCCGAAAGAATCCCCACAATCCCACCGAGCCCCAAAAGAAGGAACGCGTTGACCGAGACTTCGGCGATGGGAAGGTAGATTTGCATGAAGGGCCGTCCGGCGGCTGAAATTAAAGTATCAATGGACCAAAGAGGCGGGGCGAGTCAAACACTTGCCCCAAAGGAAAACGCCGCGCGATTGGCTCGCGCGGCGCTGATTTATCGCTCTTTGATATAGGGTTGCGCCGAGGCGCGCGGCGGGATCGCCTTGCCGATAAATCCGGCCAGAATAATCACCGTCAGGATATAGGGCAGGGCCTGCATGA
The DNA here is from genome assembly GCA_047631555.1 of Halocynthiibacter sp. Classification (GTDB taxonomy): domain Bacteria; phylum Pseudomonadota; class Alphaproteobacteria; order Rhodobacterales; family Rhodobacteraceae; genus JBLHZY01. The sequence goes on along the minus strand of JBLHZY010000003.1, from coordinate 216,762 downwards.
ACTGCACCGGAATGGTGAAATCGCCGAGCTGAATGCTTTGATAGCGATTGCCCACGGCCTCGAGGAAGCCAAAGAGCATACAAGCAATCAGCGCATACCAAGGCCGCCATTTCGCAAAGATTAAAGCCGCAAGCGCGATATAGCCGCGCCCCGCCGTCATGTCTTTGACAAAGCCCGCCGCAAGCGAGGCAAGGTAAGTGCCCGCAAGGCCGCACAGAACACCCGCAATCACGATCGCCGCAAAGCGCAGTTTCACAACCGAAATCCCAGCCGTATCAACAGCCGATGGGTTCTCGCCCACAGCCCGAAGGCGCAGGCCAAAGCGCGTGCGATAGAGCACAAACCAAGAGATCGGCACCGCAAGGAGGGCAACATAAACAAGGATCGTGTGGCCGGAAATAAGCTCGGAATAGATCGGGCCAAGCACCGGCACATCGGCCAAGGCCTCTGCAAACGGGAGATCAATTGATTGGAACCGCGCGCCGCCCGTGATCGAGGGCGTGCGCCCGCCAAGGCCAAACCAGCTTTGTCCGATAACGACCGTAAGGCCCGCCGCAAGGAAATTGAGCGCAACGCCTGAGATCAGCTGATCACCCTTCAGCGTAATGGAGGCAATCCCATGAAGGAGCGAGATAAACAGCGAGCCAGCGATCCCTGCCACCAACCCGAGCCAGATATTGCCCGTCCAATAGGCCACGGCGCCAGCAAGGAAAGCGGCCGCGAGCATCTTGCCCTCAAGGCCGATGTCGACGATGCCCGAGCGCTCTGAAAACAGGCCCGCGAGGCAGGCAAACAACAGCGGCGTCGCTAGGCGCAACGAACTGTCGAGGATTTGAATGATCGTCAGAAAATCCATCGCTCATTCCTCCTTTTCTTTGGCAAGGGCCACGAACATCCGCTCAAGCGGCGCGCGCACCATATTATCATAGGCCCCGATCAACAGGATCATGATGCCTTGGATCGCAAAGATCAGCTCGCGAGGGATACTTTCCCAGAATGAAAGCTCGGCCGCCCCTTGGTAGAGAAAACCAAACAGCAGCGCCGCCAACACGATACCGATGGGATGGTTGCGCCCCATCAAGGCCACCGCGATGCCAATAAAGCCGGCGCCCTCAACGGCGTTGTCGATCAGGCGCTCGGCCTCGCCCATGACATTGTTGATCGCCATCAGACCACAAAGCGCGCCTGAAATAAGCATGGCTATAATGGTGATTTTGGCGGGCGAAATGCCTGCATAAATCGCGGCGGTTTCGGACTCTCCATAGGAGCGGATCTCAAAGCCAAGGCGTGTGCGCCAGATCAAAAGCCAGTAGAAAACCACACACAACAGCGCAAGGATGAAGCTGACATTAGCGGGCGAATTGGGGTTAAACGCGATGCCAAAGGGGGCGAGCATATCGTGAAAGGTCGGCAGGTGCGCACCGTCTGGAAAGCTTGCCGTCTCGGCCGCCATTTTGCCGCGCACCTTGAGCACTTTGGTTAGCAAATAGCCAAGCAATGCGGCGGCGATATAGTTGAACATGATCGTGGTGATAACGATGTGACTGCCGCGTTTGGCCTGTAAATAGGCCGGTATAAACGCCCAAGCCGCCCCGAAAAGCGCGCCGCCAATCATCGCGGCAGGCAAGGCAATCATCCAATGCGGCCAATCAATTGCCAAACAAACAAGCGCCACACCAAGCCCGCCAAGCATCGCTTGCCCTTCACCGCCAATGTTAAACAGCCCCGCCTGATAAGCGACCGAAACAGCAAGGCCGGTGAAGATGAAATTCGTGGTGTAATAAAGCGTATAACCGATCCCGCCGGTCGAGCCGAAGCTGCCCTCGATCATGGTTTTGATCGCGACGAACGGGTCCTTGCCGGTTGCGTAGATCAATAAGCCCGAGAGCGCAAAAGCGATCATCACATTGAGAAATGGGATCAGGGCGACATCGGCCCATTTTGGCATCTTGCTCATGATGAGACCTCCATTCCGGCCATCAACATGCCCAGTTCTTGAACATTCGTTTCAGCGGGCAAGCGCGAGCCCATCAAATGCCCGTCAAACATCACTTCAATACGATCCGAAAGGCTCATAATCTCATCGAGCTCGACCGAAACAAGCAGGATCGCTTTGCCTTGATCACGCAGCGCAATGATCTGTTCGTGAATAAATTCAATCGCGCCAATATCAACGCCGCGCGTCGGCTGGCCGACCAAAAGCAGATCAGGATTGCGCGAAATCTCGCGCGCGAGAACGATCTTTTGCTGATTGCCGCCCGAGAAACTTTTGGCCTGAAGGCGCGGATTGGGCGGGCGTACGTCAAAGCGGTTCATCTCGCTTTGCGCCTCTTCCTTGATTTTGGGAAGGTCCATGAACAGCTTGTTCTTTTGGTATTTTGGATCGTGGTGATAGCCAAAAATGATGTTTTCCCAAGCTTGGAAATCCATGATCAGGCCTTCGGCTTGGCGATCCTCTGGCACATGGGCGATGCCGCGCGCGCGCCGACTTTGGCCATCCGAATGGCGCCCCGTAAGGTCAAGCTCTTGGCCGTTGACCCGGATCGCGCCCGTGCCATTCACATAGCCGCCAAGCACTTCCAAAAGCTGGCTTTGCCCATTGCCGGAAACGCCGGCAATGCCAAGTATTTCTCCGGCGCGGATGTTGAAAGAAATCCCCTTAACCCGCTCGACTTTTTGATCATCAATCACCCGAAGGTTTTCGACCACAAGCACCAAATCGCCGGGCGTCGCAGGCTTTTTCTCAACCCGTAGCAGAACCTTGCGACCAACCATCAGCTCGGCCAATTGCTCGGGCGAGGTCTCGGCCGTTTTGACCGTCGCGGTCATCTCGCCGCGCCGCATAACCGAAACGGTATCGGTGATCTCCATGATCTCGCGCAGCTTGTGCGTGATCAAGACGATGGTTTTGCCCTGATCCTTTAACCCGTTGAGAATACGAAACAAATGATCCGCTTCATCGGGGGTCAAAACGCCGGTTGGCTCGTCCAGAATAAGGATATCCGCCTCGCGGTAGAGCGCTTTGAGGATCTCAACCCGTTGCTGGTGGCCAACGCTGAGATCCTCGATCAAGGCATCCGGATCAACGCTTAGCTCATACTCATCCGAAAGCTGCTTGAGCAGCCCGCGGGCCTTGGCTTTGGAGGGTTTCAACATGGCGCCATCTTCGGCCCCAAGGATCACATTCTCCAAAACTGTGAAATTCTCAACCAGCTTGAAATGCTGGAATACCATCCCGATCCCGGCGGCAATCGCGGCCTGACTATCGGGGATTTGTGTCTCTTTGCCGCCGATAAAAATCTGGCCGCTGTCTGCTTTGTAAAATCCGTAAAGGATCGACATCAACGTCGATTTACCCGCCCCGTTTTCGCCGATGATCCCATGGATCGACCCGCGGGCGACGGAAATCGAGATGTCCTTATTCGCCTGCACCGCCCCAAACGCTTTGGAGATGCCGCGAAGCTCAATGGCTGGAGCGGCAGGATCAACCTGCCGCTCCGTTTGGTTTTGCGTGCTCATCTTACTTAGTAAGCTGGGCAGGATTCATCAGACATATAGTCGTGAACCATGATTTCGCCCGAGATGATTTTGGCTTTTGCGTCTTCAACAGCCGTTTTCATTTCAGCAGAAATCAGAGCTTCGTTGTTTTCGTCAAGCGCATAGCCGACGCCATCGTTGGCAAGGCCCATTGCGGTGAAACCAGGCTCAACATCAACGCCAGCTGTGAAGCTTTCATAAACCGCGTTATCTACGCGTTTCATCATCGATGTCAGAACCGAGCCGGGCTGAAGGTAGTTTTGGTTGCTATCAACGCCGATGGAGAAGATGCCTTCGTCCTTAGCTGTCTGCAAAACGCCAAGGCCTGTGCCGCCAGCGGCCGCGAATACAACTTCGGAACCAGCTGCGATTTGTGCACGTGTCAGCTCGCCGCCTTTTACCGGGTCATTCCAAGCGGATGGCGTTGTGCCCGTCATGTTGACGATGACATTCGCATCAGGCTTTACCGATTTTACGCCTTGCGCGTAGCCACAAGCGAATTTGGAGATCAGCGGAATATCCATGCCGCCAACGAAGGAAACCGTATCGCCTTTGGCCGCCATCGCTGCCAAAATACCAACGAGGTAAGAGCCTTCATGTTCGTTGAACACGATGGATTTCACGTTTGGCGCATCCACAACCATGTCGATCAAAACGAATTTTGTATCGGGGAAGTCTGCAGAAACGGTTTCGAGAGCAGAGGCAAACGAGAAGCCCGCCATCACAACTGGGTTGAAGCCAGCTTCAGCGAATTTGCGCAGGGCTTGCTCGCGCTGTGCATCGGACTGAAGCTCAACATCTTTGTATGTGCCGCCGGTTTCTTCTTTCCAACGCTCAGCGCCATTGAAGGCCGCTTCGTTGAAGGATTTGTCGAATTTGCCGCCGAGATCAAAGATGATCGCAGGATCAGCCATAACGGCTGTTGCGGAAATGGCGAGCGTGGCAGCTGCGCCGAGGAATTTTGTCATAAGGGTCATAGTGTTCTCCCAAACAGGTACTTGTGGGGCAGCGCAAGCCGCCGCCAGTTATCGAGCAGATAGAAAGGTCTGTTCATACTCGATTTAGGACTTAGCGCTTGGGGGGGGTCAATAGCTTTTTACCATTTGGTCGCATTAGGGGCGCGGAATCGGCGGTAAAAGGTTTTCTGACGTGAAGTCAGGCCTGTTTCAAAGGCTTGGAGAGGATGAGCGCATCGATTTTCGCCCCTTCCGGCGTCGTGTAATAGCCGCGCCGTCTGCCGGATTCGCTAAATCCTGCGGCAAGATAGAGTGCGATAGCGGCGTCGTTTTGCGCCGAGACTTCGAGAAAGGCGCTCTTGGTGTTATGCGCGCAGGCCTTTGTTTCGAATTCAGCCAGCAGCGCGCGGGCAAGGCCGTGGCGGCGCGCTTGTGGGGCGATTGCAAGGGTAAGGATTTCTGCTTCGCCTGCGATTGCCCGCCCGAGCAAGAAGCCGGCACCTTTCGGCGCTTCAATCAAAAATGCGCCGGGCATATCGAGCAGGCCCTCGATTTCTGCCGCCGACCAAGCGCGCGGCGTGATGAAGCAAGCACTGTGTAGCTCGGCCAGCGATTGGCTGTTCATGCAAGGATCTTTGGGGCTGGATCGCGGGGCGGGGCGGCATCTGCCTCGCGCAAATATAGCGGCGCGGGGCGCGGACCAGGGGATGCGATCCGCGTGGCGGCAATGCGGGCGATGGCCTCTGCGATAGGGACCTCTTGGGCGATAATTGAGCCGCCTGTGATTGCCTTGATCGGCGCGGCCATTGGGCCGCAAAGCGCAATGCCTGTCGCCTCTTTCAGCGCACCTGTGCTTATCTCGGTAAGCTTCGGTCCGAGAGCCGCGCGCATGTTGAAGCCCTGAACATAGGCCTTGCCTTGGCGCGCATCGAGGCAAGAAATTACAGGCGCGGTGATCCCAAAGGCCTGCGTTTCAAGAGATGAAACCCCAATTGCGGGAATGGCCAACCCGAGGGCAAGCCCGCGCGCAGCGGCCACGGAAATGCGAATACCGGTGAAATTGCCCGGCCCGATGCCAACACCAATGGCAGTAAGGTCTGCCCAAGCAATGCCGCCCTCGGCCAAGACCTCTTCGAGCAGGATCATCAGCCGCTCGGCTTGGCCCTTGGCCATATCCTCATGGCGTGAAACGACGATCTCATCACCCAGAAGCAAAGCGGCCGCGCAATGCGCGGCCGAAGTATCAAAGGCCAGAACCGCAGCAGCTTTAGGCAGCAACAGGGCGCACCTCAAGCACTTCAGGAATGTAATGGCGCAGCAGGTTCTCGATCCCCATTTTCAACGTCAGGGTCGAGCTTGGGCAGCCCGCACAGGCGCCTTGCATATGCAGATAAACAACGCCGCGCTCAAAGCCGTGAAAGGTGATATCGCCGCCATCTTGAGCAACAGCCGGGCGCACGCGCGTGTCCAGCAGCTCTTTGATTTGCTCAACGATTTCGCCGTCTGGCCCGTCATGTGCCGCGTGGCCTGCAGGGGCGGTATTTTCGCCCTCCATCACCGGCGCGCCAGATTGGTAATGCTCCATAATCGCGCCAAGAAGCGCTGGCTTGATATGATCCCAATCGGTCTCATCCGCCTTGGTCACAGTCACAAAATCATTGCCAAAGAAAACAGCCGTAACCCCTGCAACCGCAAAGACGCGCGCCGCGAGGGGCGATTTCGCCGCCGCTTCCGCGCTCAAAAAATCAGCGGTGCCAGCATCAAGCACGGTCTGGCCGGGCAAGAATTTCAGCGTGGCCGGGTTTGGAGTTGATTCGGTTTGGATAAACATCGGGCGTGCCTTTCCTTAGCATTCCACTAGGATATGCGCCCGCACAGCGCAAAAGTCAATATTTAGAACCGTTCTAAAAGACGGTTAGGTCACGGCCTCAAGTCGCTCTTTTGACATCTCGCCGGGCACAATTGTAAGCGGGATCGGCAGGCTGCCGAAATTCTTGGTCAATTGCGAAAGCAGCGGCCCGGGGCCGGATTTTTCCGCGCCCGCTCCCAAGACCAAGAGGCCAATATCGGGATCCGCGCGCACTTGCTCAAGGATTTCGACCATCGGCTCGCCTTCGCGGATCACCAGCTCGGGATCGATGCCTTGGCGATCACGCATCCATTTGGCGAAAACCTCAAAATGCGCCACGATCCGCTCGCGGCTTTCTTCGCGCATGATCGTGCCCACGCCGATCCAATGATTGAACTCGTCAGGCGGAATGACTGAGAGGATTTGAACGCCCCCGCCGGTTTTGGCCGCACGCATGGCCGCAAAGCGCATCGCGTTGAGGCATTCACGGCTATCATCTAGCACCACAAGGAATTTGCGCATCTCTCTCTCCGGATCAGGCTGGCGCGATGATGACGCAGCTAGCGGGTTTTCGCAACGGGGCCGTTTCGCGGGCGCAGCGAGATGCGCAATGTCTCTGAGAGAAGCGCCAAGAATTGCAGGAACAGCGCCATGAGAAGCGCCAAGGCCCCAAGCGCAAGATCGCTAAGCCGAACAAGCGCGCGAAACGCCCGGCTTTTGCCCAAAACGCGCATGGTCGCGCGGGTTTTGCTCCCCTGAACGCTCGCCAGTTTGGCCATGGCGCGCGCATCCGCCGCCGTATCCACATAGCGCATCAAAACAAGCGCCTCCCCCGTACTGGTAGCGGTGCGAATGGCGCCCATATCGCCGGCGAGGTGCCCCAGATCGGCAAGCTTGGCCGGATCGGCGACATCCTTAAGATCGGCGCGGCCAAGCGCATAATTTGGCAACTGGCTCCACTTGATCTCGATGTCATCGGCCTTGCGAAACAACAGGGCCGTAAACGAAGCACTGAGCGCACCCATCCGCCGCCCCGAGCGCAAAAGAGACGCGCCAACCTTGATGCTCAGCGTGCTGCCGCCGGTAAATACCGCAAGCCCCGTCGCCCCAAGCCCAACAAGCGCGAGCCCCGCATCCAGCCGGTCCACTTCTCCACCAGTGGCATAGGCAAAACCGGCGCGGCGCAGGGCATTCATATCGCCAAGCGGCGTCATCTCTATGGGCAGCGCGCAGCTGGCCATCTGGGCGATCCGTTCGCAAGTTGAGATGTCATAAGCGCAGGTGGCGCAATCGGCGGCAGCGGCCAGCGGGCCTTCGGCTTTGGCAGCAAATTCGGCCATGCGTTCGAGCAATTCGCGGGGCAGCGCAATGCCATGATCAAGCGCGATATCGAGGATCAATTGCATCTCGTCATAGTCACCTGCGGCCAAGGCGGCCTCAAGCCTAAGGATGGCCCAATCAGGCGTGACACGTCGCGCGATGGCTTTGGTCAGGATGGCTTGCGCACCAGCCTCTGAACGGGCGATGAGCGGCGCGGCGAAGGGATTTTGCATCCAGACCCAAAGCGTTGCGACAAGCGTAATGGCCGAGCAAATCGACAGAATGCGATAGGCGAGGCGTTGCATTATGGCTTTGAAGACTGGGGCATATGGGCATCCTGAATGCGCAAGCTAAGGCGCATTTTAGGGCGCTCAATGGATGCGGTAAAGGGCGCAAACCAAACGCGCCTCCGGCTAGGGCAAGCCAGAGGCGCGAGGATTTTGCGCAGAGATGTGGGCTGCGCGGCTGAGCAAATACGCGGACGCGGCTTTGGGGGCTAACGCGCCAGGGGAACTGGGACGGAGCGATCTGCTTCAGTTAAGGCCAGTTTGGCGCGGGTTTGAATCGAAGGCGTGTCGGGCGTGTTAAGGTTTTGTGACAGGAGGGCGGGCCTTAAAGCACAGGCGGGAATTCCGCCAGAAGGGCCTCGAGATCAAAGCGCGAGTTGCGCATTTGTAGATTGCCTTGGTCATCAAGCGGCCAGTCTTCTTTTGGGCGGTCTCGATAAAGCTCGACCCCGTTGCCATCGGGATCGGTGAGGTAAATCGCTTCGCTCACGCCGTGATCTGCGGCCCCATCAATAGAGAGCCCGGCCCGCAAGACCCGCGCAAGCGCATCCGCAAGGCTGGCGCGATCGGGATAAAGGAAGGCGGTATGATAGAGGCCTGTGTGGCCCTTTGGCGCGGGTGTGCCGCCTAGGCTTTCCCAAGTGTTGAGGCCGATATGATGGTGATAGCCGCCAGCCGAGAGGAAGGCCGCCTGATCGCCATAGCGCTGCATCAGCTCAAAGCCGAGCACGCCGCTATAAAAACCGATGGCGCGCTCAAGATCGGCGACTTTGAGGTGAATATGGCCGATTTGGACATTTGGATCGATGGGCGTTTGAACTGACATAGCGGTTCCTTTCGCCATGAGTGGTAGAGCGTATTTCGCGCCGCGCCAATTGGCCAGATGCGCAGAGGGTCTGTGCGAGATTGCGCAGGCCGGATGCAAAAAATCCCCGCAGCGTATTTTGCACTGCGGGGTTTTGAGTATTTTAGCCAAGAAAAAGGTGGGCCGCTTTAGCGAACCATTCCAACGATCTCGTAGGTTTTTGCGAGGATCGGTGCTGCGATGGCGCGGGCTTTGGTGGCGCCTTGGCTAAGGGTGCGATCAATCTCGGCAGGGTCTGCCATGAGGCGGGCCATTTCGCTTGAGATTGGCGCGAGCTTTTCAACGGCAAGCTCGGCCAAGGCGGGCTTGAAACGGCCCCATCCGGCGCCTGCGTATTCGGCGATTACTGCCTCGGGTGTGGAATTCGAAAGACCCGCGTAGATATCGACAAGGTTGCGTGCTTCGGGGCGCTCTTTGAGGCCATCAAGATCGGACGGAAGCGCCTCTGGATCGGTGCGGGCCTTTTTGAATTTCTTCGCGATCGTATCCGCATCATCGGTCATATTGATGCGTTCCATATCGCTTTCGCCGGATTTGGACATCTTCTTGGTCCCGTCGCGCAGGTTCATCACGCGGGTGGCGGGGCCCTCGATGATTGGCTCGGGCGCGGGGAAGAATTCGCCGCATTTATAGTCGTGATTGAACTTGGCAGCGATATCGCGGGTTAGCTCGACATGCTGCTTTTGGTCCTCGCCGACGGGCACGTGCGTTGCGTGATAGAGCAGGATATCGGCGGCCATTAACGCAGGGTATGCATAGAGGCCAAGCGAGACTTTTTCGGCGTTTTTGCCGGCCTTGTCTTTGAACTGGGTCATCCGGTTCATCCAACCCATGCGCGCCACGCAATTGAAAATCCAGCCCAATTCAGCATGAGCCGAGACTTGGGATTGATTGAACAGGATCGATTTGGCCGGATCAATGCCGCTGGCGATAAAGGCGGCGGCCACTTCGCGCGTTGCATTTGTGAGATCGGCCGGGTCCTGCCAGACGGTGATCGCGTGCATATCAACGACGCAGTAGATGCTCTCAAAGCCGCCATCGTTCTGCATCGCGACCCAACGTTTGATCGCGCCAAGGTAATTGCCAAGGGTCAAACCGCCCGACGGTTTGATGCCTGAAAATACACGCGGCGTGAATTGGGCCTGCGACATGATAACTCTCCATCTGGATTTATACGCCTCTGTCGCTTACCCATGCAGGGGAAGGGCGTCAAGGAAACGGCCCCAAAGAGCGAGGAAAAGAGCGATGAGTGATCACGAGGAGGGCCGCGCGCCCGAAGCAGAGATGCCGTTTAATCCGCTGCCAGCGATGGTGATCGTGCTGGCCGTTGTGCTTGGCGGGATCGAGATAATCTTGCAGGCGGCAGGGGCGGGCTATCTGGGCGGCGAAGAGGGCGTTGGCTGGCGGATCGCGGCGATTGAGGACTGGGGCTTTAACGGCTTTTTCTTTGATCAGATGCTTGAGCGCGGGCTCTGGCAGGGGGATGTTTTGATCCGTCTGGTGAGTTATGCCTTCGTTCACGGCAATGCCACCCATGCGGTTTTCGCGGTCGTCTTTTTGCTCGCTCTGGGCAAGGTCGTCGCCGAGACCTTTGGCAATATCGCGGTGCTTATGGTCTTTTTGGTCGGATCGGCAGTTGGCGCGCTGGGCTATTATGTTTTCACCGGTGCTGAGGTCTGGCTGATCGGCGGATTGCCCGGTGTTTACGGGCTGATCGGGGCCTATACGTTTATTCTTTGGCTTGGGCTTGGGGCGCTGCACCAACGCCAAATTCGCGCCTTTACTCTGATTGGCTTCTTGATGGCGGCGCAGCTTTTGTTTGGGCTGCTGTTTGGCGGAAGCCCAGATTGGATCGCGGATTTAAGCGGATTTGCAGCGGGCTTTTTGATCAGCTTTGCGATTGTTCCGGGCGGCATAAAGCGCATGGTCAATATGCTGCGCAGGCGCAGTTAACTGCGTTTTGTGGCGCGTTTGAGATCGCCGATCTTGAGCGCGCCAATCAAATGACCAACGCCAAAATAAACAACAATCGCGCCGATCACGAGAAGCGCCAATGCGCCGACGCGGCCCCATCCGCCCGCTTCAAAAACAGGCGCCAAAGCCTGCCCGGCAAACCAAAGCGGGACAGCCATCGCAAACGTTGCCACGACGATCCGCTTGCCGCGCTTTAACAGCCGCTCATCGGCGCGCGCCGCATCGCCCATGCTGCGCGAACCGCGCCAAAGCTGATAGACCATCCCCCAAGAGGCAATGCTCGTTCCAACGGCGGCGGCCAGATAGCCAAGCCACGCCATCAGCCCAAAGGCGAGCGCCGCATTCACCACCATTGAAACCAGCGCATAGCGAAACGGCGTGCGCGTATCGCCACGGGCAAAATAGACGGGTTGAAGCACTTTTTGGATCACAAAGGCAGGCAGGCCAAAGCCGTAGATCATCACAGCCAGTGCGGTCGCGCGCGCGTCCTCTGCGCCAAAACGGCCATGTTCAAACAGGGTTGAAACAAGCGGGCCGGGGATCGCGATGAGTGCCGCGGCGGCGGGCAAAGTGAGCAGCAAAGCAAACTCAAATGCGCGATTGTAAGCATCGCGTCCACCCGCATGATCATTGGCCCGAAGACGGCGTGAAAGATCGGGCAAAAGCACGACACCAATCGCAATCGCGACAACGCCAAGGGGAAGCTGATAGAGCCGATCCGCGAGGTTGAGATACTGAATTGAGCCGTCGGAAAAAGAAGCGACCTGACGACCCACCAAAAGATTGATCTGCACCACGCCGCCAGCAAGCATGGCAGGCCCGGCAATCCACGCAAGGCGCTTCATGTCTGGCGTCAGGCGCGGCAATCGAAGACGCAGCCGATAGCCTGCGCGCGCCGCGGCAACATAAACAAGGGTCGCTTGTGCCGCGCCCGCAACAGGCACAGCCCAAACAAGCGCGCGGCCAACATCCAGACCCAATTTATGCGCCCCAAACATCGATCCAACCAGCGCGATATTGAGCAAAACAGGGGCCGCCGCCGCCGCTGCAAAACGCCCCGTTGAATTCAAAACGCCCGATAAAAGAGCTGCCAAAGAGATGAAGAAAATATAGGGAAAGGCAATGCGCCCGTAATCTACAGCCAGATCAAAACGCGCATCTCCCGCAAAGCCCGACGCCATCGCCAAAACCAAAAACGGCATGGCAAATTGCGCGATCAAAACCAGCACAATCAGGATCGAGGCAAGCCCGGCAAAGGCATCTTCGGCAAAGCGCTTGGGGTCTTCACGCGCCTCGTGTTTCTTGGAAAACATTGGCACAAAGGCTGTGTTAAACGCGCCTTCGGCAAAGAAGCGGCGAAACATATTGGGCAGTGAAAAAGCGACCACGAAGGCCTCTGCCGCTGGGCCTGCGCCCAGATAGGTTGCCAATAATATATCGCGCACAAAGCCCAAAATCCGGCTGGCCAAAGTCCAAAACCCGACCGTTAGGAAGCTTTTGACGATCCGGACGGGCTTCATGCGGAGCCTTGGGCGCGCTGGGCCCCTGCTTCAATGGCTTCGCGCAATTTCGCCTCAAGGGCGCGCTGTTTGGTTGGCGAATGAATTTTCAAACCAAACATATCTTTGACGTAAAACGTATCAACGACCTGTGTGCCGTATGTGGCGATCTGGGCGGTCGCGATAGAGAGGTTGTTCATCGAAATTGTCCGGGTCAGATCATGCAAAAGACCGGGGCGATCGCGGGTATCGACCTCGATGATTGTGTAAACTTCGGAGCCTTCATTATCAAAGCTGATCGATGTGGCATGGCGAAATTTGCTCTCGCGTTTTTTGATTTTGTCGCGTGGGATCAGCGCATCGCGGGTGACGATTTCGCCTTTGAGGGTTTTGTCGATCATCTGCTGAAGGCGGGGCAGGCGGCTTTCGTCATAGGGCGAATTTTCGCTATCCTGTATCCAGAAAACCGACGATACATAGCCATCCTTAGAGGTGTAGCTGCGCGCATCTACAACGTTGGCCCCGACAAGCGCAAGCGCGCCCGCAATCCGCGCAAAGATGCCCGGGTGATCCACCATCACAAAGCAAACCCGCGTCGCGGCGCGATCTTCATCAGGCATCAGATCGATGCGGATTTCATCGTTTGAAATGCCGCGCAACAGCTGCGCCACAACCGCATGAACCGCCGTTGGAAGGCCCTGCCAATAGGGCCCGTAATGGCGCGCGGTTTCTTCGCGCAAATCCTTGGCGCTCCAGTCCGAAAGAGCAACACGAAGCGCCTTCTTGGCCTCGCCCTCACGCGCCTCGCGGTTGACCTCTTCAAGCCCGTGATCGAGCGCATCCGCCGTTTGGCGATAGAGATTGCGCAGCAGCACAGCCTTCCAATTGTTCCATGTCCCGGGGCCGACGCCGCGAATATCGCAGACGGTCAGCACGGTCAGCAGATCAAGGCGCTTTTTGGTTTTTACCGCTTTGGCGAAATCTCGAAGTGTACGCGGATCGGAAATATCGCGTTTCTGGGCAATATCAGACATCAGCAAATGATAGCGCACGAGCCATTCAACCGTTTCGCATTCGGCCGGTTTGAGCCCCATGCGCGGGGCCACTTTGCGGGTTATTTGCGCGCCAAGGATTGAATGATCCTCAGGGCGGCCTTTGCCGATATCATGGAGCAAAAGCGCAAGGTAAATCACCTTGCGATTCACCCCGTCTTTGAGGATTTTGCTCGCAATCGGCAGGGCTTCCAATAGCTCGCCGCGTTCAATCTGAGCAAGGGTCGAGATGCATTGGATTGTATGCTCGTCCACTGTGTAATGGTGATACATATTGAATTGCATCATCGCCACGATGGGCTGAAATTCCGGGATAAACGCGCCCAAAACCCCAAGCTCATTCATCCGGCGCAGCCCGCGCTCTGGGTTACCGTGTTTGAGCAGAAGGTCGATGAATGTTTGAACGGCTTCGGGGCGGGCCCGCAGCGCATCATCGTATTTGTCCAGGTTGGCCGCGATCAAGCGCATCGCATCCGGGTGAATAAGATAGCCCGTGCGAAGCGCTTCAGAAAAGATGCCAAGCAGGTTAAGGTCATTGGCCAAGAAGGCCTTGTCGTCTTCGATGGCCAGCCGGTTGTTTACAATCGTATAGCCCGGCGCAAGGCGGCGACGGCGGCGGAAAAACCCCTGCAATGAGGGCGCTTGTTTGACGTGCTGCGCCTCAAGCGTTGTCAGGAAAATCCGGGTGAGTTCGCCTACGGATGTCGCGTGGCGAAAGTAGTCTTGCATGAAATGCTCAACCGCGCGCCGCCCCGAATGATCGCGGTAGCGCATCCGATCGGCGACCTCGACCTGCAAGTCAAAGGTCAGCTGATCCATGGCGCGCCCGGCGATTAGGTGCAGATGGTTGCGCACCGCCATCAAAAATGTCTCGGCCTTGGTGAATTTGTCGAACTCTTCGCGGGTGAAAACTTTGCGCTTCACAAGGTCTTCAACGTTGCGCACATCGTTTACATATTTGGCGATCCAGAACAGCGATTGCAGATCGCGCAAGCCGCCTTTGCCCTCTTTCACGTTTGGCTCAACAACATAGCGTTGCCCACCTTGCTTGCGATGCCGCTCAGAGCGCTCGGCCAGTTTGGCCTCAACGAAATCCGTGGCGGTATTGGCAAACAATTCGGTGCGCAGGCGCTTGGTCAAATCGCGGGCAAGCGGTGCATGGCCGCCCACATATCGATGCTCAAGCATGGCCGTGCGGATGGTATAATCCTCGCGGCCCAAGCGGATGCAATCCTTAACTGTGCGGCTGGCGTGGCCGACTTTGAGATGCAAATCCCAGAAGATATAGAGCATGCTTTCAATAACGCTCTCCGCCCAGCCGGTGATTTTATAGGGCGTCAAAAACAGCAGATCGACATCCGAATGCGGCGCCATTTGCGCGCGCCCATAGCCGCCAACGGCCAGAACGGCGATACGTTCGCCCTCGGTCGGATTTGGGCGTTTGTGCAGATACTCAAGCGCGACGCCAAGCACTGTCGTGACCAAGCAATCGGTGAGCCAAGCATAGGCCTCAACGGCGGGGCGCGCGAGCTCGGTTCCCGGCGAGGCGGCGATCGCATCAGAGATTGTTGTCCGCCCGGCCTTGTTGGCCGCATCCAGAATGGCCGTTGTGGCGGCGCGCACGGCGCGGTCGCCATCTTCGCGCACTGCAATGATCGCTTCATCCAAAGCATGCGCTATGGCAGGTGCATCAAATATCTCGCCCGCAGGTCGGATCAGACCAGCGGGCGGTTTTGCGATATAAGCGAGAAGCGGGGAGGCCGGCTTAGAAGCCAGCGCCGCCGAAGCGTCTTGGGGCAGGGTCAATCTCAACCACCTGATTATTTTGAATAGTTGCGATGGCAAGACCGCGCTCGTTGCTACCGTCTGCGCGAAGTCGGAAGATACCGTTAACGCCTACAAAACCAGAGCCACGGGTAAGGCCAGCAGCCGTCAGAGCATTTGCATCGCCGGTTTTGGCCAAGGCGCCGATAGCTGCGATACCGTCATAGGCAAGCCCTGAAATAGGCAAGGGCGCCGCACCATAGGCCGCTTCATAGCGAGAGGCGAAATTGGCCGAAAGCGCGCGATCCGGGATGGCAAACCAGCCGCCCTGAAGGCCCGGCAGCGAAACAGCCGTGGCCGGAATATCCCAGCGCTGAAGGCCGATATACTGCATAGACGCAGGCGTTAGGCCGTTTTCGGGCAGAAGCTGCGCGAGCAATGGCAAAGCGCCATCATTGCCCGAGGTAAGGAAGACGGCCTGTGCACCATTGGCTTTGGTTTGGGAGGCAATTTGCGGTGCGGCGGCAACGACGGCCTGTTGGGACAGCTCAAAGCCGGTAACGCCTGCAAGGGTTGCGCCATTGCGCTGAATTGCGCCGCGGATCGCTTGAGAGCCAATCTCTTCGGCTGTGCCTTGACCGTGAACAATGGCAATGTTGCGTTTGCCATGCCGTACTGCATAACTCACGAGGCGATCGGCTGTGTTGTCAAAGGTTGGCCCGAGAACAAAGACGTTGCCGCCTGCAATCGAAGCATTGTTGGAAAACGCCAGAACATTTACGTTTTTGGGCGCGACAGCAACGCCCGCCGCATTTGCCGCACTGGCAAAGACGGGTCCAAGGATGATCTTAGCGCCATCCGCAACGGCCTGAGTTGCCATGGAGGCCGCTTGCCCCGCCTGACCCGCAGTGTTGTAAACCCGCAGATCGATTTTCACATCACCCAGATCGGCCATCGCAAGACGGGCGGCATTCTCAAGGCTCTTGGCCAGAAGATTATCGCCATCCCGCTCGGATCCGCCGGGCACAAGCAGCGCCACGGGAACAGGCTTGGAAGTATCAATCTTTTGGCCCGAGCCGCCAGCGCCGGGCAAAGTAAAGGCGCTTGGATCACAAGCCGCCAAAGCAAAAACGGAAAGACCCAAAGCGAATCGGGAGATCGACTTGCGGGCGGCACTCAAAACGGCAAACATAGGCGGAACCTCACTTCTGGGGGCAGCTTCAACATGATATAGCGCGCGAAACAGATCTATCCGGCGCCAGCGTTAGCCGCCAGATTATGCTTAAGCGCGCATATAGTAAACGCCATGAAGGGCAGGAATTCCCGTGAGTTATCAAATAAAGCCACTTCCCGCCGGTCTGCATTTCGTCGCGACCCCAATCGGGACGGCGCGCGACATCACATTGCGCGCTTTGGATGTGCTGGCCTCGGCGGATGTTCTGGCCGCAGAAGATACCAGAACCCTGCGCCATCTGATGGAAATTCACGGCATTCCGCTCAATGATCGCCATGTGCTGGCTTATCATGATCACAACGGCGCCCAAATGCGCCCACGCCTGATCAAAGCAATGAAAGAGGGCAAATCGCTGGCCTATGCCTCAGAAGCCGGAACGCCGCTCGTGGCCGACCCCGGCTTTGCCCTTGCGCGCGAAGCCATTGAACAAGGCATCCCCGTTACCTCCGCGCCGGGCCCTTCGGCCGTGATTGCAGCGCTCTCGATAGCGGGGCTTCCCTCTGATCGGTTCATGTTTGCAGGCTTTCCGCCGCCCGCCAAAGGCGCAAGGCAATCCTTCTACGCAGAACTTAAAAATATTCCCGCAACACTGGCCTTTTACGAATCTCCCAAGCGCATTCACAAAACATTAAGTGAATTGAGCGAAGCTTTCGGAGAGATGCGCGAAGCGGCGGTTTGCCGGGAACTAACGAAGCGATTTGAAGAGGTTTCGCGCGGCACATTGGGCGCTTTGGCTGCTGAATTCGCTGATCGCGCTGTAAAGGGCGAGATCGTATTGCTGGTGGATCGGGATCGATCTGAGGCCAGCGAAGAAGATATGCAGGCGTCTTTGGCGGCTGCGTTGGAAGAGATGTCGGTTAAGGATGCTGCGGCCTCAGTGGCCTTGGCTTTGGGCTTGCCAAAGCGGCAGGTTTATCAAGCGGCATTAGAAATAGCGAAGGCGCGATAGGGCGCAACAGGAGGATGTGATGGCGACTTCCGATCTACAGCATCGCGGGATGTTGGCCTACCATTCTGGTCTTTGCGCAGAAGAAAGCGTTGAGCGCGATTATGAAGCGCGCGGCCATCAAATTGCTGCGCGTCGTTGGCGCGGCAAGGGCGGCGAGATTGATCTGATCGTCGAAGATGGCGAAGGCTTGATCTTTATCGAAGTGAAAAAGTCCAAAAGCTTTGCTCAAGCAGCAGAGCGCGTCTCTAAGCGCCAGATTGGCCGCCTTTATGCCGCAGCAAGCGAATACATGGCCCGAATGCCGCGCGGCCAAGATACCGATGTGCGTTTTGACGTAGCGCTTGTGGATAGCACCGGCGCGCTGGAAATTCTCGAAAACGCGTTTATCTAAGCGCAAGACGTCGGGCTGCCATTGAACCTGCGCCACCCATACGCCATGTTCTGCTAAACGCAGCACAGGAGCGCACCGTGGTTTTGAAAATTGCCATTCAAATGGATCCGATTGAGCCCATCGATATTGATGGGGACAGCACGTTTCGCATTGCCGAAGAGGCGCAAGCGCGCGGTCACGAGCTTTTCTACTACACGCCGGATAAGCTTTCCTATCAATCCGGGCGCATCATGGCGCGCGGAGCCTCGCTTACTGTGCGCCGCGAAAAGGGCAATCATTTTACGTTAGGCGCCCAAACCGAAGTCGATCTCAGCACATTCGATGTCGTATGGCTGCGCCAAGATCCGCCTTTTGATATGGGCTACATCACCACCACTCATTTGCTCGAGCGGATTATGCCAGAGACGCTCGTGGTCAATGATCCGTTTTGGGTGCGCAACTGCCCCGAAAAGCTTTTGGTTCTTGATTTTCCCGATCTCATTCCGCCCACAACAATCGCGCGTGATCTTGAAACGCTGCGCGCCTTCAAAGCCGAACATGGCGATATCATCCTCAAGCCGCTTTACGGCAATGGCGGTGCCGGTGTTTTCCGCCTCGATCCAAATGATCGCAACTTTAGCTCCCTATATGAGCTCTTTGAGGGCATCAATCGCGAGCCATTGATTGCGCAAAAATTCCTGCCGGACGTCTCAAATGGAGACAAGCGCATCATTTTGATTGATGGCTGGCCCGTTGGCGCGATCAACCGCGTGCCGCAAGAGGGCGAAACGCGCTCAAATATGCATGTTGGTGGACGCGCTGAAAAAGTTGAACTGACCCAGCGCGACCTCGATATTTGCGCCGCAATCGGCCCGGTTCTGCGCGAGAAGGGACAGATTTTTGTCGGGATCGATGTGATTGGCGACTACATGACCGAGATCAACGTGACCTCCCCAACGGGCATTCAGGAGCTTGAACGCTTTGACGGAATCAACGTGGCTGCACGCATTTGGGAAGTGATTGAAGCCAAGCGAAACGCTGCATGACATCGCTGCGTATGCGGCTTTTTGGGGCGGCCATCCGTCCCGGAATGCAGCGCATGTTTCGTGCAGCGGCCGATCCAAAACCGCTTCGTGACAAGCTCGAACATTCCGCGCGATATGTGTTTCGGGCGCCGCCCTTTGTTTTAGGCCTTGAAGATCGCTATTTGGGCGCAGCAGGTGAAATGCCTGCCCGCTGGACTTCTTGTCGCCCCAACGATCACACCCATATTCTGCTTTATTTTCATGGGGGTGGCTATATCGCCGGCAGCCCGCAAACCCATAGCGCAATGATCGCCCAGCTTGCAAAACGCACCGGCCTACGCGCCTTTGCACCGGCCTATCGCCTCGCCCCAGAGCATCCGCTCCCAGCGGCTTTTGAAGACGCATGCGCAGCACATGCCTCGCTTATTGCGCGCGGATATGCGCCGCAAAATATCGTGATCGGCGGCGATAGCGCGGGCGGAGGAATAGCTTTGGCCTTGCTCGCGCATCTTTGCGCAACCGGCCAGCAACCTGCCGCCGCCTTTGCTTGGTCACCCTTCACGGATCAAACGTTTTCGGGGGCATCCGTTCAGGAAAACGCGGCCACTGATCATTTCTTCCCGGCAGAGCGCGTCCATGATCTTGCGGCCATGATCCTTGGCGATCTGCCCGCAAATGATCCACGCGCATCGCCGCTTTATGCGCGGTTTCCCGATTGCCCGCCCGTTTTGATACAGGCCTCGTCCTCGGAAATTCTGCGCGACGATGCAATGCGAATGGATGCGCACCTACGCGCACAAGGGGCGCATTCTCGCCTTGAGATGTGGGACGGCGCGCCGCATGTTTGGCAGATGTTTTACAGCTTCTTCCCGGAGGCGCGCGAAGCCATTGAAAATACAGCGCAATTTCTAAAAAACGTCCTCAAGCATTCGCCATCTGAACCAGCCGAAAACTAAGCGCTTCCCCGATGTGATTGCGCTCAACAGCTTCTGAACCGTCCAGATCCGCAATCGTGCGCGCCACCCGCAAAACCCGATGATACCCGCGCGCAGAAAGGCCAAACCGCTCGGCCATGCGCGCGAGCAACTCTTTGCCCGCAGCATCGGGTGCTGCCACAGCTTCAAGCACCGCGCCCTCGGCATCCGCATTGGCAAATACGCCGGGCGATTGCGCAAAACGCTCCGTCTGAATGGCGCGGGCTTTGGCCACGCGCGCCGCGACAACGGGCGAGCTGTCACCAGATTCCGGCAATCCAAGATCGGTATAAGCAACCGGCGGAATTTCGATCCGCATATCAAAACGGTCCATCAACGGGCCAGAAATCCGACCAAGATAGTCTTCGCCACAGATCGGCGCGCGCGAACAGGCCTGCGCGGCATCGTAAAGTTGCCCGCATTTACAAGGGTTTGCAGCCGCGATCA
Organism: Halocynthiibacter sp.; assembly: GCA_047631555.1. Lineage (GTDB taxonomy): Bacteria > Pseudomonadota > Alphaproteobacteria > Rhodobacterales > Rhodobacteraceae > JBLHZY01. The sequence goes on along the minus strand of JBLHZY010000003.1, from coordinate 196,660 downwards.
GCAAAAAGCGGCACGGGTATCGCATATGCGCATTTGCACGAGAAACCACGATCTCGCCGGTTTCAATCGGCTGGCGCAGGGTCTCCAAAACGCCGCGCGGATATTCTGGAAACTCGTCCATGAAGAGCACGCCGTTATGCGCAAGGCTGATTTCACCGGGCTTTGCGCCCCGCCCACCACCAACAATCGCAGGCATTGAAGCTGTATGATGGGGCTGGCGAAAAGGGCGCTCGCGCGTCAATCCGCCCTCATTCAGCAGCCCGGCCAATGAATGCACCATCGAGGTTTCGAGCGCTTCAAGCGGCGTCATGGGCGGCAAAATGCCGGGCAATCGCGCGGCCAGCATCGATTTCCCCGACCCCGGCGCACCAACAAGCAAAAGATGATGGCGCCCGGCGGCGGCAATCTCCAGCGCACGTTTGGCGCGTTCTTGGCCTTTTACATCCCGTAAATCGCGAGTTTGAATCGCGGGCGCAATCTCGCCGGGACTGGCCGGCGTTAGGGCGCTCTGGCCGGTAAAATGCTGGATCATTTCCAGAAGACTGGCAGGCGCAAACACCTGCGTATCGCCGACCCATGCCGCCTCTGCGCCGCATCCTTTCGGGCACACCAGCGCGCAATTTTCCTGGGCTGCACGCATCGCTGCGGGCAGCGCCCCAACCACCGGCACCAATTTGCCATCGAGCGACAATTCACCAAGGGCAACGATCCCCTCGACTGCATCCGCCGGGATCACATCAATCGCGGCCAAGATCGCCATGGCAATCGGCAGGTCGAAATGCGAGCCCATTTTGGGTAAGTCTGCGGGGGAAAGGTTGATGGTTATCCGTTTTGACGGAAGCGCAATCGACAAGGCCCCAATCGCTGAGCGCACTCTTTCTTTCGCTTCGGAAACGGCCTTATCCGGCAGCCCGACAATGGAAAATCCAGGCAAGCCGGGCGCGATCGCGCATTGCACCTCGACGCGCCGCGCCTCGACCCCGACGAATGCCACCGTATACGTGCGCGTAACCATTTGCGCCTCCATTCTCAACAATGGTTAACGCATAGCTGTGAAGTGGTTAGCGAAGTCTTAACGGTGGGCTGTTCGGCACTCTTTAGGCCAATATTTCCATGAATTTGGGCCAGGCTTGGGGATCGTTCACGGTTTTGTCGCGGCATTTGGCGTTGCAAAACCCATAGGTTTTTCCGCCCAGCTCCAAATAGTGGTTCACGGGTTTTCCTGAATATGGGCAAATGGAATTTTCAGAAGGGCCGTTATCGACGGCGCGCGCCGCGAGCGGTTTTGGGCCGGGCCATGGCGCGGTTTTTTTGCCAAGATCATAGGGAAACGGATCGTAGAGATCGCACAGACCGAGCGCGCGCCATTGGCGGAAGGCGGGATCGGCCAGATGGGCGGCGACATAGGCCTGACTTGCCTCCGATACCGGCAAGCCATAGCCCGCGATCCGCGCCGCAACGGGCGCATAAAATACATCAGCAAGCGAGTAGGCGCCAAAAAGCCACGGGCCGGAATTGCTATGAGAATTGCGCGCGAAATCCCAAAGCGTCTCAAGCCGATCAAGATCTTTGCGAACCGCTTCAGAGACAGAAAAACCTTCGATCTGTGCAGCCAATTGCATCGGGCACTCGTTGCGAAGGGATGCAAAACCGGCATGGATTTCCGCGCTGAGCCATCGGGCTTTGGCGCGCTGGGCAGGATCGCTTGGCCAAAGCCCGGCAGAAGGATGACGCTCGGCCAAAGTCTCGGCCATTGCAAGCGTTTCGCCGATCACTATGCCCTCGGGCGTTTGCATCGCGGGAACAAGGCGGGCGGGGGCGAGATGGGCCATATCCTTTGCCATGGTGCCCGAATAAAGCCCAATCATATGAGTGTTCACCGGCAGTCCAAATTTTTCAAACATCAGCCAGCCGCGCAAGGACCAGCTGCTAAATGTACGATCGCCAATATATAATTCATAAGTCATCAAAGTGCCCCCTTTCACTCAGCTTAGAAGGGTAACGCTTTTGGGTGAAACACTAATTTGTTTCGCGGGCCATCAGGGATTGTGATTGATCTCATGGGCGCGCCATTGATCCGCAATCGTGATCTTAGTAACGGAGAGGTTGTCGATCTTGTGCGAAAACATCTCGACGCTGGAGCAATTCAGCGCACGTTGAAGTTGAGTAAGGATCGCGCCGAAATGGGCAACGATGATGATGTCCGCGCCAGGGTTTTCCGCCAAAAGCGCATCCGTTCCCGCACTCACCCGTGCGCTGGTTTGGTCCCAGCTTTCGCCGCCGGGGGCCTGCGTTTTGCCCGGCTGTTCCCAGAATTTTCGCGCATGAGCTTGATCCTCGATCTGATCAAAGCCCTGCATTTCCCAATCGCCAAAATGAATTTCGCGCAGGCGTGGATCCGGCGTTAGGCGCGTGCGATTTGCGGTGATCGCATCGGCTGTGGCCGTCGCGCGGATCAAATCGGAAGAGGTAATAAGCGCGTCCCGTGGCAGGTAGTCCGAGAGGCGTGAAAGCGCGGCTGCGTCGCTCAAATCTGCCGGAATATCGCTCCAGCCGACCATTGCGCGCGCATGCGTTGGGCCATGACGGATCAGCCAAAGCGTGCTCATTTCAGGGCCTCCGGAAGCGCGCCTTTCAGCGCGAATGGCAGGCCTGCCATCACCCCGATCACACAGTCCGCCTGCGCCGCGAGCGCGCGATTGAGCCCCCCTTGCGCGTTGCGAAATGCGCGTGCCAAAGCGTTGTCCGGCACGATGCTTAGGCCGACTTCATTACTCACAATCACGACAGGCGCAGAGCAACTCTCAAGCGCTTCAAGCAGTTTTTGTTGCTCGTTCAATAGATCGCTTTCGGCCAAAAGATGATTGCTCAACCACATGGTTGCGCAATCCAAAAGGATGATGCTCCCCGGTGCCTCAAGTTCCAAAAGCGCCTCATTTACATGCAGCGGAGCCTCGATTGTTTGCCAATTGGTGCCGCGATCTGTGCGGTGGCGCGCAATCTTGGTGCGCATTTCCTCGTCATGCGCCTGTGCTGTGGCTAGGTAAACAAGGGGTAAGTCGCTGGAAACACAAAGCTTTTCCGCCAAGTCGGATTTGCCCGAAGCCGCGCCGCCAAGAACAAGAGTGAGAGCAGGGAACATTATCGTGAAACTTTCTGTGATCCGAATGCGTTACTCTTTTCGTAACACCTTGCAACAGGGCCGTTAAGAGGCATCCACCTTTTGGGCTCTGCGCAAACACGGGAGATAGGGCCATGCCACTGGACGCCAACCACGATAATACCTTTCGCCGCTCTGCGATGAAGGCCGAGCTTTTGGATGCTGAGACGGAGCGCGCGCTTGCGATAGCTTGGCGCGATCACCGCGACGAGGCCGCTTTGCACCGCCTGATCACGGCCTATATGCGGCTTGCCGTTTCAATGGCCGGGAAGTATCGCCGCTATGGCGCCTCGATGAACGATTTGACCCAAGAGGCGAGCGTTGGCTTAATGAAAGCCGCCGAGAAGTTTGATCCCGATCGCGGCGTGCGCTTTTCGACTTATGCAATGTGGTGGATCAAGGCCTCGATCCAAGAATTTGTCATGCGCAATTGGTCGATGGTGCGCACCGGCTCGACCTCGTCGCAAAAGTCGCTGTTCTTCAATATGCGCCGCGTGCAGGCCCAGATTGAACGCGAGGCCCAAGCCCATGGCGCGCCGCTCGATCATCATGATTTGCTTGGCAAAGTGGCGGTTGAACTTGGCGTTCCGATACGGGATGTCGAGATGATGGATGGCCGCCTATCGGGCTCTGATTTCTCGCTGAATGCGACACAATCAAGCGAAGATGAGGGGCGCGAATGGATCGACACGCTGGTCGATGATGCCCCCCAAAGCGCCGAAACGGTCGCCCATGCGCAGGATATGAAAACGCTGAAATCGTGGATCGGAGGCGCGCTCGATACGCTAAGTGCACGCGAGCGATTGATCATCCACGCGCGCAAATTGGCCGATGAGCCGCGTACGCTTGAGAGCCTCGGCCAAGAGCTGAGCCTGTCCAAAGAGCGGGTGCGCCAGCTTGAGGTCGCAGCATTGGACAAAATGCGCCGCGCGCTCGAAAGCAACGGCCCAGCTCTTCGCGCCCTGATCGAGTAGCCGCCGCTTGAACTTGGCGCGCGCTCTGCCTAGAGTTGACGCTGCATAAGCGGAGCGTAACCATGCTGAACGGCAAGCGAATTCTATTGATCATTGGCGGCGGAATCGCGGCGTTTAAATCGCTCGATTTGATCCGCCGATTGCGCGATGAGGGCGCAGAGGTGACCCCGGTTTTGACCTCCGCGAGCGAGCAATTTGTCACGCCGCTTTCGGTCTCTGCTTTGGCGGCGTCAAAGGTTTACCGTGATCTTTTTGATCTCACGGACGAGGCCGAAATGGGCCATATTGAGCTGAGCCGTTCCGCGGATTTACTCGTTGTGGCGCCCGCCACTGCTGATCTGATGGGCAAGATGGCGGGGGGCCTCGCCAATGATCTTGCCTCGACGCTTTTGATGGCCACTGACAAGCGCGTTTTGATCGCGCCCTCGATGAATGTGCGCATGTGGGAGCATCCGGCGACCAAGCGCAATATGGTTACCCTCAAAGGCGATGGCATCCTTTTTGTTGGCCCCGATGAAGGGGCGATGGCCTGCGGCGAATATGGCTTTGGGCGCATGGCCGAAGTGCCTGATATCATTCGCGCGATTGATGCCGCTCTTAGCGATGGCCCGCTTAAAGGGCGCCATATTTTGATTACCTCCGGCCCAACCCATGAGCCGATTGATCCCGTGCGCTATATCGCTAACCGCTCGTCGGGCGCGCAAGGAACAGCGATTGCCGCGGCGCTTGTCGCGCTTGGCGCAGAGGTTACTTTCATCACCGGCCCTGCTGATGTGCCCCCGCCAGGCGGCGTGAATTTGGTGAAAGTTGAAACCGCCGCGCAGATGCTTGAAGCCGTGGAAAATGCACGTGCTTCGGATGCGGCGATCTTTGCCGCGGCCGTTGCCGATTGGCGCGTAGCAAGCTTCAGCGGATCCAAAATCAAGAAGAAAGCAGGCGCGTTGCCAAGCCTCGAGTTTGCTGAAAACCCCGATATTTTGGCGCGTATCAGCAAAAGCAAAAACCGCCCGCCCTTGGTGATTGGCTTTGCTGCTGAAACCGACGATGTAATTGAAAACGCGACCAAAAAGCGGGCCCGCAAAGGCTGTGATTGGATTGTCGCGAATGACGTCTCCCCAAGCACAGGCATCATGGGCGGCTCTGAGAATGCGGTTACTTTGATCACCGATGAAGGGGCCGAAAGCTGGCCCCGCATGGATAAAACAGACGTGGCGGAAAAGCTCGCAGGGCGCATCGCCCTCGCGCTTGCCTAAGCAAACGAGGCGGGCGCGAAAATGGTCCTTGTGCGGATAGAATGGCTGACAGGCGCGGATGAAAATCTCGGACTGCCGCGCTATGAAACGGCGGGCGCGGCAGGCGCAGATCTGCGCGCAAACCTGAACGAGGCGGATCGCCCAGCAGGGATCAAACTGGCCCCAATGGCGCGCGCGATCATCCCCACCGGCCTGCGCGTTGAAATTCCCGAAGGGTTCGAGATGCAGATCAGGCCGCGCTCTGGCCTTGCCGCCAAACACGGCATTACGCTGGCCAATGCACCGGGCACGATTGACGCGGATTATCGCGGCCCGCTTGGCGTTATCTTGATCAATCTGGGCGCCGAGGATTTCATCGTTCAGCACGGCGAGCGGATCGCCCAAGCTGTGATCGCGCCGGTTGTCCAAGCACGTTTCGAGCCGGCCGAAACCTTGAGCGAAACCGCGCGCGGGCAGGGCGGCTTTGGCTCCACTGGGCGCGGTTGATGCTATTGTTCCTCGCCCTTTGCGCTTTGATCTATTGGGGCGGCGCGCTCATCAATTGGCCGATGCGTTTGCGCCTTTTCTTGATCGCAGGCGTGGTCTATCCGGCCTTTCTCATTGCCGCGTGGCTTATCCCCGAAGAGGCACGCTTCTTTTCAGGAACGCTGCTACATTGGCTCGTCGGGGGCGGGGCCGCGCTTTTGATCCTGCTCTATGTTCTCGGGATAAAACGTCTACGCGCCAAAGCCGAAACCGCGCCCGAGCCAGCACCAAAAAGCGGATTTCGCGAGGCCGAGCTTGAACGTTACGCCCGCCATATCGTGATGCGCGAAATCGGCGGGGCGGGGCAAAAGAAGCTTTCCAAGGCGCGGGTCTTGGTGATTGGGGCCGGGGGGCTTGGCGCGCCTGCGTTGCAATATCTGGCTGGCGCGGGCGTTGGTTTGATCGGTGTGATTGACGATGATATCGTCTCAAACTCCAATCTTCAGCGCCAAGTGATCCATCCCGATGCGGCCATCGGAAGCGCCAAGGTTCACTCTGCCAAAGCCGCGATGCTCGCGCTTAATCCTTTCATTTCGGTGCAGGCATACAATCGCAAATTTACCGCTGAAATTGGCGCAGAGCTGCTGGCAGATTACGACATCGTTCTTGATGGCTCCGATAATTTTGAGACGCGCTATGCGGCCAATGCGGTCTGTGTCGCGGCGGGCAAACCGCTCATCTCCGGCGCGCTTTCGCAATGGGAGGGGCAGATCAGCCTCTTTCATCCTGCAAGCGAAACCCCTTGTTATCAGTGCATTTTCCCCCAAGCGCCCGCCGAGGGCCTCGCGCCTAGCTGCGCAGAGGGCGGCGTACTTGGGCCGCTTCCCGGCGTGATCGGTGCGATGATGGCGGTCGAGACGGTGAAGGCAATTACCGGCGCAGGAACCGGCCTTGGCGGACGCATGATGATCTATGATGCGCTCTACGGCGAGACGCGCACAATCGCGCTAAAATCCCGCCCCGATTGCCCAATTTGCGCGGCCAAGCCCTAGCGCTTTGCGCGCCCCATGCATAGGTTGCCTACAAAGGAGACTTGCATGACAAACCCGCTTCTCGCCGATTGGCTGCCCCCATTTGATTTCCCGCCCTTCGATCAGATTGAGGACGCGCATTTTATGCCCGCCTTTGATGTGGCAATTAAAGAGGCGCGCGCCAATATCAAAGCCATCACCGATCAAAAAGAAGCGCCGAGTTTTGCCAATACAATCGAGGCGCTTGAGCGCGCGGACGAGAGGTTGGGCCGCGTGTTATCGGTTTTCTATACGCTCGCGGGCGCCCAAGCGACCCCGCCGCGCCAAGAGCTGATGCGCAAATTCTCGCCCCTTTTGGCCGCCTATTCTTCTGAGATCACGATGAATACCGCGCTTTTTGCTCGGGTCGAAGCGCTCTGGGATCAGCGCGAAACGCTTGGCCTTACGGATGAGCAATCGCGCGTTTTGATGCTGACACATCGCAGCTTTGTGCGTTCGGGCGCGCAACTTATCGGCGCAAAGGCGGATCGCTTGGCCGAAGTCAAAGAACGCCTCGCAACCATTGGCACAGATTTTACCCAAAACCTGCTCGCTGACGAGTCCGATTGGTTCCTGCCCTTGAGCGAGGACGATTTGATCGGCCTCCCTGATTTTGTTCTGCAAGCGGCGCGCGCAGCAGGCGAGGAAAAAGGCGCAGACGGCCCGGCAATCACGCTGTCGCGCTCTCTCATCGTGCCGTTTTTGCAATTCTCTCCGCGCCGTGATCTGCGCGAAAAAGCCTATCGCGCATGGGTCGCCCGCGGCGAAAACGGCGGCAAGACTGACAACACAGAGATCGTGCGCGAAACGCTGGCCCTGCGCCAAGAACGCGTCCAACTTTTGGGCTATTCCGATTTCGCCGCCTACAAGTTAGAGACGGAAATGGCCAAGACGCCCGAGGCCGTGCGCGATCTGCTGATGCAGGTCTGGGAGCCCGCAAAAGCGGCGGCAAATGCGGATGCGCAGGTGCTGACACAAATGATGCAGGCCGATGGGATCAACGGCGATCTGGAGGCTTGGGATTGGCGTTATTATTCCGAAAAGCGCCGCCTTGCCGAACATGATCTCGACGAGGCCGAGCTCAAGCCTTACTTCCAGCTCGACCGTATGATTGAGGCCGCCTTTGATTGCGCCAGTCGCTTGTTTAACCTTGAGTTTCGCGCCCTTGACCTGCCGCTTTATGATCCGGATATGCGCGCTTTTGAAGTGCTGCGTGATGGCAAGCACATCGCGATTTTCCTTGGCGATTACTTTGCGCGCGGCTCAAAGCGATCGGGCGCTTGGTGCTCGGCCATGCGCGCCCAACAAAAGCTGACAGGTGATATTCGCCCCATCGTGATCAATGTGTGCAACTTCGCCAAACCGGCCAAAGGCGCGCCTGCTTTGCTCTCTTATGATGATGCGCGCACGCTGTTTCATGAGTTCGGTCATGCGCTGCATCAGATGCTCTCGGACGTGACCTATGAAAGCATCTCTGGCACCTCCGTTGCGCGCGATTTTGTTGAGCTTCCAAGCCAACTTTACGAGCATTGGCTCGAGGTTCCCGAAGTGCTTGAGCGCTTCGCGACCCATGCCGAAACAGGCAAAGCGATGCCCAAAGATATGCGCGAACGGCTGCTCGCGGCTCAGACCTACGATCAAGGGTTTTCGACCGTTGAATATATCGCCTCAGCGCTTGTCGATCTGGAATTTCACAACGGCGAAGCACCAAGCGATCCGATGGCGCGCCAAGCCGAAATCCTTGCCGATCTGGGCATGCCGCGCGCGATCTCGATGCGCCATGCGACGCCGCATTTCGCCCATGTTTTCGCCGGCGATGGCTATTCCTCGGCCTATTACAGCTACATGTGGTCTGAGGTGATGGATGCCGATGCATTCGCCGCTTTTGAGGAGGCCGGCGGGCCGTTTGATCCCGAAATGGCGGCCAAGCTTGAGGCGCATATTCTCTCGGTCGGGGGCCTGCGCGATGCAGAGGCTTTGTACACCGAATTTAGAGGGAAGATGCCCGGGCCAGAGGCGCTTTTGCGCGGGCGTGGGCTTGCGGCGGAGTAAAGCTTAAGCCTTGGTTGGGTCGTCCGGATGCGGCTCTTCACCAAGCGGATCTTTATGGATCATAACATCGGCTTGCGGATAGGCATGCAGGATGGCGCGGCGCAAAGCCGCCCCAATATCATGGGCTTCTCGCAGGCTTTGATCGCCGTCTAACTCTATGTGAAGATTCACAAAAGTGCGGCTTCCGGCCATGCGGGTTTTGAGGTCATGAAAGCCGTGAACACCGGGAAAATCCTTCGCAATCGCCGCAATCCCTTCGACCATTTTTTCCGGCGCCGCGCGATCCATCAAGGCATCCCACGCGCCCTTGCCGATGCGCAGAGCCCCAAAGGCGAGGATGCCCGCAGCGGCCAAAGCCACCACGCTATCAATATTGCTCAGCCCCAAGCGAGCCGAGGCCATGAGCGCAACAATCGCGCCCAGATTGGGCACGAGATCGCCCAAATAATGCAAACTATCGGCGGCAACCACGCGGCTGCCCGTCGTGCGCGCTACACGGCGCTGCCAAAGCACAAGGCTGATGGTGAGCACGATAGACAGGAGCAAAACCGCAATGCCGCGCCCCTCTTGGGCCAGAGGGGCAGGGGTATCCGAGAGCAGGCGGCGAATGGCGGCAAAGCTGATCACCCCAGCAGAGACCATGATAAAGAGCGCCTGCCCAAGTGCGGCCAAATCTTCGGCTGAGGTATGGCCAAAGGCGTGATCCTCATCAGGGGGGCGCGCGGCATAGGAAATGGCGGCCAGCCCGGCGATTGAAATCATCAAATCAAGCGCGCTATCTGCCAGCGAGGCGGCTATCGAAAGCGCGCCCGTTTCGCCCAATGCCCAGAGTTTCGCCAGCACCAAAATCAGCGCCACCGAGACCGAAAGAAGGCCTGCGGAAAGGTTGAGGCGCGTGGCATGTTGATGGGACATCGGTAATCCTTGAAACTGCCTTGATGTTACCGCGCCAAACGCTGCGCGCCAAGGTGCCTAGAACAAAACCTTTTCGGTGATCCGTGCCCATGCGCGGGCGGAAAATTCGGGTTTTTGCGGCTCAAGGCATTTGCGATCAAGGAACCAGTAGAAGTATTTTGCAAACTCAAAATCGCTCATGACTTCGGGGCCAAACTCCAGAGCTTCGCGCAGATCGGATGGATTTTTCGGCGTCAATGTCGCGTGCCAATAATCTGATTTTGCGCATGTTATCACGCATTTACGCTGCATTAGCGCTTCAAAGCCCGCCGCCGAATTTTGCGTAACAACACAGCGCGACGCCTCTATCAGATCATGCACCGAGGTCTCTGACATCCGTATATTTTGGAAGTCAGAACAGATGGCCATAATCGCGCGGCGCATGGTTTTGGACTGGGCCGGGTGCAGTTTTACATAGACCAGCTCATCGCGGCAGGTCTGGGCCGTTGTGCGGATAATCTCTTCGGTGCTGAGATAGTAATTCCGCTCGCTCGCGCCCTCGTTTTCCTGACAAAAGATAACGGCCGCAGCGCTTGCCATTGGCTGGTTCATCCGCTCTTCTTGGACGCTTTTTGAGATGTTTTCGCGCAGCATATAGCCGCTCACCCCATTGAAAAAATACTCGGCCTTTTCGGCATCAATCTGATCGGGTTGAAAGCTGGCAAATCGCAGGGAGCTGTTCCAAAAGGCGCCCAGTTCATCGAGATACCAAAAGCCCCAAATATACGACGGCATCGCATGCAAAATCCCGCGCCCATATGCGGGCGTCGGGCCAACCATCAGATGAATATGATCCTGACCCAGCATAACTTTTGAGGCCGTGCCGCCGGCCGTTACGATCCGCGTAGAAAGACCTTCGCGCGCAAGCTTTGGTGCAAGTTTGGTAAAGAAATCGAACTTGCCTTCGCGGATTGGCTGAACCCATCCCTCATCGGCATGAATGACAAAAGTCCGCCCCTCAGAGCCCATGCGCCGCGCCCCGAGCGAGGTGCGAACCTGCTCGATTGGAGGCTCTTCGGCGCCGCTCATTCGCGCAACTCGTCTGGTGCGACACCCCAAAGCGCGGTTTTTAGCGCCCAGCCTTTGTGCCCATCCGCCTGCAACCGGCACCAAACGGGGCCGCACTCGCCAAGCTTGGCAATCACGCCTGCCTCAATGCGCGCGTTCACCGAAGCTTCCTCATCTGGCTTTGCGCGCAGCGCCATCAGATCTTCGTCAATAATCACCGTGCGCACGCCCGAAAGAAGCGCGTAATGCATCCAGCCGCCAACGCCGTCGCGATCCTGAACGCGCCGCCAATGGCCGTATTCAGCCGTGATTTCGAGCGGCATATCTTCGCGGGTAAAGACCCAATCAATGCGATGCGTCAGCGAGGGGCCGCGGCGCACATTGCCCTCATCCGTTTTGAGCGAAACAAAGCGCGGCAGTGGCAAATTGGTCACCGAGCCGCGTGGCCGCTCGTCTTGCGCAAAGACAGCGCTTGCGAAAATCGCAAAGGCGGCGCCAAGCGCAAGCCTGCTGCTCAAAGCGCGCAATGGTTTTAAACCGATAGAGAACATGTTTTCTCTTTCATTCCTGTATTGCCCGCTTGGGCCGAGTGGTGCTTTGCACTCTTTTCGCTCGAACTGGCCTAGGCAAGCATTCAGGCCTTGCCCCGGCTGCCAACAGTTTGCCAGTATGGAGCGGAAAAGAAAAGACGCAGAAGGAGGTCTTGATGCCTGCACAAAGGTTGAGTGTTGTTGTAACGCGACGCTTACCCGAGGTCGTCGAGACCCGGATGAAAGAGCTGTTCAACGCAGAGTTGAGCGTGGCGGATGAAAAAATGTCGCGCGAGGCCTTGGTGACGGCGATGAAAAGCGCTGATGTCTTGGTGCCATGTGTCACGGATCAGATTGATTCGAGTATGATTGCCCAAGCGGGCGAGCGGCTCAAACTGATCGCGAATTACGGCGCGGGCGTGGATCATATTGATGTGGCCTCGGCGCGCCAACGCGGGGTTTTGGTCTCCAATACGCCCGGAGTTGTTACGGATGATACCGCTGATATGACGCTGGCGTTGATCCTTTCTGTTGTGCGTCGTTTGCCTGAGGGCCTTGCTTTGATGCAATCGGGCAAATGGGATGGCTGGGCGCCAACGGCCCTGATGGGCGGGCGTCTTGGCGGCCGTCGTTTGGGCATTCTGGGCATGGGTCGGATCGGCCAAGCGGTTGCGCGGCGCGCGCAAGCCTTTGGTATGCAGATCCATTATCACAATCGCAAGCGTGTCCGCCCCGAGCTCGAAGAGCAGCTTGAGGCGACCTATTGGGAAAGTCTTGATCAGATGGTCGCGCGCATGGATGTGATCTCGATCAACTGTCCGCACACGCCTTCAACCTTTCATCTGATGAATGCGCGCCGTCTTCAGTTGATGAAAAAGGATGCGGTGATCGTCAACACCTCGCGCGGCGAAGTGATTGATGAAAACGCGCTGACCCGCCTGTTGCGCGCGGGCGAAATAGCCGGCGCTGGCCTTGATGTGTTTGAGCATGGCTCCGAGATCAACCCGCGCCTGCGCGAGCTCGAAAACGTCGTGCTTTTGCCGCATATGGGTTCGGCAACAGTTGAAGGGCGGATCGAGATGGGAGAGAAAGTTTTGATCAATATCAAGACCTTCGCCGATGGGCACCGCCCGCCAGACCTCGTTGTTCCCTCGATGCTATAACTAGCAGCCGCGCAGCCCAAGGCGGATCAGCTCTGCGCCGGAAATCTGGAAATATTCGGAAATCTGGGTGCGGCCTGTTTCCATATACCAAGCGCGCAGCGGCTCGGGATAATGGGCCGCAATAACCTGCGACCAGTACTCAAAATCATTTTCCGAAAGCCGCGCGCCGCGATTGCTAGGCCCGTGAAATCCAAAGCTGGTGGTCGCCTCAACGCAGGCCCCGGGAAGCGCGAGATACATCGTACAGGACGAAAGACAAATTCGCCCGCGGATCTCGACCCGTTGGCCGCGCGCTTTCATTTGGCTGATCTCGGCCGCGCGACTAGAGACTTTGCCGCCGCGATCATCGCGCACAACAATAACATTCCCCTGCATGGTTCTGCTGGCATGCGCAGGGCCACCAAGCCACAAAGCACACACCAGCATCGCCATTGCTGCAAGCATTCGGTTCATACGGAATGGCTTTGCCCCCAAAGCACACGACCGTAGCGCCCGTGCCAATGGCACAGGTCTCAAAATTAGAAATTGCATGAATCACCCCACGTGATATTCGCGCAGCCGCCTTCTGGCAGCGCACCGGATACCCCCACCCGGCTATGGGATGATCATTGGCGAAATCTGCTAATGGGGGGTTACCTCGCCGCGCTAAACCCCATCAGGTTTAGTGAAAATTGCGCAGATTTCGCCCTTCCAGACAGGAAAAGGGGGCCGTAAAGCCCCCTCAAATCCGGTCAAATATGGCGCGAAATCGGCCTATTTCGGCTTGATATTCGATTTATAAACCTGCGCGTCTTCGGGAAAAGCGCGCGTGCGCACATCATCGGCATAATCCGAAACGGCTTGCTCGATCATCGGCCCCAAAGCCCCGTATTTCTTTACAAATTTAGGCACCCAAGGATTGAGCCCGAGCATATCTTCAAGAACCAAAATCTGCCCGTCGCAATTTTTCGACGCGCCAATCCCGATGGTCGGAATATCGACGGCTTCGGTGATGAGATCGGCCAGCGGCTCAACCACGCCCTCAACAACCATCGCAAAGGCGCCCGCTTCAGCCACGGCCTTCGCATCTTCGATATGAAGCGGCCAAGTATCCTCATCACGGCCTTGGGTTTTGAACCCGCCCATCACATGGCTCGATTGCGGGGTCAGCCCGATATGCGCCATCACCGGAATGCCGCGCTCGACCAGAAAATGGATCGTCTCAGCCATACGCTTGCCGCCCTCAAGCTTCACCGCGCCACAGCCGGTTTCTTTCATGATTTTGGCCGCATTGCGAAACGCCATATTCGGGCTTTCCTCATAGGTGCCAAACGGCATATCGACGACGATCAGCGCGCGTTTGGTGCCACGCACCACCGCTTTGCCATGCATGATCATCAGATCGAGCGGCACGCCAACGGTCGTTTCCATCCCGTGCATCACCATGCCCAAACTATCGCCGACCAAGATAAAATCGGCAAATTTATCAACGATTGCAGCCGTATGCGCATGATAGGAGGTCAGCGAAACGATCGGCTCGCCGCCTTTTCGGGCCGCAATCTGCGGGGCGGTCATGCGGCGAATTGGGGTCTCGGTTTGGGTCGACATCAGGAATTTCCTTTCGGAGCAGCAACACGTTGGTCAATCAATAGCACATCCCCGAACCGGGCTGCGAGCAAGATGACGGCGGGGCGAGTGATTGGGCCGTTTAGGGGGGCAAGGGTCTGAGCATCGCGAATGTCGACGGTCTCGACTGTGGCGCGCGGCTCGGCCTTGATAAAGGCGGCAACCTCGGCTTCCAAATCAGGGGCCTCTGCACCGTTTTGGATGCGCGCTTCTGCCATCGCGAGCGATTTGGAAAGCACAGTCGAGGCCGCGCGATCCGCAGGGTCAAGGCGCATATTGCGCGAAGACATAGCAAGCCCATCCGCCTCGCGCACAGTCGGTACGCCTTTGATTTCAAACGGCATATCCAGATCACGCACCATTGTATTGATCACCAAAAGCTGCTGATAATCCTTCTCGCCAAAGAAGGCCGCGTCCGGCATCGCGCAATTGAGCAACTTGGCAACAACCGTACAAACCCCGCGATAATGCCCAGGGCGAAGCGCGCCCATCAGCATCCCGGCAAGCGCCTCGGTTTCAACGATGGTTTGCGCTTCCGGGTGATACATCTCATCCGCTGAGGGCATGAAAACCGCATCAACCCCTTCGGCCTTCAAAGCGGCCAAATCGGCCTCTTCAGTGCGCGGATATTTGGCAAGATCAGCAGGATCGCCAAATTGCGTTGGATTGACAAAGATCGAGGCAACAACCCGCCCGCAATCGGCCTTCGCCGCGCGCACCAGCGTCAAATGCCCCTCATGCAGCGCGCCCATCGTCGGCACGAGGCCGATGCGATCACCCGCGGCGCGCCAGCCCGAAACGGCGTTGCGCAGGGCAGCTTTGGTGGTGCAAATTTCCATCGGCGTCATTCATCCCTAGCGCGGAATAAACCGCAAAATCCGCCAATTCATATCCTTTTTGCCGCGATGCAGCAAGCTTTCCCCACGTCGCATTTGTGCGCCGATAGGTCGGCATTTCTGTGTGGCCTCGCAGCCAATTTCTGGCAAGGTGAAAGGAAATCCAATAGCCGGAGTTTCGGGGATGAAAACGCATGTAAAAGCGCTTGTTGTGGGCGGCGGGGCCGTAGGGGCCAGCATCACCTATCATTTGGCGCGCGCCGGTTGGGATGTGATGATGCTTGAGCGCGACGAGCTCACCTCCGGCTCGACTTGGCATGCGGCGGGCCTTTTGCCGCTGTTTAACATGAGCTACGCGACCAGCCATATTCACGATTATTCCGTCCGCTTCTACAAAACGCTTGAGGCAGAAACCGGCCTTAATCCGGGCTTTTCTGTCGTTGGAAATCTGCGCATGGCCCAGACCCAAGACCGCATGGACGAGTATCAGCTCTATGCCTCCAACGCCGAAGCGGTCGGGATTGAGCACGAATTTCTGAGCCCAAAAGAGATGGCCGCGCGCTGGCCCTTGCTGCGCACCGATGATCTTAAAGGCGCGCTGTTTCATCCCACAGACGGCTATATCAATCCGGCTGATGTGACCCAAGCGATGGCCAAAGGCGCGCGCCAACATGGCGCCGTGATCGAGCGGCGCTGGCAGGTCGATGGTTATCGTTGGACCGGCTCGGAATGGATCGTGACGGCGACGAAAATGATCGAGAAGGGCGGTAATCTGATCCCCTCGGAAGAGCAGATCGAGATCACCGCCGAACATGTCGTCACCGCCACTGGCAATCACGCGCAGCGCACCGCGCAGCTTTTGGGGATCAAAATTCCCGCCATCCCGGTCGAGCATCAGTTCATCGTGACCGAGCCTGATCCGGCCCTTGTGGAATACCGCAAAACCATGCCCGAGCATCCGGTTCTGCGCGATGCCGATGCCAAATGGTATGTGCGTGAAGAGCGCGGCGGCTGGATTTTGGGGCCCTATGAGCGGGGCGCGCCGGCGCGGTTTGCTTACGGCGTTCCGGATAGCTTTCGCGCCGATCTGTTTCCGCTGGATTTGGACCGGATCGAGGAAGAATACCTCTCGATGATCCACCGCTTGCCAAGCTCGGAAAACGTTGGCCTCAAGGATGATTTCAACGGCCCGATTTGTTATACGCCGGATGGCAATCCGCTTGTTGGCCCCGCACTTGGCCTCAAGAATATGTGGCTCGCCGAGGGCTTTAGCTTTGGCATCACGGCGGCCGGCGGCACGGGGCATTACCTTGCGCAGATGATGGTTGAGGGCGAGGCCGAGATCGATATGGCCAGCCTTGATCCGCGCCGTTACGGGCCTTGGATCACGACCGACTATGCGGTGAAAAAGAACGAGGAATGCTATGAGCATGTCTTTATTCTGCACCACCCCGATGAAGAGCGCCCCGCCGCCCGGCCTTTGAAAACGGCGCCTTGTTATGATCGGATGGCAGCAAAGGGCGCGCAATTTGGCCAAGTGAATGGCTGGGAGCGCCCGAATTATTTCGCGCCTTTGGGATTTGACGATGAGGGCGCGCGCAGCTTTCGCCGCGGCGGCTGGTGGCAATATGCCCGAGACGAGGCGCAAGCGATCCGCGAGACGGCAGGCCTGATTGATGCCTCCGCCTTCGCCAAACATACGCTTCGTGGGCCGGGCGCGGAAGGTTTCCTTGATTGGCTGACGACGAACCGCTTGCCCAAGCTTGGCCGCATCAACCTGACCTATGCGCTGACCGAAGCAGGCACCGTGCGCAGCGAGTTTACGATTGTGCGCACGGGCGCGGATGAATTCGTGCTGATTTCTGCAGGCGCTTGGCAGGCCTATGATGGCGATTATCTTGCGCAGATGGTCAATGAGAAGGTTGGCGAATTTGGGCCGATGCATCTCTCGGATATTACTTCGCAAACCGGGGTCTTTGCGCTGGCAGGGCCACGTTCGCGCGATATTTTGGCCGGGCTGATCCGCGATGCTGATCCGGCAACAGCGCTTTCAAACAAGCGCTTTCCTTGGCTTTCTTCGCGCCAGATCGAGCTTGGCATGTGTCCCGTCTCGGCCATTCGCGTGGCCTATACGGGCGAGCTTGGCTGGGAGCTGCATCACCCGATGGAGATGCAGAATTATCTGTTTGATCGGCTCATGGAAGCAGGCGAAGGGCATGGGCTCAAGCTGGTTGGCGCGCGGGCGCAGAACTGGCTTCGGCAGGAAAAAAGCTATCGCGCTTTTGGCACAGAACTTGGCCGCGACGCCTCCCCGCTTGAGGCGGGGTTGGATCGCTTTGTTGATCTCTCGAAGGGGTTTCGCGGCAAGGCGGCGATGGAAGAGATCGGCATTCGCGCCAAATGCTGCACCTTGCTGATTGATGGGCCTGGGGACGCCGATCCATGGGGGCGCGAGGCGCTTTATGCGGGCGACACTAAGATCGGGCGGCTGACCTCGGGGGGTTATTCTGTCGCATTTGGTAAAAGCATTGGCATGGGCTATGTGCGCCCGGACCTGGCCGAAGTCGGCACGCGCCTTAAGGTGCGGATGCAGGGGAAATTGTGGGATGCCGTTGTGACAGAAGACAGCCCTTATGATCCCACCAATGCGCGCATTCGCATTGATGGGTAAGGCGCATTTGAGAGTGGAGCGCTAGAGGCGGCCTGCGCCTCCGGCGGGAGTATTTGGGCCAAGAAAAATTAGCGGTGATGGGCCTTTAGGCGGGCGCAGCGCCAATCAGTTGATCCCAGCATTCCAAGGCTTTTCCGGCATACATAATGCCCGGCCCGCCGCCCATTTGGATGACCATGCTCAGCACATCGGCCACTTCTTCGCGGGTACCGCCTGCTTTGTGCAGGGCTTTGATATGAAAGGCGATACAGGCATCGCAGCGCTCGGAGACAGAGATCGCAAGCGCGACGAATTCTTTGGTTTTGAGATCAAGCGGGCCGTTGGATTTAACCGCCCCTGAGAGGCCAGCGAAGGCTTTGGTTGTCTCTTCTGCGGCTTTGAAGAGGGCGCGTTGTTGATCGCGGGTATCGGCGTAGACGGCATTCCAATCGGTCATGTGTTGCTCCTTTGTTGGATGAAGTTTGGCGCGTGATTTGGCGCAGCGCGTTGATTGAGATCAAGGTTTCAACGATGGGTGGCGAGCCAGTTTTTCCACTCGGCCTCTGAGCCATGAAATGCGTTGAGATCAACCTCGCCGCCAAAGCCGGGCGCAAGGCCTGAGCCGGTATATTGCCAGAAGGTCCATTTCGCGCCCGGGTAGATTTTGGAGGGGTGCGCAGCCACAGAGCGCAGCCAGAATTCATGACCGCGCAACTGAGCGAGATCGTTTTGATGATAGAAATCGACCGTTGTGTAGATCAGCGGCTTTTGACCGTAGTGCTGATGTAGAGCGCGCAGGAAAATGCGCATCTCGGCGCGGACTTGATCCGCGGGCGGGTGCAGGCGGCAGGTGGGCGAGGTGTGGTTCCACTCGATATCAAGGACAGGGGGCAGCGCGCCTTTTGTACGCGGAACATTGCGGATGAACCACTCAGCTTGCTCAATCGCGGGGCGGCAGAAATAGAAGAAATGATAGGCGCCGCGCGGGATGCCTGCGCGCGCGGATGCGTTCCAATTGGTCTTGAAGTTGGGATCAACGCGATCACCGCCCTCGGTCGCTTTTACATAAGAAAAACGAATGCCATTGGCTGCCGCGCGCTTCCAATCAACGGCGTTTTGATAGCGGGCCACATCGACGCCATGCACCGGATATGTCTTGGGCGCGCGGCCCCTCCATGGGTGTGGATCGGTATCGCCAAATTGGGCCGGAAGCCCAGCAACAGGGCGGATGACGGGCGTCTTAACGCTTGTACTATCGCCGCAGGCCACAAGCAGGATTGCAAGGCCAAGAAGCAGAGCGGAGAGGCGGAGGATCAGGGGCATAGGGCAACTCGTTGACAGGTCAGGAAAGGCCAGTCTGCCATGGGGGCGCGGATGAGGAAAGCGGGAAGCTTTGATATCTGATGCGCGCAAAGAAAAGGCCCCGAAGCGATTTGCACCGGGGCCTTGGATTGCTTTGATATCAGGCCGGTTTAGCCGGGGATATCGCCGGTCAGGCCTTCGACGTAGAAGTTCATGCCTGCAAGTGTGCCATCATCGGCGACTTCGCCCTCGCCAAGCCAATCAGAGCCGTCCTGCTTTTTGAGCGGGCCAGTGAAGGGATGGTAAGCACCCGAAGAGATCGCTTCTTTGATCTCAAGCGCTTTGGCTTTTACGTCCGCTGGAACCGCATCGGAAATCTCACCGATGCCAACCATGCCTGCGCCGATACCGTCCCATGTATCCGTGCTGACCCATGTGCCATCCATAACCGCTTTGGTGCGCGCGATATAGTAAGGCGCCCAATTATCGATGATCGAAGAGACGCGCGGCATTGGGCCATATTCGGCCATGTCTGAGGCTTGGCCAAAGGTGATCACATTGCCCGCTTTTTCCGCAGCCGCTTGGGGGGCCGTGGAATCGGTGTGCTGAAGGATCACATCCGCGCCTTGTTCAATCAAAGCCGTGGCCGCATCGGCCTCTTTAGCTGGATCAAACCAAGTATAGGCCCAAACGACCGAAAACTCGACGTCTGGGTTTACTTTCTTGGCGTGGATATAGGCCGAGTTGATGCCGCGGATCACTTCGGGGATCGGGAAGGAGCCGATATAACCGACCTTGTTGGTCTTGGTCATCAGGCCTGCGATTGTGCCTTGAACGGCGCGCCCCTCATAGAAACGGGCCGAATAAGTCGAGACGTTATCTGCGCGTTTGTAGCCGGTTGCATGCTCGAATTTCACGTCTGGAAATTTGGCCGCAACATTCAGGGTTGGGTCCATATAGCCAAAGGATGTCGTGAAGATCAGATCCGCGCCACCAAGAGCCATCTGTGTGATCGCGCGCTCAGCGTCGGCGCTTTCTGGGACGTTTTCTTGGTAGATGGTTTCGACCTTATCGCCGAAGGCTGCATCGATCGCCTTGTGGCCTTGATCGTGCTCATATGTCCAGCCGCCGTCGCCTGTTGGCCCGATGTAAATGAAGCCGACTTTGGTTTTGTCTTCGGCCATCGCAGCGCCCGTGAGGGCAAGGGCAGCGGCAGCACCCGTAAGCAGATTTTTGAGTTTCATGGATTGCTCCTTAAGTTGGTTGAAAGGGCCTGCGCTAATGCGAGGCGTGAAAGATTTTGCCCAAAGCGGCAGGGGCGTGACCGGCCCCTTTGCGACGGGCAGACATGAAAACAAGAACGACAATCGTAATAACGTAGGGCGACATAGAAAGATACTCGACAGGGATTTTTGCCCCCGCCGCTTGAAGGTTGAGCTGCAGCACAGTGATCCCGCCAAACAGATACGCACCGATCAAAATGCGCCATGCTTTCCAGCCGGAAAAAACGACAATCGCAAGCGCGATCCAGCCCGCACCCGCCGTCATGCCTTCGGTCCATTGAGGAACGCGCACAAGGCTGATGTAGGCCCCGCCAAGCCCTGCACAGGCCCCGCCAAAAGCAATCGCCATCATGCGAATTGCAACGACCCGATAGCCAAGCGCATGGGCTGCATCATGGCTCTCACCTACCGCGCGAAGGATCAGCCCGGCGCGCGTATATTTGAGCATCGCCCATACGGCAGCCACCATCAGCAAAGAGACATAAACCATCCCATCGTGCTGAAAAAGGATCGGCCCAAGCACGGGAATATTGCTCAGCAATGGGATATGGAGATCGGGGAAACTCGGCGCCTTGAGCCCGATAAACCCTTGCCCCAATAGCGAGGAAAGCCCCAAACCAAACAGCGTCAGTGCAAGGCCCGTCGCGACTTGGTTCGAAAGCAAAAACTGCGTCAAAAAGCCAAACAGCATCGACAGCAAAGCGCTTCCCAAAGCCGCAGCCACAAAGCCAAGCGCGGGCGATCCTGTGCTGACCGCGACGATAAATCCGCACACAGCACCGGTGATCATCATCCCCTCAACGCCAAGGTTCAAAACGCCCGCCTTCTCAACAACCATCTCGCCCAATGCCGCCAAAAGGATCGGCGTTGAGGCGACCATCAATGAGGCAATCATCAGAATTGGATCAATCGAGCCCATCTATGCAGCCTCCCCTTGGCCAAAGCGAATGCGAAAATTGGCCAAAACATCGACGGCCAGCAAGAAGAAAAGCAACATACCCTGAAGCAATTGGATCGCCGCGGCGGGCAAGCCCAAGGACGATTGCGCCGCCTCGCCGCCAATATATGTCAGCGCCATCAATAGCCCGGCAAGCAATATCCCTACGGGATGAAGCCGCCCCAAAAACGCGACAATAATCGCCGTAAATCCATAGCCCGCATTAAAGCCCGTGGTGATCTGCCCCGCAGGTCCCGCAACCTCAAACATCCCCGCAAGCCCTGCCAAAGCGCCCGAAAGCCCAAGGCAAATCAGGATCAGGCGCTGCGGTTGAACCCCACCAAAGCGCGCCGCCCTTGGCGCAACGCCGGTCAAGCGGATCTGAAACCCAAGCATATGGCGCGCCAACAATACGTAGGCAAAAATCACCGCAACAAAGGCGGCCAAAACGCCCCAATGAAGCCCCGCAGACTCGATCAAAAAGTCGTTATGCCCTGCAGGGAAATCCTTAAAATTGCGGCTGCCTGGGAAGCCATGCCCCTCAGGATTGCGCAAAAGACCGGAAGAAACAGAGGCCAATATCGCTTCTGCAACATAGACCAGCATGAGCGAGACCAATATCTCGTTCGTTCCAAATTTAACCCGCAAAACCGCCGGGATCATCGCCCATAGCCAGCCGCCAATCAGCCCGGCCAAAATCATCAAAGGAAAGATAAAAACGCTCTCGCTGGGATAAAACGCAAGGCCAGCCCCGGCCCCGCAGATCGCCCCAATAATATACTGTCCCTCCGCGCCAATATTCCAAATCCCGGCGCGAAACCCAAGCGAAAGCCCGATAGCAATCAGGATCAAAGGGCCCGCTTTCACCAGCAATTGCCCGCGATAATAAAACGCAAACTCGCCAAAAACCGGATCCCAGAAAATTGTGCGGATCGCGACAAATGGATCCTTGCCCAAGAGCGCAAACATCAATCCACCAGCAACCATCGTCGCAATCACCGCAATAAGTGGTGTGCTGGCGGCCCAAAGCTTCGACGGGCTCGCGCGCCGCTCCAGATGGATCATAAAACCGGCCCCGCAATTCCTTGGAATAAACAGCGTTTCACAGTTGTCCAAATATCCTCGCCGAAGGCATTAAACCCGACACCACCCAGATCAAACATGCGCGACCTCCATATCATGCGCGCCGCCCATCATCAGCCCGATCTGATCAACGCTCAGACCGCGCGCTGGGCGAGGCGCGCTCAATCGGCCCTCATTCAACGCGGCGAAATTGTCGGAAATCTCCATCAACTCATCCAAATCCTGAGAGATACAAATCACGCCCGCCCCAGCCGCAGCCAAATCAAGCAGCGCCTGCCGGATCGCCGCCGCCGCCGAAGCATCAACGCCCCAAGTCGGCTGGTTCACCACCAAAACGCGCGGAGCCTGCAAAACCTCGCGCCCAATCACAAATTTCTGCAAATTCCCGCCCGAAAGCGCGCGCGCGGCATTCTCTGGCCCCGGCGTGCGCACATCAAATGCCGTAATAATCTCGCGCGCAAAATCGCGGGTCTTTGCCCAATTGATAAAGCCGCGCGTGCTCAGTGCCTTGCGCCCCGCGCCCGTTAGCAATGCATTTTCCGTCAGGCTCATATCCGGCGCGGCTGCATGGCCCAACCGCTCCTCAGGGGCGGCCAAAAGCCCGCGTGCTCGGCGCGTATTTGGCCCCTCGCGGCTGATATCCTCGCCCTCAAAAAGCAGCGCGCCCGATCGCAGCTTGGCCTCGCCCGACAGCGCGCTCAAAAGCTCGTCCTGGCCGTTACCCGCAACCCCGCCAATGCCAAGCACTTCTCCGGCGCGCAAGCTGAGCGAAACATCACGTAGATGCGTGCCAAATTCGGATGTTGCGGCCATAGAAAGTCCGCGCGCCTCAAGCAAAATATCGCCCGGCTCAGTGGCCGCGCGGCTCGGCGTATGCAGCACACTGCCCACCATCATTTCCGCCATATCGCGCGCCGAAACCTCGCGCGGATTACACGCCCCAACAACCTTGCCAAGGCGCAGGATCGTGGCGCTATCGCAAATCGTTCTGATCTCTTCGAGCTTGTGCGAAATATATAAGATCGCCGTGCCCTCGGCGCTCAGCTTGCGCAGAGTTTCAAACAGGATTTCAACCTCTTGCGGGGTCAAAACGCTGGTCGGCTCATCCATGATCAATAGCTTGGGGTCCTGCAAAAGACAGCGAATAATCTCAACTCTCTGGCGCTCGCCTGCGCTCAAATCCCCAACAATGCGCGCCGGATCAAGCGGCAGGCCATAGGTATGGCTGACCTCGGAAATCCGCGCCGAAAGCTGGCTCATCTTGGGCGGATTTTCCATCCCCAAAGCGACATTTTCAGCAACCGTCAGCGCTTCAAAAAGCGAGAAATGCTGAAAGACCATCGCAACGCCGCCAGCCCGCGCGGCATTGGGCGTTGCAGGCTCAAAGGCTTCGCCGTTCATCCGCATTCGCCCGCCGTCGGGCCGCACCAAACCATAGATCATTTTCACAAGGGTCGACTTGCCTGCGCCATTCTCCCCAAGCAGCGCATGGACCTTGCCCGGCGCGACAGAAAACGACACGTCATCATTTGCGCGAACGCCGGGATAGACCTTGGTCAGCCCCTCGACCGACAAGAGCATTTCTTGTGTCACTTTGTGATTGCCCCCTTCGCAGCAGATTCCCCTGCTTCACAGAGTAGGGCCGCAGCGACAGAGATCGCAATGGCTTGCGGGTGCTTTCCAAGGGCTGGTTGCCCGATTGGGCAGCAAATGCGCGATATTTGGGCGGGTGAATGGCCAAGGTTCGCCAAGCGGTTGCGAAACCGGGCCCATTTGGTCGCGGATCCGATCAAACCACAGCTTTGAAAGCCGCGGCCAAGGATGCGATGGCAAAGCTCGAGGTCGAGCGCATGCGAATAAGTGAGGATCAGGTGTTCGGCGTGATCGGGCGCATGACGCACCGCATCGGCCGGATTGGCCGCAATCAGCGGCGTCGCGCCGTCGGGGATCGCGTCTGGAAAGCGGCTCTGATCTGTGTCGATCCATGTGATTTCAATGTTCGGTAGCGGCGCCAATGTATGTGCGATTGCCCGCCCAACATGCCCCGCCCCGTAAAGCCAGATCGCGCGTGCAGGCTTGCTGATCGGCTCAACCATCCAGCCCTCAATCAGCATCCGCTCAACCGGCGCGCCGCTGTTGCGGGCCTGCGCAAGGGCGCGTGAAACAGCCAAGGGCATTTTGCCCGGGCCGCGTGCAAAGGGGGCGTCCTCAGAGATCGTTAACACACTGCCTGCATCGAAATGTTCGCACAAAAGCGCAACACTCCCGCCGCAGCATTGCCCCAGTGAAGGGCCAAGGGGATGCTTGCTAAGGCCTTGGTGAAGAAGCGCATTTTTCGCCGCTTCATATTCCAGCGCCCCGCCGCCAATCGTGCCAGATTGCCCACCATCCCAGACGAGCATCGCCGCCCCAACCTCGCGCGGAACCGATCCTTTGGTCTGCGCCACAACGATGCGCGCCACCCGCCCGTGCAGGCGTACTGTTTCGCGCAACGTTGCAAGATCACAGCTCATGCTTGCCCCTTCGCGCGGCCAATTGAAGCGAGGATTTGCTCGGGCGTGGCGGGCGCTTGCAGGTCGGGATAGGCCGCGCCGCAGGCCGCCACAGCATCCGAAAGCGCAAGGAATGCCGAGATGCCAAGCATAAACGGCGGCTCGCCAACAGCCTTGGAGCGATAGATCGTTTCTTCGCGATTTTCGCTCTCATAAAGCGCGACATTAAACAGGCGCGGACGATCCGAACAGGCCGGGATTTTGTAAGTCGAGGGCGCATGCGTGCGCAGCCGCCCTGCATCATCCCAAACCAGCTCTTCGGTTGTCAGCCAGCCGGCGCCTTGCACATAGCCCCCCTCGATCTGGCCGATATCCAGCGCCGGATTAAGCGAGGCGCCCGCATCATGCAGAATATCCGTGCGCAGGATGCGATTTTCGCCCGTCAGCGTATCAATAACGACCTCAGTGATTGCCGCCCCATAAGAGAAGTAGAAAAACGGCCGCCCGCGCCCCGCATTGCGATCCCATTCGATCTTTGGCGTGGTGTAAAAGCCGGTCGAGGAAAGGCTGATGCGATGCTCATAGGCAAGCTTGGCAGCCTGCGCAAAGCTAAGCGTTTGATCGCCGATCAGCACCTCATCGTTGATGAATTCAACCGTGACGCAATCGTAATATGCCGCCAGAAAATCGGCCATTCGCGCTTTGATCGTGTCGCAAGCGGCGGCCACGGCCATGCCATTAAGATCGCTGCCCGAGGAGGCGGCGGTCGCCGAAGTATTGGGGACTTTGGTGGTATCTGTGGCGGTGATTTTGATCCGTTCAAGCGCGCAGTCAAACCGCGCTGCCGCCACTTGCGCCACCTTTTGAAACAGGCCTTGGCCCATCTCTGTTCCACCGTGGTTAAGATGGATTGAACCGTCCTGATAGACATGCACCAAAGCGCCGGCTTGGTTGAGATGGGTAAGGGTAAAACTGATCCCGAATTTCACCGGCGCAAAGCTGATCCCCTTCTTGAGGATGGGATTGGTCGCGTTCCATTCAGCAATCGCTTTTTTGCGCTCGGAATAGTCAGATGAGGCGAGCAATTGATCGCTGATCCCGTGCAAAACGAAATCCTCGACCTCCATATGATACGGCGTCGTTTGAGGCGCGTGATCGCCCGCTTCGGCGTAGTAATTGACCCGGCGAACCTGCGCTGGATCCGCGCCCAGATCATGGGCGATATGATCCAAAACCCGCTCAATCCCGAGCATCCCCTGCGGGCCGCCAAAGCCGCGATAGGCTGTGGCGCTTTGGGTGTTGGTTTTGAGGCGGTGGCTCTCAATCCGCGCGGCGGGCAGATCATAGGCATTGTCTGAATGTAGCATGGCGCGATCGGCCACCGGAATGGAAAGATCTTGCGCCCAACCGCAGCGCGCGAACTGAGTGAAATCAACGCCGCTGATCCGCCCCGCCTCGTCAAATCCAACCTCGTATTCGATGCGAAAATCATGGCGCTTGCCAGTGATCATCATATCATCGTCGCGGTCATATCGCATCTTGCAAGGCTGCCCAGTGGCGCGCGCCGCCAAGGCGCAAGCAATGGCTAAAGCATTTCCCTGGCTCTCTTTTCCGCCAAACCCGCCCCCCATCCGCCGCGCCTCGACCCGCACAGCGTGCATCGGGATATCCAGAGCATGCGCGACCTTATGTTGGATTTCGCTCGGGTGCTGGGTCGAGGAATGGATAAGCATATCGTCGCCCTCAAGAGGCAGGGCAATCGCCGCTTGCCCCTCAAGGTAAAAATGCTCTTGGCCGCCCATAGTAATCTCGCCTTTGAGGCGGCGCGGCGCGGCATTGATCGCGGCGCGGGCATCGCCTTTTTCAAAGAGGCGAGGGCCATCTTCAAAACGGCTGTTCGCGGCCATCGCCTGATCAATTGTGAGAATTGCGGGAAGGGGTTCTACCTCAATTTTACCTAGGCGCGCAGCCTTGCGTGCGGCCAGATGACTTGTCGCGATCACAAGGAAAATCGGTTGGCCGATGTAGTGGATCGTATCGACCGCGAGCAGAGGCTCATCATGCACCGAGGGCGAGCAATCGGGCATGGGCGAGATATCCTCGGCGCCCCAAGCCGCGATGACGCCGGGCGCGGCGCGCACAGCCCTTAGATCAAGCGAAATGATCTTCCCATGGGCCACATCAGCCATGCCAAAAGCAAGGTGCAGCGCGCCCTTGGGCAGGGGGATATCATCGACGTATCGCGCTTGCCCTGTCACGTGCAGCGGGGCGGAATCGTGCGGCAGTGGCTTTGCGACACTCATGGCGCGACCTCCAGAATATCTGTGGCGATCCCGGCCTTTTCCGCAAGGGCGCGGCGCAGCATATTTTGCGCGGCTTGCATGCGATATTGGGCCGAGGCGCGCATATCTGAAAGTGGGGTGAAATCGGCCTCCCATGCAGCGGCGATACCTGCAAGCGCGGTCTCATCAGCCGCCTTTCCAATCAGATGCGCCTCAACATGGCGGGCGCGCTGCGGGGTGCCGGCCATGCCGCCAAAGGCGATGCGCGCGCTTTGGATTTTGCCTGCGTCCACCACGAGATTGAAGCAGCCACAAACTGCCGAAATATCCTGATCAAAGCGTTTGGAGAGTTTGTAGCAATGCAGATTATCCGCTTGGCGCGGGATCGAAATCGCCTCAACAAATTCGCCCGGCTGGCGATCTTGCTTGCCGTAAGCGATGAAGAAATCTTCAAGCAGGATGGAGCGGCGATCCGCGCCCATGCGCAGATGAAGCAGCGCACCCAATGCGATCAGTGCGGGCGGGCTATCCCCGATAGGCGAGCCATTGGCGATATTGCCACCAAGCGTCGCTGCCGCGCGGATTTGCGGCGAGGCAAAGCGGCGGATCAGCTCGGCAAAGCTTGGATGGAAGGGCACGATTGCGGGGCCAAAGGACGCCAGCGTTGCCATCGCGCCGATGCGGATTTCATCCTCTGTGATTGTGATCTCGCGCAGCTCTGGGATGCCGTTGAGAAAGGCCACATTGGGCAATTCGCGCAATTGTTTGGTGATCCAAAGGCCAACATCCGTTGCACCCGCGATCAGGGTTGCCTCTGGATTTTCCTGATACCAAGCCGCCAAATCATCAGCCGTTTCAGGGCGGTAGCCTGCATTGGTCGAGACCGCGCCGCCAAGATCAGCTTGCGCCTGCGCCGGATCGCGCAGCCAGTCGGGCGTCGGCAAATCTTGGGCCGCAACAGCCGCACGAATGATTGGCGCATAGCCGGTGCAGCGGCAAAGATTGCCCGCAAGAGCCGTATCAAAATCGCGCTCACCATTGAGATGCGCCGTTGCCATCGTGGCGATAAAGCCCGGGGTGCAAAAGCCGCATTGCGAACCGTGCTCGGCAATCATCGCCTCTTGAACAGGGTGCATTTCGCCGCTTGGGCCACTGAGCCCTTCAACGGTGCGCAGGGATTTGCCATGCAGCTGCGGGAGCAAAAGGATGCAAGCGTTCATCGGGGCCGCAGCGCCCGCCTCATCCAAAACCATAACCGTACAGGCGCCGCAATCGCCCTCATTGCAGCCCTCTTTCGTCCCCCGAAGGCCGCGCTCTTCACGCAGCCAATCCAGCAGCGTCGCCATTGGGGAAACATCCCGCAGCCGCACAGTCTCTCCGTTGAGAAGAAACGCGATATCCATGTGAAATGCCTGCCACTGTCTCTTTAGGGGGCCGATGGCGCGCCCGCCCGATGCGGCGGAAAGCAAGGCGCGCGGCCGATGCTGAAGCTCAGGAAAGCCGCGAAACCACCGCTTGGCAAGGGGGAAGGTCGCATTGGTGCACGAATTTTTGCCAAATGGTTAGAATTTAGGCAGGGATATCGCGTGCCTCAGCGCGCAACTTGCCGCCTCATTTGCCGATCCTGCTTTTCACCGATCCGGCGCTGGGATAGCTTGGCGCTATGTCAGATGCGCCGCGCTTTATTCACCTCCGGGTTCATACCCAATATTCGCTCCTTGAGGGGGCTGTGCCGGTTAAGAAATTAGCTGATTTGTGCACCGATGCCGGCATGCCCGCCATTGCGGTGACCGACACAAACAACATGTTTGCCGCGCTCGAATTTTCCGTAACGGCGCAGGGCGCGGGCATTCAGCCGATTATGGGCTGCCAAGTTTCGCTTGAATATGATCCCGCCGCGCCGGGCGAAAAAGAACGCGCGCCCGCCGGGATCGTTTTGCTCGCCCAAAATGAGGCGGGCTATGCGAATCTGATGAAGCTCAATTCCTGCCTTTATATCGATAAGGGCGGGGCAACGGTTCAGGTCACTTTGGATGAATTGGCCGCGCATGCCGAGGGGCTGATCTGCCTTTCCGGCGGGCCAGAGGGGCCAATCGGGCGGCTGCTTCATGCAAGCCAGCGCCCCAAGGCCGAAGTGCTGATGGCGCGCCTTGCCACGATCTATCCCGAGCGGCTTTATGTCGAACTACAGCGCCATCCGGGCGAGGGCGGGCATCTAACGGAGGCCGAAGCCGCATCAGAACGGGGCCATATTGAAATGGCCTATGCGATGGGCCTGCCGCTGGTTGCGACCAACGATGTCTATTTCCCCAAAACCGATATGTACGAGGCGCATGATGCGCTGATCTGCATCGCCGATGGCTCCTATGTTGATCAGCAAGAGCCGCGCCGCCGCCTCACCCCGCAGCACTATTTCAAATCCCAAGCCGAGATGGCAACGCTCTTTGCTGATCTGCCCGAGGCGCTTGAAAATACAGTAGAAATCGCGCGCCGCTGCGCCTTTGGCACTTACCGCCGTGATCCGATCCTGCCGAAATTTGCCGATGATGAGGTCGTTGAGCTGCGCCGCCAAGCCAACGCAGGCCTGCAAGACCGCCTCAAAGTGATCCCCCATGCGGCCACGCTCGAAGAATACCAAGCGCGCCTTGATTTTGAGCTCGATATCATCGAGGGCATGGGCTTTCCCGGCTACTTTTTGATCGTTGCTGACTTTATCAAATGGGGCAAAGATCAGGGCATTCCTGTGGGGCCGGGCCGTGGCTCTGGGGCGGGCAGCTTGGTCGCTTATGCGCTGACGATTACCGATCTTGATCCTCTGCGCTACAGCCTGCTTTTCGAGCGGTTCTTGAACCCAGAGCGCGTTTCCATGCCCGATTTCGATATCGATTTTTGCATGGATCGCCGCGAGGAGGTTATCCAATACGTTCAGGAAAAATACGGGCGCGATAAGGTCGGCCAGATCATCACCTTTGGTGCGCTGCTCTCCAAAGCCGCCGTGCGCGATATTGGCCGCGTTTTGCAGATGCCTTACGGGCAGGTCGACCGCATCTCCAAGATGATCCCGGTTGAAGGGGTAAAGCCTGTTTCCATCGCCGAAGCGCTCAAACAAGAAGAGCGGCTGCGCGAAGAGGCCCGCAACGAAGAGGTCGTTAATCGACTGCTGGAATACGGGATGCAGGTCGAGGGGCTGCTGCGCAACGCCTCAACCCACGCCGCCGGTGTTGTGATTGGCGATCGCCCGCTGGACGAGCTTGTACCGCTCTATCAAGATCCGCGCTCGGACATGCCCGCCACCCAGTTCAACATGAAATGGGTTGAGCAAGCGGGCCTGGTGAAATTCGATTTTCTGGGTCTCAAAACCCTGACAGTGATCCAAAACGCGGTGAACCAAATCATCGGCGGCGGGCGCGCTTTGCACCAATCGGCGGATGGTACAGAATTGTTCGCGCCGGTTGAGGGCGCGATCAACGATATCGGCACGATCCCGCTTGATGATGAGCCGACCTATAAGCTCTATGCCTCGGCCAAAACCGTTGCTGTGTTTCAGGTTGAGAGCTCCGGGATGATGGATGCGTTGCGGCGCATGAAGCCCAACTGTATTGAGGATATCGTCGCCCTTGTTGCGCTTTATCGCCCCGGCCCGATGGAGAATATCCCGACCTACTGCGAGGTCAAAAACGGCCTCAAAGAGCGCGAGTCTGTGCACCCACTGATTGACCATATTCTTGAGGAAACTCAAGGAATTATCGTCTATCAGGAGCAGGTGATGCAGATCGCGCAGGAAATGGCCGGTTATAGCCTTGGCGGCGCCGATTTGCTGCGCCGCGCTATGGGTAAAAAGATCGCCGAAGAGATGGCCAAGGAGCGGCCAAAGTTTGAAAAAGGCGCGATGGAAAATGGCGTCGATAAGAAGAAAGCCTCCGAGGTTTTTGACCTTCTCGAAAAGTTCGCCAACTACGGGTTTAACAAATCCCACGCCGCCGCCTACGCCGTCGTTAGCTATCAAACCGCATGGCTAAAGGCCAACCATCCGGTTGAGTTTATGGCCGGTGTGATGAACTGCGATATCCACCTCACCGACAAGCTTTCCATCTATGCAGAAGAGGTGCGCCGCGGCCTTGATCTTGAGATTATCCCGCCTTGCGTGAACCGCTCTGAGGCGGGCTTTACGGTCGCAAATGGCGCGCTTGTCTATGCGCTGGGCGCGTTGAAAAATGTTGGCCTCGAGGCGATGAAACTGATCGTCGAGGCGCGCGAGGGCAAGGATTTCGCGACCCTGTTTGATCTGGCGCGCCGGGTCGATCTTAAGCGGGTCGGCAAGCGCCCGATGGAGATGCTGGCGCGCGCCGGCGCCTTTGACCAGCTCGATCCAAATCGCCGCCGCGTCTTTGATAATCTCGATGCGTTGGTGAATTACTCCGCGGCAATCCATGAGCAGCGGGCCTCGGATCAGGTTTCGCTTTTTGGCGAAGCGGGCGATGATTTGCCGGAGCCGCGCATCACGGGCGGCGATGATTGGCTGCCCAATGAGCGCCTCGCAGAAGAGCACAAAGCCATCGGGTTTTACCTCTCCGGCCATCCGCTCGATGATTATATGGCGCCGCTCAGGCGCAAAGGGATCATCACCCTCGCCGAGGCCCAAGCCAAGGCGGCGCGCGACGGGGCGGCGATCATCAAGGTCGGTGTCATCGTCTCGGGCCTTCGCGATATGAAAAGCTCCAAGGGCAATCGCTATTTCCGCATGAATATCTCTGATCCGACGGGCCAGCTTTCGGGCATTGCGATGTTTGCGCGCGATCCAAAAGATCTTGAGGCCGCGCGCGGTGTGTTTGAGGCCTCTGACAAAGTTGTCGCCACTTTGGAGGCAAAATTCGCCGAAGGCCAATTCGATCCGACCATTCGCGGCGTGGCCTTGATCGACGGGATCGTCGCCGATGCAGGGGCGATGGGTATCAAGGTGTTCATCGAGGAGGCCGAGGCCATTCAAAGCGTTGCTGCCCTTCTGGAAAAGGCAACACAAGAGGCGCAAACCCGCGTGCGCGGCGCTGTGTGCCTTTGCCTCATGGCGGATGGATTGCCCGGCGAAGTAGAGGTGGAACTCGGGCAGGAATTCGCGGTAAACCCCCAGATCAAGGGCGCGATCAAATCGCTCGGCGGGGTGATGATGGTTGAGGACTACTAAATATGGCGCGCAATATATCCAAAGGGATTGCCGGTTTGGGGCTTGCTGCGATGCTTGTCGCCTGTGCACCAGCGCCCAAAGACGATGGGCTCGTTGACCCGCAAACGATCGCGCAAGCCTTCACCCAAGAAGCCGATGCGGCGGCCGCTCCCGCAGCGCCTGCGCCAAAGAAAAGCATGTTTGGCTTCCTTCGCAAAAAGCCCGAGCCAGCAGCGCCCGCCCTTTTGGAAGGCAAAGACATCACCGTGATTTCGGACGCAGGTATTGCCGAAGTGATCGCGCCTCAGGGGGCTGTTCTTGATGTTGTTCCAGAGGCACAGCTCGCAGATGCAGCCCTAGCAGCGCCCAAATCCGGCCCGTTTGGTTTCTTGCGGCGCAAGCCCAAAGCCGCACCACCCGCGCCGATCATCGGCCTTGCAGAAGAACAGGCGCAGCTTGTTGCCGAAGCGCCCGAAGCCGTTGGCATAGCAGCAAAAATCGAACAAGACGACACAGCCCAAACGATTGCTGCGCTTGATCAAAGCGCCCCCGCCGCGCCGCGCCGTGGCTTTGCCGCATTGTTCAAGCGCGCGCCAGAGCCTGCCAGCGTCGCACCCGTTGCGGCGGCCCTTCCTGCTGCTCCTGATGCGACGTCCGAAGAAACAATCGCCGCTCTGCCCGAGCCAGCGCCAGCCCCGGAAGCGATTGAAAAGCCCGCCCGCCGCGGCCTTTTTGGCCCGCGTAAATCTGGCGCTACAGGCGGTGCAAAATCCACAGTCGCGCGCGGCGAAGTGCTGCCCTTTGGCCAAGTCGGCGTCGCCTGCGGGTTGCGCAAATCCGAGATGGGGCGCCAAGTCGATCACTTCCCAAAAGAAGGCAAAGCGCAATGGTTTTTGTTTGATACAAACCCGGCCTCAACCGGCCCGCGCACCCAATTCATCACCGGCTTCTCAGACAAATGCGCCCGCCAATTTACCGCCTCGCTGGCCCTGTTCGGTGCACCTGCGCTTCACGAAACACATCGCTATTCCTCTTCGCAACGCCACAAGCCTTACTCGCAGGCCGATACAGCCTATGAGG
This sequence comes from Halocynthiibacter sp., assembly GCA_047631555.1. Lineage (GTDB taxonomy): Bacteria > Pseudomonadota > Alphaproteobacteria > Rhodobacterales > Rhodobacteraceae > JBLHZY01. The sequence goes on along the minus strand of JBLHZY010000003.1, from coordinate 163,320 downwards.
CGATTAAATCGCGGCTTTGTGGTGTGGGCCGTGGCAAGCGATGCCCTGCCGCCAAGATAGGCGCGGTTGAATCCAAGGTGGCATTCGTTTCGATTTACAATCGGTTTGGCGATACAAAAGGCTGGCTGGAATTGCTGCTCAACAATGGCAAGCTGGAAACCCAGCAGCTGCGCTAAGCCCTACCAATGCGGCGGGCGCTGATCGCCCAAAGTCTCAGAGCCGCCCCCTGCGGCCTCGCGCTCTGCCTCGCGCTCCATCAGCATCCCGATGCGCCGCGTTGTGCGCTCAAATTCGCGCTCTTGGCGGGCCACAACATCGGACAATTCCTCAATCGCGCGCAGCAAATGCGCGACCTGTTCCTCAAGAGCGGTGATGCGGGCAGCGTCTGTCATGGGGCCTCCGGGGCGCTAAATATCGCGGCTCCGATTGGGGCAGCGCTAGGCGTTTCTAGCGTTTAAATGCCTCAAACGCATCCCAAAAAGCGCGCCAAATCTGCGCCCCGCCTTGCTCCACATGCCGCCTTGGGCTAGACCGCGCCTGCAAGCCATCCGCAAGGAGCCAAGCCTATGGCCAAGATCAAAAAGCAACCGCGCCCCAAGGCGATTACGCCCAAAGGATTTCGCGATTATTTCGGTGCTGAAGTCAGCGCGCGAAAAGTGATGCTCGATCAGATTGCCGAGGTCTATCATCGCTATGGTTTTGATGCGCTGGAAACCTCTGCGGTTGAAACTGTTGAGGCGCTTGGCAAGTTCCTTCCCGATGTGGATCGCCCCAATGCCGGCGTGTTTGCATGGCAAGAAGAAGACGATGGCTGGGTCGCGCTGCGCTATGATATGACGGCCCCTTTGGCCCGCGTTGCCGCGCAATATCGCAACGACCTGCCAAGCCCCTATCGCCGCTATGCCATGGGCCCGGTTTGGCGCAATGAAAAGCCCGGCCCTGGCCGTTTTCGCCAGTTTTATCAATGCGATGCGGATACTGTAGGCGCGCCAAGTGTGGCGGCTGACGCCGAGATTTGCGCGATGTTGAGCGACACGCTCGAGGCCGTGGGAATTCCGCGCGGCGACTATATTGTGCGGGTGAACAACCGCAAAGTGCTTAACGGGGTGATGGAAGTTGCGGGCGTTCTTGATCCAAGCGATCCGGCGAAATTTGAGCACGAGCGCGGCATCGTTTTGCGCGCCATCGATAAGCTTGATCGCCTTGGCGCCGCTGGCGTTCGCGCGCTCATGGGGCCGGGGCGCAAGGACGAAAGCGGCGATTTCACCGATGGCGCGGGCCTGACGGAAGCGCAGTGCGATACTGTCATGGGTTTCATGGAGGCCAAGCGCGAAAGTGGTGCGGCCACAGTTGCCCGCCTGCGCGAACTGGTTGGCCAAAGCGTCACGGGCATTGAAGGCGTCAATGAGCTTGAAGAGATCGCAAACCTTCTGGCGGCTGGTGGCTATGGTCCGGATCGGATCGAGATTGACCCCTCCGTTGTGCGCGGCCTTGGCTATTATACCGGCCCCGTTTACGAGGCCGAACTGACCTTTGAAGTGACCGATGAAAAGGGCCGCCCGCGCCAGTTTGGCTCTGTTGCCGGGGGCGGGCGCTATGACGATCTGGTCAAGCGGTTTACTGGCCAAGATGTCCCGGCAACCGGGGTTTCCATTGGCGTTGATCGGCTGCTTGCCGCGCTGCATGCCAAGGGGCGGATTGCCGATGATGCGGTTGGGCCTGTGGTTGTCACCGTGATGGATCGTGATCGCATGGCCGATTATCAAGCGATGGTGGCCGAGCTGCGCAATGCGGGGATCAGGGCCGAGGTTTACCTTGGCAATCCCAAGAATTTCGGCAATCAGCTGAAATATGCAGACAAGCGCAAAAGCCCTGTGGCCGTGATTGAAGGCGGCGATGAAAAAGAGCGCGGCGTGGTGCAGATCAAGGACTTGATCCTTGGCGCAAAGATTGCCGAGAATGCCACGCTTGAAGAGTGGAAAGAGCGCCCCTCGCAATACGAGGTGCCGCGCGATCAGCTCGTTGCCAAGGTCAAAGAAATCCTTGCCGCCGAAGGGCTAGGGAAATGAGCGCCGCGCCCACAAAGGCCGAAATTCGCGCCGAGGCCGCGCGCCTTCTTGCGGTCTTTGAGGCCGAAGGTGCGCAAGCGATAGAGACGGAAATTCTCCAGCCCGCTGGCGCTTTGCTGGACCTATACGGCGAAGATATCCGCGCCCGCGCCTATACAACCCAAGACCCGCTGGAAGGCGAGCAAATGCTGCGCCCGGACTTCACCGTGCCGGTTGTTCAGCAGCATATGGCAAATGGCGCCGATCCCGCGCGCTATGCCTATGCGGGCGAAGTTTTCCGACGCCAAGAAGACGGCATCGGGCGGGCGCGCGAATATATTCAGGTCGGCTATGAGGTCTTTGATCGGAAAAATCCGGCTGAAGCGGATGCAGAAGTTTTCGCCCTAATTGCTCAGCAACTTGCCCCGCTGAAACTGCGCGCAGCAACGGGCGATATCGGCATTCTGGCCGCCGCCGTGCGCGGGCTCAAAACCTCTGAGCGCCGCCGCGCCGCCCTGTTGCGCCACATGTGGCGGCCGCGCCGTTTTCGCCGCCTGATCGAGCGCTTTGCCGGGCGCACGCCAATTCCAGCGCATCGTTTGGCCCTGCTTGAAGCGGGCGATCCTTTTGCCGATGCGGGCCCCGAGATCGGCCTGCGCAGCCGCGCCGAGGTCTCTGCACGTATTGACGCTCTGCGCGCAGATGCCCAAGAGCCGCCGATCAGCTCCGGCGAAATGGCCCTGCTTGATGATATTCTGTCCTTGCGCGAAGTGGCCCCCAATGCCCTGTCGCAGCTGCGCGATATTGCCGTTGATATGCCTTCAATCGGCCCGGCTGTTTCGCGGCTTTCGGCGCGCCTTGATGCAATGTCTGCGCGCGGTATTGATGTCGAAGCGCTTGAATTTGAGGCCACATTCGGGCGCGCGTCGATGGAATATTATGATGGGTTTGTCTTTGGCTTTTACTGCGAGACGCGCCCTGATTTGCCGCCTTTGGCAAGCGGTGGGCGCTATGATGCGCTGACCCGGGTTTTGGGGCAGGGGCGTGAAATTCCGGCCGTTGGCGGCGTGCTGCGCCCCGGGCTGATGCTGACGCTGGCGCGCGGGCAGGAGGGTTAGAGCATGACGATCAAACTGGGCGTGCCCTCCAAAGGGCGCTTGATGGAAAAGACCTTTGATTGGTTTGGCGCGCGCGGCGTCGGCCTGCGGCGCACAGGTAATGAGCGCGAATACGCAGGCGCTGTTGAGGGCGCTGAAGGCGTTGAGCTTGTGCTGCTGTCTGCCGGTGAAATCCCGCGCGAATTGGCCGCCGGGCGCATTCATTTGGGTGTCACAGGGTCCGATCTCGTACGTGACAAATTGGGCGATTGGGAAAGCCAAGTCGGCGAATTGGCTCCGCTCGGATTTGGCCACGCAGACCTGATTATTGCCGTGCCGCGCGCTTGGGTTGATGTGGACACGCTGGATGATCTGGATGCAGCCGCCTCTGATTTTCGCGCCGAGCATGGCTTTCGCCTGCGCATCGCGACCAAATATCACCACCTCGTGCGCGAGTATCTTAAGGAAATGGGCGTCGCGGATTATCAGCTTGTCGACAGCCAGGGCGCGACCGAGGGCACCGTGAAAAACGAGACCGCCGAAGCGATCGCCGATATCACCTCGTCGGGCGAAACCCTGCGCGCCAATCACCTCAAGGTACTTAGCGACGCGGTGATTCACAAAAGCCAAGCGACCCTGTTTAAATCACGAAAAGCCGACTGGGGCCGTGAAGAACATGCTATCTTTTCTGCGTTGAGCAAGACGCTTGGCATCGATACGCGCGATTGATCGCCCGCTAAAGCAGCCCGATATCCGCCAAAGCATTGGCCAAATCGGGCGGCAAATCCGTATCCGTTGCGCGCGCTTTGGCTAGATCGCTGGGCGCATCTTTTGCTGCCAAATAGCGCCAGCCCTGAAAGGCGCGCCGGGGCGCAGGGGCCGTGCGGATTAACTCGCCATCAAGCACAAAAGCGCAGCGCCGTATCCCGTCCTCGCCAATCACCTCTTCAAGATCAAGGAAGCTCTGGCGCGCTTGCACCACGCCCTTGATCACCCAATAAAGCGAGCCGCCCGCAAGAATTTCGGCCTCGCGCTTGGGGCGCATACGGGTCACATGGCGCGTTTCTGTACTTCCACGCGCCTCAATGCGCGCGGCGAGGTCTTCAAAACTCTCCACGCCCACGCAAAGCTTCACAATATGTACGATTTCTGGCACAGTGCACCCCCAATGGTAGGGATCAACAATAGCTCAATACACCTTGGTTTCAAGAGCGGGCATTTCGATCCTTTGCGGGTTTTCCCGCTGTGAAGACCTGCCAAACTGCCCTATATCCTAAGCCCGACCCGCCAGAATCTCGTATAACGGACCATATAATGAACAGCTTTTCCGCCCCGATCGCCGAACAAATTTGGGATATGAAATACCGCCTCAAAGAAGGCGACGGGACCCCGATTGACCTCAGCGTTGAGGACACATGGCGCCGGATTGCGCGCGATTTGGCGCAGGTGGAAAAAGATCCCAAAAAGTGGGAAGAGACCTTCTTTGAAGCGCTTGAAGGGTTCAAATTCTTGCCCGCTGGGCGCATCACGGCGGGTGCGGGAACCGGGCGCGCGGTGACGATGTTTAACTGCTTTGTTATGGGCACCGTGCCTGATGATATGGGCGGGATTTTCGATATGTTGCGCGAAGCGGCGCTGACGATGCAGCAGGGCGGCGGCATTGGTTATGATTTCTCGACCATTCGCCCCAAAGGCGCGGATGTAAAAGGGGTTGCGGCGGATGCGTCCGGGCCGCTCAGCTTTATGGATGTGTGGGATGCGATGTGCCGCACGATCATGAGCGCAGGCTCGCGGCGGGGTGCGATGATGGCCACAATGCGCTGTGATCACCCCGACGCGCTTGATTTCATCACCGCCAAGCAAGACGCCGCGCGGCTTCGGATGTTTAACCTTTCGGTGCTGATTACCGATGATTTCATGGCCGCAGTGAAGGCCGATGAGAGCTGGGAATTGGTGTTCAACGGGCGCGTGTATCACACCCTGCAAGCGCGCGATCTGTGGAACAAAATCATGCGCGGCACCTATGAATATGCCGAGCCGGGCGTGATTTTCATTGACCGGATCAACCAGCTCAACAACCTGAATTATTGCGAGACAATCGCCGCGACGAACCCCTGCGGCGAGCAGCCTTTGCCGCCCTATGGCGCATGTCTGCTTGGTTCGATCAACCTCGCGCGCCTTGTGGCCGCGCCGTTTGAAACGGGCGCGACGCTGGATGAGGATGCTTTGAGCAAGCTCGTCGCAACGGCCGTGCGGATGATGGATAACGTGGTTGATTCCTCGCGCTTCCCGCTGGAAGCCCAAGCCCAAGAAGCCGCGGCCAAGCGCCGGATCGGCCTTGGGGTTACCGGGCTTGCGGATGCTTTGCTGATGGTTGGGCTGCGCTATGGCTCTGAAGAAGCGGCAAAGCAGACCGAAAAATGGCTGCATGCAGTCGCCCGCGCCGCCTATATGGCCTCGGCCAATCTTGCCGCCGAAAAAGGCGCGTTTCCACTGTTTGATGCAGAAAAATATCTCGCCTCCGGCTCGCTCGTTCATATGGATGCCGACGTAAAAGTCGCCATCGCCAAACACGGCATTCGCAACGCTTTGCTCACATCTATCGCCCCAACGGGCACAATCTCGCTTTATGCAGGCAACGTTTCCTCGGGCATCGAGCCGGTGTTTGCCTATGCCTATAAGCGCAAGGTTTTGCAAAAAGATGGCTCGCGCACCGAGGAAGAAGTCGTTGATTACGCTGTGCAAATGTGGCGCGATCTCAAAGGCGATGCCGAACTTCCCGCCCATTTCACCAATGCCCAGACACTGGCCCCCTTAGATCACGTGCGCATGCAAGCGGCGGCGCAAAAATGGGTCGATAGCTCGATCTCCAAAACGATCAACTGCCCCGAAGACATCTCTTTTGACGATTTCAAAGAAGTCTATATGGCCGCCTGGGATCAGGGTTGCAAAGGCTGCACCACCTATCGCCCGAATGATGTAACGGGCTCAGTTCTGAGCGTCTCCGAGGTGAGCGAGACCCTGCCAGAGGCTGAAACCGGCGCGGATGTTATCTATATGGCCGAGCCGCTGGATCGCCCGCAAACCCTTGAGGGCAACACTTACAAAGTGAAGTGGCCCGATAGCGAGCACGCGCTTTATATCACCATCAACGACATCATAATCGGCGGTCATCGCCGCCCGTTTGAGGTTTTCATCAACTCTAAAAACATGGAGCATTTTGCTTGGACAGTTGCGCTGACGCGGATGATTTCTGCGGTGTTCCGGCGCGGGGGCGATGTGAGCTTTGTTGTGGAAGAGCTCAAGGCGGTGTTCGATCCGCGCGGCGGCGCTTGGATGCAGGGTAAATATATCCCCTCGATCCTTGCGGCAATCGGCGGCGTGATCGAGCGCCATCTTGTTGCCATCGGCTTTATTGAGGGCGAAGGCATGGGGCTGAAAACCGATCCGACCGCGGCCATCAGTGCTTCGGGCGGCGCGCCAAGGGGCAAGACCTGCTCAAGCTGCGGCAGTTTCGAGATGCGCATGATAGAGGGCTGCATGACCTGCGCCTCCTGCGGCTTCTCAAAATGCGGCTAGGCGCGGGGCTTTTCGCGCGGATGCAATTCTGTTAGCGCTTGGCGCGAAATAAAGGAGCATTGCGCCGGAGCGATCCGCTTGCGCAATGCCAGAAGAAAAGGAAATTGAGCGATGCGCAGTGTATTGGTAACCGGCTCGGCCGGGTTTATCGGCTACCATTTGAGCAAGCATCTTCTGGCCGAGGGCTTTCGCGTTATTGGCTATGATGGCATGTCGGATTACTACGATGTGCGCCTCAAAGAGCGCCGCCATCAGATGCTTTTGCAGAGTGAAAATTTCTCCTGCACCGTTGCTCAGCTTGAGGATTTTGAGACGCTCAAAGCCCTGTGCGATGCTGAAAAGCCCGATGTGATCGTGCATCTCGCGGCCCAAGCCGGCGTGCGCTACAGCCTTGAGAACCCGCGCGCCTATATCGACGCCAATGTCGTTGGCACGTTCAACGTGATGGAATGCGCGCGCGAGCTTGGTGTTGATCATCTATTGATGGCTTCGACCTCCTCGGTTTATGGCGCGAATATCGAGATGCCCTATACCGAAACCGACAAGGCCGATCTGCCGCTAACGATCTATGCGGCCACCAAAAAGGCGACCGAAGCGATGGGCCATTCCTATGCGCATCTCTGGGATCTGCCGACGACAATGTTTCGCTTCTTTACGGTTTACGGCTCTTGGGGCCGCCCGGATATGGCGCTGTTTAAGTTCACCAAGGGCATCCTTGAGGGCACCCCGATTGATATTTACAACAACGGCGATATGTACCGCGATTTCACCCATGTGAATGATCTGGTGCGCGGTATTCGCCTTTTGATTGATGCCGCACCCGTGCGCCCCGAGGCGCGCGAAGACATTCCCGAGGGCGATAGTCTTAGCCCCGTTGCGCCTTACCGTGTCGTGAATATTGGCAACTCGGATAAGGTGCGCCTGCTCGATTATATCGAGGCGATTGAGGATGCTTTGGGCAAAAAAGCCGTGCGCAATTACATGCCCATGCAAACCGGCGATGTTCCTGCAACTTGGGCCAACGCGGATTTGCTCAAAACGCTGACAGGCTATAAGCCGAAAACGGATGTGCGCGATGGCATTGCTGAATTTGTGAAATGGTATCGCGAATATTACGACGCTTAAGCGCGGCCCAACATCGGCGATGAAATGCGAAAAAGGCGAGGGTGATATGCCCCCGCCTTTTTGCTTTTAGCTCTTTGGTTTGCTGCGCTTGGGCGCGGCATTGCCACCTTTGGCAAAGGGCTTCTTGAAGCCGGGCTTGCCGCCAGGTTTGCCCTTGCCGCCAGGCTTGCCACCGGGCTTGCCGCCGGGCGGAACAAAGCGTTTGGACGTATCCGAGGCCGAAGGCGCGGGGCGTTTTGCCGGACCATCCGCGCGCGGCTTGTCACTGTCAAACCGCTTGCCTGCGGGCTTGTCGCCAAAGCGTCCCTTAGGTTTGCCGCTAGGTTTGCCGCCCGGCTTATCGCCATCGCGGCTATCCGGTTTGCCGCCAAAACGACCCTCAGATTTGCCCTTTGGTTTATCGCCAAAACGGCCCTCTGGCTTGCTGCGTGGCTTGTCCGCGTCAAAGCGTTTGCCCGCAGGTTTATCACCGAAACGCCCCGCAGGTTTGCCGCTCTTTGCTGGCGCATCATCGCGCGGCTTGCTCTTGGGTTTCATCGGCGTCACGCCTTCATGCGGGCCTTGATCCGGCTGCCAGCCGCGCTTGGGCGCATCCGTGTCGCGGGCGGGGCGGGGGCTGCGCGGTTTGCGCGGCGCGTCGCTATCGCCGAAATCCTTACGAGGGGCGCGATCGGGGCGGTCGCCGAAATCTTTGCGAGGGCCACGGTCGGGACGATCGCCATATTCTTTGCGCGGGCCGCGATCTGGGCGCGGGCCAGAGGGGCGCGGGGCACGGGCGGAAAACTCAGGCGCTTTATCAAGCTTGCGCAGGGGCGCGCCTTCTTCCAATTTCATGTCTGGCCCAACAGCCGCGAGGAAGCCGTTCACCGCACTGTCGCGCAGCTCAACGAAGCTTTCTTCGCCTTGAATGCGGATCGCACCGATATCTTCTTTGGTCAGATCGCCCGAGCGGCAAAGCATCGGTAAAAGCCAACGTGGCTCGGCGTTTTGCGAACGGCCAACGCCAACCGAAAACCATGTCGAAGGGCCAAACGGCGCGCGCGGCTCTGGCTTGGCACCGGCTGCGGAAAGCTCTTCGGGCGCGGATTGGCGCGCGTGATAGAGGCGCATATAGGCCGCGGCGACCTTCTCAGGCGAGTGGAGCGCGATCAGCTTATCAACAAAGCCCTGCTCTTTGGCAGTGATCGCTTCTTCCCAAACCGGATCACCAAGCAAGCGCTCTTCATCGCGCGCCATCACATCCGATGCAGAGGGCGGGGCAACCCATTCGGCCTCAAGACGGGCTGATTTCAACAAGCGCTGCGCTTTTTTATAGGATTTGCCCGGCACGATCATCGCCGAAACGCCCTTGCGCCCGGCGCGCCCTGTGCGGCCAGAACGGTGCAGCAGGGTTTCATGGTTTGAGGGCAGCTCGGCGTGGATCACCAGCTCAAGGTTGGGCAAATCGATGCCGCGCGCCGCAACATCCGTTGCCACACAAACCCGCGCACGCCCGTCGCGCATCGACTGAAGCGCATGGGTCCGCTCGTTCTGGGAAAGCTCGCCGGAGAGAGCAACAACCGAAAAGCCGCGATTGGAAAAGCGGGTTGTTAGGCGGTTGACCATGGCGCGCGTGTTGCAAAATACGATCGCATTTGGCGCCTCGTAATAGCGCAACACGTTGATGATCGCATTCTCGGAATCGCGATCCGAGACGTTATATGCGCGATACTCAATATCTGCGTGCTGGCCTTTTTCGGCCGCTGTGCTGATGCGCTTTGCGTCTTTTTGATAGCTGCGCGCAAGCGAGGCGATGGAATTGGGCACGGTCGCCGAGAACATCAATGTGCGGCGATCTGCGGGAGCCTCGCCAAGGATAAATTCAAGGTCTTCGCGAAAGCCCAGATCAAGCATCTCATCCGCTTCATCCAGAACAACCGCCCGCAGCCCGCTCATGTCCAGCGAGCCACGCTTGATGTGATCAACAAGACGACCCGGCGTTGCCACAACGATATGTGCGCCACGATCCAGCGCGCGCCGCTCATCGCGCATGTCCATGCCGCCAACGCAAGAGGTCACAACCGCGCCGGTTTTCTCAAAAAGCCAAGCCAGCTCGCGTTTTACCTGCAAAGCCAATTCGCGCGTTGGCGCAATCACTAGGGCCAGCGGCGTTGAGGCCGCACCAAAACGCTCAGCATCGCCAAGCAAGGTCGGCGCAATCGCAAGGCCAAAGCCCACGGTTTTGCCCGAGCCTGTCTGCGCCGAGACGAGCAAATCAGCATCGCCAAGCGCCTCATCCGTTACCGCAGTTTGCACGGGGGTAAGTTCTGTATAGCCTTTGGCTTCTAAGGCATCTGCCAGCGTTTGGATCACGATTGTGTCTCTCTTTGAACGGATGTGAACGGCGGCAAATCGGATCGGGTGCGCGAGCAAACCCGCGCAGCTTAGGGCCGCAAAGCACGCCAACTACGCTCAAAGCGCCGCTTTGTATAGGGCGAACTGGGTTTTGGGTTAAAATCGGTTGTGAGTGACGTAGGGAAATTGCTGCGATGCAGCGAGTGGCGGTGCGTCGCGATCAGGCGCGCAGCCCGTCAATCAATGGCGCAACCATTTTGGCGGCAAGGCGATTGCGCGCAGCCTTGGTTTCATTTTCGCGCGGGCGATACCAGATGATCGTCCATTGCAGCCCACCAAGAAGGACCTTTGCTGTGATCGAAACATCATGTTTGCGCATCGTGCCGTCTTTGATCGCAGCCTTGAGATGATCCGTCAAACGGCGCTCGAATTCGCTGCGTTGGCGCATGATCTCGTCAAGCTGGGCGCGCTGATCAGCGGTGGTTGTGGCAAAGCGATACAGCTCGACACCCTGAACAACGACCGTCTCATAGGCGATGTTTTCCAGCATGGCGCGCGCATGGGCGAGCAGAAAAATCTCAAGCGCCTCAATGCCATTTGCGCCTTTGTGCGCGGCCTCTTTGAGGGCGGCATCATTGGCATTGAACAGGCGGTTCATGCCCTCGCGGTGCACCTCGATAAACAGGTCCAGCTTGGAAGCGCAGTGATGATAAATCCGCCCCTTGGAACAGCCAAGCAGGGCGGCGACATCGTCAATTTTGGCCGCGTGATAGCCGCGCTCCATAAAGCACTGAGCGGCCGCCGCGATCACTTCGGATTTGCGCCAGTTGCGATTGGTCGCGGAGGGGTTTTGCTCTTCCATGCGGCGCCCCTAACGGATCACAAGGCGCGGCGCATTGCCAAGCGGGATCGGCCCAAGCGACATGCGCCCATTTGAAAATTTCAGCGGCGCATCTAGCGTTTTGGGATTGCCCGAAAAGGTTGAGAGCATCTCAAACGCCCGGGTCAGCAGCGGCACAAAGGCCTCCGGCAATGCGCCAGACGCGCGCGCAATTTCGACCATCTCGCGCCAATTCGTCGCTTTGATCACGATCTCGCCCGTGGGCAATCCTCCGTCATCAACCTCAATTGCGCCTGCCAATTTCAGCTCTAAATCGCCCCATTTCGCCTGCATCAACCCAAGCTTCAGCGCGGTCAACTGCGGGCGGGCCTCTTCAATCGCGCGCCGATCCCAAGGATCGCTAAAGGTCGCTGTTGCATCTAGTTTCAAGACTTCAAGCTTTTTGGGCAACACGCCTGCTGGATCAAGCTTTGCGCGCCAACTCTCAGAAGGGCTTAGCCCGGTTGCTTCAAACGAAATATCATGGGCAAGCGGATTGGCTTCGCTCTGACGGGTGGCAAATCGCCCCTGCTCGATGCGCGCCTTCCAGCCAAGAGTTGAGGCAAGCTCGACCCCCTCCATCTCAAAGGCGGACCGCACAACAGCCAGCTTCGTATCCGGTTCAAACACCACCGATCCGCGCAAGCGATCCCGAACAATGCTGATCTTTTGCAGCGGCGTGGCAAAGCTTTGGGCCGGGGGCAATTCGGCGATAATATGATGCGGTTTGTAGCTCAGCGCGAGGATTTCAAGCTTGGGCACATCCCAAGCGATGCCCGTGCGCGGATCGGCAAGGCTGAGCCCCTCAATCGTTGTGTCAAACCGGTTGGGAAAGCCGACCGTATCAAGGCGATCATATTCCGCCACCCAGCCCTCGGTTTGGCGCGCCGCCACCCAGCCCTTCATGCTGCGTTCAACCGCAGAAGAGCCGATAAACCAATAGCCACCCCAGGCGAAGGCCGCCAAAATGACGAGAGTGAGTAACTTGCGCATCGTTTGGCCTTTCCTTGGGTGCTCGGCTGTTATCTATAAAGAGCGCGGCACTCAAGGGCCAGCCACTGAAATGCGCGTGCGGAGAGATGAATGACGGATCAACTTTGGGTGTTTGGCTACGGATCCTTGATGTGGAACCCCGGCTTTGAGTATGCCGCGCGTGAAGTTGCTCGGCTTTCGGATTATGCGCGTAGCTTTTGCATGTGGTCGATCCATCATCGCGGAACGGTGGATGATCCCGGGCTTGTCCTTGCACTTGATCAGGAAAACGGCGCGGCATGTGATGGCTATGCCTTTGCGCTGCACGTGGATCAACAGGACGATGTGCTCGCATATCTGCGCGAACGCGAGCTGATTTCCTCGGCCTATCTTGAGCGGCGCTTGGCGATTGATCTGCGCTCGGGCGCGCGGGTTGAGGCGATCACCTATGTGATTGACCCTGTGCATGAGCAATATTGCGGCGGGCTTGAACTTGAACGCCAAGCGCAGATTATTGCAGGCGCAACCGGCGGGCGCGGGCCGAACAAAGAGTATCTGTGGAATACTGAAAAGCACCTGCGCGAGATGGGCCTTGAGGACAAAGATTTGCGCTGGCTCGCCAATCGGGTTCGCGAAATCACCGCCAGCTAAACGCGTGCAAAGATGTGTGTTGGCAAAGCGGGCCAATTTCCCCTACCGTACGGCCAGTTACAAACAACAGATCAGGACATCACCAGATGGACCAACCGGATCACGAGGTCGAGCTGCACTTTACTCAACCGGTACGCCAAGCCGCATTGATGACCCTTGTCCTCGTGCTTGTGGGCAGCGGGGTTTATATCGCCTTTCCGCGTGTGGCACCGATGTTCTTGGCCAATATCTGGCTCAACGGGTTTATCGGGCTGGTCTTTGCCATTGGGATAATTTCGTGTTTCTGGCAAGTGGTGCAGCTTGTTGGATCGGTCTCTTGGATCGAACGCTTTACCGGCGCGCGCCCCAAAACGGCCAATGAAAATGCGCCCCGCCTTCTGGCCTCGCTTGCGGCCCTGTTGCGCTCGCGCGGCGCGCGGATGCAGATCAATTCGACCTCGGCGCGCTCGATCCTTGATAGCGTCGCAACGCGCATCGACGAAGCCCGAGATATCACCCGCTATATCGTTAACCTACTGGTTTTCCTTGGCCTTTTAGGAACATTCTTTGGCCTCGCCACGACAGTTCCCGCCATGGTCGATACGATCCGCGGGCTGACGCCGGGGGATGGCGAAGGCGGGGTCGAGGTTTTTGGGCGCTTGATGAGCGGCCTTGAGAGCCAACTCGGCGGCATGGGAACGGCGTTTTCGTCCTCGCTTTTGGGGCTGTTTGGCTCGCTGGTTGTTGGCATGCTCGAGCTCTTTGCCAGCCACGGCCAAAACCGCTTTTTCCGCGAGCTCGAAGAATGGCTCTCGACCATCACGCGCATTGGATTTTCGAGCGGTGAAGGCGATGGGGGAGAGGGCAGCGCGGTTACCGCCGTGCTCGATCATATGTCCGAACAGATGGAAAGCATGCAGCAGCTTTTCACCCAATCCGATATCAGCCGCTCAGAGGTTGATCAGCGGATGGGCGAGCTTGTTGGCGCGGTTGGGCGGCTCGCCGATCGCATGGAAGCGGATACCTCAACGGGCATAATGATCGAACGCCTTGCCGAAAGCCAAGAGCGGCTGATCAGCGCGCTGGAAAGCAAATCGGACAAAGAGAAAAGCCAAGTTGATGCCGAAAGCCGGATGCGCCTGCGCTCAATTGATGTGCAATTGCTGCGGATATTGGAAGAGATGTCGGCTGGGCGCCAAGAGACCCTTGGCGATCTGCGGGCCGATCTCGCCGCCCTAACAAAGGCGATCCGTCAGCAAAGCAGCGGGCGCTAAAATGGCGCTGACGCGGCGATCAACGCAACGCATGGCGGGCGCAATCTGGCCCGGCTTTGTCGATGCGATGACGGCGCTTTTGATGGTGATGATCTTCACGCTCACCATCTTCATGGTCATCCAAACCATGCTTTCTGACAAAATCCTCGGCCAAGAAACCGAACTTAATACCCTTGCCGCCGAGATTGACAGCCTCGCCCAAGCGCTCGGACTTGAGCGCGCGCGCGCCGGCGAATTGGAAACCCGGGTCAGCACTTTGGGGCGCGCTTTGGACCAAAGCCAATCCGAGACCAAAGCCCAAGCGGCCCTTGTGGCCTCGTTACAGGGCCAGATCGGCGAGGCCAATGCCGCGATTGCTAGCTTTGAAGCGCAAGTCGCCAGCCTTTTGGCCGAACGTGATCGCGGGCAGGCGCGCATCGGTGCGCTGGAAGCCGAACAGGCGAAAATCCTGAGCGAGCAAGAAGCGCTGCAATTGGCCTTGGCCACGGCGCGCGACGAGGTTGATGCAAGTGCTGAAATCGCGCGCCTTGCCGCCGCCAAACGCGAAGCGCTGGAAGCCTTGATCGCAGATTTACAAAGCCAATCTGAGGAAGGCGCTGCTAATCTTAGCACTGCATTGGCGCGCGCCAGCTCCGCCGAGGAGGCGCTAAGCGCCCAAGAGGCCGAGCGCCTTATCGAGGCCGCCGCCGCTGAGGCCTTGCGCAACAAATTGCAAAATGCAGATGCCGAACTAACGGCCATGACCCTTGCCCTTGAGGCAGAGCGTAAACGGGCCGAAGAAACGCTTACCTTGCTTGCCGCTGCTCAGGTTTCCCAAGACGATCTAAACAATAAGTTGGCCCAAGCGCTCGCCGCGCGCACAAAAGCTGAAGCGCGCGCCGTTTCAAACCAAGAGGCCCTTGCCGCGGCGCTGATCGAGGCCGAAAAAGCCGCCGCCAATGCTGAGGATGCCGCAGAGCTGCGCGCCAAGCTCTCGTCTGCGCTTGCCGCGAAACTGGCTGCCGAACAGACCGCCTCCCAAGGGCTGACCAAATCCCAAGAGCGCGCCGCCTTGCTCGCCGCCGCCAATACCGCCCTTGCCGAAGAGCAGGCGCTTTCGGCCAAAAGCCAGCGCGAAGTTGCGCTTCTCAATGCCCAGGTGAGCGAGCTGCGCAGCCAGCTCAATACGCTTGAAGCGATCTTGCAGGATAGTGCGGGCCGCGATGATCAGGCCGAGGTCCAAATCGAAACGCTGACCTCGCGCCTCAATGCGGCTCTTGCCCAAGTTGCCTCAGAAGAGCGTCAGCGCGCGCGCCTAGAAGAGGCCGAACGCAAGCGTCTTGAGGAAGAAGCCAAGCGGCTAGAGCGCTATCAATCGGAATTCTTTGGCCGCATGCGCGAGATTTTAGGCGAGCGTGAAGGCGTGCGCATTGTAGGCGATCGGTTTGTGTTTAGCTCTGAGGTTTTGTTTGAAGCGGGCTCGGCTGATTTGGCCGAAGGGGGCCGCGCGCAGATCGCCCGTGTCGCCGCGATTTTGGGCGAAGTCGCCGGGGAAATCCCGCCCCAGATCGATTGGGTGATCCGCGTTGATGGCCATACGGACAACACGCCGCTTTTGGGCACGGGGCGCTATGCTGACAACTGGGAGCTAAGCCAAGCGCGCGCGCTCTCTGTTGTGCGATATATGACCGATCAGCTTGGCTTTCCGGCGCAACGTCTGGCCGCGACGGGCTTTGGCGAATACCAACCTGTGAACCCCGGCCAAAGCCCTGAAGCTCTTGCGCAAAATCGCCGAATTGAGCTGAAACTAACAGAGAAGTAAGCGCAGACTGGAAAGCAATCGCAGGCTAGGGCTGGATCGTCATTTCGATGACGCGGCGGTCCATCTCTTGTCCATCGCGACGAAGAATTACTTCGCCTTTGTACGGCCCCGCAGGCCAGAGCGCCTCACCTTTTCGCCGCTTTCCAGAGGCCCGAAAATAGCGTGGTTGCGCCTTTTGGATGATTGTCTTTTGGCTGAAAGAAGCGCTATTGGGAGGTGAAATTATCATCTCCATCTCGTCGCCTATTTGACTGCTAAACGCGAAACCCCAAAGCACTAGGGCGGGGGAGTCCTTTAAAACAATCCTGTCGACGCTCCCATCTGTAATGGCGGGGTAATTCGGGATTGAGGAGGCAAATCCAATATCAATCAAGCCGGTCGGAACGTATGAAATCGGGTCTTCCCAAAGCTGGCGACGAGGCGGCATGGTGCAGGAAATAATACCGTCAGGGTTAAACGGATCAATAACGCGGCCATCTTTTCGCAGGCTCAAATGAGCATGGGGAAAGGTCGTGCGCCCAGATAGACCGACCTTACCAAGCACCGTTCCCTTGGCGACGCGCTGGCCGCGAATAACCGCGATACTGCCTTTTTGCATATGGCAATATTGGCTTTCCCAGCCATTGCCATGCCCAATCACAACAGCATTGCCGCAATCCTGGCCCGCAAGCGCGGCGATCTGATCTTTTGAAGTGAGGGCTACATCTTCCATCCCATCGCGCAGGCGCAAAACTTTGCCCGGGGCGGTGGAAATCACATTCACGCCGGCGCGCATGGCGGCATCCGATTGCAGCGCAAAATCGACGCCTTTGTGATCATTGCGCGAAAGCGTGCCGCAAGTAAAATCTGCGGCGCCTTCTGACGGATCCGTATCGACGTGGGTTTGAATGAAGCAATTTTCGCCCAAGGTGCAGTCAAGCGGCAGGGCGAAAAGAGGATCTCTGGCAACCGCTGGGGATGCCAGAGATAGGATTAGACTTATGAGCGCAGCTTTGATCAATCGGCTGTGAGAAGCGGCGGCTTTTTCTTGGTGCTGATCCGCGCTTTGGCGGGCTCTTCGATCCGCAGATCGATTTTGCCATCCTTCACACCGACTTTCACCAAGCCGCCTTTGGCCAGTTTGCCAAACAAAAGCTCTTCGGCGAGGGGCTTTTTGATATGCTCCTGGATCACGCGGCCAAGCGGGCGCGCGCCCATTTTGTCGTCATAACCTTTGGCGCCAAGCCATTCCGTTGCTGCGCGGGTCAGCTCGATATGGACGTTGCGATCAATGAGTTGGGCCTCAAGCTGAAGCACGAATTTCTCGACGATTTGCGAGATCACGTCCTTGGGCAGAGGCGCAAAGCTGATGACAGCATCCAGACGGTTGCGGAATTCAGGCGCGAATGTGCGCTCGATGGCGGCTGTATCTTCGCCCTCGCGCCGCTCGCGGCCAAAACCAAAGGCTGATTTGGCTTGCTCTGCCGCACCGGCGTTTGAGGTCATGATCAGGATTACATTGCGGAAATCCACCGTGCGCCCGTTGTGATCGGTCAGTTTGCCGTGATCCATCACTTGCAACAGAATGTTATATACATCCGGGTGCGCTTTTTCCATCTCATCAAGCAAGAGGACGCAATGAGGATGCTGATCAATGCCATCGGTCAACATGCCACCTTGATCAAAACCAACATAGCCCGGAGGCGCGCCGATGAGGCGTGAAACGGCGTGTTTCTCCATATATTCGGACATATCAAAGCGTAGAAGCTCTACGCCGAGCACGTCAGCAAGCTGCTTGGCAACTTCTGTTTTGCCGACGCCAGTTGGCCCTGCGAACAGGTAGTTGCCGATGGGCTTTTCAGGCTCGCGCAGGCCTGCGCGCGCCAGTTTGATCGCCGAGCTAAGCGCGACAATCGCATTGTCTTGGCCAAACACGACCCGTTTGAGCGAGCGTTCAAGATCGCGCAAAATGGTTGCATCGTCTTTCGAGACATTCTTTGGCGGAATGCGCGCGATCTTTGCCACAACCGCTTCGATCTCTTTGGGGGAGATCGTTTTGCGCCGTGACGAGGCCGGAACAAGATGCTGGGCCGCGCCCGCTTCATCGATCACATCGATAGCCTTATCGGGGAGCTTGCGATCATGGATATAGCGCGCTGAAAGCTCAACGGCCGATTTGATCGCATCTGCGGTGTATTTGATCGCGTGATGTTCCTCAAAATAGGGCTTGAGGCCCTTGAGGATTTTCACGGTGTCTTCAACAGAGGGCTCGGCCACATCGATCTTTTGGAAACGCCGCGCAAGGGCCCGGTCTTTCTCAAAATGCTGGCGGAATTCTTTATAGGTTGTTGAGCCCATGCAGCGCAGTTTGCCGCCCTGAAGCGCAGGCTTCAAAAGGTTGGAGGCATCCATTGCGCCGCCAGAGGTCGCGCCAGCGCCGATCACAGTATGGATTTCGTCAATGAAGAGAACCGCATCCGGATGATCTTCAAGCTCTGTCATCACAGCTTTCAGGCGCTCTTCGAAATCGCCGCGATAGCGGGTCCCGGCCAAAAGCGCGCCCATATCAAGCGAATAAATCGTGGCTTTGGACAGAACTTCGGGGATTTCGCCCTGAACGATCTTGCGCGCCAAGCCTTCGGCAATCGCCGTTTTGCCAACGCCGGGATCGCCCACCAATAGCGGGTTATTCTTGCGACGACGGCAAAGCACTTGAATGCAGCGCTCAACCTCGGCTTCGCGCCCGATCAGCGGATCGATATCGCCCTTGGCGGATTTCGCATTGAGATCGACGCAGTATTTCGCCAATGCGCTCTCTTTTTCTTCGGCTTTAAACTCGGCATCTCCGCCAAGCTCATCTTCCATTTCAGGAGAGCCTTGAACCGAGCGCGGCTCGCCAAAGCTTTCGTCCTTGGCCACGCCATGGGCGATGAAATTTACCGCGTCATAGCGGGTCATTTCTTGCTCTTGCAAGAAGAAGGCCGCGTTGCTTTCACGCTCTGCAAAGATCGCGACCAAAACATTGGCGCCGGTCACTTCGGTACGCCCAGAGGATTGAACATGGATCGCCGCGCGTTGGATCACGCGCTGAAAAGCCGCCGTGGGCACCGCTTCGGAGCCCTCGATATTTGTCACCAATGTGGAAAGCTCATCCTCGATGAATTCCACCAGTGTTACGCGAAGCTCATCCAGATCAACGCTACAGGCTTTCATAACCTTTGCGGCATCCGTCTCGTCGATCAACGCGAGCAGGAGATGCTCAAGCGTTGCCAGCTCGTGACGGCGCGCATTGGCAATGGCCAGCGCAGAATGAATGGCTTGTTCGAGAGAGTTGGAAAATGATGGCACGTTAACAGCGCTCCTTGGATCTGGATCGGGAGAGGACAAAGCGGCCCTTTTCCGATCGTGGCCTCATACTCTTAAAGTTCGATTGAAATCGTCCGGCTTCAAGAGTTTTTTCTTCAATTTTGCTCACTTTTCGCAGATGGCGCGAAAAACATGCAGATAAGTCGCGGTTTTGATGGGCGTTTCCATCATTTTAGAAATTATCCTTGCGGCGGCGTATTTCGGTAAAAACCTCAAGATCGCTGGCATGCGTCATATCAAGAGCGGTTTTTACGCTTTCCAAATGCGCCCGCAAAAACGGGTTGGTGGCTTTTTCATCGCGCAAAAGCGAAGGAACGGTGGGCTGATCATCTGCGCGCGCTTTGAAAATCGTTTCAGCTCTTGAGATAAGCTCTTGGTTGGCCGGTTCAATAGTCAGCGCAAATTTTGCGTTGCTCGCGGTATATTCATGACCCGAATAGAGGATTGTTTCGTCAGGAAGCTTGGCCAGCGCGGCCATGGATTCAAACATCTGCGCAGGCGTGCCCTCAAACAGCCGCCCACAGCCAAGCGCCATAAGGCTATCTGCCGAGAAAAGCGCATGCGCCGACGGGATGTGAAAGGCGACATGGCCGATTGTGTGGCCCGGGACATCGATGATTTCGACCAAACTGCCGCCAAATTCGAAGGCCTCACCGGGCTGAACCACGCGATCAAGCGCAGGAAGGCGATGGGCGTCGGCTGCGGCCCCGGTGATCTTGGCGCCTGTGGCGGTGCGCAGGGGCTCTGCGCCGTCGATATGATCCCAGTGGTGATGGGTCAGCCAGATTTCGGAAAGCTGCCAGCCGCGGCGCGCCAGCTCGGCCTCAATCGGGGCGGCATCGGCCACATCAACAACCGCCGTCGCGCCCGAAACCGGATCATGGATCAAGAAATCGTAATTGTCTGACAGGCAGGCAACAGTGACAATTTCAAGCGGGCTATTGGCGGGCGTATCAAGGGGCATGGTGTTTTAGGTGTCCATGAGTATTGTTGCCCTAAGACTGGCCATCAAAGATCAAGATTGCAATGCACCTCGACGTGGTTGACCTCAGAAACTTTTACTACCGAACCGGGCTTGGCCGCGCGGCGCAGCGATCTGTGCGCGAAGCGGTGCGCAATTTGTGGCCCGAGGCGCAGGGCCAAACCATGGCCGGCTTTGGCTTTGCCGCGCCGCTGCTGCGCCCTTATTTGGGCGAGGCGCGCCGAGTGATCAGCCTGATGCCGGGCCAGCAGGGCGTAATGCCTTGGCCGGCGGGCATGCCCAATGTCTCGGTGCTCTGCGAAGAAACGCTTTGGCCGCTGCAAACCGGCTTTGTCGACAAGATGATCGTGATGCACGGGCTGGAGACAAGCGAAAACCCGGCCAATGTTCTGGACGAGGCGTGGCGGGTCTTGGGGCCGGGCGGCAAGATCCTCTTTATTGTGCCAAATCGCGCCGGGCTTTGGTCGCGCGGCGACGGAACCCCCTTTGGCTTTGGTCGCCCCTATAGTCTTGGCCAGCTTGAGGCGCAGCTGAAGAAACACAAATTCGTCCCCGAGCGCCATCTGGCCGCGCTCTATCAGCCGCCCTCGCATCGCCGCTTTTGGCTGCGCTCAGGGCCGATGTGGGAAAAGATCGGGCGCAAGCTGCCGGTGATGGCGGGGGGCGTTTTGATCGTTGAGGCAAGCAAACAGGTCTATGCCCATACCGGAACCGGAAGCCCCGAAGCCGTTCGCAAACCGCGCCGGGTTTTGGGCGGGGTCGCCGTCCCCGAGGCGAAGCCAGTATAAGCACCAAAAGCAAAGCCCGATTGCGCGACGGCGGAGAGGCCCGATTGCGCGCCCGCAGGCAAGTGGCCGTAACGGCAACTTTGCAAAAGATTCGCAGCGCAGTTTGCCCGGACCTGAGTGATTCATCGCCGATTCACAGCTTCACACAAAAAATAGGAAGAAAATTCTTCAAAGAAATTAGGGCCAAACGGTCGCACCTTCCCTGAACTTTGCGCCATACCCTTCAAATCAAAGGCAATGAGCCTTAAAGGAGGATCACGCAAAACAGAGCCAAGGCGGTTGCGGGGTTGAATTACCTCTGCTAGACCACAGCCGATTTTGCTGCATGCCGAAGTTTGGCGTGTATCTTTGGTTGCCTGCGTCGCACAGCCCGTGTGGACAGGCCAAGACCTCGGAAGGGTGGACGTGTCCGAACCAGCTTCGATCTCAAAAGGCATCGCCGCGCGCTATGCCATAGCCGTTTTTGAATTGGCTAAAGAAGGCAAGAAATTGAAGGCTATTGAGAGCGATATCGACGCTCTTGATGCTGCGCTCAAAGAGAGCGCCGATTTCGCTGATCTGATCTCTTCGCCGCTGTACACGCGCGATGAGCAGGGCGGAGCGCTTGATGCGCTTGCTAAGAAAATGAAACTTTCGCCAATGGTCGGCAATGCGCTGCGCCTGATGGCCTCTAAGCGCCGCTTGTTCGTGCTGCCCCAGCTGATTGCTGTGCTGCGCGAAATGATCGCTGAAGAGAAGGGCGAAGTAACCGCCGATGTGACCGCTGCAAAAGCGCTGACAAAGGTTCAACAAGACAAGCTTGCCAAAACGCTCAAAGAGCAAATCGGCAAGGATGTAAAAATCAATATGGCTGTTGATGATACTCTCATCGGCGGCCTAATCGTTAAGATGGGTTCGCGCATGATCGATACTTCGATCCGCTCGAAACTCAGCAACCTCCAGAATTCAATGAAAGAGGTCGGATAATGGGAATCCAGGCAGCCGAAATTTCTGCAATCCTTAAAGAGCAGATCAAAAACTTTGGCCAAGAGGCAGAAGTTGCCGAAGTTGGCCGTGTTCTAAGCGTTGGCGATGGTATCGCACGCGTTCACGGACTTGATAACGTTCAGGCCGGTGAGATGGTCGAGTTTCCAGGCGGCATCCGCGGCATGGCACTCAACCTCGAAGTCGACAACGTTGGTGTTGTTATCTTCGGCTCTGACCGTGACATCAAAGAAGGTGACGTTGTTAAGCGCACCAACTCCATCGTGGACGTTCCAGCAGGCGACGGGCTCTTGGGCCGCGTTGTTGATGGCTTGGGCAACCCAATCGATGGCAAAGGCGAAATCAAAGCCTCTGAGCGCCGCGTAGCCGATAGTAAAGCGCCGGGCATTATCCCGCGCAAATCGGTTCACGAGCCAATGGCAACTGGCCTCAAATCGGTTGATGCGATGATCCCTGTTGGCCGCGGCCAGCGCGAATTGATCATTGGTGACCGCCAAACAGGGAAAACAGCGATCGCACTCGATACGATCCTGAACCAGAAATCCTACAACGAAGCCGCTGGCGATGATGAGAGCAAAAAGCTCTATTGCATCTATGTAGCGATCGGGCAGAAGCGCTCGACTGTTGCTCAGCTGGTGAAAAAGCTCGAAGAGAGCGGCGCGATTGAATATTCGATCGTTGTTGCAGCGACGGCTTCTGATCCTGCGCCAATGCAGTTCCTCGCTCCTTACGCGGCGACGGCGATGGCCGAATTCTTCCGCGACAATGGCCGCCACGCTTTGATCATCTATGATGATCTCTCCAAGCAGGCTGTGTCCTATCGCCAAATGTCGCTTCTTCTGCGCCGTCCTCCAGGGCGCGAAGCTTATCCTGGCGATGTTTTCTACCTTCACTCCAGACTTCTTGAGCGCTCTTCAAAGCTCAACGAAGACTATGGCTCAGGCTCGCTTACAGCGCTGCCGATCATTGAAACTCAAGGCGGCGACGTTTCGGCGTTTATTCCGACAAACGTGATTTCGATCACCGATGGTCAGATCTTCCTTGAAACCGAACTGTTCTACCAAGGCATCCGTCCTGCTGTGAACACCGGTCTTTCGGTTTCGCGCGTTGGTTCTTCGGCGCAAACAAACTCGATGAAATCGGTCGCTGGCCCAGTGAAACTCGAGCTTGCTCAGTATCGCGAAATGGCTGCGTTCGCGCAGTTCGGCTCCGATCTGGATGCCGCCACACAGCAATTGCTGAACCGTGGTGCACGCCTCACCGAGCTGATGAAGCAGCCCCAGTATTCGCCGCTCACAAACGCTGAAATCGTTTGCGTGATCTATGCGGGGACCAAAGGCTACCTCGATAAAATCGCTGTCAAAGATGTTGGTCGTTTTGAAGCCGGTCTTCTGGCGCATCTTCGCGGCAAACACGCCGATCTGCTGAAATTCATCACTGATGAAGATCCCAAGATCAAAGGTGATGCCGAAGATAAGATCAAAGCTGCGCTCGACGAATTCGCCGCTGACTTCGCTTAAGGAGAGAAAAGCCTATGGCCAATCTCAAAGACCTTAAAAATCGGATCTCGTCGGTCAAATCGACCCGCAAGATCACGAAAGCCATGCAAATGGTTGCCGCGGCGAAACTTCGCCGCGCGCAAGAAGCTGCAGAAGCTTCCCGGCCTTACTCCGAGCGCTTCAATGCGGTGCTCGGCGGGCTGGCGGCTTCTGTCGGCACCTCCGATAGCGCGCCTCGGCTTTTGGCCGGGACGGGCGCGGATAACGTGCAACTGCTTGTCGTCATGACATCAGAGCGCGGCCTTTGCGGCGGCTTCAATGCCAACATCGCCAAACAAGCGCGACTGAAGGCAACAGAGCTTCTCGCAGCGGGCAAAACGGTGAAGATCATCACTGTGGGCAAAAAAGGCCGCGATGCGCTTCGTCGCGATTTTGGCGCGCATTTTGTTGCCCACGTGGATCTGAGCGACGTGAAACGCCTTGGTTATGCCAATGCGCAAAGCATCGCCACAGATGTTCTGAGCCGCTTTGATGCTGGTGAATTCGATGTTGCCACGATCTTCTATGCGAAGTTCGTCAACGTCGTCACACAGATCCCGACAGTGCAGCAAATCATCCCGGCAGCGTATGAAGCCACCGAAGAGGCAGGCGCCTCGACGTTGTATGATTACGAGCCCAGCGAAGAAGCCATTCTGGCCGATTTGCTGCCACGCGGGGTTGCGACCCAAATCTTCAGCGCTTTGCTGGAAAATGCTGCGTCCGAACAGGGCGCACGGATGTCAGCGATGGATAACGCGACGCGCAATGCGGGCGATATGATCGACAAATTGACCATCCAGTATAACCGCTCGCGTCAGGCTGCGATCACGAACGAGCTTATCGAAATCATTTCGGGCGCTGAAGCGCTCTAAAATTGAACCGGAGAAACGAAATGGCACAAGCAAAAGGCAAAGTCACGCAGGTGATTGGCGCCGTTGTGGACGTTCAGTTCGAGGATGCACTTCCCGAAATTCTGAACGCTCTGGAAACGACAAACAATGGCAAACGCCTTGTTCTTGAGGTTGCTCAGCACCTCGGCGAGAACACAGTGCGCACCATTGCGATGGACGGGACCGAAGGTCTTGTTCGCGGCGCAGGCGTAACAGACACAGGCGCACCGATCTCGGTTCCTGTGGGCACAGCGACACTGGGCCGTATCCTTAACGTCACAGGCGATCCTGTTGATGAAAAGGGCCCTGTAAAAACCAAAGAGCGCCGCGCCATTCACGGCGATGCGCCTTCCTTCGCGGAGCAGTCCACAGAGACTGTTATCCTCGAAACAGGCATCAAGGTTATCGACCTTCTCGCGCCATACACCAAAGGCGGCAAAATCGGCCTCTTCGGTGGTGCGGGTGTTGGTAAAACCGTTTTGATCATGGAATTGATCAACAACATCGCGAAAGTGCACTCCGGTGTATCTGTTTTCGCGGGCGTTGGTGAGCGGACACGTGAAGGCAATGACCTTTACCACGAGATGATCGAATCTGGCGTTATCGTTCCTGATAACCTCGAAGAATCGAAAATTGCGCTGGTTTACGGCCAAATGAACGAGCCTCCCGGTGCGCGTATGCGTATCGCGCTTTCGGGCCTGACAATCGCTGAGCAGTTCCGCGATGATACGGGTTCGGATGTTCTGTTCTTCGTGGACAACATCTTCCGCTTTACCCAAGCTGGTTCCGAGGTTTCGGCGCTTCTTGGCCGTATCCCGTCTGCTGTGGGCTATCAGCCAACACTGGCAACCGACATGGGCGCGATGCAAGAGCGTATCTCCTCGACAAAATCGGGTTCGATTACCTCTGTTCAAGCCGTTTACGTTCCTGCGGATGACCTTACTGACCCTGCACCAGCGACATCCTTTGCGCACCTTGATGCGACAACGGTTCTCGATCGTGCGATTTCGGAAAAAGGCATCTACCCAGCTGTTGACCCACTTGGTTCAACCTCGCGTCTGCTTGATCCTTTGATCATCGGCGAAGAGCACTACAAAGTGGCGACAGACGTTCAGCAAATCCTTCAGCGCTACAAATCGCTGCAAGATATCATTGCTATTCTGGGCATGGACGAGCTTTCTGAAGACGATAAACTGGCTGTGGCCCGCGCGCGTAAAATCGAGCGCTTCTTGTCGCAACCCTTTGACGTTGCGAAAGTATTTACTGGCGCAGATGGCAAACAGGTTCCTCTCGAAGAAACCATCCAATCGTTCAAAGCTGTTGTGGCTGGTGAATACGATCACCTCCCAGAAGGCGCGTTCTATATGGTTGGTGGCATCGAAGAAGTGATCGCAAAAGCTGAGAAAATGTCAGCCGACGCGGCCTAAGCCAGAACTTTAAGGAGGCCCATCATGGCCGATACGATCCAGTTCGATCTCGTCTCGCCCGAGCGCAAGCTTGCCTCTGCAATGGCGCGCGAAGTGCAAATTCCGGGTGCCGAAGGCGATCTGACAGCAATGGCAGATCACGCGCCATTGATCACAACACTGCGCCCCGGCGTTTTGAAAGTGATCACGGATGCGGGCACGGACGAATACGTTGTAACGGGCGGGTTCGCGGAAATCTCCTCAGCCGGGATTTCGATCCTGGCCGAGCGGGCCTTGCCGCGCAATGAAGTCAATCAAGCGATCCTCGATGAGTTGGTCGCTGCGGCTCATAGCGCCCATAAAGAAGCGCATCCGGACGTGGCAGATGCTGCGGCCAAGCTTCTGGCAGATATGGTCGCTGTGGGTGGCCACATCGGGCTTGAAGCCAATACGCCAACAGCGTGATCTGAATAAAATCAAAATATTGGGGCTCCGGGAAACTGGGGCCCCTTTTCTTATGCGCGCATCTGTTGCATCCTAGGGACCGGCAGACCACCGGAGCTTGTATCGACCAATGAAGAAACTACGCAGCCAACTTATTGGCGTCGATCAAGGCTCAATCCAGCTGTTCTCTGATTTTCAGGATGGCGGCGCTATGTGGACGGGCACAGGCCCGCGCGAGCTGCGCCAGATTGTCGAATTTTCCGAACCATTCGCGACCCCGCCATCGGTGCAAGTCAGCATGTCGATGTGGGATATGGATCAAAAGACCAATCAGCGCGCTGATCTTACGGCCGAAATGATCAACGAAGAGGGCTTTCTCATCGTGTTTCGCACATGGGGCGATACCCGCGTTGCGCGCGTGCGCACCGATTGGATTGCCTTTGGTGAGCTCAAAGATGAAGAGCAGTGGGATCTCTACTAGCGCCAGAACGCGCCGCCAGTAAGCCGCCCTGCCGCCGCTCGATCTAACCGCGAGGCCCCCAAAAGGCGACCTCAGCGCCTTAGCTCGGCGCGTACATGCCTTCATAGATCGGCCCCAATGTCTGGGTGTCAAACAGCGACGAGACGCTCGTGCCATTCCAGATATTGAGCATTGCTTGGGCAAACATCGGCGCTGTGGGCACGATGCGGATGTTTGGACAATCTTTCACTGCATCCGTGGCCTGAATTGAATCCGTAATCACCAAAGATTTCATCACCGAATTGGTTACGCGCTCAACGGCGGGCCCTGACAGAACCCCGTGCGTGATATAGGAATGTACTTCGCTCGCGCCCGCTTCCATCAGAATTTCGGCCGCCTTACAAAGCGTCCCGGCTGTGTCGCAAATATCGTCGACGATAATGCACTTCTTGCCAGTGACATTCCCGATAACGATCATCTCCGCGATCTCGCCGGCCTTCTCGCGCCGCTTATCAACAATCGCAAGCGGCGCATTGATCCGTTTGGCCAATTCGCGCGCCCGCGCCACGCCGCCAACATCAGGCGAGATGATCATAATATCATCCATTTGGCCCTTGAAATGGTGCTCAATATCAAGCGCGAACACAGGGGAGGCATAAAGATTGTCCACCGGAATATCGAAAAAGCCCTGAATTTGCGTTGCGTGCAAATCCATTGTGAGCACCCGCTCAATACCCGCTTCAACCATCATATTGGCCACGAGCTTGGCCGTAATGGGCGTGCGCGCCTTGGTGCGGCGATCTTGGCGGGCATAGCCGAAATAGGGGATCACGGCGGTGATACGGGCCGCAGAAGAGCGGCGCAGCGCATCAGAGATAATCAACAGCTCCATCAGATTATCATTCGCCGGGTTTGATGTCGGCTGGATGATAAACATATCCTCGCCGCGCACATTCTCAAAAACCTCAACGAAAATCTCTTGGTCGTTAAATCGCTCGACCCGCGCATCGACCAAATTGACAGACATTCCGCGGTGCATCGACATGCGGCGTGATATCGCTTCTGCCAAGGGCCGGTTGGAATTGCCGGAGATCAGTTTGGGTTCGGTAATATTGCGCATGGCAGCTGTCCTTGCTTGGCGGATTCGGAGCATTGCGCAGGACTTATCACCCCGCTACGCTTCGCACAAACCTAGACCGCGCACAGGAGGCCTTCAAATGCCCAATATCGACTACTTTTTTGCAACGATCTCCCCCTATTCCTATCTCGCCGGTACACGCCTTGAAGAAATCGCCGCCCGTCACGGGGCGACCATCACCTACAAACCCGTCGATCTGATCGCGCTTTTCCCCGAAACGGGCGGAACGCCGGTGCCCCAACGCCACATCTCGCGCCTTGAATACCGCACCCAAGAATTGCGCCGCCAATCGGCCAAAACCGGCCTTCCGCTAAATCTCAAGCCTGCGTTTTTCCCGACCAATCCGGCGCCCTCCGCCTATGCAATCATTGCCGCGCAAGAAGCGGGCGGCGGCGATCTCGGCGCGCTTGTGCATAGCGTCATGCGCGCCTGTTGGGCCGAAGAGCGCGACGCAGCCCAAGACGATTTGATCCGCGAATTGCTTGAGGCCGCAGGCTTTGATCCCAAGCTCGCCGATAGCGGCATGCTCAGCGGCGCCGACACCTATGCGCGCAATTTTGAAGAGGCCAAGCGGCGCGGCGTCTTTGGCGCACCGTTCTATATTACCGAGGATGATGAGCGCTTCTGGGGCCAAGATCGCCTTGAGGATCTGGACGCGCATCTTAGCGGCAAGCTCTAGGGCAGGGGGCCATACGGGGCCGCGCCTATTCCCCGAGCGGTTCCTCGATGATGTGCTCTTCCCACTCATCCTCGAGCAGCTCAAATTCCGGCACGGTCATCCCCTGAACCGAAACCCCAGCCGCATGAACGCTATTGGGGTCACCACTGATCAGCGGATGCCAGCCGGGAAGGGGCTTGCCCTCATAAACAAGCCGATAAGCGCAGGTTTGCGGCATCCAATACGCGTGATCGGCAATCGTTCCGGGGCTCAAAACGATGCACTCAGGAACGATTTGGCGGCGAATATCATATTGCGAACAGCGGCAGCTTTGATCATCCAAAAGCTTGCAAGCAACCCGCGTCAAAGCGACTTCGCCGGTATCTGGATCCTCAAGCTTATTGAGGCAGCACTTGCCGCAACCATCGCACAGCGCTTCCCATTCCGCAGAATTCATCTGCCCCATGGTCTGTTTTTCCCAAAACCGTGGGCGAATGGGCGGGGCCTTAGACATCCGCGAGAATACCGCGCGCTTGGGCGCAATCGGCATCCATCTGAGCGATCAACGCATCCAGCCCATCAAATTTCTCTTCGCCGCGCAGGTATTCTACAAGCGCCACTGAAAGATGCGCGCCGTAAAGATCACCATCAAAATCAAACAGATAGCTCTCAAGATTGGGGGTATTCTCGCCAAACATCGGCCGAACACCGATCGAACCCGCGCCATCATAAGAGCCCTTATGCGGCCCGCTCAAAACATCGACCTTCACGGCATAAATGCCAAACTTTGGCGGGTGCAGATCGGTGATCGACATATTGGCGGTCGGAAAGCCAAGCTCGCGCCCGCGCTTTTCGCCGTGGATCACTTCGCCTTCAATGCGGTGCCAATGGCCCAGCATCGCCGCCGCTTCGCGCGGATCGCCGGCGCTCAGAGCATTGCGAATGTTGGTCGATGAAATCTCGCGGCTGTCGGTTTCAACCAGCTCTGCGATGGTGACGCCAAAACCGAACTCTTTGCCAAAGTCGCGCAGCATTTCTGCATTGCCCGCGCGCTTCTTGCCAAAGAAGAAATCCGCCCCAACAACAACATGCGAAAGCCCCAAGCCCTTGGCCAAAACATCACGCGCAAATTCGCGCGGGCTCAGCCCTGCAAGCGCGCCATCAAAGCCAAGCTCATAAAGGAATTCCACGCCAAGCTTTTCCAAACGGTTGCGCTTGGCCTCGGCATTCATCAGCCGAAATGGCGGGGCATCGGGGGCAAAGAACTGGCGGGGATGGGGCTCAAACGTCACAACCCCAAGCGGGCCGTGCTTGCGCGCAAGATCAAGAACCGCCTGATGGCCCAAATGCACCCCATCGAAATTCCCGATGGCCGCACTCGCCCCATGCGCAGGAACCCCTTGCCATGTTTGGAATATTTGCATCCGTCCCCCGCGAGGGACAGCCCCGCATCAATCAGTCAAACTTGCGGCTTGGCGCCAAAACAAGCGCCTCGCCTTTCAGCACAACCGTATCGCCCACGGAGCAATGACAATCAAGAGTAACGCGGCGCTTTGAGTGATCAATCGCAGCCACTGCCACCTCAGCATAAACCATATCGCCCGGGCGCACAGGCGCGAGGAACTTTAGCGTCTGGCCCATATAGACAGTGCCATGGCCGGGAAGCTGCTCGCCAATCACCGCCGAAATCAGGCCCGCCGTGAGCATCCCATGCGCGATACGGCCTTCAAAAATCGTGTCTTGCGCATAGGCATCATCAAGGTGCACAGGATTATGATCTGTCGAGACTTTGGCAAACATCTCGATATCTTCGTCGGTGATAAGCTTGCGCAGATGCCGCTTCATGCCGATTTCAATATCTTCGATACAGATTGTCCCGCGGGGCAGATTATCAAGCATATGATCCGAATCCTGTGTCATGTTGCAGTGCAGCATAGCGCGCAGCCCGCCGCATGGCAAACTTAAAGCGCAACAAAAGAACGTAGCGCAACTTCAATGCGCAATCTTGTTGCTTACTCGATATTTGGGCGCTAGCGCAGGAAAGAGATCGCCGCTGTCGGGCTAAGCTGCTGATTTTTCAGCCAATCATCGAGCATCTGCGCATCTGGCGCGTCCGGATCATCGCCAAATTCGGCCGCTGCAAGTCCGCCGGTGATGAAAAGCGTGTCCAATCCTTCACCGATGCCGCCCTGAATATCCGTATGGATGCCATCGCCAATGCAAAGGATCGCATCATCCGGCACCGTGTCCAAAACGGCCAAACGGCGGCGCGCCAAATCATAGATCGGCGGGTGTGGTTTGCCGAAATAAAGGCTCTCGCCGCCCATTTCCGTATAGAGCGCGGCCAGCGCACCGGCGCAAAATTCGCGCTGCTCGCCGCGATCCACGATGATATCGGGATTGGCGCAAAGCAGCTTGAGCCCGCGCGCCTTGGCAAAGAGAAAATCCGCGCGGTTCACGGATGGGTCGGCAAGGCTGTCAAACGGCCCGGTGCAAACGATCCCCTCGGCCTCGGCCAGCGGAACGCGGGTAATATTTGCAGGGCTGTTGAGCAATTTGAGCGGCTCGAAAAACGCGCCCTCATCCGGGGTTCCGATATGATAGACCTTCTCGCCGACGATGCCTTCAAACATCGCCGCGCGCGCAGAATCGCCTGAGGTCGCGATATCGTCCCAGGCCGCATCCGGCACGCCGAATTGCGCGATCTGCTCGGCCACTTGGGCGCGCGGGCGGGGCGAATTGGTGACCAAGATCACCTTGCCGCCGCTGCTTTTGCGATAGGCTTCAAGGGCCGCGCAGGCATCCGGATAGGCCGTGACGCCGTTATGAACACAGCCCCAAAGATCGACGAAAAGCGCGTCATACCTGCCGGAAACTTCACTAAGCGTGCGAATGAGCTGTGTCATGCGTTTCTCTCCGGCAGATTTGTTTTAAGGCGTCGATTACAGCTTAAGCGCTGGAATGATTTGCTTTTTACGGCTCATCACACCGGGCAGAACAACCTTGTCGCCCGACACGGAAACGCCAAAGCTTTTCTCAGCCAGCGATTTCACCAGATCGTTTGGTACAAACAAAGTTGCCTCTTCATTGAGGATATCAATGACGAACAACAGCACCTGATCAACACCGTCTTCCTTCGCGACGCCCGCCATCGAGGCCATGATTGAGGCTTGGCGATCGAGAATGATTTTAGGCGCGGTTGTCTCAAGCACGGAGACGCGGAATTTCGTGCCTTCAATGGGGTATTCTTTTGAATCCATCCGCAAAAGCTCAGCATCCGAGAACGCCGAAACATCGGATTTTGCTTCAAACAGCTCGGCGGCATAGGCTGAAACCTCAACGCCCAGATCAGCGGCCAGTTCTTCGGCCAGTTTGCGATCTTGGGGGGTCGTTGTGGGCGAGCGGAACTCAAGCGTATCGGACAGGATGCATGAGAGCATCGCGCCTTTGATATTCTCGGGCATTTTGGCGGCGTTTTCGCCCATCAGATTGTGCATGATCGTCGCGGTGCAGGCCAAGGGCTTGATGGTGATATCAATCGGGCCGCTTGTTTCAAGGCCGCCTGTCAGCTTGTGGTGATCGATGATCTGGATGATATCGGCGCTGTTGATCGAAGCGGGCAGCTCGGCGGGATTGTTCGTATCCACAATCACAACTTTATCGCCCGCGGCCACATCCGCGATAATCTCAGGCCGCTCAAAGCCCCAACGTTTCAAAACAAAGGCGGCCTCGGTGTTGGGTTCGCCCAAAAGCTTGGCAACGGCGGGTGTGCCGCGCACCTCGGAAAGATACCACGCCCAGATCAGCGGCGAGCCGGTGCTATCAGTGTCGGGGGATTTGTGGCCGAAAACTTGAATTGTCATGTGAATGCGTCCGATCTTAGGGTCAATTTTGCGGCTCTTATAGGTAGCTTTGGCAGGGGTGTCACCCTTTGCGAAGGGGCAGGCAAGGGGCTGCGGCGCTGTGGCGCAAAATTGCCGATTTAGCGGCGTCGCGCACCACCTCATTCAGATTGTCATTAAGGGATGCAGATTTGTGCATCGCCAGCGGTTGACTCATCCCTCACACCCCCCTATTTCCGTTTCGTTATCACTCGCACCTAGTGAGTGCTAACACCGAATTAGAAACCTCGAGCCAAGGAGCGTTCAGAGATGGCATTTACTCCACTGCATGACCGTGTAGTCGTTCGCCGCGTTGAAGGCGAAGAAAAGACCAAGGGTGGTCTTATCATTCCAGACAACGCTAAAGAAAAGCCCGCAGAAGGCGAAATCATCGCCGTCGGCGAAGGTGCACGCAAAGATTCCGGCGAACTGATCGCGCCAAGCGTTAAAGCTGGCGATAAGATCCTGTTCGGCAAATGGTCCGGCACTGAAATCACCCTTGATGGTGAAGAGCTGCTGATCATGAAAGAGAGCGATATCCTCGGCATTATCGCCTGAGCTATCCCCTGACACCTTAAATTAGGAGCAAACAAATGGCGAAAGAAGTCAAGTTTGGAACCGACGCCCGCAATCGTATGCTGCGCGGCGTTAACGTTTTGGCCGATGCGGTAAAAGTTACCCTCGGTCCAAAGGGCCGCAACGTTGTGATTGAAAAATCCTTCGGCGCGCCACGGATCACCAAAGATGGTGTGACAGTTGCCAAAGAGATCGATCTTGAAGACAAGTTCGAAAACATGGGCGCGCAAATGGTCAAAGAAGTGGCCTCGCGCACCAATGACGAAGCTGGCGACGGCACAACAACAGCGACTGTTCTTGCACAAGCGATCGTGCGCGAAGGTCTCAAATCTGTTGCGGCTGGCATGAACCCAATGGATCTCAAGCGCGGCATCGACACAGCTGTTGCAACAGTTGTTGCAGCGATGAAAGCGGCGGCGCGCCCTGTTGCGGATAGCG
The DNA here is from genome assembly GCA_047631555.1 of Halocynthiibacter sp. Taxonomy (GTDB): domain Bacteria; phylum Pseudomonadota; class Alphaproteobacteria; order Rhodobacterales; family Rhodobacteraceae; genus JBLHZY01. The sequence continues at coordinate 130,052 of JBLHZY010000003.1, read as the reverse complement.
ACGAAGTTGCGCAAGTTGGCACGATCTCTGCCAATGGCGAAGCTGAAATCGGCCGTCAAATCGCGGATGCGATGCAAAAAGTTGGCAATGAAGGCGTGATCACTGTTGAGGAAAACAAAGGCCTCGAAACAGAGACAACCGTTGTTGAAGGCATGCAGTTCGACCGCGGCTACCTGAGCCCCTATTTCGTAACAAACGCAGACAAAATGATCGCCGAGCTCGACGATTGCCTTGTTTTGCTGCACGAGAAAAAGCTCTCTTCGCTTCAGCCAATGGTTCCGCTTCTCGAAGCTGTGATCCAATCGCAAAAGCCTCTTCTCATCATCGCGGAAGATGTTGAAGGCGAAGCGCTTGCAACTCTGGTTGTGAACAAACTGCGCGGCGGCCTCAAAATCGCAGCTGTGAAAGCACCAGGCTTCGGCGACCGCCGCAAAGCCATGTTGCAAGATCTTGCGATCCTCACAGGCGGCCAAGTTATCTCTGAAGATCTCGGCATGAAGCTTGAGTCCGTGACTATGGACATGCTCGGTTCGGCCAAGACAATCAAAATCACCAAAGACGAAACAACAATCGTTGATGGTCATGGCGATAAGAAAGAGATCGAAGCACGCGTTGCTCAGATCCGCACACAGATCGAAGAAACAACTTCCGATTACGATCGTGAAAAACTGCAAGAGCGCGTGGCCAAACTGGCTGGCGGTGTTGCTGTTATCCGCGTTGGCGGCATGACTGAAATCGAAGTGAAAGAGCGCAAAGACCGCGTTGATGATGCTCTGAATGCAACCCGCGCTGCGGTGCAAGAAGGCGTTATCGTTGGTGGTGGTGTTGCTCTGGTTCAAGCTGGCAAAAAGCTTGAAGGCCTCAAAGGCGCGAACTCCGATCAAGACGCTGGTATTGCCATCGTGCGCCGTGCGCTCGAAGCACCTCTGCGTCAAATTGCTGAAAACGCTGGCGTCGATGGCGCTGTTGTTGCGGGCAAAGTGCGCGAGTCCAACGATGTTAACTTTGGCTTCAACGCACAAACCGAAGAATATGGCGACATGTTCAAATTCGGCGTGATTGACCCGGTTAAAGTTACACGCACAGCGCTCGAAGATGCGGCCTCGATCTCTGGCCTGCTGATCACCACAGAGTGCATGATCGCTGACAAGCCTGAGCCTGCTGGCGCAGCTGGCGGCGGCATGCCTGATATGGGTGGCATGGGCGGCATGGGCGGCATGATGTAAGCCAGCCAACCGGCTAAAATTTGGATTGGGGCTGCGGTTTTCGCGGCCCCTTTTCTTTTGATCCTAGGGCTTTTGGATCGGCTCTAACGGGTCATAAATCACCGCCCCGCGCGGCCCAAAAGCCGCCCGAGCAAGCGCATCCGGCTTCACTCGAAGCTGCGCCAAGTCGCCTTCGCTAAAGAAGCGCCGCTGATGGACAATCCCTTCCGGATCGCGCCAATTTTCGGCCAAGGCGCCTGCCATGATCTGCGCATGATAAAACAGATCGACCTGATGAAAATCCCCGCTGGGATCGTGAAACTCACTCACAATAGCCAAAGGCCCAACGGCGATCTCAAGCCCGGTTTCCTCCTGCACTTCGCGGATCAAGTTGTCCGGCAAGGATTGCCCCCGCTCAACCCCGCCACCGGGCGCACACCAAAGATCAGAGCCGCGCGCATAGGCGTTCACCAGCAGCAATCGCGCGTCCTTCACGATCAGCGCCCGCACAGCCAGGCGCGGCGAATATGTCTTGGGTAAATCCATAGCCAAACCCTGCGATGCCCAACACAGAGGCGCAAGCTCTGATCAATCCGCCTCTAGCGACACAAATCAGCATCTCACCCTCGCAATGCCCGCAAACACCGCCTATCTATCCAATATGAAACACAAACTGCCCAAAGCCCTTATCGCGGGCCTCGCCATAACCATGCTCGGCGCAACCGCTGCGCCCGCCGATTGCGTTGTGCTGCTGCACGGCCTCGCGCGCGGCCCCGGCTCAATGCAGCCCATGGCAACCGCGCTTGAAAGCGAAGGCTATCAGGTCGTCAACAAAGGCTATGCCTCGACCAAACTCTCAATCAACGAGCTGATCCAATCTGCCCTCCCAGACGCGGTCGCCGCATGTGGCGATCAAAAGATCAATTTCGTCACCCATTCAATGGGCGGCATCTTGGCGCGCGCTTGGCTCTCGGATCATCGCCCCCCTGAAATGGGCCGCGTCGTGATGCTCGGGCCGCCCAATCACGGCTCCGAACTTGTCGATGCTTTCGGCGATCTTGCGCCGTTTCAATGGATCAATGGCCCCGCAGGATTGCAGCTTGGAACCGAAGCGCAAAGTGCCCCCAATACGATCGGCACCGCCCGTTTTGAGCTTGGCGTGATCGCGGGCAATCGCTCGCTCAACCCGCTCTATAGCGCAATTATCGAGGGGCCAGACGACGGCAAAGTTGCGGTTCAATCCACCAAGATCACCGGCATGAATGATCACATCATCCTTCCCGCGACCCATACGTTTATGATGCGCAACGAGGACGTGATCGCCCAAACGATCACCTTCCTCAAAACCGGTCACTTTGATCACGCCGCCCCGGAAACCCCAAAAGAAAAGCTAGAATAACCCTAGCTTTTTCTTGGTCAAAATACTCGCGCCGCAGGCTCCTTCAGCGCAAATAATCGCCTAACCTGCAGGCCCAAGTATCCGGTTGATATGCCCCATCTTGCGCCCGGTCTTGGCCTCGGCCTTGCCGTAAAGATGGATCGCCACAGAGCCATCGCGCGCATATTCTGGAATGCGCTCAACGTCCGACCCGATCAGGTTGATCATCTCAACATTGGCGTGCCGCTTCCCATCGCCCAAGGGCCATCCGGCGACGGCGCGAATATGCTGCTCGAATTGATCAATCGCACAGCCGTTCTGTGTCCAATGGCCCGAATTGTGAACCCGCGGCGCGATCTCATTCACGATCAACCCATTCGGCGTCACAAACAGCTCAACCCCCATCACACCAACATACTCAAGCGCGTTCAAAACCCGCGCTGCGATCAAAATAGCATCGGAACGTTGCGAAGAGGTCAGCTTGGCGGGCAGGGTGGTGGAATGCAAAATACCGTTGCGGTGAACGTTCTGCCCGGGATCAAAACAAGCGATATCGCCCGCAGCACCCCGCGCCCCAATCACCGAAACCTCATGGGTGAAATCGACAAATCCCTCAAGTACAGCAGGCGCACCCGCCATCGCCGCAAGCGCGCTCGCCGCCTCATCCGCCGCCATTATGCGGGCCTGCCCCTTGCCATCATAGCCCATGCGGCGGGTCTTTAGGATGGACGGCGCGCCGATGCTTTCCATCGCGCGCTCCAAATCGGCGGCGGTTTCAACATTGGCATAGGGCGCGACATTCAGCCCCAAACCGGAAAGAAAATCCTTCTCGGTCATGCGATCCTGCGAGATGCGCAAAGCTTCGCGCCCGGGGCGGATGTCGCACAGAGGCTCAAGCAGATCGAGCGCGGAAGTTGGAATGTTTTCAAACTCATAAGTGATCACATCAACCGATGCGGCAAAGGCGCGCAAAGCCGCCTCGTCACCGTATTCTGCCGTGGTCACTTGATGCGCAACGTCCGCCGCTGGCGGCTCAGCGCCGGGCTCAAAAATATGCGTGCGAAAGCCAAGCCGAGAGGCCGCGACCGACAGCATCCGCCCCAATTGCCCACCGCCCAAAATACCAATGACCGATCCGGGGGCCAGAGCTGCCGCATCCTTACTCATCAAAAGGTTCATCCGGGATCGAGGCCGAAAGGGCCGCGCGCCACGCATCAAGCCGCTCAGCCAAAGCCGCATCAGAAATCGCCAAAATTCCCGCAGCCATCAGGCCCGCATTCGCCGCGCCGGCCGCACCAATCGCCATCGTGGCAACAGGAAAGCCCTTGGGCATCTGCACAATCGAATAAAGACTATCAACGCCCGAAAGCGCCTTCGTCTGAACCGGAACGCCAATCACCGGAACGCGCGTCTTTGAGGCCATCATGCCGGGCAAATGGGCCGCGCCACCAGCGCCAGCAATGATCACGCTAAGCCCGCGATCAACCGCGCCCTTGCCGTAATCCCAAAGCCGATCTGGGGTGCGATGCGCCGAGACGATCTTTGCCTCATAGGCCACACCCAATTCATCCAGAATTTCCGCCGCGAGTCTCATAGTAGGCCAATCCGATTGGCTGCCCATGATGATCCCAACTTTTATCGATTTATCGCCAGCCATTCTGCGCCCTTCTTATATCAAGCGCGCACTATAGCGACCCGGCCATTGCGCGCAATCCATTGCCCTCTCAGGCAATAATATCGGGCAGAAGATTATCCTCGATCTGCGCGATCTGATCCTTGAGTTGCAGCTTTTGCTTCTTAAGGCGGCGTAGGCGCAGCATATCGGCGCGCCCGGTTTGCTCAAGCGCATGGATCGCATCATCCAAATCGCGATGCTCATGGCGCAAAACCTCTAGTTTGACGCGCAGAACCTCCTGCGCATCCATTTTTTGAGACTTGTTCATGATAATCGCCTGAGTGAGTCGGCCCGCGACGGGCTTGTTCAAATTACGCAATTTTGCGCGTCGAGCCAAGAAAATCCCGCAAAGCGCCCCCTTGCAAGGCGCTGCATTGCCCCCCATATTTCTTTAAGCGGCTGCCAAATTCGGGGCCAAAATACACGTTGCTTTAAGAAAAGGACGTCGGATGACCAAAATGATGCTGGGGGCACACCCCTTTTTACTTGGCTTTGATCAGCTCGAGCAGCTGGTTGAACGCACGGCCAAGGCAGATGTCGGCGGCTACCCGCCCTATAACATCGAACAGACAAGCGAGAATTCCTTTCGGATTACCTTGGCCGTTGCAGGCTTTGGCGAGGACGAGCTTTCCATCACCATGGAGGATCGCCAATTGGTGATCCGTGGCCGCCAATCCGAGGCCGACAAAACCCGCATTTTCCTGCATCGCGGGATCGCCGCGCGCCAATTCCAACGCTCATTCGTTTTGGCAGAAGGCGTCGATGTGGCCGGGGCGGAAACCGAGAATGGATTGCTCCATATCGAGCTGATCCGCTCTGTGCCTGATACTGTCGTTCAAGAAATCAAAATTAATCGGAGGTAAGCGCCATGGATACGCAATACGAAGTTCTACCCGAGCTTAAAGATCGCATTGTTTATGTGCGTGCAGTGAAAGTCGCAGACCTCCCCAAAGATGTTCAAGAGGCCGCTGAGGGCGCCGAAAAAATCTATTCGGTGCATTCCTCCGAAGGCCAGCGCCTTGCGCTTGTTGGCAATCGTGGCCTTGCGTTTTTGCTTGCGCGGCAGCACGATTTTGCGCCCGTTTCGGTTCATTAATTGGGGCCAGCTAAAGCCAGTTTTATTTTACATAAGTAAGCGGCGGCCAAAATAATATGAAACTGCCGTAGGGAATTTCATGGGAATTGCGCATTAGGTGGAAATATGCGAAAGATTTCCCCTTACCTTTTACAAGTTTTTAAGTTTTCCCGTGAGATGACTGAAACAAATGCCACGTGAGAACTACGTGGCAAATAAAAAGGCAGAAGTTATGGATATCAAATCTCTTTCGCTCTCTGAACTGCGTAAACTGGTTGTTCGTGCTGAAAAGGCAATTGTTGCTGAAGAAAAGCGACTAAAGAAAGCTGCGCTGGCTGAGATTAAATCGGTCGCCCAAAAGCATGGTCTTTCTCTAGCCGAGATTGCGGGCGCTGAAAAAGCTCCTGCCAAAAAGGTCAAAGTGGCAAAAGGCAAAAAGAAAAAGACAGCCAAAGTTGCGCCGAAATATCGCAATCCAGAAGATGCGAGCCAAACTTGGTCTGGCCGGGGCCTTCGCCCGCGCTGGGTTGTCGCTGCAATGGATAGCGGTAAGACACTGGACGATATTGCGATTTAAGTCGTAATTAGGACCGCTGAAAATAAAAAGGCCGCGCAATAGAGCGCGGCCTTTTGCATTTCGGTGTCAGGGCTTAGCCTGCAATCAAACCCATCGATTCAAGTTTGAGCAAGATCTGGTGCGCGCAGTTATCAACTTCGACATTCTCCGTCTCAAGGCGCAGCTCTGGAGTTTCAGGAACATCATAAGGGTCTGAAATCCCTGTGAATTCCTTGATCTTACCTTCGCGGGCAAGCTTATAAAGCCCTTTGCGATCGCGGCGTTCGCATTCCTCGATCGAGGTTGAAACATGGACCTCGATAAAGGCGCCAAAGGCCTCAATATCTTCACGAACCGCGCGCCGCGTCGTGGCATAAGGCGCAATGGGCGCACAGATCGCGATGCCGCCGTTTTTGGTAATCTCAGAGGCGACATAGCCGATGCGGCGAATATTCAGATCGCGGTGCTCTTTGGAAAAGCCCAATTCTGACGAGAGGTTTTTACGCACGATATCGCCGTCCAAAAGCGTAACCGGACGGCCGCCCATTTCCATCAATTTGACCATCAACGCATTGGCAATCGTCGATTTGCCCGAGCCGGAGAAGCCAGTGAGGAATACCGTAAAGCCTTGTTGGCTGCGCGGTGGGCGGGTTTTGCGCAATTCTTTCACCACTTCTGGGAAAGAGAACCATTCAGGAATATCGAGCCCCTCGGCCAAGCGGCGGCGCAGCTCGGTGCCAGAGATATTAAGAACTTTCGTGCCCTCTTCAATCTCATCGGCTGGCTCATATTGCGCGCGATCCTCGACCCAAACCATATGTTTGAAATCGACCATCTCGATGCCCATTTCCTCTTGATGCGTGCGAAACAATTCCTGCGCATCATAGGGGCCGTAAAAATCTTCGCCCTTGGAGTTATTGCCGGGGCCAGCATGATCGCGGCCAACGATGAAATGCGTACAGCCGTGGTTGGCGCGGATCAGCCCATGCCAAACAGCTTCGCGTGGGCCGGCCATGCGCATCGCCAAGTTCAACAGGCTCATCGTTGTTGTGGCTTGCGGATATTTATCAAGCACAGCCTCATAGCAGCGCACGCGGGTAAAATGATCGACATCGCCCGGTTTGGTCAGGCCAACAACCGGGTGAATAAGCAGGTTGGCTTGCGCTTCTTTGGCGGCGCGGAAGGTTAGCTCTTGGTGCGCGCGGTGAAGGGGATTGCGCGTTTGGAAGGCAACGATGCGGCGCCAGCCGAGCTTGCGGAAATAGGCGCGCAGCTCATTTGGCGTATCGCGACGACCGCGAAAATCATAATGCACGGGTTGCTGAATGCCTGTTACGGGTCCGCCAAGATAGACTTTGCCAGCCGTGTTATGCAGGTAATTCACCGCAGGATGCGCAGAATCGTCAGCGCCAAAAACCATCTCAGCTTCGCGGGCTTTATTGGGGGTCCAGCTGTCCGTTACCGTCATCGTGGCAAGGATAACGCCCTCTTGATCGCGCAGCGCAATATCCTGGCCCTCTTCAAGTCCGGCGGCAAATTCTTCAGATACGTCAAGGTTGATCGGCATGGGCCAAAGCGCGCCGCTCTCAAGGCGCATGTTTTCCACGACGCCATCGTAATCGGCCTCAGAGAGGAACCCTTTGAGCGGATTAAACCCGCCATTCATCAACAGCTCCAAATCGCAAATCTGGCGCGGTGTCAGATCCCAGCTAACGAGTTCGCCAGCTTCGATTTTGAGTTTTTGAGCGCTCTCATAAGAAACGAAGAGCTCGGGGATCGGGGCGAGGTTTGACAACATCATATAAGCGCGGCCTTTTATCTGGCATGAACATTTGCGCTCGGATTAGCCCGCCGCAAGGAAGTTGTTCAAGCCATAGCCCTTAATTCTGATCAAAATGAGGCTAAAAGGCCGCGCAATTTACCGTTTGTAGGCGATTATTCCGATTCTTCGGCCAAAAAGCGTTCAGCGTCCAAGGCGGCCATACAGCCCATGCCCGCCGAGGTCACCGCTTGGCGGTAAACATGATCGGTCAGATCGCCCGCAGCAAAGACGCCGGGGATGGATGTTTCGGTCGTGCCCGGCTTTACCGATACATATCCGCCATTGTGCAATTCCAGCTGATCTTTGACCAATTCGGATGCGGGCGCATGGCCGATTGCCACAAAAACGCCCTTGCACGGGATTTCGGTGATCTCGCCTGTATGGACATTTTTCGCGCGAACGCCCTCAACCCCAAGCGGATTTTCCCCGCCAAACACTTCCTCAATCGAGTGATTCCACAGCATCTCAACCTTGGGGTTTTTCTCAAGGCGCAGCTGCAAAATCTTCTCGGCGCGAAGGCTGTCGCGGCGGTGAATAACCGTAACTTTTGAGGCAAACTTGGTCAGGAAAAGCGCCTCTTCAACGGCCGTATTCCCGCCGCCAATAACAACAACATCCATGCCGCGATAAAAGAACCCATCGCATGTCGCACAGGCCGAAACGCCGAAACCCTTGAATTTATCTTCCGAGGGCAACCCAAGCCATTTGGCCTGTGCGCCGGTCGCAAGGATAACCGCATCCGCCGTATAGGTAACGCCGCTGTCGCCTTGGGCGGTAAACGGGCGTTTGCTCAGATCAAGCGACTGAATATATTCCGCGATCACTTCGGCCCCCATCGCTTTGGCATGAGCTTCCATTTTGACCATCAAATCGGGGCCTTGGATTTCCGTCTCACCGGGCCAGTTTTCAACCTCTGTGGTGATTGTCAGCTGGCCGCCGGGCTGAATGCCCTGAACGAGAACCGGCTCCAACATCGCGCGGCTGGCATAAACCGCCGCTGTATAGCCCGCCGGGCCAGATCCGATAATCAGAACGCGTGTGTGTTTGGTCTCGCCCATGGGTGCCTCGCTTAAAAATGGTGCCCGAAATGCGGGCGCACACAGGATATAGACATGCGCGCCGCGCAAGGAAAGGGGCCGAGGGCCAAAGATCACGCGCCCGCGCCATTCCGCCCGAATTATCCACGCGCCAACTATTACGGAATGATCTTGCGCATCTGTGAAATAATATTGCGTCTCGGGTGCATTTTGCGTATGTTTTGCGATACACGCACTTTGGGAGGCCGTGATGGCTGGCAGCAAACTCGATCCGATTGACCGGAAAATTCTGGCCGAACTTCAGGCGGATGGCCGGATGACCAACGTTGAGCTTGCAAAGCGCGTTGGCATTTCCGCGCCGCCCTGTTTGCGCCGCGTGCGCACTTTGGAAGAAGCGGGCTACATTCGCGGCTATCACGCCGATGTTGATGCGCGCGAATTGGATTTTGAAGTTCAGGTTTTTGCCATGGTCGGGCTGGTCAGCCAAGCCGAGGCCGATTTGGCGCGTTTTGAAGGCATGTGTCGCGGCTGGCCGCTTGTGCGCGAATGCCACATGCTTAATGGCGAGGTGGATTTCATCCTAAAATGCGTCGCCCCTGATCTCTCAACCTTTCAGAGCTTTCTGACCGAGAAACTCACCTCGGCGCAAAACGTTGCCAGCGTGAAAACCTCGCTGGTGATCCGCTGTGCCAAGGACGAGCCGGGCGTGCCTTTTGAAGTTCTTGAAGAGCGCCTGAAACAGCGCGCTTAGGCAATCCAAAGAGACTGAAATTAAGAAGCGTTTGAAGCCGGACGGGGCTCCAAACGCTTATTTTGTTCGGCTAAGCGGCGCTCAAATGATCCAAATCGCCCGCGCTCAGACGCGGATGGCACATCGATCCAAAGTCGGCCATTTCGCGAATATATGGAAACATTTCAAGGAATTGCGCGCGTAGGTCGCCCATCAATTTTGTCGCCGTATTGGCGCCAGGATGATAGGTCTCGACCTCGACCCCATTGGCGCGGATCAAAGCGTGGCGATCAAGCGCGATGTGATAGGTCTGCACATGCGAGATAGGTGTCACCTCGATCACATTCATCCCGTCAACGAGGCAAGAAACCGGCGAAAGCGCTTCGCCAACGCCAAGATACCCTTTGAGCGAGTCCGCGCGCATCAAATGGCGCGCATGTTGGCCAAGAACCAAATCAGGCGCGGGGCGGCCAAGGCCAAAGGTATCAGCGGCAATGCGCAGCAAATGTTCAGCAGGCGCGCCATTGCGACGCGCGCCGGGATTGATCGTCATCGCACCAATCCAGCGCAGCGGCACATGTGCGCCCTCAAGCGTCTCAATCATCATGCCGGGGCGCAGGTCTTCAATCGCAACCGGGCCAAGCGCCGTTGGAATGAGCGTTCCGCGTGCAAATGCGCCGCAGGTTTCCTCAAAAACAGGCAGAGCCGGGGCGGAGCGGGAAAAATCCATCTCGTCGCCATTATCGGCCAAATACGAAATCTCGTAGCGACGCATGGCATGGCTGGGCGCTGAGGCCACAGAAATGGGTTTTCGGCGCACTGTCCAAGTTGTGGACGGAGTCGTTGATTGCGCCGGGCGCGTGCCCGATGGGGCCGCGGGGCGGTGGGGGTATGTCATGCAACTGGTCCTTCGACTCGCTACATCAGCTTGGCCCCCACCAAATGCTGAATATCCAAACGATGGCGGCTTTTTGGGTCCATTGTCAAAATTTTGGATTAATTACCGGGCTGAACGGGGCCAATGTCGGGCGGTCAGTTCTGATTGTAGCGCTATTTGGCGCTAATCCCGCCACATTTCGCGGCACGGCAAAAGCGCTGCGCGACTCGCATCAGGGCTTTGGCGCGCGGGCCGCACCCAAGCAAAAGGGCCGCAAGGCTGATGCGCCCGCGGCCCTTTTTGGGAAACGAAATCTAGGGATAGTCTTGCTCAGCGGCGCTTATGCGCGCGCTGTTTTTGGCGTTTTCAGCGCTTGTGCGGCGCGAGCTGCTTGAAATCCAACCCGACGCGCACCGCGCGCCCATGGCATTTCAACGTCAGTCTTCTTCGCTTCTGCGATGATCGATTTCATCCAGCGGCTATTCTTTTGCATATTTTTGCTCCGTTTTGCAGGCTTGCGCCCTGATGCCTCTATTCATCTGCCTTTAGTCTTGCAGCTTGGAGTTAATATTGCGGGAATTTGCGGCAGGGTTTTGGCGCATGCGAGGCATTTTAAGAAAATCGCCCCAAAGGTCCAAAAATTATCCGTCGGTCCTAAGGCGCACAGCCAAACCCCTATAAATCAGGGCGATACAGCGAGAATCGCGAACAATAATCGGGTCTGAGGCGGGATTGTTTCGCAAAATGGGGCACGAATTTGGCGAAGGCTGGTCCGAACCTTGCGTAAAGCCGCGCGGTTTGCCGCCCATAATTACAATTGGAATGATTTAGGCCGCCTAGAGGCGAATGGCGGCAATCAGGCGGCCGTAGTCAGCCTCTTTTTGATGCACAGAGCGGCGATAGGAATAAAACCGTTTGGGATCAGAGTAGGTGCAATGGCGGGTCCATTCTGCATGGCCAACCCCGGCCTCGCGGAGCTTAAAAAGCCCAAAGGCGGGCAGATCAAATTGCATTCGATCCCCTTCGCCGCCCGCAAAGAAACGGCCATAGGCGGGATCTTCGGCCAAGAAATCCTCAAAGAATTCTGGGCCGACCTCATAAGCGCGCTGCGAAATTGTTGGGCCGATGATGGCGGTGATGGCCTCACGTTTGGCACCGAGCGCCTCCATTGCCTCAACCGTGCGCTCAAGCACGCCATTGAGCGCGCCTTTCCAGCCCGCATGTGCCGCGCCAATCACCCCGGCCTGCGCATCGCTAAACAAAACCGGCTGGCAATCGGCCGTAAGGATAGAGAGCACAACGCCTGGCGTCGCTGTGACCAAACCATCGGCGCGAACAGGCGCGCTGGGCGTGGCATCAACCGTGGCGACATCGGCCGAATGGATTTGATGCACGCCGCAAAGGGCTTCCGGCTCGGCCTGCATCGCGCGCGCTACACGGGCGCGATTGATCGAAACGATATCGCTTTGATCCGACGATCCATTGCCGCAGTTCAGCCCCTCAAAAACGCCCGAAGAGGCCCCGCCGCGCCGGGTAAAGAACCCGTGGCGAAGCGGCGCAAGCGCGTCAGATGTAAGGATCTCGAGGGTCATGTTTCAAATCCCGAAGGGCAGGGCGCATCTGTTGCGTGAATCGCGAGCGCTTGAAACAAGCTTCCCATTTCTTGCGGGTGGGTCAAGCGGCGATGTGCGGCAAAATGCGCCTCTAAGGCCTTGCCGCTCAGATTTGCGGCCAATTTCTGCGCACGCGCCGTAATTCCGAGCCGTTCAAGCAAGGCGCCTTGCGCGGTCAGCTTTGAGACCTGAGCGCCCGCGGCCTTTGCCTCAAGCGCGAGGGGCTCGAAATCCACATGTGCTGTGATGTCGGCTTGGCCGGGATTGGCGAGCGGATTTTGCGGCGCATGATTGTGCAAGGCCTGCAAAGTATCGCCCCGTGAATGCCAGCCGCCGTAGTCGATAATCAGCGCCGCGCCGCCATGGTCAGCAATCCGGCTGGCAATCTGGCGGGTGATCGGCAGAGCGGGCGCGCAGGTCTCAACGATTTGACCAAGGGCGGTATCGTCAAGGCGGTGATCCAGCGCTGCGATCGGGCTTGGCTGGCCCAGGGCAAAGGCCAAATCATCGCCCTTTGCAGTCACCATCACCTCGGCCCAGCCATTTTCGGCCCGTTGAAACTGGCGGATCGGCAGCGCATCAAAGAACTCGTTCGCCACAGCAAAAAGCGGCAGCTCGGCCAGCTCAGCCGCATGATCCAGCCAATGCACATCATGGCCTTCAAGCGTTTGGCGCTGAATATCGCGCAAGCGGGGCGAGGCCTCGATCAGGGTGATCCGCGCGCCTTCATGAAAGCCCGCAACGCCGCGCGTCGCGCGCAGGATATCGGCCATCAATGTGCCGCGCCCCGGCCCAAGCTCGGCAAGAGTAAAGGGGGCAGGCGCGCCTGCATCCATCCAGCTCTGCGCCAAACACAGGCCCAACATTTCGCCAAACATCTGGCTGATCTCGGGCGCTGTGATGAAATCGCCCTTTGCGCCGAAGGGCTCGTGGCTGGTGTAATAGCCATGCTCGGGATGCAGCAGGCAATCGTTCATATATTGCGCAATCGTTAGCGGGCCCGTCGCGGCAATGCGTTCGGCGATCAGCGCTGAAAGTGGGGCAGGCGCGGTCATGGTGCTGGGGTTCTGCGCCGCGCCCATAGGACAATCGCAAGCCCGGCTAGAATCATTGGGGTTGAAAGAAGCTGCCCCATGGTGAGGCCGGCAAAGACATGGCCGAAGGGATTGTCCGGCGTGATATATTGCTGATCGGCAAGGCGGTAAAACTCAACGATAAAGCGCGCGATCCCGTAGCCCGCAACAAAGACGCCAATAAGCTGACCCGGACGTTTCAGCCAATCGCGCCGAAACGCCAGCCACAGGAGGAGTGCACCAAGCAATAACCCCTCAAGCGCCGCCTCATAAAGCTGCGACGGATGGCGCGCGCAAAGCCCGCCTGCGATATTCGCACAGGACTGCGCCTCAGCACCTGGAAAGATAACGCCCCAAGGCGCATCCGTCGGGCGACCCCACAGCTCGGCGTTGATAAAATTGGCGACCCTTCCAAGCATCAAGCCCGGTGCCACAGAGATTGCGATCAAATCGCCGACCTCAAGCATGGGCAACTTGCGCCGCCATGCGAAAATCGCGCTGACAATAACAACCCCGGCAAAACCGCCATGAAACGACATGCCGCCCGTCCAAATCATCGGAATTTCCAACGGGTGACTCAGGTAATAAGCGGGCTGATAAAACAGCACATAGCCAAGCCGCCCGCCCGCAATGATCCCGATGATGATCCAAGTGAGCAGCGCATCAAGCCCCTCGCCATCAATCGGCGCATCGCCCCGCCAAAGACCCGCCCGGCGCGCACCAACAAGCGCAATCCGCCAAGCCAGCAAAATGCCGACGATATAAGCAAGCGCATACCAGCGCAGCGCAAAGACAAAGAACCCAAGATCAATCGAGAAGATCTCAGGCGAAATATTCGGAAAAGGGATCACTGCTAACATGCCGCATGCATGGCCGGGGCGCTGGGGGGAAGTCAACCTTGAGATTTGCCGCAACTGCCCCCATATAGGGCAAGAACATAGCTGGAGGCGAACCCATGCAAACCCGTACGAAGATTTTTGACGACATCTCGCAACTGATGACCAATGCGATGGGCGTGGCCCAAGGCGCAAAAGGCGAAGCCGAAACCGCAATGAAAGGCCTCGTTGATCGCTGGCTCGCGGATCGTGATTTCGTCACGCGCGAAGAGTTTGATGCCGTGCGCGCGATGGCGCAAAAGGCCCGCGAAGAAAACGCAAGCTTGGCCGCCCGTCTTGCCGCGCTTGAGGCGGGCGCAAAGCCTGCCGCGAAAAAGCCCGCAGCTAAGAAGCCGGCAGCGAAGAAACCGGCAGCGAAGTAACGCTAAGCTGGCCTAAAGTTAGCTGGCCGAGAGACTGTCGCGAATTACGGGCCGGGCTGGCAATGGCCCGGCAATACGGCGCAATAGTACCGTTGGGCCATTCATTCTGCGCGCGATGAACCGGCGCGCAGATTTGCTTTGACGCTCTCACGCTCAAAGAACTGCTACCCCAATATCCAATCCCCAAGTGACAGCGCCAAACCGGCCATGACCCTGGATAATCCGCCTGTGACAGCGGCGCTCTTTTGGCCCCGACTTGAGGCCCCGACCTGCGCGCGCCTACTCATCCCCCCTCATTAAGCCGCCTCAAAACTTCTCCACAGGCCGCCGCAAAAATCGCCAGATTTGTCCACAGGGGGGCAATAGATGGGGATAAAACCAATTTATCACTTTACAGGTCGGTCTAATCATAACACCATATCTAGTAAGGACAGCGACGAAGAAACGCTGCACCTTGATCGGGCACCAAGGTTTAGTGTTGGGTCTGCCACCGCACGAACCTGTAACAAATGAGGCCGCAAATGGCGCTTACCGAGCAAAGCTTTAGCACCGAAGAACTCCACCCCATTGATATTGTTGAGCATCTCGCTGAGCACAACGATTGGGATTTTGATCGCGTTGCCGATGATCAGATCGCCATGGCCGTTGAGGGCCAGTGGCGCACCTATTCCATCACGCTTGCTTGGTCGGGCTATGATGAAACGCTGCGCTTGATCTGCACATTTGAGATGGAGCCGCCCGAGGATAAGCTGCCGCAAATCTATGAAGTGCTCAACGCCACCAACGATCAATGCTGGGCAGGCGCGTTTAGCTACTGGCACGAACAGCGCCTGATGGTTTACCGCTACGGGCTTTTGCTCGCAGGCGGCCAAATTGCCGGGCCAGAGCAGATTGACCGCATGATCGGGGCCGCCGTTGCCGCCGCCGAGCGCTATTATCCGGCGTTTCAGCTCGTGGCTTGGGGGGATCGCTCCTGCAAAGACGCGATGCAGGTCGCCATCGCGGAAGCCTACGGGCGGGCCTAACGCCAACCACAACTCACGGAACAAGGGCGCGCTGGTCAGTGCGCCTTTTTCTTTGTGCAATGGGGCGTGCGCCCTGCCAACAAACCGGTTGCACAGCGCCGCCCGCCCGCTACCCTAGCGGCGAAATCGGCAAGGATAAAACAATGGATATGAACCATATCAATGCGCAGGGGCTCGCCCTCTTGGGCTGCGGGAAAATGGGCTCGGCGATGCTGCAAGGCTGGCTGGCCAATGGGCTTGCGGCGCAAAACGTCTGGGTGCTCGACCCGCACCCCTCCGATTGGCTCAAGGCCCAAGGCGTGCATATTAACGAGGGCCTGCCATCCGCGCCCGCCGTTGTTTTGATCGCGGTAAAGCCGCAGATGATGGGCGAAGCGCTTCCCGCTCTGCAAGCGCTGGGCAATGCCAGCACGCTATTCTTAAGCGTCGCGGCAGGCACGACGATTGCCAAGTTTGAGGCGGCGCTGGGTGCGCAAAGCCCGATCATCCGCGCCATGCCCAATACGCCCGCCGCCGTGGGTCACGGGATGACGGCGCTGATCGGCAACGCCCATGCAAGCGCGGCCCAAATGGATATGGCGCAGGCCCTGATGTCTGCTGTAGGGCAGGTCGTGCGGCTCGACAACGAAGGGCAGATGGACGCGGTGATCGGCGTTTCTGGCTCCGGCCCGGCCTATGTTTTTCACATGATTGAAGCGATGGCGGCGGCTGGCGTTGCAGAAGGGCTCGCGCCAGACCTCGCATTGCAATTGGCCAAAGCCACAGTCGCAGGTGCGGGCCATCTGGCAATCACTTCGGATGAAAGCCCCGAGCAGTTGCGCATCAATGTGACATCGCCGGGCGGCACCACAGCCGAGGCGCTCAAAGTCTTGATGGATGAGCAAACCGGCATGCCGCCCTTGATGCGCCGGGCTGTGCGCGCCGCCGCTGCCCGCTCTAAGGAACTGGCGAAATGATCAGCTTTGAGGATTTCGCTAAGGTCGATATTCGCGCAGGTACGATCACCCGCGCCGAACCCTACCCAGAGGCGCGCAAACCGGCGATCAAACTCTGGATCGATTTTGGCGGTGATCTGGGTGAAAAGAAATCCTCCGCCCAAATCACCCGTCACTATTCGCCCGACGCGCTTGTCGGGCGCCAAGTCATGGCCGTGGTGAATTTTCCGCCGCGCCAAATCGGAAAAGTCATGTCCGAAGTGCTGGTGCTCGGCGTGCCGGATGAAGAGGGCGAAGTGATCCTTATCGCGCCGGATCAACCGGCCCCAAAAGGCGCACGCCTGTTTTGAAAAAGCTCCTGATCTCTCAGCGCCTGCCCGATACAATCGAGGCCGCCGCCCGCGCCCAATTTGATGTGACCTCGCGCGGCGAGGCGCTGCCGCTCAGCGTTGAAGAGGCGAGAGAAGCCTTGCAAACCTATGATGCGATCCTGCCAACCCTTGGCGATTGCTTTCCCAAAGAAGCCTTCAGCGCACAGAGCCATCGCTGCAAACTCCTCGCCAATTTCGGCGTCGGCACCAATCATATCGATACAGCCGCCGCGCATTCAGCACGCATCCAAGTCACCAATACACCGGGCGCAGTAACAGACGCCACAGCCGACATCGCCATGATGCTGATCCTGATGACCGCGCGCCGCGCCTCCGAAGGCGAAGCTTTGCTGCGGGCGTGCAAATGGCAAGGCTGGCGGCCGACCCAAATGCTCGGCATGCATATCGGCGGCAAACGACTTGGCATCATCGGCATGGGCCGGATCGGCCAAGCCATCGCCAAACGCGCGCATTTTGGTTTTGGCATGGAAATACAATTCTATAACCGCTCGCCAAAACCCGATCTCCAAACCCCAGCAAAGCAAATCAACGATCTCAGCGCGCTGCTCAGCACATCCGATATCGTGATCCTCGCCGTCCCCGCAACGGCCCAAACCCACCATTTGATTGGCGCGACTGAACTTACCGCAATGCAAAGCCACGCCTGCCTGATCAATATTGCGCGCGGGGATGTGATAGATGAGGCGGCCCTGATCCGCGCGCTGCAAACTGGCGCAATCGCGGGCGCAGGTCTTGATGTCTATGAGCAGGAGCCGCATGTGCCCCAAGCACTGCGCGCCCTGCCCAACACAACCCTGCTGCCCCATCTGGGAACTGCCGCGCTAGAGGTCCGTGAAAACATGGGCCAAATGGCGCTTGATAATCTAAACGCCTGGCGGCAAGGCGCACCACTTCTCAATCCAGTATGAATACCGCTTCACGGTTGTGAAAATATCCTCGCCGAAGGCCAGAATCTTACTGTTGCACCATAAGAGTTTAATGCCTTCGGCGAGGATATTTCACCAACTGTGAATGCAAGGGGCGCAAAGAGGCGCTGCGCTTAATTCTCGGTCAGCGCGCCGTTTTCCCATGTGCCTGTTGCGGTCTCTCCGCTGGCGTATTTGATCGTGCCAAGGCCTTGGCGCTCGCCGTTAACAAAGCTGCCCTCATAGATATCGCCATTGGCATAAGTCGCGATACCGGTGCCGTTGATCTCGCCTGCGCTCCACTGGCCTTCATAGGTAAAGCCGTTGGGCATAACGATTTTTCCCGATCCTTCACGGTTGCCATTGGCAAAGGCGCCTTCATAGATGGTGCCATCTGAATAGACAGCCTTGCCCATGCCATCGCGTTGGCCTTCATTCCAGTTGCCTTCATAGGAATACCCATCGGAATAGGTCATTTTGCCCATCCCATGGTTTTGCGCGTTCTTGAAGCCGCCTTCATAGACAAGCCCATTGGTATAGCGCGCGATGCCTATCCCTTCGATCACACCCTCTTTCCAATCGCCCTCATAAGTATTGCCATCGGGGTATGTGATCATCCCTTTGCCATGGGCCAGATCATCAAGGAAATCGCCTTCGTAGATTGAGCCGTCCGGGTAGGTCACTTTGCCTTTGCCCTCAATCCGGCCCTTGGCCCAATCGCCGACATAGGCGTAGCCATCAGCGCCGGTAAAGCGGCCGATACCATGGCGATTATCGGCAACAAATGCGCCCTCATAAATATCGCCATTGGCATAGGTGACCTTGCCTTGGCCTTGGCGTTGCCCTGCTTCCAGCGCGCCAACATACACATCGCCATTGGGCTGGGTCAGCGTGCCTTTGCCGTGGATTTGCCCGCCGAGCCATTCGCCCTCATAGCGCAGCCCATCGGGCATGATCAGCGTGCCCACACCTTCGCGCAAGCCG
The DNA here is from genome assembly GCA_047631555.1 of Halocynthiibacter sp. Taxonomy (GTDB): domain Bacteria; phylum Pseudomonadota; class Alphaproteobacteria; order Rhodobacterales; family Rhodobacteraceae; genus JBLHZY01. Next base: position 111,512 of record JBLHZY010000003.1, on the reverse strand, counting down.
CCTTTGAGCTGGCCGGTATAGGCCGCAGTATCGGGATAAGTGATCTTGCCGCTGCCCTCTTTGACGCCAGCAATCCAAGCGCCCTCATAGACATAACCCGTTGGGCTTTCCATGCGGCCTTGGCCTTCATGCAGCGCATTCACAAAGCCGCCTTCATATTTCACCCCATTGGCATAGGTCGCGACCCCTGAGCCGTTGATTTTCCCATCGACCCAATCGCCCTCATAAGTGCCACCATCCGCAAAAGTGATCTTGCCGATGCCTTCAGGCTTGCCGCGCGCAAATGTGCCAACATAGATCGAGCTATCGGGGAAAACGGCGCGCCCTTGGCCGCGGATTTCGCCCTCAACCCATTCGCCGGAATATTCATAGCCATTGGGAAGGCGATAGGTGCCGGTCCCATGCTGAACGCCGTCCTTGAACGTGCCTTCATAAACGCCGCCCTCGTCATATTGCTTTGTGATGATCTTGCCACTGTCTTGGGCAATGGCCCCCATTGGCGCGCCAAGTGATAGCGCGGCGACAAGTGTAGAGACTGCAAAATATGAAATTTTCGGCACGTCATTCCCCCAAGCGATATTCAGAGCAGGCCACTCCCCGACCCGTTCAAGCCAGCCTAAGAGACAGCCAAGCGCAAGACAACGTCTTTTGCGCGCGCCCTTCCCAATAAGCGGGGCGGCCATTGGCGCGGCTTTTTCGCGCCGCCTCTCTTTTAACTCGCGCTCAGTCTGGGTAGACAGGGCCAAGCATGAAGAGGGCCTCGCATGGGCAATAAATTTCGCCTCACTTTGGCACAGTTAAACCCAACCGTTGGCGCGCTCGGTTCCAACGCGCAAAAGGTGCGCGACGCTTGGGCAAAAGCGCGCGATGCAGGCGCGGATATGATCGCCTTTCCCGAGATGTTTATCTCTGGCTACCAAACCCAAGACCTGGTGATGAAGCCGGCCTTTTGCGAGGATTGCATACGCCATATCAAAGCCTTAGCGGTTGAGCTTGCCGATGGTCCGGCCATTGGGATCGGCGGCCCCTATGCCTATGGTGATAAGCTGCACAATGCCTATTGGATTTTAGAGGGCGGCGAAGTTCGCACGATTGTGCTTAAGCATAACCTGCCCAACGAGACCGTGTTTGATGAGGTGCGGCTCTATTCCTCGGGGCCAATCAACGGGCCCTATAAAATCGGACCGCTGCGCATCGGCACGCCAATATGCGAAGACGCATGGCATCCCGAAGTCTCCGAAGCACTGGCCGAAACCGGCGCGGAAATCCTGCTCGTGCCCAATGGCTCGCCCTATTATCGGGGCAAATTTGATCGCAGGCTCAGCCATATGGTCGCCCGTGTGGTCGAAACCGGCCTGCCGCTTGTCTATCTCAATATGGTCGGCGGGCAGGATGATCAGGTCTTTGATGGCGCGTCCTTCGTGCTGAACCCGCACGGCGAAATGGCGGCAAAATTCCCGACCTTTGATGAGGTCGTCGAACATATCGATTTTGAAGAGGGCGATGCAGGCTGGCGCGCACTGCCCGGCAAAATCGACCATGCCCCGGATGAATGGGAACAAGATTACCGCGTGATGGTTGAGGCCACGCGCGATTATTTGGGCAAAACCGGTTTCAAAAAAGTGCTGCTCGGGCTTTCCGGCGGGATCGATAGCGCGATTGTCGCGACCATCGCCGCCGATGCGCTTGGCCCCGAAAACGTCCGCTGCGTGATGTTGCCCTCGGAATATACCTCTCAAAGCTCGCTGGATGATGCAAAGGACGTCGCAAATCGGCTTGGGTGCCGCTACGATTTCGTGCCCATCAAAGAGGGGCGCGATGCGATCACCAACACGCTCGCGCCGCTCTTTGTAGGGGTTGAGCCGGACCTGACCGAAGAGAATATCCAATCGCGCTTGCGCGGGCTTTTGCTCATGGCGCTGTCGAATAAGTTTGGCGAAATGCTGCTGACAACGGGCAATAAATCCGAAGTCGCGGTCGGCTATGCGACGATTTATGGCGATATGGCGGGCGGCTATAACCCGATCAAAGAGCTCTACAAAACCCGCGTGTTTGAGCAATGCCGCTGGCGCAATGCCAACCATCGCCCCTGGATGAAAGCTCCGGCGGGCGAGGTCATCCCGCCCTCAATCATCGACAAACCGCCAAGCGCCGAGCTGCGCCCCGATCAGCGCGATGACGATAGCTTGCCGCCCTATGATGTGCTCGATGTAATCCTCGAGCAGCTGATCGATCACGAGGCCTCCGTCGGCGAAATCGTCGCGATGGGCTATGATCGCGATGTGGTGAAAAAGGTCGAACATCTGATCTACATTTCGGAATACAAACGCCATCAAGCCGCCCCCGGCGCGCGCCTCACACCGCGCTCTTTCTGGCTCGATCGGCGCTATCCGATTGTGAACCGCTGGCGGGATGAAAGCTAAGCCTCGCCCAGTCGATCCCCGAGCAAAATGCGCGGCCCCGGACCATGCTTTCGCAACGCGTCATCGGGGTTATAAAGTTTGCAAGATTTTAAACTTAGGCACCCGCAACCAATGCAAGAATTTAAACTTTCGCGCAAACGGGTGAGGGTTGCGATCTTTTCATCCAGGCTTTTGCGAAAGTGGCGGGCGATCTTTTCCCAATCGGCTTTGGTGGGCGTGCGCCCCTCGGGAAGCGCGCTTAACTCGCCGCGTATTTCGGCGATTGAATAGCCCATTTGCTGGGCGATCTTGATGAAGCTAAGGCGGCGAATATCGGCCCGCTCAAAGCGGCGCTGCCCGCCGGCATTGCGCCCCGGCGTGATCAATCCTTGCTCCTCATAATAGCGGATCGCCGAAACAGCGAGCCCAGTTCGCAACCCAACTTGTCCAATTGTAAGCATGCCCGCCTCCGTAAATTTTTTGTTTGACCTCAAGTTAGCTTGAGGAATTACAACATGGAAATCAACAAGAAATAGGAGAGTAAGATGGCTACTTTAGAACATGTAAATATCACCGTTTCAGACGCGGATCTGATTGCGCAAAAACTTGTCGCGCTGTTTGACTGGTCAATCCGCTGGTCCGGTGCGGCAATGGAGAAGGGGCGCACGGTGCATGTTGGCACTGAAAACAGCTACATCGCCCTTTATTCGCAGGGCGGAACACAAGCCTTGGGCAATAGTTATCTCAGCCCGGGCGGGCTCAATCATATCGGCATCGTCGTTGATGATCTTGTGGCCGCAGAGGCGCGCATAAAATCCGCAGGCTACACCCCGCAAAATCATGCAGATTATGAGCCGGGCAAGCGCTTCTATTTCGATTTTGACGATGGCATAGAGATCGAAGTAATCGCTTATGATTAAAGGGTAATTTGATCCAACGTGCAGGCCGAGAAAGCTATTTTTACATCCCCCGGCCTGCACAGTTCCGTCGCCGGCGTCAGCATGGCCGCCGCAGCACATGCCGTGCCATATCGCAATGCTTCAGGCGCGCCCATTTCGCGCGCAATCCCAAGCGCAAACCCCGCCACAAAACTGTCCCCCGCCCCAACGGCGGACACCACATTTTGAATGGGCAGCGCCGCGTGCCAAATACCCTGATCATTCGCAAGAGTTGAGCCATCAGCCCCGCGCGCGATGATCACATTTTGCGCCGCGCCGCATTTCAATAGCTCTTGTGCAAACTGCGCTGTATTGCGTCGCCCCGCGAGCTCTCGGCCCGCCAACTCATCCGCCTCAGCGTCATCCATACGCAGCACAAAAGGCCGTAGTGCTGCCTGTGCAATTGCCGCCAACGGCGCACCAGACGTATCGACAAAAAGCCGCCCGCCAGCTTTGTCCACAACCCCAGCCAAACGGGCCGCAAAATCGGGCGAAACGCCGGGCGGTTGCGAGCCGGACAAAACGACCAATGCATCCGGCGTCAAGGCGGCCTCGATCGCTGATAAGGCCTCCTCAAAAAGGCCCGCATCCCATTTAGGGCCGGGCATCACAAAGCGAAATTGATCGCCGCGTCCACTATCGGTGATCGCAATGCTCTGACGGGTTTCACCGGGAATATCGAACGGCAAAGCTGGCACATTTTCACTCGCCAACAACTCAAGCAAAAACGCCCCCATCGCGCCGCCCACGGCCACAAACGCCGTGCTTTCCCCGCCCAAAATCCGCACCGCACGCGAAACATTGATGCCGCCGCCGCCCGGATCAAACTGCGGCGTGGCACAGCGCAGTTTCGGCCCCGCGCGCACATGATCAACCGCGCTCGAAAGATCGACAGCGGGGTTCAGCGTGATCGTGAGGATCGGAACGGTTTGCATCGGCACCTCGGGCATATTTCCGCCCTATCATGGCCCATCCGCGCCCAGCCTCAAAGGCCAAAACGCGCCTCAACACTGGACAAATCCGCGCCAGAGTGGAATAGCAGCGCCAACAGGAGAGCCCTCATGACAACCACTCGTTTTGCCCCATCGCCCACCGGATATATCCACGTTGGAAATCTGCGCACCGCGCTGTTCAACTACCTGATCGCGCGCAAGGCTGGCGGGCAGTTTATCCTGCGCCTTGATGACACCGATCCTGAGCGCTCAACAGATGCTTATGCCGACGCGATCAAAGAGGATCTTGAATGGCTTGGCCTCACATGGGATCGTATCGAGCAGCAATCAACGCGCATCGAGCGCTATGAAGCCGCCGCCGACGAGCTGCGCGCCAAGGGGCGTTTTTACGAGTGTTTTGAAACACCTACCGAGCTTGACCTTAAGCGCAAGAAGCAGCTCAACATGGGCAAACCGCCCGTTTATGATCGCACGGCCCTGACGCTTTCCGAGGCCGAGCGCGACGCATTGCGCGCTGAGCGCGGCGCGGGACACTGGCGCTTTAAGCTCGATCAAGAGCGCATTGAATGGAAAGATGGCATCCTTGGCGATCTCTCGATTGATGCGGCGTCCGTCTCTGATCCGGTGCTGATCCGCGGCGATGGCCAGTTCCTTTATACGCTCGCTTCGGTCTGCGATGACGTTGATTTTGGCATCACCAATGTTGTGCGCGGCTCGGATCACGTCACCAACACCGCGACGCAAATCCAGATCATCGAGGCGCTTGGCGGCACGGTTCCATCCTTTGCGCATCACTCGCTTTTAACCGGCCCGCAAGGCGAAGCGCTTTCCAAACGGCTCGGCACTTTGAGCCTGCGCGATCTGCGCGAACAGGGCGTTGAGCCGATGGCATTGCTAAGCCAAATGGCCCGCCTTGGCGCGAACCAGCCTTTCGAGCTGCGCAGCACAATGGACGAGCTGATCGAGGGTTTTGACCTTTCCCAATTCGGCGCGGCCCCAACGAAATTCGATGTGGATGATCTGTTCCCGATCACTGGCCGCTATCTGCAAACGCTGCCGCTGGCCTCCGTCGCCTCTGATATTGCGGCGCTTGGCGTGCCTGAAACACTCGCCAGCCAGTTCTGGGATGTGGTGCGCGAAAATATCTCAACGCGCGGCGATATGGCTGAGTGGTGGGCGCTTTTCCGCGATGGGGCAGAGCCTGTGATCGAGGATGAAGACCGCGAATTTGTCGCCCAAGCCTTCGCGCTTTTGCCCGCGCATCCCTATACTTCCGAGACATGGGGCGCATGGACGGCCGCCGTCAAAGAAGCAACAGGGCGCAAGGGCCGCGGCCTTTTCATGCCGCTGCGCAAAGCCATCACAGGCCAGCCGCACGGCCCGGATATGGGCGCGGTTCTTGCACTCCTGCAAAAAGCGCCAAGCCTCTAGCCGGCGCGCATTCTTGCTCTTGCCGCATCGCGTTTGATCGCCTAACTTTACCCTGCCCGCATGGGGAGAATCTGGCGCTTGCCGCCAGTGCCGAAGGAGCAACCGCCCCGGTAAACTCTCAGGCAAATGGACCTATGCGGCAAACAAAGACTCTGGAGAGAGGTGCTTTAGCGCATCCGCCGAAGGGATAACGATCTCAGGCGCACGGACAGAGGGGGCATCGTTGGGGCGCATGGCGCCTTTTATCGGTGCCGGGTGCTATGCCACTTCCGGCTGTAATTGAGCGAGGGAAGTATGAGCGAGCAAGCCTTAAAACAAACGAGCCTTTATGATCTGCATGTGGCGCTTGGGGCCAAGATGGTCCCATTCGCGGGCTATTCCATGCCGGTGCAACATCCGATGGGCGTGCTGAAAGAGCATCTGCATACGCGCGCCTCGGCGGGGCTGTTTGATGTCTCGCATATGGGGCAAGTGATCCTGCGCGGGGCGGGGGCGACAAAGGCGCTTGAGGCGCTCGTTCCGGTCTCGATTTTGGGGCTTGCCGAGGGGCGTCAGCGCTATGGGCTGTTCACCAACGCGCAGGGCGGGATTGAGGATGATCTGATGATTGCCAATCGCGGCGATCACCTCTTCCTTGTCGTGAATGCAGCGCGCAAAGAGGCGGATTTCGCGCTGCTGCGTGCCGGGCTTCCTGAGAGCATCGAGATTGACGTGATCACCGATCGCGCTCTGCTCGCATTGCAAGGGCCTGCGGCTGAGGCGGCGCTTGAAACGATTGCGCCCGGCGTGACGGATATGCGCTTTATGGATGTCGCGACACTTCCTTCAGCATACGGTGATCTGTGGATTTCCCGCTCGGGCTATACCGGCGAAGACGGCTTTGAAATCTCGGTTGAAGCAGGCCAAGCGCAGGCTTTGGCAAAGGCGCTTTTGGCGATTGAGGCGGTTGAGCCCATCGGCCTTGGCGCGCGCGACAGCTTGCGCCTTGAAGCCGGGCTTTGCCTTTATGGCCATGATATTGATGAACAAACCAGCCCCACAGAGGCCGCGCTTAATTGGGCCATCCAAAAACCGCGCCGCCTGAACGGGGATCGCGCAGGCGGCTTCCCTGGCGCTGATCGCATCTTAAATGAGCTTGAAAACGGCGCCACCCGCAAGCGCGTTGGACTGCTCCCCGAAGGGCGCGCACCGATGCGCGAAGGGGTCGAACTTTTCGCAACTGAAAGCGGCGGCGAACCGATTGGGAAGATCACCTCCGGCGGCTTTGGCCCCAGTATTGGCGCGCCGATTGCGATGGGCTATCTTCCGGCCGATATGGCCACTGAGGGCACCGAAATTTGGGGCGAATTGCGCGGCAAACGCCAAGCGCTGCGGGTGGCACCGATGCCGTTCCGCCCCTCAACCTATAAACGCTAAACCAGACAAACGAGAGATAGGATCAAACAGATGAAATTCACTGAAGAACACGAATGGCTCGAAATTGAAGGCGATCTTGTTGTCGTTGGGATCACCGAACACGCCTCCGAGCAGCTTGGCGATATTGTCTTTGTAGAGCTGCCCGATGAGGGCATTTCGGTGACCAAAGACGAAGAAGTTGTTGTGATTGAAAGCGTCAAGGCCGCCTCCGATATCCTTGCGCCCTTGGACGGCGAAATCGTCGAGGTAAACACGCCTTTGATCGAAAATCCAAGTGCCGTGAATGATGATCCTCAAGGCGAAGCTTGGTTCTTCAAGATGAAGATCGAAGACCTCTCTGTGCTCGATGATCTGATGTCCGAAGCGGAATATAAATCCTTCATCGGCTAGGGCAAAACCCCCGCCCAACCCAATACCGTTCAGCCGCCAATTTGGAGCGCGCCCATGGCCTATACGCCCTCAACCTACGATCCATATGATTTCGCCAACCGCCGCCATATCGGCCCAAGCCCCAGCGAAATGTCTGAAATGCTTGAGGTTTTGGGCGTATCGAGCTTGGACGAGCTGATTGACCAAACCGTGCCCATGGGCATCCGGCAGATGGAGCCGCTCAGCTGGGAGCCGGTAACCGAACACGGTGTTTTGGATGAGATGCGCAAAGTGGCCAAGGCCAACAAAGTGCTCATCTCGCTGATCGGGCAGGGCTATTACGGAACCGCGACGCCCCCGGCGATTCAGCGCAACATCCTCGAAAACCCCGCGTGGTATACCGCCTATACGCCCTACCAACCCGAGATCGCGCAGGGCCGCCTTGAGGCGCTGTTGAACTTCCAAACCATGATCAGCGACCTAACCGGGCTTGAGGTCGCCAATGCCTCATTGCTCGATGAAGCGACCGCCTGCGCAGAAGCAATGACCATGGCCGAGCGCGCCGCAAAATCCAAAGCGCGCGTCTTCTTTGTTGATGAAAACTGCCATCCGCAAAACATCGCCGTGATCAAAACCCGCGCCGAGCCACTTGGCATCGACGTGATCGTGGCCGCGCCCGAAAAGCTTGACGCAAGTGCCGTCTTTGGTGCGATCTTTCAATACCCTGGAACCTACGGCGATCTGCGCGATTTCACCCCCCTGATCGAGGCGCTGCATAGCAACGGCGCGCTGGCTGTTATGGCCACCGATTTGCTCGCGCTTACAATGCTCAAAGAACCGGGCGAAATGGGCGCGGATATCGCTGTTGGCTCGGCGCAGCGCTTTGGCGTTCCGCTTGGCTTTGGCGGGCCGCACGCGGGCTTTATGTCTTGCCGGGATGCGCTCAAACGCTCGATGCCGGGGCGGATTGTTGGGGTCTCGATTGATACCCACGGCGCGCGCGCTTATCGCCTTTCCCTGCAAACCCGCGAGCAACATATCCGCCGCGAAAAAGCGACCTCCAACGTTTGTACTGCCCAAGCCTTGCTGGCGGTTATGGCCTCGTTCTATGCGGTGTTCCATGGCCCGGTGGGCCTGCGCGCAATCGCAGAAATGGTGCATGGCAATGCTGTTCGCCTCAACAATGCGCTGCAAGCGGCAGGCTTCAAAACCGGGCCGCGCGCCTTCTTTGATACGATCACAGTGGACGTCGGCGCAATGCAGGGCGTTATCTTGCGCTCGGCCGAAGCCGAAGGGATCAACCTGCGCAAAATCGGTGAAACCCGTATCGGCATTTCGGTCGATGAAATGGTCGACACAGCGATCTTGCAAAGCGTGTTGCGCGCCTTTGGGATTGGCGCGGATGCACTGGAAGTCGCGCCCGATCTTGGCTTTGGCGAAGAGTTGCTGCGCACATCTGATTACCTCACCCACCCAGTCTTTCATATGAACCGCGCCGAGAGCGAAATGATGCGCTATATGCGCCGGCTTGCGGATCGCGATCTCGCCCTTGATCGCGCGATGATCCCGCTTGGCTCCTGCACGATGAAGCTCAATGCCGCCGTGGAAATGATGCCGATCACATGGCCCGAATTTTCCAATATGCACCCCTTTGCGCCCTTCAATCAAACCGAGGGCTATGAGGCGATGATCAAGGATCTCAGCGCGAAATTATGCGAGATCACCGGTTATGACGCCATGTCGATGCAGCCAAACTCCGGCGCGCAGGGCGAATACGCGGGCCTGCTGACCATCGCCGCCTATCACCGCGCCAACGGGCAGGGCGAGCGCAACATTTGCCTGATCCCGATGTCGGCGCACGGAACCAATCCGGCCTCCGCGCAGATGGTCGGGATGAAAGTCGTTCCGGTCAAGAGCGCTGAGAATGGCGATATTGACCTCGTTGATTTTCGCGCCAAGGCCGAGGCCGCGGGCGATGCGCTGGCCGCCTGCATGATCACCTATCCCTCAACACATGGCGTGTTTGAAGAATCGGTGCGCGAGGTCTGCGACATCACCCACAAATATGGCGGGCAGGTCTATCTTGACGGGGCGAACCTCAATGCGATGGTCGGCCTCGCCAAGCCCGGCGAAATCGGCTCGGATGTGAGCCATCTCAACCTGCACAAAACCTTTTGCATCCCCCATGGCGGCGGCGGGCCGGGCATGGGGCCCATCGGCGTTAAGGCGCATCTGGCGCGCTTCTTGCCGGGCCATCCACAAACAGGCGGCGAATGCGGGCCAGTGTCCGGCGCGCCCTATGGATCGGCCTCGATCCTTCCGATTTCATGGGCCTATTGCAAGCTGATGGGCGGCGCGGGCCTGACCCAAGCCACCAAGGTTGCCATCCTCAACGCCAACTATATCGCCAAGCGGCTTGAGGGCGCATACGGCGTATTGTTCTCGGGGCGCCAAGGGCGGGTCGCGCATGAATGCATCCTTGATACGCGCCCCTTTGCCGAGGCGGGCATCACCGTTGACGATATTGCCAAGCGATTGATTGATAACGGGTTTCACGCGCCAACAATGAGCTGGCCGGTAGCGGGAACCTTGATGGTTGAACCCACGGAATCCGAGACCAAAGCCGAGCTAGATCGCTTTATCACCGCAATGCTCGCGATCCGCGAAGAGATCGGCGCGGTTGAGCGGGGCGAGATTGATGCAGACAATAATCCGCTCAAACACGCGCCCCATACGGTCGGGGATTTGGTCGCGGATTGGGATCGCCCTTACACGCGCGAACAGGGGTGCTTTCCGCCCGGCGCGTTCCGGGTCGATAAATATTGGCCGCCAATTGGGCGCGTCGACAATGTTTATGGGGATCGCAATCTGGTCTGTATATGCCCGCCGGTCGAGGCCTATCTCGACGCGGAATAGCATAAGCGCGGCCTGTTCATAATCGGGCGGGCCGCGCCTAGTAATCTTTCTCGAAATAGATCCCAACGCCGGTTTCACCCGTTGATTTCAGCAGGCCTTTTGCGGTGAAAGCGTCATTGATATCGAAGTTGAGATTGATCTCGGATTTTCCATCGCGGTCGATGGTCACATCTGTATAGACTTTTTCGGTGATGTATTTTCCAACCCTGACAGCGGCCTTGCCCTCGTCCGTTGTGGTCAGATCGAGATCATCAAGACCAAATTCGCGGCGCAAACGGCCGATCAATCCCTCGCCGCCAGTCCCGGCCAAAGTCGCAACCGCATTGGCCATCTGCGCGGCTTGGAGCGGCGAAATCTGGGTTAGGGCGCGGCCAAACAAAAGCCGCGCGAGCACCTCATCTTCGGGCAATTCAGGGACCGAGCTAAAGCTGACTTGGATGTCGTCCGCGGGGCCCTCAACGATGATTTGAACGACGGCGTCTTCGGTTTCGGTTTCGGCAACGAGGCGAATTGTCGGGATGCCAGAGCCGCGCGCAAGAAGCGATCCTTCTTTGAGGTCGAGCCGTTTTCCAAGGATATTGAGCCGCCCCCGCACCAGCGAAAACTGCCCAACCGGGATGATATTATCGCTGGTTCCAGTGATGCGCAAACGGCCGCCAAGCTCTGCATCAAGCCCGCGTCCGCGAATGAAAACCCGGTTAGGCGCGAGCAGCAGAATATTGAGCCCAAAGCTTGAAGATGGGCCGGCTTTGCCTGCATTGCTTGCCGGATCGAGGCCTGCGCGTTTGTTGGTCGCAAGCACTGCGCCGGGAGCGCCTTTGTGGATCACGGTTGGGGCCGAACCGGCGCCGCTAATCCCGCTTGAGGGAACCTTGATCTCAGTGGCGCCAAGGCTGATCTCGCCATTGATTTGCGCCCCAGACGCAAGCCCGCCAGCCAGTGAAAGCTTGCCTGTCAGGCTTGTGCTGTAAAGGTCGGGATCAACGATCACGACGTTCTGCAGGTTTACCGAAAGATCGGACTCGTAAGGCGCCGTTAGCCCGATGGGGCCACTGGCCTGAATGCGCCCGCCGCTTGTAACGCTCGTGCTTGCGGTGATCTGCGCGCGCGCGTTGCCGAGCTGGGCGAAGAGGTTAAGATCGCTGAACGTCGTGCCATATTCGGGCAGGGAAACGCGCGCCCCTTGGCTTGCGATATTGCCCGAAAGGTTTTCCAACGCAGGGCTGCCTTTGAGCGCGAGATCATAGCGCGCATTGCCCTGAACGCTCACATCGGTGAGGAAGTTATTCGCTAGGCCTAGGGGCGCTTGGCCAGCAGCTGTGAGGTCAAGCAGGATGCCGTTGGCCATTGTCACAAGCCCGCCAACACGGCCATTCGCGCCGCCCGGCCCAGTTGCATCCAGAGCGATTTGCCAAGACGTATCTGTGATGCGGTTCGCGTTGCCTTTGGCGCTGGCTGGGCCATTGATGCCCTCTGCGATGCGCCCCAAATTATCAAGCGTTGCATCAAATTCAAATGACGCCGCTTCGGCAGATATCGCCCCATCTAGAAACGCCTCGACGGCGGGGGTTTCAAGCGCGGCGGCGCGTAGGGTTGTGCCCGCCTCGTTGCGCTCTGCATCAATGGCGAACTTGGCGCGCCCGGCAATGATTTTATCAAGCGGCCCGATGCCAATGCCAAGATTGTTGCCCGTTCCAGACAGCTGCAAATCAAACTGCCCGCCGAGCGGCGCGCCGACGCCGATAAGCGCAAATTCAGCGGCGCCGCGAAGCCCTGGCTGCCCAAGAAGCGGGGCAAATCTGGCCAGCGAACCAGCTGTGACATTTGCTGTTCCGTGGGTCTCATATCCGCTGTCGAGCCCGTCGATTTGCGCAGTCGCTTCAAGAGAGAGATCGCCCGACGAAAATTTGAGCGCGCTGATCTCAAGCGGATCGCCTTGGCGCCAAAGCATTGAGATATCGCCCGAAGCGTCATGCCCAAATGCGCGCTGATATTTCGGATCGCTATGGTCAAATCCAAGAACGTCGAACCCGACCTGTGCACTTACGGCATTGAGCAGCGTCGTCGCGTCGCTCGCCAATGCGCGCCCGATTGAACCCGTCGCGCGTACAATCCCCGTATCCAACAAAACAGCCCCGCGCGCGTAGCCTTTTAGCGCGGCGTCCAGCTGCCACTCCTCGCCGTTTTCAGCCGAATAGTCGGCGCCTATCTGGGCGCTTCTCACATAGGCCTTGGTCCCCGATAAGGGCAGCAAAACCGGCGCGCCATTCTCGGCCTTCATCAAAACGGCAAGCGAAAAGCTGCGCGGGATGCTTTCGGGTGACAGGGACAGCGCGCCTGAGATGTTCAGCGCTTTGGCGGAGAGCTGTAAGGCATGGATATCAATCGCGCCGTCTGGGGCGCGCTCGCCATTGGCGATCAGAGAAACATTGGGGCCAAAGAAACTTCTATATTCGGGATCGAATAGGGGCGTGATATCGCCGCTGATATCGAGCGAAAAGCGCTTGGTTAGCGGGAGCTCTTCTTGGGGCGTGGTCGCTTTAGGATCAGGCGCTTGGGGCAAAGCAGTGCTTGGATCCTCTACGACATTGGCAAGGCTGATCTCGCCGGAAAGCCGCTCTTGGCCTTCGGTTTCAAGCGTAATCTGCGCGCGGTAATCGCTGAGCGGGGCGGTGCCTTTGGCGGTGAGCGCAAGCGAAGGTTTGCCCGGCAGACCGATCAAATTGGCCAATATACCATCCGCGCCTTCGCTCAACTCCAGATCAAGATCGAGCACTTCGCTGACGTTGTCATAGCTGCCTTCAAGCGAAAGCGCGCCTTCCTCGCCATCAATGCGAATGATCGAAAGCTCGGCCGATCCTTCGCCATTGGCAAGCTGCGCTGCGCCCAACAGGCGAACCTCAGCAGCGCGGCCAAAAAGCGGCGCGCCAAGTACAACTTCATCCGCCCGCAGCTCTCCAATAGAGATGCTGACAGGCAGTTCGGGAAGAGAAAATGGCTTGGCCGTGGCGCTTGGAAGCTCGTCGCCACCAACGGGCATGCGCGGCAACTCGATGCGTGCAACGCTTAAAGAATCGACCTCAAGGCGACCGCGCAAAAGGGCGGAGCGGGTCCAGATCAGCTGCCCCTCGGTGAGGGTGAGCCAAACGCCTTGCGCGTCTGAAATTGTGAGCCGCTCGAAGGAGGCCGAAGAGGAAAGAGCGCCACGAAACCCATCGATACGTACCTCGCGGTCCGCGCCGGATAGGTTGTCTTCGATCAGGGCTGTGAGGGTCGAACGCTCGCGCGCTTCCTCTTCGCTTTCCTGAGCAATAGCAGGGGCTTGCACCAGAGCGCAGCAAAGGACAACCGCGGCATATCTATGTATCCGAGCCCAGATCAAAACGCTTGCCCGATGCCAACATAGAGCTGCAAATCCGTTCCGGTATTTCCGGCAATGGGCTTGGCCACATCAATGCGGATCGGACCGATCCCGGTATTAAACCGCAGCCCGAGGCCCGCGCCTGCGTGCATTGGGCTTGCCCCATTGGGCAGAGAGCCTGCCGAAATCATGCCCGCATCAACAAAGCCGACCAGCCCAATTTTTTCGGTAATCCCGGCGCGCAGCTCTGCAGAGGCGCCAATAAACCCGCGCCCGCCAGCAGAGTTGCCGGCGCCAAGATCAACGTTGAGCGATTGATAGGGTTGCCCGCGCACGGTCCCGCCGCCGCCAGAGTGAAACAGCAAATCAGGCGGGGTTCCGGCAAGCGAGGCGCCGACAACAGAGCCAAGCTGAAACCGCCCCGCCAAGACAAAGCGATCGTTCTTATCGATGCCACGATAGCTTCGGGCATCAGCAAAGAAACGCGCCCCCGTTTGAGAGCCGCGCAGACCGATAAAGGGTAGGGCTTCGGCCTTGAGATAAAAGCCGCCGGTTGGGTTTAGCGCGTCATTGCGTCGGTCCCATTCGGCCTCGGCGGGGATGATGAAATGAAAGAAACTGCGCGCGCCAAGATCATCGCGCACATCCGAAAACCGCGTCCCGATCCCGAGCGACGCGGTGAGTTCGTCCGAGACGATTGCTTCGAGCCCAAGCGCAAGTTCGGCCTGTTTGGAATAGAAATCCGGCTCGTCCAAAAGGGCAACGCTGGCTTTGGCGTAAAGCGAAGTGTCGGTCCAAAAGGTCGCCGGGCGGGTAAACAGCGCAGAGAGCGCATAATCGACGCCGCCAGTCTGGCCCGCGATCCCGGCGATCTCGCCGTCAAAACGCAACCGCTCAGCCCCGCCAAGCAAATTTCGGTGCATCCAGTACCCGTTTAATCGCCCGCCTTCAAAGGTCGAAATCTCAGCGCCAAAACCAAAGCGACGCGGGCGCTCTTCAACGAGAGTGGCGGTAATATCAAGGGTATCGCCGGGCCCTAGCGCCTCACTCTCAGCAATAGCGACAGAGCGAAAAGCCCCAGAGCGGCGCAGGCGCTTGCCGACTTTGGCCAGTACATCAGGCGAGAAAGGCGCGCCATTAGGCAGGCCTGCAATTTCAAGAACGCGCGTGTTGCGCACATTGCGATTGCCGCGCGTGATCAATTTGCCAAAGCGCACCGGCGGGCCGGGATTGATCGCGATGGCGACATCGAGCGAGGCACTGCGATGATCCGCCACGACCTTTTGCGAGGCGATACCGGCCTTGGCATGGGACTGGACACGCCAGCCCTCAATCGCTGCGTCCGAGGCCTCTTTGATCCGATCAGAGGCTGCAACTTGGCCGCTTTGAAATCTCGGATTCTCTTGGGTCTCAGTCGCCAGTGGGCGCACAGAAACCTTCCCAAAAGTAAACCGCCGCCCCGGATCGACCACGACTTTCACCTGATCAATCGCGCGCGGTACGGCAAACGGCGCAATACTCGCGGCCTCGCGCCCATCCACATAGATATGAACCACGCCGCCATAATAACCGCGCCGATAGAGCGCGATGACCATGCGGCGATAGTCCGATTGCGCGGCGGCCAGAATATCTTGGGGGTTGCTAACCTTTTCATCGCGCGCAAGGGCCGAGCGCGACGCATCCCTCATCTCGCGGCGCGTAGAGGCGTCCGCAGTTGTTTCCAAAACGAATTCAAAGGCTTGGATCTGACCTGCCGGCAGAGCGCCTGCAACGGCCAGAGCCAGGCTCAAAAAGCCAGAAAATCGAGAGAGGCTAAGACGCGACAATCAATAGATCCTTGCAGGGCAAAAGCGAAGCTTACCCCTATTCAAAGGTTCCCAGCGCTGGACGCAAGGGGATAAATTGTAAGCCGCGCTAGGCTTTGCGCAATTCGATGTTACTCAGCAAAAAGGCGGCACAAAAGCGCCGCCCTTCACGATGCAAAAGTGATCAAACCATAGCGATGTTTACAGCACTTTCGCGTCCATCACGGCCTGCTTCGATATCATAAGTAATCTTAGCGCCATCGGCCAAACCAGTGAGCCCCGAACGCTCGACCGCAGAAATATGCACAAACACATCCTTGCCGCCGCCTTCAGGCTCTACAAAGCCGAAACCCTTAGTTGAATTGAACCATTTCACGGTGCCATTGGCCATCCGCTATCTCCTTTAGTACTTGCTGCCCACGAGATTGCGGCAACCCGGCGATCAGTCAAAATCGAGGGACTGAAGACGCAACAAGCGAGACAGTGGGTCGATAAAAAAGACGTCGCGGTGGAAACTATGGGCCGATTCGGCCGTATTGCAAGATTTTTCAAACAACAGATTTGTGAAGAAATCGTATTGGGCAAAGGATTGCCTATCCAATTGTCGCAGCTGGTCAATTGCGGCTAGTCGCACAGACGGGGGCGCTGTAGGATCGCTTGATATCCTGGGGGGATGGGCATGACGAACGAGAATGAACTGCGCATACGTGCAAATGACAGCTGCGAACTTTGCGGCGCTCGCGAAGGGCTTGTGGCCCAGAATGTCGCGCCGCGAGAGGATCAAGATGTCTTTTGTTGCGCCATATGCACGGCCGGGATCACTGCGCATGATGCCCCAGATGGCGCGCATTGGCGCTGCTTGCTGTCCTCAATGTGGAGCGAGGTTCCTGCGGTTCAAGTGCTCAGCAAACGGATGCTGATGCGCCTAGCGAGCGAGCCTTGGGCAACGGAAGCGCTCGACATGCTTTACCTCGATCCCGAGCTCGAAGACTGGGTCAATGCGGCCCCTGCCAGCGCCGTGGTTCACCTTGATAGCAACGGGACTGTGTTGAATGCGGGTGACACCGTGACCCTGATCAAAGACCTGCCGGTAAAGGGCGCAGGCTTTACCGCAAAGCGCGGCACGGCCGTTCGAGGCATTTCACTTGTAGCGGAAAACGCGGGCCATATTGAGGGCCGCGTTGAAGGGCAGCGCATTGTTATTCTTACGGAATTCGTGAAAAAGCGCTGACCTTCTGGGCGGCAGGCCCCGGCCTTTCACAGGCCGGGCGCACGCCTCTAAATAGCAGCGACAACCGCTTCCAAAATTGCGCCAACTTCGCCAGCGACGCCTTTGAGCTCTGCATTGTCGATCCCCGCCATTGAGGCCGAAGGATCAACAGCCGAGACCTCGATCCCGCCATCCACTGCGCGCAAAATCACATTGCAGGGCAGCATTGCGCCAACCCGCGGCTCAAGCGCAATCGCTTCCCAAGCCATTGTCGGATTGCAGGCGCCAAGGATGCGATACGCAGGCATATCGCGATCAAGCTTCTTCTTCATCGTGGCCGCGACATCGATCTCGGTCAAAACGCCAAAGCCAGCATCGCCAAGCGCTGCACGGGCGCGCGCATCGGCGGCATCAATATCAATGTTGGGGATGAGGCGGGTAAAGGTATAGGGCACGGGGCTCTCCATATATCAAAAATTGAATATGTAATGGAGATGGGGCATACGCGCGCGCATTGCAAGGTGTTCTGCGCATAAAAAAGGGCGCGGCGGCCTTAGCCGCACGCGCCCAAATTTGTAACCAGCTAAAGCTTAAACTTCAGCGAGGTTCACAGCGCTTTCGCGGCCGTCACGGCCAGCTTCGATATCAAAAGTCACTTTTTGGCCGTCGTTGAGGCCGGAAAGACCGGAACGCTCTACTGCGGAAATGTGTACGAATACATCTTTCGCGCCGCCTTCAGGCTCGATAAAGCCAAAACCCTTAGTGCTGTTAAACCATTTCACGGTGCCATTAGCCATCGTGTCGTCTCCTAGATTATGCTGCCCGCGTAACTGCGGCAGCCCGGCTAAGTCAGTGCAAGATCGATAGACTGTGGCCGTAAAGGAGAACAGTGGGTCGAAAGAGAATAACGTTCGCAAGTCGCATATGGGGCAGTCTGGCCAAAAAAGCAAGGCTCTTATGTAGGCATGCGCGGAATTTTGCTAGCGCTACCGCGGCCTGTTTCCAGTTGTTAAACTTGAGAAAACCACCAAATTTTGCTAACGTTCTTAGGCATCCTCATCAGAGCAAGGCGGCAATTAGTGCCAATACCCTGTGATCCGACCCCTTTAAGACAAACAAATTACAATCCAGTTTACACGAGTTAGGAATTGAAATGACTATAAACATCGTCTCCCGCGACGGCACATATTTTGTATTGAATCGCGCGGCGCTGCGCAGCGAAGTGATTGATTTCATGTTCGTTGATGGAATGGAGCCCGCCCCCACGCTGACCGAGCTCTACCCCCGGACTCGGGTTGATTCCAGCGGCATCGATATCGGCGACGATCACTGGGCGCTGGCGCAAACCAGCTTTGCTGCGCGCCCGAATCTGCATAATTTTCTAACGGCGGATGCGCGCTCGCAACTCGCCAGCGCTGTGGACACGCGCGATGCGTCACAAGCGGGGCCTTCCTGGGTTCCGACAGCGATCTGGTCGCAGTTTTTGACCGCAGGCCAAGGCGTTCACCGCTATGCGCGCGCCAGCCGGCTGAACACCGACATCATTTTGATCAACCGCGATCAGATCAGTGGCTATGCCGAAATGCCCACAGACGACGCCACCGTGCGCCGCATGTTGCAGGTCGCCCCGCCCAGCATGTTTGAACGTTTGATCGGCATTGAATCTGGCGAACAAGCCCGCGCGCGCTGGCTTCCAGAAATCAACCGACGCTTCAATGCGCTCATGTGGTCGAATGTAAATCAGGGCATGGGCGCAGGCGCTGCGATGCAAAGCTACCGCGACACCGTGCACCGCCAATTCGTCGAGGCTTACCTGCCGCTGATTGGCGGCTCAACAGCGGCCCACCCGGGCGGCGCGGCGGTCGGGGCAGGTTTGCGGGCAATGGGCTGGATCTAGCCCCCCCCCCGCGGCGCAAACAAAAAGGGCAGCCCGAAAGCTGCCCTTTTCTTATTCTGAGTGCGAAGGATTACCGCACAAACTTCTTATGCTTCAGGCGCTTAGGCTCTGTTGCATCCGCGCCAAGGCGGCGCTTCTTGTCTTCTTCATAGTCCTCGAAATTGCCCTCGAACCATTCCACATGCGCATCGCCTTCAAAGGCCAAGATATGCGTACAGATGCGATCAAGGAAGAAGCGATCGTGCGAGATCACAACCGCACAGCCAGCAAAATCAACCAGCGCATCTTCAAGTGCACGAAGCGTTTCCACATCGAGATCGTTGGTCGGCTCATCGAGGAGCAGCACATTGCCGCCCTCGCGCAACAGCCGCGCCATATGGACACGATTGCGCTCGCCACCTGAAAGAAGCGAGACCTTCTTTTGCTGATCGCCGCCCTTAAAGTTAAACGCCGAACAATAGGCGCGCGCATTCACTTCAGCATCGCCCAGTTTGATAATGTCTTGGCCGTCGGCAATCGCCTCCCAGACCGTATCATTATCGCCCAGATCATCGCGGTTCTGATCCACATAGGAAAGTTTGACCGTATCGCCATATTCCACAGTCCCGCTATCGGGCTGAATTTGGCCGGTCAGCATGCGAAACAGCGTCGTTTTACCCGCGCCGTTGGGACCAATAACGCCAACAATCCCGCCCGGCGGCAGGCTAAAGGAGAGGTTCTCAACCAAGAGCTTATCGCCCATGGCTTTGCTTAGATCATTGACCTCGATCACCTTGGAGCCAAGGCGCGGGCCGTTGGGAATGATGATCTGCGCACGGCTCAACTTTTCGCGCTCAGAGGTTTCGGCCATCTCGTTATACGAATTGATCCGGGCCTTAGATTTGGCTTGGCGCGCCTTTGGCGATTGGCGCATCCACTCAAGCTCGCGCTCAAGGGTTTTCTGCTTGGATTTGTCTTCGCGGGCCTCTTGGGAGAGGCGCTTTGCCTTTTGCTCAAGCCACGCGGAATAATTGCCCTCGTAAGGGATGCCTGCACCGCGATCCAATTCCAAAATCCATGATGTGATGTCATCAAGGAAATAGCGATCGTGGGTGACGATCAGGATTGTGCCTTTGTAATCAATGAGGTGCTGCTGAAGCCAGGCGATGGTTTCGGCGTCCAAGTGGTTGGTCGGCTCATCGAGGAGCAGCATATCCGGCGCTTCGAGCAACAACTTACAAAGCGCAACCCGGCGCTTTTCCCCGCCCGAAAGCGTGGTGACATCCGCATCATCCGGCGGGCAGCGCAGAGCCTCCATCGAGACATCCACTTGCGCATCCAAATCCCAAAGGTTCTGCGCATCAATCTCATCCTGAAGCTTGGCCATCTCATCGGCCGTTTCATCAGAATAATTCATCGCCAACTCATTGTAGCGATCCAAAATATCCTTCTTGGCCTGAACGCCTAGCATCACATTGCCGCGCACATCCAAGCTCTCGTCAAGCTGCGGCTCTTGCGCGAGATAGCCAACTTTGGCCCCCTCAGCATGCCACGCCTCACCCTGAAAATCCTTGTCCATCCCGGCCATGATTTTCAGCAAAGTGGATTTACCCGAGCCGTTGACCCCGACAACCCCGATCTTCACCCCGGGCAAGAAATTCAAACGGATGTTTTCAAAACACTTTTTGCCGCCTGGATAGGTCTTAGAGACGCCGTCCATGTGATAAACGTATTGATAGGCTGCCATGTTATGGGCTCCGCTTGGTTTGGTTGAGGCTTTGCTTTGGGCCGTGATGTATCCAACTGCGCGCCCAAGGGCAATTCAAAGCTGCGCAAAGAGGGGGTCAAAGAGCAGGTTTCGTCGCGCAAATTCGCTGGATTTAGAGGGGGAACCCTTTAGTAAGGGGGCGCAGGCCTTTTGAGGCGAAAACGGAGAAGGCGCTTTTAAATGGCAGGTTTGGCAGGAAATACGCGCTGTTGCGCGGCTTTGGGAGGCGGTAAGTGAGCCAGCTTCCCCGCCCAAAAGCGCGCCCCGGCCAAGTGATCGGCCTGCTTGGCGGCTCGTTTGATCCGGCCCATGAGGGCCACGCAAATATCACCCGCGAGGCGCTCAAACGCTTTGGTTTGGATCGCGTTTGGTGGCTTGTCTCGCCCGGAAACCCGCTCAAAGAGAATGGCCCCGCGCCGATACAAGCCCGCATTGGGGCCGCACGCGCAGTAATGGATGATCCGCGTGTGATCATTACAGATATCGAGGCCGATCTAGGGACGCGCTATACCGCAGAGACGCTGGAGGCATTGTTCAAGGCCTATCCGGGGGTTCAATTTGTCTGGCTGATGGGGGCGGACAACCTGGCGCAATTTCATCGCTGGGAGCGGTGGCGCTGGATTATGGAGCACATCCCCATCGGCGTTATCGCGCGGCCCGCCTCACGCACAGCAGCGCGCGCCTCCAAAGCCGCTTTGATTTACCGCGCCGCTCGGCTTAGAGGCCGCGAAGCTGCTCTTCTGGCAAAGGGTCCAGCGCCGCGCTGGTGCTTTATCAATGTGCCAATGCGCGCGGTTTCCTCGTCGGCCATTCGTGATGCGGGAAAATGGAAAAAGTGATCAATCGGGCCTTGCAGACGATGCAAGTGGCCGCTTAAATCCGCGCATGAAAAATGGTGAGCCGATAAGACTATCCCGGCGTGTATTGTTGGGGGCGATGCTCGCGGGCGGGGCCAATCTGGCCACTGGCGCAATCGCTGGAATAACCCAATCCCCGATCCCACAACCGCGCCCCCAAGGCTTTCACAAACGCGCGGCGACCACAGCCAGAGATATCCTCAAAAAGGCCGATCTTGGCGGGCAATTTAGCGCCGCAGTTGCCAATGCTTCAACAGGGGATATCGTTGAATCGACGAACCCACTGCGCGCCATGCCGCCAGCGAGCGTTACCAAAGCAATTACAGCGCTTTACGCGCTTGATGCCCTTGGCGAAAACTACCGGTTTGCAACAGTTCTGCGCGCGGCGGGACCGATCATAGATGGGCGTTTGAGCGGCGATTTGATCCTGCAAGGCGGTGGTGATCCAACGCTTGATACCGATGCTTTGGCGAGCCTCGCGGTGGCACTCAAATCTGCCGGTGTGCGGGAAGTCACTGGCGCGCTTCGGATTGATACCAGCGCGCTGCCGAATATGCATGAAATCGACCCCACCCAAAAAACATATGCGAGCTATAATCCCGCGATCAGCGCCCTCAATCTCAACTATAACCGCGTTCATTTTGAATGGCGCCGCGAAGGCGCGAATTACACAACGACAATGCAGGCCCGAACCGATCATCAGCGCCCCGCCGTGCGTATCGCCAAGATACGGATCGAAGCGCGAAACACCCCGCTGTTTACCTATGCAAGCGATGCGGGCATCGATCATTGGAGCGTCGCGCGCGCCGCTCTGGGCAAAGGCGGAAGCCGATGGCTGCCGGTACGCAAGCCGGCGCAATACACGGCCGAAGTTTTCTCGACAATGGCGCGCGCGCAAGGGATCAAGCTTGGTTCTGGCGCGGCCCTTACGGCAGATCCAGCCATCCCAAGCACAGAAATCACGCGCATTGAGAGCGCCCCTTTGCGCGACATCCTTAAAGACATGCTCAAATATTCGACCAATCTCACAGCCGAAGTTACAGGCCTCGCCGCGACAGCCGCGCGTGGCGTGATGGCAACTGATCTTGCCAGTTCAGCGGCGGAAATGAACATCTGGATCCAAGAGCAGCTTGGCACGCGCCATGCGTATTTCGTTGATCATTCTGGTCTTGGACAAGACTCGCGCATCTCTAGCTCAGATATGACCCGTCTCCTTGGGCATCCCCAAGCCTTGGCCGTTTTGCGCCCGATCCTCAAGCCAATTGCGCTGCGCGATAGTCAAGGAAAGGTACAAAAGGAGGCAAAAATTGCCGTTTTCGCAAAAACAGGCACATTGGACTTTGTTTCAGCCCTCGCAGGATATGTGACGACACAGGATGATACACTGCTCGCCTTTGCGATTTTTAACGGAGATTTGGACCGCCGCGCGCAAGCCCATGAGCGCGGCGAAGAAATCCCACAAGGTGCGCGCGCATGGAACAAACGCGCCAAAACGCTGCAACAAGATCTGATCGAACGCTGGGCGCTTGTTCACTCGCTTGACTGATCAAAGCACCATGTGGCGCGCGCGCGCACCGCGTTCAATCGCGGCAGCATGCAGGCGATCAATATCGAGCTCATAGCGGATTTCCTCTAAAAGGCGCAGCTCAGCCTCGCGGATTTCTCCGTCCGCCGCGGCCACATCGCAGGCCAGCGCATAGGCCGTTTCAAACAGGGTTTCGGGCAAATCCGCCCGCACCAGCCCAAACAGCGCATCGAGCCCATCCTCAACGCCAAAAAGATCAAACACCGTTTGCGCCACGACCTTGATGCGATCCCCATCGTAATTGGCAAAAACCGGCAGGTGATTCACCAATGTCTCAATCGTGACCAATTCGGAGGTGCGGATGGCCTCGTCCGAGGCCGAAATGGCGATCATAACGGCGATAAGCGCGTCTGGGGCCGTCCAACTATGGGGAAGATCGTGCATTTTCGCCGCTCCTGCAAAGTTTCGTTGCGGTGCAGAATATTGACGCAAGTGCCCAGCGGCAATAGGAAGGTGCCTTGGTGGCACGCTTTTGCGCCGCCCTAATTAGGAACGCACTATGTCTGATCTGCGCGAAGCGGCGTTAAACTCGAAAGCCTGGCCCTTTGAAGAAGCGCGCCGCGTGCTCAAACGCTATGAAAAGGGCGCGCCGGAAAAGGGCCATGTGCTGTTTCAAACGGGCTATGGCCCAAGCGGCTTGCCCCATATCGGAACCTTCGGCGAAGTGGCCCGCACAACGATGGTGCGCCGCGCTTTCGAGCTGATCAGCGATATCCCAACGCGGCTGGTCTGCTTTTCCGATGATATGGACGGCTTTCGCAAAGTGCCGACAAACCTGCCGATGCAGGAAGAGCTGGCGCTTGATCTGAACCTGCCGCTGACCAAGGTCCGCGATCCATTCGGGACGCATGAAGGCTTTGCCCAGCACAATAACGCGCGCCTTTGCGCCTTTCTGGATAGCTTTGGCTTTGAGTATGAATTTGCTTCAGCTACAGATTACTACCAATCGGGCAAGTTCGATGAGGCCCTGCTTACGGCCCTAGAACGCTTTGATAAAATTCAAGAAATCATGTTGCCGACGCTTGGCCCAGATCGGCGCGAGACCTATTCTTGCTTCCTGCCGATCAGTCCTAAAACCGGCCATGTGCTGCAAGTGCCAACGCTTGAGCGCAACGTGGCCAAGGGCACGATCACTTACCGCGAGCCAGATGGCGAGATTGTCGAAGTCCCGGTGACGGGCGGCAATGTAAAGATGCAGTGGAAGCCCGATTGGGCGATGCGTTGGGCGGCTTTGGGCGTCGATTATGAAATGTCGGGCAAGGATTTGATCGAGAGCGTCAAGCAATCGACGAAAATCTGCCGCGCCTTGGGAGCGACCCCGCCCGAGAGCCTGTCTTATGAGCTGTTCAACGATGAAACCGGGCAGAAAATCTCGAAATCCAAGGGCAATGGCCTCTCGATGGAAGAGTGGCTGACCTATGCCGCGCCCGAGAGCCTTCAGTATTTCATGTATCAAAAGCCAAAGACCGCCAAGCGGTTGTATTTTGATGTGATCCCGAAAGCAGTTGACGAATATCACCAGCAATTGCGCGCCTATCCGACGCAGGATTTGACCCAGCAGCTGAACAATCCGGTGTTTCATCTGCATGGTCAGAATGTTCCAAGCTCAAACCTCGTCGTTCCGTTTGCGATGCTTTTGAACTTGGCCTCGGTTTCAGCAGCCGAAGAAAAGGCGCAGCTTTGGGGCTTTATTCAGCGCTATGCCCCTGACGCGAGTGCTGCCTCACATCCGGATTTGGATGCGGCTGTGGGCTTTGCCGTTCGCTATTACAATGACTTTGTGAAGCCTGCGAAAACCTATCGCCTTGCAACAGAGATTGAGCGCGAAGCCCTTGAGGAATTGGCAGAAAAATTGCGCGCATGGGATGGCGGGCTTGATGCTGAGGAGCTGCAAAACCTTGTGTTTGCGGTTGGGCGTGATCGGTTTGATCCGCTGCGCGATTGGTTCAAGGCGCTCTATGAAGTGCTGCTTGGGGCGAGCCAAGGCCCGCGTTTTGGCGGCTTTATTGCGCTTTATGGCGTTGAAGAAACGATCGCGCTGATTGAAGCGGCGCTTGAGGGCAAGCTCGCCAGCTGATTTTGACAAACGCTTCGGGCGGCCTAGATTTGCGGGATAACCCCAAATCAGGAGCCGTCCGATGCGCTTTATCCTTGCCCTTTGTCTTGGCCTGATGGCCGCTCAACCTGCAAATGCAGATGCGATCACGGATGTTATTTCTGAGCAATTGGATGCCTTTCGCGCCGGCGATACCGCACGCGCCTTTTCCTATGCGAGCCCGATGATCCAAGGCATTTTCGGCGAGCCAGATCAGTTTGGCGCGATGGTGCGCGAGGGCTATCCCGCGATCTGGGCCCCAAGCCCCCCGAGATTCACGGCTCGCGAAGAAAGCGGCGCAGCCACGCTTCAGCGCGTTTTGATCCTCGATAAAGAGGGCGTTGCTCATATCATGGAATACGAAATGATCGAGCAAGCAGAAGGCTGGAAAATCAACGGCGTGCGCGAAGTGCCCGCCCCGGATATCTCGGCTTAACCCCCACAAAACACCCCATCCAAGACCTGCGCAACGTACGCTTGGTTAACAAGGCGTTTAGCGCCCAGTGGTACCCCTTTTCCCATCGGGCATGCGCCCAACATCTCACCATGAGACGACATTTGAGCGAGCGACGTGCTGGTTTCCCCAGCCGCGCCCGGGCGCATGCATATTGAGGTTGTGGAAAGGGGTTCTGATGAACAAGGCCATTACTGACGGGTTGGTGCTTACGCCGCCCGCATTTGCGAGCGGTCTCGGCGTATGGTCGAGCGAAAACGGAACGCCAGGCTCGGCGACCTATGACGGCGCGGCCAATGCCGCACTCGTGCCCGCGGATCAAGATTTCGGCGGCGCGCTGGAATTGCTGAAACAAAGCACAACAACCAAGCTGCGCTATATGGGCGAAACGCCTGTTTTGCCCGGCTGCTATCTGCGTGTCACGGCGCGGGTAAAGGCTGTTAGCGGCAATCTTCCAGGGGTTCGCATCGCGGGTTGGGCCGGTAATTCGAGCCTTAACCATGTTTCTGGTGTGACGGAAACTGGCCCAGAGACAACGCTGACGACTTATGGCGAAGTTGTTGAAATTTCAGCAATTATCGCAACAGGGTCGCGCAGCGGCGTTGATATGGCATGGGGCACGGATGCGGTTTACGGCCATGTCGGGCTTGATCTGACGGGCGCAAATGGCGGCGTTGTACGGATTGATGATCTGGTCGTGGAAGATATCACATCCGCCTTTATCCGCGAGATGATTGATATCGTTGACGTGCGCGATTTTGGCGCTGTTGGCGATGGTGTTACGGATGATCACGCGGCGATTGCGGCTGCGGCAAATGCGGCCAATGGCAAAACGGTTCTGATCCCTGAGGGCACATACTACGCCTCAAATCACCTGACATTCGTTGATCATGTGCGCTTTGAAGGCACGATGAGCATGCCTGACGATAAGCGCCTCTCGTTGCGCCGTGATTTCCATATGGACGCCTATATCGACGCCTTTGGCAATGAAGAGCTGGCGTTCAAAAAGGCGCTTCAGGCACACTTCTATTTCACCGATCATGACATGCTCGATATGCGCGGTCGCCGCATCGAGCTGACCGGGCCCATCGATGTTCAGGCCAATACCGGCGGCCTGACCAAGCTTGAAGTGCGTCGCGTTCTTTACAACGGCTCGCTAAGCGCAGAGGCAAATTCCAACTGGGATGTTGAGAGCGTTACCTCATCGGGGACGTATAACACAGCCAACCCGCGCGCGATGACCGCCGTTAGCAATATCGCCAACATCAAGGTCGGCTCTATCGTTACCGGAACAGGCGTTGGCCGCGAAGTCTATGTGCGCGATGTCAACGTCGGCGCGGGCAGTTTGACGCTGAGCCAGCCGCTTTATGGTCCGGCAGCGACGCAGACCTACACTTTCACGCGCCACAAATACATGCTGGATTTCTCGGGCTTCGATAAGATTTCGAAGTTTAGCTTTGCCGGCGTTGAGTTCCAGCTGCAGGGCTATGCATCGGCTGTTTTGCTTCCGCCAGATGGCGAAGCGATTCACTTTCGCGATTGCCCGTTTAAGCGCGTAAAATATCATGGCATTTCTAGCCACGGCGGCGCGTGCCAAGATCTGCAAATCGATCGCTGTACCTTCTATTCGGATGAAAGCCCGCTTGCTTCAACTGCGCGGACTTCCGTTGGCTTCAACGTGAATGCCAATGACAGCAAAATCCGCAACAACCGCTTTCAGCACCTTGGTCATACCGCCATTCTTAATGGCAACGGTCACCTGATTGTCGGCAATCACTGGTTCCAAGGCGATAGCGTAACGGATGGGCCGCGTGTTGGCGGGCTGATCTTTACCTACCCAAATGTGAAGTCTGTCGTGACCGGGAACTACATCGACAACAACTTTATCGAGTTGACGAACGAGCACGATCCGACCCCCGATTTTGCTTCCGAATACTCCTTCGGCGGGCTCTCTATTACGGGCAATATCTTCACCTGTAATGATGTGGCATCGTGGTTCAGCTGGATCGTTATCAAACCTTTTGGGCCGGGTCACTTTATCCAAGGGCTCTCGGTTCAAGGCAACACGTTCAAATCGCTTAATGGGTTTATTGATCGGGTTGAACGGGTCGACGATTCCATTGCGACTTTGGATTTCGGGCGTACCCGCAATGTCACTTTCGCAGGCAATACATTTAACGGCGTAAGCGACACGGCAATAAACCCAGCGGTTCTGGAATTTGAACAGACCTCTACGGCGACAAATTGGTCGCTTGATGTCAGCAGCTATCTGCCCTTTGGCGGCTGGTCGCGTACCGTTGAAGCAGTTGTCGTCGAAGGCAAAGCAACGGATAATGCGGGCGATACCGTTTGGGCAATGCCCTATGTGACCCCAAATCACGGGACCAACAATAATTTGGTTCAGCTCACCTGGCCCGAGGCCACCAAGGGCAAGGTTCAAGTCACCGTGCGGATGGATCATCCCGTTTAAGCAACTGAAAATAAAACTATTTACGCCGCGGCAAGCAATTGTCGCGGCGTTTTTGCATGGGGCCCTGTTCGCTTTCGCACAGAAAGACCGCCTGATTGCCGCTATCAAATCTGCGCCCCACCCAATAGATTGAAGCCAGTTCAAATGGCGGGGCCAAAAATGAAAGACGAAACACTCGCATTGGCGAGCCGCGAAGGCCTACCTGACGCTTTGCGCGTTTTACTGTCGGAGTATCCAAAGCTCGCCTGGCAAGCGCATCCCAATTTCTCAGGCCTCGTGGAATTTTGGCTCGAGCGGCACATGATGTTTCGCCGCTTGTTTGAGCATTTGCAGAGCGATGCGAATGCACGAATTGAGCGCGAAATCGACCCGGCGCAATATGGCGCGCGGCTGTCGCGCTACGGCTCCATGTTGGTGAGCCAGCTCCACGGTCATCACCAAATTGAGGACCATCACTACTTCCCAAAACTCAAAACCCTCGATACGCGTCTGGAGCGCGGGTTTGAGATATTGGACAAGGATCATCACGCTTTAGACGGGATCATCAATCGGTTTACTGAGGCGGCCAATAGCGTTTTGCAGGCGCAAGATGAAGCTTCAGCCCGCGAGGCAACGGCGGCGTTTCAGGGCGAGCTTATCAGCTTTCACCGAATGCTCGATCGTCACCTGAACGACGAAGAAGAAATCATCGTTCCGGTTATCCTTAAGCATGGCCCAGCAGGGCTAAGTTAAGCGGCGATACGCCCGGTTTGCGCATTCACGTTTAACCGATACCCAAGCCCCCAAACCGTTTCAACAACGTCCTGATTGCCGCCAGCGGCAGCGATCTGCGCACGGATCCGGCTGAGATAAACGTTGATGATCCGCACGGAGGGCTCATCTTCCCAAGCATAAAGTTGGCTCATAATCTCGTCCCGGCTCACCATCCGATCGCGCGACAATGCCAACATCTCAAGAATTTCATATTCCTTTCGGGTGAGGTGCAACCTGTTGCCCTCAACGCTGACAGTTTGCGTACAGGTATCAATCGCCAATGCGCCAAGCGGCAGTTGCGGCAAGGCAAATCCGCCAGTGCGGCGCACAGCGGCCCGAACGCGCGCGCTCAACTCTTGCGTAGAGAATTCGCCAACAATTACGTCATCCGCACCCAGATCAAACAGGTGCTTGCGGTGCGACCATTCGGTTTCGCTGGTCAGCACGAATATCGGCAACTGCGGGTGCAATGCACGCAGCTTGCGCAAGATAGAGGCCCCGTCTTCGTCGGGAAGATCCTGATCAAAAATGATGGCCGATTGGGCGCCGTCTTTGGCAAAATCCAGCAACTCGGCGCCGTCGTTAACTTGGGTGACGAAAAAGCCGGATGTGCGCAGATCGGCAGCTGCGGTGGCAGAGGTCCAAGTGGTGTCAGCAAGTAATATACGCATTATCGTTCCTTCCAGATGGGTACGCGCAGAGCGCGGCTTAGGGATGACATTCGCGCGTTTTGCGCCAAGGGCCCATTCAGGGAGGAGGGTGATTTTCACCGTCGCCAAGCTAAGGTTGGCGGGATTGAACTTTATCAACTGTTAAGAGAATTGCGCAATCACGGTAAGGTTGTCAACAAGTTAATGTATTGAAAATAAACAATTTTTACTGGAAAGGTGATTGTGACTTGGTTAAGGCAATCCCATGGAATTCATGCGAAAATTAGCTGAAAAAAATTGGTAAATTTGGGGGGGATTTGCGCAAAACGGGAAAAATGCGCGCCAAATGACTTTGGCGCGCCAATGTTAAAGTTGGGTCAATCGGTGAATTCGCCGAGGTATTCCCATTCCCATCCGCCGGAGGGCAATTTGTGACTTCCGCTGATTTGCGTCGTGCCTTTGGTTTTTCCAGTTTGCCCGATATCGAGATTCGATATGCCCTTGTCTTTGGGCATAACAAGCGTCGCGGCTGCCGCTGTTTTGCCTGGCCCCATGGTAAGCAGATGATCGTCCCCCTTCACCAAAACGGTGCCACCACCAAACATCAGCGTATTGCCCTCTTGGACCCAACGAAGCTCAAACTTTTTTGGCGCGAGGATCAGCATGAAACGCAGAAAAAATTCGGCCTTTCGCGGCCCATGGAATAGGCGAAAACGATAGTAGGACATGGCAATTCTCCTTGGCAAACCTTCGCGCGTTCACCTGATCAAACGCTTCGCGCCAAGCAAAGACAAGGCTTGGCCCCGCGCCGCATCGCCGCAGTCTGGCTTAGAACTTTTTCTGCGCTTGCCCGCGATAGCTGCGCGTCCCGCCCTTGCCGCCCGTGGAGCGGCCCCGTTTGGGCGCGCTTGCTGCCTCAACCGCGGATTGGCGCGCCAGCGGATCGGCTGAAATCGCCAGATCAACCGCCTCAAGCCGTTTTACCTCATCGCGCAACCGCGCCGCCTCTTCAAACTCAAGGTTCTCGGCCGCCTTGCGCATATCCGTGCGCAAACCATCCAGATGCGTCGCCAGATTTGCGCCAAACATCGGCTTATCGATCTGCGCCGTGACGCGGTTCATATCCACGTCGCCCTTATAGAGCCCGGCCAGAATATCCTCGACGTTTTTGCGCACGGTTTGCGGCGTGATACCGTGCAGCTCGTTATAGGCGATCTGCTTATCGCGGCGTCGATCCGTCTCGCCAATCGCCCGTTCCATCGAGCCGGTGATGCGATCCGCATACAGGATCACCCGCCCATCTGCATTGCGCGCCGCGCGCCCAATCGTCTGAACAAGCGAGGTTTCAGAGCGCAAAAAGCCCTCCTTATCCGCATCCAAAATCGCCACAAGCGCACACTCGGGAATATCGAGCCCCTCGCGCAAAAGGTTGATCCCGATCAAAACGTCAAACGCCCCAAGTCGCAGATCGCGCAGGATTTCGATCCGCTCAATCGTATCAATATCCGAGTGCATATAGCGCACCTTGATGCCCTGTTCGTGCATATACTCGGTGAGGTCCTCAGACATCCGCTTGGTCAGCGTGGTCACCAATGTGCGATAGCCCTGCGCGGTCACTTTGCGCACCTCATCGAGCAAATCATCGACCTGTGTTTCAACCGGGCGAATTTCGATCTGCGGATCAAGCAGGCCTGTGGGGCGGATGATCTGTTCGGCAAAAACGCCGCCCGATTGCTCCAACTCCCAGCTTTGCGGCGTTGCCGAAACAAAGATGGATTGCGAGCGCATCGCATCCCATTCCTCAAATTTCAGCGGGCGGTTATCCATACAAGAGGGCAGGCGGAAACCATGCTCAGCCAGTGTCGATTTGCGCCGAAAGTCGCCCTTATACATCCCCCCAATTTGCGGGACCGAAACATGGCTTTCATCGGCAAAAACAATCGCATTGTCGGGGATAAACTCAAACAGTGTGGGGGGCGGCTCGCCCGGCGCGCGCCCGGTAAGATAGCGCGAATAATTCTCGATCCCGTTGCAAACGCCGGTGGCTTCCAGCATCTCAAGATCGAAGTTACAGCGCTGCTCAAGGCGCTGCGCCTCAAGCAATTTTCCCTCAGCGACAAACTGATCAAGCCGCTTTCGCAGCTCTTCCTTGATGCCGACAAGCGCCTGTTTCATCGTTGGTTTGGGTGTCACATAGTGCGAATTGGCATAGATGCGGATGTGATCGAATGTGTCGGTTTTTTCGCCCGTCAGGGGATCAAATTCGGTGATGCTCTCAAGCTCTTCGCCAAAGAACGACAGCCGCCAAGCGCGATCATCCAAGTGCGCGGGCCAAATCTCAAGGCTGTCGCCGCGCACGCGAAATGTGCCGCGCTGAAAGCCAGCATCGTTGCGCTTGTAGGCCTGCGCGATCAGATCGGCCATGACCGTTCGTTGATCGTATTGCTCGCCGGTTTTGAGATCTTGGGTCATCGCGCCGTAGGTCTCGACCGAGCCGATCCCGTAAATGCAGGAGACGGAGGCGATGATGATCACATCGTCGCGCTCAAGCAGCGAGCGGGTCGCCGAGTGGCGCATCCGGTCGATCTGCTCGTTGATTTGCGATTCTTTCTCGATGAAGGTATCCGAGCGCGCGACATAGGCCTCGGGCTGATAATAATCATAGAAAGAGACGAAATATTCGACTGCGTTATCCGGGAAAAAGCCCTTAAACTCGCCGTAAAGCTGGGCGGCGAGGGTCTTGTTGGGGGCCAGAATGATCGCGGGGCGCTGGGTTTCCTCGATTAGCTTGGCCATCGTGAAGGTTTTGCCTGTGCCCGTCGCGCCAAGCAAAACTTGGTTCTGTTCGCCCGAAAGGATGCCTGATTTCAGCTCTTTAATCGCCGTCGGTTGATCGCCGGCGGGCTCAAATTCCGTATGCAAAACAAAGCGCTTACCGCCCTCAAGCTTGGGGCGGTTGCGGATATCTGGGGCAGGGGCGCTCAGGGCGGCTTCAGTCATTAGGCTCTCCGATCTCATCCTTAGATTTGATCACTTTTTGTTCCTTTTCAAGGCGAATAGATGCGCTCTGCGAGATAAGTTAACAAGAGGTTACATCTTTAGCGGGTATTTTAATTTATATCATGCAACCTAAAGTGTATTTTTGTCTTGCACAGGGCGATCACCGCGCCTACCTTGATGAGGCAAGCAGCAGAAACGACTGTCCGGTCGGTGGTGCACCCACCCCACCCACCCCTCGCTCCCTCACCACCGACTGGCAGTCACTTCTTGCAATCCCGCAAAACTTGACCCCGACAGCGCAAATTCGCGCTGCAATGCCCGTGGCCCCTTGCGCAGCTGGGTCGATTTGCCGATAAACAGCCCAAGCAATCAGGAGTCCGCCAATGGCCGCCCGTATCTTTCAGCCCGCCCGCAACGCCATGCAATCTGGCACCGCCAAGACCCATCAGTGGGTGCTTGAATTTGCGCCCCAAGAGGCACGCGCCGTTGATCCTTTGATGGGGTGGACGTCTTCAAGCGATACCCAAGCCCAAGTGCGCCTCACCTTTGAGACCAAAGAGGCCGCGATGGACTATGCAAAGGCGCATGGAATTGAAGCCGCCGTGCGTGATCCTCATGCGCGCAAACCCAATATTCGCCCCGGTGGCTATGCTGAGAACTTCGCGACAAACCGGCGCGGTGTCTGGACGCACTAATCGCGCGCTCGCCAGTTTAATCGCTAGCTTAGGCCGCCTTTTTGGAGGCCTTTTCTTTGCGCATCCGCATCCCAGGCGTTGTTCCCCTTGAACCCATCGCGCACATGTCGCAAAACCAAACCAGTGCTCCCTTAGCTCAGTTGGATAGAGCAGCCGACTTCTAATCGGCAGGTCGAGGGTTCGAATCCTTCAGGGAGCGCCATTATTCTTGTGAAACGTCAGATCCTTTGACCAGCATGCCATAAATTGACCCAACTATGATAAAGGTAACAAAGCGGCTTTTCGTGTTGTCTGCAGCGAAGGTCGGCTTTGAGCCCATAGTATCCAATTTTCGGCGTAGCGGCGAATGTCAGCTTTGAAAGCCCGAAGGTTAGGTGTTGTTTGGTGACTGAGCATCGGACAAAAGCTCTCCGAAATTTGCCATCGCCACAATAACTGTCTTCATCTCTAATCCAAGCTCGGTCAGTTCATATTCGGTCTTTGGCGGTACGACCGGGTAAATTGTCTTGCTGATGAGTTTATGGTTTTCAAGCATCTTGAGCCTAACAGTGAGAACCTTTGGACTGACGCCATTTAGTGTTCGCAAAAGCTCTGAAAACCGCTTCTTTCCACCAAGTAAATCGCGCACAATTTGGGTCGTCCACTTCCCATCCAAGACCATCGCAGCTTGTCGAACTGGGCAATCAGAATCGCAGCCTTCTGTCGTAAGGTTCTCATTTAATGCCATAGGTATTCGCCTATTTTATAGTTACAAAAAGGTACCTACTTCCCAATAGATAGCTAATTGCCTACCAGGTTCACAATGTCTCAACAACAAGAAAGGTCTCTGACCATGAACCGAACACACATCGTTTGCTATCTCATTGCCGTATCTCAAATCGCTTTAGGAGGGCTTTACCTTTTTTGGCCTGCCGGATTTATCGATTGGCAAGGGCTTGGCCCAATAAGTGGAGATATTGGATACCCGCTTGCAATGTTGGCCGGGCGCTTTTTTATCTATGGACTTGGTATGATCGCGATCGCCCGACAACCTGAAAAATATAGTGTTTGGCTAGATGGCATGATCGGCATCCAACTGATCGATCTACTCGCCGGAGCATTCTATGTATCGGCTGGTATAGTTGTTTTCACTGATGCGATCGTTCCCATGTTCAACGCATCGATGTTCATCGTTTTGATGGTATGGGTCCGACCGACTGACACGAAACGAGTGCCGTCAATGAGCTAGAAAACATGCGCTGCTTTTGTTTCAAAGAATGAAAGCAGCCATTTCCAAGGGCGCAGCGAACGGCAGCTTTGTCCGCACTGCTGACCTTCGGCCTACATCGTTGACAGATCAACCTAACGAAAAACGTCAGATGACCGGTTTGAGCCCTGAGCTGTCATTCATGGTTTTTACAGCGAAGTTCCTTTTTGAGCCCAGAGTGTCACATGCTGCGACCAGAACAAACGACTGGTTCAAGCTGTAAGCAGACCTTCGCTGTAGGAGCGGCGTTGCTGGTACGACGCGAATTAAAGCGGACTTTCGGGTGAAGGACGCCGCAGCTTATTGTGCGCCGCCGTCCTGTACGCGTTCAACGATGCGCAACGCCGATAGTGTAGCCGGGGGCCCAACAATTTCAAAGAAGACTGTTGTTGTAATGGTCAGCGTCATGATGGTTGCCCCCCATTCGGGAAACGTTTCTGCGGCGACCAGTGCCATGCCAACTGCTACTCCTGCCTGCGGAAGAAGAGCTGGACCGTAAATATGCCGATGCGCGACAGGCACGCAGCCGATCCGCGCACCTATTTCGCAACTCACTATTCGCGCGGCGATCCGAAGTCCGGCATAGGTTAGACTGATCCATCCAAGTGCCCAAAGCGCGTGTAATTCGAGTGATGCCCCCGCAAGCAAGAAGAAAAGCAACATGAAAGGCCATTCAATATGCTCGATCTCGTTGAAAGTGCGCTCGTGATGGCGGGCAAAGTTTGCAATATACGCGCCTGCCGTCATGCCCGCCACGAGGTATGAGACGTCGAGCCATATCGCAAGCCCCGCAGTCAAAAGGACGACGCCAATTGCCTCTGTTTGGAGCGGTTCACCGGGCGTCAAGCGACCAGTCAGGAAGGCGGACGGAATGCCGACACCCAGGCCAAGCAGAATTGCGCCCCCGATATCGCGGCCCGCGCCCAGTATCGGTGCCGCCCAACCACCGGACTGATCCACAAACGCAAGACAGATGCTGAACATCAATAGACCCCAAACATCGTCAATCGCGACAATGCCCTTGAGTGTCGCGGTGAAGCCGTTGCGCATACCGGACTGGCGGATGACCTCTGAGATCGCAGCAGGGTCCGTTGCCGTCGCAATCGCCCCAAGCAATAGCGCGAGGCGGGGATCAAGGCCAAATGCAGTGAGGCCAGCCCAGATGACCAAAGTTGACCCGATCACGACACTCAGCGATATTGAGAATATCGCCCGCCCATTGCTGGCCATATTTTCCCGTGTCAACTCGCCACCAAGCAAAAAGGCGACCATTGTCAAAGCCACGACAGAAACCGGCTCGAACAGGTCTGTGGCGGATTGTGGCAGAATGTTCAGACCGGCCTGCCCAACAAGAACGCCGAGGAGCAAAAGCATCGTGACGCGCGGCAAACGCGTGAGATGACCAATTTTGTCAGCCAGCAAACCACCTAGAAACAGCACGCCGAGCGTGATGAGCAGCAGCGCCTGTTCCATCCGGTGTCATCCTTTTTGTGGAATGCCCCGGTTTGCCGGAGCATTCGACGTTTAACGCGTTATCTCAAGAGGTTGAGCTCATCCATATCGAAGCCGAGCGGGACACTCAGATCCTCGATAGAGTCATAGAGCAGTTCAAGCGCGTAGTGAGGATTATGCGCGTAGCTTCCGGGATCAGAGGTGACCAGTTTCCAGTTATAGGCTGTGCGCAGGCTGCGCGGTGTCCACACATTATAGGCCACGGGCTGACCATCGGTTAGGTCAATGGCCGCGTCCCCGTTCGCATCCAGGAAAAAGTACGGATAACGGGTTCCGTCATAAACCATCGGTGCAGCAGCCACATCGCGCGCGTAGGACTTGATCGTGTTCAACAACAAGTCAGCGTTGGCTTGAATATCGACACGGATACCGACTGACGTATCGCCAGTGCCGGAATAGCTTTGCCGCGAAATTCTGATGTCCTGCGGAGTATTGGCTTGGTGGCATGTCAGACACGGCTCGAACTCGACCTCTAGCGTGTGAGGTTCGTGACACGAGTTGCACGTTGAAACTGGACGGGCGTGAAAGAACCGGCCTGAATAATCGCGCCCATCGAACTGATAACCTGCACCGCCATATCCACCGAGCCACGTGGCCGCCGCGGTTGCATAGTGCGGGTTAACGAAACGCAATTCGGCGTTGGGTGTATCTATATCCATTCCTGAAATGGCCGTTTCAACATTGATGCCCGCAGTGCGGCCTTGATGACAGGTCATGCAAGCAGCTTCGACGCCCTGAACGGGATGCATCAGACCACTTGGAAATTGAACTTGTTTAATCTCTGCCAATCCAGAGTTGTGGCAGGTGCCACAATCTACGACTCCGCCCACGTTAATTGGGCCTTCCACGACCCCGGGCTCACTTCCGTCAAGTCCGTGGAACGCACGGAACCCTTCTCCCGAGTGACACGACGCGCACGCGGGCCGGATTTCCTCGTCTTCATCCCAATGACTGAAAGCTTCGGACGCGGCATCAGCGTGACCTGAACGGAACCAGTCCGTGATCGCGTCATTGTTTTCAATCTTAATATCCGCTGCGTTGAATGGCCCTGACCGTGGCAATGCAAACGGGATGACGTCATCACTAACGTCAGGGTCTGCATCCGCATTTTGGCTGAGCACTTTATGGCTGCCAGAAATGAACACCATGAGCAAAAGAGACGCCAACAGGAAGGTGAAACTCTTAAAGTTGACTCTTTTCATGGGACCCTCGCTTTAAGTTTAACAGACCTTTGTAGTCTATCCCGGCACCGTAGGTGCAGCCTTGAGGTAGATCAAACCGCAAAAACCCGTATCCTGTTAGCGTGTCGCTGGCGCAAAGGAGAGATGATGCGGGTTCTCAGGTTTGGTTCAGGTTTGAATCCGTCGTTTCCGTCACCGCCGCTGCGTGACTTGGAACCGGCGGAGGTCATCACCCAAGAGGCCGCGATACGCGCGTCATCTGGTCAGACACTTCGCATTGATACACTGGTGCGCGAAGGCGAAGTTGTCGCGCAAGGCGCGCCCGTCGCCTGCCTGCGCGATGCACCTGATGTGAAATTCGTGGCTCCGATGGCCGGACGTATCGCACGGATATCGCTGCGGCCGGGGCGAAAACTGTCTGAGATCGTGATGTTTCGTGAAGAAGGCGACGTGGTTCGCCATGATTTAGGCATTACGACCGATGATACAGGTCTGCGGCGTCTGATGCAGAATTCGGGCGTTTGGCCCCTACTGCGACGACGGCCATTCGGGGGAATGCCGACACCGGATGAACGTCCGACGGCGATCCTCGTCATGGCTTTGGACACCCGCCCCCATGCTCCCGATCCGCGACAGGCCCTTGAGGGGTGCGAAGCCGCGTTTGAACGCGGTCTACTGGCGTTGAGCGAACTTTGTGACGGTGCGGTCTTTGTGTGTCAAACTGTAGGGGCGGCACTATTCCAGCCGGGTTTAGGTGGCGGGAAAATCCACGCGGTTGTGTGTCCCGACCGTCATCCACATGGCTCGGCTGGACTATGCAGCCATGGCCTTGCTCCGGCGACGATCGAAACGCCAGTCTGGGATATACACGCCGAAGATGTTGCTGCCCTTGGCGATCTTATGTTGACAGGAATACTGCCGATGACGCGGCTGGTGCAGATCGCCGGAGAGGGTCTAAAGGAAAGCCGAATGGTGCGAACACAACCCGGTGCCGATCTACGTGAACTGACGCTGCGGGCGGCCGCCTCCGGTGCGAACGCCCTGATGTCCGGCTCGCCGCTGGACGGGCACGAAGCTCATTGGCTCGCGCCGCGGCACAGGCAAGTGACGGTTCTGCCCCGCGATTCAAAAAAAGCATCGCCACATTGGTTTACCGCGGCGCTGACCCGATCCAGCCTTCCCAAACCGGTGATCCCGACGGCGGCGCTCAGGCAGGCGTTTGGGGCGGCGTTGCCTGCCGTCGCCTTAGTTCGGGCATTGAGTTCGGGAGACGACGAAATGGCGATGAGGCTCGGCGCGCTTTCGTTGCTCGAAGAAGATGTAGGGCTTGCCGATTACGTCCTTGGCGGTGAAGCCAAATTGGCTGTGCTGTTGCGCCGTATGCTGGACCGCATTCAAACGGAGTTCGCGCCATGATGAAAGGGCTGTGGGATCGCGAAACGACCGCGTTGATGCTGCTGGCCGCCTATATGCCACTGGCCTTGTTCTGGATTGGGTATGGCGGAGGGCAGGCACTGGCAG
Source organism: Halocynthiibacter sp. (assembly GCA_047631555.1). Taxonomy (GTDB): domain Bacteria; phylum Pseudomonadota; class Alphaproteobacteria; order Rhodobacterales; family Rhodobacteraceae; genus JBLHZY01. The sequence continues at coordinate 73,048 of JBLHZY010000003.1, read as the reverse complement.
GTCTTGGGCTTGCCGTACTGTGTTTGGCGGTCTGGAACTTGGTGTTTATGCTGGCCCGCGCCCAACCCCCGTCATTTGCAGCGATCATCACGGCCTTGGCTTTCGCGATGCTCGCCCCTGAAGAATTGGGTGCGTTCAGGCTGTTATTTGGGCTTAGTTTTGGCGCCGTTATGGGGGAACTGGTTTTTGGAGGCTGGGGGCGAAACGTCGTCAATCCGGCGACGGTGGCGCTGTCTTTTCTTGGTTTCGGGTTTCAAGGATTTGACTGGCCCGTCTTTGATGTTCCAGTCGTTTGGGCCGCTGTTCCGGCTGCCGTCATCGGCGTCGCGACAGGCGTGATGCCTGGGGCTGTTATGCTGGGTGCAGTGGCCTCGTGTGTGGTTGCACTGGCCTTTGGCGCGCCCATAATTGCCGCGCTCCCTGCGGCGGGGATTGTTCTTGTCCTACTGGTCGCTGATCCAGTTACAAGTGCCGCAACCACCCTTGGCCGTTGGTTGAACGGGGCCGTTTATGGCGGGCTTGTCGTTCTGTTCGCGGCGGGATGGAGCGGGGCGGCTCCAGTTCAAATCGCAATTGCAGCGGCGCTTTTGGCCTCACTGGCCGCGCCGCTTTTGGATGAAATTGCGGTCACGCTCTGGATAGTACGACGCAGGAGGCGACATGGCCGGAACTGACTGGAACCCTTGGCGTCGCCTGTTGGCGCTGCCGAATACAAGTCGCACCAAGACAATCGTCGTGGCGTTCTTGGTATCGGCCATGTGCGCCCTGTTTGTGAGCGGCGCCACCGTCCTTCTGCGGCCCATCCAAACCGCAAACCGCGCAGCAGAGGAACAAGCGCGGATCGCGGATCTTGTACAAGGAATACCCGGCATGTCCGTCCTTCTGGAACAGGCTGGCGGAACCCTGTCGAAGGTTGTGATCGACCTAGAGCGAGGCCGCGCGGCGACAGACATTTCGACCGAAACACTTGAAACCACACTTGCCGATCAGGCGAATTGGACAGCTCTGGAGGCCGGGTCAGACCTTGCTGGCCTTGGCTATCGCCCCAACTATGCGCAGATCTTTTTGCTGCGCGACGGCGAAACCATCCTATTGGCCCTCCTGCCGGTTGCAGGACAGGGGTATGGCGGGCGCATAGATGCAATCGTCGCCGTTCAGGGCGACATGAACACCATCGCCGGGATCGCGATCACCCAGCATTCAGAAACCCCCGGACTTGGCGCGCGTATCGAGGACCGATCATGGCAGGGCAGTTTTCCCGGCACCCTGATCCGTGACCCAAGCGGTCAAATCCGGTTCAATGTGGCGCGTACCACCGCGAGCACGGATTATGAGGTCGATGGCATCACTGGCGCGACCCGTACTGGCAACGGCATCACGAAAATGATGCGGTTCTGGTTGGGGCCGGACGGCTATGGCCCGCTGATCAACGCGATCCAACGGGGGGAGTTCTAACCGTTGGCATCACGCGCATCTTTCTGGACCACGTTGACCGATCCGTTGATCCGGCAGAATCCGGTCACTCTGCAAATCCTCGGGATTTGTTCGGCACTGGCGGTCACGACGACACTGGCAACAGCTGTGACGATGTCGGTCTCGCTGACAGTTGTGTTGACGTTGGCGGCTGGGATCGTCAGCGTAATTCGCAGACACATCCCCGACACGATCCGGCTGATCGTTCAGATCGTGATAGTGGCTTCGCTCGTGATCGTGATCGACCAGATCCTGCAGGCCTATTTTGCCGACATCAGCCGCGCGTTGTCGGTCTATGTCGGGCTAATTACAACGAACTGTCTGGTTCTTGGCCGCACCGAAGCCTACGCGCGATACCATCCGCCGTGGCCGTCAATGGTTGACGCATTTGGCAACGGGTTAGGCTATTCGTTCGTCTTGATCGTGATCGGAACGATCCGAGAATTGTTTGGTCAGGGGCAGTTGTTCGGTGCCCAAATTCTCCCGCTTGCCGATGAAGGCGGCTGGTTCACGCCGCTTGGCTTGATGTTGCTTGCGCCTTCGGCTTTCTTTCTTTTGGGCGGACTTGTGTGGGTCGTGCGGTCCGCGTGGTCAGAGCAAGTCGAACCACCCGAACATGCGCCCCCCTTACGACCGGAGCCCGTAGAATGAGCGACGCTTGGTCCTTTTTCCTGTTTGCGGCCTTCATCGACAACATGCCCCTGACGTTGTTTTTGGGGCTGTGTACGTTCCTTGCGCTGTCGCGCCGGACAGAAAGCGCGATTGGCCTTGGCATTGCGATGATCGGCGTGCTGGGGGTGACGGTGCCGCTGAATTATCTAATCTATCAGGGATTGCTTGCCCCGGGCGCTTGGGCTTGGGCCGGGCAGCCTGATCTGGATCTGTCCTATCTGGCACTGATTGCCTTCATCGGCGTGATCGCCGCGACTGTTCAGCTTTTGGAAATGCTGCTTGATCGGTATTTCCCTGCCATTCACGCGGCATTTGGCGTGTTCTTACCGCTATTGACGGTGCAATGCGCGATCCTTGCCGGAAGCCTTTTCATGGTCGAACGCCAGTACACGCTGGCAGAATCCGCGATTTTTGGTGTGGGCAGCGGCGTCGGGTTTGCCGTGGCCGTGATCATGCTCAGCGCGATCCGCGCACGCTTGTCCTATGCCGACCTGCCCGCGGGGCTGCGTGGGCTTGGCATTGCGTTCATCCTGACGGGGCTAATGTCTTTGGGCTTTGCCTCATTCGCGCAAATGGCGGCGTCGCCATGAATGAAATCGTCCTTGGCAGCACGATCATCGCCCTCCTTGTCGTCGGCTTGGCGATCGGTCTTTTGGTCGCGCGGAGCAGATTGGTCCCTAGCGGGACCATAAAGGTGTCTGTCAACGACACCCCCCCTATTGTGGCACAAAGGGGGGCCAAGCTTTTGGGGGTGCTTCACGACGCCGACATTCGCATTCCCGCCGCCTGCGGTGGATCGGGCACCTGTGGGCTATGCCGCGTGACTGTGACAGGCGAAGGTGCAGGAGAACCCCAAGCGACCGAGCGCGGCGTTCTTTCCCCCAAAGAAAGGCGCGACCATGTTCGCCTTGCCTGCCAGACCACATTGCGCGGAGATTGCGCGGTGCGCGTGGCCGACGATATTCTCAGCGCGGGTGGCGGTGTTGTGTGTACCGTCGCGTCCAGCCGGATGCTTGCGCCGCTTATTCGCGAGATCGTTCTTGATCTGCCCAAGGATCATCCGTCGACCTTTCGGGCTGGCGATTTCATGCAGATCACCGCACCTGCCTATGAACTCTACTTTGCATCGTTGGACGTAGACGCACGGTTTGTCGACGTCTGGGACATCAATCGGTGGAACAGCTTGAACGTAAGATCCGAAACCGATGTCACCCGCGCCTATTCACTGGCCAGTCGCCCCGAAGACATCGGGCGCGCGGTGTTTAACATCCGGCTTGCCGTGCCGCCTGCCGGACGCGAAGCGGATGTGCCGCCAGGGCTGGTGTCATCGTGGCTGTTTTCGCTCAAGCCGGGCGACCTGGTCAATGCTTCGGGGCCGTTCGGGGACTTCCACATTCAACCGACCAAGCGCGATATAGTCTTTATCGGAGGCGGCGTGGGCATGGCCCCACTGCGTGCGATGATCCATCAGGAACTCGGGCGCGGCACAACACGACGCATCCGGTATTTCTACGGTGCGCGTACTGCCGCCGACCTTTTCTATTCGGACGAGTTCGAAGACCTCGCAGCAAAGTTCGAGGCTTTTAGTTGGACCCCAGCCCTATCAGACCCCGCACCAGGTGACAGATGGACCGGCGCGACAGGTTTCATCCATGAGACACTCAAGACGGAAATGGGCGCAGATTCCACGCCCGAGGATTGCGAATACTATTTGTGCGGTCCGCCAGTGATGATCTCAGCCGTTCTGGGCACACTGGAACGGCTCGGCGTTGAACGGAATTCGATTTTCTATGACGATTTTGGAGGCTAAGACATGACACACAGCGCCCTACGCCCGACACGTCGCAGTGCCCTCGGCTTGATCGGGGCATCATTTGTCCTGCCGCAAATTGCGCAAGCTGCTGCAACGCGGAGCATCGAAGGCGCAGCGTTTGGTACGACATGGCAGTTGGTCGCGTCGGACCATGATGATCTCGAACGCCTGAGGGCAGACATCGATACGTTGTTCGCCACGATCGACCAGCAAATGTCGCCGTGGCGTTCAGACAGCGACATCAGCCGGTTTAATACGATGGGCGCAGGTTGGCATCGCGCAGATGCCGAGATGATCCATGTGGCTACGGCAGCGCTGGACCTTGCCAAGCGAAGTCATGGCGCATTTGACCCCACCGTCGGTCCCCTTGTCGCGCAATGGGGCTTTGGACCAATCGAAGGTGGTCTTGGACCGAATTGGCGTGGGCTTTCACTGGGTGATGGTGGCATCGGCAAGGCGCGTGACGACCTTACGCTAGATTTGTGCGGGATTGCCAAAGGCCGCGCGCTCGACCTCGCCGTTGATCTGGTAAAGGCGCGCGGCGTCGAAGATTTCCTGTTTGATCTGGGGGGGGAGCTAAAGGCAATTGGGCAACACCCGTCCGAACGGGCGTGGCACGTTGCGGTGCAACACCCCGTATCAGACCAGCCTGCGCCAGCCGCCTTGCGGCTAGTCGATGGAATGGCCGTGGCAACGTCGGGGCTACGCACGCAAAGCTATGAACTCGGGGGCAATACATATGGGCACATCATCGACCCCAAAACGAATGCGCCTGCCAATGATCATTTTTTGTCGGTCACAGTCATGGGACGGGATGCAATGATGGCAGACGGCTGGGCTACAGCGCTATTTGCTGAAGGCCTGTCACGAGGGCCGGACCTTGCCCAAAGCAACAATATTGATGCTCTTTTCGTTACCGGCGAAGGCGCAGGAGTTTCGACTGTAAGAACCGGTGCAATTGAGGGGGCATTGCTAGTATGGAACTCTTGATTTCAATTCTTATCTTCGGGCTCGCGGCACTTGGCCTTGGGCTGGGGCTTACCTTTGGGCGCGGGCCAGTGCGCACCAGTTGTGGAGCTGCAGCTGGTTTGAAAAAAAACCGCTGCGTGGACTGTCCGTTGCGCCGCCAAGCTGAAACCCAAGAGGCAGAGCAATGATCGCTCGGATCACTTCGATCATGCGCCGCAACGTCCAGACGCTCGCGCCAGACACTCCGATCCGGCAAGCCATTTCCATTCTGCTCGACGCACGCGCAGCAGCCGCACCAGTACTGGGTGAAAACGGTCAACTCGTGGGAATATTAACCCAGAAGGACTGTTTCCGTCCTGCCTTACACGCAAGTTACCATCAGGAATGGACTGGCCGCGTGGACGATCAAATGTCGCCAAAAGTCATCACCGTTGATGCAAGCGATGACGTGATCCGCGTCGCAGAGATGTTCTTGTCCTGCTCACACCGTGTCTTTCCGGTCATGGAGGGAACCCGAGTCATTGGGATGGCGCATCGCTCTGATGTGCTCACATTCATGTTGCGAGAGGGATGAGCTTGACCGTCGCGGCTTGCGCAAAGCCGACGTCGGGCATCAATAAGTGTTGAGTATCGCGAATGGTAAGCAAAGTGTGAAGGTTCGCTTTGGAGATACTGCACCACAGCTTATGTGGTTGCGATGAGCGGCAACTTTAGGCCCGAAGCACCAGTTGGATTCAAAAACGCCAAGGTCTGCAAAGTCCGCACAGCAGACCTTCGGCCTACATCGTTGACAGATCAAACCTAACGAAAAACGTCAGATGACCGGTTTGAGCCCAAACTTTCCGATTCGCTGCCTTGCAGCTAACGTCCCCTCATGCCGCAGTGGCCACAAAACACTTTGGAGGATGACCAATGGCACGCCAAAGCAACCCAACCACGTCTGAAGCAAATGGTCGACTTTGGGGGGCGCGCGCGCAGGATTGGGCGGACGTACAAGAAGCTGTGCACCGACCCCTTTATGAAGCAGTCCTAGCTAAAACAAATGTCAACTCGGGCACAAGCTATTTCGATGTCGGATGCGGCTCAGGAATGGCGGCGCAGATGGCGCGTGCGCTCGGAGCCGAAGTGTCAGGACTCGACGCTGCTGCTGACCTTTTGCATATAGCGCGCACCCGCACCCCCAGCGCGAAACTCCATCGTGGCGATCTGGAAAAACTGCCATTCGCAGACAACACCTTTGACGTCGTGACAGGCTTTAATTCTTTTCAGTATGCCGGAAACCTAGAGGGGGCTCTTTGGGAGGCGCGCCGTGTCACCAAAGATGACGGATGGGTTGCTGTTGTGGTTTGGGGTAGGCCCGATGGTATGGAGGCCGCAGAAATTGTTAGTGCATTAAAGCCATTCATGCCCGCGCCACCACCAGGCGCTCCTGGCCCATTTGCTTTGTCCAACGAGGATGCGCTGCACCAATTTGCAATCAATGCGGGACTTAACCCTGCCGAGATTTTCGACGTAGAATGCCCGTTCTGCTATCCAAATGTATCCACCGCAGTAAGAGGCCAGTCCTCCTCGGGCGTTGCTCGCAAAGCTGCTGAATTTTCTAGCGACCAAGCTGTCGAGGACGCCTACAAACGGGTCTCCACCAAATTCTTGCAACCGGACGGAAGCGTGCGAATTAACGCTCGGTTCCTTTGCTTATTGGCGCGTCTACAAACCTAAGCAGGAGTTGTAGCGGAGCCTTGTGATTCAACGAACCTGTGATCTAGGACATTCTGTGATGTTCGGTGATGCGGCCATTTGGATATTGTTATTCCAACAAAGCTTTGTCCCGCTCAACCGACCCTTGCGCAGATCGTGATGAAGGTCTGTTTTGGATCAAACGGTTGGCCTCTGGGCCAATTGTGAGTTGCCCCATTTTTGGGCAGGTGTCCACAGAGGGCGACCTGTAAAAGCAAGGCCGCGAAGCGTTTCGTATCCCTTTATCGCTTCGCCATTTAGCGCGCTTTGTCCTTCAGCTGCGATCATGTGGGCTGAGCTCGCCAAACCGTCACACGCCTGCCAACCAAAAAGGCCGCACCAATCGGCGCGGCCCTTTCATATTCTCATCCGCAATCGGTCTTACTTAAACGTAATCACATTGCGTCGCGCAGCGCCTGAGCGCGTATCATCGAAGGCCTCGTTGATCTGCTCAAGCGACCAGCGCCCCGAGATCAACTCGTCCAATTTCAGCCGGCCTTGTTGGTAAAGATCAACGATCCAAGGCACATCGCGCGACAGGATCACATCGCCCATATAGCTGCCGACCATGCCTTGGCCCATACGTGCAACGAGCAGCGGCTCGTAGCTTGAAGTCGCGCCCGTATGGGGCATGCCGACCATGATAATCCGGCCCTGCGGCGCAAGGAAACGCGTCGCCGTATCATAGACTTGCGTCACGCCGACGGTGACAAAAACCGCGTCCGCGCCGCGCCCGGTAAGCGCTTTGACCGCCTTCCAAGGCTTATCCGCACCGTTGACAACATGGGTCGCGCCAAACTCTTTGGCGATCTCAAGCTTGTCTATGTTCAGATCAACCGCGATGATGCGCCGCGCGCCCGCAATCCGCGCGCCTTGGATCGCATTCAGCCCAACACCGCCAGCCCCAATCACAACAACATCTTGGCCCGCGCGCACTTGCCCAGTGTTGACCACAGCGCCAACGCCGGTGATGACACCGCAGGAAATAAGCGCCGCACTGTCCATCGGAATGCCATCCGGAAGCTTGGCGATCTGGCTTTGATCGACGACGGCTTTTTCGGCAAAAGCGGCCGTGTTCAAGCCATGAAAAATCGGCTGATCATCCATGGTGAAAAGCGGCCCGTCAGCGGCCATTCCGGGCGCGTCGCAATTGGCCGGGTGGGCTGTGTTGCACGAAGGGCAAGTCCCGCAGGAGCGCACCAACGTCGCCAAAACCGCGTCGCCAACAGCGAGCCCCTTAACGCCTTCACCGATTGCCGTGATCCGGCCCGCGGCCTCATGGCCATAAACAGCAGGAAGCGGCGCTGGCCAGCCTCCATCGGCAAAGTTAATGTCTGAGTGACAGATCGCGCAGGCTTCAACAGTGACCTCAACTTCACCCGATTGAGGCGCGCGAATTTTGATCTCTTCGATTTTGAACGGCTTGCCGAATTCATGGCAGACGGCGGCTTTTATAGTTTGCATAAACATACTCCCGAGTTGGTTTGACTCTGCAAAACGGGTGAGACGCCCGCAAGGCGAAACAGCTTTTCGGGAGGCAGTATTACGCAGGGTTACGCAGCGGGCGTTGGGCTTTAGGCGTCTATTTCAGGCCGAACTCGCGCAGGGCTTGCCAAGAAGACCATGAGCGCAACCGCAAGCAGAGCCCCGGCAAGATAAAACGGCGCGCCAGGCAAATAGATCGGGGCGCCGTCGCGGGTAAAGTTTGAGAACACAGATGTCATCAACATCGGCGAAATGATCATCGACAGCGCCGCCACCGAGGCCATAACGCCCTGCAATTCGCCCTGTTGATCATCGGGAACTTTGCGCGACATGATCCCCTGCATCGCGGGCATCACGATCCCGCCCAGCGCGGAAATTGGGATGAAGATCAAAACAACCATCCCGTTGGTCAAAAACCCATAGGCGGTAAACACGACCAAATCGAGCAGCATCCCCCAAACCACTGTGCGCCGCGCCCCAATCAGCCTGATCGCGGGCCCAACAAGCAGGGCCTGTGTGAGCGCCATGCACAGGCCAAATACTGTGAGCGTCACGCCGATCATCTGCGTGCCCCATTCAAACCGCTCGGCCCCGAAAAATGCCCAAACAGCCGGATAGACGAAAAACGCCACTTGATAGATGCCAAAAACGATCAAAAGCCGCCCAAGCCCGGGCAAATTGCCAATCGCACGAAAGGAATTCAGCGGATTGGCGCGGGCCCATGAAAACGGGCGGCGAATGCGATCGGTCACGGTTTCGGGCATCACGAAATAGCCAAAGATCATATTGCCCAGCGACAGCGCGGCGGCGGCATAAAACGGCGCGCGCGTATCAATGCCCGCCATCAGCCCGCCAATCATCGGCCCCGCCACAAAGCCAACCCCAAAGGCCGCCCCGATCAGGCCAAAGTTCTTTGCCCGCTCATCGGGTGCGGAAATATCGGCCATGAATGCGGCCGCTGTGGAATGGGTTGCGGCGGTAACCCCGGCGATGAGCCGCCCAATCAGCAACAGCCAAATCGTGCCCGCCACAGCCATCAACATATAATCAAGCGCCATTGCCCCGAGCGCGATCAAAAGGATCGGGCGGCGGCCATAAGCATCTGAAAGATTGCCAACAATCGGCCCAAAGAGGAATTGCATCACAGCAAATGAGGTCGCCAAAACCCCGCCCCAAATCGCAGCATGAGACAGATCCGCGCCCGTCACTTCGCGCAAAAGGTCAGGCATAACCGGAAAGATCAGCCCGATCCCAATGGAATCGAGCACGACCGTGAGCAGGATAAATAGAATGGGCAAACGCGACATCGAAACACTCAAACTTGGGGGGCGGGGCCCCGGTATTTGATCTGATATATCTACGCTTTGCCGATAATCAAAGAGCCTTGGCGCGCTTTGCAAAGGCGCGCGCGGTTTGGGGCGCTTCGCCAAGCTGATTGGCCGGCGTAAACAGCCCCTCAAGATCATGATCCCCGAAGCGTTTCTGCGCAAGATCTGCAAGTGGCTGGCCGCTGGCGCGCGCCTCCAAGCAAAGCTCTTTTACGGCCGTTTGCGCATCGGGGCGGCGCATCTTTTTGGCCAAGGCGAAGCTCAAAGCTTCTGCGTAAATCAGCCCCAAATTATCGGGATCAATGCCAAGCGCCATCGCCGCCTCATTGGGGGAAATGCTTGTCGAAAGCTCAGATGCAATCTCCAAAGCGCGCCCCGTTGCTGCGCAAATTTGCGGCAGGTTCAGCCACTCCACCAACCAAGCGGCCCCGTCGCGCTGTTGGCGGTGAATGCCCGCGCCCATGATCGCGCCGGCAAGAACCTGGGATTGGCGGCCAAGCGCCACAAGTACGCTCGGCATCACCGGATTGGCCTTTTGCGGCATGGTCGAAGAGCCGCCCGATGCGCCAAGCGTGATCTCGCCAATGCCGCTCTGGCTCATCAGGATCAGGTCTTCGCCCATCTTGGCAAGGCTCGTCGCAAGCCCGGTCATCCACGCCGCAAATTCACCGATGCAATCGCGCTCAGAATGCCAGCTTGCGCCCGGATCGCCAAGGCCAAGGGCCGCGGCCAATGCGGCGCGAATATCCGCACCGTTTTCGATGGCGGAAAGGGTTCCGGCGGCGCCTGAAAGCGAGACGTTTAGCAAACGCGGCTTAAGTTCGGCGAGCCGCTCGGCGTGGCGGATCAGTGGCGCGCCCCAAGAGGCGACAACCGCGCCAAAGCTTGTTGGCGTGGCCACTTGGCCGTAAGTCCGCCCGGCCATGGGCAGATCGGCATGGATTTGCGCCAATGCGCCAAGCCCTTGAATAACCGCCCCTAATCGCGCCTCATAAAGAGTAATGACTTGGCGCAGGCGCAAGGCAAGTGCCGTATCCATGATATCTTGCGAGGTCGCGCCCCAATGGACGAATTGCGCGTGCTCAGGCGCTTCCATCGCCTTGCGAAATGCCGCGACAAGCGCAGGCACAGGCACAGCCGAGCGCCCAGTTTCCGCCGCCAAACCACCGGGATCAATCGCCAATTCAAGCGATGAGCGATGGATGAACAATGCCGAGATTTCGGGGATAACCCCAGCCTCGCCCTGAACCTTGGCCAAGGCCCCCTCAACGATCATCATCGCGCGCACTTCGGCGCTATCGGTGAAAAGCGCGGCGATCTCGCGATCGGCAAAAAGATCGCGGTAAAGCGCGCTGTCAAAGGGGCTGATGGCCATGTCTTATCCTGCTTTCAAACCAAGCATATCGCGCGCTTGGATATAGTTTGCCACGGGGCGCTCATACTTTTCGCAAAGCTGAACGGCGCGCTGCACAAGGGCCGCATTTGAGGGCGCAAGCGTATCGCGATCAAAGCGCACATTGTCTTCCATGCCGGTGCGCGTATGCCCGCCTGCCGCAATCGCCCACTCGTTGAGAACGATCTGATTTGGCCCGATCCCCGCGCCGCACCATTCCGCATCCGGCGCAAGGCGCTTCAAGGTCTCAATATAGAAATCAAAGACGATTTTATCAGCGGGCATCGAATTTTTCACCCCCATCACAAACTGCACATAAAGCGGTGAGGCCAGCCGCCCATCCCGCGCCATTGTGCAGGCCTGAACGATATGGCCAAGGTCAAACGCCTCGATCTCGGGCTTCACATTATGCGCCAACATCTCGGACGCCAGCCAATCGACCAGCTCTGGCGAATTCTCATAAACCCGCGTTGGAAAGTTATTCGAGCCAACCGAAAGCGAGGCCATATCGGGGCCAAGCGGCAGCATACCGCCGCGTTCGCGCCCATTCCCCGAGCGTCCGCCCGTTGAAAGCTGAATGATCATACCGGGGCAATGCTTGCGCAAGCCCTCCATCAAAAGCGCGAATTTTTCAGGATCAGACGAGGGCGTTTGATCGGCATTGCGCACGTGGCAATGGGCGATGGAGGCGCCCGCTTCAAAGGCCTCATGGGTGCTTTCGATCTGCTCTGCGATGGTGATCGGCACGGCCGGATTGTTGGCCTTTGTCGGCAAAGAGCCGGTGATCGCAACGCAGATAATGCAGGGTTTGGTCATCTATTCGTCCAGTTCTAACAGGATATCGGCGAGCGCGCGCGCTTGGGTAAGCTGGGGCATGTGGCCGCAATTTAGGGTGAAGGTTGGCGCGCAGGGCGTCGCGGCAACCATTTGTTTTTGCAAGGCATATGTAACGGTTCGATCCTCAGAACAAAACACATAGGCGCGCGAAACTTGCGCAAACTCGGGGCCGATAATCGCGCCGTCTTTCTGGGCCTGATTGCTCTGCGGGCTCATGCCGGCCAATGCGCCCGTCTGATCCTTGGCGCTCGCGTCTTGGCAAAGGATGGGCCCGGCCAATGCCGGATCAAGCAAGGTCGTGCCGCGCACGGGCCCGCGCATAACCGCGGGCTGAATGCCGTCTGTTTCCTGCTGCATAATCAGGCTGATCAGGCTTTCCCCATCGCGCGGCAAAAGCGCGGCGACATAGACGCATCGGATCACATGCGCAGGCTGGTTCGCCGCCACCTGTGCAATCACAATCCCGCCCATCGAATGGCCGACCAAAATCGCGGGCGGCCCATCAAGCAAAACCGCCTCAACAGCCGCGACATAGGCCGCCATCCCAACCGTATCTGGCGGGGTCGCATCCGCGCCGTGACCGGGCAAATCAAGCGCCTCGACACTATGCCCGCGCGCCTCAAGAAGCGGAACAAGCCGCAGCCAGCTCGCAGCATTGCCCCAAGCCCCGTGGATCAGAATATATCGCGCCATTTACCCTCTCAGAGGTCGAGAAATACAGTCTCGCCCGCGCCTTGCAGCCGAATATCAAAACGATACTGACCGTCAGAGACTTTTTTGGCAATGAGCGTATCAACCCGAGGGGTCTGTTCGATCCGTGAAAGGAGAGGATCAGAGCTGTTATCCTCATCCTCAAAATAGATCCGCGTCGAGAGACCAATATTGATCCCGCGCGCCACGATCCAGACCGAGATATGCGGCGCTTGCAGGGTCCCATCGCGCATCTTTGTCGCGCCGGGCTTAACCGTGCGCAGGGTAAATTCGCCGCTGTCTTTATCGGCAGCAAAGCGGCAATAACCGTTCACAGCCGGATCCGCGCCCGCATCGCCTGCGAATTTGCCGCTCGCATCTGGCTGCCAGCTTTCCAGCATCGCATCGCGCAAAGTCCAGCCCGTTCCATCAAAAACTGAGCCGGTGATTTCGATGATGTCGCCTTTGGCACCTTCGGAAATTGGCGAAAGCCCAAGGTCTTCTGGATAGATACCGGGATTGCCCGCAAAAGAGGGGATGCAGCCGATATGCACATAGGGCCCAGCCGTTTGTGATGGTGTTTCTTGCAGGATATCAAGAGCTTGTACCATGATTACATCCCTTCCATTTTGTTCTCAAACATCGTCTGGCGGCGTCCGCGCAGCACGATATCGAATTTATACGCCAGGAAATCGAGGGGGCGCGACTTGGAGAAATCAAGCGGCGCAACAAGCCGATCAAGCTGGCTGCGTTCTTTGATCGTTGCCGCAATCGGGCAGTGATTGATCAGCGGGTCGCCCTCAAAATACATCTGTGAAATCAGACGCTGGCCGAAGCTGTGACCAAAGATCGAGAAGTGAATATGCATGGGGCGCCAATCATTCGCGCGGTTGGGCCAAGGATAGGCGCCGGGGCGAATGGTCAGGAATTCATAATAGCCATTTTCATCCGTAATCGTGCGCCCGCAGCCGCCGAAATTCGGATCAAGCGGGGCGAAATAGGAATCCTTAATGTGGCGATAGCGCCCGCCCGCATTGGCCTGCCAAATCTCGACCAAAGTATTTTTCACCGGGCGATTGTTTTCGTCCAGAACCCGGCCATGCACCAGCACCCGCTCACCAACAGCAGGGGCCGCGCCTTTGGTAAAATTGAGGATCAAGTTGTTATCAAGCGCGCCAAGAAGCCCATGGCCAAACCGCGGCCCGGTTTCCTCAGAAACGGTGCTTTCCATCGAGAGCAGCGGCAGGCTCGGAGAGCGCGCAACAGAGGTCTTATACTCCGGATCAAAAGGGACCGGATGAATGGCGCGATTGCGCGGAATCAGGGGGCCAAGATCATTCATTTTCACTCTCCATTTCGGCGTAGGTGGCCTTGGCGATCTTTAGCGCGTGGTTTGCACGCGGAACGCCGGCGTAGATTGCAACATGTTGAAATGCCTCCAAAACATCCGTCTTCGAGGCCCCCGTTCGCGCGGTGGCTCTAATGTGCATAGCGATTTCTTCGAAGTTTCCGGTCGCGGCCAAAAGTGCGAGCGTGATCATCGAACGCTCGCGCTTTGTGATCGCATCCGAGGCCCAAACATTGCCCCATGCGCCCTCGGTGATCAGGGTTTGGAAGGCCTCGTCAAACTCGGTTTTGGCGGCTTCGGCGCGGTCAACATGCGCATCGCCCAGAACCGAGCGGCGCACTTCCATGCCTTTGTCATAGCGATCAGACATGGCCGACCTCCTTTAAGAATTTCGTGAGGGTTTCGGCATACTCAACGGGCGCTTCAACGCAGGGCAGGTGGCCCGCGCCGCGGATCAGATGGAAGGTTGAGCCGGGGATCAATTGGACAGTGTCGCGCACCAGATCGGGCGGCGAGGCCCCATCTTCAGAGCCTGCAATCCCAAGCGCGGGAAGGCGCAAGCCAGAGGTCGGCGTGTAGAAATCCGTGCCCGCAATCGCGGCGCAACAACCCAGATAGCCTTCGAGCGGCTGGCCGACCAACATATCGCGCCAATAGCCAATCTCGGGGCCGTCGCGAAATTTGCGCGAGAACCAGCGCTCCATGATGCCATCAGCCTGCGGATCGATCCCGCCCGCACGGATCGCGGCAATCCGATCCTGCCACATCTCAGCCGTGCCAAATTTAAACGCCGTATTGGAAAGCACAATCGCGCGCAGCATATCAAGGCGTTTGACCGCCAGCCCCTGCGCAATCATCCCGCCAATTGAGAGGCCAACAAATACCGCATCCCGCACCTCAAGCGCATCCAAAAGCCGCTCTGTATCAGTGATCAACTGGCCCATCGAATAGGGCGCATCAGGCACATCAGATTGCCCATGCCCGCGCTTGTCAAAGCGGATAATTCGCAAGCCTTCGGGCAGCAGTGGGACGACTTTATCCCAAAGCCGCAGGTCCGTTCCAAGCGAGTTGGCAAAGACAATGGGCGCGCCGTTTGGATCGCCATCCTCTTGAACGTGAAGCGAAATATCCCCGACAGAAATCATCATCAGTAAGGCAGCCCAACATAATTCTCGGCCATCGCTTTTTGCGCCGCCTCATTGCTGCGCAGAAATTCGATCTCGGCCTGCTGCATCTTGATATCAAACGGATCTTGATCTGGGAAACGGTGCAGAAGGGAAGTCATCCACCAGC
Organism: Halocynthiibacter sp.; assembly: GCA_047631555.1. GTDB lineage: Bacteria > Pseudomonadota > Alphaproteobacteria > Rhodobacterales > Rhodobacteraceae > JBLHZY01. Next base: position 58,010 of record JBLHZY010000003.1, on the reverse strand, counting down.
TAAACCGCTCGGCTTTCCAAATCCGCGCAAGAGCCTTTTCAGAATAGCTGTCCAAGCCGCCCGTGTCGCCCTTTGCGTAAAAATCAACGAGGCCGTGATAGAGATAATGAATGTCCGAGGCGGCCGTGTTGAGGCCCTTTGCGCCGGTTGGCGGCACGATATGCGCGGCATCTCCGCAAAGGAAAAGCCGTCCCCAACGCATCGGTTCGGTCACAAAACTGCGCAGCGGCGCGATGCTTTTCTCGATGCTCGGGCCTGTTATCAGCTTATCGGCGGCGGCCTTAGGAATGCGGCGTTTCAGCTCTTCCCAGAAGGCCTCGTCCGACCAATCATCCGGGCTGTCTGAAAGCGAGCATTGGATATAATAGCGGCTCAGATTTGCGTTGCGCATCGAGCAAAGGGCAAAGCCGCGCTCTGAGCTGGAGTAGATCAATTCGTGATCAACGGGCGGCGTTTCTGAGAGGATGCCGAGCCAGCCGAACGGATAAACCTTCTCATATTCCTTGCGTACGGTAAGCGGGATTGTCTGGCGCGAAACGCCGTGAAACCCATCGCAGCCCGCAACATAATCGCAATCAATCCGGGTCTCTTTGCCATCGCGATTGAAGGTTACAAAGGCCGCGTCCGTATCGGCGCCGTGGATCACCACATCCTCAACGTTAAACTCAATCTGCCCGCCCATCGCTTCGCGCGCATCATAAAGATCGCGGGTCACTTCGGTTTGGCCATAAACCATCACAGCCGTGCCGGTATGTTTGGCGAAGTCGATGCGGAATTGTTCGTTGCCGTAGGCGATCAACGTGCCATCATGGGCAAAGCCCTCGGCCTTCATCCGATCCGCCACGCCGGCCTCTTCCATCAGATCCTCAAGGCCTTTTTCCAAGACGCCCGCGCGGATACGGCTCAAAACATAATCGCGCGTTTTGCGCTCAAGCACGATGCTTTGGATGCCCTTTTTATCCAAAAGTTGCGAAAGCAGCAGGCCCGATGGCCCGCCCCCGATAATACAAACCTGAGTGCGCATGGAATCCTCCCTGATGTTTGGCGAGGATGCTCAAAGTAATTGTCACTGTCAACTGTATTGCACGCCAGCAGTTCATAAAGGATACCGCCCGAAAGACAGGCAGCATATAGCGCATTGAAATTTAAAGGTTCTTTGCCCCGGACGCCATCTTGGGGAGGAGGTAGGAAGAGGGCGTTCCGGGGTCGGTATCACGCGAAGCGATGGTTAATAGTTAACACAGTTCACCAACTTGAACCAGACAGGTATTCCATACCTGGCGGCCTATCGACGGATCTTAGCCATAGGTTTTAAGTGCATTCGCGAATATTTCGGGATCAACATTGCCGCCCGAGGCGATCGCGATAACTGTCCGGGCATCGCTTTGTGCGCTGTGAAAAAGCGCCGCCGCAAGCGCAACTGCGCCGCCCGGCTCAAGCACTATGCGCAGCCGCGAGAAGGCCAAAACCATCGCGCGCAAAGCCTCTTCCTCGCTGACAGCATAGCCCGGCCCGCAAAGGCGCTTCATGATCGGAAAGGTGATATCGCCGGGTTGTTGGGTTTGGATGGCGTCACAAATCGTGCCCGACATCTGCGCATTGCGTTCAATCTTGCCCGAGGCAAGCGAGCGGCGCACATCGTCAAACCCCTCCGGCTCAGCCGTGCGCGCGATCATGCCCGGCGCGTGATCCTCAAGCGCAAGCGCGACGCCCGCAGTAAGCCCGCCGCCACCACAACATGTGATCACTTCGGCCTCGCGAATATCGCGCTCAGCCGCCTGTTCGGCGATCTCAATTCCAACGCTGGCCTGCCCAGCAATGACCAAAGGCTCGTCATAAGGGCGGATCATCGTAAGGCCGCGTTCGGCAGCGATTTTATCGCCAATCACATCGCGATCTTCGGTCGCGCGATCATAGAGGATCACTTCCGCGCCTAAAGCGCGCGTATTTTCTTGTTTGATCGCAGGGGCATCCGAGGGCATCAAGATTGTGGCTGGGGTGTCATGCGCCTTGGCCGCCATGGCGATCCCTTGGGCGTGATTGCCAGACGAAAACGCCATAACCCCGCGCGTGCGCCGCTTTGCGTCCAGCGCAGAAATCGCCGACCACGCGCCGCGAAATTTGAACGATCCGCTGTGCTGAAGACACTCCGCTTTGATCAAAATCGTACGCCCCGCGATCTCATCGAGAAACGGCGAAGAGAGGAGGGGGGTGCGGCGCGCATGGCCTGCAAGGCGGCGTGCGGCGGCCTCAATATCGATCAAATCTTCTGACATTTGGCGATCCATTCGTTCAGGGCGGCAAGGGATTCTGGCTCATCCAGGAAGGGGATGTGGGCGCGATCGGGAACGTTTGCGAAAATCATTCCCGGATGGCGCGCGCCCATTTCCGCGGCAGATTTCGCGCTGAGGATATCGGAATTCTCCCCGCGGATCAGCGCAAGCGGCAGCCCGGCAAGCGCCTCAAAGAACGGCCAGAAATCGGGCGCAGGTTGGGCCGCGCCTTCAAGCACGGCATCGCGCAGATGGGCGTCATAGGCCAAATCAAGCCCGCTCTCGGTCTCTACGGTCGAGCGCTCGACATTCTCAAGCCAACGGCTGGCGGGCACATTGGCAAACCCGGCCATCGCACCGGGCATTGCTGCGGCCATTTCAGCGCGGCTGGCAAAGGCGGGCTTTACCCCGAGATAGCCCATGATTTTATCAAGTCCGCCGGTTTCAATCTCTGGCCCGATGTCATTGAGTGCCACACCGATCAGGCGATCCCGCGCCGTTGCGCCAAGCATCATCGCGATAATCCCGCCGCGCGATGTGCCCAATATGGCCGTCCGTTTAATCCCGAGATGGTCGAGCAGCGCAATCGCATCGCGCGCCTCATTTGGAACGGTATAGCCATGCCAATCGCCCCGATCTGATTGCCCGCGCCCGCGATAATCCATCCGGATCAGGCGCACGCCTTTCAGGTGCGGCGCGACATAATCGAAATCACGACTGTTGCGGGTTAACCCGGTAAGGCAAAGCACGGGCAGGCCTTCGCCCTCATCCGAATAGAACAATTCTAGCCCGTCAAATGTTGTAAATTTTGGCATTAGATTTGCTCCGCCAGCTTGGGAATATCGCGCAGATCGCTTAAGATATGCGCCGGGGTCCAGGGCAGGCGATCAACAGGTTCGCCCATGCGATTGACCCAAGCCGACGTAAAGCCAAAGCCCGCCGCAGCGCCCGCATCCCAGCCATTTGAGCTGACAAACAAAACCTCATCCGCGTCGCATTTGAAACGATCCAAAACAAGCTGATAAACCTTGGGCGAGGGCTTAAAAACCCCAACGCTTTCGACCGACAGCACATCATCCAACAGCCCCTCAAGTCCGGCCGAGGCCACCGCACCATGCAGCATATCAGGCGAGCCATTGGAAAGGATCGCTGTTGCCATCCCGGCCTCTTTCAAGGCGGTGAGCATGAAAGGAACTTCGCTAAAGGCTTCAAGCTCCCAGTAAAGTTGCAACAGCCGCTCACGCAACGCCGGGTCATCCAGATCAGAAGCCTCAAGCGCCCAATCCAGCCCGTCCTGCGTTACTTTCCAAAACTCGCAATGGTCATCCGTTACCGCGCGCAGCCAAGAATATTGCAACTGCTTGAGCCGCCAATCAGAAGCGACCTTGGGCCAAACGCCGGCCAGTGCTTCAAACCCCGGCTCCGCAGCAGCAAGGCGCGCGGCGGCCGAAACATCGAACAACGTTCCATAAGCATCGAAAACACAGGCTTTGATCGCCATGGCGGCCTCCTTTGGTTGGGCAAAGGGTGGCACGGGCGGGCGGGATTGGAAAGCCTAGATCAAGCCTTTGATCAGCCACCATCCGCCGCAGAAATGCGCAGCCAGCGTGAAGGCATAGGCGCCAAGCACCAACAAAGCGTTGTTTGGCGACAGGGGCGCGTGATCCGGAGATTTGCGCGGGATCAGGCTTTGCAGGCCAATGCCCGCAAGGATGAAAAAGGCAACCGAGCCAGAGCGCCATGCCGCCGAAAGAAAGGCCGCGACCATAAAGGCGCTTAATGCGGGCGAAAGCGCGGGCCAAAACCCATGCGAGAAAGCGCGCACACAGCGCCCGCCATCAAGCGGCACGAAGGGCAAAAGCATGATGAAATTAACCGCGCCCACAGTGACAGCGAAGGTCAGCGCCGCATTGGCCAGATCCGTATTGATCCCGATCAACAGCTGGGTCGCGGCAAAGCCCATCACCATCGGCGCAATCGAAAGCCCGGCCCCCATCAGCGCAATATAGCTTTCCTCAAGCGGATCATGGGCCGGGGTTTGAGCGGAATTGCGCAGGAATGGCACGGGAAATATCCGCAACTCGGCATCGCCATGGCCCAAAGTACGCCGCGCCAATGCATGGCCAAGCTCATTGAAAAACAGCGCCGCCAAAACGCAGCCCGAGACCAAGGGCCCAAACAAGACCGATACGCAAACAAAGGCCGTAAAGGCCACGATCACGCCGACCCCATCAAACCCGCTGAATGCAATCTTCCCCTGATCCGTCACGCCTGCGCGCAGCGAAAACCAGATCGCAGCGCTAAAGCCTATGGCAACCAACAAAAGGATCAATGCAAAGCGCCCCCAAAGGCTTGATATGGCAAAGCAGGACTTCGCCGAGAAATGTTGCGCAACGCGCGTGAATGGCAGTTCATGTCTGATTTGAGGATGAAATGTGGCGAGAATGTGGCGTTTGGCCATATTCCCGAAGGATCAACAGTTTGTTTCCATGCTTAACAGGCGCTTAATTTGAGAGCGCGGGGAGCGAGTAGCCCAGAGGCCTCAATCGCGGTTTCTCAACAATTATTGCTGTTTCAGTCGTTAATTCGGCTGACATAGGATTACCTTGGGGTAAGGTGGAGGCATTATATTAAGGAGTTGCACAATGAGTAATGTGCCAGAAAAGCTGCGCGATATTTGGCGCGCTACACGTGAATATTTTGGTCACGTCTATGAAGAAACGCCGGTCGCGGGGCTGATTGATGCAGCTCATGCCGCGCGCGAAAACGCACGGCGCGCCTTTCGGGCGCGGGTCCAGCGGATGATTGACCGCTCAAGGCCTTGGGAATTTGTAACCTTTCCGGTCATCTATAGCTTGATCATTCCGTTTGTTATTCTTGACGCCTTCGTGACCGTGTTTCAGACGGTTTGCTTTCCGGTCTATCGCATCCCGCACGTGCGCCGATCCGAATATATTCAGATCGATCGCCATAGGCTGGGCTACCTAAATTGGCTGCAAAAGCTCAATTGTATCTACTGCGGGTATTGCAATGGGGTGATTGCCTACGTGCGCGAAGTCGCCGGACGGACCGAGCATTATTGGTGCCCGATCAAACACGCGAGCCATAGCCGCGATCCCCATGCGCATTACGCAGAATTCCTGCCTTACGGCGATGGTGTGGCCTATGAAGAGGGCTTCTGGAGCACCAAAGACAAAGCGCGCGCCTGTGAAGATTGCACCGCTTGCGCGCCGCAAAAACCGGCCGAATAGGACGGCCTAAATCACAGGGTCATCGTTGAAACGCGATCTGAAATTGCCACCCATGCGTTTGGTAAGGCGCGCAACGCCCGCGCGCCGCCCCGCCAAAGCATGCTCGACCATCCGGCTGAGCAATCCCTTTTCTCTCAGCCGCGTCGTCAGGCCTGTGTGATCAAAGGCGGGAAAAAAGAAGTGATCAATATTGTCTTGGACGGGAAAGGCACGGGCATGGGCCGCATCATCCACAAGTCCATGAAAAAGAAAGATCTGCGGGTCACTGGGGATTGGCTCAACCGTTTCATAACGCCAAACGTCGAGTTTGCGCCGCCAAAATGCCCAACGCCCTTCATTTGGAATATGCTTTGGATGCACCGAATATTGCGGAGAAAAAGCGATCACTCGATCGACCTTAAACAAGCGCGGAGCGATCAAAGCATTAAAACCGCCCATGGAAAGGCCCATTGTCGTAACAGAGGTGATCCCGTGCGCTTCAACAATCTTTTGTACCTGTTCGGTAACGATCTCAGCTTGCTGCGTGCCGTTCATCCAGCTGCGCCCTATGTCGGCGATAAACAGCCCGTGACGTCCTGACCCCGTGGCCGTCTTAATGAACTCAAAGAGCGGCATTTCTGCGCGCGTCTGGCCGACGGAAGAAAAGCAAACGACGAGCTCATTGGTTTGCCCCTGCACATATCCCATGCGCAAAGGCGCCTCATCATAGATGATCTCAATAGGGTTTTGTTCAGTTTCAGTCATGGGCATGGGCCCTCAGGCTTATAGGTTTTCTGGCTGCGGCATCCCTAGCACATGATACCCTCCATCTACCTTAATGACTTCACCAGTCGTGCAGGCCGCGAAATCCGAACAAAGGTAAACGGCCGTACCGCCGACGGATTCAAGCGTCGCATTGGAGCGCATGGGCGCGTTTTCCTCGGTATGGCGGAAGGTTTTGCGCGCGCCGCCGATGGCTGATCCGGCCAGCGTTTTCATCGGGCCGGGAGAGATCGCATTGACGCGGATTTGATCGGGGCCAAGGTCATTGGCGAGGTAGCGCACGGCGCTCTCAAGCGCGGCCTTAGCGACCCCCATCACGTTGTAATTCGGGGTGACACGGTTTGAGCCTTCAAACGTCAGCGTGATCAGCGAGCCGCCCTCGGCCATCAAGGGCGCGGCCCGGCGCGCCACGTCGATGAAGGAATAGCAGCTGATCGACATGGTGTTGGAGAAATTCTCGGGCGATGTGTTGATAAAGCGGCCCGTCAGCTCGTTTTTGTCGGAAAATCCGATGGCGTGAACGACGAAATCGATCTTGCCCCATGTCGCGGAGATCTTCTCAAAGGCGGCGTCCATTTGGCCTGCATCCATCACATCGCAATCAAGCATCAGCTCAGAGCCAACGCTTTCAGCCAATGGCGCCAGCCGGCGGCCAAAGGCCTCGCCCTGATAGGTAAAGGCAAGCTCGGCGCCCTCAGCATGCAGCGATTTCGCGATGCCCCAAGCGAGCGAGCGTTCATTCGCAACGCCCATGATCAGGCCGCGTTTTCCGGTAAGCAGGTTTGCCATATCTTTGATTATCCGTGATATTTGCTAAGCAGCATGGAGCCGTTGGTGCCACCAAAGCCAAAGGAATTGGTCATCACCGTATCAAGCCCTGCGTTATCGACGCGCACAGTTGCGATCTCTGATGCATCAAGTGCGGGATCAAGCGTCTCAACATTGATCGAGGGCGCGATGAAATCGTTTTCGAGCATAAGCAAGCAGTAAACAGCCTCTTGTGCGCCGGTCGCGCCTTGGCTGTGGCCGGTCATGGATTTGGTCGAGGAAATCAGCGGCGTGCTGCCCTGCCCAAAGACCCGGCGCACCGCTTCGACTTCGCCTACATCGCCAACCGGCGTGCTGGTCCCATGCGCGTTGATATAGCCAACCTTGCGGCCCGCTTCCAAGCTTTGCAGCGCAAGGCGCATCGCCCGCTCGCCGCCCTCGCCGGAGGGGGCAACCATATCATGGCCATCCGATGTCGCGGCATAGCCGGTCACTTCGGCGTAAATCTTGGCGCCGCGTGCTTTGGCGCGCTCGAGCTCTTCCAGAACCAAAATGCCGCCGCCGCCGCCAATCACAAAGCCGTCTCGGCCAGCATCAAAGGCGCGCGAAGCTTTCTCGGGCGTGTCGTTATATTTGCTCGACATCGCGCCCATGGCATCAAACAGACAAGACAGCGTCCAATCCAATTCTTCGCCGCCACCCGCAAACATAACATCCTGTTTGCCCATCATGATCTGCTCGGCCGCATTGCCGATACAATGCAGCGAGGTCGAACAAGCGGAGGTGATCGAATAGTTGACCCCCTTGATTTTAAACGCGGTCGCCAGATTGGCCGAGATCGTGCTGGCCATGCTTTTGGGAACGGCAAAGGGCCCGATCCGCTTGGTCGCCCCAGAGCTAAGCGCGATCTGATGCGCGGCAAATATCGCCGAGGTCGAAGGCCCGCCGGAGCCTGCAACAAGCCCTGTGCGCGGGTTCACAATATCGCTTTCCTCAAGGCCGGAATCTGCGATCGCTTGACTCATCGCGATATAAGCATAGGCCGCACCAGGCCCCATAAAACGAAGCGTGCGCTTTTCCACATGCTCCGTGATATCAAGCTTCACATTGCCCGCAATCTGGCTGCGAAACCCATGCTCGACCATCGCCTCATTGGCGGTGATGCCGGATTTCCCGGCCTTAAGCGAGGCAAGAACCTCGTCTGCATTGTTCCCGATAGAGGACACAACACCCAACCCTGTGACGACAACGCGGCGCATGGGCAAACTCCTTGAATTAGCGGCCTAGCTCTCGGAAAGAGCGACCTTCATGTCTTTTACTTGATAAATCACTTCACCATCCGCCTCAACAATCCCGTCAGCCACGCCCATAGTTAGGCGGCGGGTTTGGATCGCTTTGGTGAAATCGATCTTATAGGTCAGCATTTTGCGCTCTGGGCGGACCATGCCTTTCAGCTTCACTTCGCCAACCCCAAGCGCATAGCCGCGCCCTTGCCAGCCGCGCCAGCCAAGGTTGAAACCGGTCAATTGCCACAAGCCATCAAGGCCAAGACAGCCGGGCATAATGGGGTTGCCGGGAAAATGGCATTCAAAGAACCATAGGTCGGGATTGATATCAAACTCGGCGATGATATGGCCCTTGCCATGTTCGCCGCCATCATCGCTTACCTCGGTGATGCGATCCATCATCAACATGGGGGGCATTGGAAGCTGCGCATTGCCGGGGCCAAAAAGCTCGCCTTGGGCGCATTTCAGAAGTCCGTCTTTGTCAAAACTGCTCGGATATTGGGCCATTCAGGCGCGCCCCTCATTCTGTAGGTTCTTATCTCCCTCCCCTCTACCATCTGGGCTTGCGCGGTTGCAAGTGGTCGGGCGCAGGGAGCCTTGCGCAAGGCCGCAGTGGCGCTTTGCATAGGGCCAATTTCGGGCCGGATCCGGGGCGGCGCCTTGCCCATTGAAATTTGGCGCCCAAGCGGCCTATATTAAAGCGCAAACAAGGATATCCCGCGCATGAGCGTCCCAACATCCCATCGAACCGAAAGCTGGCTCGCCCATGCAGGCCTGCGGCCAACGCGCCAACGCCTTGCGCTTGCGCAGCTTTTGGTCGGCGACGGAGAGCATCGCCATGTCACGGCAGAAAGCCTCTATGATGCAGCGCGCGCGACGGGCGGCTCGGTCTCCCTGGCCACGGTTTACAACACGCTGCGCGCCTTTTGCTCGGCCGGACTTGTGCAGGAAATCACTGTCGATGGCTCCAAAAGCTATTTCGATACGCGCCTTGATGATCATCCCCATTTCTATTGGGAAGACAGCGGCAAGCTCACGGATGCGCCTGCGGATCAGCTCGAAATCGCGCGCCTGCCCAAAGCGCCCGAGGGCACACGCATCGCCAAAGTTGATGTGGTGATCCGGCTGCGGCCCGAATAAGCGCTGATTGTGGGGCGCTAAATTCCCCACTCCCAAAAAAGAAAAGGCGCACCAGAGCAATCCGGCGCGCCTTATTCATTGTGTAATGCCGCAAGCCTTAGCCGATCGAAACAAGCTCAATCGCGAAGGTCAGGTCTTGGCCAGCGAGCGGATGATTTGCGTCCAGCGTGACTGTTTCTTCGGTAATCTCTTTGACAACCACCGGAATTGCTTGGCCTTGGGGCGATTGCATCTGCAACTGCATGCCAACCTCAAGCGGGATTTCCGCAGGGATATCGGCGCGCGGAACCGCTTGGGTCGCGTCTGGATGGGCTTCGCCATATGCTTCGGCGGCAACCGCGCGAACGGTCTTTTCCTCGCCAACGGTCATGCCGGGCATGGCCTTATCTAGGCCGGGAATGATCTGGCCAGAGCCCACTGTAAATTCCAAAGGATCGCGCCCTTCGGAGCTGTCAAACACAGTGCCATCGTCCAATGTGCCTTTGTAATGGATTGCAACTTTATCGCCGGATTTAACTTCGCTCATAGGGAAATGCTTTCGTTTTTCGTGTGAATTTCGGGGTGATATCGTCTGAATGAAGAGGCCACGCGCGCGCAGGTGCTCTATGGAGTGCTTTGTCTCGGGCGCCAAAATAACAGAGGGGTGCCTGATGTAAACCCGAGCGCTTAGGGCAGGGGGGTGCACTTGGTTTTGACGGGCTCAAGCGCGTATTGGATGCTTTCACTGATTGGCCCAAAGTCGCGTGCACGATAGCTCCAGCTTTGCCAGCCCTCATGAGCTGGGGTTGCTTCATCTGTCTTAATAAGCGCGTGAAAGTAGAATTTGATCGGATCGCTATGGGTGAGCGCGCTCAACATTGGGGGGTGAATATAAAGGCATTGCGCGCCATGCGCCCGCGCGCTTTTGGTGATGAGATAGAGGGAAGTGTAATGTGCAGCCCCAAGCGCAAGCCCGCAACCCAACACCAAGCTTACAAGAATATCCGCCCCAAATCCGACCCCGCGCCATTTGCGCAGTGCGCGAAGGCTGATAACAAACGCGATAATCGCAACAGCAGGCGCCCAAAGCATCCAGCTGACCTGCAACGCGATATTTACCGCCCACAGGATGCCGAAAAGCGGTAGGATCAAAATCACAAGCTTCAAATACGGCTCCATTGGCAATATGAGGCCGCAGGCCACCGTGAAAACCGAGAGCTGTAGGATATATTGCGCCCAGCGAGGCACAGGACGTTTGGCACGGATCGCCCGAATGACACTGACCAACATAGGCAGCCACCAAAGCGCACATATAGCGAAAATTCCGGCGCTAATGAGCGGCATTAAGATGTCTTCGTGCATGCTCTACGGGCCACTTTTTACCGCTTAAAGACCTCTAGAGAGGCGTCAAAACCCGCCCTAAAACCACTGCCCCGGCTCCATCAGCCCCAGATCAAGCAACTGTTGGGAATGCCATTCAAACTCGGTCGAGTTGTGCCAATGGAAGCGGTGGATATCAAATGTCGATCCTGCGTTGGTTTTCAGCGCCTTAGCGGTGCGAAAACTGGCGATAGAGGCGGTGATATTGTGATGCCATGGGCAGGAATAGGTGTTGTATTCGGGATCGGAAAACGTGTGATCCGCGCGCAGTTTTAGCCCCGGCTTAGAGAGGAATATCGCGATCCGATCGATTTTGCGGCGCGGCGCGGGGATATGCTCCTCAAAGCGCCAACGCAGCCCGCCAAAGAAATCAAGCTGGCGCTCGCAGGGATGATTGTGATTGTCGGGATCGGGGCGCGCCAAAGCATAATAACCCGAGCGATCCATATAAGCGTCCTCAAGCGAGACGGCATTTGGATGCTCGTCCAGATTGCCCGCATAAAGATCAACGACATAAGTGAGCATCGCATCGCGCCGCTCTTCGACATGAAAGGCAAGCATTTCGCCAATCGTGCGCGTCTCGCAAAACGGATAAAACAAGTACTCCGAATTATAGCAGTAATACATCCAAATGCCCGGCGCAGCTTCGATCACCGCATTCACCGCCTCTTCCAAAGCGGCGGGCTCGGCCATGGAATAACCAACCCGGTGAACCTCTCTCTCAAGCGGCGTTGGCAGCTCAAGCTCGGGCGGGGCGAACAGGACGATAGAGGCAAAGCCAAGCTGTTGATGATGGCGAATGGTTGTATCCACCTCGACCAGATCCTCAGCAAAAATCATCGCCACAGGCCCTTTGGCCAAGGCCGCTTTGCCATCTGTGAGGAACGTCTTGAGGTTAAAATATCGCATAAGCCTGCCTATCACGCGCCATCCTGCGCCTTGAGAGTGAAATTTCTATGAAACATCCCCTAAATGCAAGCGTTGCGGGCGCGCCGATTGCGGTATAGGAACCAAGCCCTCAAACGCGCGCAAATAAGGCCCCGATCATGAGCGACCCAAAGAAGCTTTTCATCAAAACCTATGGCTGTCAGATGAACGTCTATGACAGCGAGCGCATGGCCGAGGCTATGGGCGGCGCGGGCTATATCGCGACCGATAAGCCGGATGATGCGGATATGATCCTGCTCAACACCTGCCACATTCGCGAAAAAGCGGCTGAGAAGGTGTATTCTGAGCTTGGCCGGATGCGCCCGTTTAAGGATGCGCGCCCCGATGTGAAAATCGGCGTGGCAGGCTGTGTGGCGCAGGCAGAGGGCGAAGAGATTATGCGCCGCATGCCGATGGTTGATCTGGTCGTCGGCCCGCAAAGCTATCACCGTTTGCCCGCGATGGAGGCCAGGGTTTCCAAGGGCGAAAAAGCGCTCGATACGGATTTCCCCGAAGAAGACAAATTCGAAAACATGCCAAACCGCCCCAAAGCGGCGCGCGCGCCAACGGCGTTTCTGACGGTCCAAGAGGGCTGCGATAAATTCTGCGCCTTTTGCGTTGTGCCCTATACGCGCGGCTCAGAGGTTTCGCGCCCTGCGGATCGGATTTTGAGCGAAGCGCGCGATCTCGTGGCGCGCGGCGTGCGTGAAATAACCCTTCTGGGCCAGAATGTTAACGCCTATCACGGCGCTGGGCAGGGCGGCGATCAAACGCTGGCGGGCCTGATCCATGAGCTTGCCCAGATCGACGATCTCGCGCGCATCCGCTACACAACATCGCACCCCAACGATATGATGGATGATCTGATCTCCCTTCATGCCGATGAGCCAAAATTGATGCCTTATCTGCACCTGCCCGTGCAGTCCGGCTCGGATCGCATCCTCAAAGCGATGAACCGCAAACATACCGCCGCGCAATACACCCGCCTCATCGAGCGGATGCGCAAAGCCCGCCCCGATATCATGCTTTCGGGCGATTTTATCGTCGGCTTTCCCGGCGAAACGGACGCGGATTTCGAAGCAACGATGGCGCTGGTCGAAGAGATCAAATACGGCCAAGCCTATTCGTTCAAATACTCCGCCCGTCCGGGCACGCCAGCCGCCGAAAAGCCCGATGTTGAGGCGGCGATTGCCGATGAGCGCCTTCAGCGGCTTCAGGCCTTGCTCACTCGCCAGCAAAAAGAGGTTCAGGCCTCAATGGTCGGGCGTGAGCTCGATGTTTTGTTTGAAAAGCCCGGCAAGTTTGAAGGCCAGATGGTCGGCAAATCGCAGTATCTCCACGCGGTCCATGCAAGCGCGCCAGGGGTCGTTCCGGGCGATATCCGCAAGGTTAGAATCACCGAAGCAGTGACGAATTCGCTCGCCGGAGAGCTGATCTAGCCCGCCCACTCCCCCGAACTCACCTGACCCAAGGGAAGCCGTATTGGCCCCTAAGCCCCCTTCAACGGGCAACAATTAACCATTTTTCCATGTGCTGTTGCGTATTTCGACACAATATGTGGTAAATGATCCTTCACAAGGCGGTGTTTTTTGCTACACTAACAAGATAATGTGAGTGGGGCTTGGGGTAACCATATTTCCGTAGCTCTTTAGGGAATGAGATTGCAGAGGTAGGACGCGGTGTTGACCAATATTTTGACAGCCGGCCGCAAGATCATGGGTGCCGCAGCAGCGGGCGCTATGATCGTTACGCTGACGGCCAGCGGCGCTTTGGCGCAAGAAACCATTCAAGGCGAACGTTACGAGCCAACCATTTGGGTTGATCCGGATGGCTGCCAACATTGGGTTATGGACGATGGCGCTGAGGGTTACATGACCCCCCGCGTGAGCCGCCAAGGCATCCCAGTTTGTAACCGCGGCGAAACCTGCGCTGTGATGAACTCGGATCAGCTCTTTGCGACCGACCGCTATGCGATCTCCGCAGCCGGACGCAAACGCCTTGAGGAGTTCTTCAAAAGTGCTGGCGCCGTTTCCTATATCATCGCGGGCCACACAGACAGCCGCGCATCCGACGCATACAACATGCGCCTCTCTTATAACCGTGCAAACGCGGTTGCTAAGGTCGGCTCATCGGTTGGCGCACGGATCGCCGATGTTCGCGGCCTTGGCGAGCGGATGCCAAAAGCTACCAACGGCACAGCAGCTGGCATGCAAGCCAACCGCCGCGTCGAAATCATCTGTATTCGTTAAGGGGCGCTGGATATGAAACTTGTAACCAAAACTATCGCGCTGCTTTTCGTAGCTGGATCGCTTGCAGCCTGTGAAGGCGGCGGGCTCGGCTCAAAAACAGACAAAACAGTCGACCGCGGATTTGACTCCAAACACCTAAGCCAATTGAAGGCCGGCGTTTGGATCGATCCCGAGGGCTGTGATCACTGGATCATCGATGATGGCGTCGAGGGATATCTTTCCCAGCGCCTCGATAAATACGGCAAGCCAGTTTGTTCGGGCACAGCCCCACCAAACACAGCCGTTGGCCCGTTCAAATCCGGTTCAACCTTTGGCGATGCGATCTAATCGCAGCTTTGCCTAAATCACACGCATTCGCGGCCGCTCAGGAAACTGGGCGGCCGCTTTTGTGTCGGTTACGTGAAGTTTTCCCAAAGCCTCTTGCGCTGGGCGCAAAGGCGAGGCACGATCAAAGAATAATCCCTCGAACATGGAGTCATTATTGGGCATTAGCGCGCTGACACCACCGCCATCCCCCGAAGCGATCCAAGAGACGCTTCTGGAATTCCCCGACAACCGCCTGCTGATCGATTTATGCGGCGAGTTTGATCGAAACCTCGCCCAGATTGAGCATCAGCTCAAAGTTCAGATCGTGCGCCGCGGCAATATGCTCTCGGTGATCGGAACCGCCGAGGCCCGCGGCCAAGCCGCCGCCGTGCTCCAACAGCTCTATGTAAAGCTCGAAACTGGCCGCGCCATGGATGCAGGCGAGATTGACGGTCTGATCCGGATGAACTCCGAGCTTCTTGAACCGCAAAAACCCGCGATTGAGACCCAAAAGGGCGATCAATTCGAGATGTTCAAATCGGGCCGGGTCGAGATCAAAACCCGCAAGAAATTGGTCGAGCCGCGCACCAAAGCCCAAAAAGAATACGTCACCAACCTGTTCAAGCGCGAACTGGCCTTTGGCATCGGCCCGGCCGGCACGGGCAAGACCTATCTGGCCGTGGCGGTTGGGGTAAATATGCTGATCGGCGGCCATGTAGATCGCATCATCCTGTCGCGCCCCGCTGTTGAAGCAGGCGAGCGCTTGGGCTTTTTGCCCGGTGATATGAAGGATAAAGTCGATCCCTTCATGCAGCCGCTGTATGATGCGCTGAATGATTTTCTGCCCGCCAAACAGGTGCAAAAACTGATCGAGGAAAAGAAAATTGAGATCGCGCCGCTGGCCTTTATGCGCGGGCGCACGCTCTCGAATGCCTTTGTTGTGCTGGACGAGGCGCAAAACGCCACAACCATGCAAATGAAGATGTTTCTCACCCGCCTTGGCGAGGGGTCGCGCATGGTGATCACGGGCGATCGTAGCCAAATCGATCTGCCGCGCGGGGTCAATTCCGGCCTGAAGGATGCCGAGCGCCTGCTTGGCGGGATCAAGAAAATCAGCTTCAATTACTTCACCGCCAAAGATGTTGTGCGCCATCCTCTTGTGGCCGCGATCATCGAGGCCTATGACGCCGACGATGGATAACAGCGGCGTCGATATAGTCTTTGAAGATGAGCGATGGGAAACGGCGGGGCTGGAAGGCCTCGCCGCCCGCGCTTTTGGGGCGTGTTTTGCGCATCTCGGGCTTGAAGCGGGGCGTTTTGAGCTCGCACTTTTGGCCTGTGATGATGCGCGAATTGCCGTTCTCAATGAGGATTTCCGCGCCAAACCAACGCCGACAAATGTGCTTAGCTGGCCCTCTGAGGAGCGCGCCCCCGCAAGCCCCGGCGCCCGCCCCGAGCTGCCAAAAGCGGGCGATGGCCCCCCTTGCGAGCTTGGCGATATTGCCATCGCCTATGAGACCTGCGCGGCCGAGGCCGATGCGGCCCAAAAGCCACTGGCCGATCACATCACGCACCTTCTTGTACATGGTTTCTTGCATTTGCTAGGGTATGACCACATTTGCGATGAGGATGCAGCGCTTATGGAAGCCTGCGAGGCCGAAATACTCGGCACAATTGGCCTATCAAACCCTTATGAATAAGGGGGGCCGCAAAGAATGGATGATTTAGGCAGACCTATGGGCGATAGTGATGAGGGACCTTCTAATGCAGCGCAAAGCGCGCAGAGCATTCAAGAAGATCAAATAAATCGCGGCTTTTTTGGCCGCATCATTGATGTATTTTCCACACCAAGCACCGAAATCGTGCAAGACGAAGCGCCGCATGAGCAGGTCGGCGAAGGCCGTGCCTCGGCGCAGCTTGGCATGCTCAATCTTCAGCGCGTGCCGCTTGAAGATGTGGCGATCCCCAAGGTTGAGATTGTCTCGGTTCCGGTCGACATCAAAAAGGACGATCTGGTCAAAGTCTTTCGCGAAAGCGGGCTGACGCGGCTGCCTGTCTATGAAGGTACGCTTGATAGCCCCATTGGCCTTATTCACCTCAAGGATTTCGCGCTTAATCACGGATTTAACGGCAATGGCGGGCGCTTTTCGTTGCGCAAGCTGGTGCGCCCACTGCTTTTTGCGCCGCCCTCGATGCCGATCGGCGTTTTGTTGCAAAAGATGCAGAGCGAGCGGATGCATATGGCATTGGTGATTGATGAATACGGCGGCGTCGATGGGCTTGTGACGATCGAGGATTTGATCGAGCAAGTGATTGGCGAAATCGCTGATGAGCATGATATCGACGAGGGCGTCTATTGGTCCGAGGAAAGCCCCGGCCAATACATCGCCCAAGCCCGCACGCCGCTCGAAGAATTCGAGGAAGATATCGGATTTGAGTTCGGTCTGGGCGACGAAGACGAAGAGATCGACACATTGGGCGGCTTGGTCTTTTTGCTCATCGGGCGGGTGCCTGCGCGCGGCGAAGTTGTGCCGCATCCCTCGGGCGCAGAGTTTGTGATTGTTGATGCGGATCCGCGCCGGATCAAACGCATTCGCGTGCGCTTGCCGCAAAGTGGCGAAGAACCAGCGCCGCTTGCTGATGATGCTGCCTGAAAAGGCCTCGCGCTGGCGCGTCCTGGGCCTTGGGCTCGGGGCGGGCATTTTGGCGGCAGCGGGCCAAGCGCCCCTTGGCATCTGGCCGCTCGCTCTGCTTGGCTTCCTTGCCGCCTTCGCTCTTTTTGCCCGCGCTGAAACCCCGCACCGCGCGGCGTTTCAGATATGGGCCTTTGGCTTAGGCTATTTCTGCGCCTCGCTTTTCTGGCTGGTTGAGCCCTTCTTGGTCGATGTGGCCAAACACGGCTGGATGGCGCCCTTTGCCCTTCTTGGGATGGCGGGCGGCCTCGCGCTTTTGTGGGGCATTGCCGCATATTTCGCCAAAAAATCAAAAGCTTATATCTTTGCACTTGCTGTTGCGCTCGCCTGTGCCGAACTGATCCGCGCCTATTTGTTTACCGGATTTCCATGGGCCTTGATCGGCTATAGCTGGGGCAATGCGCCGCCCTCCCAGATCGCCGCCTTCATCGGCCCGCATGGCCTGGTACTGGCAACGCTTTTGCTTGTGGCTTTCACCTATCTTGCCGTGACAAAACGCACCGCGCGCTTTGCCGCTAGCGCTGTGATCCTCGCGGCGCTGCTCTTTGGTTCAGGTGCGGTGATGCTAAGCGCGCCGATGCCCGACGACACGGATCAAACCGTCCGCCTGATCCAACCAAATGCACCACAAAGCAAAAAATGGAGCCGCGAACACGCCCCAATCTTCTTCAAGCGCGCACTTGATTTGACCGCAGCGCCCGCAACCGGCCCACGCCCCGATATCATCATTTGGCCCGAAACTTCCGTGCCGCTTTGGCTTGATGAAGCGGATGAGGCGATCAAAGAGATGGCCCAAGCCGGGCAGGGCGCACAGATCATCTTTGGGATCAATTCTTATGCAGAGCCGGACGCATTCAACACCCTGATCGCCGCCAATTCTGCGGGCGAAATCACCGCTCAATATCGCAAGCATCACCTCGTCCCCTTCGGCGAATATATCCCGCTGCGCGATCAATTGATCAAGCTGCTGCCCTTCCTTGGGCAAAGCATGACTGGCTGGGGGTTTGCGCCGGGCGAGGGGCCAATATTGATCGATCTTGGAAAGGCGGGCCGCGCCCTTCCGCTGATCTGTTACGAGGCGATTTTCCCGCAAGATATGCGCGGGACAGAGCGCGCCGATTGGCTGCTGCAAATCACCAATGACGCTTGGTTTGGCCGCATCGCTGGCCCCCAACAACACCTCGCCCAAGCCCGCATGCGCGCGATTGAGCAGGGCCTGCCCATGGTGCGCGCCGCCAATACGGGCATCTCTGCGGTGATCGATGCGCGGGGCCGCCTGCGCGCAAGCTTGCCGCTCAATGAAGCCGGAAAGCTTGATGCGCGCCTTCCCGGCGCACTCAATGCCACACCCTATGCGCGAACCGGAGATTGGCCGATTGCCGCCCTGATTGCGCTTCTTTCCATCGGGTTAATCACGCGCGCGCGCAGAGAATCCGTTTGACCATGGCGCCTCGCCCCGCTATCGCCATCTAAACGCGGCGCACAACGGCTTCCTGACGTGCGCAGCTTAACCCACTGGAGCACCATCTCATGTCACGCCAAAACTATGTATTCACTTCGGAATCCGTTTCCGAGGGCCACCCGGATAAGGTCTGCGATCGGATTTCCGATGCGGTGCTTGATGCCTTCCTTGCGGAAGAGCCCGAAGCGCGCGTTGCCGCCGAAACATTCGCCACCACCAACCAAGTTGTGATTGGCGGCGAGGTTGGGCTTTCCGATCAGGCCAAGCTCGCGGATTATATGGGGCGGATCGACGGGATCGTGCGCGAATGTGTGCGCGATATTGGCTATGAGCAGGACAAGTTCCATTGGCAAACGCTCAACGTTTCCAACTTCTTGCACCCCCAATCCGCCCATATCGCCCAAGGCGTTGATGCGGCCGAGGGCAAAGAAGAAGGCGCCGGTGATCAAGGCATCATGTTTGGCTATGCGGTTGATGAAACGCCCGAGCTGATGCCCGCACCCGTTCATTATGCCCATGCGATCCTACGCCGCTTGGCCGAAGCGCGCAAATCTGGCGCCGAGCCAACGCTTCGCCCCGATGCAAAAAGCCAACTCTCGCTGCGCTATGAAGAGGGCATGCCGGTTGAGGTCACTTCAATCGTGCTCTCGACCCAGCATGCGGATGAAGCCCAAACCAGCGACGATATCCGCGCGATTGTTGAGCCTTATATCCGCGAAGTGCTTCCCAAAGGCTGGCTCACGGACGCCACGCAATGGTGGGTCAATCCAACTGGGACCTTCGTGATCGGCGGCCCCGATGGCGATGCTGGCCTCACTGGCCGCAAGATCATCGTCGATACATATGGCGGCGCGGCCCCTCACGGCGGCGGCGCGTTTTCTGGCAAAGATCCGACCAAGGTTGACCGCTCAGCCGCTTATGCCGCGCGCTATTTGGCGAAAAACGTCGTGGCTTCGGGCATGGCCAAACGCTGCTTGATCCAGCTTTCCTACGCGATCGGTGTGGCACAGCCGCTTTCGATCTACGCCGATACATTCGGAACGGGCGAGGTCGCCCCCGAGGCGATTGAGCGCGCCATTGAAGCCACGATGGACCTCACCCCGCGCGGCATCCGCGAGCATCTTCAGCTCAACCGCCCGATCTATGCGCGCACCTCGGCCTATGGTCACTTTGGCCGCGAGCCCGAAGCAGACGGCGGCTTTAGCTGGGAAAAAACCGATCTGGTCGAGGCTTTGCGCAAATCGGTTTAGCCCTTCAAGCTTGACCCTCGCGCCCGCACTTGCCAAAAGCCCCGAAGCAACTCTCGGGGCTTTTGCACATTATGAGCGATCCAAAATCACCTGCGCCCAAAGGCGACGACGCGGCCCGCGGCGGCAAGCATCCCTCGGGCGCGCCTTGGCGCAATTTCTATGGCCGGCGCGCAGGCAAAACGATGAACCAAGCGCAAAAGGACTACCTTGAGGAAGATCTCGAGGCGCTCTCACCCGGCCCGATCGATTGGGAGATAAACCCGGATCGCACGCCGCTTGATATGCAGGCGACATTTGGCGGCAAACCTGTCTGGCTGGAAATCGGCTTTGGTGGGGGCGAGCATATGGTTCATCAGGCCGCGCAAAACCCGAATGTTGAAATCATCGGCTGCGAACCTT
Source organism: Halocynthiibacter sp. (assembly GCA_047631555.1). GTDB lineage: Bacteria > Pseudomonadota > Alphaproteobacteria > Rhodobacterales > Rhodobacteraceae > JBLHZY01. Next base: position 37,885 of record JBLHZY010000003.1, on the reverse strand, counting down.
TCATCAATGGCGTCGCAATGCTGCTCGGCAAGATCCGCAAACTTGGAACCCAAAATGTCCATGTGCATCCCGGCGATGCGCGCGATCTTCTCGATGTGCTGCCGGAGGCCTCGATTGAGCGCGCCTTCTTGCTCTATCCCGATCCGTGGCCCAAAAAGCGCCACCACCGCCGCCGCTTTGTAACCGCTGATCACCTCGCCCCGCTGCACCGCGCCCTCATGCCCGGCGCGATCTTTCGTGTCGCCACAGACATCCCCGACTATGTGCGCCAAGCCCTCGAAGAAGTGCCGCGCGCGGGCTTTGAATGGCTCGCTGAGGGGCCTGAGGATTGGCGCGACCCTTGGGGCGATTGGATATCGACCCGTTATGAGCAAAAAGCCCTGCGCGAAGGTCGCCCGCCCCATTACCTCACCTTCCGGCGCATCTGAGAACGCTCGCCAAGCGGCGATAGACCCGGCCCCAACAACGCGCTATTACAGACCCCAAATTGATAGATAGGAAGCCCCATGTCTGGCCACGGCACCCCCATCCCAATGACAGCCCGCCGCTCTGGCCCTTTAAGCGGAACCGCCGCCGTTCCGGGCGATAAATCCATCTCGCACCGCGCGATTATGTTTGGCGCAATGGCAATCGGCGAGACGAAAATTACCGGCCTGCTCGAGGGCGAAGATGTGCTGGATACCGCCAAAGCCATGCGCGCTTTGGGCGCCGAAGTGACCCGCACAGGCGAGGGGGCTTGGTCGGTTTTCGGGGTTGGCGTTGGCGGCTTTAGCGAGCCGGAACAAGTGATTGACTGCGGCAATTCGGGCACGGGCGTGCGCCTGCTGATGGGCCTCGTGGCGACCTCGCCATTCGCGACTACCTTCACCGGCGATGCTTCCTTGCGCAAACGCCCGATGAGCCGGATCACCGATCCAATTTCGCTGTTTGGTGCGCAAAGCCATGGCCGCTCTGGCGGGCGCTTGCCGCTCACCATCGTTGGCGCGAAAAACCCGGTTCCGGCAGATTACACAACGCCGATGCCCTCAGCCCAAGTGAAATCCGCCGTGCTGCTCGCGGGCCTGAATGCGCCGGGCAAAACCGTGGTCACAGAGGCCGAACCAACCCGCGATCACACCGAGCGGATGCTCGCAGGCTTTGGCGCAGAGATCACCACAGAGATCACCGATCAGGGCCGCCGCATCACCCTGACCGGCCAGCCAGAATTGATCGCGCAAAACGTCGCCGTTCCGCGCGATCCAAGCTCGGCAGCATTCCCAACTTGTGCGGCATTGATCGTTGAAGGCTCGGATATTTTCGTCCCCGGTGTAAGCCAAAACCTGACCCGCAACGGGCTTTATATCACGCTCAAAGAGATGGGCGCAGACATCACTTTCGAGAACCCGCGGACCGAGGGCGGCGAGCCTGTTGCCGATCTACGCGTGCGCGCATCAGCGCTTAAAGGGATCGAGGTTCCAGCGGATCGCGCGGCCTCGATGATCGACGAATTCCCGGTACTTTCCGTCGTTGCTGCTTGCGCCGATGGGATCACAACCATGCGCGGCGTCAAAGAACTGCGCGTCAAAGAAAGCGACCGGATCGATGCGATGGCGCGCGGGCTTGAAGCGTGCGGCGTGACCATTGAAGAGGATGAAGACACGTTGATCGTTCACGGTATGGGCGCAGGCAATGTTCCCGGCGGCGCGACCTGCGCCAGCCACCTTGATCACCGAATTGCTATGTCTTTTCTTGTACTTGGCTTGGCTGCAAAGAAACCGGTGAGCATTGATGATGGCACCCCGATCGCCACATCCTTCCCAATCTTTGAGGCGCTCATGGGCGATCTCGGCGCCATTATCGAGCGCACAAAAGGATGAGTGCTAGCGCCCGCATAACGACCTATTGGGCGCTATTTGTCGCGATGCTCGGTGTTTATCTCACGATGGTTTTGTGGAGCCTGCCGCGCATTGCGCGTGACGCAGGCGCGCCCGTTTTTGATCTGCGCTCAAGTCGCTATGATTACGAAGATGCCCGCAGCTTTCTGACCAATCTGTCGGACGAGGGCCGCGATTTTTATCTAAACGTTCAGCAGTCTTTGGACATGATCTATCCGGCCCTTTTTGGCATCATAGTTACCTGGTCAATTCTATGGGCGGGCAAGGGCTTGCCGCGTTGGTTATTGCGGATTGCGGTGGCATTTGCTTTGGTCTCGATGGTGGCTGATTATAGTGAAAATTCCGCCGTACGCGGGATGCTTTTGGACGGGCCAGACGCGATTAATCCTGTGCAAGTGGCCTCTGCCAGTGCGCGCACGATGCTCAAATTCAGCACAGCGACGGTCGCGGGGATTGGTCTCATTTTGTTGCTGGTTCGGCGCGGATATTTGTGGCGTAAGGGGCGGGTCTTATGAGCTTTACCGTTGCAATTGATGGCCCTGCGGCCGCGGGCAAGGGCACGATCAGTCGGGCCGTTGCGGCGCATTTTGGCTTTCAGCATCTTGATACGGGCCTGCTTTATCGTGCTGTTGGCGCGCGCGTTCTGGCCGGGGCTGAAGCGGTCGAAGCAGCACGCACATTGATGCCCGAGGATATCTCGCCGGATGGGCTGCGCACGGCTGCGGTCGGTCAGGCGGCGAGCGTTGTTGCGGCCAATCCGCAGGTGCGCGAAGCGCTCGTGGCCTTTCAGCGCCGCTTTGCCCGGCTTGGCGCCGGCGCGGTTTTGGACGGGCGCGATATCGGAACGGTGATTTGCCCTGAGGCCGAGGTGAAACTGTTCGTCACCGCCAGCGATGAGGTTCGCGCGACGCGGCGTTTTGAAGAGCTGAAAGCGGGCGGCGCGGACACGGATTTTGAAACGGTTCTTGCCGATTTGCGCGAGCGCGATGCGCGCGATGCAGGGCGAACCGACGCGCCCTTAATGGCCGCAAGCGATGCACTCGAACTCGATACAACGGCGCTAAGCATTGATCAGGCCGTTGCGCGCGCAATTGCCAAAGTCGAGGCCGCGCTCAAACGCTAAGCGTTGCTGCCACGGCCCGTTTCCAAGCCGCATATTTATCCGCCCGCGTGGCCTCGTCCATTGCAGGCTCAAAACGCCGCTCAAGCGCCCAATTCGCCGCAAACCCGGCCTGATCCGGATAAACACCGGCGCGCATTCCTGCGAGCCACGCAGCCCCCAATGCTGTTGTTTCCAACACTTCGGGGCGATCCACCGGCGCATCAATGATGTCGCTCAAAAATTGCATCGTCCAATCGCTCGCGGCCATCCCGCCATCAACCCGCAAGGTCGCCTGCGCCGCCGTTTCGCTGCCCGCGCGGGCCCAATCTGCGCGCATCGCATCCAACAGATCGCGGGTTTGATATCCCACACTTTCAAGCGCGGCGCGCGCAAGCTCGGCCGGGCCGGAATTGCGCGTCAGTCCGAAGGCCGCGCCGCGACATTCGGCATTCCAATAAGGCGCGCCAAGGCCGGTGAAGGCAGGAACGAGGATCACGTTTTGGCTTGGGTCGGCGCTTTCGGCGAGCGGCTGCGTTTCGGCGGCCTCGCGAATGATTTTCAACCCATCGCGCAGCCATTGCACAACGGCGCCAGCGATAAAGATCGAGCCTTCAAGCGCATAAGTTGGCTTGCCGTTCAGCTGATAGGCGATGGTGGTGAGCAAGCGATTTTCGCTCAGAACGGGCGTATCGCCGGTATTCAAAAGCGCAAAACAGCCCGTGCCGTAAGTGCTTTTGAGCATGCCGGGCGCAAAGCAGGCCTGCCCAACAGTCGCCGCTTGCTGATCGCCAGCAACGCCGAGGATCGGGATTTCGCGCCCGAAAAGATCGGCCCGCGTATGGCCGAAATCAGAGGCGCAATCGCGCACTTCGGGGAGCATTTCCACTGGAATATCAAGCAGATCACAGATGGTCTGAGACCAGCGGCCCTTGCGGATATCATAAAGAAGTGTGCGCGCAGCATTGGTGGCGTCCGTGACATGCGAACGCCCGCCAGTAAGCTTCCAGATGAGGAAACTATCGACCGTGCCAAACAGCAATTCGCCCCTTTTGGCGCGGTCGCGCGCGCCCTCGACGTGATCCAATATCCATTTCAACTTGGTGCCAGAAAAATAGGGATCGAGCAAAAGGCCGGTGCGATCACGCACCATATCCTCATGGCCCGCTGCGCGCATCTCGCGGCAAAAATCGGCGGTGCGGCGATCCTGCCAAACGATGGCATTGTGGATCGGCTGGCCGGACTTAGCATCCCAAACAACGGTCGTTTCGCGCTGATTGGTGATGCCGATGGCGGCAATATCGCGCGCGTCTATTCCAGCGCGTTCAATCACTTGGCGGCAGGTCGCGGCGGTCGAGCTCCAAAGATCCGCTGGATCATGCTCGACCCAGCCGGACTGGGGGAAATGCTGGGGGAATTCGGCCTGCGCGGAGCTTGCGATCTTCATCGCGCTGTCAAACAGGATCGCACGGCTTGAGGTCGTGCCCTGATCGATGGCCATAATATATGTCATGTGGTGCCTCCCAACGCCGATTGCCCTTAGTTTGCCGCGCGCGCGCGTCTGTCGCAAGCGCGCATGAAAAGGCCGGGGCGCTTATCTCAAACGCCCCGGCCAGTGATTTAACGCCGGATTAGTTCCAAGACGCGATGAGTTTGTCGTAATCGACAGTCATCGGCGCTGGATTTTCATCCGCCAGTTTGGCTTTAGGCGCACCAGGTTTGGCGAGCCATTCGGCCTCGGAGGATTCCTCGTTCATCTTAGGACCAAGATCGCCCTGAACGCCTGCACGCTCCAGACGGATCAGCACTTTTTCTTGCTCTTCACAAAGCGAGTTCAAAGCATCCTGAGCGGATTTCGCACCCGAAGACGCATCGCCAATGTTCTGCCACCAGAGCTGCGCGAGCTTTGGATAATCAGGAACATTGGTGCCTGTTGGAGACCATTGAACACGCGCAGGTGAGCGGTAGAATTCAACGAGACCGCCAAGTTTGGGCGCACGCTCAGTAAAGCTTGCGTCCTGCACTGTGCTTTCACGAATGAAGGTCAGACCCACGTGGGATTTCTTCACGTCCACAGTCTTGGATGTGATGAACTGCGCATAGAGCCAAGCGGCTTTGGCGCGATCCACAGGGGTGCTTTCCATCAGGGTCCAAGAACCGGCGTCCTGATAGCCAACCTTCATGCCTTCTTCCCAATAAGCGCCGTGTGGCGAAGGAGCCATGCGCCATTTTGGTGTGCCATCGTCGTTCATCACGGCGATGCCGGGCTTTACCATATCGGCGGTAAAGGCGGTGTACCAGAACATCTGCTGGGCAATCGCACCTTGTGCCGGAACTGGGCCCGCTTCACCAAAGGTCATGCCTTCGGCTGCTGGGGGCGTATATTCCTTGAGCCACTTGATGTACTTCTCGATCGCATAGACAGCTGCGGGCGAATTGGTTGCCCCGCCGCGCGCCACACAAGAACCAACAGGCTGGGAGTTTTCGTTTACACGAATGCCCCACTCATCAACCGGAAGGCCGTTTGGCTCGCCCTTGTCGCCCATGCCCGCCATGGACATCCACGCATCAGTAAAGCGCCAGCCAAGGCTTGGATCTTTCTTGCCATAGTCCATGTTGCCATAGATTTTCTGGCCGTCGATTTCCTTGCCTGTGAAGAACTCAGCGATGTTTTCATAAGCGGTCCAGTTTACCGGAACGCCAAGATCATAGCCGTATTTCTCTTTGAATTCAGCCTTGATCGCTGGATCGGAGAACCAATCATAACGGAACCAGTAGAGGTTGGCGAACTGCTGATCAGGAAGCTGATAGAGTTTGCCATCCGGGCCTGTGGTGAACTCGGTGCCGATGAAATCATCGAGATCAAGGCCCGGGTTGGTCACGTCTTTGCCTTCGCCAGCCATCCAATCAGTAAGATTGCGGGCCTGCTTATAGCGCCAATGCGTCCCGATCAGATCGGAATCGTTGATATAGGCGTCATAGATGTTTTCGCCCGATTGCATCTGGGTTTGCAGCTTTTCAACCACATCGCCTTCGCCAATCAGATCGTGTGTGATCTTGATGCCTGTGATCGCGGTAAACGCGGGCGCAAGCACTTTGGACTCGTATTCGTGGGTTGTGATCGTCTCAGATACAACCTTGATGTCCATCCCCGCCATCGGCTTGGCAGCATCAACGAACCAGTTCAATTCGGCTTCCTGTTCGGCGCGGCTTAGCGTCGATAGATCGCCGATTTCAGCATCGAGAAAGGCTTTCGCCTCGTCCATGCCGGCGAAAGATGGCGTGGCCAGCATTGCCAGCATCGCCCCCATCGCGGTGGTGGATTTCAGTGAAAAGTTCATGGTGTCCTCCCATTGGAACTCAAGTTATGAGGGCCTCGGATATTTCCGTTTGCCCCCGGTTAAGGCCTGTCTAAACCCAGCGGAAAACCGCGAGAGCATAAAACAGGCAAACAATCAGCGCGCCCCATTGCGGCGCACTGAGCAAACCGAGCCAAGCCAAATTGATAAAGGCCGAGCCCAGAAGGGTAATAAAAAGGCGATCTCCGCGCGTCGTTTCGATCCGCAAAACGCCAACGCGCGGCGTCTCGGGATATTTGATCGCGAGGATCGTGAATGTGATCAGCAGGCAAGCGATCACGATGAAAAATATGGCTGTGGGCCACGTCCATGCCATCCAAGCCATGATCAAACCCTCCCTAGGGCAAAGCCCTTGGCTATGTAGTTGCGAACGAAATAGATCACCAAAGCGCCCGGTACGATTGTCAGAACACCCGCCGCAGCGAGCACGCCCCAATCAAGCCCCGAGGCCGAAACCGTCCGCGTCATCGTCGCGGCAATGGGCTTGGCATCAATGGCAGTGAGTGTACGCGAAAGCAGCAGCTCGACCCATGAGAACATGAAGGTAAAGAACGCCGCGACGCCGATACCAGAGGCAATCAGAGGCATGAAAATCTTGATGAAGAAGCGCCCGAAAGAATAGCCATCGATATAGGCCGTCTCATCAATCTCGCGCGGGACACCCCGCATGAAACCTTCCAAAATCCAAACCGCAAGGGGGACGTTAAACAAGCAATGCGCCAGTGCCACCGCGATATGCGTGTCAAACAGCCCAACAGAGGAATACAGCTGGAAAAACGGCAGCGCAAAAACGGCAGGCGGCGCCATGCGATTGGTCAGCAGCCAGAAGAAAAGATGCTTATCGCCCAAGAAGTTATACCGCGAAAACGCATAGGCCGCTGGCAGCGCCACAGCGATCGAAATCACCGTGTTCATCACCACGTAAATCATCGAATTCACATAGCCCATATACCAGCTCGGATCGGTCAGGATCACCGCGTAATTGGCAAACGTCAGATCGCGCGGCCAAAGCGAAAAGACCGAAAGAATTTCCTCATTCGTCTTGAGGCTCATGTTGATCAGCCAATAGATCGGCAGCAGCAGGAAGAGCAAATAAAGGGCCATAAAGCCGTTGCGGGCGTTGAAGCGGTTCATCAGTTGCCCTCCCGTTTATCAAGGTTGGTCATCACGGTGTAAAACACCCAAGAGATCAGCAGGATCACGAGGAAATACATCAGCGAGAATGCCGCCGCTGGCCCCAGATCAAATTGCCCGATGGCCATTTTGACCAGATCAATGGAAAGGAAAGTCGTCGCATTGCCCGGGCCTCCGCCGGTCACAACGAACGGCTCGGTATAGATCATAAAGCTGTCCATAAAGCGCAGCAGGATCGCGATAAGCAGCACGCCTTGCATCTTTGGCAGCTCGATAAAACGGAACACAGAAATGCGGCTCGCCTGATCGATTTTGGCCGCTTGATAATAGGCCTCAGGGATGGATTGCAGCCCGGCATATGCGAGCAGCGCAACGAGCGAAGTCCAATGCCAAACGTCCATGACAATCACGGTCGCCCATGCATCGATCACATCAGAGGTGTAATTATAATCGATCCCAATGCTGGTCAGGGCGCGCCCCAAAAGGCCGATATCGACCCGTCCGAAAATCTGCCAGATCGTACCAACAACATTCCATGGGATCAGCAGCGGCAGCGCCATAAGGATCAGGCAAACGCTCGCCCAAATGCCGCGCTTTGGCATGCAAAGGGCAACAAGAATGCCAAGCGGCACCTCGATTGCAAGGATGATCGCCGAGAAAAGCGTCTGGCGCCAAAGCGCGCCGTGAAGCCGCTCAGAGCCGAGCATCTCTTCAAACCATTCCAAGCCCGCCCAGAAGAATTTGTTCGCGCCAAAGGTATCTTGGAACGAGTAATTCACCACTGTCATCAAAGGGATAACAGCCGAGAAGGCGACAAGGATCAGCACAGGAAGCACAAGGAACCATGCTTTTTGATTGGTCACTTTGTTCATAGGCTTGCCTCCGAAGCAGGCGCAATCCGCCAGTCATTTGCGTAAACGCCCATATGCGCGGGCGCGAAAATCAAGCGGTTCATATCCGGTGAAATCTCTGCCCCTTCAGGCGCGATCGCGTTGATCGACGTGCCCTCAAACTCGGCGCGGATGATCTTGTGATGACCAACGTCTTCAACCCGCAGCACCTTCACCGGAAGGCCCGTATCGCCCGCTGTTAGCGTGGTGAATTCCGGGCGAATGCCGATCTGGACGCGCCCTTCCGGCTTGCCATATTCGCCGACCAGATCGATGGCATGCCCGCCAACCTGCGCCTTCGAGCCAGCCACATCCGCCTTGATCACATTCATCCCCGGCGAGCCGATGAAATAGCCGACAAACGTATGCGCGGGTCGTTCAAACAGCTCTTGCGGCGTACCGATCTGAACCACGCGGCCATCGTGCATCACCACCACCTTATCGGCAAACGTCAGCGCCTCGGTTTGATCATGGGTGACGTAAATCATCGTGTGGCCAAATTCGTGATGCAGCGATTTGAGCTGTGTGCGCAGCTCCCACTTCATATGCGGATCAATGACCGTCAGCGGCTCATCAAACAGCAAGGCATTCACATCTTCGCGCACCATGCCACGGCCAAGTGAGATCTTTTGCTTAGCGTCCGCCGTAAGCCCGCGCGCCTTGCGATTAAGCACATCTTCCATGCCAATCATCGCGGCAATCTGCTGAACGCGCGTCGCGATATAGGCCGGATCAGCGCCGCGATTGCGTAGCGGAAAGGCCAGATTATCGCGCACGGTCATCGTGTCGTAGACAACCGGAAACTGGAAGACTTGCGCGATGTTGCGCTCAGCCGTCGGCGCATTGGTAACATCTTGATCGTTAAACAAAATACGCCCGCGCGATGGCTGCAAAAGTCCCGAAATAATATTGAGCAACGTGGATTTCCCACAGCCCGAAGCGCCGAGCAAAGCATAGGCCTCGCCGTCTGCCCAAACGTGGTTGAGTTCCTTGAGCGCGAAGTCATTTTCAGACATCGGATTGGCCATGTAGGAATGGGCCAGATTATCAAGCGTGATGGATGCCATGTCTTGCCCTCCCTATGCCGCTGCGGCGTAGGATGCAGGGGCAACAAGCCGCCCGTCCTCGCCGAAAATGTAAATATGCGCCGGATCAAGATAGGCGGTGATCTGCGCGCCAAGCGCGAGATCGCGGATGCCGTGAATAAGGCCAACCCAGCGCTCATCCCCGTGATCCAAATGCACGAATGTTTCCGATCCGGTGATCTCTGTCACGGCCAATTGGCAGGCAAAGGCCAAAGCGTCTTTAGAGTGGCGCTCGATCTCAAGATGGTTGGGGCGAAAGCCTGCGCGAAAGCGGCCATCGGGCAGGGCGGCAAGGTTTGAATCGCTGATTTCGGCCGATTGACCATTGCCATATTGCATCCGGGTGCCAACTTTATTGATCTCAAGGAAATTCATCGGCGGATCAGAGAAAACCCGCGCTGTTGTGGCGTCTGCCGGGTGGCGATAAACGCGCGGCGTTGGGCCAAATTGCGTGATCGCGCCTTCCCAAAGGGTCGCTGTATTGCCGCCAAGTAAAAGCGCCTCTTCCGGTTCAGTTGTGGCATAAACAAAGATCGATCCGGCCTCTTGGAAGATGCGCGGAATTTCGACCCGCAGCTCTTCGCGCAGCTTATAATCGAGATTGGCCAATGGCTCATCCAGCAGCACGAGGCCTGCGTCTTTGACTAAGGCGCGCGCAAGGGCGCAGCGTTGTTGCTGGCCGCCCGAAAGCTCAAGCGGTTTGCGCTGCAAAAATGGGCCGAGCTGCATCAGATCGGCGGTTTTATGAACGGCGGCGTCGATCTCGGCCGCGGTCTTGCCCATAAGGCGCAGCGGCGAAGCGATATTCTCAAACACGCTCATCGAAGGGTAGTTGATGAATTGCTGATAGACCATCGCAACCCGGCGATCCTGTACCCGCATGCCGGTCACATCAGCCCCATTCCAAATGATTTGCCCCGTGCTTGGCGCATCCAGACCAGCCATCAGACGCATCAAAGATGTTTTGCCCGAAAGGGTTGGCCCGAGCAGCACATTCATCGTGCCATTTTCGAGGGTCAAATTGGTGGGGTGGATATGTGTCTGGCCGTTTTCGACCTTGCTCACATCCCTAAGTTCCAGCGTCATATCTTCGTTTCACTCCCATCCAAACGCGCATTTGCGGGCCTGGTCTTGCGCCCGTTTTGGGCATTTATCTTGCTCCGGACTTCCCGGAATTATTGTGCGGCGACAGTCCCTTGCGTGCTTTGGCCTGCCATCCAATCCTCCAATTGGGCGATCTGATTTGCGCCTAGCCGCAGCCCCAATTTGGACCGCCGCCAGATCACATCATCCGCTTTGCACGCGTATTCTTTCGCCATCATCCACTCAACTTCGCGCTGATAAAGCCCCGCGCCGAAATGCTGGCCAAGATCAGCGGCGCTTTGCGCATCATTGAGAATTTCAAACGCATCAAGCCCGTAGGCGCGGATCATCCGGCGCGCAGTAAACCCGTCCAAAAACGGATAGCGCGCGGCAATATCCGCCATCAATTTACCAACATCAGCGACCGCAAAATCACCGCCCGGAAGCGACGCGCCAGCAGTCCAATCGCCAGCAGTATTTCCAAGCAAGGGGCCGAGTTTCGCAAGCGCGCCTTCGGCAAGGCGGCGATAGGTCGTGATCTTGCCGCCAAAAATGCTGAGCAAGGGCGCGCCCTCGTTTGATTGCAAGGATAGCACATAATCGCGCGTTGCGGCCGTTGCAGATGTAGCGCCGTCATCATAGAGCGGGCGGACGCCAGAAAAGGTCCAAACAATGTCCTCGCGGGTGACCTCACGGCGCATGTATTCAGAGACGAAATCGCACAGGTATTGCTGTTCTTCGGGCGTACACTCGGCGCGCTTTGGATCGCCCTCATGATCAAGATCTGTCGTTCCGATCAAGGTAAAATCTTCCTCGTAAGGAATGGCGAAAATGATCCGTCCGTCGCTGCCTTGAAAGAAATAGCACTTGCCGTGATCGAATAGTTTCTTGGTGATTATATGGCTGCCCCGGACTAGGCGAACGCCCTCGGTGCTTTCTTGAGCCAGCGTTTTGCGGAGAAGTTTTTCAACCCATGGCCCGCCAGCATTTATCAGCGCGCGCGCTTGGTGATGGGTCGTTTGGCCGTCGTGGTGAAGCACTTCGATGTCCCAAAGCCCGGCAACCCGTTTGGCAGATTTCACCTCGGCGCGGGTCAGGATCGTCGCGCCACGGTCCTGGGCATCGCGCGCGTTCAAAACAACGAGGCGTGCATCATCAATCCAGCAGTCGGAATATTCAAAGGCCTTCTCGAATTTGGTATTCAAAACGGCCCCTTCAGGCGCGCTATGCAAATTGAGCGTGGTTGTCGGCGGAAGGATTTTACGCCCGCCAAGGTGATCATACAAAAACAGCCCCAAACGGATCAGCCAAGCAGGGCGGCGACCGCGCATCCAAGGCATAATGAAGGAAAGAAGCTTTGAGGTCGGCGTTTCATTCTCAAACCGCATGTCGCGGTGATAGGGCAGCACAAAGCGCATCGGCCAAGAGATATGCGGCATCGCCTTTAGCAAAACCTCCCGCTCGATCAAGGCTTTGCGCACCAGACCGACCTCAAAATACTCAAGATAACGCAGCCCGCCATGAAACAATTTGGTAGAAGCAGAAGAGGTCGCTTGGGCCAGGTCGCCCATTTCGGCCAGCGTCACGCTTAGCCCGCGCCCCGCCGCATCGCGCGCAATGCCACAGCCATTGATCCCGCCGCCGATGACAAAGACATCGACGACATCTCTAGGCTGTTCTGACTGATGAGCGCGGCTTGCCACGAGATCCTCTCCTCCCCAAGGTAAAGACGCTGGAAAGGAACACGGGAAGGCGCGCTTTGTCAAAGAGAAGTTTCGAAAAAGTTCGTTTTAGGGTAAAAGCGCGGGTATAACGCGGATTTATTGCGGTTTTGGACAGGCGAGTTAGCCCAGAAGCCCGCGCTTAAAGCCCCGCAGAGGGGCGAATCGGCCGGTTGATGTTCTCTTTTTTGCGGTTTTGGCGCGGTTCCGTAGGGTTATATCGGTTTTTCTTTCTTTTTATGGCCTTTAGCGGCTACACCCGACGCGCCGCAGCGCGAATCCAAAAGCCTAATTCTTTGGGCGGGGCGCTGAAGAGGAGCATGTAAATGGCGCTGAGTTTTCGACAAAGCGAAATTCTTGAGATTGCCAAGACGGAGGGCAAAGTGACCGTTGAGGCGCTTGCCGCGCGCTTTAATGTGACGCTGCAAACGATCCGCCGCGATCTGAGCGATCTCTCTGATGCGGGCAAGTTGGATCGGGTCCATGGCGGCGCGATGATGCCCTCTGGCGTGGCCAATATAGGCTATGAAGAGCGGCGCGGTTTGCACGATATTGAGAAGGCCTCGATCGGGCGCGCTTGTGCGGCGATGATCCCGGATAATTCTTCGCTTTTCCTCAATCTGGGCACCTCCACCGAAGCGGTCGCGCGCGAACTTCTGAACCATCGCAACATCACCGTGGTGACGAATAACATGAATGTTGCCAATATCTTGGTCGCCAATGAAAGCTGCGATGTCGTGGTTGCGGGCGGGCTTTTGCGCCGCTCGGATGGCGGGCTTGTCGGCGATCTTACGGCGCAAATTGTCGAGCAATTCAAAGTCGATTACGCGATCATCGGGACGTCCGCGCTCGACAGTGACGGCGATCTTTTGGACTTCGATTTGCAGGAGGTGCGGGTTTCCAAAGCGATCATCGCGCAGGCGCGCAAAGCTTTCCTCGTAACAGATGCTTCAAAGCTCGCCCGTTCGGCCCCGGTGCGCATCGCCTCGCTGGCGGATCTGGATGCCGTTTTCATTGATTCGATGCCCAAAGATTTGATCGAGAAATGCCGCGGCTGGGAAACCGAAGTTGTGCTGGTGGCGCAATAGGGCGCAATATCTGCCCCAATCCGCCCATTTCCTCAATGAATGAAGGCGGCCAAGGCTTGCACCTCGCCTGATTTGCGCCTATACGCGCGCTGTCGATAAGGTGATTAACGCCGCATAATAATAAGACGAGTAGGGCTGGGAAATACCGGCCCTCTTTGTTTTGCAGCCGCCAAGTCGACCAATGGAAACCCAAGACCGGCGGAGACAACCGCACGGCCAGAAACAAGACTTTAAAGGAACCCGAGACCACATGGCTCAGAACACATCTATGGAGGAATTCGAAGCCCTCCTGAACGAAAGCTTCGAAATTGACACGCCCGAAGAGGGCTCTGTTGTCAAAGGCAAGGTTATCGCAATTGAAGCGGGCCAAGCCATCATCGACGTCGGCTACAAAATGGAAGGCCGCGTTGATCTTAAAGAATTCGCAAATCCAGGCGAAGCTCCCGAAATCGCAGTTGGCGACGAAGTTGAGGTTTTCCTCGACCGTGTTGAAAACTCGCGCGGTGAAGCCTCTATCAGCCGCGACAAAGCGCGCCGTGAAGAAGCTTGGGATCGCCTCGAAAAAGCATATGCCGACGAAGAGCGCGTTGAAGGCGCAATCTTTGGTCGCGTTAAAGGCGGCTTTACTGTTGATCTGGGCGGCGCGGTTGCGTTCCTTCCCGGCTCGCAAGTTGATGTGCGCCCCGTGCGCGATGCTGGCCCTCTGATGGGTCTCAAGCAGCCATTCCAAATCCTGAAAATGGATCGCCGTCGTGGCAATATCGTTGTATCGCGTCGTGCGATCCTCGAAGAAAGCCGCGCCGAGCAGCGCGCTGAAGTTATCGGCAAATTGGCCGAAGGCGATAGCGTTGATGGCGTTGTGAAAAACATCACCGAATACGGTGCGTTTGTTGATCTGGGCGGCGTAGATGGTCTTCTGCACGTTACAGACATGGCATGGCGCCGCGTGAACCACCCATCCGAGATCCTCGCAATCGGCGAGACGATCAAGGTTCAGGTGATCAAGATCAACAAAGAGACACACCGTATCTCGCTCGGCATGAAGCAGCTTCAAGCCGATCCATGGGATGCCGTTGAAGGCAAGTTCCCATTGGAAAGCGTTCATACTGGCCGCGTGACCAACATCACCGATTACGGTGCATTTGTTGAGCTCGAGCCTGGTGTTGAAGGTTTGGTGCACGTCTCCGAAATGTCTTGGACAAAGAAGAACGTACACCCAGGCAAAATCGTTTCCACGAGCCAAGAAGTCGAAGTTATGGTTCTGGAGATCGATACAGCCAAACGCCGCGTTTCGCTTGGCCTCAAGCAAACACAGCGCAACCCATGGGAAGTATTCGCAGAATCACACCCCGTTGGCACGCATGTTGAAGGCGAAGTTAAGAACATCACCGAATTTGGTCTGTTCATCGGCCTTGAAGGCGAAATCGACGGCATGGTTCACCTCTCAGATCTGAGCTGGGAAGACCGTGGCGAAGACGCCATCCAGAACTATCAAAAGAACGACATGGTGAAAGCCGTCGTGACCGAAGTTGATGTGGAAAAAGAGCGTATCTCGCTCTCCGTTAAAGCTCTGGATGATAGCTTCACAGGGGCGACCGAGGGCGTTAAGCGCGGCTCGATCATCACTGTTAACGTGACTGCCATCGAAGAAGGCGGCGTTGAAGTGGAATATGAAGGCGCGAAATCCTTCATCCGCCGCTCCGACCTGTCGCGCGATCGTGCCGAGCAGCGCCCAGAGCGCTTCCAAGTTGGCGATAGCATCGATGTGCGTGTAACGAATGTTGATGCGAAAACGCGCCGCCTTGGTCTGTCGATCAAAGCCCGCGAAATCGCAGAAGAAAAAGAAGCCGTTCAGCAGTACGGGTCTTCGGACTCGGGCGCGTCCTTGGGCGATATCCTTGGCGCCGCTCTCAAAACCGAAGAGTAAGCCAAACGCTTCAAATCATCGCAACGGCCCCGCCAATTTGGTGGGGCCGTTTGCATTTGGAGGTGCGAATCAATCTCCATTGCTGCACTGCCGCGTGCTGAATTTCTAACCATCCGGGCAAAATTCCGCCGCACGAGACAGGATTTTCGCAAAAGATCAGCATATTAGCGTGATTTTTCTGCAATCGCTGCGCGCTCTCCCATTTCCCGATCCGAAAAGCTCGCCTATAGTCAGGCAAGGTCGAAAACGGCAATTGCGCCATCTGCCAATGCGCAAACATAATGCCCAATAGGGGGGAAATTGATGATCCGTTCGGAATTGATTCAGAAAATCGCAGACGAAAATCCGCATCTCTATCAGCGGGATGTTGAACGTATCGTCAACACCATCTTTGAAGAAGTGATCGAAGCGATGGCCAATGGCGATCGCGTTGAGCTTCGCGGATTTGGCGCGTTTTCCGTCAAGCAGCGCGATGCCCGCACGGGGCGCAACCCGCGCACCGGTGAGAGCGTTCAAGTCGAAGAAAAGCACGTGCCCTTCTTTAAGACCGGCAAGCTTCTGCGTGACCGCCTTAACGGCAAATAAGCCCAGTTCACCGCTCGTAACGATCCGATTATAAGGCCAAAGCCGATGCGCTATCTTCGCTATGCATTCCTCGCGGCCCTTGCGATTTGCTTGATCACGGTGGCTCTGGCCAACCGTGGTCCAGTGACGCTGAACCTAATGCCCGCCGATCTTGGCGCGCTGGTTGGGATCTCCGGCTCTCTTACGGTTCCGCTTTTTGTGGTGATCTTCACCGGGATCATTGCGGGCGTTTTGATCGGCTTTTTCTGGGAATGGATGCGCGAACACAAACATCGCGTCGCCGCGACCAATGAGCGGCGCGAAAAAGAACGTCTCAAGCGTGAAATGCGCCGTCTGCGCCAAAGCAAGCCCGAGGCCGCTGGCGGCGACGCCGAGATCCTCGCCCTTTTGGAAGATAAAGGAGCTGCGTAAATCCGCAGCCGCGCCATGGCCCAAATAAGAACCAAAATCTGCGGCCTCAAAGACGCAGAGAACCTAAGCGCTGCAATCAATGCCGGCGCGGCCTATATCGGCTTTGTCTTTTTCCCCAACTCCCCGCGCAATATCTCGATCGAAGAGGCCGCCGCGCTTGCCGCCTCCGTGCCGCCCGGCATTGCCAAAGTCGCGCTTCTCGTCGATCCCGATGATGTGCTGCTGGAAAGCATCACGCGCGCCGTTCCCATCGATATGATCCAGCTTCACGGCAAAGAGACCCCCAGGCGCGTCACCGAAATCAAAGCGCTCACCGGCCTGCCCGCGATGAAAGCCATCGGCGTCTCTGGCCCCGATGACATCGCCCAAATCCAAAGCTACGGCGAGGTTGCAGATCAGCTCCTGATTGATGCCAAAGCCCCCAAAGGCGCCGATCTTCCCGGCGGCAACGGCCTTTCTTTTGATTGGACCCTGATCGCCAATATTAATTGGCCCAAACCCTGGATGCTTGCAGGCGGGCTCACTGCGCAAAACGTCGCCCTCGCCATTGAGAAAACGCGCGCGACCCAAGTCGATGTCTCCTCTGGCGTGGAATCCGCGCCGGGCGAAAAAGACCCGGCCAAAATCCGCGCCTTCCTGAAGGCCACAAACGCCATCACAAATGGCGCAGCCCCCATCCTGCACGCCGCCCCAAAGGCCAAGACTTAAGCACAAAAGCCAACTTTTTCTTGGCCCAAATACTCAAATACCAAACCCCAAGCCAAAGCGCGCGCCCGCCGCTTTACCCCGCGCCGCTTCCCCGCTAAACCAAAGCAAAGCGCGAAGGAGCCCCAAGATGAATGACCTTTTCAACAGCTTCATGAACGGCCCCGATGAGCAGGGGCGCTTTGGCGATTTCGGCGGGCGCTTCGTCTCCGAAACGCTCATGCCTTTGATCCTGTCGCTCGAAGAACACTACGAGCACGCCAAAACCGATCCGACCTTCTGGGCGGAAATGGATGATCTTTGGACCCATTATGTTGGCCGCCCGTCGCCGCTCTATTATGCGCAGCGCATGACCGAAGAGCTTGGCGGCGCGAAAATCTATCTCAAGCGCGATGAGCTCAACCACACCGGCGCGCATAAAATCAACAATGTGCTCGGCCAGATCATCCTTGCCCGGCGCATGGGCAAAACCCGCATCATCGCCGAAACAGGCGCAGGTCAGCACGGCGTTGCAACCGCCACGGTCTGTGCGAAATTCGGGCTCAAATGCGTGGTCTATATGGGCGCGCATGATGTCGAGCGCCAAGCGCCCAACGTTTTCCGCATGCGCCTTCTGGGCGCTGAAGTCGTCGCCGTTACCTCCGGGCGCGGCACGCTGAAGGACGCGATGAACGACGCGATGCGCGACTGGGTCACCAATGTCGCGGATACATTCTATTGCATCGGAACGGTCGCTGGCCCCCATCCATACCCGGCCATGGTGCGCGATTTCCAATCCATCATCGGCAAGGAAGTCCGCGAACAACTCGCCGATCAGGAGGGCAAAGGTCGCCTTCCAGATACGCTGATCGCCGCGATCGGCGGCGGCTCCAATGCGATGGGCCTGTTCTTCCCGTTTCTCGATGATCCGCAAGTGCGCCTCATCGGCGTTGAAGCGGGCGGTAAAGGCGTGAACGAAAAGATGGAGCACTGCGCCTCCCTTACGGGCGGGCGACCCGGCGTTCTTCACGGCAACCGCACCTATCTTTTGCAAGATGACGACGGCCAAATTCTTGAGGGCTTCTCGATCTCTGCTGGCCTCGATTACCCCGGCATCGGCCCAGAGCACAGCTGGCTGCACGATACCAAACGCGCCGAATACGTCTCCATCACCGATAAAGAAGCGCTTGAGGCTTTCCAATTTTCCTGCGCGATGGAGGGGATTATCCCCGCGCTTGAGCCATCCCATGCCCTAGCGCATGTGATGAAAATCGCGCCGACCCTGCCACGCGACCATATCATCGTGATGAATATGTGTGGACGCGGCGATAAGGATATCTTCACCGTGGCCAAACATTTGGGCGTCGAAATCAATACAGGCGGCTAAGCCAAGCACATCTCCAAAACAAAAGGCCCGCTGGAAACTCAGCGGGCCTTTTGCATTTTAACTCAGCGGATCAGTAATTCGTCGGAATCCCACGTAGCGCTTGATCAAGGGCGGCATATGCCCATGTCTCGCGCCCACCGCGCGCTTCAATCTCGCGCAACTGCGCCAATGCGCCGGCAAGATCGCCCGCTGCCATCAGGCCTTGGCCCATGTAGGAACGCGCGAGAATGAAATCTGGATCGGCCTCAAGCGCGCTTTGGTAAAACGCCATTGCGGCATCCATCTTGCCCAGCTTACGGGCGGTAAACCCGCGATAGGTCAACATGCGCGGGGCCGTCTGATCCTGCGCGCTATCGATCATTGCAATCGCGCGGTCATATTCGCCCGCATAGGCCAGCTCGCGCACAGCGCCATAGCGCTGATCGTCCGTTAGCGCACGCGCTTCTTTCTTGAGGCAAGTCTTGGTCTTTTCATCCCAAACTTCGCCAGTTTTACACTCGGTCATGGTTTTGGTCGGCTTGGGCGGCGTGTCCCCACCACCGGCTGCAAATGCGGAGGTTGCAAGGCCAACAGCGAGGGCGCCGGCAGTTACAAATGCGAATGTCTTCATGAATACTATCCCTGGTAATCGATTTTGCTGTGAACGTGTAATTGGAGACTAGCGCGGATTTCACAAAGATGAATAAACAAAGGCGTGATCATCTAAGGCGGTGAAATATATAGAAAACTTGCTAGCCGACCTGCGCGATTTCGCGCGATGTGTTTCAGAAACTTGAGCCGAGCTGCGGGCTTTTGAATTTTGGGTGATGCGCGGTTTCGGCTTCCCGCGTGCTTAAGCCTGCGCTGAATTTCGCGCGCGCGTTTCGGCGGGCACCTATCTTTTGCGAAAAACCCATGAGCGAGCGGGAGAATTATACCCTGCCTTTGAACAGGCTTAATGGGCCGAAAATAACGCGCAGGGAAGCCGGCCAAAAAATCGCCTATATTTATCAGCGGCTTGCGCCGGAATTTCCCTAATCCAAGCGCATAAACTCAGGTTTATGCGGCGGCGCGATTAACTAAAATTGTCGGTCTATACCTTTGGGTGAATGGCCCCGCGCCATCTTTTCTTCTCTCTTTGGGGGCATCAATGCGGCACATGCCGTTTCGAGCAATTCGATCAAAAGGGAAACCAATGATGAATACATTCAAAGTCGCCGCAGTCCTCAGTCTGCTGGCCGCGGGCGCAGCAACCGCCCAAACCACAACGCAAGATCTGATCTCCGATTTGCAAGCCGATGGGTTTACCCGCGTTGAGGTAAAGCGCGGGCCGACCCAGCTCAAAGTTGAAGCGATCCGAGGGTCTGAGAAAATCGAAATGATCGTGGATCGGGCCACGGGCGCTGTTCTTAAATCCGAAGCCGAGGAAGTTGGTGCATTTGAAAACACCCGCGAAGGCGTTTCCATCCGCGATCGCAATCGCGATTTTGCGCGTGTTGAGCGGGCCGGCGGGGACGATGAGGACGACGATCACGAAGGCAAAGGCCGGGGCCACGAGGATGACGACGACGATCATGCCTCGGATGACGATGATCATGACGATGGCGACGATGACAGCGACGATGACAATGGCGGCGACCATGATCGAGGCGATGATGATGGCGACCACGACAGCGGCGGCCATGACGGCGGCGGCGATCATGGCGGTGAAGACGGCGACAGCGACAGCGACGACTAGTCGTTAGGGCCTTGCACAAAACCTGAATTAGCCCACATTGGGATGGCCTGTTGCACTGCGTTTGCGACAGGCCGCTTTCTTAAACGGAAATGGCAATGCGTCGTAAAACGTTCATTTTGATCTTCTTGGCAGCCAGCTTTTTTGGCCTCCCAAGCTATGCGCAAACCGCGCAAGATCGCATTATTAGCCAGCTTCAAAAACAGGGCTACAAACAGATCACCGTCGCAAAAACGCTGCTTGGGAGAACGCGGATCGAAGCCCGTTCGCAAGAAGGGCATCGCGAGATAATTCTTAACGCGCGCACCGGTGAAATTCTGCGCGATTTTTGGGAGGCAGAAGCGAACGCATCCTCAGAGATATTCGAACATGGCGGCGGGAATACCGGCAGCAATCGCAACGGCAATAATGGCTCCTCGGGAGGGGGCAACGATTTCGACGACGATGACGACGACGGATCTGACGACGGCGATGACCATGGCTCAGACGATGACGGCGAAGACCATGACAGCTCTGACGATGATAGCGGTGATCATGGAGGCGGCGATGATCACGGCGAAGATGATGACTGATTGCTGCATCTCAAATTCCCATCCTGCGAGGCCAAGTAAGCATGTGGCGTAGCGTGATTATCTTCGCTGTTTTGCTTGTCCAAATTGGCTGCGCCTATTTCTTCGTCGGGGATATTTTCTCTTCTGTTTTTGGCTTTCGCAGTACGCCCATCTCTTGGCGCGCGCGCGAATTTATTGAAATCGGGGCGGCCGTGGGCTTGATGCTTGGGGTGCTTATGGGCGGGTTGATGTTGCGCCGCATGCAGCGCGCCCAACTACAAGCAGAAGAACGCCTGCGCCGCGCATCCAGCGCATTTATGGATGTGCTTGAAGAGCGGTTTTCGCAGTGGAGCCTAACGCCGGCTGAGCGCGACGTCGCTCTTTTTGCAATCAAAGGCATGTCCACGGGCGAGATAGCCGCGCTCCGCAGCACCTCCGAAGGCACTGTAAAAGCACAAACAAATGCAATTTACCGCAAGGCAGGCGTAAGCGGGCGCGCGCAACTTCTGGCGGCCTTTATTGACGATCTTGTTGAGCTGCCGGCCAACGCATAGCCCCGCGCTGAAATCTGAACCAAACTAGCGCTCGCGAAATTTGTCAGCCAGTTTTTGCAAAGGACTGCGGGCGTTTTCGGCCGGGTCAGGCGTTTTGGGGCCCGGCGTTTTGGGCTCCGGCGTTTGGGGGGCGGGGGCTTGCCCGACAGGCGGCGTTGATTGCTGGGCCTGTTTTGGCGCTTTACCAGTTGAGGGGCGCGCAGGGGCCGTGCGAAGGGCGACATCGTTGGAGAAACGTGCCGCGTCACCCGCAGCCAAAGCAGGCGCGCCGTCGCTTAGCCCTCGCAGCAGATCATCAAGCCAGGCTTCATCCGCCTTGGCAAAATCATGCAGCACATAGCCCGCGACCCGATCCTTATGGCCCGGATGCCCGATGCCAAGGCGCACACGCTGATACTCAGGGCCAATATGCTGATGGATCGAGCGCAAGCCATTATGGCCCGCATGCCCGCCGCCCATTTTGACCCGGCATTTTGCGGGGGCGAGATCAAGCTCATCGTGAAAAACGGTGATGTCGGCCGGTTCCAATTTATAAAACCGCATCGCTTCGCCAACCGATTGGCCAGAGAGGTTCATGAAGGTTTCCGGCTTGAGCAGGATCACCTTTTCGCGCCCCAAAAGCCCCTCAGAAACGCTGCCCTGAAACTTGCCACGCCAAGGCCCAAAGCCATGATCCGAGGCAATTCGATCCAGCGCCATAAAGCCGATGTTGTGGCGATGGCCTGCATATTTCGCGCCCGGATTTCCAAGGCCAACAAAGAGTTTCAAGGGGGCTCTCCTATTCTGCCGCCATGATAGGCGATCAGGGGCTGCGCGAAAAGGGCGGCGAAAGGGCAGGGCACACATCACCCCAGACAAACGAAAACGGGGCCCGCAACAGGCCCCGTTTCCAATTCACTGCGCGAAAGGAACTTATTCCTCTGTCGCTGCGGCTTCTTCTTCGCCGCCTTCTTCGCCTTCGCCCTCATCAGCGTCATCGTCTGCGGAACGCAGGCTCGATGGGGCCGAGATATTGGCGATTACGAAGTCGCGATCGATCACGGATTTCGCGCCCTCAGGCAGCGTAACATCAGAGATGTGCAATACATCGCCCACGTCTGTGGTCGAGATATCAACTGTGATGTGATCTGGAATGTTGTCTGCAGTAACAAGCAATTCAACTTCGTTACGCACAACAGTCAGAACGCCACCGCGCTTGATGCCGGGGGACACGTCATCACCGACGAAATCAACGTGAATGAAGAGTTTCACTTTCGATGTCCGACGCAGACGCATGAAATCAACGTGTGTTGGCAGATCTTTAACAACGTCGCGCTGGACGTTGCGGCAGATCACGCGCACATCATCTTCGCCTGGAACCTTGAGGTTAAACAGGGTTGAGAGGAAGCGGCCTTGCTTGAGGCGCTTCAACAATGCGTTGAATGGGATTTCGATTGCAACGGGATCTGCCCCGCCGCCATATACGATGCCTGGTACGTTGCCATTGCGGCGAGATTGACGAGCGGCCCCCTTGCCTGTCCCCGTCCGTACGCTGGCGTTAAGATCTGGGATCTTATCTGCCATTGGTGGTCTCCAATTTGTTTAGGGCGGGTCTCCTCCAAGGGTGTAGAGCCCGCGTGAAGCCGCGCGTATAGGCCAGATGGGCGCGCTTGTGAAGAGGATTCGTGCGAATAGTCTTGCGCGCCAAATGTTAGCGCCTAAACTCGCTTGAAATCCCCCAAGAATGCGCAGCGAAAAAGCGGCGCCAAGCCCGGGCAAGGAGCAGCTCAAATGTCACTCTTCCAAGCGGCCAAAGCCTCGCGCGCGCCGATGACAGCCTTGACCTGCGTTGGCATTTTCTGGGGCACATTGGCGGCTGTTTTGCCTGCGCTCAAACAAGGCATAGAAGCCCAAGACGGCGCCTTTGGTCTTGCGCTGGTGATGGCGGCCATTGGCGGAATGATTGCGATGTTTATCTTGCCCAAAGTTGGGCGCATTTTGGGGCGGCACTCTTTGCCTTTGCTCTCAATCGGGCTGATCATCGCCTTCTTTCTGCCAGCCCTTCCAAACACAGTTTTCGGCTTTGGCGCCGCGCTTTTGTTTACTGGTTTGGCCATGTCGATCCTCGATATTTCGGCCAATGTGCGCATTTCTGTGCTTGAGGAACGCCACGGTTTGCACCTGATGAATGCCAATCACGCGATGTTTTCCTTTGGCTTTGCAGGCGCGGCCTTTGCCGCCGGAATGGCGCGCCAAGCGGGCTTTTCGCCGGGGCAAATCCTGCCGGTGGCCGCACTTGTTGTCATGGCGCTGATCCCGCTTGTCCGCGAAAAGGAGGCAGATTTCGTCGAGAGCGATGACGCCAAAGAAGAGGCCCCAAAATCAACGCCGTGGCGCTTGATACTCCTCACAGGCGGCATGCTTTTCTGTGCCTTCATTGGCGAAAACGCGACCGAAGCTTGGTCGGCCTTGCATATCGAACGCACCCTTGGCGGCGCGCCGGGCGAGGGGGGCTTGGGGCCGATGATGCTTGGCCTCACGATGGGCTTTGGCCGCCTCGCAGGACAGATGATCGCCAACCGTTTGGGCGAAGCGCGGCTCATCTTTTTCTCGGGTATTTTGGGCGCGTTCGGCGCGCTGATCACGGCCGCCGCGCCAAGCAAAGCGATCGTTTTGATCGGCGTGGCGATCATCGGGCTTGGCATGGCGGTAATCGTTCCCTCGGCTAGCTCGATGCTGGGCAAAGCCGTCCATAAGGATCAGCGCAGCTTTGCTATTTCGCGCGCCTGGATGGTCGGCATGACGGGCTTTTTCGTCGGCCCGGCGATGATCGGGCTGATCTCTCAGCTGGTCGGGCTACGCGGGGCCTTTGTCGCGGTCGCGCTGATCGTGGCGCTGATTGTTCCGGCGATCAAAGCGCTCGAAAAACATAGCGCCAGTTAGCGCCGGGCTATTCCCAGCGGCCTGCAAACCCTTCGGGCACCAGCACCATATCACGATCCACATGATCAATGGTTTTGCGCCCGCAAAGCGCCATTGAGACATCCATTTCTTTGTGAATAATCTCAAGCGCCTTCGTTACGCCAGCCTCGCCCATCGCGCCGAGCCCGTGGATATAGGCGCGCCCAATATAAGTCCCCTTAGCCCCTAGAGCGAGCGCCTTAAGAACATCCTGACCAGAGCGAATGCCGCTATCCATATGGACCTCAACCTTGTCCCCAACCGCCGCAACAATCGCCGGCAACATCTTGATCGAACTCAGCGCACCATCAAGCTGCCGGCCGCCATGGTTGGAGACGATGATCGCGTCCGCGCCCGCATCCGCCGCCATGATCGCATCCTCAACTTCCATCACACCTTTAAGGATCAGTTTGCCGCCCCACATCTTTTTGATCGCGCGCACCTTATCCCAATCAAGGCGCGGATCGAATTGCTCGGCCGTCCATTCAAACAGCGAGCCAAGGTTATGGACGCCTTTCGCATGGCCGACGATATTGCCAAAACTATGCTGTTTGGTGCGCGCCATTCCATAAGCCCACCGCCATTTCGTGCTCAGATCAAGCGCGTTGGCAAGGGTCGGACGGATCGGCACAGAGAGCGCATTTTTCAAATCTTTATGGCGCTGCCCGAGGATTTGCAGATCAAGCGTAAGCACGAGGGCCGAGCATTTGGCATCCTTTGCACGCTGGATCATATTCTCAAGGAACTCCTGATCGCGCATCACATAGAGCTGAAACCAAAAGGGCTTCTCGGTTGCCGCCGCAACATCCTCAACCGAACAGATCGACATGGTTGAAAGCGTAAAGGGAACGCCAAATTTTTCCGCCGCGCGCGCCGCTTTGATTTCGCCATCCGCGCTTTGCATCCCCGTCATCCCGACGGGCGCAAGCGCCACAGGCATCGCAACATCTTGGCCAATCATCTGGCTCGCGGTTGAGCGCCCCTCCATATCCACAGCGACCCGTTGGCGCAGGCGGATTTGTTCGAAATCAGAGGTATTTTCGCGAAAGGTTTGCTCGCTCCAACTGCCGCTTTCTGCATAGTCATAAAACATCTTGGGCGTGCGCTTGCGGTGCAGCGCTTTGAGATCATTGATGTTGGTAATCACGGGCATGTTGGGCCTCCGCATAAAAACGCCATATTGGTTATGAAGATTTACCAATTTGCGCATTGCGGCGCAATGGCCTCTTGGCAATTCGCGCATCAGAACCTTAGATGGCTATAGCCACCCATTTGGTAGCAGCGAAGGCAGGCATAATGAGCATCCTGATGATCGGCGTGATTGCCAGCCTCGCCGCGGGCCTAATGACCGGGGTCGGCGCTTTGCCGGTGCTGTTTGGCGGAACGATCTCGCGGCGCGCCAATGATACGCTCTTGGGATTTGCGGCTGGCGTCATGCTTTCGGCGAGCTATTTTTCGCTGCTGATCCCCGGGCTTGAAGCGGCGGAAGAGCTGCATCAAAGCGTTTGGATCGCGGCGACAATTGCCGGGGCTGGGATCGCGCTTGGGGCGCTTGCGGTGCATCTGTTGAACGAGGCTTTGCCGCACCAGCATTTTGAAGGGAGGCGCGAGGGGGGCGATGCGGCGGCTCTGTCGCGCATCTGGCTTTTTGTGATCGCCATCACCATCCATAATTTCCCTGAAGGCATGGCTGTTGGGGTTGGTTTTGGCGGCGGGGATGTCTCAAACGGGATGTCGCTCGCGACCGGCATCGGGCTGCAAAACGCCCCCGAAGGGCTGGCTGTTGCGGTCGCGCTGCGCGGGCAGGGCTATGGCAAATGGCAGAGCTTCGGGATTGCGCTGGCAACCGGGCTGGTCGAGCCGATTGGCGGCCTGCTTGGCGTTTGGGCGATCCACAGCTCGGTATTTGTGCTGCCTTGGGGGCTGGCTTTTGCCGCCGGGGCGATGCTCTATATTATCAGCCATGAAATCATCCCCGAAACCCATCGAAATGGCCACCAAAAACGCGCGACAACCGGGCTGATCTTTGGGCTGATCTTGATGATGTTTTTGGATGTAACGCTGGGGTAGGGGCCTTAGGCGCGGTGTGCACCCGCAGCCAATTCTGCGACGAAAGCGGCAACTTCGCTTGGGCTCTTACCGGCCGCGATCTGCGCGACAATGGCCGAACCAACGACTGTTCCATCAGCCACAGCCGCAATCGCCTGTGCGGTTTCGGGCGTCTTCACCCCAAAGCCAACAATCACCGGCAGATCGGTTTTCGCTTTGATCCGGGCCACTTCGGGCGCGACTGTATCAGCCTGCGCTTCGGCCGCCCCAGTGATCCCATTGATCGAGACGTAATAAACAAAGCCGGACGTGTTGCTCAGCACTTTGGGAAGGCGCTTGTCATCCGTCGTTGGTGTGGCCAAACGGATGAAGTTGAGACCGGCTTTTTGCGCTGGAATGCAAAGCTCGCCGTCTTCTTCGGGCGGCAGATCAACGATGATCAGCCCGTCAATTCCGGCCTCTTTAGCATCGACCAGAAACTTATCAACGCCGCGCGAATAGATGGGGTTGTAATAGCCCATCAAAACAATCGGCGTGGTGCTATCAGCGCGGCGAAATTCGCGCGCCAGATCGAGCGTTTTTTGCAGCGTCATCCCGCCTTCAAGCGCGCGTTGGCCCGCCAATTGAATGGTCTCGCCGTCCGCCATCGGATCGGTAAAAGGAATGCCAAGCTCGATGATATCAACGCCAGCGCCGGGCAGGGCGCGCACGATCTCAAGCGAGGTCTCATAATTCGGATCGCCGCCCATCACATAGGCCACAAAGGCTTTGCGCCCCTCAGATTTCAGGCGGGCAAATGTATCGTCGATCCGGGTCATAATCTTCCTCGCAGCTTGTCTGGCATTGGTTTCGCTTATCCGCGCGCCAATGGCAATGCCTCTAAGGGGCCGCGCAAAGCCCGCGCCATTCAAAGGCTACGCTTGCGCGGGCGGGCAGGGCGGCATAGAAGCGGGCCGGATGTTATGAAAGGGCTGCGAAATGGGCTTTAAAATGGGTATCGTCGGGCTGCCAAATGTTGGCAAATCGACCTTGTTTAACGCATTGACGAAAACGGCCGCCGCTCAGGCCGCCAATTTCCCTTTCTGCACAATCGAGCCAAACGTCGGCGAAGTGGCCGTTCCGGACGCGCGCCTTGATGCTTTGGCCGAGATCGCAGGCTCCAAGAATATCATCCCAACGCGGATGACCTTTGTGGATATCGCAGGCCTCGTTAAGGGCGCCTCCAAAGGCGAAGGTCTGGGCAATCAGTTCCTCGCCAACATCCGCGAATGTGATGCGATCGCCCATGTGGTGCGCTGCTTTGAAGATGGCGATGTGACCCATGTTGAGGGGCGCGTTGATCCGGTTGAGGATGCCCAAGTCATCGAGACCGAGCTAATGCTCGCGGATATGGAAAGCATCGAAAAGCGCCTCCAGAATATCGTGCGCAAAGTGCGCGGTGGCGACAAAGAGGCAGTTCAGCAAGAACGCCTTTTGCGCGCAGCTTTGGCCGCGCTTGAAGAGGGCAAACCTGCACGCTCGGTCGATGTTGACGCCGACGATCTGCGCGCATGGAAACTGCTGCAATTGCTGACCACCAAGCCGATCCTATATGTTTGTAACGTCGAAGAAGGCAATGCGGCGCAAGGCAATGCAATGAGCGCCGCCGTGGCCGAAATGGCCGCCAAAGAGGGCGCAGGCGCGGTCGTTATCTCGGCCCAGATCGAAGAAGAGATCAGCCAGCTCGAACCCGAAGAAGCCGAGATGTTCCTCACCGAAATGGGCTTGGAAGAAGCCGGCCTCGATCGCCTGATCCGCGCGGGCTATGAGTTACTCCACCTAGAGACCTATTTCACCGTCGGCCCCAAAGAAGCCCGCGCCTGGACGATCAAATCCGGCACATCCGCACCCCAAGCCGCAGGCGTGATCCACGGCGATTTCGAAAAGGGCTTCATCCGCGCCGAGACAATCGCCTATGATGATTTCATCACCTGCAAAGGCGAAAGCGGCGCCAAAGAAGCAGGCAAAATGCGCGCCGAGGGCAAGGCCTATATCGTCAAAGACGGTGATGTGCTGCACTTCCTGTTCAACAACTGATCAGGCCTTGGGCGGCGGTTCTGCCGCCCAAATGCGCTGATTTTGAAGGGTTTAGCAGTGCTATATGCGAAAGCTGCGCCGCGAAAGCGTGCAAAACAACCCGGCACAAAGCGCCCAAGTAATGCCGCGCACAGATGCGCGCAAAAACAACACAAAATCCGAAATTCAGACTTGTCTTCCCAACCCGTTACACGATAGACCCGCCAGCGGAGACGTGGCCGAGTGGTCGAAGGCGCTCCCCTGCTAAGGGAGTAACGGGGTAACTCGTTCGAGGGTTCGAATCCCTTCGTCTCCGCCAGAAACCCTAAAATATATGTTATTTAACAGTAGCTTAGGCGATTTCTGGCTGCGGTCGACCCACATTTCGTCCCCCAATTGATAGTGTGTGGGGGGAGCGTTATAGGGGAAGAACTTTGAATTTCGGGGTTAAATTTATAGACAGTTCGACTAAGTAAGGTGCGGAAATTTTTGATGTAAAGTCAATCATGTCATCCCATTTCGCTACCATGATGCCGCAACACCGCCCCATTTCTGTTTTCTGATATGCAGGCGCTAAAACAACACCTTTGAGGTTTGCGCGACGATAGGCTTCTCTTTCTGCCTTGTTCTTACGGATTCGACCGTCTGCGGTGACAATCATCCAATCGTCACCCGTTGCAGAGAGATGTTCAATCCATTCAATGTCGGGTTTGTTGTGAAGCTTTAGGTCTCGAGCGTGAAATACTTCCGACTGTGAATTAGACAAGTAGCCAGCAAGCGTTCTGGCCATCAGTGGGGACGTGCAGTTGTCAAAGTAGACCTTCAAGCGGCTTGCCTTGTTAGCGACCGTTCAAAGTCTACGGCTCTCTGAACATGCTTGCGTTCAACACACCATGCTTTTGCAGCTTTTGTTACACTGCCTTCAGCTTCCACGGCCTTTGCCAAAACTACAGTAGGAATACCTGTTTCGTGTTCAATCGGTTGACCAAATGACTGCTGAGGGTCTAGGACGACACCAGATTTTTGTGACCCAATCCACCAACGGCTGGGTGTGATGCCATCAAACTCCACATCCTTTAGGCTGCGCTCCATAATTTTTGAAAAGGCGTACTGTTTCTTGAAAAGGTCCAGCAATTTTTTATCGCCTTCCCCCTCAGCAATCTCAA
Organism: Halocynthiibacter sp.; assembly: GCA_047631555.1. Lineage (GTDB taxonomy): Bacteria > Pseudomonadota > Alphaproteobacteria > Rhodobacterales > Rhodobacteraceae > JBLHZY01. Next base: position 8,529 of record JBLHZY010000003.1, on the reverse strand, counting down.
GAAAAATGCTTCGACCGTCAGTCTTGAAGCGAGTGGTTGACAAGGGCCGTTCTGCGTCAACGTACTCTTGCGCAACGATAATAGCTCTTCGAACTGCTTGAGGCGACACCCCGGCATCTAAAAACTGGTTTGCTGCCCTAACCTCCATTAGGTCACGAAACCCTAGATAAACAGCTCCGTCATTTAGGTCAATTTGAGGTTCCCACAAAGGGGCATATCGAACGCCTTTGCGCTCATGCCCACTTAGCCAGCGGCCAATTTTAGACGCAGATACGCCAAGCAGGCGCTGTGCCTCAATCGGAGTGTATAAGCCAATGCCAATAAGGTTGTTCGGTGTCATGGTGTCCTCTTAGGTCTTTGTAGTCATCTAAGATGCATCACAGCAAGAGGCTAGGTTGAGATATTCTAGCACAATTTTTCTTTGAGCCAACGGAAGAAAGCGAACGCGGAAATTGGTTTGGCTTCTTAGCCGAAATAAATGTCTTGTTCCTCTTCGCTTAGAAGATAGGCGAATTTTGCTAGGAACAGTCGGTCCGCTTGGTTCTCGCACCATTCAATCTCAAACCGTTTTCTTTGATACGTTTGTTGCCACATGCCCTTAGGCTTTGGCGCTATCCAATGTGCCGTACCGGGTTCACCGCCCAGCGCGGTGCGGATCTTGTTTGCGCGCCTCAACATGCGGTCATAGCGCGGCTCTGATTGGCTGGCGTAGGCGATGCCTTGGCAATGGCGGCAAAGGAAATATCGGCCTCTTAGGAAAACCTTGCCAATCCTGCGTAGGCAATGCCGCCCATTGGAAATGCCTTTGCATACGAAATAGGGACGCGCGCCGCCATAATTACAATCCGCATAGGTCAGCGGGATTGATTGGTTGATGGTTTCCCAGTCGCCGCCATATTGGCGCACCCTGTAATCCAGAACAAAGTGACGCTCGTTTGCGCGATAGGCAATTCGCGCCGTTTCTGTGCCATCTATTGACCATACCCAATTACCTTGCTTGCCGGGGCTTAGGCAGCCTTCACGGTGCAATCGGTTCACGTCTAGCGCTTTGGATTGCTCTGCTTTCTGTTTGTAACCCCTTCGTCCTGAACCATATCCGCCCATTTTGTGCCTCCAATATTTTTCCGAAATCATTAGGGAATTTCAAGTTTTCTTAGGGTGCTGTGAGGGTGGGGGAGGTCCAAAGTCTGAAGCCATCAGCGCGGGACCGGCGCGGGCAGTCATTTTTGTGTGTGTGCGAAACAAAAACAAAAAAGTTGGCTGAGGAATCCCCATTCTAGCTGGCTCGTGGTTCTGCCCGCGTCCGTTGATTGCCTAGAAGTAGCGACGACATAAACCCTCTTGAATCATAACCGCCCCTATGTCGCGTCCGTCTGAGAGGGCGCAACTGCCTATTGAGCGGTCATAGGACGTTCGCCCGTTGAGATAGCAGGTGAGTGTTTCGCGGTAGACAAGCACCTTCATGCGCTTTGTTGCTGTGTCGCCTCTCAGAGAGCCGCGTTCGGCGCAATTCAAACTGCCCAGTCGGATCGGGAGGCCTGCGACTTCAATTGTGTCTCCATCGCGGACCCGTGTCACTTCGCCCGTTATCGTTTGCTTGGCTGTCGCGCCTGGTAGCGAACCCGCGTACTCTGGCAAGCGTTCAATGAACTCAAAGCCGACGAAAGCAATTGCTACCCCGGCAATGACCGTGATTTGTATGAAGTTGAAAAGTCGTCTCATATCGAATTCCTATTCTTCGCCTCAACTGCCTTTATAGGAGTGGTTATATTAGTGTTCCATTCCAGAACCCTAGCGACCACTCAAAAGTGGCCTGACGGGTTCTGTTTCGGACCCAAAAGCCTTTTGCTGGTTCTGATACGGAACCACGCGACCATGTGACGGGTCCGTTTTGGAACCCTGCTTTTGTTTTTTGGGGGGTCGCCAGTTCCTCCAATCGAGAGTTGGAGCCGTTTTGCCTTTGGGTGTTTGCATCGGCTTGGACGTTAACCGCCAATCATGGGCGCGACGTGAATACCAGTTGCCGGGGGTTTCCAGAACAATGAACCCTTTTTCTGCGAGTTCATCAAAGGCGCGCTTCACGGTGGCCTTGCCCAATCCCAAAAGTTCTGCGGCCTCATTCATCGACAAGTGCAATTTGCCGTTGTTGCCGCCGTTGTATCGAGTGTGAAGTTCCAGCCATACTTTCACGGCGGCCCCCGAAAGGGACCGCCATACTTCGGACTTCAATTGCAAGTAGGGCAACGGCACGTATTGCTCTTTGTCGCCTCTTTTTCCCTTACCAGCCATAGGGCGATACCTTGGGACTGAGTAGTACGGCCAGAGCGCGTGCGCTGGGCTGGCTTAGGCCATGCTTGGCCATGATGCGCCGTACAATGGCAGGGGTGGGCGCTGGGCGCGCTGTGCGGGCGGCGGTCATGCCGTGACCCCTTCGCGCTCGTGTTCCAGCTTAACTATGCTTTCCAGCCGATACCGCGCGTGGTGGCCGGGGTAGTCGCCTTCGTGTTCTTCCCGTTCGGTTGTGATTTCAAAGCCCATCCTGCGTAGGGAGTGGATATATGCGGACAAGCGCAAAGCAGGCGTCTCTAGTGACGTGATACCCATCTGCCCAGCGCGGTGCAGGTGGTGCATGGTCTGGCCTATGCGGCCTCTTAGAATGAACGTGCGGGATTGTTCGCCCAAAGTGAGCGTTACTCGGATTTGCATGTGACTGAATCCTTTACTGATGGATTGCAGCGCGGTATCTGGAAGGTGTTGAGACTACCCAGCGCCCGCGCCAGTTTTGTTACTGCGTGGGCGTTGTTCTATTTAGCACCAGCCGATGTAGGGCGGTCCGCTAGCCAAGCGGTAACGGCGCTTTTGGGCCATGCAACGGCGCGCTTGCCTATGCGTATGGGGCGGGGGAATTCTCCTGCATCCATCATCGCATAAATGGTTGATCTACTAAGTCCCGTCGCGGTTTCAACTGCGGGGCGTCGAAGGTGTTGTTCGGTCATATCGGATCCATTCGGTAGTTTCTAAGCGTAAGCGGAATCTGCCATGGAGATAGCCAGCAAAAAACCCTGTCGTGAATAGAATCCGTTTCAATACGGTGTAGTGATTTTTACTTTCGCGGCTTTCTGCCCGGTTTGCTCAATTCTGGCCGCTCAGAGCTTGCCATGTCCCATGCGCGGCCAAAGCCCCTTACCGAAAGGTGACTCCCCAGAGAGCTTTGAGCTTCACCTCTCGTAAACGAGACATTTTGATCGAAGAGTTTGACAATCTTTCTAGCAACGGATGCTTCTGATCCTTTTGATGCACTATCGGTTTGGTCCTCTAAGCTCAGGAATTGAGCTACCTTTGCCGATGGGAAAATAATCGAGAAGCCCTCAAATCCATAAAGTTTGTCTTGTTGGGCGGGGCTGTATTGCCAGTGCCACGCGAATTTGTCGATTGCGATAACGAAGCATAAAGCTGATAGGCTAAACATGAGAGTTGTGAGAAAGATGTAAATCAACCGAAATATTGTGGTTAATTCGGAAACGCATTCGGGGCCGCAGTAAAGAGTGTCGATGCCGAGAATGAAAACCAATACTCCAGATATCAGTGCGCCAAGTGCAAGTGCAAAGTAAGCCCAAGCTGATGAGAATATCGGAGCCAAAGTGTATTCAAGATGTGTTTGTCTAAATAGTCGCTTATACCACTTTTCACTTTCGGGCGCGTCCACTGCCGAAAGAGAGATTTGTTCTCTGATAGGTCTTAAAAGCCCTGTATTATAAGAGAAAAATCTATGGTCGGTGCCGCTATTTAGTATTTGCCTTAGAAAGCTCGCCCTAACGCGTACCATGCTACCAGACGGCGACATTGCAGCAGCGCTATCGCAATAGCCAAGGAAGTCGGTAAACTCTTTTAGTGTGCGACTTCTCAATTCGTCGATTGAAAGCGTATTCTCCGTATCTTCGGCAATGACTTTTTGCCAAATTTCCTCCAGCACATCGCTCACTGACAGCCAGTTATCTAATGAGAACATCAGGCAATCCTTACTACTGTTGAATGGTGCGGGCTGTTTTCTAGCCCCCAGCGCTCCATAAGCTTCCGGCGTTTTTCAAAGAAATCTGACCGCGCATACGCTGCCTCAGCCTTATCTTTGACGGTATGAGCCAGTGCGGCCTCGGAAACATCGCGCGGTGTATTGGTGCGTTCCTGTGTCCATGTTTTGAACGAAGTACGGAACCCATGCACATCCACATCATAGCCCAGCGCTTTCGTTAGCTTTGAAAGGGTCATATCAGAAAGAGGCTTGCCGTATTTGGTGCCGGGGAAAACCAATCCTTCGCCCGCGCTCAATTTGCGCGCCTCTGAAAGCACTTCTAAGGCGCGGGGCGAAAGAGGGACTCTGTGTTCTTTCTTTGACTTCATGCGATGCGCTGGGCGCGTCCATACGGCCTCTTTCAGATCAAACTCCGACCATTCAGCCAAGCGTACTTCGCCAGAGCGTGACGCCGTTAGAATGAGCAATTCTAGCGCCAGCTTGGTTGCATCCCCTGCATTCGATGATTTGAGCGCCTCAAGAAATTCGGGCAATTTGTCATAGGGCAGAGCTTTGCGGTGCGCTTGCGTCTTGTCTTGTTTGGGCAAGGCTTGCGCTATGGCGTCCGCTGGGTTGTCTTGCCGCCATCCGTTTGCGATTGCCCATTTCATTACTGTGCCGATGCGCTGGCGCACCCTGCGCGCGGTTTCGGGCTTTTCTAGCCAAATGGGTTGCAGTACGGCCAGCACGTCCGCCGTTGTCACTTCGGATACTTTGAGTTTGCCGATGCGAGGAAAGGTATAGGTTTCGAGTGTCGATATGAATTGCGCGGCGTGTTTCTTGTTGCGCCAAGTCGGCTCATGGATCTTGTGAACCTTTCGCGATGCTTCCTCAAATGTCAGCAATGCCTTTGAGGTTCGTTTGGCTTGTAGCGGGTCGCCGCCAGCGCGCGCTAGCTTGCGGTTCTCTAGCGCGGTTTCCCTTGCCTCTGCTAAGCTGACAAGAGACGCGCTTCCCATGCCTATCTCGGTTCGCTTGCCGCGTATCATAATACGTTGAACCCAACGCTTCGCGCCTGATTGATCGACTTTAAGAAATAGCCCGTGGCCATCCGTATATTTGCCGGGGGCGCTCACAGTGCGCACAAAGGCCGCTGACAAAGACTTTTCAGCCCGCTTGTTTGGCTTGGTATGTTCGATTGTCAATTTTTCGTCCACCATTTCGCCCCCCATTAATGATAGGAATATGGGGGACGTGTTCGGAATAATCAAGACGCTTGATGTGCTCAAGTTATTGATTTTAATGCTGTATAGTAACTTTCTGGAATTTGGCTTGGCGGACTTCGTCTCCGCCACATGCATTTGTTTTTATTACACTGTCCGTCATCATATAGTTTGAGACAGTAGGCGTTTTGACTTTGAGGAGTCATCGCTCATCTGGTTTTAATTAGGCAGCAGACTTAGCGTGCGGCAACCGCTTTAGCTTCATAGTTTCCCTTTTTGTCATCTCGCGTTCCAGTAGGATTGTGTGGCCGCGGCCTGTGAAAGCGTCGGCAGGTGTCACGTTGTTCAGGCTCTCATGGTAACGCTGATGGTTGTAATGCCCGACGAAGTCAGCGATGTGCGCCTCAAGATCACCCGGTAGGAAGTAGTTCTCCAAGAGGATACGGTTCTTCAACGTTTGATGCCAGCGTTCCGTTGACCTGCAGGGTATTGCGGAGCAATGGCCCGAGAGGTGATCTTGCCCTGTGTTTGCGGATGATAAGGCGCGCCGCGTGTGTGCGTCATGCCTTTGTCTTCCAGATATTCGGCTAGATCACCAGAGATGTAGCATGGGCCATTATCTGACAGCAGGCGGGGACGATGTACCACATTTGCCTGATCCAACCCTGTTGCTTCCAGAGCTTGGTTCAACGTGTCCTGAACATCCGATGCAGCCATGCCGGTACAAAGCTTCCAGGTGATGATGTAGCGGCTGCAATCGTCCAGGATCGTGCTGAGATAGAATCAACCCCAGCCGATAACTTTGAGATATGTGAAGTCCGTCTGCCAAAGTTGATTGGGTGCTGTGGTCTTGTCACGGAACTCATCGGCGGCTTTCATCACAATGAAGGCTGGGCTGGTGATCAGATCGTGGGATCGCAAAAACCTATATGCGCTGGCTTCAGAGACAAAGTAGCTGCGTTCGTCGGTGAAGGTCACAGTCAGTTCTCGTGGGCTGAGTTCTGGCAGTGCCAATGCCATGTCCAACATTGCCTGGCGCACCTTGTCAGGGATGCGGTTCCAGACGTGGCCCGGATGCGACTTGAGATCTTCTAGGCCAGCCTCTCCACGCTGCAAGTATCGATCATACCACCGATAATAGGTTGGGCGCGATACGCCCAACTTCTCCAACGTGCGTTTGACGGGCAGATGTGATCCCTCAACCAGCCGGATAACCTCTAGCTTTTCTGATGCAGCATATCTCATTCGAGGTCGCCCCCATCCCCGAGCATGCTTTTTTGAGAAGACGCAGTTCCAGCGTTTGTTCAGCGACTACTTCCTTCAGGTAGCGCGCCTCACGCTTCAAACCGGTGACTTCGCTAGACGTTGCCTGACGCGCCGTATCGCCAGCCAGTCGCTTCTTCCCGGCTTCCATGAAGTCCTTTAACCAATTGTAATACAGGCTCTCTGCGATCCCTTCACGGCGGCAAAGCTCAGAGATCGAGCTCTCCCCTCGCAGGCCATCTAAAACGATCCGGATCTTCTCTTCTGCAGAGAATTGCCGACGCGTCTTACGCTTAATCTCTTTAACGTGTTTGTCTGCCGATCCATTCGGCCCTGTCTTCGTTCTCGTCTCGTATCCTTTCAAGGATTACGATGAACCGAAAACTCTCGCTAAGCAAAACTGCCGATCTGTCTCAAAGGCCGTGACGGGATACAGGATTCCTCTCAGGGCTAACATTTCAAAACAGCAGAATTATGCTTCAGTGCAAAGCCACCTGCTTAACAAAAATGCTGATCGTATTCAGGATTTTACGGCGTTTCAAGAGACGGGGCTTCAGAAATTTTTTTGTTTTAAAGAAATGTACAGATCTCTCGCTTATAACTGAAGCCTAGGGAGGCAGCTTGCAATAGGCCACTGTTTGAGTAACCGAATTGCTGTCGCTCCGAATGAGCCCTCGCATAGCATACATTCGTCAACATAATTCTAAAAGGCGCAGTGAGAGATGAATAACCCGAAAAATTTTATACATATTGGTAAATGCGGGGGTACTTACATAAAGTCTGTCTGTTCGATATTGAACCAAACAAACCAAGGCCCAAAATTCATCCTGCATTCACACGGCTCAAAGTTAGTAACACTTCCACGGGACGAAGATTATTTTTTTTCAATTAGGAATCCTATCATGCGGTTTAAGGCGGGATTCTATTCACGCAAACGGCGAGGTATGCCTCAATATGACGAAAAGTGGTCGAGCCACGAAAAAAGATCTTTTGGCCACTTTGATCATGCAAATGACTTAGCCGAGGCACTCTTTGAAAAAGGCGAGCGCGGTCAGTATGCTTTTATGGCGATGAAATCAATTTTTCATACGTCACAGAACCAGTGTGATTGGTTTTCAAATGCTGGTTTTTTTCTATTGGATCGTCCACCAGTCTACATCATTAGAACGGAAAAACTTGAGCAAGACCTAATTTCATTTCTAGGAAGAGTTGGCGTCTCTATAGATTCCAAGGTTTTTTTGGATGCCCGTGTAAAAAATAGTAAGCATGCCAACGACTACTCTAGGACGCCTTCATTTTCGAGGAAAGCTGTTTCGAATCTTGAGAGATGGTACGCTTCCGACATAGAGTTCTACAAGTCATGCACTTCTTGGATTGAGAAGGCTATGGTCCCCAACAGGCAAAAAACTGAATTTTGCTTTAGAAGTTCTTTCCTCCGACGCCCGCTGCAAAAAATCGTTAGCTAGCTAGTCATTTGACTTATTTAGTAAGCAGAGGGAAAATCAAATAATGATTCACGATGTGCAGATTGTTGCTATTATCAAGGCTCAGGGAGATCTCTCAGCACGGATTGAATGACCGCGTCCTAGCAAATCGCATCATCGGCAGTTGGGCCCGTTTTGAAGGTGCCAAATTGTCCTTCGTCAGGTTTTTTTGGCACTGACCTGAGCCCCTAAAACTCCTCCAGTTTTGTGTAGAGTCCGCCCAACAAAAGAACGGACAAATGAAGGCACGATTCACAGACGAACAGATCATAGCAATTGTCAAGTAACAGGAATCTGGTGAGAAGACCTCTGACGTGTGTCGACGGCACGGGATCAGTTCTGCGATGTATTACAAATACAAATCGAAGTATGGCGGAATGGAACCTTCAGACGCGAACAGTTTGCGCGCTTTGCCATGCTGGTGAACCACATCTGGGCGATAGACTTTGTTCATGACAGGCTCAGCAATGGACGCAGCTATAAGATGACGGACAGCTGACGGTACTGGCTGAGTATACCCGCGAGGCGCTCTGCGTGGCGGTGCGCGCCA
>JBLHZY010000002.1:0-947533 GCA_047631555.1 Halocynthiibacter sp. | reverse complement strand
GTACAAGCCAGGCGTGGGCCACAATCAATGTTTGGCTCAAGCAATACAACCAAATTAGGCCGCATCATGCACTGGGTATGCGTCCGCCAGTGCCCGAAACCCTATTAGAGAAAACCAAAATTAGCGGCACTGAGAGAAGGGCTAGACATTCCAGTACTTCTGAGTACCAGCGTTGGATGGCGCAATCTTGCGAACGAAGGTCTTTGAGAGCTTTGGCATTTTGTCGGATTTTTGTAGGTAATGGTATGCAACTAAGTGCAACACCACGCAACGCCGCGAAACTAATAAGTCAATAAAATAAATATTAGATGCTCAGTTCCGCCACATGAAACTCAAAACATCTGCTTGGAAAATTGAGGTTTTAACCATTACACAACGCCCGCTCAGCAAAAGAAGACATATTTCATGGACTTCTGGGCGTCAAGGTGGACAGGCGCAGTTAAGTGCGAGATCGCAACCTAGGCGCGCAATCGGCCCAAACCGAACTTTGACATATGTTGTTGCCGATGGCGGCTTTGAACCCTCTTTCTCGCCGCTGCGTCGCGCGCGAATGGTAGTTTTGTGGTCGCCCGACGGGGGTTGGCGGCCAAAACAAGTCTTGCAACTTAACAGACAAGTCTTGCAACTCAAACACACAGGATGCTTTCGCACGCGCATCACACTTTGATTCAACGCAAGGCGCAGAGACCCCAAAAAGCGTTGAATACCAAAAAGGGCCTTGGTGCAGAAGTTAAAGACTGCAAAAATCGCGACTTAAAATTAGGAATGCCCCCAAACAATGTCACAAGACAAAAGTACTTTCGCCGAGCTCCCCTTAGAGGATACAGGCCTGACCAAAGCTGACCCCGCAAATGCACCCAAAGCCGCTGGCAGGTCGCGATTGCTCTTGATCCCTTTGCTTTTGGCCACGCTGTTTTCGGGGGCTGTTATCGGGATGTATTTTCAACCCCCCGGGCTGCGCGTGTTTTTTAATACAACGGGATTGGAGCCAGGGGCCGGCACGGATACCCCGATCGCCGTTGCCATCACGCAAGTTAAGACCCAAGAGCAGATCGCCGTTATCAGCGAAGGCGATGTCTTTGCCTTGGGGCGGATCATCCCGCGCGGCGATGTCATCAGTGTCGCGACGCCTTCGGGGGCGGGTGATGCACGCATTGCAGAACTGCGGGTCTCCGTCGGGGATGAGGTCGAGGCAGATGATATCCTTGCCGTTCTCGATAACTTGCCACAACTTCAAAGCGCGGTGACGTCGGCACAAGCTGCGTTGCGCGTGCGCCAAGCGAGCCTAGACCAAACCCGCGCATCCAACACGGCCAGTCGCTCCGAGGCACAGGCATCACTTGATCGTGCACAAGCGACAGCAGATGTGGCCCAATCGGAACTGGACCGGGTCACAACATTGTTTGAACGCGGCGTGACCACCCGTTCTGAGTTTGATCAAACCCTCGCCGCAGCTACACAATCCGCGCGCGATGTTGAACGCGCCCAAGCCACGCTGTCGCGCTACGCCACGGGATCGCAAATTGTACAGGCCGATATCGCCGTGGCCGAGGCCAATCTAGACGCGGCCCGCGCCGCCCTTGCCAGCTCTGAGCAGGATTTAGAGCGCGCTTATGTGCGCGCGCCTGAGCGCGGCAAGGTTCTGGAAATCAATGTGCGCGCAGGCGAGCGCCCCGGCACGGCGGGGATTATCGACCTTGGCGATACATCGCAAATGACGGTGGAGGCCGAGGTTTATCAAACCATGATCGGGCGTGTCACCATCGGCGATCCTGTGATCATAAGTGCGGATGCCTTGGCGCAGGATTTGAACGGCACAGTTTCCGCCATCGGGCTTCAAATCGGGCGCCAAAGCATCACATCGGACGATCCCGCGGCCAACACGGATGCGCGGGTTGTCGATGTGATTGTGACCTTAGATCCCGCCTCTTCATCTATTGCGGCCCCCTTCACCAATCTTGAAACCGTGGTGCGGATCGACGCAGGCCGTACCCAATGAGCCGATTGCTCACCCTGTTGTTTGGCCGCCTTCCTATCGGCTGGCTGCAACTGACCCACAGTCGCGGGCGATTTTTTGCAGCGATCGCCGGGGTGGCTTTTGCCAACCTTTTGGTGTTCATGCAGCTTGGCATTATGGGGGCGCTGAACAGCTCCACAGTTGCGCCTTATGCGATGCTGAATGCCGATATTATCCTGTCATCACAAGACGGCAATACATTGACGGACGGTGGGCATATTCCACGCGCGCGGATGTTTCAGGCTCTTGGCGTGGCGGGGGTTACAGATGCCGCGCCACTGTTTATCGGCAATCTGCCTTTCACGCTTGAAGACGGCTCATCGGTGTCGTTGCTCAGCTTTGGTTTGGATGTCTCCAAGCGATTTTTCGCAAGCCCCGACATCGCATCCTCCTTTGATCGTTTGTCCCTTGAAAGCACGACTCTGTTGGACGAAGGCACGCGGGGAATGCCTGCGAACGTCATTGCCGAGCTGATGGATGGCGGGCGCTTTAGCTTTGAAACGGGCGGGAATACCTTGACGGCCATCGGGACAATGGATGTCGGCGGCGGCTTTCTGGCTGACGGGATGATGATTATGTCCGATCAGACCTTTCTGCGCGTTTTTCCAAACCGCACCGGCGGCGCCCCCAACCACATTTTGATCCGCACAGCAGACGCAGTTTCGAAAGACGCCGTCGTTGCGCGCCTGACGGAGGCATTGCCCGCCGGCAATCTTCGCATCCAAACGATGACAGCCTCCGCCGCCAACGATCTGGCTTATATGGCAACCGAACGCCCGACGGGGATCATTTTCGGCTTTGGCGTCTTTATGGGCATTCTGGTGGGATTGGTCATCGTTTATCAGGTACTGTCCACAGACGTCGCAGACCACCTGCGCGAATATGCAACGTTCAAAGCCATGGGATATGGCCAGCCGTTTTTCCTTGGCATCGTGTTCGAGGAGGCGATCATCCTTGCAGTGTTTGGGTTTATACCCGGCTTCATTGTCTCAGTGGGGCTTTACGCTGGCTTGGTATCTGTCACCGGTCTGCCCGTCGAAATGGATGCAAGCCGCGCAATCCTTGTGTTCTTTGGCACCCTTACGGCCTGCAGCCTCTCGGGCGCTATCGCCACTCGCAAGCTGGCCAATGCTGATCCGGCGGATTTATTCTGATGAATGATGCTCCCATCACAACGCGCGGCCTGAACCATTTTTTCGGCACAGGTGACGCGCGCAAACAGGCGATCTTTGACATCAATCTTGACATCGAACAGGGCAGTCTGACCGTGTTGATGGGCCCGTCTGGATCCGGCAAAACAACGCTGCTGACGCTGATCGGCTGCCTGCGGGAAGTGAAAGACGGCGATGTGCGTGTCCTTGGCCATGATCTGAGCAATGCAAGCGAGGCGGTTCTTGTCGGCCTTCGTCGCCGCCTTGGGTTTATCTTTCAGGCGCATAACCTTCACGAAAGCCTGACAGCCACACAAAACGTTTTGATGGGGCTTCAGGTGCACGGGGAGGGCAATGCCGCGAAACAACGCGTCGCCGCGCACCACATTCTTGATCTCCTCGGGCTTGCGGATCGGCGGGACTACTTGCCGGGCAATCTATCGGGCGGCCAAAAGCAACGGGTCGCCGTGGCGCGTGCATTGGTGTCGAACCCCGAAATCATTCTGGCGGATGAGCCGACAGCCGCATTGGACAAGGAGTCAGGGCATACGGTTGTTCAGATGCTAAAAGCCTTGGGCAAGGCCCGTGGGACAACAACCGTCATGGTCACTCATGACCCGCGCATTCTTGAAATGGCGGACCGGATCATAACACTCGAAGATGGGCGCATCATCGTTGACAAGCGACAATAGCGATCGCGCCATTCGCGCGTTTGTTTTTCCCTTTGCGTTGCAATTCATCCGCCCCGTCATAGATACTTAAAGAGTTACGGAGCTAGACATGGCAAACGATCCCTACGCAGCGCTTGGCCTGACCAAAGCTGCCACGACGGACGAGATAAAAAAGGCCTATCGCAAGATTGCCCGAACCAGTCATCCTGATCTCAACCCGGATGATCCGGCGGCTGAGGCACGCTTTAAAGAAGCCGGACGCGCCTATGATTTACTGAAAGATCCCGAGCAGCGCCGTCGTTTTGATGCCGGAGAAATAGACGCCACCGGCGCCGAGCAGGCCCAGCGCGGCTATTACCGTGACGAAGCGCGCAGGCCCGAAAACCCCTACACGCAGCGACACTCCGCATCGCGCGGCAACCCATTCGGCGAAGGGGCCGATGCGGACGACTTCTTTGCCAACTTCGTACGCGCCAAAAGTTCTTCGGGACGGGCCGGCGCTATACGTGGACAGGATACGCAATATCGGCTTGCCGTCCCGTTTCTGGATGCCGCTCAGGGCGCCAAAACGCGGATTACACTGCCAGACGGCAATTCGCTTGAAGTCACAATCCCTGAAGGCGCGCGCGACGGGCAAACCCTTCGCCTGCGCGGCAAGGGGGAACAGGGATTTGGCGCCGGGCAACCGGGAGATGCTTATATCACGCTCGACCTTGCCCCCCACCCCGAGTTTGCGCGTGACGGCGACGACATCACGATCACTTTGCCCATATCCATTGATGAAGCGATCCTAGGCGGGAAAGTTCCGGTAAAGACGATAACGGGCGTCGTGAACGTCACAATCCCACCAGGCGCAAACTCTGGACAGGTGCTGCGACTTAAGGGGCGCGGCGTCAAAGGGCGCAACGGTAAGGGCGATCAGCGGGTCACGTTGCGCATCGTTCTGCCGCCTAAAATCGATGATGATTTGAAGACATTCATGCAAAACTGGCGCGCAGATCATGCCTACAATCCGCGCAGTGCGAAGGAAACGTCATGACCCATGATTATGCCCCCGAACAGGTGATCAACAGGGTTGCCTCTCTCACAGCCGAACGCCTAACCCATTTTGAGCGGTTGCACATCGTGACACCCATCACCACGCCAGATGGTCCGCGGTATCGCAGCTTGGATGTGCGTCGGGTCACGCTGCTGTGTGAACTGACGGACGATTTTGAAGTTAACGAGGATGCGCTTGTCATCATCATGTCGCTGCTTGATCAGCTTCATGGCGCGCACAGCAAGCTTGAACAGGTGGTACGGGCGATCGGCGAAGAGCCCTCAGAGACAAAAGCCCGCCTGTCACAACATCTGCAAGGGGCCCGTTTGCCCGACTAGGCGGTCAGCCAAAGCCCGCCACGTCGTCAAGCAATACAAGGCCGTCATTGAACGCACCTTTGGATAGATAAGGCGGCTGCATTTGCCCGCGCACAAGCAACACAGCACCGCCCCAAACAGCGGCAATAGTTTGGCAGGCGGAATTTGAAGGTTGCTGAAATAAAGACAACTCCCTGCGCTGAGCGGTCCCTAGTGCAAACCACAGTGAAAGGCCGCTACCGGAACCTGTTGTAGAGTTACGCGAACGGCCCAACCCGGACCTTCACCACTCCATCAAGATGCCACAGGGCAAGGGATCAGCTCGGCAACGATCTTCAAATACTGCCCGACGCCCAGCAAACAACCCAAACAACAGCCCTGCCAGCGCCCTTTTGAGACGAAAAACAGGCGCGCCTATTTTAAGTCATGCTTTCAAACAGCGGCGTAAAACCCGATAGTTTGGCCGCTCTGCAGGCAGGGCCAAACGCGCCCTATAAACGGATCGCATTTCTACCCATTCACGAATGCGCAAAACCTATCTGCTTTCAAGGAATTGGTGCGCCTCAAGAATGGTCGCGGCCAGCCCATCAAAGAAGCCCGGAACACAAACATCAATGAGCCCAACAGTCGGGCGCGCGTCGTCCGCGACGCCGTCCTCGGCCTGCCTAAGAGCAACAAGCGCGCTTGGGGCTTCGAGCAATTCTCGATAGCTCGCGCCTTTTCCATGCTTGAGCACATTGATCGCGAGGTAATATTGATGCACCCGATCTGCGAGATCCGTTTGACCGGCCTCCAACAGCCGCGCCTTCAATTTGCGCGAAAACGGGCCGCGCCGAAAATGGTGCTGCATCCGCGCCTCGAACACAGAAAAGATATCCACGGCCACCAGCTCAAGCGCAACAGTCGCAGCGCGAAGCTCTTCGATTTGGGCGTCGGAGCCAGCCTGCCCGTCCATCGCCTTCACCACATTTGAAATACGCTCTTGGCAGGCCGCAGCTTCGCCGCGCGCCGTCGCAACCAGTTCAAGCAAGCTCTGTGAAGCTCCCATCTTTCGTTCTCCTCAATTCCTCCCTTCCCTTAAGCTATATGGCTGGGAATGATAGTGGCATGAGGGGATATTTCTGCATCGAGGGAAATGGCGGGGGGGCCACGGCGCGCGCGAATGGCGGTCTGCATACTCCGCCGAAACTGGCGCGCCTGAGGGCCCCGACATTTCTGATTTCCCTCAGCCATGCTACAAACCATCGCAGATTTTAGCGGATGTTTTTGAGTATTTAGTCAGACCAAAAGATCGGATTAGAAATGGATCAAACCAGCACCAGTGAAGCGCGCTCGGATATTCAAACCATCACAACGGGGGCTGAATTTAAGCGGTGGTATTGGCGAAAAGATGAGCTGATTGAGCGCGCGCGCCAGCTCCAAATCAAAACAACTTCCGGGAAATTTATCATCTTGGATCGGCTGGCACATTTCCTTGATACTGGCGAGAAAGCCTTCCCCGGCGACCAAAAGCCCAAAGCCACCTCGCGCTTTGATTGGCACGCGGCTCCCCTTACCAAGGGCACGGTCATTACCGATAATTACAAGAATTCGCAAAACGTCCGGCGGTTTTTCAAAGCCGAGATCGGCGACAGTTTCAAATTTAGTATCGCCTTCATGGAATGGATCACATCGAATACCGGCAAGACGCTTGAGGATGCCTGCGCGGCCTATTTGGAGCTGCGCGAAAAGGAAAGCGCGCCCGGCGCCCGAACCCAGATCAAAAGCCACAATCAATTCAATCAATATACACGAGATTTCCTCGACGACAATGATCCGGCAAATCGCACGATGAAAAATCTGCTCTCTTCCCTCAACTATGGGATTTACATCGACAGCGCACATAGCCAACCATGGGGCAGCCTGCCCGGCGCGACCGTCTCAGGGGTCGGGGCGGGACTAAGTCAATCCTATCCGGTCTATGGGCGCATCCCGGCCGGGCAAACCGCGGCCGTTGGCGTCATTACTGATTCCGTTTTGGTCACGGTGAGCTACTAACCCCGCCGCCAAATCTCGCAGCACGCCCCGTTCAGAGATAACGCTACGTCCTGCGATAATTTCGCAATGCAGAACCATATTCCATTTTCTTGACCCTCCCCAAACCAGCAGATAGGTTGCCCCAAAGCCAATCCAAGGGGGGAGACCTGGATGCAGATGTTGCACGAACTGCCGCGTGCGCATGACCCAAAGTTGAACGCAATCGTGGATCACGATGGCGCGCGCTTCTCCTATGGCGAACTCATTGAAATGATTGACACAATGGCCGCGACGCTCAGCGCGCACGGCCTGCGCCCCGGCGATCGCCTGATGCTCGTGTGCGAAAACTGCGCGACCTATGCCGTTGCCGTTCTTGCCGCAAGCCAGATCGGCGCATGGGTCTCGCCAATCAATGCCCGCCAATCGGCCGAAGAATTAGAAGCGCTCAAAACCCACTCCGGCGCGCGCATGATGATCTTCACCCCAGAGGCCAGCAAGCAAGCCGCCGATCACGCCGCGCGCTTAGAGGCCAGCGAAATTGGCGCCCTTCCCTGCGGCACAATCCTTGCAACCCCCGCCTATCAAGCCCTGCCCGAAATCGTCGATCCCCGCCCAAGCGCGCGCATCGCTGTTTTGATGTATACAACCGGAACGACCTCGGCCCCAAAGGGCGTTATGCTTAGCCAAGCCAACTTGATGTTTGCCGCCAAAACTGCCGCAGATATCCGCGCGCTTTCCCCGCAGGATGAGGTCATCGCGGTGCTTCCGGGCACGCATATCTTTTGCCTCGCCGCGCCCTTCCTTGGCACGATCCGCAACGGCGGAACGGTGCATTTCATGTCGCGATTTTCGCCCGATGCCGTGCTCAAAGCTTTCGAGGATGGCGCGACCGTTTTCCCCGCCGTGCCGCAAATGTTTGCCGCACTTACCAAACATCTCAATGATCAAGGCGCGCGCCCCATCGCGCCGCGCCTGCGCTATATCTCTTCGGGCGGCGCGCCGCTTGATCCTGAATTCAAAGCCAACACCGAAGCCTTCTTTGGCCTGCCGCTGCACAATGGCTATGGCTTGACGGAAACAACCTCCGGCGTTGTTGGCACGACCGTTAAAGCACTGCGAGAGGATGTCTCCGTTGGAACGCCCTTCCCCGGGGTCGAGATCGAGATCGCCGATAAGGACGAGACTGGCATCGGCGAATTGCTGATCCGCGCGCCCAATGTGATGCAAGGCTACTACCATAATGAAGAGGCGACCCGCGCCGCGATCCGCGAGGACGGCTACTTTCGCTCCGGCGATCTGGCCCGCCAAGATAGCGACGGCGCCGTTCATATCGTTGGCCGCCTCAAAGAGCTGATCATCCGCTCGGGTTTCAACGTCTATCCGCCCGAGATCGAGGCCATGCTGACCAAACACGCAGCCATTCACCAAGCCGCCGTTGTTGGCCGCACGGTTGCCGGCAATGAGGAAATTCTCGCCTTTTGCATCAGTGAGCCAGGCCTGAGCGAACAGGATGTTAAGGATTACCTGCATAACCATCTCGTGGGCTATAAAATCCCTCAGCATGTGCTTTTTGTGGAAAGCTTCCCAACGGCTGCCTCCGGCAAAATATTGAAACGACATCTCATTACAGAATTCGCCCACTTGCTGGACGATACGACAACGGCCTCGGCCTGAACCATAGAACGGAAAAGAACATGACAGTGACCCAAGTCAACGATGTGATCTCGATCGAAACAGTGGGCGATGTGGCCCTCGTTTGCATCAACAATCCGCCTGTAAATGCCTCAAGCCAAGAAGTGCGCGAAGGGCTGAGCAACGCGATCAAATCGCTCAATGCAGACGGCAAAGCAAAGGCCATCGCGATCTATGCCGCGGGCCGCACCTTTACCGCAGGCGCAGACATCCGCGAATTTGGCAAGACGCCAAAGATGCCTTCCCTGCCCGAAACCCTTGGCGTTGTTGAAGATTCTGTCATCCCCGTTGTGGCCGTGATCCACGGAACAACCCTTGGCGGCGGCTTTGAGCTTGCCCTTGCCAGCCATGCGCGCATCGGCGTTGCAGGCCTGCGCATCGGCCTTCCGGAAATCCTGCTTGGCCTGCTGCCCGGTGCTGGCGGAACACAGCGCACCCCGCGCCTTGCCTCTATTCCTGTCGCCCTCGACATCGCTCTATCTGGGCGCCAAGTCCCGGCCAAAGAAGCGCTTTCCTTGGGCCTCATTGATGCAATCGAAGACGGCGAGCCGCGCGATATCGCGATCAAAGCGGGCAATGAAGTGATCTCTGGGGCCATCGGCACACGCCGCACCAAAGACCTCACCGTAACGCCGGACGATGCAGCCATCGAGGCCGCCCGCGCCGCCGCAACAAAGAAAAGCAAACACCTGCTCGCGCCCTTCAAAGTCATCGACGCAGTTGCCATGTCCACTGGCCCGCTCCCGGATGGCATCAAATTTGAGCGCGAAAGCTTCATGGCCTGCCTTGCTGATCCATCGGGCCGCGGCATGATCCACGCCTTCTTTGCCGAACGCGCCGTTGCGAAAATCCCCGAAGCGGGCGCAACCCCGCGCGAGGTTGCCTCTGTTGGCGTTATCGGCGGCGGCACAATGGGCTCGGGCATCGCGACCTCTTGCTTGCTCGCTGGCCTGCCGGTGAAAATGGTCGAGGTCACAGATGAGGCGCTTCAACGCGGCATCACCACAATCACCAAAAACCTCGAAGGCGCGGTAAAGCGCGGCAAGCTGACGGCTGAAAAGTTCGACGCAACAATCGCCATGCTTACCTCCTCCACCAGCTTAGAGGATTTCAACGAAGTCGATCTCGTGATCGAGGCCGTATTTGAGGATATGGGCGTCAAGAAAGAGATCTTCGGAACCCTTGACCGCGTTTGCAAACCCGGCGCGATCCTCGCCTCCAATACCTCCTATCTCGACATCAACGAGATCGCGAGCGCGACAAACCGCCCTCAAGATGTCATCGGGTTGCACTTCTTCTCGCCTGCGCATGTGATGCGCCTTTTGGAAATCGTTGTGGCCGATAAGACCGCGCCAGAAGTGACAACAACGGGTTTCAAACTCGCCAAACGCCTAAAGAAAATCGGCGTGCGCGCAGGCGTTTGCGACGGCTTTATCGGCAATCGCATCCTTGCGCATTATGGCCTCACTGCGGGCTACCTGATGGAAGATGGCGCATCGCCCCAACAGATCGACCAAGCGCTCGAAGACTTCGGCTTTGCCATGGGCCCCTATAAGGTCGGCGATCTGGCGGGCCTCGATATCGGCTGGATGACCCGCAAGCGCAAAGCGGCCACCCGCGCCAATGAGCAGCGCTACGTGACCATCCATGACCGCATCTGCGAGAACGGCTGGTTCGGGCGCAAAACCGGCAAAGGCTTTTATGATTATTCAGGCGACACTCCTGTGCCAAATCCCGAAATCGCAACCATCATCGAGACCGAGCGCAAAGCCGCTGGCGTCACGCCGCGCACCTTTACGGATGCTGAAATCGTTGATCGTTACATGACCGCGATGATCGTCGAAGCGGCCCGCGTTGTTGAAGATGGCACGGCGCTGCGCCCCATCGATGTTGATGCGGTATTCCTATTTGGCTACGGCTTCCCGCGCTTTCGCGGTGGCCCGCTGAAATACGCAGATGAGGTGGGCGCAAAAGAGCTCGTACGCCGCATCGAAGAATATTCAAAAGAAGACGCTTTCTATTGGAAAGTCCCGCCACTTCTCGCCAAAATGGCGCAGACCGGCGGGACCTTCGCCGAACTCAACAAGGAGGATTGAGATGGACCTGAACTTCACCCCTGAGGAGGATGCCTTTCGTGAGGAAGTCCGCACTTTCCTGAAAGAAAAACTGCCCGAACATATCGCGGCCAAAGTGCGCTCTGGCGCCGAGATGGGCAAAGAGGATTCCGTTGCTTGGCATAAAATCCTTTATAAACAAGGCTGGGTAGCCAACACTTGGTCCAAAGCAGATGGCGGCCCCGGCTGGACACCTGTTCAGCGCCACATCTTTGAAGAAGAAAGCTGCCGCGCCTATGCGCCGCGCCAAGTGCCCTTTGGCCTCGCGATGCTTGGGCCTGTGCTGCACAAATTTGGCAGCCAAGAGCAAAAAGATGCGGTGCTTCCGGGCATCGTCTCGGGCGACGATTGGTGGTGCCAGGGCTATTCAGAGCCGGGCGCCGGCTCCGACCTTGCCAGCCTAAAAACCCGCGCTGTGCGTGATGGCGACGACTATGTCATCAATGGCCAGAAAACTTGGACAACGCTTGGCCAGCACGCAGACAAAATCTTCTGCCTCGTGCGCACCAAAGCCGACGGAAAGCCCCAAGAAGGCATCTCCTTTATCCTCGTTGATCTGGACACGCCCGGTATCGAAATGCGCCCGATCAAACTGATCGAGGGCGGCTATGAGGTGAACGAGGTTTTCTTCACCGATGTGCGCGTCCCCGCAACAGAACTTGTCGGCGAAGAGAACCAAGGCTGGACCATCGCGAAATATCTGCTCACCCATGAGCGGACCAATATCGCGGGCGTCGGCTTCTCGATGCAAGCGCTTGAGGATCTCAAATCGCTGGCCCGCAAAGTTAAGCGCAACGGCAAACCGCTGATCCAAGACCCGCTCTTTGCTGCGCGCATTGCCCAAGTCGAGATCGACCTTGAAGCGATGAAGATCACCAATCTGCGGATGCTGTTTCAAGCCCAAAGCCAAGGCGCACCGGGCCCTGAAACATCGATCCTCAAGATCAAAGGCACCGTTATTCGCCAAACGATCAACGATCTGGCGCGCCGCGCACTCGGCCCATCAGCCGCCCCCTTCCCCAGCGAAGAGCTGGAAGGCAACATGGCGCTTACGCCGGCTGATAATGCCCATAACGCCGCGCAATATTTCAACAATCGCAAACTGTCGATCTTCGGGGGATCAAACGAGATCCAACGCAATATCCTCACCAAAGCGATGCTGGAGCTATAAGACATGGATTTTAATCTGACAGACGATCGCCGGATGCTGCAGGACTCTCTGCGTCGCTTTCTTACCGATCAATACCCAATCGAACACCGCAATAAGATCGCCTATGAGGCGCCCTTCCACGATACATCCAAATGGGCTGAAATGGCCGAATTGGGCGTGCTTCATGCGCTAGCTACTGAAGAAGCCGGCGGCTTTGGCGGCTCCGGTTTTGACATCACAGTTGTGTTCGAAGAGCTTGGCCGCGCGCTTTGCCCCGAGCCCATTCTCGGCGCTTTGATGGCCTCACGCCTTCTGGCGGCGGCTGGCGAAGACCAAGAGGCGCTGCTTGATGGCTCGCGCCGCTACGCCGTTGCCATTGGTGAGATCGACGCGCCCTATGCCTTTGATCTCATTGAAACAACAGCCAAAAATGATGCGCTTTCGGGCCGCAAAAGCACCGTCTACGGCGGCAACGACGCAGATGTTATCCTTGTTGCAGCGAAAAACGGCAGCAAGGTCAGCCTCTATGAGGTGCAAGCTTCAGACGCAGAAGTCACCGGCTATTGCATGATTGAGGGCGGCGGCGCAGCCGAAGTTTTCCTTGATGGCACCAAAGGCCGCTTGCTGATTGAAGACTCAACCGCGGCGCTTCAAGACGCGCTCGATGCAGGCGCGCTCGCGCTTTGTGCCGAAGCTGTCGGCCTGATGGATGTGACCAACGAAATCCTGCTGGACTACCTGCGCACGCGCAAACAGTTCGGGATCGCCATTGGCAAATTCCAAGCGCTCCAACACCGCGCCGTCGATATCGTTACCGAGATCGAGCAAGCCCGCTCGATCACCATCTTCGCAGCCTCCCGTATGGGCGAAGCCGACCAATCCCGCGCCGTTTCCATGGCAAAGAATATGATCGGCCGCGCGGCAAAGCTCAGCTCGGAAGAGACGATCCAAATGCACGGCGGCATCGCGATGACATGGGAATACCCAGCCTCGCATATGGCCAAACGCCTTGTGATGATCGATCACCAATTGGGCGATACTGATTATCACCTCACCCGCGTGATGGATGCGATATCCGCCGCCTAAAGGGTTGAAGAGAAATAGAATAAATCGGGGCCGCTCAACCAGCGGCCCCTTTTCTTTGGGCTTTTCTCGGCCGAAATACTCCCGCCGGAGGCAAAAATCTAATGTTCCGCGCACAGTGACCTGCCTGCGGCGCGAGTATTTATCTCCAAGAAAAAGTAAGCGGCAGGCAGCTTTCACACGGCGCGCAAGCCGCGACGGGTAAAGCGGCCATCCTTTAGGCAGGGTCGCGCAAACGCAACCTCAACAATTTTAAACAAACTGTCTAGGCAGAACCGCTGCGCTTGCGAAACGCGCCTGTGGAGGTCGCGATCAGCTCGCCGGTTTCATCCGTAATCTTGCCTTCCGCAAAGAAGGTTTTCGCGCCGCCCCCCGTGCGGGTGCCCTCGCCGATCAGAATTTTGCCTTTAGGCCGCGAAAGATAGCTCACATTCATCGTCAAGGTCATCGCCATTTGCCGATGCTCAGACGAGCCGGTGAAACTGCCGCAATAGCCCATAACCGTATCAAGCAGCATCGCATAAACGCCGCCATGCGGGATGCCATATCGGTTCATCAAAAAGGCCTCGAGCGGCAACTCAAAACGCGCATAGCCCTCGGACCAATCGCTCATATAAAAGCCGAGATGCTCCTGCAGCGGGTACGGATCTTCGATCAACCCGCGATCAAATTCTTTATTCATGCGATTGGCTGGCCCGGTGTTGGCTGTCCGCGTGACAGGTTATTCGAGGCTTCTAAGAGCCGCGATCCATAGGCTTCCAAAAGTTCTTCTGGCGAGAGCAAAAAGGAGGGCCCGCCCACGTTCATTCCATAGATGCGATCGCCATTAAGCGAGATCACCGGCGCTGCGATCCCGTTCACTTCCGGGCGCCAATCGCCAAAGGAGGTGCAGAATCCATAGCGCGCGTAGTCCTCAAGCGCCTGATCGATAGAGGCATCGATTCGCGCCTCATCGGTGGGCCGCTCTTGCTTTGCGAGCTTGATCATATGGCCGCGCTCTTCTTCGGACATCGCGACCAAAATCGCCCGCCCGATCGCGGAATAAAACAGCGGCAGACGCGCGCCAACATTGATCGTCAACGCGACGGCCTGTTGGCTGCGATGCACGGCCGTATAGACCACAGACATGCGATGCCGCTCGCCCAAAGCGGAAGTGATATGTGCATTCGGGCCGTGCGCCAATTTCTTCATCTCATCGGCGGCACGATCCGCCATTTCCATGCCCGACAAAACACCAAACCCAAGCGAGAGCACGCCTGCGCCAAGGCGGTAAGTCCCTGTTCTTTCAGAATAAATCAGGTAATCCAACTTGCGCAATGTATGCGTTAGGCGCGAAATCGTGGGCTTAGGAAGCCCGGTTCGCGCAGAGATTTCCTGATTGGTCAGGGTCGTTTCATAGGGGCGAAAACATCGCAATATCTCCAGCCCGCGCGCCAGCGCAGTTACGAACTTTCGATCGCCATCAGCGTCTACATCTTCGTCAAAGAATTGATCTTTGCTCATCGCCCCACTCCCCCTAAACGGCTGTCAGCCCGCCATCAATTGATACCGCCTGCCCCGTCATAAAACTATTGCCCCGTTCACATATCCAAAGCATCGCTTGGACCACTTCACCCGGCTCAGCAACCCGGCGCATCGGTACGCGCGACGCTATCTTAGAATACGCATCCTCGCGGCTGATACCGTATTTTTCGCCCATTGTATCGCCCATGCTTTCAACCATTGGGGTTGAGGCGAATGACGGACAGATCGCATTGACCCGCACACCATAGCGCGCAACCTCGTCTGCGGCGGCTTTTGTCATCCCCACAACGGCGTGTTTGGACGCGGCGTAGGCCGACAAAAAGCCCGAACCAACAAGCCCAGCGGCAGAGGCTGTATTGAGGATCGAGCCATAGCCTGCGGCGCGCATCACTGGCAGCTGATGACGCATCCCGATGAACACGCCTTTGGCATTGATGTTCATAATGCGGTCGTAATCCTCAAGCGGGATATCGGGCAAGGCCATCACGCCATTGCCAATCCCGGCATTGTTCAGCGCAACTTGCAGCCCGCCAAACTCATTCACCGCGCGCGCAATATGCGCCGCCATCGCCGCATCATCGCTTACGTCAAGCTGCTCGGCGATCACTTCAAACCCATCCGAGCGAAGGCCTTCAGCAACGGATTGAACCCCGTCGCCATTGATATCCGAGAGCAGCAGCTTCGCCCCTTCGCGGGCAAATTCTCGCGCCGCCAAAGCACCAAAGCCAGAGGCCGCACCTGTGATCTGAACCACTTGATCTTCGAAACGTTTAGCCATTTTTAGCAGCCTCCAAGCCAGCCTGAGCAAAGCGCGGAACGCTCGCACCAAGCGCAATCCCGCGCTCTGGGTTCGATGCATTTCCGTCCAGCGCGCGTTTGTAAACGCCTTGGATAATTCCGGCCATACGGAAAAAGGTAAATGCCAAATAGAAGTTAAACGCCGGGATGCCGTCAAGCCCGCGGCGTTCGCAGTAGCCTGCGATAAACTCAGCGTCCGACGGAATGCCAAGCGCTTCGCGATCAACGCCGGCAAGGCCTTTGCCCTGCTCGCCGGGCGGCATTTGCCATTGCATGATCACCGCCGCGAGATCGGCGTAAGGGTGGCCAATTGTGCTTAGCTCCCAATCAAGAACGGCCTTGCAGGCGGTCCCATCACTCGCAAACAACAGGTTATCGAGGCGGAAATCGCCATGCGCCAAGGTGCGCTGCCCATCTTCGGGCGGAATATTGGTATCGAGCCATGTCATCAGCTCTTCCATCGCCGGGATAACCTCGGTTTCGGAGGCGCGATATTGCTTGGTCCAGCGATCAATCTGACGGCGGTAATAATTGCCCTCGGGGCCATAATCCGAAAGGCCCACGGCCTCGATATCAACGTCATGGATCGCCGCCAGAACCCGGCCCATTTCGGCAAAAACCGCCTTGCGATCTTCCTTGGAAAGCTCCTCAAGGCGCGGATCTACAAAGTTGCGCGCCTCAACCGCTTCCATCACATAAAACATCGAGCCGATGACGCTATCATCATCGCAAAGCACATGCATTTTCGCGACGGGAACATCGCTGCCCTGAAGCGCCGATTGCACGCGGAATTCGCGATCAACCGCATGCGCCGATTTCAGCAATTTACCCGGTGGCTTGCGGCGCAGAACATAGCGCCCTGAGGGCGTTGTCAGGCGAAAGGTTGGATTGCTTTGGCCGCCAGCGAATTTCTCGGCCTCGATGGGGCCGCGAAAACCGGGAAGATTGGCGGTGAGCCAGGCTTCAACCGCGTCGGTATCAAGCTTGGTCGGATCTGGATTGGCGCTCATCTCTGCGTCCTTAGGAATAGGTCAACATCTCGGCCGAAGTTTCGGCGTTGATGTGGGGTGTTTCATTGTAACCGGCGAGAAAGACAGAGTTTTTTCCCGCAACAAAGCGGTTCACGGCGCAGTTGCGCATCTGGAGTTGCAGCTCGATTTGCTGTGGCCCCGGCGCGCCAAGCACGGCGCGGATCATCTGGGAAATCGCCCCGCCGCTGGAAAAAAGCATCACCCGCTCAACATCAAGCCCGCGCGCATGATCAAGGGCGGCCTGAACCCGCGCTTCAAAAGCGGCGAATGTCTCTGGCGGATCAATCACCTCATCGCGCTGCCAAGCAAGAACCGTCTCCCGTAGCGTGCGAAAATGGCTTTTGCGGTCCGTATGCATGCCCTCAGGTTCGGGGGTATGGCGATAACGCGCGGCCAGCAACTCTTTGAAATCAAATTCATTTAGGCCAGCGTGGATGATCGGATCGGCCTCAACGCCCATGCCTTTTGCGGCCCCCTCAAGGGTTTCGCGATGGCGGCGCTGTTCGCCCATGATCCAGGCATCCGCAGAAGAGATACCCTGAGCTGCAAGAGCGCGGCCCAGAGCAAAAGATTGGCGATGCCCAAGCTCGGAGAGCACATCGTAATTCGCCGCCCCGAAGGACGCCTGGGCATGCCTTATGACATATAATTCAGCCACTTACTTCTTCTCGTTGCTGTATTTGCGCAGCTCGGCGCGGGCAACTTGGCGGCGGTGAACCGCATCAGGACCATCCGCAAAACGCAGCGTGCGAAGCGATGTATACATCCGCGCGAGGGGGAAATCTTGGCTGATACCAGCCGCCCCGTGCATCTGCATGGAATCGTCCACGATCCGTGTCGCGATTAATGGCGCGATCACTTTGATTTGGGAAATCCAAGGCTGCGCGGCGCGCGTCCCCACGGTATCCATCATATACGCCGCTTTGAGGCAAAGCAGACGCGCCATTTCGATATCCATGCGCGCGTTGGCGATGATATCGTGGTTGGCGCCCAGATCGGCGATCTTTTTGCCAAAGGCTTCACGGCTCAGCGAGCGCGTTACCATCAGTTTCAAGGCGCGTTCGGCTTGGCCAATGGCACGCATGCAGTGGTGAATACGTCCAGGCCCAAGACGACCCTGAGCGACTTCAAAGCCACGGCCTTCGCCGAGCACCAGCTGCGCTTTGGGAACGCGCACATTGGTGAATTTAATGTGCATATGGCCGTGTGGCGCATCGTCGTTGCCAAAGACTTCCATCGGGCGAAGCACTTCGATACCGGGCAGATCGTTGTCCATCAAGAACATCGAGTGACGCGCGTGCTTTGGGGCATCCGCATCCGTGCAAGCCATAACGATATAGAGTTTGCAGCGCTCGTCGCCCGCGCCAGAAGCCCACCATTTTTCGCCGTTAAGCACCCACTCATCGCCATCAAGTTTGGCTTCAAACCCAAGCTGCGCTGCATCCGAAGAAGCAACATTTGGCTCTGTCATCACATAGGCCGAGCGGATATCGCCCGCCAGCAAAGGCTTGAGCCAGCGCTCTTTGTGATCGTCATTGCCGTAGCGCTCGAGCACTTCCATGTTGCCGGTATCGGGCGCGGCACAGTTGAAAACCTCAGCCGCGATGCCAACTTTGCCCATCTCTTCAGCGAGATAAGCATATTCAACCGTTGTGAGCCCATAGCCGTTTTCCGACCCCGTCAGCCAGAAATTCCAAAGGCCGCGTTTTTTGGCAAGGTCTTTGAGGCTGGTGAGGATTTCATGCTGGCGCGCGTTCATTTTGAAGCGGTCGCCCTCGGGGTTGTTGCCGATTTCCGCGTGATACTCGTGATCGAGCGGCGCGATATCGTTCTCAACCATGTTGCGCACTTGCTCGATAAGTGGCCGTACTTTGTCTGTTACGCCAAGATCCATGACGTTTCCTCCCAATATAATGTCGTGCGAGCGGCCCCGAACGGACCGCCCGCGAATGTCGCGATCTTAAAGAACTTCAAAGAGGCCAGCCGCCCCCATGCCGCCACCAACACACATGGTGCAGACAACGTATTTCGCACCGCGGCGTTTGCCCTCAATCAGCGCGTGACCAACCATGCGCGCACCGGACATCCCGTAGGGGTGACCGATCGAGATTGCGCCGCCGTCAACGTTGAGGATTTCCTCAGGAATGCCCAGAACTTTGGCCGATTGCAGCACTTGGCAAGCAAAGGCTTCATTGAGCTCCCAAAGGCCGATATCGTCGATTTTCAGGCCATGCGCTTTAAGCAATTTTGGCACCGCATAGATTGGACCAATGCCCATTTCATCCGGCTCACAGCCCGCCGCCATCACGCCAACATAACGACCAAGTGGTGTTAGCCCGCGCTGTTCGGCCAATTTGGCTTCCATAACAACGGCCGCAGAGGCGCCATCGGAAAGCTGGCTTGCGTTACCAGCAGTGATGAACTTGCCCTCTTTAACCTGCTGGCCGTCCTTGTGAACCGGCTGGAGGCTTTGCAGGCCTTCCAAAGTTGTCGAGGGGCGGTTGCCCTCGTCCTTTGTCAGCGTGACTTCCATGTCAGAGACTTCTTTCGTCTCTTTGTTCATCACTTTCATCGTGGTGGTGATTGGCACGATTTCCGCGTCAAACCGGCCCGCTTCTTGGGCGGCATGGGTGCGCTGCTGAGAGCGCAGCGAATATTCGTCCTGCTCGTCGCGGGTTACGCCATAACGCTCGGCCACGATCTCGGCTGTTTCGAGCATCGACATATAGATCGCAGGCTGGTTCTTTTTGATCCAAGCATCCGTGCGGCGGTAGGCGTTCATTTTGTCGTTTTGAACAAGCGAGATGCTTTCCACACCGCCGCCAATAACAACATCCATACCGTCCGTGATCACCTGCTTTGCAGCCGTGGCAATCGCCATCATGCCGGACGCACATTGACGATCAAGCGACATGCCGCCAACCGTTACGGGCAGGCCTGCGCGGATCGCGCCTTGGCGGCCAATGTTGCCCCCGGTTGAGCCTTGCTGAAGGGCCGCACCAATCACACAATCGGAAATCTCGTTAGGGTCAACACCAGAACGCTCAACCGCATTTTTGATCGCATGGCCCAGAAGCTCTTGGCCGGAAGTGTCGTTGAACGCGCCGCGATAGGCTTTGCCAATCGGGGTCCGCGCTGTTGATACGATGACTGCATCACGCATAGTATTCTCTCTCTTCTCTCTATCTAACTGTCTATTATCTTTAGGATTTCTTAGCCGGCTGGCGGCAATTCGATGCCCAATGCCTTGGCGGCATTCGCGGCGTATTTCTTCGTTTGATCAAAGGCGCCGCGCATTTCTTGCTGGCCCTTTGGATCGCGCAATTGTTGCATCTGCGCCAAAACGTTTTCTGGGGTGAGATCTTCGCCAAGGAGGGTGATGCCCGGCGTCTCATAAATTTTGGTCTCGGCAAAGCTGCCGCCACCGGCGCCCAAAATCATCTTGCTTGGGGCGTCCTCAGAAACAAGCGCGAGCAAGCCCGGCGTGATTGTTTCGGGCTTCAAAAGATCAAGAACCGCATCGGGCAAAAGCCCTTCTGTCATCCGGGTCGCCGCCGTTGGCGCGAGCATATTGAGGCGGATGTTGTATTTCGCGCCCTCTTGCGAAAGCACATTCATCAGCCCAAGCATCGAGGCTTTCGCCGCGCCGTAATTGCTCTGGCCAAAGTTGCCATACATACCGCTGGCCGAGGTCGTATAAACAATGCGGCCATAATTGCGCTCGCGGAAATGCTCCCAAAGCGCCTTTGTCGTAGTGACCGAGCCCATGAGGTGAACCTCAACCACAAGGCGGAAATCCTCGAGCGTCATTTTGGCGAATGTTTTGTCGCGCAGGATGCCTGCGTTGTTGACCAGGATATCAACGCCGCCCCATTCCGCAATCGCGCGATCAACCATGTCCTGAACCGCAACCGGATCGGTCACATTGGCGCCGTGCGCCATCGCCTCGCCGCCTGCTGCGCGGATTTCTTCTACAACGCCTTCGGCTTGGGCCGAGCTAGAGCCCGTGCCATCGGTTGCCACGCCAAGATCGTTTACAACAACCTTTGCACCGCGCGCCGCAAGTCCAAGCGCATGAGCGCGCCCAAGGCCAACGCCGGCGCCCGTAACAATCGCTACACGTCCATCAAATCGCAATGCTTTGCTCATGCTTCTGCCTCCAAATAGCGCCGGTTGATCCATTCCGCGACCAAGGCAGGTTTCGCCTCGCCAAGGATCTCAACCGTGACATCCCAGATCGTTGTGATCTCGCCGGGTTTTAATTCACTGAATTCTTTAAGCGCAAAACGCCCACGCACCTTCGCGCCCGATTTCACCGGGGTGAGAAAGCGCATTTTATTGGTGCCGTAGTTGACGCCCATCTTTGTGCCCTTAATCGTCGGCAAAGCATCAATCGCAAAAGCCGACAGCAAAGAGAGCGTCAAAAAGCCGTGTGCAATCGTGCCGCCGAAAGGGCTTTCCTTGGCGGCGCGTTCTGGGTCGATATGGATGAATTGGTGATCCAAAGTGACATCGGCAAAAGTATCAATCATGCCTTGCGTGATCTCGATCCAATCGGAAACGCCGACCTCTTTGCCGAGTTGCGCTTCGAGTTCGGCGCGTGTGATCTCAGTGCTCATATTATTCATCCTCTCTAAAGAGTGAGCCGGGGGCCGATGCATTCATCCCGCCCGAAAGCGGGATAATCGCGCCCGAAACATAAGAGCCGCCTTTCCCGCACAAAAATTGCAAAGCGCCCGCAATATCCTCAGACGCACCAACGCGACCCAATGGAACGCCCGCAGCCGCCTTGGCCGCGCCCTCTTCATCGCCAATCGCAAAGGCGGTCATTTTGGAAACAAACGGCCCCGGCGCGATCGCGTTAACTGTGATGCCCATCGGCGCGAGATCATTGGACAAAACGCGCGTCATGTGATGCACGGCTCCTTTGGAAACCGCATAAGAATAGGTGCCCGAGCCCTTGGGAATATCGCCCATAATCGAGCCGACATTGACGATCCGGGAAGGATCCTGCGCGCTTGACGCCGCCTGAAGCAGGGGCAGCAAAAGCTGGGTCACATGGAACATGCCTTGGACATTGAGCCCCAAAACCTTGTCCCAAGCGCCGTAAGGATGCGCTCCCATGGCCGCGCCCCAAGTGCAGCCTGCGTTGTTCATCAGGATGTTGAGCTTGTCAGTGCGGCTGTTCACCTCAGCAACCAAAGCCTCGATCCCGGCCTCTGTGGCAACATCGCCGCCAAAGCCTTCAATAGAGCCAGCAAGGCCCATCGCGTTGATCTCTTTGGCAACGGCTTCGCAAGCATCGCCCTTGCGGCTTGCAATCAAAACGCGCGCGCCAGCGGCGGCGAGCCCTTCGGCAGCCATCCGCCCGATGCCCGTAGCACCCCCGGTGACCAGTGCAACTTTGCCCGACAGGTCGAACAAGTTTTGCGGTGTCATATTCATCGTTTAGAACCCTCTCGCAGCGGCAACGCGCGCGGCATGATAGCCGTAATCGCCAAGCCACTCTGCGCCCACACGGGCGCGTTTCATGTAAAAACCCATATCAAACTCGTCCGTCATACCAATTCCGCCATGCATCTGAACGCCTTCGCTGACGATCAATTTGGCCGTATCCGTAGCGCGCGCTTTGGCCAAGGAAACCGCCAGCGTCGCCTGATCCGGAGCGGCATCCAAAACACGGCCTGCGTTGGCGATGGCCGAAGCGGTGACCTCAATCTCGGCCCACATATGCGCCGCACGGTGTTGCAGCGCTTGGAACGTGCCAATCAGTTTGCCAAATTGCTTGCGCTCTTTGAGATAGCCCGCGGTCATCGCAAATGATCCGGCTGAAAGCCCGGTAAGCTCGGCCGCCAAGGCCGCCTGCCCGGCTTCAAGCCCGGCCTTAAGCGCATCCAATCCGCCGCCAACCTCGCCGATAACATCGTCGCCCGTCGCCTCGACGCCCTCAAATGTCAGCTCTGCGAAATCGCGCCCATCAACCGAATTGATCGCCCGGCGATCCAAGCCTTTGGTATCCGCCGCCACATCAAACAGCGTCAGCCCATCCGCATCACCAACATCGCCAGAGGTGCGCGCCAAAACCAGCACGCGATCCGCCGCGCGGCCCTCTGCGACAAAACCTTTGCGCCCTGTGAGGCGAAACGCATTGCCCGATTGAACGGCCTGCAAAGCGCTGCGCTCGGGTGCGTGTTTTGCGCCCTCATCAACAGCAATCGCATAGATCGCAGCACCCGAAGCAATCGCTGCCAAGCTCGCTTCAGCGCGCGCGCCAGATGCTTTGCGCAAAACAGTCGCGGCCATAACGGCGGTCGAGATAAACGGCGAAGCAACCAATGTTTGCCCCATATCCTCGGCCAGAATGCCCGCCGCGCGGTGGCCCATATCTGCGCCGCCCTGCGCTTCGGGAACCAAAACCCCGGCCCAACCCATCTGCGCCATCTCATTCCACAGACCGCGATCAAATCCGCTGCCCGCATCACGCACCGCGCGAAACGCTTTTACCGGCGCCGTATCATCGAGAAACCCGCGCGCAGAATCGCGCAGCATTGTTTCATCTTCATTCAGAAGAAGGCTTTCCATACTTCTGTTTCCTTACTTATAGGGCAGTTCAAGAACGCGTTTCGCGATGATGTCGAGCATCACCTCCGAAGTACCGCCTTCAATCGAATTCGCTTTGGTGCGCAGCCATTCCGAGGCCAGCTCGCCTTGCGGGCTCTCCCATTCGGCCGCGTCTGAGCCCGCCAGCGACATCAGCAATTCATAGCCGCGCTTGTTCAGCTCAGTGCCCTGATATTTGAGCATCGAAGAGGCATTGCCAATCGGTACACCCGCCCCCGCCATATCTTTGTAACGCTCAAGCGTCAGACCCGTGGCCAAAGCATCGACCTCGTATTTCATCGCTTCAGTGCGCAACACCGGATTGGAGTTTAGCTCATCGCCGGAATTCATAATCTCACCAACCGAGCGCCCGCCAAGCGGCCCGCGCGAACCAGAGCCGATCATTTCGCGCTCATGGGTCAGAAGATGTTTGGCCACATCCCAGCCGCGATTTACCTCGCCAACAATGCGGCTCATGCCTGAGGGGTCTTCTTTTGGCACTTTGACGTTATCAAAGAAAGTCTCACAGAAGGGCGACTTGCCGGAAATCAGCTGGATGGGGCGTGTTGTCACACCCGGCGCATTCATATCGATCAACATGAAAGAAATGCCCAAATGCTTGGGGGCCTCGCGATCCGTGCGCACCAGCGCAAAAATCCAATCGGCCTGATCCGCATAGGACGTCCAAATTTTCTGACCATTAATAAGCCAGTGATCGCCCATATCCTCGGCGCGCGTCTGCACATTGGCCAGGTCCGAGCCCGCGCCCGGCTCTGAATAGCCTTGGCACCAACGGATATCGCCACGAATAATTTGCGGCAGGTAATGTTTTTTCTGCTCTTCGGTCCCAAAGGCCAAAAGAGCAGGCCCGAGCATCCAGATTCCGAAAGATTGGAGCGGGATCTTGGCATTGATTCGCACCATTTCTTCGCGCAAAATCTTCTGCTGATCGCGGCTCAACCCAGCGCCGCCATATTCGACCGGCCAGGTCGGGCAAGTCAGCCCCGCAGCGGCCGCATTATCCATCCAGGTTTTTTGTGCGTCAGAGGTGAATTTCCACT
The DNA here is from genome assembly GCA_047631555.1 of Halocynthiibacter sp. Lineage (GTDB taxonomy): Bacteria > Pseudomonadota > Alphaproteobacteria > Rhodobacterales > Rhodobacteraceae > JBLHZY01. The sequence continues at coordinate 923,269 of JBLHZY010000002.1, read as the reverse complement.
TCTTTCCGCCCCAACAGATGTCAGATTCGACGAAATCGCCGCCGCGCATTTCTGCTGGACAATTGCCCTCAAGCCATGCTCCAATTTCTGTACGGAATTGCGCCAAATCGCGCGAAAACTCCGGCATAACTATCCTCCCCAGTGGTCCTTGTTTTGCAATGCAGAATAGAGTTTCACATTCTGCTTGACAAGAGACCCCCTTCTTCGTTTGATCAGGCCGAGAAATCTCTAGTTCATGGGAGGTTTCACGAATGGGAGGAATATTCATGACTATTATTAAGACAGCTGCACTCGCGGCTACTGTGTCCTTTGCTGCGCTCTCGGGCGCCTATGCGGACAATCTGAAAATCGCTTTTATCGATCCACTCTCAGGCCCTTTTGGCCCATCGGGTGATGCGGCTCTTAAGCAGTGGACACACGCTGCAGAGGAAGTAAACGCAGGCGGCGGCATCAACGGCCAAGACGTTGAAATCGTTGCGTTTGATAACAAAATCAACCCTAAAGAATCGCTCGTTCAGCTTCAAAAAGCGATCGACCAAGGCATCCGCTATGTTGCCCAAGGTAACGGTTCTTCGGTTGCTGCTGCGATCATCGATGCTGTTGGCAAACACAACCAGCGTAACCCAGGCGACGAAGTACTGTTCCTGAACTACGCGGCTGTTGACCCTGCCTTCACAAACGACGCTTGCTCGTTCTGGCACTTCCGCTTCGATTCTCACGCCGACATGAAAATGGAAGGCATGACCGACTGGATCAAAGCACGCGAGAACATCAAAAAGATCTACGTGATCGGCCAAGACTACTCATACGGTAAAGCTGTTGCTGCCGCTGCTGTTTCGCAGCTGACAGAAAAACGCCCTGACATCGAAATCGTCGGGAACGAGCTTCACCCACTGGGCAAAGTTAAAGACTTCACACCTTACGTTCAGAAGATCATCTCTTCGGGTGCAGACGTGATCATCACAGGTAACTGGGGCGCCGATATGGTTCTCCTGGTTAAAGCTGCGATCGATTCCGGCTGGGATAAGCCAATCCTGACTTACTACGGTAACTCTCTTGGCGCCGCGACTGCCATGGGCGAAGCTGCTGTAGGCAAAGTGATGCAAATCTCCGAAGTTGATATCAACTTTGACAGCGGCAATGCTGCTCAAGAAGCACGTATCGACAGCTTCAACGCGCAGTATGGCCCAGCCAACTCATACTACTACCACCGCGTTTATAACGCCCTTGGTTTCCTCGACATGGCAGCTGAAAAAGCTGGCTCCGTGGCACCAAAGGACGTTGCTTTCGCTTTGGAAGGTATGACTTACGATGGCCCTTACGGCACCGTTACAATGCGTGGCGAAGATCACCAGGTTCTTCAGGACCTCTTCGTTTCGACATTCGTAAAAGAGCCTAAGCGCACTGTTGAAGGCCTGCCACTCGGCTGGGCTTCTGGCGAAGGCGATCGCATCCCTGCCGCAAACACAGCGTCTGCGACAACCTGCAAAATGGAACGTCCTTCCTAAGGTCGACTATTGAGCTAAATAATTGGGCGTCACGTTTTCCGGCGTGGCGCCCTTCATAATAAATGGGGATCAACATGGAAACGATCATCTTTTCCTTGCTGAACGGGACAATCTACGGGCTTTTGCTGTTTATGCTTTCGAGCGGGCTAACCCTGATTTTCTCGATGATGGGAATTCTAAACTTCGCGCATGCTAGCTTCTATATGCTGGGTGCGTATTTTGCGTATGCAATTTCTGGTGCGACGAGTTTTTGGATCGCGCTGATTCTGGCGCCGATCTTGGTTGGTGTTGTTGGCGCTATGGTTGAAAAATACGGTTTGCGCAAAGTGCATGCCAATGGCCACGTGGCCGAGCTTTTGTTTACGTTTGGTTTGGCGTATTTGATCGACGAAACCGTGAAGATCATCTGGGGCCGCAACGCGGTCGATTACCGTGTTCCAGACGCACTCGACTTTCCGCTGTTTGAGCTCTTTGGCGCGCAATACCCCGCTTACCGGATCTTTATTCTGTTTATTGCGGTCGCGATGCTTATTGCGCTTTGGTTTATCCTTAAGAAAACCCGCGCAGGCATGATCATTCAGGCCGCCTTGACCCATCCACATATGGTGGGCCACTTGGGCCATGATGTTCCGCGGATCTTCATGACAGTCTTTGGCGCTGGTTGTGCTCTTGCTGGTCTTGCGGGCGTAATCGGGGGCAATTACCTCGTGACCGATCCGGCGATGGCTGTGCAGATGGGGCCGATTGTGTTTGTGGTGGTGGTTGTTGGTGGCCTTGGCTCGCTTGAGGGCGCGTTCATTGCGGCCATGATGCTTGGCCTGATGCAAACATTCGCCGTCTCCGTAAACGCGACATTCGCCGATATGTTTGGCTTCCTTGGCCTGCAAGCGACGTCCGAAGTTGGTGGTATCACAGTTGCCTCACTGGCGCCTTTGCTACCGTTCTTGATGTTGGTTTTGATCCTTATGGTTCGGCCCACTGGCTTGATGGGGGATCGTGAAGCATGAGCGACGCATCAAACATTCCGACGCGCAACCTCGCGCCAAGCAATAGTGCAAAGTTCCGTCAGCGGGTTTTGCCCTTCATTGTCATGGCAGCAATTTTCGCGATTATCCCGCTCTTTGGGCCATCGCGCACGATGCTGTCTTTGTTCAACGCAATGGGGACCTTTATGGTCTTTGCGCTGTCCTACAACATGCTGCTCGGCCGGGCTGGCCTCTTGTCCTTTGGGCATGCGGTTTACTTCGGGATTGGCGGTTATTTCTGCGTCCATGCGATGAGCTGGATCGAAAACGCAGAAACAGGGATCTGGGCGAATTACCCGGTCTTCTTCCTGCCGATCATCGGCTTTGCGGGCGGCGCTCTTGCGGGCGCCATCGTTGGCTGGCCTTCTTGCCGGCGCGCGGGCACACCTTTTGCGATGATCTCGCTTGGTGTGGCTGAATTGATCGCTGCGGCTGCCTTTATGTTCTCTTCCCTCTCGGGCGGCGAAATGGGCATCTCGGGCGATCGGATGAACGGGCCGCAGCTCTTTGGTCTCTCGATGGGCCCTGCGATCGACGTTTACTGGTTCGTGGCTTTCTGGACAGTTGTTGCAACTGCGCTGATGTATGCGTTTACCCGCACACCTCTTGGCAAAATGTCAGAAGCCACACGCGACAATCCAGAGCGCGTTCAATTCGTCGGATACAACCCGTTCCGCGTGCGCTACATGGTGTTCATGTTTGCAGGTGGTTTTGCTGGCCTTGCGGGCGGCATGTCGGCAGTGAACTATGAAATCTTCACACCAGAAGCGCTTTCACTTGGGCCGTCAGGCTTGGTTCTGTTGATGGCTTACATCGGCGGCATTCGCTACTTTGCAGGCCCTCTGCTTGGCGCGATTGTTCTGACATATATGCAATCCAACCTTTCGGATTTCTCCGAAGCTTGGCTGCTGTATCTCGGCATCTTGTTCATCTCGATCGTGATGTTTGCACCTGATGGCCTTGCGGGCATCATCGCAAACTTCATTCGTGGCACAAAAGCCCAAGGCTGGATCTTCTTGAAACGTTGGTCCATCGGCGCTGCTGGGATTTTGATCGCGATGATCGGTGTGATCACGCTGGTTGAAAGTGCTGTTCTGGCATCCAATGGCTTTGGTGAAGTGTTCGAACCCTTCGGGTTGGTGCATCTCAAAATGAGCAATCCTCTGACGTGGATTCTCTCGTTGTTCCCAATGGCTATCGGGATCGTCCTTGTGCGCCATATGGCCAAACTTAGCGAGGAGGCATAAGTCATGACGACACCTGCACTCACTCTGCGCAATGTGCGCAAAAACTTTGGCCCAGCCAAGATCATCCAAGGCGTAGACCTTGAGATCAAAAAAGGCGAACGCCATGCAATCATCGGTCCCAACGGGGCCGGTAAATCGACACTGTTCAACCTGATCTCAGGGCTCTATTCCCTGAGCGATGGGGAAGTGGCGCTGAACGGCGCGATTATTTCTGGGCGCAAGCCATATCAGATCAATCGCATGGGCCTTTCGCGCAGCTTCCAAGTCTCGAACATTTTCTCCAACATGACTGTGCGCGAAAACGTGCGCTGTGGCGTGCTCTACTCGATGGGCTACGGTTACAGCTTCTTGCGCAATATCGGTAAGTTGAAGGAAGTCTCCGAGAAAACGGCGGATATCCTCGAAAGCGTTGGCCTGATCGATAAGGCCAACCTGCCAGCAGCGCTTCTGCCCTACGCAGATCAGCGCACGTTGGAAATCGCGGTAACGATTGCTGGCGGCGCCGATGTGATCCTTCTTGATGAACCAACAGCGGGCATGTCTCACTCTGAGACAGCGCGCGCGGTTGCTCTGATCGAAAAGGCCACAGAAGGCAAAACCCTGCTGATCGTTGAGCATGATATGGGCGTGGTCTTCGGGCTTGCGGATCGTATCTCTGTGCTCGTTTACGGCGAGATCATCGCAACGGGTGCGCCCTCGGAAATTCGTGGTGATCCACGCGTTCGCGAGGCTTACTTGGGCGATGAAGCCGACGCTATTGAGGGAGGAGACGCAGCATGAGCAACGCAACAGCTGTAGAGCCAATGCTTTCGGTCACTGATCTCAATGCTTTCTATGGGAAAAGCCACGTTCTGCGCGGCGTAAACATGGAAATCATGCCCGGCGAAGTGATTGCCCTTTTGGGCCGCAATGGTGTTGGTCGCTCGACCACTGCCAAAGCGATCATGGGCGAAGTTGCCCCCGTGGGATCGGTCAAATTCAAAGGCCAAGAGATCGGCGGGCTGGAAAGCCATAAGATCGCCCGTCTCGGCCTTGGATATGTACCAGAAAGCCGCGATATCTTCCCTAACTTGTCCGTGCGCCAGAACTTGATGCTCGGTATCAAGGACATGAAGAAACCGGGCAAATGGACGATCGAGCAGATGCTGGATATGTTCCCCAACCTTAAAGAGCGCGCCGACAACTCTGCCGGTGTTCTTTCGGGCGGGGAAAAGCAGATGCTGACCATGTGTCGCACGCTGATGGGCGATCCTGATCTGATCATCATTGATGAGCCAACCGAGGGCCTCGCGCCTAAGATTGTTCACCAAGTGGGTGATATGATTGCGGAAATCGCCAAAGCGGGCGTCTCGATCTTGCTGGTTGAGCAGAAGCTTTCGATTGCTCTGCGCATCGCGGACCGGGTCTATGTTATGGGCCACGGCGAAATCGTTTATGGCGGCACGCCAGAGGATTTCAAAACCCGTGATGATGTCCGCGCTGAGTGGCTTGAAGTTTAAGCCCACTTAAGCGAGCAAAATTTGAAAGGCCCCGCTGGCAGCAGCGGGGCCTTTTCTTTTGCGCCCCTTTATCCCAGACAGCCAACGAAAAAGGGCGCGCTCTAAAGCGCGCCCCTTCCCTCAATTCTTTGGCTGACCCTTAGATCAATCGAGCACATGCCCCTCAAATTTCTGGCGCAGATGCAGCTTGGAGACCTTGCCTGTCGCAGTCATCGGCAGCTCATCAACCCAAGCAACATCATCAGGCAATTGCCACTTGGCAAAATGCTCGGACATATGCGCGTGAAGCTCTTCCAATGATGGCTTCTCTGCCCCCGGTGCGGCAATCGCCACAAGGAAAGGCCGCTCATCCCATTTGGGATGCGGCAGGCCAATCACCGCGCAATTGGCAATGGCGGGGTGCGAAATCACGCAGTTTTCCAGATCGATCGAGGAAATCCATTCCCCGCCCGATTTGATCAAGTCCTTGGCGCGATCCTGAATGGTCAAGAAGCCGCGCGGATCAATCGACGCGATATCGCCCGTGCCAAACCAGCCGTCTGCATCAAGCGCTTTGGCCGTGGCCTCTTCGTTCTTAAAGTAGCCAGACACGACCGCATTGCCGCGCACATAAAGTTCGCCCGCTGCTTTGCCATCTTGGGGCAGCGTGTTGCCCTCATCATCGACAAGCTTCAGCTCAACGCCGAAGACCCGCCGCCCTTGGCGCATCTTAACGCCCAGAGTTTCTGACAATGGCTTGCCTTTCAGCTCGCGCGGCATATTGCCATGCGTGCCAACCGGGCTCATTTCCGTCATGCCCCAAGCATGGCAAACGGTTACGCCCATGCCCTCAAACGCCTCGATCTGGATCTTCGGCGCGGCCGAGCCGCCCACGATCATCTCAGCAAAACCCTCGGGCTTGCGACCTTGGTTTTTGATCTCGCCAAGCAGGCCCATCCAAACCGTCGGAACGCCCCAAGCGGAAATGACTTTCTCGTCATCCATCAGCTTGAAAATAGAGGCCCCATCAAGCGCGCCGCCAGGGAAGATAATATCAACGCCGGCAAGCGGCGCGCCGTAAGGCAGGCCCCAAGCATTGACGTGAAACAGCGGCACAACCGGCAAAACGCTGCTGCCCTCAAAGAAGGTGCCCGGATGCAAAAGTGAGGTCATCAACGCGTGCAAAACAGTCGAGCGGTTGGAATAAAGCGCGCCCTTTGGATTGCCCGTCGTGCCAGATGTATAGCAAAGGCCAGAGGCGGTATTCTCGTCAAACTCAGGCCAATCAATGCTCTCTGGCTGGCCCTCGAGCAGCTCTTCATAGCACAAAACGCCCGGCAAAGTCGTCTCGGGCATATGGGCGCGATCGGTCATAACAACATAGGTCAGATCGGCGGGGAGATGGTCCTTAACCGCCTCTAACAAAGGCACAAATGTCGTATCCACAAAGATCATCTTATCTTCGGCGTGGTTGACGATATAGATCAATTGCTCGACCGAAAGACGCGGGTTGATCGTATGACAAACCGCACCAATCCCCGAGATCGCGTAATAGAGCTCAAAGTGGCGATAGCCGTTCCAAGCCAGCGTCGCGACCCGGTCACCAAGCTTAATACCCTTGGCCTGAAGCGCATGGCCAAGCTGTGCGACGCGCTTTGCGGTTTGGGCATATGTGGTGCGGTGAATATCGCCTTCCGTGCGAACCGAAACGATCCGCCCATTCGGGTGCGCTTCTGCCGCATACGTGAGAATATCGCTGATCAACAGCGGACGGTTCATCATGAGACCTTGCATAGAGTTCCTCCCCTAACGTTATGCAGTGGCGCCAAAAGTCGGCGCTCAGTTTTACCTTGCGAAACCTAGTTTCAAATCCGATTATCTTCCAGTCGGAAATTTGATCCGACCCTACGTTACGGGAGAATTCGTATGACTACCAAGATGAATCGTGTCGTTTTAGCGCGCCGCCCCTCGGGCGATCCAGTTGCTGAAGATTTCCGCCTTGAAAGCGCCGAATTGGGCGCACCGGGAGAGGGCGAAGTATTGGTGCGTGTGACCGGCCTTTCACTTGATCCTTATATGCGTGGGCGCATGGATGATGTGAAAAGCTACGCCGATCCGGTTCAGATTGGGGACACAATGGAAGGCGGCACTGTTGGCATCGTTGAGGCCAGCAATGATCCCAAATTCGCGGTCGGCGACGGTGTGTTTGGCATGCTCGGATGGGCCAGCCACGGGATCGTAAAAGGCAAAGCGCTGCGCAAGCTTGATCGCTCCGTGCCGATGGATACCGCCCTTGGCGTGCTCGGCATGCCCGGCTTTACGGCTTACGCGGGCGTGACGGCCTTTGGCAGCATCAAAGAGGGCGAAACTTTGGTTGTTGGTGCGGCCACAGGGCCGGTTGGCTCGATGGTTGGGCAGTTGGCAAAAGCGCGCGGCGCACGGGTTGTTGGCGTTGCTGGCGGGCCGGAAAAATGCAAAATCGCGGTCGAAAAATTCGGCTTTGACGCCTGTATCGATCACCGCGCGTATGGCACGGCCAAAGAGATGCGCGAAGCTCTGCGCGCCGAATGCCCCAAAGGCATCGACGTCTATTTCGAAAACGTCGGCGGCCCCACATTGGGCGGCGTTTTGCCCCTGATGAACCTTGCAGGACGCATCATCGTTTGCGGCATGATCGCGTGGTATTCCGGCGCCACGGATGAGACCGGCTCCATGCCGCTGCAACAATTCTGGCGCAATGTTTTGGTCAAACGCCTGCAAATTTTTGGCCTGCTGCAAAACGATCACGTGCACCTGTTTGGCGATTTCATTCGCGAAGTTGCGCCCAAGATCGCCAGCGGCGAAATCGCCTATCTTGAGGATGTTGCCGATGGTCTTGAAAACGCCCCCGCAGCCTTTCAGGGCCTGCTCAAAGGCCGCAACATTGGCAAACAAATCGTACGTGTTTCTGAGGAGTAAGCACCATGGATCTCTTTGATCTAACGGGTAAAACCGCCCTAATCACCGGCTCAACCAAAGGCATCGGCAAAGCCATCGCCGAACATTTTGCCGCCCGCGGCGCTAATGTTGTTATTTCATCGCGCGGCGCCGAGCTTTGCGATGAAGTCGCGGCAGAAATCAATGCCAAAGGCGGCGGAAAAGCTGTCGCGATCCCGGCCAATATCGGCCATGACGATCAGCTTGATAACCTCGTGACTGAGACACAAAAGCAGCTCGGGCCGATTGATATTCTGGTCTGCAACGCGGCCGTAAATCCCTATATGGGGCCGTTCTTGGATACGCCGGATGATGCCTTTGATCGCACGATCCGCATCAACATTCGCGCCAATATGCGCCTGTGCAAACATGTCGTTCCGGGCATGCAAAAGAAGAAAGACGGGGCGATTGTGATCATCTCGTCAATCGCGGCGTTTAAGGGTTCCAAAATGCTTGGGATCTATGCGGTGACCAAGGCGGCCGATACGCAAATCGTGCGCAATCTCGCCGCCGCTTACGGCGAAGACAACATCCGCGTGAACGGCATCGCGCCTGCGGTTGTCAAAACCAACTTCGCCAAGGCCCTATGGGAAGACGAAGAGCGCGCCAAAAAATCTGCCGCCTCTTATGCGCTCAAACGCTTGGGCGAGCCCGATGATATTGCCGGGGCGGCGCTGTTTTTTGCCTCGCGCGCAGGCGCTTGGACAACCGGCCAAACGCTGATCATAGATGGCGGCTGGTCGATCACCGAGAACTAAAACCAAGCGGCCCAAGGCATCGTGCTTTGGGCCGTTTACTCAATCGGTTCAATCAGTTGGGCGCCCGCGGCGCGATTGGAATTGACCGCCGGATCAACGCGATGAAACCGCAGAAAATCCGCCTCAGGTGCGCGCATCAATGTCGCCGCGCCCTTGCCCTCTTCACCAAGCCATTTGCCCCACTCTGAGGGCTTCAAAAGCACAGGCATCCGCTTGTGAATGGTGCTCATCTGCGCGTTGGCCGCCGTGGTCACAACCGCGCATGTGATCAGCGGCACATCGCCCTTATCCCATGCTTGCCAAACCCCGGCCATCACCAAAGGCGCGCCATCCGAGGCCGAAATATACCAGGGCAAACGCGCGCCTTCGGGCGTTTTGGTCCACTCATAAAAACCGCTGGCCGGGATCAAACAGCGCCGGGTTTGACAGGCCTCGGCAAAGGCGGGCTTTTGCGAAATCGTCTCGCCACGCGCGTTGATCAGCAAGGGGCCATCGCCTGGCGTTTTGTACCAGTGCGGAATAAATCCCCAGCGCATCGCCCGCAGTTTTCGCCCCGCCTCATCCGCCGTCACAACGGCAATCTGATCCGTCGGGCAAACATTGAAATTCGGCCCCTGCGGCAAATCATTGGCAGGCGCTGCCGCAAAAAGCTGCGCCATTGCATCATTGGGAAGGGTTACGGCCATACGTCCACACATGGGCCAAGTTTAGCGCGCCCCTTCGCCCGCGCAACGCCAAAGAAAAAGGGCGCACCTTACAGCGCGCCCTTTGACAAAATCTTCGCATTCAAGCGTGCCCAAGCGGCTTACTTGATGGTGATGCGACCGTCCATGTAAGGCGCATAGGGGCCTTTTGCGGCAAGGTATTCGGCCGTGACATCCGCCAAATCTGGGCCGAAATCATAAGCATTCGCGGCCGTTTTAAACATCGAATAGCCGTCGCCGCCATTGCGCACATAGTTGTTGGACACGAGCACATAGGTTTTGGCCGGATCGATTGGCACAAAGCTATCGCCCTCAGCAACCATCACATCAGAGACGCGGCTGCCAACTTCCATTTTCTGATCAACAGCAAATTTCAGACCCGCAACCTGTGGAAAACGGCCCGCAACTTCCTCGATCTGGCTCACGCCATTCTCAAGCGCTTCGATCACAACAGCGCCGGAAACCTCAAAGGTTGAAAGCGTGTTTTGGAATGGCAAAACAGTGAGCACTTCGCCCATTGTGACCGGCCCTGCATCAATGCTGGAACGAAGGCCGCCCGAGTTTGCAATCGCAATCGAAACGCCCTGATCCTTAACGCGATCAAGCATCGCGTCAGCCACGAGATTGCCCATGGTGCATTCCATGATCCGGCAAACAGCGCGATCGCCTTCAATCGCTTCACCGGCTTCAGCAACAATCTTGTTGCGCACTTCTTCAAGTGGTTTAGCGGCCTCTGCAATCCGCTCTTTGGTCGCGCCATCCTCAGCAACGGCGCCGTCCATGATGATCGGCTCGCCCTTGGCCTCGGTGATCACGCCCTCATCGTTGAAGGTCACGTTCAGCTCGCCAAGATATTTGCCGTAAGCATAGGCCGAAACGATCGCTGTATCGCCAACCATCGTTGGATAAGCGCCCTCAGCACGATCATTTGTGTTTGAAAGCAATGTGTTGGTGTGGCCGCCAACGATCACGTCAACGCCGGTTGTATTGGCCGCAACGGCTTGATCGACGCCATAACCCGAGTGCGACAGAACGATAATTTTGTTCACGCCCATTGCGGTAAGCTTATCAACTTCGCCTTGAACGGCCTCGGAAGGATCGGTGAAAATCACATTGTCGCCGGGGGATGCCAGCTCATCTGTGTCTTGCGGCGTCAGGCCGATCAGCCCGATTTTTTCGCCGCCTTGCTCGATCACTGTGGATTTCTGGATCGCACCAGCAAGCAGCGGCTCGCCGGAGATATCCGCGTTGGACATCAGGATCGGGAAATCAACGGCGTCGACAAAACCCTTAAGAACTTCGGGGCCATCATCAAATTCGTGGTTGCCGACGGTCATGCCCGCATAGCCAAGCTTATTCATCATCTCGGCGGCAAGTTTACCCTTATAATAGGTGTAAAACAGCGTGCCTTGGAACTGATCGCCCCCATCAACGAGAATCGAATTGTTCGAGCGCTTGCGCGCCTCTTCAATGGCCGTCACCAAGCGCGCGGTACCGCCAAAGCACTTGCCCTCGGTGTTGTCCTCGGCGGAACACGGGGAATCATACTTGGAAATCGGTTCAAAACGCGCGTGGAAATCGTTTGTATGCAGGATGGTTAGCGAATAATCGGCAGACGCAGCGCCAGCACTCAGCGCCAGTGCGGCCGTTGTTGTAAGAATACGTGTGAGCATTTTTAGCCCCCCTTAACATGGTGAATATCGACAGCTTGGCGAGCCTTGACCAAAGAGTCAAAGCCCTATCGTATGCGCAGGCCTATTGCGCCTAAGTAACGGCGATATGACGCCTGCGACTTGACCAATTTTAAGGCAGAGGGCATGTGAGGGGCATGTTGATTTATAAAATATTCCGCAGCGAAGAATACGCCGCCTTTGTCGCCGCTGGCATCAGCAATGGCGCGCCCATTGATCTGGCTGATGGCTACATCCATATCTCAACCGGCGCGCAAGTCGCTGAAACGGCAGCAAAATATTTCGCCGGGGTTGAGGGCTTGATGCTTCTGGCAATTGAGGCCGATGATCTGGGCGACGCGCTCAAATGGGAACCATCGCGCGGCGGCGCATTGTTTCCTCATCTGTTTCGCCCGCTTGAGGCCAAAGATGTTCTCTGGGCCAAACCATTGCCAAGCAAGGGCGCGGGCCATGACTTTCCCCAAGGGGTCCTCTCATGAAGGCATTTCTAGAGCAAATCGGCATGCCGCTGTTGCGCAAAATCGATCCAGAACAGGCGCATCACCTGGCGCTCACCGCGCTGCAAATGGGCCTCGCGCCCTTGCCCGGATTGGTCACAACGCCCCGCTTAGCTACTGAAATTGCAGGAATAAACCTGCCAAACCCGATCGGCCTTGCGGCGGGCTTTGACAAAGGCGCGACCGCCGTCGCCCCTTTGATGCGCGCCGGATTTGGCTTTCTTGAGATCGGCGCGGCGACGCCCCTGCCCCAACCCGGCAACCCGCGCCCGCGCCTATTTCGCCTGACCGAACAGCGCGCCGTGATCAACCGCTTTGGCTTTAACAACGACGGTATGGTGGCCATTGGCGCGCGGCTCAAACATCTGGATCGAGCGATCCCTGTCGGGCTGAACCTTGGCGCCAACAAAAGCTCAAAAGATCGCGCCGCAGACTTCGCCCGCGTCATGCGTCACTGTGGCGAAGATGTTGATTTTGCTACGGTAAATGTCTCCTCGCCCAACACGGAACGCCTGCGCGATCTGCAAGGCGCGGCCGCCCTTGAAGCGCTGCTAAACGGTGTGATGGAGGCGCGCGAAACCTTGTCGCGCCGCGTGCCCGTCTTCCTCAAAATCGCGCCGGATTTGAGCGATGAGGAGATCGGCGAAATCGCACAGGTCGCGATTAAATCGGGCTTGGATGCGATCATCGCAACCAACACAACGCTGTCGCGCGAAGGGCTGACCGGGCCGCATGCAAGCGAGGCGGGCGGGCTTTCTGGGGCGCCGTTGTTTGAACGCTCAACCCGTGTTTTAGCCAAACTTTCCAAGGTGTTAGACGGGAAATTGCCGCTCATCGGGGTTGGCGGGATCGGCTCTGCGGAACAGGCTTACGCCAAGATCAAAGCGGGGGCGAGCGCGGTTCAGCTGTATTCCGCTCTTGTTTTTGAAGGGCTTTCCCTTGCCCCGAAAATAGCGCAAGACCTAGACGGGCTTTTGGCCCGTGATGGCTATGCCAATGTGGCCGAGGCCGTTGGCAAGGAACGCGACACATGGCTTTGACTCTCTGGCACAATCCGCGCTGCTCAAAATCGCGCCAAACCCTTGCTTTGCTTGACAAAAATGACGTCTCACCCAAGCTGCGCATCTATATGCAAGAGCCCCCAAATGAGGCCGAAATCCGCGCCGTTTTGGCCAAACTCGGCGGGCCAGCCATCGAGATGATGCGCCCCAAAGAGGTCGCGTTTAAAGAGGCCGGATTGAGCGCGCAAAGCGATGAAGAAACGCTGATCAAGGCGATGGTGAGCAATCCCGCGCTGATTGAGCGGCCCATCCTGATCACCGATACCCAAGCGGCGATTGGCCGCCCGCCCGAGGCTGTTTTTGCAATTCTTTAAAGAATTCTGAACCGCTATTTTAAAATCTTATATGGTTTCAGCCCCGTTTTTGGCCCCATTCTCTTCCGCGATCTCGGCCTCAAGCGCAGGGTAACGCGCGGCCAGCGTGGCACCGCGCGCAAGGTATGAAATCAGCAGCGCGACCCAGATACCATGATTGCCCAAAAGCGGCATCAAAATTGCCAGCGCCGCACCGTAGATCAGCACCGAAATCGCCATCATATTGCGCATATCAGCTGAGCGGGTCGCGCCGATAAAAATCCCGTCCAGCATCCAAGCGCCAACGCCGAGAATTGGCGCGGCGACCATATAGGGCAGGAATAGGCGCGCCGTCTCGCGCACCTCTGGCGCGGTTGTCATGATGTCGATGATCCCGCCGCCAAAACCCGCAAAAGCGAGCGCCAAAACAAGCGCGCCGCCGTAGGCCCAAAGGCTGACCAGTATTGCCGCTTGGCGCAAGGCAGATCGCGCCCGCGCGCCCATCGCTTGGCCGACCAGCGCCTCGGCGGCAAAGGCAAAACCATCGAGCGCAAAAGCGGTGATCGAGAGGAATTGCAACAAGACTTGGTTGGCCGCCAATGTCACATCGCCAAAGCGCGCGCCGAACATCACGAAAGATAGGATGATCGATTGCAAAAGCAGGCTGCGGATCAGGATATCGCTGTTTACCTTGGCCATGCGGATCAACCTGAGACGATCAAAAACCCGCGCCCAGCTGCGCCAAGCCGCATGCGCAAAAGCCGCGCGGCACATGAAAATCGCCAGCGCCAGCCCGCCCCATTCGGCAATCACCGTCGCCAAAGCAACGCCCGAAACACCCCAAGCAAACCCCAGCACAAACAGCAGATCGAGCCCAATATTGAGCCCGTTCATCCACAGTTGCAGCACCAAAACCGCGCGGGTTTGTTCGCGCGCAATGAGCCAGCCGGTTGCACCGTAAATCGCGATGGCCGCGGGGGCGGAAAAGATGCGAATGCGCATGTAGTCGCGCGCCAATCCCTCGACCTCAGGCGAGGCAGGCGAGAGCCAGAAACCAAGCGCAAAGACAAGCGGCTGAAGCAAGATAAGCGCAACACCCGCCGCCGCGCCAATGATCAAAACCCGCGTCAGCATCGCGCTAACTTCGCCTTGATCGCCCGCGCCCTCGGCTTGGGAAACCAGCCCCGTTGTGCCCATGCGCAGGAAGCCGAAAATCCAATAGACAGCCGTTAAGATCACCGCGCCAATCCCAACCGCGCCAATCGGTGCGGCCAGCCCCATTTGCCCAACAACGCCGGTATCCACCGCGCCCAAAATCGGCACCGTGGCATTGGACAAAACGATGGGAATCGCGATTTTCAGGACGCGCCGGTTGGTCAGGCGATCTGGCGCGGCGCGCGTCATCTTTTAGCCTGTTGACGCGTCTGAAACGGGCGGTTCAGAGGGCTCTTCGCGCAATGGCGGCATTAAGAAATGCCCCGTGGCTTGGGCAAAGGGACGGCTGCGATTGTCCTGCCATGCCTCGACCTGGACACTGGCGTAGCGGCGCCCAGAGCGATTGACGCGGGCGCGCGCATAGGCATCGCGTGGCAGGCCTGTTCGCAGGTAATCTATTGTAAAATCAATTGTTTTTGGAAAGCGCGGCAGGTGCGAACGATCAATCGCGGTGGCATCAAGCTTGCCCGTTTCAAGATCTTCCCAAAGGTTGCTCCAGCTCAGCTCGATGATCGCGGCGATCTCAAGAAACGAGGCCGTGACCCCGCCGTGCATCGCCGGCAGAACCGGATTGCCGATGAGCATCTCTTTGAAGGGCAGAACGGCCGTCAGCTCATCGCCGTGACGCTCAAACTGGATGCCCAGAAAGCCGATATAGGGCACGCCGCCTGCAAGGGCTGCAAGCGCGCCATCGCGGCGCTGTTTCACGATTTGAACGGGGTCTGGTTTCGCTCTCATATGCGCCTCTTAAAGGTAAATGCGCCGGTGGCTGTGGCCACGGGGCGCGCAGTGTCTTCGTCCATCGCCGTTGCGCGCACAAAGGCGACCGAGCGGGTAACGTGATAGCATTCGGCTTTGGCGGTGATCGTTTGGCCCGGCGTGGCGGGGCGCATGTAATCAATGCGCAGATCAAGCGTCGCGGTGCCGCCCGTCCCTTCGCGGTGCGAGGCAACCGCCGCGCCGCCGCAGGTATCCATCAAGGCCGAGACGACCCCGCCGTGCAAAACGCCGGTTTCCGGATCGCCGATCAGATCTTCGCGGTAGGGCAGGCGAAATTCGGAATGCCCGTCGCCCATGCTGACAGGTTCGATCCCAATCGCGCCTGCAAGCGGCAATGCTTCAACAAACATGCGCGCCCATTTGAGGGTTTTTTCTTCTTCCATTTGGCGGCCTTTGCCCAAGATTGTATCTGATCTGCATCTATCTGCACCACTGAGCCCAGATTTGCTGATCCCTTTTTATTGGCCCTTGCAATTGTGCCTGCAAGGGCTATCTTCCTCAATTGAGAATAATTCGCAAGTGCAACTAGCGCCGCACAGGCCGAGAATGCACAGCACAAAGGAACGCATATGTCGCTCGGCCAGACCCTACTTGTGAGCCAACACCTGCCAGCGCGCGGGCTTGGCCCGTTTCGCCCCAAACGCTTTGCCGTGGCGATGGCGCTTTTGCTGCTGGCGATTGCGCCGGGCACATTGGGCGAGCTGACGCGCAGCCTGATGATGGACGCCTATGTGCAGGTCTCGGTCTTTGTTGCGGCAACGCTTTTGCTCTTTTACGGGGCAGAGCGGCTTTTTCGCTTTGATATCGGCACCTCACTAAAGGGCGCAAAGGGCTGGCAAGTTCCCATGGCCGCGCTTTTGGGCGCAACGCCGGGCTGCGGCGGCGCGGTTGTTGTTGTGGCGGCCTATGCCTCGGGCAATGTCGGCTTTGGCGCGGTTGTTGCCACGCTGACAGCGACAATGGGCGATGCAGCCTTCCTTTTGATCGCCACGCGCCCGGATGCAGCGATGGTGGTTTTGCCGCTCTCTTTTGTTGTGGGCATTACATCGGGCTGGCTGATTGATCGCTTCGTAAAGACCGAATACCGCAGCGAAATCAGCCAACATTGCGAAACCGCGCCGCTTTTGGGCCGGATCCGCCTGCGCGATTTGGCATACCTTGGCCTTGCGGCACCTGCCCTGATCGTTGGGGCGGCGCAAATCGGACAGGTTGAGATCACCACGATCCTTGGCATACCCGTTCTCTATATAGCACTTGCCGGAACGGCGCTTGGGCTGGCGATTTGGGCGACCTCGCCCCTCACGGCCATGACCAACAGCAAAGATGCGCCCGTAACCCGCATGGCCGAAGAAACGGCGTTTATCTCTGTCTGGGTGATCGGCGCCTACCTTGCCTATGATTATGCCGCGACCTTTGCGGGCCTTGATCTGCGCGCCGCCTTTGCTTCTGTGGGGCCGATTGTGCCGCTGATTGCGATTGTGGTTGGCTTTATTCCGGGCTGTGGGCCGCAGGTTTTGGTCGCCACGCTCTATATTAATGGAATCGTGCCCTTTGCCGCGCTCTTGGGCAATGCGATCTCCAACGATGGGGATGCGCTATTCCCGGCGATTGCGCTTTCGCCGCGCGCCGCCTTTATGGCAACGGCCTATTCGGCGATCCCGGCTTTGATTGTGGCCTATGCGTTTTATCTCTTTGCGCCGGGCTTTCTAAACTAAGCCAACCTCCCAAGCTTTTCTAAAGCTATCCTCTCTAAGCTGACCAAACGGAATTGCACTGGCTTGCGCGCTGGTCTAGTCTGGGAGGTGCGATAGAGGAGAGCCTTCGCAGATGAATGAGCCACGCCTGTCTTTCAAGGAAATGTGTTCCAAGTTCGATGTTACGCCGCGCACCCTGCGCTACTATGAATACATTGAGTTGCTGACCCCTGATAAAGAGGGCAGATCACGCTTTTATACCAGCCGCGAAATCGCCCGCATGACGCTGATCCTGCGCGGCCGCCGTTTTGGCTTCTCGCTCGAAGAGATCCGCCAATGGCTCGAAATGTATGAAACCGATGGCACAGACGTTCAGATGCAAACCTGGGTTCAAAACGCCACTCGGCAAATCGAGCAGCTGACCGCCCAGCGCGACGAGCTCACCGCATCCATCGAAGAGCTGATTAAGCTGCGCGACGACGTTTCCAAGTAATATAACCTAGCGTCAGAGGGGAAAAATCGCCCCCCATTCCCCCCTACTCAAAAAGTTATCCAAACCGCTTTGGCCTAAGGAAATTGCGCATTCCGCTAGGGAATATTTGCGAAAATTTTACCGATCGGTAAATGACGTCGCGTTTCGATTACGTAGAGGTCAACATCTCTTGTAGAAATGAGGGGCAATGAGCAATTCAGCCGCACACACAGACTGGGTGTGTGGATAACCTGAGGTGCTTTAAATGTTGACTGATAAGGTAATGACTATCCGAGAGATGTGCGACTTGTTCCAAGTGACAGCCCGTACTTTGCGTTTTTATGAGGCGAAAGAACTGCTCTTTCCCATTCGTGAAGGCCAAAAACGGCTGTTTACCAATCGGGACCGTGCGCGTCTTAAACTGATCCTGCGCGGCAAGCGCTTTGGTTTTTCGCTGGAGGATATCCGCCAGCTTCTCGATCTCTACGATATGGGAGATCAGGGCCAAACGCAGCTTCGTGAAACCGTTGCTTTGGGTCGGGTTCGGCTAGGTGAAATGATCGCGCAGCGCGATGAATTGAATGTGGCGATTGATGAGCTGGAAGGTCAGCTTACATGGGGCGCATCCAAGCTCAGCGCGGGGCAAAACCAACGTAAAGCCGGCTGAGACCAGCAGGCAATAGTGACTTAGGGAGACGACCAGATGCCAACTTACACGGCGCCAATCGACGACATGCAGTATATCCTGCACGACGTCCTGAATATTTCCGCAGCCAATATCGAAGGCTACGGAGATCTCGATAGCGATTTTACCTCCGCTATCCTTGTGGAAGCCGGCAAGATTGCCTCTGAAGTTCTCGCACCACTCAATATCGTTGGTGACCAAGAAGGGTGCCGCCTTGAAAACGGAGTTGTTTACACTCCGACAGGCTTTAAGGCGGCCTTTGACCAATTCCGCGAAGGCGGCTGGACAGGCATCGACATGGCCGAAGAATACGGCGGCCAGAACATGCCCTATATCATCGGAACGGCTGTGGGCGAGATGTTCTCCTCGGCCAACCAAGCCTTGATGATGTATCCCGGCCTCACACATGGCGCCGCCTCTGCGATCCGCGCCCACGGCACAGACGCGCAAAAACAAACCTACCTTCCCAAGATGACCTCTTGCGAATGGACAGGCACAATGAACCTGACGGAGCCCCATTGCGGGACCGATCTGGGCCTGATGCGCACCAAAGCAGAGCCACAGGGCGACGGCTCCTTCAAAGTTTCCGGCCAGAAGATTTTCATCTCGGCCGGTGATCACGACATGTCCGACAATGTGATCCACCTTGTTTTGGCAAAAATTCCTGGCGGCCCTGCCGGGATCAAAGGCGTTTCGCTGTTTATCGTGCCCAAATTCCTCGTCAATGAAGATGGCTCGCTTGGCGAGCGCAATGGCGTTTCCGTTGGCTCGATTGAAGAGAAAATGGGCATCCACGGCAATTCGACCTGCGTTCTCAACTATGATGAAGCCATCGGCTATCTCATCGGCGACGAGCACAAAGGCATGCGCGCGATGTTCACCATGATGAACGAGGCGCGTATCGGCGTTGGCATGCAGGGGCTTTCGCAAGCTGTCGCCGCCTACCAAAACGCTGTTATCTATGCAAAAGATCGCCTTCAGGGGCGCGCTGTAACCGGCGTTGAGGCCCCCGATCTTCCGGCTGATCCGCTGATCGTTCACCCCGATATTCGCCGCAATCTGATGGAGCAAAAGAGCTTTATCGAGGGCGCGCGCGCCTTCATGTTCTGGGGCGCAAATCTGATCGACCAAGCCCACCGCGCCGGCGACAAAGAGGCCGATGGGCTTATCTCGCTGATGACCCCTGTGATGAAAGGCTTCATCACCGATATGGGTTACAACGCGACCGTTCAGGCCCAACAGGTCTACGGCGGCCACGGCTATATCGAAGAGCACGGCATGTCGCAATTTACCCGCGACGCGCGCATCACGATGATCTACGAGGGCGCAAACGGCGTTCAAGCGCTTGATCTGGTTGGCCGTAAATTGGCAGCCGAGGGCGGCAAGCCTGCGATGGCCTTCTTTGAGATGGTGAAAAACTACCTCAAAGAAAGCAGCGAAATTGAAGGCATGGAGCCTTTCATCAAGCCGCTCAAATCTGCCTCAAAAGATCTGCAAACCGCGATGATGTTCTTCATGCAAAACGGCATGAAAAATCCAAACGTGGCGCTGGCAGGGTCGTATGATTTCATGCACCTCTTTGGCCATGTCTGCCTTGGCTATATGTGGGCCCGTATGGCGCGCGCCTCGCTCAAAGCACTGGCAGAGGGCACATCTGATCCAGAATTCCACGAAACCAAGCTGGCCACAGGGCGCTTTTACATGGCGCGCTGGATGCCGATGGCTTCAACCCATCTGGCCCGCATCCAATCCGGCGACGAAACCGTTATGGCATTGAAAGCAGAAGCCTTTTAAGCCAAGCGGCGACTTTGCGGATCGCAATACTGGGAGCCACTCACGGATGCTCGCCCTGCCAAACTCAACCTCGCTAGAGCTGGGGCGCGGCAAACGGGGTGGCGCAACTCCCGCGCCGCGCGATCCTTTGCTGATGGGCAGCCCGCTACGCAAGTGATGGGTTGCAGCAAAGGATCGCGCAGCGCACACTATTGCAAAACCGCAGGCCCAAAACGGCGCACCCTGCCCCGCCAAACGCCTCGCATGTCCGCAATTTAATCACCCGGAGAAGAACATGGCCAAAAGATTTCGTCTGACGCGGCGTTTTCCTGCAGCGATGACAGAAGACGGCTATCGTCGCCTCAAATCATTCGCAAACGAGGCCGGACTGGACGAAGGCGAAGCGCTCTCTTTTCTGTTCGAAAACTTCAATTCGGTGATCGACGAAGACAACCTAACCCACCGCCTGCGCCTGTTTAACGCTGAGCTTGATAAGAGGAAAAAATAGACCAGACCTAACCACCAAAGAGCCAACAAACCGCGCCGATATAGGCGGCCAAGCTCTTTGAGTATTTTCGCCAAGAAAAAATATGCGCCCCGACCCCGAAGTGCCACGCACAACAAAGGGTTTATCACCGCCAGCCAGGGCGACTTTTCCTTGGGCGGCCATCGGCCCTCCGGCCTGTTCCGCCCGATAAAGCTAGCCGCATTAACCTTAACGAAAGGTAAGCAGCTACATTTTTTCTTGGCCGAAATACTCCACGGGGGTCTGGGGGTGTGAAACCCCCAGCGCTCAAGGTTCGCACGGGAGGGCAACCAATGACCATCACTCTGTTATGCTTCGGGGAAAGCGGCAACGCTTACAAAGCCGCACTACCGCTTTCGCTATCCGGCCTCGATTGGAAGCCGCAATTCGTCAACTTCTTCAAAGGCGAAAACCGCACGCCCGAGTTTCGCGCGATGAACAATATGGGCGAAGTGCCTGTGCTGATTGATGGCGATGTGACCATCACTCAATCCGGCGTGATGCAGAACTATATCTCCGAGAAATCCGGCAAATTTGGCGGCGCAACGGCGCAAGAGCAGCGCGACGTGCAGCGCTGGCAGTTCTGGGACAATCACAAGATGTCCTCGATGGCCGGCCTCCAGCGCTTTTTGATGAATTTCCTGCCCGAAGAAAAACGCCCCCAAGAAGTGATCGGCTTTAACACCGCACGACTGAACGCCGCTTTCAAAACCCTCAACGCCGCCCTTGAGGGCCGCGATTGGCTCGTTGGCGACGGCCCGACCAACGCCGATTTCTCCTGCTGCGGCTACCTCTATTACCCAGAGCCCTTCGGCTTTGAGCGCGCAGAACTCCCCAATATCGACCGCTGGCTCACCCATATTTCCGAGCTCCCCGGTTGGAAACACCCCTATGATTTGATGCCGCGCAAAGCGGATTGAAGGAGACCAATATGACTGACGCATATATCTACGACGCTGTGCGCTCGCCGCGTGGCAAGGGCCGCAAAGACGGCGCCCTGCATGAGATCACTTCGGTGAACCTCTCGGCGCAAATCCTTAACGCCTTGAAAGAACGCAACAATCTTGACGGCCATGCTGTTGAGGATGTGATCTGGGGCAATGTGACCCAAGTGATGGAGCAAGGCGGTTGTCTTGCGCGCACAGCCGTTCTCGCCTCTGATCTTGACGAGTCCATCCCCGGCCTTGCGATCAACCGTTTCTGCGCCTCGGGCATGGAAGCTGTGAACCTTGCCGCCAACCAAGTTAAAGGCGGCGCAGGCCAAGCCTATATCGCAGGCGGCGTTGAGATGATGGGCCGCGTTGCTATGGGCTCGGACGGGGCAGCGATTGCTGTCGATCCGACCGTGGCGATGAAAACCTATTTCGTCCCCCAAGGCATCTCGGCCGATATCATCGCAACCGAATATGGCTTTAGCCGCGACGACGCAGATGCGCTCGCCGTTGAAAGCCAAATCCGCGCCGAAGCCGCATGGAAAGACAATCGTTTTGCCCGCTCGATCATCGCGATCAAAGATCAAAACGGCCTGCCGATCCTCGACCATGATGAATACATGCGCCCCGGCACAAGCATGCAGACCCTTGGCGCACTCAAGGCTTCCTTCAAAGACATGGGCGAAGTCATGCCCGGCTTTGATAAGGTCGCGCTGATGAAATACCCGCATCTTGAAGCGATCAATCACATCCACCACGCGGGCAACTCGTCTGGCATCGTGGATGGCTCGGCCGCAATCCTGATCGGCAACAAAGAGTTTGGCGAGCAATATGGCCTCAAGCCACGCGCCCGCATCCGCGCCACGACCAAGATCGGCACGGACCCAACGATCATGCTCACCGGCCCGGTTCCGGCCACGCAAAAGATCCTCAAAGATCACGGCATGACCATCGGCGATATTGATCTGTTCGAGGTCAATGAAGCCTTTGCATCTGTGGTTCTGCGCTTCCAGCAGGCCTTTGATGTTGATCCCGCTTTGGTCAACGTAAACGGCGGCTCGATCGCGATGGGGCATCCATTGGGCGCGACTGGCGCGATGATCATCGGCACATTGCTGGACGAGCTGGAACGCTCGGATAAAGAGGTTGGCCTTGCCACCCTTTGCATCGCATCCGGCATGGGTGCGGCCACAATCATTGAACGTGTGTAAGCGCGGGAGGATAGATAAATGACTGAATTTACATACGAACTTGGCAAAGACGGCGTTGCGATCATCACATGGGATTGCCCCGGCAAATCGATGAACGTCCTTTCAATGGAAGCCGCCGAAACGCTCAATGGTTTCATTGATACGGTCCTGTCGGACGATGCTGTTAAAGGCGCGGTGATCACTTCGGGCAAAGCGGATTTTGCTGCCGGCATGGATCTCAACGTGCTTGGCGGGATGAAGGAAAATGGCGCTCAGGGCGTTTTTGATGGCGTGATGTCGCTGCACAATCTGCTGCGCAAAATCGAGCGCGCCGGGATGGACCCAAAGACCAACAAAGGCGGCAAACCGATCGCCGCCGCCCTGCCCGGCACAGCGCTTGGCATTGGCCTAGAGCTGCCGCTCGCGTGTCACCGCATCTTTGCCGCCGACAATCCCAAAGCCAAAATCGGCCTGCCGGAAATCAAAGTCGGCATCTTCCCCGGCTCTGGCGGCACGACCCGCTTGGTGCGCAAAATGGGCGCGATGGCGGCCTCTTCTTATCTGCTCCAAGGCCTCATGGTGAACCCGGCCAAAGCCAAAGCCGCCGGCATCATTGATGAGGTTGTGGCTGATCCTGTTGCTGCGGCGCGCGAATGGGTTCTGGGCGCGAAGGATGCAGATATCCTCAAACCATGGGATGCAAAGGGCTACAAAATGCCCGGCGGCGCGCCCTATCACCCCGCAGGTTTCATGACATTCGTTGGCGCAACAGCCATGGTACACGGCCAGACAATGGGCGTTTATCCAGCGGCCAAAGCGCTGCTCTCGGCTGTTTATGAAGGCGCGCTTGTGCCCTTTGATACAGCGATCAAGATCGAGGCGCGTTGGTTCACCAATGTGATCATGAACCCCTCTTCGGGCAATATGATCCGCTCGCTTTTCATCAACAAAGAAGCGCTTGAAAAAGGCGCCGTTCGCCCCAAAGACGTTGCTGATCAAAAGGTTAGCAAGGTCGGCGTGATGGGCGCGGGCATGATGGGCGCAGGCATTGCTTATGTCTCGGCGATTGCTGGGATCGAGGTCGTTCTGATCGACCAAAAGCAAGAAGCGGCCGACAAGGGCAAAGCCTACTCCGAGGCGATCCTCGACAAAGGCATCGCCCGCAAGAAGGTCACCCCCGAAAAGAAAGCCGATGTTCTGTCCCGCATCAATGCAACGACAGATTACGCCGCGCTTGAGGGCTGCGATCTGATCATCGAGGCGGTGTTTGAGGACATGGGCATCAAAGCCGAAGTGACCAAAAACGTCGAAGCGGTGATCCCTAAGGATGCCATTTTCGCCACCAACACCTCGACGCTTCCCATCGGCGATCTGGCCAAAGCCTCATCCCGCCCAGAGCAATTCATCGGCATTCACTTCTTCTCGCCGGTTGATAAAATGCTTCTGGTCGAGATCATCAAAGGCGCCCAAACAGGCGACCGGGCCGTGGCAAAAGCGCTCGATTATGTCCGTCAAATCCGCAAAACCCCGATTGTTGTCAACGATGCGCGCTTCTTTTATGCCAACCGCTGCATCATCCCCTACCTCAATGAGGGCTCGCGCATGGTCACTGAGGGCGTAGCGCCCGCAATGATCGAGCAAGCCGCCAAAATGGTTGGGATGCCGCTTGGCCCACTGCAATTGATCGATGAAACCTCCATCGACCTGGCGGTGAAAATTGCCAAAGCGACCAAAGAAGCCATGGGCAATGCCTACCCGGCGGATGCAGGCCCGGTTGACGCGCTGATGCTCAATCTGTTTGAGAATGGCCGCATGGGGCGCAAATCCTCGGCGGGCTTTTACGACTATGATGAAAAAGGCAAACGCCAAGGGTTCTGGGATGGCCTCGCGGCGGCCCACGCGCCGCTTGAAGATCAGCCTGAGCTTACCGAAGTGCAGCATCGCCTGCTGTTTGCACAGGTTCTTGAGGCCGTTCGCGCGCTTGAAGAAGGCGTGTTGGAAGACATCCGCGAAGGCGATGTTGGCGCGATCCTTGGCTGGGGCTTTGCGCCTTGGTCCGGCGGGCCGTTCAGCTGGCTTGATATGATTGGCGCGGCCAAAGCCGTTGAGATTTGCGATGATCTCACGGCCCGTTTTGGCGAGCGTTTCACCACGCCGCCTTTGCTGCGCGACATGGCCGCCAAGGGCGAAAGCTTCTATGGCCGTTTCGGCAAGAAAGCCAAAGCCGCCTAATCTGGCCGGCCTGAAAATTGAGAATGCGCGGCAGGGAATTCCCTCGCCGCGCATTTTTTTGCCCTTAGGGGCCTGGAATGCTAGCCTTGTGCCAAATGACATGAAATGAGGCGCGCAATGGCACAATTTTTCCTAGGCTACAAAGGCGGCGAGAAGCCAGCCACCCCTGAAGCAGGCAAGGCGATGATGGCCGAATGGCAGGCTTGGGTCGGCGAGGTTGGCAATGCTTTGGTCGTCGCGCAACAGCCGCTCATGGGCTCAAAAACGCTCACATCCAGCGGCGTTGAAGAGGGCCAAGGGCCGGATCCGCTTTCGGGCTATTCGATCCTTGAGGCCGAAGATATGGAGGCCGCGCTTAAAATCGCCAAGACCTGCCCATTTCTCAAGATGAACACAGCGCGGCTACAAATATCCCAACTGATGGGCATGTAAGCTACTGATTTAAGAGATAAAATGCAAAACGACCGCTCTGGGGAAAGAGCGGCCGTTTTCAATGCGATTGCACTCGCAAGGGTGGATTTAGGCGGCGCTTGCGCGAAGCTCAGCGCCAGCGGCGGCCCAGTCTGCGATCTCCGCAGCTTCAGACATCAGGCAATCCACAAGCAGTTCTGCATCATCAAGAGGCAGGGTGTGATAGAGGGGTTCTTCGGCTTCTTCGCCCCAGATCGGCGCGATGGCGCCCTCGGAATGGGCAGGGCAGAAGAACAGCGCGCCCACATTGGCAAAGACGACTTGGTCTTTGGAGAAATGCAGGGTGATCACTTCGACCGGCGCCATTGGGGCAACGCGTGTGATGCCTTTGTAGCCATCAAGCGCGGCGGCAGGGATCAATGTGAAGGGATCGCCAAAGAGATGCTCGGCGCTATCGCTTTCAACCATCACCGATTGCTCGGGCAAAAGCTGCATTGCGCGTTGGTTGCCAAGCGCGCCTTCGGGAATTTCCAGCGGCCAGAGGTGCGATGGAACTGCTGAGGCGGCAGTCCAGAGATAGCCGCGCTCAACCCGCACAACTTCTTGCATACCATCGTCAAACGTCAGGACCATATCGCCCTCTACAATCGCTTCAACCGAGCGCCAGCCAAAGGAAGTGGCAACGCGCGTTCCCGAGACAAGGCCCGTGGCCAGACCGGCCGGAACTGAGGCTGTGCCCCCATCCCAAGCGCCGGATGGCTCGTAGGCTTTGAAGGTTTTTTCGCCGAGCAGTGTTTTGCGTAGTTTAAACATTTCGTATCCCCTTTGTGGTGATGAAACCCGGATGGCAGTCCGATGCGGTTTCAGTGGCAACAAGGGTATTTGCTGTGATTCCCTTGCCGACATCCGGGCCGGTTTTGGGCGCAATTGGGGCAATGGCCGCGATCAGGCCGCAATTTGGCGCGATCCTTGGGATTGTTGACGGTTCCTGCGCTAATAGGCCTGTTTTCAGGGAAAAAACGGTAGGGTTTCCTTAAGCTTCTTTAATTTGAGGGGGCGAGATTTCGCGATCTCAGGGTCGATTTGGGCCGGATTAGCCGAATTCGTAGCCAAATTGGGCAATATCGGGCGCGGCGATTCCCGCCAAGGCATTTGCATCCGCCTCAGTATAGTAGCCGCGATAGTCGCGATCCCGCTTAGAGACATTGGCGCGCGTCACATCCCCTAGCGAAAAGCCCAAATGCGCCTCAAGCGGGGCCAAGTCCTCATTCAGATGTTCAAGCCGGGCATAAAGCGCACAATACTCGCGCCCATCCGCGCCGATCATATAAGAGCGATATGGCGAGGCCTGAAGGCTTGCGACGATCTGCGGATGATTGAGGAATGCGCTGAAACCATGCGCCTTGGCAAGCGTCACCGCCTCATGCGCGAAGCTTTGCTCTTGGAGCCAGTGATAATAGCTGACCATGCGATCCCAAGGATTGCGCACCAAAGTAAAGCAGAAGAAATCGCTAAGCGGCGCGCCCAAGGGCAGCCCGTCGATATCGGCGAGGGTCGAGTGCTTCCAAAGCCGGCCGGCGCTTTGCATCTCTTTAAGGCGGGCGCTTCGCCGTTTGGCCTTGGGCGTATCGCCGATCAAAATATCGTCCTTCATCGCGCGCGCCTCAAGAGCGAGGCTCAGCGCGGTCCCCCCTGTTTTGGGGATATGGGCAAAGATATAGCGGCGACCTGGCGAGAGTATCATAGGGCCGACTCTATAGAAGCGCGGCCCGCCACGCCAGAGAACTGGCATGCTTTGGCAAGAGATTGTCGGATGGCTCTGTGTAGGGTAACCTGTTGGTAAGGCAAGGGCGCCGCAATGAAGCGCCCGGCCTAAGAGTAGTTGATACAGGACATTTATGAGCCATATTTCATGACCGTGCTAAAGGAATACCAGCGCCTTGAGGCCAGCGGGCTTTGGCGCGCCGAGCCGGAAAGCCAGCGCCGCGATGTGATCGTTTCTGTGGGCGATGCAACGCTTGTTATCTCGGATGCAAAGGGCATGGCGCTTGCGCATTGGTCCTTGCCCGCAATCGAGCGGATCAATGCCGGGGCTGAGCGCCCTGCCCTGTTTCGCCCCGCTACGGATGCCCAAGAGCTGTTGGAGCTGGAAGACGAGACAATGATCACCGCGCTTGAGCGGGTTCACAATGCGATCGAGCGCAATCGCCCCCATCCCGGCCGCCTGCGCAATATTATCCTCATCGGCGGCATGACCGCGCTTATTGGATTAAGCGTTTTCTGGCTGCCCGACGCGATGCTGCGCCATACGGTTTCGGTCGTCCCAACAGCCAAACGCACCGAAATCGGCGAGGCGCTATTGGAACGCATCCGCCGCGTCGCTGGCCCGCGCTGCGACACAGCCCTTGGCACACGCGCGCTTGAAAAGCTGCGCGCGCGACTTTTGCCGCCGGGCAATGGCGCGATTTTCGTCCTCTCCGATGGGGTCTCGGCGGCCGAACATTTGCCGGGCCGCATCATCTTGCTCAATCGCGCCTTGGTCGAGGATTATGAAGATCCGGCCGTGGCAGCCGGTTTTATTCTGGCTGAAGCGGCGCGCGCCGGAACCGTTGATCCCCTTGAGCAACTTTTGCGCCAAGCCGGGCTGCGGGCCGCCTTTCGCCTGCTGACAACGGGCGAGATCGCCGAGGATGTTCTTGATACCTATGCCGAACAGTTGCTGATCACCCCGCCCATTGCCCTGCCCAACGAGGCGATCCTTGCCCGTTTTGCCAGCGCCGAGCTGCGCGTCAGCCCCTATGCCTATGCGCTTGATATTTCCGGCGAGGATACGCTTGAGCTGATCGAAGCCGATCCCATCGGCGCGAGCCAAGAGCGGATCGTTTTGGCCGATGGGGATTGGGTTGCCCTGCAAGGGATTTGCGGCAGCTAACGGCCCAAACCGCGCCCTCCCCCAAAAGAAAAGGCCCCGTCACTTTGCGCAAGTGCGGGGCCTTCTGCTTTATATATAGATCGCTCTAGCGTGCGAACGCATCCCGAAAGCCCGACGCCCGCGCCCGTTGCAGCGCAGCCGCTACATCACTTGGCGCGCCAAACGGTCCCGCCAGAACGATGCGCAACGGCTTGCCGCCCTTGCTGATCTTGGCAAAGCTCACCGGATAGCCCATCGCGCGCAGCTTGGCCGCTGAACGCTCTGCATTTTGCGGCTCGCCAAAGGTGCCGATTTGAACATAGCGATGGCCCGCGGCTTTGGGCGCAGGTTGTGGCGCTGGCACCGCGGCAATCGCTTGGCGGCGCACTTGCTGAACCCGCTGCGGCGCGCGCGATTTGGTGGAATAGGTGATTGAGGAGACGCTGCCACCTGCGCCCCCGGCAGCCGTCTGCGCTTCATAGCTGCGATATGGATAGCGCAGGTTCGGGAAAAGGCTCGTCACCACGCGACCAGACTGAACCTCAATCAATTGGCGCGGAACGCTCTGTGTCCAGATCAGATCCATCGCCGCTTTGCCGCGCGCCGTTTGCAGCCCGCGATTTGGATTGTAGCGCCCATCTTCAAAGGCCAGCTTATAGCCCGCAGGCGGCTTGATATCCGCGCCCTTGCGCTGCGCATTGATCGTTGCGGCTTGGCGCGGTGTAAGGCCCACAGGCTCTGCGGTGCGAACGGAGGCATATTGCGCAGGCGGCGCCATGACCGAGGCCGAAACAGCAGACGGCACTCGGACCTTGGTCGGAACCCGCGTTTGATAGGTTTTGCCCGCTTCAGTGCGCACCATCGTCCCGGCGGGCACTGTGCGCTCGACATAGGCTATGGTGTAATTGTCCTGCGGGCCGCAGCGAACAGCCATGCCGCTTGGGCTTGTCATCAAGCGCTGCGCGAGCGGATCAAGCCCGGCGCAATTGGCGGCCATTTGCGGCGCAGCAGGGCGCGGCGCTTGCACGCGGCGAACCGGCGCTTCGGGTGCGATCCGAACAACGGGAACAGGCTGACGCACCTGCGCAACGGGGCGCGCTTGGGCGGCGGGCGCTGTGATGCGGGCCGGACGGGTTGTGATCGTTGCAACAGTGTTGAGCGGCGCGCCTCTAAAGGGCGCATAGCCCGAATTGGTTTTCTTCAATTCGGTGCGTGCAGGCGCGGCGGCTGGCGCAGCAACTGGCTTGGCGCGCACAACGGGTTTTGGCGCAGCGGCAGCAACGCGCGTAGGGGCTGCGGCGGGCTTGGCGGCGGGCTGGGGCGCAGTTTTGGGCTCAACAATAACTTTTGGCGCGGCCAACTCTTGGGCGGCACCCGGCGTTGATGGCTTAAAGCCGCAAAGCTGCTTGCGATTGCGCGAAACCCGCGGGATCCACGAAACATTGCCCGCAAAGCCGGCGCGCACAAATACGCAGCCCTGGCTATCGACATATTGCGTGGCAGTATAGGATGCTGGCGGGAATTCAGCGGGCTGCGGGCTTGCCTTGGCAAGGGCCGATGAGCCGACGCTCACTCCCGAAATTCCTAGTGTTAGAGCGATAACTGCGCTCGAAATCGTCTTCATGGTCTGCATAATGTGCCCCCACACAGAATATTGTGTCAGGATGCAGAATAATGCCCAATAAGTAAAGGTCGATTTCGCCTATTTAGTGCCAAACATGCGATCACCCGCATCCCCTAGTCCCGGCACAATATATCCATGCTCATTGAGCTTTTCGTCTACCGCTGCTGTGACGATTGGGACGTCTGGATGGGCTTCTTTCATCCGCGCAATTCCCTCAGGCGCGGCCAAAAGGCACAAGAATCGAATGTTCGTCGCCCCGGCTTCTTTCAGCTTATCAATCGCCGCAACGGATGAATTGCCCGTCGCCAACATCGGATCAACCGCAATCACAAGCCGATCATCAAGCCCCTCTGGCACCTTGAAATAATACTCAACCGGCTCCAAAGTTTCCTCGTCCCGGTAGAGGCCAACAAACCCAACCCGCGCCGAGGGGATCAACTCAAGCACCCCGTCCAAAAGCCCGTTGCCCGCCCGCAGGATCGAGATGAGCGCAAGCTTTTTGCCCGCCAACGTCGGCGCATCCATCGAGGTTACCGGCGTTTGAATGCGCTTGGTCGTCATCTCCAAACCGCGGGTGATCTCATAGGCCAAAAGCTGGCTGATCTCGCGCAAAAGCTGGCGAAAAACGGCTGTTGGCGTTTCAACATCGCGCATGATGGTCAGCTTGTGCTGAACCAGCGGATGGCTCACGATTGTCAGGTGTTCTTGCATCTAGGCTTCCAATTTCTTGAGCAGAGCGGCGCGGGTTTCTTCATTGCAGAAGGCCGCGTTTGCCGCTGTTTTGTTGATGGCGATGAATTCGGCCTCGTCCCAGCCCGTCGCATCCGCCAGCCGATCAAATTCGCGCTCCATCGTGGTGTGAAAGAACGGCGGATCATCGGTCGAAATGGTGACTTTACAGCCGCGTTTGCGCAGCTCAGCGATGGGATGCGCGCGCCAGTCCTTATAAAGCCCAAGCGCGATATTGGAGCCGGGACAGACCTCCAAAACGATGCCCTTTTGCGCGATCTCATCGACAAGGGCGAGGTCCTCAATCGCGCGAACGCCATGGCCGATCCGCTCAACCCGCAAGTCCTGGATCGCATCACGAACGCTCTCAGGCCCGCCCCATTCGCCCGCATGGGTGGTCAGGCGCAGGCCCGCTTCGCGCGCCATATCAAAGGCATAGAGAAAATCCTTCTGGGCGCCCATTTTCTCGTCGCCACCCATGCCAAACCCGGTGACAAAATCGCCCATGGTTTCAATCGCGCAGCGCGCCGTTTCGCGCGCCTTTTCGGGGCCAAAATGGCGGATGCAGGTGACAATGCCGCGCATCTCAATGCCGCTTGCTTTGCGCGCCTCATCGGCGGCCTCGCGCATCGCATGCAAATATTCGCGCCACGCCCCAAGATCACGCCCGCCGCAGAAATCTGGCGAGAGGAAACTTTCCGTGTAGATCACGCCACTTGCTGCGCTTTCTTCAAGCACCGCGAGCGTGAGCCGTTTGAAATCCTCAGGGCTCTGCAAAACTTCCGTTGCCGCCTCATAGACCTTAAGAAAATCCCAGAAGTCTTTGTATTTATACGATCCATCCTCATCGAATATCCCCGACAGATCGATCGATTTTTCCCGCGCAAGCCCGCGAATAAAGGCCGGTGGGGCCGCGCCCTCAAGATGCATATGCAACTCAATTTTGGGCAGTGATCCTGCGCTCATAGAAAGCTCCTTCCCGGGCCTTGCGCCGGTATTTTTAGATGTGTGGCGATGCTGGCGGCCACATCAACAAAGCCGCATAAGCCAATGTCTTTGCGCCCCAATCCATGCCCCAAAACAGGCACACGCTCGCGGGTGTGATCGGTTCCGGACCAGCTTGGATCATTGCCGTGATCGGCGGTGATGATGATCAGATCGCCCGTCCGCGCCGCCGCAAAAACCCGGGCCAATTGCGCATCAAACCACTCCAGATGCCGCGCATAGCCCGAAATATCGCGCCGATGCCCATAGAGGCTATCGAACTCAACGAAATTGGCGAAAGTAAAGCTGCCCTCGGGCGCCTCCTCCATCACATCCAGCAGATGCTCCATCAGGTCCGCGTCTGGTCCTTTTCGAACATTATCAATCCCGCGCATTGAGAAAATATCGCCAATCTTGCCAATAGCGAACACTTTGCGCCCCGCGCCATGCGCCCAATCGCAAAGGGTCGGCGCGGGCGGCGCGATGGCATAATCATGGCGGTTTGGCGTGCGGGTATAGCCCTCTTCCTCAGAGCCGATAAAGGGGCGCGCAATCACCCGGCCAACGCGCATGGCGTGCAAGGTCGGCGCGATATCGGAGCAAAGCTTGCGCAGGCGATCAAGGCCGAAATGCTCTTCATGGGCAGCAATCTGAAAGACGCTATCGGCCGAGGTATAACAGATCGGCCAGCCGGTTTTGATATGGCGCGCCGCCTCGCGCTCAATAATCGCAGTGCCCGGCGCATGGACATTGCCAAGCGTGCCGCCTGTGCCCGCCGCATGGGCCACATGTTCCATCAGATCGAGCGGGAAGGCGGGGTTTTCATCCGGAAAATAATGCCAATCCCAAGGGACAGGCACGCCGGCCAATTCCCAATGCCCGGTTGGCGTATCCTTGCCGGGGCTGATCTCGGTCGCGCCGGCCCAAAGGCCCGTCGGCACAGCCATCAAATCGGGCAGCTCCATCCCGCTCGCCGCTTTGATCGCATGGCCCAGCCCAAGCCCCGCAAGATGCGGCAAATGAAGCGGCCCGCTGCGCCCCTCTTCGGCGCGCCCCTCGGCACAGGCCTGCGCGATATGGCCAAGCGTATTGGAACCCGTATCGGGCAAAGTGCCGTTAAAGAACGCCTCCGCATCCGGCGCGCCACCAATGCCAACGGAATCAATCACAATCAAAAATGCGCGGCTCATGAGCGGATTACCTCGTGAATGAGCGGCAAGGGCGCAGGGGCATCCTCGCCAATTTCTATCGCACCAAGCACAGCGTCCGCCGCGCGCGCAGCCGCCGCCTCGGAGCTTGCATGTATGCGGCAAAGCGGTGCGCCGCGCTCAACCGCGACCCCATGCGCAACCACGTTGGAGAGGCCCACAGAGGCATCAATCTTGGCGCCCGCGCGCAACCGCCCGCCGCCCAGATGCACAACCGCATTGCCCATCGCCATCCCATCCATAGCCCGCACAAATCCCGCCCGGGGCGCGGCCAAATCCTGCACAACATGCGCCGCGGGCAGACGATCCGCCCAGTTTTCAACGAAATCCACAGGCCCGCCAAGCGCGCTGACCATCTGACCAAAGCGCTCGGCAGCCGAACCATCAGCAATCGTTGCGCGCATCTGATCGCTGGCCTGCTCCGCATCCGTGGCCTGCCCCGAAAGCACCAGCAATACCCCGCCCAAACGGCAGGTCAGATCGCACAAAAGCCCCGATGCATCCCCCGATGTGAGCACCTCCATGACCTCCATCACCTCCAAAGCGTTGCCAAGGCTTGGGCAGCATGGCTGGTTCATATCGGTGATCAAAGCGGCCGTTTTACAGCCCGCATCGTTGGCGGTTCGCACCAGACTTTGCGCCAAAGCGCGCGCGTCATCGGCGGTTTTCATAAACGCGCCCGAGCCGCATTTTACGTCTAATATCAAGGCATCAAGCCCTGCGGCGAGCTTCTTGGAAAGGATTGAGGCGGTGATCAAATCGATGCTCTCGACCGTCCCCGTGACATCGCGGATCGCATACAAGCGCTTGTCCGCCGGGGCCATCGCACCCGTCGCTGAAACGATGGCGCAGCCAACTTGCGAGACAATCTCGCGAAAGCGCGTCTCGCTCACATCCGTGTTCAGTCCCGGGATCGCCTCAAGCTTATCCAAAGTGCCGCCCGTATGGCCAAGCCCGCGCCCCGAAATCATCGGAACATAGGCCCCCATCGCCGCCAAAGCCGGCGCAAGAACAAGCGAAACCGCATCGCCAACGCCCCCCGTTGAATGTTTATCAATCGCAGGGCCGGGCAAATCCCAATGCAAAACATCGCCGCTGTCGCGCATCGCCAAAGTCAAAGCAACCCGCTCTGGATCGCTGAATTTATTGAGCAAAACCGCCATGGCAAAAGCCCCCGCCTGCTCATCCGAAACAGCGCCAGAGGCAAGCCCTTGGGCAAACCATTGCAATTCCGCCTCGCTCAAGGTCTCGCGATCACGCAGGCGCGCAAGGATCAAACGGGGATCAAAATCAGTCATGCGCCCCGCCTTGGCCATCGCCGAAATTCTCTTGGGTAAATGCGCCTGGCAAAAGCTCGGCCATGGACATCACCATCTTATTGCCCGCCACGGTCGTCATCGTGACGCGCACCTCTGGCCCGGCAAATTCGCGCAACTTCTGGCGACAGCCCCCGCAAGGCGTAACCGGCAAAGGGCTTTCAGCAATCACGCAGACTTCGGCAATCTCGCTCTCGCCGCCCGCAATCATCGCCGCAATCGCGCCCGCTTCGGCGCATGTCCCTTCAGGATAGGCAACATTTTCAACGTTGACCCCGGTATAGATCGTGCCGCCAACCGTGCGCAGCGCTGCGCCTACCTTGAAATTCGAATAGGGTGCATAGGCGCGCTCACGAATGTCTCGCGCGGCATCTTCAAGCAACATAGCAACACCTTCAATTTTGACTATCCGGTCCAAGAATGATCCTGAGCGCGCGCGATTGCAAGCACAAGCGGGCCAAAGCGCGGCGAGAATCGCGCCCCTCTTAGCCGATTTGCGAAGATCCCTTGCCACAGAGGGCAGAATCGCCCCACAGACAGAGGGAAGGCCCTTGCTCAAAAGGGCAGTAGAAAATATAGTTTAATACTAAACCACTTTTCCGGGAGAGCCATCGTGACCGATCTAAGAAGCGAAAGCCTGCGCCAAGAGGCCCTTGATTATCACGAGTTTCCAAAGCCCGGAAAACTGGAGATCCGCGCCACCAAACCCCTGGCAAATGGGCGCGATCTGAGCCGCGCTTATTCCCCCGGCGTGGCGGAGGCATGCCTTGAAATTAAGGCCGATCCGACCACTGCAAGCCGCTATACTGCGCGCGGAAATCTGGTCGCCGTGGTGACCAACGGAACGGCAGTTCTTGGCCTTGGCAACATCGGCCCGGCGGCGGCCAAACCGGTGATGGAAGGCAAAGCCGTCCTGTTCAAAAAATTCGCCAATATCGACTGCTTTGATATCGAGCTGAATGAAAACGACCCGGTAAAGCTGGCTGAAATCGTCTGCGCGCTCGAACCGACCTTCGGCGCGATCAACCTCGAAGACATCAAAGCCCCCGATTGTTTCATCGTTGAACAAATTTGCCGCGAGCGCATGGGCATCCCGGTTTTTCACGATGATCAGCACGGCACAGCGATCGTTGTTGGGGCCGCCGCGACCAATGCTTTGCGCGTTGCGGGCAAGGATTTCGGCGATATCAAGGTCGTCTCGACCGGCGGCGGCGCGGCGGGCATCGCCTGCCTCAATATGCTGCTCAAACTAGGGGTAAAGCGCGAAAACGTCTGGCTCTGCGATATTGAGGGCCTCGTTTATGAAGGCCGCGCTGCGGAGATGACCCCGCAAAAAGCCGCCTTTGCACAGGCTTCAGACAAGCGCGTTTTGAAAGACGTGATCGAGGGCGCGGATATGTTCCTTGGCCTCTCTGGCCCCGGTGTTTTGACGCCCGAGATGGTCGCCAAAATGTCCAAACAGCCGATCATTTTCGCCCTCGCCAACCCAACCCCAGAGATCATGCCCGAAGCGATCCGCGAGGTCGCGCCAGACGCAATTATTGCCACGGGCCGCTCGGATTATCCCAATCAAGTCAATAACGTACTGTGTTTTCCCTTTATCTTTCGCGGGGCGCTTGATGTCGGTGCGAGCGAGATTAACGATGCGATGCAGATCGCCTGTATTGAGGGTATCGCCGCCCTTGCCCGCGTCACAACCTCCGCCGAAGCCGCCGCCGCCTATCAGGGCGAACAGATGACCTTTGGCGTCGATTATTTGATCCCCAAACCGTTTGACCCACGCCTTATGGGCGTTGTCGCGGGCGCCGTGGCCAAGGCCGCAATGGAAACGGGCGTCGCCACGCGCCCCTTGGCCGATTTGAAAGCCTATAAAGAGGGGCTTGATGGCTCGGTCTTTAAGTCCGCGCTGATGATGCGCCCGGTTTTCGCCGCCGCCGCCATGGCCGAGCGCAAAATTGTCTTTGCCGAGGGCGAGGACGAACGCGTTCTGCGCGCCGCCAATGCGATGATCGAAGAAACCACCGACAAACCGATCCTGATCGGCCGCCCCGAAGTCATCGCCGCGCGGGCTGAGCGCGCCGGATTGGCCGTGCGTCCGGGCCGCGATTTTGAGATCGTGAACCCCGAAAACGATCCGCGCTACCGCGACTATTGGCAGACCTATCACAAGATCATGGCGCGCCGCGGCGTGACCCCAGATTTGGCCCGCGCCGTGATGCGCACCAACACAACCGCAATTGGCGCCGTGATGGTGCATCGCGGCGATGCAGATAGTTTGATCTGCGGCACCTTCGGCCAATTCCTTTGGCATCTTAACTATGTAAATCAAGTGCTTGGCTCAGATGATCTGCATCCTGTTGGCGCGCTCTCGCTGATGATATTGGAAGATGGGCCGCTGTTTATCGCCGATACGCATGTCAATCCCGAGCCGACGCCCGAGCAAATCGCACAATCCGTGATCGGCGCAGCGCGGCACGTAAAACGCTTTGGTGTGATCCCGCAAATCGCCCTGTGTAGCCATTCGCAATTCGGCAATCTGGACTGTGATACCGGCGTGCGAATGCGCGGCGCACTTGCGATCCTTGATGCTGCCCCGCGCGAGTTTGCCTATGAGGGCGAGATGCATATCGATGCCGCCCTTAGCCCCGATCTGCGCGAACGCATCTTCCCCGATGCACGCCTTACCGGCCCGGCCAATGTGCTGGTCTTTGCCAATACGGATGCGGCCAGCGGCGTGCGCAATATCCTCAAAATGAAGGGTGGCGGGCTTGAAGTTGGGCCGATTCTGATGGGAATGGGCAATCGCGCGCATATCGTAACCCCCTCGATCACAGCACGCGGGTTGCTGAATATGTCGGCCGTTGCAGGCACGCCGGTCGCGCATTACGGTTAGCGCAAGAATAGCGCGCAAGGATTGATGTATGATTGACCAAACCCCCGTTTTCGTTTGCCTAAAATGGGGCGAAGGTTATCCGACGCTTTATACAAACACGCTTTTTCGTGCGCTGAGCGCATTGATGGATCGCCCTTTTCGCTTGGCGTGTATCACAGATGAACCAGATGGGCTTTTGGCCGGGATCGAGATCATTCCTTCGCCCAAATTCACCCTTCCCAAAAAGCATTGGGTGCCCGGCATGTGGCCCAAACTAGCGGCTTTTCAGCCCGGACTGTTTGAGGATGGCACGCCGATCATCATGATTGATGTGGATGTAGTGATCATCCAAGATCTTGGCCCGCTTGTGGATCACATTTTGGCCGAACCGGGCCTACACATCATTCACGATTGGCACGACTCACTTGAGCGCTGGTTTCCGAAAATCTGGAACAATGAGCGGCTTTCAAACAGCTCAGTCGTTGGTTTTCGCGCAGGAGAACAGGGGCAAATTTGGAGGGCCTTCGAAGGATCCGATTGGGCGGCCTTGAAGCCCTATATAAACGACCAAGCATTCATCCATCATTACGCCGAAAACCGAAAATTCTGGCCTCAGCCTTGGGTTCTGAGCTTCAAGAAAAGCCTCTGTTGGCATGTACCTGTTAACCTTTTTCGGCCGGTCCCCCATCCAAAAGAAGCTTATATTGTCGCGTTTCACGGTGTTCCTGATCCTGAGGACGTCTCCGGTAAGCCGTTTCAGCGCTGGGGCAGCCCCGAAAAATTTGGCTTTTTCCCAGTGAAATGGGTCAAAGATTATTGGGATAGATTTTCGCGCTAATGCTACCTTGCGCAAAAGGCTTCGCATTACGCGAGTCATTTAGAGCATGATCTTAGGGCCAGTTTAGCAATATAGTTGCGAGGCGAAAACCATAGCGCGGCTTGTTAGCGCTGGCAGTGACATTCAAGCGCAGTCTGTCCCCTTGCCGGGCGCGCTTTTCGCTGGCTACAACGGGCTTAGAGGAGGAACGCATACCATGGCATACAAAGATATCTACGAAGGCTGGAAGGCCGATCCGGAAGCTTTTTGGATGAACGCCGCCGAGGCAATCGACTGGAATAAGATGCCCTCAAAGGCGCTCTTTGATGGCAATGCGCCCCTCTATGAATGGTTCAGCGATGGCATGGTAAATACTTGCTACAACGCCGTGGATCGCCATGTGAAAAACGGCCGCGCTGATCAGGCCGCGATCATTTACGACAGCCCCGTCACCCACACAAAACAAGAAATCACCTATTCTGAATTGCAGGCGCGCGTCGCCTCTTTGGCCGGTGCTTTGCGCGCCAAGGGGATCGAAAAAGGCGACCGGGTCATCATCTATATGCCCATGGTCCCAGAGGCGCTTGAGGCGATGCTGGCCTGCGCGCGGATCGGCGCGATCCACTCGGTTGTCTTTGGCGGATTTGCCGCAAATGAGCTTGCCGTGCGGATCGATGATTGCACGCCCAAAGCCATTATCGCCGCCTCCTGCGGGATCGAGCCAGGGCGCGTTGTTCATTACAAACCGCTGCTTGACGGCGCCATCGAAATGGCCAAACACAAGCTCGATTTCACCGTGATCCTGCAGCGCGAACAAGAGGTCGCCGAATTGATCGAGGGACGCGATTTTGACTGGCACGGTTTCCAGTTTGGCACCGAGCCCGCCGATTGCCTTCCGGTCGAGGGAAATCACCCCGCATACATCCTTTATACCTCCGGCACGACGGGCCAACCAAAGGGCGTTATCCGCCACACGGGCGGGCAATTGGTCGCGCTGAACTGGACGATGAAAAACATCTACAACGTTGATCCTGGTGATGTTTTCTGGGCCGCCTCGGATGTTGGCTGGGTCGTTGGGCACAGCTATATTTGCTATGGCCCGCTGATCCACGGCAACACCACGATTGTCTTTGAAGGCAAGCCCGTTGGCACCCCGGATGCAGGCACATTCTGGCGCGTTATCTCTGAACATAACGTGCGCGCTTTCTTCACCGCGCCCACCGCTTTTCGCGCGGTAAAACGCGAGGATCCAACCGGCGAATTCGTCGGCAAATATGATCTCAGCTGCCTGCGCGCAGTTTACCTTGCTGGCGAGCGCGCCGACCCAGATACGATCCTCTGGGCGCAGAAAATCCTAGGCGTGCCGGTGATCGATCACTGGTGGCAAACCGAGACAGGTTGGGGCATTGCCGCCAACCCGATGGGGGTTGAGGCACTGCCGGTTAAGATCGGTTCGCCGTCGGTTGCAATGCCCGGCTATGACGTGCAAATCCTTGATGAAAGCGGCCAGCCGATGCCCGCGGGCGAGCTTGGCGCAATCGCGATCAAACTGCCCCTGCCACCGGGCACATTGCCGACCCTTTGGAACGCCGAAGAACGCTTTCGCAAAAGCTACCTTGAGCATTTCCCCGGCTATTATGAAACCGGCGATGCGGGCATGATTGATGAGGATGGCTACATCTCGATCATGGCGCGCACTGACGATGTGATCAACGTCGCCGGGCACCGCCTGAGCACGGGCGGCATGGAAGAGGTTCTGGCCGATCACCCGGATGTTGCTGAATGCGCCGTTGTCGGTGTGGCCGATGCGCTGAAGGGCCAATTGCCGGTTGGCTTTCTCTGCCTCACCAATGGGGTCAATCGCCCCCATGATGAGATCACAACCGAAGTTGTTCGAATGGTCCGCGAAAAGATCGGCCCCGTCGCCGCATTCAAATTGGCCGTTGTGGTTGATCGCCTCCCAAAAACTCGATCTGGCAAAATTCTTCGCGCAACGATGGTCAAAATTGCAAATTGCGAAGACTTCAAACTGCCCGCAACCATCGATGATCCGGCCATCTTGGATGAAATCCGAATTGCCCTGCAAGCCATTGGATATGCAAAAGAATAAAGTTTTAATTAACTAGTATTAACGTTTCCTTTACCCTCTTCGCCGATGCGTGAAACACTGACAAAGACAAAAGTTTCTTAATTCAATTGTACGTTGTGCAATGATTGGGGATGTTCTGCGTAAGGGCGTGTTGGCGCCCGCTTTGTTGGGGTAAATGTATTGGACGAAGAGGGGCTATCGGGCCAGCCATTAAACGTGGTCGATCCGAACAGATTGACGCTGCTAATTCACGATATTCGCGCGACGGTTTCTGATGTAATCGGCGGGCTAAGACTTATTGATCGCGGTCGTTTGGAAGCAGCCGAGCGCCAGCAAATTGATGGCCTGCGCACAACTGCCGATCATCTAGCGCGCCTCTTGGAGGATGCACTTGAGGCGGTGGCCGGCGAAGGCAATATCATCAAGCATGTGGGCGCACCGGTGGATTTGCCGCGCCTGTTTGAGGGGCTATTGCTGCGCTGGAAAACGGTCGCCTATGAGGCGAACCGAGGCCAAGATATCCGCCTTGAGCTCAAGGTCGACCTGCCACGCTTTGTTGTGCTCAATCGGCTTTCGCTCGAGCGCATTCTCTCAAACTTTCTTGCCAATGCATTGCGCTATAGCGGCAAGGGGACCATAGCGATCAGCGCCGATATAACCGCAGATAAGGCCTTGATTTTTTGCGTCAAAGATCGCGGTGAGGGGTTTTCCGACGAGCGGCTGAAAAGCATTTTCTCCTATCGCAACCTCAGCTTTGGCGAAGGGCAGCCCGGCTCTGGCTATGGGCTGCGCATTGCGCGCGATCTGGCGCGCCGGATGGGCGGAACGATCACGCTGAGCAATCGCAAAGCGGGCGGCGCCAAGGCCGCGCTGACCTTGCCCCAAACGGCTTGGCATACCAGCAACACAGGCGCTCAGCCCGATGCAATCCTGCCTGAACTGAGCGGCAAGCGCGTTTTACTGGCCGAAGACAGCGAAACCAATCAACTGCTCCTGAGCCGCTATCTGATCCAAATGGGCGCAACCTGCGATGTTGTTGGCGACGGGGCCAAAGCACAAGCGGCTTTACGCGCTGGCGGCTATGATCTTGCGCTGCTGGATATCGATCTGCCAGTGCTTTCCGGCCTCGACCTGATCCGCGAAATCCGCGCCACAGAAAGCGCCACAGATGCGCCCCGCCTGATGGTTCTTGCCGTCTCTGCCTATGCCATGCCCGCCAATCGCGATGCGGTCCTAGAGGCGGGCTTTGATCGGCTGATCCCCAAACCGATCATCGGCATCGTTGATTTCGCCAATGTCCTCGCACAGGCGCTAAACCTGCCACTCACCCGCGCAATGCGCAGCGCCAAACCGATCGCAGCGTCGTTAGAAAAAAACAACATTGCCATAGGCTTAGAACGGCTTCTCGCCAGCACTGGCGCCGATAGCGCGCCTGAATTGCTGCCCCGGTTGCTCAATGATCTAAGCGCCGCCCATGCCGGCCTTGAGCGTGCAACCGCGCAGACTGACGCCCAAGCCATGCGCCGCCATATCCATGTCATTATCGCCGTTGCAGGAACCTTGGCCGCGCGCAGCCTTCAAGAGCAATGCGAGGCCCTCCAAACGCGCCTCAATTTGGATGGCCCCGCCGGAAATGAGGCCCGCGTCCGTATCATCCTTTCTGATTTGCATAGCGTCATCGCCTACCTGCAAGCGGAAACCTCAAATCGAAATTCCACACTATGAATTCCAAACCAATTCTCTTGATCGAAGACACGTCAAGCCTGCGCACAGTCTATGCCTCGATTCTGCGCCATTCCGGCTATGCCGTTGAAACGGCTTCAAATATGGCCACCGCCCGCGAAATGATCGCGCAGACCAAACATGATATTGTCCTGCTGGATCTGATGCTGCCCGATGGCGATGGAATGGAGCTTGTTGGCGAGATTACCGAAGCCCATGCGCTTGCAAAAATCATCGTCATTACCGCCAATGGCTCGGTTTACCGCGCGGTTGAGGCGATCCGCGCCGGGGCGTTTGATTTCCTGCTCAAACCCATCGAGGAACAACATCTGCTCAACGTGGTGATGAACGCGCGCTCCGAGGCAAGCCAAACCGCCTCGCTGCAAAGCGCGCCGCTTGGCGGATTTATCGGCTCGAGCGAGGCAATGCAGCAAGTCTATGCGCGCGTGCGTGCGGTCGCGGGCTCGATGGCGACGGTCTTTATTTCGGGCGAAAACGGCACCGGAAAAGAGATCTGCGCCGAGGCCATTCACGCGCTGTCCAATCGCTCTGATGGCCCGTTTGTTCCGCTCAACTGTTCGGCCATTCCGCCCGGTTTTCTGGAAAGCGAGATGTTTGGCCATCTCAAAGGCGCCTTCCCCGGCGCGATTGAAGACAAGCAAGGCGCAGCCCTTCAGGCCGATGGCGGCACGCTCTTTTTGGACGAGATTTGCGATATGGACCTGCGCTTGCAGGCGATGCTATTGCGCCTGTTGCAAACCTCTTGCGTGACCCCGCTTGGGGCCTCGCGCCCGCAAACGATCAACACGCGCATCATCTGTTCGACCTCTCGAAATCCGCTGGCCGAAGTGCGCGCGGGTCGCTTGCGCGCCGACCTCTACTATCGCCTGCATGTGCTGCCGATCCATCTGCCGCCGCTGCGCGAACGCGGCAATGATGTGATTGAGATTGCCGAAGCGAAACTGGCGCGCCTTGCCAATCGCGAAGGGCGGTCTGTGCCCAAACTTTCGGGCCAAGTCCGCGAGCTTTTCCTCCAGCATTCCTGGCCCGGAAACGTGCGCCAAGTGCTGAATATCCTGTGGAATGTTGTGGTGCTGAGCGACGGGCCAGTGATCAATCGCGCCGCCCTGCCTAAGGAGTTTTTCGATCATATGACGCGCGGCGGCGCAGGCTCTGATGAGCTCAGCGTTGAGGCGGCAATCCAAGCGCTTGTCGGCGAACCGATTGCAGATATTGAGCGCCAGTTGATCGAGGCGACGATCGCGCGCCTTGATGGATCCGTCCCGCTGGCAGCGCGCCAATTGGGCGTTTCCCCTTCAACGCTCTATCGCAAGCTCGAAGCATGGGGGCGGCCAGCCTCGCGCCACAAGCCGTAATTAGCCGCTTTATATCAATCGGTTAAACGAATTGCTCGCGGATGAGCCGCTCTTCCAGCCCATGGCCCGGATCGAACAAAACCCTATGCGCCACATCGCGCGCCGAGGTGATCTCAACCCAAAGCACATCCCGAACGCTGCGCCCGTCAGCATCGGCCATGACAGGGCGTTTTTCGGCCTCCAAGACATCAAAACGGACCATCGCCGCTTTGGGCAAAAGCGCGCCCCGCCAACGGCGCGGGCGAAACGCCGCCATCGCAGTTAGCGCCAAAACATCCGCGCCAATCGGCAGGATCGGCCCATGCGCCGAGTAATTATAGGCGGTCGAGCCCGCGGGCGTACATAAGAGCGCGCCATCGCAAACAAGCTCATCCATCCGCACGCGCCCATCCACCGATATGCGCAGCTTTGCCGCCTGTGGCCCGGCGCGCAGCAAGGAAACCTCGTTGATCGCAAGGGCGCGATGCTCTGTCCCGTCGGCGCATTCCGCATGCATCGCAAGCGGCGTAATCACCTCCTCAACAGCATCCCCGACCCGCGTATCCAGATCATCCTCGGCAAATTCATTCATCAAAAAGCCGATGGTGCCGCAGTTCATCCCATAAACCGGCGTATCCAGATGCATCGTGCCATGCAGCGTTTGCAGCATGAACCCATCCCCGCCAAGCGCGACAATCACATCCGCATCCTCAGGCGCGACATTGCTATAGCGCGCACTCAAGCGTTCAAGCGCGCGCTGCGCAATCTGGGAAGTGCTGGCCATAAAGGCGAGTTTTTGCATCATTTATCCTGGCGAACCACTTGCCCGCAAAGGGCTTTGTCCAAAACCTATCAAACCCGCGCCCGAATGCCACCCATAGAATGCGCCGATGAATACAGGTTGTTCAAAGCGCGCCTATCCGCCCCATCCGCGCCCATACGAAACAAGTGCGCCCGATTGCGCCAATCTGCGCCCCATTCAACATCATTATGCATCAAACGAGGCTTTCCCCCCGCTTGTCAGGGCGTTAAACAACGCCCAAACCAAAGCGCTGCCTCAAACCGGAGACTTTTGATGACAAACCCTTCCCGCGATGCCGGCTTCTTTAGCGAAGCTCTATCCTCCCGCGATCCCGAGATTTTCACCGCGATGACCCAAGAGCTGGGCCGCCAGCGCGACGAGATCGAATTGATCGCCTCGGAAAACATCGTCTCGGCCGCCGTCATGGAAGCGCAAGGCTCCGTTCTGACCAACAAATACGCCGAAGGCTATCCGGGCAAGCGCTACTACGGCGGCTGCCAATACGTTGATATCGCAGAGAACCTCGCGATCGACCGCGCAAAGCAGCTGTTTGGCTGTGAGTTTGCCAATGTGCAGCCAAACTCCGGCTCGCAGGCCAACCAAGGCGTTTACCAAGCGCTTTTGAAGCCCGGCGATACCATCCTCGGCATGTCGCTTGATGCCGGTGGGCACCTCACCCACGGCGCAAAACCAAACCAATCGGGCAAATGGTTCAACGCGATCCAATACGGCGTGCGCAAGCAAGATCAGCTTATCGATTATGATCAAATCCAAGAGCTCGCCACAGAGCACAAACCCAAGATGATCATCGCGGGCGGCTCGGCCATCCCGCGCCAAGTCGACTTCAAGAAAATGCGCGAGATCGCGGATAGTGTTGGCGCTTATCTGATGGTTGATATGGCGCATTTCGCCGGGCTTGTTGCAGGCGGCCAGCACCCATCGCCCTTCCCATACGCAGATGTGGCCACCACAACGACCCACAAAACCCTGCGCGGCCCGCGCGGCGGGATGATCCTGACCAACGACGAAGCCATCGCCAAAAAGGTCAATTCCGCCATCTTCCCGGGCATCCA
Organism: Halocynthiibacter sp.; assembly: GCA_047631555.1. Lineage (GTDB taxonomy): Bacteria > Pseudomonadota > Alphaproteobacteria > Rhodobacterales > Rhodobacteraceae > JBLHZY01. Next base: position 878,619 of record JBLHZY010000002.1, on the reverse strand, counting down.
AGGCGGCCCATTGATGCATGTGATCGCGGCCAAAGCGGTTGCCTTTGGCGAAGCGCTGCGCCCTGAGTTCAAAGACTACGCCAAACAAGTGATTTCCAATGCCCAAGCGCTCGCTGATCAGTTGATGAAAGGCGGCCTTGATATCGTCACCGGCGGCACGGATACCCATGTTTTGCTGGTCGATCTGCGCCCCAAAGGCGTTAAAGGCAACGCCACTGAAGAGGCCCTGGGCCGCGCCCATATCACCTGCAACAAAAACGGCATCCCGTTTGACCCAGAAAAGCCAATGGTCACCTCCGGCGTGCGCCTCGGCTCGCCCGCAGGGACAACCCGCGGCTTTGGCGAGGCTGAATTCCGCCTCATCGGGGATTGGATCGTTGAAGTGGTTGATGGGCTTGCGGCAAATGGCCCCGAGGACAACGCCGAGGTTGAGGCCGCCGTGCGCGCCAAGGTCGAAGGGCTCTGCGCCAAGTTCCCAATCTATCCGGGCCTTTGAGCCGAGCGCACACCATGCTAAAGATCAAACGCCGCGCATATCCTGCGCGGCGTTTTTGCATGAACTGACCCCTTTGATGCCTAAGTGAGCCGCCCATGAGCCCGACCAGAACCCGCGCATTAGAGCTGACCCTAGGCGCTTGGGTGCGCGCGCGCTTGCCGCATCTTGCCGCTGAGATGGTGATGTTTGTGCTCAAACAGGGCTGGGCCTGCCTGTTTGGGATGCTCTTGCTCACTGCCATCCTGATCAGCCGCGCTTTTTGGCAATCTGACTGGCCCATCGCGCGCTATGACGCGCTGTTTCTCTTTGCAATAGCAGTGCAAGTCGCCTTCCTCACATTGCGGCTTGAAACCCCGGCCGAGGCGCGCGTTATTGCGCTGTTCCATATCACCGGCACGGCGATGGAAATCTTCAAAATACACGCAGGATCATGGGCTTACCCGGAGCCGGGGATTTTCAAACTTGCTGGCGTTCCGCTTTTTTCAGGCTTTATGTATGCCTCTGTCGGCTCCTATATGGCGCGAGTGATCCGTATCTTTGAGATGCGCTTTACCCCCTTTCCGCCCTACCCGCTGACCCTCGCCCTCGCCGCGCTTATCTATGTGAATTTCTTCTCCCATCACTTCCTGCCAGACATCCGCATCGCGCTTTTCGCGGCCACCGTGATCCTTTATGCGCGCACCCAAATTCACTTCTCAGTCGGCGGCAATTACCGCATGCCCCTGCCCCTTGCCGCCCTGCTCTCCAGCTTCTTCCTGTGGCTCGCGGAAAACATCGGAACCCTCACCGGAACATGGATTTACGCCGGCCAAAACGGGCTTGAACTGGTCAGCTTTGCCAAGCTCGGCTCTTGGTATCTGCTGCTCTACGTGGCCTTTGCGACCGTGACCTTGGTCTCGCGAGAAGCGCTTGGACCGCGCAAATAAAAAGGCCCCCCGCAGATGCGAAGGGCCTTCCCGTGAGGGGTACTCAAACTGGGATACTGATTACTTCTCCCCCACGTATTCCTCCAACAGGCGCTCATTGCGCGCGTCTTCAATCTTGCGAATGCGATCCTCAGAAACGCGGGCATCAAAGCGGTATTTCACAACATTGATCAGGCTTAGCGTGAGCAAAACAATGCCCATGCCCCAGTAGCCCTTGGTGCTCAGCGGCACATCCGTCGAGAGCCAAAGCGAGACCGCCAGCAAAAAGTAAGCAAGCGCCACACCGGCAAAGTTAACGAAGATAATCAGACCGTTGTCATTCTGTTCATTACGCATTTGTCTTCTCCTAAAAAAGTGAACCCCCTCCCAGAGGGTTAAGAGTTAAATCACTGAAAAGGCGGCTACTTCTTCGCCTTCAGTCGCTCAAGTACGTCGTTCGCAGTCGTTTTTGTTCCCTTCCCGATGCCCTCTGCGGCCATCCGGTCGGCGATATTCTCGTGGTTGAGACCCTTATCGATCTCTTCCAAAATCAAGCCCTGCTCAAACGGATCGTCCCGCTTCAAAACATTGGCGATAAGCTCTTCTGCTTCGTTGATCGGGCTGGTGGCGCCGATCGACCGGTTGAGCCGTGTCTGAACATCTTGCTCGTGGCGCACAGCCCGGGCCGAAATCGCGCCCTGACGCAGATCGATGATCCGGCGATGGGTCTTTTCGACCGACGTGCGCAATTGCAGAACGCGCGCATCGAGCCGCTCCAATGTTTCGCGGCGAATACGCAGCTCATTCTCCATTTCCGCAACGGCCTCGGCCGCCTCGCCAGCGAGATCTTCGCGTTTGTTTTCAAGCGCTTCCTCGGTACGCACGAGCAAATCTTTGCAGCGCGTATCCAGCGTATCAATCTGGCGGCTTTCGGCGCATTGGCGCTGCATGAGGCTTGCCAAAGTTGCTTTCGCAGCTTTCAGGCCCGCTTGGGCTTCGCGGATTTTCTGGTCGATCAGCTCGATCGAATAGACCTCGCGAAGGTTTTCTTCAGCACGGGCGTTCTGCCCGGCGATGAGTGTTCTTAGCGTTCCAAACATGTGATCCTCCATTTACAATCACGTCATGAACAATGTTCACAAAACGGATATAGGGGATTCGTGAACGCTGTTCAAGTACAAATATGAACAACGTTCAAGAAACTATTTGTTTCCAATTTGCGAAAGCACCTGAGCGATCATCATCTCGATGCTCTCAAACGGAACGCCAGAGATGCGTTTTTCCAAGCCAAGCAAGACGATCCCATGCACAGAAGAGAAAAGCGCGCGCGTCATCAGATCCAATTCTCGCGGCGCCATATCGGGGAAAATCTCGGCCAGGGGCGCGGCGATATTGGCAAAAAGTCGCCCCAACGCCGTCAAATACCAGTCGGGAACCGGCCCATCGACCGACATTTCCAGATCAAAAAGCGCGCGCCAACGATGCGTATTGGCCGCCGCATAGGCCAGATAAGCGTTCGACATGACAATCAGGCGCTCATTTGGCCCTGCCCCCTGCGCCCCCAGAACCGAGGCAGCAACGGCCTCGCCCAGCTCGCGAAAGGTGCGCCCGTTAACCTGCATGACCAGCGCGTTCATATCTTCAAAGGCATTATATATAGCCCCCAAGGAGCAACCGGCCGCCCGGGCAAGATCGCGCGCCTTTACCGATTGAAGCCCGCCGGCAATGATCTGTGCTTGGGCCGCATCGATCAGCTTGTCGCGCAGCTTGTCTTTACGCTCTTGGGATTTGCTTGCCATGTTCCGCGCCTTTTTTGAACTATGTTCAACAAATAGCGCGAAGCCCGGAATATGGAAACCCTAGAGAAAGCCGCGCCAGAGCAAAACAGCCGCCAAAGCGCCGCCAATCACCATAAAATTAAAGACATTGGACGCCGCAAAGCCGATCGCCCAAGCGCGCCGCTTTTCCCAAGGGCTTTGCTCAACCAGCCATTTTTCGATCATAGAAAAGGCGCGCGCAACGCGGGCTTCATCTATTTGGCGGGCCAATTTCGGCGCGCCCTCTTGGCCCAAGGCGGCCAAAATCTTGCGCGATTCTGCTCGAACCCAGCGCGGCAAACTGCGCCCGGCGCGGCGCAGCTTTCCCTCAAGGCCTTGGCCCGTAAGGCCCAAATGCTCTTCAAATAAATGCGCCAAAGCCTCGGCGCGCGCGTGGATCGACATGGCGCAATGCCCCTTTATATTCATAAAGCCTAACGCGGCGCGTCGCCTCTTTCCACCCTTTGCGCGGCGCGCTATCAATCCATATGCTCAACACACTCATTTCCGGTGATCCCACCGACAAGCCCCCCCTTCTTATCGCGCATGGCCTCTTTGGCTCGGCGCGCAATTGGGGCGTCATCGCCAAGCGGATGAGTGATGCGCGCCAAGTCATCGCGGTCGATATGCGCAACCATGGCAACAGCGATTGGCAGGCCAGCCAGAGCTATACCGATATGGCCCTCGATCTCGCGCAAACCATTGAAAACAATGGCGGACGCGCCGATGTTATGGGGCATTCAATGGGCGGCAAAGCGGCGATGGTTCTGGCCGTGACCCGCCCCGAATTGATCCGCCGCTTGATCATCGCTGACATCGCGCCCGTGGCCTATAGCCATTCGCAAAGCCATCTGATCGAGGCGATGCGCGCGCTTGATCTGAGCAAAGTTGAGAAGAGATCCGATGCGGATGCACTGCTTGCCGAACATGTGGACGAGCCCGGCGTTCGGGCTTTTTTGCTGCAATCTCTGGATGTTAAGGCGAAACGCTGGCTGCTGAACCTAGATGTTTTGGAAGCCTATATGCCCGAAATCGTCGGCTGGCCCGACCCTGCGGGGCAATTTGGCGGGCCGACGCTATTCCTCTCAGGCGGTGAGAGCAAATACGTCAAACGCGAGGACCGCGTGGCCGTCAAAGCGCTGTTTCCACGCGCGCGCTTTGCTTCAATTCCCGGCGCAGGTCATTGGCTTCACGCCGAAAAACCACGCGAATTTGAGGCCGCAATGCGGGCGTTTTTGGATCAAACCTAGGCGGAATACCCGCGCGATTTACTGCGATGCGATCTTGCGCGAAATCACGTAAGTTACTGGAATTGCAAGAACAAAGCCAACAGCCGCGGCGATCAAAATCGGGCGCAGCGTGTCCATTCCCAGTGTTAATGCAATTACGATGCCGATCCCCGCGAGGGAAGTGGCGACCATCGAAAATAGTATCATTGCAAGGCGTCCCATGAGGCTCTCCTTGTTGCGCATGGATTTGGCAAAAGGGTAAGGGCGATGGGCCCGCCGCGCTTTGATGTGGATCAGACGGCCAGAATTTCCGCAAGCTTGGTGCGCCAGGCATCTGTCAGCGCTTGGGGGCGTCGCTCGGCCTTATCGACATAGACATGGGTGAAGGTGCCATCCGCACAAGAGACATCCGAACCATTGCGAAAACAGCCGAATTCATAGGTCACAGACGAGCCGCCAATCCGGCTAACCCTAACGCCCACATCAATAATATCCGGATAGCCCATCTCGGAGTGATAGGTGCAGCCAGAGGAAACCATCACCCCAATCGTCGCGCCATTCAGCGGATCAAGCAGGCCCGATTGGATCAACCAAGCATTCGCCGCCGTATCAAACAGCGTGTAATGCACCGTGTTGTTCATGTGACCATAGACATCATTATCGAGCCAACGGGTTTGGATCGGGAGGGACCATGGATAGGCGCTGCGGGTCGTTGGAATAGGGCGTGTCATACCGCTTTTTGCCCCGCCCCACCGAAAATGGCAAGCGCGCGCTGTATTGGCGAGTTCTTTAAACTCTTCCAACATTTTGGACCCCCTATTTGCAATTCTTTAAAGAGGTTTTCGATGATCCACAGGGTCAATATGACACGCATCCGCCCGATGCTCAGCGCCTATATGGGCGTCGTGCAAAACGCCAATCATTCGGTGATGATTGAACGCCACGGCAAGACCATTGGCGCCATCGTTTCGATGAAAGATTTCGAGCGCATCCAAGAGAAAATCTATGACGAGCTGGACGGCCCGATTGATCCCGTAGATGGGCGTCGGCCCGGGCGATCCTTGATCCTGCCGCGCAGTTTGATGTGGTGGAAAGATTAAGGGCGCGGGCGCGCCATTAGTCCATTTTTAGCGCATTGATAAAGGCTTCTTGGGGGATTTCGACCTTGCCGAATTGGCGCATCCGCTTCTTCCCGGCCTTTTGCTTTTCGAGTAGTTTCTTTTTGCGGGTCGCATCGCCACCATAACATTTGGCCGTCACATCCTTGCGCATCGCCGCAATCGTTTCGCGCGCAATCACCCGCCCGCCAATCGCCGCCTGCACCGGAATTTTGAACATGTGGCGCGGGATCAGCTCTTTGAGCTTCTCACACATAACCCGGCCGCGGCTTTCGGCGCGGTCGCGGTGCACCATGATGGAAAGCGCATCAACCGGCTCTTCATTCACCAGGATCTGCATCTTAACCAGCACATCCTCGCGGTAGCCGATCATTTGGTAGTCAAAGGAAGCATAGCCCTTGGTCACCGATTTCAGCCGGTCATAGAAATCAAACACAACCTCGTTGAGCGGCAGATCATAAACAACCATGGCGCGCGATCCGGCATAGGTCAGATCAATCTGAATGCCGCGCCGGTCTTGGCAAAGTTTCAGCACATCGCCCAGATATTCATCCGGCACAAGAATCGTCGCTTTGATCCGCGGCTCCTCGATGTGATCGACATAGGTCATGTCGGGCATATCGGCCGGGTTGTGCAGCTCGCTCACGCTGCCGTCGCGCATATGGATGTTGTAAATAACTGACGGCGCAGTTGTGATCAGATCGATATCATATTCGCGCTCAAGACGGTCGCGGATCACCTCAAGGTGCAGCAATCCAAGGAAGCCGCAGCGAAAGCCAAAGCCCAAAGCGGCCGATGTTTCCATCTCAAAGCTGAAAGACGCATCATTCAGCGCAAGCTTATCAATCGCATCCCGTAGGTCTTCAAACTCGGCTGCATCAACCGGGAAAAGGCCACAGAAAACAACGGGTTGCGCAGGTTTGAAGCCCTCAAGCGCAACCTCGCAGCCGCGCTTTTCATGGGTGATCGTATCGCCAACGCGGGTATCACGGACCTGTTTGATCGAGCCGGTAAAGATGCCGATCTCGCCCGGCCCCAGCTCTTTGATATCAACCATTTGCGGCTTCAGAACGGCGAGCTTATCGACGTTATAAATCGCGCCCGTCTTCATCATTTTGACGCGCTCGCCCTTTTTGATCACGCCGTCCATGACCCGCAGCAAAACCACAACGCCAAGGTAGGGATCATACCAGCTATCGACCAGCATCGCCTTGAGCGGCGCATCGCGATCGCCCTTGGGCGCGGGCAGCCGGGTAACGATCGCCTCCAAAACATCCGGGATGCCAACGCCGGTTTTGGCCGAGATCATCACAGCCTCAGAGGCATCGATCCCGATCACATCTTCAATCTGCTCACAGACCCGCTCTGGCTCGGACGCCGGCAGATCGATTTTATTCAAAACGGGGACAATTTCATGATCCGCATCAATGGCTTGGTAGACATTGGCCAGGGTCTGCGCCTCAACCCCTTGGGTCGCATCCACCACCAGAAGCGAGCCTTCAACCGCCCGCATCGAGCGCGAGACCTCATAGGCAAAATCGACGTGGCCGGGCGTATCAATCAGGTTGAGAATATAGGTCTCGCCATCCTTGGCCGGATACTCGATCCGCACCGAGTTGGCCTTGATCGTAATGCCGCGTTCGCGCTCGATATCCATACTGTCGAGCATCTGCGCTTTCATATCGCGTTCGGCCACGGTGCCGGTCAGCTGAATCAGCCGATCTGCAAGCGTTGATTTGCCGTGGTCGATATGCGCCACGATGGAAAAATTGCGAATGTTTTTAAGCTCTGTCATGGGGGTTGGATATGATGGGGTTTTGGCGGGCGGTCAAGGTCGCGCGCGCATCCTATCGCAAGGGGATTGCGCCTTATTCACAGCGCTTTGCGCCCCAAGCGGGGAAATCGCAACCTATCGCGCGCCATGCGCCCGCCAGCCCCATATCTAGTGAATTGAATTTGTCTGCGAAATAGGGCATAATTTAAGGGAAGGTTAACCATAGCGGGCAAGACTGCGCAAAGCGGCATAGGCCCAATGGATCGAGGCAGAGATATGAAAAAACTTCTTACATTAGCACTGATCGCAGGCTTTTTGGCCCCCATGGCCCCTGTTCCAGCCGAAGCTGGCGCGATTGAGCGGGCCTGCATCCGCTCTGATCGCAAGGCGGCGAACCGTTCCTTGTGCGGCTGTATTCAGAACGTCGCGGATCAGGTGCTTTCAAATAGCGATCAGCGCTTGGCGGCCAAATTCTTTAAGGATCCCCAGCGCTCCCAAGACATTCGCCAATCCAACAATTCCAGCCACGAAGTTTTCTGGAAGCGTTACAAGGCCTTTGGCGCAACGGCTGAGCAATCCTGTAGCTAAACAGCGCGACTTGCCAAACTCGCAAACAAAAAGCGCCCAAATCCTCTGGGCGCTTTCTTTGGTTTATCGGCCTTGTGAGGGGCGCGGGCCTGCTAATTTGCCGGCGCTTTGACCGGCTCAATCGGCACGTCCAAGGTGATCTCGCCGGCCTGTTCAAACACCAAAGTGATCGAAACGGTTTCGCCCGCAACAAGCGGCGCGACGACACCCATAATCATCACATGATCGCCGCCGCGCTCTAATGCATGGGTCTCGCCCGCGCCGATCTCAAAGCCCTCGGGCACATGCATCATCTTCATGATACCCTCGCCCATGTCCTTATGGGTGTGCAGCTCGACCCGCTTGGCAGCATCGGATTTGGCGTCAATCAGACGGTCTGCCTCGGGGCCAGAATTGACGATCTCAAAGAAGGCGGCCGAGGATTTGCCCACGCTTGCGGCGGCCTTGGCATAGGCGTTCTCGATGGTAATTTCGGCAAGGGCCGGAAGGGCGGCAAAAGACAGGCCCGCGGCCAGGATCAGGGGAAGTTTGAAAGACATCTCGTCTCTCCCTATATAAGATTTAACGTGTAAAGCCTTGATATTGAAGGATCAAACAATGGGCGGGCTGCGCGCGCGGGCGTATATTTCAGCCCGGCCCAACCCGATCTCAACGCTGTAATCTCGCCCCAGAACGCTTGCTCGCTCGATCAAATCGGGCACTTGCGCCCGCGCGAAGGTGGCATCGAAATGGCCCAGCGCGCAATCCGGGCAGATATGCCCCGCTTTAATCGGCTGACCATCCGCATCGACATTGACCGTGACAGAGCCGGTCCCAATACAAAGCACCATCTGCCCCGCCGCATCGCGCATCGTGCCACGCGCGCTGGCCATGGCGCCCGTGGTGGCCAAAAGCATCAGCGCGAGCAGGATCGCGGTAAGGGGGCGAAAAATCCGGGTCATAAGAAGGATATAAGCATTCAAACTGTCACTTCAAAAGCGACAAAACGTATCATGCAACATCGGTGCGCCAAATCGCGCCGGCTGCATAGTGCTGGCTGCATTGAGCTGGCTTAAAGCGGCGTGACAGGTTGGCCCGGTACGCAGGATCAGTTCGGTGCTGCGCCATCACATTGGCGCGCGGTACATTGGCAATGTGGGAGATCCGCAAGCGGGAGACCGTCGAGCAGCGCATCGCCGCATCGGCAAGCGGGGCATCGGCTAGTGGCTCGGAGGCAAGCGCCTTATCTGAGCGGCGGAAGTAGACGCTTTATCTGAGCCGTAGCCAATCAAAACCGCCCAATACAAATACCCAGTAAAATTCACTCAGTAAAAATCGCCCACTAAATTTCAGCCGGTAAAATTCACCCAGCAAAATTCACCCACTAAAACCCACCCAGTAAAAACGCAAACAGCCCCGCCCAAAGGCGAGGCCGTTTTAACAATCGCAAAGCGAAATCAGGCGGCTGCCTGCGCCTTGGCAATCTCTTTTTTGATCTTCAGTGCGGCAGGCGAAAGCTCAACGTCTTTTGCCTTGGCAAGGAATGCATCAAGCCCGCCGCGGTGATCTACCGTGCGAAGAGCAGCTGCCGAGATCTTCAGCTTAACCGTACGGCCAAGAGCATCAGAAATCAGAGTTACATCATTCAGGTTCGGCAGAAACCGGCGCCGGGTTCTGTTTTTGGCGTGGCTGACATTGTTGCCAGACATGGGGCCTTTTCCGGTCAGTTCGCAACGGCGCGACATGGCTCGCTCCTTCGTTCGTCTCAGTCTTTGCAGACGTTGATTTAGCGTCTTTTCAGACAATCTGGGCTGCACCTGCGTTAAGCGTGCTTAACACCGGTACTCTCAATAGAAGAGGCCTCACCCGCAGGTGTGCCCCGAATTCCGTTCGGCGCTGATACGGCGGAATCACCCCCTCGTCAAGCCTAACCGGGCGCAGACCACCCGCTTTGGCGGCATTTTTTGCGCGCGCGGCCCAATCGGCAAAAACAACGCGCCAAAACCCGCCATTATGCCCCTTTGATCACCGCGAGCGCTTGGGCGACAGCCGCAGCAGGCGCAAGCTTTCCCGCAGCAACGGATGCCCCGAGTCGCGCAATATCATCGCGAATTGGCCCCGGTTTGGTCAGCACCGCCAAAAGCGCTTGGCGCAGCTCTTCCTCAAACCAATAGCGCGCTTGATCGGCGCGCCGTCGCGCCCAATGCCCCTTTGCTTTGCGCCAAGTGCTCAGCGCCTCGATCGCCTCCCAAGCCGCATCAAATCCGGTCTCTTCAAGCGCCGAAATCGTCATCGCTTTGGGGAAACCTTCGGGATCATAGGCGCGTTTGCGCAAGAGCCGCAGCGCGCCTGCATAATCCGCGCAAGTTCGCATCGCCGCCGGTTTGAGATCGCCATCGGCCTTGTTTACAAGGATCAGATCAGCGATTTCCATGATCCCGCGCTTGACCCCTTGAAGCTCATCGCCGCCCGCAGGCGCAAGCAAAAGCAAGAACAGATCGGACATATCCGCAACGACCGTTTCCGATTGCCCAACGCCGACGGTTTCGATCAAGACAACGTCATATCCAGCCGCCTCACAAAGCGCGACCGCCTCGCGGGTTCTGCGCGCCACGCCGCCAAGCTCGGTTTGCGAGGGCGAGGGGCGGATGAAGGCCTCTTTTTGGCGGCTCAGTTGCTCCATGCGGGTTTTGTCCCCCAGGATCGAGCCGCCCGTGCGCGCCGAGGAAGGATCAACCGCCAGAACCGCAACCCGCAGCCCCTTGTCGATCAGCATCATCCCGAAGCTCTCAATAAAGGTCGATTTGCCCACGCCCGGCGTGCCCGAAAGGCCGATTTTGAGCGCCTCGCGTTTGGAGCCTTCCAAGATATCGAGCAAAGCAACCGCCTGTTCGCGGTGATCCGCACGCCGGCTTTCTACAAGCGTGATGGCGCGCGCCAAGGCCCGCCGCTCGCCCGCCAATACCCGCGCTGAAAGATCCTCGATATCCATGCTCGCCCCTTCTTCGTCACCCCTTTTCTTCACATATCAGCCCGCTTTGTCCAGCCCGCGCGCCGCGCCATTGCGCCGCCCCATGCGCCAACCATCTAGAATTGGCGCGCGCTTTGATTGATAAGAGCGCGATGAAGGATCAACTTCCCATTGATGCCGCCCTGCCCGCGCTGATTGCCGCGATGCGCGCGGCTGGCTGCGCTGTGCTCCAAGCCCCGCCCGGCGCGGGCAAAACGACCCGTGTGCCGCTCGCCTTGCTTGAGGCGGGGATTGGCGGCGCAGTTGGGGGCGGGGGCGCAAATGGGGACGGGGGCGCAGATCGGGGCGGGGGCGCGCATGGCAAGGGCGGCAAAATCCTGATGCTTGAGCCGCGCCGCCTTGCCACCCGCGCCGCCGCCGAGCGCATGGCCCAAAGCCTCGGAGAAAAGCCCGGCGAAACCGTCGGTTACCGGATGCGTGGCGCCTCGAAATCCGGCCCCACCACGCGCATTGAAGTCGTCACCGAGGGCATTCTGACCCGGATGATCCAGTCCGATCCAGAGCTGCGCGGCATCTCCACGGTGATCTTTGACGAATTTCATGAGCGCTCATTAAATGGCGATCTCGGCCTTGCCCTGACATGGGAAATCCGTAGCGCCCTGCGCGAAGATCTGAACATCATCGTGATGTCCGCGACGCTGGACGCAGAACCCGTCGCCGCCATGCTTGGCAATGCCCCAGTGATCACCTCTGAGGGCCGCGCCTATCCGGTTGAGACCCGCTGGCTCGACAAACCCATCGCCATCCGCAGCGCAACCTCCGGCCCGCGCGCCCCGCGCTATGAGGCGGTGATGGCCGATTTGATCGCCCGCGCTGTGGAGGAGGCCGAGGGCAGCCTGCTCGCCTTCCTGCCCGGCGAGGGCGAAATTCGCCGCGTTGAGACCGCGCTAAAGGGCCGCCTGCCCAAGGATTGCGCTGTGCATCCGCTGTTTGGCGCGATGGATTTCGCCGCCCAGCGCGCCGCGATTGCCCCCGCCATAAGGGGGCGCAAGATCGTTCTGGCGACCTCAATTGCCGAGACCTCTCTCACCATTGAAGGCGTGCGCATTGTGGTCGATGGGGGCCGCGCGCGCCGCGCCCGCTTTGATCCGGCCTCTGGCATGTCGCGGCTGATCACCGAGCGCGTCACCAAGGCCGAGGCCGAACAGCGCCGGGGCCGCGCGGGTCGTGTCTGTGAAGGCGTCTGTTATCGGCTCTGGACACGGGGCGAAGAAGGCGGATTGCACCCCTTCCCGCCGGCTGAAATCGAGGCCAGGGACCTGACCAGCCTTGTGCTTGAGCTCGCCCTTTGGGGCACCAGCAGCACGCGCGATCTCGCCCTAATGACCCAGCCAAACCCCGGCGCATGGGGCGAAGCGCAAACCCTGCTTCAAGACCTCGGCGCGCTCGATGATAAGGCGCGCATTACCGCCCATGGCCGCGCCCTTGCCGCCCTGCCACTGCATCCCCGCCTTGCCCATATGTTGGCGCTTGCAGGCCCCGATGCCGCCCCCCTTGCGGCCCTTCTGGGCGAGCGTGATCCCCTGCCGCGCAACGCGCCCTCTGACCTGAGCCTTCGGCTTGAGGCGATCAATGATCCAAGCGGCTTTGCCCAACGGCGCGCCTACACCCTTCACCGCCCCACCATTGAGCGCATCAAGGAAGAGGCCAAGCGCTTGCGCAAAGCGACCAAACCTACAAGCGCCGCCTATTCTCCGGCTGAAATGGCCGCCCTTGCCTATCCTGATCGCATTGGCCTGCGCCGGGCGGGCGAAGCGCCGCGCTTTTTGCTATCGGGTGGCAAGGGCGCGATCATGGACGAGGGCGATCCCTTGGCCAGCCACCGCTTGATCGTGGCCACTGATCTTGATGGCGATGCCCGCGAGGCCCGCATTCGCCAAGCAATTGAGATCCCCGAAGCCAGCCTGCGCGCGCTTTTCCCCGATCAAATCGCTTGGCATGATCTGTGCCTTTGGTCCAAGCGCGAACGGCGCGTGATCGCGCGCCGCCAAGAACGGCTTGGTGCAATCACATTGGATGATCGCCATTGGAAAGACGCGCCCAGCGAGGCGCTGGCAAAAGGCGCGCTTGAGGGTTTGCGCGAAATCGGCCTGCCCATATCGGATGCAGCACACCGCTTTCGCGCCCGTGTTATGCTGATGCGCAAAGGCCAATCACAGGCCGATCCCCTGCCCGACATGAGCGATGACGCGCTGCTCGCCAGCCTTGAGGATTGGCTCCTGCCCCATATTGGCAAGGCGCGCACGGATGCCCAATTGCGCGCGCTGGATATAGCGCCTGCCCTGCGCGCCATGCTCAGCTATGATCAAATGCACGCGCTCGATCAATCCGTCCCGGCGCATTTCACCTCGCCGATGGGGCGCAAAATCGCGATTGATTATGCCGGCGATCACCCCGAAATCACCGCCCGCATCCAAGAGATGTTTGGCACGAAAGTGCATCCAACCGTCGGCCCAGCGCGCACGCCCTTGCGCATCACACTGACCTCGCCGGGCCAGCGCCCAGTGCAAACGACGCTTGATTTGCCCGGCTTTTGGGCCAGCTCTTATGCGGACGTGCGCAAAGATATGCGCGGGCGCTATCCGCGCCACCCTTGGCCAGAAGATCCAACCCAAGCCGCCCCAACCCTGCGCGCCAAACCGCGAAAATAGCCCCGCCAAATTGCGCGCCCCAGCGCCGCCTCAAACGCCATTTTCGCCCCAAAAACCAATGCGCAATTCGGCCCCAAACAAGCGATTCTATGCGCATCCCCTTGCAATTAACCGAAAATTCACCTAACTTAAGTGTAATCAAAATAGAAAAAACGTTCCAAGAGCAGGTCACATGACAGATTTCTTGAAAAAAGCCTGGGAAGAGGTTTTCTCTCCCATGATGCGGCGTCCATCGCAGCGTCAAGTCGCCGCCCTTTGCTATCGCAACGGGGACGCGGGCAAAGAAGTGCTGCTTGTTACGTCTCGGCATACCGGTCGCTGGATCCTTCCCAAAGGCTGGCACGAGGACGGAATGAGCGCGCGCGATGCCGCTGCGCGCGAAGCATGGGAAGAAGCTGGCGTCAAAAAGGGCACCATCGCGGAGGAGCCTGTTGGCCAGTTTGCCTATCGAAAACAGCTAGATAACGGCGCTCTTGCGACCTGCGCTGCATCGGTATTCCCGCTGAAAGTTAAGAAAATGTCGGGCGAATTTCCCGAAGCTCATGAGCGCAAGCGCGAATGGGTAAGCCTTGAGCGCGCGGCCGAAATGGTCAACGAGCCGGGCCTGCGCCGCATCCTGCGCGCCTTCTAAGCCGCACAATTTATCAATTTCATTGCGTCAAAGACGCCGCAGAGCCCCCCTCTGCGGCGTCTTTTTGTTAATGGAATGAAGGCTTGGCGCGCAAAAGACAGGCTTTCTCTTGAAATCTCGCGCCTCAAGCGATAGCCCGAAAACGCGCCGCTTTCGCAGTGCAAAATGATTCAGAACCCGCGAACGAGGCCAAGCATGACCGAGCAGAACAATCACCAATGGAAAACGCTCGACAGAGATCTTGGCCGGATCAGCCAAGTTGAGCTGGCCGCGCAATATGTCGCGCGCCCCATGGTTGGGCTCGGCGTGGCGCTTGCCTTCATCGTGATTGCCGCGCTGACCGCAGCTCTTCTGCTTGGCGGGTCGCAATCCAACATGATCGTCGTCGCTGCGGCGGCTTTTGGCGCCTATATGGCGATCAATATCGGCGCCAATGACGTTGCCAATAATATGGGCCCTGCTGTGGGCGCGAATGCGCTAACGCTTGGCGGGGCCATTGTGATCGCGGCCCTGTGTGAAAGCGCGGGCGCTTTGCTGGCGGGGGGCGATGTTGTCTCGACCATTTCCAAAGGGATCATCGATCCAAATGCGCTGAGCAACAGCCGCGTCTTTATCTGGGCGATGATGGCGGCGCTGATCTCTTCTGCGCTTTGGGTGAACCTTGCAACCTGGGTCGGCGCGCCGGTTTCAACAACGCATTCGGTCGTCGGCGGCGTTATGGGCGCGGGCATTGCTGCGGCGGGCTTTGCGGCCGTCAACTGGAGCTCGATGAGCATGATCGCTGCGTCCTGGGTGATTTCTCCACTGCTTGGCGGGATTATCGCGGCGTCGTTCCTTGCCTTCATCAAAGCCAAGATCATCTATCAAGACGATAAAATCGCCGCTGCGCGCCGCTGGGTGCCCGTGTTGATCGGGATCATGATGGGCGCATTTTCCGCCTATCTCGCCGTCAAAGGCCTCAAACGGATCGTCAAAATCGATCTGCTCACCGCCCTGATGATCGGCACGGCCATCGGCGCGATCTCCTATGCGATCGCAGCGCCCTTGGTGCGCCGCCAATCCATCGGGCTGGAAAACCGCAACAAATCGCTCAAAGTGCTGTTTGCCTTTCCGCTGGTGATCTCGGCGGCGCTCCTTTCCTTTGCCCACGGTGCCAATGACGTGGCCAATGCGGTTGGCCCGCTGGCGGCCATTGTGCATGCCTCAGAGTTCGGTGAATTCGCCGGTAAAGTGAACATTCCAACATGGGTGATGGTGATCGGCGCTTTTGGGATTTCCTTTGGTCTGATCCTGTTTGGCCCCAAATTGATCCGCATGGTCGGCAGCCAAATCACCAAGCTCAACCCGATGCGCGCCTTTTGTGTGGCCCTCTCAGCGGCGATCACTGTGATCATCGCAAGCTGGCTTGGCCTGCCCGTTTCCTCGACCCATATCGCGGTTGGCGGCGTCTTTGGGGTCGGCTTCTTTCGCGAATGGCATCAAGAAAAGCGCGCCCGCGAAAGTGCCGCCAAACGCCCAGGCGGTACCCGCCTTGCCCCAGAAGAGCGCCGCCGACGCAAGCTCGTGCGCCGCTCGCATTTCATGACAATCGTTGCCGCTTGGATCATCACCGTGCCCGCAGCAGCGCTCATGTCCGCAATGATCTTCTTGTTGCTCAATACAGTGATCGGCTAACACCCAATAATCGCGCCGCTTGGCAGCATCTACCGGAGCCTGCGGCGCGAGTATTTGAACCAAGAAAAAGTTGGGTAGACTCGCCGAAACAAAGCGAATGATGCCGGTGGTGCCAAAGTGCGGCCCTGGACTTTTTCTTGGCTCAAATACTCAAATCCAAGGCGTTCAACCCGCGCAGCGCATCAAGATGCCGCTCGCCCCCAATCAAACGCCCAAGCACCAACGCATCACAGCCTTTTGCGCATGCAGCCGGTTTTCCGCCTCGTCAAAGATCACAGATTGCGGCCCGTCCATCACAGCCGAAGTCACCTCTTCACCGCGATGCGCCGGCAGGCAATGCATGAACAACGCGTCCTTGCCCGCCTTGGCCATGAGCGCCTCGTTGACCTGATAGCCGCGCAAAAGATTGTGGCGACGCTCGCGCGCGGATTGCGCATCATGCATCGAAATCCACGTATCCGCGACAACCAGATCAGCGCCCTCAACGGCCTTCTCTGCATCGCGCTCGATCTCGATTTTCACGCCCTTGGCGCGCGCCTCATCAACAAAGACCGCCTCGGGATCAAGCTGGGGCGGGCCGGTAAACGTCAGATCAAAACCAAACTGCCCGGCGGCATGGATGAATGAGGCACAGACATTGTTGCCGTCGCCGGTCCAGACAACCTTTTTGCCCGCAATCGGGCCGCGATGCTCTTCAAAGGTCTGAATATCGGCCATGATCTGGCAAGGGTGCGTGCGGTTCGTAAGCCCGTTGATCACCGGCACAGTGGCGTATTCGGCCATCTCCTGCAGGGTCGCTTCTTCAAAGGTGCGGATCATGATCATATCGACATAGCGCGACAAAACCCGCGCCGTATCAGCAATGGTTTCGCCGTGGCCAAGCTGCATGTCCGAGCCAGACAGAACCATCGTTTGCCCGCCCATTTGGCGCACACCAACATCAAAGGAAACGCGCGTCCGGGTTGAGGGCTTCTCAAAGATCAGCGCGACCATGCGCCCGGCCAAGGGCTGCGCATCATCCGGCGTGCCTTTGGGGCGATCAGCCCGCGCGGTTTTCATCGCGCGCGCGTCGTCGATCATGCTGCGAAGGTCGGCAGGGTCGGTGCTGTTAATATCTAAAAAGTGCTTCATAGCATATGTCCTTTGCGGCCAAACCCGCTTGGTAATGAATTGTATCGGGCGTCGCCCTGTTAGGATTTTGCGCTCAAACGTTCAGGGAGGCGGCCGCTGCATCAATGCGCGAGATCGCCTCTGCAATCTCTTCGTCTGAAATCGTCAGCGGCGGCAGGATGCGCACAACATTGTCCGCCGCAGGCACCGTCAGCAGCGCGTTGGCATAGCCCGCATTGACCAGATCAATCGGCGCAACTTTGCACTTGAGGCCAAGCATCAGCCCAGTGCCGCGCACGCCCTCAAACACATCCGGATGCGCCGCGACAAGCCCTTCAAGCTTTTGGCGAAACAGGCCCGCTTTGCGATTAACCTCGGCCAAAAAGGCAGGCTCGGAAATGATCTGCATAACCTTCAAGCCCACAGCACAGCCCAAAGGATTGCCGCCATAGGTCGAGCCATGCGTGCCCGCAACCATGCCAGATGCGGCATTTTCTGTGGCCAAAACCGCGCCAATCGGGAAGCCCCCACCAATGCCTTTGGCGACCATCATAATATCGGGCGTGATCCCGGCCCATTCATGCGCAAACAGCTTGCCGGTGCGGCCAACGCCGCATTGAACCTCGTCCAAAATCAGCAAGATGCCCGCGGTATCGCAAAGCGCGCGCAGGTCTTTGAGATCTTGATCCGCCATCGGGCGAATGCCGCCCTCGCCCTGAATAGGCTCGATCAAAACGGCGGCTGTATTGGGGCCGATCGCGCCAAGAAGCGCCTCGCGATCATCCCATGGCACATGGACAAAACCGCCCAAGAGCGGACCAAAGCCCTTGGTCATTTTCTCCGAGCCAGCCGCCGCAATCCCTGCAGCAGAGCGGCCATGAAACGAGCCTTCAAAGGTAATGATCTCGACCCGCTCAGGCGCGCCCTTCTCGTAGAAATACTTGCGCGCCATCTTTACCGCGAGTTCGCAGCTTTCCGTGCCCGAATTGGTGAAAAAACAGGTATCGGCAAAGGTCTCATCCACGAGCTTATCTGCCAAAGCCTGCTGCTGGGGGATTTGATAAAGGTTCGAGACATGCCAAAGCGTCGCCGCTTGATCCGACAGAACCTGCGCCAGCGCCGGATTGGCATGGCCCAATGAGTTCACCGCAATGCCTGCGCCCAGATCAAGGAAACGGCGGCCATCGGCCTCAATCAGCCAAGAGCCTTCCCCCTTCACAAAGGACAGGGGCGCGCGATTATAGGTCGGCAAAACGGACGAAATCATCTTAGGGTTTCCTTGTGCGGAAGCGACAGACCCAATGGGTGCAACGGCAGCGCCGGTCTGTCAACGATTGGAAGCGGTTTTGAAGAAGATGTGCCCTTGTGGCACAGGTGAACAGACGTCAGGCGCGTTTGCGTCGGCGTCGAAGATCGGCGGAGATGGCGATGCTTTTGTTCATGGTCGCGCTTTTAGGGCTGTGCTGCGCGCCGCGCAAGAGAATTCGCGAAATTGCCGCACAATGCCCGCTTGAATGTTCGCGCTTGCCAGTCGAAACTCTGCGCAAAATCAATTGCAGGTCTGGGAGGACACATGCCGACATTTACCCCAAACACCCCCGAAGCGCCGCCCCAGATCACTGTCGTTGAGATGATGCGCCAAGCCGCCAAGCGCCGCCCCGAGGCCGAGGCGATTGTCTGCGAGGATCGCCGCCTGACATGGGCGCAGTTTGATGCCCGCGTGAACCGGGTTGCCAATGCGTTGATCGCGCGCGGCATTGGCAAAGGCGACCGGGTTGCCGCCCTTGCGCCCAACTCGGGCGAATACGCCGAGATTTTCGCCGGCACCCTGCGCGCGGGCGCCTGTATCGTGCCGCTGTCGACCATGGCCTCAAGCGAGGCACTCGAAAAGATGGTCGCCGACAGCGGCGCTTCGGCCTTTTTCCTCGCCGAAGCCTACCGCGATCTGGCCGCCCCTTTTGAGGCGCGCCTCGCAATGCCAGAAACCGCGCGCATTGCAATAGATTTCAGCGCGCCGGGCTGGGCGGATTATGAAACAGTTTTGGCCGAGGCCTCAGACAAGGACCCGCTGATCGAGATCGATTTCCTTGATCCGTTCAACATCATCTATTCCTCCGGCACGACCGGAACCCCAAAGGGCATTCTGCACAATCACCAGATGCGCGCCGTGCAACAGGCCAGCGTTCAGATCAACGGCTATGATGATAATGCGCGCACGCTGCTCTCGACCCCGCTTTATTCCAACACAACGATTGTGGTTTTCCTGCCCTCGCTCGTGGGCGGCGCGGCGATCCATTTGATGCGCAAATTTGATGCGCGCGAATATCTTAAGATCGTTGAGGCCGAGAAGATCACCCATACGATGCTTGTCCCTGTGCAGTACAAACGGATCATGGATATTGAGGATTTCGACAGCTTTGAGCTTGGCTCGATGCAGCTCAAATGCTCGACCTCGGCGCCGCTGCGCGCAGACGTAAAGGCGGATGTTTTGGCCCGTTTCCCCGGCCGTTTGGTCGAATTTTATGGCCTCACAGAGGGCGGCGGATCGACCGTTTTGGAGGCCTCCGAATACCCCGACAAGCTTGACACTGTTGGCCAAGCGATGCCGGGCACCGAGCTTCGGTTTATTGGCGAGGATGGCAAAGAGGTGCCGCAAGGCGAAGTGGGCGAGATCGTTGGCCGCTCTGCAACGATGATGTCGGGCTATTTTGGCCGCGATGATCTGACGGCGGAGTATCTTTGGCATGACGATCAGGGCCGCGCTTTCTTTCGCTCGGGCGATATGGGGGCGATGGATAAGGACGGCTTTGTGAAGCTCTCTGATCGCAAGAAGGATATGATTATCTCGGGCGGGTTGAACATCTATGCCGATGATTTGGAAAAGATTTTGCTTTCGGATGAAGATGTTAGCGATGCGGCCGTGATTGGCATTCCCTCTGAGGCTTGGGGCGAGACGCCGCTTGGCCTTGTGGTGTTGCGCGCGAGCGCTGCGCGCAGCGCGGCGGATATTCTGGCCGCAGCCAATGCGCGCCTTGGCAAGAGCCATCGCCTGAGCGCGGTAGAGATCCGCGACGAGCTGCCCCGCTCGGCGATTGGCAAAATCCTCAAACGCGAGCTGCGCCTGCCCTATATGGAAAACGCTTGATGGCTTGGGTCGAGCCGCTTGTTCTTGAGGGGCGGCATGTCCGCCTTGAGCCGCTGCGCACGGATCATGTCGCAGGGCTGCGTGAGGCCGTGGCGGACGGGGACATCTGGAAAATCTGGTATACGACCATCCCTGCCCCCGATCAGATCGAGGCCGAGATCGCGCGCAGGCTCGCCGAACAAGAGGCGGGGCGGATGCTGCCCTTTGTGAACTGTGGGCTTGATGGGCGCGTGCTCGGCATGACGACCTATATGAACATCACGCCCGCGCATCGCCGCCTTGAGATCGGCTCGACGTTTTTGCGCGGCTCAGCGCAGCGCTCGGGCGTCAATGTTGAGGCAAAGCTTTTGATGCTGCGCCATGCTTTTGAGGCGCTGAATTGCCAATCGGTCGAGCTGCGCACCCATGCGATGAATATCCAAAGCCGCGCAGCGATTGAGCGATTGGGCGCAAAACTAGACGGCGTTTTGCGCGCCCATATGATTCTGCCCGATGGCTCGCTGCGCGATACCTATTCTTATTCGATCCTTGCGCATGAGTGGCCGGCCGTTTGCGCCGGGCTTGAGGCACGGATGGCGCGATTTACGCCTTGAGACGGTAGCCGGTTTTGAACCAATACCACACAAGGCTGAGCAATGCGAAGGTGACCCCGCCAACGACCAGCAGGCCAAGATTTGGATTGCTGTCGGATTGGCCGATCAGCCCATAGCGGACCCCATCAATCAGATAAAAGACCGGGTTGAAATGGGTGATGGTGCGGATCACCTCTGGCAGGGCTTGGACGGAATAGAACGTCCCCGACAGAAAGCTCAGCGGCGTGATGATGAAATTGGTGATCGCGGCCATTTGATCGAATTTCTGGCTGACGATCCCGGCGAGAAGCCCAAGCGCCCCCATGAAAAGCGCGCCTAAGCTAACAAAAACAAGCGCATAGAGCGGATGTGCAATGCCGATGTCGATGCTCAGAGCCATGCCGATCCAGATCGCAAACGCCACAACAAGCCCGCGCGCAAGCCCCCCCACAGCGTAGCCGATCACCAGCTCGAGCGGCGAGAGCGGCGGCATCAACGTATCGACAATATTGCCTTGGACCTTGGAGACCATGATCGACGAGGAGGTATTGGTGAAGGCGTTTTGGATCACCGTCATGGTCAGAATGCCCGGCGCGAGGAACTGCACGAAAGGAACGCCCATCACATCGCCCCGTGTCGGCCCGATCGCGAGCGCAAAGATCGCCAAAAACAGCGCAGCCGTAACCAGAGGCGCGAGCAGCGTTTGCGTCCAGACATTGGTAAAGCGGCGAATTTCGCGGATGCACAAGGTTTGCAGGCCAAGCCAATTGACCCGCCCAAAGCGGCGTACGCCCATTTCAGTTTCCATCTGGTGATCCATCTGCTATGTCCTCGCGGCTTGCCTTGTCCCGGCGCTTGTATCCTGAGCGTGGGTGATTAGAATAGGCGTTATGAGATAAACTCCAAGACGGCCCCTCGGCAATGCCCGAATTCGGGCCGTTTTGATTTGAGGAGCCGGCAATGTCGTGGACGGATGAGCGCGTAGAGCTGTTGAAGAAGATGTGGGGCGAGGGCCAATCGGCCAGCCAGATCGCCAAAGAGCTTGGCGGTGTGACCCGCAATGCTGTGATCGGCAAGGTGCATCGGTTGGGTCTTTCCAATCGTGCAGGTTCTGCTGGCGCGGCGGCAAAGCCTGCCAAACCCGATGCCAAGGCCAAGCCATCAAGCCCGGCCGCGGCCAAGGCCAAGCCCGCAGCGCCGCGCGCTGAGCCAAAGGCCGAGCCTGCCGCCCCTGTCGCTGAGACGCGCCCTGTGCCGATCCGCCGCCAGATCATTCCGGCCGGTCAGCCCTTGCCGCCGCAGCCCTCGGCCAATGAAATCAGCCCTGAGGCTTTGGCTTCGGTGCGTGAAGTTGAGAAGAAGGCCAAGAAAATCTCCCTGATGGAATTGACCGAACGGACATGCAAATGGCCTGTTGGCGATCCGGCAACGGATGATTTTTGGTTCTGCGGTCTCTCGACCCAGCAGGGCAAACCTTATTGCGAGGCCCATGTTGGCGTCGCGTTTCAGCCGATGTCTTCGCGCCGGGATCGCCGCCGCTAAGGTCGACGGTTTGAGATTGAATTGAGGGGTTGCGCGCGGGCGCGGCCCCTTTTTTATGAGTATTTAGGCCAAGAAAAAGCCGTGCACAGAAGGCACTTGGCCCTGTGCATTTGTGTGGGGTTGGAGGGGGGCGGCTTTTGCATTAGGTTTGTTCCCTGGAATTTGACGAAGGAGCGCCCAATGGCCTCGATTATTTCTATCAAACACCTGACCAAGCAATATGCCTCCGGCACCAAAGCGCTTGACGATGTGAGCCTTGAGATCGAGCAGGGCGAAATTCTTGCCCTGCTGGGCCCCAATGGCGCCGGCAAAACCACGCTGATTTCCGCGATCTGCGGGCTGGTGACGCCAACTTCGGGCGAGGTCCATGTTGGCGGGCACTCGATTGCGACGGATTTTCGCGCCGCGCGGGCCTTGATCGGGCTTGTGCCGCAAGAGATTTCCATCGAGCCGTTTGAAAAGGTGCTCAACACGATCCGCTTTTCGCGCGGCCTGTTTGGCAAGCCCCGCAATGAGGCCTATCTGGAAAAGATTTTGCGCTCGCTCTCGCTTTGGGACAAGCGCAACTCCCCGACCAAAGAGCTTTCGGGCGGGATGAAGCGGCGGGTTTTGATCGCCAAAGCGCTGAGCCATGAGCCGAAAGTTTTGTTCCTAGATGAGCCATCAGCGGGGGTCGATGTCGGCCTGCGCCGCGAGATGTGGCAACTGGTGCGCGATCTGCGAGATGAGGGCGTGACGATCATCCTGACGACCCATTACATCGAGGAAGCCGAGGAGATGGCCGATCGCATTGGCGTGATCGATAAGGGCCGCCTAATGCTTGTGCAAAACAAGGCCGACCTGATGAAAAACTTCGGGCGCAAACAGCTGCGTATGGAGCTTGGCGCGGCGCTGAAGGCGATCCCAAAAGCGCTGGCCGGATATGAGCTGACGCTTGAGAGCGATGGCATGACGTTGATCTATGAATATGACACACGGGCCGAACGTACAGGCATCACCCGGCTGATTGCCGATCTCGCTGAGGCCGGCATTTCGGTGCGCGATTTGGACAGTGAGCACAGCTCGCTTGAGGATGTGTTCCTTGGGCTTTTGGAAGGAGATGCCGCATGAATTGGCAAGCCATTCGCGCGATCTATATCTTTGAAATGGCGCGCACATTTCGCACAATCATGCAGTCGATCCTTTCGCCTGTTCTCTCGACAATCTTATACTTTGTCGTCTTTGGCGCGGCCATTGGTGGGCGCATTCAATCGGTCGATGGGATCGCCTATGGGGCGTTTATCGTGCCCGGCCTGATCATGCTGACGCTGCTTCAGCAATCGATCTCAAACGCGAGTTTTGGCATCTATTTCCCCAAGTTTATCGGCACGGTTTATGAGTTGCTCTCAGCCCCCATCAGCTTTGTCGAGATCATGATCGGCTATGTGGGCGCGGCGGCAACGAAGGCTGTGATGATTGCGACAATTATCCTGATCACCTCAACGTTTTTCGTTGATCTGCATATCGCGCATCCCTTTGCGATGGTGGCATTCCTGCTGCTCACCGCTGTCAGCTTTTCGCTGCTCGGGTTCATCATTGGCATCTGGGCGA
Source organism: Halocynthiibacter sp. (assembly GCA_047631555.1). Taxonomy (GTDB): domain Bacteria; phylum Pseudomonadota; class Alphaproteobacteria; order Rhodobacterales; family Rhodobacteraceae; genus JBLHZY01. Next base: position 854,767 of record JBLHZY010000002.1, on the reverse strand, counting down.
AGAGCTTTGAACAGCTGCAATTGATCCCGCTTTTGGTGATCACACCGCTGGTTTTCTTGGGGGGCGCGTTTTACTCAGCCTCGATGCTGCCACCCTTCTGGGCGATGGTGACGAAATTCAATCCGGTGCTCTATCTGATCTCGGGCTTTCGCTGGAGCTTCTTTGATGTCGCGGACGTGCCGGTCGGCATCTCGCTCGCGGCAATCTGCGGCTTTCTGGCAATTTGCGTCGGGGTGATCGCTTGGATCTTCACAACCGGCTGGCGGCTGCGCGAATAAACGCACTGCGCAGGACTATCTCAAAACAAACGGGGGGGTGCAGAGCAAAGGCTTTGCACCCCTTTTTTGCGCTAATCAAGGTATTCAGCCGCCCATTCAAACGGGGTCCAGCCGCCCGAGCGCCCGCCCAGATGCTCGGCCAGAAAATCCTCGGCAATGCGCGCATATTGCAGCTTGGATTGCCACTTTCGCAGCCCATGCCCCTCGCCATCAAAAATCTTCACCGAGGCGTCCTTTCCAGCCGCTTCAAGCGCTGCGGCAAAGACCTCGGTTTGCTCAAACCCAACAATGCGATCCGAGCGCCCAGCGATCAATTGGATCGCTCCTTGCACATTTTCCACATTGTTTTGCGGCGAACGCGCCTTCATCTTCGCCACATCCTCAGCGTTGTCGAGCGACCCATAATAGCGCGATACACCGTCTAGATAATTGCCCCAAACGCCGGGATTATTGCGCACCTGATACTCGACATCGAGCACCGCATGCTCAACCAAAGCGGCCTTAAACAGCCCCGGATCGCGCGTCATTGCCAGCGCAGAAGCATAGCCCCCATAGCTGCCCCCCATGATCGCCATTGCTTCCCTATCGGCATGCCCTTCAGCGATAAGCCATTGCGCCGCATCAACAATATCGTCCTGCATGGCCGCGCCATACTGGCCAAAACCGGCTTCCATAAAGGCGCGCCCAAACCCGGCTGAGCCGCGATAATTTACCGTCAAAACGCCATAGCCGCGATTGGTCAAAAATTGGAACAGGTGCTGATATTCATAAAAATTCCGATGCGCCGGACCGCCATGCACATGTACCACAAACGGCACAGGCCCCTCAGCACCTTTGGGCATCATCAGATAGGCGGGGATCGGCATCCCATCACGCGCGGGGATGCGCACCCCCTGCGTAGAAGAAAGCTTGCCTTCATGGCGCGAACGAAAGCTATGCGTGCCAATGGGCTCAAGCGCTTCATTCTCAAGATCAGCGAGATAAGTCTCATATCCTTTGGCTTGCGGCGACACAGAAAGCACCGCAAATCGCCCGGCCCCCGCGCTATGAACCCCGTCCAGATCAACGTCCGGCCCAAAGCGCGCGATCAGCCGCAAGATGGCCTCGCCGCGCGGGGTCGTGGCGATCAGTTTTTGGGTCGCGTCATTGGCAACCAAAAGATCGATTTCCCCGTCATAGGCATCCAAATTGGCGCGCATCGACAGATCAACATTCTCGTCCTCAACCAAGACCTCTTCCGCGCCGGTTTTTGGATCGAGCCTGACAAAGGCGCGCTTGTCCCGGCCGCGATTAGACAGCGCAAGGATCGCGCCGTCCTTGGTTGCCTCGAGCGGGTGGAGGTAATCGAATTCATCCGTTTCAAAAGCGGGGCTCCATGTGCCCTCTTCGCCTTCCTTACCGGCGGTAAAATAGAGCCACTGAGCCTTGGTCTCAGACATTTTATCTTGTCGCAGCAAAGGCTTGCCCTGAAGATCAAACATCCAGATCAACGTTTTGCCTTCATTGCGGGCGATCAACTGGCGATCGGTTCCGTCTTGGGCGACGTCATAAATATCAACATAGGTCTTGGTGCGATCCGCACTCGCCACAATCACGCGGCGCTTAGGATCAGAGGGCAGGTTCACCATCTGCCAGTTCGAAAAACTGCGCGGGGTGACATCAATCCAGTCCTCGCGCGCAGGCTTTGTGGGATCAATTTTCCAATAGCGGCCTTTAGAATACATCCGCAGAAACTCGCCTGTTGGCTCCCATTCATGAAAGGCCACATCTTCAAGCGTCGCAAGATCGGCCCCGTCTTCGCGCCGCCGGATCAGCACAACTTCATTGCCAAGCTTGATTGAACGCAGCGAAAGATAATCGCCAGAGGCGGAGGCCCGAATATTCCATTCCGCGCTCATATTCGCATAAAAATCGCGTAAAGGGATGATGCCGGGCAGGTCTGCGTTCACAAGCGCTGCGTGGCGCGGCGCCGTATCGCGCATCGCAAATCCAAGCACCCCAGCCCCAAAAACAAGCGCTGCCCCAAGCGGCAACACCCCGTATTTAATCCATTTTCTCATAACAACTCACTCGTTAATCATTCAGCTTCCGTCGCGCGCAACCCTAAGAAGAACCAGAGCGGCGATCAACCTCGTAACCGCCAGAACCGCGCCCCCTTCCCTCGCCAATCGGCCTCGCGTATACCGCGCGCTATGAGCACAAACCCGCCAAACCTCCGCCCCGATCTCGCGCCCAAAGCGCGCATCTTAGACGCGCCCCGCGATGGCCAGCCGATGATCGGCATGGTTAGCCTTGGTTGCCCCAAGGCTTTGGTCGATTCTGAGCGGATTTTGACCCGGCTGCGCGCCGAGGGCTATGCGATTAGCCCCGAATATGCGGGCGCGGATGCGGTGATTGTGAACACCTGCGGATTTCTCGACAGCGCCAAGGCCGAGAGCCTCGAGGCCATCGGCGAAGCTTTGGCCGAAAATGGCCGCGTGATTGTCACCGGCTGCCTTGGGGCGGAGCCGGATTACATCACCGGCGCGCATCCAAATGTGCTCGCTGTGACCGGCCCGCACCAATACGAACAGGTGCTTGATGCGGTGCACAAAGCCGTGCCGCCAAGCCCTGATCCCTTCATTGATCTGCTCCCTGCAAGCGGCGTGAGCCTGACCCCGCGCCACTATTCTTATCTAAAGATTTCAGAGGGTTGCAACCATAAGTGCAAATTCTGCATCATCCCGGATATGCGCGGGCGCCTCTCTAGCCGCCCCGTGCATGCAGTGCTTCGGGAGGCCGAAAAGCTGATTGAGGCGGGCGTCAAAGAGCTGCTGGTCATCTCGCAAGATACCTCGGCTTATGGTGTTGATCGCAAGCATGATCTGCATCCGTGGAAGGGCCGTGAGGTGCGCAGCCATATCACCGATCTGGCGCGCGAATTGGGCCAGTTGGGCGGGGCGGATCGCCCTTGGGTGCGGCTGCATTACGTCTACCCCTACCCCCATGTGCGCGATCTGATCCCGCTTATGGCCGAGGGCCTCGTGCTGCCCTATCTGGACATCCCGTTCCAACATGCGCACCCCGATGTGCTGCGCCGCATGGCCCGGCCCGCCGCCGCCGCAAAGACGCTCGACGAGATCGCCGCATGGCGCGGCGCTTGCCCCGATATCACCCTGCGCAGCACGTTTATCGTCGGCTACCCGGGCGAGACTGAGGCGGAATTCCAAACGCTGCTGGATTGGATGGACGAGGCGCAACTCGATCGCATCGGCTGTTTTCAGTATGAAGACGTCGCTGGCGCGCGCTCAAACGCCCTGCCCGATCACGTTGCAGCGGAAGTAAAACAAGAGCGCTGGGATCGCTTCATGGAGAAGGCCCAAGCGATATCCGAGGCCAAACTGGCGCGCAAAGTTGGCCAGCATATGGATGTGATCATCGACGATATTGACGCCGACGGCATCGCCACCTGCCGCACCAAAGCCGACGCCCCCGAGATCGACGGGAACCTGTTTATTGACGAGGGTACTGAGGGGCTAAGTGTCGGCGAGATTGTGCGCGTCGAGGTTGATGAAGCGGGCGAGTATGATCTTTGGGGGCGTTTGGCGAAAAGCAATTGATCCGGGGGATCAATTGCCGCCAAACGCGATGAGAGCACGACAGTATATGACTTACAGATAGTTCATTCCGGATCGAACTAAATAAAACTGAACGTCATCAAGAATTCGTCGCATTCGCAATACGATCATTGGTTTGATAGCCCGCGCTAGTTGCATTCCAAACGTAATACATCTCAGACCCCCCCCATATCTTTTGCTTTCAAAGCTAACTAAATTCTTGAGAACCAATTTCGCAATTGTTTCGTTAAACCCTACCTCAACTCGAGTATCATCGACACGTGAGGCAGTTTGCGAACCAATGAAACTTCTGAATTCCGCCAACTGGCTTTCAGACGCCGACATATACGGGTTCTTTTCATGCCCGCTCAAGGCCAATTCGGCAACAAAAGAAAGCACTTTCACCTCGATTGGCGAAAGCTCTAAAAGTTCTTTGCTTTAAATTATCGTTCCTTGCGTCAACAAGGTTGCGCTCTCAGCTTTAAGTTGTTCGTCGGCTTCCCGTTTGGTAACAATTTCTTCTTTGACGCCGCCGCCAACTTCGCCTGCTTTTTCAAGGCGCTCCTGCGCTTCAATTTTGAGGTTTTCTTCTGCTTCCTGAATTTTTCTTTGCTGATTTACCTCGGCAACTTTCTTATCAGTCGCTGCATTGAGTTCCTTGGCCTCGAACTCGTAGCCACGTATTCTCTTTAGGCTCGCTTGCTCTTCTTGAAGGATCGCCAGTTCTCGGTTTGCCCAACGGGCTGCAAAAGCACCTAAAAGAGTAAGTAAGGGAGCAATGAAAGCGAGAATAATTCCAATCCCCAGCGGAAGCCAAAAGAGGCTGACCCAATCTGTATTCAATTCAAAGAAACGTAGCCTTACCGAAACCGCTTGCTCCGCAAAAAACAAATAGAACAAGGACTTCCAGTTGCAGCTCACAAAAACGAGGGCAACTGAGCCTAAGATAGGGCTGCGAATTCTCTCGCCCAAAGCATCAAAAAAAGAACTCACCACACTGGTCATATCCCGCCCCCAACAAAATGCTATTGTAGGCGGGCTTTCACTTTTAGATCAATACATTGATGAGTATTAACATCAGCCCCCAACCGCTGCGTAGTGGACCATCTTGGTTTGGCGCGCTTAGCCTTTGAGCCGCGCGAAGTCTTGAGCGTTGGGGCAATAAGCAGGCGGGGTTTGGGCGCCGGTGTCGTTTTCCAGCATCCAGAGGATACAGGCGTCGTGGTTGGTGCAGGCGTCGCAGCGGGCGGTCATGTCGGCCAGAGCGGCCTTGGACAGGCGCGCGGGCGGCTCGGCCTCAAGATCGAGGCCAAGTTTCTCGGCCATGCCGTGCATCAAACGGGCGTGGCGCAGCGGCGTTACCGTGCGGGTCATCGGCGCTCTCCTTTAGGGGCGCAGGGGCAATTGCGGGCCGGCGGGCGCTTAGCGGGTTAGGCTTTCGAACATATCTGCGTTGCGGCAATAGGCGGGCGTCGCGTCAAGCTTTTCGCCTTTGTGATCAGCAAGAAAATGGCCGCAAGCCTCGGGATCAGAGCAGCCCAAGCAGCGGAAAACACGGTTGCGCAGCTCATCCGGCGCAAGATTGCCGCGCTGCACTTCTTCAACAAGATCAACACCAAGCGCGTCGCTCATGCCGCTCACGAGGCGTTCGTGCTTTTCTATCTTTTTGAGACCAAACATTTGAATTTCCTTTTGATAATAGCGCTTTCTCAGAGGGAATCCTCCCATGCGCCAATCCTAGAGCGCGGGCGCGTCCTTTGGCTTTGATCAAGATCAAACCGGAAATGCCGCATTTTTGGGCAGAGAAATCGCGAAAAGTTAACAAAAGGTAGGGAATGCCTTACCTGACGTTAAGAGCGCGGGCTGCTATGATGTTCGTATTACAAAGAAAGCGCTTTTCCGGTGCAGTAACGAGTACATTTTTAAGTTGCGTGACGAGTTATTCGAGTTGCGTAACGAGTTGCCTTTTTACACCTGAGTTCGCGCTTTCGGTGACAATTCATTTTTTAGTCCCTTTTTTCGAAGGCTCCCCCCCCTTATGTTTGGCAATATTGAACCGCTCGGCTTGGCCGAAGCTATTGGTGTGATTGGGTTTATCGCCTATGTGGCGAATTATCTGATGCTCACGTTTCGCGTTATTCAACCCGCGGGGATCGCGTATTTCTGCGTGAATGTTTGCGCCGCGAGCATGGTTTTGACCGGGCTGAGCGCGAGCTTCAATATGGCCTCGGCTTTGATCCAAGGGTTTTGGATTGTGATCAGTCTGGTGGGGATTGCGCTTCGGCTGCGCGAGCGGCGCCGGATGCGGGGCGGCGCTGTGCAAACGGGGGCCGTTATTGCGCCGCGTTTGGGGCTGATCGCGACGGGTAAGGGCGAAAATTTGGCCCCAACGCCGCAACAACTTGCCGCCTAAAGTGCGCCCCTAGCGCAACGTAGACAGGGTTCTGCGCACGGTCTCGATGCGTTGGGCATTGGGCGGGTGAGAGCCAAGGAAACGATCGCCGGGGTCGGGAATGCGGGTAAAGAATTGCGCGCCGCGCTCGGGGTTGTAGCCCGCGTGATAGGTGATCACCGTGCCCAGCTGATCCGCCTCAAGCTCATAGCCCTTGGAATAGCTGCGCGCGCCCACAGTCGCCCCGAGATTTTGCGCCGCTTCGACGCCAGCTTGCCCGGCGCCCGTTACGCTGGCCAGAATGCCGCCAAGCATCCCGCCAAGCATCGCGCTTGATTGGGTGCGCGCGAGGTGGCCCGAGATATGGTGCGCCGCCTCATGGCCCATCACAAAGGCAAGCTCATCGGCGTTGCGCACATCGGCAATCAAAGCAACGGTAAAGGCAAGGATCGGGCGGCCCGCAGCATTGACCGTTTGATAGGCGTTTGGCGGCTGGCCTTCGCGCGTATCCACGACGATCTCAAAATCGCAATTCATGCTCGGCGCGCGCTCGCGGCACATACGCTCGGCCACAGGTTCCATCCGCTCGACCACGGCCACAAACATATTCACCGCCTCGCGCGGGGATTGGGTTGGGCCGGAAGCGGCGGGGCTTGTTTGGGGCGCGGGCGGATTGGGGCGCGAGGGGGCTTGCGGACTTGGCAATTCGGCACAGCCAGCAAGGCTCGCGCTTAGGGCAACGCCCAGTGCAAGCTTGCGCCAAGGCAGCGCGCCCATGGAGTTCGTTTCACGCTGAATAATCTGCCCGTCCATCATCACATATCTCGCCTCAACCAAGCGCAAAAGCGCACCATTGGCGCGAATTTAAGCGCCAACGCCCAAAGCTGCCAGCCCCGAGTGAGATCACCGGGCGAAAACCTGCGCAATTTTGCGTGTTTTGGGCCAAAGGAAGCCTGCCAAACGCCGCCCCAACCATTGCCGCTTTTCATTTCATTTCATGCCGCCTAGGCTTGGCACATGTTTACAATCGAGCACGAATTTGACGCCACCGTAATCACCCTTGTGGATGAGCCGGGCAGCTATCTGCGCGAAGATATCACCATCTCGGCCTTTGAAGATTGCATCACGGTTGAACAGCTGGACCCACGCACCGAGCAGGTCCAAAAAATCACCCTCTCGCTCAGCCAAATGCGCGATCTGAGCGCCGCTTTGGACCTGCCCGAAGGGGTGTATCGGCTGGTGCGCGAAAAAACGGCGAAACCGGCGGGTTAATCAACCTCAAAGATCTTGTCGCGCGATGTCTCGCCGCGGATCAGGCGCAGGCGCGATTTGGCGATCCCCAACGCCTTGGCGAGCAATGCGCGCAGGGCCGCATTGGCTTTGCCCGCCTCGGGCGCAACCGTGACATAGGCGCGGATCTCTTCGCCGCGCAGCTCAATGCGATTGCGCGCAGCCTTAGGCGTTGCCCGTACGGCGATCTGCGCACCGGGATGCACCAGATGGGAAAGATCGGGAAGATCGCGCGCCATAGTCAGGGCCTTTGCTGCGAGGGGGCAAGATTGGGCCAGACCCTGCCATGAATTGCCAAGCGAGGCGATGGTGATCTCGGCGCGCCCTTACCCTAGGGGCAAATTTACCGCGCCAAGGGCCAAAATCCCCCGCCTCCCCTTGAACCCCGCAGCAAAAACCACGACATCTTCCCCAATTAACGCACAAGCGCGCGCCCAACCGCGCCCATATAAGGCCCACTGCCCTATGCCAATCGCAAGCCCCGAGACCATGGATTTTCTACTCTCGCGCCGTTCACGCCCAGCCAAAACCCTGACATCCCCGGTCCCAGACCGCGCCGCTTTGCGCCCTATGCTGCAAGCCGCCGCGCGCACGCCCGATCATGGCAAACTGGAGCCGTGGCGCTTTATCGTGCTGGAGCATGGCGCGCTACAACGCCTTGCAACATTGGCCCAGAGCCGCGGCGAAGCGCTTGGCCTTGAGCCGGAACAAATCGCCAAGGCGCGCGCGCAATACGCCAATGCCGATTTGGCTGTTGCGGTTATTGCCGCGCCAAAACCCTCGCCCAAAGTCCCGCAGATCGAGCAGATTTACTCCGCCGGGGCCGCCTGTTTGGCGCTGCTCAATGCAGCACTTGCCTCGGGCTGGGGGGGCAATTGGCTTTCGGGCTGGGCCAGTCATGATCCTGAATTCCTGCGCGAAGGCTTTGATCTGAATGAGGGCGAATCCATCGCCGGCCTGATCCATATCGGCACAGAAACCTCCCCCCCGCCAGAGCGCCCGCGCCCCGACTTGGACGCCATAACAACATGGGTAAGCGAATGATTTTTAACGATTTTGCCAAGGCTGTTGGGCAGCTTACCGATCCGCGCTTTGCCAAGGTGTTGTTCTTTGGCGTTGGGCTGACGGTGGCGTTATTGTTCGTGATTTATGTGGTGTTTGCTTGGTTCATCGGCTGGATTATCCCCGATGTCATCACGCTTCCTTGGATCGGCGAAATCACCTGGGTCGACAACATCGCATCGGGCGCGTCAGTCCTTGTGATGCTTGTGCTGTCGATGTTTTTGATGGTGCCGGTCGCCTCGATCTTTACCGGGTTTTTCTTGGATACTGTGGCGGCCGCGGTTGAGGAAAAGCACTACCCGCATCTGCCCAAAGCGACGCCCGTTCCCTTTGGCGAAATGATCCGCGATAGCACGGCGTTTTTGGGGCTTATCGTGGTGGCGAATATCGCCGCTTTGCTGGTCTATTTGCTAACAGCGATCGGCGCGCCGCTGATATTCTGGACGCTGAATGGCTTCTTACTTGGGCGAGAGTATTTTCAACTTGTGGCGATGCGCCGCTTGGGCCGAGAGGGCGCCAAGATCGCCCGTTCGCGCCACAATACGACGATTCTCATGGCTGGGATTTTGATGGCGGTGCCGCTCTCAATCCCGCTGGTCAATCTGCTCGTGCCGATCTTGGGCGCGGCCACATTCACCCATCTGTTTCACCGGCTTTATCCGGCTGAAAACGCGCCCGCGCGCGCCGCGCCGCAAGCCGCCATCCCGCGCTAGGCCTATTCGCCGCTAATTGGAGCGGGGCCCATGCGCTGCGCCCAATCAAAATCGCGCACCGAAATCAGCCCCGACGTGATCACCAAAACCAGCGCGATCCAGATCACGAAGGACACGATGCTGACGATAATGATCGTCCGCTTGAGGCGAAAGTTTGCAGGCGCGCCGTCATGGGTTCCGTCGACCTTTTCGCCAACATCCCCCTGCGTGCGCAGCCCCAAAGGCAACGTCACAAACATCACCATAAACCAAGTGACCGCATAAAGAACGATGGCGGATGTGATCGCCATCAGACTTGCTCAAGCTCAACAAGGCAGCCGTTGAAATCCTTGGGATGCAAGAACAAAACCGGTTTGCCATGGGCACCGATCTTTGGCTCGCCATTGCCCAAAATCCGCGCGCCCTCGGCCTTGAGTTTATCGCGCGCGACCAGAATATCATCGACCTCATAACAAATGTGATGAATGCCCCCGGCAGGGTTCTTCTCTAAGAAACCATTGATCGGAGAATTCTCGCCCAAAGGATAAAGCAGCTCGATTTTGGTATTGGGCAGCTCGATGAAAATCACCGTAACGCCGTGATCCGGCTCGTCCTGAGGCGCGCCAACATTGGCCCCCAAAGTGCCGCGATACTGCGCCGCTGCGGCCTCCAAATCGGGTACAGCAATGGCCACGTGGTTCAATCGTCCGATCATCATTCTCTCCTCAAATCCGTTGGCCGCTTATGCCACTTTCGCGCGCGCCCCTGCAAGCGGCGCTTTGCCGCCCCTCCCCCTAGGGAAACGCCCGAGCATCACAAATAAAACACAGGCGTTAACGCCCCGTTCACCAATATTGCGCCCTAATCGGATCAGGCCCACAACGGAGAGAATCCCATGCCCGACGATCTGGAAAGCTACACAATGGTCCAAAAACCAACCGCCGAGCGCCCGCTTTTGGGGCTGACGGTGCTTGTGGTTGAGGACAGTCGATTTGCTTGCGAAGCGATGCGGCTTTTGTGTTTGCGATCGGGCGCTCGCATTCGCCGCGCTGGCTCTTTGGCGGCGGCGCGCAGGCATCTGCGGGTTTATCGCCCGTCGGTTGTGATTGTTGATCTGGGTCTGCCGGATGGCTCGGGCGCGGATTTGATCGGCGAACTGGCGCGCGCGCAGCCACGGGTTGAAGCTCTGATCGGCATCTCCGGCGATAGCGATGCGGAATTGCGCGCGCTTGAGGCTGGCGCCGATACTTTCCTTGAAAAGCCCATCGCCGGGCTTGATGAATTCCAAAACGCAGTGCTGCGCCTTTTGCCCCCTGAAGCTCAGCCAAAAGGACCGCGCGCATTGCTCAACGAAATGGTCGTCCCCGATCCTATGGCGCTTCAGGACGATCTCTCGCATGTGGCCGATATCCTCACCACGCAATCCGACGATGATATGCTCGATTACATCGCCCAATTCTTAGAGGGCGTTGCGCGCAGTGCAGGCGATGCCCCCCTTGCCAAGGCGGCCCATAGCCTTGCGCTGAACCGCGGCGCGGGCGCGCCCTATCAAAGCGATCTCGCGCGCATTGCCGGACTTGTCCAACAGCGCTTAGAAAACCGCGCCTCAATGTAGAACCGCATGCAACAACTGACGCAGGGTGCGGCCTTTGCTCGGCAACCCTGCGCGCGCACAGCAAGAGTGCCCCACTAAAACTTCGTGCTTTCAATAGGTTAGATCGCACCCTTTGGCCAATACGGCCCGAAATCTTAGCGCCGTCTGCCTTTTCCTCCCCCAAACATTCAAATTAACCATGCCTAGTTTCGCGCCGAAAGGACCGCGAAACTGGCCTTCTTAGGGCGCATTTTCGCCCAAATCCGCCGTCATAAACATCCCAAGACACAAGGCAACGCATGGCAAATTTAAGCCGCCGCGCCAAGATTTCGCCCGCGCTTAAAAGCCTGGGCATTGTAAAAAGGGATGCGATTATGATCGAGAAAATGCTGAAAAACTTCGCGAGCGAAGAAAAAGGCAGCGTGACGGTTGACTGGATCGTTCTGACAGCGGGCCTCGTTGGTCTCGCCGTCGCTGTTCTTGCTACCGTAAACACAGGCACCACAAGCGTTGCAACACGCACAAGCGACGCAATTGCAGTCATGGACGCAACCCAAGGCTAAACCAATTCAAGCACATCACATGCCTTCCTCCCAAGGCACGGATTTGCTGAATAAAACCGACCTCCCAAGCAAAAGGGGCGCTCCAATCGAGCGCCCCTTTTCTATTTCATCCAGTCAAACAAATCGCCGCGAAGCCATCGCGATTATTCCTGCGGGATCACCCGCAAAGACAGCTCGCGCAATTGCTCGTTCATTGGCTCGGAAGGCGCATTCATCATCAAATCTTCGGCCCGCTGGTTCATCGGGAACATGATGACTTCGCGAATATTCGCCTCATCCGCCATCAACATCACCATCCGGTCAATCCCCGCCGCACAACCGCCGTGGGGCGGCGCGCCGTATTTGAACGCATTGACCATGCCGCCAAAACGCTTGCGCACTTCATCTTCGCCGTAACCTGCCAATTCAAACGCCTTGAACATGATCTCAGGGCGGTGATTCCGGATCGCGCCGGAAATCAGCTCATAGCCGTTACAGGCCAGATCATATTGATAGCCAAGCACCTCCAAAGGATCGCCATCCAACGCCTCGCGCCCGCCTTGGGGCATCGAAAACGGGTTGTGCGAAAAGTCGATCTTGCCTGTCTCTTCATCCGCTTCATACATCGGGAAATCCACGATCCATGCAAAAGCAAAGCGATCCATATCCGTCAGGCCAAGCTCTTCGCCGATCGCAACCCGCGCCTTACCGGCAACCCGCTCAAACGCCGAAGGTTTGCCGCCCAAGAAGAACGCCGCATCGCCAACACCAAGACCAAGCTGCTGGCGAATGGCTTCGGTACGCTCGGGGCCGATGTTCTTGGCCAACGGGCCAGCCGCCTCCATGCCCTCGCCCTGATCACGCCAGAAAATATAGCCCATGCCGGGCAAGCCTTCTTTTTGCGCGAAAGCATTCATGCGGTCACAAAATTTGCGCGAACCGCCCGAAGGTGCTGGAATCGCACGAATTTCCGTGCCTTCCTGCTCTAGCAGCTTGGCAAAAATCGCAAAACCAGAACCGGCGAAATGCTCGGACACGACCTGCATTTTGAGCGGGTTGCGCAGGTCCGGCTTATCGGTGCCATACCAAAGCGCTGCGTCCTTGTAAGAAATCTGCGCCCAATCTGCATCAACCTTGCGCCCGCCGCCAAAGCGCTCAAAACAGCCCTTCATCACCGGCTCGATCACATCGAAAACATCCTGCTGCTCAACAAAGGACATCTCAAGATCGAGCTGATAAAAATCGGTCGGCGAGCGATCCGCGCGCGGATCTTCATCGCGAAAACACGGCGCAATCTGGAAATATTTGTCAAACCCCGAGACCATGATCAGCTGTTTAAACTGCTGAGGCGCTTGGGGCAGCGCATAGAATTTGCCCGGATGCAGGCGGCTTGGCACGAGAAAATCGCGCGCGCCTTCGGGCGAGCTCGCTGTGATGATCGGGGTCTGGAATTCGTTAAAGCCCATGCCCCACATCCGCTGGCGCAGATCGGCCACGACTTGCGAGCGCATAATCATATTGCGCTGCAATTTCTCGCGGCGCAGATCGAGATAGCGATATTTCAGGCGCGTTTCCTCGGGATATTCCTGCTCACCAAACACCTGCAAAGGCAGCTCTTCAGAGGCGCCCAGAACCTCAAGATCGCGCACAAAGACCTCAATCTCACCGGTTGGAATTTTATCATTCACCAAGTCGGCATCGCGCGCCTTCACGGTCCCATCGATGCGAATGCAATATTCGGCGCGGACTTTTTCCATCTGCGCAAAAACCGGGCTATCGGGATCGCACAAAAGCTGCGTCATGCCGTAATGATCACGCAGATCGATAAACAAAATACCGCCGTGATCTCGGATGCGATGCACCCAGCCCGAAAGACGAACGGTTTCGCCTACGTTGGTTTTTGTCAGGTCGGCGCAGGATTGGCTGCGAAAAGCGTGCATGATGATCTCTCTTGCGAGGAAAATAAGGGATGTGAAGTCGGGGTGATACACCGCGTTAGGGGCGCAAAGTCAAGCGAAAGAGGCCCAAAGGCCACAGTAGAATGCCAAACACAGCGTCGCGCGTTGCCTCACGAACCTTTGCGCCCCAATATGCGCCTAAAATGAGTTGTGACATGAGCAGTATTCAATCTGGCCGCCCCGGTAAGGAGGCCGCCCCAGCCAACGCCGCCCCTCAAAACGAAAATGCGCTCCAACAATTTGTAATCGTTGGCCTCTTTATGGCCTTTGCGACGGCCTTTAGCTGGTCCGCATTGCGCACTGAAAACCTAAACGATTTCCTGCCGCTCTGGCTTGCCGCGAAGTTTTTCGCCATGGGCCAAGAAAGCGCGATCTACGCCAAAGACACCGCTTATTTCACCATGTCACCGCCGCCCGAATGGGTCGCGCTACTCCGCGCAAGCGGGAGCGAGGCCTCGATTTACCCCTATGTCTATCCGCCGCTTTGGGCCAAGCTGCTTGCCCCGCTCACCAATGTTTTCACCTTCGCCCAAGCCACGCAGTTTTTGACGCTGCTCAATCCAGTGCTTTTGATCGGTACGATCTATCTTGCTTGGCGCGCAGCACCCAAAATACCGCTGCTATTCCATATGCTTGCCGGAACAGCACTGATCTTGGGGACGACGGTCGGCTTGACGCCAATTGCCGTTGGGCAGATGCATATTTTGGTCGGCTTTCTCATGGTATTGGCCATGGAGCGCAGCCGCAATGGAAGCCCCAAAGCGGCTGGCGTCGCCCTTGCCATCGCCGCGGCCTTCAAACTCTTCCCTCTGGTCTTTGTGATATTCTTCATTGCCAAGCGTCAAACCAGCGCCCTTGTCAGCTTTGCTTGCACAGGCGCAGCCCTTGGACTGGCCTCTTTGCTTCTGGCAGGCTGGCCACTCCACGCAGAATTCCTAAGTCAAATCAGTGCCGTATCGCGCACGATGCTTTTTGTGAACCCATCGATCAACATCGACGGGATTATCGGCCATCTCATTGGCTTTGAAGATGCAATTACCATCGACCAAGGAGCGCGACATGTTGTGCTCGAGAAAGGCCCCGTTTGGATCTGGGCCTCGCGAATTTTGATGATCGGCACTGTTGCGGCGCTCGGCATCATATCTTGGCGCAATCAACGGGTCGCGGATCATCCGCTTATTTGGGCGACTGGCTTTCTCGCCTTTGCGCTTGTGTCGCCCCTTTCATGGACCTTTTATTATATCGCCCCGCTCTGCATGGCCCCCTATTTGATCACATCATTGGGGATAAAACGCGCAGCCGCCTTTTTCATCTATGTGCTGATTTCACTTAGCCTGTTGATGATCAAAATCCCGGTCGGTCTTTTTGGCATCTACTTCCCGCTACAAATCTACGGAACTTTCGCGATGATCGCCCTGCTCATCGCCTATGTTTTCACCATATACCGGGAAACCCGCGCCTGACCCCTTGCACCCGAGCGCGCCATAGTTATAACCCACAAGAATTTTGCGCCTGCGCCATCTGCGGCCTTGCGCAAATACTGCTGCCACAAACGCCGACAAGGGGCCCCAGACATGCCAAAAAGAACCGATATCTCCTCGATCATGATTATCGGCGCAGGCCCCATTATCATCGGGCAGGCATGTGAGTTTGACTACTCCGGCGCACAGGCCTGTAAAGCGCTGCGCGAAGAGGGCTACCGGGTCATCCTGGTAAACTCGAACCCAGCCACAATCATGACCGATCCCGATATGGCCGACGCCACATATATCGAGCCGATCACCCCTGAAATCGTCGCCAAAATCATCGAAAAAGAGCGCCCCGATGCGCTGCTGCCAACGATGGGCGGGCAAACGGGCCTTAATACCGCGCTGGCGCTGGCGGATATGGGCGTTTTGGACAGGTTCAACGTTGAACTGATCGGCGCCAAGCGCGAAGCCATCGAGATGGCCGAAGATCGCAAACTTTTCCGCGAAGCCATGGATCGCCTCGGCATCGAAAACCCAAAAGCGACCATCGCCAACAATATGCAAGAATGCCTGGATGCCATTGATTACGTTGGCCTTCCTGCGATCATCCGCCCCGCCTTTACCCTTGGCGGAACTGGCGGCGGCGTGGCCTATAACCGCGACGATTATGAGCATTACTGCCGCACAGGCCTTGATGCCTCGCCGGTTTCGCAAATTTTGATCGATGAATCCCTGCTCGGCTGGAAAGAGTTCGAGATGGAAGTCGTGCGCGACAAGGCCGACAATGCGATCATCGTTTGCGCGATTGAGAACGTCGATCCGATGGGCGTTCATACCGGCGATTCGATCACTGTCGCCCCCGCGCTGACGCTGACGGACAAAGAATACCAATTGATGCGGACCCATTCGATCAACGTGCTGCGCGAAATCGGCGTTGAAACCGGCGGCTCAAACGTTCAGTGGGCGGTCAATCCCGAGGATGGCCGCATGGTCGTGATCGAGATGAACCCACGGGTTTCGCGCTCCTCGGCGCTGGCCTCCAAGGCGACAGGCTTCCCGATTGCAAAAATCGCCGCAAAACTGGCCGTTGGCTATACGCTCGATGAGCTCGACAACGACATCACCAAAGTGACCCCGGCAAGCTTTGAGCCTTCCATCGATTATGTCGTCACCAAAATCCCGCGCTTTGCATTTGAGAAATTCGCAGGCTCCGAGCCACACCTGACAACGGCGATGAAATCGGTCGGCGAAGTGATGGCCATCGGGCGCACCTTCCACGAATCGATGCAAAAGGCGCTCGCCTCGCTCGAAACCGGCCTCACCGGCTTTGACGAGATCGCCATCGAGGGCATGCCCGCAACCGAGGCGACCCAATACAGCCCCGCAAACGAGGCCGTCGGCCACCGCTTTCTAATCGGCAGCAATCCAGACGCCCAAACCGCGATCGACAAAGCGGTGACAAAAGCGCTTTCCAAACAAACGCCGGATCGCATCCGGGTCATCGCGCAGGCCATGCGCTTTGGCTTTTCCGATGCCGAGATTTTCGACATCACCAAGTTTGATCCTTGGTTCCTCGCGCGCATCCGCGAGATCATCATCGCCGAAGAAGATGTGCGCGCCAACGGCCTGCCTGTCACCGAAGAAGGCCTGCGCGCCCTCAAGATGCTCGGCTTTACCGATGCGCGGATCGCTGCTCTTACGGGCCGCGATGAAGCCAATATCCGCCGCGCCCGTCGCAACCTAGGTGTTAACGCCGTGTTCAAACGGATCGATACCTGCGCGGCCGAATTTGAAGCCCAGACCCCCTATATGTACTCCACATACGAATCCCCCATGATGGGCGAAGTGGAATGCGAAGCGCGCCCAACCGAGCGCAAAAAAGTGGTGATCTTGGGCGGCGGTCCCAACCGGATCGGCCAAGGGATCGAGTTTGATTATTGCTGCTGTCACGCCTGCTATTCGCTTACCGAAGCGGGCTATGAGACCATCATGATCAACTGCAACCCAGAGACGGTTTCAACCGACTATGATACCTCAGATCGCCTCTATTTTGAGCCGCTGACCTTTGAGCACGTGATGGAAATCCTGCGGGTCGAGCAAGAGGCCGGAACCCTGCACGGGGTGATCGTGCAGTTTGGTGGGCAAACCCCATTGAAGCTTGCCAATGCGCTGCAAGACGAAGGCATCCCGATCCTTGGCACGACACCCGATGCGATTGATCTGGCCGAAGATCGCGAGCGTTTCCAATCGCTTGTGGTGAAACTTGGCCTCAAACAGCCAAAGAACGGCATCGCCCACTCTGATGCAGAAGCCCTCGCGATTGCCGATGATATTGGCTATCCGCTGGTGATCCGCCCCTCCTATGTTCTGGGCGGTCGCGCGATGGAAATCGTGCGCGATACGGCCCAGCTTGAGCGCTATATCTCTCAGGCCGTTGTCGTTTCTGGCGACAGCCCGGTGCTGCTTGATAGCTACCTTTCCGGCGCGACCGAAATTGACGTTGATGCGCTTTGCGATGGCAAGGATGTCCATGTGGCCGGCATCATGCAGCACATCGAGGAAGCCGGCGTTCACTCTGGCGATAGTGCCTGCTCGCTGCCGCCCTATAGCCTGCCGCAATCGATCATTGATGAGCTCCACGTTCAAACCAAAGCCCTCGCGCTGGCCCTAAATGTTGTGGGCCTGATGAACATCCAATATGCGGTCAAAGACGGCGATATTTACCTCATTGAGGTTAACCCCCGCGCCTCGCGGACCGTGCCATTCGTCGCCAAAGCCGTCGGCTCGCCCATCGCCTCCATCGCGGCGCGGGTTATGGCGGGCGAGAAGCTCTCAACCTTCGAACTGATCGATCCTGCGATCAAAACCTTCGCCGTGAAAGAGGCCGTCTTGCCTTTTGCCCGCTTCCCCGGCGTCGATACGATCCTTGGGCCAGAGATGCGCTCAACCGGTGAGGTCATGGGGGCGGATGTGAATTTCCACCGCGCCTTCCTCAAAGCGCAAATGGGCGCAGGCACGATGCTGCCCACCGAGGGCAAAGTCTTTATCTCGATCAAAGATATGGACAAAACCAACGATATGCTCGATGCGGCGCGCGCGCTGGTCGAGATGGGTTTTGTGCTTGTGGCAACCCGCGGAACAGCCGCTTTCTTCAAAGAGGCCGGCATCGCTTGCGAGCTGATCAACAAGGTCTATGAGGGCCGCCCGAATATCGTTGATCTGCTGAAAAACGATCAAATCGCTCTGGTTCTCAACACCACCGAAGGCACGCAAGCCGTTGAAGACAGCCGCGAAATCCGCGCCGTCGCGCTTTATGATAAGATCCCCTATTTCACCACGGCCGCCGCCGCCCACGCCGCCACATTCGCAATGAAATCCCGCGAAGAGGGCGAGATTGGCGTGATGCCGCTTCAGGCCTAGAGCCAAACCGCGCAAATTTCCCAAAGGCCCCGGTAAGCATCCCTTGCCGGGGCCTTTGCTATTTCGCAGGCGCAGCATGAACCCTTGACATAGCGGCCCGAATGCCGCAAACGGGCCTCAACGCCGATCCTCCCGCTGCCGCGTGAGCAGCATGTGCATAGCACCAGAGGACGGAAGAGAGCCATCTGAGGCTCACTCAGGTTCCCATTTCACGCAGGGTCCCGTCAGGAAAACGGCTTTGGGCATTCGGCCCGCGGCCTCACCTTTCCTGCAACCTATGCTGATGCGCCCTTGGCTTTGCCAGTGGCGTCTCGATGTTTTGGACGCCGATCTCCGGCGCCCGTTGAAAGGACGTCTTTTGACCGAATTCTCCATGCTGGGCCTTTCGCCCCGCCTTATGAAAATCCTTGAAGATCAAGGTCTTGATAAACCCACACCGATCCAAGCCCGCGCCATCCCCGAAGTGATGAACGGCCGCGATGTGATGGGTCTTGCCCAAACCGGGACAGGAAAAACGCTTGCCTTTGGCCTCCCACTTTTGCACCACGCGATCAGCGTTGGCACGAAACCAGCCGATCGCAAAACCCGCGCGCTCGTGCTCGCCCCGACCCGCGAATTGGTTAACCAAATCGCCGAGCAGCTCTATAATTTCACCAAAGGGTCGCACCTCAAAGTGAACCGCGTCGTTGGCGGCGCCTCGATCAACACACAGATCAAACGCCTTGAGCGCGGCACGGATATCCTTGTTGCGACCCCAGGCCGCCTGATCGATCTGATTGAACGGCGCGCGATTTTCCTCGACGAGACCGAATTCCTCGTGCTCGACGAGGCCGATCAGATGCTCGATATGGGCTTTATCCATGCGCTGCGCCGCCTCGTGCCGCTGCTCGCAAAAGAGCGCCAAACGATGCTGTTCTCGGCCACGATGAACAAGCAAATGTCCGAGATCGCGGGCGCCTATCTAACCAACCCAGTGCGCATTGAAGTCTCCCCTCCCGGCAAGGTTGCCGACAAGGTTAGCCAGGTTGTTCACTTCGTTGGCCAAGGCGCCAAGGGCGACAAACTGATCCAGCTTCTGGGCGCGCACAAAGACGAAATGGCGCTTGTTTTTGGCCGCACAAAGCACGGCTGTGAAAAGCTGATGAAGAAGCTCGTCGCGGCTGGCTTTAAGGCCGGATCGATCCACGGCAACAAGAGCCAGAGCCAACGCGAACGCACGCTTGCCTCGTTCCGCTCCGGCGATATCAAGGTGCTTGTGGCAACGGATGTGGCCGCGCGCGGGATCGATATTCCCGGCGTGCGTTTTGTCTATAACTTCGAGCTGCCCAATGTTCCTGAGAACTATGTACACCGGATCGGCCGCACCGCGCGCGCTGGCCGCGATGGCACAGCGATCGCCTTTTGCGCCCCCGATGAGATCGGCGAATTGCGCGATATTGAAAAGGTTATGGGGCTGCGGATTGACGTGGCTTCGGGCCAACCACCTGCGGACGAAACCCCTGTGAAGAAACCTCAGCGCGGCGGACGCGGTGGCGGCGGCGGTGGTGGCGGCGGCAATGGTGGCGGCGGTCGTCGGCGCTTTGGCGCGAAACCGGGCGGCGGACAAGCAGCTGGTGGCGGCGCTGGTGGCGCAGGCAAACCCAAAGGGCGCAAGCCGCGCCGCAAAGTCGCTTAACTGATTTAAATCAGATAGTTAAAGACTAAACTTAACGCCCCACCTTAACCTAAGGCTGGGGCGTTTTGAATGTTAGAGAGGCCCAGAGAGATTCCCAAACCGGATCATTGACAGTGTCTTTCGCCGCCAAAGGCAGCATCACAACCGCGTCCAAAAGATACTCGACCCCCGGTTCAACCGGGATGATTGCGCGCCCAGTCTCATCCGTGCGCACAGTCGAAACCCGCACATCCTCAGGGCCATAGCGCGCGAAAATCTCGACCTGAACATCGATGCGCGGCGCGCCCTCCAAATAGACATCAATCGGCAGTCCGCCGCTCAGATCATCCGTATAGGGATTGGCCCGCGCGACGATTTCAGTCCGCAATCCGACGGCGCGATCTTGCCCAGCGCCCGCGCCAACAGAGACAAGCGATTTGCCAAACCGACGATAGGCCTCGGCAAATCCTTGGGGTGGCAAACCGCGTTCAGCATGGCGCGCCAACACGTCCACAAAATCCTTATGGGTGGCGAAATTTACAAACTTCTCCGCCTCTGTGTAGCGCAGGATATCGTCGCGCGTCTCATGCACGATGATCCAAAGTCCCGTGTCGCCCGCTGCCATATTAAGCGCAGGGCGATCCCCGATGCGCCCCTTAACCGGCTGAACAATATCGCCCTGCACCAGATCAAACCGCTCAAATTCCGGCGGCAAAAAAGCATAGCTGGCGCCTTTGAAATTCTGCCCAACCCGCAACGCCGCGATGATTGGCTCTTGGGGTGCAAGCTGATATTTCTGCGGAGAAATCCAGAATTCATGGGCAAATGCCGCTGTCGTGCTACATAGCGTCAGAGCGGCAAGAATAGGCCCGGCAAATAAAGATGAGGTGAGGCGCATGATGGCTCCTGTTGTTACGATCAAGAAACTGGCACGCGCGGCCCTATTGTCAAGCTTGGCGCTGGTCGCTCTTGTGATCGTGAACGGGGCGGCAAGCGCCCATGAGGTCCGCCCGGCGATTGCCGATGTGGCGATTGGGGCGCAAAGCGTTGAGATCGAATTCGCGCTCGCGCTTGAAGCCTTGATTGCCGAAATCGACCTAACAGGGATTGTAGATACGGATGAGGCCGTGGGCGCGGATCGCTATGACGCGCTGCGTGCGCTGCCGCCTGAGGCGCTGCTGAGCGAGCTGACGGCGGCCTTCCCGCGCCTTGCGCAATCCATCACTCTGCGCGCCGGAGAGACCCCTTTGAGCGCGAACTTAGAGCGGGCCGAGATCCCCGAGATTGGCGATTTGGAGCTGCCCAGAGATTCGCGGATTTTCTTGCGGGCTGATCTGCCAAGCGATGAAAGCGCTGTTATATTTGGCTGGGACGCCAGCAACGGGCCGCTGATTGTCCGCCAAGTGAGCGGCGATCAAGGCTATAATGATTACCTCACCAATGGCGATCTGAGCCAGCCGATGCCGCGCAGCGGGGTTGCCGCCAAAAGCTGGATCGCGGAATTCGTTGATTACATCAAGATCGGCTTTGAGCACATCATTCCAAAGGGGCTGGATCACATCCTGTTTGTGCTTGGGCTCTTTTTCTTCTCGCTCAATCTGCGCCCGCTCTTGCTCCAAATTACCGCCTTCACCCTCGCCCATACGTTAACGCTCGCGCTGGCCATTGTTGGATTAGTGCAAGTTCCGGCAGGAATTGTTGAGCCTTTGATTGCCGCCTCTATCGTATTTGTCGCGGTCGAGAACATTGTCTTTAAGACTTTGACGCCTTGGCGCCTCCCGATCGTCTTTGGTTTTGGGCTGTTGCACGGGCTTGGCTTTGCCTCTGTGCTTGGCGATATCGGCCTTGATCCGGCGCGCTTTGCCACGGGGCTTATCGGATTTAACATCGGGGTTGAGATCGGCCAGCTAACGGTTATTGCGGCAGCGTTCTTGGCCGTCGGGCTTTGGCTCGGCAAAAAGCCGAGGTATCGCACCTATGTCAGCAACCCCGCCTCGGCGGCGATTGCAGTTGTTGGGGCTTATTGGTTTGTTGAACGGGTCTTCCTATAGCGCCGAGCCGCGCTTAGGTCGCCTCTTCTTCAAGATGCAGCTTCATTGAGACCAGAACTTGCTGAAGCTCAAGGGTTTCACGAAGCAAGCGCTTGGCCTCGTTGATCGTAATGATGCCGTCCTCAATGCTCTGGGTATACTCGCCCATCAGCATCGCAAAACGCTGGCTCAGTTGCACAACATCGGCATTCACACCGCCCTCGGGCGAATTTTTCCCGCCGCCTGCATTCAGCGAAATCGTGATTCCCTGCAGCTCGCCCAATGCGGATGTGACATGCGGATAACGCGCCGCCTCTTCCAAAGCGATAACCGCATCAATCGGCATAAAGCGCTCAGCGTGCTCGGGCGCATCAGAATAGTAGCGCCCCAATGTCGCTTTAGATTTGCCCGTCAAGGCGCAAGCCGCTTCAAGGCCCACATCTTTCACCAGCGCTTCTGTGTGCTTTTTGAGATAGTTACCGACCATCTTCATTGGCTTTGCACCCCTTTTACCCTTTTCCCTGTTCTGCCCTTTCACAAGCATAACAATTTTTACGGGGAAATCCCTCATTCATTTCCCATTAATACCTATGACTTGAAATGTCATAACTAATTTGTCCGGTTAGACCCGGTTGTAGCGAGTATCCGACGTCCCCAGCGTCGGGATAAAGGTGGGGGCCTTTAGAAGGTCGGGTGCGTCCCCAACACGCACTCGTAAGAACTAAGAAACGTCGTTTACCAGTACCGAAAGCATTCAACTCATCCCCAAGGGCGTGTTTCGCCCCAGAAAGCTTTCAGTTTGCCAGTTGTTTCTTAGTCTTGCCCCGCCGACCCTTGTGTTTAAGGGAAAAACCTCCTTGAAGCCTGCGCCCGCACCTGCTTATTTGCACCCATGGCGAAGCTTTATTTTCACTATTCAACGATGAACGCGGGCAAATCGACCCTGCTGCTTCAGGCCTCTCACAACTATCGTGAGCGGGGCATGGAGACCTATCTTTTGACCGCGCAGTTTGACAATCGCGCCGGCGAAGGGCGCATCGCATCGCGCATCGGGATTGACCAAGCGTCAGACACCTTCAGTCCCGGCGAAAATCTGTTCACTAAGATCGAAAACCGCCTCCTTGAGGGGCCTGTGGCCTGCATCTTCATCGACGAATCACAGTTCTTGGAGGCCGAGCAAGTCTGGCAACTGGCGCGCGCGGTCGATGATTTGCGTGTCCCGATCATGTGTTACGGGCTGCGGGTCGATTTTCAGGGCGCGCTGTTTCCCGGATCGGCCGCCCTTTTGGCGCTGGCCGATGAAATGCGCGAAGCCCGTACCATCTGCCACTGCGGGAAAAAGGCGACGATGGTCATCAGAACCAACGAAAACGGCGATGTTCTGACCCAAGGCGATCAAGTCCAGATCGGCGGGAATGAGCGTTATGTCTCTCTTTGCCGCCGCCATTGGCGCGAAGCCATGGGCGAAGAAGTCCCCAAACGCTAAATTTGCCCGGCTGAAATCTTCTTGCAAAAAGGGGGTTTTCACGGCGCAAACCGCGGCTATATTGCCCCCATGACCACGCAAACACATATTGCCATCCCTGCCCGCGCTTTGAGCGGTGCGTTTGGCCTGCGCGGTCTCCTTCTACTTAGCAACCTCTGAGCGTGCCTTTTGGGCGCGACCGCTCAGAGGTGATCAGCGCTCAATCCTCAGAAAAATGCTAAGACATAGAAAGATACTCCAATGAATATTTCGACCAAACAAGATCGCGTGCTGATCTTTGACACGACCTTGCGCGATGGCGAGCAATCCCCTGGCGCCACGATGAGCCACCGCGAGAAGCTCGAAATCGCGGCCCTTTTGGATGAGATGGGCGTCGATATCATCGAAGCTGGCTTTCCCATCGCTTCGGAAGGGGATTTCAACGCGGTCTCTGAGATTGCGAAGAATTCGGTGAACTCGGTGATCTGTGGCCTGTCGCGCGCCAGCTTTGGCGATATCGATCGCGCCTGGGACGCGGTCAAACACGCGCGCCAACCGCGCATCCATACGTTCATCGGCACCTCGCCGCTGCATCGCGCTATCCCAAATCTCACCATGGACGAGATGGTTGAGCGCATCCACGAGACCGTGAGCCATGCGCGCAACCTGTGCGAAGATGTGCAATGGTCGCCGATGGACGCGACCCGCACAGAGCATGATTACCTCTGCCGCGTGGTTGAGACGGCAATCAAAGCCGGCGCCACAACGATCAATATCCCCGATACTGTCGGATATACCGCGCCGCGCGAAAGCGCCGATCTGATCCGTATGTTGATCGAAAAAGTCCCCGGCGCGGATGAGATTATCCTCGCCACCCATTGCCACAATGATCTTGGCATGGCGACCGCCAACAGCCTCGCAGCCGTGGAAGCAGGCGCGCGCCAAGTGGAATGCACGATCAATGGTTTGGGCGAGAGGGCCGGGAATACCGCGCTCGAAGAGGTCGTGATGGCGCTCAAAGTGCGCAACGATATCATGCCTTACCAGACCGGCATTGATACCACCAAGATCATGAATATCTCGCGCCGGGTGGCCCAAGTTTCGGGCTTTGCGGTGCAGTTCAACAAAGCGATCGTGGGCAAGAATGCCTTTGCGCATGAAAGCGGCATTCACCAAGACGGCATGCTCAAGAACGCCGAAACCTTTGAGATCATGCGCCCAACGGACGTTGGCCTCACTGAAACCAGCATCGTGATGGGCAAGCATTCGGGGCGCGCCGCCCTGCGCTCCAAACTCTCTGATTTGGGCTATGAGCTTGGGGATAATCAGCTCAAAGACGTCTTCGTGCGGTTCAAGGAATTGGCCGATCGCAAGAAGGAAGTCTACGACGATGATCTCGTGGCCTTGCTGCGCGATAGCGTTGGCGAAGAGCAGAACGAGCGTATCAAGGTCGAAAAATTGCGCGTCGTCTGCGGCACTGAAGGGCCCCAAACGGCGGCGCTGACATTAAGCGTTGATGGCGTTAGCCACGCGGTTGAAACCACAGGCGATGGCCCGGTGGATGCAACTTTTGTGGCGATCAAAGAGATCTTCCCAACGACCGCGCGCCTGCAACTTTACCAAGTGCACGCGGTCACAGAAGGCACAGATGCCCAAGCAACCGTCTCTGTGCGCCTTGAGGAAGATGGCAAAATCGCCACTGGCCAAAGCTCGGATACGGATACGGTAGTGGCGAGCGCAAAGGCCTATGTGAACGCGCTCAACCGCTTGCTCGTACGGCGCGAAAAATCCGCGCCCGGCTCTGATGTCAAAACGGTCAACTACAAAGACCTGACCTAAGCCAGTTGCAGGGCGGCCGATCCGCCGCCCTGCAACACGATCGCAAAGCCTTGAAAACCTGCCATTTCAGCGCAAAAATCCCTGCGAACACAAAGAATTTTGCACCCGTTTCAGAAACGGCAAAATTGCACAAATCGAACATTTTTGCCCCGTTCGCCGCCCATATTCAGACCAGACCATTCATTATCGAACCTAGCGCCCCTGCGCCGCCGCTCGCCGCATTGCCCCTTGTGGCGGTTTAGCGCCGCTCATGCGCGCCCGCACCCTTTTCCATTCCCGCCCACAGCCCTATAACATCTTCAACGAGAGCTGGGATTCTCTTGGCTTTGTTGGGCATCGATAAGCGAGACATATAATATGGCACGATTTGGCGGTTTGTTTTCGTCGGATATGGCGATCGATTTGGGCACAGCAAACACGCTGGTCTACGTCAAAGGCAAAGGGATCATCCTCAATGAACCCTCCGTTGTGGCTTACCACATCAAGGACGGGCGCAAGCAAGTGCTGGCCGTTGGTGAAGACGCCAAATTGATGCTGGGCCGAACGCCCGGCTCGATCCAAGCCATTCGCCCGATGCGCGAAGGGGTGATTGCGGATTTTGATACAGCCGAGGAAATGATCAAACATTTCATTCGCAAAGTTCACAAACGCACCACCTTCTCCAAGCCCAAAATCATCGTTTGCGTACCCCACGGCGCAACCCCGGTTGAAAAACGCGCGATCCGCCAATCGGTGCTTTCTGCAGGCGCACGTCGCGCAGGATTGATCGCAGAACCCATCGCTGCGGCCATTGGCGCTGGCATGCCGATCACCGATCCAACCGGCAACATGGTTGTTGATATCGGCGGCGGGACGACCGAGGTTGCGGTCCTCTCACTTGGCGATATTGTTTATGCGCGCTCGGTGCGCGTTGGTGGGGATCGCATGGATGAAGCGATCATCAGCTATCTGCGCCGCCAGCAAAACCTTCTGATCGGCGAAAGCACCGCCGAGCGGATCAAGACCTCCATCGGCACGGCCCGCATGCCCGACGATGGGCGCGGCGCTTCGATGCAAATTCGTGGCCGCGATCTGCTTAATGGCGTGCCCAAAGAGATCGAAATCAATCAAGCCCAAGTCGCGGAAGCGCTGGCCGAACCGGTTCAGCAAATCTGCGAGGCCGTGATGACCGCGCTTGAAGCAACCCCGCCTGATCTGGCCGCCGATATCGTTGATCGCGGCGTTATGCTTACGGGCGGCGGCGCGCTGCTTGGTGAGCTTGATCTTGCCCTGCGCGAACAGACCGGCCTTGCGATCTCGGTCGCGGATGAGTCACTTAATTGTGTGGCGCTCGGAACCGGCAAAGCGCTGGAATACGAGAAGCAATTGCGCCATGTGATTGACTACGAAAGCTAAGCTGCCCGCATTTCGCTGGCCCATGTGGAGGCCCATGTGGCGATAGAAAGAAACAGCTCGGACGAATATGTTCGACCGGTCAGGCGCATCCTGATCGGCCTGCTTGTGCTGTTTTTGCTTGGCATTTTCATCCTCTGGCGGATCGACAGCCCCCGGGTCGAACGCTTTCGCGCCAATCTTGTCGATCGCTTTGTGCCCTCTTTTGAGTGGGCCTTGGTGCCGGTGAGCAAAGTGGTTGGGATGATCGACGGCTTTCAAAGCTACAACCGCATCTATGAGCAAAACCAAGAACTTAAGCGCGAATTGCGCCAGATGCAGGCCTGGAAAGAGGCCGCCCTTCAGCTCGAGCAAAAGAACGCCAAGCTGCTCGATCTCAACAATGTGCGCATTGATCCAAAGCTCACTTATGTAACCGGCGTTGTGCTGGCAGATAGCGGCTCGCCGTTTCGCCAATCGGTGCTGCTCAATGTGGGCGAACGCGACGGGATCGTTGACGGATGGGCGACGATGGATGGCATCGGGCTGGTTGGGCGCATCTCTGGCGTGGGCCGCAACACGAGCCGGGTGATTTTGCTCACCGATTCCAACAGCCGCATTCCCGTGACGATCCAGCCTTCGGGCCAGCGGGCAATCCTTTCGGGCGATAACAGCGCCACACCCCCCATCGAATTTATCGAAAGCCCCGAATTGGTGCGCCCCGGAGATCGCGTTGTCAGCTCGGGCGACGGGGGGATTTTTCCTTCTGGGCTTTTGGTCGGCCAGGTTGCTATGGGCTCGGATCGCCGCCTGCGTGTGCGCCTTTCGGCCGATTATGAGCGGCTCAATTTTCTGCGCGTTCTGCGCAGCCATGAAAGCGAAGCGATCACCGATCCCGGCTCGCTTATTGCGCCGCCCATAGCCCGCGAAATAGCGCCCGAGCCAGAGACGGCGGAGGCGAGCGATGGTTGATCCCATCACCTCACGGCGCTGGATTTATCGCGGTCTTTTGCTGGCGATTTCGGCCCTTGTGATCTTCTTTCACCTGCTGCCGATCCAAGTCGGAGAGGCCTATTGGCCGGGCCCGGATTTCGTTCTGGCCTTTGCCTTTGCTTGGGTGATGCGCCGCCCGGATTACGTCCCTGTTTTGCTGCTTGGCGGGCTGGTGCTGCTCACCGATATGCTGTTTTTGCGCCCGCCCGGTCTTTGGGCGGCTTTGGCAGTTATCGGGCTCGAATTCCTGCGCGCCCGAGAGCATCTTTCGCGCGATCTGCCCTTTCCGGTTGAATGGGCGATGGTCGCCGCCGTGTTGATTTCAATGACCGTCGCTTACCGCTTTTTCCTTGTGCTTTTTGCTGTCGATCAGGGCGGGCTTGGGCTTTCTTTGATGCAATTGATGACAACAATTGCCGTCTATCCGCTGATTGTGCTGGTCTCGGGAACGCTGCTGGGCATCAATAAAATCGCGCCCGGCGAAGTCGATGATATGGGGCATCGCCTATGAGACGCGCGCCCAAAGATACCGAAGCCAGCGCGCGCAAAATAACCCGGCGCGGGCTTTTGCTTGGCAGTGCGCAGATCGCCTTTATGGCCGGGCTTGGCATGCGGATGCGCTATCTTCAGGTCGATCAGGCCGATCAATTCCGCCTTTTGGCCGAGGAAAACCGGATCAACATTCGCCTCATTCCGCCGGCGCGCGGCCTTGTTTATGATCGCAAAGGGCGCTTGATCGGCGACAATGAGCAAAACTACCGCATCACCATCGTGCGCGAAGATGCAGGCGACGTGGACGAGATCATCACGCGCCTGTCGCGGCTTGTGGCAATCGATCCTGATGAGCTTGAGCGCGCCCGAAAAGAGCTCAAACGCCGCTCGCCTTTTGTTCCCGTAACGGTCGCAGATCGCCTCAGCTGGGAAGACCTCGCGCAAGTCGCGGTCAACGCCCCCGCCCTGCCCGGTGTGACCCCCGAAGTTGGCCTGTCGCGCCGCTATCCGATGGTTGAGGATTACGCGCATGTTCTGGGCTATGTGGGGCCCGTTTCGGACTATGATCTCAACCGGATCGAAGACCCCGATCCGCTGCTGCAAATCCCCAAATTCCAGATCGGCAAAGTCGGGATTGAAACCAAAATGGAAACCGCCCTGCGCGGCAAAGCCGGAACGCGGCGCATCGAGGTCAACGCCGTTGGCCGGGTGATGCGCGAGCTGGATCGCCTTGAGGGGCAAGCGGGCGCCAATCTTCAGCTGACGATTGATACCGGCCTGCAAAACTACTGCCAGCAACGCCTCAAAGGCGAAAGCGCGGCGGCCGTGGTGATTGATACGACCAATGGCGATCTGCTTGCCGTGGCCTCAACCCCGGCCTTTGACCCCAACAAATTCGTGCGCGGCATTTCGGTCGCGGATTACGCCTCCCTTACCGAAAACAAATATCGCCCGCTGGCCAATAAATCCGTCCAAGGCGCCTATCCGCCCGGCTCGACCTTTAAGATGATCACCGCGCTCGCAGCCCTTGAAGCAGGCGTGGTGAGCCCGGATGAAACCGTGCATTGCCCCGGCCATGTCGAGGTCGGCGGGCGCAGGTTTCACTGCTGGAAACGCTCGGGCCATGGGCAAGTCAACCTGCACAATTCGCTCAAACACTCTTGCGATGTCTTTTATTATGAGATGGCCCAACGCGCCGGGATCGAGAAGATTTCAGAGATGGCGCGCCGCTTTGGGATCGGCGAGAAATTCGATATTCCGATGTCGGCTGTCTCTTCCGGCCTTGCCCCGACCAAACAATGGAAGCGCGATCGGCGCGGTGCGGATTGGGTCATTGGCGATAGTTTGAACGCCTCAATCGGGCAAGGGTTCGTCCTGACATCGCCGCTGCAACTTGCTGTTATGTCAGCGAGAATTGCCACCGGCGCAATCATCACCCCGCGCCTCATTCGAACGATCAACGGCATTGAACAACCCAGCGGCCTTGGCGAGACCCTGGGCCTGAATGAGAACAATCTGCGCACCGTGCGCAAGGGCATGTATGCGGTTTCCAATGATCGCCGCGGCACGGCCTATAGCTCGCATATTGCCGTTGATGAGATGCGCATGGCCGGCAAAACGGGCACAAGCCAAGTGCGCAACGCGGTTGTGCGCAACCAAGATGTGCCTTGGGAGCAACGCGATCACGCGCTTTTTGTCGCTTTTGCGCCCGCCGAAGCGCCGCGCATTGCCTGTTCGGTCGTCGTGGAACATGGCGGCGGCGGCTCTTCAACGGCCGCGCCGATTGCCCGCGATATCGTGCTGCAAGCGCTCTACGACGGAACCCCGCCGCTTGCCGCCTATCCGCAAAGCCAGCGCGGCACCATCCGCGAACGCCAAAGAACGATGGATCTGCGCGATCTCTCCGCCGGCGGCACAAGCAAGGATCGCGCATGAGTTATCTGGAGTATAATCTCAAAACCGTGCCCAGCGGCCTTGGCAAAGTGCTCTATTTCAACTGGGCGCTTTTGCTGCTGATTACGGCTGTCGCCAGCATCGGTTTCATGATGCTCTACTCGGTTGCTGGCGGCTCGATGAGCCCTTGGGCCGAACCGCAGATGAAGCGTTTTGCTTTGGGTCTTGGGATGATGTTCTTCATCGCGATGGTGCCGATTTGGTTTTGGCGAAATCTGGCGGCCCTTGCCTATCTTGTCTCGGTTGTCCTGCTGCTGGTGGTCAAGTTTTTCGGCACAGTCGGCATGGGCGCGCAGCGCTGGATTGATATTGGTTTCATGCAGTTACAGCCCTCCGAGCTGATGAAAATCTCGCTCGTGATGATCCTTGCTGCCTATTACGATTGGCTCGATGTCAAAAAGGTCTCGCGCCCGCTTTGGGTCTTGGCACCGGTGCTGCTGATCATGGCGCCCACCGCCCTTGTGCTGAGCCAGCCGGATCTTGGAACGGCAATTTTGCTGGTCGCTGGCGGGGGCATTGTGATGTTTCTCGCAGGCGTCAGCTGGCTTTATTTCGGCGCGGTGATTGGCGCAGGCGTTGGCTTGGTGTCGGCGATTTTCTCCTCGCGCGGAACGACATGGCAATTGCTCAAGGATTACCAGTATCGGCGCATCGATACCTTCCTTGATCCGGCCTCCGATCCGCTTGGCGCAGGCTATCACATCACCCAATCCAAGATCGCGCTTGGCTCGGGCGGCTGGACAGGGCGCGGCTTTATGCAAGGCACGCAAAGTCGCCTGAATTTCCTCCCTGAAAAGCATACAGATTTCATCTTCACCACATTGGCCGAGGAATTTGGCTTCATTGGCGGCATCTCCTTGCTGATCCTTTACGGCCTGATCCTTGCCTTCTGCATCGCCTCAGCCCTGAACAACAAAGATCGCTTCGGCTCCCTCCTAACCCTTGGAATATCCTCAACATTTTTCCTCTTCTTTGCGGTCAATATGTCCATGGTGATGGGCATGGCGCCGGTTGTTGGCGTGCCGCTGCCGATGGTCTCCTGGGGCGGTTCGGCGATGCTGATCCTGATGATCGGCTTTGGCCTTGTGCAATCGGCGCATGTGCATCGCCCGCGCGGGCGCAATTGATGGCACGGCTGCAAATCCTCTTTTCCGCGCCGGATGCCCGCTGGGAGGACTACCGCGACGCCCTGCCAAAAGCGCTTAAAGAGGCCGGAATTGACGCCAGCTTGGCCCGTGATCTGCCAGCTGATACGGTTGATTATATCGTCTATGCACCCAATGATGGCCTAAGCGATTTCGCCCCTTTCACCCGTACCCGCGCCGTTCTTAGCCTCTGGGCCGGGGTCGAAAGCATCGCCCCAAACAAAAGCCTAACTCAGCCGCTCACCCGCATGGTGGACGCTGGGTTGGAAGAGGGGATGGTGGAATGGGTGTGTGGCCACAGCTTGCGCTATCATCTTGGAATGGATGCACAAATTGTGAACCCCAGCCATGCTTGGTCCCCCACTCCGCCGCCTCTTGCGCGCAATAGACGCGTCAGCATTCTGGGGCTTGGCGCGCTTGGACAGGCTTGCGCAAAGGCGCTGCGCGGGCTCAATTTCGATGTCGCGGGCTGGAGCCGTAGCGCACGCAATATTGAGGGGATCACATGCTTTCACGGCGCTGACGGGCTGAACGACATCCTCAAACGCAGTGATATCCTAATCACGTTGCTGCCGCTCACCGAGGCGACGCAAAACCTGCTCAACCACGCCCGTTTTGCCCAGCTTCCAAAGGGCGCATTTCTGCTCAATCCCGGACGCGGCGCGCTGATTGATGATGCGGCTTTGCTGGATGCGCTCGCCTCGGGCCAGATCGCCCATGCCACGCTGGATACATTTCGCATTGAGCCCCTGCCCAGGGATCATCCGTTTTGGGCCCATCCCCAAATCACCGTGACCCCGCATATCGCCTCAGAAACGCGCCCCGAAACCGCAAGCCAAGTGATCGCCGAAAACATCCGCCGTTGTGAAGCGGGCGAACCATTGCTCTTTGAAGTGGACCGCGCGCGCGGCTATTAGCGCAGGATCGGCGGGCGGTCCGGATCCATCCCGGGCGCGGAAACCTCGACCGATTGCGCGCGCGGCGGCTCGGGCAAATCAAAGCGAAGCGCGACCCGCGCCAAACGTGCACAGATCGGATCAGAGGCCTTGAAAAAAGCGACATCCATCTCGCCTGCCTCAACCCCGGAAAAGGTCAACGCCTCGCCAACAAGACGCGCAAGAACCTCGTTTGCGCCTGGAATAACCTCAACAAAGCCAAGGATATGAGAGGAGCGCCCGCCCTCATACCGAACCCCTGCAAGATAGGCCATGCGCGCCAATCCGGCCGCCAGCGCAAGCTTTTCGTCCAAGGCTGTGATCAAGGCTTCGGGCAATCCAGAGGGGGCGAAAATCTCTTCTGGGCGGGCCTCAACTTCCTGCGGCGCATGGCCCAAAGTCGCGTGAAGCCAATCCACTGCATCCGCCGGGATTAGGATTTCCGACGGGGCCACGCCAAGATTTACCCCAAGCCCGATCCCTTGCCCGGCCAGCATCTGCGCGATCGAACGCCCAGACATCGCCGCATAGGGCGCGATGCCGCCAGCGAATTCCGCCAGCCGCGCTTCGCGATCAAACACCAGCGCAAATTGCCCCTCGCCAACCGGAAAAATCCGCGGCTTGATCACATCGCCCTGCGCCTCTTCCTCAAGCAGCATGAACAACTCGCCATCCCCCAAACGCTCGTAAAAACGCAAGCGCACAGCATCATCCACGGGCGCGGCGTCCATGGCGGCATGGGCGCGATCCAATGGGGTTTGTTCGTCTGTCATATCGGCCTCTTTTCGGCGGGATCTTTGGCCCTGAGCGGTAGTCCGCAAGGGCGCTCAGTTCAAGCTAAAGCTTGCGAAACGGCCGTAAAAGCGCCCAAGAAAGCCGTGAAGGCCGCTTATCCCGCCAGCGCAGACCGACCTCCATTTCCGTATGGGACGCAGCGGGTTGTGGCACATATGTCGAAAACATCTGATCCCAAATCGAGAGGAAAAACCCATAGTTGGAATCGTGCTCGGCGCGATCAACGGAATGATGCACACGGTGCATATCCGGCGTGACAATCACCCGGCGCAGCACCGCGTCAAGGCGCAGCGGCAGGCGAATATTGGCGTGGTTAAACATCGCCGAGCCATTGAGCAAAACCTCAAACAAAAGCACCGCCCCCGCAGGCGGCCCAATAAGATAGATCAGCCCGATCTTGAGCAGCATAGAGAGCGCAATTTCAATGGGATGGAAGCGAATGGCCGTTGTGACATCCATCTCGGTATCGGCGTGATGGACTTGGTGCAGCCGCCACAAAAGCGGCACTTTATGGGTAATGACATGCTGACCCCAAATAGCAAAATCAAGGAGCAGAACAACCGCGATCCAGACAAGCCAGACTGGCAATTCCAGCGCATTGAACAGCCCCCAGCCCTGCGCCTGCGCATCAATCGCGGCCCCAATCGCCAGCAGCGGAATGACAATCGCAACCAGCCGCAGCGCCGCCGTATTGAGCAGCGAAAGCCCCCAATTGGTCAGCCAGCGCGCGACATGCTCGGGCCGACGCGCGCGCCGTGGCATCAAGCGCTCGACCACCGCCAGAACTGCAAACAGCCCCAAAAACACCGACATGCGGATCAGAAATTCATTTTCGAGCATCACCGCTCCCCTAAATGCGTCGCTGCCTCAAACATAGGCCGATTCCCGCAATGCACCACCGCCAATGCCCAAGAAGGCCTTGCTACGCGGCGCTAATACAATCATATTCATATCATGGAATATCATGAAAGGGAAAGCCGATGGCCATCACACGCCGCCTCCTGCTCCAACGTAGCGCTGCCGCGCTCGCAGGCACAATGGTGCCAATGCAAATCTGGGCCAACACCACGCTAACCATCGGCCCCATTCAGATCGATACGCTCAGCGATGGCAATCTGATGCTGCCGCGCAATTTTCAGTTCGGCGAACTGGCCCCCTCGGATATCGATCCGATCCTCGAAAAATACGGAATCACTGGCGATCAGATCATGCCCGATTGCAATGTCACGCTGCTGCGCGACGGCACAAATACGGTGCTGTTTGATGCAGGCTCGGGGACGGAATTCATGCCCTCGGCCGGAAAATTGCCTGATGCGCTCGATGCCATTGGGCTTGCGCCAGAAGACGTTACCCATGTCGTCTTTACCCATGCTCACCCAGATCATCTTTGGGGGGTTTTGGATGATTTCAACGATCCCTATTTCCCCAATGCCAGCTATCTCATCGGCCAAACAGAATTCGATTTCTGGCTTAATCCCAACACGGTAGATGAAATCAGCGCCGGGCGCGTTGCCTTTGCGGTTGGGGCCAAAAGGCGCCTTGAGGCGATCAGCGACCAGCTTGCATTCTTCACCGACGGCGAGGAAATCCTGCCCGGGATCGCCGCACGCGCAAGCTTTGGGCACACACCCGGACACATGAGCTTTGAGGTTAATCACGGCAACAATTCGGTGATGATCGTGGGCGATTCAATCGCCAATCACCACGTCGCTTTTGAGCGCCCCGATCTCTTTTCCGGCTCGGATCAGGATCAAACCTTGGCCGCCCAAACCCGCATAAAGCTGCTCGATCAATTGGCCCATAACCAGATGCATTTGATCGGGTTTCACCTGCCCTACCCCGGCATCGGGCGCGCCGAAAAGCGCGATGGCGGCTTCATTTTTGTAGCGGAGTAGATGCGATGAAACAGACCCTTGCGATCACAGTTGCGCTTGGCCTTGGCCTTGCCAACACAGCCGCCGCGAATGAAGATATTCCCGATCAATATCCCCAATCGCCGCTCTATGCAGCCCCCGTTGAATTCATCCCCGGCGTGTTTACCTCCATCGGTCAAACCGCCCCGCCGACTTACGAAAACTCCGGCCAAAACAACAACCTAAGCTTTATCATCACCGGTGATGGCGTCGTGGTGATCAATGGCGGCGGCGCCTATATTCTGGCCAAAGCGCTGCACGATGAAATCAAAGCGCGCACCGATCAGCCGGTGATCCTTGTGATCGATGAAAACGGCCAAGGCCACGCCATGCTTGGCAATTCTTATTGGGCCGAAAAGGGCGTTCCCATCATCGCGCATGTGGATGCGGCGGCTGAATTTGAAGAACGCGGCTACAATATCTTGGAAGGGATGCAGCGCCTCAATCGCGAGAAGGCCGAAGGTACATTCCTGCATGGCCCGACCGAGACTTTCGAGAAAGAATACATCCTTGAGCGCGGCGATTTTCGCATCGAAGCGCGCTATCTTGGGCCATCCCATAGCGCGGGCGATGTCGTGGTTTGGCTGCCAAATCAGAGCCTCGTGATCGCGGGCGATATGGCCTTTCATGAGCGGATGCTGCCGATCTTTGGCGATACCGATACGCGCGCCTGGCTCGAAACATGGGATACGGAATTCGAGGCGCTCAACGCCACATATGTGATCCCCGGTCATGGCCACCCGACCAATATGGAAATGGTCCGGCGCGAAACCAAAGGCTATCTGGAATATCTGCGCGGGCAAATCGGCGCGCATATTGAGGCGGGCGGCGGATTGGATCAGGCCTACTATGTCGACCAAACCCCCTATGCCTATCTGGACACATTCGATGAGCTGGCGACCAAAAACGCAGGCCGCGTCTTTGAACAAATGGAGTTTGAATAGGAAAGTTATCCCTATTCAAACCCTTATAAAGTAAAGATTATTGGCCAACGGCCTCGCGGGCGATTTGATCAAGCAGGCTTTGCACCTCTTGCAATTCGCCTTGCGGGTAGTGCCTGTATCCAACGACAACTTCGCCCTCTTGATCCGCAACGAAGATCCCGTAAGGGCAATGCGCGATGTTCATCGGATCGGCCTCCATCATCTTGCGTGACAGCACCGCAGAGCAAAACAAAAAGATATCCGCCCCGTCAAACAGCACCACATCCGAGCCAACATCCTTGCCAGTACGCGCCAGCATATCGCCAGTGTGGCTTACATAATCAATCACCAAGCCTTGCCCGATGATCGTATTTTCAACGCTAAAAGTGGCATCCTCAAAGCTGCCATCAAAGGGATAGGTCGTATAGCCATCCGCCATGCCCGCAGTCGCGAAACACGCCGAAACGAAGAGAGACATTGCAAGTTTCATCTTAAAAATCCTCCTGTTTCCAAACATATAGCGATTTGGCCTGGCGCGCCTTGTTCGAAATCAAACCCAAACAATTGGTGTGCAAGACCTAAGCCAAATCCTATTCCTCAAAGCTGCGTAGATAAGCGATGAGCCCCTCGATATCCTCTTCCTTGCGCACCCCAGCAAAGGACATTTTCGTCCCCTTCATATAGCCGCGCGGATCGGCCAAAAAGGCGCTTAACGCTTCATCGTCCCAGATGAGCCCATCTTCAGCGGCCGTCGTCATTGGCTTGGAATAGCGGAAATCAGAGACCGATCCAGCGGCGCGCCCAACAACCCCGTTCAAAATCGGGCCGGTGCGATTTCGTGCACCCTCGCCAACTTGGTGACAGGCTTTACACTGGCGAAAAGATTTCTCCCCCGCCGCGATCAATGCAGGATCAACTTCCGCGATTTGCACAGGCTCTTCTGCAACGTTTTCAACCGCCGCTTCTTCAACGATCTCGGCCTCGCCCGTGCCCTCTTCAGCAGCCTCATCCTCGGGCGTTACATCCAAAACAGCGGCGCGCTTGGTGATTTTCACCTCGTCTTTGCAATTCTCCATACAGGCTTGCGCAGAGAACTTTGGAAGCTCTGTTGTGGCGCGATCATCGTCATAGAAATTCGCCACATTCGGCATTTCTACTTCGGTGAAATTCTCCCTCGAAAGCACGAAATCATCCCCGACCAGATCGTTGGAATAAAGCAGATAGGCGGTGATCGCATAGACTTCATCTGGCTCAAGCGAGTTGGCGCTTCCAAACGGCATGGCGCGAAGCACATAGTCATAAACCGTTGAAAGATAAGGCCAAAACGAGCCGATCGTTTTCACTGGGCGATCGCTGGTCAGCGATCCATTGCCGCCCGCCAAAACCGGCCAGCGTCCAACCCCTTCGGCAAAATCACCATGGCAAACGGCGCATTTCTCAATAAACACCTCCTCGCCCGTAAGCACATCCCCGCTGCCCTCAGGCAGACCAAGCCCATCGGGGCGGACGTCGTGGTTCCAAGCGGCAACCTCTTCGGGCAAAGCGACGCGCCCAAGGCCTGTCGTTTCGGCAAAAACAGGGGTGGTGCTGGCAATAGCGGCCAGACAGAAAGCGCTCAGCAAAGGCTTGTGGATATTAGGAAACTTCAACATTTTCCGCCTCCCCTTTTGCATTCACAAACCAAGTCTGAATGCCGTTATTATGATAGATGGAATTCTCGCCACGTATCTCGCGCAGCGCGTCCTTGGTAGGCTGCACATAGCCGGTGGAATCGTGTGCGCGGCTCTGCAAAAGCAGCTCCGAGCCATCCCAATCGAACTCAAAATAGAAGCGGTGTAGGGATTTCGGCAGGCTCGGCCCAGACATCCGCGCCTCATGCCAATTCTTACCCCCATCAAGCGTAATATCGACCCGTGGGATCGTCCCACGGCCAGACCATGCAAGCCCTGTGATCACAGTTGGCCCGGGACCATGGGTAATCGGCGCTTGCGGGCTTGGATTTGTGATCACGGATTTCGCATCCATCTCAAAGGTAAAGCTGCGCGAGCGGCCATCAGCCAAAAGATCGGTATATTTCGATGTTTCTTCGCGGTGCTGCCACGGTTGATCGCCAACCTCGATACGGCGCAACCATTTGATCCACATATTGCCTTCCCAACCGGGCACAACAAGGCGCACAGGGTAGCCCTGTTCAGCGCGCAACGCTTCACCGTTCATCTTGAAGGCGACAAGGCAATCATCGAGCGCTTTTTCAAGCGGCAGGGATCGCGAAAGCCCCGAAGCATCCGCCCCCTCAACCAAGAGCCATTTGCCCTCGGGCTGAACGCCAGCTTCCTCAAGCAACAGGCGCAGCGGCACGCCGGTATACATCACGTTATGGATCATACCGTGGGTAAACTGGCAGCCATTGAGCTGCGCGCCACGCCATTCCATCCCGGAATTGGCCGCGCATTCAAGGAAGTAGATGTGGTTTTCACGGGGAAAGCGCTTCAGATCTTCGAGGGTAAAGACAATCTCTTTGTCGACCAAGCCATTGATCATTAAGCGATATTCTTGCGGGTCCAGCTCGGCCACGCCGCTGTGATGGCGCTCAAAGCACAGACCATTGGGCGTGATGATCCCGTCGAGTTCATGCAGCGGTGTGAAATTGATCGAGGAAATCGGGTCCGCTGTGAGCCAAGGCACATTCTGACGCTGCACATGTTTTTCAAATTGCGAGGGCATCCCGTAGGGGCTTGCATCAACCCCGACGCCCAGATCTTGGGCCCATGGTTTTACCTCGGTGATCGCAGGAT
Source organism: Halocynthiibacter sp. (assembly GCA_047631555.1). Taxonomy (GTDB): domain Bacteria; phylum Pseudomonadota; class Alphaproteobacteria; order Rhodobacterales; family Rhodobacteraceae; genus JBLHZY01. The sequence goes on along the minus strand of JBLHZY010000002.1, from coordinate 816,171 downwards.
CAGCGCCTGCGCCAAGGGCGGCGGTGCTGGTCAATGCGCCCGTCGCTGCGGCACCGCCGGCAACAAGGCTGCCTTGCAAAAACGCGCGCCGCGATGGTTTTGTGCCTTTAATAAAATGCGTCATGCCTCTTCTCTCTTTGATGCTCTGACTTTTCGTCTGGTGAATGCGGCGCCTCTTATGGGCGCGCGCCTTGTATCCCTCATGCCCCAACGACCTTTACGGACGTGTTGGGATCGACGTGAACCGTGCCTTCGCGTTTCACGAAATCTTCAACCACATCCCAGATGGGCGGGCCTTCTGTCCCCTCATTCACACTGGCCCAGCCGGCCACCGTGTAGGATTTGGACGCTTCGATTTTCTCGCCTGTTTTGAGCAAGGTCATCTCGGTGATCCGGTCGCCTTGCGGCTTGTTGATGTCGATCCGATAGCCCATGCCGCCGACGCGGACCATATCGCCGCCCTGCTGGTAATAGGGATCGGGGTTGAACAGGTTATCCGCCACATCCTCAAGGATCAGATGCAAGGTTTCCCCTGTCATTTCAGAGCGGTAGGCCTCGGGATAGCTCATTGCAGTGGCGTTGAAAATATCCTCGCGGGTGATGTCTTGGCCCGGCAAAAGCGACGCGCCCCAGCGGAAACCTGGCGAGAGGGCGATATCGGCCTCGCGCTCGGAAATCAGCGCGTTACAGATCAGATCATCCCATGTGCCGTTGAAATTGCCGCGGCGATACAGAAGCGAATCTGTTTTGCCGATCACCTCTTCCAGCTCGGCCTTAAACGGCGCGCGCTCGCCTTCAACCATCGCTGTCATCTCGGGATCGGGCGCGATCACATCGGTTAAAATCGGGATCAGGCGATGCTTGATCCCCTTCATTTCGCCGTCGCGCACATCCAGATCAAGGCGGGTTACAAATTTGCCGTGGCTCCCGGACGCAATCAGATAGGTCTTGTTGACCAGCACCGGCTCGGGCAGCGCATCATGGGTATGACCGGTCAGGATGATATCGATCCCATCCACATTGGCCGCCAATTTGCGATCAACATCAAAGCCATTATGCGAGAGCAAAACAACCAGTTCAGCCCCCTTGGCGCGCACTTCAGCGACCAATTCAGCCATGTTATCTTGGCGAACGCCAAAGCTCAGATCGGGGAACATCCACTTGGGATTGGCGATCGGCATATAGGGAAAGGCCTGCCCGATAACGGCGATCTGCACACCGCCGCGTTCAAACATTTTGTAAGGCTCAAAGGCGCGCTCGTCCCATTCGGTATCAAAGATATTGGCGCCAAGGAACGGGAAGTTAAGATGGTTTTCGACGATGTCGGTGACGCGATCAATGCCAAGGGTAAACTCCCAATGCGAGGTCATCGCATCTGTGCCCAAAGCATTGAAAATATTGACCATATCTTGTCCGTCAGTGCGCAGCGCGGTCAGGCTGCCCTGCCATGTATCGCCGCCATCCAGCAGCAAAGCATCGGGGCGATCGGCGCGAATGGATTTCACCACAGTCGAGATACGATCCATCCCGCCCATGCGCCCATAGGTCCCCGCCAATGCGGTGAAATCATCATAGGTCAGCGCGTAATCCGCCGCCGTTCCGGCCTCAATTCCGTAGAGCTTGCGAAAATCTTTGCCGGTGACATGCGGCGGCAGGCCCGTCACATCGCCAACGCCGATGTTGATCTCGGGCTCGCGGAAATAGACCGGCTGAAGCTGGGCATGAATATCGGTGATATGGATCAGCGTCACATTGCCGGAGGTTTCGAAATCCAGAAGGTCGTTTTGAGTGAGCGCTTGCTGCGCGGCCAAACGGCCCCAATTGCCAAACCCGGAAGCGCCATAAAGCGCGGATGCGGCCAAGCCAGCTTGTAAAAAATGACGACGAGCGATCATAGAGCACCTATTTCTTCACGCGACTCACATGCGTAAATTGGAATGTAAGTTTAAACAAAAAACCCGTGACAGCGCGAGGCCATCACGGGAATTTTTAGACTAGTTGCGGACAGACGGTGTTTCGACCGCAAGCCCAGTGCCACGCGAGGCAAGATAAAGCTCAAGCGCCTTAAACTCATCCGATCCGTCCTTGTAAGGCTCGGCCCGAATATTCTTCATGCAGCCGCTAAAACGGTTGTGAGTTGAAGAGAGTTTGGCGTTCTTCAGCCGGTAAACCGGAAAGCCGTTGATCTGGCCTTGGCTGAGGTGATCCGCGCGGATCATCGTGCCGTAGTTATCCTCGTGACAATTGGAGCAGGCCATATCGAGCTGCCCAACACGCTGATAATAAAGCTCTTTGCCGCGTTCCCAGAAGGAAGCCGCAGCGCCATCAATCGCCACATCCATCGGCATGCCGCGCGATTGAAGCCCGATAACAGCGGTGACAGCTGTCATCTGAGTCCCGGAATATTTCCAAGGCTCGGCGCCCATCCGCTCTGTGCGGCAAGTGTTGACCAGCTCTTCCATTGTCTCAAGCTCGCCCGCATCATTGGTGCGCGGCAATTTCGTGCGCAGCCCGGCGAAATCCTCGACGTTTTCATGGCATGAGGCGCAAGATTTGCCCTCAGTACCATCGACTTTGCCCATAAGCGAAAGTCCTTCATCGACGAAGATAAAGCCCGGATTATCGAAATCATCCATCTCCAAAGCCTGCGTCTCGCCTGCGCGAAAACGCCAACCGGAATAGACCGTATCAACGTTTTCCATATGCGCCGGGGCTTTGGCCTCGGTGATGATCTCGCTTCCGTCGATCGTAAGCGTCTTACTATCCTGTGCCAGGCCCATTGTGGCCCATGCAGAGGCAACAACTGCCGCCATGAGTGCGTTTTGCATTTTCATTTGGCGCTCCTCCCTTTGATGCCGAATTAGGCGACTTCGATTGACTTTGCGTCCTCGTAAACCGAGCCATCATCATCATACCAAGTGAATTTAAACTCGCCTGAGGCGGGCACTTTGGCTTCGAATTCGATGAACGGGTTGGTCGAAACTGCGGGCTCGATGGTCACATCGATCACGGTCTCGCCGTTAAAGGTGCACAAGAAGCGGTTGATGATCGAACGCGGGATCGGGTTGCCATCGCTGCCTTTGCGCTGGCCGGATTCCATCGGGTGACTGATCAACGTTTTGATCACGATCACATCGCCTGCAGCGGCGGTGCCGGGAACGCGGACGCGGGGGCGTACATTATCTGCCATTGGTTTATTCCTTTATCTATTCGCTTAGCCGCCGCAGCCGCCGATTGTCACTTTCACGGTCGCGGATGCGCGCGTGAAGGTGCCATCGGGCATCTTGGCGATTGCTACGAGATCTTGGGTTTTGGCGAGCCGAATACGTGTCGAGGCGGCCTGTGCGCCTGCAAGCGGGCCAAAGTTGAATGTCGCGACTTTTGGCGTTGGATTGCCGGTAGCCAAAACGGTGATCGACACAGCGCCCGGCGCATCAACGCGGATTGGCACTGTGTTGCCGTTTTCCGCGATTTCAGGCGCCGTCAGCGTGATGCCGCCTTCGCCAATGTCAGCGCCGCCAGTAAACGCAGCGATGGCTTCGTCGGACAAAGACGCAAAGGCCGGAAGCCCTGCAAATGCGCTCGCAGCAAGGGTCGCGGAGCCGAGAATAAGTATGTTGCGGCGTGTAAGAGCCATGATGTGATGTTCTCCCAGAATCTTGAGGAATTATTCAGTCAGAGTTTGCAAATAGGCGACCACGTTCTCGACGTCTTGCGCCGAAAGAATGGTTTTGCCGTCAAAGGATTTCATTGGCCGCGTATAGCCGGCATCCACGTAGAAGGCGGGCATGATGGTGCCTTCAAACATCTTTTTGGAATTGGTGACGATGCCGCGCAATTCCTCTGCGCTCCAGCGATCACCAGCGCCATCAAGGGGCGGGCCAACTTCGCCGTGAAAGGACTGTTCGCCCATTTCGGAATTCGCGTGACAGGCAAGGCAATTGCCCAGCTTGCGGTTCATGAAGGTCGCGCGCCCCGCAACAGGATCGCCCGCAACGCCCGTCAACGAAGCCACAATAGCCCCCTCGTCAAACGTGACATCTGCCGGGGCAATCACCTCGGCCGATAGTAGTGTCGGCGTTGCACAAAAGGCGACGAACGCAAGGATGTATTTGTTCATGATCCCTCCCAAAGATCGCGATGATTTGACCCTATCTTAGGCAGGTCTTTTCAATCTTAGCAACATCAAATTCAGATAGTTGAATTTGGGAATGTAGAAAAAGCCTTAGGAAACGGTCCAATTATTGGCGCTCTGCAAGCTTGCGCGCATGAAAACGCTGAAAACTTTCATCTGAAAGATAGCCCTCTTCTTGCACCCAAGTGAGCATGTTTAGCGTCGTAAACTTGCCAAAGGCGCCGGGCATTGTCGCAACGGCAACTTGATGCGCGGGCGTCTCTTTTGGCATCTCAACCGGAAAAAACAGAATCATCGGCGTGAACATTGCATTCCAGCGGCGCACCATCTCTTTTTCGGGCAAAGTGACCCCATCAAAATCGGTCACATCCAGATCGCCAAACATGTTGATCTGCACCACGAAATAATGCGCCTTGAGATAGCTCTCGATCTCAGGAACGGGGAAAACCTCCTCGTGCATCTTCTTGCAATAGATGCATCCGCGCTGCTCGACGATCACCATCAAGCGCTTGCCCTCGGCCTCGGCCTCGGCAAAATCCTCGCGCAGATCTTTGAACGTATCGCGCATCCAATCGGCCTTGTGCAGGCCATCGTCGCCCATGGTTGAGGCGGCCAGTACAGGCCCGCCCAGCATCAAGGCAATCAGCAAAGCAAAGAGCGTTTTCATCTCAAGTTCTCCCTATAACAAAAGCCAAAGATTGGGCGCGACCTCTAGCATCCACTGCGCGATATAGTTCACCGCATTGGTGCCGATCAGGATGCCAAAAAGGATCAAAAGCGCGCCCATCACCTTTTCGATCTTGCCCAAATGGCGGCGGAATTTGACCATCCAGCGCATAAACGGCCCGATAAAAAGCGACGCCAAAACAAAGGGTAAGGTCATCCCGATCCCGTAGACCAGCAAAAGCCCCGCGCCCTGTGCCGCGCTTTCCTGCCCGCCCGCCATAAACAGGATCGCCGCCAAAACCGGCCCAACGCAAGGCGTCCAGCCAAAGGCAAAAGCAAGCCCAATCACATAGGCCCCAACCAAGCTCATCTTCGAGGTCGAGCCCACGTCAGCACGCATCTGGCGATAGAGAAACCCAATCCGGATCACGCCCAGAAAATGCAGCCCCATCGCGATAATAACAGCTGCGGCAACCCAGCGCAGCACATCAAACCATTCGCGCACCATCTGCCCGAAAAAGCTCGCCGATACGCCCAGCGCCATGAAAACCGTGATCACCCCAAGCGCAAAGAAGACCGAAGCCGCAAAGGCCCGCAGGCGCACCGCGCGGCTGATCTGTGTATCGGCGGCGATCTGGTTCATGCTCACGCCGGCCAAATAGGAAAGGTAAAACGGCACAATCGGCAAGATGCAGGGCGACAGAAACGAAAGCAGCCCCGCCAGCCCAGCGCCCCAAAAGGAGATATCAAACATTTGTGCTGCCCGCCGATCTTGAGTTATTCACACATTCATATTATGTGTTTTGTAATCACCCCGTCAATCGAGTTCCCATGCGCCCCATGCTCAAACCTCTTTTACTGGCCGCTCTGGCAGCCTTTTTCGCCGCGATCTTCGCGCCGCAATTGGCGCGCGCGGATGAGGGGCCAGCGCTTCGCTTGGTGATGATCGAGGAGGCGGGCTGTATGTGGTGCGCGCGCTGGAATTCGGAAATCGCGCCGATCTACCCCAAAACGAGCGAGGGCAAAGCCGCCCCACTGCGCCGCATCGATATCCAGCAGATCGGGGATGCAGACATAGATTTCAAATCCAAACCCCATTTCACCCCCACCTTTATTCTTGTGCAAAACGGCGTTGAGCGGTCCCGCATTGAGGGCTATCCGGGGGAGGATTTTTTCTGGGGGTTACTTGGCGTCATGATCCAACAGGCCGCCGACCCGCCCCGCAACTAAGCCCCTCGCCCGTTTCAATTGAAAAGTTAAAAGAATTGGCATAGATAGCTATAAACGCGCAAACCATATCGCGACCGACCAGAGGACAGACAAAATGGGTATTCCCGTTTTCACAGAAAATATGAGCCGCAGCGACGTCGATAAGATGATGCAAAACGCAGAGCGCGCTTCCAACTTTTTGAAAGCCATCAGCCATGAAGGCCGGATGATGATCCTGTGCCATCTGGCAACGGGCGAAAAATCCGTAACCGAGCTGGAAGACCTGCTGAGCGCGCGCCAAGCGGCTGTTTCTCAACAACTTTCCCGCCTGCGCCTTGAAGGCCTCGTGACGCCCCGCCGCGAAGGCAAAGTGATCTATTACAGCCTTACCGATGATCGCTCAAAACAGATCATGGAAGTCGTCTACGATCTTTTTTGCGCAGATTGCTAAACCCCTCTACCATAGCGCAAAGATTGTGCGCAGGGCCGGCCAAGGCCTGCTTCATACGCCATAACATCTGACACCTTTGGGAGGAGGGATCGCGATGCTTTTTGGGCTGGAAGAAACGACCCTGACCGCTTTGGTCGGCCTGTTTGGCGGGCTGCTCCTTGGGTTTGCCGCGCGTTTTGGCCGGTTTTGTACGCTTGGCGCGATTGAGGATTTCTTTTACGGCGGCAAGGACACGCGGCTGCGCATGTGGGCGATTGCCATTGGCGTCGCCACTATCGGCAGCTTTGCCGCAGCGAGCCTTGGCGGCTTTGATCCCGCGCAATCCCTCTATCTGCGCCAATCGCTTAATATTTGGGCCTGTATTTTTGGCGGCTTGACCTTTGGTTATGGCATGGCGCTCGCGGGCAATTGCGGCTTTGGCGCGCTGGCGCGGCTTGGCGGCGGGGATTTGCGCTCGTTTGTGATCGTTTTGGTGATGGGGCTCAGCTCTTATATGACGCTTTCCGGCCCACTCGCGCGCCTGCGGATCACCGTCTTTCCCGAGAGCCAAGCAACCGGAACACCCCCCGGCATAGCGCAGCTCCTGAGCGAGGCCTCCGGTATTTCCGCCAATACAATCGGGATCGCGATTGGGCTTGTCATTCTTGCCATTGGGCTGGCGTCGCGCCGGGTATTTCAAAAACCTGCCGCCCTGTTTTGGGGCGCGGTTGTTGGGATCGCGATCCTGTCTGGCTGGCTTGGCACCTACTATTTGTCGCACCACGGGTTTGAAGGCTTACCCGTTGTTTCGCATACATTTTCTGCCCCCATTGGCGAAACGATGATCTATACAATGACCTCCTCCGGCAATCTGCTGAGCTTTGGCGTTGGCTCGGTTGGCGGGGTCTTGCTTGGCGCGTTTATCGGCAGCTTGATCAAGGGGCATTTCCGCTGGGAAGCCTGCGAAGACCCGCGCGAATTGCGCCGCCAGATATTTGGCGCAGCGCTTATGGGGATCGGCGCCGTTGTCGCCGTTGGGTGCAGCGTCGGGCAAGGGATGTCGGCGTTTTCAGTGCTGGCATTGAGCGCGCCAATCACGCTGGCGGCGATCATGGCTGGCGCCTACCTTGGCCTGCGCCAATTGATCGAAGGCTACGCGCGCGTGGCGTAATCGGCCTGCCCAAGCGGCGCGACTTAGAGGGTCTGCCCGATAAAGCGTCTTGCGAACGCAGCATTTTGCCAAAAAAGTCGCCTGCGCATCCTTGCCCCGCGCCCCTCCATGCCCTAACTCTCCCTTCAAACAAAACTGAGGATTTTTCGCATGTATCGCGTCTGGAATTTCGTTACGAACTACTCAATCCTTTTGATCCTTGGCGCAGTGACCGCGCTGATTTGGGCCAATTTGGATGCGGGCAGCTATCATGATTTTGTAGAGTTTGTGATCGTTGATGATTTCTTCATTGGCCATCCCCATGCCGATGCCGAGGGCCATATTCATCGCACCCTCACGCTCCATTACCTCTTTAACGACGTGCTGATGGCCTTCTTCTTTGCCATCGCCGCGAAAGAGGTTTGGGAAGCGGTTATCCTTAAAGAAGGCTCGCTGCGCGGGCGCAAAGCTGCAACGCCTTTGATCGCCACGCTGGGCGGAATGATCGGGCCAATCGCGGTTTACCTCGGGCTTGCGCATTTTCTCGGCTCGACAACATTTGATGCGGTTTCTCGCGGCTGGGCGATCCCCACGGCGACCGATATCGCCTTTGCCTATCTCGTTGGCCGCATGGTCTTTGGCGCAGGTCACCCGGCTGTGCGCTTCTTGCTATTGCTGGCCATCGCGGATGATGCTGCGGGCCTTATTATCCTTGCGATCTTCTATCCTAGCGCCGAATTGATGCCCGAATGGCTGCTGCTTTCGGTTGGCTCTGCGATCGCCGTTTTCGTGCTGTTCAACTGGCTGCCGCGCAAATTGGATCGGGGCAATCAATTGCGCACCGTCTCTACATGGGTGCGCGAAAAGCTGAACGTTTGGCCCTATCTGATTGCGGGCTGCCTAAGCTGGTATGGTTTCCAAGAAGCGGGCATTCACCCTGCCCTCGGCCTTCTTCCGATCATCCCAACCCTGCCCCACGCAGATCGCGCCTTTGGTATCTTTGCCGAGGCCGAGCAATACCTAACGGATCTGTTGAACCACGCCGAGCATCTGCTCAAACACCCGGTCGAGGTCATCCTCTTCTTCTTTGGGCTGCTCAATGCAGGCGTTGAATTTGGTTCTATCGGCTCGCCGACTTGGCTGGTTCTGGCCGGGCTGTTGGTCGGTAAACCGATCGGCATCTTTATCTTCGGCGCTTTTGCCGCGCATGGGTTGCGCCTTGGCCTGCCCAAAGGGATGCGCACGATTGATTTGGTTGTGATCGGCTTTGTCGCCGCCATCGGCTTTACCGTGTCGCTGTTTATCGCCTCTGTGGCGTTTGACAGCAGCGTGGTGATCGAGGGGATCAACGTGCGCGACGCTGCCAAAATGGGCGCGCTGCTCAGCTTCTCGGCAGTGATCTTCTCGTTTGTTGCGGGTAAATTGTTGCGAGTTGAGAAACAAAACGGCTGATTTTCTCAAGAACCTCGTCACATTGTTGCCAGATTGGCATCAAAAAACACGATTAAATCCGCAGAATCTGCATAAAATCGCGTTCTCCATTGAATATGGGGGGCGCGATCCGACATAATACCGCCTAAATGACACTCTATAGGTCATATTAACCAAGGTCCGATAAGGACTGTAGATATAGGCAGGTCGGAGCGGTTCATGCTCGAGTTCAACAATGTATCCAAGTCCTTTTGGACCGGAAAGCGGCGCAAGGTTATCCTTGAAGACGCGTCTTTTCGTGTGGAGCTTGGGAATTCGCTTGGCATTCTGGCCCCCAACGGCACTGGCAAAACCACAATCATCAACATGATGGCCGGGCTCGAGAAGCCGGACGAGGGCGAAATTCGCCGCGAATGCCGTATCTCGTTTCCGCTGGGCTTTATGGGCGGGCTCGTTCCCAAACATACCGCGCGCGAAAATGTGCGCTTTATCGCCCGGCTCTATGCGCTTGATCCCGATTATGTTGAAGCGTTTTGCCGCTGGCTGGTGCAGATCGATGAGTATTTCGATATGCCCGTGGGAACCTATTCAGCGGGCATGCGCTCGCGGCTGAATTTCGCGCTGCTCTTGGCGCTCGATTTTGATATGTATCTGATTGATGAAGGCATGCCTTCAACGTCAGATGTGGAGTTTAACAAAAAGGCAGGGGCAATCCTGCGCGAACGGTTGGAACGGGCAACAATCATCGTTGTCTCACACCAAGCCGCCACGCTTGAAAAATTCTGCCGGACGGCAGCGGTTTTGCGCGACGGACGGCTCCATATGTTCGATACTCTAGAAGAGGCGAAAGCGCTTTATGACTACGAAGCCCAAAGCTAAAAAGTTCCGCATCCGTCGCACTGGCCCGCTTGAGGGCGCGGTCGATGCAACCCCGCAAGCGCAAGCTGAGCAGGCGCCAAAAGCCGCGCCCAGCGCAGCCGCGCCGCAACCCCAGCAGCAAGCCCCGCAAAGCGCACCCGCTGCGCCCGCGCAAAGGCCCGCTGCCAAACCTGCGCCTAAGCCACAAGCGCCCTCGGATGAAGGCCTCTTTGACAACGATGAAGATGGGTTTTCCGGCATGGGCATGGAGGCCGCTCCAAAGCCGCAGCCCGCGCGCCCACAAGCCGCCCCAGCAGGCGCCCGCCCTGCGCGCGCCCAATCCAATGCCGCCGCCGGGATCACCGGCGATGTCACGCCCGCCGCTGAAATGAGCCTCGACGAAGAGATCGACGCGATCCGCAAAGAAGGCCTTACCGGACGCCAATTGCGCATGGCGCGCCGCGTCGCTCAAAAACATAACATCGCACCGACGTCAGATTTTGATGCTGTCCGGCTCTTGCGCAAACAGGGCATTGATCCCTTCCAACGCGGCACCATGCTTGAGATGGTTCAGCCTGCATCCGGCATGGGCCCCGCGCCCGGCGACAAAAAGGCGCAACTTCCTCAAACCGTGAAGAAACCGCAGCTTCCGGCCACGAATGTGATCTATGATCAAAGCCAACGTGACGCCGAAATCATGCGTATTCAGCGCGATATTGGCCGCCGCCGCCGCCGCAAAATGCTGCTTCTGGTAACGCGGCTTGGCTTCTTTGTCTTCCTGCCAACCTTCATCGCAGCTTGGTACTATTACGCCGTCGCGACCCCAATGTATGGCACGAAATCTGAGTTTGTCATTCAGCAAGCGGAGTCCCCTGCCGGCGGCGCGCTTGGCGGCCTGTTCTCAGGCACTTCTTTTGCAACGTCGCAAGATTCCATCGCTGTTCAATCCTATCTGCAATCGCGCGACGCAATGCTGCGCCTAGATGAAGATCTCGGCTACAAAGAGCACTTCTCACAACCAAATATCGATTCAATCCAGCGCCTGCCCGAAGACCCGTCAAACGAGCAGGCCTATAAGACGTTTCAGAAGAACGTAACCATCGGATATGATCCCACCGAGGGCATCATCAAGATGGAAGTCATTGCCGCTTCGCCCGAAAAAAGCCAAGCGTTTTCAGAGGCTTTGATCAATTACGCCGAAGAACGCGTCGATCAATTGACCCAACGCCTGCGCGAAGATCAGATGCAGGGCGCGGCCGAAAGCTTTGCATCCGCTGAGGCCAAAATGTTTGCCGCCCAAGAGCGCGTTTTGACCATTCAAGAGCAACTCGGCGTGCTTGATCCGATCTCCGAAAGCACCGCCCTCATGGCTCAGATTTCGACATTCGAAATTCAGCTCCAGCAAAAGAAACTGCAGCTAGACCAGTTGCTCGATAACTCCCGCCCCAATAAGGCCCGTGTCGATGGCACAAAGGGCGATATTGGCCGCTTGGAGAATGTGATCGCCAATCTGCGCAGCCAAATGACAACGACAAACACCGGCGGCGACAGCTCGCTTGCGCGCATCACATCCGAATTGCGCGTGGCCGAGGTTGACCTGCAAACGCGCCAATTGATGATGCAACAAGCCCTGACCCAGCTTGAAACCGCCCGCATCGAGGCCAATCGCCAAGTGCGCTACCTCTCAGAAGGCGTAAGCCCAGTGGCGCCGGATGAGCCGACCTATCCGCGCAAGTTTGAAAATACTATCCTCGCCTTCCTGATTTTTGCCGGGATTTACCTGATGGCTTCGTTGACAGCCAGCGTGCTGCGTGAACAAGTATCGTCATGATGAAAACTGTTGATATCGGCGCTCTGACGCTTGGAAATGATTGCCCGCTAACTTTGATTGCGGGCCCCTGCCAACTTGAAAGCGCCGATCACGCACAGATGATTGCGGGCCGGATGAAAGAGGCCTGCGATGCCGTTGGCGCGCAGTTCATTTTCAAAGCAAGCTATGACAAGGCCAACCGTACCTCCCTTTCGGGCATTCGCGGCCTTGGCATGGAAGAGGGCTTGCAAATCATGCAGGACGTGCGCGCCAAAATCGGCGTCCCGACGCTCACCGATGTCCACACGGCCGAGCAATGCGCGATTGCCGCTGAGGCCGTGGATGTCATCCAAATCCCCGCCTTCCTGTGCCGCCAAACCGATATGCTGATCGCCGCGGGCGAAACTGGCGCCGTGGTCAATATCAAGAAGGGCCAATTCCTTGCGCCTTGGGATATGCCCAACGTGATCTCCAAGGTCGAAAGCACTGGAAACAAACGCATTTTGCTCACCGAGCGCGGAACCTCCTTTGGCTACAACACCCTCGTTGCTGATATGCGCGGCCTCCCCCAGATGATGCAAACTGGCTATCCGGTCGTGATGGATGCGACCCATTCGGTCCAACAACCCGGCGGCCTTGGTGGCGCATCAGGCGGGCAGCGCGAATTTGCACCGCTCATGGCGCGCACAGCCGTTTCCATGGGCATTTCAGCCGTGTTTATCGAAACCCATGAAGATCCAGATCGCGCGCCCTCAGACGGGCCAAATATGATCTACCTCGATAAAATGCCCGCGCTTTTGAAAACCCTCATGGCGTTTGATGGGCTTGCCAAAAGCGACCCATTCCGCCTTTAAGCCCCTCAATACACGGAAAAATTCATGAGTAGCCAAGCCCCTGCCCCCGAAGTGAAACCAAACACTTGGGAGTTTCTGCGTGATCCTATGATCGCGCCGACAGGCTTTCGCGAATATGATGCGCGCTGGAAATTTCCTGAAGAGATCAACCTGCCCGGTGTCACGGCGCTTGGCATCGGGATCGGCACTCAGATGATCGCGCGCGGCATTGATCCGGTGATCGCCGTCGGCAACGATTACCGCGACTATTCCCTCACCATCAAAAACGCGCTGATGCTTGGCCTGATGCAGGCCGGCATTAAGGTGCGCGATATTGGCCCCTGCCTTTCGCCTATGGCCTATTTCAGCCAGTTTCACCTTGATGCACCCGCTGTTGCCATGGTCACAGCAAGCCACAATCCCAATGGTTGGACCGGCGTCAAAATGGGCTTTGAGCGCCCGCTGACCCACGGCCCCGATGAGATGGGCGAGCTCAAAGAAATTGTGATGAGCGGCAAGGGCCAAAAGCGCGATGGCGGCTCTTATGAATTCGTTGATGGGGTGTTTGACGCCTATCTTGACGATCTTTGCGGCGACTTCAAAATGACCCGCAAGCTCAAGGTCGTCTGCGCGACAGGCAATGGCACCGCCTCAGCCTTTGCCCCGGAGATTTTCAAGCGGATCGGTGTTGAGGTTGTGCCCTCGCATAACGAGCTGGACTACACATTCCCGCACTACAATCCCAACCCCGAAGCGATGGAAATGCTCCACGATATGAGCGCCAGCGTGACGGCCTCGGGCGCGGATTTCGCGCTTGGCTTTGATGGCGATGGTGATCGCTGCGGCGTTGTCGATGATGAGGGCGAAGAGATTTTTGCCGATAAGGTCGGCGTGATCATGGCGCGCGATTTTGCCAAGCTTTATCCCGGCTCGACCTTCGTGGCCGACGTCAAATCCACTGGACTTTTTGCCTCGGACCCCGAATTGCAAAAATACGGCGCCAAAGCGGATTACTGGAAAACCGGCCACAGCCATATGAAGCGGCGCGTGCATGCGCTTGGCGCGCTCGCGGGCTTTGAGAAATCGGGCCACTATTTCTTGGCCGAGCCGATTGGACGCGGCTATGATTGCGGCATGCGCGTCGCGGTTGAGATATGCAAATTGATGGATCGCAACCCGGATATGAAAATGTCTGATCTGCGCAAGGCCCTGCCCAAAACCTATAGTATGCCAACCATGTCGCCCTATTGCGCCGATCTTGAGAAATACGATGTGCTCGAGCGGCTGGTGGCCAAACTCGTCGCCAAAGGCGAGGCAGGCGAAACGCTTGCGGGGCGCAAAATCGATCAAGTGGTCACGGTCAACGGCGCCCGCGTCATCCTTGATAATGGCTCTTGGGGGCTGGTGCGCGCCTCGTCGAACACGCCAAACTTGGTGGTGGTCTGCGAAAGCGCGACAAGCGAGGCCGAGTTGCGCGCGATCTTTAAAGAGATTGATGATGTGATCCGCACCGAGCCAAGCGTTGGCGATTACGATCAGACCTTCTAGGCCTTTACCCGGCGGTTAACACGCGTCTAAACTGGCCGAGTATTTCTCAGCTCGGTTATTTTCATGCGCTTTATTGCCAGCCTTTTGATTTCCCTTTGCCTGCTGATCCCGGTCCTGCCCGAACCAGCCTCCGCCCAAGATGGCACCATCACCGCCAAAACCGGCGCGCTAGAAGATGCCGCCATCGCCACCCGCATTCGTGACATCAAGGATGAACTCCACGGCTACGATGACGTCACCGTCGTCGTGAACGCAGGCATCGTGACGCTGCGCGGAGAAACCGTTGATAAGGCCAGCAGCGCACGTTTGGTCGAACTGGCCACGCGCGTCGAAGGCGTTGTGGCCGTCGAGAGCGCTATTTCCGAGACCACAGACCTAAGTGAACGGCTCGCCCCTGTTTTGGATCGCTTTGAAGCCCGCATGGTGCAGGCGGTTGCGATGCTCCCGCTTTTGCTTGTCGCAGGCATCGCATTTATGCTGGTTACAATCGTCGGCTTCTTGATTGCGGGGCTAAAGCAGCCATGGAATCGCCTCGCCCCCAATCCCTTTATCGCCGATATTTTCCGAACCGTTCTGCGCATTGCCGCAGTGATCGCAGGCATTGTCGTCGCGCTGGATTTGCTCGGGGCGACGGCCCTTTTGGGCACAATCTTGGGTGCTGCGGGTATTCTTGGCCTCGCGATTTCTTTTGCCGTAAAAGATACGGTCGAGAATTTCATCGCCTCCGTCATGCTTTCAATCCGCCAGCCTTTTCGCCCCAACGATACGATCGAGATCGGCGGCGACACCGGCAAAGTGATCCGTTTGACCTCGCGCGCCACAATCCTTTTGAGCTTTGACGGCAACCAAATCCGCATCCCCAACGCGACCGTTTTCAAAAGCCGGATCGTCAATTATTCGCGCAATCCTGAGCGGCGCTTTTCCTTTGATGCCGGGCTTTCCTATCAGGCCGATATCGCCCAAGCCCGTACAATTGCAGAAGAAACTCTGGCCGCCCTGCCCTTTACCCTCAATGAACCCGCCCCTTCCACATGGATTGAAGAAATGGGCGACAGCGCCATCACCCTGCGCTGCACGGCTTGGGTGGATCAAAATGAAACCAGTTTTTCAATGGCGCGCTCCGAGGCCATCCGCATGGTCAAAGCCGCCATAGAGGCCGCCAATTTCGCCGCCCCAGAACCAACATTCCGCATCATCACAAGCCAAGCGAGCGATGAAGCCCCCCAAGCAAGCACGAAGCCTTTGAAGGTCGACCTGCGGGATATGGAGGCCGAAACCGATGAAGCGCTCGTCAAAATCGTCGACGCCGAGCGGCGCGATGCCGACGCCACCGATCTCTTGACCGAAAAGGCCGAAACCGAGTAGATATTATTCGCGAATTTTTCCCGATTATAGGCTTGCGAAAGCGCGCCAAGGGTCGTAATTAGCAGCCCAGTGTTGGGATGTGGCCTAGCGGTAGGGCAACTGTTTTTGGTACAGTAGATCGTAGGTTCGAATCCTACCATCCCAGCCAAACACTCTTCAAATAGACATCGATCAAAGGACAGCGTGCCGTTGCTACGGCATGTCCCCGGGCTAACCAGACTGCGCCATCGCGTTGGCCGCCCTGGCGAGGCTATTTCAGCGCCACTAGGGCTGAGGTCTGCAAAAGCTGTTGGTCATGCATCATTTGCTTAGAAATTACGGTGAGGGGCTGGGTTCGGCGCAGAG
The DNA here is from genome assembly GCA_047631555.1 of Halocynthiibacter sp. GTDB lineage: Bacteria > Pseudomonadota > Alphaproteobacteria > Rhodobacterales > Rhodobacteraceae > JBLHZY01. The sequence continues at coordinate 800,391 of JBLHZY010000002.1, read as the reverse complement.
AGTCGCTATGGCGCGCTTCTTGTTTCAATCGCCCGAAAATATGTCGTGTAGGGGCCAATGTTGGGCCGCGCCAAACGGAATCGCCCGCTTGAAAGTGGCACGCATGAACGCCGCCACGCCATGATTATCGAAGGCGCGGCGGAGTTCGTTTCTGAAAAAATGCTAGGTCTATGTATCGCCGTCTCGTTTTTCAGACCCGCTTGCCAGAGCTGTATCGAGATTGACGCCGATGCTATCCCCAAGCTTCTTCAAGGCCGGCAAAGATACGGCCATGTCCATAATCGCATCCACAGTTTGATTGATAGGAGAGGTTGACGCAGCGCCACTGCTGCGTTCAAGCCCGCTGATTTGGTTGATCGAGATGCCGCTGATCTTTTCCGCTGGCTTGACCATTTCCGCGAGGATTTGCGGCAGCGCTTTGAGGCGCGCCAGTTCCAACTCCATTGCAACCTGCGCCTCGGAGCGCGCGTTTTCCGCTTTGATTTGCGCAAGGTTGGCTTCGGTTTCAGCCAGCTTCATGGCTTTGATGGCCTCCGCTTCTTCGCGCTTGGCTGCGGCTTTGTCCCCTGCTGTTGCTTTGTCGCTGGCCGCTGTGATTTTGGCGCGGGCGGCGGAGGCTTCGGCTTGTTCTTGCGCTGCGATCAACGCTAGTGCTTTGCGCCGCTCGGCCGCTGCCATTTGGGTTGCGGTTTGCACCGCTTCAGCCGCTTTTACAGCGTCAATGCGGGCGGTGTCGGCATCGGCATGGGCGCGGCTTTCTTCCTGCGACTTTGCGGCGAACGAAATTGCGCGGTCTTGCTCGGCAACTTCAAGCGCGCTGACTTGGGCAATTTCAGCGACGCGCAGCGCCTGTTCTTTGGCGATATCAGCTGAGGCAATGTCTTGCTCCATCTGGATGCGAGACTGTGCCGCCGAACGTTCACTATCTGCTTTGCGCGCGGCAATTTCGGAGAGTTGCGCGGCGATCAGTGTCTCGACCTCCTGCGTCTGGGCGATTTCGGCGCGGCGCTGCTCAAGATTGATTTCTAGCTTGCGGCGCTCAGACTCCATCGCCGCGCGGGCAACGCTGACCTGGCTATCGCCCTCAATTTCGGCCCGCTCCTTTTTTGATTTAGCGATGACTTCCGCCAATTTGCGCATGCCAACCGCGTTGAACGCGTTGTTCTCGTCCAGTGCGGCAAAGGGTGTTTGATCGAGCGCGGTGAGCGAAACGCTATCCAACTGGAGCCCGTAATTCGCCAGCGTTTCAGTCAGTGCCTCGCGCACTTGGCCGACAAAGCTGGCGCGGTTCTCGTGCAGCTCGTCCATGGTCATCTGCGCCGCAACCGAACGCAGCGCATCAATCATCATACCGTCGATCAAACCTTTCAACTGTTCGGGCTGAAAGACCCGCTTGCCAAGCGTCTGCGCGGCGCGGGTAACGGCATCATCGTTTGGCGTAACGCTGGCGTAGAATTCAGCGCCCACATCCACACGCAGGCGATCTTTAGTGATCAGGGAGGACTCGCCAGAGCGTGCCACATCCATGCGCAGGGTCTGCATATTGACCCGCGTGATTTCATGAAAATAGGGGATCGCAAGCGTTCCGCCGTCGATTACAACCCGCCGCCCGCCAAGGCCAGTGCGCACAAGCGCGACCTCATTGGTCGCACGCTGATAGAAGGATGCGGCCAGCGCGATGATGATCGCCGCGAGAACAAGAATAATAATGATCCAAGCAAGTGCAGACATTGTTTGGTCCCCTTAAGATGACAGCCCGTGCATCTCGCACAGGATGTTGGATGACATGCCGCCGTCGGCGGGAATATTGGTGCCGCGGATCCATTTTGTCATATCTGACAAGAGGAAGGCGACGATGGGAGCGAGATCTTGTGGCGTGCCGGGCCGATCCATGACGCGGGCATCTTCTTCAGCGCGCGCACCAAGCGTTTCGAGGAAATCGCCAAGGATTGGGGTGTCGACCGGGCCCGGGCTGATGGTGTTCATCCGAATGCCTCTGTCGCGCCAGGTCCAACGGTTTTGCATTGTCCAAGCGATCAGCGCTTCTTTGGAAAAGAAGTAGCTGCGACCCCCTTCATTGGTGATCTGATTTTCGGCCGCAAAGCGCGCAGCATCATCAATATGAACCCCTTCGCTGGCGCGGATGGCCGGTATCGCTTGAGGCCAGCCAAAGCCTGCAAGGGAGGCCAAATTCACAATGCTGGCGCCGTCATTCAGCTTTGGCAGCAAGCCAAGGGTCAGATGTTTGAGCCCAAAAAGATTTACCGCCAACACCTTATCCGCAGGGGCCGTGGGCGGCAGGCCGGCGATATTTGCTATACCGTCAATGCCGCTGGGGAGGGCGTCGATCAAAGCATCAATCGTCGCTCCATCCGAAAGATCGGCGCGGTAAAATTCCTCGACATGATCAAACCGTTTGGTCAGATCAACGCCGAGCACCTTCGCCCCCATCGCCGTACAGACCCGCGCCGTCTCATACCCGATACCCGAAGCTGATCCGGTCACAACAATCGTTTTGCCCTTCAACAAGGGTGCGCGTTCCCAGCTCATATCAAAACACCGCCGGGAAGGGGCGCGCGCCGCGATCGAGCGTGATCCAGCGCGTTTCGGTAAAGGTTTCCATCGACCATTTCCCCCCATGCCGCCCGACACCCGAGGCCTTGGTGCCGCCAAAGGGCACATGCGGCTCGTCGTTGACCGAGGAGCAATTCACGTGACACATGCCCGTTTCAAGCTTGCGCAACATCTCGAGCGCGCGATTTTCATCCGCCGTGATAATGCCAGAGCTCAGCCCATATTCGGTATCGTTGTTGAGCGCGATCGCCTCGGCATCCGTGCGAAATGGCACAACCACAACAACCGGGCCAAAGGTTTCGTCCCGCCAGACGGCCATATCGGGGGTTACATTGGTCAGGATCGTCGGCTCAACAAACCGGTCCCAAATCCTTCCGCCCAGCACGGCTTTTGCCCCCTTCGCCAGCGCATCCTCGATCTGAAATTTCACCCGCTCGACCTGCCGCTCATTGATCAGGGGGCCGATCACGTTGGATTTGTCAGCCGTATCGCCCGTTTTTAGCTTGGCCGCGCGGGCCACAAACTGGCGCAGGAAATCTGGATAGATGCTCTCATGGACCAGCACCTTTTCGACGGACATACAGATTTGCCCTTGATGCATAAAACTGCCGAAACTCGCCGCCGAGGTTGCGCGATCCATATCCGCGTCTTCCAACACGATCAGGCTGTCTTTGCCGCCCAATTCAACGCAAGCCTTTTTAAGATGCGCTCCGGCTTTGGCGGCGATTTGGCGCCCGACCGGGGTCGAGCCGGTGAATGAGATGCCTTTGACCACAGGGTTTTCGACAAGCTCATCGCCCATCTCAGCCACGCGATCGCGCGAACAGGTAATGACGTTGAACACCCCTTTGGGAATGCCCGCTTCTTCCATCACTTCGGCAAAGAAAATCCCGCCCGCATAAGGCGTATCTTCTGAGGGCTTCAATACGATTGTATTGCCTGCGGCGAGCGGAAAGGCAAAGCCGCGCGCTGTGAGAATGCCGGGCATGTTCCACGGGCTGATCACGCTGATAACACCCATCGGGACGCGCTCAACCATCGACACTTTGCCGTGCTGCGAGGGCATCATTTCACCGATAGCATTATAGCACATTGCCGCCGCAGCCCGGAACACTTCGGGCACATAGCCTGCCTCGAACATGCCTTTGCCAAACCATCCGCCGCCTTCAGCTTGGGCAGCAGCCACGTAATCCATCGTGCGTTTTTCCCAGAAATCAGCGGCGTTGAGCATAATTTTGGCGCGCTCTTGAAAATGCAGAGCCGCCCAAGCCGGAAATGCCGCTTGGGCCGCCTCAATCGCACGGCGCGTCTCGGCCCGGCCGCCATCTGGGATTTGCGCCCAGATCGCGCCGTTTGAGGGGTTGATGTCATCAAACATGCGATCAGCAGAAACCCAATCGCCACCGATAAACATGCCTTTGATCTGTGTGTGTGAATCGAGCATCCTATTTCCTCTCAAAGCCGGAGCCATCGGGCTGGCGGCGATAAACTTCAACGCGCGGGGCGCGGTAGACCTCAATCACGGGGGGCGTCTTTGTCTCTTTTGTGGAGGCTTGGCCGGGCGGCGCGCCTGTTTCAGCGGCGGGCATTGCAGCTGCGCGACGAGGGCGATTGCGGGCGGCTTTCGCGCCGCGCTCTATTTCAGCGAGAGCCGCCGCAAGGCGATCTGCCGGAACCTCAGCCGCCGTCGCAAAACTTGTGTGATTAGTTGTTGTTGTCGCGCGGCTTTGGCTGCTGGCCGCGGCGACAAGATCTGCAACCGAGCGGCCCAAGATAGCATCTGCTGATTGCGTCCTTTGGCTGCGCGGCATGATCGCAAATGCCTCGGCCACTGTTTCAGGCATATCATCGGGCGCGACAGGCGGCGCAGTTGCCTCATGGCTGCTTACCCCCAAATAGGCAGCCTGAACGGCCGGGTCGCGCATCAGATTTACAGCGCTGTCTTCATGCACAACATGGGCGTTCTCGATCAGATAGCCACGATCCGCAATTGCGAGCGATTGCTTGGCATTCTGTTCTACCATCAGCACGCCAATCCCCAATTCGCGCACCCGCGACAGGTTTTGAAACAGCTCCTTGGACAGCAGCGGCGACAGTCCCAATGAGGGCTCATCCAGCGTCAGGATCGTCGGGTTTGACATCATCGCGCGCCCGATAGCGACCATTTGCTGCTCACCGCCGGACATAGTCCGAACGATCTGCTTGGCGCGTTCGCGCAGCTTGGGAAACAGGCTGTAGACGCGCTCAAGCGTTATCTTCTCTTCATCACGAGCGCGCGCAGAGTAAGCCCCAAGGATCAGATTTTCGCGCACCGTCAGATCGGGAAATACGCCGCGCCCTTCGGGCACCAAGGCAAGCCCCGCATCCACAATTTTGTTTGCAGGCAAACCCGCCAGTTCAATCCCATCAAGTTGGATACCGCCCGCAACAACCCCTTCGCAAATCCCGCTCGCGGCTTTGAGCAAAGTTGATTTGCCCGCCCCATTCGCCCCAAGAATGACCACGATCTCGCCCTTGGCGACATTCACAGAAGCGTTTTCCAAGGCGCGGTGCTGGCCATAGCGGACGGTGACATCTTTCAATTCAAGCATCGTCATCCCCCAGATAAGCGCGGATAACATCCTTATCAGACAAAACCTGCGAGGGCGTGCCTTCGGCAATCTTGGTGCCAGCCGCCATCACAACGCATCGATCACATAAGGATCGGATCGCATCCATCACATGCTCTACCAGAATGATCGTGCGGCCTTCATCGCGCAGGGATTTGATCAGAGTGATGCCGATTTGCAGCTCGGTCGGGTTGAGGCCTGCGAGCCATTCATCAAGCAACAGCACTTTGGGATCGCTGGCCAAAGTGCGCGCCAATTCGACCCGCTTGGTGTCAATATATGTCAGTTGCGCCAAAGACATATCGCCCTTGCCGCCAAGGCCGACTTTTTCCAGCAAGCCTTCTGCATGGTTGTGCGCATCATGCCCCCAGCGGCGGTGATGGCCAAAGACGGCCCCCGCCACCACGTTTTCGCGCACGTTCATTGATGGCAGCAAACGCACCAATTGGAATGTGCGGCTCACGCCTTTGCGATTGATGGTTTGGGCGGGCAGGCCCGAAATAGCGCTTCCCCATAAAGACACGGTGCCAGAACTCAGAGGCAGCGCGCCGGACACAAGATTTAGGGTTGTGGATTTGCCCGAACCATTGGGCCCGATCAATCCGACGACCTCATGCTCGGCCACATCAAAATCCATCCCGTTTACCGCCACAAGACCGCCAAAGCGTTTGGTCACGCCACGCAAAGACAAAACAGCATTTGCCATATCACGCACCCTCCCTTGCTTTGATCCGGCTCAGGATTTTATCCAGCAATCCAACGAAGCCATTGGGAATGAAATAGACGATCACCAGAAATGCGATCCCGATGACCAGCGTCGTTTGGTTGGAAAAGTTGGACGAGACCGCTTCAATCAAAAACGTAAACGGGATCACGCCAAGCAACGGCCCCCATAGACGCGAAGCCCCCCCCAGCAAAGCCATGATCACCACCTGAAACGAAAGGATCGGCGCAAAGGCGAGCGAGGGTTCGATATAGACATAGCGGGGCGCGAGAATGGCGCCAGTCATCGCGGCCACAGCGCCAGGCACCATAAACAGCAGCACCTTGGCGCGCGCGGTGTTGATGCCGGAATGGGCGGCCACGGTCTCATCGTCGCCAATGATCCGCAAAGCAAATCCAAGGCGCGAGCGGCCAATCAACCAGCCTGCCAAGAATACCGCAGCGGCAAGACCAAGCAGCCACCAATAAATGCCCGCTTCGTCCAAATCCGTAAGCACATAGAGGCCTTTCTGGCCGGTATTATTTTGCACCCAAGTGATAACTTGGCGCACCAGCTCGGCCAGCCCAAGCGTGAAGATCACGAAATACACACCAGACAGGCGCAGCGTCGCAAGCCCCACGAGAGCTGCCAGCACTGCGCCAATAAGGCCCGCGAGGCCCACCAGCGCCCAAAACGGCAGGATTTCGATGCCCAGCGCTGTGACATAGGTGCCGACGCCAAAGAATGCGGCAGTGGCAAGGCTGATGTAATGGGTCGGGCCGGAAAACAGCGCCCAAGAGGTTGCCAATGTGGTAAACATTGCGACTGTCACCCCAAGCCCGAGCCAATAGCCATCGTCGCCAAAAGGCAGCAAAGCACAGATGGCAAAGGCTGCAGCGGCAAGGAAAATGTTGCGCATATCGGTTTTGGTCACGCTCATGTTGTCTGCTTTCCAAACAGGCCCTGAGGGCGAAACAACAATATCCCCAAAAACATCACATAGGCCGCGGCAAGCGTTAGGCCGGGGTCAATCAAGCTGGCGACAACCGTCTCCAGAACGCCCAGCAACAACGCCGCGACAATGGTACCGCGCACGTCCCCAACGCCTCCCATAATCACAATGATCAGCGCCTTGAGGGTAAAGACAATCCCGGTCGATGCATCAAGCGTAAGGTAGGTCGAAATCAGCGCGCCCCCAACGGCCGTCACGGCCCCACCAAGGGCAAAAGCCAGCGCGGACAATTTCTTGACGTCAATTCCGACCAAACGGGCCGATGCCGGCGCGGTTGCAATCGCGCGGATCGACAGGCCTGCGCGCGAATGGTTCAGCCAGAAATAAAGCGCGCCGCAGATCAGGAAAGCCATGACAAAAGAAAGAACGCGATTGGCCCCATACGTATTCCCGAGCAGCTCAACCGGAACAGCCATAAAGCTGTAGGAAAAATAGTCGCCGCCAAACAAGCTGAGCATCACACCAACGCCGACGAACGATAGCCCGAAGGTCGCAAGGATGCTGTCTGTTTCCAATTGCCCGCGATTTTTGGCGCGGTTCACCAACGGTTGCAGCATCAATCGATAGATCAGCCAGTTCAGGACAAAAGCAAGCGGCGCCACCAGAAAGATCGTCAATATCGGGCTTAGCTGCGTGGCGGTAAAAGCGATAAAGGCAAAGTAGCCGCCAGCCACAAGGATCTCGCCATTGGCAAGGTTCATGATCCGCGCAACGCCGTATTGCAGGTTCAGGCCCATCGCTATCAACGCGTAGGTTCCGCCCAGCAAGATGCCTGTGATCAGAATGTCCAAGGGTAGGATCCTTTGTTCAAATCGATGGATGGGGCAGCGCGAAGGCCGCCCCAAGCAAGATTACTTCCAGCCGTCTTTCAGAATGACCGGAACCGAGCCGTCACGGCCGCGCGAAGCAACGCCCTTGAACACGCCACCTTGCCATTGGCCAACTGTCCAGAAATCAGCGTTCGAGTTGTTCTCGTCAAAGCTGATCGGGCCAAGAACCGTCTCATATGTGCTTTGCTTGAGATGCGCCGAAACGGCCGCCCGATCCAGACCCGCAGCTTCGATTGCTTGGCCCAAAATCTCGAGCGAGGCGTAAGTCGTGGCCGACGCCCAATAATCGGGTTTGTTGCCGGTAACAGCTTCATGCGCAGCTGCATATTCCTTGAAAGCAGGGCTTTCCGGATTCACGCCACCAGCGCCAAGAACGCCTTCAGCCGCCGAGCCAAACCGCGCGCCGTAACCCGGGAATGGGGTGGCAACAGCAGTATAGAAGGCCTTGACGTCGAGATTTTCGATCATCGCTTGCTCGGTCAATCCAAAGGTGTCTGGCGGATAGGACCAAGCCACAAATGCATCAGGCTTTGCAGCCGCTGCGCTTTTAATGACAGGCGACAAATCCTGCGTACCAAGGGGATAGGAGGTCTCATATACGATATTGAAACCGGCTTCCTCAAACAACGGCTTGGCGGCTGCGGCCAATTCGATACCAAAGGCATCCGCGACATTAACCATGGCGACCTTGTCACCCATTTGGCCAGCATCGCGCATTTCACTCAACACTTTGACCACATCAGCGGCGAGTGCAGTTGTTGTGCCCAACGTAAAGAACATATTGGGGAACTTTTCAGCCAGATCAGCTTGGTGATCGGTAATCGCAGAAACTGCAATCTGCGGATAGCCATAGCGATCAAAAAGCGGCGCGGCGGCAAGGTTTAACCCCGTGCCATACGGCGCGATAATGAAATGCGCTTTATCTTGTGTCGCCAAGCGCTGCACGGCTTTGATGGTCTCGCCAGGGTTGGTTTGATCATCATATTCGATCAACTCGATCATCATCTTTTCGCCATCGACCGTCAGGCCGCCGGCTGCATTGACCTGCGAGACCCAAAGCTGGATCGATGGCCACTGTGTAACTGTCGCGCCGCCGGCAAGCGGGCCGGTCTTGGGCGCAACGGCACCAATACGGATATTTTCAGCGCTTGCGGCTGTTGCCGCCATAGCGCTTGCGATTGTCAAAGCACTGACAAGATTCAAAAATGATCTGCGTTTCATTGCGTATCCTCCATTTGCAATAGGTCGTTTTGGGCATGTGCCCGTCTTGAATTAAAGCGTCGGTGTTTGTCCCTCTTGATGGGTTGCGATCCACCGCAGTTCGGTAAATTCATCAACGGCCCGCTCGCCGCCAAAGCGCCCATACCCGCTGTGCTTCATACCGCCAAAAGGCATGGCCGGATCATCGTGAACGGTTGGGCCGTTGATCTGCACCACCCCGTATTCCAGCCGGTCGGCGATAGAATGTGCGTGATTGATGTCTTTGGTGAAAATCGCGGCGTTCAGACCAAACTCGGAATCATTGGCGATAGAGATAGCTTCTTCGGCATCATGAACCCGCATAATGCTGGCCAACGGCCCAAACGTTTCTTCGCGATAAATCCGCATGTTTGCCGCGATTCCATCAAGCAAAGCAGGCTGCATGACACAGCCATCGATTTCGCCGCCAACCAAAAGGCGCGCGCCTTTTGAGACGGCGTCTTCGATCAGACCATTGATCCGATTGGCCGCATCCGCCGAAACCATCCGCCCCAATACCGCCTCTTCCAATACCGGATCAGCGGCCACGATTTGCTGCGTACGCGCCTGAAGTTTGGTTACAAATTCATCCGCCACGGATTTGACCACGATGATCCAATCGGTCGACATGCAAATCTGGCCTTGATTGAAAAACGCCCCAAAACAAGCCGCCTCTACAGCAGCATCAAGATCGGCATCCTCCAGAATGATCAAAGGGGCTTTTCCCGAAAGCTCTAGCAAAACCGGCTTAAGATGGCGGGCAGCTTCAATCGCGACCTCGCGGCCAACCCGTGTTGAGCCTGTAAAGTTAATCCGCCGAATACACGGGTGCGCGATCAGCTGCGCCATCGTGTCATGCGCGTCTTCAGGAAGGTTCACAACGCAGGTCAAAACGCCGCTAGGGATGCCCGCTTTATTGAGAATTTCGACGAGTTGTTGATGGGTTTTGGGGCAATGCTCCGACCCTTTCATCACAACAGTATTGCCGCACATTAAAGCGCCTGCAATCGCGCGAACCCCTAGGGTGATCGGCGCATTCCAAGGCACCATGCCAAGCACAACACCCGCCGCCTGACGGCGCACAATCGAGTGCTTGCCCGTGTTCGCATCGGTTACAACCTGATCTTTGAGAGCCGGGGCGAGGCTGGTCACATGTGCCAACATGCTCATCGCTAGGTCGATATTGAAATTGGTCCAGGACTTGGATGCACCGATTTCTTCCGCCGCAAGTTCGCATAGTTCCTGTCGGTGCGCGTCAAGTGCAGAGGCCATATCCAACAACAGACGCGCGCGATCATCGGCCGGCCAACGTGACCAAGAGGCAAACGCCGAAGCTGCCGAATTTATCGCAGCCTCAACGGCCAAGGCAGACCCATTCGCACCCGTCAGTTGAGCAATCTTGGTCGTCGCTTCTGGCATGTAACTCCTCCCGATCTTGCCTGGGCAAACCTCCATAAGCCCCGACAAACGGCCCACTGATGGGGCCAGACCAACACACTAGACGAAAGGGCAGAGCAAAAAATATTGATATTTGGCTTTTTAATGTCAGTATCCGGTTATGAAAAATCTGTTTTCTGATTTTGCCGCGCCCTCGCAGCACCAAACGACGATTCACGCGGATATGTTTCGCAGCGGGTTGGACGATCGCTATCTTGGCGGGCTCGTGGATTTTCCCGGCAGCACCTCCCAGTATATCATGGTCCTTTCGGGCAGCGTTGTTCGCATCAAATTAGACCATGAAGAAACCATTGTTGGACCGGCTATCAACTGGGGCCCCAAGGATGCGGACACGAGAATAAAGGCGAAAGCGGGAAGCAATGGTGTGATCATGACACTGGGCGACGCAACCTTGAGCAATGCAATTGGCCACAAACCGGAGGCCGCAGCTTTGCGCCTGATGTCAGCGCGCGAATTTACGCTTGATCTGAGCGCGAAACCCGACATTGAGCAAAACCTCTCTGCGTGTTTCGGTGCCATTTTCAAAGAACTCGACGCCGGCCAAACAGGTATGGAAACGGTGATCGAGGCCCAAATTCGGATCATGTTGGTTTCGCTTTGGCGGGCGGGCGTAAATGAAATGATCAAAGACGAGAGCTATAAAGCTGCAAACCTGACGCTCGAGCGGTTCCGCCACCTGGTCGAAGCACATTTACGCGAGCGCTGGCAAGTGCAACGGTTTGCGGCTGAATTGGGTGTTTCACCAGACAGGTTGCATGACATCTGTACGCGCACTTTAGGCAAATCGCCCCAGCGCCTGGTTCGCGATCGGCTTACATTTGAGGCCCAAGCTTTGCTACAACGCTCGCATCAAACTCTTGATCAGATTGCAGACTATCTTGGATTTCGCAGCACACCACAATTCAGTACGTTTTTCAAATCAGAGACCGGCCTCCCCCCCGGTGCGTTTCGCAAAGCAAGTCGGCAGCAAGGGAGCGCCGCCCAACACGTCCAAGTGGGAAGCTACGCCGATTGGCCTTAGTAAAATCCACAGCTCAACTCTTTAAAGCGGCTGGGCTTGGTGTCATAGACCCGGCGAATTCCTTTGGATGGGTGGAAGCTGGATATCCGAAAATCTTTGCATCCACCGGTTGGCAAAATTTGACTTGTCCAACCAATTCATTGCAGGTGAAAGACCAAAAATGCATTGCAATTCATGACAAAATTCAACGCCAATACATACATCAATTAATGTGAACAATCGCCTTATGAGAGTTGGGCCTCCCTTAAAAACCCTAGACTGGCATGCACATCGTATTGCGGCAATTTTGGGCGCCATTTTCTAAACCCCCAGTACGCTTTGCCCAGAATCTTCAGTACGCTTCATCTGTTCAAATAGCCCTCCAACGGCCCGGAAATAAACAAAGCAAGCTTGCTTCCGGCCGAACGGAAATTCTTATGACCTTGACGCAATCTTCCTGTGCATAGGCTTTTGGCGCTCTAAAACAGCTACGATTTCTGCTAGAAGATCCTGCTTTTTGATCGGCTTAGACAGAAAAGCATCCATTCCGGCCTGCAAACAAGCCTCCCGGTCGCGCTGAAAGGCATTGGCCGTGAGGGCAATAATCAAAGGCTGAGGAATAGGCAATTCGCGGATGGCTTTGGCGGCTGCGATACCGTCCATTTCGGGCATCGACATGTCCATCAAAATGATACTGGGGCGATGTTTGACGCAAAGGTCGATAGCAAGGCGCCCATTCACCGCCTCAATCAACTCTACCGAGAAGTCGGACAAAAATTTGCGAAGTAGGAGGCGATTTGTTCCATTGTCTTCAGCAATAAGAATGCGGAGGCCGTGGATCGCGCTCAGGTCCACCGGCATGGCCGCATTTATTATCTGCGCAGGCTCCTTCGGCGGTTTTGTAAATATCTCTACGGTGAAGCAGCTGCCTTCTCCAAGCTTAGAACGCAAAGCGATGCCTCCGCCCATCTGCTCTGCTAAGCGGCTGGAGATGGTTAGCCCAAGGCCAGTTCCACCATAGACTCTGGTCGTCGCTGAATCCGCCTGGGAAAATCGATCGAAAACCTGCGGGGCGTCTGCTTCTTCCAGTCCAATGCCTGTATCCTCAACCGCGATGATCAATCGATAAGGATCCTCCTCATGGCACCCGACGCGAATGCGAACATGGCCGACCTGAGTAAATTTCACCGCGTTACCTGCAAGGTTCAAGAGTATCTGGCGAAGCCGTCCATCATCGGCGCGCACTCTGCTTGGCAGATTTTCCGCGTAATCGACGGTAATAGGGAAGCCTTTTGCCATCGCAATTGGGTGGAGCACATCGACAACAGCGTCTATGCATTCCTTTAAGTCGAAATCGATCTCTGATAGGGTCAATTTTCCCGCTTCGATGCGCGACAAATCCAATATGTCGTTGATAATCTTCAACAAAGCCTCTGAAGAGCTTCGAATTATGTCGACGCATTGGCGGCTTTCTTCGTCGAGGTGCAGTTCTGTAAGAAGATCAGCCATCCCAATAATCCCATTCATCGGGGTGCGTATTTCGTGGCTCATATTTGCGAGAAATTCGGATTTGACCCGGTCGGATTGTTCGGCCGCCAGCTTTGCCTCGGCCAGTTCCAACTCATGCTCTTTGGCTTGGGTGATATCTCGCTCAATTCCGACGATCATTGAAACGTCGCCGTCATCATTTCGGACCGGAACAAGGCGGGTATCTACCCAGATTTTTTCACCGGACCGCGTGTAATTTAAAATCTCGGTTCTGAAATTTTCGCCTCGTGAAGTATGCGCGCTAATTGCCGTGATCACTTGGGAATCTGTCTCTGGGCCATTCAACAGCTCAGCCGGTGTTTTGCCGCGCGCCTCTTTGGTAGAGTAACCTGTCATTTGCGAAAACGCGGCGTTGGTCCAAATTATCTCACTCTTTGGATTGGTCAAAACGATGCTGTCGGAAGCGTTTTGTGCCACGGCAGAGAGCAGCTTGAGCTCTTCTTGTTTTTCCTCAAGTTCCAGCTCTCGTTTGCTCAAAATTGCAATCGTACCCTGGCGAATTTCGGACAGGTGACAGGCAAGAAATGTTGGCGCGATAATCAAGAAGCCCGCGCCAAGAAGGATCAATCGTAGCGACCATATAGACTCCGATTGCGTCGGCCAGCCGCCTTTGGGAATCGCGGCAAGCTGCCATGTTCCGACCGGCAAAACGATATCCATCAAAACCGGGTTCTTGTCGTAAATTGCGGGGTCTCCAAAAAACATATCCCCCTCAGCGCCCATGCCATCGCGCCCCATCAGCGCGATCTCGATCTGCGAGGTGGGGTCCGTAACGCCTGTTTTTGCATAGATTTTTTCGACATCAAGGACGGCTGAAGCGATCCCCCAAAACGTCTTTTTGCCGCCTTCCGTAACAAAGATCGGAAAGCGCCCGATGAAGCCTTGCCCCCCCTGAATAAGCGTTACCGGCCCCGCCAGAACCATTTCGCCGCTGTCCATGACCCTTAGCGCCGCCTCGCGCTGAGCGTCGTTTTCGGCGTAATCTAGGCCAAGAACGGACTTATTTGCTTCAAATGGATGCACCATGCGCACGACCAAATCAGGGGCCACGGCGATATTTACAAATTCCTCTTTCTCGCCAATCACATGCGCGGCAATGGCGCTATAGCTTTCTTGGGTCAAATCCGGGTTGGTTGATATGATCGCAACAAGCCCTTTGACGAGCTGAATGTCTGCGCTGAGGTAACCCTCGAGCTGAGAGCGCAGCAGCCCCGCTTCGTTTTGTACGTCGGCGCGGGCCGTTTGCATATGAATGGTTCGGTCCTGCAGCTCGGCAAAAATGAAGGCAATAGCCACGCCAATAAACGCAATCCAAGTAGGAAAGTAAGCGCGCTTCCCGAGCACAGCAAAGGTATTTCGAACTCTGTTGGACGCCACACTAAACCTCTTTCAATCGACAAAAGAGTGCCGAACGCAATTGCAGGTAATATCGGCGGCAATCCTTCAAAAACCTTTAACTTGAGTTTTGGTGAGGATGATATTGCTCAATCCAGACAGCAGCTTGGTGATGTTTGTTCGTGACATTGCCCTCAACCTCCAAGATGTTTTGCATTGAGGGGGTAAGAACAATCCACTTTGCAGCCTTGAGATCAGGCTTTTGAGATCAAGCCGAAATGGGCTTGGCGCAGCGCACCGCCCTCTCAAAACATCGGCATAAATTGCGGCCCTGAATGTCGAAATACGTTGGAATTGTCACCCAGCGTTATTTGCACCCTCTCGGTTTGTTTGCATAGAGTGCCCCAAATAGGCAAAAGCTCTCAGTAAGGACCAAGCATGACCGATCACATCCTTTGCGATATTTCCAATCGCGTGATGACCATTACCCTCAATCGCCCCGAACGCAAAAACGCGCTAACCCGCGACATGTATGGCGCGATTGCCGATGCTTTGGCCGAAGCCGACGCCAACAAAGATATCCGCGCCATCGTCATAACCGGAACCGGCGACGCCTTTACTTCGGGCAATGACATCGGCGATTTCACCCAAAAACCACCAGAGGGCAAACAGCCCGTAACGCGCTTTCTTGAAAACATCAGCACCGCACAGACCCCAATTTTGGCTGCGGTGAATGGCATCGCAGTTGGGGTCGGCCTGACGATGCTTTTGCACTGCGATCTGGTTTTCGCCAGCAAAGACGCCCGTTTCAAAGCGCCCTTTACCAGCCTTGGACTTGTCCCCGAAGCCGCGTCCTCGCTGCTGCTGCCAAATGCAGTTGGCATGGCTTGGGCCAATGATATCCTGATCGCTGGCCGCCTTCTAAGCGCCGACGACGCGCTGAGCGCAGGCCTCGCTTCGCGGATCTATGCTCCAGATGAGTTGCTCGAAGAAACGCAAAAAGTTGCCGCGACCATCGCTGCGCTCGCCCCGAGCGGTGTTTTGCAAACCAAGGCTCTGATCCGCGCCAATCGCAAAGCCGTCAGCGAGAAGATGCAAATCGAGGGCGAAATTTTTGCAGCCCAACTGCAATCGGCGGAATTCAAAGAGGCGGCGATGGCCTTCATGCAGGGCCGCCCGGCCGTTTTCGACTAGGCTCAAACCGCCTTTCGCGCGCTAGCTCACCGGATTGAAACAAGCGATCTCGCGCCCATCTCTATCGGGCGCGAGCTCTGGATTGTCTATGCTACAGCGCGTGATCGCATTGGGGCAACGCGCGCAAAATGCGCATCCCTTCGGCGGGTTCAACGGATCAGGAAGCTCCGTATCAACGCCCTCCGGCGCTTTCAAAGGCCGCCCCACAACAGGCGCGCTTTGGGCCAAAAGCCGGGTATAGGGATGGCGCGGATTGGCAAAGATTTGCGCTGCGGGCCCAATCTCGACCACAGCTCCAAAATAAAGCACAACCACCCGATCACTGACCGCCTCAACAACCGCCAAATCATGGCTAATGAAAAGGTAGGTAAGCCCGAGCTTTTCTTTGAGATCGGCAAGTAAATTAAGCACTTGTGCCTGCACTGATACATCAAGCGCAGAGACAGGCTCATCCAAAATCAAGATGCGCGCCTTAGCCGCAAGCGCGCGCGCGATCCCGATCCTTTGCGCCTGTCCGCCGGAAAATTCATGCGGGTAGCGATCAAGAAATTCCTCGCGTAGGTTCACAGCCGCAAAGATTTCCGCGATCCGTTTTGAGGCGCTCTCGCGACCCATCCCATGCAGCTTACGCAGAGGCACCTCCATAATCTGGCGAATGGTTTTGCGCGGATTGAGGCTGCTGATCGGGTCCTGAAAAACATACTGAATGCGCTTGCCAAACTCTGCCGGGTCCGCTGTATCAAGCGCATCGCCTTCAATCTCAATCTGGCCCGTGCTTGGCAGCAACAGCCCAACCAACATGCGCGCGAGCGTGGATTTTCCACAGCCAGATTCACCAACGATCCCAAGAGTTTCCCCCGTTTTAACCTCAAGCGAAACTGGCTGCACGGCGCGCACATGCGCGCGCGGCGGTCCAAACAATCGCTTGCCAACCGGAAATGTTTTGGACAGCTCGCTCAGCCTTAATGCAATGCTCATGCGCTTGTCTCCATTTCAACTTCTGGATAAAAACACCGAACTTTTCGCACAGCGCTCAAAGGCGCCAAATCTATTTCAGCAGCGCGGCATCTCTCCGAGACCTTGAGGCAACGATCCGCAAAAGCGCAGCCCGTCGGCAAGCGATCTACCATCGGCGGCAGGCCAGCAATCGCGGCCAATTCACGCCGCCCTTGGCCAAGCTCTGGCACGCATTCGATCAAGCGCTTGGTGTAGGGATGCGCCGGCGCGGTAAGGATTTCGCCCGTTGGCCCTTCCTCAACGATCCGCCCGGCATACATCACCGCGACCCGATCACAAAGCTGCCCAACCACGCCAAAATCATGGGTGATAAAGATGATCGCAAGGCCGCGCTCGCGGCGCAAATCATCCAAAAGCGCAAGGATTTGCGCCTGAACCGTGACATCAAGCGCGGTTGTCGGCTCGTCCGCGATGATCACGTCTGGCTCATTGGCAAGCGCCATCGCGATCCCAACCCGCTGGCGCATCCCGCCGGAAAGCTCGTGCGGATAAGCATCAATGCGATCCTCAGGATTGGGGATGCGCACCGATTTCAACAGGGCAATCGCATGGGCGCGCGCCTCGGCCTTTGGCATGTTGTGATGGCAATGCACCGCCTCGATCAGCTGCGCGCCAATCGAATAAAGCGGGTGCAACGTCGCCAGTGGATCTTGGAAAATATAAGCGACCCGATCGCCGCGCAGACTGCGCAATTGCTCATAAGGCGCCCCAACCAAATCCGTCCCATTGTAATAGACCGCGCCGCCAGTAATCACCCCCGGAGGCGAGGCGACAAGCCCCATCACACTGAGCGCTGTGACCGACTTGCCAGACCCAGATTCGCCAATGATCCCAAGGCATTCCCCCGGTTCCACATGCAAATCAACCCCGCCAACCGCGCGGTAATGGCGCCCCTTAACCCGAAACTCTGTGTGCAAGTCGCGAATGCTCAAAAGGCTGCTTTCTGGCGCTTGCGGAATTGGCCCGGTGCGATGCACTTTCGTCGTCGCCATGGGGCGGGAAAGCGCGCCGGATTTCAGCCGTGGATCAAGCGCATCGCGCACCCCGTCCCCAAGCAGATTGATCGCCATCACGATCACCAAAATCATCGCGCCCGGTACGATTGAGGTATGCGGATTTGAAATCAAGGCCGCGCGCGCCTCGCCAAGCATCGAGCCGAGATCGGCCTGCGGTGGCTGCGAACCAAGCCCAAGGAAGGAAAGCCCCGCCGTCTCCAAAATCATCCAACCAACGGTTGTCGACATGGCAATCACGATCACCGGGATCACATTGGGCAAAACTTCGCGCAGGATAATCTCGGGGTTGCGCATGCCCGCAAGGCGCGCCGCATCAATGAATTCCTTATGCGCGATGCCAACGGTGATCCCGCGAATGTTGCGGGCGAAAAACGGGATATTGACCGCCGCCACAGCGATCAAAGCATTCAGCAGCCCCGGCCCGAGCGCTGCAACAATCGCCAGCGCGAGCAGGATATAGGGAAAGGCCATCAGCATATCGACGCCGCGCATGATCAGATTATCGACCCGCCCGCCGTAAAAACCGGCCGTAATCCCAATCGCAGCACCTATCGTGGCGGCAGCAATCGCGGCAGCAAATCCAACCGCGAGCGATAGGCGCGTTCCCCACATCAGGCGGCTCAAAAGATCGCGCCCCAAATGATCCGTACCGAGCAACGCAACGGGGCTAAAGGGCTTTTGAAACCGCTCAGCCGTGTTGGTAATGTCTGGATCGGCGAGCGGCAAAAGCGGCGTGATCAGCGCCAAAAGCACCACGATCCCCATAACGATCAGCCCGCCAAGCGCCAAACGATTGCGCGCCAGAAGCTTGAAAAATTCCATCATGTTTTGATCCTCGGATCGAGCATGCCTTGCGCCACATCCACCAAGATATTGAACAAAACATAGCAAGCCGCGATCACGACAACCCCGCCCTGCACCAGCAAGATATCGCGCTTAAGGATCGCATCAACGAGCATCCGCCCAACGCCGGGCCACTGAAACACCATCTCGATATAAACAGCACCCGAAAGCACAAAACCGGCCTGAATACCCAGAACCGGAATGATGCTCACCATCGCCGCGCGAAGCGCATGGCGCCAGATCACGCCCCGCTCATTCACGCCTTTGGCGCGCGCCGTGCGGATGAAATCTTGGCGCAGAACCTCTAGCATCGCAGAGCGACTGAGCCGCGCGATGACGCCTGTTGCCACGACAGCCAAAGCCCCCGCAGGCATCACCAAATGCTTGAGCAAATCGGCCAAATCGCCGCCGCCATAAATCGCATACATCCCCGAAACCGGCAGCCAGCGCAGATTGACCGCAAAGATCAGGATCATCATCATCCCGAGGAAAAACGACGGGATCGAAATCCCCAAAAGCACCACAAATGTGATCGCCTTATCGGCAAATCCATATTGGCGCGCCGCTGAGATAACCCCCGCCGCAACACCCAGTATTGCGCATAAAACAAAGGCGGTTCCGGCCAAAATGAGGGTTGCGTTAAACCGATCCAGAACCTCATCCAATACAGGGCGATTGAGCGAGAAACTACGCCCAAAATCCCCCTGCAACATATTGCCAAGCCAAGTAAAATATCGAACCACAAGCCCGCGATCGAGCCCCAGATCACGATTGAGTTTCTCAACATTTTCGGGGGTCGCGTAAGAGCCAAGGATCGCCGTTGCCGGATCGCCGGGGATCATCGCCATGATCAAAAACACAATCACCGAAATGCCAAGCAAAACCGGAATGGCCGAGATCAACCGCTTAAGAATATAGCCTGCCATTTTTGCCCCCGCTCAAATGCATCGCGGCCCCCAAATGCTCGGGGGCCGCGACCAGTTTATCAGTTCTTCTTCACATCTTGGAGAAGCAAGAAGAACGATGGCTGAAGTGCAAAATCCGCTACCCGATCCGACACAACAGCATTCTGTTTCCAGTTCGCCACAAAGACCCAAGGCGCATCTTCCTGAACGATCACCTGCATCTCTTTATAGAGCTTGGCGCGCTCAGCCTGATCGGTCGCGGCACGGGCCGCCTCAAGCAGCGTGTCTACTTTGGGGTTGGAATAATAGCCCGAGTTGAAGCCGCCTTTATCGGGCCAAGCATCGGTTCGCAGCGCAAGGAACGGCAATGTATCAGGATCATTCGTCATCCACGCCATTTCGGCCATATCCGCCTTGCCCTCAAGACCCGGGTTCACATTGCCAAGGAAAGTGTTCCACTCGTAGGTTTCGATTTTCACCTTGAGACCAACAGCTTGAAGATCGGCTTGAATGGCCGTCCCCATAGCGATCGGATCAAGCATGCCTGAGCCGCCTTCTGTCACATAAAAAGTAAGCTCCGCGCCCTCAGCCCCTGCCTCGGCCAGAAGCGCCTTGGCCTTTGCCGGATCATATGGGTAAGGCTCAAGCGCCTCGTTATAGGCCCATGCAAAAGCTGGCGGTGTCGGGCCAGC
Source organism: Halocynthiibacter sp. (assembly GCA_047631555.1). Classification (GTDB taxonomy): domain Bacteria; phylum Pseudomonadota; class Alphaproteobacteria; order Rhodobacterales; family Rhodobacteraceae; genus JBLHZY01. Next base: position 780,416 of record JBLHZY010000002.1, on the reverse strand, counting down.
GGCAACGGCGGCTGTGCCTTCCAGAACGTCATTCACCAAAGCGCCTTTGTTGATCGCGTAGTTCGCCGCTTGGCGCACACGCTTGTCAGCAAACGGACCTTCCTTGGCGTTGAGGATCAAGAACCAAACATGCGGACCGGCTTGTTCGTGAACAGTGAATTCATCCCCTGCAAAGCCGCTCAGCGCAACGGGCGGAACCTCAACCATCAGATCAATACCGCCGGCGAGCATCTCAGCTGTGCGGGTATTGGCATCGGTAATTGGGCGGAAAACAACAGCCTTAAGCTCCGGCGCGCCATCCCAATAATCCGCGTTCGCCTCAACAACAACGGCCTCATTCGAGCGCCACTCCGCGAATTTAAACGCGCCCGTGCCCGATGGATTGCGGCCAAACTCGGCGCCCTTATCCATCACCCCTGCAGGCGAAACGATCAGCCCCGTTGGATAGGCGAGATTGGAAAGGAAAGGCGCATAGGGCGCGTTTAGCGTAAAGCGCACCGTGCTCGCATCGACCACTTCAACATTCTCAACCGCAGAGAAGAAGAACGAAAGCGGGAACGGGCCGGTGTTGTGATAGGGGTGATCCTCTTTGAGCATGCGATCAAAATTGAACTTCACCGCCTCTGCATCAAAGGCGCTGCCGTCATGGAATTTAACGCCCTCGCGCAGGGTGAACGTGTAAGTCTTGCCGTCCTCAGAGATCTCCCAAGCCGTGGCCAAGGCAGGTTCAACCTCAAGCGTGCCGTCTTTATAGCGCACGAGCCCGTCGTAAACATTCATCAAAATCCGGAAATCATTAACAGCCGTGACCGCCGCAGGATCAAGCGCTTTTGGCTCAGCGATCTGCCCCACGATCAGGACATCCTCAGGGGTTTGGGCAATGCCCGCCCCGGCGCTCAGCGCGAGTGCTGTCGCCGCCGTAGCAGCCAGCATTGCGCGGCGCGTGATGTGAAGAAAATTCATGTCAGACCCTCTCTGTTCATTTATATTTATCATGATGAATTGATTAAGGACTAATTCTCATGATAAATTCAAGAAAAATATGCTAGAGGCTAAACTATGACCTTTTCGATTCTCACTTATGACGAAAAATCCGGCATTTACGCCGGTGCGGCCGCAACCGGAAGCCTATGTGTTGGCGGCTGGGTGCTTCGTGGGGACATCGAATCAGGGCTGGTAGCGAGCCAAGGAACCGCCCCAAGCAGCTTTTGGCGCGACAATGCTCTGCGCTTGATGCACCGCGGCGCAAACGCGCAACAGGCCGTCGATACGGTTACCCAAAGAGATCAAGGGCGCGGACATCGCCAACTAATCGCTCTGGATAAAACCGGTCAAACAGCTGGCTTCACCGGAGACCAAAGCATCGGCGCAGCCAATCATCACTGCGCGCCAAATCTGGCAGTGGCGGGCAATATGCTAACCTCTTTGGATGTCCTCACTGCAATGATAAGCGCCGCCGAAAGATCCTATTCCTCTCCAAGCGCGCGGATGATGGCCGCATTGAACGCCGCTCAAAACGCTGGAAGCGATAAGCGCGGCTTGCAATCTGCCGCGCTTTTGATCCTTGCGCCAAACGCGCCCCCGATTGATCTGCGCATTGATTACAGTGAGGCACCTCTGCAAGCATTGGCGACCCTGCTCGCCCGCATTCAGACGCCGCCATATAGTGACTGGCTTACACAAGTTCCGACCCGCGACCGTCCAAATCATGCGCCGCAAATCAAGCCAGATATCGCCTAATCTTCCATAAAGCGGCGCGAAAGACTGACTTCCTGCGCCTGCATCAATGCCTCGGCGCTCTCCATATGAGAGAGCATGATCGCGCGCGCGCGCGTGGCATCGCCATCGCGCAACGCCTGTACCAAATCAATCTGGTGCTTGCGCCCGCGCGCCCAAAGCTCGTGATTGGGCGGCTCATAAAGGCGGCGATACACGGTCAAATCCGCCAAAATGCGCGCCATAAACGAGATGACAAAATCAAGCAGGTGATTGTCCGACATCCGCGCCAACAAAGCATGAAAAGCGAGCGAGGCGATATGCTGCTCTTTTTCTTCTTCGGAATTGGTCGCAGGATTGGGGTTTTGATGCGCCAGCGCGTCAAGCTCGGCAAGCTGATCGCTGCTCAAAGTGCCCGCCAATGAGGCGGCGAGTTCCGGCTCTAGAGCTTTGCGCATCTGATAGATATCCGCAATCGAAAGGTCTTTGAAATAGAAGTAGTTAGCAAGCAATGAAGCGGCGCGATCTTGGCTCACTTCGCCAACAGAGCTGCCCCCGCCCGGCCCGGTTTTGGTAACGATCAAACCCTGCGCTTCCAAAATGCGCATCGCCTCGCGCACCGTCCCTTTAGAAACCTTGAACTGCGCGATCATCGCCGCTTCATTTGGCAGCTTGTCGCCCTTGCGCAAATCCCGTTCAACAACCCATTGCTTGATCTCATCCGCAACCCGAACAGGGCGCGATCTTTTGGGAGGTTTTGCTTGCGCCGCGTCGTCTTTCATCGCCATCCCAGTTTCTTTTTCCTCATGATAAATAACTAGACCAAGCGCAGCGGGATGTGTAGAGCTAAATTAATCATGATAAATAGGAAGTCCGATGCCCTACGGAGCCTTAGCCCAAGAAAGATTGGCCCAAATCGCTGAGTGTTCGAAAGATCATATCGGCGTCACACGCTTTCCCTTCACCGACGAACACCGTCGCGCCAATGCACAGATCACAAACTGGATGGAGCGCGCCGGGCTAACTGTGCGCATGGACAGCTCCGCGACGTTGATCGGCCGTTTGGAAGGGCCAATGGGCGCAAAAACCTTGCTGCTTGGATCGCATCAAGACTCCGTTCGCAACGGCGGGCGCTATGATGGAATTATGGGGATCGCGCTTGCCTGTCTGGCGCTGGAAAAGCTCAAAGACTGCGAAATTGAGCTGCCCTTTTCTGTCGAGGTTCTGGCCTTTGCGGATGAGGAAGGCGCACGTTTTCCAACCGCTCTGATGGGCCCGCGCGCGCTTGCCGGCACCTTTGACCCCGAAACTTTGGCCATGCAGGATCGCGACGGTGTTTCGCTTTCTAAGGCCCTTAAGAGCTTTGGCGGCGCCCCAGATACGATTGCGGATCAACGCCGCCAACCCGATGATATTATAGGATATATCGAGACTCATATCGAACAAGGCCCCGTCCTAGAAACGCATGACCTTGCACTTGGCGTTGTCTCCGGTATCTGCGGAATTGAGCGCAACGAGGTTATCTTTCGCGGTGAAACGGGCCATGCCGGAACGGTCCCGATGAAGGGGCGCAAAGATGCGCTCGTGGCCGCCGCGCGGTTCATAGCCGAAGTTTCAGATCGCGCCAATACAGCCGAAACCCTCCGCGCCACGGTCGGGGCCCTTTCAATCGCGCCAGATGTTGTCAATGCCATCCCAAACGCCGCCACCCTTACGCTTGAAATTCGAAGCGAAGCCGACAAGGCGCGCCTCGACTTTGCCGACCAGATGCGCGCAATTGGCAATGAGATCGCGCGCGCCTCCGGCACTGAATTCACCATGCGCTGCACCTATGAGCAACTGGCGGTCCAATGCGCGCCGCCTTTGATTGACGCTCTCAACATCGCTTTGGAGGCGCTCGGTCATCCAAGCTTTACCCTGCCCTCGGGCGCAACCCATGACGCCTCTGCCATGGCCGATCTCTGCCCAATCGCGATGCTTTTCGTCCGTTGCACCAAAGGGTTGAGCCATCACCCAGATGAGTTCGCAAGCGCGGCCGATATGAGCGCGGCAATCAATGCGCTCGCCGCCGCGCTAACCCAGATTAGGGCCTAAACGCCAAGGCCCAAACCGTTCCAAATCAGCCGTAGCGAAATCAAAACAAGAACGATATCGAGACCCCGCTTGAAGGCCTTGTCGTTGATCCGCAGCAACACGGCGCGCCCGATCAGCGTTCCCAAAAACCCCGCACCAATCATCAGCGCAATGAAAAATACCCACGGCCCAAAGGCAAAACCAAGAATGCCAAAAGCTAGGATTTTCAGAGTGTGCTGAATGGTCATCAGGCCGGCGTGGGTCGCCACATGGGCTTGGCGTTCAAGGTACAGAGACTTGGTAAAACTCGCCACAAAAACACCGGAAGCGCCGAAAAACATTGTCAAAAAGCTGGTGACGCCGCCAATCACCCACGGGATCGTTGAGAGCCATTTGGGCGCGCGCATCAACACATTCCAGATCACAAAACAGCCAATTCCGATTTGAACCAGAGCAGGCGACAGCTCAACCGCAATCATTCCGCCAAGAAATACCCCGATCAGCGAACCCGCCCCAAAACCAACAAGCGGGCGCCAGTGGATATGGCGGCGCAAAAGCCCTGCGCGCGTCAGGTTTGATCCAAGCTGCACAACGCCGTGCACGGGGATCAGCGCCGCCGCAGGCATCAAACTCGCCATCACCGCAATCAAAAGCGTGCCCCCACCGATCCCCAGCGAGACAGTGATAAAAGAGCCTGCAAAACTCGTCATTAAGAGCGCAGCAAAAGCGCCCGACTCTAACCCTGCAAAGGCAAAGGAGAAGAAATCAAACATCTATAAGTTCTGCTCTACTGGACGGTTCGGAATTGGTTTTCACAAGCATACCCGAGACTGTATACATTGGCATACTAAATTCAACCGCGCGCAAAACCACGAAAGCGCGGACGATGCAAAGCTTTTCGTAGGCTAAGCGCCCGCCGCGCCGACAGTCATCCCGCCACAGACATAAAGCACCTGCCCCGTCACAAAACCAGAACGCTCATCAAGCAAATAGCTCGCCGCATGAGCAACATCCTCTGGCGTGCCCACGCGGCGCACTGGCACTGCATCAATGATCGCCTGTGTACGCGGCGCACCGGGCGGGTTGGCGCGATCAAACAGCTCGGTGCGAATGGGGCCGGGGCCAATGGCATTGGCGGTAATCCCGTCGGGGCCAAGCTCAAGCGCCCATGTTTTGGCCATGCCAATCAGGCCTGCCTTGGTCGCGGCATAAGCGGTGCGCAGCTCTTTGCCCAAAGCCGCCCGCGAAGCCATATTGACGATCCGCCCAAAGCCCGCCGCGCGCATTCCAGGCAGTAAGGCCTGGGTCACTTGCAGCGTCGCGCGCAAGTTCAACGCAACTGCGCGATCGAATTCCTCAAGCGTTTGATCAGCCAGTGCATTTGGCGCCACGAGGCCGACATTATTGACCAGCCGTGTGATCGGCCCACCCCGGAGCGCCTCCTCAACAGCGCGGGCAACCTGTGCCTCGTCACTAAGATCAGCGGCAATATCTCCGTCCCTGAGATCAATCGTAATCGGCTCAAATCCATCAGCCCGGCAGCGCGCCGCGATCGCCGCGCCGATGCCCGCTCCGCCCCCGGTAATCAGAACCCGGTTCATACAGTCGCGACCGGCGTAACCGGCGATCCAACCGCACCGGGAAGACGCAACGGCGGGGCCGTCAACAAAAAGCGCGAGCGGCCGTTTTCGCGCAGCCAATTGGCCAGCGGCGTCAGATGCCACAGCTCGCCCAGATGAATGCCGTTCTTAAACAAGCAATGCTCATGCAGCGGTAAAAGGGCGCAGCACGTATCGCCCTCGCGGGCCGGAAACGCCTCGACCGCGTAGTTATCGGCGATCAAGGTCGCAAGCCCACTGTCGGTGATCCACTGGAGCAATTTCTCATCGCGCCCATCAAGCGCCGTGCAGGAATTATGCAGCGCGTCCTTATCCGGCGCGCCGCCCATCCCAAGCACCAGCTGCGCAAATCCAGTGTGCAGGCAAACCATATCCCCGCGCGTGACCTCAACGCCATCAGCCTCCATCACGCGCATCAAATCATCATAGCCAACCAGCTTATGCGCATCGCCGAAATGCGCATGCAAATCGATCATCACTGCGCGCCCCTGAACCGCATGCGCGGCCATGTTTTCGATCCCGAGCTTCTTGGCGCTTGAGGTGCTTTGGGTCTTCATATTCGCGCCAACGCCAGCGTCGGCAATATCATCCGGGCCAACGATATCAATCCCGGCGCGAAAGCCGTTGTAATAGACCTGTTCCGCGATCCCGTCGCCATCGGCATCAAAGCTCGATCCGACATGCGAAAGCGCATCCCACTGGGTCGAATATTGCAAATGCATGATGACCAAATCGTCCGAAACAACATCGCTTGGCCCTTGGCCCGCAATCCCCAAGGGCGCGTTAAAGTTGGGCGCATCAGAGCGCAGAGTGGGGCGCAGGATCGGCGGATTGCGCCGCGGATTTAGCCCATTGCCGCCGGGATAATCGAGCGGCAAAGAGAGACAAAAGGAAAGCCCTTCGCGCGCCTCGGCAATGCCTTCACGCAGCTTTTCCTGCGTGATCAGATTGAGCCGGCCAAGCTGATCATCCTCGCCAAATTCGCCCCAGTTCGAGCCCTCAGGCCGCTGCTTCCACCGCATTATTGTTCCCCAATCTCAAGTCTTTATACGTTGATCTTCGACTTTTCCCTGAACTTTGACAAGCAGCTCGGGATCAACCTCAGAGCCATCATAAAGCCCAAGCAAAATCCCCTTGCGCATCGCTTTGCCGCGCTTGCCGATAATCGCCTCTTCGCTCAGTGTCACCCGCTGCGACATGCGTCGCGCCCAGCGCCCCAACCGCTCATACATCATCTCAATAATCGGATCATGCAAAGGGTCTGCGCCCAGATCATTCAGTTCGTCCGGATCGGCCTTCATATCAAAAAGCATCGGGCGAAAGCCGCCCTCGGCATGCATGAATTTCCAGCGCTCATCAGCAATCATAAAGAGCCTGCAATCACGTGGCGCAAGGCCTAGGCGGCCCGCTGCGGGCGTTATCGAATAGTCAAATTCCGACACGGCAAAATCGCGCCAATCGGGCGCCTCGCCATGCAAAAACGGCATCAATGAGCGCCCCTCAAGGATGTGATCCGCAACCTTCCCACCGGCCATTTCAACGAATGTCGGCGCAAGATCAATCGCCTCGACAAGCGCGTCACAAGTCTGGCCGCGGCTCGCATCCGCCTCTTTGCTTGGATCGCAAATAATCAGCGGAACCTTCACTGAGCAATCGTGAAATAGATCCTTCTCGCCAAGCCAATGATCGCCCAGATAATCCCCGTGATCCGATGTCAAAACAATCACGGTATTGTCCATCTGGCCGCTCTCTTCCAGATAGGCAAACAGCCGCCCCATCTGATCATCACACTGTTTGATCAGCCCCATATAGGCCGGGATCGCCTTGTCGCGGACCTCTTCTTTAGAGAAGCCTTTGGAGATCAGGCTTTGCATATAAGCGCCATAAACCGGATGCGGATCGTCCCGCTCGGCCTCGGATCGCATCGCGGGCGGAACATGCTCAGGCCCATACATATCGTTATAGGGCGCAGGCACAATATAGGGCCAATGCGGCTTGATATAACTGAGATGGCAAAGCCATGGCGTCCCGCCCTTTTTGGCCTCGATAAACTCAATCGCTTGACTGGTCAGCCAAGGGGTTTCGCTGTCTTCTTCAGCGATATTTGCAGGCTGATCGGCATGGGCCATAAGCCAGCCGGAAAGCAAATCGCCCTCGTCAGAAACACCCGCATTCGCATGATCATTCCATGGATTTTCGCCCGAGTAGCCCTTGGATTTGAGGTACTCATTATAGGGCGAGCGGCTTTGATCATAAAACCCGTCCGGCCCCTCGGCCCACAATCCATCATCACGCACCCAAACGTCAAAACCGCATTCCGCTTGGCGCGCACCAATGACGCTTTCGGGCGCAATCCCAAGGCGCGCCATCCCGGCGGCATCGGTCTCCATATGGGTCTTGCCAACGAGCCAGCTTTCCATGCCAGCCTCACGAAGATGATCCCCGAGCGTGATCTCGCCCACGCGGATTGGGTAATTATTGCGCTGCGCCCCGTGCGAATGGCAGTAACGGCCCGTATAAAAAGACATCCGCGATGCGCCGCAAATAGGTGATTGTACGTAAGCCCGGGTAAAGCGCAGCCCGCGCGCCGCAATGCGATCAATGTTGGGCGTTTGAAGATGGGGATGCCCTGCACAAGACAGGTAATCCCAGCGCAGCTGATCGAACATCACGAAAAGAATATTGGGCGCGTCAGTCATGTTTACGGGGCTTTTCCTGAGGCGCCATTTCCGGCGTTTTCACGAGATCCATCATGGGTACAAACGCATAAAATTCGCGCTGGCTGATCCGTAGCGGAGGCATAAAGATGACCGCGGCGACTATCAAAATAGAGACTATCGCCTGCGCGCAATGTCACCGGATCCATGTTCTCCATCTGAACGATCACTTCGCCCTCAATCACAAAAAGAAATTCCTCGCCCGCATGGCTTACCATGCGATCAAACTTCATTTTTTCCAAGGGCTTAAGCGTTCCAAGCATCGGAACCATCGCGCGCCCCTGCACCTTTTGGAACAGCATCTCATAGGTGTAATTGTCTGTCTCGTGATAGCCAAAATCGCCGCGCCGCGCGAGGGCCACTCCGCCCTGCTCAAAGCGCGTTCCCTCTTCGGCAAACAGCTCCGCCAGATCGACACCAAGCCCGCGCGCAAGCCGACTAAAGCGATCATATGTCGGGGCCATCAAATTGCGCTCGATTTTGGAAACGGTTGAAATCGCAAGGCCCGAACGCTCGGCCACATCTTGAATTGTCAGCCCCTTAGACTTGCGAAGAGCGCGCAAACGAATGGCCAGAGCAGCCCGACTTTGGGCTTCGGGCGTTTGGTTTTCTTGCGTACCACTCATCGGGCGAAACTCCGAAATCTACTGCTCATAACTCAAAGCGTATGCTCTTGGGCGGCGCAAATCCATACGTAGCTTAGGAAAAACAAACTTTCCGATTGGAAAATTTCGGTTTAGACTTTCCTCGAACCCACCAAGCACAGAGATTCGCGGAGCTTTAATCCTTGGCTGAGATTTACGATATTGCCGTTGTTGGCGCAGGTATCGCGGGGGCCTCCGCGGCTGCAGAATGCGCAGCTTTGGGCGCGCGCGTCGTCCTTATCGAGGCCGAAAGCCAGCCGGGATATCATTCAACCGGGCGCTCCGCCGCAATCCTCGCCCAAAGCTATGGCTCCCCGGTCGTGCGCGCCCTTACCCGTGCCTCGGAAGATTTTTTCACCCACACACCAAAAGGCTTTACCCCCCGCTCGCTTTTGAGCCCGCGCATGCTGGTCCGCATTGCGCGCACCGATCAATTGGACGGGCTGCGCAGCTTGTTTGAGGAACTTTCAAGCGCTTATGATCTGCACTGGCTCGCCCCGCATCAAATTGAGAAAGTCGCCCCTATCCTAAAGAAGGGATATGCCGCGGGCGCCTTCATCAATGAGCGCGCCCAAGACATTGACGTGCATGCGCTACACCATGGATATTTGTCGATGTTCAAGGCCCATGGCGGGGAAATCATGCTCAAATCACCGGTCGAAAAGCTGCGCGCCGGGCCTCCATGGGAAATCACTGCGGGCGGAAAAATTCTTCAAGCAAACACTGTGATAAATGCAGCCGGCGCTTGGGCCGAGGAGCTTGGCGCCATGGCCAAAACCCGCCCCATCGGCATGATCCCAAGGCGGCGCACAGCCATCACAATTGACGCGCCAACCGGCTTCGATCCCAAGGACTTACCGATGATTGTCGATGCTGATGAAGCCTTCTATCTCAAACCAGAAGCGGGCAAATTACTGGCCTCTCCGGCCGATGAAAGCCCCTCGCCGCCCTGCGATAGCCAGCCCGAGGAAATCGACATCGCCATCTGTATTGACCGCATCCAAAGCGCCTTTGATATTGATGTGCGCAGGGTCGAATCCAAATGGGCAGGCCTGCGCAGCTTTGTGCCGGATCGGGCCCCCGTTGTAGGGTTTGATCCGCAAATTGAGGGGTTCTACTGGCTCGCAGCACAGGGCGGATACGGCGTGCAAACCGCACCCGGCATTGCCCGCATAGCCGCAGCCCAAATCTTAAAATGCCTTCATCATCCGGCCGTTCTTGGGTCTGGATTGGATCTTAACGATATTTCCCCAAAGCGGCTGGAAAATACCCAGCCCGAACAAATTGCTACCTAACCAACAGGAGAGTGACATGAGTTTGAAATCCATATTCACCGGGGCAGCCATAGCCCTTTTCGCCGCCCTTCCCGCAAGCGCCGACTGGGCGCCCAGCGGCCCGATCAAGCTGCAAATCGGCTTTGATGCTGGCGGCGAGACCGATACTTTGGGCCGCATCGTGGCCAAGGAAATGGCCGCCCAAACCGGCTGGAACATCGTTGTCGAAAACAAACCGGGCGGCGGCGGCATCGCGATGTTTACCCAAATTGCGGTCGCAAAGCCGGATGGGCAGACGCTTGGCCTAGGCGTCTCGATGCCAGTTTTGGTAAACCTGACGCTGCGCGGCGCGGAGCTTCCCTTTGACCTCAACAGTTTCGACTATCTTGGCACAGTGGCCTATGCGCAAATGGCGATCGTTGCCAAGGCTGATGCGCCCTTTGACGACCTTGCCGGATTGATCGAATATTCCAAAGCCAACGACGGCGCGCTCATCGGGTTCGACGCAAAACCGCAAGAGCTTTTGATGGGCGTCGTGAGCAAAGAAACAGACGCAGGCTTCAAAATGGTCTCGATGAAATCCAGCGCCGAACAGGTTCAAAACGTGATGGGCGGGCATGTTGTGGCGGCCTTCTCCGGCGGCACACATATCCCCTATCTTGAAAGCGGTGATCTCAAAATGATCGCGGTCGCCAATGCCAGCCGCCATGGCTATGCCCCTGATATTGCGACTGTTCAAGAGCAAGGCCATGATATCTACGTCGACCCATATTTCTATTTTGCTGGCCCCGCCGGCCTTCCGGATGAGGTTAAAACCGCCCTCTCAGAGGCCCTCTCGGCGGCGATCTCCTCTGAGAATGCACGCAGTGTGATCATGAACACGTTCAAGTCAGAGCCAACACTGCTTGGCGCCGACGGCACACGCAAAATGATGGACGAAGGCTTGGCGAACGTCGCCAAACTCTTCGGTAAATAATTGCGGCTCGACGCCTTCCTTTGGCGCGAATTTCGTGCCCTATTCAACGCCCTCACCAAGGGCGTTGAACCATGAAAAACGAGCGCGCAAATACCCGCATAGCAGAAAGGCTTTCCGGCCTTGGCATCCTATGCTTTGGGCTTTTGATGCTTCTTTGGATTATCCCAGGCCACACCGAAACCGTCTCTTACGGCTGGATGCGGCCGCAGACCCTACCGGCCATCGCTTGCTGGGGCCTCGTTGCCCTTGGCATTACCCAAACACTCATCGCCAACAGCGCCTCATTGCCGGCCTCGAGTTTGCCAAGCGCGCGCGAATTTCTGCGCGCTTTGCTCGCAGCCGCGCTGGTCAGCGGCGCGATCTGGGCGATGGGCCGCTTTGGCTACCTCCCCGTCGCGCCCCTGCTATCAACTGCGCTTTTACTGCTCCTTGGCGCGCGCAGATGGGAATGGTTCGCCATTGCCGCCCTCGCTGTGCCAATCGCGATCTGGCTGATCACAGTCCCGCTGCTTGGGCGCGTCCTTCCATGATGGCCTGCGCGACATGGTAGAGTTCTCGACCATCCTCGCCGGACTTGGCGATGCGTTTACCTTGATTAATCTTGGCTTCGTGATCCTTGGCGTAATGCTCGGGCAAATCGTCGGGGCTATTCCGGGCATTGGGCCAGTCATGGCGATGGCAATCGCGATCCCCTTTACCTTTGTGCTTGATCCGTTGGTGGCGATTTCTTTCCTCGTCGGGATCAATAAAGGCGGGCTTTTTGGCGGCGCGATCCCTGCAATTCTGATCAATACGCCAGGCACACCAGATGCCGCCGCGACAGCCCTAGATGGCTATCCGCTGGCCCAACAAGGCAAGCCCTTGAAGGCGACAAAAATGGCGCTCTACGCCTCCGTAACGGGAGATACATTTTCCGATTTGGTCTTGATTTCAGTGGCGGCGCCCCTTGCGATCCTTTCGCTTAAAATGGGCCCGGTTGAGATCTGTGCATTGATGATCTTTGCCTTTTCGATCATCGCAGGCCTGATCGGAAATTCGATGACCAAAGGCCTAATCGCCGCCCTGCTCGGCCTGCTCGCAGCAACCGTCGGCCTTGATCCAGAACACGGAACGCCCCGGCTCTATTTCGGCCATTTTGAGCTGTTTGATGGGCTGCCTCTTGTGGCCGTTGCCATCGGCATGCTCGCCGTCAGCGAAATCCTGCGCCGCATAGCTTCGGCCAATCGCGCCGCACCGCGCCCCGCCATTATCGCCTCCGACGATACAGACCCTGACAACATCAAAATCAGCCGCGCCGAATACTGGTCCTGCCGCTTCACAATGGCCCGAGGGGCCTTAATTGGTACGGTTTTGGGCGCAATTCCGGGAATTGGATCAACCGCCGCGGGCTTTATGAGCTATGCCTCTGCGCGCCGCGCATCGCCAAAACCCGAGAGCTTCGGCAAGGGGAACATTCACGGGATCGCCGCGACTGAGTCAGCAAATTCAGCCGTCATGGGCGCAAATTTGATCCCCCTTTTGGCCATCGGCATCCCCGGTTCAATCTCGGCGGCCCTCCTGATTTCAGCCTTCAAAATTCACGGCATTCAACCCGGCCCATTGCTGTTTCAAAACCAAGGGCGGCTGATCTACGGGCTGTTTGGCGCAATGATGATGGCCAACCTGATGAACCTGCTAATAGGGCATGCCTCGTTGCGCATTTGGAGCCGCGTCGTGCGCGCGCCCGAAGCGATTATTTTCCCCTCTGCTCTGCTGTTTTGCATCGCAGGGGTCTATGTCTCAACTGGGGGGATGTTTGGCGTCGTGATCATGCTTATTTCAGCGCTGCTGGCTTACGGGATGCAGGCGCTTGGCTACCCGGTCATCGTGTTTATCATCGCGCTGTTTTTGGGGCCCAATTTTGAGAGCACGCTCTCACAATCATTGGTTATTCTTGACGCTGATCCGCGCGCGCTGCTCCATCACCCGATTGCTCTTTTACTGCTGATTTTGGCGCTTGGGTCTGCGTGGTATCTTGGCCGACGCAGCCCGACGCCGCATTCCCTTTAATAAGTTAATCAAATTAATTATTCTTAAGAAAAGACCCCAGAGGCCCATAAATGATCCCCGATCAAAGACATCACGGCAGAAGCCAAATTCTCGGCGCAATCCGGCGCGCGGGACGTGCTGCGCGCGTCGATTTGGCCCAGGAAACGGGGATTAGCCAAGCAACTGTGACGGCAATCACAGCCGATTTGCTCCGCGAGGGATTGATCAAAGAAGTCGCGCGCAAAGACGAGATTTCAACTCGAGGGCGCCCCCGAGTTGACCTTTCGTTGCGCGGAGCTGCGCATCTTGTCGCTGGCATCAAAATCGCCGCGCGCGGGCTCAGTGTGATTGTGATGGATTTTGAAGGACAAACCATTGCCGAGCATCTCGCGCCCCTACCAAAGGAATGCTTTGCCCCCGAAGAATTGTTGCCACTCGTCGCGCAAGCGCTTGATTGCGCGCTTCATGGCGCGGGCCTAGAGCGCGGCGCTTTGAGCGGCTTTGGCATCGGCTTGGCCGGGTTGATCGATACCCAAACAGGGATCGTTCGATGGTCGCCCTCTCTCACCCAACGCGACACAAAATTTGAGGCTTTGCTCAGCGCCCATTTGGGCCTTCCCTGCTTTGTAGACAATGACGCTAATCTTGTTGCCATGGCGGAAATGTACTTCGGTAAAGCGCGAGAAATAAAAGATTTTCTTGTTGTGACGATCGAAAACGGCGTCGGCCTTGGCATCGTTCTAAACGGCGCTCTTTATCGCGGGACGCGCGGCTGCGGCGCTGAATTCGGTCATACAAAAGTTGCGCTTAACGGCGCGCTTTGCCGTTGCGGTCAGAGGGGCTGCCTTGAAGCCTATGTCGCGGATTATGCTTTGTTGCGCGAAGCAACCGCTCCTGATTTGGCCACGTTGATTGCACATGCAAATGCTGGCGATGCCGCTGCAAAAGATGTGCTGGCCCGCGCGGGGCAGGTGTTTGCAATGGGGCTGGCAAATTTGGTCAATATTTTCGATCCCGCATTGATCATCCTATCTGGGGAGCGCATGCAGCATGATCATCTCTATGCCGACGATGTCATTGCCTCGATCCGCGATCAGATTGTCCAAGCTGGCGGGCCGCCCCCTGAGGTACAAATCCACAAATGGGGCGATTTGATGTGGGCGAAAGGGGCCGCCGCCTATGCGATCTCGCGGGTTTCAGATACGGCCCTTGCCCAAATCAGCCGCTAGCCGCGCACCGCCTCAGCCGCGGCACGGATCGCGCGAATATTCTCGCCGTAAGGTGCCGGATTGGCCACGGAACCGCCTTTGAAAACAGCCGAACCCGCCACCAAAACATCAGCGCCAGCCGCCGAAACCAGCGGGGCCGTTGCCGCATCAACGCCGCCATCAATCTCAATATGAATAGGACGATCGCCAATCATCGCACGCAGCTCGGCGACTTTCTCAATCTGGCTGTGAATGAATTTTTGCCCTCCAAAACCGGGGTTTACAGTCATCACGCAGACCAAATCGACCATATCAAGCAGATGCGTAATGCTTGCCGCTGGCGTACCTGGATTAAGCGCAACGCCGGCCTTGGCCCCTGCCCCGCGGATCGCTTGCAAGGTGCGGTGAATATGCGGGCCAGCCTCAACATGGGCGGTGATAAAATCTGCGCCTGCTTGGGCGAAGGCATCAATATATGGATCGACCGGCGCGATCATCAGATGAACATCCATGACGCCCTTGATATGCGGGCGGATCGCTGCGCAAGTTGCCGGGCCGAAGGTTATGTTGGGGACGAAATGCCCGTCCATCACATCCACATGCACCCAGTCACAGCCCTGCGCTTCAATCGCTTCACATTCCGCGCCAAAATTGGCAAAATCCGAGGCGAGGATACTTGGGGCGATCTTGATGCTGCGATCAAAGCTCATGGGGCGATTCCTTTTGGCAAGCCGTTGGGCAGTTTGTGCCTGTTTTGGCCCCGCTTGTCACCTATTGGCGCAAAGCTTTGCCGCATAAGGCATAGAGGACCCAACAGTTTTACCGCCAAATTGATAATTTGGTAGATAAATGCCTTTATTTGCGCTCTATACTGACCTCATGGATGTGATCACACAAAACGCCGCAGCAATTCTTGGCCCTGGTGCGGCCTATCATTTCGCCCGGATCGAACTGGGCCGCAGCAAGCCGCGCGCACTGCATACCCAAGATTATTGCGAGCTGTTTTGGCTGATCAACGGGCGCGCGCATCACTATACAGGCGCGCCGCAATCCCCCAGCCGCCAAACCCTCTTGGAAGGCGATCTTGTCTTCATGCCGCCCAATCGGCCCCATGCCCTGCAAGGCCTTGGCGAAGAAGCACATTTGGTCAATCTGGTGATCCATAGAGATGTGATAAAACGCCTCTCAGCGCATGCGTTTGGTACTCGCTATTTCTGGGGTGATGACCCGCATATTGCCCACCGCGACATGCGCCAACTCTCGACCCTATCGCATGCGGCGCTCGCGCTGGAAACGGCCCCCAGAACCGCGCTCTATATAGAGGCTTTTCTGCTCAGCCTGATTGCCGAGCTTGAACGCGAGGCCCCCGGCCTTCCTGATGACGCGCCCAAATGGCTGATCGATGCCTGCCAGCGCGCCCACGATCCCGAAGTGTTTCGCCACGGTGCCGCAGGCCTTGCCTCCGCCGCGCGCAAAAGCCACGCCCATGTCAGCCGAAGCCTGCAAAAGCATCTCGGCCAAACGCCCTCCGATTATATGAACCATATCCGCATGGAGCACGCCGCGCGCTGCCTTGCGGGAACGGGTGAACCGCTCAATGAGATCGCCCAAAGCTGCGGCATCGCCAATATGAGCCATTTTCACCGCCTCTTTCGCGCCCAACACGGGCTGACCCCGCGCCAATACCGCCAACGCTTCCAAAAAGACGTCGCCCAACCCATTTGACCATTTGGTAAAACCTTGCCAAGCCTCAAAAGCCGTGCGACTTTGCGTAGGTAATTCGTAACAGACCGCCCCGTTTCGCAAGCCAAGAGGCCCGCATGACATCCCCCAATCAAACCAACGAAAGCGTTGATATCGCTGCCGATATCCGCTCTGCGCAACTGCCCCAAGTGCATGAGCCGCGCAATCCCGGGATGCCGCTTGATCTTGGCTGGGTGCGCCGCGCGCAGGCCAATACATCCGCGATTGAACGGCGTGCTGGTACAATCGGATCGCGCCGCTCTGTGAAGAAAGACTACCAAGCGGCTTGGCTGCTCAAAGCGATCACCTTGATTGATCTTACAACCCTTTCTGGCGATGACACGCCCGGGCGCGTCCGCCGCCTCTGCGCCAAAGCGGCCAATCCTGTGCGCGCTGATATCTTGGATGCGCTCGGCATTGGGCCGATCACCACAGGCGCGGTCTGCGTTTATCACGAAATGGTGCCAACAGCCGTTGAAGCGCTGCGCGGCACGGGCATTCCCGTAGCGGCCGTTTCAACAGGCTTTCCCGCCGGGCTTTCGCCGTTTCACCTGCGCGTTGCCGAGATTGATGAAAGCGTTTCAGCGGGCGCTGCCGAGATCGATATCGTGATATCCCGTCGCCATGCGCTGACCGGCAATTGGCAAGCGCTTTACGATGAGATGCGCGAATTTCGCGCGGCCTGCGGCGATGCCCACGTAAAAGCGATCCTTGCAACGGGCGAGCTTGGAACCCTGCGAAATGTCGCGCGCGCCTCGCTTGTTTGCATGATGGCGGGTGCCGATTTCATCAAGACCTCAACCGGCAAAGAACCTGTCAACGCGACCCTACCCGTCAGCCTCGTGATGATGCGCGCGATCCGCGAATATCACGCCCGAACTGGCATCCGCATCGGCTACAAACCCGCGGGCGGCATCTCCAAAGCCAAAGACGCGCTGACCTATCTTGCCCTCGTCAAAGAAGAGCTCGGCGATCGCTGGCTCATGCCCGACATGTTCCGCTTCGGCGCTTCCTCCCTTTTGGGCGATATTGAGCGCCAGCTCGAGCATCACGTAACCGGCCAATATTCGGCCTCCTACCGCCATCCAATGGGGTAAACCATGAGCGTTAAAGAGATTTTTGAGACGATGGATTATGGAACGGCCCCTGAAAGCGCCGCCGAAGCGCTGGCTTGGCTGGTGGACGGTGGTGATCGGTTTGGCCAGTTTATCGACGGCAAAATGACCGCCCCAAGCGATGGCTTTGAGAGCCGCAATCCCGCCACAGGCGAAGTGCTGGCAACCCTCAGCCAAGCGACGCAAAGCGATGTCGATGCCGCCGTTGCGGCTGCGCGCAAAGCCCAGCCGAAATGGGCGAAACTTCCCGGTCATACCCGTGCGAAATATCTCTATGCATTCGCCCGTTTGATCCAAAAACATGCCCGTCTCTTCTCAGTTCTTGAGACGCTGGATAACGGCAAACCGATCCGCGAAGCGCGCGATGTCGATATCCCACTTGTTGCGCGCCATTTCTACTATCACGCAGGCATGGCTCAGCTGATGGAAGAGGAAATGCCGGGCCGCGAGGCGCTTGGCGTTTGCGGCCAGATCATCCCTTGGAACTTCCCGCTTCTGATGCTCGCTTGGAAAATCGCGCCTGCGATTGCGATGGGCAATACGGTCGTGCTCAAGCCTGCGGAATATACCTCCCTTACCGCGCTGCTTTTCGCGCAAATCTGTACCGAGGCGGGCCTGCCTAAAGGCGTGATCAACATCGTAACCGGCGATGGCGCCGTTGGCGAAATGATCACGACCCACCCCGATATCGACAAAATCGCCTTCACCGGCAGCACCTCCGTTGGCCGCCATATCCGCGAAGCGACCGCCGGATCGGGCAAGGCGCTCACATTAGAGTTGGGCGGAAAATCCCCCTATATCGTCTTTGACGACGCCGATATCGACAGCGCCATTGAAGGGCTCGTAGATGCGATCTGGTTCAACCAAGGGCAGGTTTGTTGCGCCGGTTCGCGCCTGATCGTGAGCGAAGCCATTGCCGAGGATTTCTATACCCGCCTCAAGGCGCGGATGGCCAAATTGCGCATCGGCTCGCCGCTGGATAAATCCATTGATGTGGGCGCGGTTGTTGATCCGGTGCAGCTGGCTACGATCACCAAACTTGTCGCGGACAATCCAGAAGGCGAGCATTATCAACCCGTTGCAGCGCCTGAAGGCTGCTTCTACCCGCCCACACTGATCACCGGATTGCATCCCGCTTCAGCCCTGATGCAAGAAGAAATCTTCGGGCCCGTGCTTGTCGCCACAACCTTCCGCACACCCGCTGAAGCCGTCGAGATCGCCAATAATACGCGCTATGGCCTCGCGGCCACCGTCTGGAGCGAGAACCTGAATCTTGCCCTTGATATCGCACCAAAACTTGCCGCTGGGATCGTTTGGATCAACGCAACCAACCTCTTTGATGCGGCTGCAGGCTTTGGCGGAGTGCGCGAAAGCGGCTTTGGGCGCGAAGGCGGTTGGGAAGGGCTCGCGGCCTATACCAAGCCCACCGGAAAAGCCAAACCGGTCAAACAAATCACCGCCGCACCACAGCCGGAAAACATCGAAATCCCCACGATGGATCGCACCGCCAAGCTCTATATCGGCGGCAAACAAGCCCGCCCCGATAGCGGCTATTCCCGCCCCGTTTGGTCGCCGCGCGGCAAGCTTTTGGGCCACGCCTCGCTTGCCAGTCGCAAAGACGTTCGCAATGCGGTCGAGGCCGCTCATGCCGCCAAAGGCTGGAGCAAAACAACAGCCCATCTGCGCGCGCAAATCCTTTATTTCATCGGCGAAAACCTATCCGCCCGCAGCGATGAATTCGCCGCCCGCATCCAAGACCTCACCGGAACCAATACAGGCAAAGCCGAGGCCGAAGTCCAAAGCGCGATCAACACGCTGTTTACCTTCGCCGCTTGGGCCGACAAGCTTGATGGCGCGGCCAAAGGCGTTCCAATGCGCGGGCTGGCCGTTGCGGTCAATGAGCCCATCGGCGTGATCGGCGCACTTTGCGATGATGCCGCGCCGCTTGCCGGCCTCGTGGCCGCCATGGCGCCCGCGATCGCAATGGGCAACCGTGTTGTGCTTGCCGCTAGCCAACCCTACCCGCTCGCCGCCACGGATTTCGCGCAAGTCCTTGATACCTCTGATGTTCCCGCTGGCGTCGTGAACATTCTAACCGGCGATCACGGCGCCCTTGCGGCCCCTCTCGCAGGCCACCTCGGCGTTGATGCCATGTGGAGCTTCTCTTCCTCGGACCTCTCCAAAGAGATTGAACAGGCCTCGGCTGGGAACCTCAAACGCACATGGGTCAACAACGGTCAAACGCGCGAATACTCTGCGCGCGATTGGCTTTCTCAATGCGTTGAGACCAAAACGATCTGGGTGCCCTACGGCGAATGATCTATTCTTGGATGCGGCAAATATATTTCTCGTAAACCCAGCCAGATGGGCCTGAATAGCTGTCATCTTGGCTGTCGCGCATCACGATCACTTCGCGCCAACCCTTGGTGCCGACGGGCTCAAGCGTGGTCATGAAGGTGGCAGGGCCAAGGCGCATGATCTCGTCGCATTTGGAGCTGCCGCACTCTCGCAAAGAGAGATAATTATCGCCCGCCGGATTGAGATGACAGGTGACATATGTCTCGCCCGAATAGGCCTGCGCAGCGGTGTTCAGCAGAATGCCGGTAAGCGCCGCCGCTGTTTGTTTCAAAATTTTATGCTTCATGAAATCGCTCCTTCTAGATTTCTTAGAAGGATAGCAATTCATATCATTTCGCGCTTTGATCCATGGCAAGTTGGGCGCCTATTTGCGCCCCTTGCCGCGCCATGTCCCAAGCCAGCCTTTGGCTTTTTCGCGGGTCTGATCAGCGCGCTCATCCAATGCATCCCATGCATCTTCGGCATCCTCAAGCAGCGGATCAATCGTGCGCTCCCGGAACTGGGCGAGCATCCGCCAGATCATCAGGATCACAAAAGCCAAAATCACCAGAATAAAAATATTGAGGTAAGGGATAAGCCGCACGTCCGGCCCCGAAACCGCCTTCACCCCTACCGCATTTGGATAGATCGTGAAGAACTCATTGCGCCAGCCGTAATGTTTGAGCGCGACCCACTGCGGCTCAACCTTGGTCGAGGCAAGATCGCTCGCTTCGGTCTGCAAATTTGAACTGTCGAGCTTGAAGTAAGGCGGCCAGCCCCAGCCCGTATCCTCGTTGCGATAGACCATCACTTTGCCATTTGCTTTGACGACATTGATAAAGCGCACATCGCGGTTTGCAGCCGCGGTTGTCCCTGTATCGGGCGCGGCCCAGAAGATCGAATTCTCGCCAAAATCAATCCGGCGCACATCCGTATCCACAATCCGCACAATATCGCGCTGCGGCAGCGTGTAGTGCAAAAAGGCACCCGCAAAAAGCAGAACCAGGATCAACAACGTCCATTTTACATAGCGCATTTCGGGAGCCTCACATGAAGTTGGTTATATAGAGCATCATCGCGACCAATACGACCGGGACGATAAAAATCAGCAGTAACGCTTTGCGCCGCAAAGAGCCATCATAGGCTTTGAGTCCCTCTTTGACGAAGTCCTCTTGGCTGCCAATGCTGCCTGTTTCGACCCATTTTTTCTCTAGTTTTTCTTTGCGCACAGAGCGCGAATAAAACGAAACCATCAGATAAATCACACCAACAGCAAGAAATCCAAAAACGGCAAGTCGGATCATTCCAATCATTTGCGCCCTTTCAAAACAGGCCCCCATGGGCCGACAAGATCAATGATATCTGGCTTCTTTTTGCCCCACGGCTCTGCCGGTTTTTTGCGGGATTTTTTGGAAGCCTTTTCTGACATTTCCGGGTCCGGCTCTTCCATTGACGCGCCGCCAAACAGCGCCTCGCGCGCGCCGGCCTTATCGATCTGATACTCGCGCTCCAGATAGTCAGCGACATAGCCCCGCTTAGACGTAGACCAACCGCGATATGTCTTATAAAACAGCTCCTTATGGCAAATAAAGAGTTGGCGAATATCAAGCGGCGAAAGCTCTGAAAGCAATTGATTGACGATCGCTTGAACGGGCCCAGGGCGCGCGCGTAACGTATAGAAATACGCTGGGTTCTCTGACGAAATCTTAGGCCAAGCGCCGCCAGATTCCGCCCAACGTTTCAACGCCGCAAGACCATGAAATTCGGCCGGTAAGTCTGCGCCAATCTTTTGGGCCAGCATGCGCAAATCACGCCTGCTCGCATGCCCGACATCATGCCCGAGCTCAGCCGCCACATCGACCAATATGAAATCCATCTTCTGGCCAAGCACCGCCGCCGCATCAATTCCGCGCGCCCGCACGATCGGCTCAACCAATTCGTTGAGCTCCAGAAACCGAGCAACCGCATTGCGATCAGTCAGATCAAAAACCTTCGCAATCGGCAGGGATCCCAATGCTTCACTCGGCTCAACTGAAATCGCTGCCGGATGCTCAACATCGCGAAAAATATAGAGCCCGCCAAAATGCGATGTCCAGAAATTTTGCTCGTCGACGCTCAGCGGCGTCAGCGCAATCGGGTTCTTCAAAACATCGCCCGTTTCAGAGGCAAGCTCGATCATCTGCGCAATCAAAACATCATCAAACCAAGCGTCTTCTTCATTCTTGAAACGGTCGATTTTCTCGGCCAAGATCTTAGCCTCAGCAACGGTATTCCCGGTTGTATCCGCCTCGACTTTGATGCGACGAATATCGAAAAGGCGCGCTGGATCGGACAGATCATAGATCGAATTTACCAACTCGCCTGCAACCGCATCGCGCGCGGTCAGGGCGAAAAGTTCGGCCTCATTTAGATCGATATAATCGCGTAAAATCTGGCGCGCTGAGGAGAATTTCGCATTCAACAGAGGCGCGGTTTTCTGCGCTATCGAGAGAAGAATAAACTGGCGATTGCAGCCGTTTGGATTGAGATAGAGCGGATCTTTCAGCTCTTCTCCGATCTCCAAAGAATAGCCTGAAATATCGATGTAAAAATCCGTAAGCTT
Source organism: Halocynthiibacter sp. (assembly GCA_047631555.1). GTDB lineage: Bacteria > Pseudomonadota > Alphaproteobacteria > Rhodobacterales > Rhodobacteraceae > JBLHZY01. Next base: position 758,364 of record JBLHZY010000002.1, on the reverse strand, counting down.
GGTTTCGCGCCCGGTCAGATGCTTGAGCGCGCGATTGTATCGCTCCACCAGCGCCGGGCTATCGACCGCCACCAGATTGCCAAACATCAGACCTTTCTTAATCAGGCGTTTCACTTGGCCTTGCCCCCCGCATAGCGGCGGCGCGCCTCTTCCATCAGGCCCATCTCACGCACGGCCTTCTCGATAGCGACCTCGTCAGATTTGTCGGCATAGCGGAATTCACTATCGGCGTAGCGGTTGATCTCTTGGATGACCATTTCAACCGTGATCGGCTGGGTCATATCGGTGATCATTTTGAGCTTTTCATCGTAAGCTTTGAAGAGGAAAAGCTCGGGCTCTTCCATCCATTCATCGGGCAGCTCAAAATCCATCGCGCGAACCTTCACCGCATCGGTGATGTTCTTAATCGCGCGGCCAGTAAAGCGCGCATCGGCCTCTTGGATCGCCTTGAGATAGCTGCCCATTTTGGCAATCGTATCGAGCTTGCCGATGTCTTTTTCGACGCGATCCCAGACCTTGATCAAGCCCTCTTCATGGGGGCGCCCATGGCCCTCAAAGCTTGCTGCAACCGCGCGTTCAATCTGCTGGGCGGCGAAAAGCTCGTGATCGCCGACGGGAATGCTGTGATTTTTGCCCATCAAAAGATGCAAAATATCGATGTAGTCGTCGCGGGTTTGCGGCCCATCGACCAAGAAGCGCGCACCGGCCCGCTGGCGCAAAGCATCGTCAACGTTTTCAGGGAAATTCGAGAACATCCCAAAGGTGCAATTGCCGCGCACAACCGTGCCCGCGCCCGCAAAGGCCTCCATGAAAACGGCCGTAACCTCTTGCTGGCCCGCGCTTGATTGGCGGTCGCCGCGCTTGCCAGCGATCTGATCAATATCATCAATCGTGCCAAAACCGATCACGCTGGGATCAAGCACATTGGTCACGAAAGCCTTGGCATTCTGGCCCGATTTACCCTGATAACTATCGATCTGATCGATGGAAAAATTCTGATAGCGGAACGGATAGCCCGCGTTTTGCGCATATTCATTGATCAGCCCGGCCATCATCTGAATAAGCGTGGTTTTGCCCGTTCCCGGCGCGCCATCGCCCATGAAGGTAAAGATGAAACCGCCCATTTCGGCAAAAGGATTAAGCTTGCGTTCAAAGTCATAAGCCATCAGCATTTTGCTAAGTTTCATCGCCTGATATTTGGCGATGTGATTGCCGACAACCTCGTTAGGCTTCTTGAATTGCATCGTGAGTGCAGAGCCCTTGCCCTTGCGCGATGGGGCAAAGCCGCTGATGGTAAAATCATCCGCCTCAACGCGCCAATTGGCCTGCGAAAACGCGCCCAAACCGGCCATATTTTGCGCCCGCAGCGCCACCTTTTCTATCAGCTGTTCAGCATAGGCGAGCATCGTCGGGATCAGCCGCTCAACGTCTGTTGCGAAAGTGGTGATCTCTTGGTCCAACTCCCAAAGCGCGCCATGAAGCGCCAGCGGGGCATTGTCGGTCAAGATCTCCTCAACGGCGCCAATCTCAACGCTGATCTCGCTCGCATAAGGCGCAAGGAGAAAGCCAAGAGCGTTGCCAAAAACCGAAAGCGCAACAAGGGCTTCGCCGGCAAGGCCTTCGCTGAACGCCGCCTTTTTATCATCGGGCAAACGCGCCTCAAGGTTGGCCTTTTTCAGCTCTTCAAGACCCGTGGCTTCGGCAAACTGATCGCCCATCGCCAAGGAAATCGCCAGCGCACGCCGCAGCGCCTGAAGCGCCGAAGCCTGCATTGCCGAGGGCAAGGGATCATCCGCATCCGCGCCCTCTATTCGCGTCACCAAGCTGATGCCATCGGGGCGCGCAGTTGAGCGGGTCACCAAACCCGGCGTGGTCGAGCGAAAACGGCGGCGCGTGGCAATGCCGGGCGAGCGCTCGGGCGCATTGTTCTGAGCGGGTGCTGCCTTTTCGGCGGCCAAACGCGGCGTATGATCGATCCCATCAAGCATACCGAATGCAGCGCCATAATGGGCGCGAATGTCTTCTTCACGAAGCTCCATTTGATCGGCTGGTTGGCTCATATTGTCTTTCTCCCGAGGCGCACCGCCCCTTACCTATAGCTCAAAACACGCCCCTGCGGGCTTACAACAAATTTGCGCACATTGTTCATGCCGGGCGGCGCCTTTTCCACCAAAACTTGATAGGGCCGCTCCGGCAAAATGATCGCGCGGCTGGTGGCCGTTGCGCCCGTATCCGCGCCTTGGCCGGAAAACGGATCAAGTGCAAATATCTCGCGCTCAACCTTGCCAAAGAAGCCTTTGCGCTCTGTCTCAACACGCTCAGATTCAAGCTCTTCTGTGGTCCAAGCCAGCGCCCAATCTTGGCCCTCAGGCGAATGCGCCTCGTCCAAAACATCATGAAGTGGGCCGCTTTGGCGCGTATAGGCGGAGGAATACATCGGCCCAATATGAAATCGTTTCAATGACTTAGGGTGCAAATCATCGAAATCCTCATCAAAGCCCTTCGCAATCGTAAGCAGCTTTAGCCCCGCAATCGATTGCGCCATCAAATGCCGCTGCGCTTCGGGCCAGCGCTGCTGATCCTTGGGAAGAGATGTGCGCCCTGTGTCGTCAATCTCCATCAAGTAGACCGTCGGCAGGTTGATCTGGCTATCATACACCGCCCAAGAAAGCAGATACCGGCGGCGTAGATTTCGTCTGTCTTCCCCGGCATTTCCAAGCCAAATCGCAACGGGGTCGTTTTGCGCCCAGAATAAATCGTTCTCGGTCAGCGCGGTGTAATAAAGCCGCTGGCTCAGAGCGAATTGCAGCCGCGTGGGAATTTTGCGATCGCCAACGATTTCTTGAACCATCTGCGTTTTCAGCATGTCTGACGAGGGCATGCCGCGCAAATGCCGCTTGGCCTGCTGTGCATCGTTGGCCATGGTCAAAAGCTCGCTGTGGATCGGAAAGCCGCTTTCTTTGTTGTCAAACGCAAGCGAGCCAAAGAAATGCCCCGTATCGCGCCCCGTCAGCAGGTATTTCATCGAGAGCGCTTTGAAAGTGGCCGCCAAAGAGCCAAGAAACTGGGTCAAAACAGTGACCTCAATCTTGCTCAAGCTGCCCTCTTTTTCCATCGTCGCTGCGACGCGGCCAAGATGGCCTGTGATCGCCTCAAACTTGCGGAAATAACGCCGGGCAGCGAAGGCATCCGAGAGGTCAATGTGATCGTTTGTGATCTCGCTCCGCGTCATTCAATTCCCTCGGCCCTTCGCCGCAATTTCTACAAAAAGCGCATTGCCGCACATCAATCGGGCGGCGACGTCGGCCCCGTTTGGGGCCCACAAGCGCTATTCGCCGTATAGGTTTTTATCGTGTTGTTCGACGATCTTCTGGAAGCGGCGCGCAAAACGCTCGTCCGCTTTTGCCTTTTCTTCCAAAACCTTACGCGCAAAAACCATATGGTCGCCATGTGCTTCCATCATCTCGGCCATTCGCGAATTTGTCGCCGAGCCGATCGCCGCCATCGCCGTTTGCGCCTCTTGATCGGTTTTGACGCCAATCTCGTTGATCCGGTGCGCAACGTCTTGCTGTTGCGCGGTTTTCAACGATTTGGTCAAGGCATCGTAAAGCACAACGCGCTGCTTGGTATCTGTCTGCAATTTGTTGATCAAAACCATCTGCGTCGCCGCTTGGTTTTGCAGTGAATCGACCCAGGTTTTGCCCTTCTCAATATAGCGCTCAAGCGTTTGGGATTTGGCCAGCTGAACTTGCTCGTTCTGCACCATCTCGTTGTATTTGTTGTTAATCTCAGCGAGCTGCGTTTCAAGCTTGGTGCGCTTGCCCGCGTCCTGCTCAACAGAGATCTTATTCTCTAGCTCGATGATTTTGGGATCAAGCGCGAGGATTTCTGCGCGCAGGCCCTCAAGCTCGCCCACGGTCAATTCGCGCTCGTCCAAAGTATCAATCAAGTTGGCCTCAACCTTGACCTTTTCGCCATCAAGCACATCAAGTTGACCTTGCAACAGGGTTACGATGACATCGGATTTGCCGATCAAATCTTGCAACTTGTCGTCAACCGAAGCCGTCCGCATCCGCTCTTGGCGCATCGCTTCGGACTTGCCGCTTGCAAAAATCCCGACAAATTTTTCCCAGCCGCTTTTGTTGCGCATCTCGTCGAAATCTTTGGAAAATCCGGCAGTTACATCATCAAGCCCCATGATCAGCTCGGCGATATTGGCGTTCATCGCCTCGGTATGCGCATGCACATCCTCAAGCGAAGCGTTTTCGATATCAACAGCGATATCTTCGCCCGCTTTCATCTTTGTGCGCGCCGTTTCAATCCGGCTGGTCATCTCTGCGATCTTGGCTTGCGTATCCTTGACTTGCGCTTGGCTGTCACGAATTTGCGCTTCTAGGTTGGCCATATGTCCCTCATTTTCAATAACTTGTGATGTATATGGGGTATGTAACGCCGATTTACATCATCAACTGGTTAGATTTTTCTACTTTTCATTCGGAATTAACGAAACTGTTGCAAAACTCGCGCCTGATTGAAAGAGCGATTGATCGTTTCAGGGCAAAAAAGAGCCCGATATCAGCAAGAAATACACGCGCCTTCGCGCCGATCTGGACTTCATCGCAAAGCCATGATCTGCATAGGCAAACATAGCTCTGGGAGGCCGCCATGAAAGATACTGTAACCAATCTCGCCAATTTGCTGAAAGACCCAACCCTGCTCGCCACAAAGGCCTATTTGGCCGGGGAATGGGCGGACGCGGATGATGGGGGCACTTTTGATGTGCTCAATCCGGCGCGCGGCGATGTGATTTGTTCTGTGGCCGATTTGGGCCGCGTTGAGACGGCGCGCGCGATTGCTGCGGCGGAGACGGCACAAAAGGCATGGGCTGCGCGCACCGGCAAGGATCGCGCCAATATCTTGCGCAAATGGTATGAACTGATGATGGAAAACGCCGATGATCTGGCCACGATCCTGACTGCCGAACAGGGCAAACCTTTGGCCGAGGCGCGCGGCGAAATCGCTTATGGCGCCTCCTTCATCGAATGGTTCGCCGAAGAGGCCAAGCGTGTTTACGGCGAGACGATCCCCGGCCACCAGCCCGACAAACGCATCACAGTGATCAAGCAACCGATTGGCGTTGCCGCCTCCATCACCCCGTGGAATTTCCCCAACGCGATGATCACCCGCAAAGCCGCGCCCGCGCTCGCCGCTGGCTGCGGATTTGTTGCGCGCCCTGCGTCCGAAACCCCGCTTTCGGCACTCGCTATGGGCGTTTTGGCCGATCGCGCCGGCTTGCCCAAGGGCATCCTGTCGATCATCCCCTCCTCGCGCAGCTCCGAAATCGGCCGCGAGTTCTGCGAGAACCACGCCGTGCGCAAGCTGACTTTCACCGGCTCAACCGAAGTTGGCCGCATCCTGCTGCGCCAAGCGGCAGAGCAAGTGATGAAATGTTCGATGGAATTGGGCGGCAACGCGCCCTTTATCGTCTTTGATGATGCGGATTTGGATGCGGCAGTTGAAGGCGCGATCATGTGCAAATTCCGCAACAACGGGCAGACCTGCGTCTGCGCCAATCGCATCTATGTGCAGGCGGGCGTTTATGACGAATTCGCCAAACGTCTGGCGGCCGCAGTTGGCAAGCTCAAAGTTGGCGATGGGCTTAATGCCGGGACAGACCTGGGGCCGCTGATCAACGCCGATGCTTTGAATAAGGTGAAGGAACATATTGCTGATGCAACCGCGAAAGGCGCCAAAGTTATCCTTGGCGGCGCGGGCGATATCGACGGCAATTTTGTCGGCCCAACGATCATCACGGGCGCGACCAAAGAGATGCAGTTTTCAACGGATGAGACCTTTGGCCCGCTCGCGCCTTTGTTTAAATTTGAAGATGAGGACGAGGTTATCGCACAGGCCAATGACACGATCTTTGGCCTTGCCTCGTATTTCTATGCCAAAGATTTGAGCCGCGTTTACAAGGTTGCTGAGGCTTTGGAATACGGGATCGTTGGGGTAAACACCGGGATTATTTCAACCGAAGTTGCGCCCTTTGGTGGGGTGAAGCAATCCGGTCTTGGTCGCGAAGGCTCGCACCACGGGATCGATGATTATTTGGAGATGAAATACATCTGCATGAGCGTGTGATTGCCGCGCGCGGGTAAGAGTTTTGGGCCTCCGGCGGGGATATTTGGACAACTGTGAATGCGGATTGTGAGGCTGAGCGCAATTTGATTTAAATTGTTTGGTCTGTAAAAAGGAGCGCGCGCGGGGAGGGAAAACCCGCGCGCGCTTTCGTATGGATTATTGCAGCTGTTCGGCGGCTTTTGCTTCGAGTTTGGCTGCAGGCGCGCCTTTGTGCGAAATCGCGATCTGGCGCGGCTTGAGCGCTTCGGGGACTTCGCGCACCAGTTCGATATGGAGCATACCATTCTCGTGGCTCGCATCCGTGACGCGGACATGTTCGGCCAGAGTAAAGCGGCGCTCAAAAGCGCGCGTTGCTATGCCGCGGTGCAGATATGTGCGGCCATCGGTTTGTTCGTCTTCGCTGGATTTGCGGGCCGAAACAAAGAGCGCATTTTCACGCTGCTCGATACTGAGATCATCTTGGGAAAAGCCCGCAACGGCGATTGAGATGCGCCAGCCGTCTTCAGATGTTTTTTCAATATTATAAGGGGGGTAGCTTGGGTTTGGACTATCCGCCGCCATCACGCGATCCATCAGGTCGGCGATTTGATCAAAGCCAACAGTGGCGCGGTATAGCGGGGCAAGATCGAAATTTCGCATGGGTTATTCTCCTTTTGAGCAACAACATCGCGCCCTCCCATCATGGGCAGAGCACATTTGGTTTTAGGCCGGGCCTGCTTTGGCAGCGCTCGGTCTAAAAGATGTAGGGAGAAGAAAATTGGCTTTCAAGGGGGGCAGATTTGCACTGCTTATTGAGGCCGCACGAAGCGCGCGCCCTTATTGAGGCCGCACGAAGCGCGCGCCGCCTGCGCGCATTCGGGACACGCCTGCGGTGCTGTTGGGCTTTATTCGGTTGATTTTTGCGCCGCTTTCGTCCGAGGGAGCTGCGTTTACCGAGACGCGGCGCGCGGTCGTTGCGCGCATAGGAAAGACGCCAACGCCAGAGCGCATCGCCTGTTTGAGCCCTTCAAGAGGCGCTTCAATATCCATGCCGAATGTCACGTCTTTGCCTTGCCGTTTGCCGCCCCCAGAGACCACCGAAACAATGCGCGGCGAGCGCCCTTTCATTGAGAAAATCGGGGCGCCAGAAGAACCAGGGACCGTTTCGCAGGTAAAGAGTTTGACCCCCGCTTGCCCATCAACCACTGCGCAAGAGCGCTGCTGCGAGGGCGCATCAAAACGCCCTTGGCCATATGAAACAACCGCGACTTCTTCGCCGATGCTTACCGCGCCATCGATCCCAAAAGGATTGGCATGCGTTGAGGCGATCGGGGCTTCCAGTTGGAGCAGCGCAAGATCACGGCGAATATTGGCGCCGTCGAGCTTTTGGGCATAGTCATAGTTGGGCTCAATCACCGCGTAAGCCACTTTGCGCTGCGCGACGGATTTGCCATTTCGCCAGCCTGCAAAGAAAGTGATGCTGCGCGGATCACGCAGAGAATTGTTCGATTTATCAAAGAGGCAATGGGCGGCCGTCAGCACCAAATCAGGCGCGATCAAAGCGCCAGAACAGCGCGACCCTTCGCCGATTTTCAGCAGGCCAACGCCTTCCCAGCCGCGACTGCTGCCCCAAGTATCCAGCTTTTTCAGCGAGGTATCTGCGGCTTGCGCAGGAAGCCCGGCGAGCAAAAATGCGGCCAGACCAACGCGCAGGAATTTGCGCAAGGGTGCGCGCGCGATCATGGGCGCAGGAATTTGGCGCCGCGGCGTGGTCGGCGAGTATCTTCACCGATGCGGCGCGAAACTGGCGTTGCGTTGAAAACACCGTCGCCCGCTTTGGCCATCAAGGCTTTGAGTTCAGCCAATGGTTCTTGCAAGGACGTGCCGAGCGAAACTTTGCGTTGGCCCATATCGGCCTTTGCCGAAATCACTGAGACGATTTGTGCTTGGCCATTGTGGATCATGAAAACTGGTGCGCCGGAGGAGCCGAAATCAACATCGCATGTCATCACGAGGATGCCAGATTGGCGGGCCAAAACATGGCACATCTCTTGCAATGAGGGCGAATTGGCGCGGTCATGGGCATAGGACACAACCCCAACTTCATCGCCGCGGCGCGGGCTTGTTGATGTCGAAAACGGGATTACGGATGTGTTGTTCACCGGCTGATCAAGCTTAAGAAGCGCCAGATCATGGGCCACACGCATCACCCGATCGTCATTGGTAAACTTGAATTCAGGATGGGGAATGGCTGCACGAACGCCGCGATAAGCAGAGGCACGCCCATTGCGCCAACCAGCCAAGAACTCGATCTCGGATGCTTCATAAAGCCGCCCGGTATCCACATCAAACATGCAATGCGCCGCCGTGAGCACCAGATCGGGCGCAATCAGCGCACCGGTGCAGAAGCTTTTGCCCGCCATGTTAAGGCGCCCAACGGCCTCCCAGCCCTTGCTGTCATTCCCCGTCATCAGGATTTTAAGCCCTGAAGAGGCGCGTTCGGCTTGAGCTGGTGCCGCGTAAGCGATCAGCAATGAAAGTATCAGTAGTAAAGCGCGCATTTAGCCAGCCCTTGGATTATTTGTTAACCAATGGCTAAAGGCGTGGTGGGGCAGGAATGTGGCCGATTATGGCTGATTATGGGATAATTTCGCAGGCTTTGGGCCGCCTGTTGCCCAATCGAGCAGTTCTACAGTGTGAACCAGTGGCAACATTGTGGCAGAGCCGATTTGCATCATGCAGCCGATATTGCCCGCAGCGATCACATCGGGCTTCTTTGCTTCAAGGTTGGCGACTTTGCGCGCCCTTAGCTCGGCGCTGATCTCAGGCTGCATCAAGTTATAGGTCCCCGCAGAGCCACAACACAGATGCGGATCAGCCGGTTCAACAACCGTAAACCCCGCTTGGCGCAGCAGATCTTTGGGCGCGTCTTTGATCTTTTGGCCGTGCTGTAATGAGCAGGCCGAGTGATAGGCGACGGTCAGATCACCATTGCCCTTGGGCAGACCAATGCGCGCAATCAACTCGCTCACATCAACCGCGAGGTCCGAGACCCGCGCCGCATCCGCGGCCAATTCGCTATTGCGAAACATATGACCATAGTCCTTTACGGTCGTCCCACAACCCGATGTATTGATCACAATCGCGTCCAAGCCTTCCCCGTCGATCTCATTGCACCACGCCTTGATATTCGCTCCCGCCGACCCATGCGCCTCAGCCTCGCGCCCCATATGATGGGTTAGCGCGCCGCAACATCCCTGCCCGCGCGCGATCACAACCTCGCAGCCCAAGCGACGCAAAAGCCGGATCGTCGCATCATTGATATCCGTATCAAGCGCCTTTTGCGCACAGCCCGTCATCAAAGCGACCCGCATTTGGCGCGCACCAACGGGGGCAAAACTTTGCGGATCATCATTGCGGCTCACCGGCGGGATTTGCTTTGGCGCCATTGCAATCATCGCCCGCAACCGCGCATCCGGAATAAGCCGCGCGAAAGGCCGCGCCATCTTCGCCCCCAAAAGCGCAAATCGAAAGCGCAGCGGATAGGGCAAAACTTTCGCCAAGACCCAGCGCAAAGCCCGGTCCGTAAACGGGCGCTTATATGTCTTCTCTATATGTGCGCGCGCGTGATCGACCAGATGCATATAGTGAACGCCCGAGGGACAGGTCGTCATACAGGCGAGGCAACTCAGGCAGCGATCCACATGTTTGACGGTCTTTTCATCCGCATCGCGTCCGCTTTCCAGCATCTCCTTGATCAGATAAATCCGCCCGCGCGGGCTGTCCAACTCATCGCCAAGCACTTGATAGGTCGGGCAAGTCGCCGTGCAAAACCCGCAATGCACACAAGAGCGCAGAATTTCATTGGCCCGCTGGATTGCGGGTTCGCGCAGCTGCTCGGGGGAAAAATTCGTCTGCATGTGCTAGCCCATCAATCCTGAATTCAAAATGCCGCGCGGATCAAACCGCGCCCGTAAGCCGGCTGTTAGCGCCGCATTGCCCGCCGCTTCTGGGTGAAACGCCCCAAGCCGCGCAATCGTCGCCTCATCCGCCCGCATCAAAGTTGCATGCCCTGCCATCGCGCCCAGATCGCGGCGCAAATCGCGCCCCCCTTCAACCAAGGCAAAGATCAGCCCGCCACCCCAATCACAAATCGCGCGCGTGGCATCTATCCGGGCCAAAACATCCGCCGCCGCCGAGGGCGCCACAGAAATCCGCCAGACATCCCCGGCCAAATCGCCAAACTCTCGAACATCGCGGATCGCCGCCCAATCGGCATCCGGATCAAGCGAAAACGCACCAAACCCCGCCAAATGCGCCATCAGTTCTTTGGCCCGATATGCAACCGATGCCTCAAACCCTTCAAGCCGAAGCATCAAAGCCCCGCCGACAATATGCGCCGCCCCGCTCACATCATAAGGCGATCCAAGCGCACCACTCAGCGCCTCAATCGCGCGCCCAGCATCCAAGCCATCCGCACGCAAAGTTACGCTCACCTCAGGCATCGGCAAAACCTTCAGCGAGACCTCACTCAATACCCCAAGCGTCCCATGCGCCCCGCTCATCAAGCGCGCCAAATCATAGCCCGTGACATTCTTCATCACCCGCCCGCCGTTTTTGATCACACTCCCCTGCCCATCAACAAACCGCGCGCCCAAAAGAAAATCCCGACATGCCCCAACCGCAACCCGCCGCGGCCCCGAAGCATTCGCCGCAACCATTCCGCCAATCGTGGCCGTGCCCTTGCGGCCCAAAAGCGCGCGCATATCGCTCGGCTCAAAGGCCAATCGCTGCCCCTCATTCGCCAACGCCGCCTCAACATCCGCCAATGGCGTCCCGGCCTTCGCGACCAAAGTCAAAGCCCCGGGCTCATAAAGCGTGATCCCGGCCAAACCGCCCGTTTCCAGCACCTCGCCAGTCACAGCCCCAATCGCCCGCGTTCCGCCGCCAACAATCCGCAAAGGCCCAGCAGCATCGCGAACCATCCCCGCCAATTCCGCCTCATCCACGGGCCGCATCACACAAGCTCCAACTTTTTCTTGGTCAAAATACTCATCCAAAACGCCTGCCCCATGATCAGCCCTCCCCACGGCGCGATGCCGATGCCGCAAGCGGAAAAACCTTGGCGCCGTTCAAAAGCCACTTGGGATCAAACACATCCTTAACAGCCATCTGCGCCTCCAAATCTACGGGATCAAACTGCGCCACCATCAGATCGCGCTTCTCAATCCCAACCCCGTGCTCGCCAGTCAAGCAGCCACCAACCTCAACACAAAGCCGCAAAATATCCGCCCCCATCGCCTCGCATTTCTCTAAATCACCGGGTTTATTGGCATCAAACAAGATCAAGGGATGCATATTCCCGTCGCCTGCATGAAACACATTACCAACCCCAAGCCCGTATTCATCGGAAAGCTCACTGATCCGCTTCAAAACCTGCGGCAACGCCGAAACAGGGATCGTCCCATCCAAGCACATATAATCGTTGATCTGCCCCATCGCGCCAAAGGCCGACTTGCGCCCAAGCCAAATCCGCGCGGACTCCTCTGCCGATTTGCTCTCGCGAACCTCAACCGGATTATGCGCGCGCGCAATCTCAATAATCCGCGCCAGTTGATCATCAATCTCGCCGCTTGAGCCCTCAACCTCGATAATCAACAAGGCCTCACAATCAGGATACCCCGCGCCCGCAAAGGCCTCCGTCGCGCGAATGCAGGGACGATCCATAAACTCAATCGCTACCGGCAATATCCCCGAGCGAATAATATCGCTCACACAAGCGCCCGCGACCTCATTGTTGTCAAACCCAATCAAAACCGGCCGCGCGCCCTCGGGCTTGTGCAAAATCCGCAAGGTTGCTTCTGTTACAATCCCAAGCTGCCCCTCCGAGCCACAAACAACCGCCAATAAATCAAGCCCGCCCGCATCCAAATAGGGCCCGCCAATCTCGATCACCTCGCCATCAGCCAAAACCATGGTCACACCCATCAGATTATTGGTCGTCACCCCGTATTTCAGGCAATGCGCTCCGCCCGAATTCATCGCGATATTGCCCGCGATCGCGCAAGCAAGCTGGCTCGACGGATCAGGCGCATAGAAAAACCCGTCCGCCTCAACTGCCCCCGTCACGCTGAGGTTCGTGCGCCCCGTTTGCACCCGTATATAACGATCCGGATAATTCGTCTCGATCACGCCATTCATCCGCGCAACCCCAATCACAACCGCATCCGCCGTCGGCAAAGCCCCACCCGCAAGCGATGTGCCTGCCCCGCGAGGAACAACTGGAATGCCCTCAGCATGACAAATCCGCATGATCGCAGAGACCTCTTTAGTGCTGCGCGGCAAAACCACCGCCAATGGTGGGCAGCGATAGGCCGTCAACGCATCACATTCATATGCGCGCAGCTCCGCCTCATCCCAGATCACCCCGCCCTCAGGCAAAGCCGCGCGCAAAAGGGCCACAATCTGAGCCTTACGATCCAAGATCGCCTGAGAGGGGCGCGGCATCTGCATAGGATATCTCCAAAATCAGTAATTGGTAAAATCTTATTACCAATCTTACTCTATGGCAAGTCTCCCGCTGGAGCGCTATCTTGCAAATATGGAGTTTTTGAACCGGTTTCACTTTTTTACCCTGCTTGATGGCATCGCAGTTGCGGCGCTTGTGCTCGCTTGGCTGCTCATCGGGCTTAGGATCGAAAATCCGCGCGCCTCTTCTCCCTCTGTCTCCATCCTGATGGCCGAATATCGCCGCGAATGGATGCGCCAAATGATCACGCGCCAACCGCGCATTTTTGATGCAACCATCCTCGATACGCTGCGCCAAGGAACGGCCTTTTTCGCCTCTGCTTGCCTGATTTCCATCGGCGGGGGCCTTGCACTGATCGGCAATACCGAGCGCCTCCTTGGCGTCGCGCAAGACCTTTCCCTCGATACTGCGCCGGCCGTGATTTGGGAGGTTAAAATTCTCGCTGTGCTGGTTTTCGTGACCAATGCGCTGCTGCAATTCATCTGGTCACACCGCCTGTTTGGCTACTGCGCCGTCGTTATGGCCGCCACTCCAAATGATCCAAAAGACCCAATCGCAATCCACCGCGCCGACCAGGCAAGCGATATCAACATCGCCGCCGCGCGCGCCTTTACCCGCGGCCTGCGGGCGATGTATTTTGCGCTTGGAACATTGGCTTGGTTGCTCGGGCCGATCCCCCTGTTGCTGGCCACAACGCTTACGGTTTTCGTGCTTTGGCGGCGCGAATTCAATTCGACCTCGCATGCCACATTACGGCGCATACCAAAAAGCGAAGCCTAACGCCGCCCCTCACGCAGCCATGCGCCAAGGCTCAAAAGCCCTGCCAAAGCCAGCCAGATCCAAGCCGGCAAAAGCGGGAAAACCCTAATATCTTCCGTGAGATAGGCCGCCCGTGGCGTGATCCCGATCCAGCCGCGCCCCGCCGCTGGCCGCCCTTCGCGCACTTGGCGAATATCAAGCAAACCATCCTCAATGCGCCGAATGCCCCCGTCGCGGCGATCCACCACATCCGCGAGTTTTTCACCCGTCGCAATCGTCTCTTCAAATTCGCGCGGCGATGATGGGCCAAGCGCAATAACGGTTTCTCGCTCATCAGATCGCAGCCGATAAAGCCCCGTTTCCTGCGCTTCAAAATCTGCCTCAAAACGGCCCGGCGATACTTCAACAAGTGGCACGATCTCAACGCTTCCATCCGGCCCGGTGATCTCAACATCGCCTGCGCTCATCGTAAGCGAGCGGCGCAATATCTTCATCCGTAGCCCCTCGGCAGTAACGCTCAAAGCCTCTTCCTCAAGCTCGGGCTCTTTCATCATCCAATGGGCCAAACGGCGCAGCAATTCGAGCTGCGGCCCGCCGCCCTCAAACCCGCGGCTCCAAAGCCATGCGTGATCCGATCCAAGCAGGGCAATCCGCCCCTCGCCAACACGGTCCAACACCAAAAGCGGCGCCTTATCGCGCCCCCCAGACATCACCGTTTGCCCGCCTGTTTCCTCAAGCTCAATGCGGCGCATCCAACGGCCCCATTGCGGCCCCTCGCCTGTCTGATCCGTGCTCATCTCGGGGACAAATGCATCCAAACCCTCAGTAACCGGATGGCGCGCGCCAAGATCGGTAATCTGCGGGCGAAACCCCTCTTCAATCACTCGGCCGGTAGGCGCGGCCGGCAAAATGTCCCCCAAAGCCGAGCGATAGAGGCTATCAGCAGAGGCAAAATCTGGCCCCGCCGCAAGTAAAACAGCCCCGCCGCGCTCAACATATTCGCGCACGTTATCGAGGTAAATTCCCGGCAAAATTCCGCGCCGTTTGTAGCGATCAAAAATGATCAAATCGAACTCGTCGACCTTCTCCATAAACAGCTCACGCGTTGGAAAGGCGATCAAGGAAAGCTCAGAAACTGGCACGCCGTCTTGCTTCTCTGGCGGGCGTAGAATGGTGAAATGCACCAGATCAACAGAACTGTCTGATTTCAACAGGTTGCGCCACGTCCGCTCGCCTGGATGCGGCTCTCCGGAGACCAGCAAAACACGCAGACGATCCCGCACCCCATTGATCTGAACCACAGCCGAATTGTTGCGATCTGTCAGCTCGCCGGGCGCATCTTTAAGGCTGAACTGAAGCACATTCATCCCCCCATGGGGCAAGGTAACGGGAAGCTCCAAATCCTCGCCCACGGGCACCGAATAAATCGCCTCAGGCCCGCCATCAATGGCAATGCTCAGCTCGGCAAGCGCGCCAATATCGCCCGGAACCGCGCCCTGATCCTCAACCTTGAGTGTGAGCAAAACCGGCTCGCCCAGAATGGCAAAAGCGGGCGCATTTTTCACGATCAAACGGCGATCCCAATCGCTGGAATGCCCGGTGAGCAAAACATGCAGCGGCGCAGGCAAATCGGGCGCAGCCTCGATATCATGGAGCTGCCCATCGCTGAGCAAAATGGCCCCCGCAATACGCGCGCGCGGCTCTTCTGCCATTGCGGCCGCCAGCGCCTGCATGCCCAAAGAGCCTGCATTATCCGGCGCGTCGCCGACGCGTATGATCCGTAATTCGGTGTCCGCAAGCTGCGCGATCTCCGCCTCAACGGAGGCAATCGCGCGCGCGGTCTGTGCGCTGCGATCCGAAAGCCCTTGAGAGGCGCTTTCATCCACCACCAAAAGCACAATATCGCTCAAGGTTGCGCGCTCTTCCGATTGGATCGACGGGTTGGCCAAGGCGGCCAAAAGCACCAAGCTTGCCAGCCCGCGCAGCCACCATCCCGAAAGCCCGCGCCACATCGCCGCGCCGAGCATCGATGCGGCCAAAACCGCCGCCCCAATCAGCAGCGGCCAAGCCACCAGAGGATCAAAAATCACGCCGCTCATTGGCCCAACCGATCCAGCAACGCAGGCACATGCACCTGATCAGATTTGTAATTGCCCGTCAGCACATGCATCACCAGGTTCACCCCAAAACGCAGCGCCAATTCGCGCTGTCGCTCGCCCGTATAGCCGCGCCCAACCGGCAGCATCGGCGCGCCGCTTGGCAAGGTCGCCCAAGCGCCCGCCCAATCGTTGCCGCCGATCACAACTGGCGTCACATTGTCATTGAGATTGCGAAACGGCATCCCCTCGACCCGCGTCGCATCCGCTGGCGCCGCCTCGACCCAAACATCACGGCTCAAATGGCGGCCCGGAAAATCTTGCAGCAGATAAAACGTCCGCGTCAAAACGTGATCATCGGGGATCGGTTCAAGCACCGGAATGTCCAAGGGGCGGGCCAATTCCTGCAAGCGCTTGCCTGCCGCAGACGCCCCACCAAAGCGCGCAGAATCTGCGTCCCGCGTATCAAATAGGATCATCCCGCCCGAGCGAAGGTATCTGTTGAGCTTGACGTAAGCCTCCTGTGAGGGGCGCGGTTGATCCGCGCTTATGGGCCAGTAAAGAAAGGGGAAAAACGCCAATTCATCGGTTTCTAGATTGATCGAAATAGGGGCTGCTGGCTCGATAGATGTCCGCTGAAAAATCGTTTTTGACAGGCCAGTAAGCCCCGCCAAAGCGATCTTATCAAGCGCTGCATCGCCAGTAATCACATGCGCCAAAACAACCTCAGACGTGGCGGCGATGGCAAAGGCATCATCGCTTTGAGCTTGCGCCATGTCGGGGGCCAGCATCACGGCCGTCAGCCCGATCATAGCGGCCATCCGTGCATTGCGCAGCCGCCCGGAAAGCGCGAGTGAGGCAATCACATCCCCTGCCAAAAGCAACATCGCAAACAGCAAAAGCCAAGGCTTCAACAAGGTCTCGCGCGCCACATCAAGCCCCTCAACCACAATCCGCGCAGGCCATTGCATGGCTTCAATCACCCGGTCTGGCCCAATCACATTTAGCGCAATCGCGCGATCTTCGCCCGCATAAAGCCCCGGCAAAAGCGCCTCACTCAACGCGCCGGTGGCGAGCGCCTCACCCGTCACACCGGGCCGGTTCCCCGCATCTTGCAGACGGCCAAACCCATCCAAAACTTGGCGCGGCGTAAAGACCTGCCCGGCCAGGTCTTCGGCCTCCAAAACTGCCGGGCGCGTCGAAACAGCCAAACGCTCTAACATCTGAACAAATAGCCCAGAAAGCGGCAGGCTCGACCATTCCGCATTCGCCGCCACATGGAACAAAACGATTTGACCCTCGCCCTCTCGTTTGCGGGTTACCAGCGGCGTACCATCCTCAAGCGCAGCAATAACCCGCTCGGCCAAAGCCGGATCCGGCTGTGCCACAACCTGCGCAGCAACGGTCACATCGGCGGGCACATCCAGCCCGTAAAACGGCGATGTTTGCGCAAAAACCCGCAACGCCTTGGGCGCGCCCCAACTCATCGCGCCGCCAACAGATCGCCCGCCCGCGCGCAGCCGAACCGGCATCAACGGATCCTCTTCATCGCGGCTCACATCCGACCCTGCAAGGCGCGGCCCGGCAAAGCGCAACAACAGCCCGCCCCCCTTAACCCACGCAAGCAAGGGCGCGACCGTGCCCTCAGAAACCTTCGCCACATCGGCCAAGACAATCACATCGGGATTGGCCAAAAGCACATCCTCAAGCGCGCCTTCAATCAGATCGCTCGAGGGCTCCAAGGCTTGGCGCAAATAGTGCAACTGGCTGAGCAATTCCAACCCTTCGCGATTATCGCGCCCGGCAATAAGCGCCACCTCGCGCCGCTTCAAAGCATCATCCGAAAGCGCCACTGCGCCTGCAGATTTCACCCCCGAAATCTCAAAACGGCTGACCCGATTGCGCAGTTCAGCGGGCAGTGAGATCGCCACATCGGCCATTCTCTCCCCCGCCTCAAAACGCGCCGTTGCCCGCGCCAAAATTTGCGGAAATCCATTAGGATCAAGCCCATGCGCCTCGATCTCTGCCTCAAACGGAGCCTCATCGCGCGCCCGCAGAGCGGTAATCTGCAACTTCCCATCCAGATAGCGCGCCGGGCGCAGCGCCAGAAGCGGACGCCCGCTTTCAAAGACCCGCACATCGCCGTGGCTCTCAAGCGCGCCAAGCAAATCCGCGCGCCAAGGGGTCTCAAGCCCGGAGGAAACCCAAAGGGTCGAAAACGAACCCGTCAAACCTTGGGCAAAATCCGCAATTTCATCGCTGAGTGGCTCCCAAGGTTGGGGCAAAACCGAGGGCAAGCGCGCGCTCCACGCGTCCGCCGCTTGAAACGGTAAATCCTCTCCCGCGCTTGGCAAATCAGTGAGCCGCAGGATCGCAACCTTGCGCCCTGCGCGCGCGGCCTCGCTCAAAGCCGCCTCAATCCGCTTGCTCTTGAGCCGCCAATCGCCCGCGTCCGCCCAAGTCCCATCCGCAAGGAT
Source organism: Halocynthiibacter sp. (assembly GCA_047631555.1). Classification (GTDB taxonomy): domain Bacteria; phylum Pseudomonadota; class Alphaproteobacteria; order Rhodobacterales; family Rhodobacteraceae; genus JBLHZY01. The sequence goes on along the minus strand of JBLHZY010000002.1, from coordinate 740,383 downwards.
TAGCAATGGCCCGCTGCCCGGCATTTCTGCGCCTGATTTGGGGTTTAACATTGGCCCGGCAAAGCCAATGATGATCGCCGCGACAGCCAGCATGCGCAAAAGCATCAGCCACCAGGGAGTCGTGTCGGTTTGGGCCTCATCATCCGTCAGGCCAAGCAAAAGGGCGACGCCCGGAAAGGCCCGCACAATCGGCGCAGGCGGCACCGCACGCAGCAATATCCACAGGATTGGCAGGGCGATCAGCCCAAGCAACAACCACGGCGCGCCAAACCCTATCGGACCCAAAATCCACATCAGCGCACAGGCTCCATCGCGCCGTACAGCCAGAGCAATGCGCTTTGTGCCGAGGCATTCGTATGGTGGCATTCATAGCGCCAACCGGTCAGTCGTGCGAGGGCGGAAAGGCGATCTTTTCGCTCGGCCAAACGCTCCAAATAGCGGCTGCGTAAATCGCCTGCTTTCAGCGTCTCGTGGCGCAGGCTGCCGCCCATGCTTTCAAACACAGTGCGCCCATCATAGGGGAAAGCTTCTTCAGCCGGATCAAGCACTTGCAGCAATGCGCCCTTAACGCCGCGATCGGCAGCCTTGGTCATCTGCGCCTCAAGCGGGGCGATATCGCCGATAAAGTCTGAGATAAAAACCGCGCGGCTATGGGGCAGCATCCCGCGCACTTCCGGCGCGCCATAATCACCCTGTTCCAATGGCCGCGAAAGCGCCTCGGCGATGCGCATCAATTGCAGGTTTCCGATCCTTGGCGGCGTGCCCAAAGCGGCCAGCGCAACCCGCTCGCCCCCGCGCATCAACAGCACAGCCATCGCCATCGCCAGCAGGGATGCGCGCGCGCCCTTGTTCGGCCCGCCTTTGAGCGATCCAAACCCCATCGAAGCTGATTGATCGACCCACATCAGAACCGATTGCGCGCCCTGCCATTCTTTTTCGCGAATGTAATTCTCGTCCGATTTGGCCGAACGGCGCCAGTCAATCATCCGTGCGGAATCGCCGGGCTGTGCAGGGCGGTATTGCCAAAACTCGTCGCCCATGCCCGCCCGTCTGCGCCCATGGCTGCCAAGCAAAACCGTCTGCGCCAAATGCTCTGCATCGGCCAAAAGCGGCGGCAATCCGGCGGCAAGCGCCTCTGCGCCCGCGCGCAAATCAGCCGGCGCAAAAGGAGAGGGAGTTTGGCTCACGCAGCCGCCTCAGCGCTGGCAAATCCAGCGACAACTTGATCAATCAACCCGCTCAGGTTCTCGCCCCGCGCGCGCGCGGCAAAGGTCAGCGCCATGCGATGGGTAAGCGCCGGGCGCGCCATCGCAAGCACATCCTCAATCCCCGGTGCCAAACGCCCATCAAGAAGCGCGCGCGCCCGAACCAAAAGCATCAAAGCCTGTGCTGCGCGTGGCCCCGGCCCCCAAGAAACAGCATCGCGAACGGCTTGCGGCGCCTCGGCCTCGCCCGGGCGAAACGCGCGCACCAAGTTCAAAATCAGATCAATCACACCCTCACCAACCGGCATCCGGCGCAGTAGTTTCTGCGCCGCAATCAGCTCATCCGCACTAAACACAGCATGCGCCTCGTCCTCTTCAACGCCTGTTGTGGCAAGCAAAATATCGCGCTCGGTGTCGCGATCCGGATATTCAACATCAACCTGCACCAAGAAGCGATCCAACTGCGCTTCGGGCAAAGGATAAGTGCCCTCTTGCTCAATCGGGTTTTGGGTGGCCAAAACATGAAAAGGCGCTGCCAAATCATGGGCTTGCCCGCCGATGGTCACCGATTTTTCCTGCATCGCCTGAAGTAAGGCAGATTGGGTGCGCGGCGAGGCGCGGTTGATCTCATCGGCCATCAAAAGCTGGCAAAAGATCGGCCCCTCGATGAAACGAAAGCTGCGCGTGCCGTCCTTGCCCTTTTCCAAAACCTCGGAGCCAAGAATATCCGCAGGCATCAAATCCGGCGTAAACTGAACCCGCGCGCCATTAAGTCCCATCACGGTGCTCAAAGTATCCACAAGCCGCGTCTTTCCAAGCCCGGGCAAGCCGATCAAAAGCGCATGCCCCCCGCAAAGCATCGCCGAGAGCACAAGATCAACAACCTGCTCCTGCCCGATGAAACGCCGCGTGATCGAGGCCTTCGCCTCCCCCAGCCGCGCGCCAAGCGCCTCAATATCCGCCACAAGGTTTTCGCCGCTTTGCATGGTCTCGCCTCCGAACTAACTCTATACTGCCATTAAAGGGCCTTCCGCCCCCGATCACAAATGACAAAACACCGATTAGGACAATTCTCCGTGACGATCTCTGCCGAAAATATCGCCGCTGCCGCCCGCCAAGCCGCCAAATACGGCGGCCTTCCACCTGTTGAGCGCTGGAATCCCCCGTTTTGCGGCGATCTGGACATGCAAATCAAACGTGATGGAACTTGGTTCTATATGGGAACGCCGATTGGCCGCCCCGAGCTGGTGCGCCTGTTTTCGACCATTCTAAAGCGCGAAGGCGATTCCTTCTTCCTCGTTACACCCGTTGAAAAAGTCGGGATCACGGTTGAGGATGCGCCCTTCATCGCCGTCGATTTCATCGCAAAAGACGGCTTCCTCATCTTCACAACCAACCTTGGCGATAGCGCCGCCGCGGGTCCAGATCACCCCATCCGCGTGATCCGCGATGAGGCAACGGGCGAACCCTCCCCCTATATCGAAATCCGCGCCGGGCTTGAGGCGCGCATTGATCGAAAAAGCTTCTATCGCCTCGTTGATATCGGCGGTGTTGCGCCCTTTGAAGGCCAAGAATGGTTTGGCATCCGCTCAAACGATACCTTCTTCCCAATCATCCCCGCGTCCGAGCTGCCTTAACGCAAAACCACAGAAATCCTCGCCAAAACCCTCATTTCTCGCCATTCTGCGCCAAATTTCGTGCCATTCGGCTTTTCCTTGCCCAAATACTCATCTTCAAACCCGAGCCTCAAATGCCAACATTTGCCGCCAATCTCACCTTTCTGTTCAAGGAATACCCCTTCCTAGAGCGCTTCGCCGAGGCGCGGATTGCCGGATTTAGATGGGTCGAAGTCCTGTTCCCCTATGACGATTCCGCCGCCGAGATTGAGCGGCGCATGATGCAGGCGGGCGTCCAAATGGCGCTGATCAATTGCCCCCCGCCCAATTACACCGGCGGCAATCGCGGCTTTGCGGCCATCCCCGGCGAAGAGGCCCGCTTTCGCAAGGATTTCATCCGCGCCCTGCGCTACGCAGAGCGGCTAAATGTCCGCCATCTGCACATCATGGCCGGCAAAGCCAAAGGTCATGTGGCGCGCGAAACCTACAAACGCAATCTCGCCTGGGCCGCCAAAGAAGCCCCCAAACAAAGCCTGACAATCGAGCCGATCAACGAGATTGATATGCCCGGCTACTTCCTCAATTCCTTCGATCTGGCCGCTGAAATTCTCGACGAAATAAACGCCCCCAATCTTGGTCTGCAATTTGATGCCTATCACGCCCAGATCATCACCGGCGACGCGCTAAAAGCTTGGGCAGATCACGGCCACCGTGCCCGCCATATCCAAATTGCCTCCGCGCCTGATCGCGCCGAACCCCGCAAAGGCAAGATCGACTATCCAGCCTTTTTCGCCCAACTCGATACGCAAGGGTACAAAGGCCTCGTTTCCGCCGAATACACACCAAGCAAAAATACCGAAGACGGGCTTGATTGGCTTCCCTAAGCGCCCGACAGACTTGCCAACAAATTCGTGCGCCCCAAAACCCTCCTGACAGAATGCTGTCAGGAGCCCTGTGTCATTAAGGCTCCATCGCATCCCGCGAATCAAATAGGAGAATGACATGACACATGCACCAAAAGACCCCGTCGTCTGGATCGAAATCCCCGTATCCGATATCGAAAAATCGGCCAAATTCTATGGCGAAGTTTTCGGCTACGACATGAAAGTAACGCGCGATATGGGGCCTATGCCAATGGCCGTATTTCCCACGCAAACACCCGGCGCAGGCGTGTCTGGCCACCTCTACGAAGGCACATCCGTCAAGGGCGGCCCAACCATCCACATGATCGTACCTGACAGCATCCAAGAGGCCCGCGCGCGCCTTGTCAAAGCAGGCGGCACAGCCACAGATCAAGAAATCCCGATCCCTGCGGGAAAATATCTCTACGCAAATGATCTCGATGGCAATAGCATCGGCCTGTTCCAAGCCAACGGATAAGCCCATGCGCCGCGCCGATCGCCTCTTTCAAATCGTCCAATACCTAAGGGGCGGTCGGCTGACCACCGCACAAATCCTTGCGGAAAAGCTCGAAGTCTCCGAGCGCACAATCTACCGCGACATTGCCGATCTTATCGGCTCTGGCGTGCCCATCGATGGCGAGGCAGGTGTCGGATATATCATGCGCGCAGGTTATGATATTCCGCCGCTGATGTTCTCAAAAGCCGAGATCACCGCCCTTGTCGCAGGCGCGCGCATCCTGCGCAGTTTTGGCGGCGCAGCGATGTCTTTGGCGGCCGAAGAAGCGCTGATCAAAATCGAAAGCGTTCTGCCCGAGGGCCTGCGCGATGCCGCCTCGTCTGTACCCATCCATACGTTGGAAATGGGTGCCGTAACGCCGGAAACGCGCGCCAATATCGACCGCTTTGAAACAGCCGCCCAGAACCGCTTGCGTATATCCTTCGACTACCTCGATGAAGACGCTGCCAGCACCAAACGCACCATCCGCCCGCTTGGGCTTTGGTTCTGGGGTAAGGTCTGGACAGTCGTTGGGTGGTGTGAATTGCGCAATGATTTCAGAATGTTCCGCATAGATCGCATTGAAAATCCCATTGAAGGCGCGCCCTTTCGCCTAGAACAAGACAAGACGCTCGCACGGTTTTATGAAATCCAAGAAAAGCGCGGGCTGCGGCGGCGTTAGCCACTGAAACCCTTTTCACAAACGGCCCAAAATTGGCCCGGCAAACACGCCACAAGCAAAAGCTTTTAGCCTAATGCGCTTGCGCCCAATTATCGCCAATACCTGCGTCAACCGTCAGCGGAATATCAAGCTTAATCGCAGGCTCCGCCGCTTCTTCCATCACATCGCGGATCACTGCAATCGCCGCGTCGCAGTGATCTTCGTCGACCTCAAAAATCAATTCATCATGAACCTGCAAAAGCATGCGCGCGGGCAGGTCCGCAATCGCATCTTCCATGCGGATCATTGCCCGCCGGATCACATCTGCCGCCGCGCCCTGAATAGGCGCATTGATCGCCGCGCGCTTGGCAAAGCCCGCATGCGGCCCCTTTGCATTGATCTCGGGCGTGTGAATTTTGCGCCCGAATAACGTCTGCACATAAGAGTGCTCTTTGGCAAAGGCGATCGTGTCGTCCATGTAGGTTCTGATGCCGGGGAAGCGCTCAAAATAGCGATCAATAAACCCCTGCGCCTCGGCGCGCGGAATGCGCAAATTGCGCGCCAATCCAAAGCCGGAAATGCCGTAAATCACGCCAAAATTGATCGCTTTTGCTTGGCGGCGGATCATCGGATCCATGCCCTCAATCGGCACATCAAACATCTCTGATGCGGTCAGCGCGTGAATATCTTGGCCCTCACGAAACGCCTGCTTAAGCGCATCAATCCCCGCCACATGTGCTAAAATTCGAAGCTCAATTTGGCTGTAATCAAGCGAGATCAGCTTCTTGCCCTCAGGCGCGATAAAAGCCTCGCGAATGCGCCGCCCCTCATCAGATCGCACCGGGATATTTTGCAAGTTTGGATCGGTTGAGGCAAGGCGGCCCGTGTTGGCGCCGGTCTGCACATAGGAGGTGTGCACGCGCCCAGTGTCAGGATCAATGTGTTCTTGCAGCGCATCTGTATAGGTGCTTTTGAGCTTGCTCAACTGTCGCCAATCAAGCACCCGTGCGGGCAGATCATGCCCCTCGGCGGCCAAATCCTCGAGTACATCTGCGCCCGTTGCATAGGCGCCCGTTTTGCCCTTTTTGCCGCCCGGAAGCGCCATTTCATCAAAGAGGATTTCACCAAGCTGCTTGGGCGAGCCCACATTAAAAGAACGCCCCGCCAGCTCGTGAATTTCCGCCTCAAACCCGGCCATCTTTTGCGCGAAAGCATTCGACATCCGGCTGAGCACATCGCGATCGACCAAGACCCCGGCCATCTCCATGCGCGCAAGCACCGGCGATAGCGGGCGCTCAAGCGTTTCATAGACTGTGGTGACCTGCTCGCGGTGCAGCTTGGGCTTGAACAATTGCCAAAGGCGCAGGGTGATATCGGCGTCTTCGGCAGCATATTTCACCGCCTCATCAACAGGCACACGATCAAAGGTGATCGCGGATTTGCCTGTCCCCAAAAGGGATTTGATCGGGATCGGGTTATGGCTCAGATAGCGCTCGCTCAGCGCATCCATCCCGTGATTATGCAGGCCCGCATGCATCGCATAGGACATCAGCATCGTGTCATCAAACTGAACGATATTGACGCCGTGGCGGGCAAAAACCTTAGCGTCATATTTCATGTTCTGCCCGATTTTGAGAATGGAGGTATCCTCAAGCACAGGCTTCAAAAGATCGCGCACCTCGCGCCAATCCATCTGTCCTTCGGCCAGGTCGGTTCCGCCAAAAAGATCATCAGCGGCAGAGGATTTATGCAGGATCGGGATGTAGCAGGCCTTGCCCGGCTCGACGCAAAGCGAGATGCCGACAAGCTCGGCCACCATCTCGTTTAGCGAGGTCGTTTCGGTATCCAAAGCCACATAGCCGCGCTCTTTAATCGCCGCGATCCACCTATTCAAAGCCGTTGCATCGGAGACGCATTCATAGGTCTCTGGCGCGAAAGGGAGTTGCGCGGCAGCAGGCGCATCGCCAGCCCCTGCGGGGACATCCGGAATCTCGGGCGCTTCAATCCCAAAGCGCGCCGCAGCCCGCTTAACGATGGTGCGAAATTCCATTTGCGTAAGGAATTCAACCAAGGCCTCAACCTCGGGATCGCGCACCTCAAGGCTTTCAAGCGTATAGTCCAACTCCATATCACAATCGAGCGTAACCAGCTGACGGGAAAGACGAATTTGATCGGCGTTGTCGATCAGGCTTTCGCGGCGCTTGGGCTGCTTAATCTCGCTGGCGCGCGCCAAAAGCGTATCCAGATCGCCATATTCGTTGATCAAAAGCGCAGCCGTTTTGATCCCAATGCCGGGCGCGCCGGGCACGTTATCAGCAGCATCCCCCGCCAAGGCCTGCACATCAACGACCCGCTCAGGCCCGACGCCAAACTTCTCTTCAACGCCCTCAACATCGATGCGCTTGTTCTTCATCGCGTCCAGCATCTCAACGCCGCCGCCAACAAGCTGCATCATATCCTTGTCGGAGGAAATGATCGTCACCCGCCCGCCAGCATCGCGCGCACGGCAGGCCAAAGTCGCAATGATATCATCGGCTTCAAAGCCTTCCTGCTCAAGACAGGCGATATTAAAGGCGCGCGTGGCCTCGCGGGTCAGCGGCATTTGCGGGCGCAGGTCTTCGGGCATCGCGTCGCGATTGGCTTTGTAGAGATCGTATAAATCGTTGCGAAACGTATGCGAGCCTTTGTCAAAAACAACGGCAGCATGGGTCGGCGCATCGGGGCCTGTGTTATCCTCGACATACTTGAACAGCATGTTGCAAAAGCCCGAAACCGCGCCCACAGGCAGCCCATCGGATTTGCGCGTCAGTGGCGGAAGCGCATGATACGCGCGAAAGATAAATGCCGATCCGTCGATCAGATGCAGATGACATCCTTTGCCAAAACCGCTCTCGCTCATACCCAGCCCCTTGCCCATGATTGCCCGCGCAGGTTAGCGAACCGCGCGGGCATTGGCCATGGGAAGCGGCGTCAAATCGACCCGCGTTTTGCCTATTCGATCAACACGGGCGCATTGGGGTCTTGGCCTTCGCTATAGGCCGGGCGGCGCAGCAAAAGCGCCCCGACCGCCACGAAAGCGTAAGCGCACAGATTATAGATCAGCGCATCCGTCATCGCCGCCTGAAAAGCGCTGTGCCGCCCAAGCCCAGATTGCATTCCCGTGCTGACGCTCGAGAAGAATATCTGGCTCACGATGGCAATGCCAAGCGCGCCGCCGGCCTGTTGGATCGCCTGAAGTGCGCCGGAACCCGCGCCCGCATCACGCACCGGAACGCCCGCAAGGATCGTCTGAAACAGCGGCGCGATAGAAAGCGCAAGCCCGATCCCCGCGATCAAAAGCGGCGGCAAAAGCGCCCAGTGATCAACCACATCACCGACTGAGATAACCTCAAGCCGCAGCCAGAAAATTCCGCAAAACATCAAGACGAGCCCCGTCACAATCCGCTCTTTCAGCCAACGCGCGCCAAGGCGAGACGAGGCAATCGAGCCAAGCAAAACCCCAAGCGGGAAAGGTACGGTCGTAAGGCCCGAGTGCAGCGCATCAAAGCCAAACCCAGCTTGCAAGAACAACGCCAGCACCAAGAACATCGCGGGGAGCGCCGAGAAATAGACCATCGTCAAGCTCGCCCCGACAGAGAAATTCCAAGCCCTAAGCAGCGAGATGGGCAGCAATTGAGGCCGGTTCAGCCGCTCTTGGCGCATCTCCCAGAAGAAAAAGCCAACAAACAGCGGAACGCTCGCGGCCATCATCACAAAGCACCAGAGCGGCCAGTCAAAGCTGCGCCCTTCCACGAGCGGAAACACCAGAGCGATCATCGCAGCCGCAACAAAAAGAATGCCAATCCAGTCGTTGCGCAGCGCCTTATTGCCCGGCATATCCGGCAGCAAACGCGCCCCCGCAATCAGGCAAAAAATCCCAATTGGAAGGTTGATCAAAAAGATCGGGCGCCAGCCAAGCCCAAAGAGATCGGCCGTAACCAGAGAGCCGCCAAGGATCGGCCCGGTAACCGACGCCAAGCCCGCCGTCAGTCCAAAAAGCGCAAAAGCACCGGCGCGTTTCTTCGGCTCAAACAGCTCTTGGGCAATGGCCATCACTTGCGGCATCATCACCCCGCCAGCCGCCCCCTGAAACAGCCGCGAAACGATCATCGCATCCGCAGAGCCGGCAAAACCGCACCAAGCAGAGGCCAGTGTAAACCCGGTAACACCAAGCAAAAACAACCGCTTACGTCCAACAATATCGCCATAGCGCCCCATTGGCAGCAACATCAGCGCCACCACAAGAATATACCCCGCCACGATCCATTCAATCTGGCTTTCCGTCGCCCCAAGGCCCTTTTGCATGCTGGGCAAAGCCACGTTGACGATGGTGACGTCAATCAGGTTCATGAATTGCGCGACCAGGATCGTGCCCATGGCGAGCCAGCGCTTTCGATCAGAAATTTGCGCATGGATTTCGAGGGGCGCATCGATTGCACCTTCGGGAGGGGTACTAGCTGTCGCGCTCATCGAGAAGCCTTTCGAAATTTTGGGTTGGGTCCATCGCAAAAGCGCGCAGCAGTTCGCAAGCAATCGCAGGGAATTCGATGGGATCGCGACCATGGCTACCCACAGCGATCACCGTAAAAATGTAGAGTCGCGACGAGGCCAGCGGATCGATTGACGCGCGCAAACTGCCGTCCGCGCGCCCCCGTTCCATGATTGCCTGAAGTTTGCGTTCCCATGCGGCATTCATCGGGTCAATAAATTGGGCGATGTTAGCATCGCTCGGCGCGCGGCGCGAAAGCGAGGCCATAAGGGGATGAATATCCGGGCGGGCATTGCGCAGATCGCGAAAGTCTTTCAGCTCTTGGATCAGTTGCTTGAGCCCGGTCCAATCATCGCGCGGTGTACGATTGCGCTGCTCCATGAAATCGTCGGCAATCGAGGCCGCAACGAGGCCAATCAGCCCCTCTTTGCCCTTGGCGTGATAATGCAGCGTCGCGATATTGATCCCGGCGCGTTCAGCAATTGCACGCATCCGCAGCCCCTCAACGCCCTTTTCAATAAGCTCGGCACGCGCCGCATCCGCAATCTCGCGTTTGCGCCGTGCGGCTGTTGGGCTGTCATCGGGGCTGCTTAAAGTTAGGGGCATCTCGGCTCTCATATTTTTCAATCAAACGTTTGATTGAAAAATAGGGCCCTGTCAAGCCCACGCAAAAAGCGCGCGCCAATTCGCGGATTTTTTAAGGTAGGATTACTTCGCGGCGTTCATCTTCGCGCTTTCATGCACGAATTTCTTGTCGCAATAGCCGCATTCAACAAAACCCTGATCCTCAGGAATTTGCAGCCAAACGCGCGGATGGCCCAAAGCCCCTTCGCCGCCATCACAGGCAACACGCCACTGGGTTACAATCTCGGTCTCGGGGGCTTGAATGGTCATATATTGGGCCTCTATTGGCATTGAAGCGGAAACGAGGCCCTTGCTGCGGCTTGCCGCCGCGCGCAATGCACCCTAAATCTGGCATCCATGATAAAGCTCCGCCCCTCAGCGGACAAGAGGCGATCGCGGCGCTAAGCGCAGGAAGAAGGCCACAATGAGCGAAAACGCACTTCAAATCACAGGCTTGCGCAAAACCTATCGAGCTGGTCGCGGCACGCCGCCCAAAGAAGCGCTGCGCGGTGTTGATCTGGCGATTCCCAAGGGCGCGATTTTCGGCCTGCTTGGCCCCAATGGCGCGGGCAAATCGACGCTGATCAATATCCTTGCGGGTCTTGTGGTGAAAACCGCCGGGAGCGTGAATATTTGGGGCTTTGATCAGGATGTGAACCCGCGCCAATCGCGCGCGGCCATCGGGGTTATGCCCCAAGAGCTCAATCTTGATCCGTTCTTTTCTGCGCGCGGCGCGCTGGAGGTTCAGGCCGGGCTTTACGGTGTTCCAAAGCGCCAACGTCGCACCGATGAAATCCTTGAATTGATCGGGCTGACGGATAAGGCGGATGTCTATTCTCGGACCCTTTCCGGCGGGATGCGTCGCCGCCTGCTGCTTGGCAAAGCCCTTGTTCACACACCACAAATCCTTGTTCTTGATGAACCAACAGCCGGGGTCGATATCGAAATTCGCCAGATGCTTTGGAACAATGTGCGCCGCCTGAATGAAGAGCACGGCACGACGATCATTCTGACCACCCATTACCTCGAAGAGGCCGAGGAAATGTGTGATGAGATCGCGATTATCAACCATGGCGAAGTGATCGCGCGCGATAGCACGGCCGCGCTTGTCGGCCAGCTGGATGCCAAAACGCTGGTGATCCGCCCGCAAGGCATGGCCCCGGCAAATTTCGCGCTTCCCCCCGAAGTAAGCCGCGAAGATCGGCGCGATGGCCGGCTTGCGCTGAGCTATCGCACGGGCATTACTTCGGCCAATGACGTGCTCGATGCCGTACGCGCAGCGGGAATTATTATCGCCGATGTTGCATCCGTAGAGCCCGATCTTGAGGATGTGTTTGTCGCCCTCACATCCTCCAAAAGCGCCTAAGCAGGATTAACCATCCGACCCAGATCGCGCCCGGCCAAGATGTGCATATGGTAGTGCGGAATATCCTGATGCCCGGCCTCGCCCGCATTTGAGATCACGCGATATCCATCGCCGCCCTCGCTCAACGCAATCCCGAGATCGACGCAGATTTCGCCAATAACCCGATGAAAATCAACAATTTCTTCGGCAGTGGCGTTCTGACAAAAATCATCAAAACAGGTATATTCGCCCTTTGGGATCACCAGAATATGGTGCGGCGCCTGAGGATAAAGATCCTCAAAGGCCAGCGTATGATCTGTTTGCACAACGGTCTTATTCGGGATCTCGCCACGCAAAATTTTGGCAAAGATGTTTTCGTCGTCATACTCAAAAGACATATGTTCGGCTCCTTAATCGGCAAACAGGTGATCAGTTTGCGCCAGAGACAACGCCACATCTTCGGGAATGTCCAGAAAGCGCGCGAGCTTGATCGCATTCATTTGTGGCGAGTCCGTTTCGCGCAGCCGGTAGAAATGCTCAAACTCTGCGTCGCGCATCCGGTCGCTCTCAAAAATCACATCGCCTCGGATGGTCGGCAAGAGGCGGTCAATCGTCTCAGGCGGGGTGCGTTCGCCCGCAAGGCCGACGCGCTTAGCATGGCCCAAAAGATACTCGTCGCTAAAATCGCACTCGATCTCCAGCAGTTTGGTGCGCGAGCGATCCGAATAGAAATCCTTGAGCAAATCCATGTTGTTAGGATCAAGGCAGACGATCAATCGATCCGTATCAAAGTAATCAAACAGCATCCGCATCAAGGCCCGTCTGTGGCGCGTCCGCTTGCCAAGCGTGGTCTGAATGCCGCCCAAATCCGGCAGCTCGGTGCTCTCTTCATCAAACAAATATTCAATCGCCGGAACATCAACCTGCGCCTTGATCGCGCCCAAAAGACGCTTTGCCACGTGCCATTTCTTGCACGTAATAATCATCAACTCACGCTCGCGCCCCAAGGTGCTTTCCGTCTCCCAAAAACGCGGCGCGAATCTGCGCCCGACCCGGCCGCGCCCGGTCAGAAATTTGTAAAGCGAACGCCCCTCGTTTGATATCTGGAACTCGACATCTTTTGAGGCGTAAAGCGCGCCCAATCGCCGCTTAAGCTCCTTGGCCTCCGGGCTGATTTTGCGTGCGAAAAGAAAGTCTTGGCTGAGCAATAAATCATAGCTGTCGTTGTAAAACGACACCGGCATCCCGTATTCCGAAAACATCAAAAACGTCAGCGTGCGCCCTTCAATTTCATGCTCAGGAATCAGATGGCGCACGAGAGTTTGAAAGAAGGTCTCGTCAGGGATCCAGGTCGTGCGAAAAAAGCGCATCACATCGGGTCGATTGCGGGTAAAATCCAAAATCCATTCAATCGTGCGCCGCCGCAAACACCACCACTGCGAGCCAATCATAATCTGTAAATCCGCCGGAATTTCGCGGGTCAGATTAAAACGCTTCTGCAAATTGAAGCTCGCGTAAAACCGCCATTTCTGCGACCGTTCATTGAAGAAGTGGCGATAGATCAGCCGCTCTTCTTTCATGCCGGTTTTGATCCAGTCGCTTTCGAAATAATCGAAACTCTCGATATAATCGACGTCGTTATTGTCTAGAAACTCATGCGCGGATTCGGCCGTTTTGATCGGCATGCAATCGCCAGAAAGCATGTAAAAATGCGTCGCGCGCGGAAAGGCCTGCTCTGCCGCCTCAACCGCATAAAGCGTCGCCTGAACGAGGCTCCAAGCGCCCCAGCCGCATTTGATCCGTTTCTTGGCAAACGTCACATTTGGGTTTTTATCAAGTGCTGCGCGAATCTGCTGGTAATGCTCCTTTTTCGCGCTTGCATCGAAGTGAATCGACATGCAATCACCCACAGCAGTAAGCCGCTCGGCCTGCTGGATAATTGCCTTGGGGTCCTTGTGGCAAAGCAAGATAAAGGCGATTTTTGCCATTTTGGAAACATTTACCTCGAATTTGGCGTTATTGTTCGCATAGATAGCGTGAACAAGCATTGAATAAACAGAGATTATTTGCTTTTTTCTGCTTAATAAGAGACTGGGCGGCAAATCGCCGCCCGGCGACATGGAGGCGAGTTGCATATGGGTTTTCCCGGCACATGGATGACGGAAAGCGAAAGCGTGGTTTATCGGGTGGTGCCAAAGTGCGCCTGCTCGACCATTGGGCAGATCATGTATTATTCGGATCAGGGCGAGTTCTTCGATGGCGACATCCATGATGCCACAGGCGGGCTGCATAAATGGGCGCTAGAGGACAGTCAGCCACTGATCGAGCGCGCGGTCAAAACCCATAGCTCTTATGCGTTTACCTGCGTGCGCAACCCCTACACCCGCATCCTCTCAAGCTTCTTTGACAAAATTTGCGGCATTCAGCGCAACGGCAAACGCTATCGCGGCAATCTCGTCCCGCTGTTGATGCAGAAATACGGGATCGAAACCGGCGAGCCGGAGAACGGCTTCGAATTCGATCAAATCCAAAGCTTCCGCCGCTTCCTCCTCTTTGCGCGCGATACCATTCGCTGGCGCAAGCCGATGGATCCCGACATTCACTGGTCCGCGATGTCCGGCCATGTAAGCACCTTTATCGTCAACGGTGGGCGCTACGATAAAATCGTCTACACAGAGACATTTAATGACGGCATGCAGAGCGTTTTGGACGCGATCGAGACCAAACATGCAATCGATCTCGCGACGATCCCGCGCTTCAACGAATCCGAAGGCCACGGCCCCAAACGCGCCCACCCCGTTGAGGATTACTTCGACGATCTGTCGATGCATTTGATTTATGAAATCTACAAACGTGATTTCAATTTGTTCAAATATGATTTCGAAAACCCGGGCAACAAACTGCCCATCGGCGAAATCGATCTAGATGAGGTACACGCCAAACTCGGCGATTGAACCAAACAAAACCGGGGCCACAGATCCGCAGCGTGGAGGGGCTACCCGCCCCACTTGCTGCGCAAGCCCCCGGGGATATTTTCCCAACTGTGAAGCCGAAACTTCAGCCTTTATTAACCACGTTGGGTTTGACTAAAGGCACGGTACAGGCTGGGAAGCCGATGACCGTCAACTGTGAAGTCGCTCTGCAAATCGGCCTACTAAGCCCTTTGCAGAGCGCACCCCGCGCCCGATCTCTCCAGCCATTTCACAGTTGCACAAATATCCCCGCCGGAGGCATCCGAGATCGCAACCAGAACCAAAGAGACTTAAGGCGCTAAATCAGCCCCTCTTTGGCGAAAAGCGCCTTCATATCCGCTTCAGGCCGCGCACCAAAATGACTAATCACTTCCGCCGCAGCCACGCAGCCCATGCGCCCACTGGTCTCAAGACTCTGCCCCGTTGAAAGCCCATAAAGGAACCCCGCTGCAAATTGATCGCCCGCGCCTGTTGCATCAACCGGCACGATCTCATGCACAGGCACGACCGCCTCTTCATCGCCGCGCACCAGCACCACATCACTCCCCGAGCGCGTACAAACAATCAGCCCGCTCTCAGCCGCAGCCAGTTCAAGCGCTTCGGATAAATCCGTCTCATAGAGCGACTTCCACTCGTGCTCATTGCCGATCACAAAGTCCAAATCCTTTACAAGCCGGCGGAAATCATCGCGATGGCGATCAACACAGAACGGATCAGACAGCGCGATCCCGGCCAGCCCGCCAGCATCCCGGCACAAACGCGCCGCCCGCTCAAAGGCCTCTTTGCCCTTGGGCTTGTCGTAGAGATATCCCTCAAGAAACAGAATGTTTGCCTGCCCCGCCACATCATCGGCAACATCATCCGGCCCAAGCTCGGACGAAATCCCGAGGTAAGTATTCATTGAGCGCTCCCCATCAGGGGAGACAAAAATCATGCTGCGCGAGGTGGGCAATTCGCCCCCAGCCACAGGCAGGTTTGGAAAATCAGTGCCGTCGTGCCTGAGCGCCTCCGCATAAAACCGCCCCAATGCATCATCATGCACCCGCCCGATAAACGCGGTCTTCAAACCAAGCGCGCCGAGCCCAGCAAGCGTATTGGCAACCGAGCCGCCAGGCGCCTGCATCCGCTCTTTCATTGCCCCATAAAGCATCTCGCCGCGCTCGCGCTCAACCAGCTGCATGATGCCCTTTTCAATCCCCATCATCTCAAGGAAGTTGTCATCGCTCTGCGTCAACACATCAACAATCGCATTGCCGATACCAACCACTTGGTAAGTCTTGCTCATAGGTTCTTTTCCTCAAAATCACACAGATCGCGTATCAGGCAATTGCTGCACATTGGTTTACGCGCCTTGCAAACATAGCGTCCGTGCAGGATCAGCCAGTGATGCGCATGATGCTGAAACGGCGCCGGAATATGATCCTCAACCGCCCGCTCAACGATTTCTACGGTTTTGCCCGGCGCAATGCCGGTGCGATTGCCGACGCGAAATATATGCGTGTCCACGGCCTGAGCAGGCTGCTTAAACCACATATTCAAAACAACATTTGCCGTCTTGCGCCCCACACCGGGCAAGCTTTGCAATGCGGCCCGAGATGAAGGGACCTCACCGCCATATTCTTCGGCCAATATACGACTTAGCTTGATCACGTTCTTGGCTTTTTGACGGAAGAGCCCGATGGTTTTGATATGTTCGATCAAGGCCTCTTCGCCCAGATCCAGCATCTTTTGCGGCGTATCGGCGATCTTGAACAAAGCATGCGTGGCCTTGTTAACGCCAATATCAGTCGCCTGCGCCGAAAGCGCGACCGCAACAACAAGCGTAAAGGCATTCACATGATCAAGCTCGCCCTTTGGCTCAGGCTCGGCCTCAGCAAATCGCGAAAAGATCTCGTGGATCGTATGATAATCAAGCTGTTTGGCCATGGCGATTTGGTAGCGCGGCGCGCAACCGGGGGCAAGCGCAGCATTTGGCTAAAATCCCAGATAAGTGGCCAAGCGCAGTTAATCCACCATTAGCTTTGCCAAAGCACCCTGAACGGGACGTTTCTCGAGGGTGCCATGACCGATTCTCCGCTTCTTTCCGCGCTTCCCGGCTTTGGGCCCGGCGTTGTAATCGAAACCTCAGAGGGGCCGATCCCGGTTGATTGGCTGCGCCAAGGAGATCGGGTTTTGACCCGCGATTCCGGATTTCAGCCGGTGATCTGGGCCGGTCGAACGCGCCATGATGGAACCGCACCGCAAATCGCTGGCCTGCCCAGCACAGGCGAGACAAAATCATTGCCCGCCCCGATCCGCCTTTTCTCTGGTGGCTTTGGCAAATCCTGCCCCGAACATGACCTGATCCTCGCGCCCGCGCATCGCATCCTTCTGCGCTCGCCCAATATTGAGCTTCACTTTGGCAATAGCGAAGTGCTCGCCTCAGCGCGTGATCTTGCATTTGAGGCAGAGGCCTATGCAGAGGCCGCGCCCCTGCCCGCCGATTTCGCCTACTATCATGTGCTTCTGGACGGCCATCAAACGATGCTCGCTGAAGGGGTCTGGCTCGAAAGCCTCTTTCCAGACGCCGCAACTCTGGCCGCTTTGGGCCCCAAAGCCCGCGGCGAAATCGAAGCGCTCATCGGCCCAGAGCTGAACAGCTGGGTCAGCACGCGCATGTGCCTCAACGCCCAAGAATGCTCAATCCTGCATCCGCGGTCCTCGGTTGCCGCGCGCCGTATGGCCGCCTAAATCTGACCCCGGAAATTTAGCGCAAAAAACGGGTCGCTCGCATTGCTGCGCGCCGCTATCCTCGCCCCATGGATCAAACACCGCAAAGCCCCCAAGCTGGCAGCTATCACTACAATATCGTGCGCCGCGCGATTGAGGCGATTGATGCCGCTGGTGGCGCGCCGCTTTCGCTTGACGATCTCGCCGCTCAGATGCAAATGAGCCCGACGCATTTCCAACGTCTGTTTAGCAAATGGGCCGGTGTGTCGCCCAAGAAATTTCAGCAATATCTGACCCTTAACCATGCAAAATCGCTGATCGAGGCCAATTTCACCACCCTTGATACGGCCCTGAGCTCTGGCCTGTCTGGCGCGGGGCGCTTGCACGATCTCTTCGTACGTTGGGAGGCCATGAGCCCGGGCGAATTTGCCCAGAAGGGCGCAGGCCTGACGATCTCATATGGCTGGTTCGATAGCCCCTTTGGCAAAGCCCTTGCCATGGGTACAGATCGCGGGCTTTGCGGCCTCGCCTTTGCCGAGGAAACCGGCGACGAGGCGGCCATGCAAGACCTGCGCGCCCGTTGGCCCAACGCGGCCTATCAAGAGGCCCCCGAAAAGATCGCCCCTTGGGCAAACGCCGCCCTCCTAAGCAAGGGCCAAACAGACCTGCACCTGATCGGCGCGCCTTTTCAGATCAAAGTATGGGAGGCGCTGATGCATATCCCATCGGGTCACGTCACCACCTATTCTGAAATCGCAAATGCCATCGGCAGCCCCAATGCAAACCGCGCCGTCGGATCGGCAGTTGGGCGCAATCCCATCGGCTGGCTGATCCCCTGCCACCGCGCTTTGCGCAAATCCGGCGGGCTTGGTGGCTATCACTGGGGCCTGCCGGTAAAACGCGCGATGCTGGCCTACGAAGCCGCCCGCCGCGACGCCCCAATTGCCCCCGCAAAAGACGTCGAAACCAGCGCCCCATAAGCGAAATACCGCCATACACGCGATTGTCCCTACCAAATCGGAACACTTGCCCCCATCTCTACGGTAAAGCTTTGCTATCAATACCAAAGAGGTTCTCAAAATGATCCGCACAACGACTGCACTTACACTGGCCGGCGCGCTCGCGCTGTCTGCCTGTACCGATCCGGCCAATATGGCCAGCGGCGACAGCCGCGCCAAACAGGGCGCCATCACCGGCGCGATTGCTGGCGGCATTCTGGGCCTGAGCCGCGGCGGCGACGATGCGATCATCAAAGGCGCCGTTGGGGCCGCTTTGGGCGCAGCTGTTGGCGGCGCGATCGGCAATCAGCTTGATAAACAAGCTGGTGATCTACGCCGCGATATGGGCAATGACGACGTCAAAATCGTCAACACAGGCAATGAGTTGATCGTCACCATGCCCCAAGACATCCTCTTTGCAACAGACAGCGCCGTCGTCAATTACGGCCTGCAAAGCGATCTGCGCGCCCTCGCGGCGAACTTGCAAAAATACCCCGACACCACCGTTGATGTTATTGGCCACACGGACAATTCCGGCGCGGCCTCTTATAACCAAGAGCTCTCATCGCGCCGCGCAACCGCCGTTGCGACATTGCTCACGGCAAATGGTGTTTCAACTGCGCGGGTCCGAGCTTACGGCGCCGGCGAAGATCGCCCGATCACGTCAAACCTGACGCCTGAAGGCCGCGCCCAGAACCGTCGGGTCGAGATCGTTATTCGCCCAACCACCTGATATATAACAAATATTACGACCAAAGGCCGGGGCATCATCCCCGGCCTTTAGCATGCCCCGATTGCCATTGAGCAATGCGTTTGGCGGTCATATAATCTGACCAATCGCCAATTTGGCGCGAGGAGCCATAATGCCGTTTCAGAAGATCACACTCGAAAAGTTGAGCCATTCTGTTGTTCATCAGATCGAGAAGCTGATCCTGCGCGGCATTCTGCGCCCTGGCGAACGGCTCCCTTCTGAGCGCGATCTCGCAGAGCGGCTAGGCGTCTCGCGCCCCTCTTTAAGAGAGGCCATTTCAGAGCTGACCGAGCGCGGCCTTGTCACCACAAAAGCGGGCGCAGGCATCTTTGTTGCGGACGTTCTTGGAACAGGGTTTTCGCCCGCCTTGATCCAGCTTTTTGCCAGTCACGATGAGGCGGTTTTTGACTACATCGCCTTTCGCCGCGATCTTGAGGGGCTTGCCGCCGAACGCGCCGCCCATATGGCCTCGGACGCAGATTTGGCAACGATTGCAGCGATCTACGCAAAGATGGAAGCCGCCCACGCCAAGCGCAATCCTACGGACGAAGCCCGGCTTGATGCGGAATTTCACCTCTCGATCATCGAGGCATCCCACAACGTTGTGATGCTGCATATGATGCGGGCGATGTTTGAATTGCTGCGCGAGGGCGTCTTTTACAACCGCTCTGTGATGTTCAAATTGCGCACCACCCGCGAGGCCTTGCTGGAACAACACCGCGCCATTCACGAGGCCATTCAGGCCCGCGATCCAAAGCGCGCGCGCGCCGCTGTTGAGGCGCATCTGACCTATGTTGAAACGGCCCTGAGCGATCAGCGCAAGATCGAGCAAAACGAAGAGATCGCCAAGCTGCGCCTTCAACAAGAAACCAGCCGATAGAGCCGAAACTTTAAAAAACCGGCGCTCTTTCGAGGCCGGTTTTTAAAATCTTTAAAGTTTTTAAAGCCGCTTAATGAAGCTTGGCGCCAACTGTTTTGATCGACTCGTCGATCAATTTGTTCGCGTCTGTCGCTGTCATCTGTTTGGCGATCACATCGCGCGCTGCATTGATCGCAACTTTGATCGCTGTATCGCGGACTTCTTTGATCGCGCCCTTTTGGGCCGAAACGATCTGCTCTTCTGCCGCGGCCAGACGGCGCGCGATAGATTTCTTCAGCTCTTCATTGGCTTCGATCCCTGCAAGACGCGCCTCTTCTTTGGCATGTGCAACGATGCGATCCGCTTGCGCAGAGACTTCTTTTTGCTTGCGCTCATAAGAGGCCAAAAGCGTTTGGGCTTCTTCGCGCAAAGCACGCGCCTCGTTGAGATCAGAGGTGATATCCTCGGCGCGTTTGTCTAAAAGGCCTGCGATCATGCCGGGCACTTTGAAGTAAGCCAAGATCGCAAGGAACAGCAGGAACGAGAGCAGCACAACAAAGTTTGTGTTGCCCAGCGAGAGGAATGGACCAGAGGCCGCAGCTGCCGGACTTGCGGCCAAAAGGGCGGCAACGATTGCGAAGTTTTTCATCGTGCTCATCCTTTCAACCGGGCTGTAACGGCGGCGGTGATCGTTTTGGCATCTGCCTTGCCACCAAGGGAGGCAACGATCTCTTTCGCTGTGTCTTTGGCAACAACCTTCACCGCATCCATTGCATTGGCGCGGATCTCGTTGATCGCCACTTCCGATTCCGCCGCTTTCGCGGCGATTTCGGCATCGGCCTTTGCAATCGCGGCATTCAGCTCGCCCTGCATTTCAGCCTTGGCCTCGGCCACGATCCCATGCGCCTGAGCGCGGGCATCGGCCAAAGCCTTGTTATAAGCGTCTTCGGCCTCAAGAGCCTTGAGCTTGAATTCTTCAGCCGCTGAAATATCGCTTGTGATCGTGCCTTGGCGTTCGGACAAAACCGAAGCGATCCGCGGCAGCGCAATGCGAGACAGCACCAGATAGATGGCAACTAGGGTAACCAGCAGCCAGAAAATCTGGTTGGGGAAGGTCGAGAAGTCGAGCTGTGGCATGCCAACAGATTCGGCTCCATGCCCGCCAGCAGCAGCAGCTCCATGTGCAGCATCGGCCGCGTTAACCGCAGCATCCGCGCCATGTGAGGTGGCTTCGGCAGTATGTGTTACGGCATCAGCCGCTTGCGTGTCGTTCGCCATGACGTTCTCCAATGACCCAAATTACACCGGGTGGAAGCGGTTGCGCCCCCACCCGGCCGTAAGGATGGTTCTGAAGTCTTAAACGGCGAACATAAGCAGAAGCGCAACGAGGAACGCGAAGATCCCCAGAGCTTCGGCAAACGCGATACCGATGAAGAGTGTCGCCGTTTGTGCAGCAGCTGCTGATGGGTTGCGCAGCGCGCCTGACAAGAAGTTGCCAGCGACGTGACCAACACCGATAGCGGCAGCGCCGGAACCGATTGCGGCCAGGCCTGCGCCGATGAATTGACCCATTTGTGCGATATCGCCTTCCATGTCCGTATCTCCTTACGATGGATTAAATAAAATAGTGTGGTTTCAGACCTTAGTGAGCGGGGTGCAGAGCATCCTTAAGATACACGCAGGTCAGAATGGTGAACACGTAAGCCTGGATAAAGGCCACGAGAACTTCGAGAGCATAGACCGCCGAGATCGCGAAGATCGGGATGAAGCTAAACAGCCCCAACGCACCGGCAAAGCCTGCAAATACTTTGATAACAGCGTGACCCGCCATAACGTTGCCAGCAAGCCGGATCGAATGGCTCACGGGGCGTACGAAATACGAGATCAGCTCGATGATTGCCAGAACCGGGCGCAAGGCCAGCGGCGCCGAAGCAACCCAAAAGAGGCTCAGAAACTTGGTGCCGTTTTTGACGAAGCCAAGCACTGTAACAGTCACAAAAACCAGCCCAGCAAGGATCGCTGTGACGGCGATATGAGAGGTGGTTGTGAAGGACATCGGCAGAAGGCCCAAGAAGTTGGCCAGCACGATGAACATGAACAAAGTCATGATATATGGGAAGAATTTAACGCCGTCTTTGCCGGCAACATCCTCAACCATCTTATAAACAAAGCCATACGCCAGCTCGCCAACCGATTGGATACGGCTAGGAACGATCGCGCGGCCGCGTGTGCCAACAACCAGCAAAAGGATCAGC
Source organism: Halocynthiibacter sp. (assembly GCA_047631555.1). Taxonomy (GTDB): domain Bacteria; phylum Pseudomonadota; class Alphaproteobacteria; order Rhodobacterales; family Rhodobacteraceae; genus JBLHZY01. The sequence goes on along the minus strand of JBLHZY010000002.1, from coordinate 718,462 downwards.
GCAAGAACCGCAATCCCCATCCAAAGCGTGGCGTTTGTCGGTGTGTACCAGTGGATCACATCGCCGCCAAACAGAGGCGTCACGATGAACTGATCCATCGGGTGGATCGCAAGTTCCGAATTCGCAGGCTGCAACAATACCGCCGCAATCGCGACCAATACCAATGCGAGAATAAGAAGTATCTTGCCCATGCCGATCCGTTCCTTTGCTCAAGATGCGCGCAGCACCCTAATCTTTATCATCCTCAGCAGGGGCTGCCCCCGCCGCATTCCGCTGGATCTCGTTTGCAGTGCGCATCATCGTCTTGATGCCCGCCGCGAAACCCAAAAACACGAACAGAATTAGAAAGATGGGCATCGTCCCCAACAGGCGATCAAGCCCAAATCCAACTCCAAAACCAATGCCCAAACCAGCCACCAGCTCGATCACCATGCGCCATGCCATATTGGCCTGCGAATAATGCTCTTCGCTCTCATGTTTGGCAGGCGCACCGCCCTTTGCCGCTTTGATCCGCGCATCCAGTGCCGCAAGGCGGTCCTTATCGCTTGGATCAATCATGCAAATATTGCCCCCATGAGCTTGGCGCGAACCTAGAAACCAACGCCCCCCAAGTCAACCAGCAAAGCGCGCCAAATATCGCCCCGTAACCTACTGAAAAACAACGAAGTTTAATCAACACCCTTCGCGCCTGCTCTCGCCGCCCAGCGCCAATTCCTCATTTCAACCAGAATCCCTACATTCAACCATTTGGTTGATCTTTGCCGCCAAAACCCGCATCCCTAAAGCAATTCCGCCCCATGCCGCCCAAAGGCCCCGCCCATGACCCATAGCCTCGACACAAGCTTTGCCGCCCTCGCCGATCCGACCCGGCGCGCGATCCTGATGATGCTGCTTGAGGATGATATGGCCGTAACGGATGTCGCAGAGCCTTTCGAGATGTCGCTCGCCGCCATCTCAAAACATCTCACCATCCTCGCCAATGCAGGCCTCATCTCGCAGGAAAAACGCGGCCGGGTGAAATGGTGCAAACTCGAACCAGAAGCCCTGCGCCCCGCCTCCATCTGGATGCAAAGCTTCGGCCAATTTGAGGCGCTCGATCTAGATGCCTTCGAGCGCTTCCTCGACACAGAGCTCACGCCCTGATTTCGCAGTTGTCCTAAATATCCTCGGGGGAAGCGCGCAGCGCTGGGGGCAGACAGCCCCCTCCAACGCTCAACAACTCACTCATCCTTCAAAAGCATCCACAAAGCGACAATCGTCAAACCAAGCCCCGCCAAAATCCCAACCGGTGGCACCCCATTGCCAAAGGCGATCTCCCACAAAATAACCCAAGACGGCGCCAAATAAGTATAGGCCAAAACCTTCGCCGAAGGCAGGCGCAGCGTCGCATATTGCATCAAGGTGAATGTCCCAGACCCGGCCACCAAAGACGTATAGGCAATCGTGACCCAAACCATCGGGCTCAACGCCGTCCAATCCGTCGCGAAGATATCCCGCCAGCCATACGCCAACACAATAAAGAACGCTGCAATCAACATCGCACAAGTATAAGCAAAGGGATGCTCGCCGCGATTGAGAAAGCGCGAAAGCGGCGTCCAGAGCGCATGGCTCATACAGCCCCAAAAGAATATCGCCTCGCCCGGCCCAATCCGAAACGCCAAAAGCGCCTCAAAATCCGCGCGAAAAATAACCCAAAGCGCCCCCGCCCCGCCAATCGCCAAAGCAAGCGCCATGCGCGCCGTGGTGATCTGGCGCATCAAAATCCAGCCAAAAACCGCGCTCATCACAGGCGTCAAAGTAAACACCGCGGCTGAGGAAACCGGCTCGGCCGTCTTCAACCCCTCAAACATCAGCACAAAATAAATCGCGAGGAAAAAGCCAAGCAGCCCATAGCGCCACGGCGCGCGAAACGTCGCCCGGCTTATACGCCCCGTCGCCAATGCCAGCGCCCCCATCACGCAAGCGGCAATCGCAAAGCGCAATGTATTCAGCGCAATCGGCGCGATCTCATTGGCGACCATGCCGCCAAGCGAAAACGAGCCCGCCACAAGCGCCGAAAACGCCAGCATCGCAAAATGCCCGCGCCGCGCCTCGCGTTTCAGCTCCAAACCACTGCTTTCATCCGCCGCAACCAGGCCCGCCTCAGGCATTCGCGCAATATCCTCACCGCGCATTCGCGCAATACCCTTACCGCGCATTCGCGCAAGGCCACTCTTTTGCGCGCTCTTTCAGAAAGGCAAGGAAGGTCTGAACCTTGGGCGTGCGGTGCAAATCGACATGGGTCACAATCCAACTCGGCCCGACCCATTCTTCGCGGCTCGGCATCACCTCAACCAAATCAGGATCGCGCTTGGCCAACCACATCGGCAAGAACCCGATGCCAACCCCTTGTTTTACCGCGCAATATCCCGCCTCAACGCCAGCGGTGCGATAAATCACCTGCTCGCGGGCGATGTTCTCGCGCATCCAAATATCAAACGGCGCGCGGCTGTCTTCAAAGTCACTGCCAACGAAATAATGCGATTTCAGCGCCTCATCATCGCCCGGAACCCCATGCTTTTCCAAATAATCGCGATGCGCATAAAGCGCCATATGCTGGCGATAAAACGGCTGAACAACATTGTCCGGCTCTTGCGGCACATTGCCCGCCCGTATCGCCACATGCGCCTCGCCATATTCAAGCCGAAACACCCGCGTATCGGTCAAATAGCGAATGATAACGTCTGGATGCTCGGCCTGAAAATCCGCCAATACCGGCGTCAACAGCTTGGCCATCCCCGGCAATGAGGTCAGCACGAGATCGCCCGAAACCGCCTCACCGCGCCCACGGATCCGGCTGACCAATTGGGTAAACTGATCCTCCGTCGCCTGCGCCACACCAAACAGATCCGTGCCCGCCTCTGTCGAGGTATATCCCCGCGCATGACGCTGAAACAGCTTCACCCCAAGGCGCGCCTCAAGCGCATCCACATGGCGGATCACCGTTGCATGATGCACGCCAAGCGCCTCGGCCGCCCCGCTCACTGTTCCACGTCGCGCGACCTGATAAGCCGTGCGAATTTCATCCCAATTGTCCAAAGCCATTCTGCGCGCCTAACTGTGCATTCATAAACAATAAGGCCTCAGTTATGCCTCTCACGTTCATCAGCGCAAGATCATTTCGCACCAAGGCAAGAAATTTCGCGCAAAATCCCGCATCAGCGCACAGAAACGCCTATTCTCGCGCCTTTATTTGCGCCTGCGCCAAAGCAAAGCGCCCAATCGGATCGCTCCCGGCTTCAACATCCGCCCACTCCGCTTTCAGCGCCGCCCGCTCTGCCGCGATCAATGCGCCAAGGTCCGAAATCTGCGGCCCAGCCCCGCGCATATGATCCATAAAGCGGTGCGAATGCAGCACGGTAGGGCGCGCATCCAAGGGCTCCCAAGCGTCTAACATCGGCATCCGGCGCAAGTTAAATTCCGGCGGCAAAACGTAAAAGCGCAGATCGCTTTCCCAGAGCAAATCTTTCAAAACGATCTGATCGCGCGCATCCCTACTCGCATGAAAGCGCCGCGCCCACTCGCCCAAAAACGCCAGCATCTCAGCCGAGCGGCGATACAAAACCACGCCCGAATTAAGCTGCGGAAAGGCATAGGGCGTGGCCACATGCCCCGCTTGGATCAGATCAGAGGCGCGGCGCACATCATGCGCCATGGCGAGGTCAAACCGCGCCAACAGATCAAACAAATCCCCCAAAGGCCCAACAACGCGCGTATCCGCATCCAAAAACAGCGTCCGCTCAAACCGGCTTAGCGCCATACATTCCAGCTTGGCCCGCGCATGATCAACCGGCACAGGATGCACCTGATCAAACACCTCCAACCCCGCAGCGCCCGGATCGCCAGTATACAGATCAATCGCAATCCCCGGCTCAACGCTGCGCAAACTCACCGCCGACGCCACAGCCAACGCTATATAATCGCGCCCCGTCGCTACATAAATCACGCCCTTGCGCATGCCAGCACTCCTCTTACCTTGCGCCACATTGGCCCCGAGCCTGCAAACGCGCAACCAAAGGCCTGCAATACTTGACTCCCCCCCGCCCGAAGGCTACATCCCGCCCAACCCCGGAAGTCCGTTTACACTTCCGGTCCTGATATATGCAGGATCGCCACCAGTCAGCGCGTTGCGCCCACTGGTGTTGTTGGCGTTTGAGCGGTCCCTTCTTATATGTCGGGGCAGAGTGAAATGGCATAGGAGCCAAAGAGCATGTTTGAGAATCTGTCCGACCGCCTCTCTGGCGTCTTTGATCGGCTTACCAAACAAGGCGCATTGTCTGAGGATGATGTCAAAACGGCCCTGCGCGAAGTCCGCGTGGCGCTGCTCGAAGCCGATGTCTCTCTCTCTGTTGCGCGCGATTTCGTCAAAGCGGTCCAAGACAAAGCCACAGGCCAATCGGTCACCAAATCGGTGACGCCGGGCCAACAGGTCGTCAAAATCGTCCATGATGAGCTGGTGCATGTGCTGGCGGGCGATGATGCGGCGCGCGGCGAGCTCAAGATTGATAACGCCCCCGCCCCGATCCTGATGGTCGGCCTGCAAGGCTCGGGTAAAACCACAACAACCGCCAAACTCGCCAAACGCCTCAAAGAGAAAAGCGGCAAGCGCATCCTCATGGCCTCGCTCGATGTCAATCGCCCGGCCGCGATGGAACAGCTTGCCGTACTTGGCGCGCAAATCGGCGTGGATACCCTGCCGATTGTGGCCGGCCAAAAGCCTGTCGATATCGCCAAACGGGCCAAACAACAGGCAACGATGGGCGGCTACGACGTCTATATGCTTGATACGGCGGGCCGCCTGCATATCGACGAAGTGCTGATGGACGAGGTCCAAGCGGTCCGCGATATCGCCAACCCGCGCGAAACACTGCTCGTTGTTGATGGCCTCACGGGCCAAGATGCGGTCAATGTGGCGGCGGAATTTGATGGGAAAGTCGGCATCACCGGCGTCGTGCTGACCCGTATGGATGGCGATGGCCGCGGCGGTGCAGCCCTTTCAATGCGCGCGGTCACCGGCAAGCCGATCAAATTCGTCGGCCTTGGCGAAAAGATGGACGCGATCGAGGAATTTCACCCCGAGCGCGTCGCAGGCCGCATCCTTGGCATGGGCGATATCGTCAGCCTCGTTGAAAAAGCCCAAGAAACCATCGAGGCCGAACAAGCCGAACGCATGATGCGCCGCTTCCAAAAAGGTCAGTTCAATATGAACGATCTTAAAGGGCAGCTCGAACAAATGGCCAAAATGGGCGGCATGGAAAGCATCATGGGCATGATGCCGGGCATGGGCAAAATGGCCAAACAAGTGGCCGAAAGCGGCATGGACGATACGATCTTCCGCCGCCAGGTCGCTCTGATCAACTCAATGACCAAGAAAGAGCGCGCCAACCCCGCCCTCCTTCAAGCCAGCCGCAAAAAGCGCATCGCCAAAGGCGCAGGGCTTGATGTCTCCGACCTCAACAAACTCATCAAAATGCATCGCCAAATGGCTGATATGATGAAGAAAATGGGCAAGATGGGCAAAGGCGGCATGCTCAAACAAGCGATGAAGGGCATGATGGGTAAAGGCGGAATGCCCGGCGGCATGCCCGACATGAACGATCCAAAAGCCATGGAAGAAGCGGCCAAAGCTTTGGGCGCAAAAATGCCCGGCGGCGGCCTCCCCGGCCTTGGCGGCGGCGCCCTGCCCCCCGGCCTCTCCGGCTTTGGAAAAAAGAAATAGCATGACTTTTTCTTGGCCCAAATACTCATCTCTGAGCGCAGCCCCAAACGCTGCGCCAAAAGAGATGCGCGCCAAACACAATTCAAACGAGGCCCAATCATGAGCCTCACCCGCATTGAAACCGATCGCCTGATCCTGCGCAAACCAGACGCGCGCGATACCGCGGCTTACGTTGATTTCTTCTCCTCAGAACGCGCAAAATACATCGAAGTTATGCGCGCGGACGATGCTTGGCGCGCCTTTGCCACAGAGATCGGCCATTGGGAAATTCGCGGCTGGGGCATGTTCACCGTCTGCCTCAAAGACGCGGAAGATACGCCCATCGGCCTCGTCGGCCCATGGTTCCCTGCCGGCTGGCCGGAAAAAGAAATCGGCTGGATGATGTATCCAAACGCCGAGGGCCATGGCTTTGCCTATGAAGCCGCCAGCGCCACATTACAGCACGCGATCAACGATCTGGGCTGGGAAAGCGCTGTCAGCTACATCGACAAAAACAACGCCCGCTCGATCAAATTGGCCGAACGCCTCGGCGCGAAAATCGACGCGCAAGCCCAAGGCCCGAAACAAAAAAATCTACAGGTTTACCGCCACGCGGCCGCCGATTGGCGCGATGCAGATGGTGGCATGGAGGCCTATTCATGAGCAATGATACAACCCGCGCCGCCGAGGTCCTTAAAGGCCACCGCGAAAGCATTGATCGCCTCGATGCGATCCTCGTCTATACGCTGGGCGAGCGCTTCAAACACACCCAAGCCGTGGGCCGCCTCAAGGCAGAACACGCGCTCCCGCCCTCTGATCCGGCGCGCGAAGCCGCCCAGATCACCCGCCTCGAAGATCTCGCAAAACGCGCCGATCTCGATCCCGAATTCGCGAAGACTTTCCTGAAGTTCATCATTCAGGAAGTCATAAAACATCACGAACAACACCAAGAATAACCGAAACAACGGGGCATAAGCCCTTACGATTAAAGCCTAATTAGGAGATACCATCATGGCTATGAAAATTCGTCTCGCCCGCGGCGGCAGCAAAAAACGCCCCTTTTATCGCATCGTAGCAACCGACAGCCGGATGCCACGCGATGGCCGTTTCATCGAAAAACTCGGCACATATAACCCGCTCCTGCCAAAAGACAGCGAAGAGCGCGTGAAAATGGACATCGACCGCATCAAGCATTGGCTCGGTGAAGGCGCGCAACCAACAGACCGTATCTCCCGCATGCTCGAAGCTGCTGGCGTTATCGAGAAAAAAGAGCGCAACAACCCGAACAAAGCCAAGCCAGGCAAAAAAGCTTTGGAGCGCGCTGAAGAAAAAGCCGCAAAAGCAGCCGAGGCGGCCGAAGCAGCAAAAGCACCCGCTGAAGAGCCAGCTGTTGAAGAAGCACCTGCTGAAGAAGCGGCCGCTGAGGCCCCTGCTGAAGAAGCAAAAGCTGACGAAGCAGCCGCTGAATAAGCAGCGCATCGATCAAAAGATGCCATGTTTCGCCTGATGCTCATACTCGTCTTTGGCGCAGGAATCGCTGCCGGTCTCAAGACCGAGCGGTTCCTGCAAGAGGGGCGTTGCGAACATGCAGGCGGGGTCTATGATAGCGCAGGATACTGTCTAAACCCTGCGCAATAATTGGGCCCATTTGCATGGATCAGATCAAGAAATACTGGATCGGCGTCGCCCACCAGATGCATGTAGAAGCCGGCAAATCTGCTGGCTTCTGCGCTTTTTCCCATGGCAAAGAATCCGCCATCAAGCGGCTCTCTATCGGGGACGAATTCATCTATTACGCGCCCCGCGATAAAATGGAGGGCGCGCCGGTTCAGGCCTTTGTCGCTTTGGGCAAAGTCACCGGCCCGGTTGGCACCAAATCCATGCCCGGAACAGATTTTTGCCCCTTCATGCGCCCTGCGGATTACGAAGATGTTCGCCCCTTCCCTGTGCGCCCATTGCTCGAAGATCTCTCTTTCGTGCGCAACAAACAAAGCTGGGGCATGGCCTTTCGCCGCTCTCTCTTTGACGTTTCTGAGTCTGATTTCACCATTATTTCCAATGCATTACGAGGCTCCGAATGAACGAAACTGATCGCATCTGCGTCGGCGCCATTGCCGGATCTTACGGCACCGATGGCCAAGCCCGGATCAAAAGCTTTTGCGCTGTTGCCGAAGACATCACCAGCTATGGCACGCTTTATTCCGAGGATGGGACCCGCAGCTTTGAGATCACCTTGGGCCGTCCGATCAAGGCCGGTTTCACCGCAAAAATCGAAGGCCTGCGCACAAAAGAAGAGGCAGATGCCTTGCGCGGCGTTGCCCTTTTTGCCGATCGCTCTGCCATGCCGTCCCTACCCGATGACGAATATTATCACGCCGATCTGATCGGCCTTGAGGTCTTTGATACGGGCGGCAAAAGCCTTGGCAAAGTCAAAGCCGTGCAAAATCATGGCGCCGCGGACCTGCTCGAAATTCACGCCCCCGGCCATAGCAATACGGTGCTTTTGCCCTTCACCCGCGCCGCCGTGCCGACGGTCGATCTTGCCTCTGGTCGCATCATCGCTGATCCGCCCGAAGGCCTGTTTGAGGAAAGCTAAGCCGTGAGTGCGCCGCTGAAAATCGTGATCCACGCGGGCTTTCACAAAACTGGCACGACCAGCATCCAAAAAACGCTGCACGAAAATGCATCCCTTTTGGCAGGCGAAGTGCGCGTCCTTTTTCGCGCCGATATTGCGCCCCTGACAGATGCCGCGCGCGCCTTTTCCCGCCTGCCCATGCCCGAACAAGCGCAAGCGATCACCCGCGCCGCTACGGCCCTTGCCCAAAGCTTTGACGCGGGTGATCCCCGCCCCATTTGCATCAGCACCGAAGATCTTGCCGGCCATATTCCGGGCCGCCACGGCATTTCGGATTACAGCGAGGCCACGCCGCAAATTTTGGGGCTGATCAATGCCGCCCTCGCCAACACATTGCCGCAACCCATTGATCTTAAATACCTCTTCACCACACGCGATGCCGCGCCTTGGCTGCGCTCGAGCTACTGGCAGCATCTAAGAGCCACACGTATCACGCGCACATTGGCAAATTATGCCAAAGCCTATGCAGGCTCTGCCGATCTCAATGCCGCCGTTGAGGAAATCCGCAAAGCCGTCGCCCCCGCGCCCGTTTTCACCGCCCCGCTTGAGGCCGCAACCGGCCAGCTTGGCCCCACCGCACCCCTGCTTGATCTGCTGGAAATCTCGCCCGAGCTGCGCGCCCAGATCATCCCCCATAAAGGCGCGGCCAATGCCCATCTTGGCGATGACGTGGCCGAGGCCCTGCTTGAGATCAACCGCTCCGAGCTGTCCAAGGACGAGGCACAGGACGCCAAAAAGCTTGTGCTGGCCATGGCGCGAAAATTGCGTAAAGAAGAGCCATGAGCGACACACCCAAAAAATTCGAAAAGTCCCACGGGCGACTTTCCATCAATGCCTCGCGCGCGCCGCGCGAATTGATGCGCAACACGCCCGATTTGCACGGCGCGTGGAAGGCAAAGATCATCTCGCTCTTCCCCGAGGCCTTTCCGGGCATTTTGGGCGAAAGCCTGACGGGCAAAGCGCTCAAAGAAGGGCTCTGGAAGCTTGATCCAGTTGATCTGCGCATCTTTGGCGAGGGCAAGCATCGCAATGTTGATGATACCCCGGCGGGCGGCGGCGCGGGCATGGTTTTGCGCCCCGATGTGATGGGCAAGGCGATTGATTTCACCATGCGTGACTGCCCCCAAGATCGCGCCGAATGGCCGCTGGTTTACCTTTCACCGCGCGGCAAGCGCTTTGATCAGGCGACCGCGCAGCGCTGGTCTGGCGCGCGCGGGATCACGATGATTTGCGGGCGTTTTGAGGGGCTTGATGAGCGCGTGATTGAGCACTTCGGGATTGAAGAAGTCTCGCTTGGGGATTTCGTTTTGACCGGGGGCGAAATTGCTGCGCAAGCGATGATTGATGCCACCGTCCGGCTTATCCCCGGCGTCTTGGGCAATGCTGAAAGCATCGAGGAAGAAAGCCATTCCTCGGGCCTGTTGGAACACCCGCAATACACCAAACCGGCTGAATGGCGCGGCCACAAAATACCCGAGGTTTTGGCCTCCGGGCACCACGGCAATATCGCCAAATGGCGCGATGAAATGGCCCGCGAAATCACCAAAACCCGCCGCCCTGATATGTGGGATGCCTTTGAGGCAAAGAAGTAACGCTTGGGGGCCGCAAATCAGCCCCGCCGAACAAGCACTCCGCCCTTGCTCGCCTGACGATTCGCCCCTATACACCGCTCGTTCGGGATTGGAATCAGTCACCGGACCGTTTTTGCATTGGCACATGTGCTTTCTTCGGCGCGATTTGGCCCTTGCTCGGCGGCACTAAGTAAAGACGACCTAATCTCTGGCGGGCGCTCCTTTTTATCAAGGGCCAAGCGGACCCGGAAGAAGACCAAGAGCTCTAAGGCGCACAAACCTTCGTGGAAAAACCGCGAGCATATATTGGAGATTAGCGATGGATCTTATCGCACAGCTGGAAGCCGAGCAAATTGCTGCTCTGGCAAAAGACATTCCAGATTTCAAACCGGGTGACACCATCCGCGTTGGTTACAAAGTGACCGAGGGCACACGCAGCCGCGTTCAGAATTACGAAGGCGTTTGTATCGCCCGTAAGAATGGCAAAGGCATTGCTGGCTCGTTCACAGTTCGCAAAATTTCGTTTGGTGAAGGCGTAGAACGTGTGTTCCCGCTGCACTCGACCAACATCGAAAGCATCGAAGTTGTACGTCGTGGCCGTGTGCGCCGCGCCAAACTTTACTATCTTCGTGATCGTCGCGGCAAATCTGCCCGTATCTCCGAAGTTACCAACTACAAGCCGCTCTCCAGCGGCGCAGACGCATAAGGGGCCGGTAGATGAAAAAAGATATCCATCCCGAATACCACTCGATCGACGTCAAAATGACAGACGGTACGGTTGTGCAGATGAAATCGACTTGGGGCAAAGAGGGCGATCAAATGTCGCTCGATATCGACCCTTCGGTTCACCCAGCATGGACAGGCGGCAACTCGCGCCTCATGGACACTGGCGGCCGCGTTTCCAAGTTCAAAAACAAATACTCCGGTCTTGGCTTCTAAAAGCCCCGCACCTTTGTACGCGATCAAACGCCGCTCCTTTTGGGGGCGGCGTTTTTCGTTTCCGGCAATCAGGCCACAGATTGAAGCCAATGCGCCCTTGCGCCGATCCTGTGCTTTCAATACTCCCTCGCACAACATAGAGTGAACGCGCATCCCTAGTGGGGGCGCGTTTTTGTTTCGGGAAGGCAGGCAGCTATGGCGCATATCATCGTTGTTGGGAATGAAAAGGGCGGCGCGGGCAAATCCACCGTCTCAATGCATGTGGCAACGGCCCTTGCGCGGATGGGCCATTCCATCGGCGTCCTTGATCTTGACCTGCGCCAAAAAACCTTCGGGCGTTATGTCGAAAATCGCCAAAGTTTTTGCGAAAAACATGGGCTGGATCTGCCCATGCCCGAATACCGCGAGCTTCCTGAGATTGAGCGCGAAAGCCTCAATGAAGGCGAAAACATTTATGATCGTCGCCTCTCTGCCGCCGTTGCGGGCCTTGAAGCTGACGCAGAATTCATCCTGATCGATTGCCCCGGCTCGCACACACGGTTAAGCCAAGTCGCGCACTCGCTCGCTGATACGCTGATCACCCCGATGAACGACAGCTTCATCGATTTCGATCTGCTCGCCCATATTGATGGTGAAACCAACAAGATCAAAGGCCCCTCGGTCTATTCCGAAATGGTTTGGAACGCGCGCCAGCTTCGCGCCCAAGCCGGGCTCAAGCCGATTGATTGGATCGTTGTGCGCAACCGCCTTGGCGCGCAAAATATGATCAACAAAAAGAAGATGGGTGATGCGCTTGCTGATCTATCGCGCCGCATCGGATTTCGGGTCGCTCCGGGCTTTAACGAGCGGGTGATTTTCCGCGAGCTTTTCCCGCGCGGCCTCACCTTGCTTGATCTCAAGGACGTCGGCGTTTTGCAGATGAACATCTCAAATGTTGCCGCCCGCCAAGAGCTGCGTGATCTGATGAAATCGCTGAACTTGCCTGGCGTGACGGTTGATTTCTAAGCCCGACTTGGACCGCGCTTAAGCAAGATGTTCAAGACGATTGATAAACGGATCTGTGCGGCGCTGTGAGCGGCTCGGCAAAAGGGCAATTGCCCGATCCAGCACATTCTTTTTGGCAACCGGCGCAGCCCATGCCCGCTTAGCGCGCTGCACTTCTTGGGTGCCCGCAGGCAGGACGACCTCGGGAATTTGCGTCTCAGCCGCTTGCAAATTCGCGCGCTTTTGGCCGCGCGAGATCACCAAAAAGGCAACCGCAATCAACATCAAAAAAACGCCAATCGCAGCCGGAAGGATCACAGCCAAAAGGCCCGTGGCACCGCCCGAATTCATTACCGTTTGCAAAAATCCCATAACGTTCTCCTTTGATCCCCATCTCTTAATCTAGGGGCCGAAAGCGGCACAAAAGCGGCGTATCGCGGGAAGTTTGGCGGCAGTTTCGCGAAAAATCGCTGTATTACCGCCCTATTCAGCGGCTTCTTTTTGAGGAATATTGAGCAAAAGCGCCGCCAGCTCTGGCCTGCAAGAACCGCAGTTCGTACCCGCCTGCAAAGCCGCGCCGATCGCGTCAACACTGGCCAAGCCTTGGCCCTCAATCGCGTTCATGATCGTGTTGATCCCCACATCAAAACAGGCGCAAACGGTCGCACCGGGATCGGGCATATCCGCGCCCGGGCGCCCGGCCAAAACTTGCGCGCCAATCTCATCCGCCAGCAGGCCCGAAAGATACGAACGCGCAACTGCGACAGGCTCGGGCGAGGCAAAGAACGCCGCGATCAAACGCCCCTCTTCAAAGAATGCCAGCCGCGCAATGCCGCGCGCCGGATCAATCACACTCAGCGCCTCAACCGCAGCGCCAAAACCAAAGAGCGCCCGCGCATAGGCCTCCCAATCCTCAGGCGTCTCGGTGCAGGCCAATTCCGCCCACCAGCCGCCACGCGCGCGCGCTTTGGCCCAATAGCTCGCCTCTATATCCAAGTCATTCGCGCAGATCGCAAACCCGTGCCAAGCCGCGCCCATCGGCGCAATTTTCACAACCGCGCCCTTGCTTTCCGGCTGGCCAGAGACCGGATCAACATGCCCACCAACAAGCGCATCAATGCGCCCTGTGGGGGCAGTCTCGCCTGTCCAATGCATCGGCGCAAAGACATCGCCGCGCCGCACTTTATCGGAGATCAATACCCGCAGGATCGCTTGCCCATAAGGGCTTTCCAGCCGCGCAAGGCTGGCAGGTTCTAGCCCCAGATCAGCCGCATCAAGGGGATGAATTTCCAAGAATGGCTCGGCCAAATGCTGGCTTAGGCGGGGCGATTTTGCGGTCCGGGTCATGGTATGCCAATGATCCCGAACGCGGCCGGTATTGAGCCGGTAAGGATATTTGCGCCCTTGTTTTTCAACCGGGCCACGGGCTTTTAGGGGCAGCATTTTCGCCCGTCCATTGGCGGTAAAATATCGCCCGTCGCCAAAGAAGCGTCCGCCCGCGCGCACCGCCGAAACGGGCCAGACTACCGGCGCGAGATCGGCATATTCGCCGTCCGTCAGTTCGGCCAAAGCGGAGATGTCAAAATCCCGCCCAAGCTTGCCCGCAATCCCCGAAAGGGCGGCATATTCGCGAAAAATCTCGCCCGCGTTCGCATAGTCAAAGCCTGCGCCAAATCCCATCCGCTGCGCCACATCGCAAATGATCCGCCAATCGTCGCGCGCCTCCCCTGGCGCAGGCAAACTGGCCCGTTGGCGCGAAATGCAGCGCTCGGAATTCGTCACCGTGCCGTCCTTTTCGCCCCAGCCGGTTGCCGGCAGCAAAACATCAGCCAAACGGGCGGTATCTGTGGTGCCAAACATCTCGCTCACCACGACGAAATCACAGCCCTCAAGCGCAGCCGTAACCGCATTTGCATCCGGCATCGAAACGGCCGGATTGGTGCACATGATCCAGATCGCCTTGATCTTGCCCTCGCCCACGGCGCGAAACATATCAACTGCTTTAAGTCCGGCCTGAACCGGCATCGCAGGCGCATCCCAGAAAGTGCGAACGGCGGTGCGATGCTCGGCGTTTTCGATATCCAGATGACAGGCGAGCATATTGGCCAAGCCGCCAACCTCGCGACCGCCCATCGCATTGGGCTGCCCAGTCACAGAAAACGGCCCCATGCCCGGCTGGCCAATGCGCCCCGTCGCAAGATGGCAATTGAGGATCGCGTTGACCTTATCCGCACCGGAGGAGGATTGATTGACTCCTTGGCTATAGACCGTGACGACCTTACTGGTGCCGGTCCAAAGCTGCAAAAACGCTTCCAAATCGGCCTCATCCAGCCCGGTTGCGCTTGGATCATCGGCGCGGGCCGCGGCCAATGCAGCCTCAAGCCCATCCACATGATCGCGCGTATATTGGGGATCAATCGCGCCCGAAGCCTCGATCCGCGCAAGCAGTGCGTTGAACAGCGCCACGTCCGATCCGGGCGCTAGCGGCAGGTGCAAATCGGCCAGATCGCATGTCGCTGTGCGGCGCGGATCGATGTTGACGATCTTCATCTCAGGGCGCGCCGCCTTGGCCGCCGCGATGCGCTGAAACAGCACCGGATGGCACCAAGCAAGGTTCGATCCAACCAGCACGATCAGATCGGCCTCTTCAAGGTCGCTATACTGCCCCGGCACGGTATCGCTGCCAAAGGCGCGCTTATGTCCGGCCACGGAAGAGGCCATGCAAAGCCGCGAATTGGTATCAATATTGGCCGAGCCAAAGAAGCCTTTCATCAGCTTATTGGCGACGTAATAGTCTTCGGTCAGCAACTGACCAGAAACATAAAAGGCAACGGAATCAGGGCCATGCTCGGCAATCGTTGCGGCAAAGCGATCCGCCACAAGCTGACTTGCATCTTCCCAAGAGGCCCGCGCCCCATTCACCACAGGCGCCAGAAGCCGCCCCTCAAGATCAACCGTTTCGCCCAAAGCCGAGCCCTTGGAGCAAAGCCGCCCCTTGTTGGCCGGATGCGCCGGATCGCCCTTGATCTCAAGCCCGCCAAGCCCATCTGGCGTGGCCAAAACCCCGCAACCAACCCCGCAATAGGGGCACGTGGTGCAGATGGTTTGGCCCGCCGAAACGGGTGCGGAAATCAGATCAAGCGGCTCGCCAGCGCCATCCATCAGGCCGCGACCTGTTTGGCCAAAAGTTTGGCATCAAGCAATACGCGCCCCGCTTCAACCCGGGTTGGATAGGTGGCGATTTGCCCCTCATCCGCGCCCTGCGCCTCGCCGCTTTCGAGCGAAAAAACCCAGTTGTGCAACGGGCAAGTGACCGATTTGCCGTGCACGATCCCTTCGGAAAGCGGGCCGCCTTTGTGCGGGCATTTGTCCGAGGTCGCAAAGACCTCATCCTCACCCGTGCGAAACACCGCCACACAGCCCGCAACCGTTTTGACAATCCGCGCGCCGCGCAGGGGGATGTCGTCCAAAGCGCCAATATCGATCCAGCTCATTCTGCGGCCTCCAAGGTTAAATCTGCAAGGGGGGCGAATTTCTGCGCCTCATCGGGCTTGGCCAATTCGGCCCATGGATCCTTGCGATAGATGGTTTGCGAAAGCTCAAAACGAGCGATCAAGGCCGCGCGCTCTTCCAAGTCATCAACAACGCGCTCTTTCACCCAATCCAAGCCGAATTTGGCGACGAATTTGTACCCGCGATCGAGGTATTTCGCATGTTCGCGATAAAGCTGGATATAGGCCGTCGTTACAGCAATCGCCTCTTCTTCCGTGGCGACTTTGGCCAAAGCTTCGGTCTCTTTGAGGTCCATCCCGGCAGCGCCCGCCACCGAAATCTCATAGCCGGAATCTACGCAAATAATGCCCACATCCTTGCAAGTTGCCTCCGCGCAATTGCGCGGGCAGCCAGAGACCCCAAGCTTGACTTTATGCGGCGTCCAAGAACCCCAAAGCAGCTTCTCAAGCTTGACCCCAAGGCCGGTGCTATCCTGCGTGCCAAAGCGGCAATGATCCGAGCCGACGCAAGTTTTCACCGTGCGCAAGCCCTTGGAATAAGCATGCCCCGAAACCATCCCCGCCTTGTTGAGATCAAACCACATACCGGGCAGATCTTCTTTCTTTACGCCGAGCAAATCGATCCTCTGCCCGCCAGTTACCTTCACCGTCGGCACATTGTATTTATCGGCCACATCGGCAATTGCGCGCAGCTCATTGGCCGAAGTGATCCCGCCCCACATGCGCGGCACAACAGAATAAGTCCCATCTTTCTGGATGTTTGCGTGATTTCGCTCGTTCACAAACCGGCTTTGTGGATCGTCTTGATATTCAACCGGCCAATCCGCGAGCAGATAGTAATTCACCGCAGGGCGGCACACATGGCAGCCATTTGGCGTTTTCCAGCCAAGCTCTTGCCAGACGGCTTGCTGGCTTTGCAACTCGCTGGATTTGATCAAACGGCGTACATCTTCGTGGCTCAGATCGGTACATTTGCAGATCGTCTGCGCCGTGGGCAAAACGAAATCATCGCCCATGGTTACGGCCAAAACCTGCTCGACCAATCCTGTGCAAGTTCCGCAGGAAGAAGAGGCTTTGGTGGTTGCGCGCACAGCATCCAAATCCTGCGCGCCGCCCTCGATCGCGGCCACGATATCGCCCTTACAAACGCCGTTGCAGCCGCAGATTTCTGCGTCAGCCGGTAAGGCTGCAACGGCCGCCAACGGGTCCACAGCGGCACCCCCTTGGAAGGCTGGTCCAAAGATCAATGTGTCGCGCATCTCGGAGATGTCTGTGGCGTCTTTGATCAGGCCAAAGAACCAATTCCCATCGGCCGTATCGCCATACATCACCGCGCCAACAATCTTGTCGCCCTCAAGCACAAGCCGCTTGTAAACACCGCGCGCAGGATCGCGGAAAACGATGTCTTCGCGCCCCTCGCCCTCGGAAAAATCACCGGCAGAAAAAAGATCACAACCCGTCACCTTCAGCTTGGTCGAAACCTCTTTGGCGACAAAGGCTGCCGCCTCGCCCGCAAGGGTTTTGGCCAGCACTTTGGCTTGGTCATAAAGCGGGGCCACAAGGCCAAACAGCGCGCCGTTATGTTCAACACATTCCCCAACAGAGAGGATATCCTCGTCCGAGGTAATCATCTGATCATCCACATGAATTCCGCGCCCAACAGCGATGCCCGCATCCGCGGCAAGCGCGATATTTGGCCGGATGCCCACAGCCATCACAAGGATATCGCAGGGCAGTTCGGTGCCATCATCCAGCATCAAAGCCTTCACATGCCCATCCGCACCAATGATTTCTTTGGAATTGGCCGAACACATCACATTGATGCCCCGATCGACCAGCGCTTTGCGCAGCAAATAGCCCGCCGCCTCATCCAGCTGACGCTCCATCAGATGGCCCATGATATGCACCACGGTCACATCCATACCGCGCAACTTTAGGCCCGCCGCCGCCTCAAGGCCCAAAAGCCCGCCACCAATCACAACCGCCGATGCGCCCGGCTTGGCCGCCACATCAATCATCCGATTGGTATCTTCCAGATCGCGATAGGCAATCACGCCCTCAAGATCATGGCCCGGCAGCGGGATCATAAACGGGTTTGAGCCGCTCGCGATCACCAGCTTATCATAAGCCACTTCGCCCTTTTCCCCGACGACGATCTTGGCTGCGCGGTCAATCTTCAGAACCTTCTCGCCAAAGCGACAAGTGACGCCATTTGCCTCATACCAATCGGTATCGTGGATCACGATATCCTCATAAGCCTTCTCACCCGAAAGCACGGGCGAGAGCATAATGCGGTTATAATTGCCGCGCGGTTCTGCGTTAAACAGAGTGATCTCATAAGCACCGGGAGCGGCCTCAATCAGATGCTCTAGCGCGCGCCCCGAGGCCATGCCGGCCCCAATAACAACGAGTTTCTGGGTCATATCTTATGCTCCCCTTTGGCCGCTATGGCGGCGTTGCGGGTTGAGTTTTTCGCTGAATTTGCCATTACGCCGCATCCTTGGCTTTGGGGGCCACGGCGGGCTTTTTAGCCGGAGCCGCGCCTTTTTCAGGTTTGGCGCCATGCTCATATTCCTCAAGGAATTGAAGGACTTCGGCTCGGTATTCATAGTAATCTGGATGCTCAAGCAGCGCCTTGCGGGTGCGCGGGCGGGGCAGATTTACATCCATCACCTTGCCGATTGTGGCGCGCGGCCCGTTTGTCATCATCACAACGCGATCCGCCAAAAGAATGGCCTCATCCACATCATGCGTCACACAAACCGCCGTCACCTTGGTGCGCGACCAAACCTCCATCAGAACTTCCTGAAGCTCCCAGCGGGTCAGACTATCGAGCATCCCAAACGGCTCATCCAAAAGCAGCAATTTCGGCGAAAGCGCAAAGGCGCGCGCGATGCCAACCCGCTGACGCATCCCGTTAGACATCGAGGCGGCTTCTTTATCCATCGAGTCCGCAAGGCCCACGCGCTCAAGATAATATTCAACCACATCTTGGCGCTCTTGCTGGCTGGCGCCGGGATAAACCCGATCAACGCCGATTGAGACGTTTTCCTTGGCGGTGAGCCATGGGAAAAGCGACGGCGATTGAAACACAACCGCGCGCTCAGGATCGGCGCCTTCAACGTGACGCCCATCAAGCTTGATCGCGCCTTTGGAAATCTCATTAAGGCCTGCAGTCATCGTCAGTACGGTCGATTTCCCGCAGCCCGAATGCCCGATCAGCGAGACGAATTCACCCTGCTTAAGCTTGAGATCGAAATTCTCAACAACAGTGAGCGGCCCCTTTGGCGTTGGGTAGACTTTGTGCAGCTGGGAGTAATCCAAGAAACGCTCTTCGATCATCCCCTCTTG
Source organism: Halocynthiibacter sp. (assembly GCA_047631555.1). Taxonomy (GTDB): domain Bacteria; phylum Pseudomonadota; class Alphaproteobacteria; order Rhodobacterales; family Rhodobacteraceae; genus JBLHZY01. The sequence continues at coordinate 699,733 of JBLHZY010000002.1, read as the reverse complement.
GGCCTTGGCAACGGCCGCGGGCACGCCGTGAATAGGTGTGATGCCGGGCAAAATGCGAGTTTCAGCGACCTTGGCTTCCATCCCAACATCCATCAGATATTTGGTCACAGCGGCGCGCAGGCGTTTGAATTCAGCGTCCGAATTCATCGCTGTGCGATCACGCGGGCGCGCAAGGCCAACATCAAAGGCTTCGCCCAAAGTGCCATCGGGATTGAGCGGAATGATCCGATCCGCAAGCAAGATCGCCTCATCCACATCATTGGTGATCAGCACGACAGTCTTGCGATCCGCTTCCCAAATCGCCTCGATCTCATCCTGAAGATTGGCGCGGGTGAGCGCATCAAGCGCGGAAAGCGGCTCATCCAGCAGCAGGACTTCGGGATCCATCGCAAGGGCGCGCGCCACCGAAACCCGTTGACGCATCCCGCCCGAAAGCTCGGCAGGGCGGCGCGCGGCGGCATTAGAAAGCCCGACCATATCGATGTATTTCTGAACGAGTGCTTCACGCTCGGCCTTTGGTTTCTTTTTGTGAATAGAGTCGACCGCCAGCGCGATATTGCCCCGCACGGTCAGCCACGGCATCAAAGAATAGCTCTGAAAAACCAGGCCGCGTTCCGGCGCAGGACCCTCGATAATATCGCCCTTGAAGGTCACGGTGCCGCGATCCGGAAATTCCAGCCCAGCCATGTGATTGATCAGGGTCGATTTGCCCGTCCCGGAAAAGCCGAGGATCGCAAGAAACTCGCCCTCTTTGACGCTCAGGTTCACTTCCCGAAGCACTTCGGCGCGCGAAACCCCATCGCCAAAGCCTTTGAATACGTTGTTAAATTCAATAATGCCCATGTCGCTCACCGATTGCTTGAGAAGGTAAAGAACGACTGAATGGCAAACATCAAACGATCCAGAATGAAGCCGATGATCCCGATGGTAAGCACGGCCACCATGATCTTGGCGAGCGATGTAGAAGAGCCGTTTTGGAACTCATCCCAGACGAATTTCCCAAGGCCCGGGTTCTGTGCGAGCATCTCTGCGGCGATCAAAACCATCCAGCCAACCCCCAATGAGAGGCGCAGCCCGGTAAAGATCAGCGGCAGGGCCGAAGGCAGCACGAGTTTGGTGATTTTGGTGAAAGTCGAGAGCTTAAGAACCTTGCCGACCGAGATCAAATCTTTGTCGATGGAGGCTACACCAAGCGCTGTGTTGATCAGCGTTGGCCAGAGCGAACAGAGCGTCACTGTGATGGCCGATGTCAGAAACGCCTTGGAGAACATCCCGTCATTGGTGGTGTAAACGGCCGAGATCACCATGGTCACAATCGGCAACCAAGCGAGCGGCGAAACCGGTTTGAAAATCTGCACGAGCGGGTTGATCGCCGCATTGGCCGTCTTGGACAGGCCCGAGACAATACCAAGCGGCACAGCCACCACCGTTGCGATCAAGAAGCCAAAGAAAACAGTTTTGATCGAGGTCCAGATTTGGTCGTAATAGGTCGGCTTGCCGGTGTAATCGCGAAACTTAATCTGATCTTCTTTGCCCGCCGCGATCAGCTTGGCGTTGCGCGCATCTTGGCGCTCATAAAAGGCATCGGCTTTCTCGCGTTCGCGCACGTGATCGGCATGAAGAACGCCGACCTGCTCCCAAACGGCGGCCGGGCCAGGCACGGCGCCAAGCGATGTTTGAACTTTCGGCGCAAGCGCCCCCCAAGCAAACAAGAACAGCGCAATCGCCAGAAGCGGCACACCAAGAAGCTGCCAAATCTCTTTGACTTGGGCGCGTGGATTATCCCCAGCGGCGGCCTTAAGCATTGGCGTCAGCCAGCTTAGCCCGAGCACCCGAAACCAGCCATCGGCCTTGTTGATACGAGTGAAAAGCCGGGCGCGACGTGCTTCGCGGGCGGCTTCTGCGGCAAAATCAGGTTCGACAGTGGTCATGTCTTAGTCCTTGGGGATATTGAAAGTGATACGTGAATAACGGGGCGCCACATGTTGCGCCGCCCCGAAGCTGCTTAGCCTTTGACTTCGTTACCAACGACCGTCTGGCCGCCCTTCAGGCCAATCGGCAGGCTGTCGATATAGGCGTTGGGGGCGCGGCCATCGTAGGCGATGCCATCAATGATATCGCCGCCCGGTGTTGGCGCTTTGTAGCCGTCACTATCCCAAGGGAAGTCCGCCTCATTGGCGAGGCCTTCCTCGACAAGCATCTTGGCGGCTTCAAGGTAAATCGCTGGTTTGTATACGTTTTTGGCGACTTCGTCATACCAAGCATCGGGCTTGGCCTCGGAAATTTGGCCCCAGCGACGCATCTGTGTGAGATACCAGATCGCATCGGAATAGAACGGGTATGTCGCGTTGTGACGGAAGAATGTGTTGAAGTCTGGAACCTCGCGAACATCGCCTTTTTCGTACTCGAACGTGCCCGTCATCGAGGCGGCAATCACTTCTGCATCCGCGCCGACATATTCCGAGCGCGCCAAGATTTCGACCGCCTCAACCCGGTTGGCATTGTCATTCTCGTCAAGCCAGATTGCCGCGCGGATCAGCGCCTTTGTCAGCGCCAGAACTGTATTTGGATTTTCTTCGGCAAATTCAGCCGAGAGGCCGAAAACCTTTTCAGGGTTGTTCTTCCAGATTTCAAAATCAGTGATAACCGGAACGCCAATGCCCTTAAACACAGCCGCTTGGTTCCATGGTTCGCCAACGCTGTAGCCATAGATCGTGCCCGCTTCCATTGTAGAAGGCATCTGCGGCGGGGGCGTTACAGAGAGAAGTACCTCAGCCGAAATCGTGCCGGAGGTATCGTTGGGAGAATAAAAACCCGGCTCGATCCCGCCAGCGGCAAGCCAGTAGCGCAGCTCGTAATTGTGGGTCGAAACGGGGAATACCATGCCCATGTTGAACGGCTTGCCCTCGTTGCGGAATTGATCAACCACGGGCTTCAACGCAGAGGCGGAAATCGGGTGAACCGGCTTGCCGCCCTCTTGGGCAACATTGGGCTTCATCAGATCCCAGATTTCGTTGGAAACGGTGATGCCGTTGCCGTTGAGATCCATCGAGAACGGGGTGACGATATGCGCCTCGGTGCCATATCCAATCGTTGCGGCAATCGGCTGACCGGCAAGCATATGCGCGCCGTCCAATTCACCATCAATCACGCGATCCAGAAGCACTTTCCAGTTGGCCTGCGGCTCAAGCGTAACAAAAAGGCCCTCATCCTCGAAGTAACCCTTTTCATAGGCAATCGCGAGCGGCGCCATATCGGTCAGTTTGATGAAACCAAATGTGAGCTCGTCTTTTTCAACGTCAAGCATCTCGGCCATGGCGGGGGCAGAAACCAGCATTGTCGTGGCGGTCAGAAGGGCAGTTAGCGTTCTCATATCTCAGTCCTTTTCTCATCTACGCGCCTAAAGGCTGGGAGGAGCCCAAAAACGCAAAAAGCCGCCGACCATATTGCGCGCCTTAACTGGCCTCGCATGGTCGAGCGGCTGTGCTCGGATTGCCCAGACATTGGGCGGAATTTTGTAAAGGTCGCACGCCATTGTGCGGTCTGTAACTCTGTGATGCCTAGGTCTGAATCCAACGACAAGGCTCAAGGGCTAGGTTTTTGCAATTTTTGCAGTTGCAGCAATTAGGGCAGTCATTCTTGCCTATTTTTTAATCACTCAGCAAAATCAGGATCAAAAATGCGGCCATCAAAGAACGCGTCCGGGCGCAAAATCAGCTTGCCTGATTCTGAGGCAACAGCCGTTGGCGCGCTCAGCGCCCCCTCCAGCTTTTGCGAAGCCCCAGGCAATTCGGCCCCAACATTGCGCAGGTTTGCACGGTAAAGATCGGGGCGAAACACATCGCTTGCTTTGCGCATCGACGTCTCGCGTTCAAGCCCTGCGCGCGAGGCAAGCTGCTCGCCGATCCAAGCCGCCTGCGAGCGCCAAGGAAAATTCGCAGCCCCGGCAAAAAACTCCATGTTGCTCGGCCCCATGCGCGTATCACCCTGCTGCGAGATGATCATCCGCCCGGTAAGCGAGCGCTCAATAATCTCCGAACTCACATTGATATAGGCCTCGCGCGCGAGGATATCCGCTGCCGTCGTCAGATTACTCGGATCGCCCAGCCAACGCGCCGCGCGCCAAACCGCGCGCATCAAGCGGCCTGTCAGATCTGGTTCGTTTGCGGCCCAGTCATGGCGCACAGCCAGCACCTTTTCTGGCGCGAATTTCCAGATCGCAGCCGTGGGAAGCAGCAATTCCCCAACCCCCTGATCCACAACAATCGAGCCCCAAGGCGCGCCCACGCAAAAGGCATCAATCTCGCCCGCGGCCATCGCATCGGCCATCAATGGGGGCGGAATGATCCGCACATCAATGGCTTGCGGCGCGGAAAACCCAAGCGCTGCCAGCCAATAATACAAAAGCTCCGCATGCATCGAAAACGGAAACGGAACAGCAATCCGCGGCCGCCCGCCCGCCGCCGCAATCAGCGCGCGCCCCGCACTTGCCGCATCATCAAAATCAAATCCATAGCCATCCGCGCGCATCTTGCCGGCAAGCTCATTGGAAATCCCAACCACATTGCCATTCATCGAAAGCACCATCAGCGCATCAAGCTTTGTCGCCATTGAGCCAAGCCCAAGCGCCATCGCAATTGGGATCGGCGCGAGCATATGCGCCGCCTCGGTCTGCCCCAAGACCAACATATCGCGCAACGTCGACCAAGACGGCGCGCGCTTAAGATCAAGCCGCAGCCCCTCTTCGCGCGCAAAGCCAAGCTCATGCGCAATCACCAAGGGCGCTGCATCCACAAGCGGAATAAACCCAATGCCAAGCGCTGCCCCCTTCATGAAAGCAACCCCGCCGCTGTAACCAAAGCCGAGGCCACTTCCGCAACTTTGCGCCCCTGATCCATCGCCGTTTTGCGCAACAGGGCATAGGCGTCATCCTCGCCAATCCCACGCGCTTTCATCAAGATGCCCTTGGCCCGATCAATCACTTTGCGCTCCTCAAGGGCGAGCTTGGTCGTCTCAAGCTCAAGGCGCATCCGTTGAAACATATGAAACCGTGCAATCGCAGCATCCATGATCGGCTTGATCCGGTCCGCGCGCAGCCCATCAACAACATAAGCCGAAACCCCGGCCTCAATCGCCGCCTTGGTCAGCCCATCCTCAGAGCGATCAACAAAGATCGCAACCGGGCGCTCCATTGGAGAAGAAGCAAGCGTTAGCTCCTCCAACATATCGCGCGACGGGCTCGCCACATCGACCAAAACAACATCCGGATTGCGCTCGGAAATCCGCCGCGCAAGCCCGCTTTCTTCGGCCACCACATGAATATCGTAATCCCCCGCTTCGCGCAGGCTATCCACGATCAGATGCGCGCGCTCGCGGTCCTTTTCGACAACGACGATAGAAATGTTCTTTGGCATGGGGCTCAAATTTTCAGGCGGGCGAGGCGCGCCGCGGGGATCGCCTACTGGTGGATTTAAGCCCGCGGATTCGCAACAAAGGCCCGTGCTCAGCGGCCCCAATCGCGCCGCGACCCCACGCACTTGCATAATATTTACGCTCTACGCCTATTAATGCGGCGATACTGCGCCGCGCCCCGCGCTAGTGAACCGAAGCAAACATGATCGCTTCCGGCGTTGCCTCAGCGGGCGAGAACTCCTCAACAATCCGCCCCTGACGACAGACCAAAATGCGATCCGAAACAGCGAGGATTTCAGGCAGGTAAGAAGAGATCACCACAACGGGAATGCCCTCATCCGCCAGCTTGTTGATCAGCGCATGAATTTCGGCAATCGCGCCCACATCAACCCCGCGCGTCGGCTCATCAAAAATGATCAGCTTGGGTTGTTGCACCAGCGATTTGGCGATCACAACCTTCTGCTGATTGCCGCCTGAAAGCTCGATGGTTTTGGCATCTGTATTGAGCTGACGCATCTGCAAAGTCTTCGACCATTCCTCGGCCAAATCCTTCATCTGCGCCAAATTCACAATCGCCGTTGAGCCGGAATTTCCCGCCAGATAGCCATTATAAATGTTTTCCGCCACAGACATGGTTTCAAAGAATCCCTCGCTCTTGCGATCCTCTGTAACATAGACAATTCCGTCCTTGATCGCTTGGAGCGGAACGCGGTAACGCACGGATTTCTCTTGGAATTTTACCTCGCCGCCGTGAAACAGATTGCGCTTAAAAACGCCGGCAACGATCTTGGCCGTCTCTGTGCGCCCCGATCCGATCAGCCCGAAAATGCCTGTCACCTGCCCCTCAAAGATCGAGAAGGAATTGTTGCGAACGGCCTTTTGCATCGACAGGTTCTCAACCGAAAGCGCGCGCGCACCGGCTTTGCGCAGGGGCCGCAGATGGGCCGCATCGCCATAAAGCTCATCGCTCAATTGGCGCCCGACCATGGCCCCGATAATGCTGTCGCGATCAAAGTTGGCCGCCTCGTCAGTGATCACATGGTTGCCGTCGCGCAGGATGGTGATCCGGTCGGCCTTTGAGACCGCCTCTTCCAAAGCATGGGTGATAAAGACGATCCCAACACCGCGCTCTTTGAGGCGATCCAGCAGCAGGAAAAAGTGATGCTTTTCTTCGGGTGTCAGCGTCGCGGTCGGCTCATCAAAAATGATGACGCGGGCCTTTTGGATCACCGCGCGCGCGATCTCAACCATCTGCTTTTGCGCCGCGCCAAGTGAGGAAACCAGCATCGCCGGATCAACGCCGAAATTGAGCTGCTGAAGGAATTGCTGTGCGCCAATATAGAGCCCACGCAGCCGGTTAAAGAACTTCTCGTTTCCAAGATAAAGATTTTGCGCAACCGTGAGTGAGGGCACAAGCGAGGTCTCCTGATAGACCATCGCAACCCCGCATTCGAGCGCATCTGCCGGGCGGGAAAAGCGCACTGGTTTGCCCTCAAAAATCACCTCGCCCGAGGTCTGCTCAACCGCGCCTGCAAGCACTTTGCACAGGGTCGATTTGCCCGCGCCATTCTCGCCCAAAAGCGCATGAATTTCGCCGGGCCGCACATCAAAGTCAATGTTGCTAACGGCCTTAACGCCCCGATATTCCTTGGTAATTGACTTAGCGGCGATCAAAATCTCTGGGCTCATGCCCGTGCTCACTTTCGCGCTCATTGCTCTGCCTCCAGCTTGACTTGCGCAATGCAACCATCGCCTTTCGCGCTAAAGATCAGCGCGCCGTTTTGCTCAATGCATGAGGTCACGCCATGGCGCGCCCCATCGGCGCGGCTCTGAAAACTGCGCACCGGAACGAAGGCCTCATCAAGGCCCACGATCATCCCAAAAGAGCGCATCGGCGCCCAAGGTTTGAGCACGCCAAGCTGTTTGACGCCGCCAGCTTGGAGCGGCTCCAGAAAGGTCTTGCCTGACCGCAAACAAGGCGCGATCCAAAAATCCGGCTCGATATCGGCAAGCATTTGCGCGCGGTAAGCATCCTCGTGAAGGACAAATTCCAACAGCTGGCTGCGCGGCGAAAACAGGGTAAGCCAGTAGCCATCCGCCCCGGCCACAAAGCGCGCAGGGTATCCCGGCAAATTGCCCAGAACCTCAGCCGCGGCACCACCGGCAAGCGGAATACGCACAAGCCGCGAGAGCCAGCTTTCCGCGACAATCAGATCATCGCCCGCACAAAGAAGCCCCGCAGGCCAAGCCAGCCCAGAGGCGATTTGCACCGCATCGCCCGTGCTCAGCGTGATCCGCCAAAGCGTGCCGGAGCGGCGCTTTTCAAGCAGGTCGCGCTGCCAATCTGCGGCGCTGTTTTGGGCCGAGCCATTGGCAACAACCAGCGTATCATCATCAAGGGCAATCGCCGCCGTGGGGCAGTTGATCGACTGGGGCAGGATCATCGGCTGGGTCGTTTTGGAGCCCTGCAGCAGATGCAAACTGCGATCAATCAAGCCGACAACTGCGCGCCCCGAAGGCATCTCAGTAATGAATGCAACAGTGGCGTTAAAGCGGTGCAACAGCGCGTCATTGTCGACCCGATGAACATCCCTACCTGCCGAGTAAACAAGCGTCTCGCCCATCATCGCTAGGTTATCTGCCCCTGCGCGCGTTTGGCACAGATCGGCCTTATCAAGCCCGGTATTGGGGCGAAAAGCCCCATCCAAAGCCGGCACGGTTATCGCCTTGGCGCCGCGCCCAAAGACACCATCAAAGAAGTTGGAAAGGAAGCTCATGCCTTTTTCCCCCAATAAGAATTCGAGCTGACCCAATCCTTATCGCCGCGGTTCAATTTGATCCGCCCGATCCGATTGTTGGTGATCCCGCCAAGATAGAGATGGCCTTTATGCTCGCGCATTGAGGTGATCATCGGATGATTCTCGCCGCCCATATCCCAGAGCGATTCCAATATGTTACCCTGATCATCAAAGCGCAGAATGCAGCCCGTGTTGATATTGGGAAACAGCCATTCATCCGCGGCAACCCGGCGCGCCATGCGGCGGCGAAAGCCCGGCATACGCATCGCAAGATCCTGCGTCGGCGTGCGAATACCAGCCAGCGCGAGCCAATAAGTCCCGTCTGAGGCACGGTTGATATTGTCCGGAAAGCCCGGCAGTTGCGAGATCACTTCCTCGACTTGGCCCTTCTTTGGCCCCTCGACCCAGTAGCGCGAAATCCGCGCCGCCCATGTCTCGGCGAAGTAAAAGGATTTGTTATCATGCGCCATGCAAATCCCGTTGGGAAAGATGCGATTGCGAATGATGGTCTGGGTGTGGTTGGTCTTGGGATCATAGCAAATGATCCGCCCATTGCCGCGCCCCTCAAGGCTATCAACGGGCCATTCTTCCATCTCATAGCGCACCGTTGCCTCGGAGAAATAGACCTTGCCGTCTTGGGCAATATCCAGATCATCGGCAAGCTTGAGGCGGCTGTCATCAATCACCGAAAGCCGCGTGCGTCCGGTCTCATCCGTCATCTTTGAAACCTCGCCAGCCGGGCTTACCGCATAAAGCCCCATCCCGCCGATACAGACGAGCAGATTGTCATCCTTATCAAAAGCCATCCCCAAAGGGCGCCCGCCGACATGGGCAAAAATCTCTCGGGTTTTATAGTCCGGCGCGAGGAAGCGGATGATATCGCCATGCCTATCGCCGCAATACAGATGATCATTGCGATCAAGGATAACGTCCTCTGGCCCCTCAATCTGATCAAGGCCGATCACCTCAACCCCGCGCAGCGCATCATTGAGCGCAAATGGCGAGTTCGCATCACCATCCGCATTGGGCGCATCGGGCAGCTTGAGATAGGTCGGCGCGACATAGACAGACGAGAGCAATTTGTGCCGGTTTTTCAACCAGCGAACATCAATCGCCACCGCCAGCAAAAGCACCAGCCCAAGCCCCACAGAAGACGCCCCCGCAGGCAAGCTGAGCCGCACGAGCCCGTTGATCAGCAACAAAATCGCCAGCGCGCCGATCAAAGCCTTGGCAACCGATCCGCGCCCGCCGCCAAGCGAGTTGCCGCCCAAAACGGCCGCCGTCAGCGCCATGATCTCAAGCCCAAGGCCGGTATCTGCCCCCGCGCCCGAAAGCCGTGCCGCGATCAAGACGCCCGCCAAGGCGGCCAAAAATCCAGACACAACATAAGAGAGACAAACAATGCGCGACACCGGGATGCCCATATTATGCGCCGAGCGGCGCGAGCCCCCAACCGCCATAATCCGCCAGCCAATGCGCAGCCGTGTCAGCGCAATATGAACCGCAAGTGCAACCACAATCAGCACACAAGTGCTAAACGGAATGCCAAAAACGCTGCCTTCTCCGATGAAATACCACGCATCATTATCAATAAAGCCGCCCGCGATTTTCACCGAATATTTGAGCAGCAACAGATCAACAATTGAGCGCACGATGATCAAGGTCACAAGGGTCGTCAGAAAGGCGCGCAGCTTGAAATAGCCAATCAAAATGCCGTTGATCAGCCCAACAAAAGCGCCCAAAGCAAGCGTCGCTGGGATCACCGCCCAAAGCGGCCAGCCAGCCACCGAAAGCAAGGTCAGCGTCACCAAATTGGAAAGCGCATAGACAGATGAGACGCTAAGATCGATCCCTCCTGCCACCAGCACGATCATCATCGCGATTGTCACAAGGCCGAATTCGCCGAGCTGGCGCACCGTATCCGAGACGTTCACAGCGGAATAGAAATTCGGGATATTGGCGCCCATGAATACGATCAGGATCATCAACAAGAAAAACGGGATCGCATTGTCCGACCAGCGCTTGGACAGAATTTCGCCCAGCAAATGATCAGGGATCAACCGATAGCGCAGCTTGGTGGCGGTTTCAGAAAAGCTCATCAATCTTGCCTTGTTCAAAGAAACGGTAAAGCGCAAATGCGCCAAGGGTTCTGCGGCGGCCCAGAGAAGAGGACCGCCACAGCGAGGCGTTACTCAAGCAGATCGAGGTTCCAGCAGGAGCCCCCGTGCATGGTTTCTTTGGTGATCGTTTTGGTAGGGCTATAAAGCGTCACTTTGGTCTCGCCGGCTTTATGCTCGTCTTGCATAAGCGTGCGGATCATTGTGTTGAGATCATTGCCCTGTGCGGGCACGTCATAGGACACAACCACATCAAACAAGCCCGTTTCAACATTGTCACACGCCATCTGCGCGCCGCCGCCCGATGTGATCAGATGCACATCAACCTTGTCCGCCTCTTTAAGCGCCGCTGCTGTGCCCGTATCCATCACATCCCAAAAGCCAATTGAGGCGCAAAGATCTGGATGTTGCTGCAAAACCGTCGCCGTGACATTGCGCGCCTTTGTGGCGTCCCAGTCAGCGGCCTGATTTGAAACAACTTCAATTTCCGGGTGCTGCGAGAGGATATTCTCAACGCCCTTCATCGTATAGGCCGAGGCCGCTGCCGTCAGAACCCCTTGAACGATCTGGATTTTCTTGGATGTCCCTTCGCCGCAAAGTGCAACGGCTGCCTCTGCTTGTTGCTCGCCAATCCCGGTCCAGTCCGCGCCAACATAGGCATCCGTGGCATAGCTAGACTTCATGTTCACCTGCAAAACCTTGATCCCGGCCTGCTCTGCTTTGCGCAAAAGGCGCGCGTAGGATTGCACATCCGGATTGTGAACAACCATCACATCGGGCTTCTCTGAAATCAGCGCTGTGATTGCCTGAGCGCCTGCATCGGTCGACCAGTTTGGATCGCGGATCACGAAGTTCATGCCAAGCTTGTCCGCTTCGCGCTTCATCATTTTCGCCCAGCCCTCGGTGAGGTCAAACCCCATCGCAGCAGGGACAAAAGCAACCGTTTTGCCTTTGTAGAAATCGTAATAGGCCGCGCGCGATGGATCATCGATCCCGTCGGCATGAGCGGCCATGCCAAAGGTGCTGGCCATCGCAAGAGCGGCCACAAGGGCTTTGGATAGGTATTTCATAGTAACTCCTCCTAGTTGATTTTACCGGGTCTTTGCCCGAATTTGGTCTGCGGGCTTTTGCCCGTTTGGTTGGAAAGTCGGATCAGATATCGCCTTGCTGCGCGGTTTGCTCGTCGCGCGGATTGAGCAAGCTATCAAACAGGATCGCCGCCAAAAGCAGCCCCGATTTGACGATATTCTGGGTTGTGTATTGAACGTTGAGGATGGTCATGCCGTTGATCAGGATGCCGATCAAAAGCGTGCCCACGATCACATTGCGAATGCCGCCGCGCCCGCCGGAAAGGCCGATGCCGCCGATCACCACAACAAGGATCACATCATAAACGAGGTTGGAAAGCGCAACGCGCGTATTCATCCCCGAAACCGACGCCGCCGTAATCAGCCCCGCGCCATAGCCGATCATCGCCGAGATCGCATATTGGATCATGATCGTTGGGCGCACCGGAACGCCCGAAATACGCGCCGCCAAAGGATTATCGCCGATGGAATAGATAAAGCGCCCGCGCCGCGTTTTGACCAAGAACAGATGCCCAAGCAAACAAGCCAGCGCAAAGGCAATCACCGGAACCGGGATGCCAAACAGCGAGCCCGACCCAAGCCAAACCAGCCCCTCAGCCTCGGGCGGCAGATAGACGACCTCAAGCTGGATCACCGCCAAGCGGATCGCACCATATGTCAGCGTCCCAACCGCGAGCGAGGCAAACAGCGGCGGGATTTCAACGAAGGCGATCAAGAAGCCGTTGAGCAGCCCAACCGCGAGCGAAAAGACCAAGCCAATAGCGATCGCATAGCCCATCGAGGAGCCATCCGTCATCAGCTGCAACGACCAAGCCGTCGCCATCGCCATGATAGAGACAATCGCAAGATCAATGCCCCGCCCAATCACGACAATCGCCATCGCAACGCCCAAAATGCCCAAAACCGAAACGTTGCGCACGAGTTGCAGGATGTTGTTGCTCTGTAGAAAGCCGCTGGTGATCACGCTGAACGTCACAAACAGCGCAAGCGCGATTAGAAATACGATCTTCTCTTGCGAGAAGCCGCCAAAACCTTTGTGCATTTTTTCTCCTCCCAGCTGCCTCCCCAGCAGCCCCTCCGCCTTGGGTTTGCATCCCTGACGTGACGGGTAGGATCGAAGATTGCCTGCGCTCTGTCTTTCATGAGCGCGCACTGGCCTATCACCAGAGCGCACAAAGCTTCCCAGAATAGGGATTTTGTGAAATTATATTTCGCATAGGAATACTCGCGCCGATCAAAACAATCAGCGCGCATAGGCTTGGGAGGGCTCATGGAGGTCGTATTTGATACAGCAGCGATAGCGCCTGCCAAACGCGCATCAGCTTGGCGCGAAGCGCTCTGCGGCAACTACGTAACCGTCGATGTCGCGATTGATGATCCGGATTATTACACAGGCCAGATCAAGCAAACGACCTTTGGCGAAATCAATCTTTCCCAAACAAGCGGCGCCCCGCAAAGGGTCACCCGCAACAAGCGCCAGATCTCCCATGTAGAGAAAGATTGCTATTATTTACAAATCCTTAACCGCGGCACAATCGGCGTTATCCAGCGCAATCAAGAGCTATGTACCAATGCCGCCGTAACCGGGCTTTACTATGCCTCAGAACCCTATGCGCTGGATTGTATCGGCGTGACGGATGCAAGCTTCCTGGAAATTCCTCGCGACGCTTTGGCAACGGCTTTTGACGGGGCCGATTTGCCGCTCACAACGGCGATTTCATCGGGGACGGGAGCCGGGCGGCTTTTGGTCGATTTCTGCCGCGTATTAAGGGCCGAATCGCATCGGATGGATGCAGCCACCCGCGCGAGTTTGGGCGATCAATTGCTCGCGCTTACGGCTCTGGCAACAAAAACCTCAGAGATTTGTACGCACTCCGAGCAAACATCCCTGCGCGCCGCGCGCCTCAACTTGATCAAGCGCTATATCGAAAACAATCTCGGCGATCCGCTCCTGACCCTTGCCAGAATTGCCCGCGACAACGAAATCTCGCTGCGCTACCTGCACCGCTTGTTTGAGGAAGAGGATATCTCGGCCTCCGATTGGATGTGGCAGCGCCGCCTCGATCGCGCCTACAGCGATTTGCTCAGCGCCAATCAGAACATACAGATCACCCAGATCGCCTTTGCCAACGGTTTCAACAGCTCTTCGCATTTCAGCAGCCTGTTCAAGGCGCGTTTCGGCGTGACCCCATCGGATATTTTAGCACAACATACCTAGATCATTGACGCTCTAAGTCTAAATGAATTGGTTGCATAGCGGTTAGGTTTTTGGCCCCGCCAAGCGGGTGATCGCGGCTACATGACTTGCGAGTTTGTTCAAGGTCTGGCCGCCAAATTCAACCGCCCCAAACCCAATGACAATGGCGCGGCGCTCTGGCGTCGGGTGCATCTGGCGCAAGGTGACAACCGTTTTTCTATTGTCCTGTTCATCGAACGTCAGCAAAAGCCGAAAGCGATCTGGATCGTTGTCGATATCTTTGCCGTGATCAATTTCGATCTGTTTTGGCGCTTCAATGCGCAAGAACCGCATGCGGTTTGAAAAGCGGGTCCCGTCTGGGGCAACCATGTCAAATCGCCAAACGCCGCCCGCGCGAATATCAATCTCATGCGTTTCGATGCCAAAGCCGTCAGGTCCAAACCATTGCACAATCTGCGCCGGATCGCTCCATGCCTCAAATGCCGTCTTGCGATCTGCATCAACGACGCGCGCAATAACAACCTCTCTGTCCAAGGGCCAAGACGCCCAAAGCGAGCCGGAATTTTGGGTAAGCTCAGTCATTTGATTTGGCTTTCTTTACGGTTTCCAAGTGCGCCTCAAAACGGTCCATACGGCTTTCCCATTGCTGGCGATACGCGGCCATCCAATCCTCTGCTTCCCGCAAGGCGGCCGGGTTTAGAGAACAGACACGGCTCCGCCCCTCTCGTTTCGAGACGATAAGGCCCGCGTTTTCAAGCACCCCAAGATGCTGCGTGAAGGACGGCAGCGCCATGTCGAACGGGCGCGCCAGTTGCGAGACAGTCGCCGATCCTTGGCTAAGCGCTTGAACCACAGCGCGCCGCGTAGGATCCGAGAGCGCGATGAAAGTCTGTTCAATGGGCTGTGTTTGGTTAGGCATGAGCCTAAGTAACCGCATTCAGATAGTTAGGTCAATGCCTAACTATTGTCCCAAACCGGGCGCGCTCATATCCGAAGGATCCACAACTACGGTTTGGTTTTCGCAACCCAAAGCATCGGCCCATAGACAACTGCAAAGCCAAAAAACGCGAGGCACCAGAGCGCAGCCGTAAGATCATAAAGCGCCGTTGATGGCCAAATCCCGGCAATAAAGCGTGCAGCCGTGGCGGCAAGGATCGCAGCATAGATGACCTTGGTCCCCGCCCCAGCTTTGAGCGGCCGCCCAGAGTGGCCAAGGCTTGCGCGGGTCATCACCGAAAGCGTCATTCCGCCAAAGGCGCCCGCCATCCAAAGATGCTGGGCAGCGGCGATTGAAAGCGTATCGGGCGCAAGGATGGCAAAACTCATCGCGATGGCGCCAAGCGGCACGAGCAGGTAGCTGATATGCAAAATGGCGACCAGCGGATCAGAAAGCGTCAGTTGCCCTTTCCAGCGGACCAGCCGCGCGAGATGCAATCCACCAACACAAGAGAGCGCGAGCGCCGTAATCACCTGCATCGGAACAAAAACCCAGAGCAACAGGCCAAGCGCCGAGGCAATCAGAACCGCCTTGTCAAAGCGCTGCATCGGTGGGGCGGGCCGTGCATCGATCTTTTCACGGGCAAACCAGTTGCGCGTGAATGAGGGCACAATCCGCCCACCGATCAGCGAGATCATCATCAAGATCGTCCCAAGCCCAAGCCGAAAGCCGATCCCTTGCGCTGCATTCCCGCCCTGCGCCGCTTCGATCAAAAAGAGCGCATCCGCAAGGGTAAAGACCCCGAGCATCACCAGCACAACGAGATTTTTCCAATTCTTCCCGGCAATAATTTCACGCAGGATCATCAGGCCCAACACAAGCGGAAAGGCCAGCTCTAACACGCCGACAAGCCAGAATGGCAGCGCCGCCGAAAAGAGGATTGCCCCCCGCCCCAAGAGCCAAAGCCCAAACAGCCCAATCAAAGAGCGCCCAACAACCGGCAATCGCCCGGTCCAGTTTGGCACCGCCGTAAGCAAGAAGCCCGCAATCACTGCGCTTAGATAGCCAAACAAAAAGGCATGCGCATGCCAACTGACCGGATCAAGCCGCGTTGGCAATTCTATCGCACCCGAGAGCGCCAGCACCCAAAGCACCATCGCAAATCCGGCCCAGATCGCCCCGAACAAAAAGAAAGGACGAAAGCCGTAGCTAAACAGCGCATGACCCTGCCATTGGCGCATCTGCTCGGCGGAACTGGTTGCCATCGTTTATCCTTTCAGCTTTCTGCGCGCGCGGCGGCGGCATCAGCTTCATCCATGAGGTGACGGATGTGTTTTGCAAACATGTAGGTGGTTGGAATGGCAATTAGCGCACCAAGCGCAAGCGCGACCGGTGTCGAGGCAACGGGCCCGCCAAGCCAGCTTCCAATCAGCGACGCAAAGAACACATTAACGGCCATCGCGCCCCAACCAAACGGGAAGAGCACAAGCGTGATCCTCAGGGGCGGCCAGCGCGTTTTCATCGTTTTGCAACCACCCGCGCAACAACCATAAGGGCGGCAAAAAGCGCAACACTTGCGATGCCAAACCATAGCTCTGCCGTGGCCGACTGGGCCTGCGGGATGGGGCGCTCAAAGCCGGCGGCCGATGCGGACGTGGCGATAATGAGAAAAAGGGGTGTGAGAAAACGCATATCAACTCTCCTGTGTAAGGCTGCGATAAATATCTGGAAGGGCGCGAAGCAGGCGCTCGGGATCGGGAAGAAGGGTAAAGCCACCACGCCCAAAGATGCGGGCAAACCAGTCTTGGCCGTCCTCATCAATAATGACCCCATGCAAAGAAAGCCCGGCGCGACGCGCCTCGCGAACGGCCATATGGCTATCCTCGATGCCGTGCTGGCCTTCATAGTGATCAAGGTCGTTTGGCTTGCCATCGGTGAGCACGATCAAGAGCTTGCGCGCAGCCGTTTCCTTGGCAAGCTCGCCGGTGACATGGCGGATGGCGGCCCCTAGGCGGGTATAGTGGCCCGGCTTAAGCGCTGCGATATTGTCATGGATGCGGGCCTCCATCGGATCGTCAAACGTTTTGACCTGAGAGAGGAAAACCCGATCCCGCTTGAGCGAAGAAAAGCCCCAGATGCCAAAACGATCCCCCGCCGCATCAATCCCCGCCGCAAGCGCAGACATGGCCGCGCGCGAAACGTCAATAACGGAGGTATCGCCGATGGCGGCCTCGGTCGAGCGAGAGGTATCAATAAGGAAGGCAACCGCAAGATCGCGCTCAATCTGGCGCGCATCTTGCCAGAGCCGATCAGAACCGCGCCCGGTGGCAAGTATATCGGCCTGATTGCAGATCACCGCTTCAAGGTCGAGCTCGCTGCCATCGATCTGACGCGGGCGCAGGATGCGACGCGGGCGCAGGGCCTCGAATTGCCTCTGCACCGCACGGATATGGCGCGGATCGGCGCGGAAAGTCTCGGAGCCATCAGGCGCGATCGGCGCTTCGAGAACGCGGCAGTGATCCTCCATATAGCTGCGCGAGCGATGGTTCCATTCGGGATAGGTATGGATGCCCGCAAGCTTTTCATGCTCGGCGTCGCTTGGAGAAAGATCAAGATGCAAGCGCAGGCGCGTGGCGGCTTTGCGATCATGGCGGGTCAGGGTTATCTGATCCTGATCGTCTGCGGCTTTGGCGGCGTTTTCGTCATCATCATCGTCAACCGAGCGGTTGATATTCATCGATTCAACCCATGAGAGGATCGATTCAAAGCGGTGAATGATGAAGCTATCGCTGCGCCGCGTTTCATCCAGATCGCGCCGCTCGCCAAGCTTGCGGTTGGTGGTCGGGGCCGAGGGCGCATTGGCTTTGCTGGCGGATTGCTCTTCAGAGCCGCTGCTGCCCGATGAGGGCCGTGCAAAGCGCAGCCAAATCGGCAGGGGCGCAAGCGGGATATAAGATTTGTCGCTTTCAGGCTGGGGCGCGGCATCGCTAGGCTCGCCGAGCAAATGCGCGCGCAGCATCGCCTCCATCTGCTTTTCGCTTTGGGTGCGCGCAAGATTGGGGCGGCGCGCGCAGGCAAATTGCGCCATCTCATGGTAGGCTTTGCGCAGGCCGGGGCAATGCTGATAGGCGCGCTTTGAGATCGCGGTATTCATCAGAATTTGCGCGCTGTCCATGGCCGGGCCGTTTGGATCATCGGGCAATTCTGGCACGGCCGCATCGCAAAGAGCAGCAAGCGCGACGAGCCAAAAGTAGGCGCTTTTATTGAGGCGCGCATCAGGGAAGGCCTCCATCACAGGCGGCAGGCGCAGCCTCTCGCCATCAAAGCTCGCGACGCATTCCAGATCGCGTGCAGCGCCAAGTTTGCGGTGCATCACGGTCCGGTGACGCACCGGCGTTGGCACGGCTTGGCTGAGCTCAACCCCGCTATCCCCGCCCAGCGCGCGAAACAGCACGGCAAGCGAGGGGCGCAGGGCCTCGAAACTGACGGCAGCCTGAGGATAGGTGACATCCGCGCCGATCCCTTTAGCGAGATCATGCCACAGATCGCCAACCGTTTCCTCAGGCTCCATCAGGTCCAAAAGGCGCATATTCCGCTCCTATCCGTAGATCGTCGCGACGAGATCGCGCAGCGCGAGCTGCACATCCGCCTCGTCTGTGAGCGGCTCGATGATCGAGATTTCAAGCGCTTGAGCAACACCCATGCCCCCCGCCATCAGGCGCGCGGCATAAGTCAGCAGGCGGGTTGAAACACCCTCCTCAAGGTCCATCCCAGACAGCGCCCGGATATGGCCCGCTAGGCGCACAAGCGGTGCAACCTTAGCAGCATCAAGGCCGCTTTCAGCCACGACAATCGCGATCTCAAGCTCTGGTTCTGGAAAGTCGAACGAGAGCGACAAGAAGCGCTGGCGGGTTGAGGGCTTGAGCCGTTTGAGCACGTTTTGATAGCCCGGATTATAGGAAGCGACGAGCATGAAGCCTTTGGGGGCAAGCAGCTCTTCTCCGGTGCGATCAATCATCAAAGCGCGGCGGCTATCAGTGAGCGGGTGAAGCACGACCGTAACATCTTTGCGCGCCTCAACCACCTCATCTAAATAGCAGATCGCGCCTTCGCGCACGGCCCGTGTCAGAGGGCCATCGACCCATTCGGTCTGCCCGCCTTTGAGCAAGTAACGCCCGATCAGATCGGCCGCCGAGAGATCATCATGACAGGCCACCGTATAGAGCGGCTTGCCAAGGGTTGCGGCCATATGTTCGACAAAACGGGTTTTGCCGCAGCCGGTTGGCCCCTTCAAAAGAAGGGGCAAACCATTGTTATAAGCGGTCTCGAAGACTTCGCATTCGTTACCTGTTTGTTGATAGAAAGGAAGGCTCGGAACCTGATGCTTGGTCATCTTCACTCTCCCGTAGCAGAAGCTGTGCTTGGCGCGATGATTTCGCGATTGCGCACGACGAGAGAGGAGTAGATGAACAGGATCGCCCCAAGGACAAACACCGCCCCTGCACCAAAGCGCATCATATAGAAGATGCCCAGGCTGTCTTGGACTTCCATGAAGTATTCCCCAAGCACACGCTGCATATGCGTCTGAATGGTGCCTGCGAAGGTCAGCACGAAGGTCATGAACGCCATGCCGCCAGTCATCATCCAGAAGGACACCATGTTGAGCACTTGGTTATAGGGCTGGCGCCCGCGCAACATTGGCATCGCATAAGTGAACATCGCCAAGTTGAGCGCGACATAGGCCCCGTAGAAGGCCAAGTGCCCGTGAGCGGCGGTGATCTGTGTGCCGTGAGAGTAGAAGTTTACTCCGTGTAGCGTGTGCAAGAAACCCCAGACGCCCGCGCCAAAGAAGGCCACGGTTGATGAGCCAAGCGACCAAAGGAGCGCCGCTTTGTTGGGGTGATTTTTGCGGCCCTTCCAGACCATGACGAAGGCAAAAGACATCATCAAGAAGAAGGGGATCACTTCAAAGGTCGAGAAGATCGAACCGATCCACTGCCAGTAGCCCGGCGTGCCGATCCAATAGAAGTGGTGGCCTGTGCCAAGGATGCCCGAGAAGAGCGCCGTTGCCACAATCACATAGAGCCATTTTTCAACGATCTCGCGATCAACCCCTGTCAGCTTGAGCATCAAGAAAGCAAGGATCGACGCCATCACCAGTTCCCATGTTGCTTCGACCCAAAGGTGAACAACAAACCACCAGTACATTTTATCGAGGCTTAGGTTCTCTGGATTGATGAAGGCAAAAACCCACAGCAAGCAAAGGAGCCAAAGCCCCATCAAAAGCACATTGGTGATGGCCGTTTTGCGCCCGGCAAGCACGGTCAGCGTGATGTTCACAAGGAAGATCACCGCCGCGACAAGGATGCCGAACTTTACCCAGAGAGGCTGCTCAAGAAATTCGCGCCCCCCGTGGATGCCAACAAGATAAGACCCAACCGCGCCCAGTGTTCCGACCATCAGCAAGATCAGCTGAATATAAGCAAGCTTGACGGAATACAGCTCGCGTTCGGACTCCTCAGGAACGAGGAAATAAGCCGCGCCAAAGAAGCCAAGCAACAGCCAGACAATCAGCGCATTGGTGTGGATCATGCGGATCACGTTGAACGGGACAAGCTCGGACAACGTGTTGGGCGAGATGTAAATCCACGCCGCCAGAAGCCCGCCGAACACCTGAATGCCGAAGAGCGCCATAGCGCAGAGGAAATAGGCTTTCGCCACTTTTTGAGATTCGTATTTCATATGGTTCTCCTTAGCCCGCATCGTTGGGCGGCCAGCCCTGGGTGTCTGTTTGGTCGGCCCAGCGCAGGAATTCTGCGAGCCCGCGCATCTCTTCTTCGGTCAGCTTGTAGGCTGGCATTTGGCGACGGCCTTCAATGCCGGATGGCTGCGCTTCGATCCATCCTTGCAGGGTTTCAAACGCGCCTTCGGGATCATCCAAAACGCCCCAACGGGTCATGACATTGCCGACTTCGGGCGCGAAATAGGCGCCTTCCCCGTGCAATGAATGGCAGTTGATGCAGGAATGTTTTTCCCAAACACGCTTGCCCAGCGCCACTTCTTCAGAGAGAGGCATGCCGCTGGTTGATGTTTTGACGATATATCGATGGCTCTGAACGGTGAGCAAAACGAACACCACGACGAAGAAAATGGATCCGCCGTAAAAGATGTTTCGCGCCCGCGTTTTGGTTAGGATTTCAGCCATGTGGGGCCTCCATTGGGGTCATTGTACGCCACACTGTTAGTCGTGAATTTGTGCCCCGACTTTGCGCTATCTCAATGTTTGCCATTTAGTGGCTAGATAAAAAGATAGGGAAAGGAGCCGACATGAAGGACGCCCCACCTATCAGTACCGATTTGACTTTAAACGATTTAATGGTGAAATGGCCTGCGACTATGCCGGTTTTCATGCGCCACAAAATGCTTTGTGTCGGCTGTTTGGTTTCGCCGTTTCACACAATTGATGATGCATGTTTGGAATATGATCTCGATATGGATCAATTCATTGAAGAGCTTCAGCGCGCTATTTCTCTTCCGTAACACCGCGACAGATTAAGACGAGCCTATGCGCATCCGTTACAGTAATCCGCTTGCGCTTGCTCTGCACCAGCCCCAGTTTTTCCCATGACGACAAAAGCCGCGAGACGGTATGCAATGTTGTTGCTGTCATCTCGGCGAGATCTTGGCGGGTTATGGGGAAATCAATCTCGATCCCGATATCGACTTTTTTGCCGGACTGATTGATCAGCCGCAGGATCGCATTGGCGATGCGCTGCTCGACCTGCTGGGTGGCCATCTCGACCATGCGGTTGTTCATCTCGTTGATCCGTTGGCCGACGGTCTTATATGTCGCGGTCGCAAAGCCATTATAGCGCGCGACGAAATCATCCCATACCCGCATCGGCCAGCTCAGCACAATCGCCTGCGAAGCGGTGATGGAGGTTGCCGGATATGTATCCCGGCCAAGCGCCTTGGCTATGCCAAAGAGCTGGCCTGCCGGAATATGCAGCGCAATGACCTGCTCGCCCGTCGGTGTTATGCGAATGACGCGGATATATCCGTCCAGCAGCATATAGAAACGATCCGCAGGCGCGCCCTCTTCAAAGATGGCAACGCCCTCATCAAGGCGGCGCACGGAGGCCAAATCCAAAATCTCCCGGATCTGTCGCCGCTCAAGCTTTGAGAACGGCGGAAGATGCGACAGAAGGCTTTCGTCAAGCCGTGGGAGGGTTTTGCGATCAACATGCATAGTCATCCCCCTCTTTAGCCGTTTCAAGGGGCCCACGTCCAACCCAACTTTTTTTCGCGGCCGCGACATAAACCTAGGGGAAGGTTGATCCAGCGCAATGTGGGAAGGTTTTTGATTCGATAGCAAGTGGGCAACAAAGAAAACTATGAAAGGATACTCAATGTTCCGTACTCTCATATCTGCCCTCGCCGTTTCCGCCATGTTTGGTGGCGCCGCATATGCTGAGACTATCGAAGTCAAAATGCTCAACAAAGTCGGAAGCGAACGCATGGTCTTCGAACCTGATTTCGTTCAGGCCGCCCCAGGCGACACAATCCGCTTTGTCCCAACAGACAAGAGCCACAATGCCCAAAGCATTGACGGCATGATGCCCGAAGGCGCCGAGCCATTTGTTGGCAAGATCAGCAAAGAAGTCGAAGTGACCCTCGATAAAGAAGGCGTCTACGGCATCATGTGCAAACCGCACTATGCAATGGGCATGGTGATGACCATCGCAGTTGGCGAAGTCACTGCCCCCGAAGGATTTCTCGAAGGCCGCATTCCGAAAAAAGCGATGCAGCGTTTCGAAGAGCAGCTTGGCAATCTCTAATCCAAACAAACCAAGCTTAAGCAACTGAATTACTTAATAAAATACGATGTTAGGAGAGTCTTATGACCACCAAAATCAACCCAGGCCTGATGAAAACAAACCGCCGCAACGTTCTGCGCGGATCCCTTCTTGCAGGCGCAGCAGCAGCCGTTGGCGGCTCTGCAGCAATGGCCACACCGATCAAGCGTTCGGCCCCTCTGGCCGCACCACGCGCCATCGCACCACAGCATGTAAAAGCCGAAGCAGCTGCCCAAACAACGGCCGCATCGGTCGATCTGTCGGGCCTCACACGCGTCAAACAAGAGCTGGTTGCACCGCCCTTCGCACCAAAGCATGATCAAGTTGCGGTCGGCGGACCAAAGATCGTTGAGATCACATTGGAAACATCCGAAGTTCTGCTCACTGTAGACGAAGACACAGGCGCAGAAGTCTGGGCGTTGACATATAACGGCTCGGTTCCCGGCCCGCTGATCATCGTCCATGAGGGCGACTATGTTGAGCTGACTTTGCGCAATCCAAAGGACTCGCAGCTTGAGCACAACATCGATTTCCACGCCTCTACAGGCGCGCTCGGTGGCGGTGGTTTGACCCACGTATTCCCCGGCGAAGAAACAGTTCTGCGCTGGAAAGCAACCAAGCCTGGCACATTCACTTATCACTGTGCCCCCGGCGGCGCGATGATCCCATATCACGTGACTCACGGGATGAACGGCGCGGTTATGGTTCTGCCGCGCGACGGTCTCAAAGACGGCCAAGGCAACCCGCTCAAATATGACAGCATTGCCTATATCGGCGAGCAGGATTTCTATCTGCCAACAGACGACGACGGCGAATACAAAACCTATGAAATCGCTGGCGACGACTATGCAGATAGCCTTGACGCGATGCGCACCCTCACTCCGACACACTCGGTGTTTAACGGCTCCGTTGGCGCGCTGACAGGCGAAAATGCCCTGAAAGCAAAAGTCGGCGAAACCGTTCTGATGATCCACAACCAAGCCAACCGCGACACACGCCCCCACCTCATCGGTGGCCACGGTAACTTCGTTTGGGAAGCTGGTTCGTTCTCTGATGCGCCACAAACTGGCCTTGAGAGCTGGTTCATCCGCGGCGGGAGCGCAGGTGCTGCGATGTACACCTTTGAGCAGCCCGGTGTTTACGCCTACGTGAACCACAACCTGATCGAAGCCGTCCTTCTGGGCGCCACTGCGCACTTCGTTGTTGAAGGCGAATGGGACAATGACCTGATGGAACAGGTCGTCGCTCCAAAGAGCTTCTAAACTCACGTTAGGAAAATAAGATGGCCGCCATTGCCCATAAGACTTTGATGTCCCTTTCAAAGGTTCTTGCAGGGGTTGTGGCGGCAGCACTGATCGGGGCCGCGTGGATGACCACACGCGGCCCCGATTTCCAATTCGTCCCGCAAATGGCTGATCGCGCTGTGGTCTTGCCAAACGGGGCGCAGATTTATGTTCAGCGCTATGAGGTCACAGTCGCTGAATGGAACCGCTGCAATGCCGATGGCGCATGCGAACTTCTGCTGCGCGCTCCGGCAAAAGCCGATCCCGAAATGACCCCGGCAACAGGCCTAAGCTATGCCGATGTGATCCAGTATATCGATTGGATCAATCACAATGCCCGCCATGAGTTCCGCCTGCCCACAGTTGAGGAATGGGATTTCATGGCAAAAGACGTGCTTCCCAAAGCGCATGATCCGATCTTTACGGATCCCGAATTATCATGGGCCTCGGCCTATCTCACCGAAGGGATCGCGCCGCGCAAACTCTCGCCAATCGGCAGCTTTTCCACCAGCGCTCATGGCATCGCCGATCTTGACGGCTCTGTCTGGGAATGGACCCAAGATTGCTATGCTGGCAAAGGCGGTGTGGTGATCGATCCCGACCGTTGCCCGGCCTATTTCGTTGGCGGCGAACATGTCGCGGCGATCCCAACATTGGTGCGCGATCCCGCCCGCGGCGGCTGCGCCGTGGGAAGCCCGCCTGCGCATTTGGGCCTGCGCCTCGTCACCGATCACAATATCTAACCCGTTCTGGCTTGTCGACCTGCCCGATAAAGCCGCGCCAAATGGCACTTTTGGCCGCCCTATCGCGCCTTTTATACCCAAATTTTGAATACAGATTGATCTGCATCCGAATTGCCGATACATATCCCAATCTCAAGGGAGGCGCAGATGAGCAAACGGTTTTTACTGATCACACCGGACACCGGCGGCGATGTTCTCAAAAGCCTTGGCGCCCCCGCTCGCCTCGCGATCTTAACCCTTTTGCATGAAAACGGCCCGCTCAACGTCAACGAAATCGCAGAACGTTTGAAGCTGCCGCAATCCTCAACCTCAACCCATGTGAACGCGCTTGAAAAAGTCGGACTGATCGTGACCGAAAGCCAAAAGGCGCGCAAAGGCAGCCAGAAGGTTTGCCGCGCCGCGCATGATGAGATTGTGCTCTCTTTTGCCAGCTCGCGACAGGTTGATAACGATATTATCGAGGTCGCGATGCCGGTCGGCCTTTACTCGGGCTATGATATCATCGCGCCCTGCGGCTTGTGCTCGGATGATGGGATCATCGGCTATCTCGACAGCCCCGATACCTTTCTCTCGCCGGATCGTATGCGGGCCGGATTGCTTTGGTTTACAAGGGGCAGCGTCGATTATCAGTTCCCCAACAATGCGCGCATCGTTGGCAAGGATATCCGCGAACTTGAGCTGATTTTGGAGCTGTCCTCAGAGGTCCCGGGCACATCGGATAACTGGCCCTCGGACATCAATATCGCCATCAATGGCACCACGGTCGCAATCTGGACAGCGCCGGGCGACTACGGCGATCAGCGTGGGAAATATACCCCCGATTGGTGGAAGCTCGCCGGCAGCCAATACGGCCATCTCAAGAGCTTTCGGGTCACAAGCGAGGGCACCTATGTCGATGGTGTGCGCGTCTCTGGGATCACTTTGGCAGACCTAAAACTAGAAGATCATCGCTCGATTCGGGTGCAAATATCTGTGCCCGACGGGACCGAACACCCCGGCGGCATTAACATTTTTGGCCGCGGCTTTGGCAACTATGATCAAGATATCGTCTTGCGCCTAAGGACTTAGAATATATCCGCTTCTTGGATACAGAACGCCCCAAACAAATGAATTGACGCCACGGTAGCTCCGCCCCTAGTATCAACATTGCTGATATAAATCCGAAAAACGGATATGAATGGGAGGATATGACGGACATGCGCGCAGCTGTGACCGCACATAAAGATTATACCGTTGCCGAAATCGATCCGCGCCTCTACGGCTCGTTCATCGAGCATCTGGGCCGCGCCGTCTACTCTGGCATCTATGAGCCGGGCCATCCCAACGCCGATAAAGACGGCTGGCGCGAGGATGTTCTTGAGCTGATCAAAGAGATCGACGTTCCCATTACGCGCTATCCGGGCGGCAATTTTGTCTCCGCTTATAACTGGGAAGATGGCATTGGCCCCGTTGAGGATCGCCCCGTTCGGCTTGATCTCGCGTGGCACACATCCGAGAGCAATGAGGTCGGCATTCACGAGTTCGCCCAGTGGGCCGAGAAGGCCAATACCGAGATGATGCTTGCGGTTAATCTGGGCTCTCGCGGCCTTGATGAGGCGCGCGCCTTTCTTGAATACGTTAACCATCCTGGCGGCACATATTGGTCCGATCTGCGCAAACAAAACGGGCGCGAAGAGCCCTGGGGCGTTAAGATGTGGTGCCTTGGCAATGAGATGGACGGCCCTTGGCAGATTGGCCAAAAAACCGCCGCCGAATATGGCCGCATCGCCTTTGAAACGGCCAAAGCCATGCGCGCGTTTGACAAGTCTATCGAGCTTGTCGTTTGCGGCTCTTCCTCGCCCAAAATGGCGACCTACCCCGAATGGGAAGCGACCGTTCTTGACTATACATACGACAGTGTCGACTACATTTCGCTGCATATGTATTTCGACGATCACGAGCATAACACCGCGAATTACCTCGCGAAATCTGCCCAGCTTGACGATTACATCGAGACAATCGCATCCGTAATCAAAATGACCAAAGCTAAGAAGCGCTCGGATCATGACGTCTTCATTTCCTTTGACGAATGGAACGTTTGGTATCACTCGCGCGAGCAAGACAAAGCGATCCTTGAGGGCAAAGAGGGCTGGCCATTTGCCCCGCCCCTGCTTGAGGACATTTACGACTTTGCAGACGTGCTTCAGGTCGGCTGTATCATTAACACTTTCATCCGCCGCGCTGATGTTGTGAAGGTCGGCTGCCTTGCCCAACTCGTTAACGTAATTGCCCCGATCATGACCGTAAAAGGCGGCCCCGCTTGGCGCCAAACGACCTATTACCCCTATCTCTACGGCTCAAAATACGGGCGCGGAACGGCGCTTAATCTGGCGGTGAATTGCCCCGGCTACGATACGGATTTTGCCAAAGGCGTGAGCTATCTTGATGTCTCTGGCGTCAAATCCGAGGACGGCGCGCTGACCTTCTTCTTGGTGAACCGCCATGAAACGGATGCCATTGATCTTGAGCTTTCTTTGGAGGGCTTTGAGCACTCAAAAGTCCTCATGGATAAGGTGATTGAAGGCCATGAATTGGGTGCGAAGAACGGCCCCGATCACGAACCAGTCGCGCCAAAGGATGGCAAGGACGCTTCAGTGAAGGGCGCCAAGCTCTCGGCCAAACTCGCCCCACTCAGCTACCGTATGATCCGCCTCAGCGCTTAGCGCCAAAGCGAAAACCCACAGCGAGGAGAACAGATGTCTGCTGCGATTGAGATCAAAAACGTGACGAAAAGCTACGGCGCGCTCACGGTATTGGATGATATCAGCCTCGATATCGCAGACGGCGAGTTCATCGTTTTTCTGGGCCCGTCGGGCTGCGGAAAATCGACGCTACTGCGGATGATTGCAGGGCTTGAAGCGGTCAACGCAGGCGAAATTCATCTTGGCGGCAAGCGGATCGATACGATGGCGCCGGGGCAGCGCGGCGTTGCGATGGTGTTTCAATCCTATGCGCTTTACCCCCATATGACGATCGCGCAAAACATGGCTTTTGGCCTTGAAAACATCAAGTTAGAGCGTTCCGAAATTGATCGGCGCGTCAAAGATGCCGCCACCATTCTTGAGATTGATCACCTGTTGGATCGCAAGCCTGCCAAGCTTTCCGGCGGCCAGCGTCAGCGCGTTGCCATCGGGCGCGCGATTGTAAAAGAGCCAACCGCCTTTCTCTTTGACGAACCGCTTTCCAACCTTGATGCAGCCCTGCGCGGGCGCACCCGATTGGAGCTTGCGCAGCTTCACCAGCGCCTTGGTTCAACGATGGTCTTCGTGACTCACGATCAGGTCGAGGCGATGACGCTCGCGGATCGTATCGTCATTATGCACGAGAAAAAGATCGAACAAATCGGCACGCCGATGGAGATTTATCAGCGCCCAGCCACCCGCTTTGTTGCTGAATTCGTCGGCTCGCCGTCGATGTCGATCCTGCCGGCTTCAAACATCACATCGGGCAAACAAGGCGCGATTATCGATGTCCAAGGCGCGGGCAAAATCGAGACGCATGTTGTGCTGCCCAAGGGCTTTAAATCGAGCGGTGCGGCCATTGGCATTCGCGCCGAGGATACCCGCGTTGTTGCGGCGGATGAGGCAGGGCTTGCGCTTAAAGTTGTTGTGGTTGAGCGGCTTGGCGATCGCACCTTGCTTTATGGCAAGCTGGGCGACGGCTCCGATCTGATCGTTGAGGATAGCGGCCGCTCTGCAGTTGCCGCGGGCGATACGGTGCGCGTCGGGATCGATCCAGATGCGCTACATATCTTTGATGGTGATGGGCGCGCTTATCACCACGGGGAGGCGTGATATGGCCGAGAGTTACCGCCGCTCAAGTTGGAAAAACCTGCTGTTTGTCGCACCCTATTTGACGGTGTTTCTTGCGCTGCTGGTCTTCCCGCTGTTTTGGGGCATGTGGCTCTCGCTTAACAAGGTCGATCTGTTTGGCGGCTCGCAATTCATTGGGCTGAAAAACTACGCACGCGTTCTCAACGATCCGATTTTCGCCCAAGCGGTTCGCAACACGCTTTTGTTTGTCGCGGTCTCGGTTCCGACGCTCGTCGCGCTCGGGCTTTTCCTCGCGCTGGCGCTTAACAAAGCCTCGCGCGGATCTGCCTTTTTGCGCGGACTGTTCTTCTCATCCTCCATCCTTTCGGTAACGATTGTAACGCTGATCTGGCGGATCGTTTTCATCCCCGGCGATGGCTTGATGGCGGTGATTTTTGAGGCCTTCGGCTGGCAACCCATCGGCTTTCTCTCGACCAAAGGCTGGTCGCTTTTCTCGGTTGGGGTGGCAACCGTTTGGTGGTGCGTTGGCCTGCCGATGATGCTTTTCCTCGCAGCCCTTCAACAAATTCCGAAGGATCTCTATGAGGCCGCAGCCTTGGACAATTCCAACAAATGGCGCGTGCTCACACGGATCACTTTGCCCTCGATCAAATCGACAATCATGCTGGTCGCGATCATCCAAATCGTGTTGCAATTTCAACTGTTTGGCCAAGCCCAACTGATGACAAATGGCGGCCCCGCGGGCTCCTCGCGCCCCATTGTGATGTATATTTACGAGGCCGGGTTTATCCGCTGGGAAGTGGGCATGGGCGCGGCGGCTTCGGAGATATTGTTCCTCATTATTCTGATCGCCGCGATGTTCCAATATTGGCTCACGACCCGAAAAGGCGAGGCATAGATCATGGCCAAAACCTATTCCGCAAATGACCTAACCGCCAATCGCCGCCTCTTTTGGATCGCTGCCATTTTCGCCTTTGTGATGATGGCGCCGGTGATGTGGATCCTTGGGCTTTCGCTTAAGAACAACGCCGAATTGATGCGCGGCACGCAGGCGGTATTTGAGGCGCCTTATACGCTGGTGAACTACCTCAACATCATGAAATCTTCGGATGTCTTTGGGTGGTTTTTGAACTCGATGATCGTGGCCGTTGGCCAGACGGTTGGCGTTCTCGTGCTTTCATCTTTGGCCGGATATGCCTTCGCGCGGCTTGAATTTCCCTTCCGCAAATCGCTCTTTGTGATCGTGCTTTTTGGCCTCGCCGTCCCCGAGCAAGCCGTGATCATCGCGCGCCACCAGATGTTCAACTGGTTTGCCATGCACAACAATCATTTCACTCTGATGTTGCCCGGCATGTCCTCGGCCTTTGGGGTCTTTTTGATGACCCAGTTTTTCCGCGCCATCCCCAAGGAAATTGATGAGGCAGCTCTGCTGGACAACACCTCACAGTTTCGCATTTTCTGGCGCGTGCTGCTGCCGCTGACCCTGCCCGCGCAGGCGACGCTTGGCATCTTCACC
The DNA here is from genome assembly GCA_047631555.1 of Halocynthiibacter sp. Lineage (GTDB taxonomy): Bacteria > Pseudomonadota > Alphaproteobacteria > Rhodobacterales > Rhodobacteraceae > JBLHZY01. Next base: position 669,974 of record JBLHZY010000002.1, on the reverse strand, counting down.
TTCTTGCAAGCTTGGAACGATTATTGGTGGCCGCTCATCTCGGCGACCAAAAAAGACATGTATACGCTGACCATCGGCATCGCCTCTTCCCAGACCAATTTCGCCCAGTCCGAGGGCCTTGGATTTTTGAGCGCGCAGGCGGTCTTTGCCTCCTTGCCCGTGGTCATCGTTTACATCTTTTTCCAGCGTCACATCGTGACCGCTGTATCTGGAGGGGCTGTGAAATAGCGCCTTACATCAATGTGTTGCGCGGCTTGGAGGAGAATTGGCCGGGCAACATTTTCAAACGGGGCAGAGGCCTCGAACTCAGGGAGTAAACATAATGAAACGCTTTCTTCTCGGAACTGCATCTGCAGCACTTCTCAGCTTTGGCTCAATGGCTTCGGCTGAAACAACAATCGAACTTCAGCGCTTTTTTGGCGCCTGTGAGGCCGATTACGGCGATGTGACGGATGTCTCCGCCGCTGTTGGCGAATGCGGGATTATCACCGCGCTGACCAACAAATTTCAGGCCGACAATCCTGGCATCAAGGTCAACGTGACCCATGTCGAATGGCCCGGCTATGACCAGCTGAATGCACAGCTTGCATCGCGTTCTGCGCCTGATGTTGTCTCGATGCATTACTCGGTGATTTCGGATTACCAATCGCGCGGGTTGCTTCAGCCGCTTGATGATTTGCTGGCTTCGCAATCCATCGATCCGGCCTCCTTTACCGACGCGGGCCTTGGCGGCGTGACCAAAGACGGCAAGATGTATGGCCTGCCGTTTGACAACTGGACGATGCTGTTTCACGTCAACATGAACATGATGAAAGAAGCCGGCCTCGTGAATGCAGATGGCTCGCCCATGCTGCCAACCTCAACAGACGAATTCTTTGAGATGGGCGCTAAGTTTAAGGCGGCCACAGGCAAGCCATATCTGGTGCAAATCCTTGCCAATGAAACGGCCGCTTATGCACGTGTCCTGTACACGCTTTTGCAGCAGCAAAACTCGGACTTCTTCAGCGATCCAAGCGGCATCAAGCTGAACACACCAGAGGCCAAAGCCGCCGTTGCCTTCCTCAAAAAGATCAAAGATGAAGGCATGACCACGGTTGATATGGATTACCCGGCGGCCGTTTCGGGCTTTACCAATGGCGAGGGCGGCATCGCGGTCAATGGCACATGGCTGATCGGTTCTTACGAGGCGCAATCCCATGAAGCGGGCAATGCGATCTCGGATGGCGGTTACACGGTCTATCCTATCCCGCAGTTCTTTGGCGGCAAAGACAGCACCTATGCGGACGGCCACGGCTGGGTTGTTCCAACGGCCAAGCGCGACGATGAGAAGATGGAAGGCATCGGCAAACTGTTCAAATTCCTTGCCGACAATGATTTCCAATGGGCGCGGACAGGCCACCTGCCTGCGGTAAAAGCTGTGTTTGATATGCCTGAATTCCAGGGTCTTCCACACCGCGATAACATTGCGAAAATCGCACAAACTGGCGAGTCTCTGCCCGCCGAAGTTCAGCGCCAGTTCGCGATCCAAGATATCATCGGCGAAGAAGTTGGATCGGCCGTGAATGGCGACAAATCCATCGATGATGCTTTGGCCACAGCCGAAGCGCGGATCAACGATATGCTCGACAACCTCTAAAAGGGTCGAGCCAATCGAACAAACCAAAGGGGCCTTCGGGCCCCTTTTCGTATCGCAGAAAAAACCCGCATGCAGCCTCTCGCCGTGACCACCGCCTAGTGAAAATCCCGGCTTGGGAACAAGCGCTTTGCTTGGTCTCGCGGATGCATCGCGCGGGCGGGGCGCTTGCGGGGCCGCGGCGTATCATCGGCTTGCGGCAGCGTTTCACCGATCACCTCATCCATTGGATGGCCCAGCTCCGTCAGGCAATGCGACATGTCTTCAATCTGCTGGGCAATCAGATGAACCACGATGCCTTCGCGCTGCAAATACCCCGTTACGCGCAGCAAGCGCCCGCCCATCACAACGCGGCGAAACTGCTCATAAACCTTCGGCCAAACAACAACATTCGACACACCCGTTTCATCTTCCAGCGTCAGAAAAACCACACCAGATGCGGTGCCGGGCCGCTGGCGGGTGATCACCAATCCGCAAACGCTCGTGCGCTGCATGGGTGCAAAAGCCAGCGCGGCATGCGTGGTTAAGCCCGTGATTGAAGGCCGCAACAGCTCCATGGGATGCGCCCGAAGAGACAGCCGCATCGCGACGTAATCCTCAACGACTTCTTCGCCCAAAGTCATCGTCGGCAGGTTGACGGATACCTCGCGGATGCCCTCGCCTTCAATCGGATCATTGAACAAAGGCAGAGGCTGGCGCGCCCGGATCGCCTTGACCTGCCAAAGCGCATCGCGCCGCGTAAACCCCATCCCGGAAAACGCATCCGCCTCGGCAAGCCGCTCAAGGGTTGCAGGCGCGATACTGGCGCGCAGCCACAGCGCCTCTGGATCAGAATATCCATTTCCCCGCGCCGCCACGATCCAGCCTGCATCCTCTTCTTTGAAGCCCTTGATTTGGCGAAACCCAAGGCGCAGCGCCAATGCACCATCCGCGCGGCGCTCCAATAGATTATCCCATGCGCTGTGGTTCACACTGATGGGGCGAATTTCAACCTGATGCTCGCGCGCATCGCGCACGATTTGAGCGGGCGCATAAAATCCCATCGGCTGGGAATTCAGCAAGGCGCAGGCAAAAATCGCCGGATGGTGGCATTTCAACCAAGCCGAAACATAGGCCAGCATGGCAAAGGCCGCCGCATGGCTCTCGGGAAATCCGTATTCTGCAAACCCCTCGATTTGGCTGAAACAGCGCTCGGCAACCTCGGGACTATAGCCATTGCCAAGCATCCCATTGACGAATTTCTCTTTGAACGACCCAATCGTGCCCATCCGGCGAAACGAGGCCAATGAGCGGCGCAGATGATCGGCTTCCTCAGGCGAAAACCCGGCCCCGACCACAGCAATCTGCATCGCCTGTTCTTGGAACAGCGGCACGCCGAGGGTCTTTTTCGTCACCGCCTCCAGCGCAGTGCCAAAGGGCTCGACCTTCTCCAAACCTTGGCGCCGCTTGATATAGGGTTGCACCATATCGCCCTGAATGGGGCCGGGGCGCACGATGGCCACCTCAATCACCAGATCATAGAATTCGCGCGGCTTCATACGGGGCAAAAAGTTCATCTGGGCGCGGCTTTCGACCTGAAAAACACCAACCGCATCCGCGACACAAAGCATGTCGTAGGTGGCCGTATCCTCTTGGGGAACCGTGGCGATAGAGAGGTTCTTTTTCTCATGCATCTGAAGCAGATCAAAGGATTTACGGATACAGCTCAGCATCCCAAGCCCCAATATATCGACCTTCAAAATGCCCAATGTATCGATATCATCCTTGTCCCATTCGATAATCGTGCGCTCATCCATCGCCGCATTCTCAATTGGGCACAGCTCATCAAGGCGCCCCTTGGTGATCACAAAGCCCCCCACATGCTGGGAAAGATGGCGCGGAAAGCCGATGATCTCGCTGATCAGGCGGATGGTTTGGGCAAGCCTGCGATCGTTTGGATCAAGCCCAACCTCGCGCACCCGATCAGGGTCCGCCCCGCCATTGGACAGGCCCCAAATTTGCCCCGACAGGCTAGAGGTTACATCCTGGCTTAGCCCCATCACCTTGCCGACCTCGCGGATCGCCGCACGGGATCGAAAATGGATCACTGTGGCGCAAAGCCCGGCGCGATGCCGCCCATATTTTTGATAGATATGTTGGATGACCTCTTCGCGGCGCTCATGCTCAAAATCCACGTCAATATCAGGCGGCTCGCCCCGATGCTCAGAGACAAATCGCTCGACCACCATCGCGATGGTTTCCGGGCTAACATCGGTGATGCCCAAAAGATAACAGAGGATCGAATTGGCCGCAGAGCCGCGCCCCTGACACAGGATGCCTTGTGAACGGGCGAATTGCACAATGTCATGCACGGTCAAAAAATAGGCCGGGAATTTCAGCTTCTCAACCAAGGTCAGCTCTTTCTTTATCTGCGCATGAACCCTATCCGGCGCGCCATTGGGATAGCGCTGTTTGAGCCCCTCCATGGCGAGCCGCGCCAAGCGCTCTTGGGGCTGCTCCTCTTTGGAAATCTCATCGGGGTATTCATAAGACAGCTCGCTCAAGCAAAAGCTGCACCGAGCCGCAATCTCCAAAGTCCGGCGGATCGCGGCGGGATGATGGCGGAAGAGGCGGGCCATATCCGCGCGCCCTTTCAAGCGCCGCTCAGCATTGGGCAAGGCACGCCGGCCGATTTGATCAATGGTGATATGCTCGCGCATACAGGTCAGCACATCCGCCAATTGGCGCCGACTTGCCCGATGCATCAAAACATCCCCAACCGCGACCATCGGGGCCGCCGCTTTCTGGGCCAAATAGGCGCAGGCATCGAAATGCGCCTGATCGCTGCCATCATAGCGCGGCGCGGCCCCAAAAAAGACAGAGCCGGGATAGCGCCGCTGCACCGCCTGAATATGCGAAACCCCTGCGCGCATCTCGCCTTGCGGCAAAGCAATCAAGATCATGCCTTTGCCGCCCTCCAAAAGATCGCGCTGCGTCAGATGGCATGCGCCTTTCTCGGCGCGCCGCTTGCCCAAGGTTAAAAGCCTGCTCAGCCGGGCATAGGCTTCGCGGTCGCAAGGCAAAGCGATCCACTCAACCGGGCTATCGCCCAGCACCAACCGGCAGCCAACAATCAAGCGCGGCACCGTTACCGCCTCGGGCGGCGCGATTGCCCCCGCCGCGCCAAGATCGCTGGATCCGCCGCCCTCCATCTGCTTTTGCTGCGCAGACCAAGCCTGCGCGTTTTCCTCCGCTTGGCGCTTTACCTCTTTGAGAGCCGCATAAGCCCGAACCACCCCTGCCAGCGAATTGCGATCCGTGATGGCGATGGCCTGCAAGTCTAGCTCTGCGGCGCGCTTCATCAGCTCCTCTGGGTGCGAAGCCCCCGTTAGAAAGGTGAAATTCGTCGTTACGCAAAGCTCGGCATAATTGGGCGCGTTCAGATTGGCCCGTGGCATCACATCCGCGAAACGCCGCGCCTCAGGATAGATCTCGCTCATGCAAATTCCCCCTGCACAAACCAGCCCGGATTTTGCGGGGTATAAAACAGCCAAAGCCGGCGCCCCTGCTTTGTCTCGACTTTCCAGTAATCGCGCACCCCAGAGCGCCAGTTATCATCCGGCAGCCACCATTCCGGCGCGATCCGCTCTGGCCCCGTGGCGCGCGCGACAGAAAACACCATGCGCCGCCATCGCAAGGAAGCGGGCGGCGAGGCCCCTGCTCCGCTGATTGGCTCTGGCGGAAACATCCTCAAAGGCCGCTCCCGCAGCGCCACCCACGGCCCAACCGGCGCACTGTAGGCGGCAGGCGCGATGATATAGCTGCGCTCCGGGATATGGCTGTCGGCAGGCAAAAAACGCTGCACATTGTCCAAGCCAATCCGATTGCCGATCCGGGTGATGAGATCGCTCAACTTATCGTTTGTGCCCCCCTGCGCATGGGTCATTTGCTGAACTGGCAGCGGCTCAACCAGCGTCGCACCAAGCCGCAACTGATCAATCCCAAATCCAGCGTCGATCGCCCCAATGCCCCGCTCAAACAGCGGCAAGATACGCAACGGATCGCGCATCGCACAGGCCAGCCGCAGCTCAACATCTTGGCTCGCTTTGTCCACCCGGCGCAATGTCAGCGTCAGCACCCGCGCGCCCATGTCTTGCTGCTTCAAACGCTCGCAGAGCTGATCCAGCAAGCGCGACGTGCCCGCCATAACATCCGAGGCAAGGCCGATAGGGTCTGGCAGGCTAAGCTGCACCCGATATCTTGGCGGCTCTGGCAAAGGCGAGATTTGCTCGGCCTGTGTGCCCAGCGCCTGATCCAGCCGCAAAAGCACCTCAGAGCCAAATCTGCGCGCAACAGTCGCGCGCGGCAAAGCATGCAAATCCGCAATAAAGCGCAGCCCAAGGCGCTGCAACGCAACGCATGGCTTGTCCTCTAATCGCAGCGCCGCGACGGGCAAAGAGCCGATGGCATCAAGCGTTTGGCCCTGCGGTGCAATGCCCGCCCCGTGATGCGCCAATGCCCAAGCCGCCCCGCGCGTATCCGCCAAACCGCTGCGCACAAAAAGCCCGGCACGGGTCAGCCGCTGATGTATGTCCTGCAAAAGAGCCGGCTCGCCGCCAAACAGATGGGTCGATCCCGTTACATCCAGCACCAGCCCGTTTGAGCCCTCAATACCGACCCAAGGGCAATAGCGCTTCGCCCACCTCGCCAAAGCATGCAAGAATCGCTGATCCGCCGCGAGATCTGCCGGATGGCTCTGCAAATCAGGGCAAAAAGCGCGCGCATCCGAATATCCCATCCCAACATGGAGCCCCTGTTTCAAGGCCATCTCATTGAGGCAATACACCCGCTCGGTATTGCTTAAGCGATGGGTCAGCGCAAAGGGCGTCTCAACGGGCCGAGCCCTGAGAATTCGGTCGCTGGGCAACCTGGGAAACCACAATGATACGACGCGCCTCCGCATTCCACCGCACTTCCCATGCCTTCAATGTTCCTGATTTGTTCTTTATAAGTTTCCAACATTGGAGAGTCGAGTCCGCCGGATCAAAAACTGGCGCGCAATGCCAGCGCGTTTGTGCCGCGTTGCTGCCCATCCCATCAGCCACAAGACAAAGACCCGTCGATCCGCCCGCCTCCGCCGCCAGCTGCAAACGCCGCCCCGCGGTCAGGCCAATCGGTTTGCTCAACTCAACAACCGTCAAGGCCACAGCCCCCGAGCGCAAAGCCTCCTCAGCAGTCGCCAAGATCTCGGCCTGATCCTTACCTTTTGCGATCAGCAGATTGGCCGGATCAAAATAGGGGTGAAATCCGACAGGGCTAATCTGATCCGCATGCCAGCTCTCCCTCGCCCACAAAACAGGCCCGCCCAACTGCCCCGCCAATGCAAAAGCAAAAATCAACGCACCGGGGCCAGTCGCCTCATGCACGCGGTTCTTGCGCAACGGGAAATATGAAGAGAAATCAGAAACCATGCCGCAGCATACCGAGATCGCTGGCAATATGAATACGTGTTTTGCGACCCACCGCACGGGCCGAATGCCCCGAGCTTTGCCGCGTAAGCCGCGCCCCAAAAACACCTCCAGATTTGTGCAGAGTCCGCTCAGCAAAAGAACGGACATATGAAGGCTCGATATAGAGGCGAACAGATCATTCATTGCCCGGCAGGCGATAGTAAAACAATCCGCCGAGAGAAGGCCCGCCTGTGATGTGCTGCAAGTTGACCGAACATCGGTGCAGCATCTGTCGCGTCGCGGCGACGATGCTGAACTACGTGATGATATCAAACGTGTTTCGAGGAAAAGGCGACAGATTGATTATTCCGGGGCCTTTTTATCTGCTTTCACAAAGCCACCAGACGCATTAGGCATTCCATCTTCGCTATTCAGGGAAAGAACATGGCGCAAAAAGCCACCATTTATAAAGTTGAACTTTCGGTATCCGATATGGATCGGCATTATTACGAGACCCATAAACTGACCGTTGCCAAACATCCCTCAGAGACGGATGAACGCTTAATGGTGCGTATTCTCGCTTTTGCGCTGAATGCACATGAGCAATTGGAACTGACCAAGGGTCTTTCAACGGATGACGAGCCTGATATCTGGCAAAAAAGTTTGAGCGGCGAGCTTGAGTTATGGGTGGCGCTAGGACTTCCGAGCGAGAAAGTTGTTCGCCAATCCTGTGGCAAATCCAAAGAGGTGATTGTCTATAGTTACGGGGGCAGGACCGCTGAGATGTGGTGGGAGAAGATCAAAAACAGCACCACCCGTTTTGACAATCTTCAGGTTTTGAATTTTTCAGAGAAGGACACCTCTGATCTAGCAAAACTGGCGAGCCGCTCGATGAAACTGCAGGTCAATATTCAGGAAGGCGATGTGATGGTCAGTGTAGATGACAGCATCGTTTACGTTACCCCGGTCAATTGGAAATAAACTGGTCACCGATCTTCGATCAATTTGCAACCTGCACGAAAGCCCAAAAATACCGCTTTGTTGAGCTGAGCTCGTTGTATCAACGGGTTTGAATTGCTCAGGGGCACCCGACTAAATCAGACGCGACCTGGGCCGTGAGCGACGTTGTAACAGTGGTTTGGTGTGGCGTTGCTGCGTCGCAAAGAGCGGCCGCTTGGAGGCCATACCGCTGGCAGTCTGGCAAGCCACGAATGTCCGGTAACGGGCATTCTGTTCGTGTTAACGATTGCGCAGAAGTTGTGAACTATGCCAAAGCCCCCGATAAAACCTTAGGGGCTAACGATGTGCCAAAAAATCGGTTCCAATGACGGCACAACGTCTCTCATCCGCTCATCGCCCAAACAAGTGGCCCGACCCCACAGAAAGCTTTGACTGTGCAAACACCTTATTACCTTATCGACAAATCCTGCATGCTTCCCAACCTTGAAAAAATTGCGTGGCTGCGCGAGGCGTCAGGCGCCAAATGCTTGCTCGCGCTTAAGTGCTTTGCGACATGGTCGGTCTTTGATTTTATGGCCGAGTATATGGACGGTTCGACGTCTTCCTCATTGTATGAGGTGCGCTTGGGCTCTGAGAAATTTGGCGGAGAAACCCACGCTTATTCGGTCGCTTATGCTGAGCACGAAATTGATCAGGTTTTGGAATGCTCTGACAAGATCATCTTTAACTCAATCGGGCAGTTGACGAAGTTTTCCGAACAATCCCAAGGGCATATTCGCGGTTTGCGGGTCAATCCGGGCGTCTCGACATCCGAGTTTGACCTCGCCGATCCGGCGCGCCCGTTTAGCAGATTGGGCGAGCATGACCCAATAGCGATTGATGCGGTTGCCGATCAGATCAGCGGCTTGATGTTCCACAATAATTGCGAAAATGACAGCTTTGAACGTTTCGATGAAATGCTGTCATTGATCGAGGATCGCTTTGGCGCCGTGATCCATAAGATGGATTGGGTCAGCTTGGGCGGGGGGATTCACTTTACGGGGCCAGATTATCCGCTCGAGCGCTTGGCGGCACGGCTGAAGGGGTTTGCGAAAAACTTTGGCATTCAGGTTTATCTTGAGCCGGGCGAGGCCGCGATCACAGGCGCCGCGACGCTTGAAGTCACCGTTTTGGATACAATGCACAACGGGAAAAACCTCGCAATTGTTGATAGCTCAATCGAGGCGCATATGCTTGATTTGCTGGTCTACCGCGAGCCTGCAAAGCTATCGCCCGATAGCGGCAATGAAGAATGGATGATCTGCGGGAAGTCCTGCCTTGCGGGGGATATCTTTGGCGAGTTCCGGTTTGAAGCCCCGCTCAAATCGGGTGACAGGCTTTCGTTTCAGGATGCGGCAGGCTACACGATGGTCAAGAAAAATTGGTTCAACGGCGTAAAGATGCCAAGCATCGCGATCCGTGAACTTGATGGCAGCACGCGCATGGTGCGTGATTTCGACTACAGCGATTTTGTTGCTGCACTGTCTTAACTTACAATCAAAAAGAGGTCTCTTGGATACATGAAACGCAATGTTCTTATCATTGGCGCCGGTGGCGTTGCACAGGTCGTCGCGCATAAATGCGCCCAAAACAACGACGCTCTAGGCGATCTTCATATCGCCAGTAGAACGATCGCCAAATGCGAAGCGATCATAAAATCTGTGCACGCTAAAAGCGCAATGAAACAGGACGGCGTGTTTAAAGCGCATGCGGTTGACGGAATGGATACTGAGGCAGTCGCGGATTTGATAAACGCGACCGGCGTGCAGATCGTCATCAATGTCGGCTCGCCCTTTGTAAATATGACAGTTCTTGAGGCCTGTATCCAAACCGGGGCCGCCTATATCGACACGGCGATCCATGAGGATCCACGCAAGATTTGCGAAACCCCGCCTTGGTATGGAAACTACGAATGGAAGCGCCGCGAGGATTGCGCGGCGGCTGGCGTTACGGCGATCTTGGGCGCAGGTTTTGATCCTGGCATGGTGAACGCCTTCGCCCGCTTTGCTGTGGATGAATACATGGACACAGTAACCTCCATCGACATCGTCGATATTAACGCGGGCGACCATGGCAAGTATTTCTCGACCAACTTTGACCCCGAAATCAATTTTCGCGAGTTCACAGGAACGGTCTATAGCTGGCAGCAGGGCGCGTGGCAGCAAAACAAGATGTTCGAGGTTGGCCGCGAATGGGATCTTCCCGTTGTGGGCAAGCAAAAGGCCTATATGTCTGGCCACGACGAGGTACATTCACTGGCGGCGAACTATCCAGAGGCCGACATTCGGTTCTGGATGGGCTTTGGCGACCACTACATCAATGTCTTCACCGTTTTGCAGAACCTTGGGCTTTTGTCAGAGCAGCCCGTAACCACAGCCGAGGGGCTCGAAGTTGTCCCGCTCAAATTGGTCAAGGCCGTCTTGCCAGACCCGTCCAGCCTTGCGCCGAATTACACAGGCAAAACCTGCATTGGTGATCTGGTGAAGGGCATCAAAGACGGGCAAGAAGTTGAAGTATTTGTCTACAACGTTGCTGATCACAAAGAGGCCTATAACGAGGTGGGCAGCCAAGGCATTTCCTACACAGCCGGTGTCCCGCCTGTGGCCATGGCCATGCTGATCGCTGATGGCACCTATGACAAAGGCCTGATGCTGAATGTCGAAGAGTTGGACCCCAAGCCACTGTTTTCATTGCTTGATACCCTCGGACTTCCCACGCGCGTGAAAGACGCAAATGGTGACAAAGAGTGGAACCGCGCTTAACCCATGCTTTGGGAGGCCGGCCTTCCTAAGGCGTTGAAAATCCAGGGAAGGCCGACCGGATAGCTTGGGGTAAAGCAACAAACCCTATCCAAAAGATCACCCCCCAGCGTAGGTTGATCGCGGCGACCGTCTTGTTTGATAATAGCTTCACAAATTCACAAAGATCGTGGCTTTCGTGTCGTTAAAGCCTACGCATCAAGCTGCAGATCGTTGCTCTTTTACTGTGATAGATACGGTCAATCGAAAGCGGTCAATGTGTGCGCTGGTATCAACGTCCCGTTTGCCAGCAGATCGGATCTTAGTCCCTTCCGCTGCGAAGGTCCGCTTTGCGCCCACTTTTATCTTCGCAATCCGCTGTATCGAATCCAATGGGCTCAAAGCGACCCTTTGATGCCGCAAAGCGTCCGCCCTTTTCTGGTTCACATATCTCGTCTGCATAGGCAGGCCGGGTAGGCTAAGCGCATCACATATTTTTTAGCCCCTTTAAAAAGGCAGCATTCATCGGATCGCAAAAGGGCGATAGAAAGAGGGCCTAAGAAAAGCCACGACGTCCCATAGATTTGAAATGCATTTATGGATTTTATGGTGCACCCGAGAGGATTCGAACCTCTGACCCCCTGATTCGTAGTCAGGTACTCTATCCAGCTGAGCTACGGGTGCACTGTGAGGGCGGATTTAGCCGCCCGCGCGCGCCATTGCAAGGGCCAACTTTGGAAAATTATGCACTGGTCTCTTCAAGCGCGATGACGGCCTTGGGAAGATGGATGGTAAAGGCTGTGCCAGCTTCATCACTGCGCAGCAATTCAAGCCGCCCGCCATGGCCGCGCACAAGATCAGCCGCAATCGCAAGGCCAAGCCCAAAGCCGCCTTTGCGCGCCCCGCCCTGAAACGGCTGAAACAGATATTCGCGCGCTTTGAGCGGCAGGCCCGGTCCGGTGTCGGCAATGCTGATGTGCCAGGCATCCTCGTCCTCGCGTGCACTGACCGAAATTTCGCCCGGCGCGCCTGTGGCGATGATCGCTTGGCGAGCGTTGCGCACAAGGTTGGAAAGGACGCGATACATCTGCTCTTCGTCCGCGCGGATCATCATCGCGCCCGGAACATCCTCAGCAAAGCTCAGATCATACTCTCCCGTTGCCAGCCGCTCGCCCTCGATCACATCCGCGACGATATCCGCCAGCCGCACGCGAGAAAGCGCCGGCGGCGGCTCATCCGCTTTGCCAAAAGTCAGCGTGCTTTCGCACAGGTTTACCGCCCGGCTGATAGAGTTCACCAGCTTGGGCGCGGCGCGTTTTACCGCCGGATCATCGGATATTTCCATCCGGTCGGCCAGAAGCTGCGCGGTTGTGAGGATATTGCGCAGATCATGGCTGATCTTGGCCACGGCGCCGCCAAGCTGAGCAAGGCGTTCTTTTTGCTTTAGCGCCGAGGTCAGCTGGGTCTGCATGTCATGCAGCGCGGTCTCGGCCTCGCGCAATTCAGAGACGCCCGCAGAGGGCTGAATGATCCGGCGCGCGTCCTCCGGCGCTAGGGTATAGCTCGTCATCGCGCTGACAACGCCCTTGATGGGGCGCACGATAAAGCGGCGCGCAGCAAGGAAGAGCATCAGCGCCGCAATCACCGAAATGATCGCCGAAAGCGCTAAGATACGCAGCCCGTAATCAATCATCGCCATACGCAAGGGCTGGGTTTCCATCGTGACCTCGATCAAAAGCCCCGCTTCTTTCACCGGATCGCCGATCACCCGAATGACCCTATTCTCAGGCTCCCAAAGGCAAGAAAGCGCATCTCCAATAAGCTCAAACGCGCCCGGATCGCGCAGATCATAGGTGCGATAAATCGGCTGGGGGATCGGAGAGCTCAGCACCAATTGGCGCACCTGATCGCGCCGCAACACAACGTTGAAAACGCCCGCATTGGCCAGCAGCTCATCCTCGAGATCCATGTCGATCATATCATTGGCCAAAAGCGCGAGAGAGGCGATCTGTGCGCGCTCAAGTCGCGACAGCAAATAATCCTCACGAAAGCGCGCCACAGAGGGCACGAAGATCAACACCTCGGCCAACATAACGAACACAGCCGTCAGGATCAAAAATCTGCCCGAAAGAGAATTCAGAGCATCGCCTCCACCAATTCACGCGCGCCGCACGCGCGCACGCCCCCTATAGGTAGCGCCTTTACGCTAAGGCACAAGCCGTTGCACCAATCCCACAACGCGCCTGACCACTTCACTGTCAAATATTTTCGGGGTGAAATACGCCCCGGCAGCGCGTTTTGAGACCTCAGAGAGCGTCGGATAGGGCATCACCATATTCGCAATCGCCCCCATCTTCAGCCCATTGGCCAGAACCAGCGCCCAAAGCGAGATCAGCTCGCTCGCCTGTTCGCCAACGATCGTCGCGCCAACAGGCTTCCCTTTTACAATCATCACCTTGATTTTGCCCGCCGTAGCCCCGCCCGCAATGGCGCGATCATTTTCGGCGTATTCAAAATGCGTCACCGTGAGCGCATCGCCGTGGGCCGCGCGCGCGTCCGCCTCTGAGAGGCCAACATGGGCAAGCTCAGGGTCGGTATATGTCACCCAAGGGATATGCGCCGTTTTCGCTTTCGCAGGCAGGGCAAACAGCATCGCGCGGATAATCACGCCGGCATGATAGCCCGCCACATGGGTAAATTGCAGCCCGCCCGCCACATCGCCAATCGCATAGACGCGCTTATTTGTGCTGCGCAGATTGGCCCCGACAGTCACGCCGCGCCGATCATGGGCAATGCCTGCCTTACCCAGATCAAGCCGCGCGATATTCGGGCTGCGGCCCACAGCCATCAGCAGATGCGTTCCTTTAAAGATGCGCCCATCCTCGGCCTCAACCTTGATTGCCCCCGCCTTGCCGCTGATCTTGGCGGCCTTGGCATTCTCTTCAATCGCAATCCCTTCACCGCGCAGCGCATCCAGCACCACAGCCGCCATCTCAGGATCATCTTTGCCCAGCGCCTTGGCGCCTTCAATCACAGTCACCTCACAGCCAAGCCGGCGATGCGCCTGCGCCATTTCCATCCCTATCGGGCCGCCGCCAATGATCAGCAAATGCTCTGGCATCTCGCGATCCGCAAACAGCGTCTCGTTGGTAAGGTAAGGCGCATCGCTCAGCCCCGGGATCGGCGGCACCAGCGGCGAAGACCCCGTCGCAATCACAAAACGGCGCGCCTCAATGATCTTGCCGCCCGCTTGCACCTCTTTAGAGGAGATAAACTGCGCAAAATCGCGGATCACGGTGCAGCCGAGCCCCTCAAAGCGCTCTTGGCTATCAACGGGCGCGATTGTTTCAATCACCGCCCGCACATGATCCTTGGCCGCGCCAAAATCAATCACTGGCTCCGCACCCGCCACGCCAAACCCGCCCTTGCGCACTATATGCGCGCGCTTGCCCGCCGCGATCAGCGCCTTGGAGGGCACACAGCCATAATTGAGGCAATCGCCGCCCATTTCGCCGCCCTCAATCAACACAACGCGCGCGCCCATCTGAACAGCCCCCGCCGCCACAGAAAGCCCGCCAGAGCCTGCCCCAACCACACAAATATCTGTCTTGATGCGCTCCATCAGAGGCCTTTCTGGCCAGAGACGGCCTTAATGAGGATCGGAAGGGCGGCAAGCCCGGCGAGGCCCAGCAGCGGCAATAAGATATGTGGCTCAAAGATGATGCCGAGGTTCGGGCTTTCACCGCGCGCAAAGACCTCGCCAAGCCCCGCGCCAACCGAAGTATAAACCACGGCACCCGGTACAATCCCAAGCGCCGTTGATATGACAAAACGCGAGAGCGGAACGCCAACAAGCGCCGGGATCAGATTGGCAACAAAGAACGGCACCGCTGGCACCAGCCGGATCAAAAACAAAAACGACCACTGATTCTGATCAATCCCCTCTTTGATACGGTGCACCATGCCATGAGAGGCATCCATCTTGGCCGAAAGCCGCGCCCCAAGCCCCATTCGCGCCGCCAAGAAAAGCGCCGTTGCGCCCAATGTCGCGCCCATAATATTAAAGAGAGCACCCGGGAAGGTCGCAAACAAAAAGCCGCCCGCAAGCGTCATGATTGTCGCGCCTGGAAGCGAAAACGCAACGATCACAGTATAGAGCGCGATAAAGCCGATCACTGTCGCGACAAAATGCGCATCCCGCTGGGCGATCAAGGCCTCGCGATTGGCGCTCAAGGCCTCAAAGCTCAGATAATCGCGCAAAACAAAGGCCCCGATCAGCGCCACCACCCCGATCCCAATCAGCGGCGCATAACGCAGCCAGCTTGCCCTTTGCATCGGTCCTTGATCTGCCATCGCGCGCATCCTCTTGATATCTCGGCCAACATGCGCGCCAGCGCCGCCCAAGGCCAGCCCGATCACGCGCCCTTGATCGGCGGTGACCATCCGCAGGCCCTCGCACCACAATACCGGCCCTTTTGAAACATTTCCTCCCTTATGCTACGAAAATGTTTCCACAATGCGCTTGCCTTGAATTGACAAGCGCCCCCTCGCCCCCTAAAGGACGAACTTCGAATGTACACGGCCTTCGAATCCATGATGGATTTGGGCCAAACCGACGGAGCCGAGCGATGAAACGCACTTTCCAACCCTCGAACCTTGTTCGCAAACGCCGCCACGGTTTTCGCGCACGTATGGCCACAAAAGCTGGCCGTAACATCCTGAACGCCCGCCGCGCCAAAGGCCGGAAGTCGCTCAGCGCGTAAACCATGCCGAATGGCAATGGAATGACACCGCCGAAGGCACCTGTAGTTGGCACAATCGCCAATGCTACAGATGGGCCTTCGGCGGTTTCCGTTTGTCTGGTCACTTTGACCCAACGCGCCGATTTCCTACGCGCCGCCCGTGCGCGCCGCCAAGGCACGATGAGCATGATGGTTCAGGCCCGCAAACGCAGTGATGACGAGCCCGCCTCTGGCCTGCGCGTCGGCTACACTTGCTCCAAAAAAGTTGGCAATGCTGTTGCCCGCAACCGTGCCAAAAGGCGGCTGCGAGAGGCTGCGCGTGCTGTTCTCCCCGAGCTTGGCCGACCCGGCTGGGATTACGTGCTGATCGGCAAGGCCGAGGCCACAGCCGCGCGCGATTTCAACGATCTCAAAAACGATCTGCGCTATGCGCTCAAAAAGCTACACGCAGGCCCCAAATGAGCCCGCTCGCCCATATCGCCGCCCTGCCCGTGCGCGCCTATCGCTTGATCTTCTCGCCTTGGGTCGGCTTCAACTGCCGCTATCAACCAACATGCTCGGCCTATGCCCTTGAAGCGCTTGAAAAACATGGTGCGATCAAAGGCAGCTTCCTTGCCGCCAAACGCATCGGCCGCTGCCATCCTTTGGGCGGCGACGGCTATGATCCCGTCCCCGACAAAGACGAAAAATAACCTCGCCAACTGCGCCTTGTGCGATACGGTGTAACCGCACCACCAAAGCCCCGCGAAAACCAATCAGCTTTCGGAGCCCATATGCTTGATGATCTCGATGATATCCATCCGCTTTTTCACGGCGCTCCCTCAACGATCGCGTTCAAAAAGCTGCGCAAACGGATCGTGCGCCAAACCCGCGAAGCGATTGAGCAATACGGCATGATTGAGCGCGATGCGCGCTGGCTCGTCTGCATGTCCGGTGGCAAAGACAGCTATACGCTGCTCGCTGTTTTGCATGAGTTGAAATGGCGCGGCCTGCTGCCGGTTGAGATCCTCGCCTGCAATCTGGATCAAGGCCAGCCCGGCTTTCCCGCGACGGTTCTGCCTGAATTCCTTGAGAAAATGGGCGTTGAGCACCGGATCGAATACCAAGACACCTATTCGATCGTGATGGACAAAACCCCAGCTGGGCGCACCTTTTGCGCGCTTTGCTCCCGCCTGCGCCGTGGCAATCTCTATAGAATCGCTCGCGAAGAAGGCTGCTCGGCTGTTGTGCTCGGCCATCACCGCGATGACATTCTAGAGACCTTCTTCATGAACCTCTTTCACGGTGGCCGCCTCGCAACCATGCCGCCCAAGCTGTTGAATGAAGAAGGCGATCTCTTTGTCTACCGCCCGCTCGCCCATGTGGCCGAGGCCGATTGCGAGCATTTTTCAACAGCGATGAACTACCCAATCATCCCCTGCGATCTGTGCGGAAGCCAAGATGGGCTGCAGCGCCAACAAGTTAAGCAAATCTTAGATGGATGGGAAAAAAATAGCCCCGGACGGCGCCAAGTCATGTTTCGTTCTCTCATGAATGCGCGCCCCTCACACCTCTTAGACACTGAATTGTTTGATTTTTCTGGGCTTGAACGAAAAATCGAGCGAGATAGCTAAAACTTTAGCGAACTTTTGTAAACCTATTAACCTTGCCCTGACCTGCTGCCCCTAACCTAGCGCAGAACAACACCAGTTATGCCATCAGGGGATCAGTCATGCCGAGCGCCGATCATTCGCTCTTTCATCGCACCAAAAAAAATGTGCGTAGCGCCCTTGTCGGGCCCCAATTGCTCGCCTTCCTGCCCGCGCTGACGTTGGGCGGATATTGGTATGGCGGTGAAGGGGTTCTGCTGTTTATGGCGCTGGTTTTCCCCGGTGTTTTTGCGCTGGCCGGAATGTTTCCCAAGGTCCATCTTTCTCAGGTAAATGCGCGCGATGCGATCACCGGGCTTCGTTTGCAAAAATCGCTTCTTGTCGCAATGGATCGCACCCTGTCCCAAGAACAAAGCACCGGTAGAACAACCGCCTGCCTCATCGTAGAAATCGATGATTTTGGATCAATTTCAACATCATATGGCGCGCCTGCCGCCGAAGATCTTTTGCGCGAAGCCAGCCAGCGCTTGCAAGATACGCTGCGCGATCACGACATTGTTGCAAAGCTTGAAGGAGCGAAATTCGCGGTCGCCCTCGCGCCGCTTCGCCGCGCCGATTTAGAAGCGCTTATTCAGCTCTCCGCCCGCATTCAAGCCGCGATCGCCGAGGCGACAATGGTCGATGGAATCAAAGTTTTTGTCACGGCATCCATTGGGTTTTGCCTGCCAAATCGCCTGCCCCAGCGCACCGGTCAGGCTTTTCTCGACGCGGCTCAAACTGCTCTGGCAGACGCCAAAACCCATGGACCGGCTTCGATTCGCGCCTTCTCAGGAATAACCCCAGACCGGCGGCCCAAAAACTCTATCAACATAACCGAAGTCGCTGACGCGCTGGAAAACGGCCAAATCCGCCCTTGGTTTCAGCCCCAAATTTCGACCGATACCGGCGAAGTTAGCGGGTTTGAAGCCCTCGCCCGATGGATACATCCCGAACGCGGAACAATTTCTCCGGCAGAATTTCTGCCAACGATCCGCGAGGCCGGGCTCTTTGAGCGGCTCGGCGAAGTGATCCTCTATCATTCCCTCACAGCCCTAAAAACATGGGAAAAAGCTGGCTTTGAAGTCCCAAATATCGGTGTAAACTTTTCCTCTGTCGAGCTTGGCAATCCCAAACTATGTGAGAAAATCCGCTGGGAACTTGATCGCTTCGATCTCGCCCCAGAGCGCCTAACAATTGAAATTTTGGAAGACGTGATTGCGCAATCCGAAAATGATACGATCACCCGAAATATTTGGGCGCTTTCCGAAATGGGCTGTGGCATCGATCTCGATGATTTCGGCACAGGCCATGCCTCTATCGCCAATATTCGCCGCTTTGCCGTCGATCGGATCAAAATTGATCGCTCATACGTAACGCGCGTCGATGTCGATCGGGATCAGCAAAGCATGGTCGCAGCTATTCTAACGATGGCAGAAAGGCTCGATCTCCAGACCCTCGCCGAGGGCGTTGAAACCGTTGGAGAATATTCGATGCTTTCGCAATTGGGCTGCGCCCATGTGCAAGGGTTTTCAATCGCGCGACCAATGCCCTTTGAAGACACTTTCTCTTGGATGCAAAAACATCGGACCGCTTTGCCCGATACACCTCACGTAAATCGCCAAGCCAGCTAGTCTTTTCCGGTGATTTCCTTGAAAAATCGGCGAAATGCCTTGACCTTTCGCCCCCTGAGGGGTTGAACCTCCACTGACCTGAAAACAGTGCTGGGCGGCCCGAATGGACGATCAAAACAAGAACCTAATCCTCGCAGTTGCCCTAAGTGGCCTCGTGATGCTCGTCTGGGCCGTTTGGTTTTCGCCAGATGCGCCAGAGCAGCCGCTTCTGCCACCGACCGCGAGCGTCACCACCCAGAGCGATGCCCTGATCTCTACGCCCACAGCGATTGATCAAAGTGCCGCGACAACAAGCGCGCCCGAAACAACTGCCGAAAAAGCAAACGCCCCTCGCGTTTCTATCGAAACACCGCGCCTTCAAGGCTCGATCTCGCTTCAGGGCGGGCGCATTGATGATCTTTCTCTGAAGGATTACCGCGAAACCCTTGAACCTGATAGTGACTTCGTGCGCCTCCTTTCACCTGTTGGCAGCGAGCACCCCTATTACGCCGTCTATGGCTGGGCTCCTGGCGGCCAATTGCAAGATAGCGATGTCCCCGGCCCTAACACCGAATGGGCGGTCGAAAGCGGCACGACGCTTGGCCTCAACAGCCCTATTTCGCTCAAATGGGACAATGGCGCGGGCCTGATCTTCCGCCGCTCCATCGCAATCGACGCCAACTATATGTTTACCGTTGAGCAATCCGTCGAGAACACAGGCCCCGCCGCCGTTCGTCTGGCCCCTTACGGCCTGCTTGAGCGCCGTAGATTGCCCGAACTCGAAAACTTCTTCGTTCTGCATGAAGGCGTTGTGCGCCTAACAGATGATGAGCTCTCGGAAACCAAATACAAAAAGATGCCTGATATGGATTTCGTCGAGCGCGAAGGCGCGCGTGCCGAAGTCACCGAAGTTCAAGAGAATGGCTGGATCGGCTTTACCGACAAAAACTGGATGACGACCCTCGTCCCCATGCCCGGCCAAAGCTTTCGCGCTGCGGCAAAATACTCAGACCGCACCGAGACATATCAAACCTATATCAGCCTCCCGACGCTCGACGTGGCCCCCGGCACAACAAGCACAGCCAAAACCATGCTGTTTTCCGGCGCCAAAGAATGGGAAGCCATCAGCGATTATGAAAAGAACAGCGGCATCAAGAAATTCGTCGATTCAATCGACTGGGGCTGGTTCTATTTCCTGACAAAACCGATCTTCATGGTTCTGCACTGGCTCAACGGATTGATCGGCAACATGGGTTGGTCGATCATCGCACTCACGTTGCTGATCAAAGCGATCCTCTTCCCGCTGGCTTATAAATCCTATGTTTCTATGGCCAAAATGAAAGAGCTTCAGCCGCGCATGGCAAAGATCAAAGAAAAGGTCGGCGATGACCGCGCCAAACTGCAGCAAGAAACCATGGCGCTTTATAAGGCGGAAAAGGTTAACCCTGCCGCCGGTTGTTTGCCGCTCATCCTGCAAATCCCGATTTTCTTTTCGCTCTACAAAGTGATCTTTGTGACGATTGAGCTGCGTCACGCGCCTTGGTTTGGCTGGATCCGCGATCTTTCCGCGCCTGATCCCTCTTCGATCCTTAATCTCTTTGGCCTCTTGCCAAATTCCGTACCTGCACCGGATTCGACCCTTGCACTGATCTCGCTCGGCATCCTGCCAATCTTGCTTGGTGTCTCGATGTATCTTCAGCAAAAACTAAACCCTGCCCCCGCCGATCCTGCGCAAGCTGCGATCTTTGCTTGGATGCCTTGGGTTTTCATGTTCATGCTGGGTCGCTTTGCGTCGGGGCTCGTTATCTACTGGATCGCCAACAACACGATCACCTTTACGCAGCAATACATCATCATGCGCAGCCACGGTCACAAGCCGGATGTTCTGGGCAACATTTTCAAACGCAAAGACCGCGCGGCAAAATAGCCCGCGGCGGCGCCGGAGTGCCCCATGCAACTGCCCTTTCCATTCGCAGAACCTAGCGAAGAAGCCATTGAAAAAGGCCGTAAACTCTTTGCCGGAGAAACGGATTTTCTTAAGGGCGTCGTCGCGATGGATGGCATGCCGCCCGATGATCGGCTGGAATTCTGCTTTGCAGGCCGCTCTAACGTGGGCAAATCGACGTTGATCAACGCGCTGACAGGGCGAAAAGCCCTTGCGCGGGCCTCCAATACGCCGGGCCGCACCCAAGAGATTAACTTCTTTACCTGCGGCGAGAGTCACTATCTCGTCGATCTGCCCGGTTATGGCTTTGCCAATGCGCCGGTAAAAGTTGTTGAGAAATGGCAGCGCCTGCTCAAGGCTTATCTTTCGGGGCGCGCCTCTTTGCGCCGCGCCTTTGTTCTTATCGATAGCCGCCACGGCGTGAAGCCTGTCGATGAAGAGATCATGAGCCTGCTTGATCGCTCTGCCGTAACGTTCCAAGTCGTTCTAACCAAGGACGACAAGGTCAAAGACAGAGATCGCGACGCCATGTTTGAACAGGTGCGCGCCGCTCTTTCCAAACATCCCGCCGCCTTCCCGGAGATCGTCTCGACCTCAAGCGAAAGCGGCAAAGGCATCAGCGATCTGCGCGCAATCATTTCGACTTTGGTTTAAACGCCGCGCGACGCGCTAACCGCTTGCACAGCTAGCGCGCATCGCAATAATGCATCGAGTGCGCAATCGGGCGCGCCTTTGGATCGATGCAGAAATGAAAACGCAAGACATGAACCGAGACTGGCCTGCCACTGCCCGCACCCTAAGCGAAGCCCTGCCCTATCTGCAGCGCTACGAGGGCGCCACCGTCGTTATCAAGCTGGGCGGCCATGCCATGGGCTCTGACGAGGCGATGGACAGCTTTGCGCGCGACGTGGTCTTGATGCAGCAAGTCGGGATGAAGCCGGTGATCGTTCATGGCGGCGGCCCGATGATCAATGAGATGCTCGCCAAGCTCGATATCAAATCCGAATTCGTGAACGGCAAACGGGTAACTGACAAGGCCACTGTTGAAGTGGTTGAAATGGTGCTTTCGGGCCTTGTGAACAAACGGATTGTCCAAGCGCTCAATGCCCAAGGCGGGCGCGCGATTGGCATCTCGGGCAAGGACGCAAACCTGATGATTTGCGAGCAAACCAACCCCGATCTTGGCTTTGTTGGCACGCCCAAAGAGATGCACCCTGAGATATTGTCGCAACTTGGCGAGGCAGGCTTGATCCCTGTGATCGCGCCGCTTGGGGCAGGCCGCAACGGCGAAACCTTCAACGTAAACGGCGACACAGCCGCAGGCGCGATTGCCGCCGCGCTCAAGGCCGATCGCTTGCTTTTGTTAACGGACGTGGCCGGAGTTAAGGGGGCTGATGGCAATGTGCTGACATCGCTCAACTCTCAGCAAATCCGCGAACTGACCGAGCAAGGCGTAATCGCGGGCGGCATGATCCCCAAAACCGAAACGGCGCTAGATGCGCTTGATGGCGGCGTTCGCGCGGTTGTTATTCTTGATGGTCGCGCGCCCAATGCCTGCTTGCTAGAGCTCTACACAGAGCATGGCGCCGGCTCACTGATCCGCGCCAACTGATGCGCCTGATCCTTGCGCGTCATGCCAAATCCAGCTGGGGCGATCCGCTTCAAGAAGATTTCGATCGCACTCTGAATGAACGGGGCCGCGCCTCGGCGGTCGCAATCGGACAATGGCTGCAAAGCAAAGGCTACACGCCTGATCGCATCCTTTGCTCCGCTGCTGCGCGCACCCAAGAAACCTGCGATCTGATGCTTGGCGCATTTGAGCCAAAGCCGCAGATCGAACGGATTGAGCGGCTCTATCTGGCCAGCCCGCAGACCTTGCTTCAGCATATCAAGCGCGCTCAGGGCGAATGCCTGATGGTGATCGCGCATAATCCGGGCATTGCAGAACTCGCCCAAATGCTGGCCCAAAAACCGCCTGCACACGCTGATTTTGCCCGTTATCCGACCTGCTCAACCAGCGTCTTTGAGATCAAAGTGCCCCACTGGGTCGAGCTGAGCGCTGCGCAGAATGAGGTAATTGATTTCGCCGTGCCGCGCGATTTGATCGGCTAAGCCAAGCCCCACACACCCCGCGCAAAAGAAAACGGCCCCGATGCATTACAACGGAGCCGCCTGATTTCTCGCCTTTGAGCGAAGCTTAGTGCCCGAGAATTTGGCTCAGGAAAAGCTTGGTGCGCTCGGATTTGGGGTTGTTGAAGAACTCTTCAGGTTCGTTCTGCTCAACAATTTGCCCCTGATCCATAAAGATAACGCGGTTGGCAACCTGGCGGGCAAAGCCCATCTCGTGGGTCACGCAAAGCATTGTCATGCCTTCTTCGGCAAGCTCGATCATTGTATCAAGAACCTCTTTGATCATCTCAGGATCAAGGGCCGATGTCGGCTCATCAAACAGCATGATGCGCGGCTTCATGCAGAGCGAGCGGGCAATCGCCACACGCTGCTGCTGACCGCCCGAAAGCTGGCCTGGATATTTCAGCGCCTGATCCGGGATCTTTACCTTCTCAAGGAAATGCATCGCGATTTCCTCGGCCTCGCGCTTGGGCGTCTTGCGCACATACATCGGCGCAAGCGTACAGTTTTCCAAGATTGTGAGGTGTGGGAAAAGGTTGAAATGCTGGAAGCACATGCCAACTTCGGAGCGGATCTTATCGATGTTTTTCAGGTCCGAGGTAAGCTCGGTCCCATCAACGACAATCTGCCCTTTTTGATGCTCTTCCAAGCGGTTGATGCAACGGATCAACGTGGATTTACCCGAGCCAGACGGCCCTGCAATCACGATCCGCTCACCGCGTTGAACAGTGAGATTAATATCCCGCAGAACATGGAACGTGCCGTACCATTTGTTCATATTGGTGATCTGGATCGCAACCTCGTCAGAGACGTGCAATTTCGAGCGATCGACTTTGTGTGCGAGTTCAGTCATGTCTGAACCTCCTTAACGGTGATCTGTGCGGAGCTTTTGCTCCAAATATTGCGAATAGCGGGACATCGAGAAACAGACGATCCAGAAGACCACGCCAACGAAGATGAACAGCTCCCAATAGATGCCATTCCAATCGGTGGTTGCCCGGATCGCGCCGGTGAAACCGATCATGTCGAAGATGCCGATGAACACCACAAGCGTGGTATCCTTAAACAACCCGATGAACGTGTTCACGATGCCAGGGATCGAAATTTTCAGCGCTTGAGGCATGATAATCAGCCGCTGCGCCTTCCAATAATCAAGCCCAAGCGCATCTGCTGCCTCGTATTGGCCCCGTGGCAAGGCCGCGAGCCCGCCGCGAATAACTTCGGCCATATAAGCCGCCGAAAAGAGCGTCACCATGATGATCACCCGAAGAATGATATCAAAGTTGGTCCCCTTAGGCAGGAAGTAGTTGAGCAGCAAAGACGCGGTGAACAGCAAGGTGATCAGCGGCACGCCGCGGATAAACTCGATGAACCCGACACAGATCGCTTTGACGACAGGCAGATGAGATTGGCGCCCAAGCGCAAGAATGATCCCAAGCGGCAGGGAAAGCACGATGCCCGAAACCCCGATAATGACCGAGATCATAAAGCCGCCAATGTCTTTGGACTGAACGCTTTGGATCGAGAGCGGAATGATGCTTTCAAGAGCACTCGCCGCAGCACCGGCAGCAAAAATCCACCAGACCACTGGCACAAGCGCACTCATAATCACACCAAGCAGTGTGCCGCCGATTTTTTCAAATACCCCGTAGGCAAGGTAGCCAATAAAGAACCCAGCGATCACCATCAGAGGCACCCAAACAGTCCCGCCCCAAACCAGCCAATAGAGCAAGAATGGATAGAGCGCCGAAAAGATCATTAGTTTGCGTGGAAGTGCATCAAAAAGGATCGGTGCGATGGCAACAAGAAGCAGAACCGCCGCGAGATTGGCGCGCCAATAAAGCTCTTGTGGATAAAAGCCATATGTCAGCTGATGCCAACGATCCTTGATCACGCCGAAACATGCAGAAGGCTCGCCGTCATTCAGCGCATCACGGATTTCACGACATTCAGTAAGCGAGTCTGCATGCCAGATTGAGTTTAGGAACCAAGGCCCAATATGCGAAAACACGTAGTAAATCACATAGAGTGAGATCAAGGTTAGGATCGTATTGAACCAGCCCGAAAAGAGATTCTCACGCGCCCATTTGATAATGCCAATTTGCGTTGATGGAGGCGCTTGTTGTTCGAGTATTTCTTCACGAACAAAGCTGATGTCGGATGTGTTTGACGTGTTCATCTCAACGCTCCTTCAATTTCAGGGACGCGTTGTAAACATTCATGCTGCTCGAAATGATCAGCGAGATCACCAGATAAATCAGCATCATCAACAACATAGTTTCCAGCGCACGCCCTGTCTGGTTGAGCGTGATGCCCCCCAGCGTCGAGCGCAAATCCATATAGCCCACAGCAATCGCAAGCGATGAGTTCTTGGTGAGGTTAAGATATTGCGAAATCAGCGGCGGAATAATCACCCGCATCGCTTGTGGCAGGATCACCAAGTTCATCGTGCGGTTTGGTCGAAGGCCAAGGGCGAAAGCCGCCTCGGATTGCCCGCTGGAAATCGCAAGGATACCCGCGCGCACGTTCTCAGCAATAAAGGCCCCGGTGTAGAAGGACAGGGCCAGCCAAAGCGCAATAAAGGAGTTGCGGATATGCAGACCGTTTTGGAAGTTGAAGCCTTTCAGCTCGGGATAGCTAAGGCCAATGGGGCGGCCCAGAGCAAAATAAACGATCAATGTTGGGATCGCGAAGATACCAAGTTTGATCCAGAAGTTTGGCAGCAATCTCCCTGTCGCTTCAAAGCGGCGTTGTGAAAAGCGGCCAAAGGCCCAAATCCCAATGATCGAAAGCAAGAAGGTAATAACAACAAAAACCGAGCCGACTTCCCAAACGGGGCGCGGCACATAGGTTCCGCGGTTTGTGATCGCGACCGTGCCATCAAACAGCATCGAAGCCGTCGCATTATCGCCCCTGAACGCGTTCGGAAGCGGGGTCGCTTCGCTCAACACAGCAAAGAAAGCGATAATCCACAAAAGCACCGGAATATTGCGGAAGGATTCAACATAGACTGCCATGATTTTGGCGGTCAGCCAGTTTTTGGAGAGCCGAAGCACACCAGCGATAACACCAATAATCGTCGCAAGAATACAGCCGAATACCGCAATCAAAAGCGTGTTCACCAGGCCAACAAGCCCGGCTCGAAAATGTGTGGAATCGTTTGAATATTCGATCGGACGCTGGTTGATATCGTAACCAGATCGTTCCCAAAGAAAGCTAATATTGAAATCTTGGCCTTGAGCTTCAAGGTTGACCATCACGTTGTTCAACAGCCAACCGGCAAAAGCCATAAAGCCAATAACGGCAACAGTTTGGATTGTGATGGAACGGTAACGTGTATCGTAAAGAAGCTGGCTTATATGGAACGAGTCCTGAGCAGGATCGCTAATTGTCGTCATGGCTGACGCCCCCGGTTGTCCCTTATGCGTTTCACTATTGCAGCTCTGATGGCCGCTTGCCGTGCATAAGTGTTTCTTTGTTCGTAATATGAGAAGGGCGCGAGTTGTACCTCGCGCCCTTCAATTTATGCGCTCCTAGCGGAAGGGAGGCGAGTACAGAAGACCGCCGTCTTTCCACTGGCCGTTCAGGCCGCGTGCGATACCGATTGGTGTAGACTCACCGATGTTGCGCTCAAAGCTTTCGCCATAGTTGCCAACAGCCATGATCACGTTCTTCGCCCAGTCAGCCGACAGGCCGAGCATTTCGCCCAGGTTGCCTTCTGTGCCGAGCAGACGATCGATCTCAGGATTGTCCGAACCTTTGGAAAGTTCAGCAACATTTGCCGAAGTCACGCCGAGCTCTTCAGCTGTGACCATCGCGTTGAGTGTCCAACGTGCGATGTCGCCCCATTCGCTGTCGCCGTGGCGTACTGCAGGTCCAAGCGGCTCTTTGGAAATGATCTCGGGAAGCACAACGTGGTCGCCGGGATTTTCAAAAGTCGCACGTGTCGCAGCAAGGCCGGACGCGTCAGTTGTGTAAACGTCACAAGCGCCAGCAAGGTATTGCTGCTGGGATTCTGCGTTGGTTTCAACTGGAACGGGCTCGTAGCTGATATTGTTCGAACCGAAGTAATCGGCAAGGTTCAGCTCGGTTGTTGTACCGGTTTGGATACAAACAGTCGCGCCATCAAGCTCTTTGGCCGACGAAACGCCGAGACCTTTAGGAACCATGAAGCCTTGGCCGTCGTAGTAGTTAACGCCAACGAATTCGAGCTTAAGATCGACATCGCGCGAGAACGTCCAAGTGGTGTTACGTGCAAGCAGATCAACTTCGCCGGAAGACAGCGCAGTGAAACGTGTTTGCGTTGTGAGCGGTGTGAAATCTACGGCTTTTGCATCGCCAAAGATCGCAGCGGCAACAGCGCGACATACGTCAACGTCAAAGCCTTCCCACTCACCATTCGCATCCGGAGCCGAGAAGCCTGCAAGGCCAGTCGACACACCACAGTTGAGCTTGCCACGTGCTTTAACGTCGTCAAGCGTAGCGGCTGATGCTGCACCGGCCGCAAGGCCTGCAACAGTCAACGCGCCAAGAATAAGGGTCTTTTTCATCTTTACCTCTTCCTGATTGTCCGCCCTTTGCGGGCGGTTCGTCCAGCCCTCCCCGGGCCGGGATATGATACTGTGAGAAAGGATCTCCCCCTCAGTGCTGCTGAGTGTGGGGGAATTCATCTGTTTTCGTCAAGGGTTGGATCAAGAATTAGCATGATTAATTCTTCTTCCCGCTGCGGAAAGCAGCGGAGCTAACTCTTTAGGCTGTCACGATTTTGTGTGAACCAACTGGTAAAAAGTCTGAGCGGCCGTAAATGCGGCGCGCTTTGTTTCGGACAATTCAGCCGCCTCATCGTCTTTGCCCCACTGCTCGATCTGCCAATCTTCATCGACCCGTGACAGGTCCCATAACTGTGAGATGGGGGCGTATTCGTGCAGCGCAGCAAAGCCAATAATCAATGATCCAGACATTGCGACAAGGTCGTGAAATGCCGCCAATTCAAACGGATCAAGGGCATGAACTTGGCCTCGAAGCGCAGCAATTGCGCTGTCATCTTGGGGCTGGTGGATCACTCCAGTGCGGGGCAAAAGCCGCGCATTCAGCGCCGTTTCGGCCCACTCCAGAAGCGGATCCCAAGCCTGCGTTTGCCGCTCAATAAGCTCAACCGGGCTCGCCGCGCGATAACAAAGCAAATCGCTATCGCCATAATCTGCAATCATATCAGCAACTTCGCTGTGTTGCTCGGCAACTTTATCAAGCGCTGCATTCGCGCCGCGCGTCACGGGCATGCTCAAAGGCTTGATCTTGCCCTCCTGAGCATCCCATTCGGCGGCAATCGCCTCAGCCATCGCGCGCGTTGGAAGAACAAGCGGGGTTTTGGCCGGCGTGCGCACCATCCGCCCATCAAGGCGAACCTCAAAGCCCGCCCCATCCTCAGCCGGCTGAACGGCCGTCTCTTTCCAAAATCGTTTCGCAGCCCAGTCGCTCATTCAAATTCCTCAAACGGATCCACCGGAACATCATTCGGCTGCCAATCAAACATCTCCCATGTCCGCTCCATATGGGCGGGCATCGGCGCGGTGAAGGTAAGCTCTGCGCCGCTCACCGGATGCGTGATGCGTAAAGTTCGGGCATGAAGATGCAATTTGCGGCTAATCTCGCCGCCCAACTGCGCGCCCCAGCCATCGCCGAGATTCTCTTGGCCAGAGCCGCCATATTTCCCATCGCCAATGATCGGATGACCAATTTCGGCCATATGCGCGCGCAATTGGTGGGTTCGCCCGGTAATCGGGACAAGCGCAACCCATGCACAGCGCCGCGCAGCCGAAGAAAGCACTGCATAATCAGTGGTTGCGCGCTTTGCGCCCTCGGTTGCGTCGATCTCTTTGGGGTGAATGCAATGCATCCGCTCGCCTTCGCCACGCCCGCCGCCGGGCGCCTTCACCAAACCAAAACGAATCGTTCCAAGGCGCGGAAACGGAACCCCGCCCACAGCGGCCCAGTAAATCTTGCGGGTCTCGCGCGCCCGAAACGCTTTGGTCAGCGCCGAAGCGATCCGCTGCGTGCGCGCCATGATCAAAACGCCCGAAGTATCCTTATCAAGCCGATGCACAAGGCGCGGCTTTTCATGCAGATCAAAACACAGCGCCTCAGAGAGCCCATCAATATGGCGCGTCTGCCCGCTGCCGCCCTGAACCGGAAGGCCTGCAGGCTTGTTCAAAACGATGATATCGTCGTCCTTATACAGCACCATCTCGCGCATCATCTCAGCGTCCGCCGCAGAGATTGGCTTGGCGCGCATAACGGGCCGCTCAAGGCGCTCATCGGGCAGCGGCGGGATGCGCACATCCATCCCCGGAGCGACCCGCGCATTGGCCTTCACCCGGCCGCCATCGACACGGATTTCGCCCTTACGGCAAAGCTTCTCGATCTGAATTTGCGAGATATGCGGGAAATGGCGGCGAAACCAGCGATCAAGCCGCTGATCCGCTTCATCATTGCCGACCGTTAGAATTTGAACGCCGCTCATGGCCATACCCCGCGTGCGATCGCCACGCCGGCAAAGATTGCCGCGAGCGATCCGATGACAGAAACAAGCACATAGCCCGCCGCCGCGCCCAATTGGCCGCGCTCAAACAATGCGAGCGTGTCCAATGAAAAGGCTGAAAATGTTGTGAACCCGCCAAGTAGGCCGGTGAGCAAGAAGGGCGACATCCGCGCGCCGCCCTTTTGAGCCAGTACGATGAATAAGACGCCCATCGCGAATGACCCGATCAGATTGACCGCCAGCGTGCCGTAAGGAAAAGCCGCGCCAAACGCGCGGGCCATGCCCTGCCCGGTCAGATAGCGCGCGCTTGCGCCCAATGCGCCGCCAAGGGCGACCTGTAAAATAACTGGTATCATGCGCGTTCAATCGTGCCGATGGGCCGAATTGTCAACCGCCGGTGCGCTTTTCGCGCAGCTTGGCAAAGTAATCGAGCCGCTTTTTTAGCTCGCGCTCATAGCCGCGCTCAACCGGTTTGTAATAGCTGGCGCGCCCCATGCTTTCGGGGAAATAATCCTGACCGGAAAAGCCATCCTCGGCATCGTGATCATACGCATAGCCCGCTCCGTAGCCCTGCTCTTCCATCAACTTAGTCGGCGCGTTGCGGATATGCTTTGGCGGCGGCTCGGAGCCTGAGCTGCGCGCCTGCGCCATCGCCGCCTTAAACGCCACATAGCCCGCGTTCGATTTGGGCGCGAGCGCGAGATAGGTCACCGCTTGGCCAAGCGCTAATTCCCCCTCGGGCGATCCAAGCCGCTCGTAGGTTTCCCAAGCGTGCAGGCAAATCGTTTGGGCTTGCGGATCAGCAAGGCCGATATCTTCAACCGCCATGCGAGTAATCCGGCGGGCCAAAAAGCGCGGGTCTTCGCCGCCCGTGAGCATCCGGGCAAACCAGTAAAGCGCGGCATCAGGATCAGAGCCGCGCACGGATTTATGCAAGGCCGAGATCAGATTGTAATGCTCTTCGCCGGATTTGTCGTATTTGGTCGCGCGGCGCATCAGCCGGCTTGCCAGAGCCTCGGGCGCAAGCGGCTCTTTCAGCTTCCAAGCGGCAATCTGTTCGATCAGATTGAGCAGGGCCCGCCCATCCCCATCGGCCATTTCCAGCAAAGCTAGGCGGGCACTTTCATTCAGGGGAAGCGGCGCGCCAAGCTCGGCCTCGGCGCGAACAACAAGCGCTTCAAGATCATCCGCATCCAGCCGCTCAAGTACCAAAACCTGTGCGCGACTAAGCAACGCGGCGTTTAGCTCAAAGCTTGGGTTTTCGGTCGTCGCGCCAACAAGAAGGATCGTGCCATCCTCCATATGGGGCAGAAATCCGTCCTGCTGAGCTTTGTTAAAGCGGTGGATCTCATCAACGAAAAGCAGCGTGCCCTGCCCGTTTTCGCGCCTGATCCGCGCCGCCTCAAAAACACGGCGCAGCTCCGGCACGCCAGTAAAAATCGCGCTGATCTGAACGAAGTGCAAATCTGTCTCGCTCGCCAAGAGCCGCGCGATCGTGGTCTTGCCAACGCCGGGCGGCCCCCAAAAAACGATCGAGGATAAAGAGCCAGAGGCCAGCATCACGCCAAGCGGCGCATCGGGGCCCAAAACTTGGCGCTGACCGATCACATCGGCAATAACGCGTGGCCGCAACCGATCCGCAAGCGGGCGCGGGCCAGAGGCGCTCGGCTCAGCCGGCGCAGTATTGGAAAACAAATCAGCCATGCGCCAAACCTACGGCGGCGCGCAGCAGACCAAAAGCGAATAATCATTGCAGTTTGGGGCTGGAAGGGCGCGTTCCAGCCCCGGTAAACAATCACTAGTGAAGCTTGTTCGACAGATTGATGCGAATGCACGCATTGCGCGCGTCGCCGATGTCCATCACCGGACCAACCACATCAATATCAAGCCCAACACGACGGCCCCAACGCGGCCCACTTTCAGGAATAAGCCCCAAAACAGATGTCGCCCCAAGCTGACGCGCAGAGATCGTCATCTCGTTGATCAGGTTCATTTGAACGCGCATCCGCAGCTTGGCGGGCACTTTATGCGAAACGAAAATGCGGCTGCTTTCCCAGATATGGGGCGCAACAGGCGCTTCATCAAACAACAGGTCTTTTGGGATGGTATCGAGCAGGCCGCGTTGCGCGTCACGGATCATATATGTGTAAATACCACAGCGCGTTGTGGTTGGGGTAAGGCGGATGCCTGCCAGCACCTCACCAAACTCGTGAACAGCGATCCACCGGCTCGCTGGCGTATCGTATTGATCATATTCCATCCCGTCTGCCTCGGGGAGATCCCACTTGGCCTGTTGGATGAAGGTTTCGTGCCTAGCACGAAGCATGTTTGCGAAAAGCTCGCCATGGTTGTGCATGTTGTCGAACGAAAGTGTAGTCGTTTGCATGGTGTTTCTCCGGTTGAGTTGATTTCTTCAACGCAACGCAGGCAAAGCACCGTCAGAGCAACCTGTATTCCTTGGCTCTTTGAATGGCTTCAGAAGTAGTGCGTGCCAGAAGCCTGTCTCTTGCCGAAACGAGACGCGCTTTCAGCGCGCTTTCGGAGATACCAAGCTTGGCAGCGGCGGCTGCGTGACGATCTCCGTCCGCGATGCACCGGAGAGCCTGAAGCTGGGCTTTGGTTAGCTCGGTCTTTGGTTCTGCAACCTCATGCAGCGTGCGAACGATCCCTTGAAGGTGTTCGATCTCAGCAGCTGTAAATTCCCGATCTTCGCGCGAAGCGCCGACGATCGTTCGAGATTGCATCGTTCCACAAGAAATAGCAGCACCGTACTTCAGGCCAAATTCGGCCGCCTGCCCCCAAATATTAAACGGATCAGGGAGTTGTATCTCGCTCCACCGCGTAGTCCCCTCACAACTCAGCCCCCAGCCGATCATTGGATCGCGCAACCCATAAGCATTCATTGTATAGAATTCAGTCCACCGTGGATCGTAAGTGCTGTCGGCAATCAAAGGCGCTGCAAAACGAATATGCAAACCCGCCGCATACCCCATAGGAGAGGCTGCTTGGAGTTTTGCGAAGAGGCGTTTTGTTTCAGCTATTTTTGACATATCTTTTTCGACAGGTTGCTCGATACAGGGACATCTTTAAGTTGTGCTCTATACCTTTTACTAAACCAAGGGCGAAAAATTGCAATCGAAGGATTCAAACTTGATTAAGATACTTGAAGAGATGCCAGAGGGCGATCTTCGTGGTTTCCTTGAGTTTTTAGGCTGTGAGGCGCCAAATGACGCTGCGTCGGAGAAGCTATCCGAAGATCTCGCCATGTCAATTGCCCTAAGGGAAAGCCTCCGCGGAACGACTAAGAACTAGGCATTTCGTCCCAAAACGCGAAAACCCCGCCAATTTGGCGGGGTTTTGCGTAAATCGATTCGCCTCTAAGGAGAGGCGCGATGATTTTAATCTTCTGCGAATGCCGCTTCTTCAGCAGCAAGGCGCGCGTGATCCGCAGCACCTTTGGCCGTTACATCGCGCTCAACAAACTCGATGATCGCCATTGGCGCCATATCACCATAACGGAAACCAGCACGCAGAACGCGCACATAGCCGCCTTGGCGATCTTTGTAGCGTGGTCCAAGCACTTCAAAAAGTTTTGCAACGTGCATGTCTTGCTTGAGCTGCGCATCGGCCTGACGGCGCGCGTGCAGATCGCCGCGTTTGCCCAAAGTGATCAGCTTTTCGATGATCCGCTTCATTTCTTTGGCTTTTGGCAGCGTAGTTTTGATTTGTTCGTGCTCGATCAATGAACCGGCCATGTTCGCGAACATCGCTTTGCGGTGCTCGTGAGTACGGTTCAGACGGCGGTAACCTTTAGCATGACGCATTTTAATTCTCCTAAATCAGCGTATTTTGCTTTGTCTGGCGGCCAATGCGTTTGGCCACTCTCCTTGGGGCTTCTGCCCGAGCTCAAAGCGCCCATCTGGACCCTTCTTGCCATAGTTCCCCGCCTACGCGGGCATTTGGCGAAGAGCGGCCCGTAAGCCGCCCTCCTGATCTCTTAGAACTGGTCTTCGAACTTCTTGGCCAGGTCTTCGATGTTCTCTGGTGGCCATTCTTCGACGTCCATCCCGAGATGCAGACCCATGCCCGAAAGCACTTCTTTGATCTCGTTCAGCGACTTGCGGCCGAAGTTTGGTGTGCGAAGCATTTCGGCTTCGGTTTTTTGGATCAGATCGCCGATATAAACGATGTTGTCGTTCTTGAGGCAGTTTGCCGAACGTACAGAAAGCTCAAGCTCATCCACTTTCTTAAGAAGCAGTGGGTTAAACTCAAGGCCATCGTCTTCTTCTTGGCGACCAGCTGATTCTGGCTCGTCGAAGTTCACAAAGATCGACAGTTGATCCTGAAGGATACGGGCCGCGAAAGCGACTGCATCGTCAGGCGTCACGGAGCCATCTGTTTCCAGCTTCAGTGTCAGCTTATCGTAATCCAGCACTTGGCCTTCACGAGTTGGCTGCACATCGTAAGAAACCTTGCGAACGGGCGAGTAAATCGCATCGATCGGGATAAGGCCGATGGGCGCATCTTCTGGCTTGTTCTTATCAGCAGAGACATAGCCCTTGCCGGTATTTACAGTCAGCTCGATGAAGAGATCGGCGCCATCGTCGAGGTGACAAATGACGTGATCCTTGTTGAGGATCTCGATGCCTGCGCTCTCGGAGATATCGCCAGCGGTAACAACCATCGGGCCTTTGGCCGAAATGGAGACGCGCTTTGGACCTTCGACTTCCATGCGGATCGCAACGCCTTTGAGGTTCAAGATGATGTCTGTGACATCTTCGCGAACGCCAGCAACGCTAGAGAATTCATGCAGAACGTTATCGATCTGGATGCTTGTGATGGCCGCGCCTTGCAGCGAGCTCATCAAAACGCGGCGCAGTGCGTTGCCAAGCGTTAGGCCAAAGCCCCGCTCAAGGGGTTCGGCTACAACAGTTGCTTGACGTGCGGGCTCGTTGCCCGGCTTAACGTCAAGTTGCTGTGGCTTGATCAGTTCGGCCCAGTTTTTGTGGATCATGCGATTGCCTCCATACCTGTCCCTCGCCCATGTCCGTAAGCGGGAGACGCCCGAGGTGAAAAATGAGATGCCCGGGCCACGCAGAGATTGCGAAGCCCGAGCGAAAGTCTAAATACCGATTAAACGCGGCGGCGCTTTGGTGGACGGCAACCGTTGTGTGCCATCGGAGTAACGTCGCGGATCGATGTGATGTTCAGACCAACAGCAGCCAAAGCGCGAAGCGCGCTTTCACGGCCAGAGCCAGGGCCCTGAACTTCAACTTCGATTGTCTTCATGCCGTGCTCTTGCGCTTTTTTCGCAGCATCCTCAGCAGCCATTTGGGCGGCGTAAGGTGTGGATTTGCGCGAGCCTTTAAAGCCCATAGTCCCGGCCGAAGACCAAGAAATCGCATTGCCTTGAACGTCAGAGATCAAGATTTTGGTGTTGTTGAACGACGAGTTCACATGTGCAACACCAGCGGCGATGTTCTTGCGCTCTTTTTTCTTAGCGCGTGTTTTTTCGCGTGCCATCTACTCAGCTCCCCTTATTTCTTCTTACCAGCAATGGCCTTAGCAGGGCCTTTGCGCGTACGAGCGTTGGTGTGAGTACGCTGACCGCGAACGGGCAGATTACGGCGATGGCGAAGGCCACGGTAGCAACCAAGATCCATAAGGCGCTTGATGTTCATTGTTGTCTCACGGCGAAGGTCGCCTTCAACAGTCAAATTCGCATCAATGTGCTCGCGGATCGCAAGAACTTCAGCATCGCTGAGCTCATTGACGCGACGCGTAGGATCAATTTTCACAGCTTCACAGATTGCTTGCGCAGTCGTGTTGCCAATACCGGTGATATAGGTGAGGGCGATTGGAACCCGCTTTGCAGTCGGGATGTTTACGCCGGCGATACGTGCCAAGTGTCTAGTCCTTTCGTTGCGGTTCCGTAATCCCGGAACCTTTTTTCACAACGGAGGCCCGTAGGCTTTCACCCACGGGCCGCGCTGAATTCTGTTCAAACTCGGGCAGGAGAGCGACTCCTCAAACCGAATCTATTTCCCTCTCGGGATGGGTTGCGATACGCCTGATTTAACAGGTGGTCAAGTGCGTGGCGCGTGTTTTAGCGCCTTTGCGATCTGATCGGCAACTTCATCCATTGCAGCGAGGCCATTTACGGTGCGCAAATCGCCCTTGGCATAGTAATAGCCAATCAGCGGCGAGGTCTTCTTATAGTATTCCATCAAGCGGGTGCGCAGGCTTTCCTCGTTATCATCCGCACGACGGCGAAGATCCTCAGAGCCACATTCATCGCATACACCATCGACTTTGCTTGGCTTGGTTTTATCGTGATAAACCTCGCCGCAATTGCCGCAGGTATAGCGCCCGGTGATCCGCTCAACGAGCGCCTTGTCATCAACCTGCATCTCAACGACGGCTTCAAGCTGCGCGCCATTGCGGCTGAGCAATTCGTTCAAAGCGTCCGCTTGGGCCAGCGTGCGCGGGAAGCCATCAAAGATGAAACCTGCTGGATGGCCATTGCGGATTTTCTCTTCAATGAGACCAATCACGATCTCATCAGTCACAAGCTCGCCCGCATCCATGATCGCGGCAACTTTCTTGCCCATCTCGGTGCCCGAAGTGCGCGCCTCACGAAGCATGTCGCCAGTGGATAGCTGCACCATGCCACGTTCTTCAACGAGGCGGCGTGCTTGTGTGCCTTTGCCGGCGCCCGGTGGCCCGAGAAGGATAATATTCATCGTCTAGCAGCCCCTTTTTTGCCACGACGTTTACCGCGCAGCTGAGATTTTTCAATCAGCCCTTCGTACTGGTGTGCCAGCAGATGCGACTGAACCTGTTGGATCGTGTCCATTGTTACAGAAACAACGATCAGAACCGAGGTGCCGCCAAAATAGAAAGGGATTGCGAATTGGCTACGTAGAATCTCAGGTAAGAGACAAACTGCCGCAAGGTAGGCCGAACCGAGCACCAAAACCCGCGCAACAACATAATCAAGATACTCTTCGGTTTTCTTGCCGGGGCGGATGCCGGGCACAAAACCGTTTTGGTTTTTCAGGTTCTTAGCAACGTCTTCAGATTTGAACGCGACGTTGGCGGTGTAGAAATACGCAAAGAACACGATCATCGCCGTAAAGAACACAAAGTAGAGCGGCTGACCCGGCCCGAAATAGGCAAGGATTGTGCTCATCACGGGGCCCGTATCTTCGCCCGAGAAGGTCGCGAGCGTCGTTGGCAAAAGCAGAAGCGAGCTTGCGAAAATCGCGGGGATAACACCGGCAGGGTTTACTTTGATCGGCAAGTGCGAGGAATTCGCATCATAGATCTTCATGCCCTGCTGGCGACGCGGATACTGAATATGGATCTTGCGCAAAGCCCGCTCCATAAACACCACGAAAGCAATCACAGCGATCACCATCAGGATCACAGCGATCGTCACAACGGGGCTGATCGCGCCAGAGCGGCCAGAGGCAAAGAACTGTGCCAAAGCGCCGGGGATCTCGGCGACAATACCAACGAAGATGATCAACGAGATGCCGTTGCCAATGCCGCGCTGAGTGATCTGCTCGCCAAGCCACATCAAGAACATCGTCCCGCCAACCAGCGTTACAACGGTCGCGGCGCGGAAATACCAGCCCGGCTCGGCCACAAGGCTCCCTGCTTCAAGGCTGACCGCGAGGCCATAACCTTGGAACAGCGCGAGCAGAACAGTGCCGTAGCGCGTATATTGGTTGATCTTCTTGCGGCCCGCCTCGCCCTCTTTCTTGAGGTTCTCAAAGGCAGGGACCATCGCCGTCATCAGCTGAACGATGATCGACGCGGAAATGTAAGGCATGATGCCCAGAGCAAAGATGCCCATACGGCCAAGCGCGCCACCGGTGAACATCGACAGGATGCCGCCAATGCCCGAACCCGCCTGCTCCATGAAATCGCGCAAGGCTTGCGTGTCGATCCCCGGAACCGTGATGAACGTGCCCAACCGGTAAACGATCAACAATCCGATGGTGAAAATGATCCGTTGACGAAGCTCAGTGGCTTTCCCGAAGGTGCCCCAGCTAAGGTTCGATGCCATTTGCTCTGCTGCAGAAGCCATGCCGCTCTCTTTCATGTAAAGCGCCGCCGAACCGTTTCCCGGTCGGCGGCGCTTGGAAAACCTTAAGGAGATGTAAGCAGCCCGGAGGCCGCAGACAACCTCTTATTCAGCAGCTACCGCTGTTGTGAGTGTAAGAGAGCCACCGGCCTTCTCAACAGCTGCGACAGCGGAGTTCGAAGCGCCTGTGACAGCGATCTTCACTTTGGCGCTGAAATCGCCCTTTGCCAGAACGCGCACACCATCCAGTTTGCGGCGCACAAGACCCGACGCGATCAGTGCGTCTTCGGTGATGTCTTTTTTGGCATCAAGCTTCTTCTCGTCGATGAATTTCTGGATCAGGCCCAGGTTTACAACGGCAAATTTCTTGCGGTTCGGCTTGTTGAAGCCACGCTTTGGAAGACGTTGGTACAAAGGCATCTGGCCGCCCTCATAGCCTTTGATGGCTACACCGGAACGGGATTTTTGACCCTTGATACCGCGGCCGGCAGTCTTACCTTTGCCGGAACCAGCACCACGGCCAACGCGCATGCGTTTCTTGGTGGCGCCTTCATTATCACTAAGTTCATTCAGTTTCATGTCGCTATCTCCTATGCCGGATATGACCCCCAGCGACGGGAGCGGCCAACCACGGCGTTTCTTGATTGATTCTGAGCCCAAGTGAGGGCTACCGCGCGTTCCTACACAGATGCGCGCCACGGATCAAGGGCTAGCTGACGACCTTGCTCTTTCATAGGTTCGCTTGGTGTCTCGGGCGCGTTTGGTTAAACAGTCTGTACGGCTCTGCGCGCAACCTCGGCCTTCACCACAAGAGCGGCCCGCTTAATGTAATCTGCATGATCGAGCGCGCGGGTATAGTTCTCCTCCAAAGCCGCAAGCCTGCTCTCATAATCGGCCTTGGTAACGCGGGATATCTGCTGGCGCAGTGCCTCTTCAGAGTTGCAAAGGATCATGCCGGACGTGTCGAAATGCTCATCTATATTGGGGCATCCCCAATAAAGAGGCACCGTTCGGCACAAGGCCGCATCCACCAGCTTCTCGGTAAAATAGTGCGGCTCTTGAATATTCTCGATCACCACCGAAAATCGGTAACTTTGCAGTCCGTCTTTCTTATGCTCGAACGGACTATAGCCGCGTCCCATGATTTCTACATCTAGCCCCTCGGCTTGAATGAAATCCACAAGCCTGTGCCGCAAACGGTGTCCTTCGAAATCACGTTTTCCGGAGGTTATGAGGGACATATGCTTGGTTTTGGTAGGATCAATCGCTGCAATATTGTCGATGAAGGTCGAGCCAAAATAGAAAAACAACCCGTTTTCAATTTTTGCGAGTAACGCATCGGATTTGGTTAACACTGAATAAAACGATTTTCGCGCTCGATAAGCGCGCTTCAAATTCTTTGCGTGAAGAATATCCGGCTCAACAATCATCACTGAAATGTTGGCACGAATACCCCACCATGGACCATAAAACAGCTCCGAATTCGGATAGGCAATCAAATGATCCAACGGCCCTAGATCTCGGACCTGCCGCCCCTTTAACCGCTCCGGCTGGCCCAAAGGCCAATGCAAAGTGTCGAGCTCCATATTGGCCATCCCGAAAGCGGGCCAGCTATTGTAGGGAACGACGGCATAGGCCGCCTCGGCGTTACTCATATCTGCTCTCAATCCGCGTTCCCCAAATGGGCGCGCCTTCTGGCGCAAGGTGTACGATGTTTAAGCGCCGTTCAAGCCTCAACCCCGCGCACAGACGTCGATTTGCTCGATTTGAGCGGGGGTGAGCCGCGGCGAGACAAACTCAACACTCTTCAACGGCAATGAACCTAATTGGTTGATGCTTGCTTGTGTGGGAATTTGCCGGGAAGGGAGCTTTTTCGGCAACCGCCCCCATGAAATACCGCGTCCACTTTCAGGGGGAGCAATGACTTCAGCGTGTTTGTTGGCACTGCAAAAAAACGCACCTGTGTAAAACAGAAAAAGCAAAACGCCCCGCAGTTTCCCGCGAGGCGTTCTAATTCTTAAGTCCGAAGGGGCGTGGCTTAGCCGCGCTCTTCGATGATCTCCACGAGGTGGGGGATCTTTGCAACCATGCCGCGGACCGAAGGGGTATCTTCGAGTTCACGGGTTTTGTGCATTTTGTTCAGACCCAAGCCAACGAGCGTCGCGCGTTGATCTTGTGGGCGGCGGATCGGGGAACCGATCTGCTTTACAACGATTGTTTTAGCCATGACGAGTGCTCCTTAAGCCTCTGCTGCTTCAGCCGCTGGTGCGGCCTCTGCTGCTGGTGCTTCACCTTTGTTGAGGATATCAGCAACTTTTTTGCCACGACGTTGAGCAACCGAGCGCGGGCTGGATTCTTTTACCAGGGCGTCAATTGTTGCGCGGATCATGTTGTAAGGGTTTTGCGAGCCGATCGATTTGGCCACAACATCCTGAACACCGAGCATCTCAAACACAGCACGCATTGGACCACCGGCGATGATACCAGTACCTTGTGGCGCTGCACGCATAACCACTTTACCGGCGCCGTGACGGCCTTCCATATCGTGGTGCAATGTGCGGCCTTCACGAAGCTGAACGCGGATCATTTGGCGCTTAGCTTGCTCAGTGGCTTTGCGAATAGCCTCAGGGACTTCTTTCGCTTTACCTTTGCCAAAGCCAACGCGGCCTTTTTGATCGCCAACAACCACAAGCGCAGCAAAGCCAAAGCGCTTACCACCTTTTACGGTTTTGGAAAC
Organism: Halocynthiibacter sp.; assembly: GCA_047631555.1. Classification (GTDB taxonomy): domain Bacteria; phylum Pseudomonadota; class Alphaproteobacteria; order Rhodobacterales; family Rhodobacteraceae; genus JBLHZY01. The sequence continues at coordinate 629,753 of JBLHZY010000002.1, read as the reverse complement.
GCGGTTGATCGCAACAAGGCGGTCCGCAAATTCGGGGGTCTCTTCGCGATCATTGCGACGGCCGCCCCGTTGATTTTGTTCTCTGGCCATGTGGCCTCCTAAATTGATTGGCGCCAATGGCACCGCATATATCTCGATCCAAGTGGGCAAAGCCCCCGGATCATCGAGGCGGCCCCGAAAGGCCGCCTACACTTGATTAGAACTTCAGACCGCCTTCACGCGCAGCATCGGCCAGGGCCTTTACTTTGCCGTGAAAAAGGAAACCGCCACGGTCGAAATAACATTCGGCCACTCCGGCTTTCTTTGCACGTTCTGCGATCGCAACACCAATTTTGGTTGCTGCGTCGATGTTGTTCTTGCCCACCACGCCGAGATCTTTTTCGAGCGTGGATGCGGATGCAAGCGTTACACCGTTTACGTCGTCGATCAGCTGAACGCTGATGTTCTTGTTGCTGCGGTGCACCGAAAGGCGGGCACGGCCATTGGCCATTTTGCGCAGCTTGTTCCGGACGCGCAGGCGGCGCTTCAAGAACAGGTCTCGTTTGCTGTTTGCCATTGTCTACGTCCTTACTTCTTCTTGCCTTCCTTACGGAAGATATACTCGTCTTTGTATTTGATCCCTTTGCCTTTGTAAGGCTCGGGTTTCCGCCAGGCGCGAATGTTCGCTGCAACCTGACCAACGAGTTGCTGATCATTTCCTTCAACGGTGATTTCGGTCGGCTTATCAGCCTTCACGACCACCCCTTCAGGCACTTCAAAGAGAACTTCGTGGCTGTAACCAAGCGAAAGCTTGAGCGTGTTGCCTTGCATGGCCGCACGATAACCAACACCGTTGATCTCTAGCTCTTTCTTGAAGCCGCCCGTAACGCCGGTCACCAGATTGGCAACCATTGTGCGGCTCATACCCCATTGCTGCAAAGCCCGTTTGGACTTGCCGCGTGGCGTAACTGTTACGGCATCACCATCAACTACGATGGTCACGTCGTCTGTTGCTGTAAAAGTCCGAACCCCTTTAGGGCCCTTAACTTCAACGGTCTGGCCCGACACAGATGCGCTAACACCTGTGGGAAGCTCGACCGGTTTCTTACCAATGCGAGACATACCAGACCCCCTTAGAATACGGTGCAGAGCACTTCGCCGCCAACATTGGCGGATCGTGCAGCTGCATCGGACATGACGCCCTTAGGCGTGGAGACAATCGACACACCCAAGCCCTGACGGACTGTAGGGATGTCTTTAACACCGAGATAAACGCGACGCCCAGGCTTAGAAACACGCTTGAGCTCACGAATAACAGGAGTGCCTTCGTAATATTTGAGGCTGATCTCAAGAGCGGGGTGACCGTCCTTGCCAACAGTGGCTTCGTAACCACGGATGTAGCCTTCATCGAGCAGCACGTCCAAAACCCAAGCACGCAGCTTAGAAGCCGGTGTCGAGACAGTGGATTTGCCGCGCATTTGTGAGTTGCGGATACGGGTGAGCATATCGCCGATAGGATCGTTCATAATCTATGCTCTCCTTACCAGCTGGATTTCACGAGGCCGGGGATTAGGCCGTTAGAGCCTAGTTCCCGCAGCATGATCCGCGAAACTTTGAGTTTACGATAATAAGCGTGCGGACGACCTGTCAGCTGGCAACGGTTGTGCAGGCGCGAAGCCGAGCTGTTGCGTGGCAGTTCAGCGAGCTTAAGAGTTGCGCGGAAACGCTCTTCCATAGGCAGGCTTTGGTCGTTGACGATCTCTTTAAGAGCGGCGCGCTTGGCAGCGTACTTCTTAACCAGGCGTTCGCGCTTCTTTTCGCGTTCGATCATGGATTTTTTAGCCATTGGTATTCTCCTCCCGCGATCAGCTGTTGAAGGGCATGTTGAAAGCTTTCAACAGCGCCTTAGCTTCCGCGTCGGTTTTCGCGGTGGTGGCAATTACGATGTCCATACCCCAGTTTTCGTCAACTTTATCAAAGTCGATTTCTGGGAAAATGATGTGCTCTTTGATACCCATGGCATAGTTGCCGCGGCCATCAAAAGATTTGCCAGATACGCCGCGGAAATCGCGGATACGAGGCATTGCAACAGTGATCAGACGATCGAGGAATTCGTACATACGATCACCGCGAAGCGTTACCTTCGCGCCAAGCGGCATCTCTTCACGAACGCGGAAACCAGCGATGGATTTCTTCGCGATCGTTGTAAGCGCCAATTGGCCGGCGATTGTTGTCAGATCTTGCTGAGCCGACTTGGCTTTCTTCGAATCCCGAACAGCCGCAGCACCACACCCAATATTGAGCACGATTTTATCCAAACGAGGGATCTGCATGTCGTTCTTGTAAGAAAACTCTTCCTTCAAAACAGGGCGGATGGTTTGCGCATAAACTGCTTTGAGGCGGGGTGTGTAATTTGCAGTATCAAGCATCAGATCACATCTCCCGTTGTTTTAGCGAAGCGCACTTTCTTGTCGTCTTCCATGCGGAAGCCAACGCGTGTTGCTTTGCCTTTTGCATCAAGCAGCGCCAGGTTCGAAAGATCGATTGGCATAGCAGTTGGCACGCGGCCACCCTGCGAAGCTTGGCTTTGCTTTGTGTGGCGGATGGCGACATTTACGCCTTCCACGATTGCTTTGCCCTTGGCAGGCATCACAGTGGCGATCTCGCCCTGTTTGCCTTTGTCTTTGCCAGCGAGCACGACAACCTTGTCACCTTTGCGGAGTTTAGCAGCCATAACTACAGTACCTCCGGAGCAAGCGAGATGATTTTCATGAAGTTTTTCGCGCGAAGCTCACGAACAACTGGTCCAAAGATACGTGTACCGATTGGCTCATTGTTGTTGTTGAGGATGACGGCGGCGTTGCTATCGAATTTGATGGCTGTGCCGTCTTCACGGAAAACTTGTTTGGCTGTGCGAACAACAACGGCTTTACGCACGTCGCCTTTCTTCACACGGCCGCGTGGAATGGCTTCCTTAACGGAGACGACGATAATGTCACCTACCGAAGCGTAACGACGCTTGGAACCACCCAGAACCTTGATGCACTGAACACGGCGAGCGCCGCTGTTGTCAGCTACATCCAGATTGGTCTGCATCTGGATCATATGGTTTCTCCCGACCTTTGGGGGCGCTTAGGCTTTTCCCCAGGGTTTCGACAAACTGTGAAACGACTGCTTGGTTAAGCAATCGCCTCCCAGCGTTTCGTTTTCGACTTTGGTGCACATTCCTGAATGCGGACTGAATCACCAACATTGAAAGTGTTCTTCTCATCGTGAGCCCGGTATTTTTTGGACTTACGGATCGTCTTTTTAAGAACAGGGTGCTTAAAGCGACGTTCAACGGAAACCGTGATGGTTTGTTCGTTTTGGTTGCTTGTCACAACGCCTGTGAGAATACGTTTTGGCATCTTTCAGGCTCCCTTATTCCGCCGCGCCGGCGGCTTTTTCGTTCAAAATAGTCTTAACCCGAGCAGCAGCACGACGCGCTTTGCGCATTTGTGCAGTGTTCTCAAGTTGCCCTGTGGCTTGTTGGAAGCGCAGGTTAAAGTGCTCTTTCTTCAAGCTGGCCAGCTCCTCGCGGAGCTGATCAGGGGTCTTGTCTCTAAGTTCCTGGGCGTTCATGCGCCTTTTCCTTCTCAAATCAACACCAGAGGGCCCCATAGAATCGGGTCACCTCGAATCTGGTGGAATCCGTGTGAAAGGGGCGAATACGCTGAATAAGCAACTGTGGCAACCCCTTTGCGCGCAATGTCTGCGATGAAGCCGCACGCGACAATACAGAGCAACAATCCAACCGCACACAGCCAAGCCACATTGGGCCAAACAAGCAAAAACAGCGCCGCCCTATATATAGGGACAGGCGCCGCTTCACATACCAATCTCTTACCCCGCCCTGATGCGATCAGAGCCGAGACGTTTGTCCTTAATCCGCGTGAATTGAGGCCCGCATCCGGCTGATATGATCGTCCCAGCCCTCGTCAAGCGCGAGCGTAAGCCCAAAGCCCTCGGCCCCCTGCGGCAGGCCTTCATGCACAAGCGATAGCTGCGTTCCGCCGGCAACTTTCGCAAGCGTCCATGAAACAGTGCTTGTCGCATCCCCCATAGGCGCAATGGTAAACGTGTATTCAAGCCGCTCATATGGCTCCGCCACAAGCACCCTGCCCCACATCAACTTATCCCCGCTTTTAACGCCCGACATCGAATAATCCCCTACCGTCAAAGTCGCTTCAGGACGATGAAACCAAATCGCCAGCTTTTCTGGGTCGGTCAAATACGCCCAAACCTTCTTGGGTTCCGCCTTCAAGAAGATAGACTTTCGAATGACTGTATCGCTCATTTGAGCTCCTTTTCGATTTCAGATTTGAGGGCATTAAGGCGGGTATCCCAAAAGGCATCGAAATATCCGATCCAATCGGTGACGCGCTTCATCCCGTCTGGATTAAGAGAGTTCAGCTTGGTGCGCCCAGCGGCCCGCACGCGGATCAAGTCGCCCTCGCGCAGGATCGAAAGATGCTTTTTGACTGCGGCGCGGGTCATCTGAAAGTTGTCAGCGACATCCGCGATCGTCATCTCTTGCTTGGCGAGCAAGAAGAGGATTTCGCGACGCGTCGGATCCGCCAGAGCCTTGAAGCTCAACTGTTCCTGCGCGCTCATATTTGTGACCAGCCGCTGTAGGCGGAGGGGGTTGAATTGGGATGCATTACACTTCTCATGAAACCGTTTGGTATCACTTGTATATGATACCATTTGGTATTGAGTCAACAGGCGATCATTCCCGCACCCTGTCGTTCAAATAACCTTCGCACCGCGCCTCTAGACGAAAAGCATGGCTGCAACAGCAACGCTTAGTCGTTAGAAACTCGATAAAGCTGAACAGGCTTGCTCGGCGCACGCGCGATGATCCCTTTCGCCTCAAGATCAAGCTGAACTGCCTTGAGCCACCAGCCCGCCTTTTCTCCTTGAGGAAATAGCTCTTGGCTCAGATGGGGCAATAGAGCCGCCTTTGCATCGGGAACCTTCATTCCGGGCGCCTCAGTCGGAAGAACCTTCAAAAGAGCATCGCGCATACTGGTGTATTTCGCCGCATCCAAACGCACGACATGCCCAGGCGAATTGATGTTTTCGACCTCGATCTTTTCATCAGACATGGCGCTCTCCTATTTCCAAACTTTACAGCAAGATGCCAAACTCAACCTAGCCTCTATCATCGAACAAACAGGCATTCTGCAAACCATAACGAAAGATACGCGCCTCCGACAAGCAGGCCCGCTTGCAACAAAGCAAAGCAGTGCCCTCCCCCCAAACCGGCAAAGCCGCCTTATGAAAAAGAAAAACCCCCGCTGATTGCTCAACGGGGGCTTTATTACTTTAGACAATACCAGAAGCTAAGCTTCGGTCTTACCAATCTTCGCGAAGAACAGTGCGGGTTTTCACCGGCAGTTTCATCGCAGCAAGACGCAGCGCTTCACGCGCAACTTCTTCGGTAACGCCATCGATCTCAAACATGATCCGGCCTGGTTTAACCTTGGCCGCCCAGAAATCTACAGAGCCTTTACCTTTACCCATACGGACTTCGGTAGGCTTAGAGGTCACTGGAGTGTCTGGGAAAATACGGATCCAAACACGGCCCTGACGCTTCATGTGGCGTGTCATCGCGCGGCGAGCCGCCTCGATTTGACGCGCTGTGATGCGCTCAGGTTCAACCGCCTTCAGGCCGTAAGTACCAAACGTAAGATCGGAGCCGCCTTTTGCCTGACCGCTAATGCGGCCTTTGTGCATCTTGCGGAATTTAGTGCGCTTTGGTTGCAGCATCTTTCATTCCCTCTTAGCGACGGCCGCCAGCACCACGTGGTGCAGGGCCTTCTTGGAGCTCAGCTTGGCGACGGTCACGAGCCTGAGGATCGTGTTCCATGATCTCGCCTTTGAAGATCCAAGTTTTGATGCCGATGATGCCATAAGCAGTTTTGGCTTCAGCATGTGCGTAATCGATGTCGGCACGAAGAGTGTGCAAAGGCACGCGGCCTTCACGATACCATTCGGTCCGTGCGATCTCAGCGCCGCCAAGACGGCCAGCAACGTTTACACGAATGCCGAGCGCGCCCATGCGCATTGCGTTTTGAACGGCGCGCTTCATAGCGCGACGGAACGAAACACGACGCTCGAGCTGCTGTGCGATGCTTTCGCCAACGAGGGCAGCATCAAGCTCGGGCTTGCGCACTTCAACGATGTTGAGGTGCAGTTCGCTGTCAGTCATCGCGGCGAGCTTCTTGCGAAGTGTCTCGATGTCTGCGCCTTTTTTACCGATGATAACACCGGGGCGTGCTGTGTGGATCGTGACGCGGCACTTGCGGTGCGGACGCTCGATGATCACACGGCTGATGCCGGCTTGCTTGCACTCTTCTTTGATGAATTCGCGCATGCGGATATCTTCAAGAAGAAGATCGCCGAAATCTTTGCTGTCAGCATACCAGCGACTATCCCACGTACGGTTAATCTGCAGGCGCATGCCGATTGGATTGACTTTTTGACCCATTATGCCTGCTCCTCAACTTGACGGACTTTGATCGTAAGCTCAGCAAAAGGCTTAAGGATTTTGCCAAAACGGCCACGAGCACGCGGGCGACCGCGCTTCATAGTCATGTTTTTGCCAACCCAAGCTTCGGCGACGATAAGCTCATCCACATCAAGATTGTGGTTGTTCTCAGCGTTGGCGATAGCGGACTGAAGACATTTCTTCACGTCTGCTGCGATGCGCTTGTTGCTAAAGGTCAGGTCCGTGAGGGCCTTATCAACCTTTTTGCCGCGGATCATCTGCGCCACGAGGTTCAGTTTCTGCGGGCTTGTACGAAGCATCTTGGTTTTGGCCAAGGCTTCGTTGTCAGCCACGCGGCGGGGATTTTTATCCTTGCTCATGGCTTACTTCCGCTTCGCTTTTTTGTCGGCAGCGTGGCCATAATAGGTCCGAGTAGGTGAAAACTCACCAAACTTCTGACCAATCATGTCTTCTGTGACGTTGACAGGAATATGTTTGCGGCCGTTATAAACGCCAAACGTCAGACCCACAAATTGGGGCAGGATCGTCGAGCGGCGCGACCAGATTTTGATAACTTCATTGCGGCCAGAATCGCGGCTCTTTTCGGCTTTCTTAAGCACATAAGAGTCAACGAATGGGCCTTTCCATACAGAACGTGCCATATCTTAGCGGCCCTTCTTCTTGGCGTGACGCGAGCGAATGATAAGCTTGCTGGACGCCTTTTTCTTGTTGCGCGTTTTCGCACCCTTCGTTGGTTTACCCCAAGGAGTAACCGGGTGACGACCGCCCGATGTCCGACCTTCACCTCCACCATGTGGGTGATCGACCGGGTTCATAACAACACCACGAACAGATGGGCGGATGCCCTTGTGGCGGTTACGACCAGCTTTACCAAAGTTTTGGTTGCTGTTGTCGGGGTTGGAAACGGCGCCAACGGTGGCCATGCATTCTTGGCGAACCAGGCGAAGCTCGCCCGAGCTCAGACGGATCTGAGCATAGCCGCCATCACGGCCAACAAATTGAGCATAAGTCCCAGCAGCACGAGCAATCTGCCCGCCCTTGCCTGGCTTCATTTCAACGTTGTGAACGATAGTCCCGATGGGCATGCCCGAGAATGGCATCGCATTGCCCGGCTTCACATCGGTTTTGGCGCCAGCAATCACTGTATCACCAATAGCTAGACGCTGTGGTGCAAGGATATAAGTCTGCTCGCCATCTTCGTATTTCAACAACGCGATAAACGCTGTCCGGTTAGGGTCATATTCGATGCGTTCAACTGTACCGGGCATATCAAACTTCGTGCGTTTGAAATCCACAATACGATAGAGACGCTTCGCCCCGCCGCCTTTGCGGCGCATCGTGATCCGTCCGGTGTTGTTCCGGCCGCCATTCTTGGTCAAACCCTCAGTGAGGGCTTTAACCGGGCGACCTTTCCAAAGCTCCGAACGGTCGATCAGAACCAACCCACGTTGGCCAGGCGTCGTCGGTTTGTACGACTTGAGTGCCATGCTTTCTGTCTTCCGTCAGCTTCGAACCAAGGTTGGTTCGGTTTCAATAAGGGCCCCGAAGGTCCCACTCTTCCAATGAAACCAGCCCCCGCGCATGCGCAGGGGCTGGAGATTCGCTCGCTTCTATCAGAGGCCTGTGGAGACGTCGATAGTGTTACCCTCTTCAAGGGTCACATAAGCCTTTTTAACATCTTTCCGCTTGCCGAGTTGGCCGCGGAACCGCTTGCTTTTGCCTTTGGTGATGGTTGTGTTCACAGCCTTCACCTTCACACCAAACAATTCCTCAACGGCTTGTTTGATCTGTGGCTTGTTCGAGTCGATCGCAACTTCGAAAACAACTGCGCCATTTTCAGACGCCATAGTGGCTTTCTCAGTGATGATCGGCTTGCGGATCACATCGTAATGTTCTGCTTTAGCGCTCATTTCAAACGAGCCTCCAATGCTTCGATCCCCGACTTGGTGATCACGAGTGTGTCACGCTTGAGGATATCATAAACGTTTGCACCCATTGTCGGCAGCACATCAACACCCATGATGTTTTGAGCTGCACGCGCAAAGTTTGCATTCACTTCGGCACCATCAATCACAAGCACGCGCTTCCAACCGTTCTCTTTAACCGCCTTGGCCAAAGTTGAGGTCTTTGCGTCCGCGAGAACCGCATCATCAAGGATGACAAGGTTGCCAGTTGCCGCTTTAGAAGACAGAGCGTGGCGAAGGCCAAGCTTGCGGAACTTCTTTGTCAGCTCGTGGCCGTGGCTGCGAGGTGTTGGGCCTTTGTAAACACCACCACCGCGGAAGATCGGCGCAGAACGAGCACCGTGACGTGCGCCGCCAGTACCTTTCTGACGGTAGATCTTCTTTGTGGAGTATTTCACTTCGGAACGTGTCTTTACCTTGTGCGTGCCGGCTTGCGCATTGTTGCGCTGCCAACGGACCACACGGTGAAGAATGTCCGCACGTGGCTCAAGACCAAACAGGGCCTCGTCGAGATCCAATGTGCCGGCTTTTTTGCCGTCAAGTTTGATTACGTCAAGTTTCATGCTTCACCACCTTCAGCGGGTGCTTCGGCAGGCGCCTCAGCAGGAGCAGCAGCTTGAGCGGATTTCAGACCAGCTGGAAGAACCGCATTCTCAGGGAATGGCTTCTTCACGGCGTCTTTGATCGTAACCCAGCCACCTTTGGAGCCCGGAACAGCGCCTTTAACCATGATCAAGCCACGGTCGAGGTCTGTACGAACAACTTGCAGGTTTTGCGTTGTCACGCGGGCAGCACCCATGTGACCGGCCATTTTCTTGCCTTTGAAAACCTTGCCTGGATCCTGACACTGACCGGTTGAACCATGCGAACGGTGCGAAATCGAAACACCGTGCGTGGCGCGAAGGCCTTTAAAGTTGTGGCGCTTCATCGCACCGGCAAAACCTTTACCGATCGATGTACCAGCAACATCAACAAACTGACCCTCAAAGTAGTGATCAACAGTGATCTCTTCGCCGATAGCGATGAGATTTGCAGCATCCACGCGGAATTCAGCAACCTTGCGCTTAGGCGCAACGTTGGCAGCGGCAAAGTGGCCGCGCATGGCTTGGGATGTCCGCTTTGCTTTTGCAGAACCAGCACCGAGCTGAACAGCTGTGTAGCCATCCTTATCGGCAGTGCGTTGAGCAACAACTTGCAGAGCATCAAGTTGGAGAACGGTCACAGGGATCTGCTTGCCGTCATCCATGAACAAGCGGGTCATGCCCACTTTTTTCGCGATTACACCAGAGCGCAACATATCCGTAGCCCTCCTTAAACTTTGATTTCGACGTCAACGCCAGCAGCGAGGTCGAGCTTCATCAGCGCGTCCACTGTCTGTGGTGTTGGGTCTACGATGTCGAGAAGACGCTTGTGCGTACGGATCTCGAACTGCTCGCGTGATTTTTTGTCGATGTGAGGGCCACGAAGAACCGTGAACTTCTCAATTTTATTTGGCAGCGGGATGGGCCCACGAACAGTAGCGCCGGTGCGCTTTGCCGTGTTTACGATTTCTTGTGTGGACGAATCCAACACGCGGAAATCGAAAGCTTTCAGCCGGATGCGAATAGTTTGCGACTGCATTGTCTTGCCTTTCGCGGCTTAGAGTTGAGAGGTCGAAAGCGCACCATGCGCCGCCCACGTCGAACCCGAAAAAGTTTTGCAGGGTGGGCCGAAACCCACCCTGCGTATCAGTAACTCAGCCTATCGCCAAATTACTCGATGATCTTTGACACAACACCAGCGCCAACAGTGCGGCCGCCTTCGCGGATCGCAAAGCGCAGGCCGTCTTCCATGGCGATTGGCGCAATCAGCTCAACGTTGAACTTCAAGTTATCGCCTGGCATCACCATTTCTGTGCCAGCTGGCAGCTCAACTGTGCCCGTTACATCCGTCGTGCGGAAGTAAAACTGTGGACGGTAGTTGGCGAAGAATGGTGTGTGACGCCCGCCTTCATCCTTGGTGAGGATGTAAGCTTGTGCTTCAAACTTCGTGTGTGGCTTAACCGAACCTGGCTTACAAAGGATCTGGCCGCGCTCAACGCCTTCACGGTCAACACCGCGAAGCAATGCGCCGATGTTGTCGCCAGCTTCACCGCGATCAAGCAGCTTGCGGAACATTTCAACACCCGTACAGGTCGTTGTCGATGTATCGCGGATACCAACGATTTCGATGTTGTCGCCAACATTGATCACGCCGCGCTCGATACGGCCCGTAACAACAGTCCCACGGCCAGAGATCGAGAATACATCCTCGATTGGCATCAGGAACGGCTGGTCAACAGCGCGCTCTGGTGTTGGGATATAAGAATCCACAGCTTCCATCAGCGCGCGGATCGAGTTTTCGCCGATCTCAGGATCGCGGCCTTCCATCGCAGCCAAAGCAGAGCCGCGGATGATTGGAATGTCGTCGCCTGGATATTCGTACGAGCTCAGAAGCTCACGGATTTCCATTTCAACCAATTCCAGCAGCTCTTCGTCGTCTACTTGGTCAACTTTGTTCATGTAAACAACCATGTAGGGGATGCCAACTTGGCGACCCAACAGGATGTGCTCACGGGTTTGGGGCATAGGGCCATCGGCTGCGTTCACAACCAGGATCGCGCCATCCATTTGCGCCGCACCAGTGATCATGTTTTTCACATAGTCAGCGTGGCCGGGGCAATCAACGTGCGCATAGTGGCGCGCGTCTGTTTCATACTCAACGTGTGCTGTCGAGATGGTGATCCCGCGGGCTTTTTCTTCTGGCGCGCCATCGATCTGATCATAGGCTTTGAAATCGCCAAAGTACTTGGTGATCGCCGCTGTCAGAGTGGTCTTGCCGTGGTCAACGTGGCCGATTGTGCCGATGTTGACGTGCGGTTTATTACGTTCAAACTTTTCCTTAGCCATGATGGCCTCCTGTTAATCTGTGGCAAAAGGGTGCGCTGAGCGCGCTCCCTTACGCGTATTTTGACTGGATCTCGTCCGAGATATTCTGTGGCACGGGCTCGTAGTGATCGAATTGCATCGAGAAGTTGGCACGGCCCGAAGACATGGAGCGCAACGTGTTGATGTAACCGAACATGTTCGCCAGCGGAACGAATGCATCGATTGCAATCGCATTACCGCGTGTGTCTTGGCCCTGAACTTGGCCGCGACGCGAAGTCAGATCGCCGATGATGCCACCAGTATATTCTTCTGGTGTAATCACTTCGACTTTCATGATCGGCTCGAGCAATTTCGCCCCAGCTTTGCGCATGCCTTCGCGCATACACATACGTGCTGCGATTTCAAAGGCAAGGATGCTGGAGTCAACATCGTGGAACTTACCGTCGATCAACTGAACTTTGAAGTCGATCACTGGGAAGCCAGCAAGCGGGCCGGAGTCCATAACCGATTTGATGCCCTTTTCAACGCCAGGGATATATTCTTTAGGAATAGACCCACCAACGATTTTGGACTCAAACGAGTAGCCTTCGCCAGCCACTGTCGGGGAGATGATAAGTTTCACCTCACCAAACTGACCAGAACCACCGGATTGCTTCTTATGCGTGTAAGTGTGCTCAACTTCGTGACCAATGGTCTCGCGGTAAGCAACTTGTGGCGCACCGATGTTGGCTTCCACTTTAAATTCACGACGCAGACGGTCCACCAGAATATCAAGGTGAAGTTCGCCCATGCCCTTCATGATCGTTTGACCAGACTCGATGTCTGTCTCAACGCGGAACGAGGGATCCTCTGCCGCAAGGCGCTGAAGGCCTGTCGACATTTTCTCTTGGTCGCCCTTGGTTTTTGGCTCAATCGCGATCTCGATAACGGGATCGGGGAAAGTCATTGTTTCAAGAACAACAGGATCGTTGATCGAACACAGGGTATCCCCAGTGGTCGTATCTTTCAGGCCGCCAAGGGCAATGATGTCACCAGAAAACGCTTCTGAGATTTCATCACGGTCGTTGGAGTGCATGATCATCATGCGGCCAACGCGTTCTTTTTTGCCTTTGGTCGAGTTCAGGAATGAATCGCCTTTTTCGAGCTTGCCCGAATAGATGCGTGTGAATGTAAGCGAGCCTACAAACGGGTCATTCCAGATTTTAAATGCAAGTGCCGAGAAGGGCATATCATCATCCGCACGGCGCGGGATGTTACGAACTTCTTCTTCATCACCAGGCTTAAAGCCCATGTAATCAACAACATCCATTGGGCTTGGCAGATAATCAACAACAGCGTTCAACAGTGGCTGAACACCTTTGTTTTTGAAGGCCGACCCACAAAGAACAGGGATAAACTTGATCGCAAGCGTCCCCTTACGGATGAGCGAGCGCAGCGTGGCTACGTCGGGCTCAGCGCCGTCCATGAGGTAGGATTCCATTGCCGCATCGTCCATCTCAACAGCTGTTTCGATGAGCTTAGCGCGCCATTCATCGGCAGAAGCCTTAAGGCTTTCACGAATTGGGCGTTTTTCCCAGGATGCGCCGAGATCTTCACCGGCCCAAACCCATTCTTCCATGGTCACAAGATCAACCAAACCTTCAAGCTCAGTCTCGGAGCCGATTGGGATTTGGATAGGAGCTGCAACAGCGCCTGTACGATCTTCGATCATGTGCACGCAGTTAAAGAAATCCGCGCCGATCTTGTCCATTTTATTAACGAACACGATACGTGGAACTTTATAACGATCCGCTTGGCGCCAAACAGTCTCTGTCTGAGGCTCAACACCAGCATTCGCATCCAAAACGGCCACAGCACCATCGAGAACCGCCAGCGAACGCTCAACTTCAATCGTGAAGTCAACGTGGCCGGGGGTATCAATGATGTTCATCCGGTGCTTTTCAGAATCCGGAGTTACGCCATCTTCGGTGCGTTCCCAAAATGTGGTTGTCGCAGCCGAAGTAATGGTGATGCCACGCTCTTGCTCCTGCTCCATGTGATCCATGGTCGCAGCGCCGTCGTGCACTTCACCGATATTGTGGCTTTTGCCTGTGTAGTAAAGGATACGCTCGGAACAGGTGGTTTTACCTGCATCGATATGCGCCATGATACCAAAGTTGCGGTACCGTTCGAGAGGATATTCGCGTGCCATGGGGTACGTCCTAGGGCCTGAGTTCTATTACCAGCGGTAATGGCTGAACGCTTTGTTAGCGTCGGCCATTTTATGCGTGTCTTCGCGCTTCTTCACGGCAGTGCCGCGGCCGTTTACGGCATCAAGAAGCTCACCTGCGAGGCGCTCTTCCATGGTGTTCTCGTTGCGCGAACGCGCAGCTTTGATCAACCAACGGATAGCCAGGGCTTCGCGGCGCTCAGGACGCACTTCAACAGGCACCTGATACGTTGCACCACCCACACGACGAGAGCGAACCTCGACCGACGGCTTGATGTTCTCAAGAGCTTCGTGGAAAACTTCCACAGGGGCTTTCTTGAGCTTGTCTTCAACGCGATCAAACGCGTTATAGACGATACGCTCGGCAGCCGCTTTACGGCCATCGAGCATCATGTTGTTCATGAACTTAGTCAGAACACGATCGCCAAATTTGGCATCGGGCAGAACTTCGCGCTTTTCGGCGGCGTGACGACGGGACATACCAGTCTCTCCTTACTTCGGACGCTTCGCGCCGTATTTCGAACGACGTTGCTTACGGTCTTTGACGCCCTGGGTATCCAAAACACCACGAAGAATGTGGTAACGGACACCCGGAAGGTCTTTTACGCGGCCGCCACGGATCAGAACCACAGAGTGCTCCTGAAGGTTGTGACTTTCGCCCGGGATGTAGCTAATGACCTCAAAACCATTCGTCAGGCGCACTTTTGCAACCTTCCGCATGGCCGAGTTCGGCTTTTTCGGCGTTGTTGTATAAACGCGCGTACACACGCCCCGTTTTTGAGGGCATGACTCGAGGTGCTGTGACTTCGAGCGTCTTACTTTTGGCTGCCGCGGTTTGCGGATCAGCTGTTGGATCGTTGGCATTCCGGTTCCCCAGTGTTGCACACATTTTCATTTCGACGTTTGCGCTAAACACGACCGCATAACGCAAATACCGCTAACGACCCCTGTGATTAGGATCATTGCGGTGGAATTCCAGAGGATCGAGGCTCGGAGCCTGGATCATGACCACTTCAGTACTGTAGCCAGGCCGCAAGAGGGGTTGCCCTCAAAGGCCCGAATGAGCGCCGTATATGGAGAGTCGCGAGCGGTGTCAACAGCGCCCAAGCCTAGAATCCGCCTTCGCGGCGATTGCCTGTCTTCTGAGGCACAAAACCCGGCGTTATCGCACCCGAAGCGGCAAAGGCCCGGCATCGCGCCGTTTGCCGATCATCCGCTCGCGCACCAGTGTAAATATCCCCGTCGCCGCCACGATCCCCGCGCCAAGCAGCGTAATCCCATCTGGCCAGTCGCCAAATACGAGATACCCAAGCGCCAGCGACCAGACCAAAGCCGTATAACGAAACGGCGAAACAAAGCTCAGCTCGCCCAACCGCATCACAAGGATCGAGAGCATATACCCAATCATCACAAAGATCGTCGAGCCGCCCAAAAACAGCAGCGTTTGCCCATGTAGCGGCGCCCACTCAACGCCCATAGACATCACGCCTCCAAAGACCGTCACCATCAGCGCCCCAGACAAAGCGATCATCAACGAGGGGACATCGCGGCTCAATCCTCGCGTCGCCAAATCCCGCAACGCCACAGCGCCAACAGCCGCCAGCGCATAGATCGAATAGTGGTTAAACCCCTCCGCGCCGGGCCGCACAATCAGCAAGACCCCGCCAAACCCAACCACAATCGCAATCATCCTGCGCCAGCCCAAAGCCTCGCCAAAAATCAACGCGCCCAAGAGCGTTATCACCAGAGGCAAGGCCTGCAAAATCGCCGTCGCATTGGCCAGCGGCATATTGAAAAGCGCCGAGATAAAGAAATAGGCCGCCCCCGCCTCGCCCGCTGAGCGCAAGCCGATCAGCCCCCAATCCCGCTTTGAAAACGAAAAGCGAATGGCGCGAAACTGCCATGTTAGGATCGCTAGGATCACAACTGTAGCAAGCCCGCGCAAGAACACCGCCTGAAACAAAGGCAGCTCTGCCCCAAGCGATTTCATGAACGTATCATTCACGGTAAAGGCCGCCATGGACCCCATCATCAACATCGCGGCTTTGGTGTTATCATTCAGCATCAAAAACGGCCTCCTGAAATCCGCTATAAACGGGGTGGCGGCGCTGCACCAGTTTGAAAGTCCCCGCGCCCAAGGGCTAGACTTCACGCCCCCTTCCGGCTTTGTTTGCCGTTAAGACAATTCCTGTATTTGCGGGGGAACGTAATGGGGCAAAGCGGGCCAAAATGAAATCTGTTGTTGTAACCGCGACCCGCAACGAGGGGCCGTTCATCCTTGAACGGGTCGCTTGGCAAAAGATGCTGGGCTTTGACGATATCCTGATCATGCAAAATGATTGCACCGATCACTCGCCCCAAATGCTGCAAAAGCTCGAAAAAGCCGGATGGATCACCACCCTGCACCACAAACCTTATGGAAACCAAACTCCGAAATTCTCAGCTCACCGCAAAGCCCGCCGCCATACTTTGGTGACCAACTGCGACTGGATGTTTTTGTGCGACGTGGATGAATTCCTTCCGCTCCATACCGAAGAGGGCACAGTGCAGAGCTTTCTCGGCGATGGCGTTCCCGATATGGCCGGCATCGCGATTCACTGGAAAAGCTTTGGTACCAGCGGGCTCGAGCAGTGAAACGATGGCTTGATGCATCGGACCTATACAATGGCCGCCCCGCAAAACACCCAAGCCAACACTTTCTTCAAAAGCTTCATCTATAAACCGACCCGGTTTGAGCGCTTCTCCGAGCACTCGCCGCGTTTCTGGTTGGGCAAGGGAAAATGGAACGAGGGCGCAAATCATTGGAGCCGATCAAACGGCTCGAAAATGGGCGGGTTTGTTCCCGATACCAATGCCAAACGCCTGACCAAGCCCCAATGGATCACCCATGAAAATGCGCAGCTGAACCACTACATCATCCGCTCGCGCGAGAATTTCGAATTCAAGCGCGGCCGCCCCTCGGCCTCGGCCAATGTGGACCGCTATTCGCAAGACTTCTTTGAGAAGTTCAATCGCAACGATGAAGAGGATCGCAAAGCGTTCGCTTATGCCAGCCGCTTTGATCCGATCCATGCGAAAATCCGCGCGCTTCCGGGCATGGAAAAATTGCACCAATTGTGCTGTGCGGAATATATCGCCTCCATGTGTGAAAAGCGCGGCGATGATGCCCAAGCTGATCCGCGCTGGCAGCGCCATATGGCCCTCGCTGCGGCGGCGCGAGACTAGCCCGCACGATCCGTGCCGCTGGGTAACCCGCGCGCCACCCCTGCCTGCGGACAATCGCGGTTGACCTCTGCGTCAGCCTGCCAGAAGCTGTCCGCTGAAACCGCGCATGTCTTAATGGCGCGCAGGAAAAACAGTCTTGGGGAGAAGCGGCGATGAAACTTGATGAAGCGATGAAAACACGGCGCAGCATTCGTGGGTTTACCAAAGAGCCAGTGCCCCGCGCCCTGCTTGAAGAGATCATCGAGCTTGCCAATCGCGCGCCCTCCTCGATGAATACCCAGCCGTGGCATTTTCATGTGCTCACCGGCGAGCCGCTCGAAAAAGTCCGTGAGGGCAACTCTTCGCGGATGCTCTCTGGTGTCCCGCCCGCGCGCGAAATCAAGGATCACGGCGCCTATGAAGGCATTCACCGCGAGCGCCAGATCGAGATCGCCAAACAGCTCTTTGCCGCCATGGGGATTGAGCGCGATAACAAAGAAAAGCGGCAGGACTGGGTGATGCGCGGCTTTCGCCAATTCGATGCGCCGGTCTCTGTTGTGATGACCTTTGATCGCTCGATCGAGGATCACGGCACGATTGCCGCCTTTGATCTTGGTGCGGCGACCTATGGATTGGTTCTGGCGGCATGGAGCAAAGGCCTTGGTGCAGTGATCAACGGCCAAGGGATCATGCAAAGCCCGGTCGTGCGCGAACACGCGAAAATCCCCGAGGATCAAGTGATCATGACCTGCGTCGCGCTTGGCTGGCCGGATGAAGATTTCTCGGCCAATGCGGTCGTTTCGACCCGGCGCGAAGTTGGCGGATCAGCGCAATTTGTAGGGTTTGAGGATTAGGACCCCGACCAACACGAAGGCCTAACGCCCGGCCGGCACATCGCGCCATTCAGCCCCAAAAAAGCAAAAAGCCCGAAGCGATCTCTCGCTCCGGGCTTTTTTGATTTCTTAAGGGCCGGTTCTATTCGTCGCGGCTCTCTGGTGTTTCGACCAAGGTGCTTTCCATGGCGTCGCCGCCAACGATATCCTCGGCAACAGGTGCAGCCAGTGCGGCGGCAGCTTCTGCCTCGGCGCGGGCCTCATCGATCACTTTGGTATCCCGCTCAAGAGCGATGCGACGCACCTTCTGGGTTGCTCCGCCAGTCCCAGCTGGGATCAAACGCCCAACGATCACGTTCTCTTTGAGGCCAACCAGCTTGTCGCGTTTGCCCTGAACCGAAGCTTCGGTCAGAACGCGGGTTGTCTCTTGGAACGAGGCCGCGGAGATGAAGGAACGTGTTTGCAGCGATGCTTTGGTGATCCCAAGAAGGATCGGCTCGCCCGTTGCTGGGCGCCCGCCTTTGGAAATCGCCTTGGCGTTAGCTTCATCAAACTCGGCTTTATCAACGTTCTCGCCTTTGAGAAGCGTTGTTTCGCCGCTGTCCTGAATCTCCCACTTCTGGAGCATCTGACGCACGATAACCTCGATGTGCTTATCGTTGATCTTCACGCCTTGCAGACGGTAAACATCCTGCACTTCGTCGATCATATAATCAGCAAGCGCTTCGACGCCCATGATGGCAAGAATATCGTGCGGCGCTGGATTACCATCCATGATGTAATCGCCCTTCTGGACGAAATCACCCTCTGCCACAGGAATGTGCTTGCCTTTAGGCACCATGTATTCGACTGCATCTGCGCCTTCTTCGGCAGCTTCAATCGAAATACGGCGCTTGTTCTTATAATCGCGTCCGAAACGAACATAGCCATCAATCTCGGCAATGATCGCGTGATCTTTGGGGCGACGCGCCTCAAAGAGCTCGGCCACACGTGGCAGACCACCAGTAATATCCTTGGTCTTGGCGCCCTCACGCGGAATACGCGCAATAACGTCACCAGCTTTGATATCTTGGCCGTCTTCACAAGACAGAACCGCATCAACAGACATCGCGTACGTTACAGGATTGTCTGCGTCATTGCGCACTGGCTCGCCATTGGCATCGACAAGGATGATCTCTGGCTTGAGGTCCGAACCTTTTGGCGCAGCACGCCAATCGGTCACGATGCGCTGGGTCATGCCCGTTGCATCATCGGTTTCCTCGCGCAGAGCGATCCCATTGACCAGATCAACGAACTTAACCTTACCAGATTTGTCCGCGATGATCGGCAATGTATATGGATCCCATTCAAACAGCTTATCGCCGCGAAGAATGGCCGCTCCGTCTTTGACGTGAACCTTAGAACCATAGCTCAGCTTGTGGGCTGCGCGCTCAACACCATGCTCGTCCATGATCGCAAGAACCATGTTACGACCCATGACCAATTGCTCGCCGGAAGTGTTTTCAAGCAGGGCAGTGTTGCGGAATTCAACCTTACCTTCTTGAGCAGCTTCCTGGAACGACTGCTGGCCGCCTTGCGCAACGCCGCCAATGTGGAACGTCCGCATTGTCAGCTGTGTGCCCGGCTCACCAATCGATTGCGCCGCGATAATACCAACCGCTTCGCCTTGGTTCACCAATGTCCCGCGCGCAAGATCACGCCCGTAACACATCGCACAAACGCCCTCTTCCGCTTCACAAGTCAGCGGCGAACGCATTTTCACTGTCGCAAGCTTGGCGCTTTCGATCAGATCGGCTTTGCGCTCGTCGATCAGCTCATTGCGGCTGACAAGTACTTCGTCAGTGCCGGGGCGAAGAACGTCTTCACCAGCAACACGACCAAGCAGACGCTCGCCGATTGTCGCCACAACTTCACCGTCGTTCACAGCCGCTTGGGCCGTGATGGTGTTGTCGGTGCCGCAATCGGTCATGCGCACGATGCAATCCTGCGCCACGTCAACCAAGCGACGGGTTAGATAACCCGAGTTCGCCGTTTTAAGCGCCGTATCGGACAAGCCTTTACGCGCGCCGTGGGTCGAGTTGAAGTACTCAAGAACGGTGAGGCCTTCTTTAAAGTTCGAGATGATCGGTGTCTCGATGATCTCGCCCGATGGCTTGGCCATAAGACCGCGCATCCCGCCGAGCTGCTTCATCTGAGTAACCGAACCACGCGCGCCAGAGTGCGCCATCATGTAAACCGAGTTTGGTTCCATTTCAGAGCCGTCTTCAGCGTGCTTAACCGCTGAAATCGTGCCCATCATCGCATCGGTAACCTTGTCGTTACACTTGGCCCAAGCATCGACAACTTTGTTGTACTTTTCGCCCTGAGTGATCAGGCCGTCCATGTACTGCTGTTCGAAGTCTTTCACCAAACCGCGTGTTTCTTCGACCAGTGGCCATTTGGTATCTGGGATAACCATGTCATCCTTACCAAAGGAAATACCGGCCTTGAACGCCTCTTTAAAGCCAAGCGACATGATCTGATCACAGAAGATGACGCTCTCTTTTTGGCCGCAATAGCGATACACAGTATCAATGACTGTCTGCACTTCTTTCTTGCGCAGCAGACGGTTGACCAGAGCATAAGGCGCTTTGGCATTGAGCGGCAAAAGCGAGCCAAGGCGCATACGGCCCGGAGTCGTTTCAAAGCGGGTGAACACTTCGTTGCCTTCGTCATCAATCTGCTTGATGCGCGCTTGGACCTTGGCGTGAAGATGCACTTCGCCAGCTTGCAGCGCGTGCTCCATTTCTTCGTGCGAGCTAAAGATTTTGCCCTCACCAACCATGCCTTTGCGCTCTAGCGAGATGTAATAGATCCCAAGGATCATATCCTGCGATGGCACGATAATTGGTGCACCGTTGGCAGGCGACAAAACGTTGTTTGTCGACATCATCAAAACGCGGGCTTCAAGCTGAGCTTCAAGCGAAAGCGGGACGTGAACAGCCATCTGATCGCCGTCGAAATCCGCGTTAAACGCAGAACAAACGAGCGGGTGAAGCTGGATCGCTTTGCCTTCAATCAGAACGGGCTCAAACGCCTGGATCCCAAGACGGTGAAGCGTTGGCGCACGGTTAAGCATAACCGGGTGCTCGCGGATCACTTCATCCAGAATATCCCAAACTTCGGGGCGCTCTTTCTCAACCAATTTCTTGGCTTGCTTGACCGTCGAAGAAAGACCCTTGGCTTCAAGACGCGAATAGATGAACGGCTTGAACAGCTCGAGCGCCATCTTCTTGGGCAGGCCACATTGATGCAGCTTAAGCTCAGGACCCGTCACAATAACCGAACGACCGGAGAAATCGACGCGCTTACCCAAAAGGTTCTGGCGGAAGCGGCCTTGCTTCCCCTTGAGCATGTCTGAAAGCGATTTCAACGGGCGCTTGTTGGCGCCTGTAATCACGCGGCCACGACGGCCGTTATCAAACAGAGCATCAACGGATTCCTGCAGCATCCGCTTCTCGTTGCGCACGATAATATCAGGTGCACGCAGCTCGATGAGGCGTTTCAGGCGGTTGTTGCGGTTGATCACGCGGCGATACAGATCGTTAAGATCGGACGTCGCGAAACGGCCACCATCCAGCGGCACAAGAGGGCGCAATTCTGGCGGGATCACGGGGATCACTGTCAGAACCATCCACTCAGGGCGGTTGCCGGATTCAAGGAAGCTCTCAACGATCTTCAAACGCTTGATGATCTTCTTGGGCTTCAGCTCGCCAGTGGCCTCTTTGAGGTCTTCGCGAAGCTGCTCGGCTGTGGCTTCCAGATCGATCTGCGAAAGCATTTCACGGATCGCTTCAGCACCAATGTTGGCGCTGAATGCGTCGGCGCCATAAACGTCCTCGGCATCCATGAATTCTTCTTCGGTCATCATCTGGCCATAGGTCAGATCTGTCAGGCCTGGCTCGATCACAACGTAGTTCTCAAAGTAGAGAACCCGCTCAAGATCGCGCAAAGTCATGTCCAGCATCAGGCCGATGCGCGAAGGCAACGACTTGAGGAACCAGATATGCGCAACGGGTGCCGCTAGCTCGATGTGGCCCATCCGCTCACGGCGCACTTTTTGCAACGTAACTTCAACACCACATTTCTCGCAGACAACGCCGCGATACTTCATGCGTTTATATTTGCCGCAGAGGCATTCGTAATCCTTGATCGGCCCAAAGATACGCGCACAGAAAAGGCCGTCGCGCTCAGGCTTGAAGGTCCGATAGTTGATGGTCTCGGGCTTTTTGATTTCGCCGTAAGACCAGCTCAAAATCCGCTCGGGGCTCGCCAAAGAAACCTTGATCTCGTCGAAGGTTTTTACTGGGGCAACCGGGTTAAACGGGTTGGTTGTCAGTTCCTGGTTCATTTTGAATTCCTCAAATTTGGTTTGGGAGGGGGAGTGAGGCGCGCCAGGCGCTATTCCTCACCCTCCGTATCCAGGAGTTCCATGTTCAGGCCGAGGCCACGGACTTCTTTGACCAGAACGTTGAACGATTCTGGCACGCCAGCTTCGTAATTGTCCTCGCCTTTGACGATGCTTTCATAGACTTTCGTCCGCCCAGCAACGTCATCCGATTTCACCGTCAGCATCTCTTGCAGCGTGTAAGCCGCGCCATATGCTTCAAGTGCCCAAACTTCCATTTCCCCGAAACGCTGGCCACCGAACTGAGCTTTACCGCCCAGGGGTTGCTGCGTGACAAGGCTGTAGGGGCCTGTTGAACGCGCGTGAATTTTATCATCCACAAGGTGGTGCAGTTTGAGCAGGTATTTCACACCGACTGTAACCTTACGCGCGAATTGCTCGCCCGTGCGGCCATCAAACAGAACCGATTGGCCCGAGGTATCAAAGCCAGCGCGTGTGAGACTGTCGTTAACATCAGCCTCCTTAGCGCCATCAAAGACGGGCGTTGCGATCGGCACACCGTTGACCACGTTGCCAGCAGCTTCAACAAGAGCGTCTTCGCCCATGTCTGAGATGCCTTCGGCATAAACGTCATCGCCATAAGCAAGCTTCATTGCGTCGCGAACAGGGGTCAGATCGCCGGAGCGACGGTAATCCTGAAGCGCTTCATCAATGTTGATGCCAAGGCCGCGAGCCGCCCAACCCATGTGGGTTTCGAGGATCTGCCCAACGTTCATACGCGAAGGCACACCAAGCGGGTTCAGACAGAAATCAACAGGCGTCCCGTCGGCAAGGAATGGCATGTCTTCCATCGGTACAACCTTGGAAATAACACCTTTGTTCCCGTGACGACCGGCCATTTTATCACCAGGCTGAAGCTTGCGCTTCACCGCGATGAAGACTTTGACCATCTTCATCACACCGGGTGGAAGATCATCGCCGCGGCGAACCTTCTCGACCTTATCTTCAAAGCGCGCATCAAGCGTGCGCTTCTGCGCCTCATATTGCGCATTCAGAGCTTCAACTTGGCTTGCTTCATCTTCTTCAGCAAGCGCGAGCTGCCACCACTGGCCGCGGCTCAAAGTACCAAGCAGCTCTTCGGTGATTTCCGAACCGGGCTTAACACCTTTGGGGCCTTTAACAGCCTTTTTGCCAAGGATCATGCCTTGCAGACGCGCATAGATGTTGCGCTCAAGAATGAGCAGCTCATCGTCACGGTCGCGCGCGAGGCGCTCCACTTCTTCACGCTCGATCTGCAGCGCACGTTCGTCTTTTTCAACGCCGTGGCGGTTGAAAACACGAACCTCAACAACAGTCCCGAAATCGCCCGGCTTAACCCGCAGCGATGTATCGCGAACATCGGACGCTTTCTCACCAAAGATAGCACGCAGAAGCTTTTCTTCTGGTGTCATCGGGCTTTCGCCTTTTGGTGTGATCTTACCAACGAGAATATCGCCCGGCTCAACATCCGCACCGATGTAAACGATGCCGGCCTCGTCGAGGTTGCGCAGCGCTTCTTCACCAACGTTTGGAATATCGCGGGTGATCTCTTCTGGCCCAAGCTTGGTATCGCGCGCGGCGACTTCAAACTCTTCGATATGTACCGAAGTAAACACATCATCGCGCGAAACGCGCTCAGAGATCAGGATCGAATCCTCATAGTTGTAACCGTTCCAAGGCATAAACGCGACGATCACGTTTTTCCCAAGAGCCAGCTCGCCCATATCTGTGGACGGGCCATCGGCGATCACTTCCATCTTCCCAACAGTATCACCAACCTTCACCAGCGGACGCTGGTTGATGCAGGTGTTTTGGTTGGAGCGCTGGAACTTGCGCAGACGATAAATATCGACGCCCGGATCGCCCGGCTCTAGATCAGCAGTCGCCCGCACAACGATACGGCTGGCATCAACTTGGTCGATGATACCGGCACGGCGCGCCATGATGGAAGCGCCGGAATCGCGCGCAACAACTTCTTCAATCCCTGTGCCAACCAGCGGCGCTTCTGCGCGCAGCAATGGAACAGCCTGACGTTGCATGTTCGAGCCCATCAAGGCCCGGTTCGCATCGTCATTTTCAAGGAACGGGATAAGCGACGCGGCAACCGAGACCAGCTGCTTTGGCGAAACGTCGATCAGATCAACGTTTTCTGGGGGGTTCAGCATGAATTCGCCCGACTGACGTGTCGAAACGAGATCATTGAGGAACTTGCCGTTCTCATCGAGGTTCGCGTTGGCCTGCGCAACTGTGTGGCGCATTTCTTCAGTGGCCGACATGTAGTTCACTTCGTCGGTCACTTTGCCATCGACGACCTTGCGATAAGGCGTTTCGATGAAGCCATATTTATTCACCCGCGCGAATGTCGCGAGGCTGTTGATCAGACCAATATTCGGGCCTTCCGGCGTTTCAATTGGACACATGCGACCGTAGTGCGTTGGGTGCACATCCCGTACCTCAAAGCCAGCACGTTCGCGTGTAAGACCTCCAGGCCCAAGCGCAGAGAGGCGACGCTTGTGCGTCACTTCTGAGAGCGGGTTGGTTTGGTCCATGAATTGCGACAGCTGCGAGGAGCCGAAGAATTCACGCACAGCCGCCGCAGCAGGCTTTGCGTTGATCAGGTCTTGCGGCATCACAGTGTCAATCTCAACACTGGACATACGCTCTTTGATCGCGCGCTCCATGCGAAGCAAGCCAACACGGTATTGGTTTTCCATCAGCTCGCCAACAGAGCGAACACGACGGTTACCAAGGTGATCAATATCGTCGATATCGCCGCGACCATCGCGTAGATCCACCAGCGCTTTGATGCAGGAAATGATATCGTCGCGGCGCAATGTGCGCTGCGTATCAGGCGCATCAAGATCGAGACGCATGTTCATTTTCACCCGGCCAACAGCCGAGAGATCATAGCGATCGCTATCAAAGAACAATGTGTCAAACAGCGCAGAAGCCGCATCAACTGTGGGCGGCTCGCCGGGGCGCATAACGCGGTAGATATCCATGAGCGCGGTTTCGCGGTTCATGTTTTTGTCTTGTGCGAGCGTGTTGCGCATATAGGCGCCAACATTCACGTTATCGATATCCAAAACAGGGATATCTGTGATGCCTGCATCCAGAAGCTCTTTCAAAGACCCGCCAGAAACCTGGCCTTCTTTGTCGAGCTCCCATGTCAGCTCATCGCCAGCTTCAACATAGATCGCGCCGTTTTCTTCGTTGATGATGTCCTTGGCAACGAATTTGCCGTGGATTTGATCAAACGGAAGCAACAGATTTTCGACTTTGCCGTCGTCAATCAGCTTCTTAACGGTGCGCGGCGTGACTTTATCACCGGCTTTGGCAATCACTTCACCAGTTGCAGCATCGACAAGATCATATAGTGGGCGGGTCCCACGTACACGATCGGGGAAGAACTTGGTTACCCAACCCTTGGTCTTCTTGTCCATCTTGTAGTCAACGGTGGTGTAATAGGCATCCATGATACCTTCCTGATCAAGCCCAAGCGCATAAAGCAGCGTGGTCACAGGCAGTTTGCGGCGGCGATCGATCCGCGCAAAAACGATGTCTTTGGCATCAAATTCGAAATCGAGCCATGAGCCGCGATAAGGAATGATCCGACACGCAAAGAGCAATTTGCCCGAGCTGTGCGTTTTGCCTTTATCGTGGTCAAAGAACACACCAGGCGAGCGGTGCATCTGGGAAACGATCACACGCTCTGTGCCGTTTACAACAAATGTGCCGTTTGGCGTCATCAAAGGCATGTCGCCCATGAATACGTCTTGCTCTTTGATGTCTTTTACCGATTTTGCACCAGTATCTTCATCGATATCAAAAACGATCAGGCGCAGGGTCACCTTCAGCGGGGCTGAATAGGTCATGTCGCGCTGCTGACATTCCTCAACATCGTATTTTGGCTTCTCGAGTTCGTATTTCACAAACTCCAAAATCGCCGTTTCGTTGAAATCCTTGATCGGGAATACCGATTGGAAAACGCCTTTGATTCCTTCGCCATCAAGCGGTTCGAGCGTATCGCCCGACTTCAGGAACAAGTCGTATGAAGATTTTTGAACCTCAATAAGGTTCGGCATTTCGAGCACTTCACGGATTTTACCGTAATATTTGCGCAAACGCTTTTGGCCGAGGTAGGTCTGAGCCACGTGGATCACCTTTCAGTTTTCGCAGATACACGCAAAACCGTTGGGCGACGGTGCGCATACCCTTACGAAACGGGGGTTCTGGCCTATTCCTGCGCACCGTCCCACCGGTGTGCTCCCGACCTGAACCTACCCTTAGAAAGCGCCCCCATTGGGCAAGTGCGCAAAAGAGGCACTTTCTAAGACAGGTTCGGCTGGACCCGGAAAACCGGATCCAGCCTCATTCATAAGTGGCCCAAATGGGCCGCGGCCTTAGGCCAGCTCGACTTCTGCGCCAGCTGCTTCCAGCTTGGCTTTAACTTCTTCAGCTTCAGCTTTTTC
The DNA here is from genome assembly GCA_047631555.1 of Halocynthiibacter sp. Taxonomy (GTDB): domain Bacteria; phylum Pseudomonadota; class Alphaproteobacteria; order Rhodobacterales; family Rhodobacteraceae; genus JBLHZY01. The sequence goes on along the minus strand of JBLHZY010000002.1, from coordinate 603,207 downwards.
AACGCCTTCTTTGATCTTGCCGCCAGCTTCAACAAGGTCTTTGGCTTCTTTGAGGCCAAGACCAGTGATAGCGCGCACTTCTTTGATCACGTTGATTTTCGAGGCGCCGGCGTTCTTGAGAACGACGTCAAACTCGGTTTGCTCTTCAGCAGCTGCACCAGCGTCGCCGCCAGCTGCAACCATTACAGCGCCGCCAGCTGCGGGCTCAATGCCATACTCGTCTTTGAGGATGGTTTTCAGTTCTTGTGCTTCGAGAAGCGTCAGACCAACGATCTCTTCAGCTAGTTTTTTCAGATCAGCCATTTTCTCTGTTCCGTTCAATTTGTTTGTGTTCCAACGAGGGCAGTTCAACCCTACGCAGGCTCAGATTGCTTATGCAGCAGCCTTGTCCTCAATCGTGGACAAGATGCTTGCGATGTTCGAAGCAGGCGCGCCAATGGCCCCGGCAATGTTGGAAGCAGGTGCGCCAATACAGCCCACGATCGAAGCAATAAGCTCGTCACGAGAAGGCATTTTGGCGACAGCTTTAACACCGTCGACGTCAAGAGCAGTTCCAGCCATAGCACCACCAAGGATAACGAGCTTGTCGTTCTCTTTGGCATATGCGTCGACGACCTTGGCCGCAGCCACAGGGTCCTCGGAATAGGCAAAAACTGTCATACCATTGAGGAGATCAGCAACCGAAGCGTTCGGTGTTCCCTCAAGGGCGATTCTGGCGAGCTTGTTCTTGGCAACGCGTACAGATCCGCCCGCATCGCTCATTTGAGCGCGCAGATCCTGCATTTCGGCAACCGTAAGACCCGCGTAGTGTGCAACCACTACCACGCCAGAGCTTTCGAAGATCTGGCCGAGTTCCTCGACCACTTTCTCTTTCTGGGCTCTATCCACAGTTTCACTCCAAGTATGGAAGGCTCACGCCCTCCGGCTCAATTATGCCCCGATGGTCTGGGGCGTTCGGGTCCGTATTCAGGGTCCGAAGGCCAAATCGCCCGAAGGATTGCTCCCGCGAAAAATTTTGTCTCGTTCCCATCTCAGGAAGGAATTAGCAGGCTTGTGGCCCAACCCTCCGTCTCGGACAGAAGCAGCACCACCTTGCGGCAGTCCTACTATCTGGCAGGCCCGAGAGCCTGCCAAATCTCTTAGTTGCCAGTCGCGCTATCGATCGAAATCGAAACGCCAGGGCCCATCGAGGAAGAGATCGAAATCTTCTTCATATAGGAGCCCTTTGTGCCCGAAGGCTTGGCTTTTTGAACCGCGTCGATAAAGGCGCGAACGTTCTGTGCAAGTTGCTCGGCCCCAAAGGAGGCTTTGCCAACACCAGCGTGAACCACACCAGCTTTTTCTGCGCGGAACTGAACTTCGCCGCCTTTAGCCGCTTTAACAGCCGCTTCGACATCCATCGTCACCGTGCCAACTTTTGGGTTTGGCATCAGGTTGCGTGGGCCAAGTACTTTGCCCAAGCGGCCAACGATTGGCATCATGTCAGGTGTTGCGATGCAACGATCAAAGTCGATCTTGCCGCCCTGAACGATCTCCATGAGATCCTCAGCGCCAACAACATCTGCACCAGCAGCCGTTGCTTCATCGGCTTTCGCGCCGCGTGCAAAGACGGCAACGCGTACGGTTTTGCCTGTCCCGTTAGGAAGGGCCACAACACCGCGAACCATTTGGTCAGCGTGGCGTGGATCAACCCCAAGGTTCATCGCAATTTCAACTGTTTCGTCGAACTTGGCATTGGCATTGCCTTTAACCAGTTCAACCGCATCTTCTACCGACAAATTCTCTTTGCCAGCGAAAGCTTCGCGCTGTGCGCGTGTACGTTTTCCAAGCTTAGCCATGAGATTATCCTTTCACCTCGATGCCCATCGAACGGGCAGAGCCCATGATGATTTGCATCGCAGCTTCGATATCATTCGCGTTGAGATCTTGCATCTTCGCTTCAGCGATCTCTTTGATCTGCTTGAGCGTCACAGAACCCGCAACAGCACGGCCCGGTGTTTGCGAACCAGACTTAAGCTTTGCAGCCTTCTTGATGAAATAAGAAGCCGGAGGCGTCTTGATGTCCATCGTGAACGACTTGTCTTGGTAATAGTAAATCACGGTTGGGCAAGGCGCACCTGGCTCAAGTTCCTGTGTCTTCGCGTTAAACGCTTTACAGAATTCCATGATATTGATGCCGCGCTGACCAAGCGCCGGCCCAACGGGCGGCGATGGGTTGGCTTTCCCGGCAGGGACTTGCAGCTTCATGCTGCCGACGAGCTTCTTGGCCATTTGGCCTCTCCTTCATTCCAACAAAACTCTGACGCGTCAGAGCTTCTTCCTAGTGGCGTGGTGCGGCACCCGCATCGCGATGCGTGCGCCTCCCACGTGCAGCACACAATTAGGCTTGCTTGCCTACCTGTGTGAATTCCAATTCAACGGGCGTCGCGCGCCCAAAGATAGAGACCGTCACCTTGAGGCGCTGGTGCTCTTCATCAACTTCTTCAACCATGCCATCAAAGCCCTCAAACGGCCCGTCATTCACAGTCACCTTCTCGCCAATATCAAACGCGATAAGCGTGCGCGGCGATTCTTGGCCTTCCTCAACACGGTTGAGGATCTGGTTCACTTCGGCGTCGCGCATTGGCATCGGCTTGCCCATGGCGCCCAAAAAGCCCGTGACGCGATTGATCGACGTGACAAGGTGATAGGCCTCATCCGTCATTTCCATACGCACCAGCACGTAGCCGGGCATAAAGCGGCGCTCAGTCGTGACCTTCTTGCCACGGCGCACTTCAATCACTTCTTCGGTGGGCACCAAAGCTTCTTCAATCTGATCTTCAAGGCCGTTCTCAATGACGGCATGCTTGATCTGTTCGGCGATCTTTTTCTCGAAGTTCGAGAGAACGCTCACCGAATACCACCGCTTCGCCATGTGCCACTGCCCTTTACGTCGTCCGATGCTCGCACCGAAACTCTATTCAATTTCAAGCGGTTAACCCGCATATCCCGGAATGAAAAGCGGCGCGCAACACGAATCGATGCACGCCAGTTCCAAGATTGTTGCCCGCATTACCGCCCCTAGCGGCGCAATTCAACCCAAATTAGCTCGAAAGCATCTCAAGCATGCCCTGAAATCCAGTGCGAATAATCAGGTCAACGATGAAGAAAAACACCGCCGTAAGTGCTGCCATCACAAAGACCATCGCTGTGGTCAGAAGAACCTCGCGCCGCGTCGGCCAAATGACCTTCGAAACCTCGGAACGCACTTGCTGAATAAACTGAAGAGGATTTGCCACGGCCATTTTCTCACCTGTTGGGTTGGTCTGGTGCAATTACGCCTTCACCGCGCCGATTTCAACCCAACATTTACGAACATGTGCCTGTGCGCGCCGCCCGCCCCTATAATTGAGCCCCTATCAGCGATCCTGCATCCCCTTACCGTCCATGATCCGGCCCGCGCATTTCTCGATCCGCGCGTGGCGGGTCGCCGATTGCTTGGCGCCGCTGAAATGCAAGTTATAACCCCGTTGCCGCCCCGGGGTGAGCGCCTTAAACGCCGCCTCAAAAGCGGGGTCTTTCGCAAACCGATCCAAAAGCTCTTGCGGGAATTCAAGCGCATCCTTTTGCGTGAAGTCGATCTTCCGCCCCGATCGCTCAATCTCAATCGCTTCCGCAAGATAGGCGCGGATGATCGGCGCGGCTTCGGCGATCTGCTCTACATCAGTAAATCGAAACATCCGCACCGCTTGCGAATTCTTGCCCTGCGAATACAGCGCGCCATGCGGATCGCTCAGCAATGCGCCCTTGAAAAACCCGATCCCACAGTAGGCCTTCAGCCCGTAAAAGATCGCAACATTGCTGCCCTCAAACGTATAGCAAAGCTTGCCCCATTTGATCTCTTCAATCAGCCCGCTGCTTAGGATCAAATCGCGCAGCACGATGCGCTCTTCATGCCAAGTCGCCTGAGCCAAAAGCGCCGCAACCTTCGCGTCCGTCTCGCTCACCATGATTAAATCCCTGCCGCGCTAAAGAACCTCAAACACCGCATACTCAACCCCCGCGCCCGTCCGCGCCCCGTTTGAAACCGCAACAATCCGGTTGAGCCAGTCATAGCGCGCATCGCCCGTCTCGAAAATCGGAACCGTGCGCAGATAATACTCAGACGGATCAACATCCTCGCCCGCCGCAATCCGCGCCCGGATATCAGCATCAATCGTGTTGCGTCCCTCATAGATCATATAGATCAGCGCGCCGTCATCCGTCTGGAGCGCAAGGCGCACATGCATGCGCGCATAGCCCTGCTCAACCGTCTGCCAATCCGCACTGGCCGGCATCACCTTGCCACGCAACCGCGCGCCCTCAAAACGCCCCCCAGACACCTCAAAAATAACCCGCCCAAGCGCCGCGCCCGCGCGCATATCCATCAAAGCCCCGACTTCTAGGGTGAGGTTAAACAACGGCTTGGTTTTGATCTCGGACATTTGGGGATTCCTGTGATGGTTTGGGGGAGCGTAGCCAGAGAGCGCGCAGGAAAACAGCCCTAAGATTTGCTGCGGAATGACCAGTCAAATAGTCAAAAGGGCCCCGAAGCTTGGGTTATGCGTTAAATATCCAGCCTTGACCAAAGCTGTCGAAAATCGCGCCGGCGTCACTTCACCACTGACAGTGTATTTGCGAATTGTTGGCTGACCAACCCGGCGCTAGAAGAAGCTGTTAGAAACGTTCTGCCATCGGGATAAACAGTTATCCCCGCAACCTTCGTCCCAATTGGAAGGCGCGTATTGATGTCGGTTACAATTTTTCGGCCATCTGGCAGGATGCAAAAGAACGTCCCAATCTCGCCATATCCAACAACATCGACTTTGGGATGTCCTCGCTTTTTCCCGACCTTTAGAGCACCCTGTATTCCCTCGGCGGCGCAATTCGTTCCCTTTGGAAAATCCTGCCAAAGGACACTGACCTTCGTTTTGGGGCCAGCATTGGCCGCGTTCGAAAATGGGAGCAAAGCTGCCATTGCAACGAAAAAAATGACTTTCACAATAAATTCCTCATTCAGGCCAACAAATGCTTCTTCTGGTTGTTGCTACATTTATGGGAGGTCAGGCGGGTTTTCGCAAGAACTCGGTGAAACAGCGGTTATGGAACGGCTGCTCCCAAATTTCTCTAAATGCAATCACGGCCTGAAAACGCAATTTTTATCATGTTCAATCTACAAACGAACGATCGGGTTTATAGCCTTGCCCCGAAAAGGCAAAACAGCGTCGCGATCAACAATGTTGGATGGTGGCTTTGGCAGGGGCTGAGGGACTCGAACCCACGACCCTCGGTTTTGGAGACCGATGCTCTACCAACTGAGCTAAACCCCTAAAGCCAAGCGCGTGAATAGAAGAGCGCCTGTGATATTGCAAGGGGGAAAGCGCCCGCAGGCCCGTGAATTGAAAGGGCTGTTGCCCGCCATTTGCCGCTAGAACCAGCGCGACCAACGCAAAAGCGCAATCCCGCCAACGCTCAGCGCGAAGAGCCCGACAACAAAGGCCCAAAACGCCATCGGGTTTTCTGCGCCCGGCATCCCGGCAAGGTTGATCCCAAACAGGCCAGTCAAAAAGCCAAGCGGCAGGAAAACCGCCGAGATCAAAGACAGCACATACATGTTGCGATTGAGCCGCTCGGATTGCTGGCCCATCAGTTCTTCGCGCAAAACAACCATGCGTTCGCGCATCGCATCCAGATCTTCCATCAAGCGCGTCAGGCGATCATGCGCCTCATGAAAACGGCGCATCGCCTCGGCATCGATAAAGGTCACGGCGCCGCGCATCAGCGTTCCAATGGCTTCGCGTTGAGGGCTCACATAACGGCGAAAGGTGATTGCGTTGAGGCGCGCATCAACGATCCGGTGGCGCAAATCTGGGCTTGGATCGGCCACAAGCTCTTCCTCAAGCCCATCTGCCAGCCCGTCCAAATCGCGCACATAGTTCTCGATCCGCGCGTCCAAATTCTCTGTAATCAGCGCCAGAAATGTGGCCGCATCCTGCGGGCCTTCGCCTGCATCAATCAGCGCGGCCATCTCCTCAACTGCGCGCACACGGCGGCGCGACAAGGTCACGATACGATGCGGATCAGCCCAGATACGCACCGACACCATATCCTCAGGATCCGCCCCCTCATTGAGGTTTACCCCGCGCAGGATCAGCAAAACACCCTCGCCAATCACTGTGGCGCGCGGGCGGGTCTCTTCGGCCAAAAGAGCGGCAATGGCATGGGGATCAAGGTAATCCAGATGCGCTTCAATCCAAGGCCGGGTGCGCGGATCACTTGCTGATAGATGCGCCCATGCCAATGCATCCGCTTCCAAAGCCGCACCAACTTTATCAACGCCAAGCTTCTGACCGGCTTTTGCGCCATTAAGCGCATAAGAATATTTGATCAAATCATCCATGCATCAACTGTGCCGCAGGCAGCAATGCGCCGCCAGAGGAAATATTCATCCCCAAATGTGAAAAAGGGCCGCCCATTCAGGCAGCCCTTCACTAGGTCTTGTAACTCAGCCTATCGCCAAATTACTCGATGATCTTTGACACAACACCAGCGCCAACAGTGCGGCCGCCTTCGCGGATCGCAAAGCGCAGGCCGTCTTCCATGGCGATTGGCGCAATCAGCTCAACGTTGAACTTCAAGTTATCGCCTGGCATCACCATTTCTGTGCCAGCTGGCAGCTCAACTGTGCCCGTTACATCCGTCGTGCGGAAGTAAAACTGTGGACGGTAGTTGGCGAAGAATGGTGTGTGACGCCCGCCTTCATCCTTGGTGAGGATGTAAGCTTGTGCTTCAAACTTCGTGTGTGGCTTAACCGAACCTGGCTTACAAAGGATCTGGCCGCGCTCAACGCCTTCACGGTCAACACCGCGAAGCAATGCGCCGATGTTGTCGCCAGCTTCACCGCGATCAAGCAGCTTGCGGAACATTTCAACACCCGTACAGGTCGTTGTCGATGTATCGCGGATACCAACGATTTCGATGTTGTCGCCAACATTGATCACGCCGCGCTCGATACGGCCCGTAACAACAGTCCCACGGCCAGAGATCGAGAATACATCCTCGATTGGCATCAGGAACGGCTGGTCAACAGCGCGCTCTGGTGTTGGGATATAAGAATCCACAGCTTCCATCAGCGCGCGGATCGAGTTTTCGCCGATCTCAGGATCGCGGCCTTCCATCGCAGCCAAAGCAGAGCCGCGGATGATTGGAATGTCGTCGCCTGGATATTCGTACGAGCTCAGAAGCTCACGGATTTCCATTTCAACCAATTCCAGCAGCTCTTCGTCGTCTACTTGGTCAACTTTGTTCATGTAAACAACCATGTAGGGGATGCCAACTTGGCGACCCAACAGGATGTGCTCACGGGTTTGGGGCATAGGGCCATCGGCTGCGTTCACAACCAGGATCGCGCCATCCATTTGCGCCGCACCAGTGATCATGTTTTTCACATAGTCAGCGTGGCCGGGGCAATCAACGTGCGCATAGTGGCGCGCGTCTGTTTCATACTCAACGTGTGCTGTCGAGATGGTGATCCCGCGGGCTTTTTCTTCTGGCGCGCCATCGATCTGATCATAGGCTTTGAAATCGCCAAAGTACTTGGTGATCGCCGCTGTCAGAGTGGTCTTGCCGTGGTCAACGTGGCCGATTGTGCCGATGTTGACGTGCGGTTTATTACGTTCAAACTTTTCCTTAGCCATATCTCGGCGCCTCACAAATTAGAGGGCCGGCTCGCGGCCCAGTTCAATATGGGCGGCTAGGTATTGGCTAATGGGCGAAAAATCAAGCGTCAGTTTGCCTCGGGCGCTGTTTCAGCCGCAGTTTTCTTAGCGGCGGCCAGCTTTGCCAGCGCATCTTCTTCCTCAGGCTCGGGAATAAGGGAGGGATCAATGCCAAACCACTCGCCGTTTTCCAGCAGCCAGCGTTCAATCGCACGCGCGGCATTGGCTGAAAGCGTTGCAAGCTGAACGGGCTTGCGCCGGGTCAGCCCTGAGCCAACAAGCGTGCTGCCTGAAAAACCCTCAAAAACGGTGATCAGCTTGGTTTCCTCGTTCAGCTTAACGCCCTTTGCATCATCCCAAACATTGGCCGAAATCACCAAAATGCTCTGCGGCGTAAACACCAGCGGAACCCCAGGAAGCGCAAGCGCATAGGCATCAACCTTCAGCCCAAGATGATACAACCGATCGCCATCCTTCGCGCCAAACCGCTGATCAATCGCTTTCACGACGGCCGTTTGAACCTCTTCCTCAGTGGCTTTTCGCGAGAATGGGCCCTGCTTCATGCCCTCGGTCACAACGATATTATGGCCAAGCTGAAAATCACCAAGATCAACAGGCTTGTCCTCAAGCACATTGGCATCCGTACAGGCGGCAAGGGCAATCAGCGCAAAAAGCGCGCATACGCGGCGAAGAAAGGGCAGCATGGCAAACATCAAAACGGCTCCGAACATAAATCCCGTGGCCTCATGCTTAGCGCGGCGGGCATGCGCGCGCAACGCATCGCCGCCTGATCAGCGCCTTTGTGATCAAACGCTGAGCTCTAGCGACAGATGCTCTGCAAATCGGCCCATTGCTTTGCCGAGATGATCGGCGTGTCCTCAACGCCCGCCGCCTCAGCCGCAGCATTGGCCTTTTCGATACGGTCGCCCATCGAGGGATGCGACAAGAAATGCGCCACGAACCCATCATCATCGCCGTACTCATCGCGCATCCGTGCAAAGAACGTCCCGATACTGGCCGGAGTAACCTGCGCCTGCGCCAAAACGCCGTGCGCATAGCCATCCGCCGCCGATTCCGCCCCTTGGCTATAAGAGGCCTCGATCAGCTGATTGGCGACCAAAAGAACCGCCGTGCCCCCAGCAAAATCCCCAAACAACAGCCCCAAAACTCCGAAACTCCCCGCCGAGCGCAGCGCATGACGGGTCGGATCGCGACTGACAACATGACCCATCTCATGCGCCAATACGGCCGCAACCTCATTGGGATTTTCCGCGTTATCAATCAGCCCACGAAACAGCACAACCCGTCCACCGGGCAGCGCAAACGCATTGACCATCTTATGATCAAGGACGGTGAGCGACATATCATAAGGCAGATCAGCATATTCTTCCAAAGCCGATCGCATCGCAACAAGCGCCTCTGATCCCGCTTCGGATTCGCATTCCTCAATCGCAACAAAATCCTCCGCAAGCGCCTTGCGGATTTGCTCGTAAGTCGCATCCCCAAGCGCCTTTTCGCCCTCCGGCGGCAAGAGCGGCGCAAGCTGATTGGCCATCAATGGCACCAAAACGAAAACGATCAAGACAACAGACGCCGCCGCCGCCAAAGCCCATTGCGCGATTCTCCCGCGGCCCCGAACGGGCGGGCGCTTGGCCAGATTGCTTGCATAAGATTTAATCGCGCTACGTGCCTGAGGCCCCTGCACCAAGAGGCGCGCCAAGGGCTGATCAACATGAGTTACAATCAACGTGTTTTTATCCGCTTGGCCGGGAACCGCGCGCAAATCCTGCATCCGCCAGACCTGTGGCTCTGGCGTGTCCGCGCCTTCAAGCGCGTCCTTTGGTGGCTCCAAACGAATGGTCAAAACGCGCGCCTCGCCTTCCCCATCCAGAGCGAGATAGGCGGGGAAAAGGGTCGCTGAGGTTCCGTTCAAATAATAAGCGCTCGCGGCTGTGGGAGGGGCAGAGGCTGCTGCGGCCTCGGTGAATTCTTCAACCTCAGGCGCGGCCTCGCTTGCATCAGACGGCGTGCTTGGCTCGGCAAGAAACGTCTTTGACGTATCGGCTGTGTTTTCGTCGCTCATATCGCGGCTCCCAGATCAAGCGCATCGGCAAAGCCCTCAGCCTCGGCAAATTCATCGCGCGCGCGCTGATTGATCAACCCGATCTCATCCGTGCCAAACAAGGTCAGTGTCTCGGCGTAATGGCGCGCTGTAGGCAAGGTAACAAAGACATGCTTAAACACCTGCCAAAGAATAAAGATCGTGAAATAGACCAAAATACTCACGCCTGTCGTCAGCCACAGCGGATACATCCTAAGGCTTTCCTCAAGCGCCACACCCGATGACATATCACCCATCATGATCAGTGCGAAAACGAACCCAAGAAAAATCACCGCGCCAATGCCGCATACAAACACAAGATAGCTCAAGGTAAATCCCGACAAATAAATCCAAAACATCCGGCCTGTGCGCGGCTTGGACTCAAATCGGATCGGACCGGCAGACTTATGCGCGGCCATGATGCGAAACGCTTGCACGGAGTAGTGCAGCATGCCCACAAGCATCCACGGCACAGTGATGAAGTGCAAAAGTTGCGCCCGCAAGAAGCCATAGTCAGCCCCGGAATTTTCCTCACCAAAATCGACCAATGCGGCGATGATCTCAACAAAACCAAGCTCTTCAACGCCCGACAGGCTCATTGCGTAGAGCCAAACCAAGAGGCCAAGCGAAATATATCCTGGGATCAACACTTGCAAAAACGGACGGTAAAGCATCGTAAAACGCCCCCCCTGATGCAGCTTTTGATCGCCAAAATAGGTGTGATCGATGCGGTACTTTTCTAGCCGAAAGGTCTTGAGCGGCCACAGCAGGCCAAGCGATCCAATCGCCAAAAGCCAATAGCCCAGCGCGCGAAACGAATAGCCCCACGCCCCCGGCTCAAGCCCAAAGCGGATGCCGCGCCAGCGCGTGCGCGCCAGAATATAGCGCCGGGCGCGGTATTGGGCGAAGAACACAATCGGCAAAACCCCGACGAACGAAAGCACGTAGGCCGTGACATTGCCGTGAAAAATCGCAAAAGAGGCAAACATCAAAAGCAGGTTCACGATGCCGATATAAAACGCCATCACAACCACAGCGACGAGAAACCCAAGCAGCTTTTCAATGCCCTGCCCGGTATACTCAAGCGGTACGCCGCCGGGGCGAATTGACGACCAATAATACCTGCGCAGTTTGGTTTTCATCCAAAAGCGATAAAAGCCAAAGGTCAGAACCGTAAGCGCGCCGGTGCGAAACGCGAGGCCAAACATATGGCCTTTGTCGCCCGCATAATCGGTGACGAGTTTGCCCGCAACCGGCCCGGTAGCGCCGTCCAAAATCTGTGCGCCCGGCGCCGCTGCGGTCTCAAAACTCGTCATGCACCGTTCTCACTTTCGCTAGGTAAATCTATTGTCCCGCGGGAAGCCGCGCGGCGCCATGCGCCCGGCGGTTGCCCGTTTGGCGCTCCAGTCTCCAAGCGCGGTCTCGGTGCGCGTCCGCCCCGCCGGATCAAGCCAGCTCAGCCCCTCGGAAAGCGGGAAAGTCGTCGCATCAGAAAGCCCACCGTCCTTGTATTTCTGCAACCGAACGCCCTTGCCACGGCCCATTTCGGGCAGGTCTTCGAGCGGGAAAATCAGCACTTTGCGGTTCTCGCCAACAACAGCCACGCTATCGCCCATAATCGGGCGGCAAACCTTGGCGCGCACATCGCCCTTCACATTCAAAACCTGACGGCCCGTGCGCGTTTGCGCGATCACCTCATCCTCGGGAACAACAAAGCCATCGCCTGCCGTTGAAGCAACCAAAAGCCGCTGGCCGGGGCGGTGAATAAACAGATCAACGATCTCGGCCTCATTGGGCAAATCAACCATCAAACGCACCGGCTCGCCCATCCCCCGCCCGCCGGGCAAGGTCGAGGCAGAGAGCGTATAAAAGCGCCCGTTTGTGCCAAACAACAGGATGCGATCGGTGGTCTCGGCATGGAACACATGCCGCCCCTCATCGCCATCCTTGAATTTCAGCTCGCGTGCCAAATCGATATGGCCCGTCATGGCGCGGATCCAGCCCATTTTGGAACAAACGATGGTGATCGGCTCGCGCTCAATCATCGCCTCAAGCGGTACATCGGGGATTTCAGCCGCTTCGCCAAACATGGTGCGCCGATCGCCCGGATTTGGATAAAGCGCGCTCGCCCCGTCCTTATAATCCTTGCCAAACACGCGCTTGGTTTCTTTGAGCTGATCGGAAATGCGATCCCACTGAACCTCAGGATGCTCCAACAGATCCTCAATCACGGCCCGCTCGGCCATCAAAGCATCGCGCTCGCGCACCAGCTCTAACTCTTCCAAACGGCGCAAAGAGCGCAGGCGCATGTTCAGGATCGCTTCGGCCTGAACTTCCGTTAGCTCGCCCTCGCCAGCAGCAGGTAGCGGCGAAACATAAGCCGCTTCATCCGGCGCACGGCCCCGCTTCATGCCCCAATCCTCAGCCATGAGCGCGGCCTTGGGATCATCATCGTAGCGGATAATATCGATCACCCGATCCAGATTGAGGAAGGCGATGATAAAGCCCTCAAGCACCTCAAGGCGGTGATCAATCTTCTCAAGCCGGTGCTGCGAGCGCCGGTTAAGCACCTCGCGGCGGTGATCCAAAAACGCGCGCAGCACTTCTTTGAGCGAACAGACCTTGGGCGTGCGCCCATCAATCAACACGTTCAAGTTCAGGCTAAAGCGGGTTTCCAATTCGGAATTACGATAAAGCGTGCCCATCAGAACTTCGGGATCAACATTCTTTGATTTCGGCTCAATGATCAGGCGGATATCTTCGGCGCTTTCATCGCGCACATCGCCAAGGATCGGGATTTTCTTAAGCTGGATCAGCTCGGCAATCTTCTCGATCAACCGGCTCTTTTGAACCTGATAGGGGATCTCGGTGATCACGATCTGATAGGTGCCGCGCCCTGTATCCTCGACCTCCCATTTCGCCCGCAGGCGGAAACTGCCGCGCCCAGTGCGGTAAGCCTCAGCGATATTTTCGCGCGGTTCAACGATCACGCCGCCGGTTGGAAAATCGGGGCCGGGAATGTAATTGAGCAAGGTATCATCGCGCGCATCCGGCACTTTGATCAGATGCAGGCAGGCATCAATCAGCTCAGGAATATTATGCGGCGGAATGTTCGTCGCCATGCCCACAGCAATCCCCGAAGAGCCATTCGCCAACAGATTGGGAAAGGCCGCAGGAAGCACGACCGGCTCTTGCATTGTGCCATCATAATTGTCGCGAAAATCAACGGCGTTTTCGTTGAGACCTTCCATCAAGGCCTCGGCGGCGGCGGTCATCCGCGCTTCGGTATACCGGCTTGCCGCAGGGTTATCGCCATCGATATTGCCAAAGTTGCCTTGGCCATCCACCAGCGGATAGCGAATGTTAAAATCCTGCGCGAGGCGCGCCATGGCATCATAAATCGCAGTATCACCATGCGGGTGATAGTTGCCCATCACATCGCCGGAAATCTTCGAGCTTTTGCGAAAACGCCCCTTGGGATCAAGCTTCAGCTCGCGCATCGCATATAAAATGCGTCGGTGCACAGGCTTGAGCCCATCGCGGGCATCGGGCAAGGCGCGGTGCATGATCGTGCTTAGCGCATAGGTCAGATACCGATCGCCAATCGCGCGCCGGAGTGTCTCGGTGTGTTCGGGCGGCAAAACGCCCGCATCATCATTGTTCTTACTGCTCATGTTTTTTAGATACTCGGCTCAAAGCGCGCGGTAAAGGCTCGGCGCGCATTGGCTTACGTTTCCAACGCAAAAAAATCGCAAATCGTCGGGGGCAAAATTCGTCGCTTTACGGGGAATAATCGGCGTTTTTTCCCTGCCCCTTTTCGGAAAGGACTGTATAAGTAACGCGTTAATGATTTGCCGGGGGTTACAAGATGATCAAACTAACTATGCTTACGCTTGTGGGCCTCGGCCTTGTGATGACAATCGCAGGCCGCGATCTTTCTGCTGATGAACTGGCGGCGATCAATGCCGCCAAAGCCGAGCAGGACGCGCCCAAAGCGATCGCCCGCCAATCAGAGCGCGAAGCCATCGTTGCCCGCGCCTCCTCCAGCGACAACACAAAAATCGCCACGCAAACCTCCCAAACACCTGCGATTAACCCTGCTGGCATGGTGCTTTCGACCAAGGTTGCCGCCGTTACCGCCCCCGCAGCAACGCCCGCTCCGGCTGTTGATTTGGTCGTCGTTAAACAAACGCCTCAACCAATCCTGCGCCAAGTGACTGCAAAGCGCGTGAATGTCCGCTCTGGCCCCTCAACCGATTATGCCGTGCTTGATCAGGTTGTGCGCGGCGAGATTACCATGGTGATTTCTGATCCAAATGCCGACTGGGTTAAAATCCGCATCGAGGGCGACGGCGTTGAGGGCTATCTGGCCGCGCGCTTTCTCACCGAACTTTCCGAGTGATCCAGCCGGCATTGGTATTGGTTGAGCCTGCGCGCCGCGCCCGTTAAGCATTTGCAAAACAAGCAAAGGCGCGCGCATGACCCCTCTCTCAAAATCGATCCTCATCACCGGCTGCTCCTCCGGCATCGGCTATGACGCGGCCCACACATTGGCCAAGCGCGGCTACCGCGTTTTTGCCACCTGCCGCCAAGAGACCGATTGCGAACGGCTCCGCTCTGAGGGGTTAGAGAGCTTCACGCTGGATTATGAGGATACCGCCTCGATCCACGCCGCATTTGCCGAAGCGATAAAACGCACGGGCGGCACGCTAGATGCGCTCTACAATAACGGCGCCTATGCAATCCCCGGCGCTGTCGAAGATCTGCCCACAGATGCGCTGCGCCTTAATTTTGAGGCGAATTTCTTTGGCTGGCACGAACTCACCCGCCTCGCGATCCCCGTAATGCGCGCCCAAGGGCATGGAAGGATCGTGAACTGCTCCTCCGTTTTGGGGCTGATCGGGCTGAAATGGCGCGGCTCTTATGTGGCGACAAAATTCGCCGTGGAAGGCCTAACCGACACGTTGCGCCTTGAGATGCGCGACACGCCGATCAAGGTCTCCCTGATCGAGCCCGGCCCCATCCCAACCGATTTCCGCCTCAACAGCCAAAAGAATTTCGAGCGCTGGATTGATTGGAAAGCCTCGCCCCGCGCCGCCCAATACGAGAAATCCCTGCGCCCGCGCCTCTATGATGACAGCGGAACACCTGACCGCTTTGAGCTTCCCTGCGCGGCCGTCACGGCCAAACTGATCCACGCGCTAGAGGCGCCAAATCCGCGCGCCCATTACTATGTAACCACCGCCACATATATCGCAGGCTTTGCCAAACGCTTCTTGCCGCAACGCGCAATTGATTGGCTGATGGGCAAGGCGTAAGCTCGCTCTGAACCGGTCGCGCGGCAATATGCCCGCTTGGAATGGCACGCCTGCGCATTAACTTGATTGGCGCCCCCCCGCGCTCTGTGCGAGAGTGGGCCAAACAGAAAGTCAAAATCATGATGCAAGATCCGCTCTTTATCCTAATCATTCTGGCCGTTTTGGCTGTGCTTGTTGTGCTGATGATCGGCGTGCTTGGCTTTGCCAAAGGCGGCGATTTCAATCGCAAACATGCCAACCGGATCATGCGCTACCGCGTCGCGATGCAGGCAGTGGCCGTTGTGCTTGTCATTCTCTACGTCTACCTGCGCGGCAAAGGGTAAGCCTATGGTTGTTCTCAATAAAATCTATACCAGAACCGGCGATGGCGGCGATACGGCCCTTGGCAACGGGGTCCGCGTCGCCAAACATGATCCCCGCGTCGAGGCCTACGGAACGGTCGATGAGGTCAACGCAACGCTTGGCCTTGCGCGCCTGCATGCAAGCGGGCAAATCGATGCCCAACTGGCCATGATCCAAAACGATCTGTTTGATCTGGGCGCTGATTTCTGCCGCCCCGAAATGGACAAAGACGCCGATGCCGAATACCCGCCCCTGCGCATCTCAGACGCCCAGACAATCCGGCTGGAAAACGAAATTGATGCGATGAACGCGCGCCTCGATCCCCTGCGCAGCTTCATTCTACCCGGCGGAACGCCCCTCGCCGCCCATCTGCACCTTTGCCGAACCGTAAGTCGGCGCGCCGAGCGCTTGGCAACGGAACTGGCCACCCAAGAGGCGGTAAACCCTGCCGCGATCCGTTATCTCAACCGGCTTTCGGATTGGTTCTTTGTCGCCGCTCGCAGCGCCAATGATAATGGCACCGGAGATGTGCTCTGGGTTCCCGGCGCCAATCGCTAACCCCCGCGCCACATACCGCCCAAACCGCAAAACAGACTGCCTCAGCGCGAATCTCGCCGCTATTTCGCATAGCGGTCTTGTATTTCGCGAAGAATACGTCACGTCGCGCAAAGTTTCGCGACAATTTTGCTCTGTTTTCCAGCGCGCTCCTAAGCTAACAACCTGATGGAGAGCTTGAAGGGGCCAATTGCGGCCCATTAACGCATAAGGAGTTTGCGCTTATGAAGGTGCTTGTACCTGTCAAACGCGTGATCGATTACAATGTGAAAGTGCGCGTCAAAGCGGACGGAAGCGGCGTCGATCTCGCCAATGTCAAAATGTCGATGAATCCATTTGATGAAATCGCTGTCGAAGAGGCAATCCGCCTCAAAGAAGCGGGCAAAGCGGACGAAGTTGTTGTTGTTTCCATCGGCGTAAAGCAAGCGCAGGAAACGCTGCGCACGGCTCTGGCCATGGGCGCAGATCGCGCAATCCTCGTGGTTGCTGCCGACGATGTGCATCAGGATATCGAGCCGCTCGCGGTTGCGAAAATCCTCAAAGCCGTGATCGACGAAGAGGCCCCCGGCCTTGTGATCGCAGGCAAACAATCCATCGACAACGATATGAATGCGACAGGGCAAATGCTTGCTGCGTTGCTCGGCTGGAGCCAAGCAACATTCGCAAACTCGATCGAAATCGACGGCGACGCAGCCATTGTCAGCCGCGAAGTTGATGGCGGTCTGCAAACGATCAAGGTAACCTTGCCTGCAATCGTGACCGCAGATTTGCGCCTCAACGAGCCGCGCTATGCCTCTTTGCCAAACATCATGAAAGCCAAGAAAAAGCCGCTGGATGAAAAGACAGCAGCCGACTTTGGCGTTGATGTTAGCCCCCGTCTTGAGATCGTCAAAACAAGCGAACCAGCGGGCCGTACGGCTGGCGAAATGGTTGGCTCGGTGGATGAGCTCGTGGCCAAACTCAAAGAAAAAGGAGCGGTATAATGGCTGTTCTTCTTCTTGCAGAAATCAACGATGGCGCGCTTGCAATGGACGCAACCGCCAAAGCCGTTTCGGCCTCCAAAGCGCTTGGCGATGTAACGGTTCTGGCCGTTGGCGCCAAATGTGCGGATGCTGCCGCTGAAGCTGCGAAAATCGACGGCGTTGCAAAGGTACTTTGCGCCGAAGACGCAATCTATGGTCACCGTCTTGCCGAACCCGTTTCGGCGCTGATCGTCTCGCTCGCAGGCGACTATTCGCATATCGTAGCACCTGCTACGACAGACGCGAAAAACATCCTGCCCCGCGTTGCAGCTCTGCTCGACGTGATGGTTTTGACGGACGTTTCCGGCGTTGTTGACGGCGATACATTCGAGCGCCCCGTTTATGCGGGCAACGCGATCCAAACGGTCAAATCCAAAGACGCGACCAAAGTGATCACCTTCCGCACCTCGACTTTCGAGGCGGCAGGCGCAGGCGGCTCAGCTTCGGTTGAAACCATTGGTGCTGCTGAAAATCCCGGCCTCTCGACTTGGGTCGAAGATAAAATGGCTGCCTCGGATCGCCCCGAGCTGACATCCGCTGGCATCGTTGTGTCTGGTGGGCGCGGCGTTGGATCAGAAGAGAACTTCTCGCTGATCGAAAAGCTTGCCGATAAACTCGGCGCGGCTGTTGGCGCATCGCGCGCGGCTGTGGATAGCGGCTTTGCACCAAACGATTGGCAAGTTGGCCAAACCGGCAAAGTGGTTGCTCCTGCGCTTTATATCGCTGTGGGTATTTCTGGCGCGATCCAGCACCTTGCCGGGATGAAAGACTCCAAAATCATCGTCGCAATCAACAAAGACGAAGAAGCCCCGATC
Organism: Halocynthiibacter sp.; assembly: GCA_047631555.1. Taxonomy (GTDB): domain Bacteria; phylum Pseudomonadota; class Alphaproteobacteria; order Rhodobacterales; family Rhodobacteraceae; genus JBLHZY01. The sequence continues at coordinate 585,318 of JBLHZY010000002.1, read as the reverse complement.
TTCCAAGTCGCAGATTACGGCCTCGTTGCCGATCTGTTTGATGCTGTGCCAGAGCTGATCGAAAAGCTCTGATCACTTGCGCGATCAAATGAAAAGGCCCGCCGGTATGGCGGGCCTTTTTTCGTTTTAAGCCTGTGCGTTACAGGCTTTTGGAGATCGAAGCAGCCAGCTCTTCAGCAACACGCGCATGAACAATCGTGCCAAGCATTTCGCGCGCTGTCGGTGCATCCATATCGGCAAACACCATCCGCTCGTAACCGGCATCCACCTCTTCCTCTGAGGCAACAACTTCAACGATGTCTTTTACCAACGGGCGCAGCTCATCGAGCATCTTGCGATCCACAAACAGCGGATCCGCACCCATATTTTCAACCGCGTCATGATCATCCGGCGAATGATCCGCCATCCAGACCAAAACAACCTTTGTGCCAACTTTGGCAAGCATGGTTTTCATCCGCGCAACCCATGCATCCTTTAACTCCTGACGTACCATTGCGAACTTCTCAGGCGAGGTCTCGCTAAGGGTCCGCAGCAAATGGCGCGTAAAGTTGAAATCGGTAAAATCGATTTCACGGTAGATCGTTTTCAGCAACGTCGAGGCGCGCAAAAAGCGGTCATTGCGCCGCGGATGCACCGCATAAAACCGGTTCGACATATTCTGCGCGCCCGCGATCTGAATGACCGTCACGCGCGCTTTGCTGCATATTTCCATAACCGTCTGATCATTGGTAAAGACATCCGTCCCCGCGTTGACGCAGCCAAGATTGGCCACCGGCAGATCAAGCTCCTGCTCCAACAATGCCGGAAACGGCGTTTCAACAAATTTTCCATAGGTCTCGGTCCCGCCAAGCACAGCGATGTAATCGCCTTCCAGCTTCTTGCGCGGCCCCCGAAACAGCAGTTTAGATTTGCCATAGCGGCAAGGATTGTAGTTAAGGGCACCTTCGCCCAGGTTTTCATAGGCCATGTGTTTCCACCCACTCGTTTAAATTTCACCCAAGAGGAGATTCGCAGAAACATCTTTCCATTTCGCTAAATGGAAAATTTGATCAATCTCCGGACGCGCAATCGCCCTTGCGCCCCGCTCTTTGCGGCGCATAAGGTCGGGCAAGAAATATTGAACAAGGGGCATGTAGATGAGCGACGACATTCAAAAAGTGGGCATCGTGGGCGCAGGCCAAATGGGCAATGGCATCGCGCATGTATTTGCATTGGCCGGTTATGATGTGATTTTGAACGATATTTCTCAGGACAGCTTAACTGCGGCGCTTGCTCTCATTGAGAGAAACCTCGAGCGCCAAGTCAGCCGCGATAAGATCACTCAGGCCGAAATGTCCGCCGCCATGGCGCGTATCTCAACAACCATGACGCTCTCCGATCTGGGCGCGACCGACCTTGTTATTGAAGCCGCCACAGAGCGTGAAACCGTTAAAAATGCGATCTTTGAGGATCTGCTGCCCCATCTTAAGCCCCATACGATCCTTACCTCCAACACCTCGTCGATCTCCATCACTCGGCTTGCATCGCGCACCGATCGCCCCGAAAAATTCATGGGGTTTCACTTCATGAACCCTGTCCCCGTGATGCAATTGGTCGAGCTGATCCGCGGCATTGCAACGGATGAACCTACCTATAAAGCCTTGCACAAAGTGGTTGAAAAGCTTGGCAAAACAGCCGCCAGCGCCGAAGATTTCCCCGCCTTTATCGTCAACCGTATCCTGATGCCAATGATCAATGAGGCCGTCTATACGCTCTATGAAGGCGTCGGCTCTGTGCGCTCAATTGACGAATCCCTGAAGCTTGGCGCCAATCATCCCATGGGGCCGCTAGAGCTTGCGGATTTCATCGGGCTTGATACCTGCCTTGCGATCATGAACGTGCTTCATGATGGGCTGGCGGATACGAAATACCGCCCCTGCCCGCTTTTGACCAAATATGTTGAGGCGGGCTGGCTCGGGCGCAAAACTGACCGCGGCTTTTATGATTATCGCGGCGATGTGCCGGTTCCGACGCGCTGATTATTTCTTGAGAGCAAGCGTTGTTTCGCGCAACCAAGCAACAAGCCCGCGCGGATTGGAAGACCATTCCTTAAGCTCTTCGGGCCCAATGGGCGCGCCAACGACAGGCGTCTGCGGCTTGCCAAGCGAATGCACGGCCTCGTGCAAAAGCAGTCCTTGGCGCATCGTCGCCGAAAGCTTGTTGGCGATCTGATAGAGCCGGGAATTTTGCCCCGGAAAGAAGATCGGAACAACGCTCGCACCTGAACGCAGCACCATTTTTGAGGTAAATGGGTTCCATTCGCGCTCAATCACCTTGCCAAAAAGCGTGTCGGACGAAGCCACAACGCCGGAAGGAAACAGAATAATCACGCCGCCAGCCGCCAGATGCGCCATGGCTGTCTTGCGCATGGTCAGCGAATCCTGAAACGAATTATCCTCATGCGGAAACGGCACAGGCAGCATAAATTGCGAAATTTCCTGAACACCTGTCAGCAATGAGCGCGTCAAAATTTTGTAATCGGTGCGCACTTTGCCAACAAGTTCGGCCAAAACCATCCCATCAACCAATCCATGCGGGTGGTTGGCCACGATGACCAGAGGGCCCGTTGGCGGAATATTGGCGATTTGTTCTTCGGGCGTTTGCAGCTCTATGCGCATCAAACCCAAAGCTTGGCCCCAAAAAAGCTGCCCCTCAGGGACGCCCATCTGCTCAAACTTGCGGATCAGTCGCAAAAGCGTCAGCTTACCGCTCGCCCATTCCATTGCCCTGATCGCAAAAGATTTCCACGGATTCGTGAACGTATTTGCATAGGACAACTCGCGCTTATTATAGGGCGCGGGCTTGTGCTCATTGGGAAGCGGTTTATTTTGAGGTTCTTTTTTCACGAGGCTCCGAAAGGCTTGAATGGCGCCGCTCGCTTCGCGGTATCGCTCAGAAATCTTCGCCGAAACGATCCGCCACAAGGGCTTCTATCGCATCGGCCAATTTTGCGGCCTCAGCGCCGCGCGTCTGAACCTCAATAAAGGTTCCCTTGGAGCCTGCCAACATCAAAAGCCCCATAATGCTGTCACCAGAGGCACTCAGCCCATCTTTACTGACTTCTGCCTCCGCGTCATGCGCCTCAACCACCTCAACCAGTTTCGCCGAAGCGCGCGCATGAAGGCCCTTTTCGTTGATAATCGCGAGGGTGCGTGGCGGACAGTCTGACATCAGAACAACTCTAATTAGGAAAATGGCTTTTTATGAATGGCTTGCATCAAAGCTATCGATATATTTTCGCCCCGCGGCAAGGGCGCTATTTACCGCGTCGGGAACCGAATGGTGACGCGATTTTGCCAGCTTAACCAACATCGGCAGGTTCGCGCCGTAGATGATTTTGCGATCTTCACAGTGACAGGCCATAAGGCTAAGATTTGACGGCGATCCGCCAAACATATCCGTAACAATAACAACACCTGCACCACTATCCACCGCATCCGCCGCAGCGCAGATTTCGGCCTGTTTGGCCGCGCGGTCATGATCCGCCTCGATTGAGATGGCACGAATCCCGGTTTGCTTGCCGACAACGTGTTCGACAGCTGCCAAGTATTCCTTGGCCAAACCTCCATGCGCGACGATGACAATACCGAGCACGCGACTACCCCGATTTTGAGAGCGGCCGATTAAGGCCGCGCCGTTCCAATTCCCTGTGCCTTATAGACACCTGCCAATCGTTCTTCGCAAGGGCTTTGCCTAATTTTTCCGCGACGGCAACAGATCGGTGTTGCCCGCCCGTACAGCCAAAGCCAATTGCAAGATGCGCTTTGCCCTCTTCGCGAAACGCTGGCAGCAAAAATTCACACAGGTCCTGCACTTTAGAAAAGAAGCCCTCAAAGCGCGGATCCGCAGAAATATGATCCGCGACCGGCTCATCTTGCCCGTTTAGCGCGCGAAGATCGGCGTTCCAGTAGGGATTGCGCAAGAAGCGACAATCAAACACCATATCAATCCCGCGCGGCATCCCGCGTTTGTAGGAAAAACTTTGCACCGAAACCGCAAGGCCAAGCCCCGCTTCGTGCCCCGTTCCAACGCCAAACCAGCGCTCAATCTCGCCGCGCAGATCGTGGGGTGTAAGGTCGGTTGTGTCGATAAGAATATCTGCGCGCGCGCGAATTGGGCCCAGTAGATCGGCCTCAAGCTCAATGCCTTGGGAAGCTGTTTCCGCAGGCGCCATCGGATGACGGCGGCGCGTTTCGGAGTAGCGGCGGATCAAAACATCGGCCGCGCAATCCAGATACAATAACTCCGGAACGACCCCAAAATCCGCCTCGAGCCGCTCAACGATATCTATCAGCGCATTCACCGAAAAATCCCGGTTGCGCGTATCGATGCCAAGCGCAAGGGGGCGATCAATCGGCGGCCCATCCAGTAGGCGCGGCAAAAGCGAAAGCGGGAGGTTATCGATGACCTCAAATCCCAAATCCTCAAGCGCGTTTACCGAAGTCGATCGTCCTGCGCCCGAAGGACCAGTGACGATCACCAATCGCCGCATTTGGCGCAGCGTGTTCTGCGCAAGAGGATCGATGAGATCGGCCATTAGGCCCTCCGTCCGCCTTTGAGATATTGCATCAAACCCGCCGCAAAAATGGCGGTGTCATTGCCCCATACTAACTCAAAATCGTTACCTAAGATCGAATGAAACCGTCTTGGCGGCAAACGATCTGTCTCTTGTTGCGAAAGATCGACAACCAATGAAAGCTTCGCAGAGATTTGCGAGGCGGCTTCGAGTATCCCGATCCCGCGCGCCTCTATCTGGCCGCGAATGGGAGCCGGACAGGAAGCATATACTCCGCCTTCAGGATGCGCGCGCAAAACGGTGCGATCATCCGCAACAAGCACAGCCCCAAGCGCCATCATCTGCAATGCCAGTGAGGATTTGCCCGCGCCAGAAGGCCCAAGGATCAACAATGCAGCATTGCCTAAGGCGACACAAGATCCGTGCACGATCAGATCTTGACCCTCAAATGAACTGGGGCCACCGCTTTTCAGCAGAGGCCCCTTGATATCTTCATCAGCTGGATGCCGGCTCAAACCGGTAGACCGACCACAAAGCGCGCACCCAAAGGATCAGACGTAATATCGGCATCTGTTGGGCGGATATTCTCTGCCCAGATCACGCCGCCATGCGCTTCAACAATTTGCTTTGAGATCGCCAAGCCAAGGCCGGAGTTGTTGCCAAACTGGCCAACTGGGCGCTCAGAATAGAAGCGATTAAAGACTTTTGAGAGGGCCTGCTCGGGAATGCCGGGGCCGGTGTCTTCGACAACAATCAGCACGCGATTTTCTCGCTTGCGCACCCAAACGCGGATCGCGTCGCCATCTTCGCAAAAGGAGACAGCATTCGTGATCAGGTTTACAAAAACTTGCGCCAATCGCGCTTCAAGCCCGTGAATGAAAATCGGCTTGTCGGGCAGATCTGCGATAAACTCAACGCCTTTTTCCGAAGCATCCTGACCGAGATATTCGATCAGATTGCCCAGCATATGAAGCAAGTTGAACTCTTCTTCTTCTTCTTTCACCAGCTCGCTATCAAGGCGCGAAGCGTTCGAAATATCAGACACGAGGCGATCCAAACGGCGCACGTCGTGGTCAATCACATCAAGCAGTTTTTCGCGCTGCTCTTCCTTTTTGACCATGCGCAAAGAACCAACGGCTGAGCGAAGCGAGGCGAGCGGGTTCTTGATTTCATGAGCAACGTCGGCTGCAAATTGTTCGTTGGCGTCGATGCGATTGTAAAGCGCACTGACCATGCCGCGCAGCGCGCCGGAAAGGCGGCCAATCTCATCCGGGCGCCCAGACAAATCAGGAATACGAACCCGGCCCGGGTTCACCTTGCGCGAATTCTTATCGCGGCCAATTTCGGCGGCATCGGCAAGATCAGAGAGAGGGTTTGCAATCGTAGAGGCCAAAACAAGGCTCAGCCCGATGGACACCAATATGGCGATCACAAACATCTGCAAAACTTGCTCGCGCTCAGAACGGACCAGCTCATCAATTTCACCAGCGGCCGATGTAAGAGCAACGACGCCGAGAATTACACCGTCTTTTTCGAGCGGCGTGGCAACTGCGAAGACCGCATTGCCAACATTATCATGCCCGGAATGCACATGTGTGGTGCCAGCCAGCGTTTCTTGGACCAAGCGGCTCGTATGCGCCTCGCTGTCGTGAATGATATCAACGGATTTGGGCGCGTCGCGCTTGATTAAGCCGGCAGCCCCTTCCCAAAGCGAATTGAGAAAATCAGTAATCAATGTCGCGCGGCGATTTCGCTCAAGCCCGATAATGGGCGCAACGGCTGGCCGTTCAATCCCAATCGTTGATCCGACAAGTGCTTGATTTGTATCGTAAACAAAGACCTCAACGCCATCAGAAAGCGCAAGGCTTTCCAATGTTGCCCGAACATCAATGACATCATTTGAGGCAAGGTCGACAGCGCCTTCTTCTGGCATCTGCGCCTTGAAAGCGTTTGCGATCAATTGCGCTTCTGTGACCAGCCCATTTTGGCGCTGAAACACGAGGCTATCGCGAAATGGATTGAGGTAAAGCACACCAGCAACCATCAAAATGATCGCCAGAAGATTGAAGGTAATGATTTTGCGCGCAAGAGGCGATCGGTTGATCGAAATCAATCCGCGTTTTTCCCGGTGGGCGCGGATTTCATTATCGGCGGTAGCGTCCGGGGCGACCCAATCGTCGCCCAGAACAACATCCGCATTGTGTGCTACGGTTTTGTCGCGCACGTCTATCCTCGACGCGAGTGTCATTACTCTTCGTTATACCTATAGCCGATGCCATACAGCGTTTCGATAGCGGAAAACTCATCGTCAGCAGTCCGCATCTTTTTACGCAGGCGCTTGATGTGGCTGTCGATGGTGCGATCATCCACGTAAACTTGGTCGTCGTAAGCCACATCCATCAACTGATCGCGGCTTTTAACGAAGCCAGGGCGCTGCGCGAGCGCCTGAAGCAGCAGGAATTCAGTGACGGTCAGAGAAACATCGTTCCCTTTCCACTTCACAGCATGGCGCAGCGGATCCATCGAAAGCTCGCCGCGCTCCATCACTTTGTTTTCTTCGTCGGTCGCAACTTCGCCGGTTTCAATCACTTCTTGGCGACGCAAAAGCGCGCGGATGCGTTCCACCAGAAGCCGTTGAGAAAACGGCTTTTTTACGTAATCATCGGCGCCCATACGCAGGCCCAAAACCTCATCGATCTCATCATCTTTTGAGGTGAGGAAGATCACCGGCATGTTGGTTTTCTGGCGCACGCGTTGCAGCAGATCCATCCCATCCATCCGGGGCATCTTAATATCAAACACAGCCATATCGGGCAGCGCCTTGTTGAAGGCGTCCAACGCGGATTGGCCATCATTATATGTTTCTACCTCGAAGCCTTCGGCCTCAAGAGTCATCGAAACCGATGTCAGGATGTTCCTGTCATCGTCAACTAACGCGATTCTCGACATGGGAGAATTCCTTGTACTGCTCTGTTTGCCTGTCGTTTTTTAGCCATATTCACGATCACGGCCCACAGAATCAACTGCTAACTGCGAATCACTCTATTATCCGTCCCTGATCAGACACGAAAAAACGTAACCAATGGCTAATATGTCTCACCTTTATAGAATTGGCTGCAGTTTGCTGGCGCTGATTGCGCTAACTCCAAAATGGTTGCGCTAACTGCGCGTATCCGTCCTGTTCCCATTCGAAACAGCCGTGCTATAGGGCTGAATAGGGCAGGTAACCCGGCCTGATGCGCAACAATCTTGCGCTTGAATGAAACACTACGAAGTCGCCGCGCCGCCGGCGAAGGGAGATAGCAGGATGACAACCGGACGTGTTAACCCGGCCCATCGACTTGAAGATCAAGGCATCACCGGCCTCGGCAACGTCTATTACAACCTGATCGAACCACAGCTGGTCGAAGAAGCGCTCAAGCGTTCTGAGGGCAAGCTTGGCAAAGGCGGCTCGTTCCTGTGCACCACAGGCAAGCATACAGGCCGCTCGCCCAAGGATAAATTCGTGGTTCGCACTCCAGCCGTCGAAGATCATATTTGGTGGGAAAACAATACGCCCATGGAGCCTGCAGCCTTTGACGTGCTGCACGCGGATATGCTCGAACATATGAAGGGCGGCGATTACTTCGTCCAAGATTTGTTTGGTGGCGCCGATCCCGCACATCGCCTCGATGTGCGCGTTGTGACCGAGCTTGCTTGGCACGGCCTTTTCATCCGCACCATGCTGCGCCGCCCAGAGCGCGCCGAGCTTGATAATTTTGTCGCGGACTTCACCATCATCAACTGCCCGACCTTCCAAGCAGACGCCGAAAAACATGGCTGTCGTTCGGAAACAGTGATCGCGCTGAACTTTGACAAAAAGCTCATCCTGATCGGTGGCACGGCATACGCTGGCGAAAACAAGAAATCCGTCTTCACCCTGCTCAACTATATCCTGCCCGGCAAAGGCGTTATGGCGATGCATTGCTCCGCCAACCATGCGCCCAACAATCCCGTCGATACGGCCGTTTTCTTTGGCCTCTCGGGCACCGGCAAAACAACACTTTCGGCGGATCCAAGCCGCGTGCTGATCGGCGACGATGAGCATGGCTGGTCCGATCGCGGCACCTTTAACTTTGAAGGCGGCTGCTATGCAAAAACAATCAGCCTGAGCAAAGAAGCCGAGCCTGAGATTTACGCCACGACCGAAAAATTCGCCACCGTGATCGAGAACATGGTCTATGACGAGGATACGCTCGATCTGGACTTTGAAGATGATAGCCTTACCGCAAACATGCGCTGCGCCTATCCGCTTCATTATATCTCGAATGCCTCGGAAAACTCGCTCGGCGGGCACCCGAAAAACATCGTCATGCTCACATGCGATGCCTTCGGCGTTCTCCCTCCGATCTCGCGCCTCACACCAGCGCAAGCGATGTATCACTTCCTCTCCGGCTTTACCTCCAAAGTTGCCGGAACAGAGCGCGGCGTAACAGAGCCAGAGCCCACATTCTCAACCTGTTTCGGCGCGCCCTTCATGCCGCGCCGCCCCGAAGCCTACGGCAACCTGCTGCGCGAAAAAATCGCAACGCATGGCGCCACTTGCTGGCTGGTTAACACAGGCTGGACAGGCGGCGCCTATGGCACTGGCTCGCGCATGCCGATCCGCGCAACCCGCTCGCTGCTTAGTGCGGCTCTTGATGGCTCGCTTAACGAGGCAGAATATCGCAAAGATCCAAACTTCGGCTTTGAGGTTCCTGTGTCTGTTCCCGGTGTTGCGGATGTGCTTCTCGATCCGCGCCGCACATGGGCCGATAAAGACGCCTATGATGCCCAAGCCAAAAAGCTTGTCAGCATGTTTGCGGAAAACTTCGAGCAATACATCGCTTATATCGACGACGATGTAAAAGCCGCCGCGATCAGCTAAACGCTCTAGAATTACGAACGAGGCCGGGCCAAAGCGCTCGGCCTTTTCTTTTGGGCAATCATCTTTTCTAGGCCTAAATTCTCAAAGGCAACGTCGGCTCTATACCCCAGGCTTTGAGTTTTAGTCAGGCCTTAGCCCATCAATCCACGGCGCACCAAGTTCAATCCCGCCAGAACCAAAACCGCCAAAGTCGCGCGGCGAAACTTGTCTTGGTCAAGGCGGTCCTGAACCATAATCCCAAGCGCCATCCCCGCCAAAACTGGCACAATCATCGCCACAGAAAGCCCAAGTCGCGGCCCCGTAAGAACCCCTGATGCAATATGGGCGAAAAAAAGCATGATCGCGCCAGAGGCAAAGATCACCCCAATCGCTTGGACTTGCACTTTCTTGGGCGTGTCGAGCGCGGTTAGATAAGCGACCGTCAGCGGCCCCCAGACGCCGGATATCCCCCCGACAAAACCCGAGGCTGCGCCCAGCGCTAAATCCGCGAAACGGCGGCGACCCGGTGGAATATGAAAGCGCCAGCCGGCCAGTTGCATGACAGAAAACAACACGACAGGAATGCCGAGGATCAAGAAGATGATCTGATCTGGCAACAAAATCACCAGTCGCGCCGAAGCGGCGATCAAAAGCAAAAGCATAAAGATATAGAGCCAGAATTCGCGCAACGCCGTTCGCGCGCCCGAAAGCCCCCCCCGCGAGGCTTGCCAAAGATTTGCCAGAACCGTCGGAACGATAAGCGCCGCCAAAGCCAGCTCGGGCGATAAAAATGAGCCCATCACCGAAATCATGATCATCGGAAGCGCAAATCCAACAGCCCCTTTCACAAAGCCCGCGACAAGGGCTGTGAGGACAATGAGCGCGATAATATGCGGTTCGGTCTGTGCGACAATTGCGCCCATTGGATGGCTCCTAAACTTGTTTGCCCCATCTCTATGCGAACAAGACCGACGATGCAGCGAAATTCCGCAAGGTTCTTTTCGTGCGCAGGCCGTGAAAAGGACGAATTATAATTGCGCTGCACCTGCAAACAAAATATGTCAGACTGACTCTAAACGCACCTAAGCCCAATGCCGCCGACAGACAGGATATCGCCATGACCAGCCCGCTTCTCGCCGATCTGCTTTCCCTCACAGAGGCCGCGATTGGCCCAGTTGAAACCGTGCTGGAAAAGGCCCGCCAATCCGTGCGCGCGCGCGTCGTTGATGGCGAAAAAATTTCCGCCGCCCTTATCGAGCAAGAACAATCCGCAACCCATGGCTTTGCCTGGCTTGCCACCTATGTTGAAGCGCTGCGCCAGATGCACGCTTGGGCCAGCAAGCTTGAAAATGAGGGCCGCTTTGGCGAGATGGAAGCGCTGATCCTCCAGATCACTTTTGGCGAATACTTGATGCAGATCGCTGGCGGCATCCCGATGAACCAAGGCGAAATCGTGCGCCTGCAAAACATGTGGCTGAGCCAAGAAGATACGCGCGTTTTGATGACTGGCGCAGTCGCCACTTTGAGCGAAAGCGGCAATAGCCCTGAAGCCCGCGCCCGCCTTGTTGAACTGATGCAAGAAAATCAGGGCCACGCCACTTTCGGCGCCACCGGCCTTGATGAAGAGCTTGAGATGATCCGCGAGCAGTTCCGCCGCTTTGCCGATGATCGCGTTGTTCCAAACGCCCATGAGTGGCACCTCAAAGACGATTATATCCCGATGGAAATCCTTGAGGAAATGGGCGAGCTTGGCGTATTTGGCCTGACCATCCCTGAAGAATACGGCGGGTTTGGCATGTCCAAAGCCTCGATGTGTGTGGTCTCTGAAGAGCTTTCGCGCGGCTATATTGGTGTCGGCTCCTTGGGGACGCGCTCCGAGATCGCAGCCGAGCTGATCTTGTGCGGCGGCACGGAAGAGCAAAAGGCGCATTGGCTGCCCAAAATCGCCTCCGCCGAAATCCTGCCAACGGCTGTTTTCACCGAGCCAAACACAGGCTCTGATCTGGGCTCCTTGCGCACGCGCGCGGTGAAAGTTGGCGATGATTACGAGGTCACTGGCAACAAAACCTGGATCACCCACGCGGCCCGCGCCGATGTGATGACCATGCTCGTGCGCACCGATTCCGAGACGTCGGATTACAAAGGCCTCTCGATGTTTCTCGCTGAAAAAGAGCGCGGCGATGATGCCAATCCCTTCCCGACACCGGGCATGACGGGCGGCGAAATCGAAGTGCTTGGCTATCGCGGTATGAAGGAATTCGAGCTTGGCTTTGACGCCTTCAAAATCAAAGGCGAGAACCTGCTTGGCGGGGTTGAGGGCCAGGGCTTCAAACAGCTGATGCAGACCTTTGAGAGCGCGCGCATCCAAACGGCAGCGCGCGCCATTGGCGTTGCACAAAATGCGCTTGAGGTCGGGATGCAATATGCGATCGATCGCAAGCAATTCGGCAAATCCCTAATCAACTTCCCGCGCGTTTCTGACAAGCTCGCGATGATGGCGGTCGAGATCATGGTCGCGCGCCAGCTCACCTATTATTCCGCTTGGCAAAAGGATCACGATCAGCGCTGCGATCTTGAGGCCGGCATGGCCAAGCTGCTTGGGGCGCGCGTTGCTTGGGCGGCGGCAGACAATGCGCTGCAAATCCATGGCGGCAACGGCTTTGCGCTGGAATATCAGATCAGCCGCATCCTGTGCGATGCGCGCATTCTCAATATCTTTGAGGGCGCAGGCGAGATCCAAGCCCAAGTGATTGCGCGCCGTTTACTGGCCTGATCCTTGAGCTAAATTGACTGAAAGGCGGCTTTGGAAACGGAGCCGCCTTTTTCGTTTACGGCCGCGCACTCTTGGCCAAAACATCCGCAAGCCGCTGGCGCGCGCCGGGAAGAGGACGGTTGCCAAGCTCGGCGGCGAGCCGATTGAGAAAATGCCCCGTTGTGCGCATCCCCTCGCGAATTTCGGCCATATCAAGCGGCGATTGTCCCAAAAGGCAAAGCGGCAAGGGCAAAAGCTTATCCGCCCAATCCCCCGCTGCTTCTGCCGAAACCGCCCGCCCGGTACGCGGGCTAACATAGGCCAAATCATCACGACTGCCCGTCACCGCGCAGGACGATAAATCAAGCCCAAAACCAAGCTCTTCAAGCATAGAAAGCTCCCACTGAAGGTAAGCAACGGGCCAATCGGGCGAGTGCCCCAACAGATCAAGAAGCGCCAAGGAGCTGCGGTAAAGAAAGGGATGCGGTTCGCGCTCGGGCAGAGAAAAGGCCAGCAATCCAGTGATCGCATTCAGCGCCGCCAATGCGCCCCGATCGGCCATAATCGCCGCAGCACGCGAGCGGACCGGCTCAACCGTAAAGGCGCCCAGATGTTCGTCCAGCCGCGCCCGCCAAGTGACATCAATCTGCGCGCCGGGCTGCAAAATGGGCGCAAGTTTGCGCGAGACCCCGCCCCGCACAACACCTGCGTGCCGCCCATGCTCGGCGGTGAAAACCTCGACAATCGCCGAAGTTTCCCCATGCCGCCGCACACTCAGCACTGCCCCTTGATCCCGCCATTCCATGCGCGCACTATCCGCCCAGTCGAGCGCTTGCGCAAGATGTTGAAGCAAGCCGCCCTTTACCCTTTCTTTATTATCGTAGTAGCTATCTGCAAGCCTGCTGAAAGGATCGATTTTGCAAGTAGCCCAAACCTCATTACCCGGTGTCCTCATCCTCACGCCCAAACGCCACGGCGATACACGCGGCTGGTTTTCTGAAAGCTGGAACAAGGCGACCATGGCCGATGCTGGCTTGGATATCGACTTTGTCCAGGACAATCATTCCCTGTCTGCCGAAACAGGAACATTGCGCGGTCTGCACTTTCAAGCCCCCCCCTTTGCGCAGGCCAAGCTCGTCCGCTGCGTGCAAGGATTGCTGTTTGATGTCGCCGTAGATTACCGCGCCGGATCGCCAACATTCGGCCAGTGGTTCGGGATAGAGCTTTCGCCCGAAACCGGCCAACAATTGCTGATCCCTGAGGGCTTCCTCCACGGCTTTGTCACCCGCGCGCCCAACACTGAAATCGCCTACAAGTGCACAGCCCCTTATTCCCCCGAGGCCGATGGCGGCATTCGCTGGGATGATCCGGATATTGGCATCGATTGGGGCCTCACCAGCGCGCCAATTCTCTCTGCCAAAGACAGCGTAGCCCCTCTCCTAAACGCGGCGCCCTCGCCCTTCAACTATGAGGCCAAACCATGAAAATTCTCGTCACAGGCGGCGCAGGTTTTATTGGCTCGGCCGTGGTGCGCCAAGCGATTGCGCAGGGCCATACGGTCGTCAATCTCGACGCGCTAACTTATGCGGCTTGCCTTGAGAATATCGCCTCCGTCGCGGATCATGAAAACTACGCGTTTGAACATGCCGATATCCGCGATCCCCAAGCCCTCGCCCGCATTTTCGCGACTCACCGCCCAGATGCGGTGATGCATCTGGCCGCCGAAAGCCATGTGGATCGCTCGATCGATAGCCCCGCTGATTTCGTTGAAACCAACGTTCTCGGCACCTATCATTTGCTCGAGGCCGCCCGCGCATTTTGGATGGCTGAAGGCCAGCCAAACCGCTTCCGCTTTCACCATATTTCAACCGATGAAGTCTTTGGAACACTTGGCGCCACCGGCCAGTTCGATGAGGAAACGCCCTACCGCCCAAACTCGCCATACTCCTCTTCCAAAGCGAGCTCTGATCACCTCGTGCGCGCTTGGGGCGAAACCTATGGCCTGCCCATTGTGATCTCCAATTGCTCCAACAATTACGGGCCCTATCAATTCCCCGAAAAGCTGATCCCTGTGGTGATCCTCAACGCGCTCGCGGGCAAACCAATCCCGATCTACGGCAAAGGCGAAAACGTGCGCGATTGGCTCTATGTCGAGGATCACGCAACAGCCCTCCTCACCGTTCTGCAAGACGGGCTGAAGGGGCGAACATATTGCATCGGCGGCAACGCAGAAGCGCGCAACATCGATATCGTCGAGATGATCTGCGCCATCCTCGATCGCCTACGGCCCGCAGATCGCCCTTACCGCAATCTGATTACTCAGGTGCAGGATCGCCCCGGCCATGATGCGCGCTATGCGATTGACGCGACCCGGATCAAAGATGAACTGGGCTGGTCGCCGAGTATTGGGCTGCAAGAGGGGCTGATGAAAACGGTCGCTTGGTATCTGGAAAATGAAGCTTGGTGGCGGGCGCTGCAAAGCCGCGAAGGCGTTGGTGAGCGCCTCGGGAAGGGGGCGTGATGCCGCTGTTGATCTTCGGCGAAACAGGCCAAGTCGCGCGCGAATTGTCCGCCCTCGCGCCCGATGCGATCGCCCTTGGCCGCGATACCGTTGATCTGAGCGATCCGCGCGCCTGCGCCGAAGTGATCCGCCAAATGACGCCCTCTGCGGTGATCAATGCCGCCGCCTATACGGCCGTCGATGCAGCAGAAGACGACGAGCAAAACGCAACCATCATCAACGGCCACGCGCCAACCATGATGGCCCGCGCCTGCGCTGAAATCGGCGCGCCCTTGGTGCATATCTCAACCGATTATGTGCTCGATGGGCAAGGCTCTACGCCTTTTCCAACAACAGCCAAAACCGCCCCCATCAATGCCTATGGCCGCTCAAAAGAAGCGGGCGAAAGCGGCGTGCGCGCGGCTGGCGGAACCTATGCAATCCTTCGAACAAGTTGGGTTTTCTCGAGCACTGGCAACAACTTCCTGCGCACCATGCTGCGCCTTGGCGCCACGCGCGACAGTCTCAATGTGGTTGCTGATCAAATCGGCGGCCCGACCCCTGCACGCGCCATCGCCGAGGCCTGCCTGACCATTGCAGAGGCGCTAAAAACCGCGCCCGAAAAACGCGGCATCTATCATTTCTCTGGCGCGCCGGATGTCAGCTGGGCCGATTTCGCCCGCGCTATCTTTGAAGCAGCAAACCTCAAAACCAAAGTCCACGGCATCCCAAGCCAAGACTACCCAACGCCCGCCAAACGCCCGCTCAATTCACGCATGGATTGCAGCGCACTTCACACAGCTTTCGGCATTGAGCGCCCCGATTGGCGCGCCTCCTTGCCCGCCTTGATCACCGCAATAACGAGTGAGACCTAACCCATGACAAATGCAAAACCTCGCAAAGGGATCATCCTCGCTGGCGGCTCCGGAACCCGGCTCTACCCGATAACCATGGGCGTCTCAAAACAGCTGCTCCCGCTCTATGACAAACCGATGATCTACTACCCGCTGACTGTGCTCATGCTCGCCGGTATCCGCGACATCGCGATCATCACAACGCCCGAAGATCAAAGTCAGTTTCAGCGCCTCTTGGGCGACGGGTCGGCTTGGGGCCTCTCGCTCACATACATCATTCAACCTGCCCCCGAAGGCCTGTCCCAAGCCTATATCTTGGCCGAAGATTTCCTTGAAGGCGCACCCTCTGCGATGGTTCTGGGCGACAATATCTTCTTTGGTCACGGCCTTCCCGAAGTGCTTGCCGCGGCAGATGCCAAGCCCTCCGGCGGGACCGTTTTTGGCTACCGCGTTCGTGATCCTGAACGCTATGGTGTGGTCGATTTTGGCCCCGATGGGCTTGCCCGCGAGATTGTCGAAAAACCAGAAGTTGCGCCTTCTAACTACGCGGTAACGGGCCTCTATTTCCTTGATGGCGAAGCGCCTGCGCGCGCCAAAATGCTCAAACCATCGCCGCGCGGCGAGCTGGAAATAACCTCGCTTTTGCAAACCTACTTGGATGAGGGCGCGCTCAACGTTGAGCAAATGGGGCGCGGCTTTGCTTGGCTCGATACAGGCACTCATGCCAGCCTCTTAGACGCTGGCAATTTCGTACGCACATTGGAAATGCGCCAAGGCCTGCTTGTTGGATCGCCCGATGAGATCGCCTTTGATCGCGGCTGGATCACGCTTGAACAACTGACAAGCCGCGCGGCCCTTTTCGCCAAATCCGGCTACGGCGAATACCTGAGCCGTGTTGTGAAGGACAATAGCTAAACGGCTACTCGCTCAACCCCGGCTGATCGAGCAAAGTGCGCCCTTCGCGATCCTCAACCTCGATCACCCAAAGATCAGGATCAAAGCCCCGTTGGCGGGCCAAAGCGGCTTCAACATCGCCGTCCGACCCTTCGGCCAAAAGATCCCAACGCCGCTTGTTGGAGGCCAAATCAAAGGCGCGCACAAAGGCCTTGGCGGAGCCATCCAACGGGTTGGACTTAACGATCACAGCGCCGGCTGTCGGATCGCCCTTAGAAGTCACAAATGCCGGAATGTCCGCAAGCCGAAGCCGCGTTAAATAGGCCGAAACCCACATATCCGACGTCAGCCGCATCAGCTGTTGCCGTCGCGAAAATCGAGCCCCATTTCGCCGTAACGCTCGGCCTCTTCAAGCCAGTTGGGGCGCACTTTTACCTGCAAAAACAGATGCACTTTGCGGCCCAAAAACTCTTCAAGATCCTCGCGCGCGGCCTTGCCAACCGCCTTGATCGTCTCGCCTTTTTTGCCGAGCAGAATGCCCTTATGGCCATCACGCATCACGTAAATAATCTGATCAATCTTGGCCGAGCCATCTTTGCGCTCTTCCCATTTTTCCGTCTCGACCGTCAGCTGATACGGAAGCTCTTGATGCAAGCGCAGGGTCAGCTTTTCGCGGGTCACTTCGGCGGCAATCATCCGCACCGGCAAATCAGCAATCTGATCCTCGGGATAAAGCCATGGGCCCATCGGCAGGCTTTGCGCCAACCATTCCTTGAGATCCGCAACGCCGTGGCCTTTCTCGGCCGAGATCATGAAGGTTTTCTCGAACGGGAAAGCGTTGTTCAATTCCTCAATCATCTTGAGTAGAATATCCGCTTTCACCCGGTCAATCTTGTTGATCGCAAGCGCAACGGGGCGCCCGGTTGTGCGCTCGGCCAATGCCTCCAAAATCGCGCGCACGCCCGGCGTGATGCCGCGATGCGCCTCGATCATCAGAACAACGATATCCGCATCCGCTGCCCCGCCCCAAGCGGCGGCCACCATCGCGCGATCAAGCCGGCGGCGCGGCGCAAACAAACCCGGCGTATCGACGAAAACGATCTGCGTATCACCTTCAATCGCAACGCCGCGAATACGCGCCCGCGTGGTCTGAACCTTATGCGTCACGATCGAAACCTTCGCGCCAACCATCCGGTTAAGGAGCGTCGATTTGCCCGCGTTCGGCTCGCCAATCAGCGCAACGAATCCGGCGCGCGTTTTGCCTGTATCAGCCATCATCTCTTCGCCCATCATTGGGACTCCATTCGTTTGAGCAGCGCGCGCGCGGCGGCTTGCTCTGCTTGGCGCTTTGAGGGCGCTTGTGCGGCTTCGGCTTCGCCCGTTTGCAGGCGCGCCTCTATCGTAAACATCGGGGCGTGATCCGGCCCCTCACGGGCGATCTCGACGTAAGATGGCGGGCTTTGGCGGCGCGCTTGCGCCCATTCCTGAAGCGCGGTTTTTGGATCGCGCGCATCCTCTGCGACGCTCTCAATCCGCTTGGCCCAAAGCGCCATTACGATGCCGCGCGCCGCCTCAAATCCACCATCAAGATAGACCGCCGCAATCACCGCTTCCATCGCATCCCCAAGCAGCGCCTCTTTGCGCCGCCCACCAGAAAGCATCTCCGAGCGGCCCAGTTTAAGCACTGTGCCAAGCTCGATCTCGCGCGCAATCGCCGCGCAGGTTTCCTTGCGCACCAAAGCATTAAATCGCGGCGCAAGCTGGCCTTCCGAGGCGCCCGTATCCGCCTGAAACAACGCCTCAGACATCACCAGCCCAAGCACCCGATCCCCAAGGAATTCAAGCCGCTGATTATCGGGCCGCGTTGTTGTTGAAAGCGAAGAATGGGTCACCGCACGCACAAGCAATTCGGGGTCCGAAAAGCGATGCCCAAGGCGGGTTTGAAATTCTACAAGATCGGCGGCAAGCTTCATCAAAAAGCCCTCACGCCGCACACTGTTTCAAAAGAGCAGCGTTCATTCGACCGCCTTAAAGAAGCGATCTTTGCGCCATGTCCAAAAGGCCAAAAGCGAGCGTCCCTCGGCCGAGAACATGATCCGATCCACGCGGCCCAGAAGATATTTCTCCGGCACAAACCCAACACCATTTGGCTGCGCCACACGGCTATCGGTCGAGTTATCGCGATTGTCGCCCATGAAGAAATACTGCCCCGCAGGCACAGTGAAAATCCCAGTGTTATCAAGCTCAGAGATGCCCGCATTCAGCACCGAATGCTTCACACCGTTGGGCAGAGTTTCGATGTAGCGTTCTTTGAGACACTCGCCGCCCGCACCAACAGCGCGATTGCATTTCGGCGTCGTTCCGGCAGATCCTTGGCGCTCAAACACCTCGCTAAAGATGCCGTTCGCCTCTTGCGGGGCAACGGTGCCGTTGATCGACAAAATGCCCTCTGTCACCTGAATATTGTCGCCCGGCAAGCCGATCAAGCGCTTTACATAATCCTCGCCCGTCACAGGATGACGAAACACAATCACATCGCCGCGCTCAGGGTCAGAGCCTAGAATGCGCCCCGAAATCGGGCAGATCGCAAAGGGGCAGGAATAGCGCGAATAGCCGTAAGACATCTTGTTGACGAACAGAAAATCGCCAATCAAAAGCGTGTCTTTCATCGAGCCTGTTGGGATCCAAAAGGGCTGAAAGAAAAGCGAGCGAAACACGCCAGCAATCAGCAGCGCATATACGATCGTTTTAACAAGCTCGATCACGCCTTCTTTGAAATCCGCCATGAATATCCGCCTTTGCATCCCATTTGTCTGAGCTACATGCGCAGCAGCCCCCCCACTGTCAAGCGATTGCGGCATTTTCCTTAGGAAATGGCGGGTTTTACGGGCCCTTAATCTGCCCCAACCGGATCGGGGCGCGCTTCAATAACAACGAAGGCCTGCGCCCAAGGATGATCATCGGTGAGCGTGACATGCACGATGGCGCTATGCCCCTTTGGCGTCATCTCTTTGAGGCGCTCAGCGGCCCAGCCTGAAAGGTGCATCACTGGCTGGCCAGTTTGCATATTGCTCACGGCCATATCCTTCCAAGCGATACCCATCCGAAGGCCCGTGCCCAGCGCTTTTGAACAGGCCTCTTTGGCCGCCCAACGCTTGGCATAAGTGCCCGCAACGTCTTTGCGACGCTCGGCTTTGGCCTGTTCGGTATCGGTAAAGACTCGATTGCGAAAGCGATCACCAAAGCGTTCAAGCGTCGCTTCAATCCGCTCGATATTGGCCAAATCTGTACCGATGCCAAGGATCATGCGCGCTCTATTCTTGCGTTGCCGGGGCCATATCAAGCGCGATATCCCCGGTTGATTGATTGAGCGTGATCGCGAGCATCATAGGATCGCCCATGCCGCCATCGGCATTTGGCGCGCTTGCTGGCAAGCGAAGCGTGAGGCCAATAGACGGATCATACGCGCTTTCGATCTGCTGAAACTTCACCGAGGCAAAGCCGGTATTGCCCGCAAAGCTGATCACCTTGCATTGCCGCGCGCCAAGCTCGTCAAAGGGCGGCGAGATCAGCAAAAGGTGAAAGGGCGCGGCCGCCGGCTCGATCACATCGAGCAAAGCAATGCGTACGCGTTCGCCTGCATAGGTGCGCGTATTTTCATCCCACGGCTCCATGATGGCATCCGCCCGCGCGCGCCAATCGCAATCCGAAACGCTTTGCGCAATGGCCGGAAAACCAAGCGCACAAAGCCCTATTGTTAGCGCCAAACCCTTCATGAGCGCGCGCCGTCCATCAATCGGCGCATCTCTTGGATCGCAGGAGCAAGCCCAAGGAAGATCGCCTCACCAATCAAGAAATGCCCGATATTAAGCTCCTGCACCTCGGGAAATGCCGCAACAGGCGCGACCGTATCATAAGTCAGCCCGTGGCCTGCATGGACCTCAAGCCCGAGCGAATGCGCAAAAGACGCCATCTCGCCCAAGCGGATCAATTCAGCATCGCGCGCGGCAAAATCGCCCTCGGCGTGATGATCGCAGTATGCGCCGGTGTGCAGCTCAACCACAGCCGCCCCGATACGCGCAGCCGCCTCAATCTGCGGCGCGTCCGCTGCGATAAAGATCGAAACACGACAGCCCGCATCCGCAAGCGGCGCGATAAAATGCGCAAGCCGATTTTCCTCGCGCGCAACCTCAAGCCCGCCCTCAGTCGTGCGCTCTTCGCGCTTTTCGGGAACAAGGCAAACGGCATGAGGCTTATGACGCAGCGCAATCGCTTGCATCTCATCCGTTGCGGCCATCTCGAAATTCAGCGGGACGCTCAAGACCTCCATCAGCCCTTCGATATCAGCGTCAGAAATATGGCGGCGATCTTCGCGCAGATGGGCTGTAATGCCATCGGCGCCCGCCTCTTCGGCGATCTTGGCCGCGCGCAAAGGATCAGGATAGGCCGAGCCGCGCGCATTGCGCACCGTTGCAACGTGATCGATATTAACGCCAAGGCGAAGCGGGCCAAGAGGGGCGATGGGCTGCATGGTCACATCCATTTCAAAACTCAGTTGGCAATAGGTTAGCGCCAAGCCCGCCCGGCAAACACCCTGAATTTCACCCCCGTGAATGAAAACCTGTGATGGCTAGGCCGCTTGATCATCATGGGTTGGATCGACCGTGTCTGACGGCTGTTCTTTGGCCAACTCACTTGCTAGCGGCGCCGCTTCATGCGCCTCGGCTTTTGCAGCCTTTTTGGCCGCAGCACGCGCGCGCAACTCTTCCAATTTCGCCTTAAGCCGGCCTTTGCGGCGCTTTTGATAAGCGTGAATCACCGGCAGCGTCAGATAGTACCCAACCAAGCCAGCGATGATTCCTGGAATAATTCCGCCAACCATATAGGGCTTGAAAACCTCTTGCCAAAACTGGCCCAGCGCCATCCAATTTGCATCCGCATCGGTAAACAGCGCCAAAGTATTGGCCCGCAAATCCTCAGCCGCGCCAAAGAATTTTCCGGCAATGGAATGATGCGCATTGGGATCAAATTTCGTCCCGAGCAGCAAATGCCCGATCTTCATCGAGATCACCCCGATGGGCACATAAGTGAGCGGATTGCCAACGAATGTCGCAAGCAATGCGGCAACGATATTGCCCCGCATCGTGCGCGCCAAAAGCGCCGCGACCAAGAAATGCAGCCCAAAGAACGGGGTGAAAACTGTGAAAACTCCGGCAAAGACACCGCGCGCGATTTTATGCGGCGTATCTGGCAAACGGCGAACGCGGTGGCGCATGTAGTGAAACGCACGCCCCCAGCCGCCACGCGGCCAAATGGCATGCGCAAGCGTCTGTAAAAACGTCAGCTTATTTCGGCGTTTAAACACCATTTACCTATCGCGCTTAACGCGCCCTCACTCCTATGCCAGTTAAGGCATGTCCCTCATTTATCAAGGCCAATCCGCGCCCACCCCGGGCACAACTCAGCCATTCAAAGCGTCGATCCAACACCCAATTTGGCGACTAAATCGAAGGCTGCGGCCCCTGCGGGCGGCGCGCCAAATCGCGATGGCGCACAATCTCAGCCACATCGCTTTCTGCTTCCAGTGCCAGCATTACTGCATGCAGATGTTCAACATCCCGTAAATCTACGTCAATGAGTAGGCGATAAAAGTCCGGTTTGCGATCCATGAAGTACAAATCTGAGATATTTGCCTTCTGCTCACCAATAAGTGTGCATATCCGCCCCAAAATGCCCGCGTCATTCCGGATCACCACGATCAGGGAGACATTATGAACCGGCCCGTGCGGCCCCGAATGCCATTGGAGATCAATCCAGCGATCCGGTTCGTTTTCGAGCTCTTCCAATGCCGGACAATCAATCGCATGCACAACAACGCCTTTGCCGCGATATGTAATCCCAACAATCCGCTCGCCGGGGCAAGCCTGACAGCATTGCGCGCGCTCAAAAGTTTGATCCGGCAAAAGCCCAAGAACGGCCCGCTTTTCATCAACAACATCGCCCTGCGTGATCAGCTCTGGATAAAGCGCGCCAACAACCTCGCGCGCGCCAAGTTCGGCTGATCCAAGACGGGCCAAAAGCTCGTCCAAGGACGGAATAGAAAGCTGGCGCGCCGCCGTCGTCAGCGCTTTGTCCGTGGCCTTTTTGCCAACATGCTCAAAGGCCACGCGCGCAAGTTCACGCCCCAGCTTGATAAAACGCCCGCGGTTTTCTTCGCGCAACGAGCGGCGGATCGCAGCCTTGGCGCGCCCGGTCACAACGATATCCATCCATGTGGTTTGCGGGGTCTGGCCCTCGGCAGTCATGATCTCGACCGATTGGCCATTTTTCAGCCGGGTCCAAAGCGGAACGCGAATACCATCGACCTTTGCGCCAACGCAGCTGTCGCCGATCCGAGTATGAATCGAATAGGCATAATCAAGCGGCGTCGCCCCTTTGGGGAGCTTTACAACATCGCCCTTTGGCGTGAAGCAAAACACTTGGTCGGCATACATCTCAAGCTTCACATGCTCGAGGAATTCATCATGATCTTCGGCGTTTTCAAACCGCTCTGTCAGGCTCGCGATCCACTTGGCCGGATCAACCGCAAAGGGGTTTTGCGCACGCACCCCGTCGCGATACGACCAATGCGCCGCAACCCCGGCCTCGGCAACTTCGTGCATCTGACGGGTGCGAATTTGCACCTCAACCCGCTTGCCATCGCGCCCCGAAACGGTCGTATGAATGGAGCGGTAACCGTTGGTTTTGGGCTGGCTGATATAGTCCTTAAAGCGGCCCGGAACAGCGCGCCAACGCTGATGGATCGCGCCCAAAACCCGGTAACAATCGGCCTCAGTCGTGGTGATGATCCGAAAGCCGTAAATATCGGAAAGGCGCGAAAAGCTCATGCCTTTCTCTTCCATCTTGCGCCAGATCGAATAGGGCTTTTTGGCCCGGCCCAACACTTCGGCCTCAATGTTTTCGCCTTCAAGCTCGTGACGGATGTCTTGAGTGATCTGCTGGATTACATCGCCTGTTTCGCGCTGAAGCGTGATAAAGCGGCGCATGATTGAGTTGCGCCCATCAGGATTGAGCACCCGAAACGCCAGATCCTCAAGCTCTTCGCGCATCCACTGCATGCCCATGCGCCCGGCCAAGGGGGCAAAGATATCCATGGTTTCGCGGGCCTTTTGGACCTGCTTATCGGGGCGCATTGATTTGATCGTGCGCATGTTGTGAAGGCGGTCAGCGAGCTTGACCAAGATAACCCGCAGATCCTTGGACATCGCCATAAAGAGCTTGCGGAAATTCTCGGCCTGTTTGGTCTCTGAGCTGGAAAGCTGAAGATTGGTAAGCTTGGTAACCCCATCAACCAATTCGGCCACATCGCGCCCAAAGCGGGCCTCGAGCTCAGAATAAGTGCTGCCGGTATCTTCAATTGTGTCGTGCAACAGAGCGGTGATGATCGTCGCATCATCAAGCTGCTGCTCCGAGAGAATCGCAGCGACGGCAACAGGATGGGTGAAATACGGCTCGCCGGAATGGCGATACTGGCCCTCATGCATCTGCGCGCCATAGGCATGCGCGGCGCGGATCAGATCAGCATTTGTTTTGGGATTGTAGGTGCGGACCAGCGCGATCAGGTCTTCGACGTCGATCATCTGGTCCGCACTCTTAGTGGGGCGTAACGCCCGATTATTGCTGGCCTTGCGCTTCCATTAGGGCGCGCAAAAGCTTCTCTTCGGACATATCATCTTCTGCAGGCTTATCTGTCTCGGCACCCATAAGCAGGGCCATGGCATCATCCTCAGGCTCATCAACTTCGATCTGAGTTTGATGGCTTTCGATCATCCGCTCGCGCAGAGCATCCGCGCTTTGTGTTTCTTCTGCAATCTCGCGCAGGCTCACAACGGGGTTTTTATCATTGTCGCGCTCAACAGTCAGCGCACCGCCAGCCGCAATCTCGCGCGCACGATGCGACGCAAGCATTACCAGCTCAAAGCGGTTAGGAACTTTATCGACGCAATCTTCAACCGTAACGCGGGCCATGTGCTCTTTGATCCTTGCAAGGGAGTGTTTGAAGGGGGTTATGTAGGCTCAATGGCCCAGTTTGACAAGCGCCCATTGGCCCGAATTTCCCTTTGTTTAGACGGGATCAAGCGGTTTTAGCGCGTTTTTTTCGCCCACCGGCAATGCATCCGCCATTTCGCGCAAGCTTTTGCCCAAAATCGGATGCACCCAATCCGGCGCGATCTGGGCAAGGGGAATCACAACAAAGGCCCGCTCAGCAAGGCGCGGATGGGGCAGGATAAGCCCCTTTGGCGCTTGTTTTACCTGCGCCTCAAATGGCAAAGAAGCCCAATACTGCCAAGTGGTTGCATCAGGGCAAACCGCATCGCCATAGGCAATCAGATCAAGATCCAACTCGCGCGCCTGCCAGCGCGCCCCGCGCACCCGCCCGAAAGCCGCCTCGACCGCATGCAAACGCGCCAAAAGCGCCTCTGGCCCAAGATCGCACTGAATGCTCAACGCCCCATTTACATAGTCAGGGCCCGCCCCGGCAGGGACACATGGCGTGGCGTAAAGCGGGCTTAGCGCTTCGATCTCCAACCCGCCCTCGCGCAGCATCTCAACCGCTGCGGCAATCGTTTGCTCGGGAGGGCCCGCCATTGAGCGAATATTCGCCCCTAAGGCAATCAATGCACGCTGACACAAGTTTGCGTCACTCTCACCTTGCGACATCAGCGCTTTCCTCTATTTTGGCACTCGTTTCGCCAGTGCATATTTTAAAGTACCACTCATGTAAGCCATTGGTGAAGCGCATTAAGGAAGGAAAATTTATGTTCTACCGAGACGAACGGCTTGCGCTGTTCATCGATGGTTCGAACCTTTACGCCGCCGCAAAGGCGCTTGGTTTTGACATCGACTATAAATTGCTAAGGCAAGAATTTTTGCGCCGTGGCAAATTGTTACGCGCGTTTTACTATACGGCCCTGCTTGAAAACGATGACTATTCCCCGATCCGCCCGTTGGTTGATTGGCTGAATTACAACGGCTTCACCATGGTTACGAAATCGGCCAAAGAATATACTGATGCCCAGGGCCGCCGTAAGGTTAAGGGCAATATGGATATCGAACTTGCCGTCGACGCGATGGAGCTTGCGCCCTATGTCGATCACATCGTGCTTTTCTCAGGCGATGGTGATTTTCGCCCGCTTTTGGAGAGCATTCAGCGCAAAGGGGTACGCGTTTCTGTTGTTTCAACGATCCGTTCAAACCCGCCAATGATCTCAGATGAGTTGCGCCGCCAAGCGGATAACTTCATCGAATTGGATGAATTGCGCGATGTGATTGGGCGCCCACCGCGCGAGCCGCGCGAGGATGAAGATCAAAGCGACGTCGCGCCGGAATAGGGCTGTACGTATCGTTCAAAAGAGTAGTGAAAAGCCGGGCGCATTGGGGGCTCGGCTTTTTGCGTTTGGGATATTTGCAAAAGATGCCTCCGGCGGGGATATTTGCACAACTGTGAATGAGCCGCCCAAATGGCACTGGACCTCACGGCGGGGGAACTTTAGGTCTTTGGGCAAAGGAGCCGCGCCATGACCAAGCCACATCTGACCCTCTATCTTGCAGCACCGCGCGGCTTTTGCGCAGGCGTTGATCGCGCGATCAAGATCGTCGAGATGGCATTGGAGAAGTGGGGCGCGCCGGTCTATGTGCGCCACGAGATTGTCCACAACAAATACGTCGTGGACGAGCTGCGCGACAAAGGCGCGGTCTTTGTTGAGGAGCTTGATGAATGCCCGCAGGATCGCCCGGTTATTTTCTCAGCGCATGGTGTTCCAAAGGCGGTTCCGGCGGCGGCGGCGGCGCGCGAAATGGTGTTTGTTGATGCCACCTGCCCGCTTGTGAGCAAGGTCCATATCGAGGCCGAGCGCCATCACGAGGCCGGGCTTCAGATGGTGATGATCGGGCATCAAGGCCATCCTGAAACCGTGGGCACCATGGGGCAATTGCCCGAGGGCGAAGTGCTTTTGGTTGAGACGGCGGCGGATGTCGCAACGCTTGATATTCGCGATCCTAAGCGGCTGGCCTTTATCACCCAGACCACCCTTTCTGTTGATGATACGGCGGAAATTGTGGCCGCTTTGCAGGCGCGGTTTCCGGCCATCATTGGGCCGCATAAAGAAGACATTTGCTATGCCACCACCAATCGTCAAGAGGCGGTAAAAGCGATCGCACCGCGCATTGATGCGCTTTTGGTGATTGGCGCGCCGAACTCCTCGAATTCGGCACGGCTTGTCGAGGTGGGCCGGGCTGCGGGCTGTGCATATGCACAATTGGTTCAGCGGGCCGTGGACATTGATTGGCGCGCCTTAGAGGGGGCGAAATCCGTGGGAATTACGGCCGGGGCCAGCGCGCCAGAGGTGCTGATCAATGAGGTGATTGGCGCCTTTCACGAACGCTACGAATTTGAGACCCAAATCGTTGAAACCGCAAAAGAAAACATCGAATTCAAAGTGCCGCGTATCTTGCGCGAACTGGCTTCCTGATGGCTGATTTATATGCCTATACCGATGGCGCCTGCTCGGGCAATCCCGGCCCAGGCGGCTGGGGCGCTTTGCTGATCGCGCGCGAAGGCGAAAAGGTTGTGAAACAGCGCGATTTGCAGGGCGGCGAGGCCGACACAACCAACAACCGCATGGAGCTTTTGGCCGCGATCAATGCGCTTGAGGCCCTTGAGCGCCCCTCAAATATCACCATCATTACCGACAGCACTTATGTGAAAAACGGGGTGAGCGGCTGGATTCACGGCTGGAAGAAAAACGGCTGGAAAACCGCCGCGAAGAAGCCGGTAAAAAATGTCGATCTGTGGCAACGGTTGGATGATGCCCAAGCGCGTCATGATGTGGTTTGGGAATGGGTCAAGGGCCACGCGGGCCACCCTGAGAACGAGCGCGCAGATGAATTGGCGCGGGCCGGAATGGCGCCGTTTAAACGCTAGCTATTTCTGGCCGCCAAGGTAGGTGCGCCAGATCCAAATCAGCAGCATTGCGCCCAGAATTGCCCCAATGAACCCCGCCCCAAAGGCGAAGACACCGAGCAGAACCCGCAAAACAATCCCGCCAATCAATGCGCCAAAGACGCCGATGGCAACGGTCGCGATCACATTGGTTTCGAGCTTCATCATGCGCGTGGCCAGAAAGCCCGCAGCGGCGCCAATAATTATGAGAAATACGATATGCATAGGCGCAGTATGCCCCTTTCTGCACCCGTTGAAAAGATGGGGCGAAACGACGCGTTACGTGAGCCGATTGGGGAGCGAAATCCCCTTGAGGAACTCTTCGCTGTCCATCGCCCGCTTACCCTCGCGTTGTGCGCGCAAAATCTCGACCGCGCCGCTTTTGCAAGCAACAGTGAACCCATCGAAGACAGCGCCGGGCGCGCCGCTCTGCGCAACAACACGCGCCTGAAGCATCTTGATCCGCGCGCCATCCGCATCCGCCCAAGCTCCCGGAAAAGGCGATAAGCCATTGATATGGCGCGCAACTTTCGCTGCGGGACGCGCCCAATCAATGCGTGCCTCGGCTTTGTCGATCTTCTTGGCATAGGTCACGCCGTCTTCACTCTGGGCCTCGGGCTCGAGATCATCAAGCTGGTTCAAGGCCGCGACGATCTCAGCTGCTCCGAGCGCCGAGAGGCGATCATGCAGCGCGCCTGCTGTCTCCTGAGCGCCAATCGCAACCTTGGCGCGGCGCAAAACCGGCCCTGTATCAAGCCCGGCTTCCATCTGCATAATGCAAACGCCCGTGTCCGCATCGCCCGCCATAATCGCGCGGTGAATCGGCGCAGCTCCGCGCCAGCGCGGCAGCAAGGACGCATGAATATTGAGGCAACCGCGCGCAGGCGCATCTAGGATGTCTTGCGGCAGGATCAGCCCATAAGCGACGACGACTGCGATATCCGCTTCAAGTGCTGCAAAAGCCGCGCGCACATCGGCATCCTTGAAATTTAGCGGATGGCGCACCGGCAAGCCCAATGCCTCGGCGCGGGCCTGAACGGGCGATGGCCGCTCCTTTTTGCCACGGCCCGCAGGGCGCGGCGGTTGGCAATATACGGCGGCGATCTCATGGCCCGCCTCGACCAATGCCTCAAGCACTGGTACGGAAAAATCCGGCGTCCCCATGAAGATAATGCGCATCCCACTAACCCTTCTTTCGCAGCTTTTCAGCCTTTTTCAAAAGCATCTGGCGCTTCACAGGCTTGAGATGATCGAAATACATCTTCCCGTTCAAGTGATCTATCTGATGCTGAACGCTGGTCGCCCAAAGGGAGACAAAATCGCGCTCTTCCAAATCGCCCGCCGCGTTCATAAATCGAACCGTCACCGCGCGCGGCCGCTCGATCAGCGCTGAGACACCGGGCAGGTTGGGCGAGGCTTCCTCATGCGGTCGCAGCTTGGCAGAAGCATGCAAAATCTCCGGATTGGCCATCAAAACAGCCTCGCCGCGCGCCTCAGATGCATCCACCACCGCAAGCCGAAGCATCACCCCAATTTGCGGCGCGCCAAGACCAACGCCGGGCATCGCCTCCATCACATCAACCATATCGCGCCATATCGCGCGGATTTCATCGGTAATTTCGGCAACCGGCGCGGCGGCGGTCCGAAGCCGTTTATCGGGCCAAGGGAGGCAGGGCCGCACGCTCATGCGCGGGCCAAATCGCGCTTAAGCTTCTGCATCTTGCGGGTGATCATCTGACGTTTCATCGGGGAGAGATAATCGATGAAAAGCTTGCCGTCGAGGTGATCAATTTCGTGCTGAACACAGGTCGCCCAAAGTGCTGCAAACTCCGCCTCCTGCGCCTTGCCATCCAGATCGAGCCATGTGACCCGAACAAGCGCAGGCCGCTCAACCTCGCCATATTGCTCAGGGATCGAAAGGCAGCCCTCGTCATAAGTGCTCCGCTCCTCAGACGACCAAACAACCTCAGGGTTGATCAGGGCCATCGGTTCAGGCGTCGCGCCTTCTTCTTTGACGCAATCCATCACAATCAGGCGATCCATCACCCCGACTTGCGGCGCGGCAAGGCCAATACCGGGCGCGTCATACATGGTTTCCAACATATCATCGGCAAGCTTGCGCAACGCAGGCGTCACGCTCTCAACGGGCGCGCAAACCTTCTTTAGGCGGGGATCGGGATGGATCAATATAGGACGAATGCTCATGGCCGCTGATGTAGGCGATTGGGCCGCGTTCTGCAACGGGGCTTGCGCTCGAATTTCCTCGCGCTAGCGTGGCCCAAACGCAGATAGGAGCCCCAAATGAGCACCCCAGACTTTGACGAAGTGATCAATCGCGTCGGAACCCATTCGGCGAAATGGGACCATATGGAAAAGCTTTTTGGCGTCTCGCCGGATGAGGGCATCCCAATGTGGGTCGCGGACATGGATTTTCGCCCGCCTGCCGCGGTGCAGTGCGCGCTTGAAGCGGTGGTTGAAAAGGGCGTCTATGGGTACTTTGGCGATGATGCGAATTACCGCGCCGCGATCTGCTGGTGGATGCAAAATCGCCATGGCTGGACTGTGCAACCCGATTGGATTTTCACCACGCATGGGCTGGTCAATGGCACCGGGCTTTGCGTTGAAACCTATACCGACCCCGGCGATGGGGTGATCCTCTTTACCCCGGTTTATCACGCCTTTGCCCGCGTGATCCGCATGGCTAATCGCGAAGTTGTCGAGCTTCCGCTTGTTCGCGACGGCCAGCGCTTCACGATGGATTTCGAGGCCTATGAGGCCAAGCTTACCGGGCGCGAAAAGATGCTGATCCTGTGCTCGCCGCACAATCCCGGCGGCCAAGTCTGGAGCCGGCAAGAGCTCGAAGGCGTCGCAGCCTTCGCCCGCAAACATGACCTGCTGATCGTCTCGGATGAGATCCATCACGACCTGGTTTTTCCCGGCCAAAAGCATATTGCTATGCCGCTGATTGACGGGATCGAGGATCGCCTCGTTACAATGACCGCCGCCTCAAAAACCTTCAATCTCGCAGGTGTTCATGCGGGCAACGTGATCATTCCAAACGAGGCTCTGAGGGAAAGGTTTGCAGCCAAAATGGGTGCCTTTGGTATCTCGCCAAATGGCTTTGCCCCCCATATGATCGCAGCCGCCTATAGCCCAGAGGGGGCCGCGTGGCTTGATGCATTGATCGCTTATCTCGCTGAAAATGCACGTATATTCGATGAAGGCGTCGCCAAAATTCCAGGCCTGAAATCCATCCCGCTTGAGGCAACCTACCTTGCATGGGTCGATTTCTCCGGCACTGGGATGAGCCGCGAAGAATTCACCAATCGCATTGAGAAAACCGCCAAAATCGCCGCCAGCCATGGCGATAGTTTTGGCACAGGTGGCGAAAACTTCATGCGCTTCAATCTGGCAACCCGCCGCGCATTGGTGGTTGAAGCTGTTACCCGCCTCCAAAAGGCCTTCGCCGATTTGCAGTAAATCAAGCCCGCAACTATAGTCGTTGCAAATGCCCCGATCAAAGGACGCGTTCTTATGACCCTCCAAGAAGCAATCGCCCAAGGCCCCGCGTGGATTGGCTACTGGTTAAATTGGATGATGCTCGGCGCATTTATCTTGCCAATTGCCCTGCTGATCTGGCGTCAAAGTCGGCTCGCAGGGTTTCTCACCCTTATAACAGGCGTGCTCGGCGGGATTGCCGTCGACAAAATGTATGATCAAATGGGCTACGTTAAATTGCTCGGCCTGCCCCATATCATCCTGTGGACGCCGCTTGCGATTTACCTGATCGCGCAATTGCGCCGCGCCGATATGCCCGTATGGCCCAAACGGATCATCGCGGTCGCCCTCACAACGATCCTCATCTCTCTCGCCTTTGATTACACAGATGCGGTGCGCTATTTCTTGGGCGAAACAACGCCGCTCGCGATGCCCGCGCCAGCCAGCTAAAGGCTAGCGCCCAATCAGCGCAACCGGTTCTGCCCGTTCGCTTACAAAATCAAGCGGCGGGCGATCCATTGCCAATGTCGCACGCTTGAATTCAAAGATGCGCTGATCGCCCTCTTCATCCGTCGCAACAATCAAACACTGATACAAATGGCGCGGCCCATCATAAAGATCGACCAACCCGCGCAATTTCGGCGCATCCTCCGCATCAAGCGAAAAACCCGTCTCCCAAAAGCGCAAAACCTTGTAAACATCCTCGCCAACATGCACGCAAAGCCGCGATTTCTGGCGCAAATCCTTCTTGCGCGCCATTTCCAAACCTTCGCGAACTTCTTTTGGCAGATACTCAGACATCTCAGCGCTCCTCCATCTGCCCCAAACATGGCACAGCTTCGGTTAGCGTCAAGTTAACCTTTTGCAACAATCTGTTTTTGTGGGATTTTCGCGCGAAACTCGGCCTATTTTGCGCTTACTCTTGGCCGCAACACATGCGGCACCGCAGCATCATAAAGCGCCGAATCCTTGAAGTCCGAAACCTCGCCCAAGGCGGGCCCCACCAGAATCAACGCCGTGCGTGTGATTTTCTCATCCCGAACCTTGCCGCGAATATCACTCAACGTGCCCCGGATCAGCATCTGATCCGGCCAGCCAACCCGGTAAGCCACAACAACAGGGCATTCCGCCCCATAATGCGGCACCAAAACCCGCTCAATATCCCGAAGCGCTCGAACGCCCAAATGGATCGCCAAAGTCGCGCCTGTGCGGGCAAAATTCTCCAAAGTCTCGCCTGCAGGCATCGAGGTGCTCTTCATCGAAACCCGTGTCAAAACAATGCTCTGCGCGATTTCAGGAATGGTCAGCTCTTGGCCCAAAGCCGCCGCCGCTGCTGCATAAGCTGGCACGCCCGGAATGATCTCATATTCAATGCCGTCTGCGCGAAGTCGGCGGATCTGCTCAGCAATCGCTCCATAAAGCGATGGATCGCCAGAATGCACCCGCGCAACATCTTCCCCGCGATCTCGTGCCGCCAAAATCTGCGCATGCGTATCATCAAGCGTCATCGGCGCCGTATCCATCACAAGCGCACCATCAGGCGCACAGCCAACAACCTCCAACGGCACCAAAGACCCCGCATAAAGGCACACAGGACATTCCCCAATCACCCGCTGCGCCTTCAGCGTCAAAAGCTCCGGATCGCCCGGCCCCGCCCCAATAAAATAAACCTTCACGCGCCCGCTCCCAACAATCTCATTTTTTCTTGGCTCAAATACTCAAATCTGCCGTTCATCCCGCCAAATCCCCGTCAATCTTGCGTGCATAGCCCCGCGGCGTATACATCCGCGGCCCCTCGCCCAAAGCCGCCAATTTCGAGTTCGACGAGCCGATCAAAACGACCGTCAACATATCGACCTCATCAACCTGCAAATCCGCCAAACGACGATAACGCACATGCTCTTCCGGACGCCCCAAAGAGCTCGCGAGCATCACAGGCGTATCGGCCGGGCGATGCTCCAGCAGAATGTCCCGCGCTTCAGCCAAAAGCGTGCGCCGTGTTTTGGAGACCGGATTGTAAAACGCGATGACAAAATCGCCCTCAGCTGCCGCCTTCAAACGGCGCAAAATATCCGTCCGCGGTGTCAGCAAATCACTCAGGGAAATCGCGCAGAAATCATGGCCCAGTGGCGCCCCGGCCCGCGCCGCCGCCCCCTGAAGCGCCGAAACACCCGGCGAACAAATAACCTCAACCCGGCGCGCCGCATCCGTTACCCCCTGCGCCTCTGGCCCGCGATCCAGAAGCTCAAAAACCAAAGCCCCCATCGCATAAATGCCCGCATCCCCCGAACAAATCAGCGCAACATTATGCCCCTCGCCCGCCCGCTCAAGCGCATAACGGCAGCGATCCTCTTCCCCACCAAGCGGGAAATCAGAACGCGTCTTGCCATGCGCAAGCGGCCCGAGAAGATCAATATACAACCCATAACCAACCAATTCATCCGCCTGAGCAACAAATTGCGATACTTCCGGGGTCCGCCAAGCCGCCTGCCCTGGCCCAATCCCAAGCACAGTCAAACGCCCGCGCGCGCGGCCCCGCAACTCGGTTATCGGCGCATCCGCTTTCGCCAATGCACAGGTGCAGTTGGCCGTCTTGGCCTTCTCAAGCGCCAACGTCGCGTCCGCCCCAGCGCAAGCCAAAGCCGCCCCTTCGCTCACCCCGTGACAGCCAACTCCGGCAAACACCACATCCGATGGATTGGCCAAACGCGCCGCCTCCGCTTCAAGCTCTACGGCCGTAAACACCCGCAAAGGAACCCCAAGCCGTGCCGCCAGCGAATTCATCGCAGGCTCATCCGCTTTCAAATCAAGCGTCGCCACGGCGGCAATTGCGCCAGCGGCAATCCCCGCACGCGCCAATTCGCCCTCAACAAGCGCCCAAAGCTCGCCCGCATCTGCGCCGCGCGCACAGCCGACCCCAAGCACATATTGCTGCGGGTGATACACAAGTTTCGAGCCGCTCCCGGCAACGGGTTTATCCGTTACACACAGCTTTACCGCGCCATTCTGATCCGGAATATCAAATATGTTGTCGCCCTCAATCCCAACGCCCGCGCCAGAAAGAAGCGCGGCCATCGCCTCTTTCGCGTCCTCAGGGTTGGCCAAACGATAGCCCAAAGGCGGCACATCAAGCGCGGCCCCAATCGCCAAATCGCCCGCCGTCGTGATCGCAGCCTTCGAACCCAAACCATCGGCAATTTCGCGCGCCAAACGGTTCGCGCCGCGATGCCCACCAAGCAGCGGAATAACAACCTCGCCGTCGTCCGAAACGGAAAGAACCGGCGGCTCTGCCCGTTTATCCGCCAGCAAAGGCGCAACCGCGCGGATCAAAATCCCGCTCGCACAGACCCCGATAATCGGAACCCCTGCGGCAAACAAATCGCGCGCATGATCCAAAGCGTTGGGGAAATAAGCATCCGCCTTGCCAACGCGCCCCTCGCGGCCATGCACTTTCGCGCCGATAAGGGCGGCAATGCGCGCGGCGGTCGCCTCGCCGGAAGCATTGAGGCAAAGGATAACGGGATCATTCATAGGGCTGTCTCTTTTCGGATCAGGATCATCGAGAAATAGGGGGCGGTTAGAGGCACATCTTTGAGCGGCAGAACAATCTGCGCTTTGAGTGTGCCGCGCTCAACATAGGTCGCGCGATCGGTCAGCCCTGCGGCCTCGATCACCCGGCGAATTTTCGGTAGGTGGCGACCAACTTTCATGATCGCAACAGCATCGGCCTGCGCCAATCCGGCGGCCAAATCAGCCTCGGGCAAAGGCCCTGCCAAAACGGTAAGAACCTCGTTGCGCGAAACAAGCGGCAAATGCGCGGCTGCCGCACAGGCCGTAATCGAGGAGACCCCAGGCACAACCTCAACAGCAAAGCGGCCAGCCAGTCGATCAAATAAATACATAAATGAGCCGTAAAAGAACGGATCTCCCTCACATAAGCACACAACGTCTTGCCCGGCTTCAAGCGCCTTTGCGATCTCATCCGCGCCCTTATCATAGGCCGCGCGCGCAGGTCCGCGCTCAACCACCATCGGCACATCCATGGCGATTTCTTGCGCGTCCGGCGCGATGAATTCGGCAGCTATCTGGCGCGCAAAGCTCTCGGCGCCCGCAAGGGTTGGATAGGCAATCACCTTCGCCGCAGCGATCAAGCGCGCCGCCTTCAAGGTCATCAAGTCTGGGTCGCCCGGGCCAAGCCCCACGCCATATAAAGTGCCGCTCATCGCTTGATCATGCTCCACTGCGTTACCGGCATCGAGGGGCGCCATCCTGTGAGCCGCCCAACAGGTTCGGCGCGCATCACAGAGATTTTCGCCAGATCGCCACCGTGGGCTTTGTGCAGCGCGATAAGCTGGGCTTCGCTCTCAAGTGTGACCGCATTGGCCACCAAACGCCCCAAAGGCTTGAGCGCCGCAAAAGCCGCCTCAAAAACGGCGCTATCCATGCCTCCGCCGATGAAAATTGCGTCCGGCGCGGGCAGGCCAGCGAATGCCTCCGGCGCGCGGCCCTCAATGATCTCAAGGCGCGGCGTACCCAGCGCCAATGCGTTGGCTCCGGCCATGGCACGGCGATCTGCGCGCGGCTCAATTCCGATGGCGCGGGCATAGCGCGCCGCGCGCATCCACTCGATCCCGACCGATCCCGACCCCGCCCCAACATCCCACAAAAGCGCGCCGCGCATTGGCATCAGTTTGGCCAAAGTGGCGGCCCGTACTTCGCGTTTTGTCATCGTGCCGTCTGATTGGAACAGATCATCCGATAGGCCCGGAACACGCGGCAAAAGGGCGGCATCCGGCGCGGCGATACACTCAACCGCCATAGTATTAAACGGCGGAACAACTTCGTTCCAAGTACCCGCAACCCCTTCAAAACGCGCCTCTTTATCGCCGCCCATATTTGCAAGAACGGTGATTTTCGAAGCGCCAAAACCGCGCGCTGCAAGAAAGGCGGCGATCTGGGCCGGAGTCTCTGCGCCCGTTGTGAGGATCAGCAATTTTTGGTCCGGTTGGATGAAGGCAATCATCGTTTCAACCGGGCGCCCATGCACCGTAAGTTGCTCCACATCCGCCATCGACCAGCCCATTCGCGCGGCGGCCAATTGAAAGGCGGAAAGCTGCGGATGATAGGTTATCTCAGCTGGCGCGATGGAGCGCCCAATGCGCGCGCCCACAGAAAACCAAAGCGGATCGCCTGTCGCCAGAACAACAACCCGCCGCCCGCACAGCCCTTGCAACGTCGTGATCAGCGCATCAAACGGCGAGGGCCATGCGATCCGCTCGCCGGCAAATTCCGGTGCAAGCTGATGGTGCCGATCTCCGCCGATGATCACTTCTGCCGCATTCAAAACCGCGCGTGTAGCAGGCAAAAGCCCTGCAACGCCCTCTTCACCGATGCCGATAATATGCAGCCAAGGCTGGCCCAAATCCGCGCTCATTTCGCGATCTCCGGCAGGCCCGCCGCCAAAGCATTCACCGCCGCAGAGGCTATTGCAGAGCCGCCGCGCCGCCCACGAAGGGCAACGAATTCGCACCCCCTAGGATCGCGCGCCAGCTCGGCTTTGCTTTCCGCAGCGCCAACAAATCCGACCGGAAACCCAAGGATGACGGCTGGTTTGGGCGCGCCTTGATCGAGCAGTTCAAGCAGATGAAACAGAGCCGTTGGCGCATTGCCGATGGCCACGACCGCGCCCTCAAGATGAGGCAGCCAAGCCTCAACAGCCGCCGCCGAGCGGGTGTTGCCAATTTCGGCTGCGCGCGCGGGCGTCTCATCATTATTGAGCGTGATGATCACCTCGTTTTGCGCAGGCAGATAGCGCCGGATAATCCCAGCGCCGACCATTTCGCAATCGCACAAAACAGGCGCGCCGCGCATCAAGGCCGCGTGACCAGCGATATAAGCATCAGGGCTAAACGCCAGCCGATCCGCAACATCCACCATCCCGCAAGCATGGATCAACCGGATCGCCAGCGCATCAAGCCCGTTGGGGAACCGTTCAAGGCGGGCCTCTTTACGCACGGTGGCAAAGCTTTGCGCATAGATCGCGGCGGGATTTTTCTCATAGGGGCGCATATTGGAGCCTTGCTGATGGGGCAAAAATGGTGTGACGCGCGGTTCGGCTCGAAGCCAATAACTCAACCACGCGCCCGCCTAATACGATCATTTCTTGCGCGCGCTTTCGGGGCCATGGGGATGTTTGGCATGAGGGTATTCTGGATGCGCGTGATCATGGGAATGATCATGCGAATGGCTGTGCCCGTGATTGTCGCCGTGGCTATGGGAATGGCCGTGATCGTGGCTGTGATCGTGATGGTGATCACCCATTTCAAGGCGGCATTCGCCGGTGCAAAAGCTCTCGCAAAGCGCGCAATCTTCGACATTCGAGCCGGGGGCAGAGGCGCCTTGCCCTTCAACATGGTGATGATGGCTTTCCTGCACGGCGCCAACTTCGGCTTCAAAACCAAGTACTTGGGTGCGGTATTTGCACATCGCACAATTGGGCGGGGGGATCTCTCCGACCTGCTCTGTGATCCGCTCAGCGAAAGTCGCCAGAACTTGATCGTGATCGCCAAGATAACCCGCTTTGATGAATTGTATGCCGGGATTGGCAGCCGCCACCTGATCGGTGAAACCATAAATACGATCAATCAAAATGCCGGTAAAAAGGAAATACGGGAAAACGACGATGCGCTTATATCCGAGCTTTGCCGCATGGGCCAAACATGGCTCAACCAGGGGAAAAGTAACCCCGGAATAACCCACTTCACACCAGCCAAAACCAAGCCCCTCATGCAGCATCCGCGCAATTTTGGCGACGTTGCCGTTGGCATCCGGATCAGACGCGCCACGCCCGATCACAACAAGGCATGTCTCTTCCAAAGGCACGTCCCCGTGCTCTGCATTGGCCGCATCAACCGCCGCTTGAATGCGCGCACCGGCCGCCGCAATCATCTTGGGATCGACCCCAAGCTCGCGCCCATAACGCACTTCGA
The DNA here is from genome assembly GCA_047631555.1 of Halocynthiibacter sp. Classification (GTDB taxonomy): domain Bacteria; phylum Pseudomonadota; class Alphaproteobacteria; order Rhodobacterales; family Rhodobacteraceae; genus JBLHZY01. Next base: position 547,389 of record JBLHZY010000002.1, on the reverse strand, counting down.
TGCCGTTCTTGGCGGCATAAGTATTAAGCACCGTTGGGATATCATTCTTGGAATGCATCGCCGCCAAAAGCATCCCCGGAACGGCCAAAATCCGATCGCAGCCCGCATCCCGCAGCCGGTCTAGCCCGTCGCGGATCACCGGATTGGCAAACTCGAGATAGCCATAATCGACCATCCAATCGCTCGGCAAAAGCGCGGGCAATTTCTGCGCCAACACAGCAAATTCATCAACCGCCGCTTGGCTGCGCGAGCCATGCCCGCAGATCATTACGCCGGTTTTTGCCATGCTCAGGCCTCCTGTGGGACGGGCTCTGCGCCCTCTTCTACGTCTTCATCGCTGGAATTTTCGCCCGATTTGCCCTTGAGCGCGCCCCAAAGCGCAATCGCAATCGCCGCCCCCGCCGCCGCACCAGCGACCCAATGATCATGGCCCAACTGATCGACCAAATGCCCCGGATGCGCGGCAAGCGGCCCGGCGAAAAGGCCCAGAACGAACGAGATTGATGAAAGCAAAGCAAAGCGCATGAAAATGTCCTCTCTTATGGCAGCAAAAGCCGCAGCGCAGGCGCAAAGAGGTCGGACAATTCAAACGATGCAGCGGTGTGATCCCCTATCTGGGTCGATCCCTGCGCTGCCAACCTCTCTGGCCCGGTTGGGCGTCGTTTCATTGGGGTATAAGGGCATGGGCGGATCGGCGCAAACCCTTAAGCCAAAATATCCAGACCAACCAAGCGCCAGGGACGGGCCGACCTCTGTGCATCAGCGCAGAGTAGATGCGCATTCCCAGCGGTTTCCCTGCGCCAGCGCTCAGGTTATCTCTACCCCCAAGCATAAAGGAGCGCGAAGATGGGTTTTCTGAAAGACGGCGAGTGGATTGATCAGTGGTACGACACCGATGAAACAGGCGGCGCATTCAAACGCAGCGTCACCACATTTCGCAACTGGATTACCCCCGATGGCAGCAAAGGCCCAAGCGGAACCGACGGGTTCAAGGCCGAATCGGGGCGTTATCATCTATATGTTTCGCTCGCCTGCCCATGGGCGCATCGCACATTGATCTTTCGCGCCCTCAAAGACCTCACAGATCATATCAGCATCTCTGTGGTGCACCCCGACATGCTATCCGACGGCTGGACATTCGCGACCAATTTCCCCGGCGCCACGGGCGATACGCTTTATGACATGCCCTTTGCCCGCGACGTATACCTGCGCGCCGATCCCAATATCTCTGGCCGCGTGACCGTCCCGATCCTTTGGGACAAACAGCGCCAAACCATCGTCTCAAACGAGAGCGCCGAGATCATCCGCATGCTCAATTCCGCCTTTGATGGGATCACTGGCAACTCGCTCGATTTCTGGCCCCAAGAATTGCGCGACGAGATCGAATCCGTAAACGCGCGCATCTATGACACGGTCAATAACGGCGTTTACAAAGCGGGATTTGCCACGACGCAGCGCGCCTATGAAGCCGCCGTTGGCCCGCTTTTTGATAGCCTCGATTGGCTGGAAACTCGTCTAAAAACAAATCGCTACCTGATGGGTAATCAAATCACCGAGGCCGATTGGCGCCTTGTCACGACCCTGTTTCGCTTTGATCCGGTCTATCACGGGCACTTCAAATGCAATCGCAAACGCCTCGTCGATTATCCCAATCTTTGGGCCTATGCGCGCGAACTCTATCAATGGGAAGGCGTGGCCGAGACAGTCAATTTCGATCACATCACGCGCCACTATTACTATAGCCACGACACCATCAACCCTCATCGCATCGTGCCCATTGGCCCCGCTATCGATTGGCTGGCGCCGCATGGACGCGGCTAGCTAGCCCGCCGCGGCTTTTGGCCTTGGGCAGTGATGCCCAACAACCGCGCTGAGATCCTCAAGCGAGGTCTCGGTCGGCAGGAAGGCGGCCGCATTGGTGATGTGCTGAAAGATCGACCCATCCGAGAAAAAGCGCGTATTGGTCACAAAAATGACCTTGGCCTCCGGGTGGCGATAGGCGGCAAAATCAGCAACAGAAAACGCGCCGCCCCCCTCCAACACCAGATCAAGCACAACCACATCCACAGACCGTTTTCGCAGATCGCAAATGGCCTCGTCCTCATTGCTCGCAAGCACAACCTCACAACCTTGGCGCGCCAAATGTCGCTGCCAAACGCGGCCTAGCTCGTGCTTGCTCTGAACAATCAAGACTTTCATTGTGGGCATTCTGTTCCATGTGTTCGGTCGGTCCGTGAAGACAGAGTCTTATCAAAGCCCTAAACAATGGTTAACTCAAACGTAATGAGCCGCGAAAATCTACCGGGCCTTGCATGGCAAGCAAAAATCCGCTTGAACGCGTATTCATGAGGCAAGGAGAGCGGAAAATTGGCAACTTGGATAACCATTTGCGATACATGCAAACGCGACGATTGGGACGCCGAAACGGCGGGCCAAACGGATGGCGAAAAGCTCGCCCATGCTGTTGAGGCCGCCGCCTCTGGCCGCACAGATATCAAAACACGCCGCGTTTCCTGCCTGATGGGCTGTGATCACAGCTGCAATATCGCCGTCCAAGCCGCGGGCAAATTGGCCTATACTTTGGGGCGCTTTGAAGGCTCGGTTGAGGATGCCGAAGCGATCGTAGATTACGCCGCCAAACATGCCGCATCCGATACGGGCCAAGTGCCATATCGTGAATGGCCCCAAGGGGTTAAGGGGCATTTCGTGACCCGCCACCCGCCGCTTCCCGAAGGCGCATAGCGTGGCCCAGCCCGCAAAATCGCCGCGCGATCATGGCGGCGGTCTTGATGCTGCGATTGCCGAGTTTGGTGGCGCGCGCGCTGACTGGATTGATCTTTCGACCGGCATCAATCCAGAGCCATACCCCGTCGGCGAAATCTCGGCTCAAGCTTGGGAAGTCCTGCCCGACCAAAACGCACAGCGCGCGCTTGTCGATGCCGCGCGCCAGTTCTGGAATGTGCCGGATGAGGCGCAAATCATCCCCGCCCACGGCGCCTCGGCCATCATCGCGCGCATCCCGCATCTGCGTCCAATAGGGCGCGTCTCGATCCAAACGCCAACCTATAACGAACATGCCGCCGCTTTTGCCGCCGCTGGTTGGGAGGTTTTGGATCACGCCGCGACAGGGATTGAGGCGGAGGTTTTTGTCCATCCCAACAATCCCGATGGCCGCCTCGCAAATCCCCAAGGCGCAGCTCCGCTGACGATCATCGACGAGAGTTTTTGCCATGTCATGCCGGGCCAAAGCCTGATCGCCAAGAGTGCAGCACCCGGCACAATCATCCTCAAAAGTTTCGGCAAATTCTGGGGCCTTGCCGGGCTGCGCCTTGGCTTTGCCATCGCGCACCCTGAAACGCTGGAAAACGGCGCGGCTTCTTTAAACGATCTGCTTGGCCCTTGGGCGGCCTCCGGCCCAGCCATCGAGATCGGGACACGCGCTTTACGGGATACAATTTGGGCTGATGAAGCGCGGGCGCGCCTCGCCATCGACGCCGCCAGGCTTGATGCTTTAATGGCCCCGCACAGCGCCCTTATCGGCGGCACCGATCTGTTCCGCCTTTACGACGTTCGCGATGCCACTGCTTTTCAAAACCGTCTCGCCAAAGCGCATATTTGGAGCCGTATTTTCCCATATTCTCAAAGCCTTATCCGCCTTGGCCTTCCCAAAAAGAGCGGTTGGAACCAACTCGAAACTGCCCTGTTATGATTATTGTTTTTGCCCTCGCCGCCGCCCTTGATGCCCTCCTTGGAGAGCCAAAGTGGATCTGGTCGCGCGCGCCGCACCCTGCCGTTCTTATGGGTCGCCTGATCAGCAGGCTTGAAATCCGTTTCAACGATCTTTCGCATGCGCCCAAGCGGCGCAAATTGCTTGGGATCGCTGTGATGTTGGCGCTTGTTCTTGGGACCGGCGCGCTTGGCCTGCTCCTCAAAGCCTTGCCAACCCATGTAGCAGAAGTGCTCGTCCTTGCCATACTTTTGGCGCAGCGTTCGCTTGTCGATCATCTGCGTGATGTTGCCAAAGGCCTGCGCAATAGCCTCAAAGAAGGGCGCGATGCTGTGGCGATGATTGTGGGCCGCGACACAGCAGATATGGATGGCGCCGCCGTTGCCCGCGCGGCCATTGAAAGCGGCGCTGAAAATTTCTCAGACGGGGTGATTGCCCCTGCATTTTGGTTTCTCATCGGCGGGCTGCCCGGCCTGTTGATCTATAAAATAACCAATACCGCCGACAGTATGGTCGGCTATCGCACGCCGCGCCTTGAGGCTTTTGGCTGGGCCGCCGCGCGCTTTGATGATCTGCTTAATCTGATCCCGGCGCGCCTCTCTGCGGTTCTGATCGCCTATTCGGGACCGCGCGATTCTTTTCGCGGCGTCTATACGGATGCCAAGCTGCACCGCTCGCCAAATGCTGGCTGGCCCGAGGCCGCAATGGCGCGCACGCTTGGTGTCGCGCTCAGCGGGCCGCGCAGCTATGAGGGCGAGATGCGTGAATTTCCATGGGTCAATGAGGGCGGCGATCGTGCGCCCGGCGCCCCACAAATCGAAGCCGCGATTGCCCAGCTTTGGCGCGCTTGGACTTTAGGGCTTTTCACCGCAGTTGCCGCCTTGTTGATCGCCCAGCTTCTTGCCTAGAAGATTCAGGCTGTTAGGGTGACCCGGTATTGTTTCGAAGGATATTTCATGCGCCTCTTGCCTGCCCTCGCCGCCCTTCTTCTGGGGGCCAACCTCGCCCAGTCCGCGCCCTGTGGCGGCAGTTTTTCAACCTTTGTGAACGCGATGAAATCCGAAGCCATTGCCGCCGGCCATACACGCGCCAATGTCGACAAGTTCTTTGCCTCCGCGCGCCAAGACCCGGCCGTCTTGAAAGCTGATCGCGCGCAGGGCGTGTTCAAAATGGGCTTTACCGATTTTGCCCGCCGTGTGATCAGCCCAAACCGGATCAACAACGGCAAAGCCAATGCGGCGCGTTACAAATCCGTATTCGACAGGATTGAGCGGGATTACGGCGTGAACCGCGGCGTTCTTTTGGCCTTTTGGGCATTGGAAACCGATTACGGCGCCGTTCAGGGCGATTTTAACACGCTCGACGCGCTTCTAACTCTTTCGCATGATTGCCGTCGCCCGGAGCTTTTTCAGCCGCAAGTTCTCTCGGCGCTAGAGCTTTTTGAGCGCGGCGATTTTAGCCCGACAAGCACAAAAGGCGCATGGGCTGGCGAGATCGGCATGGTACAAATGCTGCCCGCAGACATCCTAGAGAACGGCATGGATGGCGACGGTGACGGGCATGTTTCGCTCAAAACATCCGCGCCCGATGCGCTTTTATCAGGCGCTAAGATGCTGCACGCATTGGGGTGGCGGGCGAATGAGCCATGGTTGCAAGAAATCGTCGTGCCAGAGGGGCTTGATTGGAGCAAAACGGGCCTGCGCACGCGCCTCACGCCTGAGCAATGGGCGCAAATGGGGGTGCGGCCACGCAGCGGTAATTTCGCCGCCAAAGGCCTGCCTGCTTCGGTGCTTTTGCCCGAGGGGCGCCATGGTCCGGCTTTTCTCGCCTATCCCAATTACCGGGTCTATTTCGAATGGAACCAGAGCTATGTTTATGTAACCACCGCGGCCTATTTTGCCACGCGGCTTATCGGCGGGCAGGTCTTTGATGCGGGCAATCCTGATCCAGGGCTAACCGATTCACAGATGAAATCGCTGCAGAAAAAGCTTGCTGCACGCGGATATAATGTTGGCAAGATTGATGGCATTTTGGGCGCGCGCACCCGCGAGGCGGTTCAAAAAGAGCAGCAGCGGCTTGGGCTTGCAGCGGATGCTTGGCCAACGGCGGAATTGCTAAAACGCCTGTAGGCTGGCGCAGCGGGTCTTGGATTTGCCTCCGGCGGGGATATTTGGACAACTGCGAAGATGGGTTTAAGCCACCAGAGCCTCGGCCTTTTTGAGATCGACGGAGACGAGTTGGCTCACGCCTTGTTCGGCCATGGTGACGCCAAAGAGGCGATCCATGCGGGCCATCGTAACCGCGTGGTGAGTGATCACCAAAAAGCGCGTATCGGTTTGGCGGGCCATTTCATCGAGCATATCGCAAAAGCGCGTAACATTGGCATCATCAAGCGGCGCGTCGACCTCATCGAGGACACAGATCGGCGCGGGATTTGCGAGGAAGACCGCAAAGATCAGCGCGAGCGCCGTGAGTGTTTGTTCGCCACCCGAAAGCAAGCTGAGCGTGCTGAGTTTTTTGCCCGGCGGCTGGCACATGATCTCAAGGCCGGCTTCCAAAGGATCATCAGATTCGACCAATACGAGCTTAGCCTCGCCGCCGCCAAAGAGATGGGTAAAGAGGTTTGAAAAGTTCGCATTCACTTGCTCGAAGGCGGTGAGCAGACGTTCGCGGCCTTCGCGGTTGAGCGAGGAAATCCCAGTCCGTAGCTTTTTGATCGCCTCTTCGAGATCGGCTTTTTCGGAGACCAGAAGATCATGTTCTTCGCGCACTTCTTTGCTGTCTTCCTCGGCGCGAAGGTTCACAGCGCCAAGCGCATCGCGCAGACGTTTGAGCCGGTTAACGTCGTTCTCGATTGCCTCAGAGGCGGGCATTTTTTCGGGATCAGCGTCAAGCGTTTCGAGCAGTTTTTGCGGGCTGACTTCTTGCTCTTCTTGAATGCGCTCGGCGGCGGCGGAAACGGTTTCTCGCGCCGCATCTGAGCGGGCCTCGGCGCGGGCGCGGGCTTCGCGGGCCTCGCCAGCAAGGCGTTCTGCTTCGCGCTCGGTCATGGTTGCTTCGCGCAGGGCCGCCTCGCCCAAGGCCAGCCCATCGGCCGATTTGGCGCGCCGTGCTTCGGCCTGAGCAATCGCGCCGTTGAGTTCTTCGCGTTTGGCTTTGATCTCAGCTGGGGCGGCGGAGGCCTCTTTGAGTTCTGCCTCGGAAGCTTGCTTGCGCTCGCCCAATTCAGCGATGCGTTTTTCGGCAGTCTCGAGACGGTGGCGCCAGCCGGATACTTCCTTGGTCACTTCTTGCGAGCGGCGCGTGCGGGCCTCGCCTTCGCGGCGGATTTCATCATGGGCCGAGCGTTTGGCCATCATCGTCATCCGTGCGGCTTCAACGGTCATTTTGACGTCTTCGACTTCGCCTCGCGCCGCCGCCAGATCGGGCAAAGCCGCCACAGCGGTTTCGGCTTCTTTAAGGCGGGTGCGGGCCGACATCGCCTCTTCTTCATGGCGCGAAACAGCGAGGCTGAGGCTTTCCAATTTGCCCGAAGCGATGTTGCGATCGGCTTCGGCACGGCTCAAAGCGCGCGAGGCGTCAGAGACGGCGCGATCTGCATCGCGGCGGGCGTTGCGGGCGGCTTGGTCTGCCTCGGTGGCTTTTGTCAGCTCGTCTCGCAGCAGGGTATGTGCGGCCAGCGCGCCATCAAAACGGGCCGTCGCGCCGACCAATTCTTGCTTGAGTTCTTCAAGGCGGTTGAGCTGTTTGAGGCGAAGGGCCGCCGCCGATGGTGCGTCTTCGGCCCCGGCGCGAAAACCGTCCCAGCGCCAAAGATCGCCCTCTATGGAGACGAGCCGCTGGCCGGGCAAGAGATCGGCCTGAAGGGCCGCGCCCTGATCGCGATCGACAAGCCCGACTTGGCCCATACGGCGCACCAAGACCTCCGGTACGCTGACGTAATTCGTAAGCGCACGAACGCCGCTCGGCAGGCTTTGCGCGTCTGTATAACCGGGCAAGCTGGCCCAGCCGGAGGGCGCATCTTTGCCCACAGCGGGCGCGCGAAGATCATCGGCCAGTGCGGCACCAAGCGCCGCCTCATAGCCCGCCTCAACGCGCAACATATCAAGGACATGTCCGCCCTCGGCAGTGTCGCGCTCGACCAACTTAGCCAAGGCACCAACTTCGGCGCGCAAAGCATTTACTTCGCCCTCGGCCTCTGAGCGGCCCGCGCGGGCATCGGCTTCGCGCAACTGGGCTTCGCTGCGCGCTTCATCGGCGGCAACAAGCGCGGCTTCGGCGGCCTCGGCGGCGGCGGTCGCGGCTGTTTGCGCCTTTTCGGCGGCTTCAAAGTCGGTGGCTGAACGCGCGAGCGCATCTTTGGAGGCGGTGACCGCTTCACGGGCGCGCTCTGCCTCGCCCTCTGCGCGGCTCATCATTTTGCGATTGTCTTCGAGCAGGCGATGCGCGGCTTGATGACGGGCGGCAAGGCGGGCAACGTCTTCGGTCAACTCGCTCAGCGTGCTTTCGCGGTCCTGCAAAATATCAGCAGATTCGGCGGAAATCCCGGCGGCGGTTTCAAGCTTGGTCGCATGGCCTTCGCCCGCTTTGGTAAGCTCTCGCGCCTCCCATTCAAGCCGCTCAATTGTCTCGCCTGCATCCCGGTTCAGCGATTCTTCGCGCTCGCCATCTGCCGCAAGCTGAGCAATCCGCCGCTCCAGCGTCTCGATCATTTCAACGGCGCGCGCCTCTTCATCCGTTAGCGTATCGCGCTGAACGGTGAGGCGCTGCAAAACAGCCGCGGCAATCGCTTCTTCTTCGCGCAGCGGCGGCAAGGCGGCCTCGCGCGCTTCGCGGGCCTTGCTGCCTTCGCGGGCAAGGCGCTCGGCCTCGCCAGCCTGGCGGGTGCGTTCGGTTAGGATTTCGCCCGCTTCTTGGCGTGCTTCATCGGCCTCGCGCCAGCGGCGATACAGCAGCAAGCCTTCGGCGCGGCGCAGCTCATCGCCGATCTCACGGTAGCGCGCGGCTTGCCGGGCTTGGCGGGCCAACTGCCCCAATTGCGCGGCCAATTGCTCAATCACATCGTCAACGCGGGTGAGGTTTGTCTCGGCGCCCTTTAGCTTTAACTCGGCCTCATGGCGGCGCTGGTACAGGCCCGAAATCCCGGCCGCTTCTTCCAAAATACGGCGGCGGTTCTTCGGCTTGGCGTTGATCAACTCAGATATCTGCCCTTGGCGCACAAGCGCGGGCGAATGCGCGCCCGTTGAGGCATCCGCAAACAACATCTGCACATCGCGCGCGCGCACGTCCTTGGCGTTGACCTTATAAGCCGAGCCCGCATCGCGCGTGATCCGGCGAATAATCTCAAGCCCATCGCTCTCGTTAAAGCCGCTTGGGGCAAGGCGCTCAGAGTTATCAATAAACAGGCCAACTTCGGCAAAGTTGCGCGCGGGCCGGGTCGAGGCGCCCGCAAAGATCACATCTTCCATACCGCCGCCGCGCATCGCCGTGGGGCGGTTTTCGCCCATCACCCAGCGCAGCGCCTCCAAGAGATTCGACTTCCCGCAACCATTCGGCCCCACAACGCCCGTAAGCCCATCCGCGATAATCAAATCGGTCGGATCGACAAAGCTTTTGAAGCCGTTCAGGCGGAGTTTGTTAAAACGCAAAAGGCGACCCTCGTGATTCCCCTAGGCCCTAAAGCATCTGCCATAGGCGCGCAGGGAGTCAACGCCACACCCCCAACAGAAGCCCCCAACCGAAGACTTATCCACAACATCTTGCGATTTTCGCGCCTTTTGGGCGATTTTGCGCGCGGCCCTGGCTGAAAACCACCGCCCAATGCATCAATCCTTAGCCGCGACCAAACTGCACATTTCACGATCCGCCCTTGACCGATCCCGCCCGATGCCACAGAACAGGCAGGCATGGTTCCCCGAATATGTCTGCTAAGCGGACCGGGGAGAAATGGGAATGCAGTGAGGGTGACCCAATCAGGGGCCCGATGCCGCAGCCGCCCCCGCGACTGTAAGTGGCGAGCGCTGGTTCAATAACCACTGGAGCGAAAACGCTCTGGGAAGGTGAACCAAGTGCGATGACCCGCAAGCCAGGAGACCAGCCGTGTGCAATGAAAACCCAACCGTCGGGGATGACGGTTTATCGGAGTGAATTTGATGACACATAAGACCAAAGCGATTGCCGCAACCGCCCCTGCGCAAGATCTCACAGGCGCAACATCGGCTGTATTGCCAATCGCAACAGCGGCGCTTGCCGGCCTGTTTTTGATCTTTGCGGCTGGTTTCGCGCAAGGCTCGGTCCTGCACGATAGCGCGCACGATCAACGCCACGCCATCGCCTTCCCCTGCCACTAATCCAATGACCAAACGGATGTTTGCCAGCGCTCTGTTTGCTGGCCTTGCCGTTGGCTTGATTTCAGCTGCGCTGCAATTCCTGTTCGTCACGCCGCTTTTGCTTGAGGGCGAACTATACGAAAAAGGCGCACGCCTGCATTTCGCCACCAACGGCTCGCCGCAAAGCAAAGCCGGAGCGCCGAGCTATACGCTTGACGATGCGCGCCATCTGCTGACGATCTCGTTCAACATTCTGGCCTATTCGGGCTTTGCGCTGCTGCTTACTGCGGGCTTTGCGATCGCAGAGATGCGCGATTTGCATATCAAAGCAAGCGGCGGGCTTATCTGGGGCTTGATCGGTTTTGCCTCCTTGCACCTTGCCCCCGCTTTTGGCCTTGCGCCGGAATTGCCGGGAACGGTTGGCGCAGTGCTTGAGGATCGCCAAATCTGGTGGATCGCGACCGTGCTTGCGACCGCAGGCGGGCTGATCTGTGCGATGGTGATTAAGAACCCTTGGGCCAAGCTTGGCGCTGCTCTGATTATCGCGGCGCCCCATGTTTTTGGCGCGCCCCAAATCGATACCTATTACGGCGTCGCACCCCCCGAATTGTCCGCGCTTTTTGCGACCCGAACACTGGGCGTCGCGGCGATCAGCTGGGTGCTTCTGGGAAGCCTCGCAGGCCATTTCTGGTCGCGCCAATCGCCAGCCTAAATCCTTGCGGCCCGCCCCCAATCCGCGCGCCGCACCCGCAATTCGCAGGCCCGCCCTGCCCCAATAATCGGAGCCTAACATGGCCGCTAAAATCCCCGCCACCGTCGTCACAGGTTTCCTCGGAGCCGGCAAAACAACCCTGATCCGCCACATGCTCGCCAATGCTAACGGCAAGCGTATCGCTTTGATTATCAACGAGTTTGGCGATCTCGGCGTTGACGGGGATATCCTCAAAGGCTGCGGCGACGAGACCTGCACCGAGGACGATATCATGGAGCTGTCCAATGGCTGCATTTGCTGCACTGTGGCCGACGATTTCATCCCGACGATGGAAAAACTGCTCGCCCGGGAAAACGCGCCCGATCATATCGTGATTGAAACCTCCGGCCTTGCCCTGCCTCAGCCCTTGGTGCGCGCCTTCAACTGGCCGCAAATTTCGACCCGCGTGACCGTTGATAGCGTGATCACTGTTGTGGATGGGCTGGCTGTCGAAGAGGGGCGCTTTGCCCATAATGTTGCCGCCGTCGATGCGCAGCGCAAACTCGATGAAAACCTCGATCATGAAACGCCGCTCAGCGAGCTGTTTGAAGATCAAATTGCCTGCGCGGATATGATCATCGTCAACAAATCCGATCTGCTCGGCGAAACAGCCGCTGCCGCGCTCACCGCCCGCCTCAAATCTGAGGCCCGCGAAGGCGTCCAAGTCGTGCGTGCCTCAATGGGCGCTCTGCCAATTGATGTGCTGCTTGGCCGAAATGCCGGCGCCGAGGGCGATATTTCTGCCCGCCACGAAATCCACCACCATCATCACCATGACGATGACGAAGAAGCGGACGACCACGACGATCATCATCACGAACACGGCCATGATGAGTTTGAAAGCTTCGTTGTTACACGCGGCGAAATCATTGATGGCGCAGCCTTTGCCAATCAAGTCTCTGATGTGATCCGCGCCCATGATATCATGCGCCTCAAAGGCTTCGTGGCAATCGAGGGCAAACCTATGCGCCTCACGCTCCAAGCGGTTGGGCCGCGCGTTGATACCTATTTCGATCAGCCCTTCGGCACAGCGCCGCGCGAAACCCGCCTTGTTGTCATCGGTCAAGCAGGCCTTGATCAAGCGGCCATCACGGCAGCCCTACAGGCGTGAGCGAGCCAATCATCATAAAGGCCAGTGATCCGCGCAGCGAGGGCGCAACAGCTCTTCTGCGCCAACACCATGCCCTGATGAACAGCCTCTATCCCGCTGAAAGCAATCACTACCTCGGCGCTGATGCCCTTGCCGCGCCTCATATCTGCTTCCTGCTCGCAACCCGCGCCAAAAAAGCCGTCGGATGCGCCGCCATCGCGCTGTATCCAGACTACGGCGAGATCAAATCGATGTTTGTCGCGCCAGATGCGCGCGGCGCAAACCTCGGCTCAATACTGCTCGAAGAACTCGAAACAATAGCGCGCGCCAAAGCCATCCCCCGCCTGCTCTTGGAAACAGGGGATACCCTTCACGCCGCCCATAAAATCTATCAAAACGCTGGCTTTACCTTCCGGGGCCCCTTCGCGGATTACCCCGAAGACCCCAACAGCCGGTTCATGGAAAAACAGCTCTCATGAGCCGCGCCCCATCAGCCCTTGCCGTGGGATTTCCCTTTGCGCTGCGGCGCGGGGTTTGGCTTGGCCTTGCCCACAATCGGCTTGATCACAGGCACTTCGCGCTTGCCGCCAAACGGATTGCCCGGCCCGCCCAAAGCAGCCCCTTCGCGATAGCTCGGCCCAACCTTGCTCAACTTCGAATTCTTAGTCTTGGAATAATCCATCGCGCAATCCTCGCTCAATCCATTTCGCCCCCCATAACACGCCCTAACCAGAATGCGTAGCGCCATGACTTTTCCTGGTAAAAATACTCCCGCCGGAGGCTCCTGCCCTCAAAGCCCAACAAAAGGCCCGATCTGATGCACCTCCTCGCCGCAACACCGGGCGCAATTGATGATGGCACTGAGCCTGTCGATCTGGGCCAAACCCCGGCAGATGTCGTCTTCATTTCCGCCGCCGATACCGAGCTTGCCGCCCTCAGCGGCGCGCGCGCCGAAATGGCCGACGCCCCCTCGCTGCGCCTCGCATCACAGCTGCACCTGCGCCATCCAATGTCCGTCGATCTGCATATTGAAAGCTGCGCGCGCCATGCCAAAATCGTCGTCGCGCGCATCCTTGGCGGCGCAGGCTACTGGCGCTATGGGTTTGAGCAATACGCCGCCCACCTCCATGCCGCAGGCATCCCCTTTGCAGCCCTCCCCGGCGACGACAAACCCGATGCAGAGCTGCGCGGCCTCTCCACAGTATCAGACGAGGATTACGATGCGCTCTGGGCCTATCTCGTTGAAGGCGGCCCGCAAAACGCGACCAATTTCCTCCACTATACCAAAGCCATTATCAACGGCTCCGAACGCCCCCAATCCGCCAGCCCCCTGCTGCGCGCAGGCGTCTACTGGCCCGGCGAAGGCCTTGCCGATCTCCAAACCGCGCAATCCCACTGGACTGAGGGCGCGCCCATCGTCCCACTGATCTTCTACCGCGCTTTGGTCCAAGGCGCAGGCCTCAACCCGATCAACCGAATGGTAAAATCCCTTCTGCGCCAGAGCCTTAACCCGCTCCCAATCTTCGTCGCCTCCCTCAAAGACCCCGTCTCCGTGGCAACCCTCACCCAGCTCTTTGAAGCCGCCCCGCCTCAAGTGATCCTCAATTGCACCTCATTTGCCGTCGGCTCGCCCGACCAAGGCGCGGCCAACAATACCAACCCGCTCGCAAGCCCTGCGGCCAATGAAGCGCCCGTCTTCCAAGTCGTCCTTGCTTCGCATTCCGAGGAAGCTTGGAGCGAGAGCACATCCGGCCTGACCGCGCGCGATATCGCGATGAACGTCGCCCTGCCCGAGGTCGATGGCCGCATCCTCAGCCGCGCGATCAGCTTCAAAGGCGAGGCCTATTTTGACGAGGCGACCGAATGCCCGATCGCGACCTATATGGCGCGCGGCGACCGCATCGATTTCGTCGCAAAGCTCGCCGCCAACTGGGCTGATCTGCGGGCAACAAAACCTAAGGCGCGCAAGCTCGCCCTTATCCTCGCCAACTACCCAAATAAGGACGGCCGCCTTGCCAATGGCGTCGGCCTCGATACGCCGGCGGCCACGGTTCACACCCTTAATTTGCTCGCCCAAAACGGCTATTCAATCGCAGATATCCCTGCTGATTCCGATGCGCTCATGCAAAGCATCCTTGCCGGGCCAACCAACTGGCTGACAGATCGCAATAGCCGCACGGGCGGCGAACGCATGCCGCTCAAAGCCTACAAAGAGGCCTACGCGGCCTTGCCATGGGAGGTCCGCGAACGGATCGAATCTCGCTGGGGCAGCCCTGAAAACGACCCATTCTTTGAGCCTTCAGACCAAGCCTTCGCCCTCTCGATCCTGCGCTACGGCAACGCGCTTGTCGGCGTCCAACCCGCGCGCGGTTACAACATCGATCCAACCGAGACATACCACTCGCCCGATCTCGTTCCCCCGCATAACTACCTCGCTTTCTACTTCTGGATGCGTCATGAATTTGGCGCGCAAGCCCTTGTTCACATGGGAAAACATGGCAATCTGGAATGGCTCCCCGGCAAGGCGCTCGCCCTCTCGCAAGAGTGTATCCCCGAGGCGATCCTCGGCCCGATGCCCCACATCTACCCTTTCATCGTCAACGATCCCGGCGAAGGCACCCAAGCAAAACGGCGCGCCCAAGCCGTGATCATTGATCACCTCACCCCGCCACTGACCCGCGCCGAAAGCTATGGCCCGCTGCGCGATCTCGAAGCGCTGGTGGATGAATATTATGAGGCTGCAGGCGTCGATCCGCGCCGGATCACCTATCTGCGCGATGAAATCCTCTCGCTCTCGGCGGCTACTGGGCTTGATAAAGATGTTGGCATGACGGGCGAAGAGGATGGCGATCTAGCCAAGCTCGATGCCTATCTCTGCGAGCTCAAAGAAGCGCAAATCCGCGATGGGCTGCATGTCTTTGGCCTCTCTCCAGAAGGCCGCTTGGCACGCGATCTCATCGTCGCTTTGCTCCGCGTTCCGCGCGGCGATGGAAAGGGCGAAAACGCCTCGATCATCCGCGCCCTTGCCGCCGATTTCGGCTTTGATTTCGATCCTCTGGATACCGATATGGCCGCACCTTGGACGGGCGAAAAGCCCGCCGCCTTGCAAGCCCAAAGCGACGATATCTGGCGCACTGCTGGCGATACAATCGAGCGGCTGGAACTGTTGGCGCATGCGATGATTGAAGGTACGGCCCCCGCCCCCGGCACCGCCTCGCAAGCTGTATTATCCTATGCAAATCAAACCGTTGCGCCTATCGTTGCGTCCTGCGGCCCCTCTGAGGGAGAAGGCCTACTCACCGCCCTTTCGGGCCGCTTCGTCCCTCCCGCGCCCTCAGGTGCGCCAACGCGCGGGCGCTTGGATGTCCTGCCCACCGGGCGCAATTTCTTCTCTGTTGATAGCCGCGCTGTGCCGACCCCAACGGCTTGGGCGCTGGGTTGGAAATCCGCCAATCTGCTGATCGAAAAACACCTCCAGCTTGAGGGCGATTGGCCCCGCGCCATGCTGCTTACCGCTTGGGGAACGGCCAATATGCGCACCGGCGGCGACGACATCGCGCAAGCCCTCGCGCTGATGGGGGTTAAGCCGAAATGGGACAGCGCAAACCGGCGCGTGACCGGCTTTGAAATCCTCCCGCTCGGAGTGCTTGGCCGCCCGCGCGTCGATGTGACTTTGCGGGTTTCCGGCTTCTTTCGCGATGCCTTCCCGCAGCTTATTTCGCTGGTCGATAGCGCTGCTCGCGCTGTGATGGAACTGGATGAGCCGAGCGATCAAAACCCAGCTGCTGCCCGCGCAAAGGCCGAAGGCGAGGCCGGACGCTTCCGAGTTTTTGGTTCTAAACCAGGGGCTTACGGGGCAGGCCTGCAAGCGCTGATTGACGAACGCCTCTGGGATGAGCGCGCCGATCTGGGCGCGGCCTACCTTGAATGGGGCGGCTACGCTTACGGCAAAGATGCAGAAGGAACGCCCGCGCGCGCCGCTTTAGAAACCCGTTTGAGCGAGGTTGAAGCCATCGTTCAAAACCAAGACAACCGCGAACATGACATCCTTGATAGTGATGATTACTACCAATTTGAGGGCGGTGCTGCGGCAGCCGTTGAAAGCCTTCAGGGCCGCGATCGCCCGATCTATCACAACGATCACTCTCGCCCAGAACGCCCTGTTATCAGGACCTTAGACGAAGAAATCGGCCGCGTTGTGCGTTCTCGCGTGGTCAATCCAAAATGGATCGAAGGGGTCAAACGGCACGGCTACAAAGGCGCGTTTGAGATGGCAGCAACGGTGGATTACCTGTTCGCTTTTGCTGCCACAACGCGCGCGGTCAAGAACCATCACTTCGATCTCGTCCATGCCGCTTACCTTGAAGACGACGACACGCGCCAATTTATCGCCGATCACAACGCGCCCGCTTTGCGCGAAATTGCTCAGCGATTGAACGAGGCGATTGAGCGCAAATTATGGATCCCGAAATCCAACTCAGCCCGCGCTTTGATCGAGAAACTTGCAAATCTTTAAAGAAATCTGACCCCGGTTTTTAAACTCTTTAAAGTCCTAACCGCCCGGTTTCGGACAATTCACCTTGCCCTTCATCAGCGCGTGATCGCCCTGAAACGTGCCCGCCCGGACCTCGCATCCTGTGGTGAGCTTAACCGCGCGAACCGCGCGCGCCAAAGTGGCGACACGGCTTGGCGGCGGGACCTCAACCGAAATGCGGTGCACTTCAACCCGATCCTCACCGGGCACAAAATACACCCGAAACAGCGACTGATCCAAAGCGATCTCGCGCACCGGATAGCCAAGATATCCCGGGCTTGGACTGTCGCAAGACATCAGCCCCATGGCGCAAATCAATGCCTGCGCACTGCGGCGTAACCAAATATTCATTATCAGCCCCTCTCGATCGCCAAAGGGTGCCTCAATCATGGTTAACGAGCGGTTAATTCTGACCTGCTTAAGCGACCGTTGAAAGATTGCTCTCGCCCATTTCCAGAACCTCGACCGTATCGCCAAGGGCAATCTGCCCCGGCCCATCGGCAATCAGGTTCTGGCCAAAACAAGGGCCACCACGGCCATTGCGATGCAGGCGCTTCAGTGTTTCAAGCGGCTCTTGCGGATCGGCCTGCGCGCCGCTGGCGGCATCTTGGGTCACGATCACGCAGCGCTCGCAAGGCTTAACGACGCGAAACTCCACCGCGCCGATGCGAATGCGCCTCCATGTATCTTCGGCCCAAGGCGCAACGCCGGAAATCACCAAATTGGGGCGAAACCGCGCCATCTCAACCGGGTTTTCAAGCGCTTCGTTGAGCGCAGCCAGCGAGCCATCAGATGTGGCCAAAAGCGGATAGCCATCGGCAAAGCTGACCCTATCGCCGGGTGCGGAAAATGCCGCATTTGGCGCGCGGCTGGCAGGGTCATCCTGATACACAAGGCGCAGATCACGGCCCAAAATCTGGCTGAGAAAACCAGCCGCTTCATCGCCGCAATCAACCGCAGGCCATTCATCGCGAAAGATCTTCACAAGCTGGCTTGGCCCGCCGATTGGCGCCATAACATCATGCGTCTGATCCCCATGAATAAGCCGCACCCCGCCTGCAATATTCTGCGCAAAAACCCCGGCCATGCGCGGCATTTCGCGCCGGGTAACAAAGCGCCCGCTCGGCTGGATCACCATAAAGCGGCGATCCCCGATCAGCCCCTCAGGCGCAACTTGCGCTGCATCATGCGCGCCGCCCTGCAGGCTTTTCACCGGATAGATATGGATCGCTTGCAGCTTCATTTGCGCCTCCTCGGCCCTGCGTTACCCGGCCAAACAATCACGCGCCGCCCGCCAATTCAACCCATGCAGCGCCCTTGCAATCACCGCCCCGCGCCGCCATTCTGCCCTCCGAACAGGAGCCAAAATCATGACAGACGATACAGACCGCCACGCCAGCAAAATGGCCAAGAAAAAAGCCGCCCGCGATAAAATCATGGCCACAAAAACCGATCAAAAGGGGCTCGTGATCGTCCATACAGGCAAGGGCAAAGGCAAAAGCTCGGCGGCGTTTGGGATGATTTTTCGCTGCATCGCGCATGATATGCAATGCGCCGTTGTGCAATTTATCAAAGGCGGGATGAGCACCGGCGAGCGCGATCTGATCCTCGCAAAATTCAATGATATCTGTGCCTTCCACACGATGGGCGAGGGCTTTACCTGGGAAACCCAAGACAAAACCCGCGATACAGAAATGGCCCAAGCCGCTTGGGAAAAGGCCAAAGAGCTGATCCGCGATCCGGCCAACACGATGGTTCTGCTCGACGAGATCAACATCGCCATCCGCTATGATTATGTCGATGCGGCGGATGTGATTGCGTTTCTGCGCGATGAAAAACCGCCGATGACCCATGTGGTTTTGACCGGGCGCAATGCCCATGCCGATCTGATCGAGGCGGCAGATTTGGTCACTGAAATGGAGCTGATCAAGCATCCATTCCGCTCAGGTATCAAGGCGCAGATCGGGGTTGAATTTTAGGTCGCTTTGCGCATCAACCCGGCTGCGCGCGCTGCTGATAGCGTGATGCCGGGGGCGAGCGCCTCATCATCCAAAACCAGCTCGATCACAGCCATTTTGCCGCTGGCTTTAGCACGCGCGAAGGCCTCGGCGAACTGATCGGTTTTGCGCACGGTTTCGCCGTGGCCGCCATAGGCCACCGCAAGCGCGGCAAAGTCTGGATTGGCCAGAACTGTGCCGGAAACGCGCCCGGGATATTCGCGCTCTTGATGGGCGCGGATCGTGCCGTAGCGGCCATTGTTGGCCACGATGGTAATCACTTTCGCGCCGTGTTGAACGCCGGTCGACATCTCGTTCAGCGTCATCTGAAAATCGCCGTCCCCGGCCATGCAAACAACTGTTTTATCAGGATTTTCCAGTGAGGCCGAGATCGCGGCGGGCAGGCCATAGCCCATGGAGCCAGAGGTCGAGGCGAGCTGGGTTCCATGCTGTTTATAGGCAAAATACCGCCCCAACCAACCGGCGAAATTGCCCGCCCCATTGGTCAGGATCGCGTCCTCATCCAGATGCGCAGAAAGCCAGCCAACGACCGCCTCCATCTTTACATCACCGGGCGTTTCCACCGGCTTTTGCCATGCCTCATAAGCCGCGCGCGCGGCCCTCGTTTCGCCTTCCCAGACGGGGGCCTCAAAGCCGTTGGTCTGCGCCAAAGCGGCCAGAATATCGCCCGAGCGGGCGGTGATCGCGAGATCGGTTTGAAAAATTCGCCCCGGCATATCGGGATCGGGATGGACATGGATGATGGTTTTGTCGGCGTTTTCCGGCGACATGATTGAGTAGCCATCGGTCGGAATATCGCCAAAACGCGAGCCAATAATAAGCAGCGTATCCGCCCCTGAGAGCCGCGCGCGCAGGGCCGGGTTCATCGCAACGCCGAGATCGCCGATGTAGTTTTGCGAGCGGTTGTCAAAGAAATCTTGGCGCCGGAACGTCGCCACAACCGGCAGCTTGCAGGCGGAGGCAAACTTCTCTGCATCGCGCGCCGCCATCGCGCTCCACCCCGGCCCGCCGACAACCATCAGCGGCGATTTCGCCCCCTCAAGCGCGCCCATGATCGCGGAGACATCGCCCTCGCCCACAGCAAGGCGCGGCCGGGAAGAGGCGGGCAGGCTTGGCGCATCCGATAGCGCGCTCAAAACATCCTCAGGCAGCGCCAAAACAACGGGGCCGGGCCGCCCGGATTGGGCAATCTGAAAGGCGCGATTGATATATTCGGGCAGGCGCTCTGTATGGCTTACCTCAGCCGCCCATTTCGCCACGCCGCCAAAAAATTGCTTATAATCAACCTCTTGAAAGGCTTCGCGCTCGCGGTGATGGCTATCGATCTGACCAATGAAAATCACCATCGGGGTGCTGTCTTGCATGGCCACATGGATGCCAGAGGAGGCATTCGTCGCCCCCGGCCCGCGGGTCACAAAGAGAACGCCGGGCGTGCCCGTAAGCTTGCCATAAGCCTCGGCCATCATCGCCGCGCCGCCCTCTTGGCGACAGACGATATTGTCGATGCCGCTTTGATAAAGCCCGTCCAGCGCGGCCAAAAAGCTTTCGCCCGGAACGGAGAAAACCCGGCGCACATTATGCGCTTTCAACTGCTCTACAAGTATCTCACCGCCGTGCCGCATCGCCGCTCTCCCATTCCATCGCGCCATTCAAAGCAAACCTGCGCGGGAATGAAAAGCCTTTAGGTAAATTGCTTGATCAAAAGCACAAATGCCGCCAGCCCAGAGAGCGCCAGCGCATAGGGGCGCATCTGCGCGCGGGCCACCCGGGGCGCAAGCCGCTGCGCGAGCAACATCCCCGCGATCGAGGCCGGCGCA
Source organism: Halocynthiibacter sp. (assembly GCA_047631555.1). GTDB lineage: Bacteria > Pseudomonadota > Alphaproteobacteria > Rhodobacterales > Rhodobacteraceae > JBLHZY01. The sequence goes on along the minus strand of JBLHZY010000002.1, from coordinate 527,123 downwards.
AGCAACACAGCAAAGGCCAGATGCTTGATCCCAAACAGCCCAACAGCCGCCAAAGCAATCAGCGAGACAACCATCCCGACAAAGAAAAACACGTTCTGCATCGCGACCGCGCGGCGCTGTGGCTCGTGCTGATACAAGAGCGCCATGGGCGGCGCGCCGATGGCGGTGAGCGTGCCCATAATGCCTGCGGTAAAGCCTGCGCCAAACAGCGTCCGCCCGTTGATTGGCACGCGCAGCCCCGCCAAGGAAAGCGCGATGGCAAGAAACACAGCGCCTGCAATGATAAAGGCGAGCATGCGCGCATCCGGCAGGCTCAGCGCGATAAAAGCGGCCACGACCGCGCCCAATGTGCGCCCCGAAATGCCGGGCAAAAGATCGCCCCGCGTGATCGCAGAGACCTCCAAAGCCGCAGCACTCATCCCCACAAACACCCCCATCAACAACAGCGTCACCGGCAGGAATTCCGGCGCCACAATCGCCAGCATCGGCGCAGCAATCATGCCAAAGCCTTGGCCAGAAAGCCGCTGCACAATCGTGCCAAGAAACACGCCGCCCGCTGCAATCCCAAGGGCCGCAGGGCTTAGCGCCCCAATCACATCAGCAAACATCAGGCACCTCTATGCGAAAATCATCCGGGATCGTATCGCGCCCCTCAAGCACCAGATCGGCCATAACCCGCGCCACGCCGGGCGCCATGCCAAAGCCGATTTTAAAGCCACCGTTGGCGATAAAATGCCCGGGCCGCCCCAGCCAAGCGCCAAGCATCGGCGCGCGATTATGGCTGCGCGGGCGCACCCCGGCCCAGCGCTTCAAAACCGGGGCCGCGCTGAGCATCGGCATCACCGCAAGCGCGCGCGCATAAAGCGCATCAAGCGCGCCATCGGTTTGATCAGGGCTGTCAAAATCGCGCTCGGATGTCGAGCCGATGGCGAGCGTCCCATCACTATGAGGAATGAAATGAACCGTATCGGCAAAGAGCTGGGGCGCGCCCATCCCGGCATCAAATCCAAGCAGGATCGCCTGCCCCTTTTGGCCATCGCCCATCGGCGCGCCAAGCTGTTTGGAAAGCGCGCGCAGCCCCTCATATCCGGTCGCATGGATCACCGCGCCCTGCTCTTCACCCTCGGTCAAAATCTCGCCCCCCAAGGCGCGGATCGCGGCGGCCAAAGCATCGCAAGCCCGGCGCGGATGGAGGCGGGCAGAAAGCGTGTCATGGATCAAAAGTCCGCTTGGCGAAGGCGGCTGCCAAGGGCCAGAAATCGCATCGGCAGCGATCACCTCCCATGTGGCTTTGCCCTGCCAAAGCGCCTCTGCCTCAACCGCGCGGCTTCTTGCCAAGCCCTCGCCGCGCGCATTCAGGATCGGTTGCAACCGCCCCAATGCGCCGTATCCAGAGCTGATCCCGCCGCAGGCCTCAACCTGCGCCCAAAAGCTGCGCGCGGCGATTAAGCTCTCAAATTGAAAGGCTTTTTTGGAATTCCAACGCTCGGGCGTATGCGGCGCAAGCGCCCCAACGATCCCGCCAGAGGCCCCGCCACCCGGCCCGCGCGGATCAATGATGCGCACAGACGCCCCGCGCGCCGCACAGGCATAGCCGATGGCCAGCCCAAAGGCCCCCGCTCCGCGTATCGTGACTTCTGCGATTGCCAATTGCCGCCCCTTTGCCCATTGTCCGGCGCATTCCTTCCCCTTCCTAGGCGATCAGATGCCCACAGACCAGACAGGCCCGCACGCAAAGGCCGCAACAGCCGAAAATGAGGGCGAAGCGCTTGAGTGGCGCGATGGGATCATCCCCGTCTCGCGCCGCTTTGATGATCCGTATTTCTCGCTTGATGATGGGTTGGAAGAAACGCGCCATGTCTTTCTTGGCGGCAATGATTTGCCGGCGCGCTTTGCCCCCGGTTTTCATATTGCAGAGCTAGGTTTTGGCACAGGGCTTGGGGCGCTGGTTGCCCTGATGGCATGGCGCGAATGGGCAGGCAAAGCGGGCGTTGAGGCGCCGCTGCGCTTTACCTCGTTTGAGGCTTATCCGATGTCTGCGCGCGATATGGAGGCCGCTCTTTGCGCCTTTCCTCAGGCGCGCGCGATTGCCGATCCGCTGATTGCGGCTTGGGGGCAAGGGGCGCGTGAAATTGCCCTGCCGGGGATGGAGCTATTGATCATCGAGGCGGATGCGCGCGCGGCTTTGCCCGCTTGGGATGGCCGCGCGGATGCCTGGTTTCTCGATGGGTTTTCCCCGGCCAAAAACCCAGAGCTTTGGGGCGAAGAATTGCTGCAGGCCGTGGGCGATCATACCGCTCAGGGCGGCAGTTTTGCCACCTATACCGCCGCGGGCCATGTGCGCCGCGCGCTGGCAAATGCGGGATTTGAAGTGCAGCGGATCAAAGGCTTTGGGCGCAAGCGGCATATGAGCGTTGGGCGCAAAGCCTAGGGTAAAATGCAAGGCAAAACGCGGCGCAAACCTTAGCGAAAGGCGGGCACCAAAGGCGCGCGCGATCTAGCGCCCGCGCAGCTCTTCACTGATCCGGATTGGCACGGCTTTGCCGGTGAGCCGCGCGCGATACACTGGCAGGCTTTCCATCACCCGCATCACATAATTGCGCGTCTCTTCATAGGGGATGCTTTCGATCCAATCGATCGGATCAACGCCCGCCTCGCGCGGGTCACCCCGCTCTTTGATCCATGCGCGCGGGCGCGAAGGGCCTGCATTATAGCCCGCCGCAACAAGCGCCGGGGCGGGGCCGAATTCCTCGATCAATTGCGCAAGATAAGCGCTGCCCAGCTTGGCATTATAGGTGCCATCCGTGGTGAGATCATCAAGCACATAGTCAAGCTCAAGCGCCTCGGCCATTTCCTTGGCCGTGCCGGGCATCACCTGCATCAAACCACGCGCCCCAACGCCGGAACGCGCAGCGACATAAAACTCGCTTTCGCGCCGCGCAATGGAAAGGGCAAGCTCGGCCGGGACGGGCAGATCGCTTTGTGCCAGCGGATGCATCGGGTAATAGGCGCTTGGCACAACGATGCCGCGATCAGCGGCGAATTTACCAATACGAACAGCAAGGTAGGGCTCTTTCATCGCCACGATCTCGGCGCTGAGCTGAAGCAATTCGGCCTCACTCAAGCTCTCACCAAGGTGGCGAAAGAAGCGCCCGGCAAGGGGCAAATCCCCCGCCTCAACCAAGAACAGCGCCGCCTCATAGACCGAACTTTTGCGATAGGGCGCGGAGGCGAAATCCGGCTGCTTCCCGCCACTGGCCAGATCGGCATCCATCGCGATCCCGGCCTTTTCGGCCGAGAGAAGCCCGTAAAAACTGGTCTGATGTTTGGCCCCAAAGGCATAGGCCGCTTGGGCATCAACCGCAGCGCCCATCAGCTCAAGCGCGCGCCCTTCCCAATAGCCTGCGCGACCCAATGATATGGGCGTAGCGACCGCCAGCCGGAAGCGGTTGAAATGATCGAGCGCAAGCACCGGATCTTGCAGCAAGCGCAGGGCAATATAGCCCGAGAGCCATTCAAGATCAGCGTAATCGCTGCCCTCTGAGAGGTGATGATTGGAGGCAAGCGTATAGGCCGCCTCGCCCTTGCCATTGCGCATCAAAATACGGGCCAAACGGCTGCGGCGATCTGCCCAGCGCTCTGGCTGGCCAAGGGCGTCGGCGGATTTGCTTTGGGCAAGCATGATCTCAATCGCGCCGTCATCGCGATCTTTGCGGGCGCGCCATGCAAAGCGCTCATAGGCAAGGCCGGGATGATCCTGAAGCTTTGCGGGCACGGCCTCAATAAAGGCGTCCACACCGGGGCGATCCTTTGCAAGCGCTTCGCGCGCGGTCAGCAATGCCTGCCAGTCCTTGCCAAGCCGGGGCGCCATCCGGTTTGCGGCGCGAAATTCGCGATCCCACATCAGCATATCCGCGCGCGCCTCGTGATGGGGCTTAAGCAGCTTGGCGAAGCGGGTAAATAGATGGGTTTCGACCTCGGCATTGAGCGACAGGCTGCGCCATGCCAAAACGGCCAGCGCTTCCGCGTCGCCGCTTTCGCCCTTGGCCAAGTAAGCCTCGATCAGCCGCCAGACCCCATCGCCGGTTTCCGGCGTTTGATCGGCGAAATAGGCGATCACTTGGGCCGGATCGGCGCCCTCTGGAATTGCGCCCTCGCCGCGCTGATGCAGATATTCCAAGCCGGGCCAATCGGGATGTTTGGCCAAAAACGCGCGGTATTCGCCAAATTCGCCGTGCCCAGAACGAAGCCGCGCCCATTCAATCAGCTCGCGCCCCATGCCGCGGGCCTCGGCCTGTGCGGCGGGCCACCCATCGGCGCGACCAGACTCCAGCGCGCGCAGGTAAGCCTCCGTTTGCGGCGAAGCCATCGCCATAGGGCTTCCCGCCCCCAAACAAGCCCCAAGAACCAAGCCCAAAAGGCCAAAACTATGTCTTTTCAATCGCATCACAGAGCTAAACTAGAGCTTTGCCCAGATCCCTCAATACACAAACTTGGCAATCCCCGTGAACACGGCTAGTTTCCGCCGCGCAAGACGCACGGCGACTCACCGCCAGATATTTGAAAAGGAGCGTGTCATGATCAATGGGAGCCTACCAGCCCTGGTGACGCCGTTTAAGAACGGCGAACTGGATCTTGATGCGCTTAAACGCATCGTCGAGTGGCATATCGATCAGGGCAGCCATGGGCTTGTCCCGGTTGGCACCACAGGCGAAAGCCCGACGCTGAGCCACCGCGAGCATGAAACGGTTATCCAGCAAGTGGTCGAGATCGCGGCGGGGCGCATTCCGGTTATTGCCGGTGCCGGATCGAACAACACAGCCGAGGGCATCCGCCTGATGCAACACGCAGCAAGCGTGGGCGCAACGGCGGCGCTGGTTGTCACGCCCTATTACAACAAACCGACCCAAGGCGGATTGATCGCCCATTTCAAAGCGCTGCATGAGTGCTGCGACTTGCCGATCATCATCTATAATATCCCCGGCCGCTCGGTCGTTGATATGAGCCCTGAAACGATGGGCGAATTGGCCAAACTGCCGCGTATCATCGGGGTCAAGGACGCAACGGGCGATCTGTCGCGCGTTCCAAAGCAGCGCATGACCTGCGGCGCAGATTTCATCCAGCTTTCGGGCGAAGACCCAACCGCGCTTGGCTTTAACGCCCATGGCGGCACGGGCTGTATTTCTGTTACCGCCAATGTCGCGCCGAAACTTTGCGCTGAGATGCAAGACGCGACGCTCAAGGGCGACTACGCCTGCGCACTTGTGCTTTTGGATCGTTTGATGCCGCTGCATGAGGCGATCTTTACCGAGCCGGGCCTTGTTGGCGCGAAATACGGCATGTCGCTTTTGGGGCTGATTGAGGATGAGGTGCGCCTGCCGCTTACCCCGCTAGAAGAGAGCACCAAAGCCAAGATCAAAGCCGCGATGCAATTTGCAGGCCTGCTGAACTAGGCCCGCCGCAAAAGCGCAAAACAACAAATGAGGGTGGCCCCGTTGATCGGGTTGCCGCCCTCAACTATTTCCCCCTGCCCCCATAGACAGCGCCCCCCGCGCCCCTATATTGAGCCGACCATGGCCAAGAAACAAACCCCCGAAGAGAAGAACTATAAAGTGATCGCCGAGAACCGGCGCGCGCGCTACGATTATGCCATCGAGAGCGATATCGAATGCGGCATTATGCTTTCGGGCTCCGAGGTCAAATCCCTGCGCACTGGCACATCGAACATCGCCGATAGTTATGCCGCCGTCGAGGGCGGCGAACTTTGGCTGACCAATGCCTATATCGCCCCTTATGAACAGGCGATGTTTGGCCATGAAGAGCGGCGCAAACGCAAGCTTCTCGTCTCAAAACGCGAGGTTGCGCGGCTTTGGCAGGCAACGGGCCGCGAAGGCATGACCCTTGTTCCGCTGGTGATGTATTTCAACCATCGCGGCAAGGTGAAGGTCAAAATCGGCATCGCTAAGGGTAAGAAAAACCACGACAAACGCGCCACAGACGCCAAGCGCGACTGGAGCCGCCAAAAGGCCCGTCTGCTGCGTCACGGCGAGTAATCCGCCCCCCGTTTTCGCTCCAATACCCTGCAAAAATAGCGCCTTCCCGCTTCTAGGGTGAAAACTGCGCGAAAATTCACCTTTTGGGGAATGGGCCAATATCGGTTAACCTTTGGCCAGCAAGGGCGAAGGGCCTAGCCTGCGCACAAGAATATAATGGCCCGGACAGGAAGGAACTTCACGATGGAACAGTTAATTATTCAGCTCATTTCAGGCGCGGTTGGCGGCAATGTTGCTGGCGCTGTGCTGAAGAAATCTAGCCTCGGCACGCTTGGCAACTCAATCGCCGGGATCGTCGGCGGCGGTATTGGCGGCAAGCTGATCGGCATGCTTGGCGGCGCGGGCATGGCCACAGATGCGGCGGCTACGGCTGGCGGGATGGACATCGGCGCGATCGTTTCCAGCGTTGCTGGCGGCGGTGCGGGCGGGGCGATCGTTATGGTCGTTGTCGGCATGATCAAAAGCAAGATGGGCAACAAAGCCTAATCGGAGCGATCAATTCAAAGAGGCGCGCCCCAGGGTTGGGCGCGCCTTGTTTGTTTTGCGGCAGATATTAAGAAATCCGCCATTTATCGCAGTTAAGTAGGCTCCGCGCTCTGCCCAAGCTTGCAAGGCATCCGCACCCGCGCTAAGCCATCGAAAACCCCAAAAGCCAAAGGCGTAGCTCATGGCCGAAAGTGATCCAAAAACTCTTGTGTCCACCGAATGGCTGGCCACACATCTAAAAGACCCAGACCTGCGGCTGATTGATGCCTCGTGGTATCTGCCCGACTCTGGCCGCGATCCGCGCGCGGAATACGAGGCCAATCACATCCCCGCAGCGCGCTTTGTCGATATTGATGACCTCAGCGATAACCGCTCTGAACTGCCCCATATGGCCCCGCCGGTCGAAAAATTCATGAGCCGGATGCGCGCCCTTGGCATTGGCGATGGGCATCAGGTTGTGGTCTATGATGGCGCCGGGATTTATTCGGCGGCGCGGGTCTGGTGGCTGTTTCGCCTGATGGGCAAAACGGACGTTGCTGTGCTCAATGGCGGCCTGCCCAAATGGAGCGCCGAAGGCCGCCCGGTTGAAGATATGGCCCCCCTCATCCGCGACCGCCACATGACGGTTACGCGCCAAAACCAGATGATCAAGGATGTCACCCAAGTCGCCTCTGCGGCAAAGCTTGGCGACTATACGGTGATCGATGCCCGCCCCCGCGATCGCTTTCGCGGCCAGGCCCCAGAGCCGCGCGCGGGCTTGCGCTCTGGCCATATCCCCAATTCAAAGAACGTCCCCTACAGTGATTTGATTGCCGAGAATGGCACATTGAAACATGACGGCGAGCTGCGCCAAATCTTTGAGCGCGCAGGCGTTGACCTCAAGAAGCCAGCCATCACCAGCTGTGGCTCGGGGGTAACGGCGGCCATTTTGAACCTCGCGCTCGAACGGATCGGCGCGAGCAACCATGCGCTCTATGATGGCTCTTGGGCCGAATGGGGCATGTACGGCGATCTGAAAGTCGCCACTGGAGACAGTTAAATGCTGAGCAATCTAAAGCCACAAGCCGCCGATAAAATCCTCGAGCTCATGGCGCTTTATCGCGATGATCCGCGCGACAACAAGGTCGATCTGGGCGTCGGCGTTTACAAAGACGCAAGCGGCGCAACCCCCGTTATGCGCGCCGTAAAAAAGGCCGAGAAGCAGCTCTGGGAGCGCGAGACAACCAAAAGCTACACAGGCCTTGCAGGCGATCCGGCCTATACGATCGCGATGCGCGATTTGATCCTTGGCGATGCGGTCTCTGCGGGCAGGGTTGCGGGCGCGGCGACGCCGGGCGGAACGGGCGCCGTGCGCCAAGCGCTTGAGCTGATCCGGCTTGCATCCCCTGATGCGCGCATCTGGGTCTCCAATCCGACATGGCCAAACCACCTTACAATCATCAAATATCTGGGCCTCCCGATGACCCAGTACACCTATTTCGATGAGGCGAGCTGCACGGTTAATTTCGCCGGCATGATGGAAAGCCTTAAGGGCGTAAAAGCCGGGGACGCAGTTTTGCTGCACGGCTGTTGCCACAACCCAACCGGCGCCAACCTCACCATGGATCAATGGCGCGAAGTTACCGATTTCCTCGCCAAAACCGGCGCGACCCCGCTGATCGATATTGCTTACCAAGGCTTTGGTGATGGGCTTGAGGAAGATGCCGCTGGCCTGCGCCATTTGGCCGCCAGCCTGCCCGAAGCCCTGATTGCCGCGAGCTGTTCCAAGAACTTTGGCGTTTACCGCGAGCGGGCGGGATTGCTCATGGCGATCTCCTCCAAGGAAAGCGAAACGCCTGTCACTCAAGGCACATTGGCCTTTCTCAACCGCCAAAACTACAGCTTCCCGCCCGATCACGGCGCGCGGCTGGTCACGATGGTTCTGAGCGATCCAGAACTGCGCGCTGATTGGAAAGCCGAGCTGGAAGAGGTACGCCTTGGCATGCTTGGCCTGCGCACTCAGCTCTCGGACGAGCTGCGCCAGCGGACCAATTCAGATCGTTTCGATTTCATCGCCCAACACCGCGGCATGTTCAGCCGCATTGGCGCCTCGCCTGAGGAAGTCGCCAAAATGCGCGCTGATTTTGGCATCTATATGGTTGGCGATAGCCGGATGAATATCGCCGGGCTAAACGCGCAAACCGTGCCGATCTTGGCCGAAGCGATTGCAACCATCTGCAAGTAAGCCACGCCCGCAAGACAAGACAAAACGGAGGCCATCGCGGCCTCCGTTTTTTATGCGCAATGCCCAAACCACAAGGCAAAGAAAAAGCCCGGGCGCATGAAACGCCCGGGCCAGTGTCGCACGACTGATAGGAAGGGTTATCAGCCTTTCGAGAACTCAGGATAGGCTTCCATGCCGAGCTCAGCCATATCAAGGCCAGTGATCTCAGCTTCCTCAGAGACACGGATACCCGTGACCGCTTTGAGGATCAGCCAGAAGACCAAGGACACGATAAAGACAAAGGCACCGATGGAAACAACGCCGATGGCTTGGGTCACGAAGGAAGCATCAGAGTTTGTCACTGGAACAACCATTGTGCCCCAGATACCTGCAATCAGGTGAACCGGGATCGCACCAACAACATCATCGATTTTCATCTTGTCGAGCATTGGAACCGCGAAGACCACGATCAAGCCGCCGATGCCGCCAATGATCAGCGCCGCAAAGAGCGAAGGCGCAAGAGGCTCAGCAGTGATCGAAACGAGGCCGGCAAGAGCGCCGTTCAGAACCATCGTGAGATCGACCTTTTTGTAGAGCAGCTGGGTAAGGATCAGCGCTGCAACAGCACCGGCAGCCGCCGCCATGTTTGTATTGGCAAAGATGCGCGAGATGTCAGTGATATCGCCAACGGTGCCTGCAGCAAGCTGTGAGCCGCCGTTAAAGCCAAACCAACCGAGCCACAGGATGAACGTCCCCAAAGTGGCAAGAGCAAGGTTCGAGCCGGGCATTGGAATTGTGCGCCCGTCTTTGTATTTGCCGATCCGTGGGCCAAGCACCAAGGCGCCAGCCAGAGCCGCAAAACCACCAGCTGCGTGAACGAGTGTCGAGCCAGCGAAATCGCTAAAGCCCATCTCGGACAAGAAGCCGCCGCCCCACTGCCAGCTTGCTTCGATCGGGTAGATGAAGCCTGTCAGGATGGCGGTGAAGATCAGGAAGGGCCAAAGCTTGATACGCTCGGCCAATGTGCCCGAAACGATCGATGCAGTGGTTGCACAGAACATCAGCTGGAAGAAGAAATCCGAGCCAACGGAGGCGTAATCAAGCGAGGCATCCGCCGCCGCAAGGCCAACTGGCTCAAGCGATGTTGGGCTAAACGCGCCGATGATGCCGGTGATGGACCAAGCGTCGCCTGGGTACATCAGGTTAAAGCCAACGAGCCAATACATAATCGAGGCAATCGCAAAGAGCGCGATGTTTTTGGTCAGCTGTGTGGTCACGTTTTTGGAGCGCACAAGGCCCGCTTCAAGCATCGCAAAGCCAGCCGCCATCCAGAAAACAAGGAAGCCGCCAACAAGGAACAACAGAGTTGTCAGGATATAGGGCATGATATCAGGCGCAGCAGCAGCAGGTTCTGCGGCAGCGGCTGTATCTTGCGCAAATGCAACGAGAGGCGAGGCCATCATCATTGCGGTTACGGAGAGTTTCATCAGTTTCATTTGTCTTGGTCCTCTATTCAGGGTCTGGCGCGGCTTAGAGCGCGTCGTCGTTGGTTTCGCCCGTGCGCACGCGAACTGCGGATTGCACATCGAGGACAAAAATCTTGCCGTCGCCGATTTTATCGGTCTTGGCAGTTGTCGCGATTGTCTCAACAACTTGGTCAGCCATTGCGGCAGAGACCACGATTTCGAGCTTCACTTTAGGTACGAAGTTCACGGCGTATTCTGCGCCGCGATAGATTTCCGTATGGCCGGACTGAGAGCCAAAGCCCTTGATCTCCGTCACCATCATTCCGCGCACGCCGATCGCTGTAAGCGCCTCGCGCACTTCCTCAAGCTTGAACGGCTTGATCGCTGCAATAATGAGTTTCATGTCTTCCCCTTCCATTAGGCGGTCAGGCCTTTTCAGACCCGCTGGCAGCAGATAGCGCCATTCTGCCACCCCGCATCAAGAAAGCCGGTGCCTAATTTAGGGGCGGCATAGGTGCTTTCTGCTCAAAAATTGCACAAATTAATCGCATTGCACAAAAAAGAGGCAGTCAACAAAACGTGCGCCGTGCAGACAAGCGTCTCGAATTCCTTGCGCGCGCAGGCTATCTTGGGCCAAAGAACAAAAAAGCAGAGTGCAGTAGAGCGATGAGTGGACCCGGCAAAAAGCGCCCAACCTTGGTTGCGGATAAGCGTTATGGCGCTGCAAAGCCTGCCAAAAAGGCGGCCAAGCCCAAAGCTAAGGCGGCCCCCAAAACGGCGCGCAAAACGGCCATTAAGCGCAAGGCCGCACCGCGCAAACGCGGCCCCATCGCTTGGATTGGGCGATTCTTCGCTTGGATCCTGCGGCTGATCTGGGTGATCACCTCGCGCACCGCGCTGGTCTTTGGGATCATTCTGGCCGGGGCCGTTATCTATGAGATGTCCTTCCTGCCGCCTGCCAGCGAGCTGCTGGATGGGCGCGCGCGCGGCTCTGTAACGCTGAAGGATCGCGACGGCGCGGTCTTTGCTTGGCGCGGCGATCAGTTTGTTGGCAACATTGATGCCAAGGCCGTCTCGCCCCATATCCGCAACGCCATCGTTGCCACCGAGGACAAACGCTTTTACCGCCACTTTGGGATTTCCCCGCGCGGGATTGCCAGCGCGATGCGGATCAACATGCGCGAAGGCCGCAGCCCGCTATCGGGTCACGGCGGCTCAACCCTGACCCAACAAACCGCCAAACTGCTCTGCCTCGGGACGCCCTTTGATCCAAAAGAATGGAAGAACGAGGCCGCCTATGAGGCCGATTGCCGCCGCACCACCAAGCTGCGCAAAGCCAAAGAAGCGATCTACTCGATGGCGATGGAGGCGAAATACACCAAGGATGAAATCCTCTCGATCTACATGAACCGCGCCTTCCTTGGCGCAGGCGCACACGGCTTTGCCGCCGCCTCGCAGCGCTATTTTGGCAAATCGGCGGCGGATGTGAATATCGCAGAGGCCGCCATGCTTGCAGGCCTGCTCACCGCGCCCTCGCGCTATGCCCCGACCTCCAACCTAAAACGCTCGCAAGAACGCGCCGGGATCGTGCTGCTCTTGATGAACCAGCAAGGCATGATCACAGATGAGCAGCGCGCCGAGGCCAAGGCCAACCCGGCCGAGCTTTCCCCTGCCGCCGAAGCGCGCGCGGGCGGCTACTTTGCCGATTGGGTCATGGGGTCCGGCCCCAGCTTTCTGACCAAAGACACAACCGAAGACGTGATCATCAAAACAACCTTCGATCAGCGCATCCAAACGGCTGCCGAAGAGGCGCTCACTTGGGTGTTTGAAAACAAGGTGCGCGAAGGCTCCGAAGCGCAGGCGGCGATTGTTGTGATGTCTGCGGATGGGGCCGTGCGCGCGATGGTTGGCGGGCGCAAGCTGCGCGGCGTTGCGGGCAATTTCAACCGCGCCATTCAGGCCAATCGCCAAACCGGCAGCGCCTTTAAGCCCTTTGTTTATGCCGCCGCGCTCGATCTTGGCTTTGGCTATGACGCCACGGTGGTTGATGAGCCGCTGACGCTGAATATCCCCGGCTCTGGCCCTTGGTCGCCGACCAATTATGATCGCAAATTTCATGGTCGCGTGACCCTGACGGAATCGCTGCAGCACTCCTACAATATCCCCGCTGTCAAAGTCGCGATGGAGGTTGGCCTTGAGAATGTGCGCAATGTGGCCGAGCAATTCGGGATCAAATCGGATTTGGCAACCGGCCCGGCCCTTGCGCTTGGCGCCTCAGAAAGCACGCTGATTGAGATGACCGGCGCCTATGCAGGCATCCTCAATGGCGGCTCTTCGGTTACGCCTTATGGCTTGGTCGAGCTGCATATCAAGGGCGATGATGCGCCGCTGATGGGCCAAGACGGCGGGCTCGGCGAGCGGGTGATAACGCCCGAGGCCGCGCAACAGCTGATCTATATGATGTATCAGGTCGTCGAAAATGGCACAGGCCAGCGCGCCAAAATTCCCGGCGTCGAAGTCGCGGGCAAAACCGGCACAACCCAAGCCGCGCGCGATGCCTGGTTCATGGGCTTCACCGCCGATTATGTCGCTGGCGTTTGGATGGGTTATGACGACAATACCCCGCTGAGCGGCGTGACGGGCGGCGGGCTGCCTGCGCAAATCTGGCATGAAACGATGGTGCGCGTCCAAGACGGCGCGCCGGGCAAAGCCCTGCCGATGATCCGCCCGGTGCGGCTGCCGCGCGCCGAGGCCGTTGAGCAACCAAGGCCTGCCAATCCAAACCGAGAGCGGCGCGGCGATCCGGCCGAACAGGTCGTGCGCGATATTCTGCGCTCGATTTTCGGCCCCAAACGATAGGCAATTCCAAAACGCAAAACGCCCGCGATGCCAAATGGCGCCGCGGGCGTTTTGCTATTCTTTAGCGCCGGATCAGAGCTTGGGCAGATCGCGGATCAACGCGTTGATATCGCCGCGCCGCTGATCAAGCATCGCGCCCACTTCGGCCCGCTCGGCCTTGAGCAAGCTGATGCCCTCAATCGAGATGTCGATAAAGCGCCCCGATTGAGCCGCCACAACGAATGTCACTTTAAAGGGCGCTTCGCCTTTCAAAATCGTCGTGCAATTCACCTCAAAGAAGCTTTTCACCGCACGGGTCGAATTGACCTCAACGCGCCCGCCAATGAATTCGCGGAAACGGCGGCCATATTTGCGCGAAATATAGGTCTGAAACGCCTTGGCAAAGCCCGAGAGCTGCGCCGCAGAGGCAGAGCGCGCAGGCGGCCCAAGCACCGAGCGAGAGATCGTCGAAACATCCGCATAGCGCGAGAAAATCCGCTCAAAATCATTGAGCATTGCGCCCTCTGATTTGCCCGAATTGATGATCCCGTTGATATCCGCCACGACCTTATCAATCAGCGTGCGCGCTTGGGCTTCGCTAAAGGCAAAAGCCGGAACCGCGCTTGCCATCAGCGCAAAAACAGATGCGCCCATACCAGCCATAGCTTGGCGGCGCGTTAGGTTAGAAATGCGGTCAGTCATAGAGATCCTCGTACAAGTCATAAACAGAATCGTCGCTCGTCGCACCAAGCGCATAGCGGCGGTTCTCCAAGTATATCAGGCGCGCTTGGGTATAACTATCGGCACTTTCGTAAAGCACCGAATCCACCGTAGAGGAATAGCGATAGCGATCCCCAACGCGCGAAGCCACAGAGGCCACAGGTGCTACATAAGCTTCCGGCTTCTTAATTACAAAGTTCAGCGGATTGATCACCAGATCAACGGCTTTGCCAAAAACATCCCGCGTGGTTGAAGGCCCAAGCACCGGAAGTTCTAGATATGGCCCCTCGCGCGCGCCCCAAACATGCATTGTTTCGCCAAAATCGCTGTCGCGCAGCTCAAGCCCATTCTTGGAGCCAAAATCAAACAATCCGCCGATGCCGATCGTTGTGTTCAGCAAAAAGCGCAGCGAATTATGCGCAGCGTCATCAATGCGGCCCTGCAAAAGATCATTGAGAACAACGGAGGGCATTGAGAGGTTTTGCGCCACATTGCTCACCCCATCGCGCACAGGCCCCGGAATAATCGATCCATAAGCCCCGGAAGCAGGCTTAAGCAAAGCGCGGTCAATCGCGCGGTTGGCTTCATGGCGAATGCGGTTTTCGGCCTCGTAAGGATCATGAACCCCCTGAGCGACCTGCGGCGCACCACATGCAGAAAGCCCCAAGACAAGCGCCAACATCGGCAAGATTAGAATTTTGTTCACAGTCAGTTTCATATCAGTGCCAATTTACCACTTAGGTTTGTGCAACTCTACCTAGTCCCGGACATAGTAGATGACATCGCCATGCCCTTCAATTAACGATCTTTCAGCACCAAGCTGTGACTATTAGGAGACAGCCGCGCAGGCTCAGGTTCTAGGGCCGCTTTGGCGGGGCATTGTTTGAGAGGTATTTATGTCCAATCCGATCCGTGAAAAAGGCTTGGCCGAGCTCGCCAACGCACGCAGCAAATCGCGCGGCCTTTACTGGGCAGTTGGGCTTTTCTCGGTCTTCGTCAATCTGTTGATGCTGACGGGGCCGATCTTCATGTTGCAGGTCTATGACCGCGTGCTTGGCTCGCGCTCCGAGGCGACGCTGCTCGCGCTGGTTTTGCTGGTGGGCTTTCTCTATCTGATGATGGGCCTGCTTGATACGGTGCGTGGCGTCGTTCTGGCGCGCATTGGCGCGGCGTTTCAGGCGCGCCTTGATGGGCGGGTTTTCTCGGCCGGGCTGCGCCGCGCCTCTGTCAAACCTGCCGCCGAAAAAGGCGCCAACCCGCTGCGCGATCTGGAATCGGTTCAGCGCTTTATGTCCTCGCCGGTTTTGGGCGCGGCGTTTGATCTTCCGTTTGTGCCGCTCTTTTTGTTTGGCATAGCGCTGTTTCACCCCTGGCTTGGCATTCTGGCCATCGGCGGCGGCGCGGTGCTTATCGGCGTGACCCTGCTCAACCAAATCACAACGCGCGCGCCGATGTTGGAAGCCAATGCCATGGGCCAGCGCGCCGATCACCTCTCTGAGCAGATGCGCGGTGAGGCCGAAATGGTTCGCTCGCTTGGTCTGCAAGGCGCGGCTTATGCGCGCTGGGAAAAGATGCGCAACCGTGCGCTGGGCGCCTCAATTGCCGCCCAAGATCGCGCTGGCGGCTTTCGCACCGCCTCCAAAACCTTCCGCCTCTTCCTGCAATCGGCGATCCTTGGGCTTGGCGCCTATCTCGTGCTCCAACATGAAGTGACGGCTGGCGTGATGATTGCCTCCTCGATCCTGCTGGGCCGCGCGCTTCAACCGATTGAGCTGATCATCGGCCAATGGGCGGTTGTTTCACGCGCGCGCAAAGGCTGGGTCGATCTTGCTGATCTGTTGGGCGAAGTCCCGGCCGAAACGCCGCGAACCGCCCTGCCCAAACCAAAGGCCCACCTGGTCGCAGAACAGCTCACAGTCCTGCCGCCAGGAGAGCCCCAAGCCGCCCTGCGCATGGTCAGCTTTGAGCTGAAACCCGGCCAAGCGCTTGGCGTGATCGGGGCCTCTGGCGCGGGCAAGTCAACGCTGGCGCGCGCCCTTACTGGCGTTTGGCGCGCTGCGGGCGGCAAAATCCGCCTCGATGGGGCTGCCCTCGATCAATACGAGCCCGAAGTGCTTGGCCAACATATCGGCTACCTGCCGCAACGGGTTCAGCTTTTCGACGGTACAATCAAAGAAAACATCGCCCGCCTCTCGCTTGAGCCTGATGATGCCGCCGTTGTGGCCGCCGCCCAAAAGGCAGCCGCGCATGAGATGATCCTCAAACTGCCGCAAGGCTACGACACCCAAGTTTCAACCGCAGGCGGGCGCCTTTCGGGCGGCCAATTGCAACGGATCGGGCTGGCGCGCGCGCTTTACGGCGACCCAGTGATCGTTGTGCTGGATGAGCCAAACTCAAACCTTGATAACGACGGCTCGCAGGCGCTCAATACCGCCATTCGCCAGCTGAAATCCGAAGGCAAAGCCGTGCTGATCATGGCCCACCGCCCGGCGGCCATCCAAGAATGCGATCTGCTGCTGGTGCTTGATCAAGGCGCGCGCAAAGCCTTTGGCCCGCGGGATGAAGTCCTGCGCGATACCGTCCAAAACGCGAGCAATATCGTCGGCAAAACCAAACCCGGAGGTGTCTCATGAACATGGCTGATACCCCTACGCCTTGGTCCGCACGCCGCGCGCTGATCGTCGGCTTCCTCGTGCTCGCGTTGCTTTTGGGCGGCTTTGGCACATGGGCGAGCTTCAGCAAAATCGCCGGCGCAATCGTGGCTTCCGGGCAAATCGAGGTCGAGCAAAACCGCCAAGTGGTCGAGCATCCCGACGGCGGCGTTGTCTCTGAAATTCTCGTTCATGAGGGCCAAACCGTCGCGGCAGGCGAGGCATTGATCCGCCTCGATCCAACCCTGCTTGCCAGCCAACTTTCGATCATTGAGAGCCAACTGTTTGAGCTGATGGCCCGCCGGGGCCGCTTGGCCGCTGAACGCGATGGCGCGGACAAAATCACCTATGACGATGACCTGCTGGAAGAGGCCAAAAACGATGCCGACACGGCCAAACTTGTCGCCGGACAAACCCAGCTTTTCGATGCCCGCCGCATCACCGCCATCCGCGAAAAAGAACAGCTCGCCAATCGCACCACCCAAATCCAAAGCCAAATCGCAGGCATTGTCGCCCAAGAAGCGGCCCTGAGCGAACAGCTTGATCTGATCCGCGAAGAACTGAAGGATCAACAAACCCTGCTCGATCGCGGCCTTGCCCAATCCAGCCGGGTTCTTGCCCTGCGCCGCGAAGCTGCGGGCCTTGCCGGGCGGATCGGCGAACTGGCAGCAACAAAGGCAAGCGCTGGCGAGCGGATCATCGAGATCGAACTCACCGTGCTCAAGCTAACCACCGACCGCCAAGAAGAGGCGATCACCCGCCTGCGCGATCTGCAATACAACGAGTTCGAACTCATAGAACAACGCCTCTCGCTCAAAGAACAGCTCAGCCGCCTTGATCTGCGCGCGCCCACCTCCGGCATCGTCTATGGCCTTGAGATTTTCGCCACCCGCGCAGTTGTGCGCCCCGCCACGCCGGTGATGTATATCGTGCCCCAAGATCGCCCGCTGATGATCGCGGCGCGCGTCGAGCCGATCCATGTGGATCAGATTTTCACCGGCCAAGAAGTGATCCTGCGCTTTCCAAGTTTTGACGCGCGCACCACGCCGGAACTTAGCGGTATCGTGCTCAATGTCTCGCCCGATGCCTTTACCGATGAGCGCTCGCAAGCGCCCTATTACCGGGCCGAAATTCAGCTGCCCGAGGCCGAACTTGCCAAGCTGCCAGAGGGCCTGATCCTGATCCCCGGCATGCCTGTGGAAACCTATATGCGCACTGCGGATCGCTCGCCTATTGCCTATCTCGTCAAACCGCTGTCTGATTATTTCAGCCGCGCGTTTCGCGAGAATTGACGCCCCAAAAGGAGCTTGCCCGATGAGCCTGTCCCATGATGCAATCCTTGCCCGCCTCGCGCAAATGGGCCTCAGCCTGCCCGATGCAGCGGCGCCCGCGGCCAATTACGTCCCCTTCGTGCGCAGCGGTGATATGCTCTATGTCTCGGGGCAAATCTCGATGGCCGATGGCGCGCTGATCTGCGGCAAATTGGGGGCTGACCTCGATGTTGCCGCTGGGGCCGCCGCCGCTCAAACCTGTGCGCTGAGCCTGATCGCGCAAGTCTCCAAAGCGCTCGAGGGCGATCTTGGCCGCCTCAAACGGGTGGTCAAACTCGTTGGTTTCGTCAACTCAACGCCGGATTTCACCGATCAGCCCGAAGTGATCAACGGCGCGTCGGATTTCTTGGTCAATCTGCTTGGCGATACAGGCCGCCACGCGCGCTCAGCCGTTTCGGCTGCGTCATTGCCGCGCGGCGTGGCGGTTGAAATCGAAGGCATTTTTGAAATCAAATGAGCCTGCCCGCCGCCTTCACTGGCCCGCCCATTACCCATCGCGCCCTGCACGACAAGGCGCGGGGCAGGCCCGAAAACTCACCCGAGGCGATAGAGGCCGCGATCAAAGCAGGCTTTGGGATCGAGATTGATCTTCAGCTTTCCAGCGACAATGAGGCGATGGTCTTTCACGACTATGATCTCGCCCGCCTGACTGGCCTGAGCGGCGCGATCCGCCAGCGCAGTGCCGCAGAACTGGGCGCGATCCCGCTGCTTGGGGGCAAGGCCTGCATCCCGACTTTGGCGCAGATCCTCGCCCAAATCAAAACCCGCGTACCCCTGCTGATTGAGCTGAAGGATCAACACGGCCAGATGGGCGAAACCGATGGCGCGCTGGAGAAGGCAACCGCCAAAGCGCTCAAAGGCTACGATGGCCCCGTCGCGCTGATGTCGTTCAATCCCCATATGATTGCCCGCATGGTCGCCCTCGCGCCAAATATCCCGCGCGGGCTAACGACCTCGGCCTATACAGCCAAAGACTGGCCGCTGTTGAACGAGAAAATCCGCGCGCAGCTTCGCGAAATCCCCGATTACGCCCGCACCAAAAGCTGCTTCATCTCGCATGAGGCGGCCGATCTCAAAAGCCCCCATGTTGCCCGCCTCAAAGCGAGCGGCGCGACTGTGCTTTGCTGGACAATCCGCTCGCCCGAGGCCGAAGCAAAAGCGCGCGAGATCGCCGACAATGTGACCTTTGAGGGCTACTTGCCCTAGCCCCCAAAACCAAGCAGCCCCCTTGACCATCACGCCCCGCGCGCCACATACCATTAGGGGAATAGAGGCGCGCATGGACGGATCAGAAACCGAGATTGAAATCACCGTCGTGAGCCAGATCGAGGAGATCGGGCAAGCCGATTGGGATGCCTGCGCCTGCCCTGAAACAAGCGCGCAATCCGGCCCCGATTACCGCCCCCAAGACCCTTTCACCACCTACCGCTTCTTGCATGCGCTCGAGGCCTCAGGATCGGTCGGCGAAGGCACAGGCTGGTACCCGCGCTACCTGATTGCACGCCGAGAAGGCGAGATATTCGCGCTTGCGCCGCTCTATATAAAAACCCACAGCCAAGGCGAATATATCTTCGATCACAGCTGGGCGCAGGCCTTTGAAAACGCAGGCGGAAACTACTATCCCAAGCTGCAAATGGCCGTCCCCTTTACCCCCGCAACAGGCCGCCGCTTCCTGACCAAACCGGGCCATGAGGCCGCAGGCATTGCCGCCCTTACCCAAGGCGCCGTCCAACTTGCCGCCAACAATGGATTTTCCTCGCTGCACGTCACCTTTTGCACCGATCAAGAGGCCGAGGCAGGCAAAGCGCTTGGGCTGCTGCACCGCACCAGCCAGCAATTCCATTGGCACAATCAAGACTACCCCAATTTCGAGGCCTTCCTCAGCGAACTCTCGGCGCGCAAACGCAAAGCCATCCGCAAAGAGCGGCGCACGGCAAATGGCGCAGGGCTCACCATCCAAAACCTGACCGGCGAAGCGATCACTCCGGCCCATTGGCAAGCCTTCTGGCGCTTTTACCAAGACACAGGCGCGCGCAAATGGGGCACGCCCTACCTGACCCGCGCCTTCTTTGATCGCGTTCAGGAAACCATGCGCGATGATGTGCTGCTTGTGCTTGCCTTTGAGGGCGAAACGCCAATCGCGGGCGCGCTGAATTTCATCGGGAAAGACGCGCTTTTCGGGCGCTACTGGGGGGCAATTGCAGATGTGCCCTGCCTGCATTTTGAGCTGTGCTACTACCGCGCCATCGACTATGCGATCGCGCACGGCCTCGCCCGCGTAGAAGCAGGCGCACAGGGCGAACACAAGCTTGCGCGCGGCTACCTTCCGGCCCAAACGCACTCGCTGCACTGGACCGCCGATCAAGGCTTCACCCGCGCCATTGAAAACTACCTTGAGGCCGAGCGCAAAGCCGTTGATGAAGAGGTCGAGATCCTCACCAGCTATGGCCCGTTCAAGAAATCCGCCCAACAGGAGCATGATTGATGCAACAGAATATAGACGCGCTGATCGCCAAAGGCTGGGCGCTTGAGCCGGGCGGCAAAGCCATCACAAAACGCTTCACCTTTGCCAATTTTGTCAACGCATTCGGCTGGATGACCCGTGCCGCGATCCACGCCGAAAAGCTTGGCCATCATCCCGAATGGAGCAATGTTTACAAACACGTAGACGTGCGCCTCACCACACATGATACTGGTGGCCTAACGGATAAAGACATCGCCCTCGCCCAAAAAATGGAAAGCTTGACCTGATGCTGCAAGACCTGATCAACACACCGCTCTGGGGCGGCAAAACGCTCGCGGATCTGCTCACGCTGGAAATGCTGATCTCTGTCGGCGGCTCATTTTTGGGCGCGATTGCGATGCTACTTGCGGGCTTTGTTCTGGCGGGCTGGGCAAGCCGTCGCATCCGCCGCTTGGGCGAACAACACGCGCGCTTGGACGAGACGCTTTTTGCCTTTCTGGGCAATTTGGCGCGCTACGCCATCCTTGCTTTTGCGGTCATGTTTGTGCTCAACACATTCGGCATTCAAACCACCTCCGTTGTCGCACTGATCGGTGCGGCGGGGCTGGCCATTGGGCTTGCGCTGCAGGGGACGCTTTCCAACATCGCAGCGGGCGTGATGATCATCCTGTTTCGCCCAATCAAGAATGGAGATGCCGTTGATATTGCCGGGAAAATCGGGACCGTCAAAGATATCTCGCTCAATTTCACCGAAATCGCGAGCCTTGAAAACGTCCAAGTGATCATCCCCAACAGCCAAGTTTGGGGCAATGTGATCACCAATTTTTCCGCCTATCCAACCCGGCGCGCTGAATGGCTTTTTGGCGTCTCTTACGGGGCCAATCTCAAAGACGCCGAGGCGATTATCCGCGAAACCATTCTTGCTGATCCGCGCGCCCATAAAGATCCAGAGCCGTTCATTCAGGTCAATAATCTTGGCGATTTCTCGGTCGATTTTCTGGTGCGGGTCTGGTGCGACCGGACCGAATATTTCGCCTTTCAGGCCGATATGAAGCGGCAGGTAAAAGAAGCGCTGGATGCTGGCGGGATCGAAATCCCCTTCCCGACGCGCCAGATCATTTCCCAAACGCCCAAAAGCTAGGCACAAAAAAGGCGCTCCCTTTCTTCAAAGGAGCGCCCATTTAGCTATTAAAATCAGATGGATGCAAGCAATGCTTCGCCGCCTGAAATATCGCAAA
Source organism: Halocynthiibacter sp. (assembly GCA_047631555.1). Classification (GTDB taxonomy): domain Bacteria; phylum Pseudomonadota; class Alphaproteobacteria; order Rhodobacterales; family Rhodobacteraceae; genus JBLHZY01. Next base: position 505,673 of record JBLHZY010000002.1, on the reverse strand, counting down.
CGCCGGGCGTTTCCTCGGCCTGCAAGACCTTCACAACGCCATCTTCAGCATACATCGCAAACCGCTTTGAGCGCGCGATCAAGCCTGCGGGCGGGGCGGTGAAATCCATCCCGATCGCTTTGGTAAACTCGGATTGCGGATCGCCAAGCATGGTGATCCCGGCGGCTGTCGCACCCGTGCTTTCGCCCCAAGCGCCCATAACGAATGGATCATTCACCGAGATACAAATCACCTCGTCAACGCCCTTTGCAGCGAAATCATCGCGGGTGCGAATGAAGCTTGGAACATGGGCGGTTGTGCATGTGCCGGTATAGGCGCCGGGCAGCGCGAAAATCGCAACTTTGCGCCCCTTAAGCTTTTCGCCAAGCGATACCGATTTGGGCCCTTCAGCCCCCATCATCATCAAAGTAGCTTCTGGCAGCGTATCGCCGACTTGAATGGTCATTATGTGATCCTTCGTGCGTTTCATTTTCTAAGCTTCAGATATAGGATTGAGGCAGTCAAAGACCAGTGGGAAAAATTCATGGAAAACATCGTGATCATCGGGGCCGGGCAAGCGGGGCAATCGCTTGGCGTAAAGCTGCGCAGCGAAGGCTATGGCGGCGCGCTTACGATCATCGGTGAAGAGCCCGCGCCGCCCTATCAGCGCCCGCCGCTTTCCAAGGCCTATCTGCTCGGTGAAATGCCCCGCGAGCGGCTTTTCCTGCGCCCCGAGGCCTTTTACGCCGAGCATGATATCGCGCTGCGCCTTGGCACGCCCGTTGAAGCGATTGATCCGGGCGCGCAGCTGGTGCGTCTCAAGGGCGGCGAAACACTGCCCTATGATGCGCTCGCGCTGACAACAGGCGCGACGCCAAACCGATTGCCTGCCGCTTTGGGGGGCAATTTGGCCGGCGTTTATACTGTGCGCAGCCTCGCGGATGTTGATGCGATGATCCCCGAATTTGCCTCTGGGCGCAGATTGCTGATCGTTGGCGGGGGCTATATCGGGCTTGAGGCCGCCGCCGTTGCCCGCAAGATGGATCTGGAAGTGACATTGATCGAGGCCGCGCCGCGCATTCTGCAACGGGTCGCAAGCCCACAGACCGCCGATTTCTTTCGCAAACTTCACAGCGATCACGGCGTAAAAATCATCGAAGGCACGGCCATCACCCGCCTTGGCGGCGAGACCCAATGCGCAGGCGCTTTCCTTGAGGATGGGCGCGAAATTCAGGCCGATTTCTGTATCCTCGGGATCGGCGTGCGCCCCAATACCGGGCTGGCCGAGGCCGCCGGACTGACCATTGATAATGGCATTGCAACGGATGCGCAGGCGCGCACTTCTGATCCAAATATCTGGGCCGCAGGCGATTGCGCCTCTTTCCCTCTGGGCGGCGCAAGGATGCGGCTTGAAAGCGTCGGGAATGCCATTGATCAGGCCGAATTGGTCGCGCTCAACATGCTTGGCGCGGGCAAAGACTACACGCCAAAACCTTGGTTCTGGTCCGATCAATACGATGTGAAGCTGCAGATCGCCGGGCTTTCCAACGGCTATGACCAAGTGATCACCCGCAAAAGCGATCCCGGAATTTCCTTTTGGTATTATGCGGATAACAAACTGATCGCGGTCGATGCCGCCAATGATCCGCGCGCCTATATGGTTGGCAAGCGGCTGATCGAGGCGGGGCGCTCGCCCGATCCTATCGCGGTCGCTAACCCCGCCACAGACCTCAATTCCTTGATGAGCGCTTAGATGCGGATCATCTCGGGGGATTTTCGCGGCAAGACCCTTGCCAGCGTTGGCAAAGGCGATGCGGCGGCCCATTTGCGCCCCACCTCGGACCGCGTTCGAGAGAGCCTATTCAATGTCCTGATGGGCGGCGCTTTGGGCGATGATCCAATCACAGACGCACGCGTGCTTGATCTTTTTGCCGGCACGGGCGCGCTTGGGCTTGAGGCGCTGTCACGCGGGGCGGCGCATGTTACTTTTGTTGACGATGGCATCAAAGCGCGCAGCCTGATCCGAGAGAACGTTGATATTTGCCGCGCGGCCGGAAGCACGAAGATTTTCCGGCGCGACGCAACCAAACTTGGCGAGGTGCAAGGCGCGCCCTTTGATCTGATCTTCCTCGATCCGCCCTATGGCAAAGCGCTTGGGGAAAAGGCCCTAAGCGGCGCGCTAGCGGGCGGCTGGTTTGCCCCCGGCGCGCTGATCATCTGGGAAGAAAGCGCACCAATGCTTGCGCCCGAATGCTTTGAGATTCTCAATACGCGCAAATATGGCGATACGCATATTACGTTTTTGCGCGTGCCTGATTGAGAGAATGAGTGTCAGTGAGATGCCAGACCCAATTGGGATCGATTTTGAGTGGAGCAGCCTACCGATTGGCAAGATTTACGCGGCTGTTGGGCGCCGATCTGCTTCATCAAGAACGGATATCCTTTGGTGGGTTGGGCCCCTCTTAATCGCTATTTTTGGCCCGACACTGCTTTATTTCCTTGGGGCGCCGGATGACATTGTCCGCGCATTTCCCTCCGTGTTTTTCGTTGCAATACTCCTAAGCATTGCGTTGGTATTGCCCAAGCTTTGGCGCGCAAATTCTGGTTTAATCGCGGCGACTCAAAGCCCAAGCCGGCGCGGCAATACGCATCTGCATTTGAGCGAAAAGGGGATTGAGACAACCCATCCGCTTTATACTTCATGCATAAAATGGCCGAGCGTTGTTGAGATAATTATGCTGGATAGCGCAACGATTTTGATGCTTGGGCCGCATCAATTTTTACCCTTGGATCACGCCTCTTTGAAAGGGGTCACGATCGAGGAATTGCATGGCGCGATCGCGCAGTGGCGGCGCGAGGCTGAGCAAGAGATCCCCAAGCAAAAAGACGCCCAATAAAAAGGGGCCGCCCCGAAAGGCAGCCCCAATACTCAAACGCCAAAGCGCTTATTCGTTCGGTGTCGCGTGGATCGCAGCGCCCATGATATCCAGCTCAGGATGCGCCGCCAAAGCCGCGTCAACGGCTGTGCGGGCGTCTTTTACCAGCATCGCGCCGTTCATGCCTTTGCTGTCCATATCCGCCGACCATTCCGCAATCACCTCATCGCCAAGCACCTTGATGCGCGCGGTTTCGGCCTCGCTTAGAACAGCGATGTCGTTGTTGGTGGCGTCCAGAACCTTAAAGCCATCCTCGTCACCCATGTCATAGGCGCGCCCGGACCAAGCCGATGCCATCAGGCCCGAATTGTCATCAATCACCTTTTTGAGATCATCAGGCAGGCTGTCGTATTTCGCCTTGTTCATCGCCCAGATGAAATAAAGGTTATAAAGGCTGCGATCGCCCGACATATCGGTATGGCTATCGGTCAATTCATCGAGCTTAAGCGATGGGGCCATCTCGAAGGTGATCACGCCGCCATCAAGAACGCCTTTGGCAAGCGCCTCGGGGAAGGCCGGGACGGGCAGGCCGATTGGGGTTGCGCCCAATTTCGAGAGCAGGAGCGTCGAAGTGCGGGTCGGGGCGCGCAGGCTAAGGCCTTTGAAATCCTCAACTTTAGCAATCGCCGCGCCCTTTTTATGGACAAGGCCTTCGCCGTGCATGTGGGCCGCAATGACCTTCACATCGGAGAAATCATCCATCAGGTTTTTCTGAGTGAACTCCCAAGCCGCAATCGAGGCCACTTCGCCGGATTTTGGCGTCATGAAAGGAAGCTCAAGCGCTTCGGCCTCGGGGAAACGACCGGGCTGATAGCCGGGGATCACCCAGCCGCCATCAATCGCGCCGTCGCGGATAAGGTCATATTGATCGGGCGCGCGGCCCCCAAGCTGCATCAGCGGAAAGAGATCGATTTTGATGCGGCCGTTGGACTCTGCCTCAACCTTTTCAGCCCAAGGCTTCATGAAATATTCCGGGCTGCCAGAATTGGGCGAGACGAAATGTTGGAACCGCAAAGTGACTTCTTGGGCGAAGGATGCGCCGGCGGTGCCGATAAGAGCGGCCGCAAGAGCTGCGGATGTGAGGAAATGTTTCATGAGTAAGCCTCCTTTTAGGCTGTGAGCCAGATGCCGAAAGCAATGTTGCGCTGCGGCATATGATAGGTGGGGGCTTGGTAATCTAGTTGCAAGTCGTTCGCAACAGGTAGGTAGGTAAAAATACCTGACCTTTTGGTCAACAATATGATTTATAACAGCAAAACCCGGTTTCGGGGGAAAAATCGCGCTTTATTCCCCGTAGGTTGGATGAAACAAATTCCCCGGCGAAAGGGTAAATATTTCCGGCCCATTCGCGGTCACACCGATGGAATGTTCAAACTGCGCGGTCAGTTTTTTATCAAGCGTGATGGCGGTCCAATCATCCTTGAGAACTTTCGTCTCAGGGCGGCCAAGATTGATCATCGGCTCGATGGTAAAGAACATCCCCTCTTCCAAAACAGCCGCTTTTTCGCTGGGGCGGCGCATCGGGACATAGTGCAAAACATTGGGCGGCGCATGAAAGACGCGCCCAAGCCCATGCCCGCAAAAATCGCGCACAACCGACATGCGGTTCGCATGCGCATGCTCTTGAATGGCGCGCGCAATATCATCGAATGTATTGCCCGGTTTGACCTGCTCAATCCCAAACATCAGCGCGTCATGAGTGACCTGAATAAGCCGTTCAGCGAATTTCTTAGGCGTGCCAGCGACATACATCCGGCTCGTGTCGCCATACCAACCATCAACGATCACCGTGACATCAATGTTGAGGATATCTTGAGGCAGGATCACATCATCTTTGCGCCCGGGAATTTTGCTGCCCGGGATGCCGTGACAGACCACATGATTGACCGAAATACACGAAGCATGTTGATAGCCACGATAGCCGATGGTCGCCGAAACGGCGCCCTCTTCCTCAACCCGCCGCGTAATAAACGCATCCAGCTCGCCCGTCGTGACCCCCGGCTGTACCATCGGCGCGACCTCGTCCAAAATCTGCGCGGCCAAGCGGCCCGCCGCATGCATCCCGGCAAAATCTGCGGCTTCATGGATGCGAATTCCGTCTTTGGTGATGCGGCCTTTGTGGGTCTCGTCCAAGGGTCTTCTCCTGAAGGTTTACCGGCCCCATATAGGCCAGAGCGGCCAAAAGAACCAGAGCAGCGCGGCGGATTAGAGCGTGATTGAAAGCGGCGCGCGCAATGTGATCTCTTCAGCGCTTAGATCGCAATCATAGCACAGCATTTCAACGCCTGCTGCGCGCGCCTTTGCCGCCGCCGCCCCGTATCCCGGATCAAGATCGCGCGCGAGGCTGAAACCCTCGCAATCATCGCGCGCCACCAGATAAAGCATCACAGCGCGGTGCCCCTGCGCCACCATTTCAGCAAGCTCAACAAGGTGTTTCGCCCCGCGTTTGGTCACGCTATCGGGAAATTCCGCATGGCCTGTCTCGCGGCTTAGCGTCACGGATTTCACCTCAATATAAGCGCGGCCCTGCGCCCCCTCGCCCAGAAAATCAACGCGCGACGCCTCGCCGTATTTTACCTCCGGGCGGTAATGCTCATAGCCTGCCAGCTCGGCAATCTTGCCGCCGCTCAACGCCTCACCGACGATCTTATTGGCCAGCCCCGTATCCACCGCGATCATCGCGCCCGCCTCCTCAATCAGCCGCCAGCCGTAGCGCAGCTTTTTGCGCGGATCATCGTTGCGTTCGACCCAGATGCGCGCGCCCGGTGTGGCCATCCCAAGCATCGAGCCGGGGTTGGGGCAATGCGCCACCGCAGCGCTGCCATCCTTCAGCTCAATATCAGCAAGGAAGCGTTTGTAGCGACGTATCAGCCGGGCAGGCTCAAGAGGGGTTTGAAAGCGCATAAGGGCGATTTATAACGAAGCGGCGCATATCCTCAAGGAGCTCCCCTAATGTCCAACCCAACCGCCGCCATGCTTGTGATCGGGGATGAAATCCTCTCTGGGCGCACCCGCGATGCCAATGCGCACCACCTTGCCTGCGAGCTCACGGCGCGCGGCATTGATCTGCGCGAAATTCGCATCGTTTCGGATGATCGCGCGGCGATTATTGGCGCGGTGAAGGCGCTGAGCGAAGCCCATGACCATGTCTTTACCTCCGGCGGCATCGGCCCAACCCATGATGATATTACTGCCGATTGCATTGCGACCGCGTTTGATGCCCATATCGACGTGCGCGAAGATGCCGCCGCGTTGCTGGCCGCGCATTATGCCCGCCAAGGCTCTGAATTCAACGAGGCCCGCAAGCGCATGGCGCGCATCCCCGATGGCGCGACGCTGATCGAAAATCCCGTCTCCATTGCCCCCGGATTTACCATGCAAAACGTCCATGTGATGGCCGGGGTTCCAAGCGTCTTTACCGCCATGGTCGCGAGCATCCTGCCAACCCTAACAGGCGGCGCGCCCCTGCTCAGCCAGACCCTGCGCATTGATCGCCCAGAGAGTGATATCGCCGGGCCTTTGGGCGAACTGGCGACGCAATATCCCGCCCTGTCGCTCGGCTCTTATCCCTTTGTGAAGAACGGCGCATATGGCTCAAATATCGTGATCCGCGGCACCGATGGTGCACAGGTCGATGAGGCGATTGCCAAGCTCGCCCTGCTCTTTCCGGCCCAACCATGAGCGCCCCAGATCTGCAAACGCTTTACGCCGTGGTCGAGGCCACATGGCCCGCCGCAAGCACATCCCGCCTTGGCCCTTGGACCATCCGCGATGGCAAAGGCGGAGGCAAACGCGCCAGTGCCGCGACGGCAGAAGCCCCCTTTACGCCCAATGATATCGCCGCCGCCGAAGAGGCCATGCGCGCCCTTGATCAGACCCCGCTTTTCATGATCCGCCAAGGCGAAACAACCCTTGATGAGGCGCTAGAGGCGCGCGGTTACAGCATCATCGATCCGGTCGCGCTTTATGCCTGCGATATCGCGCATCTGCGCCGGGAAAACGCGCCGCCCGTTTCCGGCTTTGCCATTTGGGAACCGCTGGCAATCATGGAAGAGCTCTGGCGCGAAGGCGGCATTGGCGATGCGCGCATGGCCGTGATGGAGCGGGTCAAAGGCGCCAAAACCGGCATCCTTGCGCGCACAAAAGACCGCGCAGCAGGTACGGCATTCGTCGCGATCCATCAAAATATCGCGATGATCCATGCGCTAGAAGTGGCTCATGGCTTGCGCCGCGCGGGAACGGCCTCCAACATAATGCGGATCGCCGCGAAATGGGCACAAGATCAAGGGGCGCGCCAAATGGCCCTTGCAGTAACGGATGCAAATGCCCCGGCAAATGCGCTATACTTATCCTTAGGCATGTCTGTGGTAGGGTCTTATCACTACCGCATCGCCCCAAAATAAAAGCGAAGTTGAGGCCAAGTTGAGCAATCCAGACGAACACATCACAGCGCTTGATCTTCCTATGATGGATCCGCTGCCCGAAGCCACGCGCCGCTATTTCGAGATTTGCGAAGAAAAGCTTGGCATGGTTCCCAATGTTCTCAAGGCGCATGCCTTTGATATTGAAAAACTAAATGCGTTTACGGCGATGTACAACGATCTGATGCTGGCTGATAGCGGGCTAAGCAAACTTGAGCGCGAGATGATCGCGGTTGCCGTTTCATCGCATAATCGCTGCTGGTATTGCCAAGTTGCCCACGGCGCTGCGGTGCGCGAATTGTCGGGCGATCCGGCGCTTGGCGAGGCGATTGTGATGAACTACCGCGTCGCCAAAATCAGCCCGCGCCAACGCGCAATGCTCGATTTCGCCGTAAAACTGACCGATTCGCCCGTTATGGTTAACGAGGCTGATCGCGCAGGGTTGCGAGAGCATGGGTTTAGCGAGCGCGATATTTTTGATATCGCCTCCGTAACCGGCTTTTTCAACATGACAAACCGCGTCGCATCCGCCATCGAAATGGAACCAAACCAAGAGTATCACGCGCAGAGCCGATGAAGCTAAAAACCGCCATATTCGCAGGCCTCGCCCTGCCCGCGCTTTGCCTTGGCGCGCAAGCTGCCGTGCTGGACCTGCCCGGCTCAGCGACGCGCGAAGCTGCGTTTTCGGCGGAAAATTCAAGCGCGGCGGTGGCTGTTGGGGCCTTTACCGATGGCGCTGCGCCCAGCGTAATCGCCAAAGGGACCGTTTCGCGCACCGCTTGGAAGCTTGGCTCGAGCGTTCGCACCACATTGCAAATCATCGACCCCCTGCGCCAGCAACTGGTCGATGCGGGCTATGATATCGCCTTTGAATGCGCGGATGCGCGCTGCGGCGGATTTGATTTTCGCTTTGAGCAAGAGATCCTGCCAGAGCCGGAAATGCATGTCGATCTGGGCGATTACCGCTATCTCGCCGCCCTGAAGGGTGAAGGCGAGGCCGTTGAATATCTTACTCTTTTTGTGAGCCGGAGCCGCACAGCAGGCTTTGTTCAGATTACGCGCATTGGCCGCGGCCTTGTCACCGAAACCGAGGTTATCACTTCAACCAAAGCCGTGGCGCCGCAGGTTGCGGAACCGGCCGCATTGAGCGGGCCGATTGGCGAAGCATTGGCGTTTAATGGCTTTGCGCCGCTTGATGATTTGGTTTTTGAAACAGGCAGCTCATCGCTTGGCGAAGGTGAATTCGAATCCCTCGCAGCCCTCGCCGATTGGCTGCGCGACAATCCGGATCAAACCGTTGCTGTTGTGGGCCACACCGATGCTGTTGGCTCGCTTTCCGGCAATATCGCGCTGTCGCGCAAACGCGCGGCTTCCGTGCGCGCACGCCTGATTGGGGCGCTCAATGTCCCCGCCGGGCAGGTCGCGGCAGATGGGGTTGGATATCTTTCGCCGCGCGCCAGCAACCTAAGCGAAGAGGGCCGCGACAAAAACAGACGGGTCGAAGTGATACTCACAACGACCCGCTAAGGTGAGTGCTCCGGGAGGAGGAACACTTTCGAGGAATGGACGTTCGACAAGTAAGGCGCGCCCCAAATCGGGAGGCGCCTTTATTCTTGGGCCGCCTTACCAGGCATCAGGCCCTTTTTCGGCAAAGCTATGCACGAGGAAATCAATGAAGGCGCGCACTTTGGGCTGGGTAAACCGGCCCGGAGGATACACCGCATAGATGCCTTGGGTCTCGGCCGGAAGCTCAGGAATAGCCTCTTCAACAAGGCCCTGCGCCAACGCATCGGCATAAAGGAAGGATGGCAAATACGCGATCCCGAGGCCAGAAATCGCAGCGTTCAGCAAGGATTGGCCATCGTTTACCGTCAACCAGCCAGCGGTGCGCACTTGGCGCTTTTCACCAGAGGGCGCAGTAAGCTTCCAAACGGCCGAATTGGCTTGGTTTGAATAATGCAAAAGCTTGTGATCATTAAGATCGTCGATTTTCATCGGGCGGCCAAACTTCTGGAAATACCCAGGGCTGCCAACCATGCGTTTGGTTGTGTCGGTCAATTTGCGCGCCCGCAGCGTGCTGTCTTCCAGCTCGCCAATACGGATCGCCATATCAAAGCCCTCAGAAATCAGTTCAACATAGCGGTTGTTGAGCACCATATTCACGGTGATATCTGGGAATTCAGTAAGGAAATTGCCAAGAACGGGGGACAGGTGATTAACCCCGAAATCGGTCGCCACAGAGATGCGCAAAAGCCCCGAGGGCGCAGATTGCATCGATGTGACAAGCGCATCTGCCTCGCCTGCATCATTTAAGACGCGGCGTGCACGATCATAGTAAGCCAATCCGATCTCGGTCGGGCTTACGCGGCGCGTTGTACGATTAAGAAGGCGCGCGCCGAGGCGGGCCTCCAGTGCAGACACATGCTTGGAGACAGCAGATTTTGAAATCCCCATCTTCTTGGCTGCGTCTGTAAATCCGCCTTGGTCCACTACTGTGGCAAAGGCTTCCATTTCGGTTAGTCGGTCCATGCTCTTTTTACCTGTCGTCTTGGCCCCTCAAGCTGTTCTTATGGGGGGCAAATCAGGCAACAATGGGGTAAAGGCCGGACAATACCGTGGATTTACACATTATCGTGGCGATTGTGGAAACAAGGAAATTATCGGTTTCAAAGCGGGAAACGCCGCGCAAACCCCTTGTTTAACTGGCTGTTTCCAAGCAATGGCGGCGAAATGCTTGCTTGAGCATGTCCAACTCGGCCCGAAGCAGATCAATTTCGGCCGTTATGTCATCTTCGAGCGGCTCACCTGTGACAATTGCAAAAGAAGAGAGCGTATTGCCCGTCTCTTTATCGGTGATGACGAAGGTCTGAACCCCGTCGCAAAGCAGGTCCGGCGGGATCGCGATGCGCAAATGCCATGTATTTTCGGCCGTGCCATCCTCAGCAAGATCATAGCCAAGCACCGGCTGCTCAAGATGGGTCACCGAAATTTGCGGCATCAATTCGCGCTCGGAGGGAACCGTAAGCACGCCTTCCCAAATCCCGCCCATGATCCGCGTTTTTGTAAGGCTCATCTCTGACATAGCATTTCCTTTCCTTACAATTCGGCCCGCGGGCGGCGGCTAAAGGTAACATCGCGCAACGAGATTTGGTTCATCTCGGGACCCTCAAAAATCAGATCGATCCACATCCGCTCAACCCGCTTTTCATTCAGCTTAGTATAGGCCAGATCAAAATCGACCGAGACCTCATCCGCATCAATCGGCAATTCGCGCACAATCTGCTCGGTGTTGGGGCCGTGTTTGATATTGAGCCGGGCAAAGATTTCCAGCGGTTTTTCCATCTCAACAATCGTCGAAATCCGAACCAAATGGCGGCGCAGAAGCCCTTCACAAGACTCCGGCGGCAGCTCGATCACCAAGGATAGAAAGCTGCCGTCAAAGCGAAACACGTCCATGCGCAGCCCAAACGGCGCGAGGTCTTGCTCGTTGGTATTGCGGATTTGGCGCAGCGTAAGCTCGGAAATCCGGCAATCGTGAAACACAGCGACCTCAGGCCCGATCTCGGTTTTGGAGCGCACAGCCGCCATGCCCGGCGGGGTAATCGGCCCGCGCCAAAGCTGCGGGCGATAGGCCCAATCGGAATGAAGCGGCGGCTGTAGCGCATTCGAGCTGATCAGCGGCAAAGTCAGGCGGCTATCGGCGACATAAAGCACCCGATCCAACTGACGACGCAATTCGCGCGCCCGCACCCGCGTTTTGCGCAAAGTGCCGAGATCCGTCGATTCGGCGCGCTCCGCCAGCTTGCGCCAACGCCGCAAAACCCGGCGAAACACCAATCTATCAGAGATTTTCCCAATTCGGGAAGCCATTTGCCCGCCTATCCTGCCATATGTCTTTGGTTTGTCTAAGGTAACGCGCGAAGTATCACGGCCAAAGGTTACTCTTCAACAAACGCAAAAGAAATACAGTGATTGGTTCCCTAATGGCAACAATCAGCGGGGTTTATTTCTGGTTTGCCGGGCGAATTTTGCGCCGAAAGGCCCGCGCGCGCTCCAAACCTGTGTTGGCTTTGTTTGGCGCTTGGGCAAAATCCATCACGGAAACGGTCGCGATATGGCCGTTTACATCAAACATGCCGCGCCAATATTCCGGTGCAACGCCTGCAAGGCTCGCTTGGGATGTATCGCGCAGATACAAATAAAGTGCGTCATTCTCAACCCGGTGATCCAAAAGCTTGACTGCTTGCGCATCGCCAGAACGGCTCAGCGCGGCGCGCCCCTCAGGCGAGGCAAAATAGATTGCGAGCTGTTCGGTTGCCCCGGCAACGCGGCCCGCGCCGGACGATGTGAGCGAGGCGAGCAAAAGCCCCGCTTTCGCGCCGCCGCCTTGCCCATCAACCGCCCCACAAGCCCCAAGCAAAACAAACGCGCTGCCCGCTGTATCGCGGGTCGCGGCGGGATCAATGCAATAGCCTTTGGGCCCCGTGATCAGGATGCTTTGATCAGCAACAGCGATCTGGCGCGCGGCCGAATTTGCAGAGGTAACCTCAGGCGCAGATAGGCTTGAAACGCAGCCCCCCAAGCCAAAAAGGGCGAGGGCAAATCCTGCCCCCGCGCGTGTTTTCAATATGCGTCCAAAGAGGCGCATTACAGGTCCATATAGATGTGACGCTCGGCCTTGGCGCCCGGATGCGTCACCGCGCCCAAACGGGTTGAGCCAACGAGCTGGGCATATTTATAAAGCGCACCAGATGCATAAAGCGTTTCGCGTGGGCCTTTCCAATCGGCCTTGCGCGCTTCAAGCTCAGCGTCCGTCAGATCAACGGAAATCTCGCCCTTTACCGCATTGAGCGTGATCATATCACCATCTTTCAGCAAGGCGATGGGGCCGCAATGCGCCGCCTCTGGCCCAACATGGCCAACGCAAAAGCCGCGCGTCGCGCCCGAGAAGCGGCCATCGGTGATCAGCGCAACCTTCTTGCCCATGCCTTGGCCGGAAAGCGCGGCTGTTGTTGCCAACATCTCGCGCATGCCCGGGCCGCCAGCGGGGCCCTCATTGCGGATCACAAGCACTTCGCCTTCTTTGTAATCACGCTTTTGAACGGCGGCAAAGGCCTCTTCTTCGCATTCAAAAACCCGCGCAGGGCCGGTGAACACTTGATCCGTTTCAGACATGCCCGCAACCTTCACTATCGCGCCCTCTGGGGCCAGATTGCCGCGCAGCCCAACAACGCCGCCGGTTTTGGAAAGCGGCGTCGAGATCGAATGGATCACTTTGCCATCGACTTCGCGGGTGATGCGATCAAGCTCTTCACCGATCGAATTGCCGCTCGCTGTCATGCAATCTTCAAAGATGAGGCCGGCTTTTTTCAGCTCGCGCAGAACAACCGGAACGCCGCCCGCCTCAAACAGATCCTTGGCAACATATTCGCCTCCCGGCTTGAGGTTCACGAAGTAAGGCGTGTCGCGGAAAATATCGCAAACATCAAAGAGATCGAAATCAATCCCCGCTTCATGCGCAATCGCCGGAAGGTGCAGGCCAGCATTGGTCGAGCCGCCCGTACAAGCCACAACGCGCGCGGCATTGATCAGGCTTTCTTTGGTGACGATATCACGCGCGCGGATGTTCTTCTCAAGCAGGTTCATTACAGCGGCGCCGGAAGCCTCGCCGTATTGATCGCGGCTCTCATATGGCGCAGGCATGCCCGAAGAATTGATCAGCGCAAGCCCGATCGCCTCAGACACACAAGCCATCGTATTGGCCGTATATTGCCCGCCACAAGCGCCCGACGTTGGGCAAGCGACGCGCTCAAGAATATCGAGTTCGGCATCGGTCATATTGCCTGCCTGATGCTCGCCAACAGCTTCAAACACATCCTGCACAACAACATCGCGCCCATTCAGGCGGCCCGGAAGGATCGACCCGCCATAGATAAACACAGACGGCGTATTGAGGCGCACCATGGCCATCATCATGCCCGGCAGCGATTTATCACAGCCCGCAAGCCCAACAATCGCATCATAGCAATGGCCGCGCATGGTCAGCTCAACCGTATCAGCAATCGCATCGCGCGAGGCGAGCGAAGAGCGCATGCCCTCATGGCCCATGGCGATCCCGTCGGTGACGGTGATGGTGGTGAATTCGCGCGGCGTGCCCTCGGCGGCTTTTACGCCCAACTTGACGGCCTGCGCCTGACGGTTCAGCGAAATATTACACGGGGCGGCTTCATTCCAACATGTGGCAACGCCAACCAGCGGCTGATGAATTTCTTCCTCAGAAAGCCCCATCGCATAGAGATAAGAGCGGTGCGGCGCGCGCTCTGGCCCTTCGGTTACATGGCGGCTGGGCAGTTTGGACTTATCAAATACGCGTTTATTCATGGCTGGGCCTCCCGTCTGAAATCCAAATTGGCATAGGCTACGGGCGCGCATTTCACAAGCGCGATTGCACAAAACACGCCGCAAAACCCTGCATAGCATAGGCCGCGCAAATTCTGTCGCCCCAACAGATTGCATCCCCGCAAACGCCCGCTTAGGTTGCGCCAAACAGCGGAGCGCCAATGCAATACCAACGCCACTCATGGATGACCAAGCCCGCCAAAGCGCGATCCGAGATTTGGCGCACGCTCGCTGGCTTCGTGGCGATCCTGATCACCGCCTCAATCCTGAACGCCCTTGCCTTTGGCGCTGTCGGCAATGCCTTCCCCGATTGGACGCGTTACACATTGCTTGCCGAGCCATTGGGAAGCACGCCGGGCGCGGTTCTCTTCCTGCTCTTTTCCTTTGGACTTACCCTTATTGCTACTGTCGGCGTCGCCAAATTGCTGCACAATCGCGGCCTGCAAAGCCTGATCGGGCCATTTGGCGCAGCACTTCCTGATTTCTGGCGCTGTATCCGGCTGCTCATGATCCTTACCGTCGCGCTTTTCCTGATCCCCTCGGGCGGAAGCGAGCCGCTGATTGCCAATCTTAATTTTGGCAAATGGCTGCTCATTTTGCCCCTCGCTCTGCTTGGTATCTTGGTCCAAGTCAGCACCGAAGAGATCATGTTTCGCGGCTATCTTCAGCAACAACTCGGCGCGCGTTTCAAATCCCCGTTGATCTGGATCCTCATCCCCGCGACACTGTTTTCGATTGGCCATTATAGCGCGGAAAATGGCGAACTGGCCCCGTTTATCGTCATCTGGGCGCTGCTCTTTGGGGTTGCCGCCGCCGATCTGACCGCCCGAAGCGGCTCGCTTGGGCCGGCCATCGCGCTGCATCTGGTCAATAACGCGGCTGCGATGCTGCTTGTGGCGATGCCTGATAGCTTCTCGGGGCTGGCGCTGTATCACCATCCCTTCTCGATCAACGATATCGAGCTGCTCTCTGCGCCAATGCTCCTAGATATCCTGCATTTGCTCGTCGCCTGGCTTACCTGTCGCATCGCGATCAGGCGCTGATTGCATTTCGCGCCCGCCCAGCTTATTTGAAGTGAAACACAGTCCAACGCATGCAGGCCCCGATGAACTGGATTACCAATTACGTTCGCCCCACGATCAATTCGATCTTCTCGCGCAGAGAAGTCCCCGATAATCTTTGGACGAAATGTTCCGAGTGCGGCACGATGCTGTTTCACCGCGAATTGAGCGACAATCTAAATGTTTGCACCAATTGCGATCATCACATGGCGCTTTCGGCCCGCGAGCGGCTGAACAATCTGTTTGATGGCGGCGTCTTTACCGAGATCGCTGTTCCGGCGCCGATTGCCGATCCGCTGCACTTTCGCGATCAAAAGAAATATCCCGAGCGGATGAAAGCGGCCCAAAAGAAAACCGGCGAAGCTGAGGCAATGCTGATTGCTGAGGGCGAAATGGGCCGCACACCGATCGTGGCGGCCGTTCAAGATTTTACCTTCATGGGCGGCTCTATGGGGATGTATGTGGGCAATGCGATCATCGCCGCGGCCCAGCGCGCGATTAAGCTCAAACGCCCATTGATCCTCTTCTCTGCCGCTGGCGGCGCGCGTATGCAGGAAGGCATTCTCAGCCTGATGCAAATGCCGCGCACAACTGTCGCGGTTGAGATGCTCAAAGAAGCGGGCCTGCCCTATATCGTTGTACTGACCAACCCCACATCGGGCGGCGTTACGGCCTCTTATGCGATGCTTGGCGATGTCCATATTGCTGAGCCAAACGCGCTGATTTGCTTTGCCGGGCCGCGCGTGATTGAGCAAACAATCCGCGAAAAACTACCTGAGGGCTTTCAGCGCTCAGAATACCTTCTCGATCACGGGATGCTGGATCGGGTCACCCCGCGCAGCCAATTGCGCGATGAGCTGATCACCATCACGCGGATGCTTTTGGGCATGCCGCCACCCGTCGCCGCCGAGCTTCCTGCGCCAAGCGAAGAAGAGGCCGCAGCGCCCATCCCGCAAGAGGCGCGCGATGCCGCCGCTGCCGCGCTCGCCGAAAAAGAAGCCGCAAAAGCCGCCGCAAGCAAAGCTGCGAAAAAGTGAGCCAAGCCAATTCCGACATCATCCTTGCGCGGATGATGTCGCTCCACCCAAAGATCATTGATCTCACGCTGGATCGCGTTTGGCCGCTGCTCGAGGCGCTCGGCAATCCGCAAAACGATCTGCCCCCGGTGATCCATATCGCGGGCACCAATGGCAAAGGCTCGACCCAAGCGATGATCCGCGCCGGGCTTGAGGCGGCGGGAAAGCGCGTTCATGCCTATACTTCCCCGCATCTCGCCCGTTTTCACGAACGCATCCGCATCGCGGGCGAGCTGATTTCCGAAGACGCCCTAAGCGCCGTTTTGGACGAATGCTACGCGGCAAATAACGGCGCGGGCATCACCTATTTTGAGATCACAACCGTCGCCGCGATCCTTGCCTTTGCGCGCACGCCCGCGGATTACACCCTCCTTGAGGTCGGCCTTGGCGGGCGGCTAGACGCGACCAACGTGATCGAAAAACCCGCGCTAACAATCATCACCCCGGTCTCAATCGACCATCAGCAATTCCTTGGCGAGACATTGGAAGAGATCGCAGGCGAAAAAGCCGGCATCCTTAAGCGCGGCGTGCCTTGCATCGTTGGCCCGCAAGAAGAGGCCAGTGAAACAGTGATCGAGGCCCGCGCCGCCCGCCTTGGCGCGCCGCTTCAAAGCTACGGCCAGCACTGGCATATCGCGCAAGAATATGGCCGCATGGCCTTCCAAGATGAAGCCGGATTGCTTGACCTGCCCCTGCCCAATCTGATCGGCGCTCACCAAATCCAAAACGCCGGAATGGCGATCGCTGCCCTGCGCGCTTTGGGGATGGATAATGCCGCCTGCGAGGCCGCCGTGAGCCGCGCCCAATGGCCCGCGCGCATGCAACGCCTGCGCAAGGGCCCGCTGGTAGATGCGGCTGGCGCGGCGGAACTTTGGCTCGATGGCGGGCACAATCCGGCTGCTGGAATCGCGCTTGCCAAAGTGCTCGCAGAGCTGCCCAAGCGCCCGACGCATCTTATCTGCGGCATGCTCAACACCAAGGACATCGCAGGCTTCTTGCGCCCCCTTGCGGATGAGGCGCAAAGCCTTACCGCCGTCACCATCCCCAATGAGCAAAACACCTTGCCCGCAGAGGCCACGGCCAAAGCCGCCCAAGATATTGGCCTGCCGGCAATCTGCGCCGAATCTGTCAGCGCCGCGATCAAAGCCATTGTTAGAACCGCCCCGGATGCGCGCATCCTTATCTGCGGCTCGCTCTACCTTGCCGGTCATATCGCGCGCGAAAACGGCTAATCGGCCTCACTTGGCCCTAAAACCCGCTTTAATCGCAATCTAATCGCCTTGACGGGCACCCTTCATGTTGACCAAAGGGACACAAGCGATCAAAATGTAGTATAACAAAGTAACAAACGCTTTCGCACCGTAGCTGCCATACTATCCGTGTGACGAGTAAATCTGGGGGATTACCGATGCTGCGAAATATTCGCTCTGCACTTCTAATTGTGGGGCTCTGCGTTGCCACACAAGCCACCGCGCAAGATGTCAAAATCACGCAAGACATGGGCGCCCGCACGATCGAAATTGCGGGCCAAACGATCACCATCTCGCGGGTCCAAAACCAAGAGAACGTGCTGACTGGCGAATTCGCTCGTACATCGCGCGCCTGCCCGCCCTATTGCATCGAACCCGAAGTTGTTGCCGATGGCGTCCAAACGCTTGGCGAACTTGAAGTGATGGATTTTCTTGAAGCCAAAGTCGGCCAAGGGCTTGGCATTCTGGTCGATAGCCGCGTCCCGGCTTGGTATCAAAAAGGCTCCGTTCCCGGCGCGATCAACATCCCCGACAGCACGCTGCATAAGGTCAATCCTTACCGCGGCGAAATCATGAAAGCCTTGGGTGCCACCGAAAAAGATGGCGTTTGGAACTTTGACGGTGCGGTGGAACTGGCCTTCCTTACCCATGGTCCTTGGAGCAACGAGGCCAGCGTTTCGATCCTAAGCCTTCTGGACGCAGGCTACCCGGCTGAGAAGCTCAAATTTTATCGCGGGGGCTTGCAATCATGGTTGATGCTCGGCCTCACCGTTACAGCGCCTTGATCAGACCGATGAAGATGAACCTGAAGGATATCGATATGCTTAAAGTGCTTTCGGCCTCAGCGGTCACCCTGTTGGTGTTGATCGCTGTGATGCTGCTTGTGCCGGATGCCGATGGGACCAATGCAAAAACCACAACTGTCATTGCCCAAGAGCCCGCGCCCCAAGCCCCTACGCCCATCACAGCCCCCGCCCCCGTGGCCAACAAACCAGCGCAGCTTGCAAGCCGCACAGCTGTGACCTCAAGCCCCGAGGCAGTTGCCGCGCATACAAGCCAAGCGGTTGCCGCCGCCTTGGCCGAAGTGACCGGGATCACCGATACGGTCGCGCCGCAAACAGTTGAAAAAACCCCGCGCAAAATCGCGCCAACGCCGCGCCCTGAAGTGGCCGCCGTTGAGGCCGAACCACAGGTCTTTCAACAGCGCACCAACGCCGAGCAAATGGCAACAATCGTTGAACTGGCGCAAAACGCCGAAGGCGACACGGATCAAGATCGCGTCCGCGCGCTGACCCGTTCGGTTTTGGCCGATCTCGGCGTGACCATCAGCGATGAGGAAGAAGACGAAAAGGAAGAGGCCGCCGCCGAACCTGCGCCAAACACCGAAATGCAGGACATGACCAACGGCGTTTTGGCCAGCCTCTCGGCGCTGCGCGGCAAACCTGAAGAAGAGCAAAAGAAGGGTCTTGAGGACCTGATCGTGCAATCGCTCACCGAGGGCGGCGAAGAGGAATTCGACGATCTGCTGCGCCACGCCGAGAAATCCGGCATGGTGGTGATCCCGGCAGAAATGGTTACCTCGGACGGCCGGGTCGATACGCGCACATTGCTCGCCTCGATCGCCTCAAAAGCGCGCTCTGAAAATGCGGTTTCCTCAACCAAAGTGACCGCCACTGCAAGCACCGCAAGCGTGTCCAGCACGACTGCGCGCCGCCCCGATATCCCGCCCGCGCCCCCCCTTGGGCCTGGCCGCACATACCGGGTCACTTCTGGCGATAGTCTGGCCTATATCGCGCTGCTCTATTACGGCGATACATCGCAATACACCCGCATCTTTGAGGCCAATAAGGACACGCTCACAAGCGCGAGCAAAATCCAAATCGGTCAGCGACTGGTTATTCCGAAGTAAGAAATCTGGGGCTGCGAGCGGCGCTTAATCGGCGCTTTCGCTGCCCCAATCCTGATCCTGCATCTCCCGCAAGCGGCTGGCGGTGCGTTCAAATTCAAACGTCCCCTCGCCCTCAAGATACAAGTGCTCTGGATCGGCCGCTGCCGAGATCACAAGCCGCACCTGCGCCTCATAAAGCGCATCAATCAACGTCACAAATCGCTTGGCCTCGTTGAAATTGCTGCGCCCCAAAGCCGGCACATCCTCAAGCAACAAAACCCGCACAGCATCAGCAATCGCGAGATAATCCGCCGCGCCAAGCATCTTGCCGCAGAGCTCCCAAAAACTGGCCCGCCCGATCCCATCGCGAAACGCAGGGATAACCACTTCGCGCTTGTTGACACTAAGCGTCAGCGGCTCGGCCGCGCCGCCCGTCAGATCGCGCCAGATATCATCCATCGCAACGCGCGCTTCGCTATTTACCGGAGTGAAATAGACCGGCGTCCCGGTCAGACGCCCTTGGCGATAATCAACAGGCGAGTGCAAATGATGCACTTCAAGCTTGTCCTTCAACACCTCAATAAAGGGAAGGAACAGCTGGCGATTGAGCCCGTCTTTATAGAGCGCATCGGGAACGCGGTTGGACGTGGTGACAACCACAACCCCCGCCTCAAATAGCATCTCAAACAAACGGCCAACAAGCATCGCATCGGTAATGTCGCTGATCTGCATCTCATCAAAACACAGCAAGCGCACCGAGGCGGCGATCTCTTGGCCAACAGGGCGCAACGCATCCTCAACGCCGCGTGCGCGCGCGGCATGAAGCGCGCGATGAACCTCCTGCATGAAGGCATGAAAATGCACCCGCCGCTTGGGCGCATCAACCGCCTCAAAGAACAAATCCATCACCATCGATTTGCCGCGCCCAACGCCGCCCCAAAGATAAAGCCCCTTGGGCAAATCCGCATCAGACCCGCGCGAAAACAGCCCGCGCAACAGACCCTTGCCCGCGCCCGCCGCGCCCATGCCATGCAGCCCCTCACGGATCACCTCAAGCATCGGCAAAACCGCGACCTGCGCCGGATCAGAGCGCAGCGCGCCCGCGGCCACGCGCGCGGCGTATATATCTTGGATCGTCATATTCATGCGCCTGCTCTTAGCCAAACCTGTCTCATAAGGAAAGCGAATGGATGCGCAAACAATCTCTGAATTGACGCTGGCGACCATTTCCCTGAATGTCGCACAATAAGGAGCCAGTATGACCAATTCCCAAACGACAACGCGCCTTTTGACCCCAATCCTGATCGGCGGCTGTGTGATCATCATGGTCAACTTCGCGATCCGGGCCTCCTTTGGGATGTTTCAATTGCCGATCGCGAATGAGTTTGGCTGGCTGCGCTCGGAATTCTCCATGGCAATCGCAATCCAGAACCTCGCTTGGGGCATTGGTCAGCCGATCTTTGGCGCCATGGCCGAAAAGATTGGCGACAAAAAAGCGATCATCTTTGGCGCTGTGCTTTATGCAATTGGGCTTTTGCTCTCGTCCATGGCAACAACGCCCGCAGCGCACCAGTTCCTTGAAATCCTTGTCGGATTCGGGATCGCGGGCACGGGCTTTGGCGTCATCCTTGCGGTTGTGGGTCGCGCCTCCTCGGACAAGAACCGCTCCATGTCGCTCGCCATTGCGACCGCCGCAGGCTCAGCCGGCCAAGTCATCGGCGCACCGATTGCTCAAAGCTTGCTGGCCTTCCTGCCATGGCAAACCGTCTTTGTGATCTTCGCCATCGCCATTCTGGCCGTGCTCGCAATCCTGCCGATCATGCGCGCGCCAAAGGGCGCCCCAATGGCCAGCAAAGCCGAGCTGCAAGAAAGCCTCGGCGCGATTTTGGGCAAAGCGGCGCGCGATCCAACCTTCTCGCTGATCTTCCTTGGCTTCTTCTCCTGCGGCTATCAGCTTGGCTTTATCACCGCCCATTTCCCGGCCCTTATTACCGAAATGTGCGGCGCAATTGATCCAACTGGCACGCTTGCCTCCCTTGGCATTTCCAGCACAGCCGCCTTGGGCGCGGCGGCTATTTCGCTCATCGGGCTCGCCAATATCGCAGGGACGCTTTTTGCTGGCTGGCTCGGCAACAGATACACCAAAAAGTACCTCCTAACCGGAATTTACGCGCTAAGAGCGATTGCCGCTGCCCTGTTTATTTCGATGCCGATCACGCCTGCCTCGGTGATGATTTTCTCGACCGTTATGGGCGGGCTCTGGTTGGCCACTGTGCCGCTCACATCGGGCCTCGTCGCGCATATCTATGGGCTGCGCTATATGGGAACGCTCTATGGCATCGTGTTTTTCTCGCACCAAGTCGGCTCGTTTATGGGGGTATGGCTCGGCGGGAAACTCTACGATATTTACGGCGATTACACGATGGTTTGGTGGATCGGCGTTGGGGTTGGGGTGCTCTCTGCAATCGTGCATCTGCCGATCAAAGAGATCCCGCTTGGCCAGCGCAAAGGCGCAGACCTCGCCGCCTGATAGCGCCCTAGGTCTCGCGCATGAATTCCTGAATGGCCGCCATCACTTCGCGCGGATGGGTGATCGGCATCCAATGGCTCGTGTCAGGGATCGTCACTTGGCGCGCGTCGCGATTTACCTCGGCCAGATGGCCAATCGCGGCCTTGGGAATGATCGCATCCTCCTCGCCCCAAATCGCAACGATCGGCACATAGATGCGGTTAAGCTCCGTCATCTCCTCATCGGTATTTTCGCGCAACATATGCCGCTGGCTCGAAAGAACCGCAGGCGAAAAGCCGCGCCGATGGGTTTGCTCCGTCTGGCGCACAACGATGTCCTCAACCGCCGTCGGAACGCCTTGAAGCGCCGCCAACCACTGGCGCAACAATGCCCCGCCAATCGCGCGATGCAGCCAATCGCCAATGAACGGCGTGTCGCGCATAAAGGCCTCAATTTTTGAAGGCGCATAGCCCATGCCGGCCGGCGCGATCAGGATCAATCGCTCAACCCGGTCCGCCTCTTCCGCCGCCAATATCGTCGCAATCGTGCCCCCCATAGAATAGCCAAGCAGCGAAAATTCTTCAGTTATTTCCTGCTCTTGCAGCAACTCTCGCAACTGGCGAAGAAAGAACGCTCGCGTTTGCGCGCCGCGCGGATTGTCCGAAAGCCCGCGCCCATAAAGATCATAAGTCAGCACCCGAAACCCCATCATCGTGAGGCTGCGCACCAGCCCCTCAAAGATGAAACTCGGCGTGGTCAGCCCATGCACGCAGACAAGAACTTGCCCATCAACCGGCCCATGCCACTGATAATATGTTTTCCCGTCCGAAAGCTTGGCAAAACGGCCCGGCGCTTCATTGCGCATGCGTTTGGATAGGCCTTTTCGGCGCGCCTCAAGCACATAGGGCGTGGCGACAATGGCGCCAATCAGCACCAACAAAAAGATCAAAAAACCGCCCAAATCAAAACCCTCCGAAACGCCGAAATCCGCGCCTTGCCTCTGGCTTACGCCAGCTAGGCTTCTCGCTCAAGCCTGCGCAATCATACAGGCCTCAAGCTGCGGCTTCTGAGGCACTGAGCAACCCTTCGGCAACAAGCCGATCCGCCCAGCCCTGCGGCCCCTCAAACAGATGCGCATTCCAGCCGCGCGCCAATGCGGCGGCAATATTATCGGCCCGATCATCGGCAAACAAAAGCGCGCCCGGCGCATGGCCACAATCGGCCTCGACCATCTCGTAAATCTTCGGATCCGGCTTGATCACGGCCATATGCCCCGAGACATAACTGCGATCAAACTCGGTGAGAAAATCATATTGGGTGCAGGCGTAATCAAAGCTACCGATGCCAAAATTCGTCAGCGAAAATACAGGGATGCCCTTGGCGCGAAGCTTGCGCATCAAGGCCACCGAATGCGGGATAGCGGGCTGCGCCATTTCGATCCAGCGATCATGCCACATGCGAATTTCGTCGCCAAATTCCGGCGTTGCGGCGGCCATATCATAGATCGTTTCTTTGAAGGGCGCGCCGCGATCAATCTCGTCATTCATGCCGTGCAGATCAACGGCGGCAAACATTTCGCGCCGCCGCGCCTCGCCAATCACCGCATCATAAAGCCGCTCTGGCTGCCACTCGATCAGCACGTTTCCGATGTCAAAAATAACCGCCTCAATCTTACTCATATCAAGCTCCTAATCTGCCGATTTCGCCGCGCGAACAGCCCGCTCTAACGCATCCAAGAAACGCGAGCGATCCGCCTTGCCAAAGGCTTTGCCGCCGCCCTGGCGAAACGGATCGGCGGCGCGCAGATCGGCCATCAAATCGCGGGTCGCCAGCACATTGCCGATATTCGCCGCCGTCAATGCCTCGCCGTTATGCTTGAGAACCAGCGCGCCCGCCTCGACACATTTCGCCGCCAAAGGGATATCGCCGGTGATCACCACATCGCCCGTTTTGGCGCGATCCGCGATCCACATATCGGCAATATCCGGCCCCGCCTCAACGATCACATTCTCCACCAGCGGGTTTTGCGAAGGCCGCAATCCGCCGTTGGACACAACAAACATCTTCAAGCCATGGCGCGTCGCGACCCGCTCTGCCTCGGCCTTCACCGGGCAGGCATCTGCATCAATATAAATCACGCCCAAAGCGCCTCTGCATGAAAGGCGATGTGCTCTTCCATGAAGGATTGCACGAAAAAGTAGCTGTGATCATAGCCTGGCTGCATGCGGAATATGCCCTGCTGACGGCGCGCGGCCATGGCCGCGGCAAGGGTCTCTGGGCGGAGCAAATCTGCGAACTGATCGGCGGCCCCTGTATCAATCAGAACTGGCCCGTCAAAGCCCACCTCAGCCATCAACAGGCTCGCGTCATGGGATTGGTGCGCCGCTTTATCATCGCCCAAATAGGCGCTCAATTGCTTGCCGCCCCACTCCGACCCGCTTGGATTACAGATCGGCGAAAAGGCCGAAACCGCGCGAAAGCGGCCCGGCAGGCGCATCGCCATAGTGAGCGCGCCGTGCCCGCCCATCGAGTGGCCCGTGATGGATTGGCGCTCAGGATCAATGGCGAAATTCGCCGTGATCAAATCGGGCAATTCTTGGGTGATATAATCCCACATCTGATAGTGCTTGGCCCATGGTTCCTGCGTCGCGTTCACATAAAATCCAGCGCCTTTGCCAAGGTCATATCCCTCGTCATCCGCCACATCCTCACCGCGCGGCGAAGTGTCAGGAAAGACAAGCGCGATGCCCTGTTCGGCGGCCCAACATTGCGCACCGGCTTTGGTCATCGCGTTCTCATGGGTGCAAGTCAGGCCCGAGAGATACCAAAGCACAGGCACCGGCCCATCGCGCGCCTCTTCGGGCAAAAACAGCCCAAAAGTCATCTCGCAATTGGTGACCTTGCTCGCATGGGAATAGACCCCTTGAACGCCGCCAAAACAGGTATTTTCCGAAAGGGTTTTCATCGCGCCTCGCTTTCATATTTGGCCGCAGTATCAGCCAGCAAAGGCGCGCGCGCAACCGAACAAAGCCTAGCCGCCGCCAATCAACGCCCCCGCCGCAAAGACCAAGGCCCCGCCAAGAACGACTTGAAAAGCCGCCCGCAAGAATGGCGTTTCCATATAGCGATTTTGGATCCAGGCAATCGCCCAAAGTTCAACAAAAACAACGACCAAAGCGATGATTGTCGCCGTCCAAAAATCGGTAATCAGATAGGGAAGCGCATGGCCAAGCCCGCCAATCGTTGTCATCACTCCGGCTGCCAAGCCGCGCTTTATCGGCGAGCCGCGCCCCGAAAGCTGGCCATCATCCGAGGCCGCTTCGGTAAAGCCCATTGAGATGCCCGCACCCACAGAGGCCGCGAGGCCGACAAGGAAGGTTGTATGCGTGTCTTGCGTGGCAAAAGCGACGGCAAAGATCGGTGCAAGGGTCGAAACCGAGCCGTCCATGAGGCCCGCAAGACCCGGCTGAACCCATGTCAAAACAAACTGGCGATGCGCTTGGCGATCCTCGCTTTCGCGCGCATCCTCGCCCAAATGCTTTTGCTCAAGCGCAGTTGCGGCCTCGTTGTGCCCCGCCTCTGCGGCGGCCAGATCACCGAGCAATTTGCGGGTCGCGGTATCCGTGGTGCGCTTGGCCGCAGCGAGATAGAATTTCTCCGCCTCGCTTTCCATCGCCTCGGCCTCTTCGCGGATTTTCTCAAGGGTCAGGTTCTTGACCAGCCAGACGGGTTTGCGCGCATAAAACCCGGCGACATGTTCGCGCCGGATCAGCGGGATCACTGCGCCAAAGCGCTCTTCGTGCAGTGCAATAAGGCGGGCGCGGTGGCCGTCTTCTTCTTCGGCCATGCCATCAAAAACAGCCGCAGAGCTTGGGAATTCGGCCCGCAAATGCCCCGCATACTGGCGATAAATCCTCGCATCATCCTCTTCCGAGGAAATCGCAAGCGCCAGCACCTCTTGCTCGCTCAAATCCGAAAACCGCTTACGGCCGCTAATAAATCCAGGGATCATCGCACAACTCCTTTTAGAATGCTTCTAAAGTAAGCGCCTGACGCCCGCATGCAAGAGGACAAATCGCCCCTTTGCCATTTGCCAACTGAACGAAGCCGTTTATACATCCCGCAGGAGCAATCATGACCAAACCGAGCGGCAAAATCAAACAGGGGCGCAAATTTGATACCGTGCTCAAAGGCGCGCGGACGGTCTTTTTGCGCGATGGGTTTGAGGGCGCAAGCGTCGATGATATCGCGCGCGAGGCCCAAGTTTCAAAGGCGACGCTCTATAGTTATTTCTCCGATAAACGGGTGCTGTTTGTCGAAGTTGCCCTGCGCGAATGCCAGCGCCAAGCCCTTGAGCATCAAGGCAAAACCGATCTCAGCCTGCCCCCCGAGCAGCTTTTACCAATCATCGCGCGCAAGCTTGTTGAATTCAAACTTTCTGACCTTGGGCGCAATCTCTATCGCATCTGTATCGCCGAAGCGGACCGCTTTCCGCAATTCGTGCAGAGCTTTAATGCCAGCGGGCCTGATCTGGTTCGAGCGAGCCTTACAGCCTATTTTCGCGCGGCCATCACACGCGGCGAATTGGTGATTGAGGATCTGGAATTGGCGGCGGATCAGTTTGCCG
Organism: Halocynthiibacter sp.; assembly: GCA_047631555.1. Lineage (GTDB taxonomy): Bacteria > Pseudomonadota > Alphaproteobacteria > Rhodobacterales > Rhodobacteraceae > JBLHZY01. The sequence continues at coordinate 479,527 of JBLHZY010000002.1, read as the reverse complement.
AACTGTGCAAAGCAGGGATTTTTCCGGAATGTATTTTGGATCGCGAGCGGGTCTTTTCAGAGGCCGAAATCAACCGCGTGACCCGCGGCGCGGTTGATGTCTTTATGGCCGCTTATGGCGCAAGGACCGGCTGATCGGCCCAATCCCTGCGCCCAAAGATATCAATATACCACAACAGAGCGAATGCTTTCGCCGCGATGCATCAAATCAAAGCCTTTGTTGATATCCTCAAGCCCCATTGTATGAGTGATCATCGGATCAATCTCGATCTTGCCGTCCATATACCAATCAACGATTTTAGGAACGTCCGTGCGCCCGCGTGCACCGCCAAATGCCGTCCCGCGCCAGCTGCGCCCGGTGACCAATTGGAAGGGCCGCGTGCTGATCTCGGCGCCGGCCGCAGCAACCCCGATAATGATGCTTTCGCCCCAGCCTTTATGCGCCGCTTCAAGCGCTGTGCGCATCACGCCCACGTTGCCGGTTGCATCAAAGGTATAATCCCCGCCGCCGCCCGTAAGCGCGACCAGATGCGCAACGAGATCGCCCTCGACCTCGGAAGGATTCACAAAATCTGTCATGCCAAAACGGGTCGCCATTTCAATCTTGGCAGGGTTGAGATCAACCCCAACAATCTGATCCGCGCCCGCAAGCCGCAGCCCTTGGATCACGTTCAGCCCAATACCGCCAAGGCCAAAGACAATCGCCGTTGAGCCGATCTCAACCTTGGCCGTATTGATCACCGCGCCGATGCCCGTCGTCACACCGCAACCGATATAGCAAATCTTATCAAAGGGCGCGTCCTTGCGCACTTTGGCGAGCGCCACTTCAGGCACAACCGTATGATTGGCAAAGGTCGAACAGCCCATATAATGCAGGATCGGCGTCCCATCGAGCATCGAAAAACGGGTCGTGCCATCGGGCATAAGCCCCTGCCCTTGGGTCGCGCGCACCGCTTGGCACAGGTTGGTTTTGGGGTTGAGGCAATATTCGCACTCACGACATTCAGCCGTATAAAGCGGGATCACATGATCGCCCGGCTTCAGCGAAGTAACGCCAGGGCCGACCTCCAACACAATACCTGCGCCCTCATGGCCAAGGATCGCGGGGAAAAGCCCCTCTGGATCGTCGCCCGAAAGGGTAAATTGATCGGTGTGGCAAATGCCTGTGGCTTTGATCTCAACCAGAACTTCGCCCGCCTTAGGGCCCTCAAGATTGACCTCCATAACCTCAAGTGGTTTTCCGGGGGCAACGGCAACGGCGGCGCGGGTTCTCATCTTGATATCCTTCTGGATCGCTACAATGTGTTTGCCATAGTTTATAGGCTAGGCGCAGACGCGCAACGCAAAGCGAACAGCAAGAGGGCCATCGGCATGAAAATCGGGATATTTATTGGGGGAATTGTGATGCTCGCGCCGCTTATTGCCTGCGGCCCGGATGCGCCCAAAGACCCTGCCGATAGCTGCGGCGCGAGCGCCCTTCAAAGCCTTGTCGGCCAGCCAAAATCGCGGCTAGAAACGATGCGGCTTGCCCAGCCAATACGCGTTATCGGCCCGGGCATGGCAATCACCAAAGACTACCGCCTTGAGCGACTAAACATCGACTATAACGAAAAGGAAATGATCAGCCGCCTCTGGTGCGGCTGATCAGGTTTTAACTAGAGCCGGTAAGCCGTATGGCAGGCTTTGCAGGCCCCGCCGAGTGCGCCAAGGGATGCTCCGAGCGCCTCAACCGAAGAGGTATCCGCCGCTTTGGCAGCTGCATTCAGCGCGTTTGATTTGGCAACGAAATCATCCCAATTCGTCCAGATTTCTGGCTTGGCTTCGGATTTCGGATCGCCTTCCTGCGCTTCAAATAGCGCAGGCACTTTGGCCGATTGCGCTTCCATCACAGCAACTGCCGCCGCCGCTGCCTCGGCATCAAAAGCAACTTTGCCCTGCGCCATACCGCCAACGGTTTTCATCGCGCCGCCAATAGCGCTCATCGCCATCATCCGCGCCTTAACGGTTTCATTTTTAACATCTTCATGGGCGTTTGCTCCGCTTGCAAAAATCGCAAGAGTAAGGACGGAAACAGTAAATAGACGGCGCATATAGCTCTCCTGTACAGATATTCCTTAGGCCGTTGCGGCCCAATTCAGGGGCTAGTTTACCCAAGGTTGGCTGAAACAGAAATCACAAAGCCTCGACCAGCCGAAAATTCGCAGATTTTGGGGGAAGAAGCCTGAGGCAAAGAAAAACCCCGGCCAAAGCCAGGGTTTTCTATTCTATGAAATTATCCCCGGTGTTACGAACTGGGTGGGGGCTGAAAGACCGCAACACCGGGGTAAGCGTCTCCGCTACCCCTCTCTTTTCGCCGCCAATACAGGCAAGAGCATGAGCCCCGCGCGGCTTTGCCCCGGTCTTTTCAAGGCAATTTGAGGGCAGCGCTTGATTTTGGCCTCTTTAGCGCGCAGATTTGACTTATGAGCTTTCAACAACCGCCCCCTTTCCCCCCTCGCCCTGCGCCTGCGCAAATCACCTTTGACCGCATTGAACTTGGCGCGATTATGGGGCTTTACGGGCGGATGGTTGCTGCTGGAGAATGGCGCGATTACGGGATGTCGTTTCTAAGCGAGGTCGCGATTTTCTCGATTTTTCGCCGCACCGCCGAACATCCGCTTTACCGGATTGAGAAGCGGCCGAAGATGCGGATGCGCCAAGGGATGTATTGCGTGATCGGGATGGACAATCAGATTTTAAAACGCGGGCAGGATCTCAAAACCGTACTTCGCGTGCTTGAACGCAAGCTGATCCGCTCGGTTGACTAAAGCGGCGGTTAAAGCCGCCGGCGCGCAGTAACATCTCCGCCGCCCTGCGCTTTGATCCGCGCAATCGCCTTTGCCGTCGGCTCATAGGCCACGGCCATATGATGCGCATTTGAGTGCAGGAGCACATCCTCCTCAACGCAAATCGCCACATGACCCTTCCAGAAAATCAGATCGCCGCGCGCCAAGGGCCCGTCACTGATCTCTGCCCCAAGCGCCATTTGCAGATCGGAATCGCCGGGGCAATGCCCGCCGCAAGCGATCAAAGCCGCCTGAACGAGGCCCGAGCAATCAATTCCCGCTGATGAATTTCCACCCCAAAGATAAGGCGCGCCAAAGAACAGTTGCGCCACTGTGGCCGGATCAGAAAACGGGCGATCAATCAGCCGCAGATGCGCCTTAGGAACATAGAGGCCCTGATCGGTTTCCATGAATTTATGCCGCTCATCGACAATATGCAGCGCTGCGCCAAAAGAAAGCGCCGCAATGGCTTCGCTCTTCATATCGGGCGCAGGATAAAGATGGCTCGCGCGCACGCCGATGATATGGGTCGGCTCGGTTGCCGGGCCAAGCGCGGCCTCTTCAATATATCCCACATAGCCATCGCGAACCGACTGCCCAAAAGCCCAGCCCTGATGAATTTCAAGCGTATTGAAACCCCAGCCCATAAGCATTTGGCGATCGCGCGCGCCATCGGGCCCTGCGCGCAAATCAGCGAGCGGTGCTGCGATTGCCCGCATCTCACCAGCCACAGTTTTAGCGCCCGTTTCGCCCGCCCACCCGGGCAAAGCGACCCGTGCATTCGCGGGCGTTAAGCGGCGATCCGGCGCGTTCATAGGCCCAAAAGATCGGGCAAAGCTTCGAGAATCGCTCGCCCGCCATGGCCAACGCCGCCCTTTGGCCGCCCCGGTGCGGCGGTCGGTTGCCAACCGTAAATATCAAAATGGATGTAGCGCGGGGTTACTTCGACAAAGCGGCGCAAGAAAAGTGCGGCCGTTATCGCGCCGCCGAATCCCCCTGAAGGCGCATTGTCCAAATCCGCGATTCCCGGCTCGATCAACGGCTCGTACGGCTCCCAGAACGGCAGCTCCCAAACCGGATCCGCAGCGCGCGCCGCCCCAGCCCGCAAAGCATCCGCATCCAGAGGGTTTTGCGCAAAAAACGGTGCAAGATCGGGGCCGACAGCAACGCGCGCCGCCCCTGTCAGCGTCGCCATTGAGATGATCAAATCGGGGGTCTCTTCATCGGCCAAGGCCAGCGCATCGGCAAGAACAAGCCGCCCCTCGGCATCGGTATTGTTGATCTCAACGCTCAGGCCTTTGCGCGAAATCAGAATATCTTGCGGGCGAAACGCATCGCCGGATATCGAGTTTTCAACCGCCGGGATCAGCACGCGCAGTTGCAGCTTCAACCCCAGCGCCATGATCATCCGCGCAAGGCCCAAAACATTGGCCGCGCCGCCCATATCTTTCTTCATCAGGCCCATGGAAGAGCCGGGCTTAATATTCAGCCCGCCCGTATCAAAACAGACGCCTTTGCCGACAAGTGTAAGGCGCGGGCCGGCTTTGCCCCAACGCATATCAATCAAGCGTGGCGCGCGTGAGGAGGCGCGGCCAACCGCATGGATCATCGGGAAGTTTTGCGCGAGCAATTCCTCGCCGGTGATGACTGTCGACGACATCGAAAACTCGGTCGCCAGATTTAGCGCCGCCGCCTCAAGCTCGGCCGGGCCCATATCGCTGGAAGGGGTGTTGATTAAATCGCGGGTCAAGGCTTCGCTCGCGGCAATCGCCTCTATTCGGGCTGAATCGATCCCTTTGGGCGCCACAAGCTCGGCCTTGGGCGGATCGTTTTTTGCATATTTATCAAAGGCATATCCGGCCAGAAGCCAGCCAAGCGCAGCTTCACTCAAAGCCTCTCCTGCAAGCGCACCTGCCTTCAATTGATAGGTGCCCGCAGGCAATTTGGCCCGAGAAGCCGCCAAGGCAAAACGGCCACGGCGGCGCGATTTCGCATCCCCCAGCCCCGCCGCAGCGCCCAAAAGCGCGCCATCCTCGCCAGAAAACAGAACAACAGAGCCCAAAGCGCCGGTAAATCCCGAAACCTTAACCCAAGTGCGCGCAGGCTCTGAAAGCCCCGCACACCAGCCCTCAAACGCCTCGATCGTGACCGTATCAAGCGGGATGGCGGCGTCATTTGGTTGAGCAAAGGTCAGGGGCATAAAACGGCTCCGGTTCTGATAGGTTTCCCCAACAGCCTATCCCGTTTCGCGCCGCCTGCAAGGGGCGATCCTTGCGCCGCCCCTGCCTGAAATTTCGCTAGATCGATGCGTCCTGCAGATCCCAAACCGCCATAAGAGAGCCTTCCCCAATGCGGATCAATCGCGCAACCGTCGCCGCAAGGGCGGCGGAATTCTCTGAATGCGAAAGCGTCGTAACATCTTCGGCAACGCGCGCGAAAGTCACCATGCCAATCTGCTCAGAGATCGCAATCATCGAGCGTGCAGCGCGCTGCATCTCGGCCAATTCGCCGCGCCTAAACAGTTTTTCAACCTTGGAAAGCCGCGCTGCCAATTCTTCCATGGCCCGCGCAACAACCCCTTCCGCCCCCGAAGGACCAAGTTGCATATACAAATGCTCAAGGCGATCATGATCAAGCCGCACAGGCTCGTCCGGTCGTAATTTCGTAATCATCTTTCAAACACCCCTAGTTACGTGCCCCCACGCAAGGTCTCGATCAATATGCCTCAACAGGTTCAAGAAAAGGTTTAGCCGCAAACGGAATATCTCTCGAATTCCTGCAAAATACTCATTACATACGCATAGATTTAGTTACCAAGATCGCACCGAGGAGCTTTGACTATGGATCACGCAAAACCGCTGCCCACGTACCTCGTTCAACGGTATCAGGGCTGGAAAGCCACGACATATGCCGAGAACAAAGCCTGGTATCGCCGCCTTGCAAATGAAGGACAGCGCCCGCGCGCGATGGTGATCTCCTGCTGCGATAGCCGCGTGCATGTGACCTCGATTTTTGGGGCCGATCAGGGCGAATTCTTCATTCACCGCAATATCGCGAATCTCGTGCCGCCCTATACGCCCGATGGCGATCATCACGGCACATCGGCTGCTGTGGAATATGCGGTAACGGCGCTCAATGTGGCGCATGTTATTGTGCTTGGTCACTCAAATTGCGGTGGCGTTCAGGGCTGCCATGCAATGTGTTCGGGTGCTGCACCCGAGCTTGAAGAAAAGACCAGCTTCATCGGCCGCTGGATGGATATTCTGCGCCCCGGTTATGAAAAGGTTTCCGGCCTTGCGGATCCCGAAGAGCAGATCAAAGCGCTGGAAAAAGAATCCGTTCTCATCTCGCTTGGTAACCTGATGACGTTTCCGTTTGTGCGCGAAGCCGTTGAAAGCGAACGGATGACAATCCACGGCCTTTGGACAGATATCGGCGAAGGCGGGCTTCACTATTACGATCCCAAGCAAAAAGCTTTCGAGCCTATCTAGGCAAAGCCAATGCGTGGCAGCTTGGCGCAACCATAGCGATGCGCCGGGCGAAAGCCTGACTTAGGCCGCGTGCGAGTGAACCATATCTTCGTGGCGTGTGGAAACAAACGCTGGGAAGAAGCTGCGGTGCTGTTCTGGTGCGGAACCCTGAGCCATGACATGCGATGCAATCTCGGTTTCGACCTCTTGGACGGAGGAGAAAACGTTGGTGATATCCGCTGAGCGAAGCGCGTGCATACGAAGAGCTTGGATACGGTTGGCGCGGGCTTTTTCGATCATGGTCATAAGAGTATCTCCTGAAAAACTGTTGGGGTTATACGTTGCAGTCGAAGCGGCAACGGGCACATTGGCCATTCTTTTTTGCGTTCGGAAAGAAGAGGTTACACATGTCTTTGCGTCCGAGCCCTTTGCCTTGCGGCATTGCGGCGAGCGGTGAAATCGTCGCCGCCGGTGCCGCTTTTGGCTCTCTCTCTGCAAGCAGCGTATCGAAGTTGAATGATACTCTGAACATCTGTTTCTTCCTGTCTTTCGTTGCCCCCACAAACATAAAAGCACAGGCCCGAAACGCTTGCGCGCCGGATTCCCGAAGACTTTTATTCAATTGAATGGACGCCTCAGGTTTGCCCCAATCTAGCTATGCCGTTTCAAGCACTTAGACCGAGTTTGCCGAAATCTGGGCGTAGAGTTCAAATTTTTTCTATCGCAGTATCAACATCTTAGCGCCACATTTCCTTTCAGGTTTGCCACACGAGGCACACAATTCGCCCCGTGTGGCGCGCGAATCGCGCCTAAGCCCCCCGAGAATCGCTATGTTCTATTGAAGGATGTAATCCTCCGGCCATTTGATCTGGGTGTTGAGCTGAACCGTGAAGGTCTCGCCCACTTTGAGATCATGATCCCACTGCAAAACCCCGCGCTTGCCATCGATATCCTGCGCGCTTGGCATTGGGCTTGCCTGCCACTTGATCGAAAGGTCTTCCTGCTCGGAATAAGGAACGCGGTCCATCAGGCGAAGATCCCATGGCTCACCCGTCAGGTTCTCAACCGTAATGACAACAGCATCCGTCTCGTCATTCGAGCGCCGGATAACGCCGCTATCGCCCTCTTCGCGCCCCTTGGTGATGCGCTTAAGCTGAATGCCGCGAATGGCCCCAAAGCCGATATCGGCCTCGGCCCCTGCTGCGATTTCGCCCAGTGCGGATGTGCCAACCAAGACCCCATCAAGAAAGTGGCGGCTTGCCCCGGCAAGCAAAGCTTCACCGCTGGTGTTCTTGAAGGTAGCCTGCGCAAAAGCGCGATCGTTGCTTGCCGCATAAGCAATTGCGCGGATTTCAGGCGCGTCAAAGCTCAACGTATCAAGTTCAAGCAATGTGGCCGCGCGCGCGCTCGGCGCAGAGATTTTCTGCGGGAACTTGTAAACCATATCCAACCCATAAGAGACGCCTTCCCCAATTTGCTGAACGATCACCGGAGCCTCCTCCATCACCGGCTCTACGTAACCGCGCGAACTGTCCTCCATACTCATCGGAACTGCGGAGCGCGCTTTTAATTCAACAGGCTCCATAATCCGGCGCAGCCATGGGCTAGGGAGCTGCCCATCAACCGCAGAATCCAATTCGCGTGTCGTCAGCATAAGATCAACATCGCGCCAGCTTTCGCCGGTGTCTTGGGTCAAGGCGATCGTGCGATCAATCTTCATCTCGGGCTTGTCGCCGCGCGTGAGGTAGACGCTGTAAACAGGCTGCCAGCTTGCAGAACTGATATAATACTCAATGGTCATAACGCCGCTGATAGCGCCACTGGCATTGATCGCCCCGGTAAATTGAGTGCGGCTCTCATCATCAGGTACCAGGCTTTCCAACTTGGTGCGCGCGCGCTCTTCATCATTTTCAAGGTCAAAGGCGTCCCGCTCCATCGCGCTGATTTTGGCCTGCGCTGCTGCGATCTGCTTGGCGGCTTGGGCGGTTTTTTCGGCCACAATGACAGCAATGTCGCTTAGTGCTTCTGGCGTTAGCGGATCACCCTGCCCTTGGCCCAATCCAGCAGCAAAGGCTTGCAAGGCTTTGCCCGCTTCTATTTCGGCAGTGGCCGCATCCACCTCAAGCTGAAAGGCTATTATCGCGTCTTCAACGGCCTTCAGCTCAGTCCGCGCGGCCTTGATCTCATCTGACTCAGGTAAGCGAATGGGGGGAAGGCTATGGGTTTGGACCTGCTCGGTTGAAAAACCGCCCTTGCTCAGCGTGGCATTGATCATTGACGCGGGAAGATACGCAGGCAAATCCGGCAAGATCAGCCGATGCGAACCCGCCGGAATATTATACGGCACCTCGCGCGTGACCTTGGCGCCTTGGGGGTAGACCTCTACCGCCGTGATCGGCGCATTGAGAACAAAATCATCGGCAAATGCAGAAAAAGGAAGCGCAGCAAAGGCTGCGAAATACGCCAAACGCATGGGAAAACTCCAAAGGTTAAGAACTGGCGTTAACGTTGACTGGCGCGCGCAAAAAAACAAGGGCGCCCTAGAGCGCCCTTTAATTATGTTTTAACAACCGGCGGATTTCAGCCTTTTTTCAAGACCCTACGCCCCAGAAGCTCTGCGATCTGGACCGCGTTAAGAGCCGCCCCTTTGCGCAGATTGTCCGAAACGCACCAAAGATTGATGCCATTCTCGATCGTGCTGTCTTGGCGGATGCGGCTGATGAAGGTCGCATAATCGCCAACGCATTCCACCGGAGTGACATAACCGCCCGGCTCGCGCTTATCGACAACAAGGATGCCCGGAGCCTCGCGTAAAATATCGCGAACCTCTTCTTCATCGATGAAATCTTCGAACTCAATGTTGATCGCTTCGGAGTGCCCAACAAACACAGGTACGCGCACACAAGTCGCCGTGACCTTGATGTTTTTGTCGATGATCTTCTTGGTCTCAGCGACCATTTTCCACTCTTCTTTCGTCGAGCCATCATCCATGAAAACATCGATCTGCGGGATCACATTGAAGGCGATCTGCTTGGGGTAAACCTTGGGCGCAACTTCTTGACCGGGGACATACATGCCCTTGGTCTGGTTCCACAGCTCATCAATCGCCTCTTTGCCCGAGCCGGACACAGATTGATATGTGCTCACCACAACGCGTTTGATCGTCGCGCGATCATGCAGCGGCTTGAGCGCGACAACCATCTGCGCGGTTGAGCAATTGGGATTGGCGATGATGTTTTTCTTTGAATAGCCCATGATCGCATCTGGGTTTACCTCAGGCACGATCAGCGGAATATCGGGATCATAACGATAGAGCGACGAGTTATCGATCACAACACAGCCCGATTTCGCCGCCCGTGGCGCATATTGTTTGGTGGCCTCAGAGCCAACAGCAAAAAGCGCGATATCCCAGCCGGTGAAATCAAAGGTATCCAAATCTTTCGTCTTGAGCGTTCGCTCGCCAAAGCTGATCTCCGTGCCCAATGAATTGCGCGATGCAAGCGCTGCAATTTCATCAACAGGGAACTCACGTTCATCCAGAATGTTCAGCATTTCGCGGCCCACATTGCCAGTGGCGCCAACGACGACGATTCTATAGCCCATATTCGGGTCTCCTTAGGTCTCACGTATCGGACGCTGCCCCATAGCGGATTGCTGGGGCGGGATAAAGGGACATTCTATGATGGCCCTTATTCCATAGAGTGAAGTGTCAGGCGCGGATCGGCCGCGATAAGCGCGCTGACCCATGCGGCTTCGGCGTCAAAATCATGCGGGGTTTGCGCGGCGCTCCGGCTTCCAGAAAGGGACAGGGATGCGAAGAAATCAAATCCATAAAGATCAATCTTTGCGGCAGCGCTTTGCGACACAAGATCAATAACCATCGCGCCCGTTGTCGGCTGCTTGCCCAAGCGGCGCTTTAAATCATCATAGTCGCTCAATGGGTGAAGGTAAAAACCCGGCGACATCGCCACGCGCCAATCAAGCCGTTTGCGCTTATGGCTCATCCACATGAAACGCCTCGCACCGATCCGATTGCGCTCTTGAATGGAAACCCGCGTGGCCATGGCCAAAATATCGGTGCGCTTGCCGTGGCTTTGGGCTTGCGGCATTGGCGCGCGATTGATGCGGATCACAACGTCATGGGCGTCAATTTTCGCGCCATATTCTGCCTGAGCCAATGCGCGCGCATTCCCAACTATGGCGACCGTTTTCCCGCTTAATGATGCGAGCAGATCAGCGCGCTCGACCGAATACCGTTTAAGCGCCTCCTCTGCGCGTATCAGTCGCGCGATATAGAATGCCAGCCTACCCATTTGCCAAAAGCCTTTTGTAAACATCATTCAGAGCCGCCGCTTCTATGGCAATCGAGAAGTTTGAGACGATATGATCACGCGCCATTTTCCCGGCGCTTTGCCGAAGCTTGTCATCGGCCATAAAGGGGCGAATGGCGCGCGCAAAAGAATCTGCGTCTCCCACCGCCGCCAGATCACCTGTTTTCCCGGCGATAATCGCCTCGTCAAAACAGCCAACACCACGGCTCGCAATACAAGGCACACCGCAAGCCCCCGCCTCAATCGGGGTCAGGCCGAACCCCTCCAGATGCGACGGCGCCACGACAATATCCAAGCTGCGATAAATATCGGGCATCTCTTCAATCGGGCGCGGCGCATGAAAGATCACCCGATCCGCAACCCCGGCCTTCTCGCACATGGCTCTGAGGGCCTTCTCATAAGCATCATCATCGACCCGTCCAAAAATATGCGCATCCCACCCTTCAAATTCCGGCAATAAAAGACACATCGCCCTGACGAACTCAGCAGTGCCCTTCTTTGGGCGGATACGGCCAATACAGCCGATCGACTTTCGCGCTCTGGGGGCCTTTTCCGCCGCGCGCGGCGTAAAAACCGCCGGATCAACACCATGTGGTACGATTGAAGGCGCCCCGGGCATAACGGCCGCATTTAGCGCATTCGTCGCAATCAAATGGTCCATCTTTGCGACGAGCCATTTCGTCAATCCCCCGCGCTCGCGGGGCGAGGAAGACGTAAAGATCAGCTTATATTTGCGCCGCAAAACATAGCGCAGAAAAACCCCAAGCATCATTTCATTGTTGCGCCGCGCGTGCCAAACGCGCCACCTGTCTCGCGGCATCAAAATCGCCTGCCAAAGTGGAATTTGCGGCACGTTGGGCGGCAAGCCGGGGCCTGTGGCGCGCACATTTAGCGAGAGGGCTTGAACGGGCACGACAGCGCTGGTGGTGGCCGTTACCCCGGACAATCTGCGTTTCAGGTTCGGCGCAATCACAGCGATTTCTGAAGGATCCATGCTCATCCCACCTCTCTAACGCCTATCCAATAAGTTGAACAGTTCGCTCAATAATTTTGCTCAATGCGCGCAACTGGTCGCAAAAACAGATAGATCGAAAGCCCAACCGCCAGCACGATTGCAAAGGTGAGGAACACCGCGCCATATTGCGCCTCGATCAATCGCCCCTCTTGCCCATCAAAGACCCGCCCCGTGACCAATTGCATCACGCCCGCGCCGCCAATCCCAAAGAAATTCATCAGCGTCACGCCGCGCCCCATCAGATGCGGCGGGCAGTTTTCGCGCGCCTGCCCAATCAAAACCGGATAGGTCGCGCCGAAAAACCCGATCCCAGCAAGAAGCGCAATCGCCGCCCCGCGGCTCAGCCCCGGCACCGCAATGAAGATAATCAAACAGAGCAAAACCATCCCATTGCCAAAGGCGATCAGCGCTTTGCGCCGCCCCAAAATGCGATCTATCGGCCCGTACAAAAACGCCCCCGCGATCATCGCACAGCCCATGATCAAGGTCGCGCGCCCAATGCCGCCCGCATCCATGCCAAACACATCCCCAAAATACGGCCCCGCCCAAACCCCGCGCAGGCCCGCCGCAGGCGCATAATTCACGATCATCATCGCAAAAATCGGCCAAAGTGCGCGGGTCTTAAACAGATCAACAAACGAGCCGCGCCCTTCGCCCTCGGCCCGCTCAACGGGCGGCGGATCGCGCAAGAAAACTGCGAGCGCGAGCGCAACCAAAAGCGTCGCCCCCGCAAGCCCAAACATCGTCTCGCGCCAGCCAAACGCCTCAGCCGCCCAAGCCAGCGGCAAGGAGCTTGCCAGATTGCCAAAAGAGCCCGCACCAAGCAGCGCGCCGGCCAATGTGGCAAAGGCAGCGGGCGCAAAACTGCGCGCGAAAATATAGTAACCGGCCATCAATACCGGCGCACAGCCTATCCCGATCAGGATCATTGCCGCGTAGATCGCCATCGGCCCCTGCGCAAAGCCAAATAGCGCCGCACCCCCCGCCCCGCAAATGCCAAGCAGCACCGAGGATGTGCGCTTTGGCCCTAACGTATCAAGCGCCCAGCCAACCGGAAATTGCATCAGCGCAAAGGCGATAAACCAAAAGCCCGCAGCCTTGGAAAGCACATCCGCCCCAACGCCAATATCGCTTGCCAACATCGGCGCAAGAACGGCCAGAAAAGCGCGATAAAACTGGCTCAGCACATAGCCGAGCACCACAAAGGTTAATCCCAATTTCATCGCAAGCCCCGCTCCGCATTCAATCCGCAAGGCTTGGGGGTTTGGCGCGGGCGTGTCAACGCCTGCTGATTTGACTAGGCCGCAGAAGGGCGCTTGATTAAGGGCGCTGCCGAGATCACCAGCGGATCAATGCCTTGGGTTTCGCCCGCATCCAGAAGCTCCAACAAAAAGGCGCGCATCCGGGGTTCCCAGAAATCGTTGATATGGGCCGCCACGCCGGGAAGGCGCGCAGCCTCCGGTTGGCTGGCAAAAAACGCCGAGATTTGATTGGCCATGCGGATGTGTTTTGCGGCGTCCATTATGCGGGGTCTCCGGCGGTTTTGATCCTATGGGGATGCGAGAAAACGGTAAAATCCGCGCCGCGCGCAAGGCCAACAAGGGTGATCCCGGCTTGATCCGCAAGGCGAACTGCATGAGCTGTCGGGGCAGAGGCAGCAATCAAAATGGGCGCACCAAGGCTCGCGCATTTCTGCACCAGATCGACGGAAACGCGGCTCGATAACACCACAGCCCCAATCATTCCAATGCTCGCGCCGATCAGTTTATCGAGCGCATTATGGCGGCCCACATCTTCGCGGATTATCATCGGCGCGTCATGGCACCAAAGCCCCGCGGCATGGGTCGAGCGGGTCTGCGCATGGAGCAATTGGCCCGCGCTAAGCGCTTCCATCGCGGCGGCAATATCCGCGCCGCTCATCTCCATCTCGCCGCTCACAGGCTTGATCGGATGCAGCGCCTCGGCAATGGAATCGATCCCGCAAAGCCCGCAGCCAACCGGACCCGCCATGCGCCGCCGCCGCGCCTCAAGCGCTTGGGCGGCCCCTTTCGCAAGCCAGACGCGCGCCTCAATCCCCTCGCCCGCAGGCTCGATCTCGATGCTCTCGATCTCATCCCGTGCGTGAATCACATGATCGCTCAGCGCAAAGCCAATAGCGAAGTCTTCCAGATCATCTGGCGTCGCCATCATCACCGCTTGCGTCGTGCCGTTAAACACCAGCGCAATCGGCACTTCTTCGGCCAGCACATTGGCGATCTTGCCCGCCATGCTCATTCCGCCGCCGGTGCAATGCGGCGCGCTTTGGTCGCCTGAGCGGAATACTCTTCCTGCCATTCAGAGGGCCCGTTTGAGGGCGCAACCTGCACCGCCGTGACCTTATATTCGGGGCAATTCGTCGCCCAATCGGAAAAGTCCGTGGTGATCACATTGGCCTGCGTTTCGGGGTGATGGAAGGTTGTATAAACCACGCCGGGAGAGACCCGATCTGTCACTTCTGCGCGCAGGCTTGTCTCGCCCGAGCGCGAAGCAAGGCGGACCCAGTCGCCCGTGTTCAACCCGCGCTGCTCTGCATCATGGGGATGGATTTCGAGGATGTCCTCATTGTGCCAAGCCGAGTTTTCCGTGCGGCGCGTTTGTGCGCCGACGTTATATTGCGACAAGATGCGCCCCGTGGTCAGAAGCAGCGGGAAACGCGGCCCGGTTTTCTCATCCGTCGGGATATATTCAGTGACGATAAAGCGCCCCTGTCCGCGCACGAACCCATCGACATGCATGATTGGTGTGCCCTCTGGATGGGCCTCGTTGCAGGGCCATTGGACGGAGCCTTCTTCCTCTAAAAGCGCGTAATCGACGCCGGCAAAGCTCGGGGTTGTGGCGGCGATTTCATCCATGATTTGGCTCGGGTGAATATAGCCCCAATCGGCCCCCATAGCGCGCGCCAATTCTTGGGTCACTTCCCAATCGGCAAAGCCTGCGCGCGGCGCCATCACACGGCGTACTCGGTTGATCCGCCGCTCAGCATTGGTGAAGGTGCCGTCCTTCTCAAGGAAGGTCGAGCCTGGCAAGAAAACATGGGCGTAATTCGCCGTCTCGTTCAAAAAGAGATCATGCACGATCACACAATCCATCGCGGCCAATCCTGCGGCCACATGATGCGTATCGGGATCCGATTGCAGGATATCTTCGCCCTGCACATAGAGCCCTTTGAAGCTGCCATCGACCGCTGCATCAAGCATATTGGGAATGCGCAGGCCCGGCTCTGGGCTGATTTTTGCGCCCCACAGGCTTTCAAATATCTCGCGCACTTCGGGATTTTTTACGTGCCGATAGCCGGGCAGCTCATGCGGGAAACTGCCCATATCACAAGCCCCCTGAACGTTGTTTTGCCCGCGTAGCGGGTTCACCCCAACACCGGGCCGACCGATATTTCCGGTCAGCATCGCAAGGTTGGCAATCGCGATCACGGTGGTGGAGCCTTGGGAATGTTCTGTTACACCGAGCCCGTAGTAAATCGCGCCATTTGGTGCACGCGCAAAAGCGCGCGCCGCCTCTCGCAGCTCGCTCGCAGGAACGCGGGTTAGCATCTCGGTCGCCTCTGGCGCATGGCGCGGCTCGGCGATGAAAGCGGCATAATCTGCAAAGGCCTCCATATCGCAGCGCGCGCGGATAAAGGCCTCGTCGTGCAGGCCTTCGGTCACGATCACATGCGCGATGGCAGAGAGCACGGCCACGTTTGTTCCGGGCGTCAAAGCGAGGTGATGCCGCTCGCCGATATGGGCGGAATTGAGCAGATCAATGCGGCGCGGATCAAGCACGATCAGCTTGCCGCCTGCACGCAGGCGTTTCTTGAGGCGCGAGGCAAAGACCGGGTGCCCGTCCGTTGGATTGGCGCCGATGATCATCGCGATATCTGTGTGCTCAACGCTGTCGAAATCTTGTGTGCCCGCCGATGTGCCGAAAGTTTGGCCAAGGCCGTAGCCCGTGGGCGAGTGGCAAACGCGCGCGCAGGTATCGGTGTTGTTATTGCCAAAGACCGCGCGGATCAGCTTTTGAACGAGATAGGTTTCTTCATTCGTGCAGCGCGAAGAGGTGATGCCGCCGATGGAATTTACCCCGTGTTTGGCTTGGATCCCGCGCAGGCGATTGGCGGAAAAGCTCAGCGCCTCTTCCCAAGAAACTTCGCGCCAAGGATCAGAGATTTTCTCGCGGATCATCGGCGCTGTGATGCGGTCCGAGTGGCTTGCATAACCGTAAGCAAAGCGCCCCTTTACGCAGGAGTGGCCGCGATTGGCCTTGCCGTGTTTGTAGGGCACCATGCGCACCAATTCATCGCCGCGCATCTCGGCCTTGAACGAACAGCCAACCCCGCAATAGGCGCATGTGGTGATCACGCTATGCTCGGGTGTGCCGATCTCGATGATGCTCTTTTCTGTCAGCGTGGCCGTGGGGCAAGCTTGGACGCAAGCGCCGCAACTGACGCATTCGCTTTCCATGAAGCTCTCATGCATGCCAGCGGATACGCGGCTGTTAAATCCGCTGCCTTCAATGGTGAGCGCAAAGGTTCCTTGGACCTCTTCGCAGGCCCGCACGCAGCGCGAACAAACGATGCATTTGGCAGGGTCATAGGTGAAGTAAGGATTGCTATCATCAGCAGGAATATACTGCGGATTATCGCCATCTCCTGCGCGCGCTTCAAAGTGATTTTCGCCCGGCGCATAGCGGACATCACGAAGGCCAACAGCCCCTGCCATATCCTGCAATTCGCAATCGCCGTTGGCCGCGCAAGTCAGGCAATCCAGCGGGTGATCCGAGATATAAAGCTCCATCACACCCTTGCGAATGCGCTTTACCGGCGCGCTTTGGGTATGGACTTGCATGCCCTCAGATACGGGCGTTGTGCAGGACGCGGGCGTGCCGCGCATCCCCTCGATCTCAACCACGCAAAGGCGGCAAGAGCCGAACGCCTCAACGCTATCTGTGGCGCATAATTTGGGGACAGTGATCCCAGCCTCTTTGGCGGCGCGCATCACGGAAGTCCCTGTCGGAACGGTGATCGGATTGCCATCAATCACAAGGTTAACCGGCGCGCCTTTGGCTTTTGGCGTGCCGTAATCGGCATCGGGAAGGATGAAATCTTTCATGTCAGACCCTCGCCTTATGATGGGCTACAATGGCGTTCGCATGGCCGTGGCCCAGCCCATGTTCGGCCTTCAGCCAGTTCACGATTTCCATATGTTTCATCTCAGATTTGCTCTGCGCCAGATCAAGCCAAAAGCCGATCGGCTTGCCGTATTTCTGCTCGATCGAGGGGAAGTAGGATGCAGGCCCTTGAACTGTTTCACTCATTCAGCAGCCTCCTTAGAAGGGCGCTCAAAATCTTGCGGAAAATGCTCAAGCGCGGACATCACCGGATAGGGCGTAAAGCCGCCCAGCGCACAGAGCGATCCGAACTTCATAGTATTGCACAAATCCTCAAGCAGGGGAATTTCGCCCACAGCGCCCGCGGCAATCCGATCCAAAGTCTCTGTGCCGCGTACAGCGCCAATGCGGCAAGGCGTGCATTTTCCGCAGCTCTCAATTGCGCAAAATTCCATCGCAAAGCGGGCCTGTGCGAGCATGTCCGCGCTCTCATCAAAAACGGTGATGCCTGCGTGGCCAATCAGCCCGCCCGCGCCATCAAATTCCTCATAGCCAAACGGCACATCGAATTTCGCGCGCGGGAAATAAGCGCCCAGCGGCCCGCCGACCTGAACCGCCTTGACCGGCCGCCTCGAAGCTGTGCCCCCCGCGATATCATCAACAAGCGCGCCAAGGCTCATCCCAAAGCCCGCCTCAAACAGCCCGCCATGCGCGACATTGCCCGCGATCTGGATCGGGATCGTGCCGCGCGAACGCCCAAGCCCGAGGGTGGCATAGGCCGCAGCCCCTTGCGCCAAAATGACAGGAACAGAGGCCAGCGAAATCACATTATTGACCACGGTCGGCTTGCCCAAGAACCCCTCAAGCGCAGGCAGCGGCGGCTTGGCGCGCACAACGCCACGCTTGCCTTCCAGCGAGTTCAAAAGCGAAGTTTCCTCGCCGCAAACATAGGCGCCAGCGCCAACGCGGATTTCCATCTCAAAGGCATGATCTGAGCCAAGCACGCGAGGCCCCAAAAGCCCAGAAGCCCGCGCAATATCAACCGCTTCATTCATCACCGCAATCGCATCCGGGTATTCCGAACGCAGGTAAACATAGCCCCGCGTGGCCCCAACAGCGAGGCCCGCAATCACCATGCCTTCAATGAGGCAAAAAGGATCGCCCTCCATCAGCATCCGGTCTGCAAAAGTGCCGCTATCGCCTTCGTCCGCATTGCAGATGATATATTTCTGATCGGCCTGCGCCCCCGCAACCGTGCGCCACTTGATCCCCGTTGGAAAGCCCGCGCCGCCGCGCCCGCGCAAGCCGCTATCGGTGACGATCTGCACGATGTCGCTTGGCGCATCCAAAGCGGTGCGCAGGCCCGCGAGGCCTCCATGCGCCTCGTAATCCTCCATCGAGAGCGGATCCGTAAGCCCGCAACGCGCGAAGGTCAGTCGGGTTTGAGCGGCGAAGAAAGGGATGTCTTCAACCAGGCCAAGCGCAAGCGGATGCCCCTTCGGATCAGTAAGGATCGCGGGAATATCCGCTGGTGTGACGGGGCCAAAGGCCGTGCGCCCAGCGCCTGTTTCAATCTCGACCAACGGCTCAAGCCAGACCATCCCGCGCGAGCCATTGCGCACCAGTTCCGCCTCGGGCGCAGCCGCCACAACGGCTGCCGCAACCGCATCACTGCCAAGCGCGCGGGCGGCGGCATCGCGGGGCACATAGACCTTCATGCGCCGCA
Source organism: Halocynthiibacter sp. (assembly GCA_047631555.1). Classification (GTDB taxonomy): domain Bacteria; phylum Pseudomonadota; class Alphaproteobacteria; order Rhodobacterales; family Rhodobacteraceae; genus JBLHZY01. The sequence goes on along the minus strand of JBLHZY010000002.1, from coordinate 461,022 downwards.
CTCCGCCAAAATCGCCTCTAGCGCGGCCTCGTCCAAGCGGCCAACCGGCTGCCCATCAACAAGAGCGGCAGGTCCACAAGCGCAAAGCCCTAAGCAAAACGCAGGCTCTAGTGTGACGGCGCCATCCGCTGTCGTCCCATGCCATTCAACCCCAAGACGCGCGCGCGCCACATCGGCCAAAGCATCCGCCCCGACGGCTTGGCAAGCTTCGGCCCGGCACAGGCGAATGGTATGTTTGCCCGCCGGAGCCTCGCGAAAATCATGATAGAAAGAGACAACGCCATGTGCCTCGGCGCGCGTGATCCCAAGCGCGGCGGCAATCACTGGCAAAGTCTCTTGCGGGATATGACCCAGAGCAGCCTGAACAGCATGAAGGATCGGCAACAGCGGCCCCTCAAGGCCCCGATGCTCAGCAACGATCTGATCGATCTCACCTGCCCATGATGGCGTGCTCATCGGCGCTCCTCCCAAAATACCGTTCTTTCGTATTGGTGCCCGCCTTGGGGCCGCAATTCAATTCAATAATCCTCTCTTGCGCGATTGAAGGCCGCCCAAACGCGCCGCCTTTGCACCATCAAACGACCCCTCGCCAAGGCCTGTACGCACAAAGCCTGATCGCGCAAGCAAGAGCATTGCAAGCAATGGGCGCGCTGTGCGAAGATGCGCGCCAAGACAGTCACAGTAAAAAGCGCTGCAATTTCAGCGCCACGATGGGAATGATTTATGAAACGCGTAACGATCGCTGCCGCACTGGTTTTTTCTGCCGCAATAGGCGCAGCTGGCTTTTTGGCAATGCCAACATTGGCCCAGTCCAACACTGAAGCAAATACCGCAGCCCCAAGCCGCATCGCGAACGGCGCGAGCTTTGGCCAATGGTTGGTGCGCTGCGATGCATTGGCGGTTGGCGAAACGGTTTGTTACCTGAGCCAAAAGATCGTTCGGACCCAAGATCAGGCGGGCGTTGCCGAACTTCTCGCATTTTGGAACCCGGATTTCACCATCTCCTATGTGATCGCGCGCGTGCCAAACGGGGTTTTCCTGCCCTCGGGCTTTGCGATGAAGGATCAGGCCAGCGAAGAGCGCCACGATTTCGTTTGGCAAAACTGCACCCCAGCGCTTTGCGAGGCCCTGGCAGAAATGCCCATCGCCAAGATCGAGGCGCTTGAGGCCGCAGAAACCGTCATTGCCGGCTACAAACCCAACCGCAACGCGCAAGACATGCTGTTTCAGGTCAAATTTGCCGGGGCGAGCCAAGGGCTGACTGCGCTCAAAGCTGCCAATGCCGCACGCGCGGAAAAAGAAAAATCCTCGCAATAAGGAATACCGCCAGTGGCCACCCGCCATTTTGCATATTTCTCTCCCTCACGGCGCGCGCGCTGGGCAAAGCGCCTTGACGCGCCGATCCGGAAACGTGAACCTGCGGCATGACCTTGGGTAATCAACATAGCGCAATTACGCGCCGCACCATCCGCCCAATGCAACCCAATGCGGCGGTGCTGAGATGAATTTCCCGCCGGGCAACGACAAAACCATCGATACCGATAAAACCCGCCCGCCGGCAGGCAACACACGCTTTGATACCCCCGCCGATCTCTATGCCGCGATCCCGCAGATTGCCGAACTCACCCAACAACGCCCGACATTGGGCGAGGATGCTTTCAGCTACCTGATCCGCCTGCGCTCAGGCACGACGCCCGAAGAGGCCGTAACCTTTCCCGCCTTTGCTTTGGCGCCGCAAACCGCGATTTGGTGGGGCCATGAATGCCTGCGCACCATGCCCGATTATCTCAATGGTGCGGATCGCGATATGATGGAAACGGTGATGCAATGGGTCAAAGATCCAAGCACCTATAATCGCCATCACCTGATGCGCGAGGCTCTCTGGGCGCCAACCCGTTCGCCCGCTGTTTTGCTCGCGCTTGCGGTGGGCTGGTCTGGCGGCTCGATTGCGCCCAATGATCCCGCCCCTGTGCCGCTGCATCGTGCCCCGCGCTCGATCAATTCGAGCATCCTTTCCTGCCTTGCGCGCGCCGATCTTTCGCGCCGCTCAGTCTTTCTGGCCCGCTTTATTGATATGGCCGAGGCGCTTGTCAGGGTTTACTAACCCGCTCTAGCGCCCCATATAATTCCGAACACCCTCCCGCTGCGAAGAGATTCCCTCGCCATGACTTTGACGCTCAAAATTGAAAACTATGATGTGCTCGAAGACGGCGGGCCCGCTCAGATAACGGTGCAAGGCGCTGGGCTGACCGTTGGGCGGGGTGCAACAATGGATTGGGTGCTGCCTGATCCAGGCCGCCATATCTCAACCCGCCATTTTGAGATCGCCTTTTCCAACGGGGCCTATTTCCTAACGGATGTGTCTACAAACGGCATCTTCCTCAAAGGCCAGCCTTATCGCCTGCAAGGCGCGCATCAGATCGCCAACAATGATCGCTTCCAAGTCGGGCACTATATCGTCGTCGCGATGCTTGGCGGCAGCATGCCCGCAACCCCAGCCGCGCCAAGCGCCTTTCAACCTGCGCCAAGCGCGCCTGCCGCAGCGCCAATGGGCGGCGATGTTGATCCTTGGTCGGTGGGCTCTGGAAGCCATGATCCGATTGATCCCTCGCCGCGCGCCGATACCAGCGCGTTTGAGGATTTCTCCTCCGAGTTCATCGTCAATCCTGATCCAATCGCACCGCCGCCAATGCCGCCGCGCGCACCAGAACCTGCGCCAATGGCCGCCCAACCTATGCCCGCAGAAGGCGCAAGCCCCTTTGGCGCGCATACCCATGTGCCCGGGCATATCCAATCCCCGCCCGCAGGAGCCGCCGCGCCCAACCAACCCGGTACTCCGCATCCTGGCCACGTTCCTAGCGCCTCGCCCTTTGGCGCCGCGCCCGCCGCGCCCGGCATGGCGCCCCCCGCCCCCGGCATGACGCCTCAGCCCGTCGCACCGCCTGCGCCCGTTGCGCCACCAGCGCCCGCCGCTCCCCTCGCCCCTGTTGCCGCCGCAGGCGATTCCGCCGCCTTTGCGCGCGCCTTTTGTGAAGGTGCAGGCCTTTCGCCCGATCTCGCAGCGACAGCCGATAGTATTGAAATGGCGCGCGAATTGGGCCGCACGATGCGCGTCGCCGCCCAAGAGCTGATGGCCCTTTTGCAGGATCGCGCCTCGGCCAAACAATTCACCAAAAGCGGCGATCGCACGATGATGGGCGCAACCGCCAACAACCCGCTGAAATTTCTGCCCACCCCAGATCAAGCCCTAACGGCGATGTATCTTCAGCCCAAAGATGGCTTTATGCACGGCGCGGATGGGCTGGCTGAAGCCTTTGGCGATGTGCGCCTGCACCAAAGCGCCGTCTTTGCCGCCATTCAGCCCGCCTTGGCCAAATTGCTGATGGATATTTCCCCCGAAGCCATTGAAGAGAAAAGCGGATCAGGCCTGCTTGGGGCCGGGCGCAAAGGCAAAGCATGGGAAACATTCGTCGAGAGATGGGACGCCAAAGTCGAGCCTCACGAGAACGGCATGCTTGATGTATTTCTTGCCCATTTTGCAGAGGCTTACGCCGCAGCAATTGCGAACGCGCGCTGATAATTCCCCCTGACTGGGGACTTGCTTGCCGCTGCGGAACGCGCCATAGTCGGTGCAATTAACGATTGAAGAGATACGATTTTAATGTCTGCCAAGGCCGCGCGCGCAAACATCCAATATTTCAACCATGCGCCCCGCGTTGCCTGTTTCGCCGCTATTTCGCGCGCTCAAGGACGTGATTGAATGAATTTAGACTGGCTCACCGATCCGATTTCGGATGAGGCCCCCTGTGGCCCCGATCTCGAAGCAACAGACGATGAGAACTTCATCGACTATTACTTCGAAGCGGAATCGCGCATGCCTGAGCGCTATTTCATTCCCGGTATTGAGAGCGCCGATGATACCTACACCCCCGGAACGCTCTTCGATCCAGAATCGATCGATATCAAAGCCGAGCGCAAAAAGATCGAAGCCCTGCTTAAGCGCAGCCGCGATATTCGTCTTCTCGCCGTTTTGGCGCGCTTTGAGATCCTGTCGGGCAATCTGCAAGGGATGCGCGATGCTTTTGTCGGCATTGCGGATCTGATTGAGGCCTTCCCCGTTGCCGCCCATCCTTCAACCGCGGACAATGCCACCGACCGGCGCGCGGCTCTGGATGAGCTCGGTAATATGGTGACGATCTGTATTCCGCTGCAATATGTCGATCTGGCAGGCTTGGGGGATAGCACCTATCGCCGCTACCTTGTTGCTACGGATCAATCCAAGCCGCGCAAAGGCGAAGAGGGGCTTAATGCGGCCTCCATCACCTCAACGATTGGCTCACCTTCCAACCGCGATGCTGTGGATACGGCGCATCGGCTTTTGAACGAATGCGCCTTTGCCCTGAGCCGGATCAAAAGCGCCTGTATGGCCAATGAAAGCGGGCCGTTCACGCCAGCGATTTCGCGCGCCTTTGAAGCGATCACCGATGTTCAAACGCTGATCCGCAATGGCCGCTCTGACCTGCCGCTTTGGTCTGATGGCGAGGATGCGCCGCAAAGCGCCGATGAAGATGCGCCAAGCGGTGATGCGCCCGCAGATGCTGCGCCCGGCGCCAGTGCCGCAGCACCCGCCGCGCATGCCGCCGCCCTGCCCACAGACGGTATCGGCATCGCGAGCCACGGCGCGGCGCGCGCAACCCTTGAAGCGGTTGAGACCTATTTCACCAAACACGAGCCCGCATCCGCTGCGCTCTTGTTGACGACCCAAGCGCGCCTCTTGATCGGCAAGCCGCTGGTCGAGGCGATCGAGACATTGCTGCCCGCAGATGCGGCCCGCGCTGTGATCGACTTTGGCCCCGAAACGGGCTTTGCGATTTCAATGGACCGGATGCGCGCCCTGACCGGCGAAGCCCGCCGCGCGCCCGAAGACACAGCGCCGCCCGAGCCCGCCGCCCCCGTCGAGAGCCGCGCCGATGTGGCCCGCGCCATTCGCGGCGTCGAGGACTTCTATCGCCGCAGTGAGCCGGCCAGCCCTATTCCGTTGCTTTTGTTCAAAGCCCGCGACTACTTAGAAAAAGACTTTCAAGCAATTGTCACATCTTTGGTGCAAAAAGCGGCAACCCAAGAGTAAGAACCATTGATTTGTTTGAGAAAATTCGTTGCTTTAACTTGATTTAGTTGACTCGCCAAACAACTAAAGGTTTCATATCCGGCAAAAGGGAGATCCAGAATGGCATCAGATTCGGCAACCGGACACATCAAGCGTAATCGCCCACCACGGGTGAATATTTCTTATGAAGATCCGTATGATAGCGAGAAAATGGTTGAACTGCCCTTCGTCATGGGCGTGATGTCTGATCTCTCAGGGAACGCCTCTACGGTTGAAAAGCCCGCCGTTGGCGATCGCGATTTCACCGATGTAACAGCGGCAACGCTCGACAATTACATGGCCTCCGTAAAACCCGGCGTTTCTTTCGCTGTGGAAAATACGCTCGACCCAGACTCAACCGACAAACTCGGCGTAACGCTGTCGTTCTCGGAAATGACGGATCTTGAGCCTGCCGCGATTGCACGCCAAGTGCCGCCGCTCAAAAAGCTTCTCGAAGCCCGCGAGCATCTGGCCAACTTGCAGCGCTATATGAACGGCAAAGCAAAAGCCCAAGACCATATCAAAGCCTTGCTAAACGACCCCGAGCTGATGGCCGCCTTGGCCGAACGCAGCGCGGCAGAAGAGAGCGACGCAGAAGAATAATACTGTACCTGCCCCGCGCGCGACAAAGCGGTGCATGATCGAGGGAAGTGAAGACAAATGGCAAATGAAGCCCAATCAGCCCAGGGTGGCGAAGCCCTAAGCGAGCTTGATGAATTCTCTGATATTCTCAAGCAAAGCATTAAGCCGCGTACCGAAGATGCGGCGCGTGAAGTTGATAGCGCCGTTAGTGCGCTCGTGCGCGAAGCGCTCAGTGATGGAGATCTGATTGGCGAGGATGTTCTTGATACGATTGATGCAATGCTTGCAAAGATCGACAAGAAGCTGACCGATCAAATCAACAAGATCATGCACCACGAAGAGTTTCAGACGATTGAATCCTCGTGGCGCGGCTTGGCCTATACGGTCAACAATTCCGAAACAGACAGCTCTTTGCGCGTCAAAGTGATGAACGTTTCCAAAAAGGAATTGGCGGGCGAATTGCGCCGCTATCCTGGTGCGAAGTGGGATAAGAGCCCCCTCTTCAACACGATCTACGAAAAAGAATTCGGCACTATGGGCGGCAAGCCTTTCGGCACATTGATCGGCGACTATTACTTCGATCACTCGTCTGCTGATGTGGCTGTCCTGCGCGATATGGGTAAGATTGCAGCGGTCGCACATGCGCCGTTTATCTCCTCCACATCGCCAACATTGCTCGGCCTTGATAACTTCACAGAAATCTCCAACCCGACTGATCTGGGCGAGATCTTTGAAACGCCGGATTATGCCGCTTGGAACTCGCTGCGCGATAGCGAAAACTCGCGCTATGTGGCGCTCACTTGCCCGCGCGTTCTGTCCCGCGAGCCTTACAGCCAAAACTCAACAGCCGTTGTTGAAGAGTTCGATTTCGAAGAAGAAACCGATGGCCATGAAGGCACACAATACGCTTGGATGAATGCCGCTCACGCAATGGCAACCAATATCAACCGCGCCCATAAAGAGCACGGTTGGACAGTTCAAATCCGCGGCGTCCAATCGGGCGGCGAGGTGATGAACCTGCCAACGCATACATTCGATACCGGCGACGGTTCCAAAGACATGAAATGCCCCACCGAGGTTTCCATCACGGATCGCCGCGAAGGGGAGCTTTCAAAGGCCGGTCTCATCGGCCTTATTCACCGCAAACATACCGATAAAGCCGCCTTCATCGGTGCCCAATCGCTTTATCGCCCCAAGAAATACGCAGACGAGCTGGCAACAGCGTCCGACAATATGTCCTCACGTCTGCCCTACATCTTCGCTGTATCGCGCTTTAGCCATTACCTAAAATGTATGGTGCGCGATAAAATCGGCCAAAGTCCCGATCGTACTCAGCTGCAGACTTCGTTGCAGTCCTGGGTCAACAAATACGTATCGGGCAACCCGGAGAGCGCCAGCGAGAAGGAGAAGGCGAAGAAGCCTCTCGCCGGAGCTACCGTTCAGGTTATCGAGGACGAAGAGAACCCCGGCTACTACGTCGGCAAGTTCTTCCTCAAACCGCACTTCCAAATGGAGGGTATGGATATCGGGATGAGCCTGGTTTCCAAACTTCCAAACAAATAATCAGTACCACGCCCTCAATTATGAGTAAGGCCGACCATACAAGGAGTTAACCAATGGCTGTCGATATTTTTCTTAAACTTTCAAACAACATTAAAGGCGAGTCTCAGGACGAAACCCACCGCGATGAAATCGATGTTCTCGCGTGGAACTGGGGCCTGTCACAAAGCGGCACAACGCATGTTGGCGCTGGCGGCGGTGGCGGTAAAGTCAACGTTCAAGACATTTCAGTTACAAAATATGTTGATTTGGCATCCAATGATCTGATCAAGCGCTGTACGTCTGGTGAGCACATCGACGAAGGCACATTGATCGTACGTAAATCCGGTGGCGCTTCGCCTCTCGAGTATTTCGTAATCAAGTTCGAAAACCTGATGATCACATCCTACCAAACAGGCGCGTCTAAAGATGGCCTCGACCGCGTTCAGGAAACACTGACCCTGAACTTCCGCAAGTTCGAGATCACTTACACACTCCAAGAAGCATCTGGTGCTGCTGGCGCAGAAACACTTGCTGGCTGGGATATCGCCGAAAACAAAGAGTGGTCCGCTTAATTTAAGCGCCGCACTTTTGGTAAAAACTTCGATACCGGCGCGCATTTTCGCGCCGGTATCATCCCCGCCTACAGGAAAACGCAGCCTGATGGGTGGACTGTGGGCATCACACGCAACGCATAGAGCGCAATTTACATGAGCCCCGGCAACTCCAAAAATCAAGAGTCCAAAGGCCACCGTCAGGTTTCGATCATGCATGTCTTTCGCTCAGCCGCCGAAAGCGGCGATGCGCGCGATGGCAAGACCAACTATCAAGGCGGTGATCGCGAGCTGACTGCACGCTCCAAAGAGCGGCGCGAAGGCACCGATGAAGGCACGCTCAAAAGCCACCTCTCCGCCGATCTCGGCAATCTTATGAACACGATCCGCCTAGACGCCGCCGTCTCGCTTTCTGATGCGCCCTTCGTTGAGCGTTCGATCGTTAACTTCGGTTTTCGCGATATGAGCTCGGTTTCCGCCAGCGCGATGACCAACCAGAATATCATCCAATCCATCCGCGAATCCCTGATCAATTACGAGCCGCGCTTGATCGCCGAGACCATCGAGATCACAATCAACAAAAGCGACGCAATCAACACCCAACGCCTGACCTTCGATATCTCGGCTGAAATGGTCGCCTCGCCCGTCGATGTGCCGCTGGATTTCGTTGCCGAGGTTGATCTTGGCGCGGGCAAAATCCAAATGACCCGCCTGAAAGTGCAAACATGAAAAAGGCCTTCCGCGACAGCTACAACAGAGAGCTCGCCCTGCTCTATGAACGCTCGCGCGAATTTGCCGAGGAATTCCCCGGCATTGCCGATCGCCTTGGCGGGCTGATGAAAGAAAACCTCGATCCGGCCGTCGCTGGATTGCTTGAAGGAACGGCCTTCATGGCCGCCCGCGTTCAACTCAAAATGGACGAAGAGTTCCGCTCTTTCACCACCGAGCTGCTCGAACAAATCTTTCCCGATGCGCTCGCCCCGACCCCAAGTGTGATGCTGGTCGAGGCAAATCCGCCCTTTGATAACAAAGACCTCGATGATGGCCTGCATTTCCCCGCCGGCGCTTATCTCGACGCGCGCTTTGTCGATGCAGATCGCCGGGTTTCCTGCCGCTTTCGGCTCTGCTCGCCGCTCTCGATCTGGCCGCTGGCGATCACCGGCGCGACCTATCATTCAAGCCCTGCGCAAATCTCGGCCCTTGGCTCAGACGTGGCAACAGGCACCCAAGGCGGCGTTGTTATTGATATCCTGCGCCCTTCGGCCAAGGATCACGCCAAGCCCGCAGGCCCACTTGCCGAGCTGCCGATCAAGAGCTTGCCGATCTATCTGACCGGCGACATTCCGGATGCGATTGCGCTTTATGAACAGATCCACTGCGATCTCAATCGCCTCTCGCTGCGCTATCTCGATAAGCATGGCGATCCGGCCTTTATTCGCCTCAATCCCGATCAGATAGAGCAGGTCGGTTTTGGCGATGAGGATCACCTTTTCCCCCATGATGGCCGCCTGTTCAACGGCTTTGCCACCCTGCGCGAGGCCTTTGCCTTTCCGCGCAAATTCCTCGGGTTTCGCCTCACCGGCCTTGGCGATATTTTGCCCCGCATCACTGCAGGCGAGATGCAGATCGTGATGGAATTCGGCACCGCCAACAAAGACGTCGCCTCGCGTGTCACCGGCGAACATTTCCGCCTGCATTCGGTACCTGCGGTAAACCTGTTTGAGGAAAGCGCGAGCCAAGTGCGCCTTGACAAAAAGCGCCACGAATTTGTCGTAACGCCGGATAGCTCGCCGCTCACCCATTACGAAATCCATCAGGTGCTGTCGGTCTATGCGCATTACGCGGGCGCCCAAAGCAAAGTGCCGGTTTATCCGCTCTATGCCCTGCCCCAAGGCGGGGTCAAACCGCGCCAAGCGCTCTATTTCACCACCCGTCGCAAACAGCGCAGACTGACCCAGCAAGAGCGTCGCTTTGGCGCGCGCCATCGCTATCGCGGCACCGAAACCTTCATCTCGATCTACGAGCCCGAAGAGACCGAAGAATCCAAACGCGCACAGCGCTTGCAGGTCCGCGCGCTCTGCTCCAATCGTCACCTGCCCGAATATCTACCGCTTGCGCAAAGCATCGATGATTTTCACCTCTGCGATGATGTGACCGTCAATCTGACCTGCGTCGCTGGCCCAACGCGCCCGCGCGAAGCCATGACAGAGATCGAAAAATCCGCCTCGCACCGCGCCACAGAGGGCGATAATTACTGGCGGCTGATCAGCTATCTGTCGCTCAATCACTACGGGCTTGAGGATCGCTCCGAGGCCGAAGGCGGCAATTCCCTACGCGAGATGCTGTCGCTTTTCGCCGATATCTCAGACACGATCACCGAGACCCAATTGCAAGGCCTGCGCAATGTCGAAACCCGCCCCGTCGTGCGCACCATTCGGCGCGGCGATGGCTTTCATGCTGCGCGCGGGCTGGAAATTCGAGTGGTCTTTGACGAGGCCGCATTTGAGGGCAATGGCGTTATCCTGCTTGGGGCAATTCTGGATCGCTTCTTGGCGGAATATGCCTCCGTCAACAGCTTTACCCAAGTGATCACCGCCTCAATCCAGCGCGGCGATATCAAGGTCTGGCCGCCCCGCACAGGGAAAGGGCCCCTGCTTTGAGCAAAACGCCCGACACCTCAAATGCCCCGGCCAAGCTCTCCAAAGGGCAGATTTCCCGCGCTGAATTGGCCGCCGAAGAGGCCGAGAAAGTCCGGGTCTCCAAGCTTGGGTTTCTCTCGTATCTGCGCTCAATCGAGCGGCGCTCAAAGGGCAAACCGCCCATCGGCAAAAACACAACCCTGCGCGAAGAAGCCGCCACCATCGGCCAAGATCCCTACCTTGCCTTTCCAACATCGGATTTCTCCTCCGTTGAGGAAAAGCCCGGCAAACCTGCGCGCCTGCGCAGCCGCGTGCTTGGCCTTTTTGGCCCCCAAGGCGCGCTTCCGATCAACACCACCGAAGAAGTCTATCGATGGGTGCGCGGCGGCGACGAGGCCTTTGTGCGCTTTGCCGATATCTTCGCTACGCGCTTCCAACAGCTCTTCTTTCGCAGCTGGTCCGACAGCCGCGCCATCACCCAATTTGATCATCCCGACAACGACCGTTTCCAAGCCTATATCGGCGCGATTGGCGGCTTCTCCACGCCGGCCTTCCTCAAGCGCGACAGCATCGACGATACAACCCGCCTAACGCTGGTTTCGCTCTATTCGGGCCGGGTCAAAAGCCCGGTGCGGCTGCGCCAGATGATCGAAGTCTACCTCGGGGATAAGCTGCGTGTGAGCGTTGAAGAACATGTGCCCGTTTGGATGGAGATGGAGGCCAGCGCCACCAATCGCCTTGGCATGCGCGGCGCGTCCCTAGGGCGCGATATGCATCTTGGTTCCAAGGTCCAATCGATCAACGAAAAGATCCGCCTCAATATCCAAACCGAAACGCTCGCAAGCTATCGCACCATGCTTCCGGGAGGCGAAAATCATGCCCGCCTGCGCGATATTGTACATTGGTATCTCGGATTTACGACCGAGGTTGATATCGCGCTTTCACTGCCCGCAGATCAGGTCGCGCCCGCTAAGCTCGGGCAATCCGCTGACCTTGGCTACATGGCTTGTATCGCTCCAAAATTTGACGCCGCAAATAAGAATTACATCCAAAGCGCCAGTTTCGCGCTTGAGCAGGATCGCGCACAGAACGCGGCCTGAACCAATAGAATTATAAGGGGATTGTGAAGATGACAGAGATCAATATCGAGAAATACGCCGGCAAAATGAACCGCGCAGGCTATGATGCCTTCCTGCAAGGGATGCGCCATGCGCGCGGCGAAAAGAACCGCAATGTCGAGATGTGCCATTGGCTGTTTCACGCGATTTCCAATCAGAACGCTGATATCTCCATCACGCTGCGCGAGCTCAAGCTTGATCGCGGCCGCATCCTCAAAGACATCGACGAGGCCATGCGCAAGCTTGAGAAAAACGTCACCGAAACGCCGGGTGTTTCGGAAAATCTCTCAGCCGCGCTGAACCACGCTTGGACATATGCTTCGCTCTTCTTTGGCGAGGCGCAAATCCGCACCGGTCACGCTTTGGTCGCCATGCTCAACGACAAAAACCTCAAGCGCGAAATGGTCGGCTATTCGGCCATTTTCGGCGAGATTTCAGCCGAGCATCTGGGCAAAGAAAGCCGCACGCTTTGGGCCGATAGCGAAGAAGAAACCATGCGCCCGATGGATGGCTCTGGCCTTTCCTCTGGCGGCGGGGCCGACGGCGCGCCGGGCGCGTCTGGCAACACGGCGCTCGCGCGTTATTCGATTGATATGACGGCCGATGCGGAAAGCGGCAAGATGGATAAGATCGTCGGGCGCGATGATGAAATCCGCCAGATCGTTGATATCCTTTTGCGCCGCCGTCAAAACAACCCGATCCTGACAGGCGAAGCAGGCGTCGGCAAAACGGCTGCGGTTGAGGGCTTCGCCCAGCGTCTTGCTGCGGGCGATGTCCCCCCTGCGCTGAAGGGCACACGCCTGCACGCGCTTGATATCCAAGCCATGCAAGCGGGGGCCTCGATGAAGGGCGAATTTGAGCAGCGTCTCAAATCTGTGATCGACGAGGTGCAATCTAGCCCGACCCCGATCATCCTGTTCATTGACGAAGCCCATACGTTGATCGGCGCTGGCGGCGCTCAAGGGACGGGCGACGCGGCCAACCTGCTTAAACCGGCCCTCGCACGCGGCACATTGCGCACCATCGGCGCAACAACCTTCGCCGAATACCGCACCTATTTTGAAAAAGATCCGGCCCTTACCCGCCGCTTCCAACCCGTCAACGTGGACGAGCCCGATGTGGAGCGCTGCGCCTATATGCTGCGCGGCATTCTTGGGCCAATGGAAGCGCACCATAAGGTTCGCATTTCAGACGAGGCTATCGTTGCCGCGGTGAACCTTTCGGCGCGCTATATCCCCGCGCGCCAATTGCCCGATAAGGCCGTCTCCCTGCTCGATACCGCCTGTGCCCGCGTTGCGGTCAGCCAATCTTCAACGCCCGCGCGCATTGCCGATATGAAGGAAAAGATCGCCTCGCTCAACGTCGAGATCGCTGGCAAAAACGCTCAAAAAGACCTCGGCGAGATCAACGACGAGCGGCTCGCAGAACTGGCCACGCAGGTTGCCAAATATACCGAAGAGCTGGCCGCCGCTGAGGCAATGTATGCCGAGGAGAAAAAAGTCGTCGATCAAATCCTCACCTTGCGCAAATCCATCGCCGAAGAGAAAGGCGAAGAGTTTGATGCAGAGGCCGCGCGCAAAGAAATGGCCGAGCATATGGAGCGCCTCGAGGCGACCAATCCAGATGATCGCATGGTCTATGCCCATGTGGATGAACAGGCCGTTGCCGCCGTTATCTCCGATTGGACGGGCATCCCAGCCGGCCGGATGGTAACGGATGAGCTTCAAGCGATCTTGCAACTTTCTGACCATCTGCGCGAACGGGTGATCGGCCAAGATCACGGCCTCAAGATGATCGCCAAGCGCATCGAGACATCGCGCGCGGGCCTCTCTAACCCGAACAAACCCATCGGTGTGTTCATGCTCTGCGGCCCCTCCGGCGTCGGTAAAACAGAGACCGCTTTGGCGCTTGCCGAAAGCCTTTATGGCGGCGAGCAAAACATCATCACGATCAACATGTCCGAGTTCCAAGAAGCGCATTCCGTCTCCCTGCTCAAAGGGGCGCCTCCCGGCTATGTCGGTTACGGCGAAGGCGGGCGGCTGACCGAAGCGGTGCGGCGCAAGCCCTACTCGGTCGTCCTGCTCGACGAGATCGAAAAAGCCCACCCGGACATTCACGAGCTGTTCTTCCAAGTCTTTGACAAAGGCATCATGGAAGACGGCAACGGGCGCGCGATCAACTTCAAGAATTGCTTGATCTTGCTGACCTCAAACGTGGGCACCGAAGTGATTATGGAGATGGCCGAGGGTGGCAATACTGTCCCGGATATGGATGAGCTGGACACAGCCCTAAAACCTTTCTTGCTGGATGTATTCCCGCCAGCGCTGATGGGCCGGATCGTCACCATTCCATACTTCCCACTGGGCAGCGAAGTCCTTGCCGGGATCACCAAGCTCAAGCTCAAATCCATCGTCAAACGCATCCATGATGCCCATGGCGCGACCATGACCTTCTCGGATGAAGTGATCGGCCATATCGTTGATCAATGCCGTGATCCCGACAGTGGCGGGCGGATGATCGACAACATCATCACCAATTCCATCCTGCCCGATCTTTCCCGCCAAGTCCTAAGTCGCATGGTCTCGGGCGATCCGATCAAATCGGTTCAGGTGGGGCTCAAAGACGGCACATATGATTACCAGTTCGCCTAAGTGCGGCAGTTTACAGGAGAGACTAAATGAGTGAAATCGAATGGGTATCCATCACCAAATTCAAACCCGCCCCGATCGGCGCGATTGGATTTATCGGCAATGATGCCGTTGCCGTTATTTCGTTTTTTGACGATGCAGATGGCAATAAGGACGGCAAAGTCTCGTTGGGCGAAAAGATCATTTCCAAGATCTCGCCGATCTCCGTGGATGGGATGGGCATCGCCGAAGTCGCCATGCAGGCGCGGGTCGAAATGGATGTAATCCTGCGCGATCCGAGCTTCTCGCAAATGGCCGCGGGCATCTTTCTGAACTTCGCTAAAGGCTTGATTGCCGACGGTATTTACGCAGCCTACTTCGGGCGCGGCGTAAAGATGTCGGGCAAAGGCATCGCCAAGATCGTCACCTCAAGCATGGTCAAACAGCTTGTCGTGCGCAAAGGGTTTGAGAAGGCCGTGCGCGAAGCCTTTGACGCCGCGACCAACACCTAAAAGATTGGATCGGGGCGGCTTATGCGGCCCCGATCAAACCTCTTCTTCCAAAATCTCATCAATGATTTTCTTGTAGGCCAGAACCTCTGGCGGCAAGGGTTTGGGCGCGGCCACACGGCTAGGAAGCGCAGGGCCCTTTTGGCCCATTTTGCGATCCGCCCAACGCTTCAAATCGTCGACCGAATATTTCGCCAAAAACGGATTGGCCTTAACGACGCTTGCCCCCATCACATTCAAAATCAACGCATCCTCAGGCGCGCCAAGCACGATATTTGCCCCCTCGGGCCCCAAAAAGTGCGCCAGATACAGCCGCCCTGCATTGATTTGATGGCCGCGCGCGCGCAGATAATTCTCGTTCTCGCGCGCCAAGTTCATCACCATCTCGCGCGAAAGTGTTGGATCATTACGCAGCGCCAAAAGGTCAGCCCGCGACATGGTTGATGACAAATCGGGGCGATAAGTTGCCATCATCCGCAGCCAAGTGCTTGAGATAAATTGCCCAAGGCCCGTCGCACTTGAAAGCGGGTTCTTGGCCGTTGCATTGCCGCCGCTCTCAACCCGGATAATCCGATCCGTCAATGCCGCCGCCGCGCCTGATCCGCTGCCGCTGCTGGCAATAGCCACCGCCCCGCCGCCGCTTGCCGCCCCAACCGCCTCAGGGCCAAAGGGATCAACAGGACGCCCGCCAAGACGCATCTCAAAGTGCAAATGCGGCCCGGTTGAGCGCCCCGTTGTGCCAACATATCCAACCAGATCGCCCGCACGCACTTGCGCCCCCGTCTTGCCCAAGGGGGCAAATTTATTGAGGTGCGCATAGCGCGTTTGCCGCCCACCCGAGTGATCAATAATCACCAGATTGCCATAGCCTTTGCCATCGCCGGCATGGGCGACTTTCCCGTCAAAGGCTGCATAAACCGGCGTTCCCGTTGGCGCTGCCCAATCGACGCCCGCATGCAACTTAACCTGTTTCAAAATCGGGTGGTGGCGCGGACCAAAGGGCGAGGAAAGCGTTCCACCATTTACCGGCGTCGTCATCCCGCCGCCCAAGCGCCCCAAGCGCGCGCCGATCCCCGCAGAGTAGCATTCAAAGCCGCCTTCCATCCCCGGTCGCTGCGCCACATAGCATTCCTTTTCACCCGACGGCCCCTTGATCGCTGCATAGAGCACTTGGCCTGCGCCCTTGCCAAATGGCCCCGGTGTTGGCGCATAAAGCAGCTGCATTTTGTCGCCCGGGCTTGCAAAGACCTCCAAGTCAAAAGCTTGACTCAACATCACAATGCTTTCCCCAACAACATCCGTGGAAACCCCGTTGCGAATGGCCGCCGAATAGAAGGCGTCCAGCAGGCGAAATTTCTGGCCCGCTGTCGGGATGCTATCATCAGTATGGGCGGCAAGGCGGCGCAGATTGGTATCGATCCACGGGTCTGCGGCCTGAGCAAAGCGCCCATCGCCAAGCCGCGCCAGCGAGCCGACATAGCCCTGATCCGCACCATAAAGAGCGATCTGCAAGATTTGCGGCGCGTCACTTTCGACAGATTTCGGGCGCAGCCGAAGCGCAAGGATCGCGCCTTTTTCAAGCGCACCAAGGGCGGGCAAAAGGGCTGTCGCGCCTTCGGTATCGACCTTGGCCTGCGCAGAGGAAAACCTGTTCTCGGCCAATATGGACTCAAGCTTGCGCGGCGCTTCAAGGAGGATAATCACATCCTCATAAATCTTGGCCCGCTTGGCCTCGGGGCGCAGGAATGTAACGCTTGTTGTGTTCTCGATTTTGGTGCGCGTGTAGGTGTCACTCTGCGCGCCATCTTCGCCAACGGTCTCGCCCCAACTATCGGAGGAATCCCCAAGCGTTGCGTCATCAATCTGTTCGCTGGCGATCTCGCTTTCGCCCCCGCCCGGCGTACCGATTGCAAGCGGCGCATCAATCGAGGCGGCGCGCTGTGCCTGGAAAAACGCGAAATCCTCGCGGCTTGATGGCAGCGCGGTAATGAGGCGTTTTTCGCGCACCATCAGCTCATCACGCACCAACATAAGGCGCTCAGGATTGGGCGCACCGACCCGCGTTGGATCAAGCGAGGTTGGGCCGGGAAGCGGGCGTTTGGCCGATCCGCCGCCATCAAAGCGCAGGATCATCGGATCGCCCGCAATATCGACAAAAGGCGTGGCGGTTATCAATGTGGCTGCGCCGACGTCTTCTTCAAGCTGGATAAGCTCGTCGCCATCCTCGCCATCAGATACGGCAAAATCATCCCCACCGCCAAAGATCATCCCGCCGATCCAAAAGACAAAAGCGATCAGGGCAATCCCGCCAAGCGCTCCGCCACCCCAAAGCAAAATGCGCTCGTTGCGCCGCCGCGCACGCCTGCGCTTTGAAGAGGCGCGGCCTTGCTGGAAATGCGGATCAATTTGCATATGCGGATCGCGCCCCGGCCTAGCGCAGGGTGCCGGTGCCGGTCACGCCGCGGTTGATACGGCGCGCGGGCGCTGCAGCAGGAGCGGGCGCAGTGGCGCGCGGAGTTGTGGTGCGGCGCGGGGCGGTTGTTGTTGTGCTGCGGGCCGGGGCGCGCGCGGCCGCAACGGGCGCAGGGCAGGTCACATCGCCGCCAAGAAGGATCTGGCGATAGAGCACGGGCTCTGCCTCAAGCGTCTCTGGGCTTGTGCCCAACTGCAAGAAATAGCGCGTCGCAGCCGCGCGCGAACCACGGCCCCAAGCGCCATCAATCCGTGAGGTATAGCAGGCCATCCGCGCAAGCTCGGTTTGGATCGCGCGCGCCATTTGATCGGCTGGCGGATCAAGCGCGCCCGCCGCAACGAGGGCTGCAAATTTCTCAGCATCTTCCGCTTTGAGCGCTTGGCGCGCGGCCAGATCATCATAGGCAAACGTAACACCGGGCGGCGGCGCGATCGCTCCGACAAAGATCGAGGGCTGGGGCAGGCCTTCGGCGGGCGGCTGAAATTCGCGCCGAGGCGCCGCGGCTGTTAGGGTCAAAACTTCTTGAGCGACGACGCGCACATCTTCAATTCGCGTGGCTGTCGGGCGGATCACTTCGCGCGTGCTGAGGGTACGAATTGGCGCGCTGAGCACCAATGTATCGTTTTGAACTGTGCCAAGTGCTGCCCCGGCTTGGGCGCGGGTATTGCCGATCCCGGCCCCCGCCCAAAGCGCCAACATCCGCTCGCGATCTTGCGGGGACAGGCGGCTGAGCATTGCGTAATCCGCCTCCGTCAGCCCTTCGGGAACGCCATTTTCGGGCACCAAATAGAACGGTTGATCCAAAGTCGATGCGGCCCAAAGCGCAGCCGGGCTATCGCCATAACTTGCAAACAAATCAAACAGACCGAGATCCGCATCCGCCATCCCATCAAGCACTTGATCGGCCATGCTCGCACCGGCAATCAAAGCTTCTGGACAGGGCTGATCCGGCGCAGTTGGCGCGCCGTAAAACACGGAATCGAGCGCTTCGGATGGCTCGGGCAATTGCCCTGCGCCCTCAATCGCGCCGCTCGCAGCGCCGTGGCATGTATCGAGCAAAACAACGCTCTGGGTTGCGCCGCCTGCGCGGATCGCTGCCAAAACATCCTCCAACGACCAGCCGCCCGCGGGCGATACCTGCCCTGCTGGAAACAGCGTTGCTTGCCCGGCATCCGATCCTGCGTGGCCGATGAAATAGAGAAGCGCAGCACCGCCCTGAGAGGCCGCGCCAGTTTCGCGCAACGCAGTCATAAAACCGGCGCCCGAGACATCGCTCAAAACTGTGACGTCAAACCCAAGCCCCTGAAGCGCAGTTCCAATGGCCTGCGCATCCGCTGGCGCGCGCGCAATTGCGGACTCGCCCGGATAAGCACCATTGGCAATCACGAGGGCCGCGCGCCCCTGCGCCTGAAGGCTTGTAGGCAGCAATGCAGCGCTGGCCCAAAGACCTGTTCCAACGATCGCCACCGAGAGTTTGCGCATAATCATCTGCAAAGTTGTAACCTCTTACCGCGCCACCTGCGCGCACCAATTCGAGAAGTTTAACCCGATCCGCCTTTATGCGCCAGTTTCGCAGCGCGAGATATGGCGCCTAATTCTGCGGCGCGGATAGAAACAGCGTCCAACGCTCAGTTTTTTGCGTATCGACCTCAAAAAAACCAGCTTCAAGATACCCGCGCAGCAAGCAATCCGTCACGCCGTGAATCGAAAACTTATCGACTCCAATACACATTGGCGTCGTTCCGTTCAAAATCGCCTTGCCAAAGACATCCTGCGCAAAAACGTAAATATAGCGCGCTTCAAGCGGATCGCGGATCACGTTGGCGCATTGATTGGGGCCAACGGTCCACCATCCCTGCGTGCCAAACTCGCCCTCTTCAAACTGGCCCACCGCCACATTGACCACGTCAAAGCTTTGATTACACACAGCAAATTCTGCGCGCGCTGCATTTGCGCCAAACACACAAAGCACAAGCACCATCATTAACCAAAGGGCCATTCTACGGCCAAAATCGGGGAAAATCAGCAAATTCTTCATGTCTCTATCTTACAACAAGCATCGGGCAATACACTAGAATTAGCAGCATTCCGCTTGCCCAATTTGCAAAATGACCACTTTGAGCGTATATGGAGGCTTGGGGGCAGCGATTGAAACAGGTGTTTAAAGTTATGGCTAACCCGATTGCACTTATGGCAGGTTTTGGAGCGCTCTCGATTGCGGGCGTTTTGAGCTTTGCACAAATCCACTCGGCGTCTGCAAAGGCGCCCGAGTTTGGCCCCGTGCACGTTTCCGCGACGGTCTCGCCCGAACAAGCCCTTCCCCAAGCCGCAACGGTTGAAGCCGCTCTTGAGCGCGCGCCTGTTGCCATTGCACATAGCACGCCGCCCGCGCCGCTTTCGACGCGCCCGGCTGAACTGAATATCGCTATTGCAGCGCCAAGCGCGCTTCCAAAATCCCAAGTCGCGCCAAAATTGGTCGCTCAGATCGCGCCTGAAATGGCCGTTGTTTCTACCGATACGCCCTATGCGCAAACCAGCGATGATTACGGCTATGATCGCGGCAATTATGAGCCTGCAGCCATTCAAGAGCCCGGCGAAGGCGGCGAGCCAATGACAATGATTACCGAGCCGCGCGCCGTTGCGCCCGCGCCACGCCCCTTGTTTAGCCTTGCTCCGCGCCAACGTGTGCGCACTGGCAATGCAACTCCGCAGACCACACGGCGCAAGATCCGCCCAACTTGGTCAATCGGAGTTTATCGCTGAAAATGCGATAGCAGGGTTGGCAATGCCCCCCTCAATCTGGCAGAACGTTAGGGAAGGTCGCTAAAGCGCCTTTGTTTTATCGTTACTGGTGCGTTGGGGGAAATATGCCTTTTATTCAATCGACTTCCGCTATTTTGCGGCTCTTTACAGCGGCAACTGCGATCTGCCTGCCTTTGATGGCACAGGCCCAAGATGCCCCGTCTCTTTTGCTAGAGCTCAACCGATCCGAAACAACCGCAACGCCGGGCTGTTCGCTGACATATGTCTCAACGAACCGCTCTGAAAAGGCGTTCTCGGATATCGCCTATGAGGTTGCAACCTTTGATGCAGAGGGCATTGTCTCGCGTATTTTCGCGCTTGAAATTGGCGCAATGGCCGCGGGCAAAACCAGCATTTTGCGCTTCGAGCTGCCCGGCCCAACCTGCGAAGAATATTCCCGCATCGTTGTAAATACCGTGGTTGCCTGTACTTTGGCCGACGGCTCTGGCGAGGCTGATTTCTGCCTCTCAGGCCTTGAGATCAATTCCCGCGCTGCCATCCAATTCGGCCTCTAAAAGCCCTTAAAGGCGCGCCGAAGCCGTGCGCCTTTTACCCAAGACCAATTCGCCAATTTGCGTGGAGCTTGCCCTATGACCGCCCTTGATCTTTCATCTTTCGATCCGGCAACCCTTGCCGTTTACGGCGCCCTTGCGATCCTCTCGGTGCTTGCGCTGACGGTGACTTTTTACAAATTCTTCCAGTTTTCGCATCTGGGTGTGGGGCAAAGCGGGGATGCAGAAGCGATCCTTGATGATTGGCTTAGCGGCCGCCCTGCCGAAGCCATGCGCGCTGCCTCCGAGCGCGACACCGTGCTTGAGCGCGTGCTGCAAGCTGTCTTTTCCGGCCTGCAAGCCCGCCCCGACGATAAAGCCTATGCAACCGAGCTTGGCCGCCAAACCGCGTTGATTGAAATGGGCATGATACAGCTTCGGATGCGCATCCTTGAAACCGTTGTCCAAGCCGCCCCGATGCTTGGCCTGCTTGGAACCGTGATCGGGATGATCAACGCCTTTAGCACGCTCGCCTCTGCAGAAGGCGCGATGGACCCGGCCCTGCTGGCTGGCGGCATCTATACTGCGCTCACAACAACAGCCCTTGGCCTTGCGATTGCACTGGTGACTTATGTGGTCGCCAACTGGCTGGAAAGTCGGATCGAGGCCGAGCGCCAAAGCATCGAAACATGTGTCTCAACGGCCATCCACGGGCGCGTTGATCCCTCCGCAGGGCGCAGCTAAGCGCGCCAGAGGATCGCCCGCATGAGCATCACCCAAAACGATTTCAGCCTAGGCCTGCCGCAAACCAAGCGGCGCTATAGCTTTGCGCTGACGCCGCTTGCGGACGCGATGTTTCAGCTGCTGATCTTCTTCATGCTCTCCTCAAGCCTGACGCCATATTCCCTGCTCACAATCCGCTCAGGCGCAACTGGAACGCCCGGCGCTTCAACCAGCGGCGCGAGCGGCGAAGAACCCGCCGCCATCGCCGCAGATGCCGCCATCTGGCAAATCGCCAATGGGCAAATTACGGCAGGCGGCCAAAGCTTTGATTTCGAAATGCTGCCCGATCTTGCCAAAGCCCTAAAGGCCAACAAAACCGCGCAAATCCTGCTGATCGCCAAACCCGGCGCGCAGGTTCAAGACCTTGCAACCGTGCTCGAAGCCCTGACCGTGGCAGGCGTCACCGGCGTTCAACTGGCGAGCACAGAACAGCCATGAGCGTTGCCCCCAAAGCCCAGCCCAGCCGGGTGCAATTGGATGTCTCGCTGCCGATTGTGAACATCGTGCTGCTGCTGATCTTCTTCTTTCTGGCAACCGGTCAATTGCTTAATCCGCCAAGCTCTGGCGTCGAGCTGACAGAGACATCCGAACTGCCCCTTGATCAGCTTCCCGAACCAATCCTCGTGGTGAATGCGGATGGGTCATGGGCGCTCAACGGCGTCCCCGTCGCGCGCGAATTGATTGGCCCCGCAACGGACGGCTTCACCGCACCCTATACATTGCACGTGCTGATCAACAAAAGCGCGCCCGCCTCCGCCTTGCTGGAAATCGCTGGTCTGCCCGAATTGGCCGAAGCTGAAATCCGCCTCGTCACCATTCACGATCGGCCCGCCCCATGAGCCTTGTGGGCATGACCAAGCCGGGCAAAAAGCTGCACTGGTTCGCGGGTTTTAGCTTTTCCGCACTGGTCCATGCGGCGCTGATTTTTGGGATGCTAGAGCTTTACAACGGTCTTGGCGCGGATATCGGTGAGCAATCCCAGATACCGGAAATTACCGTCACGTCGCTGGTGCTTGATCCGATTACGCTTCAAAACCTAAGCGAGGAAAACCCCTCAACACCCGACAAACAAACCGCGCCGCAAACGCCCGAAGAAAGCGCGCCCGAGCCACAAACCGAACCCGAAGCCCTGCCTGAACCAGAGCCAGAGGTCGCGCCAGAACCTGAGCCAGAACCGGAACCTGAGCCAGAACCGGAAGCCCCCGAGGAAATCATTCCCGAGCCGATTGAACCAGAAACAATTGAACCCGAAGAGATAGAGCCCGAGAGCATTGAGCCCGAAACAGTCGAGCGGCTTACCCCTGCTCCGGTTGAGCTTGAACGCATCGCCCCCCAAACGCTCAGCCCCATCGCGGGCAGTGCGCAAACGGTTGAGCGGATCAAACCCCTTGCGCCGCAATCGGGCACCCGTCTGCGCGCCCTTGGCCCTGATGGTGCCGCGCCGCAACGCGTTGCGGCGATCCAAAACCAAGCCATGCCCGAGCGCGTGATTGCCCAACAAACCGTCCTGCCGCGCTCCGCCCCTGTCCCAACGCCCGCCCCACCAAACCCCGAAGGCGCGCCGGGCAATGATCCGTCAGCCGGCAAAGCCATTTCGGAAATGATCGCGCGCATTCGCGGCCTTGTGGGCGAGCCATGCCTGATCGCCCTGCCGCAAAGCCGAGGCGGCGCAATCGAACTGGTGCTGCTGGCCTCCCAAGAAAGCGCGATCCAAAGCTTCGCCACACAGGCCTTTGCCGATGTCGCCGATCCGCCCGCGCAGCGCCCGCTTTTGGTCGATGGCCGCCAATGCGCCGCGCTCGATTTTATCCGGACCCGCGACCGCTACCCCGCCTTTCGCCTCTCGATCAATGTTGCCGCCGAAAAGATCGCCAGCGGCGGCAATCTGAGCGGAACAGTTGGCAACGCAGCAGGGCGTTTCCTGACGCTGCTCCTGATTGATGACAACGGCGTCGTGCAGGATTTGGGCGAGTTTGTAAGCTTTGGTGGCGGCCAAGCGCGCTTTGAAGTCCCGGTTACGCGCAATGGCGCGCCGCGCGATACCAGCCAACTTTTGCTCGCGGTGACGACCTCGGGCAGGCCCGCTTCCGTCTCTGAAAAAACCGGCCAGCTGGCCGAGGATTTCTTTCCAGCGTTTGAAAAAGACATGCGCGGCGGCGCGTCCTTCGCCATGGTGCCTTTTGATGTGCGCTAAAGGCCGCAATCGCGCGCCGCTCTATTCCTGAGCCGCGCCTTCAAGGGTATCTTCAGCCCCATCTACCACATCCTCAGGAGCCGCCAAAGCGCCCTTATCGACCAGATCAAAGAAGCTGACGGAAACAGCCGCATCATGCCCGCGTCCGGCAATCTCTGCCTGAACCAGCGGCAATAATTCCGCTGCCAAAGCGCCATCCGCAGCAGCCGCGGCATTGATCAAAGGCTGCGGCGATGCAACGGCAACGATTAGGTTTGACGTCGGCCCGCCGCCCTCGCCGCGATTGAGCCCAAAGCCAAAGCTAAAGGCATCTTGGCCAGTCTCTTCAAGGCGCGGCGTGAGGTTATAAACACCGCCCCCGCCCGATACGAGAAACACCCACATGTTGCGCTCTTTAAAGCCGCGCAAAGAGCCGCGCAGCGTATCGCCGCTCTCCAATGTGTCGGCGTTGAGGGTTAAAACCGGGGCCGTTTTTCCCGCTGCTTGAACGGCGCGAGCAAATTCAAGCGCTGCGCATTGCACCGGATCAATCACCCGATCAATCACTTCAGGGCGCGCGCCAAATTGCTCTTCATAAGCCACGGGAAGGCCCTTAAAAGCCTCTGCGGCCTGCGCATATCCCTCAATCAAGCCCGAGTTGGCGCCAGAGGTTACGCGCGTTGCATAGGTGCAAGCGCCGCTATCAAATTCGGCCAAGAAGCGCTCGCGGGTCAGGATGCCGGGGGGCGGTTTGGCGGCTTCAGGCGGCGCGGCGTCTGGCGTTTCCACTTCGCCGTTTTCGGCCACAACCGGCGCTCCGCCCAAGACCTTGTCCACAAGCCCTGCGCGATCGGCTACAAAGCCCGCAAGCCCCAATGCTATCACAACAATCGCGCTGTTTCGAACGGCGGTATTCTTGCGCTTTTTGCGCCGTGGCGCTTGGGTTGTCCCGCCCGGAGGGATCGAAAAAGCGCCGGGCTGCGCGCTTGTATTGCCAAAAGGGCTAACAGATTCGTCATCGCCGCCAAGGCCCGTCGTGAGGCGGTTGATCCCGCCAGATGGAGGGGCCTGAACGCCGCGCGCATCACCAACCGCCGCCGTGGGTGCAAAGCCGCCTGGAACCGCCGCCGGCACAGGCGGAACACTTGCAGCCGCGCCAAGCCCGCCAATCACCGTGCGATCATCCGCCTCGGGCGAGGCAATTGGCGTTGCCTGACCATAGCGCGCCGGGATCTCGGAGGGGTTGCGCAACAGGCGCACAACATCAGACATGCGCGCAGGCCGGTTGGTTGGATCGGGCTCCAGCATATGAGCCAATAGCGGACGCAGCGCCGGATCAATGCCGCTTAGATCAGGGATCGCGCGGCGCGCATTCACCGCTTCAACAATCGAGCTGCCCATATCAAGCGGCTCGCCCTGAAGCGCCGCCGCCATCAACAGCGCAAGCCCATAAACATCGGTGCGCGGGCCAACCACGCCATCGTAATGGCCAAGCTGCTCGGGCGAGATATATTTGAACTTGCCAGCGAACTGCCCGTGCAAAGTCCCTTCCGACATCTCAGTGCTTTTGGCGATGCCGAAATCGATCAAAACCGCATCATGAACCGAGCCGCCGCGCAGCATCACATTGTCAGGCGAGAGGTCGCGGTGCACCACATCAACCTCATGCGCTTGGCCCAAACCTTCGGCCAAACGGACAATCAATTCGCGCGCATCTTCAACGCTGATAGGGCCGTTATCCTTCACATGATCGGAAAGCGGCTTGCCATCAATGAACTCCATAATCAGGCAGAAACGATCCAACTGCTGATCATGAACAAAGTTGTAATAGCGCACGATCGCTTGGTCAGAGAGCTGACATAGGATGCGCGCTTCCCGGCGGAAAAGCCCGGCAATTTTCTCGTCATGCGCAAGGGCGCGCAGCACGATTTTGATCGCGACAGGATCGCCAGTAAAAGAATTCTCGCCGCGGTAAACCTCGCCCATGCCACCGGCTTGGATCATCGCTTTGATTTCGTAATTGTTGTTGATCAGCGTCCCGATGGGCACGGATTCGTCATGTGGCTGCGCGGCGGGCTTTTCAGCCTCGGGCGCAGGGGCCGCTTGGGCAGATGGCGCGATCTCAGTGCGATCGGAAATCACCTCGTCAGGAGCGCTTTCAGGCGCGGGCATATCGGCCGCGTTATTCTCAATTGGGGGCTCGTCGCCCTCGGGCGCTTTGGGATCAGCCATTGCCTTAGCCTCCCATCATCGGCGGATGACAACGCAGCACAACAGCCGTCACATTATCACGCGCGCCGCGTGCCAATGTCTCGGCAATCATTGCATCGCACGCGGCCTGCGCAGAAGGGGCGCGCATCATTTCAGCCAATTCATGATCCTCAAGATGTTCGGTCAGCCCGTCCGAGCACAAAAGGAAGCTATCCCCCGCCTCAAGTTGGCCAGAAACCACATCGCAATTTGGCTCAGGCGAGACCCCGATTGCGCGGGTAATCACGTTTTTGCGCGGCCATTCAGCGGCCTGCTGCTCAGTGATCGCACCAGAGGCAAGAAGCTCGCGCACTTCGGTATGATCTTGGGTTTGTTGGGTCAAAAGTCCGCCGCGAAGCAGGTAAATCCGGCTGTCGCCCGACCAGATACAGGCAAAGGCATCCTCAAAGGCCAAAAGGCCAACAAGCGTCGCTCCAACCGTGCCGCCGCCAAGCATCTCAGCGTGTTCAATAATGCGCATATGGGCGCGCCGCAGCCGCTCCATGAAGCGCGCTTGAAGATCGCCCGCCGATCCCGGCATGCCAACCGAACCCAGTTCCTCTGTGATGGTCTGTGAGGCAAAATCGCCCGCCGCATGGCCGCCCATTCCATCCGCCACAACCCAAATGCCGCATTCGGGCCGCTCAAGATGGCTATCCTCGTTGTGATCTCGAACACAGCCCTGATCTGTCGCGGCACCTGTCTCGAAGGAGAAAAACTCGTTATTCATCACTGCCCTCATACTGCGGTTCTGCGCCGCTTTCATCCTCGAGAGAGGCCTCAAGCGCACTGCCTTCCCAGAGCCATGCAAGCACAGCCGCATCAGGCAAAATGGCGGCGGAATATACCGTCGCGGCGCGTGCGCCATCGCCCTTCGTCCAGAAATAGGCGCGCGCCGATGCGGCCCGTAAATGATCAATCGTAGAGGCAACAGCCCAAAGCCCCGCCGGATCAGGATCAGGGTTTGCCGCAAACAAAGGCGCGCCCTCGCCAAGCGGCTCACTAGGAGCCAAATCCCCGACGACGGCCTCGATCTGATGCGCAATTGTCTCAGCGCTTTGCGGGGCCTCGGGCAGATCGTCCAACGCCGCACTCAGGGCCTCATATGGGGCCTGCTCAACATCCAAAACGGGCGGATAAAGACCGCTCCCGATTACGGCGGCAATCAAAGGATAGCGCCGCCCGACCTTGTCTTTTGACGTGCGCAATACGCCATAAGCCGGCCCCGCTGCGCCCTCAATCAGCTGCGCACCAATCCAAAACCGAAGATCAGGCGCGCCGTCATAGATCGCTTCCCAACGCGCATCGAGATCACTGCGCACTTTGGGAAGAACCGCCCCAAGCCAGCGCTCAAACCAAGCGGTATTGGCCGCCCCAAGCCCGTGCGAAATGAAATCGCCAAAGCCCGGATGCTTGCCCAAAATCCCGATCACTGGCGCCCCCCCCTGCATCGATCAATCGAGGCTGCTGGGGCAGCGAAACTCGGAAATCTCGGCCATGGTGAACGGGTTGGTCACGGCGTTGACGCCAATATCGTAGGTGATCGAACGCCCACCAATATTATAGGTCACCCGCATGCTATTCCCCGAAGACTGCCGCGAAGACGCCGCGCGCAAGAACTGGATAATCGTCCAAGGGCCGCCGCGAAAATTCATCGAACTTTCGCGATCAAGCGAAGGGAAGAGGGCCAGCGTCGTTGAGGCGCCCTGCCCGGGCCAAACGGCTGTTTTGGGCTGATCGCCGCGCTGCGTTAGAATGTTGGTCCCGTTAAGCTCAAGCTGCGCACGCGCGACCGAGCTGTGGCTATCCACATGGGCAACAGTGATTTGGACCTCAGGCTGGGTTCCGCCTGCGGCAAAGTAGGCGCGCCGGATACGTTCCGCCCGATCAAATTGCTTCAGCGCCGTTGGCGAGAGACGATCAAACAGCGGGCTGTCGGCGCGATAGGTAAGCCCGTCAGAGGTACGCTCAACATGGCTGGCGAGGAACTCATTAAAGAAGCGATCCATATCGCCCCCCGGGCCAAAGAACTTGCCAAATTCGGTCGTCGCAAGCTGACGCGGAGATTTGGCAAAGGGGAAGACAGAGGTGATATTCTCGCGGCAGTTAAACGTAATCTGATTGGTCAGCGCGCGGTTCATATCATCAAGCGTCGCATCGCGCGCATCGGCGCGAAAGTCTTCCTCTGCATCATTCACAAGGCGCTCAAGCGCATCGGGAAGGCGCGAATTGTTGCGCGTCAGGTTCGAGAGAAGCTGCGGCAAAAGCGCGGCCGACTGCGCCGGATTGGCATCGGCAAGGCGCAGGTTCGACCGGATCGCATCCAGATCAGCGAGGATCGCATCAATGGGCCGCGCTCCAGGCGCACCCTCAAGAACAAGATGCCATTCCTCAAAATCTTCCTCGATCCGCTCAATCGGGCGCATCATACCGTCCGACGAACCATTCACCCGCTCTTGAGATTTATTGCCATTGGTCAGCGCATCAAACAAAATACGTTGAACCCCGGACGAGCGGCTGCGCATCCGCGCAACAACCGAATTCCCAACACTGCCAGCAACCTCGCCACCAGCACCGCCACCATCGCCACCGCCGGCCATAACCTTGGCCATATCTTCGGGCGACAGGTTCTTAAGATCCTCCATCTCGCGGGTCAGTTTTGTCTCGGCGGAGACCTCTTTGACGAGGCGCAAAATCGGCGAAGCAACGGCCGAAGAGGCCGCCCCAAGCGCATCATAGCGCGGCTTATCGGCCGACATAGAAGCAAGCGAAATTCGTCCAAACATCTCCTGCCAAGCGGCGCGGAAATCCTGCTGATAGCGCGATTGCAAGGTGCGATCCAAACGGCGCAACTGGCTCTCAAAATCAACGGCATTGGCCTCTTCACCAAGCACCCATTGATCATCCTTCAGCCGTTGACCAACCTCGGAAAGCTGTGGAAAGAAGTAGCCCCAAAAACCTTCATAGGTAAAAATCGCCGGGATGCTGACATCCGAAAGCTCTGATCCATCCGTGGTCGAGAACACAAGCAACGCTTGATCCCCGGTTCGATCCACAAGATTAAAACTCGGCAATCCGGCCAAATCAGCCCGCTCCATAATCAGCGCATAGGCCTGATCCACAAGCGGCATTTGCACGATGGCTTCGCGCGCCCTCTTGATGATGTTCTCGTCGATATCGACCTGGATTTCGCGATCATCATCAAGGGTCAGCATTGCGTCCAAATGATCTTCTAAGGCTTCGCGCGTTGTCAGATCGGCAACGGAAGAAAAGGTATTCTCGCGCCATTCCTCGGTAAACCAAACCTTGATCGCCGCGTCATCAACCCGCCCGCCTTGGCCGCCAAGCAGCATATAGACTTTGAGCGCGCGGTAGATTTGCGTCGCATCTTCGGCATCGCGAATTTGCTGCATCTGGCGCTCGATATCGAGGATCAGGCGCGGGCGGAACATCCGCTCAAGCGCGTCGGAATAGGCGTTCTCGGTTGCCGAGGCGAGGCGTCCGCGCTGACCAAGGCCAAAGCGCTCGCTCACGCCGCGTGTCTCGGAAGCGCCGTAACCTGCGGGCATATTTCGCAACTGATTGAGGTAAGGAATGATCGGGCGCAGATCGGTCTCGGAAATCTCTTCGCGCTCGATCTCTTGAATGGCCGCGCGCTCATAGGCGTCGGCCTCGGCGGCAGCGGTGCGCACAAGCGAAGCATTCTGCCAGTAGCTATAGCCAAAGGCGCCCAAAAGCCCGATCGTCACCGCCCCAATCACCGAAAGCGCCGCAATCCGCAGCGCGGCAGCACGGCGCACAGCCCCAAGATCATGCGAGACCCAATCCTGCTCGGCAAAGATCACATCTTTCAGCAGATCATGCAGAAAGAAGCTCTTGCCTTTGCCCGACATAAACGAGGGGCTAAAGGCCGCTCCAGCCGCGCCATCATTGCGCGACATCGCCCCAAGCACCTGATCAATCGGCGTGCCTTCTTGGGTTCCGGAAGTGAAATAAAACCCGCGCAAAATGGCGTTGGAGGCATAGCGCGTTGGCTCGAAAACCTTGCGCATAAACTCGGAAATTTGGTCGCGCATCATTGCCATTTGGCCCGGCAGGCCGAAAATCGCGATACGTGAAATGCCATCGGGCTCTTCGCTAAGGCGGTCCATCACCTCATCGGAAAGACGCCCAACAAGCGCGTCGAATTCATCCGCGACCTGCTCATGCGTTGCCGCTTTGCGATCCTTGGTTTGAAACGTAACGCCCCAAACACGCTTGCGCCGATTGACGCTAAAGGAAGAGAAATACTCGCGGAAACCCGCGACCAAATCGGCCTTGGTAAAGAGCACATAGACCGGAAAATCGACCCGCAAAGTTTCGTGAATTTCGGCAAGACGGGCGCGCACAGTTTGCGCGTGAGCGGCCAATTCTTCAGGCGAAGATTTGAGCATATCCTCGGCGGAAAACGCCAAAATAACGCCGTTAATCGGCTGCTTTGGCCGCGAGCGTTTGAGCATGCCAAGAAAGGCCTGCCAACTTGTCTCATCGGCCTTTTGATCGCTGTCATGGGTTGTATAGCGGCCAGCCGTATCGATCAGGATCGCCTCTTCGGCAAACCACCAATCGCAATAGCGCGTGCCGCCAAAGCCCTCAACAACGCCGCCATCTTGGCCCGAAAGCGGGAACTCAATCCCCGAATTGGCCAGCGCCGTTGTCTTGCCCGCGCCGGGCGGGCCGATGATCACATACCATGGCAGATCATACAGATAGGTCTTGCCACCACGCTTGCGCAGCGTGGCCAAAGCGCCTTGCATCCGTTCGGCCAGCTCAACCCCGTCGCCCTCAGGCTCCTGCGGGATCAAAGCATTCTCAATATCGGCTGCGGCGCGGCTGCGCTTACGATAGCGCAGGAATGTTATCAGCCCAATCGTCCCGACAAAAAGCCCGATCGCCAGCAAGCGCACCCAAAGCTTAGAGAGGAAATCGCTGCCAACAAGCGGGCCAATCATCCAGATCGCCAAGCAAACCGCGATAACGATCAAAACAGTGAAAATAATCCGCAACCAGCGCGGCCATTTGCTTGGCTTAATCTTCTTGAGGGTCGTTACGGAAAACAGGTTCAAAACGTCCCCTCCCGGGCAATCATAATCTCAACGCGCCGGTTCAGCGCGCGCCCTTCGGCCGTTGCATTATCGCCAATCGGGTCGGCCTCGCCCTTGCCTTCAACCGCGATACGTTCGGGATCATTGAGGCTTTCTTTGATCACGTCAGCGACGGAGGTTGAGCGGGCCAGCGACAGATCATAATTGGTCTTGTAGCGGCCCCGGCCCGACAATGGGATCGAGTCACTAAACCCAATAACCCGCACCGGGCCTTCTTCATTATTCAGCGTCTCAGCAAGGCGATTGGCCAGCGGCGCAAAGGCCTTTTTGACCGTGCTTTTGCCGCTATCAAACAGCAGCAAATTGCCCACCCGCACAAAGATAAACTGGCCCTTTTCACCGACCTCAACCGAGCCTGCGGCAATCTCTTCGCGCAGGGCATCGCTGATGCGATCAATCTGCGCGCTGTCATGTTTGGCGACAAAGGCGCGGGCGAGAGAAGTACGCTCAAGATTGATTTTCACGCCGCTTGGATGCAACGTATTGAGCATCGTTACAACCCGCGCCCCATCGCGCGAAATCAGGGTTGAGAACGTCGCGAAAGCAGCAACAAGCGTTACCATCGCAATAGAGGCGATCACCCAAATTGGCGTTGCCCCAAATTTGCGCCGCCCGCCCATGGGAACCGCTTCCCAATGGACCGAGATATCCTCATCCGGGCGCGGCTTAACCCGGCGCAGGCTTTCATAGATCGCCGCACGAATGCGGGCCAATTCAACGGCGCCATTGGGCAGCGTGCGATACTGGCCCTCAAAGCCAAGCGAGAGACAAACGAGCATCAATTCAAGCAGGTTGTAGCGCTGTGCGGGGGCCTGCATGGCCTTCTCGGCTTCTTGGAAAAAGCCAACACCGGAATCGCGCTTTTGAAAGAACCGCGCGACCATGGAATACTGAATCCAAACGCCGCGATCTGCGCCGGGAAGGTTTTGAACGATATCATCCGCCGTGCCGCAAATCGCATATTTGCCAACCTGGACCTCCATCGGATCAATTCCAGCGGCCTGTGCGTTGCGCTCAAAAGCCTCAATCTCGCGGGTCACATGCTCCATCAACGGAACGGCATCCATCTCGACCAAGCCTGTGCGCAGCCGCCCAAACAGGATCAGAAGATTGGCCGCAGCTGCGATCAAAGGATTGGAGGAGGCGCCCTTGCCAAGACCCGTGCTGCGCAGCGCATCCGCGAGCGAAATTTTGGGGCCAGCTACGGGCGCTTGGGGTGCTGGATTTTGCGACGGCACTTCGGGAAAAAAGCCCTGCTGCTGCGTGCCCGGACCTTGGCCGATATTGCCGTACTGGCCTTGCGGAGTAGCTTGTTGCCCGGATGCCGGCAAAGGCCCGCCAAGCCAAGTATCGCCCGACGGGGCCGAGGGCTGAAAGCCGCCCGGATCAACCGGTGGATATTGCGACGGCGCTACGCGCGAAGGCCCGCCCGGCGGCGGGGTTGGCAATGCACCGCCAATGATCGTGCGATCAGCATCAGGCGCAGGGGTTGGGCGGGTTGGCGCGGGCTGACCAGAAAACGGCGCACCGCCGCCTGGCTTGGCCCCCGGAAGAGGCCCGCCAAAAACGGTCTTGTCGCGGTCATCGTCGCTCATCACCGTTTCTCCGGTATCGCCCAAAGTTCAAGTTTTAGATCCGGCCAATCGCCTGCAAAGTGCATACCGATGGCGGGCGCGGTTGAGAACTCCTGCCAGAGCGGTGTTTTCTTCTCAAGCAGGAAGTACACATTGGATGCCACAACGCGGATTTGGCGCGGCGGATTGGGCAGATGCACCAGGCTGATGCCCGGCAAGTTGTTTTTCACAATCTCGGACATGCGCGTATTGGGGCCAAGCTTCACCAGCTCGGGGAACTGCTGCTGAACCTGCGTAAGCGGCTTGGAGGATTCCACCTCGATGATGAAGGTCGCTTCGCGGAACAGATTGCGATCAGCCACTTCGGCGAGATAGGAATTCTGCCGGACTTGGCGCAGATCAAGTCGCGTTGCACGCCCAACATCGCGCGACAGAAGCGTTTGAATATCCTGTACAACGGGCGTGAAGCTCGCCTTTGGATCCGCGTGATCATAGGGCTTATAATCCGGTGCCATCCGCTTGCCGTTGTCAAAGGTCGACAGCTCGCCCGCAAGGCCGATAAGGCGGGTATAGAGCCGCTCTGGATGCACGCGCGCGCCGTTGCGAAGATGGCGCAAAACGGTGATTTCGCGATTGAGCGTCATCAGCATCAAATAGTCAGTCGCCTGCATGCCGCCGCCCGAAGAGGGATCCGCCGCAAAGCGCGCGAGGTTCTCAAGCTTGGCCTCGACCCAGCCGATCACCCGGCTCAAATAGCCTTCAATCGCGGGATGAACGGCCACGATCAGCGCAGGGGGCGGTGTGGTTTCATCAAAGGAAACGACCCCATCACGAACCTCGTTGATCCGCGCGATACACAGGCATTGATAGCCCGGTTTTGGCGATTTGCGCAGGTCAAGCTCAAGGCGCGGCGTTGCGATCTCAAGAACCTGTTCGGCGCGGCTGGCCGAAGCATTGTCGGCGACGGTTTCTGCATCCAGATTATAGCGCGTGGTTGCAGCCTCTTTGCCCGCGCCCACATCGCGCCCATTCTGCGACAGGTTCGGCAGCGTCAGCCAAACCGAAAGCCCCGCCCCATCATCCGGCACATCAAGCGGCAGCGGCAGCGGCCCCGTTCCGGGCGCATCAAACGGCGTACCATCGGGCATAATCCCAACGGCTGTACGAAGACCAATCTGGCCTTGCTGCGCCAAATCGCGATCAATTGAGAGCTCGGCCATACCCCATGGATATGGCGCCAAAAGGCCCGTGCGGGCCTCAATCAGCTTCTCAAAATAGCGGTCACTCTGCTGCAGGTGCTGTGGCTGAAGAAAGAGCCCTTCTTTCCAGGCAACCTTGCTGAACAAAGACATATCAATCCAATCTCGTCAAAGCGTTGTGTTTGGTCTTGCTTGAGGCGCCTCAATTGGCGCCCCACCGGTCAATCCCAGTTTGGGCTAAGTTTGATCGCTGCGCTGCGCAGGGTCAAGCCTTAGCCCTCAAAGGTCTGGGATTAGAATTGCAAGCGAAGCTGCGCGGTAATGCCCCAACTCTTCACTGTTGGCGACAAACGAACATCGCCGCGGATCGATGCGTTAAACTGTTTGGACGCGCCAACTTGGCCCGGATCAAGGATTTTAACAAAGTTTACGCCTGCGCTGATCTCGCCATATGCGCCAAGGTTTTCTGAGCGCAACGTTTCCGGTGTTCCGCCTGGATCGGTAAAGGTCGATTCAGTTGCGGGGGCGAAATCATTGTAGAGCGTGGCCGTTACAAAGCGATTGAGCGCCGTTGTTCCATCGTCGCCATATGACGTTTTGGAAAGGCTGGCCCCAATGAAGCCAAAAGCGCTGTAGGTATCAGCAATATCAAGGGTCGCATCGACATCAGGATCTGCATCGATCCCGGTAAAGTTGATACGGTCCGTTTTGATCTGCGAATAAGCAAAGCCCGCCGTTGGAACCACGGTAATGCCGGTTTCGCCAATCGCGCGCGCATAGCTTACAGCGCCCGAAATCGTGCTCGCTGTCGAGGTATATTTCTCGTTATCAAGGCCAAGACCAACCCAGCCAACGCGCGGCTCGTTGTTGATCTCAAAGTTGGTTTTCTCATAGCGATACTGAAGATCAAAGGCGAAGGGGCCTTTGGCCGCCGTGCCATAAATGCCGCCGTAAGCCTGATTAAAGCTGCCGCGTGTGTCCGATGTAATCAGCGGGCTCAAAACGGTCGCGTTGTTTGGATCGATGGCGCGCACGGGCTGATAGGACGAGCCCTTGTTGATCCCCAAAATCGCACCGGCCGAGAAATCCCAGCCGCCGGTAAGGCCGCGGAAACAGGCAAAGTCGCCGCCAACTTGCACACCATAGAAGTTTGACGAAAGCTCGCTTGCAACATTGCTCACGCCATTGGAGGTGCTGCCCTTAACATCCGCGCCGCCACCAAGAACACGCGCCCAAGCGCCCGGCCCGCAAGGATCAACATCCTCATAAGCAAGCCCCGCCACAAAGGGGCTTGAGGGGCGGTTGATCACCGCGCCAATCAGCGATTGCGTTAGAATAACGTTGCCTGCAAGGCCACCAATCGCGGGGTTTACCTGATCCACAACGAAGATGTCGCCGTTCGCGACCGGCTGAGAAAGCGTATAGATCACCGTCTCTGAAACCTGCGGTAGGCCGGCCGAGCTAAAGGTAAAGGCATTGGCCTGACCAGCATCAACAACGAAGACTGGGATGTCTTGGTCCTGCGGGCCAAAGCCGTTTGTTATCAGGTTAAACTGGAGGATCACATTGCCTGTCACAGGTCCGCCGGTCACGAAAACTGTGTCGGCATGCTGGGCGCCGTTCAGGGGAAAACCGTCATCCGTCAAATCCAGATCCAGAATGAAGCGATGATTTCCGGTAAGCGCTCCAGTGATGTTGATATTTTCAGTCAACGGAATACTGTCCGGGAAGCCCGCTTCAGAGGCTACCGAGACGATGCTTGTTTGCCCAGCAACTGAATTAAGCCCACCGCCAAATGTGATCGTTTCTCTGGAATGGATTGTTCCCGAGTTCGTAACCGCCTCGCCTGCGGCAAAGGTCGATGCCGCAAGGGAGGTTGCGTTATATGTGCCAGAGTTGTTCAGGCTTCCGGTCAAATCACCCGCGTTATTGGTGGTGCCAGTGTTGAGCAAATTCGTTGTCGTCAGGGTTTCGCCTGCGCCAATCTCAAGCGTTCCGCCGTTTGCAAATGCGCCAGCAACGCTGAGGTTCCCAGCCAAGCTGAAAGTCCCAGCCGTTGAGCTCACGGCGGCGCCGACCGTCCCGCCAACATTTGCTGTTCCGGCATTTCCGAGCGCGCCGGAAATCGAGAGGTTGGAGGTCAGTGTTGCCCCGCTTGCGTTGTTCACATTGCCGACAAGCGCGCCATTCGCAGTCAAAGTGCCGCCGGCATTGTTGTTGATGGTGCCAGCCGTCAGCGAGCGCCCTGCGCCCACTTGCGTGACGCCTGAGGCATCAAATGTTAGCGCCGAGAGATTGCCTGCCGTGACTGTAACGTCGGCAGTACTGCTCAGCGCGCCACTTACCGCAAGATTGCCATCGGTTGTGATTGTCCCGCCTGTGGAGGTCAGCGCGCCGGTCAAGGTGCCTTGCGCATTCACGCTTCCTGCAGTCGTTTCCAAATTGCCTGTCATTGTGCCAGCCAAGGTCATCGCGCCGGAGCTTTGCACATTGGCGTTCAGGGTATTGGTGCTCGAGAGCGAATTGGTGCTGGTAACGGTTGTCGCGGCCAAAGTGCCTGTGTTGGACAAGGTGCCCGTATTGGCCACCACGCCGGTGACGGTCAAGCTATTGGATGTGTTCAATGTTCCCGAAGTCGTGACGCTTGCTGCGGTCATTGTACCTGTGTTGGTGATTAGGCCCGTGTTGGCGATCGCAGCTGTTGCGTTTGTTGTGCCGTTGTTGGTGTAGGTCCCGTCGTTCGAGATCCCACCGCTCAAAGTCACAACACGCGCCGCAGAGACAGTCGCTTGCGCGCCGCCCGCGGTATTGTTGAGATTGACCGCTGTAAGATTGCCGCCCGAGACATTCACGATCCCTGCGTTACTCACATCGCCCGTTACGGCCAAGTTGCCGCTTACAGTCGTTGTTCCGGCCGTGTTGATCACATCGCCGCCGACGGTGCCTTGGGCGATGAAGGCGTTGTTGTTGGTCACTGAACCCGTGATCGCATTTGTCGATGTAAGCGAGCCGCCGACTTGGTTCACCACGGAGGTATTGATCGTCCCTGCGTTGGTGATGGTGCCTGCGCTGTTGAAGGTTGTCGCGCCGGTAAGGGTCAGGCTTTCGCCCGCGCCAATGCCAATCACGCCAGCGCCATTGTTTGTCAGGGTTGCGGCAGTCAGGCTGCCCGCATTGGCAATGACTTCGCCGCTGTTATCAAAATTGCCGCCAACCGTCAGATCATTCGTGAGTGTGAAACTGCCCAGCGCATTCGTGGCCGTATTGGTCACATTGCCAGTTACATTGCCGCTGATTGTGGTCGTGCCGCCAGCGGCGAGATCGCCGGTAATTAGGTTGGACGAGGCCAGCGTTGTAAATTGATCGGTGGAAACATTGCCGGTGATTGTTCCAGTATTTGTTAGGCTGCTTGGAGCGCCCCCGGTCCCTGTGCTGGTCACAGCGCCGGTGATTGTTCCGGAATTGGTGATAACGCCGCCAACCGAGTTGGTGATAGCGGCCGCAACGGTCCCGCTGTTATCGAGCGTTGCGCCCAAGGTATTGGTGAGGGTCGTCGCTGCGGTTAACCCGCCAACAACTGTCATCGTGCTCAATGCGCCCGTGTTTACAACGGTTTGCGTGCCAACACTCGCCCCGCCGGCGATATCAAATGTCGCATTGGTGATCCCGGCCGTTGCGTTGGTCAAAGTGCCAACGTTCACAAGCGAGCCGCCCGCATTGACGTTAAAATCACGGTTGTTGGTGATATCATTGCCGTCGGCATCCACCGCAGCATTCACATCCGTCAAGCCCAAGACAGGAACAGCAATGGCCGTCGAGCCGTTTGTATAATTGCCGGTCAGGGTTTCGGCCGCGTTATAGGTCACGGTCCCCAAGTTCAAAATATCACCAACCAAGTTCACAGTCCCCGCACCGCCAACAACAGAGGTTGCTGTAAGCGAAATCAGGTTGGCCGAGATTGTCAGCTGACCCGAATTCGAGGTGATTGTGCCATTGTTGGTAAAGGTCCCTGTTACATCCAATGTAACCGGTGCGCTCGAGTTCAGCGCCAAGTTGTTGGTGAAATCGCCCAAAGCGTTTGTATTTGCAGATAGATTGACTGTTCCGTCATTGGTAACGTCGCCGCCAAAATTGCCGCCCGATGCATTGATTATGCCGGTTGCATTGTTCTGCACTGTGCCGCCGGGAAGGCCGCCGAGCGTACCGCCAGCAAGGCCGATTGTCCCAGTGTTATCAACCGCGCCTGTAACGCTGCTTCCGGCACCCGTAAGATTAACAGCCGACGTCAGGGTGCTATTGGTCAGAGGGCCATCGATTATGCCGTCAACGGTGATCGTGCCGCCCGCTTCATTTACAAGCGCGGCAGTCGTTGTCAGCGTTTGGCCGCTTGTCACGGTGAAGGCTTGATTGTTGGTCATCGAGCCAACCGAAAGATCGTTGGCGCCCATGGTAAATGTCGCGTTGTTATCAAAGGCGCCTGTAACCGTTAGATCATCCGTCAAGGTCACGGTGCCATCGTTGACGATCGCGCCGACATTGCCGCCAAGGTTCGCCCCGACGGAGGTTGCCGCGTTGGTCAGCGTTCCGGTGATCGTGCCCGAGGAGCCAACCGTGCCGCCCGCGTTATTGGCGATGTCGCCTGTGATCGTCCCCAAGTTGCTAATCGTGCTGGTGTTTGTCAGCGGATTTGTAACCGTCAGGTTTGACAGGGCGGCAACGTTGACTGTGCCTGAGTTGGCAAGCGTGCCAACGCTGGCAGTCGCGCCGCTAAAGCTTGCTGTTCCGGCGTTTGTCAGCGTGCCGGAAATCGCGCCTGTCGATGTTAGAATGGCGCCTAGGTTGTTGTTAACGTTGTTAATTGTACCCGCGTTGGTCAGCGTCGCACCTGAGTTATTCTCAAGAGCGGCGGTCGAAGTGACCGCGGCATCGACCTGAACATTGAGCGTACCGTTGTTGGTAAAGTTGGCGCCACTAATGATATTGTTGTCCCCAGACGTTCCAGAGAACACAACCATCGTCGTCGCGTTTGTAATGTTGCCAGTTACGGTAAGATCGCCGCCCGTTACATTCCGAATGCCGCCATTGGCGACGAGGTTGCCGCCAACCGTGCCCATAACGGTGCCGCCATTTGCGCTATCTAGCGTAAGATCGCCTGAAACTTCGCCAGCGGACATTGAGAAAAAGCCGCCAGCATTTTCGGTCACATTCCCACCAACAATGCCGCCACTATTCACCTGCAAAATGGCATCGGATTGGATGTTAATATCTGAGCCACTGTTCAGCGTACCTGCCACAACGATAGTGCCATTGGCGTTCATCACAACGTCTGTCGCCGTAACTGTGTTCCCCGCATTGATAATGGCAGTGCCGGTATTGCCAGCCACCCCGCCAACAATCAGATCGCCCGTAGTGATCCCAAGGTTGCCATCAATCGTGGCAAGGCCCGCGCCATTGCCCCCATCGCCCGTAACGGTGAAATCGCCCGTTGTGACAGTAAGCCCCATCGCGCCGACAGTAATTGCGCCGCCAAGCGTCGAGACGCCCGTCCCAACAGTTCCGGTAAGGGCGGTGGTCCCGTTGGTATCGGTAACGCTGCCCGAAATGGAACCGGTTGAGGAAAGCGCACCGCCTGCAACAGTAACGTTGCCATTGATCGCCCCGAGCCCGATTGCTGAAAGCGTGCCGCCAGTATTGACGGTAAAGTCCGCGCCAAGCGCGCCCCCGCCGTTGACTGTAACGGTTGAGTTATTCACAACGGTGATCGCATTGGTGCTGTTCAGCGTGCCATCAACTTCAAGCGTGCTAAATCCAGCAAGCCCGACGGCGTTTACCGTAGTTGTTCCCGCCGTAATGTTAACTGTGCTGGTGTTTACAACATCAAGCCCGTTCAGGTTCAAATCGCCCGTAAGCCCGAGATTGGCGCCAATATTGGTTACAGCTGGGCCGCCCGCAGCCCCATTCGTGATAAGGTCGCCGCCCGCTGTCAGTGCAGCAGTTACGTTCACGGTGCCGCTTGTGTTGGTGATATCGCCGCCAACGCTATTGGCCAAATTCGCCTCGCCGCCCGCCGTGATGTCGATGGCATTGGTTACGGCCCCGGCGCCTGTAACATTCAAAACGCCCTCATCCTGAACGCTGACCGCATTGGTAGAGGTCAATGTGCCGCCAACGGTAACAACGCCGCCCGAGGTAATCGTTGTATCTGTGACGGTCGCGGTTGAATTGATCGTAACCGTGCCCAGATTGCCGCCAAAAACACCCGAAGCATTGATCGCCGTCGCGCCGAGATCGCCTGTCAAAGTCGCCGTTGCCGCGCCATTCGCAACGCTACCAACAACGCCAAGCGCGCCTGTGGTTGTAAGCCCAGCTGCGGCAACCGTAATATCCCCGCCGTCCGTACTAACGCCCGCTGTGCCGACAGTCCCCGAAAGGGTGACCGCGCCATCTGTATCGACAACGCCGCCATTGCCGACTGTAAGCGTGCTTGAAAAAATGCCGCCGGAATTATTGACGACGCCGAAGACTGTGCCACTGTTGGTAAAGGTGCCGGTATTGGTAACCGTCCCGCCGATGATACCTGCAGCTAGGTTTTCAACGGTACCGCTTGAGACCGCAAGCGCGGAAAGCGATGGCGAATTGCCGCCCAAATTCAATGTGCCGTTGCCCGAAAAACTGAAAGCACCATCAAGTGCGGAGTTGATTACTGCGGTGTCCCCTATGTTTGTCACGGTAATCAAAACTGGAGTGGTAGTGGCGTCGGATATGGTCCCACCGGAAATCGAGTAGCCATCCGCGCCAAACCGAATTGAGCCGGGCTGCACGGCAGTAGGAATAATTACGGCTAATTCCGCCGCGCCATCAAACACAGCGTCATCACCATTCGAGAATGCGATGTTTGGGCCGGGACCAGGATCCCAGAAAGTATCCGTGGTGTTCCAGTTTACATTCCCACCACCCGCATCCCAAGTCAGCTCATCAGCAAAACCAGCACTGGGCAGGGCCAGACTTCCAAGCGCAACAAGCGAAGTCGTCGCCAGAGCACCAAATGCGCGGCGGCGCAATTTTGGGAATAGATCAAACCAAAACGAATCAACGGATAAAATCAGCACTTAAAATACTCCCACGCCCAAGTAAGCGAAAGGATGCACATACCGCAGCGGCAATCAACTGGGAGGGGATCAGAATTCCCTAATAAGTGGTAAACAGGCCCCACCTTTTTGCGTTTTTATCAATGTGTTGCGCCAAATTGATCCCAAACCATGCCAGCCAAGGATCGTAAGCGATAAATTGCCCGGTTGCGATTCTTGGCAAAGCGCCTGTTTGCTGCCTTTGCAAATCCTGCGGTGTAATCAGTGCCTAGGCGGCGAAATATAGGCCAATTGGGGGCTGTTTTAGGCGACGAGTTAGCGCTAACTTGCCCGGACCCGCAGGCATTGAAAGAGCAAAAATGAACCTCAAAGCAGTCCTCCTTGCCCTATGCGCTTTCGGAATTTACGCGACCCACGACGTCGCGATCAAGATCTTGGGCGGAACCTTTTCTCCCTTCCAACTGATCTTCTTCTCAACGCTTTTCGCTTTTCCCCTAGTCGCCCTGATGCTGATGCGCGACCAAACAGCCGGGACCTTGCGCCCCAAGAACCCTTGGTGGATTTTCGCGCGCACTGTGGCGTCCGTGGTTACGGCTCTCTCCGCTTTTTATGCCTTTTCGGTCCTGCCGCTGGCGCAAACATACGCGCTTTTGTTTGCCGCCCCGCTGTTGATCACGGTCCTGTCGATCCCAATCCTTGGCGAGCGGGTCGGCTGGCGGCGCGGCATCGCTGTGATCGTTGGGCTGGCAGGCGTTATCGTCGTTTTGCGCCCAGGGGTTACGGAGCTTGGGCTTGGCCATATCGCAGGGCTCGCCTCGGCAATGGGCAACGCTGTTGCTTCGGTGATCGTGCGCCGCGTGGGTCGCGAAGAGCGCCCGATCGTGCTGATGATCTATCCGATGATTGCAAACTTTGTGCTGATGGGCGCGATGCTGCCGCTGGTCTACAAACCGATGGAGCTTACAGACATCGGCCTAATCGCTGTTATCGCGAGCTTTGGCTTTGTCGCAGGGCTCTTGATGATCGCGGCTTATCGCATCGGTGAGGCGGCGATTGTCGCTCCGATGCAATATTCGCAAATCCTCTGGGCAACGGCCTATGGCTATCTGATTTTCAACGACAAATTGGATACCGCAACGATCATCGGCGCAGGCATTATCATCGCGTCAGGGCTTTTCATCGTGTTTCGCGAAAGCTCAAGCGGAACATCGCGAAACACGCCCGTATTGCGCACACGAACTCGCGGCATTGGCCCCGGCTCTCTTAATATCTCCGCCTTTCTACGTCGCTAAACCCGCGCATATTCTCAAAAATAAAGCCCGGCTCGAAGACATCGAGCCGGGCTTATTCAATTCAATCAAAGCCAAATGCTATGCCGTTGAGGGCTTGCTGCTTGGCTTTGGCTTGGCTTTGGCGCGCGGCTTGGCTTTTGGCTTTGCACGGGGTTTTGGCTTTGGCTTGGCGGTCGGCTCAGCGACCGCCTCTTCCATTGCCGCGACCGCAATGCCCTCAGCCACAGGCGCCTCAGGCGCTGGCTCGGGCTTAATCGCG
This sequence comes from Halocynthiibacter sp., assembly GCA_047631555.1. GTDB lineage: Bacteria > Pseudomonadota > Alphaproteobacteria > Rhodobacterales > Rhodobacteraceae > JBLHZY01. The sequence goes on along the minus strand of JBLHZY010000002.1, from coordinate 418,780 downwards.
CCGCCTCGGGTCGCTTTCTTCTCGCCAATCATTAGCATCGCTGGGGTCACCAACAGCGTCAGCACCGTCGCCACAACGAGCCCGCCGGCAATTGCCGAAGAAAGCTCGGTCCACCACTGGGTCGAAGGCGCGCCATAAACGATTTCGCGGGTGAAAAAGTTGATGTTGAGCCCGATCACCATCGGCATCAAACCAAGCGCCGTGGTAATCGAGGTCAGCAACACAGGGCGCAAACGCTGCGCACCTGTGCGCAAGGCGGCCTCATAAGGCGAGGCACCCGCGCGCTTAAGATCGTTATAGGTATCGATCAAAACAATGTTGTTGTTCACCACAATCCCGGCAAGCGCGATCACACCGATCCCGCCCATAACGACCCCAAAAGGCCGCCCCGTAACCATCAGCCCAAGCAAAACCCCCGCGACCGAAAACACAATCGCCGACATAACAACAAAGGCCTGCCAGAAACCATTGAACTGCACCAAAAGGATCGCAAACATCAGACCGATCGCCGCCAAGAACGCGCCCATCAAGAACTGCATGGATTCTGCCTGATCCTCGGCCTCGCCCCCGAAGGATATTTCAACACCTTCAGGAAGCTCGGTCTGAGCAATCACCGCCTTAAGCGCCAAAATCTGATCATTGACCAAGACGCCAGGCGCCACATTCGCGCCAATCGAGAGCACGCGTTGCTGATCAATGCGGGTGATCGTTCCCGAGCGCGGCGCAGGCTCAAACGCCACGAAATTCGAGATCGGCACAAGCCCTGCCGACGTCGGAACCCGCAAAGCTTCAAGCTCGGCCAAGGTGCGCTCTGCGGCAGGGAAACGGATGCGAATATCAACTTCGCTATCGCTGTCATCGGGGCGATAGTCGGCCACAGTGATGCCGCGCGTAAGCAGTTGAACCGCTTGGCCAAGCAGGGCCACATCGGCGCCAGAACGCGCCGCCTCTGAGCGATCAACCACGATGCTCCATTCAACACCGGGAAGCGGGCGCGAATCCGTTACATCGGTAAAGCCGCCGATACGATCCATTGCATCGCGCAAAGTCTGAACCGTCGCCGCCTGCAAAATCGGATTGTTGGAGATCACATCCATGCTGACAGGTTTGCCGGAGGTTGGCCCGTTCGACTGGGTTTGAACCTGAACATCAATCCCGGCAACTTCGGCCATCTCGGTCCGGATGTCCTCAGAGATTTCAGCAGCCGTGCGGCGGCGATCCCATTCATCAAATTCAAGCTGGATCGTGCCGATGACCTCTTCGCCGGATTGGCTATTCTTGCCAGTGCGCGCATAGACGCTGCGGATTTCACCGTATTTCAGCAGGCGCGTTTCAACCGCCCGCACCAATTCATCCTGCTCATAAATCGAGAAATTGTCGCGTGCGCGCACCTCAACCTGGGCAAAATCCGGCTCGACCGAAGGGAAGAACGTTAGCCCGTTGCCAAATGCGCCATAAGCAATAAACGAAACGATCAAGCCCATGATAGCAAAACTGATCGTCACCCAAGGCCGCATAATCGACCATTTGAGCAGGCTCACATAAACGCCCATGAAGCCGGTCATATCGCGCGGATCGCCCCGCTCGGCGGCAAAGTGTTGGGCGCGCTCTTTGGGGGTTTGCGCCTGCTTTTTGCCGATCATTCCGCCAACGACAGGAATGAAAACAAGCGCCATGAACATCGAGGCAGAAAGCGTAATCAGTACCGTAATCGGGAGGTATTTCATAAACTCGCCAACAACACCGTTCCAAAACAACAGCGGCAAAAATACGCAAAGCGTCGTCGCGGTTGAGGCGATAATCGGCCAAGCCATCCGCTTGGCGGCTTTGTTGTAAGCGACCTTCGCAGTGTGCCCGTCATGCAAATAGCGATCGGCCAGCTCGACCGTCACAATCGCCCCGTCCACCAACATTCCCACCACAAGGATCAACGAGAAAAGCACAACGATATTCATCGTATAGCCCATCAAAAACAGCACCGCGACGCCGGTCAAAAACGCGCCCGGAATAGACAGACCAACAAGAACCGAAGAGCGCAAACCAAGCGAGAAAACGATCACAATCATCACAAGGATAACGGCCGCGATCACATTCGCCTCAAGGTCCGAAAGCATCGATTTCACCTGATCGCTTTCGTCCTGCATATAGGTCACATGAACGCTTTCGGGCCATTCAAGGCTCGCTGTTTCAATGACCTTGCGCACTTCGCTGACCGTATCAATGATGTTGGAGCCAACGCGCTTTTTGACCTCCAAAGCAAGCGCCGGCTGACCATTGATCCGCGCAAATCCGGAGGGATCCTCGAAAGTCCGGCGCACGGTGGCGACGTCTTGGAAAGTTACAACGGTTTGCCCGCGGACAAGAACCGGCAGCTCCATCACATCGCTGAAATTCTCGATCAAGCCGGGGACTTTAAGAACCAAACGCCCCGCATCGCTTTCGATCGCGCCTGCGGCAATCAGCTGATTGTTGCGCGTGATCGAGCCGATCAATTCGTCAAAAGAGATGTTGTAGGTCTCAAAAACGGTCGGATCGATCAGGACTTCCAAAAGCTCTGTGCGCTGTCCACCAACGCTGACTTCCAAAACACCGCCAAGCGCCTCGATACTATCTTGAAGATCGTCCGCAATCTCGTTCAACGTCCGCTCAGGCACAGGGCCCGAAAGGATCGCCGTTAGGATCGGGAAGAGCGCTGTGTTGATCTCGGTAACGGTAACTTTCGCGTCCGAAGGCAAATCGTTTTCAGCGCGATCTTTGGCTTCGCGAACCTTATCAAGCGCCTCTGCAGCATCAAAACCAGGCTCAAACTCAAGCTGAATACTGGCATGACCTTCTGAAGCGGTCGCGGTCATTTTCTTTAGCCCGCTCAGAGCTGCAAGCTCGGTTTCGAGCGGGCTCACAAGAACATTTTCGCCGTCTTGCGGGGAAATTCCCTCAAGGCTTGCCGAGACATAAACCAGCGGAATTGGGACTTCCGGCGCGCTTTCCTTTGGAATGCTCATATAGGAAAGAGAGCCGACCAAAAGCAGGAAAATCAGCGTTAAAACGATGAACTTTGCGCGCGCGAATGCTGCATCAATAAGTGTGTTCATTGCTTGGATTCCACAGTCAATTCAACGGTTTTCAGCGCCGCTTCAAGCGCGCTCATCGCCTTTTCATCCACCCGTGGATCAACAACCTCGCCGCCATTCACAAAGCCTTGGCCAACAGTGATAATCTGCGCCGTTTCGGGCAGGCCGGTGATCCAAACCCCATCCCGTTGCGCGCGCACAATCGACACAGGTGCAAACTCAACAACATTGCCCGCGCTTACAACCTTTACGCCAAGCTCGCCCGAGGTGCTAAGCGACAGGATCGCTGGCGAAATAAAGTGCCCGCGCGCCGCGCCCGTCGGGATGCTAACCTTCGCGCTCAGCCCCGAAGGCAGGGCGCTGTCGGGGTTATCAACCGTGATCTCCGCAAGGAAAGTCCGCGTTTGCGCGTTGGCGTTCATGCCGACGAACCCAACCGTGCCAATGCGATTTTCGCCCGTGATGAATTCAACCTGCGCCGGCTGTCCGCGCTTAAGCCGCGAGAGCGCCTGCTGGGGCACTTGGATCGCGATTGTCAGCGGATCATTGTCCAAAATCTCGCCAATCTGGCTTCCGGTCGAGACGTATTCGCCCTCATCAAGCGTCAGCCCGCTAAGACGGCCCGGAAAGGGCGCACGAATGATTGTATTGTCGAGGGCCTGCTGAGCCGAGCGAAGCTGTGTTTCCGCCGAAGCAAGCGCTGTGCGCGTTTCGGTCAAGCGGTCTTCGGTGGCAACGCCGCGGCCTTGCAAGGCCACTGTGTTTTGATATGTCCGCTCGGCCTGCGCCTTGGACTCCTGCGCTTGTTTGAGCTGCGCCTCAGCTGTCCCCGAAGCAATCCGCGCGATCTCTTGACCCGTCGCGAGCAAATCCCCGCGCTCAACGCTAACGGACTCAACATCGCCTGAAGTTTCCGCGCGAATGGAGGTAATGCGATCCGGCTCGGATTGGCCTTCTGCGGTAAAGACCTGCTGCACATCGCGCGCTTTGGATTCCATAACCGAAACCGCAATAGCGCGAATTTTGGGCGCGGTTTCCTCGGCAACCTCTTCTGGCTCGGACGGCAAGACAAATCCGCTGCCCATCCATCCGACAAGAACAAGCCCCAAGATCATCGCGATCCATTTGGAACGACCAGCCCCTTTTTCGCCTTCAAAAGTGAGTTTGCCCGTTTGATCCGGAAGGTTGTCCTGCGTCATTTTTCTTATCCTTGTGAATCTGCTGAGGAATTCGCGCCTTTGCGAGATCCGCAGATGCAATTTCCTGAAAGTCGTTGCTCGGCTACCTTCAATGCGCCCTCGACGGCGCGGTAAAAATCCGAGAAAATCTGAAGTCGCCCCAAGTGGCATTTCGCCTCAATTGGGAGCAGCGCAATCGTCGCATCTATTTCGGCCTGTGCATCGCGCGCGCGCGTCGCTGCTTCGCCAAGGAGGCGCTCAAATGCACCCTCTTCGATCAAAAAGAAATCTTGGCGAATGCCCGGCTTGCTGATCCGTTTGATCACCAATCGCTCTTCAAGCGTGCGCACAGCGGCCGAAATGCTGCCCCGACTCACGCCCAATTGCCCGGCCAGATCACCAAAGGAAACCGCCTCGCCCTCAAATACCAAGAGCGCAAGCACACGCCCCGTGATCCGCGTAAAGCCTTCGCCTTGCGATATCACGCCCATTTTCTCGATAAATCCCTCACGGATTTCTGCGAGCGTCGGGGTATCATTCATTCCGGTGATCCAAAAATGCGCGTTGTTGCAAGAGCAGATAGGGGCACCATTGCCAATTGTCCACTGTGTTCATTAAAAACTGAACGTTGTGAGGGAAAAATGCAGCCTTGCCGCATCACATCCCCTCAATACAGCAATATTTGCCGTTTCTCCGCCTTATAGCGCTGAAATAATTAGCAGAAGTTTTACGCCGCCGCGCCCGGCATCTGGCGCGCCGCGAGCCAAGAGAGCATCACCATCCCGCCAGCAACCGCCAGACACATCGCCAATCCGCCAATCTGGTAGCTGATCCCCGAGGCCAAAGTGCCGATCAAGCGCCCCGCCGCATTGGCCATGTAATAAAAGCCAACGTCCATCGTGACCCGTGCGCCATCGCTGAAAGCCAGAACAAGATAGGAATGAAGCGCCGAATTCACCGCAAAGAGCGCGCCAAAAATCAAAAGCCCCGCGATCACCGCACCCGTCAGCCATATTGAGGGCGCCCCGCTGAGCCAGACCAAGAGCGCCATCCCAAAGGGCACCACCATCAGCCAAGCGGCCCAGATCTGTGCGGCCCGGATCATCTCTTGTTGCGGGCGGCTGGCAGCGCGCAGGATTTTCGGGGCAGCGGCTTGCACAATGCCATAAAGGATTGTCCAGACGGCCATGAAGCCCCCAATCGTGAAAAACGCGGCCCGATTTCCCGCCTCTGAGCCGTCCGACAGCACCGCATGGAAATAGATCGGAATGCCCACGACAAACCAAACATCGCGCCCGCTAAACAGAAAAACCCGCGCCGCCGCCAGCCAATTCAGATTTGCATTTTTCGAGAATACCTCTGTGAACTTGGCACTGCGCCGACCCCGCGGCAGGCCCGCTGGCATCCCAAAGATAACTGCAATCAGGATCACCCCAAGCACAGCCGCCATCCCCAAAACCGCCGTCTCAAACCCCCAAATCGCCAGCATCCCGGCGCCCGCCAAAAAGCCAAACCCCTTGATCGCATTCTTCGATCCCGTCAGCAGCGCCACCCAGCGAAACAGCCCGCCCTGCGCCTCAGGGGCCAGCAATTTCACCGCCGATTTCGCGCTCATCTTGGCCAAGTCCTTAGCCACGCCCGATGCCCCTTGCACCAGCATCACAAAGACAACAGACGCGCCAATCCCCCAAGCCGGATCAAGCTGTGCGAGCGCCAAAAGGGCGGCGACCTGAAGCGCAAGCCCGGCATATAACGTAGACGTCAGCCCAAAGCGCGCTGCGATCCAGCCCGCGCTTAGGTTGGTGACAATCCCGGCGATCTCATAAAGCACAAAGAGATAGGCGAGCTGAACAGGCGAAAACCCAAGCGTGTGAAAATGCAAAAGCACCAACATCCGCAGCGCGCCATCCGTGAGCATAAACGCCCAGTAAGCCGCCGTGACCGCGCCATAAGCCGCCAAGGGCCGCTCGATTTTGGCCCCATTGCTCACAGAGATTTGCCGACCATCAGCGCCACATCAATAAGGCGGTTCGCATAGCCCCATTCGTTATCATACCACGCATAAATCTTCACCTGCGTGCCATTGATCACCATGGTTGAGGGCGCATCAATGATGCTAGAGCGCGGATCGTTGGTATAATCTGAGGACACAAGCGGGCGGGTCTCATAGCCCAGAATGCCCGCAAGCGGTCCGTTTGCAGCCGCCTCAAAAAGCGCGTTTACTTCCTCGGCAGTGGTCGCCCGCTCGACCTCAAAAACACAATCGGTTAGCGAGGCATTCAGCAGCGGAACCCGCACCGCATGACCGTTTAGTTTGCCCTTGAGCTCGGGGTAAATCAGCGTAATCGCTGTCGCCGAACCCGTCGTCGTTGGGATCAGGTTTGTTAGGGCCGAACGCGCGCGCCGCATGTCCTTGGCCGGGCGATCAACGATGGTTTGTGTGTTGGTCACATCATGGATTGTGGTGATCGAGCCGTGGCGAATGCCCAAGCCTTCGTGGATCACCTTCACCACCGGCGCGAGGCAATTGGTCGTACAACTCGCCGCTGTAACGATGCGATGCAGCTTGGGGTCATAATCCGCGTTGTTCACCCCAAAAACGATATTGGCCGCGCTCGCTTCTTTCACCGGGGCCGAAACGACGACCTTCTTAACGCCAGCGGCAAAATAGGGCGCAAGCTTGGCCTCAGTTTTAAACGCGCCCGTGCAATCAATCACAACATCAACGCCCGCCAGCGGCAGCTCGTTCAGCGCGCGGGTGCAATGCACAGGCAAGCGCAATCCATCAATCGAGATGCTGCTCTCATCACTCTGAAAATCCGCGGCCCAGCGCCCATGAACGCTATCAAATTCCAGAAGATGCGCGTGCATCGCAGGATCACCAACCGCATCATTGAGCCAAGCAATCTTCGCCCCGCTCTCTATCAATGGGCGCAGGGCCAGCTTGCCCATCCGCCCCAAACCATTGATCGCATAAGTCGTCATTTCGCTGTCTCCGTTGGAAAGCACAGCGGCGGCAAACAGGCGCTTTCATTCGCGCCCCCGCCCGCCGTGCAGCATTCATCAAATAGAAATTGCACCAAATCTTGCGCCGTTTTTACCCGCGCCGTGTACCGAAGCGATGTCCCTACGCGGGCTTGCTCGATCAGCCCTGCCGTACGCAGCGCCGAGAGATAGACCGAAAGGGTCGAGGCTTTGATATCAAGTTTCGCCGCAATCTCGCCCGCAGGGGCGGCTTCGGGATAGCAGCGCATCAACATGCGAAAAACGGCCAGCCGCTGCGGATGGCCAAGACAGGTGAGTTGGTTGGGAATCATTTGTTCCATATTTCATGGATATGCGAATTATGTAACAGAGGTAAGGCAGCATGCTAATATTTTCGCCCCCCAAAAGAAAAAGAGCGCCCCGAGGAGCGCCCTTTCAAATCTTATGTTCGTGCCCTTAAAGGCTCGCGTTAAGCGCTTCCAAAACAGCATCGCCCATCTCGGATGTGGTCGCTGGCGCGATGCCCTCATCATTCAGCAAATCAGCGGTGCGAACGCCCTTGGCCAAAACAGCCTCAACTGCCGCTTCCAAGCGATCCGCCTCAGCACCCTGATCAAAGCTATAACGAAGCGCCATGGCAAAGCTGAGGATACAAGCGATCGGGTTGGCCTTGCCTTGGCCCGCGATATCGGGAGCCGAGCCGTGAACCGGCTCATACAATGCTTTGGGACGACCATTTTCCATTGGAGCGCCAAGCGAAGCGGAAGGCAGCATGCCAAGCGAGCCGGTGAGCATCGCCGCCGCATCCGACAGCAGATCGCCAAAGAGATTGTCGGTTACGATCACATCAAATTGCTTGGGCCAGCGGCAAAGCTGCATCGCGCCTGCATCCGCATACATATGGCTCAACTCAACATCAGGGTACTCGGCCGCATGGATTTCCGTAACGACTTCGCGCCACAAAATCCCGCTCTCCATCACATTGGCTTTCTCCATCGAGCAAACCTTGTTGCCACGGCGGCGCGCCAGTTCAAAAGCGGAGCGCGCAACGCGGGCGATCTCGCTCTCGGTGTAGCGCTGCGTGTTGATGCCAACGCGCTCATTGCCCTCTTTGAAGATGCCGCGCGGCTCGCCGAAATAGATGCCCGAAGTCAGTTCGCGCACGATCATGATATCGAGGCCAGCAACAACTTCGCGCTTCAGGGAAGAGAAATCCGCAAGCGCATCAAAGCACTGCGCCGGGCGCAGGTTCGAGAACAGGTCCATCTCCTTGCGAAGGCGCAACAACCCGCGCTCAGGCTTGACTGAGAAATCGAGCACATCGTATTTCGGCCCACCAACGGCGCCAAGCAAAACAGCGTCCGCCGCCTGTGCGCGCTCCATCGTTTCATCCGTGAGCGGCGTGCCATGCACATCATATGCCGCCCCGCCAACAAGGTCTTCGGAGACATCGAATTTCAGGTCGCGCTTTTCGCCGTACCAATCAATGATCCGCGTGACTTGCGCCATAACTTCGGGGCCAATGCCATCACCGGCAAGGATAAGGAGGGACGGGTTGCTCATAGCGGGATTCCTGCGATCTGTAACATTCGCCAAGCGGGGTAGCCCCTTGCGCACAAAGGGTCAAGCTATGCTGGGGTTTTCTTGGCGCGCGCCGCGTTCAATTCCGGCCTGCGCAAGCCCCTCAGCGAGCAAATCCCAAACGCGGCGAATGCGCGGATTGCGCCGCAAGGCCTCGGGCGCAGCAAGCCAGATCGGCAAAGGCGGCAAGGGCAAATCAGGCAATATCCGCTCAAGCAACGGGTCCTTATCCGCCACGACCCGCTGCGCCGCCCCAATCCCGCAACCGGCCCGCACCAGATGCCAATACGCAGCCTGATCATCGCAACGCACTGAAAAGAAATCGCGATCAATCTCAAGCCCCATTTGGCGCATCCCGCGCAGCATCAAATCGCTGCGATCATAGCCGACGAAATCAAGCTTCAACGCTTCCTCGATTGTCTCGGGCCGCCCGGTTCGATCCAAGTAACTGCGCGCGCCATAAAGGCCGATCGGCGTATTCCCAACATGGCGGGTGATCACATCAAGCTGCTCGGGGCGATACATCCGCAGGGCAATATCCGCCTCGCGAAAGATCAGGTTTTCGGTCGTGTCTGAGGGCGCGAGTTCAATCTCGATCTGCGGCTCAAGGCGGCGAATATTGGCGATGATCTGCGGCAGGATGAAATGGGACACATAAACGCTGGCGGTGAGGCGCACTGTGCCGCGCAGCTCGGTGCTGCGCCCTTCGGCGATCAGGCTCATCCGCGCCGCCGCCGCCTCCATCCGCCCGGCCTCTTCAAGCAGTTCAAGCCCAAGTTCCGTTGGCTCAAGCCCGCGCGCGATCCGGGTAAACAGCGGCGCGCCAAGGCTTTCCTCAAGCGTTTTGATATGGCGCCCCAAGGTCGGCTGGCTCGCTCCAAGGCTACGGGCGGCCGCCGAAAGCGAGCCATGCTTTGCCACAGCAGCAAAGGATTGAAGCAATGTCCAATCAGGAGAGGAGCCAATAGCCATTCACTTCTGAATATCATATCTGCAAATTCAGGCAATTTCTAAATGCATATGAATGGGGCAATCTCCTCTCAGCAAAACAAAAGGAGGCCCAAATGGCCAAAACTGCCCTTATCCTCGGCGCATCCGGCAAGCTCGGCATTCATAGCGCCAAAGCCTTTGAAGCGGCGGGCTGGAACGTTCGCCTTTATGATCGCAAAGCAGGCGATATGACCCGCCAAGCCCAAGGTGTTGACGTGATCATGAACGGGCTGAACCCGCCAAACTATCACAACTGGGCGCAGATCATTCCCCAGATCACCGCCCAAGTGATCGCCGCCGCCAAATCCAGCGGCGCGCGCGTTGTCATCCCTGGCAACGTCTATAATTTCGGCAAAGCCCCTGCCCCTTGGAGCGCCACAACCCCGCAAACCCCGTGCAGCCGCAAAGGGCAAATCCGGGTTGATATGGAAGCCGCCTATCGCAATGCGGGTGTCAAAACCTTGATCCTGCGCGCCGGTAATTTCATCGACCCAGATCGCAACGGCTGTGTGATGAGCTTGGTCTATCTCACCTCAATCAAGAAGGGCAAAATCACCTCACCGGGTGGATTTGATACGCTGCAAGCCTTTGCCTATGTGCCCGATTGGGCGCGCGCGATGGTGGCGCTTTGCGATGCAGAAGATCGCTTAGAGCGCTTCGAAGACGTGCCCTTTGCTGGCCACAGCTTCACCGCGCGCGAACTGGCCGCAGGCCTTAGCGCCGCCCTTGACCGCGAGATCAAAATTGCGGGCTTTCCTTGGTGGCTGATGAGCTTGGCTTCACCCTTTTGGGAACTGGCGCGCGAGCTGCGTGAAATGCGTTACCTCTGGAACCATCCTCACTCAATGAGCAGCGAAAAGCTGGCGCGCTTGCTGCCTGATTTTGCGCCAACGCCCCTTCACGAGGTGATGATCGCAGCGCTACCGCCGCAAATCCACCCAGGTCAAAGCGTGGCGGCTGGCACGGCCCTTCCCGCTTCCTAGTATCTCAGCCTCAGGGTCATCAGGCGCGGGCCATAGTACGCCCGCGTCAATCACCTCCCACTCGGTTGAGGGCAGCAGATAATCGACCCGCAGATTGCCAGGGCTGTTGCCCTCGTCCTTCCAATCTGCCGTATCAAGCGCCGGATCGCCGCGATGATCCGCATTCACGCCACTATCCCCTGCAAGGCGCGCGCCCTCAGACTTGGGCATAGGATCAACGAGGCGGGGATGGGCCAAAAGCGCTTTGATCGCTTCGCGCTTTCCGGCGCCATCTTCGGGATCAAGATTGGCGCTTCCGGCCAAAATCAACGGCCCGTTTGGCGCCTCAATCCCCGGCAATGCCCCATCCAGATAAAGCCGCCAAAGGCGCTGCTCATCGGCGTTGCGCAAGCCGTTGCGATCTTCGGGGCCGTCGAAAACTGGGGTACCTGCGTGATAGGCCAAAAGATGCGCGATCGTGCCATCGGGAAGCGCAAAAGGAACATCCCAATGACCCACCGAAGAAAGCCGCAAAAGCGCCAAGGCCTCATCTGAATAGAACGGCGCGCCATCGGCTTTCACCGGCAGTTGCGCCTGCGGGATGTCTCGCCAAAGCATCTGCGAAAAATCGCGCGCCTCGTCTGCCAAGATCGGCAAGCGCGATAAAACAGCCATCCCGCCCTGCCCGGTAAAATATCCAAAGCTCTGCGCATCCCGCGGCCCGCCAAGCCGCCCATCGCCATCCATATCAAGCCCAGTTTCAAGCCCTGAATTGGGCATCCGTGCAAAGGCATGAGGATAGCCAAGGCGCGCGCCAAAAGCCTTCAGCGCAACCAGATCATAATCAAAATCAAAATCGAGAAGCAGGATAACATCAGGGGAGATATGCGAAATCACGCTCGCAACCGCATTTACCTGCGCATCCTTCTCACCCAGAATATCGTGCAGCAAAAGTCCCGGCCCTTTGCGCGAAAGCTCTGTGTGATAGGTCGCGATGCGGATCGTTTCAGCCGCCGCCCCGAAGGGCAGCAAAGCGATCAAGCAGGCTGATAAGGATGCTCTTCTGAAGCCGCGTAGGAAAGACGGCGCTTTGAGGCGATCATCTCGGCGATCTTGCCCATCGCGATGCCGCGCATAAACAGAGAAGCAGGAAGAAAGGCCCATGCAGCAATTGTCCAAATCAGGGTTTGCGAATTATCCATCGTGACCGATCCAAACAGATCAGAGGCCGATTTTAGCACAGCCGGGATCAGGAAGGGCAAAAGAAATCCAAGCGCGATGTTAAAGCGCGCATCCCGCTCAAGCCGCGCAACCACATCGCCGCCCGCAGTGGGATCAAAGGTCGGCAGGTTAATCCAGACATTGAACGATCCAGAGCGGGTCGGCCATTTCTGCATTCTGAGCGCCATAAGGAATGTCACCAGCGACAAAAGCGAGATCAGATAGCTCATCCCAGCCGCCGTGCGCACCATAAGAACTTGGCTCTCTGGCGTGCCTTCGGGCAGCATCAGAACCATCAAGCGCACAGGTGAATAGGGGAAATCGAGGACATGGCCAATAAGGGCGCCAATCGCGGTAATGAACTGGGTCGCGGTTGTTGGCGAGGAGATGCCGCGCGAGATCATTGTCAGCAAGAAAACCGTCAGAAAGAGCGAGACAAAGCGGATGCGGTTAAACGGCGGCGCGTCGCGAAATTCAACAAGGCCGGGATATACAGAGGCGTATTCAAACAGGGTCAGCGCGGCGGCAAAGATCGCAACAAGCGAGACGATCTGCGTTGTGTCCGATGTTACCCCAGGCAACAGCAGCGAGGGCGTTGCAATCAGCAACACCACAAAAATCGCGCGCAAAATTGCGCCTGCCAGCCGAGAAATCACCGTTTTCTACCCTCAAATTGGACGGATGCGATGCGTTGCCGCGCCCTTGTCCCATTTTGATACTGCCGTTTGTGGCAGCTTGCCTCATTGTTGCCCAATTTTTGCCTTCTTTCCTGTCGTCCAGCAAGTGTTGGTTAAGGTTAACGAAATCATTAGGGCGAGTTTGTGAACAAACTGGTGCGACTTTGCATCAATTTGGAAACGAAAAAGGGCCGCCCGTGAGGGGCGACCCTATATCTTGTGGTTCAGTGCGCTCTGACCGCTAAAAGCTTGAAATCAAACCCTTCGGGCGCGAAACAATCGTCCGCGCGCGGATATCAGACCCAAGGGCGCGATTGCGACGCAAGTGCCTCATAGGCATCAATCGAGGAGACTTTGGCCATGGTCAGGCCGATGTCATCCAATCCCTCAAGCAAGCAATGCTTCTTGAACGCATCAACCTCGAACGGGAAGACTTGCCCATCGGATGAGGTGATCTCTTGCGCTTCGAGATCAACAGTCATGCGCGCATTGGCGCCTTTTTCTGCGTCCTTCATCAAGGCATCAACCTGCTCTTGAGGCAGGATGATCGGCAGGATGCCATTCTTGAAACAGTTGTTGAAAAAGATATCGGCAAAGCTGGTTGAGATCACGCAGCTGATACCGAAATCCTTGATCGCCCAAGGCGCATGTTCGCGCGAGGAGCCACAGCCAAAATTATCGCCGGCCACGATGATATCCGCATCACGGTAGGCTGGCTTGTTGAGCACAAAATCCGCAACCTCGCTGCCATCGTCATTATAACGCATCTCGGCAAACAGGCTCACGCCAAGCCCAGAACGCTTGATGGTTTTGAGAAAAACCTTGGGGATGATCATATCGGTATCGATGTTGATCAGCGGCATCGGCGCGGCAACGCCTGTGATTTTTTCAAACTTATCCATAATCCGCTCTCCTTACATCATCTCGCGAACATCGGTCAGATGACCGGTGATCGCGGCGGCAGCTGCCATGGCGGGGCTCATCAAATGGGTGCGTCCACCGCGCCCCTGACGACCTTCAAAGTTGCGGTTGGAGGTCGCAGCACAGCGCTCGCCCGGCGCAAGCTGATCCGGGTTCATCGCAAGACACATCGAACAGCCCGCAAGGCGCCATTCAAAGCCAGCCTCTTTGAAAATATCCGCGAGGCCCTCTTCTTCGGCCTGCGCACGCACAAGGCCCGAGCCGGGCACGATCATCGCGCGCATGCCCTCTTTGATCTTCTTGCCCTTCAGGATCGCCGCCGCAGCGCGCAGATCCTCGATCCGCCCGTTGGTGCAGGAGCCAATAAAGACCGTATCGATTTCGATCGAGGTAAGCGGCTTGCCGGGCTCAAGACCCATGTAATCAAGCGAGCGCTGCGCAGCATCAACCTTGCCGCCCTTGAAATCAGACGCCGCAGGGATATTCGCCGAGATCGGCAAAACATCCTCAGGCGATGTGCCCCAAGTGACCACGGGCGCAATGTCTTCGCCTTTGAGCGTCACGACCTTATCAAAAACCGCATCTTCATCGCTAAAGAGCGTTTTCCACCATGTCAGAGCGGCTTCCCATTGCGCGCCCTTAGGGGCGTGCGGGCGGCCTTTGACATATTCATATGTGGTCTCATCCGGCGCGATCAGACCAGCGCGCGCGCCGCCTTCAATCGCCATGTTACAAACAGTCATGCGGCCTTCCATCGAAAGCGCACGGATCGCCTCGCCGGTATATTCGATCACATAGCCTGTGCCGCCGGCTGTGCCGGTTTCGCCGATCACCGCAAGGGTGATATCCTTGGCCGTGACACCGGGCATCAGTTTGCCGGTGATCTCAACCTTCATGTTCTTGGATTTCTTCTGGATCAACGTTTGCGTTGCCAAAACATGCTCGACCTCGGAAGTTCCGATACCATGCGCGAGGGCACCGAATGCGCCGTGCGTTGCTGTGTGGCTATCGCCGCAAACAACGGTCATGCCGGGCAACGTCCAGCCCTGCTCGGGGCCAACAATATGCACGATGCCTTGGCGCACGTCGGACACGGGATAATAGTGAATGCCGAAATCCTTGGCGTTCTTATCCAGCGCATCAACCTGAATGCGGCTCTCTTCATTCTTGATGCCTTCAGCGCGATCAAGCGTCGTTGGCACGTTGTGATCCGGCACAGCGATCGTTTTATCCGGCGCGCGCACAGAGCGCCCCGCCAAACGCAGGCCTTCAAAGGCTTGCGGGGATGTCACCTCGTGAACAAGGTGGCGATCAATATAAAGCAGGGTCGTGCCATCTTCGGCCTCATCGGCGATATGGGCATCCCAGATTTTATCATAAAGGGTCTTCGGGGCGGTCATGTTGCGCTCTCCGGTATGATGTGAATTTTGAAGGTATGTAGACGTGCGAAAACGGGCCCGGCCTATTGCAGGGCAAGCACTGTCAGCGTTGCGCCAAAAAAGCGCCACGGTAAACGCGCACGATCATCCATATCAAAGATGTGTTTCATACGCAGAGCCATAAACCACAGGCCCGCCACTCGCAAGTGAGTCGCGCAAAGCAGCGGGCCTGTCTTGGATCAATCCGTCTGAACAGCGTAACCAGAGCCCGAATACCCCTCGCGAAGCTGAACGATAATCGGTTCAGCATCTCCAGTCGATTCAAGATCGCCCGATGGCTCGTCCGAAATGGCAACTTCAGTTAGAATCTGTAGCCCGGCATGCCCAAGCAAGAAATTTTCGCCCCCCGTGCTGCGCAGGTTTAGCCCAGCACTGAAATCCACCTCATGCGCTTGAAGGGTGGCGCCGCTCCCGGTGGTTAGCGTCGATCCGTAGGAAGAAGCGTACGCCAGCACACCGGAAAAATCTGCAAGCACGCTGCCCTGTGCTGTGACTGTGCCGCTAAAAGCTTCGCCCAAGACGATATCATTGGGATCAATCGCGAGATCCCCCTCGGCATTCGGCTCGCTGCCTAGATCGAAAATGGAAACCGGCGCTGTTGCGCGCTGAAATTTCGACAGCGTAAAATCTGTAGTGGAGTCATCGAAAGCAACATCTACATCCATCTTTGCAACGATATAATGAACGTCGGGATTTTCAAGATCCGCTGCAAGCCCCGTGTTCAGAACGCCTTTGGAGCGGGCCTCTCTTTCAACAAGGATACCGCCGGAATAGCTGACCGAGCCCGTCGGAATATCGGCGGCCTGAACCAATGGCGCGCTGCTAAGCAGGCGATATGCTTCCTCATTTGAAGCGAAACTCTTGGCCGCATCGAAATTGCCAATGACGCAACCAGATAGCAATGTCGCTGTGCCAAACGCCAAAACAGGCGCCTTCAATAATGTCTTTTCCATAACAGTCTCCTTTGGTGCGCCTTATAAAAATCAGTCGTGGCGCAATTTATTAATTACTCGTTTGCCCCTAAAGGCCGCTCAAAATAGCAGGCCCACCATGCGCAAAGCGCGCGCTAAATGGCGGGCCCGCAAAGATTATTTTACTTGAGCGACATATGCGGTGCCGCCAAGAAGTTCGTCGGAGGCAAATGCCGCTGCCGGGAACTCGCCCGAGGTTTGCGCATTAGTCACAACGTTCTGGCCGCGAAGATCGAGCGTCGAGCTGCCAAGCAAGAACGTGTCGCCCGCTGTTCCATACAAAACCAGATCAGAGCGCAAAAGACCGGTGTAGGTCTTCAGGCTTTCGCCGCTTCCGGTTGTCAGCTGACCGACAACCGTGCCGTCTACATTAAAGCCATTGAGCCCATCGTCGTAAATCTGAGCAGTGCCGGAAATAGAGCCATCAAATTTCTCGCCTAAAACGACGTCACCTTCAGCGAGTTCAGCCGCCGGAGACTGCACGCCAAGCCCTGAATACCCGAAAATGGATACTGGCGCCGTTGCACGCTGAAAATTCGTCGCCTCGACATCAACCAGGTTGGTATCAAAGGCAACATCAACATCCAATTTTGCAACGATATAGTTGACGTCGCCCGGGGCAGGATCCGCGGCAAGCCCTACAGGCTTTGCAAGTGTGGCGGCTGGCAATTGCTCTACGAGCATGCCGCCGGAATACTTTACTGTGCCTGTCGGCCTATCGGCTCCAAGAATTAGAGGTTCGTTGCCCAACGTGCGCATGCCATCATAGGTTTCATAGAAGCTTTTGCTCGCATCAAAACTGCCCAGAACACAGCCCGACAGCAAAGTTGCCGCACCAAACGCCACAAGCGGGGCCTTCAAAATAGATTGTTTCATTACCATCTCCATCTCCATCTGCGCCGCAGTCGAAATCCGTACAGGCGCGATTTATTAATTGTTTTCAGCGGCTTGAATTTTCGCGATCAAAACAGGCCCACCGCGCGCAAGAATGCCCTCGCGCAATAGCGGGCCCATGTTCGAGCGTTACTTTCGAACCGCGTAACCCGCGCCGTAATAACGCTCGTTCTGCGAAGGAAGCTCTGGCGGAAGCTCGATTGAGAGCTGCTCATTCGGCACAACGGACCCTTCTGTCCCACGCAGGTTCAAACTCGCCTCTCCCAGCAGAAATTCGCTGCCCACAGTGCCGCGCAATAATAACTCGACGCCCAATGAGGCCCCATATGACTGTAAGCTTTCGCCGCTTCCGGTAGTCAGCGTGCCCTGCATGCCAGAGCTGACAATTGTACCCGTAGGTTTGTACGCATAAACGCCGCCTGAGCCTGACAGCTTGCCGTCGAACTTATCGCCCAAAACAACGTTATCAGCCTCAAGCCCGATGACAGCGGCATTTGGGACTGAGTTTGGATCAGTGAAAATGGAAATGGGCGCCGATACGCGCTGAAAATTCGACACTTCAAATTCGGCGGTGTTGTCATCAAAGGCAACATCAACATCCATTTTCGCAACGATATAATCAACACCGATCAAAACTGGCTCACCTGCCAGTCCAATAGGCTTTGCAAACGTAACAGTTGGCTGATTTTCGACCAAAATGCCGCCCGTGTAACTTACGGACCCAGTAGGTTTGGCCGAATATTCTACGATGGGCTCTTCGCTCAGCAAACGATAACCATCATAGCTTTGAACAAAGCTTTTGCTCGCATCAAAATTGCCCAGCACACAGCCAGACAGCAAAGCAGTAGCGCTTAGCGCCGCAATGGGCGCTTTTAATAGTGAATATCTCATGTCTTCCCCCGTTCGTGCGCCCCTTAAAACCAGCCAAGGCGCCAACAAAAATTTGTTTTCAATTCAATCCCCAAACGCAAAAATTGGGAAAATTCGCAGTCAAAGGTCAAAGCAAATAACTTGTCTATCCTTCTTGTCGGAATCAAAAGACCCAATAAATGCAGCAGCTTAGGCATTTGGCTTCCGACTCAAAGAAGATTAACACATTCAAGTTAGTGCAGGCCAGTAAATTTACCTTTAGGTAAACTTTGTCGCAGAGGCGCGGTGGTTGGACCGCAGGTTTGAGCAAATTCGAGGCGTTCTGGAACGCGCATGCGGATAGAATGCGCAGCTCCAAAACGTCAGGCCCGCCAAGCGCAAGAAACTTCTCGCGCTTGGTGAGCCTACATCGATTTACTTTTGAACAGCGTAACCCATACCTGAATAGCGTTCAGTTATGGTGATCGGACCGGGAAGCGGAACCAGATCGTGAGCAACCAAAGTGTCGCCCGGCAGCGTTTCGGTAATGCTAAGGGACGCGCCACCAAGCAAAAATTCGTTGCCTGCTGTGCCACGCAAATTCAGCGAAGAGCTATACCCAACCGAGTAAGTCTTAAGAGCTTCGCCGCTCCCGCTGGTCAGTTCGCCCACTATTTTAGAGCTGACATAAACCTCGTCTTGAATGCCCGAGCCGACAAAACCAGTCCCTTGAAGGGTCCCATCAAGCGGGTCCCCCATGGTAACATCATCAACTGTAATTGCAGCCAAAGCAGTCGCGTTTCCATTTGCCTGATTCACAAAAATGGAAATAGGCGCCGTGGCGCTCTGAAACTTCGAAAGCGCGAGAGTAGCGGAGTTGTCGTCAAAGGCGACATCAACCACCAGCTGCCCAACAATAAATTCAACCTCAGGCGGCACAGCGATATCGCTTAGGCCCGTTTTTTCGGTTTGCGCCACGTTTGGTTGCCGCTCAACAAGGATGCCCCCTGTATAGCTCACGGTGCCTGTCGGTTTGTTTGTCGCGACAACGAATGGCTCATTCGTAAGCAGCCGATAGCCGTCGTAGGTTTCGACAAAGCTCTTGCTTGCGTCAAATGCTCCGCCAACGCTTGTCCCGTGATGAAAACAGCCAGACACAGCCAAAGCTGCGCCGAGCGCCACAACGGGCGCTTTGATTAGAGATTTTCTCATAACTTCCCCCAGCATGCACGGCCGCAAAGAACGGCCGCGCCCCAATTAAAACATCAAAATCAATACATTAGCCCCAGATTTTTTAAAAAAATATACTGAGTAAAATAGGCTTCCCCGGCAAAACAGCGCGAAGCCTTACATGCGAAATTTTCTTGGCTCAAAACGCAGCAGCAATGGGCAATTTTGAATTTCAGCGCTTATTAGTTAACACAATACACTAAACTTGAGCCAGTTAGATTTACTTAAAGGTAAACCTATTTTTAGAAGTATCCCTTAGGCATGAAAAACTTTTGTGATTTCGGGCGTTTGGCGCATCACGCCGCCGCAATCACCGGCTTGCATGGGCACACGGGGCCGTGCCATGCTGGCAAAAAGGTTAATTTGGGCCGCGCAAATGCTGAACGCTTTCAACACATTCCTTGAACAGCTCGCTACCCTTTGGGCCGAGATCGAGGGCGCGTTTTCCAATCTGTTTTTGCCCTCACGCCTTCAGCAATTCATCATTTTGGGCGTCATCATCATAACGGCATGGCTGTTGCGCCGCTGGATTGGGCCCAAAATCTATAACTGGATGCGCGGTCTTGAAGGGGTTTCAAAGCCAAGGTTGCGCGCGATGCTTGTGGTCCATAAGCGGCTGCAGTTGATCCTTTTTGTCGGCCTGGCCTGGGCCTCTGTTGGCATCATTTCGCAGATAACGCCCTTCCCCTCGCGCCGCTATATCCTCGTCCTTGTAGCAACGATCGCTCTGGCTTGGTTGATGGTAAGCTTTGCCGCCCGCCTTGTGCGCAACAGCCTTTTGCGCCGCGTTGTGACATGGGGCCTGTGGGTATATGTAACGCTCTATTATCTCGGCCTTGCCGAAGCGATGACCGCCTTTCTGGATAGCGCCGCCGTTGAATTTGGCGATTTCCGCCTCTCGGCGCTTGCCGTTCTCAAAGCGCTGATCGTTACCGGAATTCTGTTTACACTGGCGCGGGTTGGCTCCCAATCCGCCACCACAAAGATATCCAAAAACGAAGAGATTTCGCCCTCTATGCGGGTGCTCGCCGTTAAGGTACTGCAGATAACGCTCTATGGCGCGGCCTTCTTTATCGGGCTCAAAGCGGTCGGATTTGATCTCACTGGTTTGGCGGTTCTATCGGGCGCGATTGGTGTTGGCCTTGGTTTTGGCTTGCAAAAGGTCGTCTCGAACCTTGTCTCTGGTGTGATCATCCTGCTGGATAAATCGATCAAACCCGGTGATGTCATTTCGCTTGGGGAAACCTTTGGTTGGATCAATACGCTTGGCGCGCGCTACGCCTCGGTCGTTACCCGCGACGGCAAAGAATACCTGATCCCGAACGAGGATCTGATCACCAACCAAGTGGTCAACTGGTCCCATACCAATGATTACGTGCGCCTCGATATCTTCTTTGGCACGGCTTACGGCGATGATCCACATCTGGTGCGCAAAATCGCCGTTGAAGCGGCAAAGGGCGTCAGCCGGGTGTCGCATACCCGCCCGACCGTTTGCCACATCGTTGGGTTTGGCGACAGTTCGGTCGATTACATCCTGCGCTTTTGGATCACTGACCCAACAGGCGGCCTCACAAACGTGCGCGGTGCTGTTTATCTCGCGCTTTGGGATGCGTTTAAGGCCAACGATATTTCGATCCCCTTCCCCCAGCGCGAGGTGCGCATGCTCGAAGAAAATGCAGACAAAGCGCTGGATTAGACGCGATTATGTTGCCGAATGTCGCTACGCAGCGGAATCTGCGCCATACTACGCCCGCTTTGCCTTGCATCGATTGAGATTTGCCCCCTTAGGTGCTACTTTATAAAAATGCCCAGCGCCGGGGAGGAATCGGCGCGCCACGAAGGAGGACAATGTCCTGTCTCAATCACCAACGGCGGCCAATTCTAGCGCTGCCCCGGGTGCTGCAATGAAGCAAGCCCCGGCCCCCGCAACGCCCGAACAATTGCTCGCGCGCATTCTCGCTTCCTTGGATGAAGACAAAGCAGAAGACATCGTTTCGATTGATCTGCGCGGCAAATCCGAAATGGCTGACTATATGGTTCTGTGCACGGGTCGCTCAACCCGGCAGGTTTCAGCGCTGTCTGAAAAGATGTCTGAGCGCCTCAAGCAGGAATTCGGCATCATTTCCAAGATCGAAGGCAAAGGCCAAGGCGATTGGGTTTTGCTCGATGCTGGCGATGTTATCGTTCATGTGTTCCGCCCCGAAGTGCGCGATTTCTATCAGCTTGAAAAGATGTGGCTCCCTGTAGGCCAAGGCGGCGAAGAGCCAACCCCGGCTTAAGCGCCAAGAGAGGCACAACATGCGTGTGCATATCTGCGCAGTGGGCCGCCTAAGGGCCGGCCCCGAGCGCGAACTCATCGATGATTACCTCACACGATTTGATCGCAGCGGGCGGGCCCTTGGGCTTGGTCCGGCCAAAGTCCTTGAGGTCGAGGCCAAGAAAGGCGGCGGCATGGAAGCTGAGGCCGAATTGCTTGAGCGCGCCATTCCTAAGGGCGCTTTGATCGCCTGTTTGGATGAGCGCGGGCGCGTGATGTCTTCGCCAGAATTTGCCAACCAGATCGGCGATTGGCGCGATGCGGGACGCTCTGATTTGGCGCTGATCATTGGCGGCGCGGATGGAATATCGCCTGCTTTGCGCGCGCGGGCCGATTTCAAGCTTTCCTTTGGCAAGATGGTCTGGCCGCATATGCTGGTACGCGTGATGCTCTCAGAGCAGCTTTACCGTGCCGCTTCGATCCTTGCCGGCAGCCCCTATCACCGCAGCTAATTCCCGCGGCCGATTTGCCGCAACCCCTTGCGCGCGCCGGTCAAACCGCCCATCTCAATCTTAACTGGTCCGCATCTTTACTGGTCCGCGTGTTGCTTGCCCCTTTTGCCCTGCGCGCGTAGAACAAGCCCAAGCGAAAAGGAGCCCGCCATGACCGTTCCAAAACCTGTCGTTCTTTGCATCCTCGATGGCTGGGGTGCACGCGCAGATCGCACGGCAAATGCCCCCGCTTTGGCCAACACTCCAACCTTTGATCGCATCATGGCGACCTGCCCCAATGCGACCCTGATCACCCATGGCCCCGATGTTGGCCTGCCAAGCGGGCAAATGGGTAATTCCGAAGTCGGCCACACCAATATCGGCGCAGGCCGTGTTGTGGCGATGGACCTTGGGCAGATTGATCTCGCCATTGAGGACGGCAGCTTTGCGCAGAATGCCGCGCTGCTGAAATTCGCGGCTGATGTTAAAGCCAGTGGCGGCGTCGCGCATATGATGGGCGTTGTTTCTGATGGCGGCGTGCATGGCCATATCAGCCATGTGATTGCCGCTGCCAAAGCGCTCACCGCGCAGGGCGTCGAGGTCGTGCTGCATGCGATCACCGATGGGCGCGATGTGGCGCCAAGCTCGGCCGATGGTTTTATGAAAACACTGGTTGAGGCCCTGCCCAATGGCGCGCGGATCGGGACGGTCGTCGGGCGCTATTTCGCCATGGATCGCGACAACCGCTGGGAACGGGTCAGCCAAGCATATGAGGCAATGATCCACGGCAAAGCCGCGTTCAAAGCCGTTGACGCCAGCGCCGCAATCAAAGCCGCAACAGAGCGGGGCGAAACCGATGAATTCATCGCCGCAACCGTCATTGAAGGCTATGCAGGCGCAAAGGATGGCGATGGCTTCTTCTGCCTCAATTTCCGCTCGGATCGCGCCCGCGAAATCCTTGCTGCGATTGGCGATCCAGATTTTGCCGATTTCGATGCCGCCCCGCGCCCGGCATTCGCAAGCCTGCTTGGCATGGTCGAATATTCAACGACCCACAGTACCTATATGCAAACCTGCTACCCCAAACGCGAACTGAAAAACACGCTTGGTGAATGGGTCGCAGATCACGGAAAAACTCAGTTCCGCCTCGCCGAGACCGAGAAATACCCCCATGTGACCTTCTTCCTCAACGGCGGCAAAGAGCTGCCCGAAAAGGGCGAAGATCGCTTCATGCCAAAATCGCCCAAAGTGGCGACCTATGATTTGCAACCTGAGATGTCTTGCGGGGAAGTGACCGATAAGTTCGTCGCCGCAATCGAGGCGGGCTATGATCTGATCGTCACCAATTATGCCAATCCCGATATGGTTGGCCATACGGGCGATTTGGAGGCCGCGATCAAGGCCTGCGAAGCGGTTGATACGGGGCTTGCCCGCGTTGTGGCCGCGCTCGAAGCCGCAGGCGGCGCGATGATCCTCACTGCCGATCACGGCAATTGCGAGGTGATGGTTGATCCCGAAACAGGCGGCCCGCATACGGCCCACACGACCAATCCCGTCCCTGTCGCTGTGTTTGGCGCACCAAGCAATGTCACCGGTCTGCGTGCTGGACGGCTGGCGGATTTGGCGCCAAGCCTGCTTGATCTGATGGGCCTGCCGCAACCAGATGAGATGACGGGCGCAAGCCTGTTGATCAAAGGCTAGAGCGCCGTGATCAAGCGCAGCAAAGCCCCCCAAGCCCTTGGCCCCATCATGGCCATCGCGCTTTTGGCTTTTGCCGCACTTGGCCCTGCGCAACTGCGCGCGCAAGTCTCGCCAACTGTGCTTGCCGAAGAGGCTGCCAAACAGCTTGGCGAAGCGCACTCCGCGCTTGAGGCCGCAAACGGCGCACGCGATCGTGTGGCCGCTTTGACCCAGACGATTTCGGCCTATGAGGACGGGCTTGAGGCCCTGCGCGAAGGCCTGCGCCGCGCCGCCATTCGCGAAGCCGCGATCACCCGTCAGTTTGAGTCTGAGAGCGAGCACCTGAGCAAGCTTCTCGGCGTGATGCTCTCGCTGCAAAAAGCCCCAACGACGCTGTCCCTACTGCATCCTTCTGGCCCGCTTGGAACCGCCCGTTCGGGCATGATCCTATCCGATGTTGCCCCCGCCTTTCAGGCCCAAGTCGATGCGCTCAAAGTGCAATTGGATGAGGTCGCAACCCTGCGCACGCTCCAACAAAGCGCCGCCCAAACCCTTACCCTTGGCCTCACCGGCGTCCAATCCGCGCGCACAGAATTAAGCCAAGCGATCTCTCAACGTACCGACCTGCCGCGCCGTTTTCTTGCTGATCCAGAGCAGCTTCAGCGCCTGATCGACAGCTCTGAAACCCTTGAGGGCTTTGCCGCCGGCCTTGGCGATATGGATACCGCCAATGGCGCGCCTCCTCTGCCAGAGCTTTCCGACGCTATGGGAACCCTGCAACTTCCCACCAACGGCGCGATCCTGCGGCGCGCGGACGAGGCCGATGCAGCGGGCATACGCCGCCCCGGCTGGCTGATCGCCACGCGCCCGCGCGCTCTTGTCACAACGCCTTGGCCTGCGACCATCCGCTATCTTGGTCCCTTCCTCGACTACGGAAACGTGATTATACTTGAGCCCGGAAACGATGTTCTGATGGTGCTTGCTGGGCTAGATCAGGTCTATGGTGAGGTCGGCGAAGTGCTCAAACTTGGCGCGCCCATTGGTTTGATGGGCGGGCAAGCGCCCGATATGGACGCATTTTTGATCAATACTGCGGATGGAGGTGGCGCTGCCGCTTCGGAAACGCTTTATATAGAGATAAGGCAGGGCGGCAGCCCTGTAGATCCGGCTCAGTGGTTTGCCGAGAACAAGGAATAAGACGGAATGAAAAAGTTTGTTATGGCCGCGCTTGGCGGCACGCTTGCAGGCGCAATCGCCACCACGCAATTTGCCGGGCCACTGCTTGCAGAGGAAAAAGCGAGCACTGTGAATGTTTATGAACAGCTTGATCTGTTTGGCGATATCTTTGAGCGGATCCGCTCGCAATACGTCGAAGAGGTAAACGAGGAAGAACTGATTGAAGCGGCCATTGATGGCATGCTGACCTCGCTTGATCCCCATTCCAGCTACCTCTCGCCAGCGGATGCCGCCGCAATGCAGGTTCAGACCCGCGGCGAATTCGGCGGGCTTGGCATTGAAGTGACCCAAGAAGAGGGCTTCGTCAAAGTCGTCTCGCCAATGGATGGCACGCCAGCGGATCAAGCGGGCGTAGAAGCTGGAGATTTCATCACTCATGTTGATGGCGAAAATCTGCTCGGCCTGACGCTGGATGAAACTGTTGCGATGATGCGCGGGCCGGTCGGCTCTGAGATCATCATCACCGTGGTGCGTGAAGGCACAGACGAGCCGTTTGATATCTCGATTATCCGCGACACGATCAAACTCACGGCTGTGCGCAGCCGCGTTGAGGGCGACAGCGTTGTGTTGCGCATCTCAACCTTCAACGATCAAACCTACCCCAACCTCGCCGATGGATTGAAATCCTCGGTTGAAGAGCTTGGCGGCATGGATAAGGTCAACGGGATCATCGTTGATCTGCGCAACAATCCCGGCGGCTTGCTCAACCAAGCCATCGCCGTTTCGGATGCGTTCCTGAATGCCGGCGAGATCGTCTCGACCCGCGGCCGCGATGCGGGCAACGGCGAGCGGGTCAACGCAAATGAAGGTGATCTGGCCGAGGGCAAACCCATCGTTGTGCTGATCAACGGCGGCTCTGCCTCGGCCTCCGAGATCGTCGCAGGCGCGCTTCAAGATCACCGCCGCGCCATTGTTGTTGGCACCAAAAGCTTCGGCAAAGGCTCCGTGCAAACGGTGATGCCGCTCAGCTCAAACGGGGCGATGCGCCTCACGACTGCGCGCTATTACACGCCATCTGGCCGCTCGATCCAAGCGCTCGGTGTCTCCCCCGATATCGTGGTAACGCAACCGCCGCGCCGCCCAGAAGTTGAAGACGACGGCGAGACAAAAGCGCCCCGTTTCCGCTCCGAAGCTGATCTTCGCGGCTCGCTCAATAACGACAGCCTGACCGAAGACGAGCGCAACCAAATCGAAGCCGAGCGCACCATCGCAGAAGAAGCCGCCAAACTGCGCGATGAGGATTTCCAACTGTCCTATGCGATCGATCTGCTGCGTGGCCTCTCGGCCATTGAAGCGAAATAATCAAGGACCTGGGGCTGCGCAAATTTCGCGCGGCCCCGCCCAATCCAATGACGAGCCCCCTAACTCCCGCCCAGATTGAGGCCCTGCCATACCGCCCCTGCGTCGGTGTGATGCTGGCCAATAAGGACGGGCTGATTTTTGCCGGAACGCGAATTGATACCCCTGATGCGTGGCAAATGCCCCAAGGCGGGATCGATAAGGGCGAAGAGCCGCGCGAGGCCGCCCTGCGCGAGTTGTGGGAAGAAACCGGCGTCGATCCTGCGCTTGCTGTTATCGAGGCGCAAACCGAAGATTGGTTGACCTATGACCTGCCGCCCGAGCTTTTGGGCCGCGTCTGGAAAGGCCGCTATCGGGGCCAAAAACAGCTTTGGTTTTTGATGCGCTTTGAGGGCCGCGATGATCAGATCAACATCGCCACTGAGCATCCCGAATTCGCCGAATGGAGTTGGCTCGCGCCGGATGCATTGATCGAAAGCATCGTGCCCTTCAAGCGCGATATATACCGTCAAATCATCGAGACATTCCGCGCGCGCCTATAAATGCTGCGCCAACTTTCCAAGCATATCCAAACAGCGCGACATCTGCTCAAGCTCAACATATTCATCCGGCTTATGCGCCTGATCAATCGAGCCCGGCCCACATAAAACCGCCTGCATCCCGATCTGTTGAAACAACCCCGCCTCGGTATTGAACGGCACGACATGCGCGGCGTTCTCGCCCGTGAGCATCGCCACCAAATCACGCGCGGCGTTATGCTCTTCCGGCTCAAGCCCAACGACCTCGCCAATCGTTTCGGTTGAAATATCCGCACCCGGAAAAACCGCACGCATCTCTTTGAGCATGCTCTCGCGAAGCGCGGCCAAATCCTCCTGCACAAAGGCCAAATCGGCGGCCACAACAGGGCGCATTTCCCATTCCAATTCGGCATGCGACGGGATCACATTATGCGCCACGCCGCCCGAAATCCGCCCCGGATTGATCGTGCTATGCGCCGGATCAAAGCGCCCGTTCTCAGGCGCGCGGGCCTCAAGCGCGCTGCGCAATTCCAGCAATCGCATCAAATAGCGCCCGGCATATTCAACCGCATTTACCCCCTGCGCCGGGGCCGATCCATGCCCGGCCATGCCGTGAAAATGCGTGGTGTATTCGCAGCAGCCCTTATTGCCCTCGATGACCTTCATCATCGTCGGCTCTCCAATAATCGCCATCGCCGGAAGGGCCTCGCGCCCGCGCAATTGCTCAACCAAAGCACGCGCCCCTAAGCAGCCAACTTCCTCGTCATGGGTAAAGCAAAACCGCAGCGGCTTGCCCGCCGCCTCTGCCGCGACCGCCAATGCAGGCGCCATCACAATCGCACATGCAATAAACCCCTTCATGTCACATGCGCCCCGCCCATATAGCCGCCCCTCACGGGCCTCCATAACAAAGGGATCGCTGGTCCAATCCTGCTCGGACACCGGCACAACATCCGTATGCCCCGAAAGCAAAACACCCCCGGCAATATCTGGCCCAACAGTCGCCCAAAGATTAGCCTTGCCGCCATCCTCATCAAGCATGACCTCGACCTTCGCGCCAAGGCTTTCAAGCCGCTCAGAAAGCAGCGCAATCATCGCCATATTGCTGTCGGAAGAGATCGTCGGCAAAGCAATCAGCTCGCTCAAAAGCGCCGTCGCCGCATCAAGCTGAGGATGCATATCACCCATCCCTAGCGCTTCACAAAGAGCTTGCGCTCGATATTGCAGAGCGTCTCCGCAGGCCCTTCATCCGTGATCAAAATGGACTCCGTAATCTCAAGGCCCCAATCATCCTGCCAAAGCCCGGGCATGAAATGGAACGTCATCCCCGGCTTCAAAATCGTCTCATCCTCAGGGCGCAGCGATACCGTGCGCTCGCCCCAATCCGGCGGGTAGCTTGCGCCAATCGGATAGCCGCAGCGCCCAGAGCGCGCGACTCCAGCCGCCGCCAGAGCATCCCCCAAAGCGTTGGCAATATCGCAGGCCCGATTGCCCGCCCGCGCCGCTTCAAGCCCGGCATCAAGTCCGGCAACCAGTGCATCCGCCGCGCGCACAATGCTATCCGGCGGATCGCCTAAATACACAGTCCGGCTCAGCGGCGCATGATAGCGGCGATAACAGCCCGACAGCTCAAAAAACGTCGATTCTCCGCTTCGAAGCAAATCCCCGTTCCATGTCAGATGCGGGGCCGAGGCATCTGCGCCCGAAGGCATAAGCGGCACAATCGCCGGGTAATCCCCCCAATCCTCGCCAATACCCTCAAGGCCCGCTGCATAGATTTTCCCCGCCAGTTCATTCTTGCGAATGCCCGGCTCGGCCAGATCAATCGCCAGCGTTTGAATTTTGTCGGTGATCAAAGCCGCCTTGCGCATAAAGGCGATCTCCTCGGGCGATTTCACCCCGCGCTGCCAATTGACCAAAGCCGTGGCATCGACAAATGTCGCGTCCGGCAAGGCGCCCGCTAAAGCCCCATGCGCAGCCGCGGAATAATAGTAATTCTCCATCTCAACGCCAATGCGCGCAGCCCCCATGCCCCGCTCGGCCAACAGGCCCGCCAAGGCCTGCATCGGATGGCGCTCGGTCGATTGAATATACTCGTCGGTGTAAAAGGTGATCTCGGTGCGCGCGGTATCAACGGTGCGCGCAGCCCCATTCGCATCCATGCGCCGCCCCCACCAAATCGGCTTCTCCCCGCCAATCAGGATCACCGCCTGATGCACATAAAACGACCAGCCATCATAACCCGTCAGCCAATTCTGATTGCTCGGGTCCACGCAGATGATTGCGTCAAGCCCAGCCGCTTCCATCGCGCCGCGCGCAAGGGTCAAACGGCGATCATATTCAGCCGGGGAAAAGGGTGGGGTCATATAGCCTCCAGAGCGAAAGTCCTTTGACGATCTAAGAGTGCAATTCTTCCAAGCGCAATTGCTTTTTATCACAAGGCTGGAATGGGGCCGCCTTTCCCCCTATGCATGAGCCATAGCCGCAGGCAAAGGGACCAAAAGCATGCTGAAAAATGACCAACTCGATCAGTGGGATCGCGAGAATTTCTTTCACCCATCGACCCATCTCGCCCAACACGCCCGCGGCGAAACCCCAACTCGGATCATCAAAACCGGCCAAGGCTGCCATATTGAAGACCGCGACGGGAACCACTTTCTCGATGCTTTTGCCGGGCTCTATTGCGTCAATGTTGGCTATGGCCGCACCGAAATTGCCGACGCCATTGCCGCCCAAGCCAGCGAGCTTGCCTATTACCATTCCTACGTGGGCCACGGCACAGAAGCCTCGATCACGCTCTCGAAAATGATCCTCGATCGCGCGCCGGATCACATGTCCAAAGTCTACTTCGGCCAGTCCGGATCGGATGCCAACGAGACCAACATCAAGCTGGTTTGGTACTACAACAATATCCTCGGCCGCCCGCAAAAGAAAAAGATCATCTCGCGCTGGCGCGGCTATCACGGCTCGGGCCTGATGACGGGCTCACTCACCGGGCTTGAACTGTTCCACAACAAATTCGATCTGCCCCTGTCGCAAGTGGTTCATACCGATGCGCCCTACTACTACCGCCGCGAAGATGCCGATATGTCCGAGGCGCAATTCTCGGCCCATCTTGCGTCCGAGCTCGAAGCCCTAATCCAGCGCGAAGGCCCCGATACCATCGCCGCCTTCATCGGCGAACCCGTGCTTGGAACCGGCGGCATCGTGCCCCCGCCCGAAGGCTACTGGAAAGCGATCCAAGAGGTGCTCACCCGCCACGATATCCTTCTCATCGCAGATGAAGTCGTCACCGGCTTTGGCCGCTTGGGAACAATGTTCGGCTCAGAGCACTACGGCCTCAAACCCGACCTGATCACCATCGCCAAAGGCCTTACATCCGCCTACGCGCCGCTCTCTGGCTCCATCGTCAGCGATAAAATGTGGAAAGTGCTTGAACAAGGCACCGATGAAAACGGCCCCATCGGCCACGGCTGGACATACTCCGCCCACCCAATCGGCGCGGCAGCGGGCATCGCCAACCTCAAACTGATCGATAGCCTCGATCTCGTTTCGAACGCAGGAACGGTTGGGAAATACTTCAACCAAGCCATGCAAGACGCGCTTGGAAAGCACGCCCATGTTGGCGATATCCGTGGTGAAGGCATGCTCTGCGCTGTCGAGCTGACCCAAAACCGCGAGACCCGCGAAGCCTTCGCTTCGGACCGCAAAGTCAGCTACGCAGTCGTCGCCAAAATGCTCGAACAAGGCGTGATCGCCCGCGCCATGCCCCAAGGCGATATCCTCGGCTTCGCCCCACCCCTCTGCCTCACAAAGGCCGAAGCAGATGAGATCGTGGCGAAAACAGCAAAGGCGGTAAAGTCTGTTCTTGACTAGAAAAAAGGGGGCAGGCCCAACGGCTTGCCTCTTACCAGATGTGTTGGGGATCGTTAGGCGAAATGGATGCGATCAGCTGCACATCAAACGACGGCTTTGAGCCCACAGCGGACCCATTGATTTTAATCTGCTTGTGCTCGCAGCGTGAAAATTGCCGCAACAACGTAAATTTCTATGCCGTTGCGCAACAGGAAAACTGATCATTCATGCGTAAGCGGTTTCATCTCCAGATTTTAGCGTATTTTGCACGTTCTATCGAAACTATTTGGAGTGAGCGGATCATCAGCGCAGCATCAATTCGACGCCGAGCGCTTCCGATAGTGCGTTGCGCAAATCTGGTAAACACTCGTTTGAAATATCTGTGCCCCCATCATGAGCCAGTTCGAAAAGAACGCAATCGTGGCTTCGCTGTATGGCGTCATATAGAGCTTCCTCGCCATCGAGGGCGGCAAGATACATGGCGCTTTCTCCAGTCCTCAGCACAAAAGTGAGCCACTCTATGTACTCGTCGGTTGTGGCACCTTCTCGCGCTAACTCGTCAAGCCGTCGGTAGTAGGTGTAAGCGACTGGTTGAGCGTGAGAAAATTGCCCAAGCGTCTTGGTCACCGCCTGAACATCCCGTTCTTCTTGCTCGTCATAGTCTGGTGCAGCTTGGCGCACAAAAGGGAAGGCACCATTATCAAAGTCATAGCGACGGTTCATATAGGCGCGTAGATCTGCATCGGTTGAGAAAACCCCAATCTCGTTGTAGAGGCTTTGTTGTTTTGGCCCAAGGCCTGGGCGAACAGATCCGATCCCAGAGTCTTCTATGGCTCCGATCCAATATCCACCCATTCCAGCGACAATGGCAATTCCAGCTACGCCAAATAATGAGGTTATCCGTGTCATGGCGTACTCACCGCACCTTCCCAAACATATGGTTTGCCCGTTGTGCCAGCTAAGGCGACAACTTGGGCTTTCAAGTCCGCGTAATCACTAGCCGACATCTGGAATTGAATCTCACCAACATAAATGCCTGTTCCAACTCGAGCCTTTGTCAGTTCATCAATGATGATGTCAAAGTCGGTATCGACACCAGACCCAGAATACACACTTGTAAAGCAACCCGCAGAGCCTCCATCCAAACGACCACGCACTTGCAGGTTTTTGTGACGGCGCTCTCCGGTTGAGACCGCTGTTACACCGCGCATTACGCGTAGCATTGTACCGCAACTGATAAGAGGCAGGCCAATTCGCCACCACCTCCCACTTTTTCTTGGCCTAAATACTCACAGCACAACCCGCGCCAAAACCACCACGCTCAACCCGGCTCACCGCCCCTTCAAAAGCTTCATAAACTCCTGCGAAGGATAGCCATCCGGCGTTGCGCCTTTGCTGCGCTGATACTCGCGGATCGCGTTGATTGTGTTGGGGCCGATGATCCCATCGACCTTGTCATCCAGATAGCCTTTGCGCGTCAAAATCCGCTGCATCTGCTTCTTTTGCTCAAAGGAAATCGGCGCATAACCGCGCGGCCAGCTCGCCTGAATTTCAGGCCGTCCGCGCAAGCGATCTGATAGATGCCCAACGCCAATCACATAGGCATCCGCCTTGTTATACTTTTCGATCACTGCGAAATTCGAGAAGATCATAAAGGCTGCGCCCTGCGAACCTGCAGGCAAAAGGATCGAGCCGCCGCCATAGTTTGGCACGGGCTTGCCATCAATTCCACGAACGCCAAGTCCGCCCCAATCGCCCGGTGCCTTCACTATCTTGCGGCTCGCGAGCTGATAGTTGAACCCCTTCGGCAGGCGCACTTCAACACCCCAAGGCTGACCCTTTTTCCAGCCAAAACGCGCCAAATAGGCCGCTGTCGAGGCCAAAGCATCGCTCGGATCACTCGACCAGATATCGCGCTTCCCATCGCCGGTAAAATCAACCGCATAGGCCAAATAGGAGGTCGGGATAAACTGCGTATGCCCCATCGCCCCGGCCCATGATCCCTTCATCCCGCGCGGCGCCACATCGCCGGATTGAACGATCTTGAGCGCGGCAATCAGCTGCGCCTCAAAGAATTTCCCGCGCCGCCCATCATAGGCCAGCGTCGCCAAAGCCTCGATAATCGGGATCTCGCCGCGCCGCTCGCCGTAAGCGCTTTCAAGGCCCCAAACGGCCGCCACGACCTCCTTATCAACGCCATAACGCGCTTCAATCTGCTCCAACGTGCGGCCATGCTTGCGCAGCGCTTCTTGGCCGTTTTTCACCCGCGTGGGCGAGGCGGCGCTATCAAGATAATCCCAAATCTGCTTGGTGAATTCCGATTGGTGGCGATCTTTCGCAATCACATCCGTGTTGTAGCGAATGCCGCGAAAGGCATTGTCCAACACCCGCGCAGAGATGCCCTTGGCCTGCGCGCGCGCCCGAAATCCAACAATCCAGCGATTGAACCCGGCATTTGCCGTCGTTTGAACCTGCTCAATCACGCCCAGATCGGGCCGTGCCATGGGCCGAGGCGAGCTTTCAATCGCCCCGCCTTGCGCCATCACCAATTGGGGCAAGGCACTCACTGCCAATGCCGAAAACCCCTTAAAGAACTTGCTCATAACCCACCTGCTTTTGCCTGTTTGGCCAAGCTTAGCGCGAAATCGTGCCGCCCAAAAGAAAAGAAGATGTGATGCGCAAATCAGCGCCTAGCGCCGCTTGCGCGCGACCTTCTTTTTGATTTTATCTGATTTGCGCTTACTGGCTGCTGGCTTGCGCCCAAAGCCGCCTTTACGATGCTTGCCGCGCGGCCCGCCGCCGCCAGAGGGCATCGCCTTGCCATCAAGCTCCAACAGCTCAAGCATCAATCCGCCCGTTACAGGCACGGCCTCTGTAAGGCGCACCAAAACCCGTTGGCCAATCTCGATTTTCAGGCCGGTATCCGCCCCCATCAAGTTTTGCGCATCCGCATCAAAATGGAAGAATTCCCGCCCGATTGTGCGCACAGGCACAAGCCCATCCGCACCCGTTTCATCGAGTTTCACAAAACAGCCAAACCGCTGGATGCCCGAAATTCGCCCCGTGAACTCTGCGCCCACACGTTCCGACAAAAACGCCGCCAAATAGCGATCCGTTGTGTCGCGCTCAGCCGTCATTGAGCGGCGCTCGGTTTCGGAAATATGCGTCGCTGTTTCTTGCAAACGCTCGATCTCTTTTGCGCTCAGCCCATCATCGCCCCAGCCATGCCCAGCAATCAAAGCGCGGTGCACAACCAGATCGGAATAGCGCCGGATCGGGGAGGTAAAATGCGCATAGGCCTTCAGGGCGAGCCCAAAGTGGCCAAGGTTTTCTGGATGATAATAGGCCTGCGTCATTGAGCGCAAAGTCGAGATATTGATCAGCTCGTCATAATCCGTACCCTCGGCCTGCGCGAGCAACCGGTTCAATTGCTCCGTGTGCAATACGTGCCCCTTGGCCAGCCCAAATCCAGAGGCTTGCGCCACTTCGCGAAGCGCCTCCAGCTTGGCCACAGATGGCTCTTCATGGACGCGGAAAAGCAAAGGCCGGCGGCGTTCAAACAATTCTTCAGCAGCGGCCACATTGGCCAGAACCATGAACTCCTCAATCAGGCGGTGCGCGTCATATCGCTCGTAATGTGAAACAGAGGTCACCTTGCCATCATCGCTCAAAACAATCCGCCGCTCGGGCAGATCAAGATCAAGCGGCTGGCGCCGTTCGCGAGCCTTTTTCAGCGCCCCGTAGGCTTCATACAATGGCGCAATAACCTGCTCCAAAATCGGTGCGCATTTCTCGTTGGGCCTGCCATCTTGGGCGGCCTGCACTTCGGCGTAATTCAGCGAGGCGATCGAGCGCATCAAGCCGCGCTCAAAGCGGTGGCTGATTTTCTCGCCATCGGCTGAAATCTGCATCCGAACCGCCAAACAGGCGCGCGGCACGCCCTCATGCAAAGAGCACAAATCCCCCGAAAGCCGATCCGGCAACATCGGCACAACGCGGTCGGGGAAATAGCTCGAATTGCCCCTGTTCCACGCCTCGCGATCAAGCGCCGAGCCGGGGCGCACATAATGCGCCACATCCGCAATCGCGACCCAAAGCACAAAGCCGCCCTTGTTCTTGGGGTCCGTGTCTCGCTCGGCCAAAATTGCGTCATCACGGTCGCGCGCATCTATAGGGTCAATCGTGACCAAGGGCATGTCGCGCATGTCCGTGCGGCCTTCAAGGCCGGCTGGCTTGGCCGCGTCTGCCTCCGCAATGACCTCATCAGGAAAATCGTCCGGAATGCCATGCTGATGGATCGCGATCAGGGAAACCGCACGCGGCCCGCTTGGATCGCCAAGCCGGGTCACAATACGCGCGAGCGGCAGGCCCATACGGCTGCGTGGTCCGGCCAGTTCGGCCTCAACCAGCTCGCCATCCTGCGCGCCATGTTCATTGCCCGCTTTGACCAAATATTCTTTGTCCGATCCTTTATCGATCGGCATGATGCGGCCCCCTTCGGAGCCTTTGCGAAAGACGCCCAA
The DNA here is from genome assembly GCA_047631555.1 of Halocynthiibacter sp. Lineage (GTDB taxonomy): Bacteria > Pseudomonadota > Alphaproteobacteria > Rhodobacterales > Rhodobacteraceae > JBLHZY01. Next base: position 383,952 of record JBLHZY010000002.1, on the reverse strand, counting down.
AAGCTTGTGCGGATTGGCCCCGATCTTGCGGATAAGCCGGCCTTCATAGCTGTGATCCGGCGCTTTGACCTCGGCCAGCCGCGCCAAAATGCGATCCCCTTCGCCAATGGCAGGATCAGCCTTGCGCAAGACCAGTAAAATCCCCGGCTCGGGCCCTTCGCCCGCCCATTCAAGCGGTTTGGCAAAGAGATCGCCGTCGCTATTGGGCGCCAAAACTTGCAACACAGAAACAGGCGGAAGCTTATCCGGATCGCGATAGGTTTTGCGCCGCTTTTGCAGATGGCCCTCGCCCTCAAGCTCCTTGAGCAGGCGCTTGAGATCGATGCGCGCAGCCCCTTTGATCCCAAAAGCCTTGGCGATATCGCGCTTGGCGGTTTGGGTTGGATTATCGGAAATCCACTGAAGGATCTGCTCTTTTGTTGGTATGCTGCTCATGGCGAATTCTTACCATGCGCAAAGGGGCGACGCCATAACCAAACATGCGCGGGAAGGATCACAAATCCTGCGCAGTATCGACGTCTTGCAAGCTCTCTAATTGAGCGATCCGAAGGCCCGGCATGGTCGCGCAAGTATCGCCAAGCGCATGCGGGCCAGACCAGCGCACATGCGCAAACATCCCGCGCGGGCGGCGCGCAGGCACCCGCAAACCAATGCTCCAATAGCCTCCATCGGGCGCCGGCCCGATCACCGCATCATGCGCGTGCAACTGTGCAAAAGCTTCAGCGATATGGCGCTTGGTGATCCCCGGAATATCCGCCCCGATAATCAAAGCGGACTGCATCCCGCAAGCATCAAACTGGCGCGCCATGCGTGCGCCGAGATCGCCCTGTCCTTGGGCTATGCGCGGCAAATGCGCGGGCCAAATCCGGCTCTGCATGCCATCGCGATCCGGCGAGACCGCCAGCACCAATTCCCAGCGCGGATCCTCCAAACGGCGCAGCAAGGCGCGCACCTGATGGCGAAACCACCACGCGGCCGCTGTCATTCCGATGTCTGCCCCAAGCCGCGTCTTAACACGGCCGGCGCGCGGCTCTTTGAGCATCACGATCAGGCGCGGACGCCTCATACATCGCGCTCCATATCGCGGTGCGGAATACTGGCATCGTCATAGACCGGGCCATAAGCTTTGAAACCTAGCTTTTCATAGAACCCAATCGCATGGGTCTGCGCGCCAAGCTGCGCACGAGTGATGACAGGCTCTTTCGCCAACCGCTGCAAACTCGCGCGGATAAGCGCGGCCCCAAGTCCCGTACCGCGATGGCTTTTCGCCACGCAAACGCGCCCAATCTTGCCAGTTACCCCTTTGCGCAAAATCCGCGCCGTGCCGACAGGCAGATCGCCATCGACAGCCAAAAGATGGATCGCGCCGTCATCGAACTCGTCCATCTCCTCTTCCAGCGTAACGCCTTGCTCTTTCACAAAAACCTCAAGGCGAAGCGCATGGCAATCGCGCAAATCCTGCACCTCAGAAATCACAACGCTCATGCAAAGTAACCCGCCAGAATGCGCCCATAAATCCGCTTGAGCGTCTCGATTTGCGCCACTGGAACGCGCTCATCCACCTGATGCATGCGATCCCCAACAAGGCCAAATTCCACCACCGGGCAGTGATCCTTCATAAAGCGTGCATCCGACGTGCCGCCAGATGTGCTCAGCTCGGGCGCGCGGCCCGTTTCAGCCAGAACCGCATCGCCAATCAGCGCGGAAAGCGCGCCGGGAGGGGTTAGAAAACTCTCGCCCGAAATGCCGATTTTGACGTCGATCTCAACGCCCGTATCGGCGGCAATCGCGCCTGCCTCTTGGCGCAACCAATCGCTGAGCGCCGCGCCCGTATGGGCATCGTTGAAACGGATATTGATCGTGGCGCGCGCCTCTGAGGGGATAACATTCGTCGCCGTATTGCCGGTATCAATCGTGGTGATCGCGAAGGTCGAGGCATCGAAATGATCGGTGCCTTGATCCAATTCACGTGCAACCAATCGATCAAGCAGGCTGACCAGCGCAGGCAAAGGATTGCGCGAGCGGTGCGGATAGGCGACATGCCCCTGCTGGCCTCGCGCCACAAAGAACGCATTCAGCGATCCGCGGCGCCCGATTTTCATCATCTCGCCCATCTCGCTTGGGCAGGTCGGCTCGCCCACAAGACAGGCACTCATCGCCTCATTCTTAGCCTTCATCCAATCCAGCAGCGCTATTGTTCCATCAAGCGCAGGCCCCTCTTCATCGCCAGTTATCGCAAGGATCACGGCCCCGTCGGGCGGCGTTTCGCGCACGAAATCAATCGCCGCAGCGGCAAAGGCCGCAACGCCGGATTTCATATCCTGCGCACCGCGCCCCCAAAGCACACCATCCTCAATCACACCGCCAAAAGGATCATGCGCCCAAGCTGCGACATCGCCCACAGGCACAACATCCGTATGCCCGTTAAAGCCAAAACTGCGCGCCGCCCCCTTGGCGCCCCAACGCGCATAAAGATTGGCCACTTCGCCGCGATCAACCCGCGTACATTCAAAGCCTGCCCCCTCCAGTAACCCCTGCAAAAGGACAAGCGCGCCGCCCTCATCAGGCGTAACGGAGGCGCAGCGCAACAGGCGCGCGGTAAGCTCAACAGGATCAATAGGCTGGCTCATGGGCATCTTTCAAAACAGGACTTTAGCCAAAAGAGTTACCCGCATCCGCGCCTTGCTGCAATCTTTGGCGCAAGCCCGCTGTGGCGCTTTTGCGACAGGTAAATGCTGTCGCAGCAGTCGCATCGTAAGAACTTGTTAACTTTTCAACTTTTTCGTGTCAGCTTGGCGGCAATCAATAATGCTCTGAGGCAGGGCACGCGGATCATAAAAAAACCAGATCCGCACCACGAGTGGCAAAATAAACAAGAATTCCGTGCAAAAGCCACGGGACAGTTGCGCCATCCGCCTGCCAAAAAGTGAACCTGGAGGCGGGTATGGTTGCGGCATCGGAACTTCCGATTAACACGAATGCGTCGGCTATGCTTATGGCCCAGACGATCTTTGGCGACGGCGTAACGGTTGTGAATGCGTCCTACACTGGGGACGCGCGCAGCTCTGGCGTCTATTCCAATGGCGATACGGTTTCGCCCGGTGTAACGCCCGGCGATACCGGCGTGATCCTCTCGACGGGCTATGCGCAAGACTTCACCAATTCCGCCGGCAACAGCGGCCCGTGGTGGAATCCGTCGCCAGCGCAATCCAACCAAAGCACGAACACCTCGACCAATACCTCTGGTGTCAATAACAACGCAAACTTCAATGCCATCGCGGGCACAAGCACGTATGACGCCTCTTGGCTTGATGTGGATTTCATCCCAACGGGCGACGTGATGACGATGCAATTCGTCTTCTCCTCCGAAGAATATCCCGAATATGCCGCCTCCATTTACAACGATGTCGTGGGTGTTTGGGTCAACGGGACCCATGTTCCGATGACGGTCGGTACTGGCGACGCCAGCGTTGGCAATATCAACGCAACGAACAATTACAATCTCTTCGTCGACAACACGAATGATGATTACAACACCGAGATGGACGGGTTCACCATCACCATGACGCTGACAATTCCCGTTGTCAGTGGCGAGGTAAACTCGATCCGTATCGGCATCGCAGATGTTGCCGACAGCAGCTATGACTCCTCTCTCTTGATCGCCGGCAACTCGGTTCAAACGACGCTTGTTGCGATGGATGACAACTCCGATATTTTCATCGGCGCGACCAAAAACCTCGATGTTCTGGCCAACGATATCAACGCCACAGGCGGCACACTGACGATCACCCATGTGAACAGCGTCGCGGTCAATGTCGGCGACAGCGTTACCGTGGCAACGGGTCAAACCGTTACCCTTCTGGCCGACGGCACATTCGATGTAACGACCGATACGGATGAAGAAGCGGTTAGCTTCACCTATGAAGTGGCAAGCTCGACCGGCGATACCGATGTTGGTTTTGTAACGCTCAACACGATCCCCTGCTTTGTTGCTGGCACAATGATTATGACGCCAAGCGGCGAACGCCCGGTTGAAAGCCTTGAGCCCGGCTCGCTGGTGATGACCCATGACGACGGGCCCCAACCGGTTCGCTGGCTCGGGCGGCGTACCGTCGCGGCGCAAGGCAATTACGCGCCCATCCGTATCCGGGCTGGCGCGCTTGGCGAGGGGCATCGCGAATTGCTGCTCTCTCCCCAGCACCGCGTTTTGATCCGCAATCACATGGCCGATCTTCTGTTTGGCGATGCCGAAGTGCTGGTGGCGGCGAAAGACCTCGTAAACGATCTGACCATTCGCCCCGTTGAGGGCGGCGAAGTTGAATATGTGCATCTGCTGTTTGATCGCCATCAAGTGATCTATTCCGAAGGCCTTCCCACAGAAAGCTTCCTGCCGGGACCCGCCGTTATGAACCAGTTTGAGCGCGAAACGCTGGATGAAATTTGCACCATTTTCCCCGAGCTGGACCCAGACACCGGCGCCGGTTATAGCCCCGCCGCACGCAGGATGCTCAAAGCCTTTGAAGCGCAAATTCTCATTAGCGAACAAATGGTTGCCTAAATGAAAACCACACCAACTCATACAAAGGCGCGCTAAATGAGCTGGATTGGGGTCAACGATTTCCTATCGCCTGCGTTCAATTTGCAGGGGCTCGGCCAAGCGCCGCGCGTTCATTCCAATACCGAAGCTTCTCTGGCCAATACGCTTTTGTCGCGCGGCAGCCTCGTGCTTGAACTGCGTGCCTCAGCGGATCAAAAAGAGCGCCGCACCCTGATCGATTTCGCCGATCAGATCGGTTGGAAACGCGCGCTGAATATGTCCCTCGCGCCGGGTGGTGCGCTTTGTGTGCGGGTTGAACAAGGCGAAAATCGCTCTGATATCCGCCTCACCATGCCGATGCCGTCGGCCGAGGCGCGCCTGCGGATTACCTATTCATGGGACGCGCCAAATCGCTCGGGCCTGTTGAGCATCGAAGACCTTGATAACGCGGTCCTGAAACAAACTGAATTTGATAATCCAGCGCCCATTCCCGCAACGGATATCGCCCGCCTTTCGACCGATCGCATGCGGCGCTATTTTGATCCCGAAATCCGCCTTTTCGCCGTCTCTGATGCGATTGAACCCGTGGGTCTTATGCCCGGCATTGGCGCAGGCACTTTGATTGCAACCGATCTTGGCGCGCGCCGGATAGAGCGGCTGCGGCGCGGCGATATGGTTGCCACGGCGGCAGGAACCTATGCCCCGATCCGCTGGATCATTACGCGCGATGTGCCCATGGCCGGACAGTTCGCGCCCATAACGCTTCGCGCCCCCTACTTTGGGCTCGATCACGATATTACCGTCGCCCAAGATCACCGAATGATGATCTCTGGGATCGAAGCGGAATACCTGTTTGGCGAAAGCGATGTTCTGGTTGAGGCGCGTCATCTGCTCGCCTCCAAAGGCGCGCGACTTAATGCCGGGCGGATGCCAATGCGCTATCATCATATCCTGCTGGATACCCATGAATGCATCAATATGGGCGGCGCCTGGGGCGAAAGCCTTTTTGTTGGCGGGCTGGCCAATGCGCCGGAACTCGCGGCAACCACGCCGATCGGCGCGATGCCCCCTTCGGCTATCCCGCGCCATCATGCTGTCGTGCGCCCAGCGCTGCGCGACTATGAAACAGCGACCTTGCTTTCCGCCCTAAGCGCCTAAGATTTGCCGCGGTTTCAAGGCTTCACATGCGTTTCCTTGATTGTGAATCTGCGGGATTTCATGCGATACAGGGTCGAATCTGGGGAAGATACATGAAACGCTTGCTACTACTGACAATGACGCTTGTCGTCTGGGCAACAGGGCTTTTTGCCCAAGATTTGCGCATCGCAACAGTCACGCGCCCGCCGTTTTCGCTTGTTGAAGACGGCAACGATCGTGGCTTTAGCATCGATCTTTGGGAAGCCGTTTCAAAGGATTTGGGCCGCGAATACAGCTTGGTTCGGGTCGAAAAATTCTCTGATATGCTCGGCCTTGTTGAGCGCGGCGAAGTCGATGCGGCCGTTGCGAATATTTCGGTGACATCCCAGCGCGAACAAGTGATGGATTTCTCGCAGCCAATCTTTGAGAGCGGCCTTCAGATCATGGTCCATTCCACGGGAAGCGTTGGCTCGATCTGGTCCGTGATCTTTTCGGGCGAGCTGATCCTTGCCATCATCGCGGCCTTCGTTGCCCTGCTCGCAGCCGGCATGCTGATGTGGCGGTTTGAGCGCAAAGCTCAGCCCTATTTCGATCTGCCGGCCAAATCGGCGATGTTTCCCGCCTTTTGGTGGGCGCTCAACCTAATCGTAAATGGCGGCTTTGAAGAACGCGCGCCCCGCTCTGCAGCAGGGCGTTTCTTTGGCGTTTTCCTTGTGGTGTCTTCGCTCTTCTTCGTCTCTATTTTCGTTGCGAAGATCACATCCGTTTTGACCGTTAATGCGATCCAGTCCTCGGTAAACGAGGTGAACGATCTCAACGGCAAACGTGTTGGAACGATTGAAGGCTCAACTGCCGCCAATTTCCTAGAAACGCGCGATATGCGCTTTGTCGCCTTTAGCGATTTACAGATGATGCTGAGCAGCTTTGAGCAATTGGAGCTCGACGCCGTTGTTTTTGATGCGCCGATCCTGGCCTATTACGCCCATACAACCAAAGGCCCCGCCTCACAGCTTGTCGGGCCAATCTTCTTGCGCGAAAATTATGGGATCGCCTTGCCCTCGGGCAGCGCTTTGGCAGAGCCGATCAATCAAAGCCTGCTGAAATTGCGCGAAGATGGCACCTATACGCGGATTTATCGCAAGTGGTTTGGCGCTCTGTAAACGGCGCCAAAACCATCAAGCCTAGCTCGGCTTTTTCTTGCCCTTACCATCCTCAAAGAATGGCGTAAGCTGCGCCACAACAACGGAATTCTCGTCCAAAGCGCGCTGCATCAGCGCACGCTCATCCTCCGCAATATCATGGCCCTCGGCCAGCCGCTCTTCCAGCGTGCCATAGCCCGTCACATCAAGCGGCGCGAGGTCGGCCTGTTTGAGGATCGCCACGCTTTCGCGTACGGCTTCGGCCTCATCCACACCACTGGCATAAAGCATCAAAGCCCCGCCCGTCGCGCCTTTGGGAAGGCCATCGCCCTCCTTGCGGCCCACCTCGACCAGAAGGGTATAGACCTTCTGGCGCGAGGGTTTCTTGGGCTTTTTGGGCTGATCAGTCACGCAGTAGCTCGTTGATGCCAGTCTTTGAACGGGTCCGCTCGTCAACGCGTTTTACGATCACAGCGCAGTAAAGGTTAACGCCGTTTTTGGAAGGCATGGAACCTGCAACAACAACCGAATAGGGTGGCACTTCGCCATAAGTCACTTCGCCGGTTTCGCGATCAACAATCTTGGTCGATTGGCCGATGAAAACGCCCATCCCAAGAACCGAGCCTTCGCGAATGATGCAGCCCTCAACCACCTCGGAGCGCGCGCCGATAAAGCAGTTATCCTCAATGATCGTCGGGCCCGCTTGCATCGGCTCCAATACGCCGCCGATGCCAACGCCGCCAGAAAGGTGAACGTTTTTGCCGATCTGCGCGCAGGAGCCCACAGTCGCCCAAGCGTCAACCATCGTGCCCTCGTCAACATAGGCGCCGAGGTTCACAAACGAGGGCATCAAAACAACGCCCGGCGCAATGAACGCCGACTTGCGCACAACAGCATTGGGAACCGCGCGAAAGCCTGCCGCCTTCCACTGATTTTCGCCCCAACCCTTGAACTTGCTATCGACCTTGTCCCACCAGCCGCCATTTTGTGGGCCGCCTTCATGCGCTTCCATATCCTTGATCCGAAAACCCAGCAAAACGGCCTTCTTCGCCCACTGGTTTACGAACCATGAGCCATCGGATTGCTTCTCAGCTACGCGCAAAGTGCCGCTATCCAAAGCGTTCAATGTATCTTCAATCGCCTCGCGTGTTTCACCTGTTGTGGCGGGGGTAATCGTGTCGCGGGCATCCCAAGCGGCCTCGATGGCAGCTTCTAGTTGAGCGTTGGACATGTGGCTCTCCAATTCGTTGGTGGTATCACTTGGCCCAAGCCTATAGTTGGTAGCGAAGTTACGCGCAATGCAGGAGCCCACATGAAACAAGATCAACGCAGCCATCCGCTTCGCGATTCCCATGATGATATGGAAACCGCCCGTCAAATCCCAGATACGCCGCAAACGCGCGCGCCGTCTTATAAGCTGGCGTTCTCGGATGTCGATTTCATGTGTCGCGACGAGCTGCGCCCTGTGCGCCTTCAGCTTGAGCTGCTCAAGCCCGAAATGATGATGGCGGAATATGGCGTTGAAAGCACCGTCGTTTTGTTTGGCGGCGCGCGCATTCCAGAACCAGCCAAGGCCGATACGGCCCGCACCAAAACGCTCGCCGATCTGTCGCGCTATTATGATGAGGCGCGCGAATTTGCGCGGCTTTTGACCCTGCGCGCTGTGCAAAATGATCACCGCGAAAACGTGATCGTAACGGGCGGCGGGCCGGGCGTTATGGAAGCGGGCAATCGCGGCGCAGTGGATGCAGGCGGGGTTTCAATCGGGCTCAATATCGTGCTGCCGCATGAGCAAGCGCCCAATGAATACGTCACCCCCGATCTATGTTTCAACTTTCACTATTTCGCCATTCGCAAGATGCATTTCCTGATGCGTGCCAACGCGATCGCCGTCTTCCCGGGCGGCTTTGGGACGCTTGACGAGATGTTTGAAAGCCTGACCTTGATCCAGACGGGCCGCATGAAACGCGTACCGTTTCTGCTCTTTGGGCGCGCCTTTTGGGAGAGCATCATCAATTGGGATGCCCTGGCCGAAGCAGGCACGATTTCCGCTGATGATCTGGAGCTGTTCCGCTTTGTCGAAACGGCGCAAGAGGCTGTTGATGTGATGGATAATTGGGAAAGCAACGCAACCGCGCGCACCAATCTTCCGGGCCGCGAATAAGGTTTGGCCGGGCGTTTTACCCGGCCTCCCCATTCACATTTCCATTCAGGCTTTTGCCTTGTGGCCTATCGGCCCGTGCGATTCAGCACGACGGAAACAGTTCTGAGCAAAAGAGCGATATCCACTCTCAGCGATAGCTTATGCACATAGGCATTATCAAAGGCGATGCGCTCGACAAAAGTCGTGCCGCTGCGCCCATCAATCTGCCATGGGCCGGTGATCCCGGGGCGCAGATCGAAATAGGCCGAACCGCCTGCATCGCGATAAAGCGCCTCTTGGGAGATCATAAAAGGGCGTGGGCCAACAAGGCTCATATCGCCGCGCAAAACGTTGAAAATCTGTGGCAGCTCGTCAAGGCTTGAGGCGCGCAGAAAGGCGCCGATCCCGGTAATCCGCGGATCACATTCGAGCTTCTGATCACGCGCCCATTCCGCCGCCAATTCAGGATCAACTCGGCACAAATCTTCCAGCCGCTTTTCAGCATCCATCTGCATCGTGCGCAGCTTCCAGCAGGCAAAGGTGCGACCGTCGCGCCCAACACGCTCTTGGGCATAAAACCCATAGCCGCCATCGCGCCGCACCAGCCCCCAAAGAGCAATTATCACCGGCAAAACAATTGGCAGAAGCATCAAGGAAATCACAATATCCACTGCCCGCTTCCCAAAGTTGGAATAGAGGCGCACAGGCCTGCTTGAAGCGGGCTCGACCCGGACAGCAGTGTTCATTGTTAGATCACTATGCTTCACAATCTTCCTCAAGTAAGACCAGCACAACCGCGTCAGACAATTAGCCAAAGTCGCCTTGGAGACCTCCGCTTCACAACGGTTTTATTTACCAAGGTTGACTTCAATTAATCTTGAAGGAGTTTATAAAGCGTTAACTACAACCGGAGATTTAGCGCTAATTTCTGCTGGAGTTCGGCAAATCGAGCGCAGCAAAGCCCAGCAATTTAAGGTGTTTAGAGTGTTTGCACGCAATTTGGGCGCCTATGGGCTACCGTAAAGTAAGCTAAATTTTTCCTAACGCGCCGTACGCATCCGCAACAAAAGGCCCCAAAAGGGTTAACGCTTAGGCGCCGCCCATTCCGGCTTCGGCTTCGATCTGGCGGCGCGATTTGCGCTCGCGTTCAGTGTCCGATTTCAGCTGGCCACAAGCGGCCATGATATCTTCGCCGCGCGGCTTGCGGATCGGGCTGGAATAGCCCGCCTGATAAACGATCTCAGCAAAGCTCTCGATCCGCTCCCAGGTTGAGCGCTGATAAGGCGCGCCGGGCCATTCATTGAACGGGATCAGATTGATCTTGGCCGGGATGCCCTCAATCAATTTCACCAAACGGCGCGCATCTTCATCGCTATCGTTCACGTCCTTGAGCATCACATATTCAAAGGTGATCCGCTCGGAATTCGATGCCTTGGGATATTCGCGCAGCGCATCAAGCAGCGCCTCGATATTCCAGCGCTTATTGATCGGCACAAGGCGATCGCGCACCTCATCCGTTGTCGCATGAAACGAGACCGCCAGCTGACAGCCAATCTCTTGCGCCGTCTTGGCGATCTCTGGCACGACGCCGGAGGTTGAAAGCGTTATCCGGCGGCGGCTGAGCTGGATGCCTTCTGGATCCATCGCGATCTTCATCGCATCGCGCACGGCCTCAAAATTATAAAGCGGCTCGCCCATTCCCATCAGCACGACATTCGACAGCAAGCGCGCTTCAGGCGGATTGCTCACGCCGAGCTCGGGCCACTCGCCCAGATCATCGCGCGCGATCATCACTTGGCCGATGATCTCGCCCGCAGTCAGATTGCGCACCAATTTCTGCGTGCCTGTGTGGCAAAACGAGCAAGTCAGCGTACAGCCTACTTGCGAGCTGACACAAAGCGTTCCGCGCCCCGTTTCAGGGATATACACAACCTCGACCTCATGCCCGCCAGCGATACGCACCAGATACTTGCGCGTGCCATCGTCAGAGACCTGCTTGGTCACAACCTCAGGCACAGCGATGACGAAATTCTCGGCAAACGTGGCCCGCAAATCCTTCGACAGATTGCTCATATCGGCAAAATCGCGCACGCCCTTTTGATAGAGCCATTGCCAAACCTGGCCTGCCCGCATCTTGCCCTGCTTTTCGGGCACCCCGACAGAGATCAACGCCTCGCGCAGCGCGTCGCGGGTCATCCCCACGAGATTGCGCTTATCGCCTTCAGCCTCTTTGCGCGGGATCGTCAAAACGTCCTGCGTGATGGGCGCGGTTGCTGTCATGGGCTTATTCTCCGGGGGCAGTAAAGACTGCCTTATAAGGGATTCGGGCGCGCAGATAAACATCTTGCGCGCCCGATCAAATTTAGTGAGTGAAACCGCCGCTTAAGAGCCGCAGCGTTTTCCTGCATCCTCTACTGACGCGGTAAAGCCTGAGAGCGAAAACGTGTCTTTGGTCACAGTGCCGCGCGCCGAGCTAGCCGTAAGCGTCGCCGTTGCGCCGCGCTTCATCGCTGCAATCAATTTGGCGTCATCCGCAGGCGAGGCCGACCAAGCCGTTTCGCCATCGGTAAAGAGCTTATAGACCGTCCCGCCGATATCCATCGTTACCTCAGAGCCGCCCGCAAACGGATAGCCGCCCGCGAATGATACCTGCCCCTTAACGCCATTTTCCGGCGCATAGCTCACGAAAAGCATGATCTCGCCGCGGCGCACCGCTTTGATCCGCCCCGAACTGTCGGTATTGATCGTCTCTTTGGGCGAGGAAACCGCCCAGCATTGTTTCTTTGGTGCATTTTCTTCAAACACATACCAAGCCGTGTTTTCGGCAACCACATTGGTGCTGTCTTGGGCCAACAAAGGCGCAGCACTGGCGGATACAAAAATCCCAAACGCGGTGCCGGTCAAAATCCGGGTAAAACTCGATCTCATCTGATTACAGCCTCCAAGCCGTCACTGCCTCTGGCGCTGCCCCACAGGCCCATCTTATGTGGGCATTAAAGGTGGACAGAGCCGTGTTCTAGTCGATATGCGCACAATAACGCGAATTGGCGCAATTTTAAAAGGGCCGTTGGCGGAAATTCGCTGAATTGTGAAGGGATCGCAGAGAATGACAAATCCAAGCCCAATGGCCGAAGTCTGGCGCGGCCCGTTTCTGGAATCGGTTCATGGCGGGCATGCGGTCGTATGCAATGCCGCGGGCGAGATTGTGCATGAGTGGGGTGATCCCGAAGCGGTAATTCTGCCGCGCTCTTCGGTGAAGATGATCCAAGCGCTTCCCCTGATCGAAAGTGGCGCTGCCAAGGCCGCCGGGCTAACCCCGCGCCAGCTTGCCCTTGCCTGTGCGTCGCATGAGGGCGCGCCGCTCCATGCTGAGGCGGTTGAAAAATGGCTTGCCGCGCTTGATCTGAAAGAGGCCGATCTGCGCTGCGGCGCGCATCAGCCCTTTGGCAAAAAGCCCCGCGAGGCGCTGATTGCTGCGGGCACCAAGCCTTGCCAGTTTCACAACAATTGCTCGGGCAAACACGCAGGCTTTCTGACCTACACCAAACATATCAATGCAGGCTCTGAATATATCGAGGCCGATCACCCGCTGCAAATCGCCATCCGTGAAGCCTTTGAAGATGTCACCGGGCTTACCTCGCCCGGCTATGGCATTGATGGCTGCTCTGCCCCGAATTTCGCCTCAACTTTGTATGGCATTGCCCGCGCAATGGCCTTTTTCGCCAGCGCCAAAGAGGACGGCCCCGCCCGCGAAGCTGCCGCGTTTCAGCTTGCCTCTGCGATGCGCGCGCACCCCGATATGGTCGCCGGAGAGGGCCGCGCTTGCACCGAATTGATGCGCGCGATGGATGGCAAAGTGGCCGTCAAAACCGGGGCCGAGGGGGTTTTCATCGCGATCCTCCCCGAGCAGGGCCTTGGCGTCGCGCTTAAGGCCGTTGATGGGGCAACCCGCGCCGCCGAATGCGCTATCGCCTCGATCCTCGTCAAACTCGGTGCGCTTGATCCTATGCACCCGGCGGCAATTAAACGCATCCAGCCGATCGAGAAAAACTGGCGCGGCATTGAAACGGGCCAATTGCGCCCTGCCGCAGCGTTTCTTTAGACCGCGCATCCGCCCTCTTGTCATTCGCGCTTTAAGTCGCCAAATTAGCCTTGTTCTCAGGGCGGGGTGCAATTCCCCACCGGCGGTAAGCGCGAAAGCGTAAGCCCGCGAGCGCCTCATGTGAGGGTCAGCAGATCTGGTGTAATTCCAGAGCCGACGGTTAAAGTCCGGATGGAAGAGAACGACATTTTGCGCGCCTTTAGGGGCGAGTTTTCTGTCGTGTTTCGCTCTGGGTGATGTGTAAACGCTCGAAAGGAAACGCAAATGACACACACCCGTTATGCATTCATCAAAGCCAATTGGCATGCTGATATCGTTGATCAGGCCTTGGCTGGGTTTGCTGAAATTATCCCAATGGCACAGATCGATGTCTTCGATGTGCCCGGCGCATTTGAAATGCCGCTGCTGGCGCGCGAGCTTGCCCAAACCGGCAAATACGCAGCCGTCGCGGCGGCAGCTTTGGTCGTTGATGGGGGCATCTACCGCCATGATTTCGTCGCCAGCGCCGTTGTTGATGGGCTGATGCGCGCCTCAATGGATAGCGGCGTTCCGGTGCTCTCGGTCTCGCTCACACCGCACCATTATCAAGAGACAGATCACCACAACGAAATTTACCGCGCGCATTTCGTTGAAAAGGGCCGCGAGGCCGCGAATGCTGCTCTGATGATCGGCCGCACACGGGCGCAAATCAACGAGACCCAAGCCGCCGCCTAGTATCCAAAACCGCCCGCGCCGAATTGGTGCGGGCGTATTTATCTATGCGCGAACGAACTCATCACGAGCATAACCTTGAATATAAAGCAGCGCGGTGAGATCGCCGTGATTGATCCGAATATCGCATTCCGCCGCCACAGATGGCTTGGCATGCAGCGCAACGCCTGCGCCCGCAAGCCCGAGCATTCCCAGATCATTCGCCCCATCGCCAACGGCCATAACGTCCGCGTGCGATAGCCCAAGGCGCGCGGTGATCTCCTTAAGCGCCGTCACTTTCGCCTCGCGCCCAAGGATCGGCATTCCAACAGTACCGGTCAGCTTGCCGCCCTCAACATGAAGCGTATTGGCACGATTCTCGTCAAAGCCAAGCGTGGCGGCGATATGCGCGGTAAAGGCGGTAAATCCGCCAGAAACCAGCGCACAGTAAGCGCCGTTTGCCTTCATCGTTGCGATCAATTCACGCCCGCCGGGCATCAAGGTAATCCGCTCGGCAATCACCTGCGCAATCACCTCCTCTGGCAAATCCGCCAGCAAACCAACGCGTTCTTTCAGCGCCCCATCAAAATCCAGCTCGCCATTCATCGCGCGCGCTGTGATCTCGCGAACCCGCGCCCCAACGCCGGCAACTTCGGCCAGCTCATCAATGCATTCTTGTTGGATCATCGTGCTGTCCATATCGGCCAGAAGCATCGCTTTGCGCCGCCCCGCGCTAGGCTGCACGATCAGATCGATCCCCTGCGCCTGAAGCCCCGCCCATACATCCCAGCGATTCGATGGCACAGTATCGAGCGCAAATTCAGCCGCCTCGCCAACAGCAAGCCACTGCGCCTCGCCCCCGCCCCAAGCATCGCGCAGCGCCTCAACGGCGGCACGATCAAGCGAAGGATTTGTCGGCGACGTTAGCAAAGTAGCAATAAACATGGGCAATCTTCCCGGCAAGTTTCCGATAGTGACATTTTGCGGCAAAGCAACCGCGCTTTTGTGGCCTATAGCCGCGATTACCCTCTTGTGAAAGCCCACGCGGCCACGTAAATGCCGAGGCGGGACACCTCTCCCCAACGAGAGGCAACATATCTGTAAGGATAGCATCAATGGCTACTCAAGCTCCGGCAACGCGCCCGGCCAATCCGCGTTTCTCTTCTGGCCCATGTGCCAAACCCCCCGTATTTAAGCTCGATAATCTCTCGGATGCGCCCCTTGGCCGTTCGCACCGCGCAGCAGTTGGCAAAGCCAAACTGAAAGCCGCGATCGAGAACACACGCGAGATCCTCGGCATCCCAGCGGATTACCGCATCGGCATCGTTCCTGGCTCTGATACGGGCGCGGTTGAAATGGCGCTCTGGTCGATGCTCGGCGCGCGCCCGGCAACAATGGTTGCTTGGGAAAGCTTTGGCGCTGGTTGGGTCACTGATGTTGTCAAACAACTCAAAATCGAGGCCGAAGTCAAAACGGCCGAGTATGGCGAGATCGTTGATCTGGCCACTGTCGATTTCAACACAGACGTTGTCTTTACCTGGAACGGCACAACATCCGGCGTGCGCGTTCCCAATGGCGATACAATCCCTGCGGATCGCGAAGGCCTGACCATTTGCGATGCAACCTCGGCAGCCTTCGCGATGGATCTGCCCTGGGACAAGCTCGATGTAACAACCTTTAGCTGGCAAAAAGTGCTTGGCGGCGAAGCGGCGCACGGGATGATCATCCTGTCGCCCCGCGCCGTTGAGCGCCTTGAAAGCTATACGCCCGCTTGGCCCCTGCCAAAGATTTTCCGCATGACTAAAGGCGGCAAGTTGATCGAGGGCATCTTTGTTGGTGAAACGATCAACACGCCTTCCATGCTCGCGGTTGAGGATTACCTCCAAGCGCTCGAATGGGCGAAATCTGTTGGCGGCCTCAAAGGCATGATCGCGCGCGCGGACGCTAATACAGCCGCCATCGCGGCCTTCGTCGAAGCGCATGATTGGATCGATTTCCTCGCCACTGATCCGGCAACCCGCTCCAACACATCCGTTTGCCTCAAATTCTCGGATGCGCGCATCAAAGACGGCGCTGCTTTCGCCAAAGCCGTTGCAAAACGCCTTGAGGCAGAAGGCGTTGCGCTCGATATCGGCGCCTATCGCGATGCGCCTGCTGGCTTGCGCATCTGGTGTGGCGGCACAGTGGAAACATCCGATCTTCAAGCCCTGATGCCTTGGCTCGACTACGCGTTCAACGCCGAAATCGACGCACAATAATCCCTTTCGGCGGCCCGCAATCCGGGCCGCCACCCCCTTCAAATTCATTCATAAAGGAGCCGCATCATGGCCCCCAAAGTTCTCGTTTCCGATAAGCTTTCCGAAACCGCCGTTCAGATTTTCCGCGACCGCGGGATTGAGGTCGATTTCGAACCAAACCTTGGCAAAGACAAAGACGCGCTGCTTGCCGCCATCGGCAAATACGATGGCCTCGCCATCCGCTCGGCCACCAAAGTAACCGAGAAAATCCTTGAGGGCGCGACCAACCTCAAAGTCGTGGCGCGCGCCGGGATTGGCGTAGATAACGTTGATATCCCTGCCGCCTCCAAAAAGGGTGTGATCGTGATGAACACACCTTTCGGCAACATGATCACAACGGCCGAACACGCCATCGCGATGATGTTTGCCGTTGCGCGCCAGCTTCCAGAAGCCTCGGCCAGCACGCACGCGGGCAAATGGGAAAAGTCCAAATTCATGGGCGTTGAGCTCACGAACAAAACCCTCGGCGTGATCGGCGCGGGCAATATCGGCGGCATCGTTTGCGACCGCGCCGTTGGCCTGAAGATGAAAGTGATCGCCTATGATCCCTTCCTCTCGGACGAGCGCGCTGCCAAACTCGGCGTTACCAAAGTCGAGCTGGCCGAGCTTTTCGCCAAGTCCGATTTCATCACGCTCCACGTTCCGCTCACAGACAAAACCCGCAAAATTATCGATGCAAAAGCGATCGCTTCGATGAAAGACGGCGTGCGTATCATCAACTGTGCGCGCGGCGGCCTCGTCGATGAAGCGGCCCTCGCGGATGCGCTGAAATCCGGCAAAGTTGCTGGCGCTGGTTTTGACGTGTTCGAGGTAGAGCCCGCAACAGAAAGCCCGCTCTTCAACCTGCCCAACGTTGTCTGCACGCCGCACCTCGGCGCCTCAACCACCGAAGCCCAAGAAAACGTCGCCCTGCAAGTGGCTGAGCAAATGTCGGATTACCTACTTACAGGTGCCGTTACCAACGCGCTCAACATGCCCTCCGTCACGGCCGAAGAAGCCAAAGTTATGGGCCCATGGGTCAAGCTCGCCGAGCATCTCGGGTCTTTCATCGGCCAGCTCACAGACGAGCCGATCACAGAACTGAACATCACCTTTGATGGCACCGTCTCCATGATGAACCTCGCAGCGCTCGAATGCGCCGCAGTGGCGGGCATCATGAAAACCGGCAACCCGGATGTGAATATGGTTTCTGCCCCGGTGATCGCAAAAGAGCGCGGCATGAAAATCGCCAAAACCACACAGGATAAATCAGGCGCGTTTGACGCCTACATCAAGCTCTCGATCAAAACGGCTACCCGCGAGCGCTCTATCGCCGGGACGGTGTTTAGCGATGGCAAGCCGCGCTTTATCCAGATCAAAGGCATCAACATCGACGCTGATATCGGCGCGCATATGCTCTACACCACCAACAAAGACGTGCCCGGCATCATCGGCAAACTCGGCACAATGGTCGGCGACGCTGGCGTAAATATCGCCAACTTTACCCTTGGCCGCGCCGAGCAAAGCAAAGATGCCATCGCCCTTCTCTACATCGATGCAGCCGCCCCAAAGGCCCTGCTCGAAACGCTGGAAGCTTCCGATCTCTTCCAACAAGTCAAAGCCCTTAGCTTCGACGTTTGAGAATTGTGATATAACCAATCAAAGGGCCTTTTCGTACCACGCGAGAGGCCCTTTTCACATCCCCTTTACCTCCACGCCCCAACATGGTTGCCTAGTCAAAATCCCGATACTTTTTCTTGGTAAAAATACTCAAAGAAAGCCCTAGAATGCGCCACTACGTTATCGGTGATATCCACGGCCAGATTGATATGCTCAAATCGGCCCATGCCCGCATTGCCCAGGATCGAAAACGCACGGGCGACGAAGAGGCCCCGATCATTCACTTGGGCGATCTCGTTGATCGCGGCCCCGATAGCGCAGGCGTCATTGATCTGCTGCTCACTGGCGCCAAAAACGGCAAGCCTTGGATCACCCTAAAAGGCAATCACGATCGCATGTTCTCGCGCTTTGCCCGGCAAGGCATCCATCATGACGCCCGCATTTCCTCGGGCCTCAGCTGGCTCGATCCTCGCCTCGGCGGCATTGAAACACTCGCCTCCTATGGCATCACCGCGCGCGAAGTTTTCGCCGAAGATGCCCATGCAAAAGCCAGCCAAACGATCCCAGAGGCGCACCTCGATTTCATCGATGGCCTCCCGCTTATCCATGAAGCTGGCCCCCTGCTTTTCGTGCATGCAGGGATCAAACCAAACGTGCCGCTCAAGGCCCAGGACGAGGATGATCTGATCTGGATCCGCAAAGGCTTTCTTGATCATCTCAATCCGCATCCATGGCTGGTCATTCACGGCCACACCGCCCTTGACGCGCCCGAGCATTTCACCAATCGCGTCGATCTGGATAGCGGTGCTGGCTATGGCCGCCCGCTGACCGCCGCCGTGATAGAGGGGCGCGATATTTTTATCCTTGAGGATGATGCCCGCCGCGCGCTGCTCCCCCCTGCGCCCTAAAGACGCTGCGTTCCCTCTGGCTCCCCGAGTGCAAACAGCTAAACTGCACGCAAATAGGGAGAGAACCATGGAAGATATCGTCATTCTCGGCGGCGCACGCACCGCCATCGGCACATTCGGCGGAAGCCTCAAAGGCATCGCGCCCTGCGAACTCGGAACGATCGCCGCCAAAGCCGCAATTGAGCGCTCAGGCGTTGAGGCCGCACGCATCGGCCATGTCGCCTTTGGCAATGTGATCAACACAGAGCCGCGCGATATGTACCTCTCGCGCGTTGCCGCGATCCAAGCAGGCGTCCCCGATGGCACCCCGGCAATGAACGTCAACCGCCTCTGCGGCTCAGGCGCACAAGCCATCGTTTCGGTTGTGCAAAACCTGATGCTTGGCGATGCTGATTTCGGCCTTGCTGGCGGCGCAGAAAACATGAGCCGCTCGCCCTATATCCTGCCCGCTGCCCGCTGGGGCCAAAAGATGGGCGATGTCGGCGCAACGGATATGATGCTCGCGACCCTGCACTGCCCCTTTGGAACAGGCCACATGGGCGTCACTGCCGAAAACGTCTCGGTTGAGCATGACATCTCGCGCGAAGCTCAAGACGCCTTCGCCATGATCAGCCAAGAGCGCGCCGCGGCCGCCATCGCAGCGGGCCGCTTCAAAGAACAAATCACCCCGGTAGAGATTAAATCGCGCCGCGAAACGGTGCTGTTTGAAACCGATGAGCACCCCAAAAGCACATCCCCTGAGGCCCTCGCTGGCCTGCGCACCGTGTTCAAAAAAGACGGCACCGTAACAGCGGGCAACGCCTCCGGCATCAACGACGGTGCCGCCGCCATCGTGCTCGCGCGCGCATCCGCCGCCAAAGAAGCAGGCCTCACGCCGAAGTTCCGCATTGCTGGCTATGCCCATGCAGGCGTGCGCCCCGAGGTCATGGGCATTGGCCCCATTCCAGCCGTTCAAAACCTGCTCAAACGCACCGGGCTCAAAGCCTCTGACTTTGACGTTATTGAAAGCAACGAAGCCTTCGCCGCACAGGCCCTCGCGGTCAACAAAGGCCTCGATCTTGACCCCGCCAAAGTAAATCCAAACGGCGGCGCCATCGCGCTTGGCCATCCAGTTGGTGCGACCGGCGCAATCATCACCGTCAAAGCGATGTACGAGCTTGAGCGCACAGGCGGTAAACTCGGCCTGATCACCATGTGTATCGGTGGCGGCCAAGGCATCGCCATCGCGATTGAGCGCCTCTAGTCAAAGAAGCCCGGAACACGCCGGCTTTTCCTTGCAAAAATACTCTCGCCGAAGGCCCTAACCAAAGGTGCCTCCGGCGGGAGTATTGGCACCAAGAAAAAGTCGGCGGGCCTGGAACATAGAGAGCTTATTCCAGCTCAAATCGGGCGCGCGCTGCTCTACCATCTGCATCGATCACAGCCAGCGTGGAAAAACCGCTTCCCGGCCAAGGCAGTTCTGCTTGGCGCTCATAAGATGCGCTTTGGATAGCGGCCCCGTTTAGCAGCCAAATAAACGGCGGGCGGCCTTTTTCAACTTTTGCAATCAAGCGAGGCGCAGCAGCAAGGATCGCGCCATTTGGCGGAAAGGCCAGCTTTGGCGCATCCAATGGTGCCGCGAAAAGGGCATCACGCGGGCGGAAATGTTGAAGCGGGGTTGGAAGCATCGCGTTGCTTGCGATCAGGGTCGCTGGTGGTGGGGGCGTGAGCGGCTCAGTCTTTGGTTTGAGGCGCGCAAAGGCGTCAAAAAGCACGGGCGCAGCAAGCTCGCCGCCAAAGACCCCAGGAACGGGCGTGCCATCTGCGCGGCCAAGCCAAACGCCGATAACATGCTGCCCATCAAAGCCGATGGCCCAAGCATCTCTGTGGCCATAAGAGGTCCCTGTTTTGTAGGCAAGGCCATTACGGGCGGCGCCCGCTGGCGGGGCAATTCCGGCGAGGATATTGCCAATATGCCAAGCGGATTCCTGTGAGAGGATGCGCGCGCTTGAACCGGTTGAGGTTTGCGGTTGCGGGGAAAGTGCAATGCTTTCGCCGCCGCGCGCGATGCCCGCATAAAGTTGCACCATATCCTCCAATGAAATCCCAACACCGCCAAGCGCAACCGCGAGGCCCGGCGCATCCGACCCGGGCAATTGCGCCTCAACGCCCGCGCGGCGCAGGCCTGCCATTAGCCGCTCAGGGCCAATGGCTTGGGTAAGGGCTACGGCGGGAATATTGAGCGATTGCATCAAAGCCTCTCGCAGGCCGATGGTTCCACGAAAACGGCCATCGAAATTCTGCGGGGCATAGCTGCCAAAGGCGGTCGGGCGATCCTCGATAACGGTTTCGGGGTGAGCGAGGCCTTGATCAAAAGCGAGCCCATAGATCAGCGGCTTAAGTGTTGAGCCGGGCGAGCGGATCGCCGCTGCCATATCGACATAGCCAAGGCGTGCATCGCTATAGCCGGCCGAGCCAACATAAGCGCGGATTGCACCGCTTTGATGATCGGCAATGATCAGCGCTGCGGTTAGATCGGGATAGGCGCGCGCAGCATTCGCAGCAAGCGCCTCGACCTTGGCCTGAAGCGCGGCATCGATGCTTGTTTGGATGCGGGGGGCATCGGGGGCTTCGCGGCGCAAACGGTCGGCCAAATGCGGGGCGTTTTTTGGAAAGCTGTACCGTGCAGTTGGGATTGGATCGCGCAAGGCAGCTTGGGCTTCATCCGCCGACACAGTGCCAGACCTTGCAAGCCGGGACAGCACACGATCGCGGGCGGATTTCGCTGCCTCTTGGTGGCGATCTGGGCGGCGGGCGGCGGGGGATTGCGGCAGAGCAATAAGCAGCGCGCTTTGAGCCGGGGTCAGGCGGGCAGGTTCTTTGGCGAACCAAGCGAGCGAGGCGGCGCGCAGCCCTTCAATATTGCCCCCGTAAGGCGCGCGCGCCAGATAGAGATCAAGGATTTCCGCTTTGCTCAGCTTGCGTTCCAGAGCGAGAGCAACCCGCGCTTGGCGCAGTTTACCGCGCCACGATCCCGTTGGCCCCTCCTCCAAAAGCCGCGCGACTTGCATCGTTAATGTCGAGCCGCCCGAAACGATCTCACCGCTCTGCACAGCCTGCCCAACGGCGCGCATCAAAGCAATCGGATCAACACCATGATGGCGATAAAAGCGCTTATCCTCATAAGCGATCAACATCTCGATAAAGCGCTTATCTGTGCTCGAAAGGGCGCCCTGAAGCCGCCAGCGCCCATCCGCCACCGGATAGGCGCGCAGCAAAGCGCCATCGCGCGCCAGCACCTCTTGGGAATGACGCTGCACCAAAGCCGGAAGTTCTGTGCGCGCAATCCAATCATCCGCCTGATCGCGCCCAAAAGCCGCCAGAAACAGCGCGATAACCAGCCCTATGAGCGCGCGGTGCACCATGCCGGCCTACTGCGCCGCAATCACAACGCGGCCCGTCTCGCTATGGGCGCGAAACGTTGGGCGGTACATGTCTTCAACGCTGGCGGCGGGATGATGAAACGCACCCGGCGTGATCGCGCGGACAACATAGGCCAAGCGAAACGCATCCTCCGAGCGCCAATCAACAGCCGCCAAAAAGCGATCCGCGCGAAACTCGGTCGTCTCAGTGTTGCGCATCACTTTGAGCCAATCAAGCGCAGCAATATCGCCCGCGCGCAGCAGGTTCGGATTATCAATCTCAAAGCCCGCTGGCAGCGGATCCGAAATCATCAAGCGCGCCTCTGAATTGCTCCAAGGCTGAACGTTCAGCACAGCCACCATGCGCGCGCCTTGCACAATATTTGCCGGATCAATCGGCGCCCCGTCCATCGAATAATATTCGCGCGTGATCGCATAGCCATTGCCGCCTGCTGGCTCGGCCACTTCGGGGATGCCGAAGGTTGTCAGGGTGAGCTGAACATCGCGCGCGGAGGTGTTGTCAAACACAGCGTTTTGCGCGCCGGGTTGGTCATCGAGCGCGCGCACCAATGGCCCGCTTGGCACCGCGCCGTTGAGCAAAATCCCCTCGGCCCCACTGCCATCCCCAATCAGCGCATTTGCCGCCAGCAATTGCCAGACGCGCTCTTGCGTCGACAGCGCGCGCGTTCCTGCGCGGGGTGACAAGCGCGCACTCAGGCTTTCACGATCAACCGCGTTTGAACCCGCCTCAACAGCCAGCGTCAATACAGCCGCCGCATCGCGCTGTGGCGTGCCGTAATCCGCGCGCCACGTTTGGCGAGACCCATCGCCTTGATCCGCAAGCAAAGACCCAGCCCGACGAAACATCCGATCCGCCCGCGTTGGATCGCCGTAAGCCGCCAAAGCCGCGCCAAGCTGGGCCGCACCAAGCGGCGAGGTAAAGGCATCGCGCTTTACATCCGCATAGTAGCGCAGATCGCCAACCGAGGCCGCCCCTTCGCGCGCCAAAACATAAAGCGCATAGGCAAGCTCACCACCGCCTTCATCGAAATCAGCGGCATAGTTCACTCGGTTGCGCAGGTTATCCATTGCGCCGCGAAACGCCTTATCGGGGATGTCATGCCCTTGGGCGCGCGCCCTTGAGAGGAAATCCGAAACATAGGCATCAAGCCACAAATCGCCCGAACCAGCCCCCCAAAGCCCAAAGGCCCCGTTGCTATCTTGATTGGCCAGAACCGCCCCAATTGCTTGGCTGATCCGCAGGCTCACCTGATCGCGCGAACCAAGCCCCATCGCTGTCGCCACCTCATCAAGGTAGAGCAGCGGCAGCGCACGAGAGGTCACTTGCTCGGTGCAGCCATATGGATAGCGATCAAGCGCCTGCAACAGCCCCGGCACATCAAAGCGCGCCAGCGGTCCGATGGCGAGCGAGGCGCGCCCAGTTCCCGGCGCAAGCCCGGCAAAAACATCTCGCGACAGGGTAAAGCTTTTGCCCGACGCAAGAGAGAGGCGGCGCGTTTGGGTGATCTCTGGATCGTTGCGCCGAACCGCCATCGCAATCGTCTGCGAAAGCTGCTCACCGCCCGGCGTTTTGAGCGATATTTTGATGCTGTGATCACCCGGGGATAGGGCCTCAAGCGGGATGTTGAGTGCAAGCTTTTGGCCCTCTTTGATCTCAAGGTCTTGCGAGAGACCACGCAGATCAAGCGCCAATCCATCTGCGACAAAGCCAAGCTCAATCGGCCCAGAAGGCCCTTTCGCATGGGCGATCTCAAGCAGCATCCGCGCGCGATCCCCCGGCGCCATAAAGCGCGGCAATGTAGCGGTCAGCACGACAGGATCACGCACCAAAACATCTGTGTCCGCTTGCCCAATTGCGCTCAAAGACCACGCCACAGCCATCAAGCGCACAGTGCCATTAAACGCGGGCAAATCAATCTGCGTGCGCGCCATGCCATCCGCCCCAACCTCAAGCGGGCCAGAGAAAGCCGCCATCAGTTCTTGGGTCGGCGGGGGCGATTGCATCCGCATCTGCGCCATCGCATCGCCGCCAGAGCGCACTGTTCCCATCGCGCCAGACATGCCATCAATCAGCCGTCCATAAATATCCCGAAGCCCCATCCCAAGACGGCGCTGGCCGAAATAGTATTCACTTGGATCGGGTGCCGCGAAACCTGTGAGATTGAGAATGCCGACGTCCACCGCAGCAATCGTTGCATAAATCTGCTCGCCCGGCGCAGCCCCGCTCACCCGCAGAGCAATATCCATCGGGCCGCGCGGTGCGGCCTCCTCCGGCATATCAAAGGCCACCTTAAGCGCCCGTTTGCCCGGCGCGACAGGCGCGTAAGCAAGCCCCAAAGCGCGGGTTGGGTTGCGCGACCCGGCCCGATCAAGCGGGCGAATAAGCGTCGCGGTGACATAAGCACCCGCACCCCATTCATCCGTCACAGGTAGATCAATTTCGCTCTCTCCTTGGGCAAGCTCGACCGCCTTCATATCGATCAAGCGGTTCGACATCACCGTAATCAACGCCTTGCCTGCATCGCGCGCATTGATGCGCAAACGGGCGGTATCGCCGACAGAATAAGCCTGCGCATCAAGGGAGACTTGCAGCATATCCGGCGTATCTGTTGCGCCCTCAGCCGCATACCAGCCAGAAGAAAACCCAACCGAACCTGCCGTATACTGGCCGCCATCCGCGCGGGTTATCCGAAGCTCATACTGGCCCCAATCGGTTTGGGCTTCGATCTGAACCGGCGCGCCATCGCCTGTCGATGTGATCGCGCCCGAAGCGATCCGCTTGCGCGATGTCACCGGCTCCCAGTTCCAATCGCCGCCAGCGGTATACCATTGATAATTGGTCGTCAGGCGGTTCACTTCCCAAACCAAATCCATCGCTTCAGGCGCGCCATTCGCGCCCAAGGTAAGCACATCAAAGCGCGCCATTGCGCCTTCTTCTAGATCATCTTCAAACGCAGGTTTGATCCCAACCATCGCGCCTGTCGGCGCCACGGCACGGATGATTTCGCGCTCAACCGGGCGGCCTGAGCCTTCGGAAATGCGCGCTGTAATCCGCGCCTCTAAGGGGCGCGCTGCCCGGCCTTCTTGATCAATCACCGGAAGGCGCATTTCAACAATCGCTTTGCCTTGCGCATCCGTGCGCAAGCCCGCAGGCAGCCCCGCGCCAATGCTGTCAAAGCGCTGATCGTGGCGGCCAAAACGATAGCCCGGATAATCTGCCAAGCCGCGCGCCGCAATCAGTTGAACTTCGCCCTCAATCTCAAGCCCGCCCGCAGGCGCGCCATAAAGGTATCGCGCATCAATGCTAAGCGGCGCATGGTCGCTGGCCTGTAAATCGCCCTCTGGCAAGGCCAGATCAAAATCGATCCGCTCGGGCAAGAAATCCTCGATCAAAACCGTGGTTTCGGCCAAGGAGGGCGCCTCAGGATCAGAGTAAAGCGCCAAACGCCACGTCCCGCGCGCAACAGTTGCGCCAACAGGCAATGCAAAGACATGCCCACCAGCCAAAACCGATTGCGCCAATCCGCGACTGTATTCAACCCCATCTGGGCGGCTCAAAACGGCCGTAAGCGGCAAGCCCTCAAGCGCGGCAACCTTTGGGTCGCGCGCCAAAGCCGTCGCATGGATCACTTCGCCTGCGTGGTATGCGCCGCGATCTGTTGTGAGGAAAACATCAATTGGCCCCGCAGGCGCGCGCCCCTCGACGCCGCGATCTGAAAGATCAAACGCAGGCCCCTCCAGCGGCAAAAACGCCAAATCGTCCAGTTCATTGGAACCATCCACCCGCTTCACGCTGATCATCGCAGGCGCTTTGGCCCCCAATCCGCGCGAAAGCCCTGGCGCGAAAAGCGCATAGCCCTGCGCATCGCTCAAAGCCGTTCCCAGCACCGCATTCGCGTTTGAAAGCAACGTCACCTCCGCGCCCTCAAGCGGATCAGCCGAGCCAAGCGAGCGCACGAACACATGCAATCCATCACTGCCCTGCATCGTCGCCAAGCCAAGATCAGAGACAACAAACCACTGTGTCGCCGTCGGATCATCATAGTCATCCCCGCCCGGAACCCGCGCCGAAAGCACATAAACTCCCGGCTCCAAATCCCCCGCACCTTCGCCAATCGGCAAACGTGTTGTCACGTCTGTATTGAGCTGCATCTCAAGCGTGCCCGTACCGGACCAAACCTCTTGCGCAATGTCGCGGTTAAACTGCTTACCCATCCAATACGACATGCGCGCCCCAAAGAAATCCTCGCGCACAGCACGCACCAAATTGCGATCCGAAACCTTCGAAAGCGTCAGCGCCACCTCACTTACATTCACCCCCGAAAGCGGCAAAGCCACAGGCCCACCGGCAGGCAGGATATAGCCCCGCCCAGGAAACCAAACCTTCGGCTCGCGATCGCGCACATAAAGCACCAAATCAACAGAACGCGTCAAAACTTCGCCCGATGCGGCCGGAAGGCCTTCGCGCAAAGTCACCCGGTAGCGCGCGCCGTGCTTGACGCCAGACAGACAAAGCTGATGCCCCTCTGCCTCGGCCACAAGACCTGCATCCTCAACCTGCACAAAGGGATCATAATCGACGCCACTCTCAACCAAGCTCTGGGAGAATTCCGCGCAAATCCGCGGCTGTGCGGCATCACTATCAACGCGGTGCTCAATCACGCGAAACCCATATTTGCCAATCGCCTTGTCAAGCGCGCGCGCCGTATCATCACGGGGCTGCAACGCTTGGGCCAAACGAAGCGCCGGGATCATATCGCGGCCCCGCCCCTGCGTCTCAAACGCCTGCGCCATCACCGCCAAAGCAGAGGCACGAATAGGCGCGGATTCCGCCCGCAAATACCCGTTGATCGACGCATCAATGGCAGACAGCTGATACTTGCGCTTATCGTTATTACGCGTCGCGGCAAATTCCAGCGATTGCACCGCATAATCGACCCAAAGATCAGGCGCATCCGACAAAACGATCGCAGCCCCCGTAAACCAGCGCGCATCGCTCAAACGATCCTCACCGCGCGCCTTTTCCTGACTGCGTAAAAAATCCTCAACGCTCCAGCTGCCAACGGCATGATCGCGCGGCAAGCTTTCGGCCATGTCACGCGCGCGCGCAATATCGCGGCTGCTCAAAAAGCTCAGCTCACCTACCCGCGCATCAGCCCGCGCCAAAACCCTTGGATCGCTGGCCAAAACCTGCGCCGAAATCGCGCCCTCATATTCAACCCGCTCAGAGATAGAAGACTTCGGGAAACAGGACTGCGAGCGGCTGTTATATGTAAAGGCCTCGCACCGGGCATTTGAAAGGCAAGCGATTTGGCAGGCCTCCAATGTCACATCGAAAATATTGGCCAAGTCTGCGCCGTAAAAATCTACGTTACGCGAGATGGCGATGCGCCGCTCTGGAATTGGGCCCTCGGCGAACGCCGGAAGCGTGGAAAACATAACAACGGCCAATGCCGCAAACCCTTGAGAAACCCAGCGCATCAAAATCTCCTTTTTAATAATATCCCATGCTCGCACAGCCCAGCCCACAGGATCAAATGATTCCCCGCCGCCCATTCATCTCGGTTAAGGCCCTGTTCACTTCATTGCGCCAAAATGCCGAAACGTAGCGCCAGAAACAGCCTGCGACTGACGGAGAGAATGGGCATGAGCCAAACTGATGATTTTGCACACGAACGCCGCGCAAGGCTTGCCGCCGAACGTCTACTTGAATCCAAGCAAGCCGAACTTTTCAAAGCAAATCAAAAGCTTGAGAGACATGCGCGCAGCCTTTCCAACGAAATTATCGTCAAGCGCGAAGAAACCGAAGTTTTGCGCGGACGCAATGATCAGGTCCTTGAGGATCTAGAACGCGCCAACCAAGCCGTCACGATCGCTGAGCGCCGCCTATGGGATTCGGTCCAAACAATCGATGATGGCTTCGCGGTTTTTGACCAAAAAGATGTGATGATCGCCGCAAATGGCGCCTATCTGGGCCTGTTTGAAGATCTCGAAATGGTCAAAATGGGGATTTCCTACGAGGAAGTTGTTCATCTTATGGTCGATGAAGGCCTCGTAGATATCGGCAAATTCTCGCGGCGCGAATGGATCGATATGGCGCTAACCCGTTGGTATGGCCAGGTGATTGAACCGGTCACAATTCGCCTCTGGAACGGCACCTATATCAAATGCATTGATCGTCGCTCGCGCGATGGCGATATGGTTTCGCTCGCGCTCGATATTACCGATACGATCAAATATGAAAGCGAGCTGAAAGAGGCGCGCAACAAGGCCGAGGCGGCCAACCGCGCCAAATCCGCCTTCCTTGCCAATATGAGCCATGAGCTGCGCACCCCAATGAACGGCGTCGTTGGCATGGCCGAGTTGCTTACCGAGGGCATTCTTGATGAAGAACAGCGCCTCTATGTCAATACAATCAAAAGCTCTGGCGAGGCGCTGCTTGGCCTGATCAATGACGTGCTCGATTACTCCAAAATCGAAGCCGAAAAGCTTATCCTGCATTCCGCCGAATTCGATCTGGAGCGCTGCATCCACGAGGTTGTCATCCTGCTTCAGCCTGCCGCGCATGAAAAAGGCGTCGATCTGATTATCGATTTCGATATGTTCCTGCCTGCTAAATTTATTGGCGATTCCGGGCGGTTGCGTCAGATCTTGATCAACCTAATCGGCAATGCGGTGAAATTCACCGACAAAGGCCATGTCCTAATCCGCGCTGTTGGCCTCCCCCAAGGCGACGGCATCGAAGAGCGCGTGCATGTCTCCGTCGAAGATACCGGCATCGGCATCCGACCCGACATGATCGAACATGTTTTCGGCTCCTTCAACCAGGTCGAAGATGAGCGCAATCGCAAGTTCGAAGGAACTGGCCTTGGCCTAGCCATCACCAAAGAATTGGTTGTCTTGATGGGCGGCGAAATCTGGGCCGAAAGCGAATACGGCCAAGGGTCCTGTTTTGGCTTTCACATCACAATGCCCGTCGCAGAACCCGCAAACGAACGGACCATCACAGTGCCAAGCTGGATTCACCGCGCTGTTCTCATTGACCATCAAGAGGCGCATCGCTCAATCGTTGAAAAGCAACTGCGCCGCCTTGGTCTCGAAGTTGCTGAATTTGATAGCCATGACGCGCTGCGCCAAGCTTGGCCTGCGCCGGGCGACATATATCTCATCGACCAGTCCTTGCCTGGTGTCGACATCGACGCGCTCGTTCAGGATATCCGCGCAGTCCAAGGCGAAACACCCATACTCCTGATGACGGCCGGACCTGTCTCGGCCAGCAAATTGAGCCTCCAAGGCACCAAAATGCTGCAAAAGCCCCTGCTGCGCCGTGATCTCACCCAAACACTGTCTGATCTCGAAGCACCCAAACAAAACCCAATCTCGATACCTGCTCAAGCTGAGCCCGCACCTCTGATCGAAATTGTTGAAATGCCCCAAACGCCCGCCCCGGTTGGTGAGCCTGAGGCAGCCCCGGTTGTTGAGCCAGAGGCGAGCTCGGTTGTTGAGCCTGAGGCGAGCTCGGTGGTTGAGCCTGAGGCAAGCTCGGTGGTTGAGCCTGAGGCAGACTTGCCCGCGCCCGTTGACCTAGCGCCTCTCGAGACGCCTTCCCCCGATGCTCCTGTTGAAACCGTCGAAGCTGAAGCGCCCGTGCCGCCGCAGATCGAGGCAACGCTTGCCGTTGAAGAACCCGAAGAACTGCCGCAAGCTGCGCCAGAAATCCCTGTATCGCGCGCGCCTGAAATCCCTGCACCACTGGAAGCGCGCAAAATGCGAATCCTTGCCGCCGAAGACAACAAAACCAACCAGCTCGTCTTTAGAAAAATGGTCAAAACCCTCGATATTGAGCTCACCTTCGCGAGCAACGGCCGCGAAGCCATCGAGCTATATCAAAGCTTCTCGCCCGATCTTATTTTCATGGATATCTCGATGCCAGAGGTCGATGGAAAAGAAGCCACCCGCCAAATCCGCGCGCTTGAAGCGCAAAGCGGCGGGCATATTCCAATTGTCGCCCTCACCGCCCATGCAATGGCAGGAGACGACCAAGAAATCCTCGCCGCGGGCCTTGATCACTACCTAACAAAGCCGCTCCGCAAAGCCGCCATCATTGGGCGCATCGAAGAAGAGGCCCCGCAAGGCTGCGCGCCGGTTCAGCCGCCATTGGTTGAAACTGCGCCGAGCGAACCCGCAGCACCAGCACCCCTATCACAGGCGGCGCCCACACCGACCTTGGAGGCCTTGCCTTCTGCGCCGCTTCCGCCAACCGCACCTGTTGAAACGCCAACCGAAATCTCGCCTATCAAAGCGCCTCACACGGCCTCCCCAGAAGAAACATCGCCAATTCCCGTAAGTGAAGAGCCCGTCAAAGCCCCCGGCCCCTTGGACCCAATGGATGCGCCTGAAATTCTTCCTGAAACAACTTGGGAAAACCCGTTGGGCGACCAATTGCTACCAAAGCCACCGGAAAAAGACGGCCAGTCCGCGCACTCCTAGGTCGCACTCAATCGGCGTGCAAAATCTCAAGGAAAGCGTCGCCAAAACGCTCGACGCGCTTGTCGCCCAAAATTCGCTCAAGAGCCGCGAGATCGCGGGGCTTTTGAGAAACAATCTTGGTCAGATGCGTGGTGCTGCAAGACAGTGGCTTTTGCGTTCCGCACTCACCGCGCGCTAAAGCCGCCTGGGTCTCAAACAGCAAATCAAATATCGCGCCCGCATCGCCGCGCGTTGCCAATGCGCGCCGCTTTGGATGAACCTGCGCAGGCGCATCCCCGGTGATCACCTCGAGAAACATAGCGCCATAGCGCTCAAGTTTGGTCGCCCCAACGCCTGTAATTCCGGCCATTGCATCCAAATTTCCGGGCCGTTTTTCCGCCATATCAATTAGCGTTTTATCGTTGAAGATAATGTAGGCAGGAACCTTTGCAGCCTCCGCCAGCGCGCGCCGCTTTGCCTTCAATGCCGATAGCAAGGGCGCATCCTCTTCGCTCACCAGCGCTTTGACGCGCGTTGAACTGCTCTTTCCGGCCTTCTTAAATGTATCCTCGCGCAGGACGACTTCGGCCTCGCCGCGTAGGATCGGGCGGGCAGGATCGGTCATGAACAAGGCGCCGTGGCGCTCTGGATTGGGGCGGATCAAATCCTGCCCCATCATCTGGCGAAAAATGGCGTTCCACTGGCGGCGGTCATATTCTTTGCCGACCCCAAAAGTCGGTAAATCGGCATGGCCACGCTGGCGCACTTTGTCTGTTTCAGTGCCCATCAAAATATCGATCAAATGGCCCGCACCAAAGGTCTCATCCGTGCGCAATATGGCCGAGAGCGCCTTGCGCACCGCCTCTGTCCCATCAAACAATTTCGCTGGCGTATCGCAAAGATCGCAATTGCCGCAGGCCTTTGTCCCGGTCTCGCCGAAATAGCCAAGCAGTGCGATGCGCCGACAAGTCTGCGATTCAGCCAGCCCCAAAAGCGCGTTCAAACGCACGTGATCCGCTGCGCGTTTTTCATAAGGCGCAGGGCTTTCATCAATCTGGCTTCTGCGAAAACGGATATCATCCGGGCCAAACAACGTCAGCGTTTGAGCCGGCGCGCCATCGCGCCCAGCGCGGCCAATCTCTTGGTAATACCCTTCAACCGTTTTGGGCAGGTCCGCATGCGCGACCCAGCGAATATCCGGCTTATCAATCCCCATGCCAAAGGCCACCGTTGCCACAACAATCAGCCCATCTTCCTGCTGAAACCGCCGCTCCACATCGCGCCGCACTTCGGGATCAAGCCCTGCGTGATAGGCCGCCGAAGAATGGCCCGCTTCGCGCAGCGCTTGGGAAAGCGTTTCGGTTTTGGCCCGTGTGCCGCAATACACAATCCCCGATTGCCCTTGGCGCGCCGCGGCAAATTCAAGGATCTGGCGGCGCGGCCCATCCTTTACAGCAAAGCCGAGGTGAATATTGGGCCGATCAAAGCCATGCAGAAATGTTTGGGGAATATAGGTGCCAAACAGGCGCGTGATAATCTCGGCCCGGGTTTCTTCATCCGCCGTGGCCGTAAAGGCCGCAAGCGGAACATCCAGCGCCTCGCGCAGCGCACCAATACGCAGGTAATCAGGGCGAAAATCATGGCCCCATTGCGAAACACAATGCGCCTCGTCGACCGCAATCATGCTTGTATTGATCCGGCGCAACAAATTGAGCGTGCCGCCCGAAGCAAGCCGCTCTGGCGCCATATACAAAAGCTTCAGCTCGCCCGCATCAAGCGCGGCGTAGATCGCATCCGTCTCTTCATCGGTATTGCCGGAATTAAGCGCCCCCGCCGCAACGCCTGCCTCGCGCAGCGCGCGCACCTGATCGCGCATCAAGGCAATCAGCGGCGAGATCACAACCGTGACCCCTTCGCGCATC
The DNA here is from genome assembly GCA_047631555.1 of Halocynthiibacter sp. GTDB lineage: Bacteria > Pseudomonadota > Alphaproteobacteria > Rhodobacterales > Rhodobacteraceae > JBLHZY01. The sequence continues at coordinate 351,587 of JBLHZY010000002.1, read as the reverse complement.
AAGGCGGGCAATTGAAAACAAAGAGATTTCCCGCCGCCCGTTGGCATAATCGCCAAAACGTTCTCGCCCGCCGCAACAGCGCTCACAATCTCTTGTTGGCCCGGGCGAAATTCGCCAAAGCCAAAGACAGAAGAAAGAAGCGTTTCGGCTGAGGGCATAGGCCTGCGCGTTTGTTATGGGTAAAGCTGCTCTTATTAGAGACAGGTCATCCCATGAAGGCCGCTTGCAAACAAGCCCTAGCGAGGCCCTTCAAAGGAAGAAGCCTGCATTGCGCGTGAGGATAATCTGCAGCGCATAGATGATCACAAAGGCCACGAGCGGCGCGAGATCGATCCCCTGCATCGGCGGCAAAAAGCGGCGGATGCGCGTATAGATCGGCTCAAGCAAGCGGTTCAGCCCATCCCAAATTTGATAAACCAGCGGCTGGCGCAGATTAAGAACTTGGAAATTAATCAACCAGCTCATGATGATATGGACGATCATGATCGTTTTGACGATGCCGAGGATCATCATAAGTATTTGAAACAGCGAGCCCATGTGGCATTCATCCTGACTGGTTTTTGATCAACCGTTTATCTATGGGCTCACGCGCGCCCTTGCAAGGCATCTGTGCCGCTACGTCCAAGTTGACGCCCCGCGCAAAGCACTGGAAACAAATCGCATGTTCCCATTCATACGCCTTGCCAAAGAAATCTTTAAATTCCGTAACGCGCCGCACCTAAAGGTCGGCGAGGTACATATTTCACATCATATTTGCTGGCCGTGGGATCTCGATTTCGCGTTTGAGCTGAACAACGGCCGCACTTTGAGCCTGCTCGATCTTGCCCGCATCCCGCTGTTTATGCGCTCGGGCATGTTTAGCATGGTGCGGCGCGAAGGTTGGAGCGTGGCAATGGCGGGCGTTGTGGTGCGCTATCGCCGCCGGATCAAAGCCTTTGACCGCTTCGAAACGCAAAGCCGTGTGATCGGTTGGGACAATCGGTTTGTTTACGTCGAACAGTCGATCTGGAAGACGGACGACCAATGCGCCAATCAGGCGATCTACCGTGTTGCGATCGCCGGTAAGGACGGGATCGTCGATCCGCATCATATGGCCAAGCTGTTGAATGTCCCCCCGCAAAGCCCCGAATTGCCCGCGTGGATCAATACCTGGGTTGAGGCCGAGGCCGCCCGCCCTTGGCCACCCGAGCGCAGCTAAACGCGCCAAAACGCACAAGTCTATTGCGCCAATGACGCTTTGCCTGTTCTATCCCAACCAAGTGCTGGGAGAGGGAAAAACCATGGCTGAAGTGACAATGCGCAAGCGCGTTTGGGGCTGGATGATGTTTGATTGGGCCAGCCAGCCTTTTCTAACGCTGCTCCTGACCTTCATCTTTGGCCCCTATTTCGCTGAGATTGTCTCGGATCAATTGATGGCCTCCGGCATGGCCGAAACCGCCGCGAAAGCCGAGGCCCAAGCCTATTGGGGATACGGGCTAACGGTTGCGGGGCTTTCCATCGCGGTGCTTGCGCCGATCTTTGGCTCAATCGCGGATAGTCGAGGGCGCCGCCTGCCTTGGATTTGGGGTTTCTCAGCGCTTTATGTTATCGGCTGTACGGGGCTTTGGCTCGCCGCGCCCGGCGCGCTTGATGTGAAAATGACATTGTTTTATTTTGGCATCGGCATGATCGGCATGGAGCTGGCAACGATCTTCACCAACGCCATGCTGCCCGAGCTTGGCGGACCAGAAGACGTTGGCCGCATTTCCGGCAATGGCTGGGCTTGGGGCTATGTTGGCGGCATTCTCGCGCTGGTTTTGACCCTGTTTTTCTTTGCGGAAAACTCAGAGGGCAAAACTTTCCTTGGCCTCGCACCAGTCTTTGGCCTCGATCCAGAAGCCCGCGAAGGCACGCGCTTTGTCGGGCCATTTTCGGCCATCTGGTATGTCGTCTTTATGATCCCCTTCTTCCTATGGGTGAAGGACGCGCCACGCGCCGCAAATCAGATCAAAACCTCCTTTACCCAAGGTCTGCGCGATCTGGGCCGCACCCTTAAAAGCCTGCCCAGCCAAAAAGGCCTCTCTGCCTATCTGCTTTCCTCAATGTTCTACCGCGATGCTTTGAACGGGATGTATACTTTTGGCGGCATCTACGCCTTTGGTGTGCTCGGTTGGGAAGCCCAAGACATTGGTATCTTTGGTATTCTCGCGGCCATCACCGGCGCAATCTTTGCGTGGATCGGCGGCCAAGCAGATGCGCGCTTTGGCCCCAAACCGGTGATCCTTGTCTGTATCATCGTGCTTACGGCCGTCGCCATTACCGTTGTCACCATCACCCGCACATCGGTTCTTTTCATCCCCGTCGAGGCCGGCTCATCCATGCCCGATATCGCATTTTACATCTGCGGCTGCTTGATCGGGGCCGCAGGCGGGGCGATCCAAGCCTCCAGCCGCTCAATGATGGTACGCCAAGCCAACCCAGAGCGCATGACCGAAGCCTTCGGGCTCTATGCGCTCGCGGGCAAAGCGACATCCTTCATCGCGCCGGGTGCCATCGCGCTTACAACCGATTTCACCGGATCACAGCGTTTGGGCATCTCGCCACTGATTGTGCTTTTTCTTTTAGGTCTGATCCTGCTAATCTGGGTGAAACCTAATGGCGCAGGAGCAAAAGAATGGTCCGGATCACAAGAGCAATAGCCCTCGGGCTTCTTGTCGCGGCCTGCTCTGGCGCGCCCGAAGCCCCAAGCCAGGCCACACATCAGCCCACTGTTTCCAAAAGCAATTCACAGCCCGCGAAACAACTCTTTGGCGCGGCAAAGCGCGGCTCAGCGCAACCCAACGCGCCCTATGGTGGCTATGCAAAAGGCTGCCAAGCGGGCGCGGTCCAGCTTCCCGAAACAGGCCCGACATGGCAAGCGATGCGCCTTTCGCGCAACCGCAATTGGGGCCAACCCGAAATGATCGCCTACCTCAAACGGCTCAGCGCCAAGGCTGCAAAACAGCCCGGCTGGCAAGGGCTCTATATCGGCGATATCTCGCAGCCACGCGGCGGACCGATGCTTACCGGGCACCGCTCGCATCAGCTTGGGCTAGACGCGGATATCTGGATGCTGCCGCCCTCGCGGCTTAACCTCAGCACGACCGAGCGGGAAAATATTTCCTCGATTTCCATGCGCCGCTCCAAAGGGGCCTACGTCAATGAAAGCTGGACACCCCAGCATCACCAAGTGCTCAAAGCCGCCGCTTCTGATCCGGCCGTTGCGCGCATTTTCGTCTTTCCCGGCGCCAAAGTGCAGATGTGTAAGGACGAAAAAGGCGATCGCAGCTGGCTGCGCAAAATCCGCCCATGGTACGGACATCATTACCATTTTCACGTCCGTCTGAACTGCCCTCGCGGGGCAAAAGGCTGTGTTGATCAAGCTCCACCTCCGCCAGGCGACGGCTGCGCAGATGCGCAAAAATGGGTGAGCGATATTCTCAACCCGCCCCCCCCAAAGCCACGCGATCCAAACGCGCCGCCGCCCAAACCGCGCCGCGAACTCACCCTTGCTGATCTACCACAACAATGCTCCGGCGTTCTCTCCGCGCGCTGATCGCTGCGGCGATCGTCACAAGCACCGGACCAGCCTTTGCCCAAGCGCAAAGCGAGCCTCAAGCCCGCTTCGTGAGCAGCTTTGCATGGGCGAGCAGCGATCCCGCTTTCGGCGGGTTTTCCGGGATCGAACTTGCGCCAGACGGCCTCGCCTTTACCGCCATCTCGGATCGCGGCTTCATCGCAACAGGCATATTTACCCGCGAAAACAGGGCGATAGCATCCGTCGAAAACTTCTCAATCTCGGCGCTGCACGGCCTAAATGGCCCTGAAATGCCGCGATACTTCGATGATGCAGAAGGCCTCGCCATCGCCGAAGACGGCACGATCTACATCTCCTTTGAAAGCGAGCATCGCGTCTGGTCCTATGCCACGCCGCAAAGCGATGCCAAAGCCCTGCCCCGCCATCCAGACTTCAAGAACATGCAGAACAATTCCTCCCTCGAAGCCCTCGCGATTGACGCCAATGGAACCCTCTACACCATGCCCGAACGCTCGGGCGAAATCACACGGCCCTTCCCGATCTATCGCTTCAAAAACGGTGTATGGGATCAGCCGTTTTCAATCCCGCGCAGCGGCGATTACCTCCTCGTCGGCGCAGACATCGGCCCCGATGGCAGGCTCTATATTCTTGAACGATCTCTGATACTTCTGGGTTTCACATCCCGCGTTCGCAGCTTTAAAATGGGCGAAAAATCCCTCACTGATGAACGCCTCTTGATCCAATCCCCGCTCGGCCTGCATGACAATCTTGAGGGCATCTCGGTATGGCGCGACGGTGACGAAAACATCCGCCTCACAATGGTTTCTGACAACAATTTCCGCGCCTTCCAACGCAACGAAATTGTTGAATATACCCTGACGGAGCCCCTTGTAGAGGCCGCCGAATAGCGGTATCAGCCGCCCGTCCCATTCGGGGCCAAGTCTCCGCAACCTTGATAAAACGGAACATATCATGCGTATCTTTTATGGCATCATCGCCATGGCCGACGTCGTTGTGGCCTCTAATATTCTCGTGCAATTTCTGATACTTGACGGGCTTCTCACCTGGGGCGCCTTCACCTATCCGATTGCTTTTCTCGTCACGGATGTGATGAACCGCGTCTACGGCGCAAATGCTGCGCGCAAAGTGATTTTCGCAGGCTTCATCGCGGGCATCATCTGCTCGCTCATCGGCACCCAAATCACCATCGAATTCGCGCCGGGCATCACGGGCGCAGCTGTCGCCCTTCGCGTCGCTATCGGCTCGGCCATCGCCTTCTTGATCGCGCAACTCACTGATGTTGTTGTATTTAATCGCCTTCGGAGTGGCGCATGGTGGCGCGCGCCGCTGGCCTCTTCGATCATCGGATCCGCGCTTGATACAGCGATTTTCTTCACCATCGCCTTCTCTGCATCCATGCCGTTTTTCTCGGCCGCCGCGAATGAGGAAATCATCTGGGCACAAGACAGCGCACCCTTGCTTCTAACCGGCCCAGACGCCCCACTTTGGGTCACTTTGGCGCTGGCCGATTGGGGTGTAAAGCTCGTTCTGGCCCTGCTTGTTTTGGTGCCGTTTCGCGTGATTGTGAAGCGGCTCACCGCACAGGTTGTATAATTTCTTTTGACTTATACCAAATCTATGGCACCATCCCCTTAACGGAAACGAATTGAAAGGAGGTGGTCCAGTGTCAGAGACGATGTTGGAAAGAGGGTTCAGAATGATCAAGGGGACCAGCGCTTAGCGGGCAACCCTGCGGGCAAATCACTCTTGATTGGGCAACCTAACTGGCCCATCTTCCATGAATCTCGAAGGGCTGCCGCATCTTGGCAGCCCTTTTCCTTTGCCCCCCGCTTCTTTAAACTCTTACAAGTTTTCAGACCCCCTTCTTTAAAGTCTTTAAAGCCCCGAGAGGCCCAAATGCTGCGCATCACCGATCAAATCGCGATTGAGGATTGGGAGCTTTCCGAGCAGTTCATCCGCGCGAGCGGCCCCGGCGGGCAGAACGTTAACAAAGTGAGCACAGCGGTTGAGCTGCGCTTCGAGGCCGAGCGATCCCCCAATTTGAACGATGCGGTCAAACGCCGCCTGCGCCGCGCCGCCGGCCGCCGCTGGACCAAAGAAGGCGCGATCATCATCCAAGTCTCCGAAGAACGCTCGCAAGCCCGCAACCGCGACATCGCCCGCGAACGCCTTGCCGCCCTCATCCGCGGCGCCCTCACCGCCCCAAAACGGCGTGTGGCGACCAAGCCAACCTACGGATCAGTCAAACGGCGGATCAAAGCCAAGAAAGTCCGCGGAGAGGTGAAGGCGCTTCGGGGGCGTGTTGAGGGGGAGGATTAGCGGGGAAGTAAAATCTAAGTGGCGGCCCGTTTTCTAGACTTCCCTAGCCCATTCTCGAAAATCCAAAATGTTGTCGAACTGAACAATTGTAGCTTCAACTCCAAGCTCCCTTTTCCAGAAGTCCGCGCGCATATCAGCTTCTTCATGGGTGCGCTCAACCACTCTGACTGGTATTTTGCCACGACGCGCGGAGATTTTCGCGTTTAGATGTTCATCTAGGCCAGAATACCCGAATAAAATAATCTCGCTCGCCTCATCGATCGCTTTATCCAATTTTTCCCAATACATGCTCAAAACGGGCGAGTTTTTTATGACGAGTGGCTTAAAAGTTTTGTGTGTCAAAACGATATGGCTATCACGTTCAACGTTCTGATGTCGCATTGCTCGCCGCTTAAGTTTTATCGCATGCTCATCGCCTTCGACAAAAAGTGGTGAACCATGCAAATGCATATAGTAACCGAAATTTTCAGGGTAGTAATCAGGCTCCATATTCAACTTTGAAAATCCTCGGCCGTGTGTGTACCCATCTAGAAGAACACCGTTATATCCATCGCAAAGATGGATTCGGACACCATCAATTTCTTGAACATCATTAAACGGATCATATAGAAGATCATCATAGTTCAGGGTCGCAACATGTGATTTGGATGTCCAAATAAATTTGACCAATTCGTTTTTGAAATCCTGCCAGAAATCGTATTCGGCATTAGCAGGATTAAGGCCGTGAAAACTGCGAGCGACTTCAAACAAATATTTCTTAAGCGCCGAAGGAAAATCTCTGGCATCTACTGTAAGCCAATGAACCAGCTGCCCATCATTGACGGCATCACCAAGTACCTCGCATGCAACAAGCGCCATTTGCGTTTTCCCCAACTGATCCTCACTGCTTGGCCCTTCTTCTGGCTCAACGCCTTCGATGGACGTCGCAATAAGCCTTTTTTGTTCCGGCGTAAGGCAGTTCTCATCCGCCCAGACCTCTCTCATGCGCGTTTCTAGATCGAAGAAATCGTTGTCTAGAGCACGCCCTAAGCCATTGCCAAATATAATAAGTTTACGCAAAATCTACCTCACTAAAACTAAACCAAAACCTCTGCCCGCTCCTGATCCCCAACCCCAAAGACCCGCTTATACCGGGCGATCTCGGCCTTTGGGCCCATCGCTTTATTGGGGTTGTCCGAGAGCTTTACCGTTGGCCGCCCGTCGGCCGAAATCGCCTTACAGACCAGCGAGAACGGCGCGAGCGCATCTCCGGGCACCAGCCCGCGGAAATCATTCGTCAACAACGTGCCCCACCCGAAGGAAACCCGAGCGCGCCCGGCAAACTGCGCCTGAAGCTCAACGATCTTATCGACATCAAGCCCATCGGAGAAAATCACCAGCTTCTTGGTCGGATCCTCGCCGCGCGATTTCCACCAGTTGATCGCATTCTCGGCGCCTGTCGCAGGATCGCCGCTATCGATGCGAATGCCCGTCCAGCCCGCCAGCCAATCCGGCGCGCCGCGCAAAAAGCCCTCTGTCCCGTATGTGTCGGGCAGGATGATGCGCAGGTTGCCGGAATGCTCTTCGTGCCAATCGGCCAAAACCTTGTAAGGCGCCTCGCGAAGGGCCTCATCGCTATCGGCCAAAGCCGCGTAAATCATTGGTAACTCATGGGCATTCGTGCCGATCGCCTCAATATCGCGGCGCTGAGCGATCAGGCAATTCGACGTGCCAACGAACTTTTCGCCAAGCCCCTCGATCATCGCCTGAACGGCCCAGTCCTGCCACAGAAATGAATGACGGCGGCGCGTTCCGAAATCGGCAATCCGCAGATCGGGCACATCGCGCAATGTCTCGATCTTGCCCCAAAGCTTGGTCATCGCGCGGGCATACAGCACCTGCAATTCAAACTTGCCCATCGTGTTGAGAACCGCGCGCCCGCGCAGCTCCATCAAGATCGACAGCGCCGGAATTTCCCAGAGCATCACCTCGGGCCAAGAGCCTTCAAACGTCAGCTCAAACTGCCCATCGCGCTTTTCCAGATGATAGGGCGGCAGGCGCAGCCCCTCAAACCACTCCATGAAATCCGAGCGAAACATCTGGCGCTTGCCATAAAACATATTGCCGCGCAGCCAAGTGCTTTCGCCCCGCGTCAGGGAGAGCGAGCGGACATGATCAAGCTGTTCGCGCAATTCGCCCTCATCAACCATCTCGGCCAAGCGGATCGTCTTGGTGCGATTGATCAGGCTAAAGGTGACTTGGGTGTCGCGATTGTTGGCAAACACCGACTGGCACATCAGCAGCTTGTAAAAATCGGTATCAATCAGTGAGCGGACGATCGGATCGATCTTCCACTTGTGATTATGAACGCGGGTCGCGATATCGGCCATTGTGGGGCTCCGAGCTACTGAACGGCACGGTTAAACCATCCGCGCGCCGCGCAGGCAAGCGCGAAGCCCACCCCCGTTCAAAGCAGCGAAACGCCCGCCGCGATCATGCCTTTTTGCGCCGCCTCTAGCGAGCCATCAAAATCAATCGCGCGGCATAAGCTCTGATCAACCAGCGTCTCAAAGCCAAGATTGGCCCCGTCCACCGCCGAGAAATTAACGCAGAAATCCGTGGCGAGCCCAACAAGCGTCAGCTTCTCAATGCCGCGATTGCGCAGGTATCCCTCAAGCCCGGTGGCGGTTTTGTGATCATTCTCAAAGAAGGCCGAATAGCTATCAATCGCGCGCCGAAAGCCCTTGCGAATGATCATTTGGGCCTTGTTAGTGTCTAAATCGGGATGAAACTCGGCGCCCTTCGAGCCGATAATGCAATGATCCGGCCAAAGCACCTGCGGGCCATAAGGCATCTCGATCATGCTCATCGGCTCGGCCCCATGCTGAGAGGCAAAAGAGGAATGATCCGCCGGGTGCCAATCCTGCGTCAGCACGACACAAGCAAACTCATTCATCAGCGCATTGATCCCCCCAACGATCTCATCCCCGCCGCCAACAGCAAGCGCGCCACCGGGGCAAAAATCATTTTGAACGTCAATTACAATCAGGGCTTCATTCGCAGCACGCATGGCATTCTCCTTATTCACCCAAACTGCCTAGGCCGCACAAAAGGATGCGTCAACCGTGCGCTTGCGCAGGCCCGCGCGGGGCGGTATTTGAGCGCTATGCATACAATCGCCGCCCTATATCACTTCACCCGTTTCCCCGATCCTGCAGCCATTCGCGGGCCACTCCTTGCGCTTTGCGAGGCCCAAGGCATCACTGGATCGCTGCTGCTTGCCCCCGAAGGCATCAACGGAACGATCGCCGGAAGCCGCGCCGGGATTGATGCGACGCTTGCCCATATCCGCGCCCTGCCCGGCTGCTCTGATCTGGAATGGAAAGAAAGCCACGCCAGCCAGCCGCCCTTTGGCCGCATGAAGGTCCGTCTCAAACGCGAAATCGTTACAATGGGTCAGCCCGATGTCGATCCAAAAGCGCGCGTCGGGCATTATGTTGACCCCAATGAATGGAACGCTCTGATCCAAGCCGAAGACGTCGCCGTGATCGACACGCGCAACGATTACGAGGTCGCTATCGGGACGTTTGACGGCGCAATAGACCCTGAAACGACCGCCTTTGGCGAATTTCCCGCCTGGTGGGAGGCCAACAAACACCGCTTTCATAACAAGCGCATCGCGATGTTCTGCACCGGCGGCATCCGCTGCGAAAAATCAACCAACTACCTGCTCGGGCAAGGGGTTGAGGATGTCTATCACCTCAAAGGCGGCATCCTGAAATACCTCGAAGAAGTCCCCCAAGAAGAAAGCACTTGGAGCGGCGAATGCTTTGTCTTTGATCAGCGGGTTTCTGTTGGTCACGGGCTTGAAGAAGGGCCGCATCTACTCTGCCATGCCTGCCGCCGCCCGTTGCTTCCCGAGGATACAAAACGAGCCGAATTCGAAGAAGGCGTGTCCTGCCACCTGTGCTTTGACGAACACGATGAAGAGCGCCGCGCGCGCTTTCGCGAGCGCCAGCATCAAATCGCCCTGTCCAAATCGCGCGGCGAAAAACACATGGGGCCACGACCCAAAACCGAAGCACAACAGCGCGCGATTGATCCAAAAACAGGCTCTAATAAGGCCTAAAGCGCCCTACCACGTATCAACAAAGGGCCGCCCTTTGCGGACAGGCGCAGGCATGGCCGCCGCGCCATTGGCAATCTACTGGCGCGTTTCGGCCGGATCAATCACCGCATCAATCTCAAGCGCTGAGGCAAAGTGAACCGCCTTCCCATTGGCGTAAAACTTCGCAACCAGCTCCTCAAACAAGGCTTGCCGCTCCGGCCCATCGGGCAGCGCTTCAAGCTCCTTGCGAAAGCCAAGACGCACGGCCCCCTCCAAACCCATGCCGCCAAATTCGCCCGTCGGCCAAGCGATGGTAAACCCGGCCTCATGAAAACCGCCGCCCAACATCGCCATCGCACCAAGCCCATAGCCCTTGCGCAAAACCACCCCAAACACAGGCACGCGCAAGGAAGCCCCAACCACAAACATCCGCGAAACATGGCGCACAAGGGCGGTCTTTTCCGCCTCTGGTCCGACCATGAAACCGGGCGTGTCGCAGAGCGACAGAACCGGCAGCCCATGCGCATCGCAAAGCTGCATAAACCGCGCCGCCTTATCGGCCGCATCCGCATCAATCGCCCCGCCAAGATGGCGGGAATTATTGGCGATCAGCCCATAAGCTTTGCCCTCAATTCGCACCAGCGCCGTGACCATTCCCGCGCCCCAACCCGCGCGCAATTCCAGCACAGAACCAATATCCGCGATCCCTTCAATCACCCGGTGGATATCATGAACGCGAAGACGGTTTTCCGGGATAACATGGCGCAATACACGCGCATCTGGCGCCTCCCAATCAACCGTATCCCCTTGGAAATACGAAATATATTGGCGCGCGATCTCGCATGCCTCTGCCTCATCCGCGACCCGAATATCAACAACGCCATTGGCCGACTGAACCCCGATAGGCCCCACATCCTCAGGCGCATAAGAACCAAGCCCGCCGCCCTCAATCATCGCAGGACCCGCCATGCCGATATTGGCGTCTTCAGTGGCGATGATCACATCACAACAGCCCAAAAGCGCGGCGTTTCCTGCAAAGCAGCGTCCCGCAACCACGCCCACAAGTGGCACCTGCCCAGAGAGGCGCGCAAAGGCGGCAAAGGTCTTGGTATCGAGTCCGGCAAGATTGACCCGCTCGGAATCGCCCGGCCGCCCGCCGCCGCCCTCGGCAAAATGGATCACCGGCAGCTTGTGCTTGCCAGCAAGGTTAAAAATTCGATCGAGCTTGCGGTGATGCCGCTGGCCCTGCGTCGCGGCGAGCACCATGTAATCACAAATCGCAAAGGCCACGCGGGCGTCCTTGGCCTTGAAGTGAGCCGCATTAATCGAGCCGGTTCCGGTGACCACCCCGTCACCAGAAGTATTGGCCTCGAGATCCTCTCTGCTGCGCCGCGATGCCTGCGCGGCGGTCGCCAGCGCACCGTATTCATTGAACGTGCCCTCATCGACAAGGCTCGCGAGGTTCTCACGCGCGGTGCGCATCCCGCGGGCATGGCGCTTGGCGGTGGCCTCGGGGCGGGCCTCATCCAGGCCCAAGGCGCGCCGCGCCAGAAACTCTTCCAGATCGGGGCGAATAGAGTCTAAATCAGCTAAAATCGCCTCATTCTGCGCCTCCTCGGCGCCCTCGATTGGAGCGATGGCAAAGATCGGCGCGCCCTCGCGCAGGGTCTCGCCCGCGCGTGCGAAAATCTGGCGCACGATGCCGGATTGGCCTGCGGTGATCACATGTTCCATCTTCATCGCTTCCAAGATCGCCGCATCTGCCCCGGCCAAAAGAACATCCCCCTCGGCCACAAGCAGCGAGATCATCGTCGCTTGCATGGGCGCATTGATGGCAATCAATCCATGCTCAATTTCAACCGTCTCTTGGGCCGCGCTTGAGCCAGCGGCGGCGGCAAAATGAAGCGATTTGGCCTGTGTTAGAGACTGTTTTGCGAGCGCTGCCCCGTTTTGGTCAATGAAGCGCGTGGTGGTTTTTCCGACAGGGATTTCGCGGCTTGCAAGAAGCGCAACGAGGTAAGGGATATTCGTCTCGATCCCCTCAATGCGAAATTCTGAAAGCGCGCGGGAGGCCTTAGCAATCGCGCCGGGCATGTCGGGCGCATGGGCTATCACCTTTGCCAGCAACCCATCATAGGAAGAGGAGGTCTCATAGCCCGCATAGGCAAAGCCATCGGTGCGCAGGCCATGCCCCGCGGGCGGATCATAGGCGGTGATCAATCCTCCCGTAGGATGGGGCGCGCCGTGCGCATCAATCCGCTCCATATTCACCCGCGTTTGCAGGGCAGCGCCGCGCGGTTGGGGCGCTTTTTCAATGCCTTGCCCCATCGCAAGGCGCAGCTGCGCCGCAACGAGATCGGTGCCGAAGATGGCTTCTGTGATCGTATGCTCGACCTGAATGCGCGGATTGGCTTCGATAAAAAACGCCTCGTCCGTATCGGGATCGACGAGGAATTCGAACGTCCCAAGAGAGCGATAATTGCCCGCATTTGCCAATGTTAGAGCCGCATTATGCAGGTATTCCCGCGTTTCGGCTGCAAGCGCCGGGGCGGGGGCAATCTCGATAAGTTTCTGATGGCGGCGCTGGAGAGTGCATTCGCGCTCGCCGTAAATCTCGCAGTGCCCCGCACCATCGCCAAGGATCTGAACCTCGATGTGGCGGGCCTTTTCCAAATAGCGCTCGGCATAGATGGAGGGCGAGCCAAAAGCGGCCTCGGCCTCAGAGGCACAACGCGCCAGCGCTTCGGCAATTTCGGCCTTATTAGAGACTATTTTCATTCCGCGCCCGCCGCCGCCAGCCACCGCTTTGAGGATCATTGAAGCGCCCTGAGGCAACCCCTCAAAGAAGGCCTGCGCACCGGCAAGATCAAGCGCGCCGCCTGAGCCGCCAAGGGTTGCAACGCCATGCTTTATCGCCAATGCGCGCGCCTGAAGCTTATCGCCATAAAGCGCCAAAGACTGAGGCGTTGGCCCAATGAATTGCAGGCCTGCAGCTTCGGCCGCCTCGGCAAATGCCGCGTTCTCGGAGAGAAACCCATAGCCCGGATGCACCGCATCACAGCCCATTGCCACACCCGCTGCAATCACCGCCTCAATATCGAGATAGGCCGCAGCGCCGCGCCCGGGCAGCTCTACCGCTTCATCCGCGCGTTTCAGATGCAGGGCAAGTGCTTCATCCGCAGGGCCGATGGCGACGGTCGCAATCCCCATTTCGGCGGCAGTTCGAGCGATACGGATGGCAATTTCGCCGCGATTGGCGATCAGAAGTTTGCGGATCATTGGGGCACTTTTCGGCTGATGAAGTACCCAGCGGGCACGAAAAAGGGGGCGGCGCTATCAAGCCCCGCCCCCTCTAAGATTTCAAGCCCTACTTGGCCTACATCGCGGCTTTTACCTTGGCAGCCGTGATCGGCAAGGAACGCACGCGCGCGCCAGTTGCCGTTGCGATTGCATTGGCGATGGCCGGTGCGACAGCCGTTGTGCCGGGCTCTCCGCAGCCAGTTGGATAGTTGTCCGACGGCACGAGGAAAGCATCGATCTCGGGCAGGTCAGACATGCGCGCGGGCGTGTAGCTGTCAAAGTTGAGGTGCTGAATCGCCCCCTCCTCAAACACACCCTCTTCGAGCGAGGTGATAGAAAGCCCCCACATCGCAGAACCGCTGATCTGTGCAAGCACACCGTTTGGATTGACCACAGTGCCAACGTCGCTCGCGATGGTGAGCTTGTTGACCTTATAGCTGCCATCGGCATTCACGGTAACGTTCGCCGCACAGGCTGTCCAAGACGGCGAGCCGCGCTCCTGAGCAGAAACAGCCGAAAGGCCGATAGCCGTCCCAGCCGCTTGAGCCGTGCCATATCCGGCGCGTTCAGCAACTTGGCTGAGCACATTCTTCAGCCGCTCAGCGCCGCCTGCATTTTTGCCAGCGCCATCAAGAAGCGAAAGACGCATCTCTAGCGGATCCGTGCCGGTTTTGGCCGCGAGCTCATCAATGAAACTCTCAACCGCAAAGAACTGCCAGCCCGGCCCAACCGAGCGCAAATGCCCGGGAGGAAGCGCGCCTTGGGCCACTTCGTTCATCGTCAGAAGGATCTTTTGGTTCGCCATCGTATACCAATGATCCGCGCCATTGACGGCAAAGCCATCATACTTTTTCTCTTCATCGCCAGAGAGATCCGGCGCGAGGAAAGCAGGCGCTTGGCGCGCAGAGGCCCAAGCAGAAGCCGATGTCGATTTCCAGGCATCGATCTTGCCGCCCTTAAGGCCAGCTTCCATCTTGATGGTCGCTGCGGGGCGGGTGAAATCCATCTGCATATCGACTTCGCGCGAATAGATCATCTTGACAGGTTTGCCGATGGCTTGCGCCGTCAAACAGGCCTGCACGACATAGTCGCAATCAAGCCGCCGCCCAAAACCGCCGCCCAAAACATACTGGTGGAAGCGGATGTTTTCCGGCGCAACGCCAAGCGCTCCGATTAGCCCCATAAGAAGCGTTTGGAACTGATTGCCTGCGTGAATATCATAGACACCGTCTTTGATTTCAACCGTGCAATTCATCGGCTCAAGCGGGGCGTGAATATTCATCCCGGTGCTATAAGTCGCCTCATGCATATCCTCGGCGCCGCCCATGGCCGCATCCGCATCGCCATCATTGAGCACAAGGCGCGAATTCTCGCCGCTTGCAATCAAACGATCATTCTCAGCATGAATATCGGCCAAAGTAACAGCCGCATTCGGACCAAGATCATAGGTGATCTTTAGCGCATCGCCCGCCTGTTTGGCGGCCCAATAGCTGTTGGCAATCGCCATAACAAAGCCGGTCTGCGTTCCCAATGGATCGGTCACAATCACATGCTGCTCATAGCCGGGAATGGCCTTGGCCGCGCTATCATCAACAGCCGTAACAGAGGCGCCGTAGCGAACAGGCGCAGGCACGGGAACCGCATAAACCATGCCCGGCAGGCTGGCATCAATGCCATACATCGCCTTGCCGCGGACCTTATCTGGGATGTCCAAAGCGGGGACAGGCTTGCCGATCAATTTGCGATCCGCAGGCGCCTTGAGAACAAGCGCTTTCATCTCATCCTCGGAGAGTTGGCGCGCCTCAATACCGTCAGCTGCAAGCTCGCCATACGTGACTTTGCCGCCCGAGCCGGAGATAACCCCATCAACGGCAGTATAGTCCGCCGCTGTGCCGCCAAGCTTGGCCGCAGCTGCCTCAAGCAAAGCGATTTTGCCCGCAGCGCCCGCACGCGACAGTGCGTCAAACGTCCAGTTCACCGACCATGAACCGCCAGTAATATGAAGACCGTGGCGCGGATCAAAGCCGACGTATTTGATGTTGATATTCTCCCAGCCGCAATCAAGCTCTTCGGCCAGAACCTGCGCCAGAGCCGTGCCAACATGCTGGCCCATCTCGGCCTTGGCTACATGAACCGTCACAGCGCCATCGGCATGAATATCAAAGAACATAGAGGGCGAAATCATCCCGCCGTGGCCGGCCGCATGGGCCCCGCTTGGCAGCAATCCATAACCCATCGAAATCGCGCCGGTCGCCCCGGCCGCAATCATAAAGCCGCGCCGTGTCAGGCCCGCTTTTGGTTTGTCTTGGTATGTCATCTGTTCAATCCCCCCTAT
Organism: Halocynthiibacter sp.; assembly: GCA_047631555.1. Lineage (GTDB taxonomy): Bacteria > Pseudomonadota > Alphaproteobacteria > Rhodobacterales > Rhodobacteraceae > JBLHZY01. The sequence goes on along the minus strand of JBLHZY010000002.1, from coordinate 335,969 downwards.
GCTTTGGCTGCGCGTTTGATCGCGGTTTGGATGCGATCATAGGTCATGCAGCGGCACAGATTGCCGGCCATATGCGCCGTAATTTCATCATCCGTAGGATTGGAATTGCTGGCCAAAAGCTCGGCCGCTTGCATGATTTGGCCCGATTGGCAGTAGCCGCATTGGGGCACTTGCTCTTCAATCCACGCCAGTTGAAGCGGATGCTCGCCGGCGGGATCAAGGCCTTCGATCGTGGTGATCTCATCGCCATCCGCAAGGCTGTTAATCGCCGTCTGACAAGAGCGCACGGCCTTGCCATTCACATGCACAGTACAGGCGCCACAAAGCCCCGCACCGCAGCCAAATTTCGTTCCAGTTAGATTGAGCGCCTCGCGCACAGCCCACAAAAGCGGCGTGCCATCTGGCAGATCAATTTTGGCAGCAGCGCCGTTGACCACTAGTGATTTCATGTCTTCCTCCCATTTGCTCAGACCGAGCCATACTTCCACGCATTTCGCTTTTTTTGATTCCGCTGTGCGGAAAACTATTTCAACGTGATGCGCGGAGTGTAGCGCGCGCCTAAGACCTTGGGACTAAGACTTAGGTCGCAAGAAAAGGCGGCGCTGATTGCAGAAATTTGCAGAGCTGGATATGGTGTGATTGCTCTAAATCTTGGTAATTTGATCCGACGAGAGCGGCCTGCATTACCGAAATACGCAATCGGTCGTGGTGCAGTTTCACTATCTTGCGGGCATTTATCTGACCACTCTAGAGTCATTTTGTCCGATTAAGTGATAAGAAAACTGAAGCGACATCCGCATCATACACGCATCTGAGAAATGCATTCTTCTCTGTCCCCTAGCCGCTCTAAAAGGAGCAGCTAAGCCCACCCCGGCGAGAAACTCGCAGGGATAAATTCTTTCAAAGCCCCTACAACGCCCTAAAAATCGAGGTTTTCGACGTTTAGCGCATTCTCTTGGATAAACTCGCGCCGCGGCTCTACAACATCGCCCATGAGTTTGGTGAAAAGATCATCCGCATCCGCGACATTATCAACCTTCACTTGCAACAAAGTGCGTGCTTCGGGATCAAGCGTGGTTTCCCAAAGCTGCTCTGGGTTCATCTCGCCCAAGCCCTTGTAACGCTGCAAGGAAAGGCCCTTTTCGCCCTCGCGCAGGATCGCATCCATAAGCTCGGTCGGGCCGTGAATGATCTGCTCGCGGTCTTTGCGGCTTAGCTTGGATTCCTCGGAAAACACATCGCGTGTTTGTGCCGAAATCTCCGACAAACGCCGCGCCTCGCCCGAGCGCAACACAGCCCCATCAAGCGAGCGAATTTCCTCTACCCCGCGCAAAACGCGCGTCAGGCGGATGCCGTGATCTTGGGTAATCCGGCCCTGCCAGCCCTTTTCATATTCAACCGCAACCGCGTCCAAACGCTTGGCAACATTATCCGCAACGCCCTGCAAATCCGCATCCACCTTGCCCTGATCAAACGCGCCTGCAATGGCGGCCTGTTCAAGAATATGGCGGGGGTAATGGGTCGGGAAAGCATCCAAAACGCGCTTGAAACTGCGCGCGCCCTCAATCACACGGGCCAAATCGGCGCCGGCAATCTCTTCGCCGCTTGGCATTCTCAGCAATGCGCCTTCAATGCCCATCTGGATCAGGTAATCCTCAAACGCGAGCTGATCTTTGAGGTAAACTTCAGATTTCCCACGGCTCACTTTGTAAAGCGGCGGCTGCGCGATATAGAGATAGCCGCCCTCAATAATCTCGGGCATTTGGCGGAAGAAGAAGGTCAGCAGCAGCGTTCGAATATGCGCGCCATCCACATCCGCATCGGTCATAATGATGACTTTGTGATAGCGTAACTTATTGATATCAAACTCATCTCGGCCAATCCCAGCGCCAAGAGCCGTGATCAATGTGCCAACACTATCCGAGCTGAGCATGCGATCAAATCGCGCTCGCTCAACGTTCAAAATCTTGCCTCGAAGCGGAAGAACGGCCTGATTGCTCCGCGCGCGCCCCTGCTTGGCAGAACCACCAGCGGAGTCACCCTCCACGATGAAGATTTCTGATTTGGCCGGATCTTTTTCCTGACAATCCGCAAGCTTGCCGGGCAGTGATGCCACATCAAGCGAGGTTTTCTTCCGGGTCAAATCGCGCGCCTTTCGCGCCGCCTCGCGGGCCAGTGCGGCCTCAACGATCTTCGAGATGATTTGGCGCGCCTCATTGGGGTGCTCTTCAAACCACTCGGTGAGTTTCTCGTTCATCAAGCCCTCAACGGCGGGGCGAACCTCAGAGGAAACCAGCTTGTCTTTGGTCTGGCTCGAGAATTTCGGATCAGGCACTTTGACCGACAAAACGCAGGTCAAACCCTCACGCGCATCATCGCCCGTAAAGCTGATCTTTTCCTTTTTCGCAATGCCCGAGGCGCTCGCATATAGGTTCATCGTGCGGGTCAGCGCGCCGCGAAAGCCGGCCAAATGCGTGCCGCCATCGCGCTGCGGAATGTTGTTGGTGAAGGGCAAAACATTCTCGTGATAGGAATCGTTCCACCACATCGCGACCTCAATGGTGATCCCCTCTTTTTCGCCGGTGATAAAGATCGGATCATCCATAACAGACGTCTTCGAGCGATCCAGATAGCGGACAAATTCCTGCACGCCACCCTCATAGAACAACACGCTTTCCAGCGGTTCTGCCGGGCGCTCATCGCGCAGAATAATCTTCACGCCAGAGTTCAAAAACGCAAGCTCGCGCAGGCGGTTTTCCAAGATCTCAAAGCTGTACTCAAGGTTGGAAAACGTATCCGTCGAGGCAAGAAAACGAACCTCGGTGCCCTTGCGCCCATTGGCATCGCCAACAACCCGCAGATGCTCGACCGTATCGCCATGGCCAAACTTCGCGTAATGCTCTTTGCCATCGCGCCAAACGCGCAGCTCAAGCCAGACAGAAAGCGCGTTTACAACCGAAACGCCAACCCCGTGAAGCCCGCCCGAAACCTTATAGGAATTGCTATCAAATTTGCCGCCCGCATGGAGCTGCGTCATGATCACTTCGGCCGCCGAAACGCCCTCTTCCTCGTGAATGCCAACCGGAATGCCGCGGCCGTTATCGCTGACCGAAACCGAGGAATCCGCATGGATCGTAACGGCAACATGGTCCGCATGGCCCGCGAGCGCCTCATCGATCCCGTTATCGACAACCTCATAGACCATGTGATGCAGGCCAGAGCCATCATCGGTATCGCCAATATACATGCCCGGCCGCTTGCGAACAGCCTCTAAGCCTCTGAGAACTTTGATAGATTCCGCGCCATATTCTTCGGGCTCGATTGGCGTATCTGACATGCGTTTTTTCCTTGGTATTTTGTCCCGTTTATAGCGGTTTGCGCACATGATGTCACGTGCCAGACACAATATTTAGGGGGTGCGCGGGGGCGTAAGCGCAATTAGGCAAACGGAATAATGCCCGCCACCACGATCAGCATTATCCCGGCTGAGATATTCAGCCGTCGCAGCGCTTTGGGCGAGGTCAAAAGCGCGCGCAACTTGCCGATGAAGGCGGCCAAAAGCAGATTGCCAAACAGGGGAACCGCGATCGAAATCCCGACGATCACAGCGATATCGAGCCGCGTCAAAGCCGCCAAATCAAAGAAACCCGGCAGCATCCCCATATAGAACAGGATCGCCTTGGGATTGCCCAAAATAACAATCACACCGGCGGCAAATCCGGCCCACATTCCGGGCCGTGTGAGGCGGCTATCAGCGGCAATTTGGCGATCCGCATTGCGCAGGATCATCACCCCCATCCAAAGAAAAAACAGCGAGGCAACGACCTTGAGAATGGCGGTGATCCCCTCCATCTCGCTCGCGAGCCAGCCAACCCCAAGGATCGCCAAAAGCGGCCAAAGCGCATCGCCAACAACGACCCCAAAAGCCAGCGGCCAAGCGGCGCGAAACCCGCCCGACATCGCCCGCGCCAAAAGCGCCATCCAAACCGGGCCGGGGGTGAGAAACAGGATCGCAATCGCGCCCGCATAAAGCAGCGCATCGATCAGTGAAATCGTCATACCACCTGCACCTGCGAGCCCGTTTCGCCTTCGCTCACCTCAACCTTCATCGCGCGATCTCCCAACTCTTCAAACAACTCGGGCCCCGTGCCCGTCATCCACGCCTGCGCGCCGAGCGCACAGATTTCCTCATAAAGCGCCGCGCGGCGTGTGGCGTCCAAATGGGCAGAAACCTCATCCAGCAAAAGCAGGGGCGGGGCGCCGAAATCCTGCGCCAAAGCGCGCGCATTTGCCAAAATAAGCGAAATCAAAAGCGCCTTCTGCTCGCCCGTAGAACATTGGCGCGCCGCCACGCCTTTGGCCGTATAAACAGCGCCAAGATCGGCGCGATGCGGGCCGGTGAGCGTGCGCCCTGCGTATAAATCCTGCTGGCGGCCCTTGGCAAAGGCCTCGGCCAATTCTTGCGCCGTTTGCGGCAGTTGCCCGCCCTCTGGCGGCTCCAATTCCAATGCGGCGGCGGGAAAGGCCGTCTCGGCCCCCTCTTGCGCCGCAGCAACCCGCGCCAAAGCGCCAAGCCGATTGTCCATGATCGCCGCGCCCTCACGCGCCATCTGCGCCTCAAGCGCACTATACCAATGGGCATCGCGCACATTATCCTTGAGCAGACGGTTGCGCTCGCGCATCGCCTTTTCATAAGCCAAAACCGCCTCGCCGTGGCGCGGCTCAAAACTCATCGTCATGCGGTCCAAAAAGCGCCGCCGCCCTTCGGCCCCCTCAATCCAAAGCCGATCCATCGCCGGCACAAGCCAGACAACCCGCGAAATCCGCCCCAAAGCGATCTGCGCCGCCGCTTTGCCATTAATGCGCACTTGCCGACCCGATCCCGGCTCTGCCCATGTCTCGATCTCGTGCATCTGGCCCATGGCCTGCAAAACACCGGTGACCTTCCAGCCCAAAGCCTCGGGCTGACGGGCCATTTCATCAGCCGTGGCCCGGCGCAAACCGCGCCCCGGAGAGAACAAAGAGACTGCTTCAAGAATATTGGTTTTGCCCGCGCCGTTGGCCCCATAAATGGCAACGGGCCGCCCGTCTAATTCAAGACGCGCGGCGCGGTGAGATCGAAAATGAGACAGGGTAAGCTGGCGCAGTTCAAGGCCTGACATATGCGCCCCTCAAATGCCCTTGCGCGCAGCCAAGCACGCGCATTGCGTTAAACGCGCATCGGCATAACAACGTAAACCGCGCTTTTATCATTGCCTTCGCGCATCAAAGTTGGATCGCCCGCGGAGTTAAACAAAAACACCGCATTTTCGCGATCCACTTGGCTTGCGATTTCAAGCAAGTATTTGGCATTAAAGCCAATATCCAAACGCTCGTCGTTATAGGCCACGACCAATTCTTCCTCGGCCGCGCCTGCATCTGGGGCATTCACCGAGAGAACCAAACGATCCTCATCAAGGCTGAGCTTTACCGCGCGGCTGCGCTCAGAGCTCACAGTCGCCACACGATCAACAGCGCGGGCAAACTCGGCCGCATCGACTTCCATTTTGCGCGTATTGCCTTGCGGGATCACGCGGGTGTAATCGGGGAAAGTCCCGTCGATCACTTTGGACGTCATCGTGATGGCCGGGGTCGCAAAGCGGATCTTCGTCTCGGAGACAGAGACCGCAATCACCATGTCATCATCATCCAAAAGCTTGCGCAACTCGCCAACAGTTTTGCGCGGAACGATCACGCCGGGAAGGGTTTCGGCGCCCTCGGGAAGCGGCGCATCAATGCGCGCCAAACGGTGGCCATCGGTCGCGACACAGCGCAAAACTTTGCCCTCTTCGCCATCGGCCATATGCATATAAACGCCGTTGAGATAGTAGCGCGTTTCCTCGGTCGAGATCGCGAATTTGGACTTATCAAACAGGCGGCGCAGCACAGGTGCGGCAACCGAAAAGTTGGATTCGTACTCAGAGCTCGCCATGACCGGGAAATCTTCGCGCGGCAATGTCGCGAGCGAAAAGTTCGAACGCCCCGCCTCAACCGTCAAGCGGCCAGAAGCGCCATCATCGGCCAGCGTCACAAGCGCGCCGTCTGGCAGCTTGCGCACGATCTCATGCAAGGTCACAGCTGAAACCGTCGTTGCGCCAGCGCGCTCAACCACAGCAGGCGCTTTATCCACAACTTCAATATCCAAATCGGTCGCGCGGAAGGAAACTTCATTCCCCTCGGCCTCGATCAAAACATTCGCCAGAATTGGAATTGTATTGCGCCGTTCAACAACGGATTGCGCTTGGCCGACCGCTTTAAGAAGCGCGCCGCGTTCGATGCTGATTTTCATGCCACCCTCGTTTAAGCACAGTGCTGGGCGGCGAAGGTATCCCGACGCTCGCCCAAGGCAAGTTATTCTCTGAAAAGGACATTCGGCGCTAACGCACGGGGCGTCAAGGGCCAGCCCCGAATTGGCGCGATTACGCCTCTAAAGCGCGGCGCAAAAGCTCCAAATCTTCGGCAATTTGATTATCGTGGCCTTTCAGCTCTTCGATCCGCTTCACGCCGTGCATTACGGTCGTGTGATCACGGCCGCCAAAACGCCGCCCAATCTCGGGCAAGGAGCGCGAGGTAAGCATCTTTGAGAGATACATCGCCATCTGACGCGGCCGCGCAATCACCCGAACCCGCTTGGGGCCAATCATATCGCTGAGGCGAATGTTGTAATGCTCTGAAACGCGGCGCTGGATTTCCTCGATCGTGACTTTGCGATCCGAGGCGCGCAGAATATCGGCAAGGCAATCTTGCGCCAGTTCAAGCGTAATTTCGCGCCCAACAAGCGAGGCAAAGGCAAAGAGCCGCATCAAAGCGCCTTCAAGAACGCGCACATTGGTGCTGATGCGATGGGCAAGAAATTCAAGCACGCCATCGGCCAAAACGAGGCCTTTATATTGATTGCGATAGCTCTCGACCTTGGTTTGCAGAATGCCAAGACGCAGCTCGTAATCGGTTGGATGCAGATCGACAACAAGACCACACTGAAGGCGGCTTTTGATCCGCTCCTCAAGATCCTTGATCTCGCCAGGCGCGCGATCTGCGGAAATGATGATCTGCTTGTTTTGATCCACAAGCGCGTTGAACGTGTGGAAGAATTCTTCTTGGGTGGAATCCTTGCCCGCGATGAATTGCACATCATCCACCATCAAGACATCAACCGACCGAAACAGATGTTTGAAATCCATCATGGTGCGATCGCGCAAGGACTGCACGAAGCGATACATGAACTGCTCAGCCGACAGATAAACCACGCGCAGCTCGGGCGAGCGGGCCTGAAGCTCATGCGCAATCGCATGCATCAGATGGGTTTTGCCAAGACCAACGCCGCCATACAGAAACAGCGGATTAAAGGTAACCGGGCCGCCCTCGGCCACACGGCGCGCAGCCGCATGAGCAAGTTCGTTTGGCTTGCCGACAACGAAAGTATCAAAGGTAAACCGCTTGTCCAAAGGCGCGCCGAAATCATCGCCAGCAGGCGCAGCAGCGATCTCTTTAGACGCAAGCGCAGTCGGCGCATCCACATTGGCCGCTTTGGGCGCCGTCGTGCGATTGGCCGCAGGCTTCATCGCCTCTTTGGGCACGAGAAATTCAACCCGCGCAACAGAGACATCATTTGCATTAAGATGGCGCAGGATCTGATCGCCGAAATTGCGCGAGACCCAGTTGCCCATAAAATTGGTTGGCACATGAAATGTTGCCACACCCTTTGCCAGCGCAGAAAGCTCCAACGGCTCAATCCAATTGGCATAATTATTCTTACCAACAGCCAGCAGCAATTCTTCGCGTACCCGCCCCCACGTGTCTTTCGTCATTTTGTAATCGACCCAAATCTATCGTTATTATTCAGGACTGGCGCCAAGCCAGCCCCCGGGTTTTCCAGCCATTGACGGCTCCCCGATGGCGCGTTGCGTCCAAATCGCCTTCAAACCCTTCGGCCACATTGAGACAAACCGATTCCTTGCCCGCAGCGGACAAATAGGCGGTCACTGCCTTCGCAGCACTCATTGACCTTGCGCCAGAGCGGCAAATGAAAAGCATCTTGCTGGGAACCTCATTTCCCAATGCCTCCATCACTTGCTCCGCAAAGCGCGGGTTCGGGGACATGCCAGGATACTGAGCCCATTCCACACAAATCAGTGGATTGCCCAGTGCCTCTAGATCAGGAATGCCTACAAAACCCCATTCGGGAGCAGTCCTGACATCGACAAGAACAGAGCCCTGTTCACTTAGCAAAATTTCCCAAGCCTCGGCAGGATTCACCTCACCGATACCCGAGCCAAGGCCCGTTTTCATCTTATGTCCCCCAAGACGATATGAATCGCATTCACAAGATAGCGAGCAGCGCGCGCTTCGCGCAACTGATCTTCTATCTTGACTCTGTCTTTGTTGAAACGAATCTCGCAAGCTATTGAAAAGCCGTTTCGCAAAGGCGAATTTGCCACAGCTTGATCAAAAATAGCGCATCGGAAAATTGCCGTTTTGACGGTTTCATCGCGAGAATCGCATGCGCACAGAGATTCTTTTTGCCCGCGTCACTCAGGCATAAAGCGGCCTAAAAAATTCGGATACAGAACGCAAAAAAGCGCGCCAAATTGGCACGCTTCTTAAGGCCGTTCGAAAACGGATGCGTATTAGGCGATTGCCTTAACGCGCGCTGAAAGGCGCGAGATCTTACGCGAGGCAGTGTTCTTGTGAACGATGCCTTTGGTCACACCGCGCATCAGCTCTGGCTGAGCGGCACGAAGCGCTGTCGAAGCTGCGGAAGAATCCCCAGACTCGATTGCTTCTTCCACGCGACGGATGAAAGTCCGAATGCGCGAACGGCGTGCTTTGTTTACTTCTGTACGACGCTCGGTCTGACGGGCGCGTTTTTTAGCTTGAGGCGAATTAGCCATATCTCGAATTCCCGCTTTTGGGTTCGTGTAAATCTGAAGTTGCGCTTCTAGGTCCGACTCGGCGGCAAGTCAACTAGGCTAGGCGGCTTTTTTGGCAGTTTCCAAATCCCAAGCCACAGTTTGCGCATTAAACGGTTCGCCGCACCACATAGGCCCCGCGATCCGGTCGTTATTTTAGCGCTATTTGTCGCGGAATTGCGGCTCGCGCTTTTCAAGGAAGGCGGCCATGCCCTCTTTCTTGTCTTCGCTGGAAAAGAGCGAATGAAACACACGCCGCTCAAACAACAGCCCTTCTTGCAATGTCGTCTCATAAGCGCGGTTGACGCTTTCCTTGGCGGCTATGGTCGTGAGCATGGATTTCTCACAGATCTTATGGGCAGTCGCCAGCGCCTCATCCATCAGTTTCTTGCAAGGCACAACGCGGCTGACCAGCCCCGAGCGCTCGGCCTCTTCGGCATCCATGAACCGCCCGGTAAGGTGCATATCCATCGATTTGGACTTGCCAACATAATGCGTCAGGCGCTGCGTGCCGCCCATCCCGGCAATCACGCCAAGATTGATCTCGGGCTGGCCAAACTTGGCCGTATCCGAAGCAATAATGAAATCACACATCATCGCCAATTCGCAGCCCCCGCCCAGCGCATAGCCGGAAACAGCCGCGATAATCGGCTTGCGGGTCTTGTTGACCCCATGGCCTTGCGGGCCGAAATGATCCGAAAGAAAGACATCCGTAAAGCTCAGCTCTGACATCTCTTTGATATCCGCGCCCGCGGCAAAGGCCTTCTCAGAGCCGGTGATAATGACGCAGCGCACCTTATCATTGGCATCCGCCTCGCTCAGTGCAACGCCCAATTCCCCCAGCAACTCAGAGTTCAGCGCATTCAGCGCCTCTGGGCGATTTAAACGAATCGTTGTGACATGATCTTCTGTATCAACGATCAGAGTTTTATAGGCCATTCAGCGCACCTTTCGCGGTTATCAGGCGTTGAGTCCTAACAGCGATTTGCGCGCAATCAAGCTATCTTTGGCATTTGGGGCAGTAGAACGAAGAGCGCCCCGACTGCACGATCCGCACAATTTTGCCTTTGCATCCAGCCTTTTGGCAGGCCTCACCCTCGCGCCCATAAACGCGAAAATTATGCTGAAAATAGCCCAGTTCACCATCCGCTTGGCGGTAATCCTTGAGAGAGGAGCCCCCCGCGGCAATCGCTTCGCTCAGAACCTCGCGGATGATCGGCACAAGCGCCTCGCGCCCCTTTTTGGGGATTTTGCCCGCCGGTGTACGCGGCGAAATACCGGCGCGGTGTAAAACCTCACACACGTAAATATTGCCCAGCCCGGCCACGATCTTTTGATCCAGAAGTGCCGTTTTGATCGGCATTGCCCGCCCTGAAAGAGCGCCTGCCAGATAGGGCCCATCAAAAGCATTGCCAAGCGGCTCTGGCCCAATGGTTTTGAGCAGCTTGTGCTGATCGGCGGCGGCTGTTTCCAGCAAGTCCATCGCACCAAAGCGGCGCGGATCATTGAAAGTGATGCGCACGCCACCTTCCATATCGAGCACAACATGATCATGCTTGGCAGGCGCTTCATGCTCTTGCACAAACCCGCCAATCTGATCGCCGGAAATCAGCATCCGCCCCGACATGCCCAAATGGATCAGCAGCGTCTCGCCCGTATCCAAATCAGCCAGAATATACTTTGAGCGCCTGCGCAGCCGCAGGACCTTTGCCCCGGTCAGCCGCGCAGCCATGCCATCGGGAAACGGCCAACGAAGATCAGGGCGGCGCACATCAGCGCGCGCAATCCGCACCCCCTCCATCACAGGCGCAAGGCCTGCGCGGACGGTTTCGACTTCGGGAAGTTCGGGCATTTAGATCTTTCTGCTAAGCTCCACAAAGTCGAGCAAACGGCTTTTCAGCTCTTGGGAGTCAGTCATTTCCTTAAAGATACGCGCTCGATTCGCACCAAGCAAACCGCTCAGAAACGAATGATTTCCGGCAAAGGTTAGCACATAAATATAACGGCCGTCATGGCGAACGCGCATAAGCTCGTTCAGATCAAATTCCCGAACTTTGAAAGTTAAATCGCGATACCGAAGCCGACTTCCATCGATTTCGACCTCATAGCGAAAAATCCAAACCAGATAATAAAGGGCCACAAGCGCAAACACAAAAATCAGCATGTAAACGACAATGCTGCGTGCCAAAGATTGCGCCTCAAACGAAGCTTCCGGCAAAATACTCATCGCAACCAGAGCTACAGGCACCATGGCCGCCAAGCGCAGTCTAAACGAAGACTGGAACACTTTGCGCTTCAAGCCAGACTGCGCTGTCATCGCGCCAATCATGTCGCGATTGGCATCCATAGCGCCAACCCGATGCGCGCCCCATGCGGAGCTCTCGCTCAAACTCTGGCTGATACCGCCGGACGCGCCGCCGCCAAAATTACCCGGCTTGCTCATCCGCTCTAGCCTATTCAAAATGCGCGCGAGGCCATGCGTATCAAGAGAGTGATCGTCGCGCCGCAGCACTCTGTTTCGACGATTTTCAGTCGCGATTTTGATATACAAAAACACCCCCATGAGCAAAAAAACCAGTATCATGACCGGAAGGATCTGCACTACTTCGCTCAAAGAACTCTCATTTGCCTGCATAATTTGTCCCTACTTATTACTCGTGAAAACTGCGTCTCTACCCAGCACAGTACATTGTAAATAAGCACAAATTTTGACGCTCAGATGGCATTCGCGCATTCTAAAAGCGAAATCACGCCCTGAATGTGCGCAGTGTCGATCTTAGCCTCGTAGCGAAAAACCCTAACCAAACAACAAAGCGCTACAAGCAAGCAAAAACAAACATGTGCCGGTTCAATCCAGAGGCCAAACCATCAAACAGGTCATTGGCAACGGGTATTCACTCATAATCATACCAATACCCCTGCGCGTCACTTTGGATGTTTGTGTCTTTGCGCGTCACACTATATCGAGAATACGAACAATTCTGGGCGCTCCAATGACAGACAAAACAACACATTTCGGTTTCAAAGACGTCGCTGAGGATGAAAAAGCCGGCATGGTGCACGGCGTGTTTACATCCGTCGCCTCAAAATACGACATCATGAACGACGTGATGAGCGGCGGCACGCATCGGATTTGGAAAGATGCGATGATGGATTGGCTTGCGCCGCGCGCGGGGCAGAAATTGCTCGATGTGGCGGGTGGAACCGGCGATGTCGCATTTCGCTTCTTGGGGCGCGCGCCGGGATCTGAGGCGGTCGTTTTGGATATGACCGAAAGCATGCTCATCGAGGGGCGCAAACGGGCCGATGCGGAAAAGCTGGCGGATCGCCTTGGCTGGACGGTCGGCGATGCGATGGCCCTGCCCTTTGAAGACAACAGCTTTGACACTTACACAATCAGCTTTGGCATCCGCAACGTGACCCGCGTTCAAGATGCGCTCAATGAGGCCTATCGTGTTTTGCGGCCCGGCGGGCGGCTGATGGTTCTAGAGTTCTCGCAACTGCCCAATGAGGGCCTGCAAAAGCTCTATGATCTCTATTCCTTCAACGTGATCCCGCGCATGGGCCAATTGATTGCGGGCGATCGCGACAGCTATCAATATCTGGTCGAATCGATCCGCCAATTCCCGGATCAGGAAACATTCGCTTCAATGATCCGTCTGGCCGGATTTGAGCAGGTCAAATATCGCAATCTTACGATGGGCATTGCGGCCCTACATTCAGGATGGAAAATCTAACATGCGCGGACCGCACAATATCTGGCGATTGATCCGAACAGGCGCCACGATGGAGCGCACCGGCGCCATGGCCATCCTGCTCAATGCAATGGATGCGCCTGTGGCTTTGCGCATCACGGCGCGGATTTTGGGCTGGCCGTTCAAATGGCTCGGCATCAAAGGCGATCCTGCTTTGCCGCCAGCAACGCGCGCGCTAACCGCCCTTGGCCCGGCCTATATCAAATTTGGGCAAATCCTCTCAACCCGCCCTGATGTTGTCGGCGCGGAAATGGCCGAAACGCTTTCGGTTTTGCAAGATCGCCTCGCGCCCTTCCCGCGCGAGCGCGCCATTGCAACAGTCGAAGCAGAGCTTGGCCGAAGCTTAGACGAGGTCTTTAGCGAGTTTTCCGAACCGGTGGCAGCGGCCTCAATCGCGCAAGTGCACCGCGCGCGCCTCGTCGATACGGGCGAAGAAGTCGCGGTTAAAGTGCTGCGCCCCAAGATCGAGCGCGCCTTTCGTCGCGATATCGATGCGTTCTACTTCGCCGCTGGGTTGATCGAATTTCTCTCGCCCGCGTCGCGCCGCCTTAAGCCCAAAGATGTTGTCAAACATTTCGAAGGCGTCGTCGCAGGCGAACTTGATCTGCGGATCGAAAGCGCCTCTGCCTCGGAATTTCGCGCCAATACTATGAATGATGAAGGCTTCGGCGTTCCTGACATCTTTTGGGAGCATTCCGGCCGCCGCATCATGACCCTGACTTGGATCGAGGGCATTCCCGCCAATGATCTCGCTGCGATTTCCGCCGCCGGACATGATCGCCCCGCTTTGGCCCAGCGCATCCTCCAGATGTTTCTGCGCCACGCGCTGCGCGATGGTTTTTTCCATGCCGACATGCATCAAGGCAACCTCAAGATCGTTGCAAATGGCGATGTGATTGCGCTTGATTTCGGCATCATGGGGCAGCTCGATTCCTATACGCGCCGGGTCTATGCCGAGATCCTTTATGGCTTTATCAAACGCGATTATAAGCGCGTAGCGGAGGTTCATTTCGAGGCGGGATATGTGCCTGCAGATCAAGATGTCGATGAATTTGCGCGCGCGCTGCGGGCTGTCGGGGAGCCGATATTTGGCAAAGACGTCGATCATCTCTCAATGGCGCGCCTCTTAAGCTATCTATTTGAAGTTACAGAACGTTTTGGCATGGAAACACGAACCGAGCTGATCCTACTTCAGCGCACAATGGTCGTCGTTGAGGGCGTCGCACGCTCGTTTGATCCCAAAACCATGGATATCTGGGAAACCGCGCGCCCCGTTGTCGAAGAATACATCAAAGAAAACCTCGGACCGCGAGCTTTGGCCCGTGATTTGGCCAAAACGGCGCGCGTTCTGGCCCGATTTGGCCCGCGTCTTCCACAGCTGGCCGAAGCGGCCCTGATACGCCAAGCGATGCCAACACCCTCAAAGGTGCGGCGCGGCATTCCGCTTTGGGGCGGCGGGCTTTTGTTTATCGCAGGTGTCGGCGCAGCGGCAGGCGCGGCTTGGCTGGCCTTGGCTTTATAAAGCGGCAAGTTCCAAGCGCGCAGCAGCTAGATAATCGGCTTCGCCTTGGCCCGTCTGCCAAAGGCAATACGCCGCCATACGCAGATGAAACAATGGAGCAAGCGCACGGTATCGCGCCTCAACCTGCGCGTTTCCATATCCGCGCAAAAAGGCCGCCTCGAGATCTTGCGATATCGGCCCGGCCCCATAGAGGCTTTGCATCGCTGGCGACAAAAACGTTGCCAAGTCCTCGCAAGGGTCGCCCTTCGCGGGGCATTGCCAGTCAATCAAAACGATCCCCGCTGGACCATCAATAATATTGCCCGGAACGACATCCCCGTGAAGAAATACAGGCGGGATATTGTCCAACTTCGGCGCCTCCACTGCATCGATTCGCGCGCGCAATTGTGACGCTTCATCGCCCTGTGCGCCCTCAAGAAAACCGCGAGCCATCTCCAACATTGCGGATGCTCCAAAGGGGATTTCGCGCAACCCTTTTGCAGGCGCCATTTGATGCAGCTTGGCCAACGAAATTCCGGCGCGCTCAAACGCCTCCGCTGTTGGCGCAAGGCTCGCCCCTTTGACGTGTGAATAAAGAACACAGGGCCCGCGCTCTGTCTGCACCTTGCCAAGCAAATCCGGCGCAAGGCCGCTATTCTTCAGCGCCTTAAGCGCGATGTGTTCGGCTTGGGCATCATTGGGAAACAAATCCGAGGAGCGTCCGGGCCGATAGAGCTTGGCGATCACGCATTGATGCCTGTCCTCAACCCGCCAAATCCCGTTCGAGCGCCCCCCGGAAAGGGCGACAAAACGCGCCGTCGCGCCCACAAACCGCGGCACGATCGCCGCCTCAACTGCGGCGCGATCCAGATCTACTTCCAAAGTATTGAGCATGCCCATCCACATCGGCCAACAAAGTCCGCAAGCTAGGGCTCTGAGCGTGCAGGTTCAACCAGATCGCATGGGGCAAATGATCTAAATATCGCGCAAAGCAGAAATATCGTCCGCAGTAACCTCTGCACCGCTTTCAAGGATCAGCAATGTCCGTGCACCAGACTCGCGCGCCTCCACAATTCGTGAGTAGACCTCGCCAGCCTGCGTTCCAATCAGCTCCTCGCCAGAATAGCTTTCAATTTCAAAGCGATAGGTTCCGGATGGATAGGGGGTCCCGGAGGCATCCACACCCGCCCATTCAAGCGGATCTTCAGTTGCGGCAATTTCAAAACTTTGCACAATCGCACCGTTTGCATCCCGTACATTCATGATCGCACCATCCGCGCCCGCCGTGATCTGCGGCACGACCGTAATCGGGCTACCTTCAAAGATGGCAGGCCCCGCTGCGCGCGCCTCCATGCCGACCCATCCCGCCAATTGCGACATGCCCATCGAGCCAAACTGGCTCGCGAGACTTTCAAGAAGCGTATTGGTGCGCACTTGCTGCTCAACGCCGGAGAAGGTCGCCAGTTGAACGGCATAATCGGAGGATTCGATCGGATTGAGAGGATCCTGATTTTGCAGCTGCACCGTGAGCATTTTCAAAAATGTCTCAAAGTCTGAACTCACCGCAGAAGCGGTCGCGGCTTCGCTTGCTGCGGGTGTGACTGAGGGCGTCGCGCTGACGGCTTGAACTGCGTCCATGATCTGTTCCTTACTGCGGCCTAAAGCCGGATATCCATTCCGCCAGCTCCATCAAGGGCCAGCTTATGCGGTGTATTTTGAAGTGTGGTGGTCTCATCTTCGGCCCGCGCTAAAGCCTTGATTGGGCCTGCGTCTTGACCATCGCCCTGCGTGTCGCCTTGGCCTTGTTGGCTGAAGCTAAACGAGACATCTCGATAGCCAAGTGCACGAAATTCTGCGGCCAACGTATCGATATGGCGGCGCATCAAATCAAGCGTATCGCTGCGCTCAACCGCGACAACAACAGCCATTCCCCCATCTGAGGCGTTCATTGTCATACGCACACGGCCAAGCTCTTCGGGATTGAGGCTTAGCTCAACCGGTCGATCCGGAAGCGCGCGCGCCGCCTCGACCAATTGCTGCGCAACGCGCTGGGGAAGCTCTGGATTGTTGAGCAGGGCTTGCGGCAGCGCCGCGTGAGGCCCAAGACGGCCCTCGCTAGGCGCTGCACCTAGACCAAAGGCAAGCGGCTCCGAACCCTGTACGTCATTTGAAAGCATAGAGAATGCGGCAGTATCTGTGGTCGTTGCCTCGTTGAAAGCTGTGGTGGATTGCGCTGGTGGGGCCGCTGATGGATGGAGCACCGTATATGGATTTGTTCGATTGCTCGGCGCGTTTTCGGCCGTTTTCTCCAAGCGCTCTGCGCGCGGCGAACCCTCCGCTTCTCTCTTAGGGCCTTGCTGATTATTGCGCCGCTCGGAAAGCATAGCGAGGGCCGCAGGATCGCTGGGCCGCGCTGTTTTTTGCGCCTCAATTGCTAGATTTGAAGGCGCCTGCTCGCCATTTTTACTTGATGAGGGCTCTCTCTCTTGTGGGGCGGCAATCTCGATGGCTTCTCCCGTTGGTCTGGGTTTCGAGCTGTTTTCTATAATGGGAGGCTGCGCGGGTTTGGGCAGTTGGGCAAAATCCTTGGGCTGGTTCGGAGCAATGCCTTCGGGCTCAGCCGAAGTCTGCACAATTTGCTCCGTGGTGCTTTGGTTTGAAGGCGTCGGAGTGCTTCGCTCCTGCGGCACGAACTTCGCGCCCGATTGATATAAGACCGCCGCTCGCGCCGCGTTCGCCTGTTCCGGCGAAGGCTGCGACGCAGAGGCTTTTACCAAAGCGGCGGGAGTCTCTGGGTTTTCCAGAGAGGCAGAGGCCTCAGGCGACAGCTTCGCTGCAACCTTATTTGGAGGCTCTGAAATTTGGGAACTCTTTTGGTCTGGCGTGGCTACTGGCTGCTCCGTTTGCCCGATGTGAGCAGTCAGCTTTTGATCCGTAACAGGCGGAACAGGTTCGCCCCCAACAGGCAGCGGGCTTACTGCTTTGATGTTTTCGATGTCAACATGCGCCTTATTGAGAGCAGGTTGAGCACCCTCAGGCCGCGCATCTGGCTTCAATAGAGGAGCAACAGATAGCATTTGCGCAGCATTTAGGCGCGCATCGCTCTCATCTCGGTTGATCGAAGGGGCCAGGGGAATTTCATCTGAAATATCGCCCTCAAAGGGCGGCTGCGCGGGCGCATTTGGGGCAATGCCTTGCGACGTAAGCAAGTTTAAATCAGCAGTCTTCACCGGGGGCTTTTCGCTCACATCAGCGGCGACTTCGATAGGAATCGCTGCTGTGACGTCAGTCGTTGCTCCCGCTGTCGTCGGCTCCAGCGCCACTTCGTCTTTTTCAACCGCTGTATTTGCCGGCGAAATCGTAACGTCGGGCATTGCAGCGATTGGCAATTTCACCGGCGCAAATGCAGCGGACCCATTGATCAAGGGCGCTTCAGGCAGCAACGAGAAAATCTCTGGAAGGTTTTGGGGCTCTTCAGGAAGAGCTTGGATCGGCAGAGTGGCGGGAATTTGAACATCGGCTTGGTCAACAACCAAACTTTGCGGCGCAAGCGCGATCGTATCACGCGCTTCAACCATGATCGCAAAAGCTTCGCCACCAACAGTTGTCTTCCCCCCCTCAACGTTTTGAGAGGCAGATTGAGGATCAGCAGTGCCGCTAAACAGCGCAAGGTGCATTTGCATAAATATCTTCCAGCCGAGAATTCTTTCTCCGATACCAAGCACTATGCGCCATGGAAGTTACCGGTTCTTTACCGCTTTGGGTTTATCACCAAGAAAATCGTTTCAATTGAAAGGATCACCAATGACCCCAACCGGCCCCTCCCTCGGCTCTATATATGGAGCTCAAGAAAATCGTCCTGCGCCGCCCTCCCAAGAGCAGCAATTGCGCGATGTGGCCGAAAAGCTGGAGGCGACGTTTCTTGCCGAAATGCTCAAATCCGCCGGCATGCATAAAACCAGCGATTCCTTTGGTGGGGGCACGGGAGAAGATCAATTCGGCACCTTCCTGATCCAAGCCCAAGCGGATGAAATGGCCCGAGCAGGCGGCATTGGCCTCGCGGAACACATCTTTGAATCCCTAAAGGAGCGCGCCAATGAAACTCTTTAAAACCGGCCCCGCAGCCGACGCTCTGGAGGATCTGTTGGAAGCCGAACACAAAGCGATCCTCAACAGCGATTTTGAAATGCTTGAGCGTTTGCTTCCGGCCAAAGAAAAGCTGCTGATGCAAACCGCGCAGGAGGCCGCAAAAGGTGATTCTCTTGCCCGCTTGCGTTCACTATCGGATCGCAACAATGCTCTGCTGGCCGCCGCGGCCAAGGGCGTGAATGCGGCTGTTAACCGTTTACGCAAATTGCGCCAAGGCCCGGACCCCTTACAAACATACGGTCCCGCAGGCCAGCGCCAGTCTCTTTCCCCCGCCTCATTAACCATGGAAAGAAAAGCGTGAACATCTGCCCGATTTTTGCCTCAAATGCGAAGCAACCTATCAAAGCGGATTAGGAAAGAATTCACTCCTAACCCGCATTGTTCAGTCAGCACCCGAGGGGGTGGCACGGGACGCCGAACAACCGGCAAATCCGTAATAGTCAGAACGACTACCTGAGATCGTCCTAAAGGGCGATTCATGTAAACCCGGTGCAAAAGCGCCGACGACTTAAGGAAAAAATATGTCCAGTATTCTGACAAACAATGGCGCCATGGTTGCGCTCCAGACCCTCAAAAGCATCAACAACAATCTTGGGGATGTTCAGGCACAAATCTCGACTGGTAAGTCTGTTGCGACAGCGAAAGACAACGCATCGGTTTGGGCTATTTCCAAGGTGATGGAATCCGATGTTAAGGGTTTCAAAGGTATCTCCGACAGCCTCGCGCTCGGCGAATCAACTATTTCTGTTGCGCGCCAAGCCACTGAAACTGTTACAGATCTTCTGACAGACATCAAAGGCAAGATCGTTGCTGCCCAAGAAAGCAACGTTGACCGCGACAAGATCCAAACAGACATCAAAGCCCTAACAAGCCAAATTAAATCGGTTGTTGGCGCGGCTCAGTTTAACGGTCTCAACCTTGTAACTGGTACAGATGATGTAAACATCCTGTCCTCGCTCGATCGTGCCTCCGATGGTTCGGTTACAGCTTCGGATATTACCGTTAATCGCCAAGACCTGACCACATCTGCTGGTACTTATGGCGCAGGTACGTCACTTGCCGCCAACGCTACAGCTTCTGCTGCTGCAGTCGCAAACACCGGCAACACAGCTGTGTTTACTTTTGATACAGGCAACACAGATTATAGCGCCGCTGGTGCGACGATCTCTGTTGCTGGCGTAGACGTCACCTTCACCGGTGGTGCAGGTGATACCAACGTAACAGCCGCTGATGCGCTCTCTGGTGCCATCAACGCGCTTGGCCTTGATGGCATCACTGCATCTGCCGCAACGGGCGCCCTAACAATCACATCAACCAACGCCTTTACCGATACTGATGTGACCGTAGGCACTTTGACCGGCAACGCCGCAGGGTCGGTCATCACCGCACTCAACGGGACAGGCAGTTTGTCTCTGACAACTGGTGACATCGGCGAGCGCGCTGAAAATGTGGCCTTCTCTTCTTCGGCAAACGTGGCCGAGGGCGACGGTTATAAAGTGACTGTTGGCTCAAGCTCGTTCAACTACATCGCCGGCAAAGGTGAAACGATGGAAGACGTGGCCAAAGGCCTCAAAGCGTCCATCGACTCCGGCGCCAACGCCGATATCACCACGAAGGTTGTTCAAGACGCAACAACAGGCGCTTGGAGCCTTAAAGTTGATAACAACGGCACATCGATTGCTTTCTCGGCAACCGGTAACAAAGACGGTGTCGCATCGGGTGGCCTCTTTGGGCTTGATTCGCTTGATGTCACCACAAATGGCGGCGCCGATTCAGCGCTGAGCAACATCGAAACGCTGATCTCCAATTCGATCGACTCGGCGGCATCCTTTGGTTCGGCTCAAGGCCGCATCGAAGCGCAATCGAGCTTCATCAGCAACCTGACAGATGCGCTTAAAACCGGCATCGGTTCGATGGTTGATGCGGATATGGAAGAAGCTTCGGCCCGACTACAGGCGCTGCAGGTTCAACAGCAGCTCGGCGTGCAATCGCTTTCGATCGCAAACCAAGCACCGCAATCGATCCTGTCGCTCTTCCGTTAAGACGGCAATGGCGGGGCGCTGGCTTAACAGCGCCCCGTTTCTCCGCGGCAAAAGCCGCGTAACAGATCATTCTGTCTTTGGAAGGACACGACGTGAACGCTCTCAATATGGCCCGAATGGCCTATTCTTCCACCAACAAAGGTGCCGCACCGATCCGAACGCCGCGCGGTACAGAATTCGATGTGATCGCTCGCATCACATCCCAACTCAAAGCCGCCGCCGCAGATCCAAAACGCGATTACGCGTCATTTGTGCGCGCTCTTCACGAAAATCGCCGACTTTGGACGTTGTTTGCAACTGACCTTGCCGACAGTGACAACGCGCTCCCGCAAGCCCTTCGCGCGCAGCTGTTTTATCTTGCGGAATTTACGCTCCAACATACATCAAAAATTCTCAACGGTTCTGCCTCTGCCGATGTGCTGATTGAAATCAACACATCCGTCATGCGCGGACTTCAGAGTGAAAGGGCAGCAGCATGAGCGGTCTTGTCCTTAAGCTTGGGCCCAAAGAACGGGTGCTGATCAACGGCGCGGTCATCGAAAATGGCGATCGCCGCTCTCGTCTTTCCATCGTATCGCCTGGCGCCAATATTCTTCGCCTGCGTGATGCTATCCATCCCGAAGAAGTGAACACTCCGGTGCGCCGCGTTTGCTATATCGCGCAATTGGTTTTGTCTGGCGACACTGAAGCAGAAGACGCAAAGCTCCAGCTTTTGCGCGGGATCGAGCAACTCAGCCAAGTGCTGACCGATCACGACAGTCGGCACCTTCTGAGCGAAGCTTCTGATGCCGTAATTGAAGCGCAATACTATCAAGCGCTCAAATCCTTACGGGGGCTTCTCCCCAGAGAAGAGCGGCTTTTGGCCGCGCGCCCACAATGAGTTTCCAGCCCGTTCTGCCCTATGGCGGCTATTCGGGCTGGGCCTTCCTCACCCGAACGCGCGAATCGCAACAAGAAGCCTTCAATACTTCGGCCACGATGCAGCGCGATACCGACTATTTCGCAGAAAACATCAGCAAAGTTGAGACAGCCGAAGATCTGGTAAATGATCGCCGATTGCTCTCGGTCGCGCTCGGCGCTTTTGGCCTGGATGACGACATTAACAACAAATACTTCGTCCAAAAAATTCTCGAAGATGGCTCGCTAAATGACGATGCCCTCGCCAACAAGCTCTCCGACAAACGCTATCTCACGTTCACTAAAGCCTTTGGCTTTGGTGATTTTGATACGCCCAACACCGTGCTCAGCACGTTGCCGGATGAGATCAATAGCGCATATCGCGAGAAGCAATTCGAGATCGCTGTTGGTGAACAGAATAGCGATATGCGCCTGGCCCTGAGCCTTGATCGAGAGCTTGGAAACATCGCAGATTTAGACACTTCGGTAAACGGGAAGTGGTTTACGGTGATGGGGAATGCCCCCCTGCGCAGCATCTTCGAAGAAGCATTTGGCATGCCAACTTCAGTTGGTTCTCTCGATATTGATCGCCAACTTGATATCTTCAAAGAAAACGCTGAAAAGATGTTTGGCACCAGCGACTTGAGCGATATTGCAAGCCAAGAAAACAAAACAGAACTCATCCGCAACTTCCTCGTTCGCTCGGAAATCAACGCAACGCGTTCTAACTATAGCCCCGCCTCGGCCGCGCTAACACTCCTTCAATCCAGCAATTCCAGCCGTTTATTCGGCTAAGGCAAGCAGTCTTTTGGTGAAAAAACGCGCCTAATTGCTCTCCAAGCACGCTGCCAAACGCTCAAAACTCGCGTTGGCATTGCCGATCTCATCCTGTGTGAGAAAGCTATCAAGCTTGGGGAAGGCATCAATCGAAGCATCAATGCCCTCATCCGTTCCTTTGGAATAAAGCCCGGCTTGGATCATCATTTCTGATCGGTCATATGTTCCAAGACGCTGGCGCGCGAGGGAGATTAATGCATTCTCTTCGGCACTTGCTGCCTCGGGCAACGCGCGGCTAACCGAACGCAGCAGATCAATCGCAGGAAAACGCCCTCGCTCAGCAATTTGGCGATCAAGAACAACATGCCCGTCAAGCACACCGCGCAGAATATCCGCCACGGGTTCGTCCATATCGGATCCCGCAACCAAAACAGAAAAGATCGCCGTTATATCGCCTGCGTCTCCAACCCCAGGACCTGCACGCTCACAAAGCGTTGTGATCATATGCGAGGTTGAAGGTGGAAAACCGCGCAGGTTTCCGACTTCGCCGGTGGCAAGAGCAACCTCGCGGTGCGCCTCGGCAAAACGGGTTACACTATCGGCCATAAATAAAACGTGCTTGCCTTGATCGCGAAAATGCTCGGCGACGGCCATCGCGGTCCAAGCGCAGCGACGGCGCACCAGTGGCGATTGATCCGACGTCGCCGCTACGATTACCGCGCGTTTCATCCCTTGCGGCCCTAAAACACGCTCTATAAATTCGCGAACCTCCCGCCCCCGCTCGCCAACCATCGCGATCACAACAACATCCGCCTGAAGCCCCATTGCAAGCTTGGCCAAGAGCATCGATTTGCCGACCCCAGAGCCTGCAAAAAGCCCAACGCGCTGCCCGCGAACAATCGGCAAAAGCGTGTTGAAAACAGCCAAACCCGTTTCCAATCGATTACCGAGGCGGCGTCTTTGCGTCGGGTTGATCGTCGCCCCTCGAAGCGGGCGCGCGACGGTGCCGCGCATAATCGGCACACCGTCAATCGCCTTACCAAAGGGATCAATCACGCGGCCAATCCAGCTTTCATCCGGCGCAATCTCATTGTTGCCAATATGCGCAACCGCGGCGCCTATAGAGAGCCCATCAGCCGCGCCATCCGGCAAAACCGTGATCACATCCGGCTCAAGCGAAAGCACTTCGCCCATCCGCATCTGCGCGCCCGCGCCAATCTCAACCATATCGCCAAGAGCCGCGACGCCCGAAAGCCCCGTGACAGTGAGCGTCCCGCGCCCAAGCGCAACAACGCGCCCAACCGCGCGTACGGGTTTCACGGCTGAAATCTCAGCCTGCAAAAGGTCGAATCCTACACTTGCCATTCGGTTCTCCGATTTATCACTGAAACCCTTTCTAAAGGAATCAGGGTTAAGCCTTAGTTGAAACAATCGAGGGAGAAGCCCCGATGCTTGATAAATTGGAAATCTTTGCGATGGCGCGTGGGCTGATAAGCCACGCCAACGCACGCCAATCAGCAATCGCGCAAAATGTTGCGAATGCCGATACGCCGGGCTACCGCGCCCGCGATGTGGCCTCATTTGCCGATACCTATCGCGGCGAGGCTGGCAATGCCATGCGCGCGACCCGTGCCGGCCATACTACCCATAACGACGGCGCAACTGGCCTTGATCTGCGCCAAATCGATGCCCCCGGCCCCTCTTCACCCAATGGCAATACCGTTGCCCTTGAAACCGAGATGATGAAATCGTCTCAGGTACGGGCCGAGCATGACCGCGCGCTTGCTATTTATCGCTCTTCGATGAACATCCTGCGCGCTTCGATTGGGAGATAGAGGATGAGCGATTTTCTTCAATCTTTGTCGATGTCGGCCAGCGGTATGAAAGCTCAAGCGGAACGCTTGCGCCATGTTTCAGAAAACATCGCCAACGCTGACACACCCGGATATCA
Organism: Halocynthiibacter sp.; assembly: GCA_047631555.1. Classification (GTDB taxonomy): domain Bacteria; phylum Pseudomonadota; class Alphaproteobacteria; order Rhodobacterales; family Rhodobacteraceae; genus JBLHZY01. The sequence goes on along the minus strand of JBLHZY010000002.1, from coordinate 311,949 downwards.
GCGCAAAACGGCCGCGTTTGAAAACGTTGTCGAGGCAGGGCGGCGAACTGGCGAAGTGCAAACAAGCCGCGTCGCTCTTGATCGCTCACCGCTCGTTTCAATCTATGATCCTGGCCACCCGCTGGCCGATGAAACCGGCCATTATGACGGCTCCAACGTTGATATCGTTATCGAAATTGCCGACGCGCGCGAAGCGCAGCGTTCTTACGAAGCCAATCTCAAGATGTTCGATCAGGCCCGACAAATGTCGAAATCCCTGCTTGAACTTCTGCGCAGATAAAGGAAACCAGAATGGATATCCGCTCCGCATTTGCCGCCCAAGGCTACGCCCAAACCAAACCCGCAACCGCCCCCAAGCCCGAAGCCGGCGGCGGTCAAACAACCAACCCCTTTGCGCAGGCCGCAGGTTCCTTTGCGCAAACCCTTAGCCAAACCGAAGACATCGCAAAGGCCGCCATGACAGGCGGCGCTGATGCGCACTCTCTCGTGACCGCTCTCGCCCAAACGGAGCTTGCCGTCGAAACGGCTGTTACCGTGCGCGATAAGGTCGTTGAAGCCTATCAAGAAATCCTGCGGATGCCGGTGTAGTCATGGATGAAATCATCTTTTATGACACATTGCGCCAAGGCCTTTGGATCGCGGTAATGATCTCAACTCCGATCCTTTTTGTTGCCCTATGCGCAGGCCTCATCGTTGGCCTCTTTCAGGCCCTCACCTCAATCCAAGAAATGACGCTCACGTTTGTGCCAAAACTGGTCGCAATCCTTGCGGTTTTCTGGGTCTCCATGGGCTTCATGACAGAAACGCTCACGGGCTTTTTCACCGATCGTATCATCCCACTGATTGCGGGGAGCTAGGCATGGACAGCGCAGGCTACACATCACTTACCCGCCAATCTGGCCTCATGCGCGAAATGCAAGCTGTGGCCAATAATATCGCCAATATCTCAACGACCGGCTTTCGCCGCGAAGGCTTGATCTTTGCCGAACATATCTCCGCACTTGAGCCCGACGAAGCCTCCCTTTCGATGGCCTATGCGAACGTTCGGATGACATCAAACGCCCAAGGCGCATTATCCCAAACCGGCGGTGCATTTGATTTCGCAATCGAAGGCGATGGCTTCTTCATGATCGAAACCCCAGAAGGCGAAACCCTAACCCGCAACGGCGCCTTCACGCCAAACGAAGCGGGCGAACTTGTAACCCATGACGGTTTTCGTGTCCTAGACACTGGCGGCGCACCGATCTTCATTCCGCCGGACGCAAAATCGATCTCGGTTGCCACCGATGGAACCTACTCTGCAGATGGCCGCCCGCTTGGGCAAATCGGCCTTTTCGCACCTGAAGACCCCAACGATATGAGCCGGCGTGACGGCGTTCGCTTTCTTGTGCCCGGCGGCACGCTTCCGGTCGATGATCCGCGCATTGTGCAGGGTTTTACAGAAAGCTCAAACGTCAACGCCGTTACCGAAATCGCACGGATGATCGAAGTCCAACATGCCTATGAATTAGGCCAGAAATTTCTTGAGCGAGAGGATGAGCGTATTCGCGCCGTCCTCTCAACCCTCAGCCGATAAGGAGAGAGCAGAATGCGCGCCTTAACAATTGCAGCCACGGGTATGAGCGCCCAACAGATGCGAGTCGAGACAATCTCGCAGAACCTCGCCAACATGAATACGACGGGCTACAATGCTCGGCGCGCGGAATTTGCAGATCTGCATTATCAGCAACTTACCCGCGCCGGTTCCATCAGCGCCTCTGACGGGCGCATGTTGCCAACGGGCGTTCAACTGGGCCTTGGTGTCCGCCCTTCCTCCGTTACCGTCGAATTGGCCCAAGGCTCCCTTTCTTCCACTGGCGGCGATCTTGATATCGCGATTGAAGGCAAAGGTTACTTTGAAGTCACCCTGCCCTCCGGCGCATCCGCCTATACCCGCGACGGTGGGCTAAACCGCTCGCCCGACGGCCTTATCGTTACATCAGATGGCCATGCGGTTCAGCCCGAAATCACGATCCCCGACGACGCGCGCTCTATCTCGATCAACGCTCAGGGCGAGGTCTACGCCTATTTCAACGATCAAATTCAACCCCAACAACTGGGCCAATTCACCCTTGCCGGCTTTACCAATTCCAAAGGGCTTGAAGCCATCGGCGGCAATCTCTTCCTCGAAACAGGCGCATCTGGCCCCGCCTTGGTCAACACGCCCGGCCAAGATGGCATCGGCACCATGCGCCAAGGCTTTCTTGAGGATAGCTCCGTAGATGCGGTCCGCGAAGTGACCGAATTGATCGAAGCCCAGCGCGGCTATGAGCTGAACGCCAAAGTGATCACAGCGGCCGATCAAATGCTCTCTGCAACGACGCAGATCCGTTGATATGAAACACGCCTTAGCCCTCCTCACAGCACTCGCGCTCACAGCCCCACTCGCGGCCAAATCCGATGTGCTCGTCCCAACGCACACCATCCGCTCGCGCGCGATTCTCTCGCCAAGCGATATCAAAACCATCGAAGGCGATGTCCCCGGAACCCTCATCGATCCAGACGAAGCCATCGGCCTTGAAGCGCGCGTCGTTCTCTACGCTGGTCGACCAATTCGGATCGAGGATGTTGGCCCCGCCGCGATCATCGAGCGCAACGAAATCGTTGAGCTTATCTATATCAAATCCGGCCTTCATCTCACAACAGAAGCGCGCGCCCTTGGCCGCGCAGGCATCGGTGATTCACTGCGCGTGATGAACCTCGCCTCCCGCTCAACCGTTACAGGTATCGTCGCACCCGATGGCTCCGTCCAAGTCGGCAGCCTGCGCGACGCATTCAATTAAGGATATCCCATGCGCCTAACCCCAATCGCAGCAATCACACTCATCAGCCTCTCAGCCTGCACCAATCTCGAAGAGGTTGGCCGCGTACCAGAATTCACCGCGCCAAGATCAACGCCTGAATATTCGGCAATGATTTCGCCAGGCCTCCCCACGACCATCGAACCCAAACGCACAATCGACGGCGCATCGCTTTGGACCGCGGGCCAACGATCACTGCTAGGCGATCGACGCGCAATAAAACGCGGAGACATCATGACTGTCGTGATCGAGATCGACGAAAGCGCCGAGATCTCCAATACCTCCTCGCGCGGCCGCTCTGGTTCCGAATCCATGGCGATCCCATCCTTGCTTGGCATTCCACAGCGCATAAATGCAACGATGCCAGAAGGCTCCTCACTTGATTCTGCTATCAGCACGAACTCAACATCAGCCAGCTCGGGCAATGGCTCGGTGCGGCGGAATGAAAAACTTTTGCTGCGCGTTGCGGCAACAATTGTTGAAGTGCTGCCAAATGGGGTGCTTTCAATTGAGGGCTCGCAAGAGGTTCGCGTCAATTATGAAATCCGCGAACTGCTGGTTAGCGGATATGTGCGGCCCGAAGATATCTCGCGTCAAAACGAAATCACCTACGACAAAATTGCTTCCGCGCGCATTTCCTATGGTGGTCGCGGCCAGATCAGCCAAATGCAACAACCCCGCTATGGCCAACAAATCATCGATATTGTCGCCCCGTTTTAACCCGAGGATAGTATGAAGAAAATTTTTCCAATCCTACTCGCGCTGATCGGCCTCGGCGGCGGAATTTTTGCAGGCAAGCTTTTGCGCCCCCCGCCAATCGAAATCGTTGAACTTCAGCCCTGCGGAGATGTTGGGTCAGATCCCAAAATGGCGTCAAGCGAACATGAGACCGAACCTGAAGATCCTATGGGAGCTGAGCATGAAGGGTTCGAATACGTCAAACTCAACAATCAGTTCATTATTCCCGATGTTGAAGACGGCCGAGTCGCGGCAATGGTTGTGCTTTCGCTCAGCCTTGAAGTGAGCCCTGGCGGGCGCGAAATTGTTTATCAACGCGAACCCAAGCTGCGCGATGCCTTTCTGCAAGTTCTGTTTGATCACGCCAACGTCGGCGGTTTTCGCGGCTCCTTTACCGATAGCAGCAACATGTCATTGCTGCGAAATTCTCTGCGGGAAATTGCGCAAAAGACCCTTGGCGAACAAGTTTCAGATGTTTTGATTATGGATATCGTCCGACAAGACGTGAGTTAAAGTCGTTCCTCAGACCTATACAAAGGGCCGCATCATTCGCGGCCCTTTTGCTTTCCTATTTTTTTCCCGTAAGCTTCCCTAAAACCTGCACGCGGCCAAAAGCTTTGCGCGAGACCGCAAGCTGCGCCTCGCGCCTTGCGGCAATCTGCGCCGCTTCAATCGCCAAACTGCGCTGCGCTCCTGCCATCCATCTGTGCCAGCGCACATCCGCTCCGGCAAACTGCGCCATATCGGGGCCATCAAGCAAAATTTCGTCGCGCGTTTTTCGTGCATCTTGCAGCGCTTTGATCGCAGAGGCCTTCTCTTCTTGCTCCTTTGAAATCCCTTGCAGGCGGGCCAACTCAGAATCCAAAATCAACTGGGCGAGCGTCTCTAAGGCGGCGATGTCTTTTTTCATTTCCGACCTCCGAATTTAACGCGTACCTTTTCGCGCATCGCCTCAGCAAACCGAATTGCGGCCGCGACAGCACCATAGTGCTCGGGCCATATCTCTTCACCAATCTCGACACTCGCAAACAGAGCGCGCGCAGTTGGCGGGTCGCGGTGAATCGGTATGCCGTGCTCATTGGCGACTTCGCGAATGCGCGCCGCAACCTCATCAACACCTTTAGCAACACAAACAGGCGCCTTTCCGGCAGCGCGATCCCATTCAAGTGCAACAGCATAATGCTCGGGGTTTACGATGATCACATCCGCTTGCGGAACATCGCCCAGCATTTGGTTCATCGCAATTTCCATGCCTCTTTGGCGACGCTGCTGCTTAACGTGAGGATCGCCTTCGCTGTTTTTGTGTTCATCCGTCATTTCTTTGCGCGACATGCGGTTTTTACGCATGTGCTCTGCATATTGCCAAAGAAAATCGATGCCCCCGATCGAAACAGCGATCGCCAGAACGATGAACAAGAAACTCATACAAAGCTTAAGCAAAACCACCGTCACCATTCCGGGGCTCAAAGAAAGCGTCGCCAAAATTTCAGGTATGCGCTGAAACAGAAAAACCCCCAACACGACCCCATAAATCATCAGCTTTGAGAAACTCTTGGCAAATTCAAACAGGCCAGAGCGCCCAAATTTGTTGCCCGCATTTGAGATAGGTGAAATTCGGCTCAGCTTCGGGGCGAGTTTTTCGGGTGCGATGACAAACGAACGCTGCGATATGATCGCTAGAAGCGCCAAAAGAGCGGGAATCAAAAACCATGGCGCAAGGGCCACGCCGATTTCGCCAATCAATCCGCCGGTCATGACTTGGCCGGAGCCCGCAAACATGAGCGCTGAAAGACTATCAGCGCGCCCAATTAGGCCTGCCATAGAGCTGCCCATCTGCGAAAGGCTCGTCGCGCCCAACGCACTTGCGGTTAGAATAAAGCCAGCATAGGCCGCGGCGGTGGTAAGATCCGTGGATTTCGGTATCTCGCCTTTCTTTCGGGCATCATCCAGCTTCTTTTGCGATGCCTCGTATTGCTTGTCTTCGTCACCACCCTCAGCCATCAGCGCGCTCCGAAAGGATCAGTAAGAAAGGCGTTTAAACCATCTGACCAAAGCCCAAGAAGGATCGGTAGCGCCAAGAACATGAGCAAAAGGCCGCCGGCGGTAATGGCTGGTGCGCCGACAAAGGCGACCATCAATTGCGGCATAGCTCGATTGATCACACCAAGTGCCACATTGTAGATTAGGGACGCGATCACGAAGGGTGCTGCCAGTGAAAACGCGAGCGCGAAGGCATGAGCGATGCGCGCAATACCCCACTCGCTTAACACGCCAGCATCCGGAAACTGCCCGGGCAGAAGCACATCGTAGGACATAATCAACATCTCCGCGACGCGAACATGCAGCCCCGTCATCACCGCGAGCGCAAGCCCTGAGACCAAAAGCAAATGCCCGATCGCCGGCTGTGGATCTACAGCGCCACCACCAAACAACTGACTTAGGGAAGTTGATTGAGCCGCAATTGAACCAGCCGTCTGCAATGCCAAAACAAACAAACGAAGCCCTATGCCAATAGCAAGCCCGGCCAAAACTTCTGTGAAAACAAATACCCCGAATACCTGCCCTTTGGCGGCAATAGCTTCAACATCTGAAGCAACAGCGGGCGCAACAATTACGGTAAACCCAAGGCCCAACATCAGGCGCACCTGCTCTGGAACAGATCGCTCCCCAAAAGCGGGCAATAGCGCCATCGCTGCGCCAACGCGCAAAAATACAATAAAGCCGATCATCAAATTCGTGCGACTAAGCGCGAGTATCTGTTCCAGCGTATCGATCACGCGGGCACCAATCCAACCAGCGAAGGCCTTGCTTCGGTTCCGATCTCTTCAAAGGAAAGCACCGGGTTATGAATGCCTTTGGCCGAAAGAACAGTCCGAAGGAAACGGCGGCGGCGCGTAGAAGTAACCAACGCTGGGTAAACGCCCGTTTCCCCGGCAATCGCAATTCGCTCAGCTACGGAATTGGCCAGTCGGTTGAACTCTTCTGGGGGCAACGCAACATCTGATTGCCCCCGATCCCCATCAATCTGAAACGTTGCAAAACGCTCTTCCCATTCCGGCGCGAGCTGCACCAAGGGAAGCGTTCCATCTTCGCGGCGCATCTCAGCGATCAGCTGAAAACCAAGCCGATGACGGACATGTTCGCAAATCCCTTCAGGGGTTGCTTGCCCCCCACGCGCTTCTGCAATGGCTTCGAGAATAAGAGGGAGATTGCGGATCGAAACGCGCTCTTCAAGCAGCAGTCTCAAAACAGCGAGCAGCAGATCCGCAGGAACCTTCTCTGGCACCAGCTCATCTAGCATTCGCTGGTTTGCTTCGGCGCGAACCGGATCAGACAGATTTGTCATTTCATCAAGCAAACGGCGCAGCGATTTGAGCGAAAGTAAGCGCGCAAAATTCTTTTTCATCACCTCAAGAAGATGAGTTGCCAAAACCTCCGTTGGGTTCACAATTGTAAAACCAGCAATCGCCATATCTTCTTTTTGACCAGCATCAATCCAGCGCGCGGGAGCGCCGTAAACCGGCTCTTTAACGTCCTCGCCAGGCACCAATCCAAAATCTTCACCGGACAAAAGGGCCAAGACATGATCGGGCCGCAAAACATCCCTCGCTTGCTCAACTCCTTGGATACGAACGACATATCCGCCCGAGGGCAAAGAAGGATCATCTGTGAGACGGATTTCAGGCAAAATGAGCCCGAACTGTTGCGCAACATGGGTCCGCATATTCGCGATCCGCGCATCGATGCCGGTTTGCGGATCAAGCACCATCGAAACAAGATCGGGTGCAAACTCCACATGTATGTCATCAAGGTCTAGGATATCGCCAAGGGATTCCTCGCTCGGCGCTTCGCTTTTTTCTGTGGGTTTAGCTTCGCTGGCTTTAGCCCTTTCCACCGCGAATTTGTTTGCAAAATAGGCGCCCGTCGCAAGCGCAATAGATCCCATCAAAAATGGAATGAATGGTAGGCCAGGCACGAGCGCAAATAGGCCCATCAAAAGCGCGACCGTATAGAGCGCAGCAGGGTAGCGACCCAATTGGTTAAACAAGGCGAGATCGGCTGAGCCAGAAGCCCCGCCGCGCGCCAAAAGAAGTGCCGATGCGATTGAAATGATCACGGCGGGAATTTGACTCACGAGGCCATCGCCGATGGTCAGAATCGCATATGTCTCGAAGGCTTGCCCAATTGGCATATCGTGCATCGCCACGCCAATCACGAGGCCCATCACGAGATTGAGAATTGTAATAAGGAGCCCCGCGACAGCATCGCCCTTCACAAATTTTGAGGCGCCATCAAGGGAGCCAAAGAAGGTTGTTTCTGCAAGCTCGATTTCGCGCCGTGCTTTTGCTTCTTCATGGCTGATCGCACCTGCAGACATATCCGCATCAATGGCGAGCTGCTTGCCTGGCATACCATCCAGTGCAAACCGCGCGCCAACTTCGGCCATCCGCCCTGCGCCTTTTGTTATCACAACAAAATTCACGATCAGCAAAACGCAAAATACGACAAGCCCAAGAAATACTGAGCCGCTCATCACAAAATTTGCAAAGCCCTCGATCACATTGCCTGCCGCAGATGTCCCCGTGTGACCTTGACCGATAATGAGCTTGGTTGAGCTAACGTTGAGCGACAGCCGCAACATAAGTGAGGCAAGCAAGACGGTTGGAAATGCGGAAAAATCCAGCGGGCGTTCGATAAAAATCGTGACGGTAAACATCAAGATCGCCAGCGCAAAAGATGCGGCCAACCCGATATCAAGAATGATGGCAGGCATCGGCAAAATCATCATCACGATAACAGCCATAAGAGCGAGAGCGAGGAGGATCGTCGGGCGGAAAATATCTTGAATGGTCAGTTGCATTTGGGCGCCTTATTCTACGGAAATCAGGCGTGTTCCGCCTGGTTCATTGATGGGCACAAGAGAGCCAAAACCTGCAGTGGTGCTTCCCGCAATTAGAAATGGGAAGGTGTTTACTCGGGTTGTGAGCTGTTGCATCTGTGCGACTGCAATAGGCGCCTCTGGCATCGCAGAGGGCGCGATCGGTTTTTCTTGAAGTTGCGCTCTAAACTTTTCGAACCGAGCAGAGTAGCGATTTGCGTATTTGGGCGTTCTTGAATGATAGGCGCCTGCTGCGGCCGTCCAATCGCCTTTTTCAGCATAAAGATCGCTCAGAAAATTTGCGGCGTAACGCGCATTTGCCGTTGGATCAAACATTTCTTCAATGGAAGAAAAGGCTTGGTGATGCCATTTGTAGTTTATCTGAAAACAGCCAAGATCAAAGCTTCGCGCGCCTCTCGCAAACTCTGTTTTTGCGTATGCGAGCGCCTCGGGATAGCTATCAAACCAAACACCCTTGCCCTCCATATTCACAGTCCAGGGCCACGGCCGAAACCGGCCTTCGCTCTTTCGACCCGTCTCGTTTAAGCTGATGGCTTGAAGGACCGAAACCGGCACGCCCGTTTCTTTAGCAACCTGAACTGCAATTGACTCGCAAATATCTGAAGCGTTTTTTGCGCGCGCCGGCAGAAGCGGGAAAGTGAACAAGCATAGCGCTAAAGTTGCCGTAATTAGCGCCCGAATCGGGATAGGCTTTTGGTTGAAAAGAAGGGGCTTAAACGGATTCATGTGTGCTGCAATTCTTGCTGCTAAAGTGTTCCTTCATTGCTAGAGAAAGAGCCTTTACAAACAGTAACCAAGAACAGAGCTAAATTGCGGTGTGATGGTCACGGGTTTGGCAGACTGCGGATCAATTCATTGAAAGCTTCGCGCGATGCAGCGCTTTTCGCAACCAATGCTCTGTTGGTCGCCAATCCCAATTGAGGATTGGATGGCGGATCCGTTGCTAAATTTGCTACCGTCTGCTCCTGAGGGCTGCCGATGCGCTCAACCCGCGAGAAATCCCCGGCCCTCCAGGCGGACCGGGCCGCTTCGTTGATTTTGTTGAGGCTTTCAAAAACCTCAGCAGCGCGGGTTTCGTCTTTAGCCGCTTGAAATGCACGAGCGCGCAGAAGTTCCGCTTCGTCCCCCTCAATACCTGCCAGATATCCAACCGCAACCTGTGGGCGCCCTTGCATCAATGCCGCCCGCGCAAACAGATACCTATCTTCGGGCTCAGGAATATTTTGCACCGCGCTGAGGACATCACGCGCTTGGGATGCAAAACCCAAGTCCAGCATGCGGCCCGCAATCGCTCGTCTTGGTTCCGAGGTAAGGCCTGCAATTTTGCCACGCGCAGCCGGAGAAAGGCTGCGGCGCATGAATTCAATATCCGCTGCGTTCTTTGCCAGACTCAAATAGGCATCATTCGATAGTGCTTCTAGAATGTCGCTCTCCAAAGCGCCTTCGCGTTGCGCTTGTGCTATGCGGTCTAGCGCGAGGCTGCTTTCGCCGTTTTGGATCGTCGCCACGATTGAGAGTTTGGACAACCTGGTGCCAAGAGAGGTTTTTTGGAGCACGAAACTCAGCGCCATGGCATCTGCAATCATCGGCTTTGGGATGGTCGCGTCAGCGGCTAATTTGGTTTCTATCAAAGTAGCGAGAGCCTCGGGTGCGAGCGCCCCACCTTCGCGCACTATTGCTTCAAGTTTACGCGTTGCAACTTCGTCATGGCCCAGGGAGAGCTCTAGCTTCGCATCAAGCATGTCTACGCCTTCGCCATGCTTTCCAGGCGCTCGCTGAATTGCACCACGAATAGAACTCGCCACATCCGTATCGCCGATGCCCAGAAAGCGTTCGCTAAGAATGGGCCCGAGATGGCGCCTAAGATGTAGCGGAAGCGCTGAAAACGCCTGTAGGATTGCAACGCGATTGATCTCGTCGCCCTTTAAAATGCGGGGTGCCGCGAGCGCCGACCACATCGCTGAAGGCCCGCTGCACGTTAACTGTCCTTCAAGGCGGCCCATAGCGGCAGCTTGGCCTTGATCCATAACGTCTGCCATTGCATTCAAGATATCTGCATCTTGCGCTATAACGCCAAATTCGCGAAGTGTGCTTTTGGCTTCGGCCCCAAATCCTAGAAAAATATAGTATCGAGCGAGGTCTCTAATTTCGCTTGCTTCGGCTGTGTCAAATTCGCCAATCAGAGCACCGCGATATTCGGCCAAATCCAAAAGAGGCACCAATTCCGGTCCCCAGCTGGCAATATCAAATTTGGAACCGGGTAAGCATTCACCACCGCTGGAAGTCAGCTTCGGCTTTCCATTTTCCTCGCGCGAATCCAAGTCTACCCGCGTCTTAATACGGACGTGAGAAAGATCCCCCGGCGGAGGATCCTCTGGCAAAACAGTGGATTTAATTGCGGTTTCGCGCGGTGCGATCATCTCCTGAATGGCAGCCTGCGGATCTTCAATATCCGCGACGATGAGTCCTTGGGATGCGGCACGGCTCAACTGCTTGATGAGCGCTGCTTCCATTTGAATAACCCGTTCACTTCGCTCGGAGGGAAGCTCCAAAGGCAAAGGCGCTTGGGTACTCTCTTCCGGTGTGGCCGAGAACAAGGGGAGCGGGAAGACATCCTGAGCAACAACATCGCTCAAATCACTTCGCTCGGCTTGCTTTGTGTCACCCAATATTGACGAAGCTGTTTGTTCAAACATAGCAAGGTTGCTCTGTTTTCCGGGAGAGCTCTCTTCTGGTGTAATTTCCCGTTCTGCTAAATCATTTTGCTCCGCGAACCTATTCTCGAAAATTGAATCAACGGACGCAGGCCCATTCTTTATATCGATGACAATGCGCCCAGCACGTATCTCAAACGCGTCCAGATGAAAGCCATTTGGAACCTGAACCACGAGATGCGAGGCTTTGGGCGTAGCAAAGCCAGTTATACGATTGCGGGGAATACGATCAAAAACTTTGCTGGTGTCAAACTCAATTTCCTCGGCTTCGATCCGCAGCTCATAACCTTCAACAGTGCGCCCGATTTGCCAATCTGATTGCTCGCTAAGCTGTAAAACGAGGCGAGAGAAATCAGCGTGCTCACCCGAACGCAAAGTGACAATCTCGGCTTGCCCCACGATCGGTAGAAAACAAAAAATGAGGGCCAGAACGCGCTTCATCATGCAGCCTCGGTTTTTACCTCTTTCAGCGCCTCTTCGAGATCAGAGAAGCTGGGGCGGTAGTGCCCTGGTGTATTTTGACGGCCAACTTCGATGCAAATATTCGTCGCGTGGTTGTGCAGATTTGCGACCAGAACTTCGCGAATTAGTTGGTAAAAATGACCATCTTCTTCAACAACGGTTTTCACTTTTGTCGCAAATGGTCCAACCAGCCCATAGGCTAGAAATACGCCCAAGAACGTCCCAACCAACGCGCCGCCAATCATTTTGCCCAAGATTTCAGGCGGCTGATCAATGGACCCCATCGTTTTGATTACCCCAAGAACCGCCGCCACAATTCCCAACGCTGGGAGGCCATCAGCTACAGATTGCAGCGCATGGGTTGAGTGAAGCGCATGATGAAGGTTTGTCTCGATTCGTTTCTCAAGCACTTCTTCAACTTGATGAGGGTCATCATAATTCATGGATGCAGAACGCATCGTGTCGCAAATCAAATTGATCGCTTCTTTGTCGGTGAGAATTTTCGCGTATTTCGAGAAAATGGCCGATTCTTCCGGTGCTTCGATGTGCTCTTCGAGGCCCACGGGATTCTGGCGCGCAAGACGGATAAGTTCAAACAAAAGACAAAGAAGATCGCGGTAATCCGCAGGCGACCATTTGGGGCCTTTGAAAACCTTGCCGATGTCTTTCATCGTATGCTTAATCGCGGCCATATCATTGGAAATGGCAAAAGCCCCGGCTGCTGCCCCGCCGATCATCATGAACTCAAATGGAAGGGATTTGAGAATAATGCCGAGCTTGCCTCCGGCGGCCAAATAGCCACCGAACACCATGACAAAGATCAAAAGAATTCCGACAATGCCGACCATGATTTTCTACTCTTTTGAATAAGTGAAACGGGTTTGTTGTTTGATTTTGGCAGAGTGAGGTTAAGAAACCTTCCCTCAAACCTCACTCTTTTGGCACTGCCGCATTTCGGCCTGCTAGAATGACACTGATGGAATACCCTGTTGATGGCTCAAGTCCGGCCATCACAGCAGCTGCCGCATCAGGGCGCATCCGTCCGAGAAACCCAGCGGCAAAATCTGGCGCCATTTCCTCAAACAACAAGGCTGCATCCTTGGGTTTCATATTTTCATAGACGGCCGTCAAGCGCGCAAGATCGCCCTCGGCGGCGTTGTCTGCCAAAGCCAACGTGGCATTCAATTTTGCCTCAGCCTCAATCAAGACAGCAATATTTTCTTCAAACTCCGCCCGCGCAATTTCCAGTGCTTTGAGCTGATCGCTCATCGCTCCCTCGCGCTGTTTTATCTGCGATTCACGAGCCTGCAAGGCCTGCAAAAGCGCATTTAGATCGTCATCAGATTGGCAAAGAAGCGCCTCTGTGTGCGCGGCTTCAACCTTACCGGCCTTCATATCCGCAACTTCACGCGCAATCGCAGCACCCGTCCCAGAACCCAGCCGTAAAACTCCTGAAACAAGGAGCAATCCCGCAATCAGCCAAAGGACGCCCCGTCCGTTGCGCCAAGATTTACGAGGCATTTTGCTTTTGCCCGCTTTGGGCTTTTGCTTGTCGGCTTTGCTTTTCTTCTCAGAACTCATTCCGCTGCCTCCACACGTGTGCGCTGGCTCAAGAACAGCGTTTCTGGAACTTGCTCATCCTCGATATCAGCGGCTTCGGGTATCGCATCTGCCAAAGTCGGTTCAGCCGCAGCCGGCGCAGAAGCCTCAATCGGATCAATAGGCAAATCATGCATTGAAGCGATCAACAGCTCGATCCGTATGGCGACGTCTTCGGCACGGGCTGTCGTTTCTTCGAGCTTTGCGCCAGAACTTCCCGCCATTCGCTGAGCTTTTCCAAGGGTCTTGGTCATGTCATCCACCTGAGCAGACAAAACGGCAATTGCGCCGCCAACGCCCTTCTCGAGGTCGGTAAACTTGGTGAGCCGTCGCGCCAAAACAAAGCAGTAAAATCCTGCTCCAAGCGCCCCGGCAACCAATAAAATATCTGCGATCAAATCCATTGCTCGGCTCCTAACTCAACACAAATTCCATTATCAGAAGGTCGCGAACCCGCCCTTCTCCTGCAACGACCTGCACGCGGCGCAACATTTGCGCCCGCAACCGGATCAGTGCCGCCGGATCTTCAAGATCTCGCATATCAACAGCCCGCAAATACGCGTTCAAAACATCAACGATGCGCGGCATCAGATTGGTTACTTCGGCGGCATAGGCCGTTCCAACTTCGACCTGAGCGCGAAAACGTAAATGCTGCCCCGTGGCACCCCGACCCATATTGATAATGAGGGGATCCACCTCGACAAAAGCGACATCCGGTAAGGGCGCTGCCATTTCCTCAACGATTTCTTCTTCCTCGGCAGGTGGCGCAAGAATCATCCCTGAATAGACCGCGAAAAAGCCGCCGCCGCCCAACACGAGCGCGAGCACAAGCCCAATGATCATAGGCTTTTTCGAGCCTTTCTTGGGCTCGTCTTCAGAGGGGACTTCTTCGTCGGCCATTGCTTCATCCATTAATCGTAACAAGGCGACATTAACCCAGAGGTGGCTAACCGAATGTTAAGGCCCTTCGCACAAACATGAACCAAGTGACGGGGGCAGAAGCCCGCTCGTAAGTAAGGAGAACGTCTTGCAGCAGATCCTATCGGTCTGGTCAAACTTAGACCCGAGGCGCCGAATAATCGTTGTTTTCGCCACGATCGCGATGTTTGCGGCGGTATTTGGGCTGTCTAAGATGGCATCAAAGCCATCCTTGGAACTGCTTTATGCCGGGCTCGAATCGGGGCCTGCGGGCGAAGTCGTTCAAGCGCTTGAGGCGCGCGGCGTTGTCTATGATATCCGCGGAGCATCAATATTCGTTGAATCCTCCCGCCGAGACGAGCTGCGCATGACCCTCGCATCAGACGGGTTGCCCACAAACTCCAGCCAAGGCTATGAGCTGCTCGACAACCTCTCCGGTTTTGGCACGACATCGCAGATGTTTGATGCCGCATATTGGCGCGCAAAAGAGGGCGAACTGGCCCGAACAATCGTCTCCTCTCCTCTTATTCGCTCCGCGCGCGTACATCTCGGCAATCCAACCGGAAGCGCCTTCGCACGCCAATCCAAACCCACAGCATCCGTGACGGTCACAACAGCAGAAGGCTCCCTTCCTGCGCGTCATGCCAAAGCGCTGAAATTTCTGGTGGCCTCTGCAATTTCCGGCCTCGCGCCGGAAGATGTCTCTGTAATCGACGGGCGCGGAGGGCTCGTTATGTCTGGCGACGAGGCTCTTGCTGGGGCACCAGATGCAAACAACCGCGCCGCCGAATTGAAGCAAAATGTAGAACGCTTGCTGGCCGCGCGCCTCGGCTACGGCAATTCTGTGGTCGAGATTTCCGTCGAAACAGAAACCGACCGCGAACAAATTTTTGAGCGGCGATTTGATCCGGAAGGGCGCGTCGCAATCAGTTCCGAAACGGAGGAACGTACGACTTCCGCAACCGATACCCGTTCTTCTGATGTAACGGTGGCTTCAAATCTGCCAACGGGTGATGCTGGTTCGGGCGGAGATTCCAACTCTCAGGATAGCGAAACCCGCGAACTCGTGAATTATGAGGTGTCCGAAACCAAGCGAGAAATTCTTCGCTCTCCCGGCGCGGTCAGAAAGCTCTCTGTTGCGGTTCTATTGGATGGAATTCGCACGATTGACGCCGAAACTGGCGAAGAAACCTGGACAGCCCGCGCGCCCGAAGAGATCGCCGACCTGCGCGAGCTCGTCTCATCTGCTGTCGGTCTTGACGAAAGCCGCGGCGATACCCTGACGATGAAAACGCTGCAATTTGAGCCCCTCGAAATAGCAGGGACGACTGGCAGCGTAAGCTTCTTACAGGGCCTCCATTTAGACATTATGGGGCTCGTTCAATTGGCCGTACTTGCAATCGTTTCGCTCGTATTGGGCCTGTTCGTACTGCGCCCAATTCTCGCAAGTGCCACCCAATCAAACTCAAGGCCGGCCCTCGCCCCCCCGAATGAAAACGGCGCGGGCCCGGCGCAAGCCCAAGGTGCTCAGTCAACTGCGATAGCCGCAATCCCGATCCCCGGCGCGCCGCCCCCTCTTCCGGCACTAAATGGCGAGATCGATGAAGGCAATTTCATGGCCCCACAAATGGCGACAGTCTCAGATTTTGATTTCGGCGATGACATGCCTGGCTTTTCAAACGATCCAGTCAAACGGCTCAAGCAAATGATCGAAGATCGCCAAGAAGAAACGGTCGAAATCCTGCGTAGCTGGATGGACGAGGAAGAGGAGAAAGCATGATGACATCTCTGTTCCCGCTCGAAGATTTCGGTAGCCAAAGCGCCCGTCGGGCAAAAGCGGCTGCTGCTCAAGATGCCCCTCGCGGCCCGTCACCTCAGGAGATCGACGCCCAACGCAAGGCAGCCTATGAACAAGGCTATCAGGCAGGTTGGGATGACGCGAACACCGCACAAGCTGACGACAAAGGCCGAATTGGCGCCGATTTTGCCCGCAACCTTCAAGACCTAGGCTTCACCTTTCACGAAGCGCGCACTCATGTCATGCGCGCGATGGAGCCGCTGCTCGCAGAAATTGTCGGAAAAGTGCTGCCCAATCTCGTTTCCGATACGATTGGGCAAACAATTATCGAAGAGTTATTGCCGCTTGCCGAAATGGCATCCGATACTCCAATCGAGGTTGTCATTGCCCCGGCAAGCCGCGCCGCCCTTGAAGGGCTCCTACAAGCGTCGACCTCGGTACCCCTTGAAATCATTGACGAACCAAGCCTTGCCGAAGGCCAAGTGTATTTGCGCTTGGGAAAACTAGAACGTCAGATCGATATGACCAGCGCGGTAGATAAGATCGGCGACGCAATTCGCGCCGTCTATGCGCTCAATGAAAAGGCCGCAGAAAATGGATGATATGTCTGAAACCCAAAATGAAGCTCGCCCGAACCCATTCACGCAGGTGCCAATCGAAATCATGATTTCCGTCGGCAAAGCGCGACCATTGGTTAGCGATTTGTTGAAACTCCAAAATGATTCCGTTCTTCCCCTCGATCGCAAAATCGAAGACCCCGTGGAGCTCTATATTGGCGACAAGCTGATAGCGCGCGGGCAGCTCGAAGAGATGGAAGGCGACGAAGCAGGACGGCTCGCAGTACGCCTGACCGAAGTTGCCGATCTGAAAAACGGACTTTAAGGCTGTGAATAAATTCCTCGGTCTCTTTTTGGCTCTGGCCATCTCAAGCATCGCAGCGCCGGCCTTTGCACAAGAAATTTCCCTCTCTTTAGGCGACGATGGATCTCTTGCCGCGCGCAGCATCCAACTTCTGGTCGTTATTACTTTACTGAGTATCGTGCCCGGCCTTGCCGTAATGATCACGTGTTTTCCGTTTATCGTGACCGTGCTTTCCATTTTGCGCCAAGCTATCGGCCTGCAGCAAGCGCCTCCGAATATGTTGATCGTTAGCCTTGCGCTTTTCCTCACATATTTTGTAATGGAGCCCGTCTTCATGCAATCTTGGGCGAGCGGGATTCAGCCGCTAATCGATGGAAAAATTGCTGTTGAAGCTGCATTCCCGTTGGCGATCGATCCTTTTCGCGGCTTTATGATTAACCGAATTGACCCAGATACATTCCAACATCTGGCCTCGCTGCGCCCTGAAACTCCGGGCACGCTAAGCCTTAGCACCGAAACGCCGCTTTCGGTGATGGTTCCCTCATTTCTATTAAGTGAAATCGAGCGCGCTTTTCAGATTGGTTTTTTGGTATTCTTGCCGTTTTTGATCATAGATCTGGTTGTCGCAGCCGTATTGATGTCGATGGGGATGATGATGGTTCCGCCGGCAATTGTTTCGCTACCGTTTAAGCTGGCGTTTTTCGTTGTCGCCGATGGGTGGAGCCTAATTTCAAGCGCGCTTGTCCGTAGCTACTTTTAAAGCCAAAAGAGCGCCAAAATATGTGCGGTACGTCGGCGGTATTCCCAACCTTCAGTTGATTGGCACAAAGGCACAGGCATCAAACTTCGGAATTCCAGTGGCTCAACAGCGGCTTCGTATTGGCAAAACCTGTCCGGCACTGTTCCTGTTTTACTATCGTACTACAAATTCAGCATGCAGTGCGCCTGCGGCTTTGATGCTCTTGAGAATATCTATCATGTCTCGCGGCGCGACGCCTAGAGCATTCAATCCAGCAATCACTTCGGAAAGAGTCGTTCCTTCCCGAACCTCCGCTAGGCCAATCCCTGGCTCTTCTTCTATCTCAGCTTTTGTGCGCGGAACGACGACGGTTCCGCCTTGCGAAAACGGATTTGGCTGAACAACCATCGGCTCTTCTTCGATGCGCAATGTCAGGTTGCCCTGGCTTACGGCAACGCGGGATATCCGAACATCGGACCCCATCACGATTGTGCCTGATCTTTGATCGACAACAACGCGGGCTTTGCGTTCCGGCTCAACCGAAATGTTCTCAATTTTCCCAAGCGCATGAGCTGGCGAGATCTCTTTCATGGAGCGAATATCGAGCAGGACAGTGCCTGAATCGAGCATCCGACTTACGACACGTCCGTAGCGGCTATTGATTGCTTTCTCGATCCGACCAGCTGTTGTGAAATCGGGATTCCTTAGAGCTAGACGGATGGAGCTGAGCTTTGTGAAATCGAAGTCGATTTCTCGCTCAACTCGCGCGCCGGATGGAATAACCCCCGACGTTGGGACGCCTTGTATTACTGTCGCCCCGTCGCCTTCAGCAGAAGCCCCGCCTGCAATGACGGTCCCTTGCGCAACTGCATAGATTTGACCGTCTGCCGCATTGAGTGGCGTCATCACCAATGTCCCGCCGAGCAAACTTTTTGCATCTCCAATGGCAGAAACCGTAATATCAATCTGGCCGCCAGCGCGCGCAAATGGCGGCAAAGTCGCCGTAACAAAAACCGCAGCGACATTTTTAGGCCCAAACTGTTCACCGGTAATATTTACCCCGAGGCGTTCCAAAATATTGGTCATTATCTCTTCGGTGAAGGGCGCATTTCGGATGCCGTCGCCTGTTCCGTTTAGGCCAACAACCAATCCATATCCAACAAGATCATTTCCCCGAACCCCGTCGAACTCGACCAGATCTTTGATCCGAATGGGGCCCGCGTATGCCGGCACAGACAAACAAATTGCAAAAAGGATCGAAAGGAATGACCTAAGCATCAAAGATAATCCGCCAATGAAAGCCGCGCCATGCGGGCTGTGAGGGTATAAAGTGTTTCGAGCTGCGTTTGAGTGGCTTGCAACTCTGTCGCAGTTTCGAACGGATCGATTGAAAGCAGGTCGGAGCGGGCAAATTCAAGCGCCATCGTTTCGGCTTCATTTCGAACTGATGCATCTTCGATTTGTCCTTCAACAAGGCCAACGCTGGCGCGCACACTTGCTAGCTTTGTGTCTGCAGAAATCATCCGTTCGCCTGCTTCCCGCAGGATTTCACTGCGCGCATCGAGATCGTTCACCAGCGCCCCTTTAGAAACGAGCGCCCCAAGCGCCATCGCTTTGAGAACATCACGTATTTCCGGATCATCCGCTTTCACATTGATCTTTGCATTCTCGCCCTCGGCGACTCGAAAATCGCTCATTTTATTTGCAGAGCCCAAATAGCCTGTGGTCTCAAAGCCACCGCCGACATCATCAAAGTAGGCATCAACCGCAGCAATCACGCCCGCGCTTGTTGTCTCCAAGGCAATGGCGGCTTGAAGGTCGGTGAGCATTTGATCGGCCGACGCTAGGGGCGCTGTATCTGTCGCGCGGCCAGCAAAAAGGGATCGGCCGCCCATGCGGGTATTTAGCGCCGAAACTGTGCTTTCAAATTCAATAAGCGCGGACTCCGACGCGGTATCAACCAATTGTGTCGAAGTGAGCGTTCCCGCACTCAGAAGTGCGTTGCTGATCGACGACGCTCCAGTCTGAATGCGCTCAAGGGTCGACTGAACCGAGCCAACAAAGAGCGCAGCCTCGTTAGAGGACGCTTCATAGGCAGTAATCGTTCGCAGCGCATGCTCGATTGAAGATATCGGGCCGAAGTCACCGGAAACGGCGCTCCCAAGATCGCTTTTTTGACCCGAGGCCAGCTCTTGCGAAAGGCGGATCATATTTTGCTTAATTTGAGTATTTTGGCGGTTGTTTTGGAAAGCGAGCGCCATATCGCCAATGGAAACACTATTCATGGTCAAATCCTCAGCAATTGATCGATAAGGTCATCGACAGTTGCGATAACTTTGGCGTTGGCGGAAAAGGCCTGCTCAATGAGCAACAGGTTTTGCAATTCGCGATCGGTATCGACACCATCCCCCAGCTCTAAGGTTTTCAACGTCGAAGCTTGCGATGTGGCGTAAGTTATATTGGCATCGTTTGAGTTGCGCGCGGTCCCAAGAACGGAAATAAAATCTGAGGCGAGTGTGGCCGCGTTGCGCGCCGTTGGGCTGAAGCCACCGGAGGCGGCAACACGGCCTTGATCAAGCGCATCAATCATTGCGTAGAGCATGGTTGAATCGCCAGACTCACCGGCCCCTGTTGCACCAAGGCCCGCTCGTAGGCGCCAAAGATCGCCGCCTTGCGCGGGATCGGCGAGCGCATTTATTGACAAACGCCCAGCAAGACCAACCTCATCGAGTGGATCAAGAGCTGCGCCGCCGTCGGTAAACAGGCCAGGGTCGGTTGCGCCAAGGCTTGGATCAACACCCGTACTTGCAAAGCGCTCGATCATATCGCGCGCGACAGCATCAAGCTGCTCTTGCGCTTTTGGGGCAAGTTCGTCGCGAACCTCAAAGAGAGCCGCAAGAGAGCCGCCTTCAATCGGGCTGCGTGCAGATGACGTGGTTGCTGGTTGGCCGTTGATTGTTAACCCCGAGAGCGCGCCCGAAGCTTTTGTCATATCTGCGGTAATGACACCCACGGACGAGAACCCCAGAACCGCAGCCTTGCTATCAACAAGGACCGCGCCGCCGGGGGAATAGAGGGAAACTTGGCCGTTTTTACGCGGCACTTCTTTTACCGGAACAATTTCGGCAATCTGGTCAATCAGCACCTGACGTTGATCAAAAAGCGCAGTGGCATCACGACCCGACGTTAGCTGCTGTTGGATTTCGACATTATAATCAACGACGCGTTGTAAGCCTTCGTTGAGAAACTCAATTTTGCGGCCAATCTCCTGATCCGCATCCATGCGAATGGATTGCACTTCGTTTGATGCATTGTTGAGGTGATCGGCAAATCCTTGCGCTTTGCTCAGAACGAGACCAAGGCGGGTATCGCTTTCGGGCGCAGAGGCCGCTTCAAGCAAACTCGCTTCAAAGTCAGCAATGCGATTCGTGAGACTTCCGTCGTCGTCCGGCAGGCCGATGGCACGCTCCATACGTGCATAAAACTCGCCACGCTCGGAGGTAAGCGCAACTGAGGCATCCGCCAAGCGCCGTTCTGAGATGACATGTGTATCAACATGACGGCTGACGCCCGTTACTCGGACCCCCGCGCCATTGCCTGCGAGGCTTTGCGCAGAAAGATCTAGCTCGCGCCGACCATAGCCATCGGTCAGCGCGTTGGAGACATTTGAAGCAACGATTTCAGCAGCGCGGCCTGCGGCCGAAAGCCCTGACATTGCATTGTGAAGTGAGCTTGTAATGCTCATGTGATTTGCTCCTTCAGCCCCCGCTTAGATTAACGTTTGATGTTGGTGGTCTCCTGCAACATCTCATCCACGGTTTGGATAACTTTGGCGTTTGAGGAATAGGCCCGCTGGGTTTGGATCAGATCGGTAAGCTCGCCCGCCACATCAGTTGTTGATCCTTCACGCGCATAACCAGCGATTGATCCCGTTGGCCCATCGCCCGCATCCCAAAGGAAGAACGACCCACTATCCGGCGAGACCTGATATGTTTGGTTGTTAAGTGAAATCAGACCGTTGGGGTTGGGCACATCGACCAGTGGTACTTGGTAGATCACGCGCGTAAAGCCGGTGTCATATGTGGCGGTCATGAAGCCATCATCATTGACCTCAACAGAGGTAAGATTGCCGACCGGCGAGCCATCTTTTGTAATCTGTGTCGGCGCAAAACTATCGGACAATTGGGTCAGGCCATTTGGATCGCCAAGCTTCCCGATTGTCATCGTGATGGGTCCGCCGTCGACTGTCAGCGCTAAAGTGCCACTTGTTCCGTCATAGGTCGCGCCAGCAAGGGTTGTGGCCGCATCTGGCGTCACTGAGCTCAATGTACCGCCGTTACCGCGACTGTCGTCAAAGCCAAGGGTATATGTGCCGATCACGGCGCCGCTTTGGGCCGAATCAGTAATCACCATCGTCCAAGTGTTGGAGTTAGGGTTGCCGGTGGCGGGCACTGTTGGCGCGAATGTAATATCCAGCGTTTCCGAGGTTCCCAAGTTGCCGAAATACTCAACCGACAGCGGCAAAGTATCACCTGAAGAACCAGCTTCTGTTTCGGTTGCGGGAAGGTTTACACCCAGATTCATCACCGTCGTTGGATCGCCAGCGGTTTGGTTGGAGTTGATCACAATCGGCTCTAACCCAGCGATTGTATCGCGTGGGTAGGTCGCGATTGATCCGTCAGCCTCTGCGGGCCAACCAAGCAAAACAAGGCCGGAGTCCGTTTTCAAAACACCTTCACTATCGGTGTGAAACGAACCGGTTGTTGTCATCATCATCGGGCGATCGCCCGTCGTTGCGTCGAGCGAAACGGCGGTTGTTACAGGAAGCATACCGCGACCGGAAACCGCAAGATCGAGGGCGTTTGCAGTAGAAACAAGCGCGCCCCGCTCTTCGATAAGGCGGGTCGTAAAGGCGCGAACGCCACCGGCCGAGTATTTACCCGTCCCCGCGCCCTGATTGATCACAAAGGATTCGAAATCGGCAGCGGCGCGTTTATAGCCGTAAGTACCAGAGTTCGCGATATTGTCCGAAATGGTCGCCAGTCTCGTAGCATTTGCGTTGAGACCGGCCACGCCGGCATTGAGCGAGGAAGAAATTGTCATCGGAAAGCGCCTTTCTGCTGCTGTTCCCAGGGGGGTCAAGCATCAGAACTACAGCGCTGTCCTTAACAGCCCGCTAACAGCTAAAATTCTATCTTCTTCTTGGCTAACGGTCTTGGCGCAGCAGGATCAACTCAATCCGATTATTTCGCACCGCCATTGGATTGCTGACGGCCCGCTTTCGATCCGCAAATCCAGAGACCCTCTGAATACGGGCGCTTGGAATTCCTTCTGCCTCAAGCATCTGGCGCATTTTGTCCGCACGCGCACTAGAGAGATCCCATACCGGATTGCGCGCAAAAGCCAGCGCCTGCGAAGCCATATGCCCATTGGCGGCAATCTCGTTCTTCACCAGCGCAAAGACATTGGCCATCATTTCCATCAATTCATAGGTAATTTCGGTCGGCTCTGCCGTCGCACGATCAAAGAGCGGCTCATCGGGCAGATCGAAAATCTCGATGATCAACCCTTCATCCGTAACCTTGGTAACGATATGACGCAGCGCCTGTTCGGCAACCATGCTCTCACCGCTCATCGCGCTAAGGGCCGCCTGAACATCTGCAATAGCCGCGGCATCTTCAGCCTTTTTCTCGCCAGCTTCCGCATCGCCCATACCCTGATCGCCGCGCGCTTCATTATCCACAGTTGGATTTTTCAGCGAAGCGCCCGTGCCATTGCGGGCCAAGGTTTCCTCGGTAAAGACGGAGTCCCCGCCAAACGCACCATCCCCACCGCCCGAAATCCGGTTAACCGGAATCGTCGGAGAAAAATAATCCGCCACGCCTTTGCGTTGCTTTTCTGTTGTCGCGTTCAGCAACCACATCAAGAGAAAGAACGCCATCATGGCTGTCACGAAATCGGCATACGCCACTTTCCATGCACCGCCGTGGTGGCCACCGCCACCAACAACTTTCTTACGCTTGATGATGATTGGCGCGTTAGCTTTCGCGCTCATTCCACCACCTCTTTATTCACCCAAGGCCATCAATAGCAGCCCCAAGTGAACGCCCACTTAACTGATAAACTTTTCAGTATTTCAGGCGGTTGAAAGGATCATATCAGCGGCTTTTTCAGCAATCATGATGGTCGGGGAATTGGTATTGCCCGAAGTAATCGTCGGCATCACGCTGGCATCAACAACTCGCAAGCCAACAATCCCGCGCAGGCGCAATTGCGGATCAAGCGGTGCTGCCTCGTCCGCCCCCATACGCACAGTCCCAACAGGATGAAAAATCGTCGTACCAATATCACCGGCAGCGCGCGCAAGCTCTTCATCGCTGGCCAATTTGGCGCCCGGCTTGAACTCATCGGGCGTATAACGCGCCATCGCTGGCTGCTCCATAATGCGCCGCGTAAGCCGGATTGCATCAGCGGCAACTTGGCGATCAGCGGGCGCAGAAAGGTAATTCGGCTGGATAACAGGATGCGCGCTTGGATCGGGCGAACTGATCCGAACATGCCCTCGGCTTTCAGGCCGCAAATTGCACACGCTCGCCGTAATCGCATCAAACGGATCGAGATCGCCGCCAAACGCCCCTAAAGAGAGCGGCTGCACATGATACTCCAAATCCGGCGTTTCCAAATCAGGGCGCGAGCGCGCAAAGGCCCCCAGCTGGCTCGGCGCCATCGACATCGGTCCCGAACGCTTTAGCGCATATTCAAGCCCGATCTTGGCCTTGCCATAAAGAGAGTTCGCCATCGTGTTGAGCGTCTTGGCGCCATTTACCTTGTAGGCGCAACGGATTTGCAGATGGTCCTGAAGGTTCTCGCCAATGGCGGGCTGCTCATGCTGAACCGTAATCCCGTTCTCCTGCAAAAGCGCGCCCGGCCCGATCCCCGAAAGCTGCAATATCTGCGGCGATCCAACGGCGCCTGCCGAAAGGATCACTTCCGCCCCCGCGCGCGCCTCAACCACCGCGCCGTTCTGGCGATATCGAACCCCAACAGCGCGCCCGTCCTCAATCACAATCCGCTCGACTTGTGCATGCGTCTCGACCTTCAGCCCCTCGCGCGCCTTTACCGGGCGCAAAAATGCCTTTGCGGTGTTCCACCGCCAGCCGCTGCGCTGGTTTACCCGGAAATAGCCAACGCCTTCATTATCGCCCGTGTTGAAATCATCCGTCTTTGGAATGCCCGCCTGCGCGGCCGCCTCCATAAAATCATCCAAAACATCCCAATGAAGCCGCTGATTTTCAACCCGCCACTCGCCGCCAGACCCATGCATCTCGGAGGGCCCCTCAACATAATCCTCGCTCTTCTTGAAATAGGGCAGGACATCATCCCAGCCCCAACCGGCATTCCCAAGCTGGCGCCAGTGATCGTAATCCGCAGACTGGCCGCGCAGATAAAGCATCCCATTGATCGAACTACAGCCGCCCAGAACCCGCCCGCGCGGATACAATAGGCTGCGCCCGTTCAAGCCCGGCTCAGGCGCAGTCGAAAAGCCCCAATCGGTGCGCGGATTGCCGATACAATAGAGATAGCCGATGGGGATATGGATCCAATGATAATTGTCGCGCCCGCCAGCCTCGAGCAACAAAACCCGGTGCTTTTCGCTCAACCGGTTCGCAAGAACACAGCCCGCGCTGCCCGCCCCCACAACAATATAATCGAACTGATCCATACATCGCCCTCCCAAGCGTAATCTGGCGCATTTTGCGGTGTGTTAGAGCCTATTTAGGCCACTACCTGAACCGAAATTGGCGCAAGACCCTCGATCTCGCCTTCAAGCGTATCGCCGATCTCAACAGCGCCAACACCAGCAGGCGTTCCGGTATAAATCAAATCCCCTGGCCCCAAATGATAAAAACCTGAAAGGTGCACAAGAATCTCAACTGGCGAATAAATCATATCGCTCAAAACGGCATCTTGGCGCATCTCCCCGTTCTGACGCAAACGGATCGCCTGATCTGCAACATCGCCAAAATCACCAACTGGCGTGATAGCGCCAAGCACTGCCGATTGCTCAACATCCTTACCCAAATCCCAAGGCCGCTGCTGCGCGCGCTCTGACATCTGCAAATCGCGCCGCGTCATATCAAGCCCACAACCATAGCCAAAAATGGCCTTTTTGGCCGTATTAGTATCTGTTTTGTATATCTCAGACCCCATCGCAATCACCAACTCCATCTCGTAATGGTAGTTACCTGTGCCTCCGGGATAGGCAATCTTCGAGCCGCTCAAAGCAATCGCTGCTGGGCTCTTGGTAAAGTAAAACGGGGTAGAGCGATCGACCTCCATCCCCATCTCGGCGGCATGGGCGGCATAGTTGCGTCCAACACAGAAAATCCGGCGTACAGGATAGCCGCGCTCATCGTCCACAATCGGGATCAGCGGGTGGCTCGGGACATCAAAAATCGGCTTGGTCATGGCTCTGCTCCTTTTGCTCTAAGGTCTGGAATAGCCCACTGGATCGGCCAGCGCCATTCCCCTAAGGTAAACCTATTCAAGACCCGACTTCAGCATTGCACATAAGCGTTGGCGGAACACATGAGATTTATTGATCGAAGCGCCGTAAGCGCCCCCAAACTACTCCAATCCGACGAGGCCGAGCGCCTTCGCGAAGAGATGCGCGCCTATATGGACAGCGCCGCGGGCAGCAAAGCCCAGCTTCGCGCGCCATATGACCCAAGCTTCGCGGCCCAGCCCGAAGTCGACAATGCGCTGCGAGAGCTCTTCCAAGGCCGCTGTGCATATTGCGAAAGCGATGTCATCTCGCGCAAAACCATTAGCATCCATCTGCACCGCCCGCCCGGATTTGCAGCCGATGCCGATGGCCAAACGGATATGCTGCACTACGTCTGGCTCGCCTATGAATGGGAAAACATGCTGCTGGTCTGCGAAACTTGCGCAAGCAGAAAATCGAACTATTTCCCGGTCAAAGGCTGGCGCGCACGCCTTAATACGCCGATAAACCTAATCGCAGACGAAGACGCACTCCTGATCGATCCTTGCGATACGGAAAACATGTCACTTCCAGGCGAACATTTTTCCTTTAAACCCAATGGCATGGCGGAAGGAAAGTCCCCGCAAGGCATTGAAACCATTCGCGTTATTGGGCTGAACCGAGAGGCGCTCATCAATGTGCGCCGTGAAGCCGTTCGGACCTATATTGATTACATCGAAAGCAAAGCCTTCAGCACCGACCGCGAAGACCGCCCCGAAGCCATTCGCGAAGCAGTTATGCTTTTGGACGTCGGCAAACACGGCAACATGCACCCCGAAGCCACCAAAGCCGCAGTTCTAGAGTTCTGTGTCGAACGCGATCTGTCGGTCTGGGATCTGCATACCTTCGCAGATGCGCTCGTCAGGATGGACGATCAGTCCCTGAGCACATTTCTAACGGAGATCACCGTCGCAACGTTCGAAACGCCCAATTTAGAGCCTGAAATCGGGTTCACGAATGCCACTATACCAGACCCCACAGGCATTTCGCCCTTCAACGCAACGGCTGAAAAAAAACCGAGCCGAACCGTCAAACTCGCCAACCTTCCCTTCGCCACAGCCCCAATCAAACACGTCCGGATCGAGAATTTCAAAGCCCTGAAATCCATCGAATTCGATCTTCCCGAAACGATCGAAGACCCAAACCTTGCGCCTTGCATGCTGATCCTTGGCGAAAACGCGACTGGCAAAAGCTCTGTCCTCGAGGCGCTCGCGCTCGCGCTTCTCGGCACGAATGAAATCGAAGAGCTGGATGCACTGCTGGAAGACGAGGACATCAGCCCCGGTGATATGCTCCATCGCCCCGATCCGGAAAACTGGAAAACAGTCTCTAATACACCGCTAAACGTCGAAATTTCCTATGCAGGCCAGTCCGAGACAACACAGCTTTCCGGCCAACCCGATGCGCCATATTTCGAAGGCTCCCCGCAAAGCGCTAAGATCGTTCTCGCCTATGGCCCGCGCCGCTACTTCACCAAGAAAGCAAAGCGCCGCTTTCGCGCGCCCGCTTATCGCATCCGCTCACTGTTCGATCCGATGGATACAATCGCCAACCCAATCGAATGGCTTAACCAAGTCGATCAAGCGACCTTCGACATCGCCGCGCGCGCCTTGCGTGAGGTGCTTATGCTAGACCGAAGCGCCTATTTCGCGCGTGAAAATGGCCGCATCATTATCGAAACAAATGGCGGCAACACCCCGCTTTCGCAAATGTCCGTTGGCTACAAATCCGTCGTCGCTATGGCCTGCGATATCATCCGCGAGATGATGTATCACTATGATAACATTGAATATGCCTCCGCCGTTGTATTGATTGATGAGATCGAAACCCATCTCCATCCGCGCTGGAAAATGCGAATCATGAACCTTCTGCGCCGCGCCTTTCCGCGCATTCAGTTCATTGTCACAACCCACGATCCGCTCTGCCTCAAAGGCATGTATGACGGCGAAGTTTTTGTTCTCCAGCGCGCGGATGAGGATGCCAGCGTTCAGACGCTCAAAGATCTGCCTGATCCTCGCGGCATGCGTGCTGAGCAAATTTTGACCTCTGAGTTCTTTGGCCTCGGCTCCACCGACCCCGAAACAGACGCAAAACTCATACGTTATCAAACCCTTATGCAAAAGCCCGACCTAGACGAAACCCTCGCCCGCGAGGCGGCATATCTACGCGTTGATATTGAGCAAAACATGGCCGTCGGGGACTCTCTTCAAACGCAAGTCGTCGCAAAAGCATTGAAGGAGGCAACGATTGATCCTGTCGCGCCCTTGGCCAAAATGAAGAACGCCGGGCGCAAAGACATGGTCCGCGATTTGCTGGCAGCTCTGCGGCAAGAGCCGGAAGGCTGAGCCCATGATTTTTGTAGCGCGCGGTAAAACGCCAGACTCCCTAAAGCTCGATGACCCCACTAGCGCCGGCGCGCGCGAACTTGCCGCCGCCCGCGCATTCAACGAGCCTCCACCAGGTACCTTCTACAAAGCCTATAAACGACCGGATGTCCGAGAGGCCCTTCGCGATCTTTTCCACGGGAAATGCGCCTATTGCGAAGGAACAATTGCGGGCACATCAGACACTGATATTGAACATTACCGCCCAAAAGGCGCCGTCAAAGAGGCCGAGGAGGTTGGCTTTGATCACCCCGGATATTGGTGGCTCGCGATGGATTACACCAATCTCGTGCTGAGCTGTTCTCACTGCAATCAAGGGCGCAAACAGCTGATTATTGATCCCGATTGGAGCGCCGATGAGATCGAGGATGCCTTTGAGAATGGTGAGATGGTCCTGCGCGGCAAGCTTCATTCCTTTCCCGTCGCGCATCAATCTTGGGTCACAACGCCGGACGAAAACATTTCACTCGAGGAACCCCTCATAATCGACCCGACAATCACGGATCCCAACGATCATCTCGAATTTCTAATTGACGGCCCGCTCGTCACCGTGATCGCAAAGCAAGGGTCCGAAATCGGCGCACGCACTATCGACGTACTTGGCCTCAATCGGCGAAGACTTACGGAAGAACGCCTGCAAAAGGCTCTTCTTTTGAGAAACATGCGAGACAAAATTCGCAAACGTATCCGCCGACTAGACGATGCCGATGATCAGACAGCTCAATTTCTAAAGGACGACCTTCTGGAAGATATCCAGTCATTTCAATTGCACTGTTCAGTCGCGCAGCCC
This sequence comes from Halocynthiibacter sp., assembly GCA_047631555.1. GTDB lineage: Bacteria > Pseudomonadota > Alphaproteobacteria > Rhodobacterales > Rhodobacteraceae > JBLHZY01. The sequence continues at coordinate 282,661 of JBLHZY010000002.1, read as the reverse complement.
TTCTCTGCTATTGGCACGCAGCTTCTCACGGCACTCATCCACGAGCTTCAAGAAGCGATCTCTTAGGCCTTATTAGAGCCTATTTTGCCCGCCCGAGCCGCAACGCTTTGCGAAGCAACTTGATATGCTCCGGCGCTTCGGCTCCATCGTCAAGTTTCCAATAGTTGTTATGGGTCACAAAACCCTCACGCATCACGGGGATGTCTTTGATGCCACTGATATGCACGTCGCCATTGCTTTGGCCGAATTGCCCACCAACCGGGCCAGAGACGATATCGCCTTTAACGATGAATTCGTGCGGCGAATAAAGGTTCGACCAACGCGTATAAGCAAAGAGCGCTGCATGGTGCGGCATCCGTGGATCAAGCGGGCTCGTCCCTTTGCCAATTTTCGAAAGGTCGCCGGCGCGATACCCGATATGCTGGCGCTGCGTCTTGCGATCAAACTCCATAACAGGCGGGCAAGTTGGCAAAATCCGACGGCCCTGTTGCGCGCGCAGATCATCCAAATCGTCCGCCATTAGAAATTCAGCGTGCGTAAGCGGCGACCCTAAGGTTACGAAATCCGTGACATTCCAAAGCCCTCCCTGCGCCAATAATTCCTTTCGGGCGGCATCTTGAGCCTCTTGAAAATCATCTATTTCCCATTGTTTAGGCTCTGTTTTCGCGCTTCCTGGCAATCCAAGCCCATCTTGAACAAGTTGCTCCAGATGCGCGCGCGCAGGCTGCGCCATTCTCTTGCGATCGGTTATCTCGATCTGAGTATTCATACGCGCAAAGGTATGGCTCAAAATATCATAGGCAACTATTGTCCCCAAGGAATGCGCGACAACTGTAATCCGCTCATAGGTACGACGCCCTTTTTCATCGGTATCACGAATCAAGTTTTCCAGAAGCTCAACGCCCTTTTCGCGGATTTCCTGCCGACGACCAACATTCATTGGCGCAGCCTTGACATAGCGCGCAACATCCCCAAATCGGCGCACCAAGATATTCGTGACAAACCAACCGCCGACCAAGGCAACGCCCGCCTGAAACAATCGTCCCAGCGGCGTATCTGGCCCCTTTTCCGCCATAATAGAGTCTATTCCGACCCAGATAAGCCCGAGCGTAACGATCCAAAGAACACACCATGCCAGCCGAACAGGGGGCGGAACGCGCGTAATTGGATTGCGAAACAAAAGCCCCATGACCCAGCCCTGAACTTGCTCCCAAGTGGTGCCATGCATCAGGTGCGCCCAGTAATATTCATAGAAATCCGTCTGAAAGCCGCCATCCGACCGCTCTGTCGTGATGCGCCGCAGCTCAAAACTGCGGTTGCGCGGATCGGGCTTACCCCAGGTAGGGTTTTCGATCCGTGGGCCGCCCGTGTCACTATCAGGACGATCGCGATCAATAAGCTCTTCATCTTTCGTCCAGACGGCATCAACAAACGAGCGCAGTGTTTGCATCGGGATCTGCTCACCCATGCCATGAAGGATAACAACGGCCTGTTTCATACTCTTCTCCAATACAATTCGCTTCAATTTTTATAGAATAGGCCGATTCCCTTGCCTTTGGGAAAGTTTTGAGTGTGGGGGCTTTGCGACAGGGCTTAACCCTTTTTTGCGCAGTCAATTGACTGATCCGCGCGCAACACTACTGTGCTTGGTAAGCCGCAAAGGCAAACGAGGCATGCAGAGGCAGACACATAGCGCGAAATCCGCGCCATTGTTCTGTTGTGGCGCGCCAAGTGCGCCCCTCCAGGATAAGACCTAACAAATGCCCCGTAAGCCCGAATTTCTGTATGAATGCCTTATCAGCCAAAGTTTTGGCGATGTGACCCTATTGGGCGCATTGGCGAGCCCCGCGAATGAAGGGCGCGATATTCAGCTCTATTTCAAGTCCAACACACCACAGGAACAACTTGAGCCGGCAAAGGGCTTCGACATATCAGACCGCCGCTCCATTGGAGACGGTCCATGGCTGCGCGGAAGCGTTGCGACCAAATCTGGGTCGATCCCGATGAATATAACGGGAAAGCCCGCAAAAATTGAGCCTAACACACCTGAATTACACCTTTTTGAGGGTCTGAATGTTGGCCTCGCCGTTCGAAATTCAGAGCCAGTTGAGGCCGTTCTTCAATGGCTAGAGTTTCACGCCAAAACTCAGGGCATGAATGCCGCAATGATCATAAGCCGTTCACAGCCGGGCAAGGAAAAGTCGTTCGCCAAAAAGCTTGAAAAGGGCGTTGCAAAGATAAAAGGCCTCACCCGTGTTCTATTGATCGAAGCGGATACGCCTTTGGGGCATTTGGATCTGCCAGACGAGGCCCATCCCTTCAACGTACCCGGCGCACCTGGCAAGGATCGCATGGAAATACCCAAAGCGGCGCCGTGGAAATCGCCCTTTGGCGAAGTTCTGCTCTATGAGTATCTGCGCTCTCGCTACTTGGATAAAGCCCGCGCGGTTGCCAATATTGACACGTATGATTTGATCGTCCCGCATAAGGCAGGCTCTGTATTTGATCGCGCAGTCGCTTCCTCTTCAGGCGCAATCCTTCTTGCCGGGCAGCAGATCTATCCATGGCGTGTTCGCAACGATGATACGGCCAGTTTTGGCGATCATATTTGCCGCCAGTTCGATGCGAAATCTCTGCGCAAACGCTGGTGTGTGGCCCCGGAAAAGGCCGGGGACAAATCCGTTTGGCGGCTCATTCGCGTCGTTGGAACAGAGCCTAATAAGGCAGAAATGGCAGGATTCTTGCGCTGTATGGCCCTGCGTCATGAGGGCGAAAGCGTTTCAAAAATTGTCCCAAAGACATCGCTGATCGAAGATGAGGGTCTTGTGGCGCTGATGAAGGCGCATTTTGGCGCTGATCCGGTGCGCATGCCGCAAGAAGACGAGATTAAAGTTGATAAATCTGCGCGCTCAACGACGATTGTGACAACGATGAAGAATGAGGGGCCTTTTATCCTTGAGTGGCTCGCATATCATCAAGCGATTGGGGTCGATAACTTCTTGATCTACACGAATGATTGCACCGACGGCACCGATACGATGCTCAAACTGCTCGAAACCAAAGGCTACTGTCAGCACCGAGAGAACCCCTTTCGTGAAAGCGGTCTAAAGCCGCAACACGCCGCCCTTCAAGCCGCGGATGACGAGCCCATCATCGTCAATGCCGATTGGGCGATCTGCATGGATGTGGATGAGTTCATCACGATCCATTGCGGTGATGGGACGCTCAACGCGCTTTACGATGCTGTGCCTGATGCCAATATGATTGCTCTGACATGGCGCCTTTATGGCAACGCTGACATCCACGAATTTCGCGATGAGTTCATCACCGAAAAGTTCAATCTCTGCGCGCCCGAGTTCGCCCGAAAACCACACCAAGCATGGGGATTTAAGACCCTATTTAGGCATATTGGCATCTTTAAGAAGCTTGGGGTTCATCGCCCCAAAGGCCTGAAACCGCAACTTTGGGAAGAGATCAATTGGGTCAATGGCTCGGGCAAACCGCTGCCGGAAAACATGTATCGCAACGGCTGGCGCTCGACGACAGATACATACGGCTATGATCTCGTTTCGCTCAATCACTATGCGGTTCGATCCGCCGAGAGCTTTCTGGTCAAGCGCGATCGAGGCCGGGTGAACCACGTCGATCGTGATCAGGGCCTCGCTTACTGGTTTCGCATGAACAACAACACTGAAGAAAACACATCAATCCACCGAATGCTGCCGGCAGCCAAAGCCGCATTCGACAAAATGATGCAAGACCCAGAGATCGCCGCGGCGCACGCGCATTCGGTCGCCTGTCACCGCGCCAAGATCGATGAGCTGCGCGCAACAGACAATTACGCCGCCTTTTACGAAGAGCTCACCGGCAATCGCATGCAAAAACTCTCAAGACTGCACACCCATTTCGGGGCCAACGTCTTTCTTTCGGGACCAGAGCAAATACCGGACGAAATTGTCGAGAAGGACCCTAATGAGGATTTCTTTTTCACCGTTGAAAAAGGCGAAACCATTCACTGAACCATTGCTTAACCGCCCCGCGGTAGGCTTTGGGGATGAAATATCGGCCAACATACTATATGAAGGCCATCAACAAGAGGCGCGCAAAGCGCTTGGATCAATCATGGGCCGAAATTGGCTCTTAAGGGCAGAACAGGACAGCTGAGTATGGCGAAACTACCAAATATCGCGAGCCTTTGGATCGGCGGGCAACTTTCATGGCTAGAGCAACTCTGCCTCAAGAGTTTCGCCGACGCGGGCCACAAAACCACGCTTTATAGCTATGAGCCTATTCCCAACGTGCCTGAGGGCGTGATCGCTGCGAGCGCGGAAGAGATTTTTCCAGCAGATCCGATGTATCGCCACGCCCGCACTGGAAGCCCGGCAATCCATGCGGACCTGTTCCGACTGAACATGCTGAAAAAGACCGATAATATTTGGGTCGATGCGGATATGTACTGCTACCAACCCTTTGCGTTTAAATCCAAATTCGTCTTTGGCTGGGAAAAGCCCGGGCTTGTCTGCAATGCTGTTTTGGGTCTGCCGAAGAACTCAAAAGCGCTCAATGCGATGATAAAGTTCTTTGAGGATGAATATGCGATTGGGCCTTGGCTCAAACCTTGGCAGCAAAAAGAGCTGGCCGAAGAGCGCGATGCCGGAAAACCCGTTCATATGACTGAGCAAAACTGGGGCTTTACCGGCCCGGCTGCGGTCACGCATTTCCTGCAGGAAACCGGCGAGATCGAACATGCTCAGCCCGAGCAGGCCTTCTATCCAATCTCGTTTAAAGAGCGTAATCATATGATCTTGCCGCGCTTTCAGCCTGAGGAAAAAATGCAAGACGGCACCTATGGCGTTCACTTTTGGGCGCGGCGCATGAAGCCCCGCCTTGAAGAAAAAGAGGGCGGTCGCCCGCGCGATGGGTCCTTCATGGATGGGTTGATCAAAAAGCACGGTATCGTGCCCGAGGATGCCCCCATTCCAACCAAAATCGTGAAGAAAAGCGCGAAAGTAACGGATCCAGATTTCTGCGCCATGCTGGCGATCGAGGCGCTTAGCAGTGACGCGTCTGCCGAAAGCCTTTCACGCAAATATCTGGTGGAAACCCGCTTTGTAAAAGAATGCGTTGAGCAGCTTAAGGCCGGCGCCCCAAGCATTTTTGCAAGTAATGCGAGCTAGGGGAAACCATGGATGACGCCACTCAAACCCAAGAATTCAGCCATGACGAATGGCGCGCAAATCTCGCCGCTATTGGCGCGAAAGAGGGCTTCTTTGAAGAGCTCGGCGATCAACATTCAGCGCTCTATGTAAAGCGTGGCAAGACGCTGATCATCAGCTTTGAAAACCTTGATCACGTCTACGAAAATGATGGCGATCGGATGCCTTGGGGCTTTGATTTTGTCGAGAAGCGCGGCTGGTCGATGCTGGGGATGATGGCCCATGATTGGACCTGGTATCGCGACGCCCATGTCTTTGCTTTCTTTGATAGATTGCGCGACGATGGCTTCTTTGATCAATTCGAAAAGGTCGTGTTTTACGGCGCCTCTATGGGGGCTTATGCGGCTTGTGTTTTCTCGTCTGCGGTTCCTGGGTCAACTGTAATTGCCATATCTCCCCAAGCAACTTTGGATCGCCGCATTGCCAGCTGGGAAAGCCGCTATCGCAAAGCCTGGCGTCGCGATTTTACCGGCCCCTACAGTTACGCCCCCGATAGGGTCGCGACGGCCAAGGATGTGCACCTTTTCTTTGATCCGCTTGCGCCGCTTGACGCCATGCATGCTTGCCTCTTTCAGAGCGACAATGTTGTGAAATATTCCTGCCGTTTTATGGGGCACCGGATTGCATCGCTTTGGCTGCTTATCGGCATTCTCAAAGAAGTCAGCATGCGCTGCGTTGATGGATCACTTACCACCGTCGAGTTTTACGAAATGGTGCGCAAACGGCGCGAAGTCCCACGGTACCAGCGCGAAACACTGGATCGGCTCAAAGCCCGGGGCGGCCAAAAAGCCATCGTGGATTATTGCACCGCAATCCTGAACCGTCGTCGCGCGCCCGTGTTTCGCCGCGAGATGAACGAGGCGCTAGGCCGGCTCGCCAAAGGCAAAACCAAACGGTGATTGGCCCCGCCCCTTGAGGCAGAGCCACCGGCCTTAACCTTTTTTCTGTGCGGCTGCGATAGTTGCAAGAACCTCCTCGCGAGGCGGGCGCTTGGTATAAGGGTGCCCGGACGAAAGCGCCCCATCAACCGCAATTGCTTGCCCGTTCACATAGCTCGCCAAATCAGAGGCAAGGAACAGCGCAACGGAGGCAATCTCTTCCGGTTCGCCGCCGCGGCGCAGCGGATTTAGATGCCCTAAACGGTCTTCTGAACCTGTCGCTTTGGCGTAGTCATAGGCAATTTTCGTCATCCCGGTTTCGATCAATCCGGGACAGATTGCATTGACGCGAATGTTGGACCCAGCAAGATTATAGGCCGCTGTTTGAGCCAAATTGATCACGCCTGCTTTGGAGGCCGAATAGGGCGCAGGCCCCGCATTCGAGCGAATCCCAGCAACCGAAGCAGTTGCTATAATCGCCCCTGCGCCGCGCTCTTTCATCTTGGGCGCTGCGTATTTTACCGCCAAGAATGGCCCGATCAAATTGACCCGAAGAACCTCGGCCCAAATCTCTGGCGTAGCATCGAAATACCCCTCAGGAACGCCGCCCGTAATGCCCGCATTGGCAAAGAAAATATCAAGCCCGCCGTATATCTCGCAGGCAGTATCAACAGCCCGGATCACATCCGCTTCAAGGCCCGCATCCATCGTTAGCGCCGTCGCGATGCCGCCTTCATCATTGATCTGCCTAACCGTTTGCTCAACCGTCTGTGAAAGATCGCAGGCCACAACAGACGCCCCAGCTTTTGCAAACAGCTTGGCAGAGGCCCGCCCGATTCCGGATCCGGCCCCGGTTACGATGGCGACCTTGCCGTTCATATCAATTGATGGGGGTGTCATTATGCGTTTCCTTTTCTTTATCTTTGGCCAAATATTCCATACCTTAAGTTCGAATACCGAAATTTTACCTCGACAAAAAGCCATTTATGCAGGAATAAGATGAAAATTCGCTCCCATACCGATTGCTGCAATTGCATTGCCATACCACCGAGCAGCCGCCGCGTGACATGACGCGCCCGGATTGCTATCAAGGCGCCCATGGACAAGCTCGCCGAACTCGCATCAGAAACCTCAGACCGCTTTCAGCGGAAGCGAGAGACGATCCTTGAGGCAGCAGCCGAATTGATCAATGCGCGCGGCCTGAAGGGCCTTACTTTTGTTGGCGTGGCCAAGGCGGTCGATCTCAACACGACTTCGATCACCTACTATTTCAAGCGCAAAGAGCAGCTCGCATCAGAGGCAATGGCCCGCAGCCTTTCGCTTCTTGAAGAGACCATTGAACAGGCCTCAAAGGCGCAAACGCCACAAGCGCGCGTTCTGGCCTATCTCGATATTCATTTTGACTTGGCCAAAAAAATCGCTTTGAACGAGATGCCTGCGCCAACAATCCTGTCGGAGTTGCGCGCCCTAGAAGAGCCGATGCGCTCAGATTTGATCGAGCGCTATCGTAAGATTATCGCCCGCACCGCGAATTTCTTTGAGCCGCTGGATGATCGACAAAGCTATGCCCTAAACTATGCCCGCGCGCATGTTCTGCTGGACGTGGTTCACTGGAAAAAGGCATGGCTGCCCAAGTATTCGCTCGACGATTTCGATCGGGTGAAATCTTGGATGTTCGATCTTTTTGCAAATGGACTCGCCAAACCAAGTGCCGCTTGGGCGCCAGAGTTTCATCAGATCGATGCCGAAGAAACCGGCGACGAAATTTCACGCGAGACCTTCTTGCGCGCAGCAACTCTGCTGATCAACGAACGCGGATATCGGGGCAGCTCGGTCGAACGGATTGCCGCCAAACTGAATGTTTCCAAGGGCAGCTTTTACCATCACCTAGATGGCAAAGATGGCCTCGTTTTGGATTGCTTTGATCGCTCCTATGATCGCGTTTCGCGCGCCCAACGCCTGGCAATCAACATGGACGGAAGCTATTGGCAAAAACTAAGCTCCGCCATCGCAACCCTTCTGGCCGTTCAATTTGAAGGCGCCTTCCCCTTGATGCGGATCACCGCCCTTCAAGCCCTTCCGGCAGAGTTGCGCGGCGATGTTGTTCAGCGTTCGGATCGTATGGCCCAGCGCTTTGCCGGCCTAATAATTGATGGAATCGCCGAGGGGACAATGCGCCCCACTGATCCAATTATCGCCAGCCAATGCATCATGTCACTGCTCAACTCGGCCTTCGATTTCCATCGCTGGGCAGAGCTGCGCGGCTCGCGCGATGAGGCTGTTTCGCTCTATGCCTCGACCCTCGCTTTTGGCCTGTTTAGCAACCCAAAAACCTGATCACTCAGCCGCAACTTTCGATGCATCGCTCTCAAACTTGACGCCTTCAACCTGCGCTGGCGGAAAGAGGATTTTTTGCGCTTTGGTTTGAAATGTCAAAGTGCCGTCATCTACCTTTCCGCGCTTCAAAGTTTTGCGATCCCAGAAGTAATCCTGCTCGTGAATCCAAGGATAGGCCGTCCCATGTTTGGGCAATTTCGCAGCCGATCTTACAAAATATCCCGAAGTAAATTTGATCGCCCCAGAGACGCTTTCAAAAGCCGCATCATCAGCCGTCGGGATAACTTGGCTATACCCATTGGCATCCATGTGGTTGAGCAATCGGCAGCCATATTCTGCAACCAGATCGACCTTCAGCGTCCAACTCGCATTGGTATATCCGGTAAAGTAAATCAGGTTCGGGATATTGGACCACATAAAGCCCTTAAAGATCAGAAGATTAGCTGGATTCACGGGTTGCTCATCAACCGTAACACTCACACCACCAAAGAATTCAAGCACAAGCCCCGTAGCCGTAATGATGATATCCGCCTCGATTTCTGAGCCGTCCTCCATCTGCAATCCCGCCTCCGTAAAGCGGGCGATATTGCCCGTTACCATGCTGGCCTTGCCCGAACGCAGCGTCTTGAACAGATCGCTATCAGGCACGGCACAAATCCGCTGCTGGCCGGGCCAATATTTCGGAATGAAATGCGTTTTCCAATCCACGGTATCGCCAAGCTCTTTGGCCACCAGACCGATCAGCATCTTTTTGGCGGCCTGAATATCCTTGGTAAAACGCTTCCGGATCAAAACACCGCGCAAGATCGTTTTCCAGCGCGTCAGGTTATAGGCCCAAGAGCCGGGCAGGAATTTGCGCAGGATATTGGCGAGCTTGTCTTCGCCGGGGCGCGACACAACATAGGTCGGCGAGCGCTGCACTTGGGTGACATGCGCGGCCGTTTCGGCAAGCGCCGGTGTCAGTGTAACAGCCGTAGCACCCGAGCCAATGATCGCGATCTTTTTGCCCGCATAGTCCAAATCTTCAGGCCAAAACTGCGGATGCACAACCTCGCCTTTGAAATCCGCTTCGCCTTCCCATTCGGGGCGATAGCCTTCGCCGTGCTTGTAATACCCCGAGCAGGAAAAGATGAAATTCGCGCGCAGCTCTTTGACCTTTCCACCAACCGAAATCCGCAAAGTCCACATTGCTTCAGCCGAACTATAGGACGCCGCCAAAACCATATGCTCAAACAATATGTGATCCGTCAGACCATACTCATCCGAGGTTTCACGAATGTAATTCAGGATCGACGCGCCGTCAGAGATGGATTTCGGCTCCGTCCAAGGCTTAAACGCATAGCCCATCGTATGCATGTCACTGTCAGAACGGATACCCGGATAGCGAAACAAATCCCATGTGCCGCCCATACGCGCCTTGCCCTCAAGGATTGCAAAGGATTTCGACGGACACATTTCCTTGAGATAGCGCGCCGCGCCTATGCCGGAAAGCCCCGCGCCTATGATCAAAACGTCGAAATCAGCATTTGTCATGTTCAGCATACCTATTGTTCGAATGTATTAGATACTTAGGAGAAATCAGGCGCTAACGAAAGATAAAAAGAACATACCGCTTTCTCAAAAGTTTCAAACAATGGCTCTTTCCCCCCGGGTAAAGCCGCCGTATGATTTGTCAAAATATATGGCCAGATGGCTTTAGGGAGAACGCATATGCCACAGATCGCCGCCAATGGAATAACCATGCACTATGAAGCAGCGGGCGATAAATCAGCGCCGGCTGTTTTGCTGATTTCAGGGGTCGGAACCCAGCTAACCCGCTGGTCGGAACCTTTTACAAATGCCTTGGCTGCGCGCGGCTACTATGTAATCCGGATCGACAATCGCGATATCGGGCTGAGCCAAAAGTTTACCGAACATGGCCTGCCTGATTTTCCGGCGCTCACAGCAGAACTCGCCAGCGGAAAGCTTCCCAAAACCCCCTATACGCTTTCGGATATGGCGGCAGATGCGGCTGCGGTTTTGGATGGCCTCGGGATTGCCAAGGCGCATATCGTCGGCGCCTCTATGGGCGGGATGATCGCGCAATTGATCGCGATTGAGCATCCAGACAAAGCGCTTTCGCTAACCTCGATTTTTTCAACCACAGGCAACCGCGAACTGCCAAAATCAACGCCCGAAGCCATGGCCGCCCTAACCAAGCCGCGCCCAGATGCGCTTAAAGATCGCGAGGCCTTCCTAGATAGCAGCCTTGATACGGCCCATGTTATCGGCTCGCCTGCTTATCCTGTTGCCGATGATTTAATCCGCGCCGGTGCGGCGGCTGATCTTGATCGCTCCTATCACCCGACCGGGTTTCCGCGCCAATATGCCGCCATTATTACCGCCCCCGATCGCCGCGCCAGTTTGCAAAAACTAACCCTGCCAGTCGTCGTGATCCACGGGGTTGAAGACCCGCTGGTCCGGGTCGAAGGCGGGCGCGATACAGCCGCCAATATTCCTGGCTCCGAGCTGATCGAAATCCCCGGCATGGGCCACAATATTCCGCCCCAGCTTACCGATACCATCATCGACGGCATCGAGCGGGCGATCAAACGCGCCTAAGCAAATTGCGCTAGATCACTACGCTTTGGGAGTGATCTGGCGCACCAGCCCTTCTTGGGTAACGTTGGCAATCAGGCGGCCATCTTGGGTAAATATCCGCCCGCGATTAAAGCCGCGCGCACCGCCCGCCCAAGGGCTATCAGTTGAATACAAAAGCCATTCATCCATGCTGAAATCATCGTGCAGCCACATCGCATGATCAAGGCTTGCAAACTGCATATCCGTGTCTGAAAACCCTTTGCCATGTGGCAGCATCGAAACGCTCAACAACCCCATATCTGAGGCATAGGCCAAGGCCGCGCGATTGAGATGCATATCGCTGCCCATCTTGCCTTTGGAGCGGAACCAAACGTTTTGAACGGGGTCTTTATTCTCATGCGAAAACGGGGGTCGAAGAACCGATGGCTTAAGTTCAATCGGTCGGTTCCAGCGCAGAAAAGATTTGAAGCGTTCTGGCAAAATATCCGCATAGCGTTCTGCCAATTGCTCTTCATTTTCCAATTCATCCGGGCCGGGTACATCGGGCATTTTATCCTGATGATTTAAGCCTTTTTCCGGAAAGTGAAACGAGCCTGCAAAGTTTAAGATAGGGCGCCCATCCTGAACTGCAATCACTCGGCGCGTTGCAAAAGAGCGGCCATCGTAATCGCGCTCAACCTGATACAGAACCGGCTTTGTAGCGTCCCCAGGGCGCATGAAATAGGCATGAAGCGAATGGCAGGCGCGCTCCGGCTCGACCGTTGCTGTGGCTGCCATAAGCGCTTGGCCAATCACTTGGCCACCAAATGCGCGGCCTTTTCCATTGGGTGTGGCTATACCGCGAAAGAAGTTTTCCTCAACCGCCTCGACGGTCAGAATTTCAACAAGCTGATCGGCAAGCTCTTGACCTGTTTGCGGCTTTTTGGCTGGTTCCATGATCTGCGTACTCCTGTCTTGGCATAGTAAGGCTCGCGCCCGCTTCGCCCTAAACGACGTTATAGCCACCCGAATTGCAAGAGGATTTCGCTGCAACGCAGCGCTTAGATCAATGGATGATGGCAAGCAACGGTATGCCCTGCCGCAATCTCCCGCTCGACCGGAGCTTCTTGCGCACAAAGCGGTGTCGCATGCGGGCAGCGCGTTCGAAAACGGCAGCCCGAGGGCGGATTCGTCGGTGAGGGAAGCTCCCCCGGCACCAAATCAAGCACATGCTTTGGGGCCTCGGGATCAGGATCAGGCACCGCATTGATCAGCGTTTTGGTATAGGGATGCGCCGGCTTGGCATAGATCGTTTCCGCATCTGCCGTCTCACAAAGCATCCCAAGATACATAACAGCGACCCGATCCGAGACATGCTTTACCACAGCCAGATCATGACTGATGAACAGCATGGTAAGCCCGAATTCCCGCTTGAGCTCTTCAAGCAAATTGAGCGTTTGCGCCTGCACAGAGACATCAAGCGCCGATACCGCCTCATCACAAACCAGCAGCTCCGGGCGCAGTACCAAGGCGCGCGCAATCGAGATGCGTTGGCATTGCCCGCCAGAGAATTCATGCGCGCGCCGCTCCATCGCTTGCTCGGCGTTCAGGCCAACTTTCTCAAGCATCTCAGCGACGATTTTGTCCTGTTCGGCGCGCGTGCCGATCCCGGCAATCTCAAGCGGAGCGGCTACAATATCGCGCACCGTTTGGCGCGGATTAAGCGAGGCAATGGGATCTTGAAAGATCATCTGAAACTTCTGTCGTGCCTTTTGAAGCGCCTTACCCTTTAGCGCCGTCAATTCGACCCCATCAAGGCGCACCGATCCGCCCGTTGGCGAAGGGAGCTGCATCACCGCGCGCGCAGCCGAGCTTTTCCCGCAGCCGCTCTCTCCAACAAGCCCAAGCGTTTCACCGCGCCGCACCCCGATAGTTAGCCCCGAAACCGCATAAACTTTGCGCCCGCCACCAAGCGGATATTCGACCGTGAGGCGATCAAGCGCGAGGAAATCCCCCGAAACATCCTTCATAGCATTCATGCCGCCGCCTCCTTTTGGCCAAGCGGTTTGAGGCAGGCGCTTTGATGCGTCCCCTCGCCGATCAAAGCCGGGACCTGCGCCGAACACCCCTCATCTGCATGTTTGCAGCGCGGCGCAAAGGCGCAGCCCGAAGGCGGATTGATCAGATCAGGCGGGCGCCCGTCAATCGCATCAAGCTTGCGATGGGGATCATCGGTAATCCGCGGGATCGAAGCCATAAGCGCCGCCGTATAGGGCATCCGCGTGTTGTGAAACAGCTCGCGCACCGGCGCTTTTTCGACGATCCGTCCGGCATACATCACCGTCACATCATCACAGCGCCCCGCAACCACGCCCATATCATGAGTGATCAGGATCATCGCCATATTGCGCTCTTTGGTCATGTTTTGCAGTAGGTCCAAAATCTCGGCCTGCACAGTCACATCAAGCGCAGTCGTTGGCTCATCTGCGATCAAAAGGCTCGGCTCGCAAGCAATCGCGATGGCTATGGCAACCCGTTGGCGCATGCCGCCCGAAAGCTGGTGCGGATACTGATCTACGCGAATATCCGGTTGGGGCAATCCGACCTTCCCAAGCAATTCAATCGCCCGCGCGCGCGCCGGTTTTTTGGCCATGCCAAGATGCAGCCGCAGCACTTCGGTGATCTGAGCACCAATCCGCATCACCGGGTTAAGCGATGTCATCGGGTCTTGAAACACAATCGCCATTTCAGGCCCGCGAAGGCGGCGCAGTTGGCGTTCTGTCATGGTGTTAAGCTCTTGCCCGTTGAGCTTGATAGAAGAGCTCTCGCCCGTCACCGCATTGGGCGGCAATAGGCGCATGACCGAGCGCGACAGCACAGATTTGCCCGAGCCGCTTTCGCCCACAACACCAAGCGTTCGCCCGCGCTCAAGCGTAAAGGAAACATCATTGACCGCCTGCAAAAGCCCGCGGCTGGTGTTGAATGCGGTGTCCTGATGGCTCACTTCAAGGATTGTATCGCTCATGGTTTTGTCACCCTAGATCGCGCCTTCGCGTACATCGGCCAGACGGCGCCGAATGGCATCCCCGACAAGATTGAAACTTAGAACCGTCAAAAACATCACCAGCGTCGGATAGAGCGCGACATGCGGTGAGGTTTCCAAAATTTCGCGCCCCTCGGCGATGATCCCGCCCCAGCTTGGCGTTGGTGCTTTGACCGAAAGCCCAAGGAAGCTGAGCGCGCCCTCAATCACAATCGCGATGGGAATATCGATTAATACAAAGGCGATAAGCGGCCAGATAATATTGGGAAAAAGCTCGCGTCGCAGGATACGAAAATCCGACGCCCCCATTGCGCGCGCCGCCAAAACGAATTCGCGGTTGGCATAGTTGAGCGTCGCCGCCCGCGTTATGCGCGCAGCCGTTGGGATAAACAAAAGCCCCAGCGAAAAGCAGACCATAAACAAGCTACCGCCAAAGATAACCGAAAAGAGCAGCAAAATAACAAGGCCAGGAATAGCCAGCCAAGTATCGATTGCGATGCCGATTATTTCATCCGCCCAGCCGCGATAATACCCCGCAACCATCCCGAGGATCAGCCCAAGCCCGACCCCGATAAACGGCGCGGCAAACCCGACCGTCAGCGAAACCCGCGCCCCCCAGATCAGCCGGCTCAAAAGATCGCGGCCAAGGGAATCTGTACCCAAAGGATGCGCGTCATTTGGGGGCACTTTGATGTTCATCCAGTCGATCTCATCGGCTGGAGGCAGGCCCCAATACGGCGCGCCAAGTGCCGCGACCAAAACGATGATCAGCCAGATCATTGGGATCCAGAAATAGAGCCCAAGCTTATTGCGTTTCTTATGCGCGGCGATCGCGGCTTCATTCTTATCCGCGGTTGCCGATGCGGGCCCTTGCGAGGGCAATGCGCCCGCTGGGGAGGAAGAGGTTTCAACCATGGGCTTTCCCCGAACGAATACGCGGATCAAGCCATGCATAGGCGATATCCACAAGGAAATTGGCTGTTACAAAGGCCAGTGCAAAGAAGGTCACACAGCCCTGAATAACGATGAAATCGCGGGTATAGACCGCATGCACGAGCAAGCGCCCAATGCCGGGAATGCCAAAAATCTGCTCGATGATGATCGTCCCGCCAAGCAAGCGCGCGACTTGCAAACCCAGCAGCGTCACCATCGAAAAACTCGAAGGGCGCAGCGCATGCACAAACAGAATACGCAGATTGCCAAGACCCTTAGCGCGCGCGAGCGAGATGTAATTCTCTTGCAAAACCCCGATCATTTCGACGCGAAGCGTGCGCATCAGGATCGTCCATTCTACAAGCGCAAGACTAAGCGCCGGAAGGATCATCGGGCGCAAATTTGCCCATAGGCCAGAAGAAAGCGGCTCGTAACCCGTCGCCGGAAGCCAGCCAAGATTGAGCGAAAAGAGGTAGATCAACAGGATCGCCGTCATGAACGAGGGCATTGAAACAGACGCAAAAGCAATCGCGCCAATGATCCTATCGGCACGCCCGCCGGGGCGAAAGGCGCTCGCCATACCCATCGGAATGGCAAGGATCAAAGCGATGGCCTGCGCGAGCAACATCAGCTCAAGCGAAACGGGAAAGCGGCCGATTATCTCGTCCCAAACGTCCTCATCCGACAGAAACGATTTGCCCCAATCGCCAGTCGCCATCCCCGCAACCCATTCTCCATACCGCACCAACATCGGGCGATTGAGGCCGAGATCTTCGCGGATGGCCTGCACCTCTTCCTCGGAAGAATTGATGCCAGCCATTTCATAGGCGACATCGCCAGGCAAAACATTGACCAAAATGAATGTCACAAAGGTTACGGCCGCCAGAACCACCAGCAATCTTTGAAATCTGCGAAAGAGGAATTTCACCTATCGCTCCCTGAATATGCGTTGTGTCATTTTTTGATTTTGGGACCCGGCGCCGCGGTTGCGCAGCGCCGGGAAAAGCGCTGAACTACTCGGAAACCCATGCGCGCGAAACATCGACAACGCCGCGGCTTGGCGCAGGGACGCCATGAACCCGCTTCGTAGTGAAGGCATAATAGCTGCCGCCCCCACGATAGAGCATCGAGCCATCTTGGTTGATCGCTTCAACCAGATCACACTGAAGTTGCAAACGATCTTCGCGCGAAGTTGCCGTGCGCATTGCGAGCGCCGTCTTATCAAGCTCGGGCGAGGAGAAGCCGGTAAGATTGTAGCTCGAGGCCGAGTGCACAGCCGCAAAAAGCTGCGGGCCCATATCGGCCCCATCAGCGAGGCGCCACCCAGAGATATCATAATCGCGGGTAAAGACGCGCTTCACCAGTGTCGATTGATCAACGGGTTGAAGCTCCAACTCGATCCCAACTTGCTTGAGCATCTGTTGATACAGCTCGCCAAGCTCTCGACCGCGCGGGGTTGTTGTATGGATCATGGTGAGCTTCACAGGCTGACCATATTCAGCCAAAAGCTCTTTTGCTTTGGCGGGATCATAGGCGCGGTAGCCCGCCTCGCCGCAATCATAATCCGGCCCAAGCGGATGCGTCACAGAGGGGCGCGTGTCTTGCCAAGAAATCTTAACCAGCGCGTCTTGGTTCCAAGCATGCGCGGCAGCGGCGCGAACCCGCGGATCGGAAAGCGGACCAGTGCGCGTATTGAACAAAACGGTCGCAGCGCCCGCGCCCGTGGCGGTGAGCGTATTGATGCTTTCGTCTTTTTGCGCCTCAACAATTGTTGGGCCGCGGTCCGTCCAGATCACATCAACTTCGCCAGATTTCAGCGAGGCATAGCGCGTTTGGTTGTCAGGCAGAATGCGGAATGTAATCTTATCCAAGTTGGTATCATCAACCTCACGATACCCATCCCATTTCTCAACAACGATGCGATCGCCCGATGTCCATTCGACAAATTTGAACGGGCCCGTGCCAACTGGATGGCGGTTCTGCCCATCGGCTGCAACATGCTCGGATGGCGGGATTGGGCCGCTCATCGATGTTGTCGCCATAAAGGGAACGAGCGCTTGCCATGGATGCGCGAGGTGAAACTCGACCGTCGTTGGATCGACCGCGACAACCTCTTTGATCGCTGTCAAAAAGCTGCGCGAGGCAGATTTGGCTTCGGGGTCGAGGATACGGTTGTAATGCGCAGCGACATCGCCTGCGTCAAAATCCGTGCCGTCGTGAAATTTCACACCGGGCAAAAGCTTGAACGTCCAGATCGTTTGATCCTCATTCGCGCTCCATTCGGTTGCAAGGCCCGGCAATGGCGCACCCGCCTCAGTATCCCAGCGCAACAAAGGCTCCTGAATAACGCCCATCACGATCTCGCCGGTTTGGCCAAGAACGCCGCCCTTTACGCTATCAAAGCCGCGCACATCTGTTTCCAGTGCAACGGTTAGTTCACCGCCCTTGATGGGCGTTTCAGCGTAAGCAACTGGCGCGAATATCGCGGCCGCGAGCGCTGTGCTCGCGATCAGGTGCTTACTGCGATGAATTGGATCAAGAGCGGCCGCAATGCGGCCGGCTGACAGGCGTGCTGTCGTCATTGAAAAGTCCTCCCAGACATTTGTCATTTTGCCCCGCTCTTGTGGCGAGTATCTCAATCATGAACGCAAATGAGCGACCTGTGAATACCCAATGTTCGAAAAGCCCAGTTTCACCCAAAAGAGGGGCCTCCCAGAAAGCGCTCTTGGGTGAAGCGGTTTGGGCATTAATACAGGAAACGTTTGCTCCAGAGCGGCGCGCGCCCTCCTCAAATAACCATGTTTTGTTAGAGTAATAGGTAATGGAGCGCATCTGCCGGAAAGGCATTAGCGGAAGAGATTACCGCAATGCAGAATAGATTGCTGCCATGCAGCGCGCCGCTCTTTGCATACCCAATATTGGAAAAATTTTCGACCCCACGAACGCGCCAAACGCGCTTCCTTACAGGAAAAATGCGATTCGCCCCGCGCAGCAATGCTGGCAAGGCGGACGCTGGCGCAGTGAAATAGAGGGGTTAGCGGGCCGCGAGGCCGACGCCTGTGGTGATCAAAGTTGGTGTGATTTGGCGGATCACGCGAGCCCAGCGCGTTATGGGCTGCTCGGCCACAAAAATCACGTCGTTGGGGCGCAATTCAAAGCGCGTCGCAAGGAGCAGTTTGGCCGCATTGCGCGCATCAAGCCGCCAAGCTGTGATCGCAGCAAACTCTCGCGGATCGGTCGATCCACGCAAAACATAGATCTCGCGAATATTGCCGGTTTCCGTTGGGATCCCGCCGCCCGCATCATAAAGCGCATCGGCCAAAGTCGCCTTTTGTCCAAACGGCAGACTATAGCGCGTTTGCGTTTTGATCTCGCCCGCGAGGTAAACATAATCGCGCTTCACATCGCCCAACTCAAGCTTGGTTTTGAAGTTCGAACGCGCCTCATTCAGCGAATTCCGGCGCAGGGCAACCTCGGAATTAAGCGCACTAATCGCGGCCACGCGCCCAGATTGGCGCAGCTCTGCAATGCGAATTTGCTCTTCAAAATAGCGGGCTGCCTGCTCTAACTCATAGGCCGTATCGACAAATACACTATCGCCTTCGATCAGCTGAATACGGCGCAAGCTGGTTTTGGAATAGAGCTCGTTGAGCGGAATTTGATAGAGCGACCCGTCACGGTATATCCGCACGGACGCGTAATCTTGATCCGCCACGGTCACGCCGCCCGCCGCAGTAAGCGCCTCATCCAAGTAAAGCGGGCGCAGCGTTATGGGCGCGACCGTTGGCGCAGCAACCGCGCCGCCAATAGAGACTTTCTTGGAATTGAACTCCGCTATCTCAAGGCTAAAGGAGGGATCGATCTGATTTTCGACCAGCCGCTGGAAAAGCTCGGCTTCGGCTTCTTCAAGCGTCAGGCCAGAAAGCGGAATGCGCCCGACATCCGGGATCGCAATCGCCCCGTCGTCTTGAACCGTGTAACCTTGGCGCCGGTTTTGCGCAGCCAGAAGCCCCGATAGCTCTTCAACGGTCGAGCCTGCCTGAGGCGTCGCCAAAAGCAGCACATCGCTAACCCCGATGCGATAGGCCCCCTGTTTTACTGCCGGTGGAACGCGCATCTCAAGCGCTGCGGGGCGCTGCTCTGCTTCAAAGGCTGCAATAGGTGTCGCACCTGCGCCGCGAAGGCCACTACCGCCCCCGGCCGTTTGCGAAAAGATCGCTGGAAGGGTCTGTGGGCGATATTCAGAACGGTTCGCGACAAGCGCCGTTTGCGGCGTGATGGTCACCACGCGCACCTTGGCATCATCGCTCAGCCCTGCCTCAACGCCTGGGCTTTGATAGGCCACACCACAAGAACTCAGAACAACCGCCATGCAAATAACGCTCAAAAATCGCACGATATCGTCCTCCATTCGAAATTTGGCGCCGTTCAAGCAAACCAAGCGAAACCATCCAGAGTAGGGATGCGCGCACATTGGGCGCACCCGGCAGCAAAGAGCAAGAAGCGCCTTCATGCAAGAGAGCGCCGCCCAAAGCTATAGTATCCGCACCATGGCAGGGGAAACAGGTCAACCCAAGGTTGCTAATCGCTTGGGTGACCCGCAGTTTTTGCGCACGGCGTTGCCAAAACGATGCATTGCCGTGCGAATGCGTTAATTTTTGTTAACGAATGAAGGCGGGTGTTTGCGCCAGCCCTGTTTCCAACGATTGATTGCACGCCAAAAGCCTTGGGCAATTCTATTGTTCCGCATCGACCATTTCATGCTATGAACTCCCCAAAACAGGGACAGGATAGGCATGAGCACGCCCAAATCAACGCCAGCAAAACCGCGCAAATCGCAGTGGAAGCAAGACCCTGACGCCGTTCGCGCGGATATCTTAAAGGTCGCCGCCTCCGAATTCGCGAAAAATGGCTTTTCGGGCGCTCGCGTCGATGACATCGCCGCCAAAACCCGCGCCTCAAAGCGGATGATCTATTATTATTTCACCGATAAGGACGGGCTTTATCTGGCCGTTCTCGAAGCGGAATATGCCCGCGTGCGCCAAGGCGAAGCTGATCTTCAGCTCGAAGGTCTAGACCCGATCAGCGCCCTGCGCCGCCTTGTCGAATTTACCTTCGAAAACCATTACAATATGCCTGAGTTCATCCGCCTCGTGATGACAGAAAACATTCACAATGCGAGCCATCTTCAGCGCTCTGAGACCATCCCAAAGCTCAACCACGCTGCGATTGAAAAGCTTGAGAATGTTTGCGCGCGCGGCCGCGCCGAGGGGATTTTTCGCCAAGACATTGATGCACTTCAGCTGCATTGGATCATCAGTTCGCTCAGCTTCTTCAATGTCTCAAATCGGGCAACATTCAGCTATTCCTTTGGCCCCTCTTTACAGACACCAGAAGGCCAAGCTGCCCTGCGCGAACGCGCCATTGATATGGTTTTGCGCGCAACCGTTGCCGATCCTTCCTTGATCGAAACAGCCGCCTAAAGCAGCGTCTCATTAAGATCGCTCAGCAGTGTCGTGCCTGCTTCCATTGGCGCCAACCAGCCGGCGATTTGCGGCATCTCATAGGCATAGAAATATGCGCAAGCGAGCGCTTTGCCCTCGGCCAACTCTGCGCCCGCTTTCTGCGCCGCCATCGCCATATCAAGCCAGATCCAGCCAAGGACCATATGCCCAAAGGCGCTCAAAAAGGCCGTCCCATGCGCAAGGGCTTTTGGCGCGTCATCAATCCCCGCCACCAGCGTTTCAATCTGCAATACAGCCACCTCAAGCACGCCTGCGTATCCCTCAAAAGAGCCACCTTTTGCTTTCGCTATGGTCTGACGAATTTCAGCAAGCAAAACGCCAAGCGATCCATTGCGATCAAACAGAATTTTGCGGCCCAAAAGGTCGATGCCTTGGATGCCGGTTGTACCCTCATGAATGGGGTTTAGCCGGTTATCACGATAGATTTGCTCAACGTCAAAATCGCGCGTATAGCCGTAGCCACCATGAATTTGGATTGCCATATGGTTGGCGATCAATCCCTGCTCTGAGGGCCAGCTTTTCGTAATCGGCGTCAAGATATCCAAAAGCGCTTGTGCCTTGATGCGTGCGGCCTCGTCCTGTTCGCCCTGGGTCAAGTCAGAAAGCTTCGCACTATACAGGCAAAGCGCCAAAGCACCCTCGGCAATGGCCTTTTGCCCAAGCACCATACGCCGTACATCAGGATGGCGCGAAATCGGAACTTGGTTGGGGATCTTTTTGTCCTCAAGTGGGCGCCCTTGAAGCCGCTCAAGCGCGTAGTCCCGTGAAAGCGTATAGCCGCGATATGCAAGGGCGGCGGCCCCAAGGCCAACATTGATCCGCGCCTCGTTCATCATCTGAAACATGATCGCAAGACCTTGCCCCGGCGCGCCCAAAAGATAGCCAATAGCGCCCTTTTCGCCGAGCGGCATATGCTTGCCTTCGCCGAAATTAAGCAGGCAATTCGGCGTGGCGCGATAGCCCATTTTATGGTTGAGCCCGACAACTTCGAGATCATTGCGCGCGCCCGGCACCCCAAGCGCATCCGGCAGAATTTTGGGCACAATAAAGAGCGAAATTCCTTTGGCTCCGGCAGGCAGGCTGCCATCTTCATTTGCGATTTTTGCAAGTACCAGATGCACGATATTATCGGTCGCATCCTGCTCGGCCGCAGAGATCCACATCTTGCGCCCACTGAGGCGAAAGCGCGCGCCGATCGCGTCGGTTTCATCCCCAACGGCCCGGGTCGTAATATCCCCCAAGGACGAGCCAACATCAGGCTCACTCAAACACATCGTGCCAAGGGTTTCGCCCTCATGCTGAGGCGTTGCAAACAGCGCAATTTGCTCTGGCGTTCCGAAATCAGAAATCACCCGCGCATTGGCAATTGAAAGCATCGCAAACCCGGAAGCTGCGATATTTGCGCCCATCAAATTGGCCATAACGCCGCTTGCGATTAACATCGGAAATTGCATCCCGCCATGCGCCTCATCGACCGTCGCGAGCTGCAATCCATTCTCTAGATAAGTCCGCACAGCCGCGCGCGTTCCCGGCTCAAGTGCGACGCTGCCGTCAGCGCCCAATTGCGGCTCTTGCTGATCGCCCGCCTTGTGGCATGGCAAAAACTCCCGCTCGGCCAGTTTTTCCCCGAGATCAAGAAATGCGTCGTAATCCGCCCGGCTCTGATCGGCAAAGCGCGGCAAATCGCACAAGCTTTCCGCCCCCAACCAATCATAAAGCATGAAATCCAGATCAGCCCGGTTCACAATCGCCATTTCGTACCCTCCACAAAGTTGCCAAGGCAATATCGCGAGCGAAAGCCACGATCAAGCAATCGATAAAAAGGGAATGTGGGAATTAGCAGTTTGGAAAGGCGACTCGGGCATAAGGAGGCTTCAGAAGGAAAGGCATCTTGTGCAAACGCTTACAACAATAGCGATTTTCGCGTTTACAATTGCGCTCGCCCCGCTCTCGCTGCTGCTGCAGCCGGGGGATGGAGACGGGCCCGTTGTTGTTGTCATTGCGCCATGGCAAGACGCTGATGCTATCGTATCAGCGGCCCATGGGCGCATCGTTGCGCCGCAAAAAGCGCCCTTTGCTGTTCTAGCCTATTCCGAAGATCCCGCCTTTTCCTCCCAAGTTGTCTCGGCTGGGGCCTGGACCGTTTTAAATTCCGCCGCGCTAGCGCAAATCTGTGGAGCAGATGATGTCTGACACGCTTTCAAACCTCGATATTACTCGAAACAAAGCCACTCGGCTCATTGCAACGATGGGAATGGCGGCCTCGCTACCCGTCGCTATCATCGCCTGGCTGATCGGAACGAATGCCATTTTCTGTACGGTTGGAACCTTGGCTTTTTTCGCGATCTCATTCGCAGCGCGGCGTAAAGCAACAACGGGAATAGGCCGAATTCTTGCCGCTCAAGGGCTCGTCGGACAAGCCATCGTTCTAAATGCAGGCTTTATGTCCCATCCTTGGCAGATCGATACGCATATGGTCTATTTCGCCGTGATGGCGATCTTCGTCATGATGGTTGGATTGCGCGCGCTTATCCTTGCCGCGGCAACCATTGCCGTACATCACGTATTGCTCACGCTCGTTATGCCAAGCATGGTATATCCATCCGTTGATTTGCTGGAAAACGTTGGCCGGACATTGATGCACGCGGTAATTCTCATAATTGAAACCGCTGCCCTTGCCCTTGCGATCAACAGCCAAATCAAGCTCTCGCAAACCGCCGATAGAGAGCGCAAAGAAGCGCAAAATTCAGCCGCCCTTTCGGATCAAGCAGCACAGGTTGCAGAGGCAGAACAAGCCAACGCACTTGCCGCTCAAAAGAAAGCGGAAGAGGCGGTTAAATCCGCCGCCGAAGCCCGCGACGCCGCCGAAGCAGCACGCCGCGAAGCTGAAACCAACGCTGAAAATGTGCGCCTTGCGGAAGAAAAAGATGCGGCCTCTCGCGCGATACGTGAACAAGAACTGAGCCAGTTGCTTGATGTATTTAGAACCAAGCTGGATCGCCTTTCCGCAGGAGATCTCTCAGCGCGTATCACAGAGCCTTTGGCCAGCGAATATCATGACCTACGCGACAACTATAACAATGCTGTCGGCCAGCTGGCCGATGCCTTTGGTGCCGTCGCCGTGCAATCCCATTCAATTCAAGATCAAACCCAAGAAATCAGCGGCGCCGCCACCGATCTATCTGGGCGCACAGAGCAACAAGCCTCAACACTGGCGGAAATCGCGTCCTCGCTCGATCAGCTAACTAGAACGATCCAAAAGGTAGCGAATGATGCGACAGAATCTCAGTCGCTCGCAGAAACAACAAGCCAGCAAGCCAACAATGGAACCGACATTATGAACCGCGCAGTGTCTGCGATGGCGGCAATCCAGGGCTCTTCCCAAGAAATTCAGAAGATTATTTCTGTCATTGATGACATCGCGTTCCAAACCAACCTTTTGGCATTGAATGCCGGGGTAGAGGCTGCGCGCGCTGGCGAAGCAGGACGAGGCTTTGCCGTTGTTGCATCCGAAGTCCGCGCGCTGGCGCAACGCTCATCCGATGCGGCGCGCGAAATCAACGCTTTGATCAATTCAAGCGTTACACAAGTTGCCGATGGCGTAGACCTGGTAAACCAAACCGGAACAGCGCTTTCGGGGATCCAATCCGCAGTCTCCAACATCGACAAAGGCATGCGTTCAATCGCGGCCTCAACACAAGATCAGTCGCGCGGGCTCTCTGAGGTAAACGTTGCGATTTCAGCGTTGGAGAACGTAACGCAGCAAAACGCCGCTATGTTTGAAGAAACAAACGCCGCAAACACAATTCTGTTTTCTAGCTCCAAAAGATTGAACGATCTGGTCGAAAAATTCTCCAGCCATAAAAGCGCCGAGCCGACCCTAAGAGCTGTTTCCTAACAAGGCCCGTGCGGTCCACTTCGTTCGTACGGGCACAACCTTACCAATTTCTTTGGACAGCCATATCGCCCTATAGTAGAAATGCTTGAAAGAGCCGCGTACACTCACGCCCGCTTCATTCAAGGAAGTCTATGCCCAGCGCATACCCGTCCCACAATTTTCATTCCGATAGCTGCCTCTCGTGCAGCTCAAGACCCAAGGCAAATCAGCCTACTATGAGGCGCTGAGTTGCGGATTCTCATTCTTGGCATCAATTACGCGCCTGAAATCATTTCAATCGCGGTCTATACTTCTGGCCTCGCACAAAAAGCGGCGAATGCTGGCCACAAAGTGCAAGTTCTCACTGCTCAGCCGTATTTCCCGGCTTGGAAAATCTCTGATGGACACCCGAAGTTCTGGTATCGAACTGACCCCCCTGAGAAAAACCTCAATGTAACTCATTGCCCGCTCTACGTTCCCCGAACGCCAAGCGGCCTCCGGCGCATTCTACACCACGTAAGCTTCGCACTTTCCGCCGCTCCACTCGCAATTTGGCATGCGATAACCAAACGCCCCGACCTCGTTTTGGTCATTGCCCCCTCGCTAATCAGTGCCCCGTTAGGTTGGCTCGCCGCGAAACTCGCCGGCTCCAAATCTTGGCTTCATATCCAAGACTTCGAAGTGGAGGCCGCCTTTGCAACCGGCCTTTTGAAGCAAGACAGTATCCTCGGTCGATCTGCAAAAAAGTTTGAGGCTTTTGCACTGCGCCGCTTTGACAAAGTCAGCACAATTTCTGCACCAATGCTGCAAAAACTACGCGAAAAATCCGTCCTAAACGAGCGGCTTTTCGAATTACGTAATTGGGCCAATTTGGATGCCGTAAAGCCGCAAGAAGCCCAAACAGAACAGCGCGCGAGCTTCGAAATCACGACCAAATACGTTGCGCTCTACTCTGGCAATCTTGCCAATAAGCAGGGCCTAGAAATCTTGCCCCAAGTTGCAATGCTTTTGGCGCATCGCGAAGATCTCACGATCGCGATTTGCGGCGATGGCCCCCTGCGCGAATTGCTTGAGAACAAATGCCGCGCGCAAAATATCATTCGCTTTTTCCCGCTTCAGCCGCTCGAAAAACTCGGTGATCTTTTGAGCATGGCGGATATTCACCTCTTGCCCCAAATTGCCGAAGCGACAGACTTGATGCTCCCCTCAAAACTAACCAATATGCTAGCATCGGGGCGCCCAGTAATCGCGACAACTGAGCCCAACACCGCTCTTGCAGATGAAGTTATCGGCTGCGGCGAGATTTCGCCGCCCGCCAACCCCGCTTCTTTTGCCCATACAATTGAGATGCTCCTCGACAACGCGCCGCTTCGAAAAAAGTATGGAATCGCCGCGCGCAAGCGAGCCGTTGAACGCTGGGATAGCACACAGATACTTGGTCGTTTCTTCGCTGAAATCGAGAATCTAACCGCCAAACCAAATCCAAAAAGGAAGCCAAATAGATGAAACGCGCATTGATCACCGGAGTGACGGGCCAAGATGGCGCCTATCTCGCCGAACTTTTGCTTAGCAAAGGCTATGAAGTCCATGGCATCAAAAGGCGCGCCTCGTCGTTTAATTCAACGCGCATTGATCATCTCTACCAAGACCCTCATGACGCCGAAGTGCGCTTTCGCCTTCACTACGGTGATATGACCGACAGCACCAATTTGATCCGCCTTGTCCAAGAAGTTCAGCCCGATGAGATCTACAATCTGGCAGCCCAATCGCATGTCCAAGTTTCCTTTGATACGCCGGAATATACGGCCAACGCCGATGCTATCGGAACGCTGCGGATGCTTGAGGCGATCCGCATTTTGGGCATGGAAAAAACAGCGCGGTTTTATCAGGCTTCTACCTCTGAGCTTTACGGCCTCGTCCAAGAAGTTCCTCAGCGCGAAACGACGCCGTTTTATCCGCGCTCACCCTATGCCGCGGCCAAACTTTACGCCTTTTGGATCACCGTCAATTACCGCGAAGCCTACGGAATGCACGCTTCCAACGGCATTCTTTTCAATCACGAAAGTCCGCTGCGCGGCGAGACCTTCGTTACCCGCAAGATCACCCGCGCGGCCGCCGCGATAAGCCTTGGCTTGCAAGATACGCTCTATCTCGGCAATTTGGATGCTAAACGCGATTGGGGCCATGCGCGCGATTACGTTGAAGGCATGTGGCGGATCGTTCAGCAAGATGAGGGCGATGATTTCGTTCTCGCCACCGGCGAAACCCACACGGTTCGCAGCTTTGTTGACGCGGCTTTTCGCGCTGTAGATATTGAGATTGAATGGCGCGGGGAAGGCATTGCGGAACAGGGTATTGATGCAAAAACCGGGCGCGTTTTGGTTGAGGTTGATCCGCGTTATTTTCGCCCAACAGAGGTCGATCTTTTGATCGGCGATCCGAGCAAGGCCAAGCAGCATTTGGGATGGAGTCACACGACCAAGCTTCCCGAAATGGTGCGCGAAATGGTCGCCGCGGACCTCGCGATTGTGAAGAACGAAACAAACCGTCAGGATCGCGAAGGATGAGCTACACACTTGCAGGAAAACGCATCTGGGTCGCAGGTCATCGCGGCATGGTTGGGGCTGCTCTTGTCCGCCGCCTCGCAGATGAAAATTGTGAAATAATCACCGCTGGCCGCGATGTGCTTGATCTTACCGTTCAGGCCGAAGTGGATGAGTGGCTGGGCAAAACCCGCCCCGATGCGATCATTTTGGCCGCAGCAAAGGTCGGCGGGATTCATGCCAATAATTCACGGCCCGCTGAATTCCTGCGCGACAATCTAATGCTTGAGGCCAATGTGATCCATGCCGCATATGAAAACGGCGTAAGCAAATTGCTGTTTCTCGGCTCCTCCTGCATCTACCCGAAACACGCGCCTCAACCGATCCGCGAGGAGCATCTGCTTACCGGCCCGCTTGAGCCAACAAATGAATGGTACGCGATCGCCAAAATTGCTGGCCTCAAGATGTGTCAGGCATATCGCAAGCAATACGGCGTTGATTTCGTCTCCGCGCAGCCAACAAATCTCTACGGTCCGGGCGATAACTACGATCTCGAAACGAGCCATGTTTTGCCAGCACTCCTGCGCAAATTTCATGAGGCAAAACTAGCGCAATCCCGCGAGGTAACACTCTGGGGAACAGGCACGCCGCTGCGCGAATTCTTGCACGTTGATGATCTGGCAGACGCGCTGGTCTTTTTGCTCAAAAACTACTCCGACGACCTTCCAATCAATGTCGGTTCTGGCGAAGAAACCTCGATCCGCTGCCTTGCAGAAGAAATCGCTCAGGCGGTCGGTTACACCGCAGACCTCACCTTTGATGCCACCAAGCCCGACGGAACGCCGCGCAAATTGATCGACAGCTCCAAGCTGCACGATCTTGGCTGGAACGGCGCGCGGACTCTCAAAGATGGGCTGCGCGATACCTATTCAGCCTACCTCGATAGCCTGTCAATGGCGCCATGATGCGTGCACGCCTGCAAAATTCTGCCCTCGCTCGCCGCCTAGCAAAAGGCGTCTGGGCGAATTTCACGGGCAAGATCTGGGTCCTGATTATTCAGCTGCTTTCCGTTCCGATCCTGAGCGCAAAATGGGGGGTTGATGGCTATGGGATCTGGCTGATGCTCTCGACCATCCCGACCTATATTGCGCTCTCAAATTTCGGACTGGGGATCGCTGCGGGTGTCGATATCACTCAAAGCATGGCCAAAGATGATAGCGAAACTGCCCTTCGCGCCTTTCAAAGCGTCTGGCTTTTTCTGAGCGCAATTAGCGTGCTCGCCATTGCAATCGTTGCGGCCGGCGCGCTTATCTGGCTTTCTTTAAGCGGGGCATCACAGGGAGCTTTCACGCCTCAAAATATTGCAATCACAATGGGTATCCTGGCGCTCTATGCGGGCGTCGTTATGCAAATGTCCACGCTGAAAATCGTCTTCCAAGCAACGCATAAATACGCCCTTGGAACAGCGCTTTTTGACATTGTATTTCTACTCGGAGGCCTGGGCACATTGCTTTGCGCCGCGCTTGATGGCGGTGTCGTATCGGCCGCGATCACTTTGCTCGCTATTCAACTCGCGGGCTTCGCCATCTACGCCATAACCCTTCGCCGCCTTGAGCCGTGGTGGCATATGGGCTGGCGCCAAGCAGATAGATCGACACTGCGCCGCCTCATCGCGCCCTCTTCTGCCGCCTTCGCCCTAACTCTCGCCAATTCTTTTGGCTTGCAAGGCGTGGTGCTCGCCATCGGTTGGATGATCAACCCCGCAGCCGCCGCGACCTTCGCCACAGCCCGCATGCTCACCCGTATTCCCCTACAGTTTTCGGGGCTCCTTACCCGCGCCGCCTTGCCCGAACTCACTCGAACACAAACCGAAGGAAACACAGCACTTACCGCAAAAATCATGCGCCTCAATCTTGGGCTAACGATTGCGACAATGCTGCCATTCACACTCCTTCTTGGCGCCTTTGGACCAACAATCCTAAGCCAACTTTCCAAAGGAGAAATGTCCGGCGGTCATTCCCTATTTGCGTACCTTGCAATTGCAGCTCTCTTTGCCGCTCTATGGCAAACATTGAGCATGCCTTTGATTGCGATCAACAAACAAAGCGGTTTTGCCTACGCCGCCCTCGCGCTTTACCTTGCCTGCGCCGCGATCCCCTTCTTTGCATCAAACAGCTTAACCCCCCTGCTTGTCGCTACCCTCGCCGCAGAAGCCATTCTATTTTGGCGTGTATTCAGCCTTTATCGTCGCAATCAAAGCACAAAACTCCCTTTCATTTGCACAGATGACACAACTCAAAGTAGTATCGAATGATGCGACTTGGAGAACCAACAAAGTGAATCAGACTTCGCCAAAAATCTGGCCCGTGTGCTTTGATCCAGCTTGGTATTTTCCCCTCATATTTGCTGCGGCGTCTTTTCCCCTCCTCGCCCTATCAAACCCGACTGCCTCAACCCTGTCCCAACAAGTTGATCAGCGCCTTTTGCTTGGTCTGTTTGTGATCGTTTTCGCGATTGCGTTGCACTACATTTATCGGGTCCCCATCAACGCAAATATATTTCTGCCTCGCGATGGGCTCTTGCTCATTTTCTTTGGACTTACGCTTCTAAGCACTGTCCCGCGCGGCCTAACCGGCCCTTCGATTAATGCAGCAGTCCTACTTTCGCTCGCTTTTTCGATACGTATCATGAGCTTTAGCCCGCGCTTTTTCAAAGCAACGATCGCGGCGTCGATTACCTGCGTTGCGTTCTTGATCGCCGCTCAGATTATGCATGGCCCACCCATCGGACGCTATCTCGGCGGCATTCATCCAAACATCTATTCAGCAAGTGCGATTGCCGCCGTCGCTCTTGCGCTTTTTGCCCCACGCCCCTTTTTTGAAGCGACGACGGCCATTGCGCTTACCTGTGCCCTTTTGGTCAGCAGCCGCTATGGTGTCGTTTGTGTTGCTCTGATTTATATCCTCTTTAATGCAATCAATCTCAGCACCGCCGGTCCAATTCGGATCGCGCTAATGATGATCGTTTGCCTCGCTCTAATGGGTGATCTGATGGCTAACGGCGGCGATAGTTATATCGGCTCGGCGATGGAGATTGACGATACCTCGCGAGGAGCCGGATCAGGGCTAAGCGGGCGGGACAAACATTGGGCGAGCTTTTTGCCGCAGTTTGAAAAACACATGTTCTCAGGGTTTGGTTTTCGCAATCGCGCCGCTTACCTAGGCGCCCATAATGGCTATCTAAATGTCTTGCTCGAAAACGGCGTTATCGGCGCGTTTCTTCTTTTGATTTACTATGTGATCCGCCTCAAAGAGCTCGCTTATGAAGCCATAGCATATCGCTTAAATGGCGCGCGCGGTCGGGTTCTTTCCTCGATGCTTGCCGTCCTCTTTGCGGCCATGCTCCAACCTCAATTGTTTAGTTTTGGGGACGCCTTCGGCCTTCTATCTTTAACCCTGCTATTTATGCGCCCAGGTCTTGAAAGCGGCGAGCCCGTTGTTCGAAAAAAGTCGAGCTCCCGGCTAAAAATGGCGGTGCGCGAGAATGGCTAAGCGCATGGTTTTTCTCTGGGATAACTTTGGCCCAATGCACGCGGACAGATGCGAAACCGTCGCCCTTTCGGATCCAACTGCGCAAGTCATTGGGCTGGAACTCTGCGAGAAAAGCGACGTCTACGATTGGGAGCCAGAGGCGGGCACTGCATTCAAAAAGGTGACTCTGTTTAGGCGCGACAAATTGCCAAACAGTTTGGTGGTTCTGCGCGCCTTGATCCGTCATCGCAATTCTCAAGGACGCGCTGCTTGGTTCCTCTGCCACTACGACAAAACCGTCGTACTCGCCTTTGCGCTATATTTGCGGCTGCGCGGAGATAGTGTTTATGTCATGGGTTGCTCAAAATTTGATGATCACCCGCGCAAGCCTTGGCGCGAATGGTTGAAATCATTTTACCTCTGGCCCTACCAAGGCGCGATCGGCTCTAGCAATCGATCCCGCGCCTATTTCCAGTTTCTCGGCGTGCCCCCCTCGCGCATTCTTGGCGAATACAACACTGTTTCACTTAGCAGAATTCGTCGCTTGGCCGAAAGCGAACCCGCGCCCAAAGGCGCCCCTTTTGAAGCGCGCGATTTCGTCATCGTCGCACGCCTCCAACCAAAGAAAAACTTAGCGACCGCAATAGATGCCTTCGCTCTCTATGTCGAAACGGCGGAAAACCCGCGCAAGCTTCATATTTGCGGTTCTGGACCGTTGGAGGCAGAGTTGCGGACGAAAGTTCGATCCCTCGGGCTTTCCCAAGCCGTTGAATTTCATGGTTTTGTACAAACCGAGGGTATCGCCAAACGCCTCGCTAACAGCCTCGCACTTTTACTCCCAAGCACCGAAGAGCAATACGGAAACGTCGTCATTGAGGCCCAAGCGATGGGGGTTCCCGCAATCATTAGCACGGCTTGCGGCGCGGCGGATGTCTTGATTCAAAACGGTTTGAATGGATTCATTATTGACCCCAATAGCCCGCAATCCCTGAGCCGTTTTATGACACGGCTCGCAGAGGACAAGGCTCTGTGGGAGGCAATGGCCAACGCCTCTCTAGAGCGCGCGCCTCTCAATGATGTAAAGGCTTTCGCCAATGCCGCTCATCAGCTGGCGGGAACATCGCGATGAAAAACATACGTATCCTTCATATAATTGGCTCGGTTGACCAGCGCGACGGCGGGCCCATAGAAAACGCGCGAATTATGTCTCACATTTTGCGCGAACAAGGCGATGAAATTTCCTTTCTTACGCTCGACCCACCAGACGCCCCCTGCCTAAAATCATTCGACTTTCCGGTAACAGCAGCAGGCCCAAATCCGGGGAAATTCGGGCACTCAACGGCCTTTCAGTCATCGCTAAGAACTCTCGCAAAAACGCATGACGTCGCCATAGTTCATGGCTTGTGGAACTATGCGACGGCCAGCTGCGCGCGCGTGTTTGGACGCGAAAATTTGCCCTATGTCGTATTCACGCACGGTATGCTTGATCCTTGGTTTGCGCAGGAATTTCCGATCAAAAATGCCGCGAAGCAAGTTTACTGGAGCCTTTTTCAGGGGCCCGTATTGTCTCACGCGCATCGCGTTCTCTTTACCTGTGAAGAAGAGATGCGCCTCACGAAAGGCGCCTTTTGGGGGCATGATTATCGACCAAAAGTGGTGGCCTTTGGCGCGCAAAGCCAAGCCCCTCTCAAGGCCGATCCAAAAGACGCAATGCGCAAGCTAATTGGCGCTTTAGATGGGCGGCGCTATCTTTTATTTCTAAGTCGAATTCACCCCAAAAAGGCCTGTGACAACCTTATAAAAGCCTTCGCCGAAGTCGCTGATGAGGCCCAAGATATTGATCTGGTAATGGCCGGCCCTGACCCAACGAATTGGCGCCCAGAGTTAGAAACGCTGGCCGCCAACCTAGGCGTCGCCTCGCGAATACACTGGCCAGGAATGCTCACTGGTGCGCAGAAACGCCAAGCCTTTGCGCAAGCCGACGCTTTTGTTCTGCCTTCGCATCAAGAGAATTTTGGAATTGTTGTGGCCGAAGCGCTTTCAGCCGATTGCCCTGTTTTGATCTCAACCAAAGTGAATATCTGGCGTGAAATCATCTCCGAAGGGGCCGGCATGGTCTGCGAGGATACACCACAAAGTACGGCGCAAATGTTGCGCGGATTTCTCAAGCTTTCCCAACAAAAGCGCGCTGAAATGCGCGCAGCAACTCTACCTTGTTATGCCAAACATTTTTCCGTTGATGCCGCCGCTGTAGATTTGCGAAACGCCCTTTGTAGTGCAATTGCCGAGGTCGATGCCCCCATACGAAAGATACAAGATGCCTGATGCATATGATCCAAAGAGCAAGGCGTCACATCCCTTTGAGGGGCCTGCGCCCTTTTCACTTAAGCACAAACTGCTGCGCATAGTATGGCAGGCTACTTGGCTGATTTTTGCGGTTTGGACGCCGCCACAGCTGCGCGCCTGGCGCGTATTTTTGCTGCGCTTGTTTGGTGCGAAAATTGGCAATCAGGCCGATGTCCGCGGTTCTGCGCATGTCTGGTATCCGCCCAATCTCGTGATGGGCGATCATACAATTCTCGCCGAAGGTGTGCGCTGTTACAACATGGCACGCATCACAATTCATGCTCAAACAATCATTTCTCAGCGCTGTTTTCTTTGCGCAGGAGATCACGATTTTCGCCTCCCCAACATGCCCCTTGTCACCAAGCCAATTGAGATTGGTCCCGGTGCTTGGGTTGCCGCTGAAGCGATGATTGGGCCTGGAGCAACCGTTGCCAAAAACTGCATTGTTGGCGCGCGCTCGGTAGTGTTTGGAACACTGCAAAGCGGCGGAATATATATAGGGAATCCGGCCAGAAAAGTTGGGTCGCGCGAAGGAAATAGCACCGATGTTCAGCCCTGAAATCTCAATCGTCACGGTCGCCTTTCGCAACCTCGGCGGCATCAAAGACACCGAAGCATCAATCAATTGGGCGCAAACAGACGGCTTTGAATGGATCGTGATTGATGGGGGCTCTGATGATGGTACCCAGGCCTATTTAACAGAATTGACCCGCCCCAATATGCAGGCAATCTGCGAGCCGGACGAAGGCATTTTCGACGCTATGAACAAAGGGATTACCGCCGCTAAAGGGAAATATATCCTCTTCATGAATGCAGGCGATCGCTTCTTCGATCACACTACTCTGCCTCAACTTATCTCGTTCGCCACGGCGCACAACCAGACCTTAATATACGGGGACAGTTTTGAAACTTCCTCTGACGGCCTTTGTTTCAAAAAGCCCGCGAGACGTCCTTTTTGGAACGTCTATTCGATGTTCACCCACCACCAATCAATCCTCTACCGGCGTGTAGATATTTTGGACGGATATGATCGTAGCTACCAATTTTCCGGGGACTGGGCGCTAACCTCGCGCCTTCTCTCCCAAAGCGGCGCAAGCGCGTCCTATTTTGGAAAACCTATCTGCAAATTTGAGAGAGGCGGCGTCTCTCAGCGCGACGATCATCGCAAGACAATCAATCGCGAGCACTGGCGCATTTTGCGCAAGGAAAGCAGGCTCTTTTGGCCGACCGCTGCATTGCTTTTTGGGGTAAAACGGTCTGCAAATACTATGCGGCGCTTGTTACCATCGCTCTATGATTTGCTTCGATTTGGCGGCCCGAGGATACGCCCATGAGCCTTCCGTCCCTAACCGCCATCATCCTTACCTACAACGAAGAGCAGCATATCGCGCGCGCTATCAAAAGCGTTTCATCCGTTGCTGAGCGTATATGTGTAATCGACAGTCTATCAAATGATGCAACGGTTGAGATCGCGAAAAGTCTTGGTGCTGAGGTGTTTTCAAATCCATTTGAAACGCATGCCGCGCAATTGAACTGGGGCATAGACAATGCAAATATTGTCTCAGAGTGGACGTTGCGCATTGATGCTGACGAAATTCTGGAGCCTCTCCTGCAAGAAAGTATTCGGAATTTCACGCTTGCACCTGAAGGGGCAAACGCTGCTATCCTTAGGCGAAAAATTGTATTTCTTGGGCAAGAGATTCGAAACGGATTTTTCTATCCAATCCTTGGAATTCGCCTCTGGAAAACAGGGCAGGGCCGCGCCGAGCAGCGCTGGATGGACGAGCATATCGTTGTTGTTGATCCTAAGATTGTAACACTCAAGGGAGATCTACGGGATGAAAACCTCAACGACCTTTCTTGGTGGACCACAAAACATGTCGGCTACGCCGAACGCGAAGTCTATGACACAATTGCGCGTCGAGAGAACCTTTCTGCCACTAGCAAGTTTTCGGGCAAAGCTAAGCAGAAAAGAATCTTGAAGGAGCAAGTTTATTCTCGCCTGCCGAGCGTATTTCGCAGCTCGCTCTATTTCTTCTATCGCTATGTTTTGGGTCTTGGGTTTGCTGACGGAAAAGCCGGGTTCTACTTCCATTTCCTACAGGCATATTGGTATCGTACTTTGGTGGATGCCAAGCTCCTTGAGCTCGAGCAAAGGGCTGCAGAGGAAAACCTGCGGCCTTTTGAGTACTTACAAAAACAAGGTGTTTTTGATGGGGTGATCAAACAGGTTGAGTGATCTGCGCCAGTGCTGAATCACTTATCCGGGTCGGATAATGTACCAGTCGCTTAATCGTGCCGCCAAGTTGTTGTTCCGCGGTTGCACCATTCAAGAAATGCCCAATGATCAGTTGCGAAAGGTTACTCGAGAAAACACCAGGTGCCGTCGTGCTCAGCAGCGCGCCGGATTGTGCAGCTGACCAACTTCCATCGCGCCAAAACTGATTGCACAAATAGACGGGCCCGAAGTGCGCGCCGCGCTCTGATTGCTTCCGCCAGAGTCGCGCAAAAACGAGCTACCAATCGCAATCCGATTGCTACTAGAAGAAGCCAATTCAGCCACATACTCTTTTGCTAAGCCCGAGACTTCCGCGACAAGACTGCCCTGTGTTTGATCAAACCATGCGCCAAGGGAAAGATCAGCAATATCTGCGCTGCGCGTTCCTTGCCCCCCTTCGGACTTTATATAGGAACTCTTCTCACCAGCCGCATCTACTTGGGCTCCTCAAAAGAATGCGCCCAAACCGGCAGTACCCGTATAGCTATTCGCATTCGCCGGATCGATAAGTGAGTACATAACCATAACGCTGGTATTACCGCTGGTTTGGGCGCTCATGCTAAGCCGGTACCAACCGTTGCCGTATGGCTCGATCTTGGAGGTAACCCCAGAAAACGCGCCGCCGCTCGTCGCAACACTGCCCAAAGTTCCGCTGGTCAGATCAAAGATGCGTTGCGTATACCCACCAGATCCCGCGAAGACGAACTGCACCTTATCGCGCTCCGCCGCTTTGGCAAAAACCGAGCTTGTAAGCAAGGTACCACCTGCAACTGAAACAGTTTGAACAAGGCGATGGAGGCCACCTCCACCACTCTCAACGAACTTGTCCGCCCCAAACGTTCCATCAGGCGCGGCGGTCGCATCAGGACTGATGGATATGCCGGATTTGGCCCAAACCGACTTGGTGAAATCTTCGCTCCACAGGTTCAAGTTGCTGCGGACAGGCTCTATCAAAAGGCCCTGGATTTCGCCGCTAACAGGGTCGCGATCAAATGCTGGCTCATCTGTAGTTGCAAAGGCCAGCTGTCCGCCAAGGCCGCAATACGATTTACCGCTAGCGCGCGAAAAATTCATCGCCGTGGCAAGCGATTGCTGCACGCCCCCAACCCCATAGATGCCATTGGCGAAATCCAACACAAGTGCAGGCGCTTCTCCGTCAGGCGCTTTATAGGCATCAAACCAAGGCGCGCCAGTCCGCCTTGCCACGTGCGAGGTTACGGTTAAGTCGACGCCGAATTTCATGCAAGCACCATGGCGTGGATGCCGCTTGCCGTTGTCCCCGTCGCTGAAACTTCGCGTGCGCCGACAGGCAAAATTGAGAAGTCTGCAACCTGAACAATGCGCGCTTGCCCCGCCGCCGTTACAAATGCTATGGCGCCGCCAGTCTCAACATACAATGCAAGCGCTACGTCGGACAGCTCAACACCATCTGCGGGCGTGACAGGTCGAATGTCGGTCTCTGGGCCGCTGAGGGAAGGGGTGCGGTTTTTAAACGGGTCATTCATCGAGGAAATCCTTATATGGCTTGGGCAGCGCATCACACAACAGGCCAAAGCCTAGCCGCGAGCACGCTGCGCCCGAATTCGATGAACATGTCTTAATCTGTGCGGGTTAATCGCTTAGAAACCCTCAGTGCGCTGCGTTGCGCGCAAAGCCCTCGAAAATTTCAGCCTTTTTCGCCCTGACCGCGCGAATAGATATCCTCATAACGAACAATATCGTCCTCGCCCACATAGGCGCCCGTCTGAACTTCGATCAGAACCATCGGAACCTTGCCGGGATTTTCCATGCGATGGACTGCGCCAACAGGGATATAAACCGATTGGTTTTCGGTTACCAATTTGACGTCTTCATCAATCGTAACCTTGGCAGTCCCTTCAACAACGATCCAATGCTCAGAACGGTGGAAATGGCTCTGCAAAGAGAGCGCCGCACCGGGATGTACAACAATGCGTTTAACCTGAAAGCGCCCTCCAATAACGAGGCTCTCAAACCAGCCCCAAGGCCGGTGATCTTTCGGGAAATTGGTCGCCTGAAGCGCGCCTTTATCTTTGAGCGCCAGCACGGCCTTTTTTACATCTTGCGCGCAAGACATATCCGCAATCAAAACAGCATCGTTCATTGCAATCGCCATGATATTTTTCAAGCCGATGCCAACGATCTCAAGCGTCTCGTTTTCAGAGCGCAACAAGCTATCTTTGCAATCGATCGCGGTTGCTTCGCCGCTGGTGACGACGCCATTTTCATCCGGTGTGCTTTCGCGCCAAACGGCGTCCCAGCCTCCCAGATCCGACCAAGCAGATGCATAGGGAACAACCGAAAGGTTGCGGGCTCGCTCCATCACTGCATAGTCGATTGAAATATCGTCAGCATTCGCCCAAGGCTCAGGCGCAAGACGCAGGAAGCCCAAATCGACTTTGGCCTGAGCAACGGCCTTGCCAACTGGCTCCATCAAACTTGGTGCGTGCTGCTCAAAAGCGGCGATAATATCTTTTGCAGCAAACAAGAAGATGCCCGCATTCCAAAGAAAGTTTCCTGCTGCCAGCATTTCTCCAGCAAGTTTCGCATCGGGCTTTTCAACGAATTTCGCAAGCTTTACAGGGGCGCCAGTCCCATCTGGCGCTGCGCTCAGATCAAGGTATCCATAGGCGGTTTCGGCATGGGTCGGCGTGATCCCAAAGGTTACCAACTCGCCCTGCTCAACAACTGCTAGGCCTTTGGCCACGCTCGCTTGGAATGCCGCCACATCGGGCACGACATGATCTGATGGCGCTACAAGCATGATTGCATCTGGGTCGCTTTGGAGCAAATAGAGCGCAGCAGCAAGTACAGCGGGCGCTGTGTTGCGCCCTTCTGGCTCGATCAAAATCGCGCCGGGATCGATACCAACTTCGGCCAATTGCTCGGTTACGATGAACCGGAAATCCGAATTCGTGAGAACCATAGGCGCCTGAAATTTCAGCGCATCGCTCTTGCCCGATAGCCGCTTGGCCGAAGATTGAAACAAAGTCTCATCCCCGACGAGGCGCGCAAATTGCTTGGGATAGCTTTTGCGCGACAAGGGCCAAAGCCGTGTGCCAGAGCCGCCGCACAAAAGAATTGGTGTGATGGTCTTCATGAACTATTTCCCAGTTGCTCGCTACGTAGCCAATTCAATTTCATCGCACCAAAGCACCATGCACGTGCAGGATAGTCCATGCCTAACCCAAAGAAAACGCATTCACTAATTCGCGTAATAGGCCTCGCGAAGCCCGCCGTAAGAACCGTACTCTCCGCCATATCCATAGCGCTTCATGCCCTTGGGATCGACCTGCGCCAAAACGACGCCCGTTACCTTTTGATCAACGCTTTCAAACATCCTCAACGCGTCTTCGATCTGCCCCCTTGGGCTACTATCCCATTTGATAACAAACAAAACTGTATCCACGACCGAAGCGATAATCCGTGCATCTGGAACAACGAGCACAGGCGGCGTGTCGATGATGATCACATCATAGCGGGCGCGCATTTCATCGATCAATGTGCGAAATGCCTCTGAGCTAAATAGATCCGCAGCGCTGGTATGGGTCCGCTCGCCAAAAAGTAAATCAAGACCAAGGCGTTCATCATGATAGAGAACCTCTTCAAGCGAAACGTCCCGCATCATCAGTGAAACCAGCCCTTTGCTCGGCGCATCCTTAAAATATTCGGCGAAAACATTGCGTCGGATATCGCCCTCGATCAGCAAAACTTTCTTGCCCGTTCCAACGAAGTTTTGCGCCAATGCGAGCGAAGTCGTCGTCTTGCCTTCATGGGGAACCGAAGAGGTCGTCAGAATGACTTGCGGGGGTTTATCCACATTTGACAAAAGGATTGAGGTGCGAAGATTTCGAACCGCTTCTGCGGCGGCCGAGGTCGGTTTTTGCATCAAATAGTCGATGGTGCTTTGACGGCGTTGCGCAGGGATCAACGGAATTTGGCCCATCACCGTATAGCCAGTGAATTCCTCAACATCGCGCGCGGAGCGAAATGCATTGTTGCGCGCCTCTCGCAGTAAAACAATCGCCGCGCCAAGCATCAAACCTAGCACAAGCGCCATCAGCAATATCATAGATTTTCGCGGCACTGCTGGCGCGCCCGGAACCACCGCTGCGGAAAGAATGCGGCTGTCAGCTTGTTGAACGCCTTGTTGCGCAGAAGTTTCCTTGAGACGCGTCAAGAAATACTCGTAGAGCAATCGGCTTGCTTCTGCTTCGCGCGAAAACTGCTGCAAGGTGATCAAGTCTTTGCTCTGCTGGCTGATCTGTAGCTCAAGCTCAGATTGGGATTGTAAAAGAGCGGTCAGTTGGCGCGTCGCCCGCGCTTCTTCAAGGTCCGCGCGGGCAGTTATTTGCGAAAACCTATCCTCAAATTCCGCAGCAGGCGCGCCATCCCCTTTAAAAATGCGTGCCAGGATCGCGTCGTCTGTTAGGCCAAGTTTGTCTTGGGGTGTTACGGCGCTGCGAAGGGCTGACGCGCGATCCGTTGCACCATTGCTCGCCACTTGTGCCGTTGCAATTCGATCCCGCAGCTCTTTGAGTTGAACCTCAAGCCCCTGCAGCGTTTCGGGCGAAATAAGCGCCGTCCCCGTCGAGAAACTTTTGGCTTTTGCCTCGGCGACCTCAAGTTCCGATTGCAGCTCAGCGACACGGCTGGTGAGCCAGCCAGTCGCTTGCTCGGTCGCTGCAAATTTCACCTCAATCTGATTGAGGATGTAGAGCTCGGCGATTGTGTCGGCAATCAGCGCAGATTTTTCTGCGTTTTCCGTCTGCGTCGTGACGTTGAAAACGAGGCTGTTTGGCACATTGGAGATACTGATTTTTCCCAAGAGCGCAGAAACCGTATAATCACGCGTTCGCAATTCGGCTCGCGGCGTCGGGCCGCTTTTTCCCCCCGTTCCCAGAACTGTGTGAATGCCCTGCTTGAACCGATGAATTAGGTCTGGCGTTCGCAGCGCGCCGTTGAATTCCGGGTCAATCGTGAGATCAAGGCGATCAACAACCTTCCCCATCAAGCCGCGCGCGCGCAAAACTTCGACTTCAGAGTTCACCACAGAGGAATCGCTTGAAAGGCTCGTCATTGCCGCTTGCAGATCAACAACCTGCTCTTTCTGTGTATCAAGGATCACAACGGCCGTCGCGCGATAAAGCGGCGTGACCGCAAAATAGGCGT
Organism: Halocynthiibacter sp.; assembly: GCA_047631555.1. Lineage (GTDB taxonomy): Bacteria > Pseudomonadota > Alphaproteobacteria > Rhodobacterales > Rhodobacteraceae > JBLHZY01. The sequence goes on along the minus strand of JBLHZY010000002.1, from coordinate 242,406 downwards.
AATAGGTTCCAATCGCGATCGCTAGAAACGTCACAAACGCGATCAGCCATTTGCCGCGCCAAAGCGATCCGAGCGTGGCACCCAGATCGATTATCTCAACGTCCGTGCTTTTATATGCCTTCAAATTGGTTGCCTCGGCTGATGTATCCATACAACCTATAGGACTTTTTTTTGCGCCACACAAACGCCAAGCGTGTTATGTCAGGGCGTGTGATTTTTGGGTTCAGCCGCAAGAAATCTAGGCGCTCATCCGAAAGCACGGTCAAACCATGGATGCGCCAAGTGATTGAGAGCAGCTAACTTAGGCCCGCCGCGTCGCAATATTTGCAACGCCCAGTACTTCGAGAACCTTGGCTTCGATATCTGTCGCGCTTAGCTTGGCCGTTGCATACATATCTTCGGGGCTCGACTGATCGATAAACGTATCAGGCAGCACCATTGAGCGGAATTTCAGACCGCTATCAAACACCGCCTCATCTGCCAAAAGCTGTGCAACATGGCTGCCAAACCCGCCGATAGCGCCCTCTTCAATGGTGATCAGCGCTTCGTGATCGGCCGCAAGCTGCAGGATCATCTCGCGATCCAATGGCTTGGCAAAGCGTGCATCTGCAATTGTTGGTGTGATCCCTTTTGCGGCCAAGCGTTCGGCTGCCTCCTGAACCTCTGAAAGCCGCGTGCCAAAGGAAAGAAGCGCAACCCGCGCGCCATCTTGGATCATCCGTCCGCGCCCAATCTCAAGAACCTCGCCGCGCTCTGGCAGTTCAACCCCAACGCCCTCACCGCGCGGATAGCGAAATGCAATCGGCCCGCTGTCATGCGCTGCAGCCGTGGCCACCATATGCATCAGTTCGGCCTCATCCGCCGCCGCCATCACAACAAACCCAGGTAGGTTGGCCAAGAAAGCCACATCAAAACTGCCCGCATGCGTCGCTCCATCAGCGCCCACCAATCCGGCGCGATCAATCGCAAAGCGAACGGGCAGTCGTTGAATGGCCACGTCATGCACAACCTGATCATAGCCGCGCTGAAGGAAGGTCGAATACATCGCGCAAAACGGCTTCATCCCGCCCGCCGCAAGTCCCGCCGCAAAGGTAACACCGTGCTGTTCAGCAATGCCAACATCAAAGCAGCGGCTTGGGTAGCGCTCTGCAAATAGGTTTAGCCCTGTGCCATCTGGCATCGCCGCTGTAACGGCGACGATCTTGCTGTCCTCAGCCGCTTGCGCCACGAGCGCCTTGCCAAAAACAGATGTATAGCTCGGCGCGTTTGAGGCCGCTTTGGCTTGTTTGCCGGTCACGACATTGAACTTGGCCGTGGCATGGCCCTTGTCAGAGGCCGCTTCAGCCGGCGCATAGCCTTTGCCCTTTTTCGTAATCACATGGATCAAAACAGGCCCCGTCGCGCGCGCCTTAATCGTGCGTAGCAGTGGCAAAAGCTGATCCAGATCGTGCCCGTCAATCGGGCCGACATATGAAAATCCAAGCTCCTCAAAAAGCGTGCCGCCAACAGTCATGCCTTTGAGCATTTCCTTGGCGCGCTTGGCCCCTTCTTGGAAGGGCGGCGGAAGGAGCGAAACAGCGCCTTTGGCAGCCGCTTTCAATTCTTGAAACGGCGCGCCAGCGTAAAGCCGCGATAGATAGTTCGACATCGCGCCAACAGGCGGCGCAATCGACATCTCATTGTCGTTGAGCACCACAATCATCCGCTTCTTGAGATGGCCGGCGTTGTTCATCGCCTCAAAGGCCATCCCAGCTGACATCGAACCATCACCGATGACAGCAATCGCATCGCCAATACCGTGCTCAGGCGCACCGCCCAAATCGCGCGCAACCGCAAAGCCGAGCGCGGCAGAAATCGAGGTTGAGGAATGCGCTGCACCAAAAGGATCAAACGGGCTTTCCGAGCGTTTGGTAAAGCCGCTCAACCCGCCTTTTTGGCGCAAAGTCCGAATGCGATCGCGCCGCCCTGTGAGGATTTTATGGGGATAGCTTTGATGACTGACATCCCAGATGAGCCGATCCTTAGGTGTGTCAAAAATCGCATGCAGTGCAACCGTCAGCTCAACCACACCAAGCCCAGCGCCAAGATGCCCGCCCGTTTCCGAAACCGCGCTAATCGTCTCGGCACGCAATTCGCCAGCGAGTTGCTTAAGCTCCTTATCCGAAAGGCCCTTCATATCCGCAGGCACATTCACGCGGTCAAGGATCGGTGTGGATGGTCTATCGTTCATATCGGGCCCTCCGACGGGCTGGTTTGGCCAAAGGGCCGATGCTCATGTATCCCGCGAAATAACGAACCGGGCCGCCTGCCGCAAGGCCTGCGCCTCATTCCCGTAAGGATCAAGCGCCTCGCAAGCGCCCTCTACCAGCTCCTGCGCACGGGTTCGCGCCGCATCAAGCCCAAGCAATGAGACGAATGTGGCTTTGCCTGCGTCTGCATCTTTGCCAACCCGTTTGCCAGTGAGCGCCGCATCGCCCTCAACATCCAAGATGTCGTCAGCAATCTGAAACGCGAGGCCAAGCTGCTCTGCATAGGTGCGCAATGGAGCGGGATCAGCGCCCGCAATCAGCGCGCCCGCCTCAGCAGACCAGCGGATCAAGGCGCCGGTTTTATTGGCCTGAAGCTCTGTAATCTCTTGCAATGTCAGCGGGGCTTTGGCCTCTTCGGCGGCGATATCCTGCGCCTGCCCCAAGACCATCCCTTGCGCGCCAGCAGCCCGCGCCATGGAAGCAACAAGCGCAATGCGAACCGATGCATCCGCGCTCAATTCCTCGCGAGCCAGCAGCTCAAAACAAAGCGCCTGCAAACCATCGCCAACCAAAACAGCCGCCGCCTCGCCCCATTTCACATGAACAGTGGGGAGGCCACGGCGCAAATCATCATCATCCATACAGGGCATATCATCATGCACCAAGGAATAGGCATGCATTGCCTCAACGGCCGCCGCAGCCCAAACCGATTGCGCAGGTTTGATGCCAAACAGCGCCGCACTTTCCATCGCCAGAAAGCCGCGAATTCGTTTGCCGCCAGCAGAGGCATAACGCATCCCTTGCGCCACGAACCCATCGCCCATCGGCGCCATCGCCCCATCAAGGCACGTCTGCGTTAGCGCGGCATATTCAGTCCTTCGGGTCTCAAACATAAAGCGCGCTCAAAGCCCCTCAACAGGGGTAGCGCCTGTTGGCTGGTGGCCATCACGATCAAGCGTGATTTTCGCGACCTTTTCCTCGGCTTCTTTCAGCTTCACATCGCAGCGCTCTTTCAGCGCAGCACCGCGCTCATAAAGCTTGATCGAATCCTCAAGCGGCACATCACCGCGCTCAAGCTGGCCAACAACACGCTCAAGTTCGGCCATGGCTTCTTCGAATGTCATCTTCGCAACGGGTGTCTCGCTCATGCGGCACGCTCCCTTAAAATCTCGACATGGGCGGCCACGCCGGCCGCGAGGCCAGAAAGATCATAACCGCCCTCCAGTGTCGAGACTATGCGGCCATTACAGGTATGTTTCGCAACATCACAAATCGCATCGGTAAGCCAGGCAAAATCAACCGCATCCCAGTTAAGCTGTGCCAAAGGATCATCCCGGTGCGCGTCAAAACCTGCGGAAATCAGGATAAGCTCGGGCGCAAAGGCCTCAACCCGCGGCAAGATAATCTCGCTATAGGCTGCTCGCATCTCAGCACCGCCAGAATTTGCGGCCAGCGGCACATTTAGAATATTTCCATGCGCGCCGGTTTCATCCTCAGTCCCTGTTCCGGGGTAAAGCGGCATCTGGTGGGACGAGGCAAAAAGCGCGCGCCCCTCGGACCAAAACAAATCTTGTGTGCCATTGCCGTGATGCACATCGAAATCGATAATCGCAACGCGGCCAAGCCCATGGTGATCAAGCGCCCGCTTTGCCCCGATCGCGACATTGCCAAACAGGCAAAAGCCCATCGGCGTCTCGCGCTCGGCATGGTGGCCCGGCGGGCGACAGCCAACAAAGGCATTGCCAACCTCGCCAGTGATAACCGCGTCAACCGCCGCGCAAATCCCGCCAACGCCGCGCAGCGCCGCTTGATATGAGCCGGGCGAAAGCGAGGTATCCGCATCCAGCTTCACACGGCCCTGCTCTGGCACAGCGTCTTTAATGCGATCAAGATAGCTCTGCGGATGACAGCGAAGGATTTCCGCTTCATCGCCCAAAGGGGCAGCCCGGCGATCCAAATCCATGCCCGCCAACGCGCCCCGTACGGCCTCCAGCCGCGCCACCCGCTCGGGATGACCTTCTGAGTTTACGTGTTGCAAACAGTCGTCGTGGGAATAATAGGCCGTTGCCATAGATCGCTCCTGTTTTTCGAAACTTTGGCCAGTTTAGGGCCTAATCCGGCGCGAGCATATAGCCTTCGCCGCGTACCGTCTGAAGATAGCGTGGCTGCTTGGGATCGGTCTCGAGCTTGCGCCGCAATCGGGTGATTTGAACGTCGACGGCGCGCTCTTGTGCCTGCCCATTATCGCGGCCCAATTGCTCAACCAAGCTGGTGCGGCTTACCGGCTCGCCCGGACAGGCCGAAAAGATGCGCATCAATTGGGCCTCAGTTGCCGTCAGCCGGATCAAGGCATCCCCCTGCCAAAGTTCGCCGCGCTCCACATCATATCGAATGGGGCCAAGCGACAGATACTTTGGCAAAGCGGCATCGGTTTCTGTTGGTGGCACGCGGCGCAGGATCGCATTGATCCGAAGCAAAAGCTCTTTGGGTTCAAACGGTTTTGGCAGATAGTCATCCGCGCCCGCCTCTAACCCGGCGATCCGATCCGCTGTGTCGCCCTTGGCTGTGAGCAAAAGGATCGGTGTATTCATCCCGCCAGCTTCGCGCAAAGAACGGGTAAAACTGATGCCATCTTCACCGGGCATCATCACATCCATAACGATCAGATCGAATTCCAGCCCCTCAAGCAAACGTCGGGCATGGGCGGCATCGCGCGCCGAAGAAACCCAAAAGCCCGCACGGATCAAAAACTTCTGCAAAAGCCCGCGAATGCGTTCATCGTCGTCAATGATCAGCAAATGGCACTCGGGCAAAACGCTCATTGTGCGGGCTCCTTAAGCGCGTTGAAAAAGCGCTGCTGTTCTGGATCCATCATCGCCTCAAGCACTTGGCGAAACCCGCCAACCGCTTCCGGCCCAACGGTGCGAAACGCGGCCCGCATCCGAATGCGCTGTGCCTCTGAAAGCTCGCGCTCAAGCGCCTCGCCCTTTTCGGTCAAATGCAGATGACGCTCGCGTTTATCGCGCTTGCCAATCCGGCTCTCGACCAAACCATCTGCGATCAGCGTGCGTAGCACCCGGTTTAGCGATTGCTTGGTCACACCCAGAATACCGAGCAGATTGTTTACAGTCGTCGCAGGCGATCGATTGATGAAATGGATCGCGCGATGATGCGCGCGCCCATACCCATGCGCTTCTAAAATCCGGTCAGGATCAGCGGTAAATCCGCGGTAAGCGAAAAACATCGCCTCGATCCCTTTTCGCAATTGCTCATCGGTCAAAAACAGGAGGCTCTCGCCTCCGGGCCCTGTAGGCCCGCTACCCTCTGCCATTTTCTCTCCCACCGTTCACAATCTGCGTAATACTTAGTCACTTTATGTCAGTCTTGTTGACATTCCAAGAATCAATTGCTAGCGAAAGGCAGATTTAGCGCAACTTAATGTCCGAAACGGCCCTTTGTTGCGCAACTTTTGGAAATTGGCCCCGGCACCCGCCAAAAGCCACACGAAGAGGAGAGCCGCAATGGACGGTGCATATGATGATCGCGACGGCAAGATCTGGATGGACGGCAAAATGGTCGACTGGCGCGATGCCAATGTCCATATCCTGACCCATGCAATGCACTATGCCTCTTCTGTCTTTGAAGGCGAGCGCTGCTACAACGGCAAAATCTTTGAGGGCGTTAAGCACTCCGAGCGCCTGCTGAATTCTGGCAAACTTCTCGATATGGAAATTCCCTATACCGTCGAAGAGATTGAGAAAGCCAAATATGATGTCCTAAAGGCCAACGGCTGGTCTGATGCTTATGTGCGCGTTCTGGCTTATCGCGGCGCGGGCGAAGACATGGGCGTCGCGGCCAAGCGCAACCCAGTTCGCATGGCTGTGGCCGCTTGGGAATGGGGCGCCTACTACGGCGACGCCAAGATGAAAGGCGCCAAGCTCGACATCTCCAAATGGCAGCGCCCATCGCCCAAAACGATCCCCTCAGCCGCCAAAGCTGCGGGCCTCTATATGATCTGCACCATGTCCAAACACGCCGCCGAAGCCAAAGGCTGTTCGGACGCGATGATGTTTGATTACCGCGGCTACGTGGCCGAAGCGACAGGCGCAAATATGTTCTTTGTCAAAGACGGCGAAGTGCACACACCGCTGGCTGATTGCTTCCTAAACGGGATTACGCGACAGACCGTTATCAAAATGCTCAACGAGCGCGGCATCAAGGTAAATGAGCGCCACATCATGCCCGAAGAGCTCGAAAGCTTTGAGCAATGCTGGCTTACTGGCACCGCTGCCGAAGTAACGCCCGTTGGTCAGATCGGCGAGTTTAGCTTTGAAGTCGGCGCACTCGCGCGCGATATCGCGCAAAGCTACGAACTGCTCGTGCGCGCCTAAACTCCTCGCGCCTTGCCCCAAATTGCCCGGCAAGGCGCGGTTTCATCGGATATTCACCAATTTGCGGCAAACAGATCAAAATATCTGAGGCCGAGTTTCATGAACATCCGCGATAACCTTCTCGTAACTGTGATAGGCGTAACAATCATTGCGCCGGCTACGTTTATTCTGGGCCTTTATTGGCTCACAAAAGATCCGACATTGCGCCCTCTCGGGATCACCGAGGCCAAGCTTGCCTCGGCCGGAATGACAGAACACAACGGCGCCATTCTCACGACAATCAGCATTGCCGAAGGTATTCAGCTCGACACATCCCGCGAAGAGCTAGAGCGCACGATCAACAATGCCTTTGATATGTACGATACGGAATCGCGCTTCAATTATGTAAGGGCGCCCAGCGGAAAGGGCGTCAGCGTGACCTATACAATCGGCAAAAACCAATTTGGTCCCTTTCCGATTAAGCACGCTTCCGAAGGCATCAGACCTGCCGCCTTAGCTCATAGCATGTTGGTAAAACATGTTAAGTCCGTCGATCAGAAGCGCCGCCAAAACATGTCACTGATAGAGCGCGTATTTGCTGAATAGCTACTCGCTAAGTCGCGCAATTGCCCAGCTTGCTGCATCAGCAACCGTTGGATCAGGATCGTCCAATAGCGCGCGTGCAGCACCTTGCAAGCGATGCGCGCCAGAATTCCCGATCGCATAAAGTACATTTCGCACAAACCGATTGCGCCCAATGCGCTTGACCGGTGATCCGCTAAATTTGGCCCGAAACGCCGCATCATCGAGCCCTGCAAGCGCTGCTAAATCCGGTGCAAGCAGATCCTCACGCGCTGCATATTTGACCTCATGAGCTTGGGCTGCAAACTTGTTCCAAGGGCAAACGGCCAGACAGTCATCGCACCCATAGATCCGGTTGCCCATACGTGCGCGTAGCTCTTCCTCAACCGGACCATGATGCTCAATCGTGAGATAAGAAATGCAGCGCCGCGCGTCCAATTGATAGGGCGCAGGAAAGGCCTCCGTCGGGCAGATATCAAGACAAGCCGTGCAGCTGCCGCAGCTTCCTACGCCGGGTTCATCAAGCGGCATCTCAAGCGTCGTAAAGATCGACCCGAGGAAAAACCACGACCCAAGCTCGCGGCCTAAAAGATTGGTATGCTTGCCCTGCCAGCCCAATCCAGCGGCGGCCCCCAAAGGCTTTTCCATAACCGGCGCGGTATCCACGAAAACCTTGATGTCGCCGCCCGCTTCCTCAATCAGCCAGCGCCCAAGTCGCTTGAGCCGCTTCTTGACGATGTCATGATAGTCGCGGTTCTGGGCATAAACGCTAATCGCGCCGGCCTCTGGCTTGCTCAATATCTCGAGAGGATCATGCGCTGGCGTATAAGCCTCCGCGAGCATGATCACCGATTTCGCCTCAGGCCAAAGCGCGCCCGGATCGCCGCGCCAAGCCATCCGTTCTTCCATCCAACCCATCTGACCATGACGCCCATCAGCCACATATTCAGCCAAGCGCGCAGGCGCCTGTGGAATTGCATTCGGCGCGCATACGCCCATCGCCGCAAAGCCTTCAAAGGCCGCACGCTCCGCAAGAGCCGCTTTCATCGCAGCGCTCAAAACAGCGCCGCTCTTGGCCCAAAAACCAAGGCGCTAAAAATCGAGATCAGCATAATGTGCGGGCGGCGGAAAACCAGAGACCTGATCCGCGAGAATTGAGCGAAACGCAGGGCGCGATTTGATCTTGGCATACCAATCTTTGACCGACGCAGAGCGGTTCCAATCCACGTCAGAGATATAATCCAATGAGGAAAGATGTGCCGCCGCAGCGAAATCCGCCAATGTCATCGTATCGCCAGCAAGCCAGCGGCGCTGCTCCAAAAGCCAGCCCATATAATCCAAGTGATATTTGATCGCCTTGGCCCCAGCCTTCACATTGCGCGAATCCGGATAGCCTTCGCCTGTCACCTTTTTGTTCACCCGCTCATAAAGCAGGTTCGCGGTCACCTCATGATGAAACTTGTCGTCAAACCAAGTGATCAAACGGCGCACTTCATAGCGCGCGTCGGCCCCTTTGGGCATCAAGGATGGCTCGGGATGCTTCTCTTCAATATATTCGCAAATCGCCGCAGATTCGGACATGGAGCGCCCGTCCATCTTTAAAACAGGCACTTTGCCTGCGGGATTGCGACGTAAAAAGTCGGGATCTTTTTCCCAATAGCGCTCTTCCACCAGCTCGACCTCGATACGCTTCTCGCCAAGGCTCAGGCGCACTTTTCGGCAAAACGGAGAAAGAGGAACGTGAAAGAGACGATTCATTTGGGTGCTACTCATAAAGTTTGGATGCCTCTCCTAATTGCCCTGCGGCGCGCAACAATTCAATCCTCGAAACATGATGCGCGGCCATCTGCGCGGATTGTGGCGGCCCCCTCAGAGATTTGTATCGCCTGACGACGCACGAAATTCGAAGGCTTTGAGGCGCTTCTGCCCTTTGGATTTGGCAAAACGGCTGCAAGACGCGCGGCCTGCGTCGCACTTAGCTCTTCCGGCCCAACGCCAAAATAGTGACGCGCCGCAGCTTCAACCCCAAAAACCCCTTCGTCAAATTCGGCGACGTTCAAATAGACCTCAAGAATGCGCCGCTTGGGCCAAACAATCTCTACCAGTGGCGTTATAATCGCCTCGAGCGCCTTGCGTGGCCAGCTTCTGCCCTGCCAAAGATAGGCGTTTTTAACCACCTGCTGAGAGATCGTAGAGGCGCCGCGCTGCCCGCCGCTATCAAGCGCATCGCGGATGGCGGCCATATCAAAACCCCAATGATTGCAGAAATTGGCGTCCTCCGCGGCCACGACAGATCGAAACATCACTGGCGCGATTTCATCAGCGGGCACCCATTGGCGATCAACGCCGCCAAGCCTGCGCGCCTCTGCAAGAATATACGGGGTCGTGGGCGGCGGAACCACGGCGTAAAGCGAAACCCCGAGAAGCAAAATGCCTAACCCCAGCAGAGAGAGGCGCACAAACCAGCGCAACAACCAGCGCCTTGCGCGTTGCCTGCGATTTGGCAGCTGCTTTGCTGCTTTGGGATTTGTTTTTTTCTTAGCCACAGGCGCAACATAGCCATGCATCCCTTTCGCAAACACCTGAAAAATGCCGCTACGGCAATTTTCAAAGAAGAGGGCGCCAGCGCGCAACACCTCGCAGCAATGAAAAAAGGCGCGGCGAGATTGCTCTGCCGCGCCTTCTGTATTCGTCGCAATGAGGGCCTATTCGGCCGGGATCGCATCCGCCTCAATGCTCAAAGGCGCTTGCAAATGGACCAGCATCTCCTTTGGACAAACCTGCAAGAAATTAGCGCGCTCAGCCTCCCAATCCGAAAGGATTTCCGCGCCTTTGCGGCTTTGCGTTTCGGCAACGTGGCGTTCGATCAAGCCCTTAAGTTGCATTTCCCAATGCTCAACTGTCACAGGGCAAGTCACCAAGGTTTCCATGTTCATGAAGCGCTCAACTGTGCCCTCAGGATCATAGAGATACGCCATCCCGCCTGTCATCCCGGCGCCAAAGTTGGCACCAATCGAGCCAAGGATAACCGCAACGCCGCCGGTCATGTATTCACAACCGTTCGAGCCACAGCCCTCGATCACAACACTCGCGCCCGAGTTACGAACAGCAAAGCGCTCGCCTGCGCGGCCCGCAGCAAAGAGGTAGCCAGCCGTCGCGCCGTAAAGCACGGTGTTACCGATGATCGTATTTTCGGACGCCACAAGCGGTGAAGCCATTGGCGGGCGCACAACGACTGTGCCCCCCGAAAGGCCTTTGCCGACGTAGTCATTGGCATCGCCCGAAACTTCGATCTTCAAGCCAGGCGCCGCAAAGGCACCAAGCGATTGACCGGCGGAACCCGTAAGCTTCACTGTCAGGTGATCTGGCTGCAAGTTGTTGCGCATACCAAACCGGCTGACAATATGGCTCGAAGTGCGCGTTCCTATCGTGCGATGCGTGTTTTGCACCGCATAGGAAAGCTGCATTTTTTCGCCATCATTGAGGAAGCGCGCAGCGTCTGAAACGATCTGCGCATCCAGCGTATCAAGCACCGCATTGCGCGGCTTGGAGCGATCATAAACGATCTTATCTGCGCCATCGACCGTGATCAAAAGCGGGTTGAGATCGAGATCATCAAGATGCGCAGAGCCACGCGAAACCTGCGTAAGCAGATCTGCCCGCCCGATCACTTCGTCCAAGCTGCGCGCGCCGATAGAGGCAAGGATTTCGCGCACTTCTTGAGCGTAGAATGTGATCAGATTGACGACTTTATCCGCCGTCCCGGTGAACTTTTCGCGCAGTTTATCGTCCTGCGTACACACGCCAACTGGGCAGGTATTGCTCTGGCACTGGCGCACCATGATACAACCCATCGCGATCAAAGCGGCGGTACCGATGCCGTATTCCTCGGCCCCCATCATCGCCGCCATAACAATATCGCGACCTGTGCGAAGCCCGCCATCGGTACGCAATGTTACCCGCTCGCGCAGGTTGTTCATCGCAAGAACTTGGTGTGCCTCAGTGAGGCCCATTTCCCATGGAAGGCCCGCGAATTTGATCGACGTTGCTGGCGATGCGCCTGTGCCGCCGTTGTGACCGGAGATCAGGATCACATCGGCTTTGGCCTTGGCCACACCGGCGGCAATCGTGCCAACGCCCGAAGATGCCACGAGTTTTACCGTCACTTTGGCGCGCGGATTGATTTGCTTGAGGTCATAGATCAGCTGCGCCAAATCCTCGATAGAATAGATATCGTGGTGCGGCGGCGGTGAAATCAGGGTCACGCCTTTTGTCGAGTGGCGCAGCTTGGCGATCAGGTCTGTGACCTTCATGCCGGGCAACTGGCCGCCCTCGCCGGGCTTGGCGCCTTGGGCAACTTTGATCTCGAGCTCTTCACAAGCCAGTAGATATTCCGCCGTAACGCCAAAGCGCCCGGAAGCAACCTGCTTGATCTTGGCAGAAGCGTTATCGCCATTGGGTTCTGGGGTGAAATCATCGGGGCTTTCGCCGCCTTCACCAGAGTCAGATTTCGCGCCAATACGGTTCATCGCAATACTCAGCGTGCGGTGCGCTTCGGGCGAAAGCGCGCCCAAAGACATGCCCGGCGTAACGAACCGTTTGCGAATAGAGGTGATGCTTTCGACCTCCTCAATCGGGATCGATTTGCCCAATGGCTTGATGTCCAGCAAATCGCGCAGATGGATCGGCGGATTGCTTTTCATCTTGGCCGAGAACTGCTTCCACATCTCGTAAGAAGCCCGATCACAGGCCGCTTGCAACATATGCATCGACTGAGCTTCCCAAGCATGAGTCTCACCCGAGCGGCGCGCCTTATAAAAGCCGCCGATGGGCAGAACTTCCGAGCCAGAAAGCCAGCCAGCCTTATGAACGCCTTCAACCTTTTTCTGAATACCCGCAACGCCAATACCAGAAATACGGCTGTGCATGCCGGGGAAATACTCGGCAACCATCGCGCGGCTCAGCCCGACAGCCTCAAAGTTTAGCCCGCCGCGATAGGAAGAAATCACCGAAATCCCCATCTTGGCCATGATCTTGAGCAAGCCTTGATCAATTGCTGTGCGGTAGCGCTGAACAGCTTCTGTTAGCGTGCAATCCAGAAGGCCACGTTCAATACGATCCGCAAGGCTGTCTTCGGCAAGGTATGCGTTAACGATGGTCGCCCCGCAGCCGATCAGCACGGCAAAATAGTGCGGATCAATACATTCGGCCGAGCGTACCCCAAGCGAACAGAACGTCCGCAGGCCTTTGCGTGTAAGCCAGCTGTGAACAGCCGAGGTCGCCAAAATCATCGGCATCCCAACGCGCTCAGCATTTTGGTTTTGATCCGACAGAATGATATGCCCGCCGCCGGAGCGCACGGCATCTTCGGCTTCGGCACGAATGCGTGTGAGGCTATCGCGCAGCGCATTTGGCCCGCCGTCGGCAGGATAGGTGCAATCAATCTTAGTCATTGGCGCATTGAAGTGACCCTTCAGCGCCTCAAACTGAGCATTGCCAACAAAGGGGCTATCCAACACCAAAATCTCTGTTTGCGAGCTGTCTTCATCCAGCACGTTCTTGAGATTTCCAAAGCGCGTCTTAAGGCTCATCACGCGATATTCGCGCAGGCTATCGATCGGCGGGTTGGTCACTTGGCTAAAGTTCTGGCGGAAGAAATGGCTCAGCGGACGGTACTTGTTGGAAAGCACCGCAGAAGGCGTGTCATCGCCCATTGAGGCCAGCGTTTCTTTGCCATCCTCAGCCATTGGCGCAAGAATTTGCTCAAGCTCCTCAATCGAGTAGCCCGCCGCAATCTGACGCTTTTTCAACTCAGAACCGGTAAACAGCGGCTCTTCTGTAAGGCCTGAAAGCTCTTGATCCAGATCGTTGATCTTGCCGACCCAAGCGCCAAACGGCTGCGCACCAGCAAGACGATCTTTCATCGCTTTGTCGTGGTAAAGCTTGCCCTCTTTCATATCGACAGCAAGCATCTGCCCCGGCCCAAGCGCGCCTTTTTCGACAACGCGCGATTCATCCGTTGGCACCATGCCAACCTCAGAGCCAGCAATCACAAGCCCATCGCCTGTCACCACATAGCGCATCGGGCGCAGGCCATTGCGATCAAGCCCTGCACAGACCCAACGACCATCGGTCATTGCAAGCGCAGCGGGGCCATCCCATGGCTCCATCACGGAGTTCACATAGGAATACATATCGCGCCAGCTTTGCGGCAGCTCGACCGCCTGTTGAGACCAGCTTTCCGGCACAAGCATCGTTTTGGCCATTGGCGCAGAGCGACCCGCACGAACGAGAACCTCAAACACAGCGTCCAAAGCCGCCGAATCCGAGCTGCCCTGTGGAACGATTGGTTTGATATCTTCGGCCATGTCGCCAAAGGTTCCAGAAGCCATGCGAATCTCGTGGCTCTTCATCCAGTTGAGGTTGCCCTTAAGCGTGTTGATCTCGCCGTTATGCGCCAACATGCGGAACGGCTGCGCGAGCCACCACTGCGGGAATGTGTTGGTCGAATAGCGCTGGTGATAGATCGCGAACGCGCTCTCAAAGCGTTCATCCAACAGGTCCGGGTAGAACTCCGCGACCTGCTCGGCCAGCATCATGCCTTTATAGATGATCGAGCGACAGGACAGCGAACACAGATAGAGCGACTGAACGCCAGCAGCAGCAGCCGCTTTTTCAATACGACGACGGATCACATAAAGCTCGCGCTCGAATGTTTCCTCATCAACACCCTTGGAATTGCTGATCAGAATTTGCTCAATTTCAGGGCGAGTCGCGTTGGCTTTGTCGCCCAAACAATCGATCTGAACCGGAACGTGACGCCAGCCATAGATATAATAACCCATGCGCAGCACTTCAGATTCAACGATCGTGCGGCATGTTTCTTGCGCGCCAAAATCGGTGCGCGGAAGGAAGACCTGCCCAACAGCAATCAGCTCGTTCATGCGCGGCTTGTGACCTGTGCGCTCTACCTGGTCATAGAAAAACGGGACCGGGATTTGCACATGAATACCAGCGCCATCGCCGGTTTTGCCATCCGCATCAACAGCGCCGCGGTGCCAGATCGCCTTGAGCGCATCAATCCCGTTTTGCACAACCGTGCGGCTCTTTTTGCCGTCGATTGAAACAACAAGCCCAACGCCGCAAGACGAATGCTCATCTTCCTCACGAAACAGGCTGTTTTCGGTCATCCATTGGCGCTTGGCCTCTTCGGCGGCTGCCCATTTTTCATCAAATTTTGTCATAGTCAGGCTCCTTCCGGGCGAGAGGCGATGGCTTCCATCAGCTCGGCCTTGGTCATTCGTTTATGCTCACCGGCGAATTCAAAGCTGTCAGGCTTGTCGTCGATGAAAATCTCTTTTGCCAGCGTCAGCCCGTTTGCATCATCCAGCAGGCCAATCGGCACTTCGTAATTCCCGGCGCCCGCGACGCCCTTTGTCATAGCGATACCAAAGCGGCGATCCGCATGTCCCGCAGTGGCTACGCGAGGCCCAATCAGAGGTGCGCCGCGTGACCACATGCGCCGTGTCTTCAATCTGCATCGCATCCTGCGGCACGGTCACGCCGAGCAAAGGTCCACCCGTCCATTGCTGGCACATTTTGCAATGACAAACACCAAACCCGCCAAGCTTTGCCGCTGCGAAACGCACAGCGCCACATAAGCATTGTCCTGAACGCGCCTCAGTCATCACTTGCCTCCTGAGCAGAAACGGACCGTCACCCTTATTCAGCCGCGATAGCGCAAGTTTGCTCAATATACTCAAGCATCGCATCCGCCGCTTCGCGCCCATCCCGAATTGCCCAAACAACAAGGCTCGCGCCGCGTTGAATATCGCCGCAGGCATAAACGCCGGGCAGGTTCGTCGCATGGGTCGTGAAATCGGCCATGACAGTGCCCCAGCGGGTCACTTCAAGCTCGGGCTGGTTCCACAGCGTTTTGAGGTCTTCCGGCTCAAAACCAAGCGCCTTGATAACGAGGGTAGACTCCTCAACGTAATCCGCGCCCTCAATGACTTCTGGCGCGCGCCGGCCCGTGACATCAGGCGCACCAAGACGCATCTGCTGAACCATAACGCCCGTTACCGGATCGCCGGCAAAGCCTTTGGGCGCTGCAAGCCAAACAAACTCAACGCCTTCTTCTTCGGCATTTTGAACTTCGCGCTGCGAGCCCGGCATATTTGCTCGGTCCCGGCGATAGAGGCATTTAACGCTCTCGGCGCCTTGGCGAATGGCTGTGCGAACGCAATCCATTGCGGTATCGCCGCCGCCGATCACGACGACTTTTTTGCCAGCTGCATTCAGCTCGCCGCTTTCAAATTCTTCGACCGTATCGCCAAAAGAAACCTTGTTTGACGCGGTGAGATAGTCGATCGCGCGCACAATCCCCTCAGAGCCGGAACCCGGCCCCTGAAGATCGCGGGTTTTGTAAACGCCTGTCGCAATCAAAACCGCATCATGTTTGCCACGGATCGCATCAAAGGAAATGTCGTCGCCCACATCGCAATTCAGCACAAATTCAACGCCCGATTGCTCAAGCAAAGTGATGCGGCGCATAACCACATCTTTTTCAAGCTTGAAGCTCGGGATGCCATAGGTCAGCAAACCGCCCGCGCGGTCATAGCGATCATATACAGTAACCTGAATGCCCGCGTGGCGCAGACGTTCGGCCGCCGCGAGGCCGCCCGGCCCGGCTCCAATAATACCTACGGACTGCTCCAACTCAGCAGATGGTTTGACAGGCTGAACCCAATCATTTTCCCAGGCTGTATCGGTGATGTATTTCTCAATCGCGCCAATCGTAACCGTGCCGTGGCCGGATTGCTCTATCACGCAATTGCCTTCGCACAGGCGGTCCTGTGGGCAGATGCGGCCGCAAATCTCCGGAAAGGTATTAGTCGCTTGGCTTAGCTCATAGGCTTCTTTCAAGCGGCCGGTTGCTGTTAGGCGCAGCCAATCGGGGATGTTGTTGTGAAGCGGGCAATGGGTCTGGCAATAAGGCACACCGCATTGCGAACACCGGCTCGCTTGCTCTTCGGCCTTTACCTTGGCGTATTCAGAATAGATTTCATCATAGTCACGATTGCGCAAATCAGGCGCACGCTTCTCAGGCATGTCCCGACCAACGGTCACGAATTTGAGCATTGGCTCTTTTGCCATGTCTGAATCTCCCAACAAATCTATCGTCCGCGCTTTTATCACGGCGACGGGAAATGAAAAGGCAGTATTTATGACCTATTCCATCAATTTCGGTGATGGAATAGCGAAATCGCAGGCTTCTCGGCTGATTTTATATCAGTGATATTGACCTATTGTCGATTAAAGCGCCCAAATACCGAGAAGCGCAGCGCTTCCAATGACGATTCGCCACCAGCCAAACAGCGCGTAGCCATGCTTAGACACATAAGCGAGCAACCCCCGCACAACGATCAACGCCGCAATAAAGGCCATAACGAAGCCAATAGCGATCTCGTTTAGCGCAGCTGCATCTAAAACGTCCCGGTTCTTATACAGATCATAGGCAAAAGCGCCCGCCATCGTCGGCATCGACAAAAAGAACGAAAACTCCGCCGCGGAGCGCTTATCCGCGCCCAAAGCCAGCGCCCCAACAATCGTCGCTCCAGAGCGCGAAACGCCCGGGATCATTGCCAAACACTGAATAAAGCCGATCCCAATCGCCATCGGGATCGGAAAGCTTTCCGCATCCGTATAGCGCGGCTTCAGGGTCAGACGATCGACAACAATCAAAACGATCCCGCCGAGGATTAGCATCACAGCGATCAATGTCGGCGTCTCAAACAAAACAGCCTTGATAAAGCCATGCGCCAGAACGCCGATAAAGGCCGCCGGCAAGAACGCGAGCAATACGGAATAGATAAAATGGCGCGCATGGGCGCTATGGCCAACGGCGGCAAAGGTCGTGATCAATTTGCGCGCATAGACGCCCAAAATGGCCAGAATAGCGCCAAGCTGGATAACGACTTCAAACGCTTTACCGGCGCTTTCAAAGCCTAAAAAATGCCCGGCAAGCAGGACGTGCCCCGTTGAGGAAACAGGGATAAATTCCGTCAATCCTTCAAGCAGCCCAAGCCCTGCAGCAACCAGCGTTGTATCGGCCATTAGGCAGACTTGCGCAGATTTTTAGCCGAGTTTTTGATCGCCGCATATTGACCAGAGGGGCGGAATTTCCAGAGGTAATCGGGCACAACTGCTTCAAACGCCGTTGGCTTGATCCCAAGATCAGCAAGCCCCTTTGCGCCCTCTGCAACCACATTATCAACGCGCAACGTTTTCACCTGATCGCGCGTAAGAATGCGATTTGGAAACAAGCCCAAGGAAATGGCCGCCCCAGCATCCAGAAGCGTCGCAACGATATTGCCCGCAAAGAACGGCAAGTTCAAAACCAAACGGCGGCGCTGGATCACCTCAAGCATCTGAGAAACGATGCCTTTAAGCGTATCCACCTCAGGCCCGCCCAGCTCATAAATCCCGCCAGCCGCTTCGCCTTTGATCCCAAGCACAGCCGCCTGCGCCACATCATCAACGTAGACCGGTTGAAAGCGGGTCGCGCCGCCAACAAGCGGCAAAACTGGGCCAAAACTGCTCATCGCAGCAAAGCGATTGAAGAAGCCGTCTTCGGGACCAAAAATGACCGACGGCCTCAAGATTATAGCGCTCGGGAAATGGGCCAGAATGCCCGCTTCGCCCAAGCCCTTGGACACAGCATAAGCGCTCTCGGCCTCTGCATCCGCGCCAAGCGCCGAGAGATGAACCAATTGGCCAACGCCTTGTTCGGCCGCAATCCGCGCGATCCGCTCAGCGCCCTCATGCTGAACCGCATCAAAATTGTTGCGGCCCGAGGAATCAAATGTCCCAACGCAATTTACAACCGCATCCGCTCCGCCCATCACTGCGCGCACAGAGGCGTCATCGCGAATATTGCAAAACACAGGCTCGACCTGCCCAACAGTTCCGTAAGGCTTAACGAACATCGCCTCGTTGGGGCGGCGCACTGCAACGCGCACGCGCCAGCCAGCTTTTGCCATACGGCGGGCAATATAACGGCCTACAAAGCCAGATCCGCCATAGATGGTGACCAGTTTAGACATCTGCATCTCCACTTCAGTTCCCCTTTTCCTTAGCTAACTGGCATCAAATGAACAAGCCGCTAAAGCCGCCCAAACATCCGGAATTAACGCCATTTAGCCAGTTTTCGCCGCCGTATTGCCAGTAAGCCCAAAAGAGAAGCCAGTTTCGCCCTCAAATCCCGCCAGACTCAGTTGACAGCACCCCCGCGCTGGCATACATCGCGGCTTCACAGCGACACCTGCCCAGGTGGCGGAATGGTAGACGCGCTAGCTTCAGGTGCTAGTATTGGCAACGATGTGGAGGTTCGAGTCCTCTCCTGGGCACCACTCTCACTGACATAGCTGTACTTTACCGCGCAGAGATTGGCTCGTGATGAATGTCGAAGACGCTGAAAAATTTGCAGAGCAAGCTCTCAAAACGTTTCAACCGGGCACGAAGTTTAACCTAATTCCCCTCAAATCCGTCCATAAAAGCTACGACACTTGGGTCTTTCGCTGTAAAGTGAAAGGTGAAAACAAAAGCTACATTTGCAAGCTCGGCGCCCGTGATCTTTCGGGACGCAGGAAATTAAAAAACCAATATGAAAAACTGATAGAGGCCCAAAAATTACTTGGGGATGTTCAGTTTTCCACGCCTGTTCCATATGCGTTTTTGGAGCAGGAATGCGCACTCTTTATGGAAGACTGTAAGGGAAGCTCTTTGAAAAGCCTGCTTCCAAGATTATCAAACATATCTGAAGCCGCACCCTATATGGAAAAAGCCGGGCGATGGATCGCAGACTTCCAGGCGCCTACGTCACAGGCCACTGTGTTTGATCCGACCCCTCATCTAAATTGGCTGCGGAAAAAACTGCTGAAAGGTGAGCAAGGTGCCCTGATCATTCCTGAGAAAGTCTTGTTCAAAAAACACTTTACTCAGCTAGAGAACCTCGCCGAGAAAGCCCATGGCCTACCTTCTCGCAATTGCGTCACGCATCGGGATTTTCATTTGGGGAACCTTGTTTTCAAAAACAACGGCGCAACCTATGGAATTGATTTTGAAAATTCCAAAGACGATACAGCCCTGCGGGACATAATATCCTTCCTGTTTGATTTTGTAATAAGCTGGGACCGCACCCATCTTGATGGCGCGGCCGGTCTTAACCCGGCACCGCGTGCGTTTCGCGCCGGATATGCGGATACCGATACCGCCGATCAAGTTTTCTCTTGGTTTCAGAAATTCAGCGCGCTGAAGACTTGGTCTAATCTAGGGGATCAATCAGCCTTTAGCCCAAATCGTGCGCATAAGTTTCAGTGGTTACAGAAATTTGTAGATGATCCCCACATTCTCTTGCAGTGACTTCTACTTTTGCTCCCGCAAACCTCGCCTACTTCACCAATCGTTCGGCGCTAAGATAGCCAACCCGTGCGCTTACCCATTGGCGGGATTTCCACATGGTTCCGTCGGCGCCGCGCCAGTATGTGTTGGTGATCTCAAGGCCCGGTGAAAAGCAGGCTTCCTCAATCCGTTTTACCGACATTCGCTCAGAGGCAAGTTCGATTGTCTGAGCGCTTTGGGATATTTTCGAACACTGAAAGCTGCGAAAAGCCGTCTGATATTCGCCATCGAGATAGCTGTGAATGCGCGGGTAGAAAACGTTGGGTTTTCCCGAAGCGAGCATTGCGAGCGTTCCGCTCACATCTGCCTGCATCAGATCATCACCAAGCCCGCGAGTTCCGCTCAGAACGCCCTGCCGAAAGGCGATTGAAACCCGATCTGCTGTTTCCCAGGTCGCCACGTCTCCATTGCGCCCGCGCGCAACCAGCGTTGCTGCGACGCCGATATTGGGCAGCTCCGCCAATAGCAGCGGCTCTTTGACTTGCGCCAATTGCGCAGGCGTTATTGAGCCGCGCAAATCCGGCATATCCTCGGGGCCAGGAGGCGAACAGGCAGCAACAAAGATCGCCACCAAAAGCATCAAACGTTTCATCGCCAGAACCGCCCCCATGAATCGCGCAGGCCCTGCTCATGCATCGGGCGCACCTTTTCATATAGCCGCCCTGAGACATTCAACTTCGCCCCGCCATCGCGCGTAACCGGGCGGATGACAGTGGTAAATTTGTCCTGAGTTGGATTGCCCGAGAGCCAATCAATCGGAACCGTAAAGCGCAGCCCCTTATCAAACGAGCCCTCACCAAAATCTGAGAAAGAAACATTCGTCAGGGTGACAAACCCGCCAACTTTCCAGCCATTCTTGAACTCTCGATCAAGCGCAAATGTCGCGCCCCAATCGCCGGCCAAATAGCGCCCAACATCGAGCTGGGAATGATAGCCCTTACCCATATCCCAATACGCCGAGATATGCCCTGTAGTGACGCCATAATCGCGAAATCCAAAGAGCTGATCAAAATCGCGCTGACGCACAACACTGATTTCGGCGCCAAGAGCAAAGCGGCTGTTTACCGGCTTCCAAAGCAGCTCAGCAGAGACGCCGCCAAACATTGGCTCAAGATATCCGGCTGTGACCCGTCCATAGGTCTGTGCGGAAGGGGTAAAATAATATGCGCCTGTTAGCTCGGTAAGGGCCGGATTTCCCTGCTTCTCATAGATGTTGAAATCGGATCGAACATGCGGAAGCACCGATGTAGAAGGCCGCGTCGATTGATTGAGGTTTCCAATCGCTTTTTGGCGCAAGATGCCCGAGAAAACAAAGCCCGGCGCGGGTTCATATTTTGCGCTCAACTCAAGCCCCAAGTCCGCGCGCACAGGCTGATCAGGATCAAACAGGCTTGGCGAAAGGTAAGGTTTTACCGCCCAATCAAAGGCGGGATAGCGGGCGCCCCTCGGCTGCAAGGGTGGTGCGTTTGAAATTTGCGCCCGGGTAAAGCTTTGCCATGAATTATCAAGCTCATGCTCAAGCTCTTCAATATCACTGCGCTGAAGGGTAATCTGCGACCCGGCAATGCCAGAAGAAACCATAACAATTTCAAGCACCTCGACCTCAGGGGGCAAGACGCCGCTTAACGCGCGCGCCGTGCGACCGACCGCTTGGGCCGAAGCGCCAAACGTCTCATTCTCAATCTCGATCCGCGCCGTGCGCCCCGAAACGCGAAGCCCGTGAAGGCGCACCCCTGCCCGCGCCAATGCGCCATTTGCCCGAGAGTCTACATCCCCGGTTTGTTGAGAGAACCGCTGGCTTTGACGTGGCACTACAGAGGGAGGCGCCTTATCAAGCCCGCCATATGCAGGCGGTTTCCTTGGGTTAAACGTGAGGCTCACAAAGGCCCCGAATTGCGCGCCGTAAAGATACTGCGCCCCGATCACAACGCCAGGCCGCGCCTGATATTTCACCCCGAAATTAAACGGCGATTTGCGCTGAAATGCTGAAGGGCTTTCGCTTGGATAGGCGTCCGACGAATATTCGACCAACAAGGTTAGCTTGTCCGTTGCTTGCCATTCCACCCCGCCAAAAAGCGCTGCATCGCCGCGAAACCAGTTTCCCGCTTGGATTTTTCCAGCCGCGGCGCCGCCAATACCAGGGCGGGTTGAAAAGTGATTAGAGATCACGCCAAGGGGGTTATCAAAGCCGCCAACACCGCCCAGTCGGCCCCAACCAATCCCGCCAGTAAACCGCAAGCTTTGCCCAACGCGCTTGGTCGCGACCAGGTATTCCGATGAATAGATCCCGGTACCAAGAAAATCATTCAACCCGATTGCGATGGCCGGCCGATAAACACCCTCGTCAGCCAGAAGATATTGAAGCGAAAAGCTGCGATCAAAAATGAAATCATTCACCGCGCCGCCGCCCGCGGACCGCACATCATACAATAGCGCATAGCGAAAGCTGCCAGTCAGGCGCGGTGTGATCTGAAAACTAAGCGTGTTGCGCGACTGTTTCACGAAATGGCTTGAGGTAAACCCAAGCTCGCTATCCGGGCGCCCCAGCGCAGAAGGCATATCGATCAGGCCGGGCGTACCGTAAGTGCTGTAGCCCGCAAATGGGCCGATTTCTTGGGCATGCAAAGACCCGGCCAGCGAACCTGCCGCAGCCGTTAACAGAGCGAAAACTTTAGGTAGAAATTTGCGCCGCACGTACTCGTTTCTCTCGATTGATCTGAATTTTCCCCAATATTACACAGCGTTCAATGCGCTTCACGTCTATTTGAGCGACCTAAAACGATTATTACACGGCATGGTTGAGAAGCCTCAAATTTGCGAAAGTTTGGCTCAAACCAGCAGTGCGGCATGAAAAACGAAGCCAGGCCGGGCTGACATTCACACTCTATTAACAATCTGAGCCTAGCATATTTCGAATTGCGCAATGTGGCAGTCCCGTCAAAAACGCCTCCAGGAGAGACCAAAATGCCAAAGTTCGTTTTCCGTCTTCTCGTGGCTCTCTTTGCGATGTCAGCGCACGCCTATGCGCTCGACGATGGACCAACGGCTCTTGATATTGCTATATTCAATGACGCTTGCGAGGGGGCAAAACCCGTTTCTGCGAAATATGTATCGCGCGGGAACGTGGAAGTTGTTTGCCCTAAACGCCGTATCGGTTTGCGCGGTAAGCCCGCTCAAAAGCCAACGGTTGAAGCGACCAACTTTGTTCCGCTTCTTGGCGGCCTCGGGCCTCTTTTCGGCATCGGTGCCGCAGGCGCGGCTATCGCGGCAGCGGCCTCGGGCGGTTCAAGCACATCCGATACCCAGTAAGCACCTCAAACCAAGCAAATTCGCAAAATCGCTACGCTTTCATTCAATCAAAGCCGCTCTTGGCTTTTTTTGCATGGCAGGCCTATATACATGCAAACTATTGAAAGGTTTGTCGCAAACGGCTGAGTGGATCAAATGTCCTTCACGCTAAAGACAAGCCAAACGGGCGGACGCCCAAATTGCATGAGGTCCTCGTGGCAAACACTCTCTATCAAAACGATCTACCTGACGGACTTGATCTTGGCCCGGTTGTCGCGATTGATTGCGAAACAATGGGCCTTAATCCTCATCGCGATCGTCTCTGTGTTATTCAAATGTCGGGTGGAGACGGAAATGCCCATCTCGTCCAAATTGCCAAAGGCCAAACCGAAGCGCCAAACCTATGCCGGATGCTTGCCGATCCGAACGTGTTGAAACTCTTTCACTTTGGCCGCTTTGATATCGCAGCAATGTACAATGCTTTTGGCACGCTTGCCGCCCCGGTCTATTGCACCAAGATCGCCTCAAAACTCGTTCGCACTTATACTGATCGCCATGGTCTGAAGAACTTGCTCGAACAATTGCTAAAAGTGGACATTTCGAAGTTCCAGCAGATGAGCGATTGGGGCGCCCCGCAGCTTACCAAAGCGCAACTTGATTATGCCGCGTCTGACGTTCTTTACCTGCATCAGTTGCGCGAAAAACTTGATGCAATGCTGGCCCGCGAAGGGCGCACGGAACTCGCGCAATCTTGCTTTGATTTTCTACCAACGCGCGCCAAGCTCGATCTTGGCGGCTGGCCTGAAATCGATATTTTCTCGCATTGATCCATAGCCAGAAAGGCGCCCAGCGTGACCAATTCCAACGAAAGCTTCGTCGCCACAGGCCGCCGCGTTATTGAACGTGAAGCTCAGGCGCTCTCCCTGCTTGCCGGCTCTCTGGGCGATAACTTTGATAGGGCCGTCTCTACGATCCTTGCCTCGAATGGCCGCGTTATTATCTCAGGCATGGGCAAATCAGGCCATATCGCGCGCAAAATCGCCGCGACTTTCGCCAGCACTGGAACGCCTGCGCATTTCGTCCACCCGGCAGAAGCAAGCCACGGCGATCTTGGCATGATGGCGCATGGCGATGTTGCGCTGATCTTGTCCAACTCGGGCGAAACGCCAGAACTCGCTGATATGATCGCCTATACCCGTCGCTTTGAAATCCCGATGATCGGTGTCGCGAGCCGTCCGCAAAGCACGCTGGCCAAGCAATCCGATGTCTTCCTGCAACTGCCCCCCGCCGAAGAGGCCTGCGACAAGGGGATCGTCCCCACAACCAGCACAACAATGACCCTCGCACTTGGCGACGCCATCGCGATTGCCCTGATGGAGCACCGCAAGTTTTCGCCCGAGCATTTCCGCGTTTTCCACCCTGGCGGCAAACTTGGCGCGCGGCTCGCGAAGGTTGGCGATTTGATGCATACCGATTTGCCCATGGTAAAATCCGGCGCGCAAATGAGCGAAGCTTTGCTTGTTATCAGCCAGAAGGGATTTGGCGTTGTCGGGGTTGAGGCCGCTGATGGTAGCCTTGCAGGCATCGTAACCGATGGCGATTTGCGCCGTCACATGGAGGGCCTGCTCAGCATGACTGCCGATCAAGTGATGACGTCCAATCCCAAAACCATCGCCCCCGGCGCTCTTGCGGAAGAGGCCGTTGCTCTTATGCAAGCGGGCAAAATCACCTGCCTCTTTGCGCTGGAAAATGGCCGTCCTGTTGGCATTCTACATATCCATGATTGCCTGCGCGCTGGCGTCGTCTGAGAGGCGCGCGCATGGCCGCCTATGATAATACTCATTCGCGCATGGTCGCATGGTTTAAAATCCTGCTGCCCTTGGCCGCTCTTGCGATCATGTCGACAGTCTTTTTAGTCGCGCAAACCATTGATCCTGCACAAGATTTACCCTTCGCAAATGTGGATGTCGCCGAACTCGCCCGCGAGCAAAGGATCGGCGGCCCGACCTTTTCCGGCATGACCAGCGACGGCGCGGCCCTTACAATAAGCGCCTCAGTCGTACGCCCAAATCTCGGCGAAACGGATACGGCGAGCGCCTCGCAAATCGAGGCCGAGATTTTGCTGCCCACCGGAACGACCATCACCCTGCACGCACTTGATGGCGTCATCGATGCCTCCACCAAAACAGCAGAGCTCGGCGGCGGCGTTGAAATCACAACCTCGACTGGATATCGCATCCAAACGGATCGCCTCGCCACCCTGCTAGATACGACGCAACTGGAAAGCGGCGGCGCAATTTCGGCCAGTGGCCCGCTTGGAACGCTCACTGCCGGGCGCATGCGTATCAGCCAAGACGACGAAACCGCCGCCTATCTTCTTGTTTTCAAGGACGGCGTGAAGCTGATATACACGCCGAATAACTAAGGGAGTTTGCCTGTGCCACATCTTTTGAAGATGCTGATTGCCTGTCTTTTTGCGCTGCTGATCGCGGCCCAAGAAGCGCCCGCGCAAGGCGCACAAATTGCGTTTGGCGGGCTCAAGCAGGATACCTCCCTTCCCGTTGAAATCGAGGCCGACCAATTGGCCGTAGATCAAGCAACCGGGATTGCAACCTTCTCTGGAAATGTGCTGATCGGGCAGGGCGAAATGCGCATATCTGCGGGCAAAGTGCTTGTCGAATATGCTTCCGAAAACGGCAATTCAGCGGGAAAGATCGCCCGACTTGTGGCAACAGGCGGCGTTACAATGGTTAACGGCGGCGAAGCGGCCGAGGCACAGAATGCCGAATACACCATCGATTCGGGCAAAATCGTTATGACCGGCAATGTCATCCTCACTCAGGGCCAAAACGCGCTCTCGTCGGGCCGATTGGTTGTTGATCTCAAATCCGGCACCGGCGTGATGGATGGCCGCGTAAAATCAATTCTCAAGACTGGCGGCAACTAAATGGCTGATGGTCCCGAATTGACAATTACAGATGGCGAAGCCGGGCTGAAAGTCATTCACCTGCGCAAAAGCTATCGAAAGCGCCCCGTCATTCGGGATGTTTCGCTTGAGCTTGGGCGCGGCGAAGTTGTTGCGCTTTTGGGGCCCAACGGCTCTGGCAAAACCACTTGCTTTTACTCCATCGCGGGTCTGGTTACGCCAGAAAGCGGGCAAGTGATCCTTGATGGGCGCGATGTGACCTATCTTCCGATGTATCGCCGGGCCAAATTGGGAATCGGCTATCTTCCACAAGAAGTTTCGATTTTTCGCGGCATGTCGGTCGAGGATAACATCCTCGCGATTCTTGAAATCTCAGT
Source organism: Halocynthiibacter sp. (assembly GCA_047631555.1). GTDB lineage: Bacteria > Pseudomonadota > Alphaproteobacteria > Rhodobacterales > Rhodobacteraceae > JBLHZY01. Next base: position 216,152 of record JBLHZY010000002.1, on the reverse strand, counting down.
GAAAGATCCGATTCTGCGCCGTGAACAGCTTGAAGATCTGCTCTCGGAATTCTCGATCACGCATCTGCGCCGCGCCCCGGCTTTGGCCCTTTCCGGGGGCGAGCGCCGCCGCGTTGAGATCGCGCGCTGTTTGGCTGCTGGGCCTAAATATGTTTTGCTCGATGAGCCCTTTGCAGGCGTTGACCCCATCGCTGTGGCAGAGATTCGCGGCCTTGTCGCAGACCTCAAAAAGCGCGGCATCGGGGTTTTGATCACAGACCATAACGTTCAGGAAACGTTGGGAATTATCGATCGCGCCTATATATTGCATGATGGCGCCGTGATGATGAGCGGCACCACCCAAGAGGTTATCGAAGACGATAATGTGCGCCGCGTTTATCTGGGCGAAAATTTCCGCGTTTAACCGTCGCATTTCCATCCCAACAGTTGACAGCAGGGCCTGTTAGTGCGCCAATTGAGGGAATGCATGAACACGCTTTCAATGATCGTACAACGGCCCGACATGCCCTTGCACAGAAACGCGTCCGACCCTTTGGGGCCGTTAGTCTTCTGCAAACATCTTTCTACCAAAGTCAAAGTGTGGTGCAGGCTCGTTCTGTGCTCCGTGGCGGCTATTTTCATCCATAAGGAGGCATGATGCTCTATCAAATCACCGGAAAACAAATCGATATTGGTGAAGCCCTTCAATCCCATGTGAAGGCTGAGTTGGGGGCAATCGTAGATAAATACGCTGAGCGCCCGACCGACGCGAACATCTTCTTCTCTAAAAGCGCGAATGAATTCGTCTGCGAGACGATCGTTCACCTCTCAACCGGCCTTACTGCGCAGGCCAAAGCACATGCCCATGATATCTATGCCGCCTTTGATCAATGCGCCGAGAAAATGGAAAAGCAACTGCGTCGTTACAAGCGCAGGTTGAAGGATCATCACCGCGAACGAGTAGACCCGGTTGAACTTATCGGCGCTTCCTCGTATATCCTCGCCGCATCGGAGCATAGCGACGAGTCGGAGCCAGAAACCCTGACGCCAATGATCATCGCCGAAATGGAAACGAAAGTTCCCACTCTTTCGGTTGGTGAGGCAGTCATGCAGATGGAACTGGCCGGCGCGCCATTGCTGGTGTTTCGAAACGAAAAGCAGAACGGTGTGAACGTGGTTTACCGGCGCGACGATGGCAACATCGGCTGGATTGATCCCAAAGCATCGTCTTGATATTGCCCCGTTAACGGGGCGGGGTAACAAGCGGGTCTTATGGAACTGACAAGCATTCTTCTGCCTTCAGCCGTCAAGGTTGTTGGCAAAGTAACGAGCAAAAAGCGCCTCTTTCAGGATCTCGGTGAGATCGCTGCCCATACTTATGGGTTGAACCTGAATGACGCGATTGATGCTTTGCAAGAGCGCGAAAACCTTGGCCCAACTGGGGTTGGCCATGGCGTCGCGCTCCCGCATGCCCGCATCCGCGGCATTGATCATGTGGTTGGGGCGTTTTTGCGCCTCGATGATCCGATGGATTTTGATTCGGTAGATCGTCAGCCCGTTGATCTGATCTTTGCGCTGTTTGCGCCCGAAGATTCAGGGGTCGAGCATCTAAAAGCGCTCGCCCTTGTCTCGCGCACTATGCGTGATGGAGCTATCTGCGCCAAATTGCGCGCTAACGGCGAAGCGGCAACCCTCCACGCCGTCCTGACCGAGGCGCCCAGCATACAGGCCGCCTAAGCCCCGCCTCACTTGCCCCAGGGCTTATAGCCAAACATCATGTAATCACGCTGATAGGCGGCCTTCACGGCCGCCTCTACGGCCTCGTTGTAGATGTCTTTGAGCGCAAAAGGCTGGTCCGGCAAGCCATCAGGCAAGCTTGGCAGCTTTTTCAAGCCAACGGCCGCGCCCATATGCGCCAAATCGCCCGCTAAATCCTCTTCCCTGATAACGAGATCGGGCAGCCCAAACTGAGAAATCCCCTGCAGGGTTTCGCTTTGGGTTGACCATGCTGGATCAACGCGAATGCTGGTTTGCCCGCCCAAATTGCCCTTAACAAACTCCGCAAAGCCAATGAAGGCCGCGCGGTGTGTTTCCAGATCATAGCCCTTGCCCGGCGCGCCATCGGGAAGCGGCAGCTTATACGTGCTGCGCAGCGTTTGGGCGATCTCGCTAAAAGCTTGCGGCCCGTCAGTTGCGGCTTTCATCGCCTCTAGCAGCGCCATTGGATTTTTCTCGCGCTGCGCCTTAGTGATCCCTAACAGCTCATCCTTGCCAGTATGGCCGGTGAAATGCGGATTATACGCCTCGCCCCAACAATTCAAACCCTGGTAATCACTAATGTTTTCCTCAAGAAAATTCGATCCCGTCCGCGTTGCGGCAAAACAACGAATGTATCAAAATGCCGAGCCAAATAGACTTACTTTACCAAATAAGGCCGGCGCGCGGTGCGTTCGGTCGTGTCAGTTTCGGTACCTGAAGGGAAATCACCCATCAGGTGCGGATGCATGCCTTGGTTCTTGAGGTTCTGAAGAAACTGCCCGAAGCCGGTCAAGTCAACCATTTTGGGGGCTTCCGTAAGGCGACGAGAATTGCGGGTTCCGATCTCATCGAGAATGCCTTGAAGCGGCTCCATCGGGCTTTCGATGAAATCTGCCATGGTCCAAATCCGCACGCGCGCCTTCACATAAGGAGAGCGCAGCACGCCAAGATGCTCATTCTCGATCTTCTGAAGCTTGGCTGCACGACGGCGAATTTCAGAAAAATTCGCGTTGGAATGAAACAGCGGAACGGCCCAAGCCCCCGAGACAACCGAAATCTGCGCATTGGGATCGATCGAGATCAACCAGCTGATATCTTGCGTGTCGCGCGGGCCAAATTGAAAGCACTGTCGCTCGCCGCGCGTATTCCAAATGAGAGACGTCAAGAAAGCGCAGGCGTTATAGTCGCGCAGCAAAGGCGCGTCGCTCAGTGCGCCGGTAAACAGGCTTTGCCCGCCGGAGAATTCTGCACGTTCTGGCGCATAAAGATGGCCATGCACGCGCGCATCAACAGCCCGCCCAAGCCAGCCCTCAAAATCCTCAAAAATGTCTGAGAACCCTTCAAATATCGAATAGGGCGCGCATGTTTTCCCGCGATCCATCCCTGTTGCGGGCAACCGGCTCTGCATATAGAGGCCTTCGCGCCCCTGCGTGCGCCGCTCAACCGCTTTGGCAAAGATGCGATCAATCTTGCCGGGGTTTGGCTCAGCGCCCTTCATGATATCTTGGCCAGGGGTCAGAAAACTTGCGTAAAGCTTATCCGCATTGGCCCAGATTTTGCGCGCAACAAAGCAATCGGACCTGCGCAAAAGCTGCAAATGATCGTCATAAAAGATGTGCGGTTTGCCTTGGAAATCAAACTTAGAAAGCGTAAGCGAACGGCTCTCAATATTGCTCGAATACTGGCGTACGAGGGTCTGATAATAGCTCTCATCCGGGATCCAGACCTTGGCGAAATAGCGATCATGATCATCGCGATCCGGGTCTTCCAAAATGGCCGAAAGGGTCTGGCGGGTAAGGCACCACCACTGCGACCCAAGATGCGGCACAAGCCCATCAGGTATGCGCCGCTTAAAGCGAACGCGCCGCTGTAGTTTTACATAGCCATCAAAGAGGCGGCGATGCTTTTTCCACGAAAACGGAAAGCGCAGCGTAAAGCGTTCGCGATCGAGCCCGCCAACCGTCCATGGAACATCCTCGGTCGTCACGCTCTCAATGAAATTGGTCATCGGGCGATCCGCGAGATAGCTTTTCAGCTCTTCAATCGGGCGCAGCGGTAGGCAAGACCCAGAGGCAAGATAGACATGCCGGACCTGAGGAAACTCAGAAAGCATCATCTCAGAGCCGGTTTGCGAAGCCAAAACAAGCGACCAAGTTCCCCAATCACAAGCGTGGCGCGCGCAAAATCTTACGTTATCTAGATCAGAAAGGCCTTTGCGAAGCTTCTCAAATGCGCCGCGCGAAACCCGTTTATCGCAATGGATCACAACCGGGCAATCATGGCTTGCCCAATGGCGCGCAACTTGCTCTGCGCGATGCAGCGCATCATGCACCATCATCACAAACCCAACCGTCATGCCCAATTCCCCTTAGACATGAGGCCTAGAATTTCGAGCTGGCGCCAGTTGATGTATTTCTCGCTCCATTTGCACCAAAGATCGGGATTTTCCGCAAGCCGCGCGTGATAGGCTTTATACTCATGGCTGGCGGCATAATGCTGCTTACGCTCAAGCTCTTCCTTGGCTTTGGCCGAGAACGTATCAAGGAACTTCGCGTGCAAAAGGCAGCCGCTGGCCTTCTCTCCGCCCCACTCATCATAAACCAAATTCAAGCCGCGCGGCAGCAGCGAATGGGTCGAGCTGACATAGGCATAAGAGCGATCCCACTTCACCAGCGGAACCTTGTTCAGAGCAGGCGAGCGCTCCGGATTATCTGAAAAGAATGAGCGCGCACGCGGCCCGCCTTGGATCCACAGATTGCCGTAAAAGCCATTCTTCGTGATCGTGTAATTGCCGCTATCAAACCAGCTGGCGATCTCAAATGGATCCTGCCCCTCTGAATAGGGCTGCGCATCAAGCGCGCCCTTGGGATACATATCCAAAAGCATCGCCCCAAAAGAGCGGATCGAAGAAGCATCAAGCCAATCGGTTAGCGCGCGAATTGGCCGTGTATCGCAGAACGGATAGACGAAAAACTCATCCACATCGACAACAAGCGACCAATGCCCATGCGCATATCGCATCTGCAACCAGTTCAACCAATCCACGCCAAAGCGCGATCGCTTATAGCTTGATCCGGATTGCCAAAGCGAAACATCAGGCTGCATCTTGAGATACTCAACCGAGCCATCATCAGAGCCATTGTCGACGACAAAAAAGTGGTTCACCCCAAGATCGCGATAGTACTTAAGAAAAAACGGCAGCCTGATCCGTTCATTTCGCAGGGTAGAAAAGGACAGAATATCGCTGGCACGGACCTTTGCGGTTTGGTTCAGAACAGACGTGAGCTCTCGCCGCTTGCGAAACGCACGAATGCGCCAACGCCTGCGCTGCAATCTCAGACGATATGACTGAAACGCGCCCAATTCCGCTCCTTACCCAAAATGAGATCTCACACCGTTCTGGGCCTATCATCCCAAGCTTAAGATCAGCTTGAAATGGTCCTCCCAATTTGGAAGCGCAATCGGGCGCGGGGCCCTTTCGGCTTCATTGTGCTCAACCTCGTGATAATCCACTAGTTTTCTTATGCTTTGTTTCCATAAGTACATAGCAGTTACATCTAGGTAAACGGGGTAATCACCAAGAAACTCACGATAAATCGCCAAATCGTTGCATATCACCGGAATATTTAGCGCTGCGGCCTCTGCTGGGGGCAGTCCAAACCCTTCAACAAAGCTCGGAAAGAGCATGCCACGGGCTCCTCTCAGCACCGTTTGAACCGCACCATCACTCAGCCCAGAAAGCTCAACAACGCCCTGAGGCGGGTTATCAAGGCGCGCAAAGACGGCCTCATTCTTCCAGCCCCGCCTTCCAACGACGGCCAATTGCGCCGGCGTGCTGCCTTCTTTTGCAAACTCATCCCAAATGTCGAGCAATAGAGTATGATTTTTGCGCGGCTCAATGGTGCCCAAAACGACGAAATAGGGTTTGTTAGGGTCGATTTCGCGAGGCATCTCGCCGGTCATTTCCTTTGGCGGATCAATCCCAAGATGCGCCACGATACTCGCTGGAATACGGCCCATTTCGCCAAGCCAGCGCTGCGCGTCGCGCAGGGTCTGCTCGGAGTTGCAAATGATCAAATCCGCATAGTCAGAGACTGTTTGCATCTTATCGCGAAAGGCCTCGACCGTCCCTATGCCCTGCCAATCGGGGAAATCCAGTGGGATAAAATCATGCAGCAGAACATTAATCTGAACGCCCGGAATCGCGCCGACTGCTTTCATCACCCGCGGCGTCAGGTTGCTATGGCCCGTATTGAAAAACCGCGTCCCAACCGGCAATTGCGCCATCAGCATCTTTCGCAAGCCAAAGCGTGATGAGCGCGCGACAGCAAGCCTGCGAAGATCGGCCTCCGCTCCTTTGCGCGTGTCTGAGAGCCGTCGCGAGAGCCGCCCCAAAAGATCAGGCTCGCCCCAAATATCACTTTGGATCTTCTCGAGCAGCGCGGCCATTCCCGCCCGTTCCAAAAGAACAAAACCGGTCGTCGTTCGTACCAGCGCAAAAATGAGACCTTCGCGCTCAAGCATCCAACGCAAATACGCAAGCTCAACCCGATCAACGCCCGTCATAGGGCCGGCGCCCGCCCGGCTCGCCAGCCGAGTTACATCAAGGCAGCGTGGCTTTTGATCAACGTTCGTAATGGCCATTTTGATACCAGCGCCATGCGTCTGCAATCATCTCGCGCATCACAGATCGCTCAGGGTTCCAACCAAGCTCGTCCCGCGCGCGCTCAGATCCTGAAACCAGCTTGGTGCAATCTCCTGCGCGCCGATCCCCTTTATGAAAGGGAACCTCCTGATTTGTCACATCGCGACTATGATCAATCACTTCGCGAACCGAAAATCCCTTACCCGTTCCAAGATTAAACACACGGCTCCCGCGCCCCTCTTCGAGCCATTTCAGCCCAAGAACATGCGCATCCACAAGATCCATCACATGAACATAATCGCGAATACATGTGCCATCAGGCGTATCGTAATCCGTGCCGAAAATGGTCAGCGCGTCGCGCTTACCGTCAATAGCTTGAAGCATCAGTGGGATAAGATGTGTCTCTGGTTGATGAAACTCGCCGACCTCGCCCTCTGGATCGCAACCAGCAACATTGAAGTACCGAAAAATCACATGGTTCAGCCCGTAAGCCTCGCCGAAATCGCCCAAAATATCCTCAATCGCGCGCTTTGAAGCGCCGTATGCATTGATCGGGTGCTGCGCGCTGTTTTCATCCAAAACCACGTTGTCTTGATCGCCATATGTCGCGCAGGTCGAGCTAAACACAAAATTGAGACAGCCCGCAGCAACGGCAGCCTCGATCAAATTAAGCGAACCGCCAACATTGTTATGCCAGTATTTCCCAGGATCAGACATGCTTTCGCCAACTTGGCTAAAGGCGGCAAAATGCATGACGGCAACAGGCGCATATTGAGCAAAAACCGCATCAAGACGGGCGCGATCATTCAAATCACCGCGCTCAAACGGGCCAAACTTGACCGCGTCTTGCCAGCCAAGCGAAAGGTTATCAAATGTAACAGGAATATAGCCCGAAGCACGCAGCACTTTACAGGCATGCGAGCCGATATACCCGGCCCCGCCCGTTACCAAAACATGCTTTTTCAAGCGCTTACTCCCGCTCTACTGAGCTGCTTTTCCAAGCGCAACCATCTCTTCAAGATAGGCGCCCAACTCATCCTTGAGCTCATCGCGCGCGAGACCAAAAGCCACAGTCGCCTGCAAATAGCCCGCTTTAGAGCCGCAATCAAAGCGCTGCCCACGGAAGCGATACCCAAAAACATCGCGGCCATGGTTGATCTCTTCTGCAATCGCATCCGTCAGCTGAATCTCACCGCCCGCACCAGATTTCATCTTGTTAAGGTTCTGCATAATCTTGGGCGAAAGGATATAGCGCCCGATCACAGCCAAGTTCGAAGGCTCAGTCCCCGGCGCAGGCTTTTCAACCATCGCATTGACGGAAACCAAAGCGCCCATATCTTCCTTGACGTCCAAAACGCCGTAAGAAGAGACCTTTTCAGGCGCAACTTCCATCGTGGCAACCATGCTTCCGCCGGTTTCCTGATAGGCCTCAACCATCTGCTGCAAACATGGCTTTTCGGCCGCGATAACATCATCCGGCAAGATAACAGCAAATGGCTCATTGCCCATCAAACGGCGCGCACACCAAACCGCATGGCCTAGGCCTAGCGCCTTATGCTGACGAATATACGCGATCGCGCCGCTATCCATATTGGTGCTTTTCAGCAGGTCCAGAAGCTCGGTTTTGCCCTTCTTGCGCAGGTCTTGTTCAAGCACGGGCGAGTGATCAAAATAGTCCTCAAGCGCGCCCTTGCCCCGCGAAGTCACAAAAATGAATTCCTTGATGCCCGCCGCTCGCGCCTCATCAATCGCATACTGGATCAATGGGCGATCAACCAAAGTCATGATTTCCTTGGGGATAGACTTGGTCGCAGGCAAAAAGCGCGTTCCCAGTCCAGCGACGGGGAAGATGGCTTTGGTAACTTTACGTTTCATGTATTGGGTCCGGATTTTTATCGTTCTGCTTCAATTTGTGCGATCTTATGCCGCTAATTCTTGAGCAAAGCTTAGCAAAAGATGTCTCCTGCGTCATCCAGCGAATTGAGAAAATTCAAAACTGGCGCAAACGCGCAATACGAGAGACTTCTTTTGCCAAACGCCGCCTAAAGGTGGTTATCCGAAAGAGGGGTTCATCACGCTCTGTCGGGCCAAAAACACCGCCGCTTTGCAGCCAATAGCCAGAAGGGTGAAACGAAACCCGATGAGCCAGTCGCGTAAAGCTAAACTCAAAAAGAGAGGCCCGTTTGCCCGATGCCACCAGTTTGGCCGCTTCATTTCGCAACCGGCGACGGGAAATCCATCTCCCAGAAAGCACTTTTGAGCCCTCAAATAGGATCGGTACGGGAATAAACGGCAGGCTCGTCGGCGAAATCCGCCCCAAAGGAGCGATGGTGCGCGTTTTGCCCGCAGAAATCCCCTCCTCAAGAGTTTTCATCAGCCTCGGAATGTCGCGAGGCTCGCATGTACCGGCGACCATATGCGCAATCATACGTTTTCGCTGGTCCGCCCGAAGTTGCGTCAAAGTAGGCTCTATTGCTGCTCTATTTGCATGTTTTCGCAGAAAAATCGCTGTAGACGCGCCAATATCAAAAAGGCTCTTTGGTGCGCGACTTGAGTGTCGTTGGTTAGAGGGCGCATACCCATGGTGCACCTGCGCGATTGGCGCAATCACGACGCGGGTTTTCATCTCGGCAAGGCGCATATTTAGATCGGTTTCATCCATATAGAAATGAAATGCCGGATCAAATCCGCCCAAACTCAGCAGAACATCGCGCCGAAACGCGCAATTTGTGCCCTCCGTGCGAACTGCCATTCCGGGCGGGATATCCGGGACAAATGGATCATCGCCTTCATGCGTGATTTCACTATGCCGCCCGGTCTGATCCACAAAACGCGCGCGCCATTGAAAGCTAATCCCGTTGCGCCCACGTACAAATCCGCCCGTTGCCCCTGTATTAGGGTCTAAAAACGGCGCGCAAAGATGCATTAGCCAGCTCGGTTCTGGAACGGCATCGTCATCAATAAAGGCAATGACCTCTCCACTCGCCAAAGCGATCCCGGCATTGCGCGCCGCAGATATATTGGGCTCGCTAAACGACACGAGCTTTGCAAATGGCCCGAGGATAGAGGCTTTGGCCGCCGCAATCCCTTGCGGATCAGAAACAACAATGACTTCAAAATTTGGATAGGAAAGCTGCGCGATCCCAAGCAAGGTACGCCCCAAAGACGCGGCGCGGTCCCGGCTTACCACGATCACAGAGACCGTTGGCATATCGCCGGATGTATCGCTCATTTAAGACCCATTTCAGCCATCATAGACTCTATTCGAAGCACATCCTCGGGGTTGTTTAACTCCCAAAACTGGCGGCCTCGCGCCTCAACCTCTACGCAAAGTACCGCCCGTTCGCGCTCCATAAAGCGCAGCTGCTCAAGCCCCTCTAACCCCTCCAATGGCCCTGCTTCCCAGCTGGGATAAGCCGCGAGCGCTTTGGGGCGATAAGCATAGACACCAACATGATGAAACACCGGTGTTTGCTCGGCGTTATCCGCGAAGTCTTTACCTGTATATGGCACAACTTCCTTGGAGAAATAGAGCGCCTTATGCCCAGCGCCGAAAACGGCCGTCGTGCCCCCAACGCGCCCTTCACGGCGATCTTGAAGCAAGCCGTTCAAAGCGCGCCCATCACAGCGCAAAACAGGGGTTGCGATCTCAGCGCTTGGATCGGCCTTCAGCCCTTCCACAAGATCCTCAACAAACCAATGCGGCGTGAGAGGCGCATCCCCTTGCAGGTTTACGACGATATCAAAGCCGCCGCCCAATGCCTCATGCGCCTCGGCGCAACGCTCGGTGCCATTGGCGCAAGTCTCTGATGTCATAACAACCTCTGCACCAAAGGCCTCTGCCGCTTTACGAATTCGGTCATCATCCGTGGCCACAACCACGCGATCAATTCCGCGCACTTCGCAAGCCGCTTCCCAGCTGCGACGGATCAGGCTGCGCGCTTCGCCGTCCGCCCCGCGCAGCTCGGCCAATGGTTTGCCCGGATAGCGGGTTGACGCATAGCGCGCCGGGATAACGATCAGAGTTTTCATGCCATCAAGCCTTTTTCAGATCAACGCCGGGCGCATAGGCGATGAAAAACGGATTTGCATAGCCCTCTTTGCCGTAAACAAGCGGTGAGTGATCATCAAACCGAACAACATGCCCGCCGGCGCCTGAAAGAACCGCATGCCCAGCGGCCGTATCCCATTCCATCGTGCGCCCAACGCGCGGATAGATATCTGCCTCGCCTGTGGCGACCAAACAGAACTTCAACGAAGAGCCCGCACTCTTGCTATCAGCGACACTATATTTGGCGATGTAATCCTCGGTTGCTTGATCGCGGTGCGATTTCGAAGCTACGATCAAAAGAGCCGAATTGTCTGGTTTAGACACTGATATTGGCGCATTCGGGCCCACTGTATCCTTAGCAAAACCGCCCGTTTCTTCAACGGTGCTGCCGTCAGCAAGCGTATAGAACAAACGATCGCGCGCAGGCGCATAAACAACGCCGCGCAACGGCACGCCCTTTTCCACATAGGCGATATTTACGGTAAAATCGCCGCGCCGATTGATAAATTCCTTGGTGCCATCAAGCGGATCTACGATCAGGAAGTTTTCGGCCAACTGGGCGTGCGAGTCTGCCTGCTCTTCTGTAACCAAGGTCACATCAGGAAATTCAGCGCGAAGCCCCGCAGAGATCAGCGCATCTGCCGCCTCATCTGCCGCCGTTACCGGGCTATCATCGGATTTCGAGCGCACCTCGAAATCGTCCGAGTTGTAGATCTCCATGATCACATCGCCCGCCTCAAGCGCGAGGCGCCGCATCACTGTCGTAAGCCTATCGTAATCCAACCAATTGCTCCTGCATTTCACGACTTGCGTGAATTATTGTCATAAGTTTCTCTATACCTTATGATGAGACGCTAAGGGATCGGCAAGATTTCCCTGCGAAAAAGGGCACACCGCTTTTTACATTGCGGCCAAGCGAACACGATCCAAACAGGCGAGAGACAGTATGTTTCAACCACAAACCAAGCAATCCTCGCTTTCTTCAGCGATCTCGATCCTTGAGCTGATCTATCACTCAACGGTGCGTCAGCTGCGCAAAAACCATGGGAATGCGATTGTTGGCTTGCTGTTAAACATGATGCAGACGGTCGTGCTTGTGGCTGTTTTCTACGTGATGTTTTCGCTGCTTGGGCTGCGTGGATCGGCCATTCGCGGCGATTTCCTTCTTTATATTATGTCCGGCATTTTCCTGTTTATGACGCACTCCAAAGCGATGGGGGCTGTTGTTGGCTCCGAGGGGCCGACATCCGCGATGATGAAACACGCACCGATGAACACGGCCGTCGCGATCACATCTTCTGCGCTCAGCTCGCTCTATATTCAGGTGCTTTCGGTCGTCGTGGTCTTGTTCATCTATCACGTGGCTTTCACGCCCGTTGTGATTTTCGATCCCATCGGCGCATTCGCCATGCTGCTGCTGTCTTGGTTTTCTGGCGTCGCTGTGGGCTTGGTTTTCCTTGCGATCAAGCCGTGGTTTCCAACCTTTACTGGCCTCGGCTCAACCATCTATGCGCGCGCAAATATGATCGCTTCAGGCAAAATGTTCGTCGCCAACCAAACCCCAGGCAGCGTTTTGGTCCTGTTTTCTTGGAACCCGTTGTTTCACTGCATTGATCAGGCCCGCGGCTTTGTTTTTGTAAATTATACGCCGCATCACAGCTCCATTGAGTACCCGCTGTTTGTCTCACTTGGGCTCATCATGATCGGCCTGCTTGGCGAATTCTATACGCGCCGTCATGCCTCCATGAGCTGGGGCGCCGGCAAATAGCCCCATCGCTTTGCGGCGGTAATTCTTAACAAAGCCTAACTCTTAAAAACCGTTAATTCCGGGGCCGGATCGGCCCTTTTGCGCGCCTTAATCAAAAAATTTGTGCATTTCTTGCAAAACAAGCGAATTTTGATCGCATTCAGAGGCAAGCCCTTCTTGCAGGCCCAATTGCGCCTCCTTATATACCCCCAGAAGCCGGCGCATCTCTTAGATGTGCGCCAGAAATTTGGGATCGGATGCGGGTGCCGCAACGGGCTCGCAACCCTTATCGCCTAGAAGAGGAATTAAGTATGGCTAAAGTCATTGGTATCGACCTCGGGACCACAAACTCCTGCGTCGCAATCATGGACGGCGCGCAACCGCGCGTTATCGAAAACGCAGAAGGCGCACGGACAACGCCTTCCATCGTCGGATTCACCGACAATGAGCGTCTTGTTGGCCAGCCAGCAAAACGCCAAGCCGTTACAAACCCTACAAATACGATTTTCGCCGTCAAGCGCCTGATCGGGCGCCGGTTTGACGATGCGGATCTCGCAAAAGACAAAAAGAACCTGCCTTATGAATTGGTCAATGGCGGCAACGGCGACGCATGGGTTGAAGCCCAAGGCGAAAAATACAGCCCAAGCCAGATCTCGGCCTTCATTCTTGGCAAGATGAAAGAAACCGCTGAGAGCTACCTTGGCGAAGAAGTGACCCAAGCGGTTATCACCGTTCCGGCCTACTTCAACGATGCTCAACGCCAAGCCACCAAAGACGCCGGCAAAATCGCTGGTCTCGAAGTGCTGCGGATCATCAACGAGCCAACAGCGGCTGCGCTTGCTTACGGCCTCGACAAGAAAGAAACCAAAACAATCGCGGTCTATGACCTTGGCGGCGGTACTTTTGACGTGACCATCCTTGAGATCGATGACGGCCTCTTTGAAGTGAAATCGACCAACGGGGATACATTCCTTGGCGGCGAAGATTTCGACATGCGCATCGTGAGCTACCTTGCGGGCGAATTCAAAAAAGAGCACAGCGTCGATCTGACCAAAGATAAGATGGCTCTTCAGCGCCTCAAAGAAGCAGCTGAAAAAGCCAAGATCGAGCTTTCGTCTTCCAGCCAAACCGAGATCAACCAACCGTTTATCTCGATGGGCAAAGATGGCCAGCCGCTTCACATGGTGATGAAGCTGACACGCGCTAAGCTGGAAAGCCTCGTAAGCGATCTGATCAAAGCCTCGATCAAGCCTTGCCAAGCCGCGCTCAAAGATGCCGGCATCTCGACTGGCGACATCGACGAAATCGTTCTTGTTGGCGGTATGACACGTATGCCTCGCGTGATCGAAGAAGTGACCAAGTTCTTTGGCAAAGAGCCTCATAAAGGTGTGAACCCGGACGAGGTTGTTGCTCTTGGTGCGGCCATTCAGGCCGGTGTTCTTCAGGGCGACGTGAAAGACGTTGTTCTTCTCGATGTAACGCCGCTTTCCCTTGGGATTGAAACGCTCGGCGGCGTGTTCACGCGTTTGATCGATCGCAACACAACGATCCCAACTAAGAAAAGCCAAATCTTCTCGACCGCCGAAGACAACCAAAACGCAGTGACCCTGCGCGTCTTCCAAGGCGAGCGTGAAATGGCCGCCGATAACAAAATGCTCGGTCAGTTCAATCTCGAAGAGATCCCGCCCGCGCCCCGCGGCCTGCCACAGATCGAAGTAACCTTCGACATCGATGCCAACGGTATCGTTGAAGTGGCTGCCAAGGACAAAGGCACAGGCAAAGAGCACAAGATCACGATCCAAGCTTCCGGCGGTCTGTCGGATGCGGACATCGAACAAATGGTCAAAGACGCCGAAGCAAATGCTGAGTCTGATAAAGATCGCAAAGAGCTTGTAGAAGCGAAGAACCAGGCCGAAAGCCTGATCCATTCGACTGAAAAAGCGATGGAAGAGCATAAAGATAAAGTCGATCCAACAACGATCGAAGCTATCGAGCTTGCCATTGTTGCTCTCAACGAGCAGCTCGAAACCGAAGATGCCTCTAAGATCAAATCCGGCATTCAGAACGTAACTGAAGCTGCGATGAAGCTTGGCGAAGCGATCTACAAATCGCAACAAGCCGAAGCTGGCGCTGAATCGGATGTCGATGAAGGCCCATCAAGTGTTGACGATGACATCGTCGATGCTGATTTCGAAGATCTGGACGACGAAAAGCGCGGTTAATCCCCGCGTCTAGGGTCCGATTGGTCAGCCCGGTTTTTCTGGGCTGACCCTTCGCGTTCCCGGAGGGAAAACTCATGGCAAAACGCGATTATTATGAAACGCTTGGCGTCGCAAAAGGCGCCAGTGCGGATGAGATCAAGAAGGGCTATCGCACCAAAGCGAAAGAGCTCCATCCTGATCGCAATTCCGATAATCCTAAAGCTGAAGAACAATTTAAAGAGGCCAATGAGGCCTACGATGTTCTGAAAGATCCCGAGAAAAAAGCCGCCTATGATCGCTACGGCCACGCTGCCTTTGAAGGCGGCGGAGGCGGGCGCCCCGGCGGGTTTGGCGGCGGCGGCGGACAGGGCGATTTCTCCTCGGCCTTCTCAGATGTTTTCGATGATCTCTTTGGTGATTTCATGGGTGGCGGCGGACGTGGCGGCGCGCGAAGCCGGGCGACGCGCGGCTCTGACCTGCGCTATAATCTTCGGGTCTCCCTCGAAGAGGCCTTCTCTGGCATTCAAAAAACCATCAACGTGCCAACATCCGTTTCCTGCACGTCCTGCGAAGGCACTGGCGCGGAAAATGGCGCGGAGCCGGTAACCTGCCCGACATGCTCGGGCATGGGAAAAGTACGCGCGCAACAAGGCTTCTTTACAGTCGAACGTACCTGCCCAACCTGCTCAGGTATGGGCCAGACGATCAAGAACCCTTGCGCAAGCTGTGCCGGATCTGGCCGCTTGGAAAAAGATCGCTCGCTTTCGGTCAACATCCCCGCTGGCGTCGAAACCGGGACACGTATCCGCCTCGCTGGTGAAGGCGAAGCGGGCCTGCGCGGCGGCCCAACAGGCGATCTCTATATCTTCATCGAGGTCGCAGAACACGCGCTCTTCCAACGAGAGGGCGCGCATCTCTTCTGTCTGGTCCCCGTCTCAATCACATCCGCAGCGCTTGGTGGCGATATCGAAGTGCCAACAATCGATGGCGGCCGCAGCCGCGTGAAGATCCCATCAGGAAGCCAGTCTGGCCGCCAGATGCGCCTGCGTGGCAAAGGCATGCCTGCCCTTCGCGGCGGCGGAGCTGGCGATATGATGATCGAATTGGCCGTTGAAACGCCAGTGAATCTCACTTCGCGCCAGAAAGAGCTTTTGCGCGAATTTGATAAGCTGAGCGAAGACAACAATCCCGAAAGCAGCAGCTTTTTCACTAAGGTCAAAGGCTTCTGGGACGGCATGAAAAGCAGCCAGAGCTAGGGTTAACGCGCGTTAACCATATCTTCAGCGAATCGGCGCAGCGTTCTCTTTATGACAACGCCGCGCCCTTCCCATTTTGCCGAGATGCCCCAGCTCTTTGAGCTGGATGAAACTGTTGCGCCTGTAGCGCTGCCGCTCAAGGCGCGCCTCCCCTCCTATATCAAAGACCATCGCAAGCGCCTGCGCGAACGCTTTGCCATAGGCGGTGCAGCGGCCCTGCCCGATTATGAACTTCTCGAACTCGTGCTCTTTCGCGCCATTCCGCGCCAAGATGTAAAGCCGCTCGCTCACGCCCTTCTGGAGCGCTTTGGCGACTTCAATCGCGTGCTCTCCGCCCCGCCAGAGCGATTGGCTGAAGTGAAAGGTATCGGCGATGCCGTTGTTCTTGAGCTCAAGATCGTCGAAGCTGCCGCCCATCGCCTTGCCCGCGCCCGCGTTATTCAGCGCCACGCGATCAGCAGCTGGGATGCCCTCCTAGATTATTGCCATACAACCATGGCCCACCGCGAAACCGAGCAATTTCGCGTGCTTTTTCTCGATCGCAAAAACGTACTTATTGCCGACGAAGAGCAAGCCAAAGGTACGGTCGACCACGTCCCCGTTTACCCCCGCGAAGTGGTCAAACGCGCGCTTGAGCTCAACGCGTCCTCGCTTATCCTCGTGCACAATCACCCCTCAGGCGATCCAACGCCCTCTCAGGCTGATATCACGATGACAATGCAAATCCGCGATGCCGCGGAGGCGCTTGATCTAAGCCTCCACGATCACCTAATCATCGGCAAATCGACGGAACTAAGCTTCAAATCTGAAGGCTATCTCTAGCGCACCCAAACCTCGACGCGGCGGTTAAGCTCTCGCCCCCAATCCGTATCATCACAGGCCATTGGCATTGCTTCGCCAAAGGGCTCTATCTGAAATTCTATCGCTCGCGGGGCTACCGAAGGCGCAGCCCTTTGGATCGCATCACGGACAACCTTTGCGCGCCGCTCAGATAATCTTTTGTTCAACGAAGCGGCGCCAGCCCCATCGCTAAATCCCGCAAAAAGCAAACTGCGGCCATCAAAAATGCCCGCCTCCATTGCGCGCGCCAAGAGCATAACGTTGGAACGCGATTGTGCGTCCAGCGCTGTGGATCCGCCCTCAAATCTGAAGCTCAAAGAAAGCCGCTTCGCACCGTCAAGCGCCGTTACCATTGCCTGCAACGCTTCAAGCGAAATCTCTGGTCCGGCTGCCTGAATGGCATTCGATAGTCTAGCGCCCTGTAATGAAAGCGGAATTTCAGAAAGGCTTTGATCAACAAACCCAGCCCTACGAATAACCATCTGCGCGGGCGGCGACTGCACATAGGCTAAAAATTCCCGCGCAAGGGCCGGAAGCCTGCGCGCCGGAATATACAAAAACAAGGGTGCAGTTAGCGGATAGTCCTCTGTTTTTAGCGAGCGCGGATTGGCGGACGCTGCAAATCCACAAGCCCCGGTCAAAGCCAAAGCCTTGGTGCGGCCCCGCTCAGATTGGCTACCCATTCCGATGGCATAGGGGTCGCGCGCAACAGCTTCCGCGAGTGAGGCGTTCGTATCGTGAAGGGTAATTTCAGCCGCCAGGTTTTTCCCGGATGGCCCCATAACCCGGCGCATAAAAACATCCGCAAGGCCCGACCCCTCTGCGCGAAGATGCAAAGCAACGGGCGCATCTTGGCCGCCAATATCCTGCCAATTGGTGATCTCGCCAGCAAACAACGCCCCCAGATTTTCTATCGGAATTGTGCGCAGCGGATTTTCCTTCGGCACCAAGGGAACCAGCCCATCCAGCGCCACAACGCGACTGCGATTTGCATCCGATAAGCGCCCAAGTCCAATCTCATGCCCGCGAAGAACCTCATCCCGGCGCACCTCACGCAGAGACAAAACGATATCCGCTTCTTCGGCCAATAAATCCGCAAAGCCCTCCTCTGAGGAACTGGCGTGAAAAGCAAACTCGGCCGACAGCGCGCCCGTTTTGCGATCCGAAAGTTGATAGGAATAGCGCGTCGGTTCATCCCCGCCCAAACGTCCGACTTGATAGCCATTGCGTGCCGCAAAGGCCTCGATCAGCGCCGGCATCAGAACTTCGCCCATTGTGCGCGCCCCAGAAAATCGAACACGCGCCACAAAGTTTTCAAGGTCCGGGCAACCTGGGCCTTCGCAATTTACGCCGCTGCCGTCGACCGTCAGAACGCCATAATCAGAGTCGATGCGATAGAACTCGCCGTCATATCCCAACAACATGCCCGAAAGCGCCACAGAGCCATCGCGCGATGTCAGGGTTACATCCTGCGCGCTTGCCGCCATTCCAAAAAGGAAAAGTGCGGCACATATGGCCGCACGAAAAATTTGCATATTTGCTCCGTCAGGACAGCGTCAATTTGAGACGATTGTCATGTCTTCGAGCAAGTTATTCAACACGAGAAAATCACCAATTGCATCACAATCGGGAACAGCCAGTTCGACATCGATCGAAACTGGCGCTTTCGCCCCGCCAAATTGCAGAGCTTGGCCGTGTATTTCGCGCGCACAGTTCGTTTCTTGCACTTCCGCCTCAACGACCAGATCGACATGCGACGCCGCGCCCGAATTTGCGATCGACAATGTATAGACTTGGGCATGATAGGCCTCGGGCGAACTCGCCTCACCAAGCAGCGTCATGTAGCCGCCTTCAAGCACTTTGGCCATTGATGGGTCGCGCGGCGCCTCGGCAAAAACATGCCCTAACTCACCGTAATCTGCCCCATTTTCAAAGGCATGAACGGCAAAACCCTCAGCTCCCTGCCACTGAAATGCAGCCCGTTTATAGGAATTAGCATCCGGAACTTCGGCCGCCAATTCGTATTCCGCGCCGTCGCCCAAGGTCAGGCTCACCAGCGCTTCTTGCTCGAGCGCCGGCATCAGGAATGTCAAAACGCCCTGTTGATCTGTCGCGAGGCTGAAAGTTAGGCCCGAATGCTTCACCTTAACGCTTTGCGAGGCATTGCATGGCGCTATCAAAGTTATGCTCAACTGCGCGCCCGGCAAAGCCGCGGCTGAAAATTCCGGCTGGCAGACAAATTCAAACGGCGATTGTTGAATTTCCGCCTCCACAGAAGGGCCAGCCTGCAATGCGAGCCGTGCAATGCGATCCGAAAGCCCGCTTGCAACGAATGGAAGATTGGAAGGCTGGCCAAGCGCCATGGGCGGCAACGGAACTCCCGACGCCAAAGATGGCGTTGGCGTTGCATCATCACCGGGGCCAAACTTCGATGCGATGGCATCGCCGTTTTGCATGAAGTGGCCTGTCGCGGCGGCAATAAGCAGCACCATTCCAGACCGAATAATTGTAGAACGCTTTAACACAGCATTACTCCCTCACCATTCTATGGTTGGAAACAATCTGACGTCTCAATGTGCCCATTCTAAGGCCAGCAGCAAAAAATTAACTGTTTGGTAAGGTTTTCAGGTTTCCGCTACAATTTGTGCGGCCACCCAAAGCAACCACCAAATCTATGAAAAATAGGCGCCGCCCTTTGCGGGCAGCGCCATTTTTTCGCCTTATTCCGGCGCATTTCGCGAATCCACAGTTGCCTGTTTGAAAACAACTACATGCTATGAGGGCATCACAACTGCGCTATTCAATCTTGCCGTGGCAGTGCTTGAATTTGTCACCAGAACCACATGGGCAGGCATCGTTGCGCCCCGGATTGCCCCATGTCGTTGGATCGTTCTCGTCAAAACCAGCTGCGGCCGGTGGGGTTTCGCCGTTCACCCGCAACGCGTCTTGTTGAGCCAAAAGCTGCTGCATCATCGCGGCGCGCTGATCTTCAGACATCGGCTGAACATGCGCCATTTTCTGCGTCACATCGCTTCGCAACCCGTCCAACATCGTTTCAAACAACTGAAAGCTCTCGCTTTTATACTCGTTCAACGGATCACGTTGCGCATAGCCGCGAAACCCAACAACCGAGCGAAGATGCTCAAGCGTAATCAAGTGCTCGCGCCATTTGGTATCGATCGTATCGAGCAGATAATGCTTTTGAACCTGCACCATCGCCTCCGGCCCAAACTTTTCAGCCTTATCCGCGATCAGGGCATCCGTCGCTTCGATCAGACGTTCGCGAATATCACCATCATCAACGCCCTCTTCCTCGGCCCAAAGCACCACAGGAACATCAACGCCGAGCTTCTCCATCGCGGCCACGTAAAGCCCCTCAGCATCCCACTGATCCGCATAGCTTTTGGGCGGAATGAACTCATCGACAAGATCTTCAACAACCTGATGGCGCATATCTTCGACGATCTCACCAAGGTTATCAGCTTCCATGATTTCGCGACGCTGGCTAAAGATAACCTTGCGCTGATCGTTCATCACATCATCGAATTTCAGCAATTGCTTGCGAATATCAAAGTTGCGGCCCTCGACCTTGGCTTGCGCCTTTTCGAGCGACTTGTTCACCCAAGGATGCACAATCGCCTCGCCATCTTTCATACCCAGCGAGCCGAGCACTTTTTCCAACCGATCAGAGCCGAAAATTCGCATCAGATCATCTTCGAGCGAAAGGAAAAACAGCGAGCGGCCCGGATCCCCTTGGCGCCCGGAGCGACCGCGCAACTGATTATCAATGCGGCGGCTTTCATGGCGCTCTGTCGCCAAAACATAGAGCCCACCAGCCTCAAGCACTTTGGCTTTTTCGTCGGCGTGTTCGGCTTCGATCTGCTTGCGGATCTCGTCCGGGTTCGCTTCTGGATCAGCTTCGAGCGCATCAAGAACCTTCAGCTCAACGTTGCCGCCAAGCTGAATATCGGTGCCGCGCCCGGCCATGTTTGTCGCGATCGTTACCGCGCCAAATTTGCCCGCATCGGCGACGATCTGCGCTTCTTGCTCGTGATGGCGCGCGTTCAAAACGCTATGCGGCAGGCCTTCAGCCTTAAGCATCTCGGCCAGCATTTCAGATTTCTCAATCGAGGTCGTTCCGACAAGAACAGGCTGGCCTTTTTCGTGGGCCTCCTTGATCGCCAAAACAACCGCCGCGTGTTTTTCTGCCGCTGAGCGATAAACGCGATCATGGCCATCTTCACGCTGAATCGGCTTGTTGGTCGGAACCTCAACCACGCCAAGCCCATAAATCTCGGCAAATTCTTCGGCTTCGGTTGTCGCAGTACCAGTCATGCCGGCAAGCTTGTTATAGAGGCGGAAATAATTCTGGAAGGTCACGCTTGCGAGGGTAACGTTCTCTGGCTGAATTTCGACGCCTTCTTTGGCTTCAATCGCCTGATGCAGCCCGTCAGAAAGGCGCCGCCCAGACATCATGCGGCCAGTGAATTCATCGATCAAAGCCACTTCGCCATCACGCACAATATAGTGCTGATCACGCAGGAAAAGCTTATGCGCTTTCAGTCCTTGATTGACGTGATGCACGATGGTTGTGCTTTCGGGATCGTAAAGTGTGAAGCCTTCTTCAAGCACGCCATGCGCATGCAAGAGCTCTTCGAGAAACTCATTGCCCTCTTCGGTGAAGGTCACCTGACGCGTCTTTTCATCGAGCTCGAAATGCTCTTCCTTCAGCTCTGGGATCAACTTATCGAGCGTTACATATAGCTCGGAACGATCCTCAGAAGGGCCGGAAATAATCAGCGGTGTGCGCGCCTCATCGATGAGAATGGAATCCACCTCATCCACAATCGCGTAGTTATGTTCGCGCTGATACATGTCCGAAAGTTCGGATTTCATATTGTCGCGCAGGTAGTCAAAACCAAGCTCGTTATTCGTGGCATAGGTCACGTCTGAGGCATAGGCCGCACGCTTTTCATCATCGGGCTGGCGCGGGTAAATCACGCCGGTCGTCAGGCCCAAAGCGCCGTAAACCTTGCTCATCCATTCCGCATCGCGCTTGGCCAGATAGTCATTGACCGTAACGATATGAACGCCCTTGCCGGTCAGCGCATTCAGGTAAGCAGGGAAGGTCGCCACAAGGGTTTTACCCTCGCCGGTTTTCATCTCGGAAATATTGCCTTGGTGCAGGAATATCCCGCCCATCAACTGCGTATCAAAAGCACGAAGCCCAAGAGCGCGGCGCGCACCCTCACGGCAGTTGGCAAAAGCTTCGGGGAGCAAATCATCAAGGCTCTCGCCGCCCTGGGCCCGCATCGCAAGCGCTTCGGTTTTGGCTTTTATCTCTTCATCGCTGAGCGCTTGAAACTCTGGCTCGAGCGCGTTGATCTTTTCGACCAACGGGCGGGTCGCTTTAATTGCGCGATCATTCGGTGTGCCAAAAACCTTTTTGGCGATTGTTCCGATACCCAGCATTTTATCTCCGCCTAACCGCGTTGTGACTTGATCGTGTGAAGGGATTACTTGCTCGCCCGCGCTGCGCCACATATGAACATCAGCAAGGGCTCCTTTCAAAGACCACACAGCGATGTAAGGGGCCACAATCACAGTGTCAACGTTGCGGGGCCATTGCACCGCGAGGGAAGGATCAAAAGATGTTTAAACACACCACTTTCGCCGCCGCAGTCGCGCTTATTGCCGCCGGGCCCGCTTTTGCCGAGAGCCACGCCGCCGCACCTGCCGATGCGCCGATGGAAAAAACCGAAACAGCCCCGATGATGGACGCAGATACCGTGATCGCGACAGTGAACGGAGTTGAAATCACATTGGGCGCCGCAATCATTGCGCGCCAAGCACTTCCTCAACAATACCAACAGGTTCCCGATGAAGTTTTGCTTCCCGGCGTGATTGATCAGCTGATCGATCAAGAGCTCTTGGGCCAAGCCGCAGGCGAAATGACAGTGGCAACGCGCCTCTACATAGAGAACCAAGTTCGCGCCGCAAAAGCTGGTGAAATGGTCAACGAAATCCTGCAAGCAGATGTCTCGGATGCCGCCATCCAAACCGCCTATGATACAAAGTTTGCTGAATTTGAAGGCAGCCGCGAATTCTCCGCCGCGCATATCCTTGTCGAGACCGAAGAAGAGGCCAAAGCCCTAAATGTAGCCCTTGAAGGCGGCGCGGATTTTGCCGAACTCGCCAAGGAAAAAAGCACAGGCCCCTCTGCGCCAAACGGCGGCGATCTTGGCTGGTTTGGCGAAGGCATGATGGTTGAGCCATTTGAAAAAGCGCTCGCAGAACTCAGCGCTGGTGATGTTTCTGGCCCCGTTCAAACTCAATTTGGCTGGCACGTGATCAAGCTCAACGAGACCCGTTTGAGCGAAGCGCCAAGCCTTGAAGACTCCCGTGATGAATTGATCGATGAACTGCGCCAGCAAATGCTTCAAGACAAGCTGGAAGAGCTGCGCACAACGGCCAAGCTTGATCTTGTGCCGGTAGAGACGATCGATGCCTCGCTCATTTCAAACTTCTCACTCGTAGAATAAACGCTCAGGAAAGGCGCCAATAATGGCTAAGATAACTGCTGTTTCACCGCTGGCCCCAAAGGGCGGCTTTCCTGATTTGCCCGTCATTCCCGGAGTGCGTTTTGCCGCCGTGGAAGCGGGCGTTCGCTATGCAGGGCGACGCGATGTGATGCTGGCTTCTCTTGATGCTGGCAGCGTTATTGCAGGCGTCTTTACCCGCTCTTCAACCCGCTCTGCGCCAGTGCTCGATTGCCAGGCAAAGATCGGCGGCGCGTCAACGGAGCCGGCGGCGATCATCGTCAACGCAGGCAACTCAAACGCCTTTACCGGCAGCAATGGGGTGCGCTCGGTTGAGGCCGTTTGTGAGGCCGTTGCAAACACGCTAAGTATTGAGAAAAGCAGGGTCTTTTCCTCTTCCACTGGTGTGATTGGCGAGCCGCTAAAACACGATCGTATCATCGCCAAACTGGCCGATCTGCGCGACGGTCTAGACGAGGCCGCGATGCCCGATGCGGCCCGCGCCATCATGACAACCGACACTTTTCCAAAGGGCGCGAGCGCGCAAATTCAGGGTGACGGCGGCGCTATTCATATCGCTGGCATGGCCAAAGGCTCGGGCATGATCGCGCCGGATATGGCCACGATGCTTGTCTATATTTTCTCGGATGCAAAAATCTCGCAGCCTTTGCTGCAAAGCATGGTGTCGCGCGCATCCGACGCGACATTTAATTGCATCACGGTCGACAGCGATACCTCAACCTCTGACACATTGCTGATGGCCGCCACGGGCAAATCGCAGGCCCGTGAAATCCTTGAGGGCACGCCCCAAGCCGAGGCGTTCTATGACGCGCTTCACGGCCTGATGCTTGATCTCTCGCATCAAGTTGTGCGCGATGGCGAAGGCGCAACCAAGTTTGTCGAGATCAATGTAGGCGGTGCGCGCAGCGATGAAGACGCGCGCAAAATCGCCCTCTCGATTGCCAATTCTCCATTGGTAAAAACAGCCATCGCTGGCGAAGATCCCAACTGGGGCCGCGTTGTTATGGCGGTTGGCAAAAGCGGCGCCGAGGCGGATCGCGATCTGCTCAGCATCAGCTTTGGCGATATTCTGGTCGCTGATAAAGGCTGGGTTTCAAAGGATTATTCCGAAGACGCAGGCGCCGCCTATATGAAAGGCGAAGAGCTTGCGATCAATGTCGAGCTTGGCCTTGCGAGCGGCAAAGCAACCATCTGGACCTGCGATTTGACCCACGGATATATCACGATCAACGCAGACTATCGCTCATGAGCAAAGCCACGCTTCTTGTAAGCGCGGTCGCGCTGATTGATGTCGAGGGGCGGGTGCTTTTGGCGCAGCGGCCCGAGGGGAAATCCATGGCTGGCCTGTGGGAATTTCCCGGCGGCAAGGTCGAACAAGGCGAGACACCAGAGGCCGCTTTGATCCGCGAGCTTCAAGAAGAATTAGGCATTGATACATGGCAAAGCTGCCTCGCGCCGCTGACATTTGCGAGCCACGCCTATGAAGAATTTCATCTGCTGATGCCACTGTTTGCCTGCCGCAAATGGGATGGGATTCCGCAGGCGCGCGAAGGCCAGGTGCTGAAATGGGTGCGAGCAAATGACCTTCGAAACTACCCGATGCCGCCGGCCGACATCCCGCTGATCCCGATCCTTCGCGATTGGCTTTGAGAGGCAAAATTTGCAACTCTTACAAGTTTTTTGACCCCCATTTTTAAAATCTTTAAAGAAATTTCGCCGGGATCTTAAGGGGCCAAACAGGCCTTATCCGCCATTGCTATGGCCCGCCCCACTCTTGTTTTTCCGCCGCCGACTCTCGCCCGGCATTGCGCGAATCTTCACCAAGCGCGCGCGGTGTTCACCTCTTGGTAAGCATGTTTTGTCAGTGTGCTAGCAGAAAAAGCGGCTCAAATCACTGAGTTGGTGGAAAAATTATCAACAAAAGTCCAATTATGGCCAAATTGTGGCGATTTTTTAGATGATTTCTTTACCATGAATCGATTAAAGTTAACCTACAGTCACTTGGGGGAGTTGATGAAATGATGCGTACAATTACGCTTGGAAGTTGTGTTTCGGTGCAAGGCACCTTTGTTCGCAAACTTGATAACGGCAAGATCGTTATTCGTGTTGGCGAGCGTATGTTTGAGGGTCGTCCGATTTCTGGACGTGCAGCTTAAGCAAATCTGCTTTTGAACTGAGATCAAAAAGAAAAAGGCGGCTGGTTTTTCAACCTGCCGCCTTTTCTATGTTTTCAGCGAAGTCGCTTATTCCAGATTACGCTCAATCTCTTCGCGCTCAAAGATCTCGATAACATCGTTCGGGCGGATATCATCGTAGTTCTCAAACGCCATGCCGCACTCTTGGCCGGACTGCACTTCTTTCACTTCGTCTTTGAAGCGCTTCAGTGTTTTCAGCGTACCTTCATGGATCACAACGTTGTCACGCAGCAAGCGCACACCAGCAGAGCGGCGCGCGACGCCTTCGGTCACGAGACAGCCAGCAACCTTGCCAACGCCGGTAACTTTGAACACGTCTTTGATCTGCGCATAACCGATGAAGTTTTCACGGATCTCAGCAGAGAGAAGCCCAGAGGCCGCCGCTTTCACATCATCCACAAGATCGTAGATGACCGAATAATAACGGATCTCAACGCCCTTTTGGTTGGCCGCGGAACGCGCAGGCGCATTGGCCCGAACGTTAAAGCCAATCACAGGCGCGCCGGAAGCTTCGGCCAGGCCGATATCGCTCTCAGTAATGGCACCAACGCCGTAATGAAGCACCCGGACCCGGACTTCATCGTTGCCGATTTTGTCCATCGCTTGGATGATCGCCTCGGCAGAGCCCTGCACATCAGCCTTCACCAGAACCGGCAATTCAGCCACTTCTTGCGCTTCTTTGGCATTGGCCATCAGCTGCTCAAGAGTTGTCGCAGCGCCAAGGGCGGCACGTTTCTCTTTGGCGGCATGGGCGCGATATTCGGCGATCTCACGAGCTTGGGCTTCGGTCTCAACAACGTTGAGAACATCGCCAGCTTCGGGCGTACCGTTGAGGCCAAGAACCTCGACAGGAACCGAAGGACCAGCCTCTTTGATACGTTCGCCCATATCATTGATAAGCGCGCGCACCTTGCCCCATTGCTCGCCAACACAGAAGATATCGCCTGGGCGCAATGTTCCGTTTTGAACCAGAACAGTCGCAACCGGACCGCGGCCAATATCAAGCTGAGCCTCAATTACAGCACCCGAAGCGGCGCGTGCTGGATTGGCTTTCAGCTCAAGAATTTCAGCTTGCAGCGCGATGGCTTCGAGCAATTCATCAAGGCCTTGGCCCGTCGCAGCAGAGACTTCAACATCCTGAACTTCGCCTGACATTTTCTCGACGATCACTTCGTGCTGAAGCAATTCGGCGCGTACTTTGTCAGGGTCAGCCGCAGGTTTATCGCATTTGTTGATCGCCACGATCATCGGCACATTGGCCGCTTTGGCGTGGTGAATCGCCTCGATTGTTTGGGGCATAACGGAATCGTCGGCCGCAACAACAAGGATCACAATATCCGTCACATGCGCACCGCGCGCACGCATCGAGGTAAACGCCGCGTGACCCGGTGTATCGAGGAAGGAAAGCTTCGTGCCGCCTTCAGTCGTTACCTGATACGCACCGATATGCTGCGTAATCCCGCCAGCTTCGCCAGCAACAACTTTGGCCTTACGGATCGCATCAAGCAGCGATGTCTTACCATGGTCAACGTGACCCATGATGGTGATCACAGGAGGACGCGAGACCAAGTTGGCATCATCATCTTCGACCTGATCAATCACTTGCTCAACATCAGCATCCGAAACACGAACGATTTTGTGGCCGAATTCTTCAATGATCAGTTCCGCAGTGTCGGCGTCAATCGCCTGGTTCTGCGTCACCATCATATCCATTTTCATCAGCGATTTCACAACGTCCGCCACGCGCTCAGCCATACGGTTGGCCAATTCCGAAACAACGATGGTTTCTGGAACTTGCACATCGCGCACGATCTTTTCGCGCTCTTGCTGGCCGCCCATCGCTTTGGCGCGGGCGCGGTCTTGCTTGCGCTTCATCGCGGCCATTGAGCGATGCCGCCCACCTTCGCCGCCGGTCAGCGCTTGGTTCAATGTCAGCTTGCCGGAACGGCGGCCATCATTGGCGCCGCGCGTTGTGCGGCTGGTTTTGTTATCGCGGTTGTTATCGGCTTCGCGATCAACTTTGCGCGGGCCGGTCGCTGTTTTGGTGCTGCGAGGCACAGCTGCATCGGCTGCGTCTGGCGCGGGGCCAGCAGCGGCTGCGGCAGCAGAGCTTGCATCCGCGGCGGCCGCTTTGGCTGCCTCGGCGCGTTTGCGCTCTTCTTCATCCGCTTTGGCTTTCAGCGCTTCTTCGCGCTCGCGCTCTTCGCGTTCCTTGGCATCTGCATCCGCACGGCGCTGGGCGCGGTCGGCTTCGCGCTCTGCCTCTTGGGCGGCACGATTTGCAGCTTCTTCAGCTTCATTGGCCTTAGCCGCCTGAAGCGCCTTCATCCGGCGATCCATTTCAGCATCCGAAATGCCTGCTGGGCGCTTGGAAGGATCAGCCAAATGGCGCGTAGGCGCGCCGCCGGGTTTTACGCCAGCTTCGGGTTTTGGAACCATAACGCGCTTGCGCTTGGTTTCCACCACAACGCTTTTGGTCCGTCCGTGGCTAAAGCTCTGCTTTACGTTGCCAGAACGTGGCCCACCGCGCAGGCCGAGTGTTTTCTTACCGTCATCTTCGCTCATCTGGTCGTCTTACCTTTCCGGTAGCCGTTTTGCCACCGTCCGTCGTCTTGCGCACACCCGATAGGCGTGTGATTTCCTCTACAACACGTGTTGTGAGTCCACCAGCCGCGAGCGCGCCATGTATCACACTTTCCCGCCCGAATGCCAAACCCAATTCTGAGCTCGTCATCAGGCCAAACCAACGGCCCCCTTCCGGGGTCCATAATTTGCCTTTTCCGCGCTCTGAGCCGTCTGAGGCCTGCAAAAGCACTTTGGCCCGCCCATCGGCCAGCCATGATTTAACCTTCTCGAACCCAACAACCGCTTGGCCCGCTTTACGCGCCAAAGAGAGCAGGTTCACGATCCGTTGCGCCAGCGCCTTTTCAACAAGGTCCGACAGCGCATCCGGCACAGTAACCTCGGCGCGCGCCGCACGGGCAAACGCCTTTTTCGCCACCGCCTGATCGATCACATCGCGATCCGACGAAATCCAAATGCCACGGCCCGGCAATTTCTCGCCAAGATCCGGAACGAGCAGCCCATCCGGGCTAACCACAAAGCGGATAAGGCCAGCCTTGGGCTGAACCTCACCGGTCACAATGCAGCGCCTTTCGGCCTCATCCTTATTCTTGGTGCTCCCGCCGCGACCCATCAGATGCTCCGAAGCCCGCTTAGGCCTCGGCCTCCTCGGATGCTGCGTCTTCTTCCGAAACAGCAGGCTCAAGATCAGCAGGATCAACCCAGCCAAGCTGAATACGCGCGGTCATGACCATGTTTTGCGCTTCTTCAAGGCTCACTTCAAAGGGCTCAAGAACGCCATCGTCTTTCTTGCGTTCGCCATTCTCGGTTGTCCAACCGCCAGCCAATTCCCAATCCGCACAGGTCGCGAAATCTTCGAGCGTTTTCACGCCATCATTGGCAAGGGCTTCGATCATTTGGGGTGTCAGACCCTCAAATTCAACCAAGCTATCCTCAACACCAAGTTCGCGCGCATTTGCCAGCGCCTGCTTGGTCGCCGCTTCAAGCGTATCGCGGGCACGGGCCTGCAATTCGCCAGCCGTGGCTTCATCAACACCATCAATCACGGTCAATTCATCAACAGCGACATAGGCGACTTCTTCAAGGTTGGTGAACCCTTCGGAAACCAGCAATTGCGCAAAGAATTCATCCAGATCAAGCGCATCCATGAACAGCTGCGTACGCGCTGCAAATTCGGCTTGGCGGCGCTCGGATTCTTCGGCCTCGGTCAGAATATCAATGTCCAGACCAGTGAGCTGCGACGCAAGACGCACGTTTTGGCCACGGCGGCCAATCGCCAAGGAAAGCTGCTCATCGGGCACAACCACTTCGATTTTGCCCGCGTCTTCATCCAAAACAACCTTGGTCACTTCAGCAGGCTGAAGCGCGTTTACAAGGAAGGTCGGCGCATCTTCATTCCAAGGAATGATATCGATTTTCTCGCCCTGAAGCTCATTCACAACGGCCTGAACACGGCTGCCGCGCATACCAACACAGGCGCCAACAGGATCAATTGAGTTGTCATAAGAAATCACAGCGATCTTCGCGCGCGAACCGGGATCGCGGGCAACGGCCTTGATCTCGATGATGCCATCATAAATCTCGGGCACTTCCATCTTGAACAGCTCAGACATGAATTCCGGCGCTGTACGAGAAAGGAAAATCTGCGGGCCGCGCGCTTCACGGCGCACTTCTTTGATGTAGCAACGCACACGGTCATTCGGGCGATAGCTTTCGCGGCCGATCTTCTCGTTGCGGCGCAGGATGCCTTCGCCACGGCCAACATCAACAATCACATTGCCGTATTCTTCGCGCTTCACCAGACCATTGATAATGGTGCCGGCGCGATCTTTGAACTCTTCATACTGGCTGTCACGCTCAGCTTCGCGAACCTTCTGCAGGATCACTTGCTTGGCGGATTGCGCAGCAATACGGCCCATCTCAACAGGCGGAACCTCATCGCGGATCTCATCGCCAATCGCAGGGTTTTCGAGATATTCTTTGGCCTGCTCAACCGTGACTTCGGCTTGGTAATTCTCAAGCTCATCATCAGCAACAACGGTACGAACACGCATAAACGTTGCGCGCCCCGTCTTGCGATCAATGGTCACGCGAATGTCCATCTCAGAGCCGTAGCGAGACTTCGCCGCACGGGCGAGGCTTTCTTCCATCGCCTCAACCACCAATCCGGGGTCGATCATTTTTTCGCGGGCAACAGCCTCGGCGGTTTGCAACAGCTCAAGCTGGTTTGCACTGGTAATGGCCATGCGTCAGTCCTCCTCAGAACCGGCTTCGGTTTCAATATTGTCGAATTTACTCTCGTCGATAATCCCAGCGGCCTTACGCTGGTTTAGCATCTCGCGGATCAACTCATCCGTTAGGATCAATTTGGCATCCGCAAGCAAATCAAAATTCAGACCGATCGTGCCGGCCTCGATGTTGATCAAGATCTCATCGCCCTCGACCCCGGCCAGCGCGCCTCTAAAGCGGCGCTGCCCATCGATCAATTCGGTGGTCTCGATCTTGGCCTCATAGCCTTCCCAAGCCGCAAAATCCTTGAGCCGAGTCAGGGGGCGATCAATACCGGGGCTTGAAACCTCAAGCGTATATTCATCCTCAATCGGATCCTCGACATCCAAAATAGCCGAAATCGCCGTAGAAATCTTCGCACATTCATCAACGTCGATGCCGCCATCGGGGCGCTCGGCCATGATTTGCACGGTTTTAAGCTTCGCGCCGCTCATATAGCGCACGCGCACCAGCTCAAATCCGAGATCCTCAATCACAGGTGTGATGATCTCGGCCAGGCGGCGATCAACTGAAGCTTTAGCAATCAGATCAGACATTTCAGGCATCGGCCTTTCAAGCACAAAAAAACGGGCGCGCGGCCCGTTAAACTTTCCGGTGGAGCGTTGGATCATCTCCGTCGCGCCGCTGTTGAGGGGGATATACGGCAGAGGGGCCGAGTCTGCAACCCCTCTAGTCCAGCCCTTGCGCGATCCGATCCGTGGCGCGCACCAGTTCGGCAGAAATTCCCGGTTCGCTTAGCGCATGGCCTGCGCGCGGCACGATCCGCATTTTGGACGCGGGCCAAGCCTTATGCAGCTCCCAAGCCGATGTTGGCGGGCAAATCATATCGTAACGGCCCTGCACAATCGTCCCCGGAATATGGGCGATTTTGCCCACATCGGCCAGAATCTGACCGTCTTCGCGCAGAAATCCACCATTGGTGAAATAGTGATTCTCGATCCGAGCAAAGGCGCGCGCATATTCCGGCGGGCTCTCGCCGCCATGCCCATCCGATCCGATTGCCGCCAAAGCGTTTTCCCAAGCCGACCAAGCGCGCCCATGGATGATCTCTTCATTGCGATCGCCCGAAAAAAGCCGCTTGTGATAGGCGCCAATCAAATCGCTCTGCTCAGCCTCTGGGATCAGCCCGGTAAAGCGCGCCCACAAATCCGGCCAAAACTGCCCAGCGCCGCCGCCATAAAACCAATCCAGCTCACGCTGCATCATCAAGAAAACCCCGCGCAGCACCAAATGCAGCGCGCGATCCGGGTGCGCTTGGGCATAGATCAGCGAAAGCGTCGCGCCCCAACTGCCGCCAAACACAACCCATTGCTCAATCCCAAGCGCTTCGCGGATCGCCTCGATATCGGCCACAAGATGCCAAGTCGTATTGTCCTCGACGCTCGCATGCGGGATCGAGCGCCCGCAGCCGCGCTGATCAAACAGCACAATCCGAAATGCCGAGCCATCAAAATAGCGCCGCATCGCCGGGCTACAGCCCCCGCCGGGCCCGCCATGCAACACCACAACAGGAATGCCATCGGGGTTGCCGCATTGCTCAACATAAAGCTCATGCCCATCGCCAACCGCGAGCATCCGTTGGTCAAACGGAGCGGTTTGCGGATAAAGAAAGCTCTGCGCTGTTTTGGGGCCTGCGAATTTGTCCATAAGAGGGTTATATAGTCCCAAAGCCCGCCCTTCCATGGGGCACATAAGAATTTTCAGGAGCCGATGGCATGAACCCTGCCCATACAACTGTTGATCCAAGCGAAGTTGCCAAATTTGAAGCGATGGCCGCCGAATGGTGGGATCCCAATGGCAAATTCAAGCCGCTCCATATGCTCAACCCCTGCCGGCTCGATTATATCACCAGCCAGATTGCCGCCGAATATGATCGCGATCTTAGCGAACCATTGCCGTTTAAAGGGCTGCGCATTCTGGATATCGGCTGCGGCGGCGGGCTTCTGGCCGAACCAATGGCGCGGCTTGGCGCGGATGTCGTTGGGGCAGATGCGGCGGCGGGCAACATCCCGGTCGCCCAAGTCCATGCAGAACAATCCGGCCTAAAAATCGACTATCGCAACATCACCGCCGAAGAAATGGCCGCTGCGGGCGAGCGGTTTGATGCGGTGCTGAATATGGAAGTGGTGGAACATGTCTTAGATCCGCAGGCCTATCTGACCGCCTGCCAAGAGCTGCTCAAACCCGGCGGGCTGATGGTCTGCTCAACGATCAACCGCAATCCCAAAAGCTATATGATGGCGATTTTTGGCGCTGAGGTGATCATGCGCTGGCTGCCGCGCGGCACCCATGAGTTTGAGAAATTCATCACGCCGGATGAGCTTTTTGCATTGATTGAGGGCGCGGGGCTTGAGCCGATTGATCGCAAAGGCTTTGTGTTTAATCCGCTTGGCTGGAGCTGGTCGCTTTCCTCGCGGGACCTGTCAGTCAACTACGTCACAACAAGCACGAAACCGGCTTAATTTTCTTTGCCCAACCGCTCGCGGACCTCGCGCAGAACGGGCAAAGTCGCGCGGATTTTTTCGCTGCCAATCGCCTCAACGACCTCGCCGATAATCGGCGTGATCGCGGCAAGGGCGGCATCACAAGCCGCGCGCCCCGAGGGCGAGATAGAGACAAACTTGCGCCGCGCATCATCCCAATCGGGGCGCACATGCACATGGCCCGCCCATTCCAGCTTGGAAAGCGTGTTGGTCATCGCGCCGCGGGTCACGTGAAAGGCCTTGGCCAATTGCGCGGGCGTGCGCTCTTCATTGGAACGCGCAAGATTGTTGAGCACGGAAAAATGGCTGAGCTCCATCCCCTTGGGCAAAGCCTTGGAAAGCCGGTTACGTGCGAGCTGATCAGCCATGAAAATCTCGGAAAACAACGCGACGGCTAGAGGATCATTCTCAGCGCTCATACCGCACCCTCCCCGGCGATATCTGGCCCCGAAAAGGCACGATCATGCTGCAAAGACGGGATGCGCGCGCGGGCAGACGCGACCTCGGCCAGATCAATATCGACCAAAGAGATGCCCGGCGCATCGCCGCCATCAATCAGAACCTCGCCCCAAGGTGAGACGGCCAGTGAATGCCCATAAGTCGCGCGGCCCTTGGAATTTTCACCGCATTGCGCAGGCGCCAAAACATAAGCGCCGTTTTCAATCGCACGGGCGCGCAATAGCGGCTCCCAATGCGCAGCGCCCGTAACACGCGAAAACGCCGCAGGCACGGTTAAGATGTGCGCCCCAGCCTTGGCCAAAGCGCGATAAAGCGCAGCAAACCGCAGATCATAACAAATGCTCATCCCGATCCTCCCCAGATCGGTATCACAAATAACCGCCTGATCGCCGGGGCGATAGTCCTTTGATTCGCGGTACGTTTCCGCCTCGGAGACGGTCACATCAAACATATGCATCTTGTCATAGCGCGCCGCGATCTGCCCACGCGGGCCAATCACAAAACCACGGTTGGCAAAGCGCCCATCAGGATCAGAAGTTTTGAGCGCAAGCGAACCGATAACCAGCCAAATGCCCAGCGCCTCTGCCTCGATGCGCAAAGCTTTCAGGGTTTGATCACCGGCCTCATGCGTAAGGACGTCAATTTGGCGCGCGCGATCCGAGGAGACACAATTCGTCACCTCAGGCGTCAGCACGATCTGCGCCCCTTTGGCGGCAGTTTCGCGAATAAATTCAATCGTTTGGGGCAGATTGGCCACCGGATCATCACCAGAGCAGAGCTGAACCAATCCCGCCCGCATCATCGATCAATCCGCCAATAATGCGTCAAGTTTGCCAGCGCGGTTCAAGGCATTGAGCTCATCAAAACCGCCAATATGAATGTCGCCAATGAATATCTGCGGCACGGTGCGCCGACCATTGGCCCGCTTGGTCATCAACTGGCGCTTGCTTGGATCAGCGGCAACATTGACATCGGAATAGCTAACCCCTTTGGCAGCCAGCAATTTTTTGGCGGCAACGCAATAGGGGCAAGTCGGTGTGGTATAAAGCTCTACGGGTTTCATCGGCGCATTCCAGATCTGTTCGCGCCCGTTATACCCTATCAGACCTCATCCGCAACGCGCGCCAAGACCGCGACCGAAACCTTATGCGCGCCCGCCTCAAGGCAAATCTCGCTCGCTTCGGTCAAGGTCGCGCCGCTTGTCATAACATCATCGATCAAAAGGATATGCCGCCCGGCCATGCGCAACTTATGGCGCGGGTTGGCCTTGAAAGCGCCGCGCGCATTTTCATAGCGCGCATAGGGCGTGAGCCCCTGCATTTTCCGCGTGCGGCGCGGCTTGAGCAAAAGATCAGGCGCAACAGAGAGATTAAGCGCCTTGCCGACCTCATTTGCGATCAACTCGCTTGGGCAAAAACGACGCTGTACCCGGCGCAACCAATGCGTCGGAACCGGGGCAACAAGCGTATTTTCCCCAACGATCCCGCGCGCCGCTTGGGCAATCCAGCGTCCAGCCGGCGCAGCAAGATCGGTTCGGCCAGAATTCTTAAGGCCAAGGATAAGCCGCTTGCCGGTTCCGGAATAGATCATCGCGGCGCGCCCATGATCCCAGGGCCGCGGCACCTCCATGCAGCGATCACAATAAAGGAGTGCGCCGTCTTCGGCCTCGCCCGGCAAAGGAGAGGCGCAAGCATCGCACAACGCCCCCGACAGAAAGCTTGTTTCGCGCCAACAGTCGCCGCAAAGCGCACCCTCTTCAGCGACAACCGAGTTGCAGCCAAGACAATGGGGCGGGTAGAGAAGCCGCAGAACTGTTTGCATTTTCGCCATTCAAACCTACCTTTGCCAAAGCCTCGCCAGAAAGCCAAAGCCAACCATGCGCCTCCCTTCCCAAACACCTGCGCTTACAGATCGCCAAGCCCTGCGCCGCAATCGCGCCCGCGCCGAGCGATCCGCGCTTTTCTTGCATGAGCGCGCCGCCGAGGAGCTTCAGGATCGTCTCTTGATGGTTAACAGAAGGTTTAAATCGGTCGCGATCATCACAGGTCAGCCCGATTTTTGGCGCGAACAATGGCCAGAGGCCTTGATTTTGGAAGATGAGGATCGCCTCGCCCTTACGCCCGGCGCACATGATCTGGTTATTCACGCGATGGCGCTGCATTGGGCCGATGATCCGGTCGGCCAAATCGTGCAATCGCGCCTTGGGCTTGCGCCTGATGGGCTTTTCCTTGCGATCTTTCCCGGCGGGCAAAGCCTGTATGAGTTGCGCGCCGCTTTGGCCGAAGCCGAGGCCCAGATCAGCGGCGGGCTTTCGCCTCGGGTCGCGCCGATGGGCGAAATCCGCGATCTTGGCGCCCTGCTTCAGCGCGGCAGCTTTGCGCTTCCCGTCGCCGATGCTGATACGCTGAATGTCACCTATGGCGATGCCTTTGCGTTGATGCGTGATCTGCGAGCGATGGGCGAAGGCAATGCTCTGGCTGCGCGGCTCAGAACCCCAAGCAAACGCGCGCTTTTCACCCGTGCTGCGCAAATCTACGCCGAGAACTTCGCAGCCGAGCAAGGCCGGATCAACGCCACTTTCGAGCTGATCTGCCTAACCGGCTGGGCCCCGGCCGACAGCCAGCCAAAACCGCTGCGCCCCGGCTCCGCCACCACCCGCCTTGCAGATGCGCTGGGCACGGTGGAGGCCCCGCTTCCAGATGCCACAGATGAAAAGTGATCCCCTCGCGGGCATTTCCCTGTAAACAGAACTTCAGCCTTCAAGCCAAAAAATCAGGACCCAAACATGAGCCAGACCAAATCCCAAGCCACTTGCCCGGCCCATGCCCCAAAAGATCACCCGGCGATCCCGCGCGAAAAAACTGGCATCCTGCTGGCCAACCTAGGAACGCCTGACGACACGAGCTATTGGCCGATGCGCCGGTATCTCAATGAGTTCCTCTCTGATGCGCGCGTGATCGATTATCCGCGCTGGAAATGGCAGCCGATCCTGCAAGGGATTATCCTAACGACCCGGCCCTTCAAATCCGGCGCAGCCTACAAAACCATCTGGAACGAAGAGCGCAACGAAAGCCCCCTGCTCACCATCACGCGCGATCAAACGGATGCGCTGCGCGATGTGCTGACGGGCGAATTTGGCGAGGATGTGATGGTTGATTTCTGCATGCGCTACGGCAATCCCTCAACCAGATCCAAGGTCCGCGAGATGGTCGCGGCGGGCTGCACACGCATCCTGTTTTTCCCGCTCTATCCGCAATACGCAGGCGCCACGACCGCCACAGCCAACGATCAATTCTTCCGCGCCTTGATGGAAGAAAAGCGCCAGCCCGCCTCGCGCACTGTCCCGCCCTATTTCGATCAACCCAGCTATATTGATGCCCTCGCGCAATCGGTTGAGCGGAATTACGCCGCCGCCGCGCAAAAACCCGATGTGCTGGTGTGCTCCTATCACGGCGTGCCAAAGCGCTATCTGATGGAGGGCGATCCCTATCACTGCCAATGCCAAAAAACAACGCGCCTGCTTAAAGAGCGGCTCGGCTGGGATGACACGCAGATCATCACAACCTTTCAGTCTCGATTCGGCCCCGAAGAATGGCTTCAGCCTTATACGGTTGAAGAAGTGGCGCGCCAGGCCGAGGCGGGCAAAAAGAGCATCGCCGTTATTGCGCCTGCCTTTTCAGCCGATTGCATTGAGACGCTGGAAGAAATTAACGAGGAAATCCGCGAAAGCTTTGAACACGCAGGCGGCGAACACTTTACCTATATTCCCTGCCTGAATGACGAGCCCGCCCATATCGAAGCGCTGGCAGAGGCGATCCGCACCAACCTAAAAGGCTGGCTGGGCTAAGCGCTTGGGCGCAAACCTCAGATAAGTCAGGATAAAACGTGAAAAGGGCGGTGAATGAACACCGCCCTTTTAATTCTTGAAAAGTTAAGCTCCTTGCGGAAACTTACTTTTTAGCAACAGCCGCAGCAACGAGTGCCAGGATAAGCAGTGGAACGATGAACCCACCAGCGGAAGAACCGCCAGCTTGTTCAACAATCACAGGGGTTTCCATTACGGGCTCGATGTAACCACCAGCAAAAGCAGCGGAACCAACAAGCGCGAACGCAGCAGTAGCGACGATCTTTTTCATTTTAAATCCTCCAGATAATCCGGTCGTCCATAAATGAGGAAAACGCCGGAACAGAACTGTACCTCGTAGGCCCATATATGCAGCTAAACCACGGAAATGCAAACGCAAGATTTGTGGTTAATCAGCAATCCACAGGTGATGTCGTCAAATTAGCAACACTTGAGTGCCGTTCTTGGTCATGCTGAACAGCTCTGCAATATGCTCATTATACAAACCGATACAGCCATTCGAAGAACGGCGCCCGATTTTGCGCGTGTCATGGGTTCCGTGGATACGATAATAGGTCCAGGAAAGGTAAAGCGCATGCGTTCCAAGCGGATTGTTTGGACCGGGGCCAACATAGGGCGGCCACTCAGGATTGCGCTTAATCATCGCAGGCGTCGGAGACCAGCTCGGCCCCTCAACCTTGCGAATAACAGAGGTTCTGCCGCGGCGCGTTAGATCTTCTGTCGCGGGCACGGACGTTGGGTAAAGCTTATAGACCGAGCGATCCTCGGACCAATAATGCAAGGCGCGCGACGTAATATCGACAAGGATTGCGCCATTGTTGAGCGAATCAAAATAGGGCTGCCAATCCAAAGAGCGAAAGCTCGAAATATTGCGGCGCACTGTATCTGAGATATCCGCCTCAACCTCGGTCGTGGCTTCCGTCTGGGCAAATGCAGGCATCGCGCCCAGCGCCCCAGCGGCAAGCACCGAAGAGGAAAGGAAGCCGCGGCGACTCAAAGGCTTGTTAATCTTATCCGACATCGGATGCTCCATTCAGAATATACATTTCAAACGTGATAATATGGCGCGAAAGCCGCAGTCGCAAATCAAAGAAGCGTCATTTCGCCATTTCACGATGAGTTGAGTTTGAACCTTTCGCAACAAAACGCTAGGTCTAAGCTGAATTTTGTGTGGGGACGGCTGGATATGTTGCGAATTACGGTGATTCTTACGATGTTGGTTGCGCTGCTTACAGCGTGTACGCCAGCCCCGACTGCCAATCAACTTGGTGCTGACGGCAAGCCATTGCCGCGGCTTTACCGTATTCACGACCGAGATTCCTCAAAAATCCAAGTGCGCATGCTTGATTCGGTCAATGCCTTGCGTTCGGCCTCGGGCGCAGGTGCTGTTGTTCTGAATTCTCAGCTAACGGCCGCCGCCGCCACCCATTCGCGCGATATGTCGGTGCAAAAC
The DNA here is from genome assembly GCA_047631555.1 of Halocynthiibacter sp. Classification (GTDB taxonomy): domain Bacteria; phylum Pseudomonadota; class Alphaproteobacteria; order Rhodobacterales; family Rhodobacteraceae; genus JBLHZY01. The sequence continues at coordinate 177,788 of JBLHZY010000002.1, read as the reverse complement.
CGCCCTTGGCATTTTGGCTCTGATGGCTCCTCGCCAATCGATCGGGTTGCGCGCACAGGCTATACAGGCGTGATGCTCGGCGAAACCATCTCGGAGACATATGAGAGCGAGTTAGAGACGCTTTCGGCATGGATGGAATTGCCCGATACACGCAGCGTGATCTTGGATTCCCAAGCGGTGAACCTCGGATTTGCTTGGTTTCAAGAATCTAACGGCAAAATCTGGTGGACGCTGATCACGGGTAGCTAAGCGGCACGCGCCTCTTAAACGTTGATGTGGATCGGCGTGCCTTCGCGCACCATTGCGTAAATCTCTTCGATTTCTTTGTCTTTCACCGCGATGCAGCCCGCTGTCCAATCGCGCTTTGGCGATGTCCGCTTGCCGCCTTCACCGTGAATGAAAATGTCGCCGCCCGGCTTGCGCCCCTGGCTTACCGCATTCTCATAATCGCGCCGGTTTGGATATGAAATGCCAACCGAGAGATGGTAATTGCTGTTGGGATTGCGCCGGTCGATGAAATAAATGCCCTCGGGCGTTTTGCCATCGCCCTCAAATTGCTTATGGCCCTGCGGCGCCCAACCCATGCCCATATCATACGAGCGGATCACATCGCCCCCACTCATAAGATAGACTTTGCGCTGCCCTTTTTGCACGACAACACGGGTCACCTGCGGGCCACGATAGGATTTGAATTTGGACGAACAGGCCGCAAGCCCGCTCGCCAACACGCCAAATAGAAAGAAACGCCGCTTCAACATAACACTGCCCATTCGTTTTTCAGAGCCATACACAATTTTGACCCTTGCGCGAAGGGGGAAAGATTTCCAATTCGATCACGGTTTAGCGAACGCCCTTGGTAAACTGCGCGGCAACCTCAACATGTGGCGACCAGCGGAATTGATCGACCACCTGCACCCAATCAAGACTATACCCCGCACCAATCAGCTTTGAGGCATCGCGCGCGAAGGTCACAGGATTGCACGAAACAGCGGCAATTCGCTTGATCCCGCTCTTGGCAAGCTCGCTGATCTGCGCCTCGGCCCCGGCGCGCGGCGGATCGATTACCGCGCCATCAAATTTAGCAAGCTCATCCTCCAAAAGCGGGCGGCGAAACAGATCGCGCGCCTCTGTCGTGACCTTCTTCAAACCCTTGGCAAAGCGCCAACCATGATCCAAAGCCGCCAACATTTCCGCTTCTGTTTCAACAGCATGAACCTCAGAGCGCGCCGCGAGAGGCAAAGCAAATGTCCCGCAACCAGCAAAAAGATCAACAATCCGCCCCGGCTTATCGCCCAATGCCCGCGTCACAGCCGCCAACAGCGCCGCTTCGCCCTCAGGCGTTGCCTGAAGAAAGGCCCCGGGGGGCGGATTAACCGCCGCCGCGCCAAAATGCTGCAAGGGCGCGCGCCGCTCGGCAAGCTGCTCGCCGTCCCAAGAAAGCCGCGCAAGCTTGAACTGCTCGACAAGGCTCGCAAGCGTGATTCGCAACGCCCCATCAAGCGGCTTGCCCCCCGAAATCGCGAGCTCACAGCCCCCCTCAGCGCGAGTCACCGTCGCCTTAATCTCGCCCTTACGCGAACCGGCAATCGCGACAATCGCCTCAATCGCAGGCATCGCAGCCATCATCTCAGGGTGAACCAATTGGCACTCCGGAACAGCAATAACAGCCCCAGAGGCGCGCCCATGAAAGCCGATAATCGCGCCTTTCTTGGTGCGGATCGCGGAAAACGTCGCGCGGCGCCGACTTTGCGGGGGCGAGGTCTGGATCGGCTCGAATGGCGCAGAAATCCCCTGCGCCTCAAGCGCAAACTTCACAACGCCAACCTTCCAATCCGCAACAAATTCATCCGAGGCATGCTGCAACGCGCAACCCCCGCAAGATTTGAAATGCACACAGGGCGCCTTAACCCGGCTGGGCGAAGGGGTCAGAATCCGCGGGCTTGCCATACGACCCCCCTCAACATCGCCCTCAATCTCTTCGCCGGGAAGTGTAAGCGGCGCAAATATCGGGCCAGGCGCAATGCCGTCGCCGTGATGGCCGAGGCGCTCAATCGTCGTTTTCATCTGTATTCCCTTTGGCCATCGCCAATAATTCCGCCCTATCTGGCACGAAATCCGCTTCAATCCAAATCTGCTCTAATCGCTTCAACTCCGCCCCAAGCGCCGGACCACCCTGAGCCAAATCCTGCGATTTGATCGGGAAGACCTGCACCGCCGCACGGGCAATATCAGTGTCTATTTCGGGCGAAAACGGCTGTTCAAACGTGGCGGCGCGAAGCCGCGCGAGGTTACGAGCATTCTGCGCACCGTGGCGAAAGGCGAGCGCAGCAATCGTATTTGAACTCCCCACCTCTTCGCGCAAAAACGCCAATTCACGCGCTTGCGCTTTGGAAAGCCGCAGCCTCTTGGCCACATCCTCACCGCCCAACGCCGCAAGCCGCAGGATCACTTGCGGATCGTTTTTCGGCTCACTGTGCAAAAGCGGCAAAAGGCTGCGGATGCCTGCACCGGGCAAGATTTGCCCCAAAATGCCGCTCTGCTCCATCGCGCCCAAGCTCGGCCCCGGATCAGCTGCCCCAAGCAATCGAAGCATTTCATGGCCAATTCGCTCGGCCGAAATAGACTCTAATCCAGCGCAATTTGCCGCGCAGGCCGCCAAACCCTCCGCATCAAGCCCCTCATCCAAATCGCCATACCAAGCGTGAAACCGAAAGAAACGAAGGATGCGCAGATAGTCTTCCCGGATACGTTGATCAGGATCTTCAATAAAGCGAACCCTGTGCGCGCGCAGATCATCCAACCCCTCGAGCGGATCAATCACCTTGCCGTTGCGATCCGCATAGAGCGCATTCATCGTAAAATCGCGCCGCGCTGCATCCTCAGAAATATCCGTCGAGAAGGCGACAGTTGCGCGCCGCCCGTCCGTCTCAATATCTTTGCGAAACGTCGTGACCTCATGCGCGATACCGCCGGCAACAACAGTAACCGTGCCATGCTCGATCCCAGTAGGAATGGCGCGCAAATTCGCTTTTTTCGCCAAGTTAGAGACTGTTTGAGGCAAAGCATCCGTCGCGATATCAATGTCCGATATCGGCGCGCCAAGCAGCGCATTGCGCACGCATCCGCCAACAAAATACGCTCTGTGCCCAGCGCTCTCTATCGCCTCAAACACAGCCTGCGTCGCTGGCGCCGCTATCCACTCACCTTCAACTTGCATCATAGGCCTCTAATCGCTCTGCCAAGCCGCGTAGTATTCGCGCCGTCGCGCCCCAAACATAATAGGGACCATAGGCGACGGAAAAATAGCGCCGATGAACACCGCGAAAATGACGGCCCTCAACTTGATAATTGGCAGGGTCAGTCACAAAACTAAAAGGAACTCGAAATACCTCTTCGACCTCACCTCTTTCGGGAATCTCGTCAAAATCGTCTCTAATAAGGCCCAAAACAGGCACCATCGAAAAACCGGTCCCCGTTTCATGCGCTGGAAGTGCACCAATAACCTCTACATTTTCCCGCGGCAGGCCGATCTCTTCTTCGGCCTCGCGAAGAGCCGCCCCAATCGCGCCCGCATCACCTGGATCAACCTTGCCGCCCGGAAAGGCGATTTGGCCGGGATGATGCTTCAAAGCAGAAGAGCGCTTGGTCAAAACCAGATCCAAGCCCCGCGGCCCATCCTGCAATGCAATCAGAACGCCCGCCTGACGCAGCTTGCGCCCCTGAGGCCTTGGGTCATTCGGATTGAGATCAAAGTCAGCCGTCTCCGAACCGGGACTCTGACAAATCTCAGCAAGCCTATTGAGCAGGGGTTTGGCGCTACTTTGGATCACCTTTGTGCTCCTCATTGGCGCCTGAAGCCTCAAATCCTAGTGTGTTAGGCTCGAAAATGTAATGCGCGCCGCAAAATTGGCAGTCGGCGGTTACTTTGCCTTCTTCGGTCGTCATCGTCGCAATATCTTTGGCAGAATAGATCGACAGGCTTTGGCGCACACGATCATCCGAACAGGTACAGCCAAACTTGATGCTTTGCGGATCAAAAACACGCGGCTGCTCTTCATGGAACAGGCGCACAAGCAAATCCGTTGGATGCAGGCTAGGGCCGATCAGCTCCAGATCATCAACTGTATCAAGAAGCGCATTCGCGCGCGTCCAGTTTTCTCGATCGTCGCCCTGCAACAAATCTTCCGCACTAAGCAGATCGCTTTCCTCGCTTGGCGCGTCTTTGGCAAATGGCGAAGCCTTCGGCATATGCTGAAGCATCACGCCCCCCGCGCGCCAGGACTCGGACTCGCCTGCCAAAGTAGAGCGACCGAAGCTTAGCTCAAACCGGGTTGGGAGCTGCTCGGATTGGGCAAAATACGTCTCTGCGCAGGCGGAAAGCGAGCCGCCTGCGAGAGGGGTGATGCCTTGATAAGGCTTCGTATCCGGGCCCTGATCAATAATGACAGCAAAGTAACCTTTGCCGATTTGGGCAAAAGTTTCGCCCTTGGGATCGAGCCGATCCGCATCATAGGAAGCATATGCACGAATGCGCGCGGGCGCGCCTTCCTCGGTTGGCGCGTAGTAATCCGTTGCGATTAGGCGCGCGGGTCCGCTGCCGCGAATTTGCAGCGAAAGCTTCCAGCGCAACTTGATCGCATGGCCGATCATCGCCGTCAAAAGAGCCGCCTCAGCAACAAGCGCCTCGATTACCGGCGGATATTCATGCTGTTCGAGAACATTATCAAGAACGCCATCAAGGCGCACGACCCGGCCGCGAACATCGGCGCGATCAAGCTGAAAAGGGAGGACGGTATCGTCCCATGCGATTTTAGATCCAAGCATCGTGGGGTTTCCTTGCGCGTTATGCGTTGGCATACCTTGTTCATATAGGTCGAACAACCGCTTGCGAAAGGGCCAGGCAAATGAACAAACGCTACGGCAAATTTCCAGAGCGCGGCCGCGCCTACACTTATCGGCCGGGCGCTTATGGTATTTTGCTGCGCGGCGCGGAGATTTTGCTGACCTATCAGCGCAGTCCCGAGCCGGAATTTCAGCTTCCCGGCGGCGGGATTGATCCGGGCGAATCGCCAATAGCGGCTCTTCATCGCGAGGTTATGGAAGAAACCGGTTGGCGTATTGGGGCGCCCCGGCTTGCAGGCTGCTTTCGACGCTTTATCTATATGCCGGATTACGACATTTGGGCCGAAAAGCTTTGTTACATTTTTGTGGCGCGCCCGGTTGCATGTTTGGGGGCTGCAAGCGAGCCTGACCATTCCGCCATATGGATGCCGGCAAAGCTTTCACTGGATGTTATTGCTGGCGAGGGAAACCGGGCGGCTTTACGCTCCATCCTTCGGCGCTGAATATTCCAGAAGGATTGCCGAAATATCATCGGGAAAATCCTGATCCTGAGCATATTTATTGAGATCCCAGATCAGGGCCTCAAATAGATCCGGTCCTTTAAGCTGTTGATTTGTTTTCATGATATCAACAAGTCCCTCTTCTTCTAGCATTCCGCCCTTTCCGTCTGGGCATTCTGTAATCCCGTCTGAAAAGAGCAAAAGCCGGTCGCCCGACTCAAGCTTGGCTTCAAAATCATCATAAGTTGCGCCCGCAATAAGCCCAACAGGCATCCCCCCATCTCCGAGGAATTCGATGCTACCATCTTTACGCTGAATGGCCGGATGTGGATGGCCGCATTGAGTCATCAAAACATGCCCGGTCGTGAGATCCATGACCGCTAGGAGCATTGTGAAATAGTGCTCGGTCTCCATCTCCTCAAGGATGAGGCGATTGAGGCGCTCGGCAACTTCGGATGGCGGCAACGGTGCATAGGTTCCATCGCTGTTTTGCTTAAGAGCGAGGTTTTGCGAAGGCGATGCGCCGGAAAGATAGGCCGCCAGACGCGCTGTCATCAATGCAGATGCGACGCCGTGACCCGAGACATCAATGGAGAAGGCGCCGATTTGTGTTTCGTTGATGGGGAAAAACCCGACAAGATCGCCGCCAACATGGCCACAGGGGCGCAAAAAGAGCGAGACCTGCGCCGGGCCAAAATCCCGAAAGCGTTCTCGCACCAAGGATTGCTGCAATTTACGCGCTTCAATCAAATCCCGATCCAGCGATTCGTAGAGCGTTGAAATTTCAGCGAGCGTTGACGAAACGAGGCGGTTTTTTTCGGTAAGCTCGCGCTCCATTGCCAAAATGCGCTCGCCTGCGCGAATACGGGCCAAAAGCTCATCGCCCGCGACGGGCTTTGTCAGAAAATCGTCGGCCCCAACATCAAGGCCGCGCGCAATTTCGGCCTTTTCACTCTTGGAGGTAAGCAAAATAAAATATCCGTAGTTCTCACGGTCTAACCCACGGAATTCACGACAGAAATCAAGCCCGTTCATCCCCGGCATCATCCAATCGCTCACAATCAAATCAATGTCTTGCTCGCTACAAACCGTTAGCGCATCCATGCCCGATTCTGCTTCGAAAACCTGATATCCCCAGCGGGCCAAATAGGAGGACAAAATACGCCGTTGCGCGCGGCTATCGTCTACAACCAAGACTTTTCGCACGACCCCCTGATCGGGAACCGGACTTGCCGCTTCTTGAATTTTAAGCGCAACCGTCACTCTGCGTATCTCCTACAGATATCACCGGACAGACCGGATTTCTTCTGGGTTTACGCGCGGCGACTTAATGCAGACTTAAATGTAAAATTTTCCCGGTTTTGGCGGGTTTTGGTTACCCGGCCTTAACCGAAGAACCCTAGCCTAAGTCTGTTCTGCCTATGCATGGTGGCCGCAAAAGGAACGAAAATGATTGATTGGATCCGAGTTAACGAACTGCGCAGCGAAGTTGGCGTTGAGGATTTCAATGAGGTTGTATTGCTGTTTCTTGAAGAGGTTGATGAGGTGATTGAACAGCTCAAAAGCGCGCCCAATCCCGACCAATACGAAGAGCAGCTTCATTTTCTAAAAGGCAGCGCCCTTAATCTTGGCTTCTCGCATTTTTCCTCGCTTTGCCAGATTGGCGAAACACAGGCAGCGCAAGGCCAGCAATCGGCCATTCAGCTTCCTGAAATTCTCGCGGCCTTTGATCTGTCGCGGCAGCAGTTTGTCGAAAAGGTGGATGAGCTTTTGCCCGTTTAAAGGATGAACTGGGCGACCGTTTCGTCATTGGTGATATCGCGAAAGACCAGCCCGGCCGCATCAAGGCGCGCAAATAGCGCCTGAAAATTCGCCGCGTTGCTTGTTTCGATCCCTATCAAAACCGACCCGAAATTTCGCGCTGACTTTTTGAGATACTCAAAGCGCGCGATGTCATCCTCTGGGCCGAGCATTTCAAGAAAATCACGCAAAGCACCCGGGCGCTGGGGCAGGCGCAGAATGAAGTATTTCTTGCGTCCCATGTATCGCTGCGCACGCTCTTTGACCTCGGGAAGTCGCTCAAAATCAAAGTTCCCGCCCGAGGTGATACAGACAATCGTTTTGCCGCGAATTTGATCGGCAAGCTCACTCAGAACATCAACAGAAAGCGCGCCCGCAGGCTCAAGCACGATGCCTTCAATATTGAGCATCTCAAGTATCGTCGTGCAAATCCGATCTTCGGGAGCGGCAAAAACATCCTCCCGATCGACATCACACAGCACCTCAAAAGGCAGCGCCCCAATCCGCGCAACCGCCGCGCCATCCACAAAACTATCAACCTTGTTCAGCGTCACCGGCGCGCCAGCTTCAAGCGCCGCCGCAAGGCTCATCCCGCCAAGCGGCTCGACAAAGCGCAAATCAATCGCCGCCTCTTTGCCCGCGAGATAGCTCTTGATCCCCGCCGAAAGCCCACCGCCGCCAACAGGCATCACGATCATATCCGGCGCCTCGCCCATCTGCGCAAGAATTTCAGCGCCAACAGAGGCTTGGCCTTCAATCACATCCGCATCATCAAACGGGGCAAGAAAATGCGCCCCTGCTTGCGTACAGAACTCTTTTGCCGCCGCCAAAGTATCATCAAAATAGTCACCAATAAGGCGAATTTCGATCGCATCCCCGCCAAAGGTTCGGGTCTTGGCAATCTTCTGCTCGGGCGTCGTCACAGGCATAAAAATCACGCCGCGCACATTGAAATGACGGCAGGCAAAGGCCACGCCTTGCGCATGATTTCCCGCACTGGCGCAAACAAACAGCTCCTGCTCTGGCGCGGCCATCCGCACCTTGCGCATCGCATTAAACGCACCGCGAATTTTATAAGATCGCACCGGCGTAAGATCTTCGCGCTTGAGCCAAATATCCGCATCAAATTTCTGCGACAGAAAATCATTGCGCTGAAGCGGCGTCGGATCAAACAACGCCCGCATCTCGCCCATGGCCGCATCAGCCGATGTGCAAAACGCGCTCACTTCAACCCCCCAACAAGCGCGCGGCCCTGATGGAAATGACCATAAAGCGTCGTCATCACACTCGCCCCGATCAAAAACAGCCCCCAAGAAATAACCATTTGAACCAGCATCCCAATCGCCGGAGAGGCCGCCGAGATCGTCACGCCGATAACCGGAACGCTCAGCGACATGCCAAGCAGGATCATCGCCAGAAAGACAATCTGCTTACTGCCCGGCGCTGTTGCTTTCCACGAAGCGCCAATGCTCATCCGCTCGCCAAGCGCCGCCGCAGGCATCACCAAACACAGCCGATAGCCAATATATGTACCCGCTATCAAAGCGATAATCGTCAGCTTGGGCGCATTGCTCTGCGTCATCACACCAAGCACCGTGAGGATGGTTCCCAGAACAACCAGCCCAATAAAGACCGCCCCAACAACCACAATCCCAACCCGCAGCATCGCCCATATATAGGCCGCCCAGCGCGCGCCATTCCAAGCCGGCAATGCCGCGCCCGGCTCTTCCTCAAGCAAGACATAACGATGCCAGGCCACAGCGACCCAAGGCCCCGCCACAAGTGCAACAATCAGCATCGCCAAAGAGCTCGCCCCAACCCCGGCCGGAACCTCGCTCGGCGGATTAAGCGGATCGGCAAGGCCAAGCTCTGTCATCCGCGAGGTAAACCACGTTGTGACCGAAAACTGGATCGCCATGAGCAAAGCAGAAATGCGCAAGGCAGGCCCCAGATTGCCAAAAACCTGCCGCACCGAATGGGTAATGATCTGCCAAGCCAACACTTCGAATTCTCCTTATGGTTTTCGCACATTCGCACCCGCCCAGCCAAAGCGCAACAATCGCCGCCAAACCTTGCCCTTGGCGCCAAAACCCTATATCCGCGCGTCGATATACGCCACCAAGGGATGCCCACTATGCAAGCGCCGAAAAAAGTTGTTCTCGCCTATTCTGGCGGACTTGATACCTCGATCATCCTGAAATGGCTGCAAACGGAATATGGCTGCGAAGTCGTTACCTTTACTGCCGATCTGGGCCAAGGCGAAGAGCTTGAGCCCGCCCGCGCCAAAGCCGAGCTGCTCGGGATCGCGCCGGAAAACATCTATATCGAAGATGTTCGCGAAGAGTTCGTGCGCGATTTCGTCTTCCCGATGTTTCGTGCCAATGCGCTTTACGAAGGGCTCTACCTGCTCGGAACGTCCATCGCGCGCCCATTGATTTCCAAGCGCCTCGTTGAAATCGCTGCCGAAACGGGCGCGGATGCTGTGGCCCACGGCGCGACCGGCAAAGGCAATGATCAGGTGCGTTTCGAGCTGGCCGCTTATGCGCTGAACCCGGATATCAAGGTCATCGCTCCTTGGCGCGAGTGGGAACTTTCCTCGCGCACCAAGCTTTTGGAATTTGCCGAACAGCACCAAATCCCCGTTGCCAAAGACAAACGCGGCGAAGCGCCTTTCTCAGTTGATGCAAACCTGTTGCACACCTCCTCCGAGGGCAAAGTGCTTGAAAATCCGGCCGATGAAGCGCCGGATTATGTCTATCAGCGCACGGTCGCGCCGGAGGATGCGCCCAACACGCCCGAATATATCGAGGTCGAGTTCGAGCGCGGCGATGCGGTTGGCATCAATGGCGTCGCAATGTCGCCCGCAACTGTTTTGACCGAGCTGAATGAATACGGCCGCAAACATGGCATTGGTCGCCTCGATCTGGTTGAGGGACGCTTTGTTGGGATGAAATCGCGCGGGATCTATGAGACCCCCGGCGGCACGATCCTTCTTGAAGCGCACCGCGGCATTGAGCAAATCACGCTTGATCGCGGCGCAGCCCACCTCAAAGATGAGATCATGCCAAAATACGCCGAGCTGATCTACAACGGCTTCTGGTATTCGCCCGAGCGCGAAATGCTGCAGGCGCTGATCGATCACAGCCAAGAGCATGTCACAGGAACCGTGCGCCTCAAGCTTTACAAAGGCCTCGCGCGCACTGTTGGCCGCTGGTCCGATCATTCGCTCTATTCAGAAGCGCATGTGACCTTTGAAGATGATGCAGGCGCATATGATCAAAAAGATGCAGCTGGCTTTATTCAGCTCAACGCGCTGCGCCTCAAGCTTTTGGCCGCGCGCGATCGTCGGCTGAAGAAATAGGCTCTCATAAAGCCGAAAGTGATTGGGGCGGGGTTTAGACCTCGCCCTTTTTCGTCTCTCTAAAGGCTGAAACCTCGGCCAAGCTTGGAATCGCTTCCCCCGTTCCTTGGCGCGTTACCTTTAGCGCGGCAGCATGGCGCGCCAAATCAAGCGCCGCCTCGGGAAGCATTCCTTGATCCAAGCCTGCAGCAAAATACCCGGCAAACGTATCGCCCGCGCCCGTCGTATCCACTGGTACGACCGCAACAGAGGGCAAAAACACCCGCTCACCCGTCTCGTTTGAGCGCCACTCAGCGCCCTCACTTCCACGCGTAACAAGTATTTGCGGTACAGGCAGCGCGGCAAGTTCGGTACCAAAAGCTGCGCAAAGCTGATCCGCCTCAAGCGCATTTACCGCCAATATAGAGACGCTTTTGATCACAGCGCGCACAGCCTCAAGATCAAACGGCGCCGCGGAATATATCACCCGCATGCCTTTGGCCGCGCCGATCTCAGCAGCCTCTACCTGAAGATTGGTCTCGTTCTGTAAAAGCAGCGTATCGCCGGGCCCCGCATTGGCCAAAGCGGCGCGCAAATGCGCCTCGTCCTGATCATTATTGGCGCCGGAAAAAATCACGATGGCATTCTCGCCAGCGAGATCAACATTCACAACTGCCGCGCCCGTCGCCTTATCCGAGAGGCGAATATCCTCAACGCCAACGCCGAGCGCGCGCATCCGCGCAACGATCCAATCCCCATCCGGCCCGACAGCGCCGATATGATGGACATCTCTGCCCGCCCGCGCCGCTGCGATGGATTGATTCGCGCCCTTCCCGCCAAGCATCGGCTGATAAGAAAGCGCTGCCAAAGTTTCCCCTGGCGCTGGCAAATGGGGCACGCGGTATATGTGATCGATATTGATCGACCCCAAGCAATAGATTGCCACAGCGCGCCCCCTTTTTATTTGCCCTTCGTCTGGCCGACACCACAGGCGGCGATGGCAGACATGTTGAGAATGTCATTCACAGTAGAGCCGGTTGAACAGATTTGGATAGGCTTATCGACGCCAGTCAGGATCGGGCCAATCACTGTTGCCCCCGCCATTTCCTGCATCAACTTGACCGAGATCGAAGCCGAATGACGCGCAGGCACAACCAAAACATTGGCCGGCCCAGTCAGGCGGCAGAACGGATAATGCGCCATCGCCTCCATATTCAGCGCCACATCGACAGTCATCTCGCCATCGTATTCGAAATCGACATTGCGCGTATCCAAGACCTTGGGCGCTTTGTGCATTTTCTCGGAGCGCTCCGAAATCGGATAGCCAAAGGTAGAGAAGCTGGCAAACGCCACGCGCGGCTCAAGCCCCATATCGCGGGCAACGGCGGCGGCGTGCTCTGCAATATCCGCCAGATCATTTTCATCCGGCCATTCGTGCACAAGCGTATCCGCGATCAAGATGATCTTGCCCTTGTTCAGCAATGCCGTAACGCCAACCGCCCCATCTTTGGCGCTGGCATCAAACACATTGTTGATCAGCCCCAAAACATGCGCAGATTTACGGGTTGCGCCTGTAACCAAACCATCGCCATGCCCATGCGCGAGCATCAATGCCGAGAAGACGTGACGATCACGCGCGGCAAGGCGATGAATGTCATGGCGATCATGGCCTGAGCGTTGCAAGCGGTTGTAAAGGAAGGATTTATAAGCATCCAGATGCTCTGTGTTGGCCGCGTTGACGATCTCCAACTCGCCAATCGCATCCTCCATCCCTTCGGCTTTCAGCTTCTCAGCAACATCCGTTTCACGCCCAACAACGAGCGCTTTTCCAAGCCCGTTACGCTGATAAGCAACGGCCGCGCGCAGCACACGAGGATCATCGCCCTCGGCAAAAATCATCCGCGCTTGCGCAGAACGCGCACGCGCATACATGCCCTGCAGAATTTGCGCCGTGGGATCCATCCGGGCCTTAAGCGAATGCTCGTAGCCTTCCATATCGATGATCGGGCGACGGGCAACGCCTGTGTCCATCCCCGCCTTAGCAACCGCTGGCGGGATCGTATAAATCAAGCGCGGATCAAAGGGGGTTGGGATAATATAGTCGCGCCCAAAGGCAAGCTTGCGCCCATAGGCCAGAGCAACCTCATCAGGCACATCTGCGCGCGCCAAAGCGGCAAGAGCGCGCGCGCATGCGATCTTCATCTCGTCATTGATCGCGCGGGCATGGATATCGAGCGCCCCGCGAAAGAGATACGGAAAGCCCAAAACATTGTTCACCTGATTGGGATAATCAGAGCGCCCCGTCGCAACGATCGCATCCTCGCGAACGGCATGCGCTTCTTCCGGTGTAATCTCTGGATCAGGGTTCGCCATGGCAAAAATCACAGGGTTCGGCGCCATAGAGGCAACCATCTCTGCCGTCACCGCGCCCTTGGCCGAAACGCCCAAAAACACATCCGCATCCTTCATCGCATCCGCAAGAACGCGCGCATCCGTCTTGGCGGCGTGGGCAGATTTCCACTGGTTCATGCCCTCGGTGCGGCCCTGATAGATCACGCCTTTTGTGTCGCACATGATGCAATTATCGTGGCGCGCGCCCATAGACTTCACCAGCTCAAGGCAAGCAATCCCAGCCGCGCCAGCGCCGTTCAAAACGATCTTTACGTCTTCGATTTTCTTGCCCGAAATATGCAGCGCGTTGATCAGACCCGCAGCACAAATCACAGCTGTTCCGTGCTGATCATCATGGAAAACCGGAATATCCATCGCTTCTTTGAGCTGCTGCTCGATGATGAAGCACTCAGGCGCCTTGATATCCTCAAGATTGATACCGCCAAACGTCGGCCCCATCAGCTTGACCGCATTGATAAAGGCCTCGGGGTCTTCGGTATCAAGCTCGATATCGATCGAGTTCACATCCGCGAACCGCTTAAAGAGAACGGCTTTGCCCTCCATCACCGGCTTGGACGCAAGCGCGCCGAGATTGCCAAGGCCCAAAACAGCCGTCCCATTGGTAATCACCGCAACAAGATTGCCCTTGTTGGTATAATCATAGGCCGTTTCAGGGTTGGCCGCGATCGCCTCGCAGGGAACCGCAACGCCGGGCGAATAGGCCAACGAGAGATCGCGCTGAGTCGACATCGGCACCGATGGCGTGACGTCAAATTTTCCGGGCCGCGGCTCGAGGTGAAAGGCAAGCGCCTCTTCCGATGTTATTCGTGTTTTCGACATGCCGCTTTTGAGGCCTCCTGAACGCAATAGTTTCATGCTTTTAACGACAAGACGCGCTCGCCTCAAACAAAACCTCAACTCTTGGCTTTATTGCCGCAGTTTGACTTTGTAAGGTGGCCGCTAATCAAGCCGGGGGGCCGATCTGTGTCATCGTCAAATGCCAATGTAACGCCGATGATGGCGCAGTATTTAGAGTTGAAAGCGGGCTACCCGGACGCGCTTTTGTTCTACCGCATGGGCGATTTCTATGAGCTCTTTTTTGACGATGCAAAAGCCGCAGCAGCAGCCCTCGACATCGCGCTGACAAAGCGAGGCAAACACCTTGGCGAAGATATTGCCATGTGCGGCGTGCCCCATCACGCGGCAGAGGGCTACCTGCTCACGCTGATCCGCAAAGGCTTTCGTGTGGCCGTGTGCGAGCAGATGGAAAATCCGGCTGAGGCGAAAAAGCGCGGCTCGAAATCTGTGGTGAAGCGCGATGTCGTCCGCCTTGTGACGCCCGGAACGCTTACGGAAGAAAGCCTGCTTGATGCCCGGCGGCACAATTATCTCGCTGCCTTTAGCGAGGTGCGCGAAGCGGGCGCTTTGGCTTGGGTTGATATCTCGACCGGCGAATTTCGCGTTATGCCCTGTTCGCGGCTCCGCCTCGGGCCTGAACTTGCCCGTCTTGCCCCGCGAGAGCTGATCATATCAGAGAGTTTAGAGGCCGATTTGGCTGAATTAGTCTCTGATTTCGGCACCTCACTTACCCCGCTTGCGCGCGGCTCTTTTGACAGCAGCTCTGCCGATGAAAAGCTGTGCAGCCTGTTCAATGTCGCCTCGCTTGAGGCCTACGGGCAATTCACCCGCGCCGAACAAGGCGCAATGGGCGGGATCATTGATTATCTCGACATCACCCAAAAGGGTAAGCTTCCGCTGCTGCGCCCCCCAATGCGTGAAGCCCTGAGTGGCTCGGTTCAAATCGATGCCGCGACACGGCGCAATCTTGAGATAACCCATGCGCTTTCAGGCGGGCGTGAAGGATCATTGATTTCCGCGATTGATCGCACCGTTACATCAGGCGGCGGCCGCTTGCTTGAGCGGCGGCTTTCCAGCCCCTCGCAAGACATCGCGGAAATCTCCGCCCGTCACGATTCCATTGCTTTTATGGTGGAACAGAGCCGCATTTGCTCCGATCTTCGCGAAGCACTGCGCAGCGTTCCGGATATGGATCGCGCCCTGTCCCGCCTCGCTCTTGATCGCGGCGGCCCGCGCGATCTAGCCGCTATTCGTGACGGCTTAGGGCAAGCTGGCGCGGTGCGCGATTTGCTTGGCGGCAAAGCGCCTGATTTGCTGGCGGAGGCCGCAAAGAACCTGATAGGACATGATGATCTTATTGAGCTTCTCGACCAAGCGCTTGTTGCAGAGCCCCCAATTCTAGCGCGTGATGGCGGATTTATTGCGCCGGGTTACGATTCCGATCTCGATGAGGCGCGCAAGCTGCGCGATGAAGGGCGAAGCGTAATCGCAGGCCTTCAGCAGGACTACATCGCTGATACAGGCATCAACGCGCTCAAGATCAAACATAACAATGTGCTTGGCTATTTCATCGAAACAACAGCCGCTCATGCCGAGAAAATGCTTTCGCCGCCCCTCTCGGAAAGCTTCATTCATCGCCAAACAACAGCAAGCGCAGTTCGCTTTACAACCATCGCGCTCAGCGAAATGGAGACAAAGATTCTCAACGCGGGAGGGCGCGCTCTTGAGATTGAAAAGCGGCTCTATGACACCTTAAAGCGCGCGATTGTTGAGGCTTCTGCTCTGATCCACGGCGCCGCACGCGCATTGGCGGAAATCGATCTTGCGACCGCGCTTGCGGACCTTGCCCGCGCTGAAAATTGGAGCCGACCGCTCGTAGATGATGGCCGCGCCTTTGAAATTATTGGCGGAAGGCACCCTGTTGTCGAACAAGCCCTGCGCAAACAGGGCGGGCAAAGCTTTGTCGCCAACGATTGCGGCCTGAGCGATGGGCGAGACGGCGCAAGCATCTGGCTTTTGACCGGGCCAAACATGGCCGGTAAATCAACCTTCCTGCGCCAAAACGCTCTGATCGCTTTGCTTGCGCAAATGGGCGCCTATGTTCCGGCGAAATCGGCACATATCGGGATCGTTAGCCAACTCTTTAGCCGCGTTGGCGCATCGGATGATCTGGCGCGTGGCCGCTCGACCTTCATGGTTGAGATGGTCGAAACGGCCGCCATTCTTAACCAAGCCGATGATCGCGCGCTTGTTATCCTTGATGAGATCGGGCGCGGCACGGCCACATATGACGGGCTGTCGATCGCATGGGCCACGATGGAGCATCTGCACGATGCCAACAAATGCCGCGCACTTTTTGCCACCCATTATCACGAGATGACCGCCCTCAGCGATAAGCTGAGCGGCGTTGAAAATGCGACCGTCACGGTGAAGGAATGGGATGGCGACGTGATCTTCTTGCACGAGGTGATCAAAGGGCGCGCGGATCGCAGCTATGGCGTTCAAGTCGCACGACTTGCCGGCCTGCCGCAGGTTGTTGTTGATCGTGCGCGCGTTGTTCTGGATGCGCTTGAGAAGGGCCAATCTGAGGCTGCCGCCAACCCCAAAGCAATCATAAATGATCTGCCGCTTTTTGCCGCGCCGCCCCCACGCGCCGCGACCCCAACAAAAGCTTCTGCCGCCGAAGAAAAGCTCGCCGAGGTGATCCCCGACGAGCTAACACCCATGGAGGCGCTAAAATTGATCTATGAATTGAAAGGCTTAGCCGGGAGTTGAGCTAACGCCAACCTGCGCGGGCCGCAACAGACGATCATGAAGCATAAAGCCTTGGGTCATCACCTGGATAACATCGCCGGCCTTCGTTCCGGGCACGGGCGCTTCAAACATTGCCTGATGAACCTGCGGATCAAAGCGATCGCCAACTTCGGGCGAAAGCATCTCAATCCCATGCTTGTTAAACACAGTAAGCAGCTCGCGCATTGTCAGCTCAATGCCTTCAATCAATGCAGACTGTGCCTCACGCTGATCTTCGGCCATTGCTTCGATCGCGCGCTTCATATTGTCAAAAACTGGCAGCATATCGCGCGCCAATTTTGAGCCGCCATATTGCTCGGCCTCGCGGCGATCTTTCTCGCTACGTTTGCGCGAATTCTCCGCATCAGCCAGAGCGCGCATAAAGCGGTCGCGCATATCATCGCGCTCAGCGGTCAGCTGTTCGATCTGATCAAGCGTTTCGCCCTCAAAATCAGGCGTCTCGTTTGCCATCGCTTCGAGCGCTGCATCGCTATCTTCGTATGTTTCGTTCGTCGGGTCTGCCATTCATTCTACCTCTTACCCCCGGTCGGACAATAAACGCCCAACCAGTTGCGCCGTGTAATCAACAATCGGTACGATGCGTCCGTAGTTAAGCCGCGTTGGCCCAATTACGCCCACAGCACCGATAATCTTACGATCAGCGTTCATATAGGGAGAGACCACCAAAGAGGAACCCGAAAGTGAAAAAAGCTTGTTCTCAGAGCCAATAAAAATGCGAACACCGTCGCCATCCTCGGCCATTTCAAGAAAATCAGCGATATCTCGCTTCTTTTCGAGATCATCAAAGAGGCTGCGGATGCGATCCAGCTCTTCGGCTTCCGCACCGTCACCCAGAAGATTGGCCCGACCGCGCACAATCAGCCGCTCATAGGAATCACCCTCGCCCTCCCAGATCGCGGCTCCGTTTTCGACCATTTCTGCCGCCAGACTATTCAGCTCTTGGCGCCGCGCTTTGATCTCTTTGGCGATAACGGCGCTTAACTCGGTAAGCGTTCGCCCCTCTGCGAGAGAATTCACAAAGTTCGCCGCTTCGCGCATCGAGGATGGCGTTTGGCCGGGCGACGGTTTGAAAACCCGGTTTTCAACATGCCCATCGGCATAAACCAAAACGATCAGCGCGCGCTCGTGGCCAAGGCTGACAAACTCGATATGTTTGATCGGGGCTTCGTGCTTTGGCGTCAAAACGAGGCTTGCGCTCTTTGTTAGACCCGAAAGTGCAGAACCAACACGATCCAACATCGAGCCCACATCACGCTTATTCTCGCCCAAAGTCGCATCGATTTTCTCGCGATCCGCGCTGGCGACATCACCAACCTCGAGCAAGCCATCGACAAACATCCGCAAACCGATCTGCGTTGGAATGCGCCCGGCAGAAACATGCGGCGAATCAAGCAGGCCCAGATACTCGAGGTCTTGCATCACATTGCGAATGGTGGCGGCCGAGACCTTCTGACTCATCTCTCGCGTCAGGCTGCGCGAACCGACCGGCTCTCCGCTGCTCAGATAGCCCTCAACCACGCGGCGAAACACTTCGCGCGAGCGGTCGTTCATCTCGGAAAGAAGATCGGTTTTATCTACCATTTCGCCTGTTCTCTTTGCGCATACACTAAAGATCGAAGTGCGCGGCGCGTCAATCGGGGTTGCGCCATGGGCATGGGCGTGGATATGTCTGCGCAGAACCAGCGGAAAGGTAAAGCTATGCGTCCCTCAGGCAGAAAAATTGATGAAATGCGCTCGATTTCGATCGAAACCGGCGTAACCCGCCATGCAGAAGGGTCTTGCATGATCCGCTGCGGCGATACGCATGTGCTTTGCACGGCAACGATTGAAGAGCGCGTGCCGCCCTTTTTGCGCAATACCGGCCTTGGCTGGGTCACGGCTGAATATGGCATGCTGCCGCGCGCCACAAATACGCGGATGCGCCGCGAAGCGACCGCTGGCAAACAAGGCGGCCGTACCGTAGAAATTCAGCGCCTTATCGGTCGCTCACTGCGCGCAGGCGTTGATCGCTCTGCCCTTGGCGAGCGTCAAATCACCGTCGATTGCGATGTGATCCAAGCGGATGGCGGAACGCGCTGCGCATCCATCACCGGCGGCTGGGTTGCTTTGCGTCTTGCGGTCAATAAGCTGCTGAAGGCTGGCGATATCACATCCGACCCGCTGACCGATCACGTCGCGGCTGTTTCCTGCGGGATCTACGCTGGCCAGCCCGTGCTTGATCTGGATTATCCCGAGGATAGCGAAGCCGGTGTTGATGGGAATTTCATCATGCTCGGCGCAAGCCAAATGGTTGAGGTCCAAATGTCGGCCGAAGGTTCGACCTATTCGCGCGCGCAAATGAACGAGTTGATCGACCTTTCCGAAAAAGGCATCGCAGAGCTGATCCTCGCGCAAAAGGCCGCCGTAGATGCGTAAGTTCGATGGCAAGAAGCTTGTTCTTGCCTCGCATAATGCTGGCAAGCTGCGCGAGATAACCGCGCTGCTTGCCCCTTTCGGTATCGAGGTTATTTCCGCCGGATCACTTGGCTTTGATGAGCCTGATGAGACGGAAGATACCTTTGCCGGAAACGCCCGGATCAAAGCCCATTTCGCCGCGCAAAAAAGCGGCCTCCCAGCCCTTTCCGATGATAGCGGCATTATGATTGATGCGCTGGATGGCGCGCCCGGCGTTTATACCGCTGACTGGGCTGAAACACCGCAAGGGCGCGATTTCCCTATGGCGATGGAAAAGGTCTGGAACCTGCTAGAAGAGAAGTCCGCGCCTAAGCCACGCAACGCCCAGTTCTGCGCCACATTGTGCATCGCTTGGCCCGACGGCCATGATGAAATCTTTGAAGGCAAAGTCGCGGGAAGCATCACTTGGCCCATGCGCGGCGATCTTGGTTTTGGCTTTGATCCGATCTTTATTCCAGACGGGCATTCAGTCACTTTTGGTGAAATGGATCCCGCGAAAAAACACGGCATGAGCCATCGCGCTGTTGCCTTCGAAAAACTCGTAACCCTTTGCTTTGAGGCGAAAAATGACTGATCGTAAGCTTATCACAACTGGCTCCGATTTTGAAAAGACCATGGGCTATTCCCGCGCTGTCGTTCAGGGCGACTGGTGCTTTGTTTCCGGCGTAACCGGCTATGATTACGCAACGATGGAAATGCCAGACAGCATCGCCGACCAGGCGCGCAACTGCTTTGCCACCATTGCCAAAGTGCTTACGGAAGCGGGCTTTGCTATGAGCGACATCGCGCGCGTTCAATACACGGTGACCGACAACGCTTTGGTTGAAGAATTGATCCCCGCGCTTGGCGAAGCCCTTGGCGATATCCGTCCGGCCGCGACCATGATCATCGCAGGGTTGATCCGCCCAGAGATGAAGGTTGAGATCGAAGTTACGGCGTTTAAGGGCTAAAGATGACAGGCTCGCAACAGGGTGGTTTTGGGCTCTATATTCACTGGCCTTTTTGCCAGGCCAAATGCCCCTATTGCGATTTCAATTCCCATGTCGTGGCCTCAATAGATCAGGCCCGCTGGCAAGCCACCTATATCCGCGAAATCAAACGTGCCGCCGAGGAAACGCCGGGACGCATCCTAAATTCTGTGTTTTTTGGCGGCGGTACACCCTCGATGATGGCGCCCGAACTGGTCGCCTCAATCCTAGAGACAATTCGCGCCGCTTGGCCCCAATCCAACGACATCGAAATCACGCTCGAGGCCAACCCGACATCAGTCGAAGCTGGTCGCTTCCAAGGCTACCGCGATGCAGGCGTAAACCGAATTTCTATGGGTATCCAAGCGCTGAACGATCCCGATCTGCGCGCCCTTGGTCGCCTTCATTCCGTTACCGAAGCTCGCGCTGCTTTTGATATTGCCCGCTCGACCTTTGAGCGCGTTAGTTTTGATCTGATCTACGCCCGCCAAAATCAAACCCTGAACGCTTGGCGCGATGAGTTGGATGAGGCGCTGTTGATGGCTGCCGATCATCTGTCGCTCTACCAACTCACAATTGAGGAAGGCACCGCTTTTGGCGATCGCGCGGCCCGAGGAAAACTCAAAGGCTTGCCAAACGAAGACCTCGCCGCAGACATGTATGAACTGACCCAAGAGCTTACGGGAAAAGCCGGCCTTCCCGCCTATGAAGTGTCTAATCACGCCAAAAACGGCAATGAAAGCCGCCACAATCTGATTTATTGGCAAGCCGGCGACTACATCGGCATCGGCCCAGGCGCGCATGGACGCCTAACGCTGGATGGGCGGCGGCATGCGACTGAGACCGCGCTCGCACCAACCCAGTGGCTAAAAGACGCCGAGGCAGGAAATGGAGAAAATCTCCGGCAGGAAATTGATAGCGAAGATCAGGCCGTTGAAATGCTGATGATGGGGCTGCGTGTAAACGAAGGCATCAGCCTAAAGGCGCTTGGCGCGCTCTCAGATGTAGATTATTCAAATAAAATCAAAGGCTTGTCTGAATTCGGGCTCATACAGATTGAGCAGGGACGGCTCCGCCTAACGAAATCGGGCCGACCGGTACTCAACGCAATATTGCGCGAACTTCTCGCCTAATCAGAGCGAAAGTTTGCGGCAAAGCTCGTCAAGATCATCCAATGTTTTGTATGAAATCGTAATTTTTCCGGCTTCCTGACCAGGCGTATGATCCACAACGACTTTCATACGCAAGGCAGCGGCCAAATCCCCTTCCAAAGCGCGCGTGTCTGCATCTTTTTCAACGCTAGAGCTCTTCGTCTTCAAGGGTTTCTTCGCAAGTTTTGGCGCTTTAGCCAACCGCTCAGCTTCTCGAACCGATAGCCCGCCAGCCACGATTTGATTTGCCAGCGCCATCGGATCTTGCGCAGTGATAAGCGCCCGAGCGTGACCAGAAGTCAGCTTTCCTTGCTCAAGCAAATCGCGAACGCCCTCAGGCAGCCCCAACAAACGCATCGAATTTGCGATATGGCTGCGGCTCTTTCCAAGTGCTGCAGCAAGCTTTTCCTGTGTATGCCCAAACTTATCCATCAGTTGCCGATAGCCTGCGGCCTCCTCGACAGGATTGAGATCCGCCCGCTGAATATTCTCGATAATGGCGATTTCGAGAACTTCGGTATCATTGTAGTCCCGAAAAATGACTGGAACCGAATGCAGCTTAGCGATCTGAGAAGCGCGCCAGCGGCGTTCTCCAGCGACAATTTGGTAAGTACCTGAATTAGCGGGATATTCACGGACTATGATAGGTTGGATAACACCCTTTTCAGCGATCGAACGCGCGAGATCATCCAGCTCATCTTGCCCGAAACTGCGGCGTGGCTGCTCTGGGTTTGGGTGAATCTTCTCAATCGGGACCATTTGATCCATACGACGTGACGTGCCCACCTCTTCCTCAGAAGTACGCGGCTCAACATCGGCCATAAGCGCGGAAAGTCCTCGGCCAAGGCCACGAGATTTTTGTGATTTACCCGTCATTTCGAATTTTCTCCTAACCTGCGTATCGTGCGGAAATTTCTTCCGAAAGCAAACGATAGGCCTCGCTTCCGCGGGACTCGCTATCATATTCCAACACTGGAACTCCAAAAGACGGCGCCTCGCTCACACGCACATTGCGCGGAATTACCGTCCTAAAGACCATCTCGCCCAATGTTTTGCGAACATCTTCCTCAACTTGCTTGGTCAAATTGTTGCGCGCATCGTACATCGTCAGCACAACGCCTTCGATCCGAAGGTTTTTATTCGCCGTCTGACGCACCTCACGGATCGTCAACATAAGTTGCGAAAGCCCTTCAAGAGCGAAAAACTCGCACTGCAGTGGAACAAGCACTGAATCAGCCGCAACCATGGCATTAACCGTCAGAAGGCTAAGCGAAGGCGGGCAATCTATGAGAATGAAATCAAAGGCATAGATATCAATCGCGGGCTGGCGAAGCGCGTCATGCAAAAGATGGCTGCGCTTCTCATGGCTCACCATTTCGATGTCTGCGGAGCTCAAATCAGAATTCGCCGGCGTAATCCACAGCCCTTCAATCATGGTCGTATGAATTACATCAGCCAGAGGCGCCTCGTCCAAAATCAAATCATAGGTTGTAAGCTCGCGATCATCTACCGAAAGACCGGTTGAGGCGTTGCCTTGAGGGTCAAGATCCACGATCAAAACGTTGTAGCCCAGCTCAACAAGCCCGGCGGCAAGGTTTATCGTCGTGGTCGTTTTGCCAACACCGCCTTTTTGGTTTGCGACAGCAATAATCTTGGGGGCCTTTGGCCGGGTAGGATCAGACACGCTCGATCGCTCCAATTTTGAGAATTACGGCTTCTTGATCCGTTTCGCTCCGATAGTCTTCGCAACTAAATCGCCACTTTTCAAGCGC
Organism: Halocynthiibacter sp.; assembly: GCA_047631555.1. Lineage (GTDB taxonomy): Bacteria > Pseudomonadota > Alphaproteobacteria > Rhodobacterales > Rhodobacteraceae > JBLHZY01. The sequence goes on along the minus strand of JBLHZY010000002.1, from coordinate 154,898 downwards.
TTCTGCGCGCTCTTTCTCAACCATCGCACCCTTCAAGAACAGGCAATGCCCCGATTTAGAAAGGTGAGGCCCGGCGTATTCAATCAATTTGCTCAACGAAGCCAGCGCTCTAGCACTGATAATCTCGGCGCCTAACGGGGCTAGCGATTCTATGCGTTCAGAAACCACAGTCGCGGAGATGCCTGTTTCCCTGATTACAGTTCGCAAGAAGGTCGCCTTCCTTACATCGGATTCAACGCAGAGAATCTTTAGTTTGGGCGCCAGCTCCTCGGCTAGGATCGCTACGACCAGCCCAGGAAAGCCGCCTCCGGTGCCAAAATCTGCCCAAAGGCCTGTTGGCGCGCCAGAAAGCTTGAAAATTTGCGCTGAGTCTTGGAAATGCCGGCCCCAAAGACCCTCAACGCTACTCTTCGATATCAAGTTGATCGCCGGGTTCCACTTTAATATGAGCCCTGCAAACACATCCAAGCGCTCGATTGTTTCACGTGAAACATCTAGCGACTTCAAAAACTCATCTCTGCCAGTAGGGTTCATACCGCACGCCGCTTTTGGGATTGGCGCAAACGGGTAAGAACAAGAGTTAGTGCTGACGGCGTCATTCCTTCAATACGGCCAGCTTGGCCAATTGTAGCGGGGCGCGCCCGGGAAAGCTTGTCTCGCAACTCATTAGATAGCCCTACAAGGGATGAGTAATCAAAGCCATCGTCAATGGTGATAGCTTCATCCCGTCGAAGCGCAGCCACGTCTTTATCCTGTCTTTCCAAATAGTTGGAATAGAGCGCATCCCGCGCGACTTGCTCTTGAATCTCTGGATCTGCCTCGCTAAACGCCGCGTTAAGCAAAGACATTTGTTCAATGGTCGCGTCTGGAAACGAAAGAACCTGCACGCCGTTTCGACGCGTTCCATCAGCACTTACCTTGATACCCGCAGAGGCGATCTCCTTTGAGGTATAGCTAGCTTGCTCCAAACTTTCTTTCGCCTCGCCTAGCTTTCGTACTTTCTCCTGAAACGCACGAAGCCGGTCTTCCGAAAGACAGCCCAGACTCTCCGCCAAAGGTGTTAACCTTTGATCAGCATTATCAGCGCGCAAGGAAAGCCTAAACTCCGCCCTTGAGGTAAACATTCGGTAGGGCTCCGAGACTCCGCGCGAAATCAAATCGTCAATCATCACACCAATATAGGAATTCGTGCGACTAAACTCAGCTGGGGGGCGCTCTTGACTGGCCCGCGCCGCATTAAGCCCGGCAACCATTCCCTGGGCTGCGGCTTCCTCATATCCAGTTGTTCCATTTATCTGGCCAGCAAGATAGAGGCCGGGAACATCACGCAACTCCAAGCTTGGCTTCAACGCGCGCGGATCAACGTAATCATATTCGATAGCATAGCCCGGTTGCAGGATTTTTACCTCTTCCAAGCCAAAAATCGAGCGGACATATCGTTCTTGAACATCCTCGGGGAGCGACGTGGATATGCCGTTTGGATAAACCGTATCAACATCGAGCCCTTCCGGCTCCAGAAAGATCTGATGCGATTCCTTATCCGCAAACCGAACGACTTTATCCTCAATTGATGGGCAGTAGCGCGGCCCAACACCATCAATATGCCCGCCATACATTGCGGATCGATCAAGGTTTTCCCTTATGATTTCATGCGTTTGAGCATTCGTGTGTGTTATTCCGCAAGATATTTGGCGCGAAACCGGCGCCTTATTCAAAAACGAGAAAACGACCGGCTTTTCATCGCCCGGCTGCATTTCTAAAGCATCCCAGCGGATCGTTTTTCCATCCAGTCGCGGCGGCGTTCCGGTTTTCAAGCGACCCAGCGGAAGACCGAAGCCCTCAATTCTATCGGCCAGCTTGATCGAGGGCTTGTCGCCCATCCGCCCGCCCGGAAACGATTTGTCACCAATATGGATGAGGCCACGCAGGAACGTTCCGGTCGTTAGGATAACTGATTTCGCGCGAACCTCTGCGCCGTCAGCCAGAACCACGCCGCAAACGGTATCGCCATCCATTATCAGATCGGTAACCTCGCCCTCCAAAATCGATAGGCTTTCTTGCCCCGTAAGCTCCGCCAGCATCGTTTTGCGGTAAATTTTCCGGTCCGCCTGCGCGCGAGGGCCTTGCACCGCTGGGCCTTTGCGCCGATTGAGAAGTCGAAACTGGATACCCGCAACATCGGCAACCCGGCCCATGACGCCATCCATAGCATCAATTTCACGCACCAAATGGCCTTTTCCAAGCCCGCCAATCGCTGGATTGCAGGACATCACGCCAATACCATCTCGGGTAAATGTTATCAGGGCTGTTCGAACACCCATGCGCGCGGCCGCCGAAGCTGCATCGCTTCCGGCATGGCCGCCGCCAATAACAATGACATCGAAATCAATATGTTTCACGTGAAACAATCCTCATTTTCCAAGACAGAACGACGCAAAAATTTCGTCCAAAATATTTTCTACGTCGACCAAACCAACCAGCGAATCGAGCGCTCTGATCGCTGTTCGCATTTCTTCGGCCGCCAGCTCGGCGCGGTCAGGCCCGTTGCATACCTCGATTCGCGCCAAAGCCAAAGCATCAAGCGCGCGCGCGATAGCTTGGCGGTGCCGCTCATGGGTCGCTGTTGAGGCGCCGGAAGCGCGACCTTCAAGCGTATTCGCGATTTGAGAGATAAGCTCGGCGATCCCCGCCCCTGTTTTCGCAGAAACAGAAAGCCCGTCAGTTGGCGAGATATCTGCCTTTGAGCGGACAAACAGATCGCCAGGGCGCATCTCTAGCGCACTAACCTCCGCACCATCTGGTGACAGGAAGACACGCAGATCGGCCATCTCTGCCCGCTCAACTGCGCGCTTTATGCCTATGTTTTCAATAATATCGCCTGTTTCACGCAAGCCCGCTGTATCAAGAAACGTGACCGGAAGGCCGCGCAGATCCATACGAACCTCAATAACATCGCGCGTTGTGCCGGCGATCTCAGAGGTGATCGCGGCATCGCGGCCGGCAAGCGCGTTAAGAAGCGTTGATTTACCTGCATTGGGCGGACCAACGATGGCAACCTCAAAGCCTTCTCGAATGCGTTCGGCCATGGCGCTTCCGGCCAGCTCGGCTTGAAGCGAAGCGGTTGAGGCATCGAGCAGGCTCAAGACTTCTGGTGAAACATCTACCGGCACATCTTCATCGGCAAAATCAATTGTTGCCTCAAGCAGAGCCGCCGCCCGGATCAAATCTTTGCGCCAGATCGCTGCCTTTTCGCCCAAAACGCCCGAAAGAACCCGCATCGCTTGTTTGCGTTGGGCCTCTGTTTCGGCCTCGATCAAATCACCGAGCCCTTCGACTTGGGCCAGATCCAACCGCTCGTTTTCCAAAGCGCGGCGGGTAAATTCGCCCGGATCAGCCAGGCGGAGACCTTCGATTTCGCCCAAACTCCGCAGCACCGCTTGGACAGTGGCGATGGAGCCGTGCAGCTGAAGCTCAGCAACTTCTTCGCCGGTAAAGCTATGGCCATCTTCAAAGAGCAAAACCAACGCCTCATCCAGAACATCGCCTGAGGAATCGCGCAGCTTTCGCAGGCCCGCCTGCCTTAGTCGCGGCAAATCGCCTACCAAAATGCGCACAGCCGAAAACGCCAGTGGCCCGGAAATCCGGACCACTGCAACCCCGGCTTTGCCGCGTGCTGTTGCGAGAGCATATATCGTGCTCATATCATTTAACTCTTTGAATTTGTTAAGTATTCATCGAATCGAAGAACTCAGCATTTGTCTTGGTTTGCTTGAGTTTTGAGATCAAAAACTCAATCGCATCTGTGGTGCCCATTGGATTAAGGATACGGCGCAGCACATAGGTTTTCTGTAGATCCATCTTATCGACCAGCAGCTCTTCTTTGCGGGTCCCAGATTTGAGGATATCCATCGCCGGGAAGACGCGCTTGTCAGCGACTTTGCGATCCAGAACGATCTCAGAGTTACCCGTGCCTTTGAATTCCTCAAAGATCACCTCATCCATGCGCGAGCCCGTATCAATCAGAGCTGTTGCGATGATGGTCAGCGATCCACCTTCCTCAATGTTGCGTGCAGCACCGAAAAAGCGTTTGGGGCGCTGGAGTGCGTTTGCATCAACACCGCCGGTGAGGACCTTGCCGGAGGAAGGCACAACCGTGTTGAAGGCGCGGCCCAAGCGAGTGATCGAATCCAGAAGGATCACAACGTCGCGCTTATGCTCAACCAGGCGCTTGGCCTTTTCGATCACCATTTCAGCAACGGCAACGTGGCGGGTCGCAGGTTCATCAAAGGTCGAGGAAACAACCTCGCCGTTCACAGAGCGCTGCATATCGGTAACTTCTTCGGGGCGCTCATCGATCAAAAGAACGATCAAATAACATTCCGGATGGTTGCGTCCGATAGAATTGGCGATGTTTTGCAACAGAACTGTCTTACCAGTGCGCGGCGGCGCCACGATCAATGAGCGTTGGCCTTTGCCGATTGGCGCAACCAGATCAATGATCCGGGCCGAGCGGTCTTTGATCGTGGGATCGTCTTCGATCTCCATCTTCAGCGGCTCATCAGGGTAAAGCGGCGTCAGGTTATCAAAGTTAATCTTATGGCGCGCTTTTTCGGGATCTTCAAAGTTGATCAAGGTCACCTTTGTCATCGCAAAATAGCGCTCATTTTCGCGCGGCGCTTGGATCACGCCATCCACGGTATCGCCTGTGCGCAAGGAATGTTGGCGGATCATTTCTGGCGAGATGTAAATATCATCCGGTCCAGAAAGATAGTTGGCCTCGGGCGAACGCAGATACCCAAAGCCATCCTGCAAAACTTCCAAAACCCCAACGCCGGAAATTTCCCAGCCATCCTCGGCCCGTTCTTTGAGGATCGAGAACATCATATCGCCTTTGCGCATCGTCGATGCGTTTTCGATTTCGAGTTCTTCGGCGAGGGAAAGAAGGTCTTTGGGCGTCTTTGCCTTCAGATCGGCAAGGTGCAATTGCTCAAGCGTCATGGAATATCCAGATATACCGGCCCAAATGGGCGCGCGGCTATGTCAAAAATGGGAAATCATATCGACCGGACGGCCGAATTGCGCCTCTAGTAGCCCAAAACCATCGCGCGAGTCAACGCAGCACCGCTATGCAAGGCAATACAGCTAGAACGGCCGCGCAATCACCATGACAACAATCACGATCATCAAAACCGTCGGAACCTCGTTCATCAGCCGGTAAGTTTTGCCGCTGCGCGTATTTGTGCCGGCTTGAAAATCCTTTAGCCGTGCGACAAGCCAATGATGAAAGCCAGTCATCAGGATCACAGCAATCGCCTTCACCCAAGGCCAGATACTGCTCCAATCAACAACCCCGGAGGTAAACACCAACAGCAACCCAAAGACCCAAGTCGAAATGCTCGCCGGATTAATGATCACCTTGAGAAGCTTCTTTTCCATATCCAGAAAAAGCGTTTCCGTCTCGCTGCCTCTCTCAACGCTCTCGGTGTGGCGCGCAAAGAGGCGAGGAAGATAGAACAGCCCAGCCATCCAAGCGATCACAGAAATCACATGCAGGCTTTTCACCCATGGGTAAATTTCACTGAGAATATCCTGCATCATCATTCCTCTCGAAGGCCAATCTGTCTGCCCCCTTTTAAATAAATATAAGAAAGAAAAGAAAGGATGATGATTTAGTAGGGCCTGTGGATAGTGTGGATTAATGGGTTATCGCCAGAAGGCCCCACAGAGCTTTGCGCCTGTGCAGAAGAAATGTTGATTTTTGAAACTTTGTGAGAAGTCAAAATTTATCGTTTATAATCAGAGTATTACAAAAGATGATCTTAAGAGGAGATGTGGATAAATCTGTATGAAACTCTCAGCGCGGCACTTATCCACGCCAACAAATTTACCACGTCCCCAAAGAATAACACACCCAATACAATTGACGATCCTGCCCCAGATCAGGGACAACGGGCAAATCTCCAGTTATCCATAAATCCGCGCTCGGGTTTGCACCGCGTTTGTCCACAAGGCTTTCCACATGACCCGCCCCCTGATCCTAGCCTCAACCTCCGCCATTCGCCAGACCATGCTACGCAGCGCAGGTGTTGAATTTGAGGCGCGGCCTGCGAAAATCGATGAAGAGACGATAAAAGCCTCCCTTCTGGCCGAGGGCGCCAAACCGCGTGAAATTGCTGATGCATTGGCTGAAGGCAAGGCGCGCAAGATCGCGATGAAAGAGCCGGGCGCACTTGTTCTTGGCTGTGATCAAGTGCTCGATCTTAAGGGGAAACTGTTCAGCAAACCACGCAGCATCGAAGAGGCGAGCGCGCAATTGGCAGAGCTTAGCGGCCAAACCCATAAACTGCTCTCGGCGGCCGTGCTCTATGAAGAGGGCAAACCCGTTTGGCGCCATATCGGCGAGGCGCGCCTGACCATGCGCAGCCTATCGCCAGAATACCAAGCCGACTATTTGGCGCGAAACTGGGAAAGCATCCGCTCCTCTGTTGGCTGCTACAAGCTTGAGGAAGAGGGCGTTCGCCTCTTTGCCCGCGTTGAAGGCAGCAATTTTACCGTTCTGGGCTTGCCGCTCGTTGAATTTCTGTCTTATCTCACCCTAAGGGGAGATTTGGCAGGATGAGTGATCTCAAAATTCCACTGGCCGGCGTCATTGGCGCACCAATCGGGCATTCTAAATCGCCCGCGCTGCATAATTACTGGCTCAAGCGCTATGGCATCCGCGGGTATTACATCCCGATGGAAGTCTCTCAAGATAATCTGCGAGACGTGATCAGGGCCTTGCCCAAAATGGGCTTTGTTGGGCTGAATGTGACCATTCCCCATAAAGAACATGTGCTTGATATGGCGGATTTGGTTACCGATCGCGCCGCACTTATCGGGGCGGCCAATACGCTTATCTTTCGCAAAGATGGCAAGATTCACGCTGATAATACAGATGGTTACGGTTTTGTTGAAAACCTGCGCAAAGGTGCGCCCGACTGGGATCCGCGCTCTGGCCCGGCGGCGGTGATTGGTGCTGGCGGGGCGGCGCGCGCTGTTTTGGCCTCGCTTATCGATGTGGGCGTGCCCGAGGTTCGCCTAAGCAATCGAACGCGCGCCCGCGCCGATGCCCTGCGATCCGAGTTTGGCGCCAAGATCAAAATCTACGAGTGGGTGCAGGCCGGAAATATGCTTGAAGGCGCGGCCACCGTGATCAACGCCTCCTCTCTTGGGATGCAGGGCAAGCCTGATTTGCGCGTGCCGCTTGATGGTCTCTCGAGCAAAGCTGTTGTGACAGATCTCGTCTATGCGCCGCTTGAAACCGATCTTCTGGCCCGCGCGCGCCAGCTTGGTTGCACGACAGTCGATGGATTGGGCATGCTGATCTATCAAGCCGCGCCTGCCTTTGAGCGCTGGTTCGGGCAGCGCCCCGATGTCGATGAAGAAACGCGCCAAGTCGTTCTAAACGCATGAAAAAACCGTTCCTCATCGGCCTGACCGGCTCCATCGGGATGGGCAAAAGCACCACAGCAAAGATGTTTGCCGAGGCGGGTATTCCTGTTTGGGATGCGGATGCGGCTGTTCATCGGATGTATGGACAAGGCGGCAAGGCAGTAGCCCCAATAGCGGCCCTTCGCCCTGAAGCAATTGAAGGCGGCGCGGTTAGCCGAGAGCGGCTGAAAGAATGGATCGCCGCTGATCCCGCCGCCCTGCCCCAGATTGAAAAGATCGTGCATCCGCTGGTTGGCGAAGATCGCAGCGAATTTATTGCCGCAGCTCAGTCTGATATCATCGTCCTTGATATCCCGCTGCTGTTTGAAACGGGCGGCGATGCACGCGTTGACGCGGTCGTGGTTGTCTCAGCGCCCGCCGATATTCAGCGTGCCCGTGTGCTGGAACGCCCCGGCATGACAGAGGCCCAATTAGACACTATTCTTGCCAAACAGACGCCAGATGCACAAAAACGCGCCCGCGCGGATTATATCATCGAGACGGTTGATCTTGAAGCGGCACGCGCCGCCGTGCAGGATGTTCTCAAAGCTATAAAGGCGCGGATTGCCCATGCGTGAGATCGTTCTTGATACCGAAACCACCGGCTTTGATGCCCATGGCAGCGATAGGATCGTTGAGATCGGCTGTGTTGAGCTGCACAATCACATGCCGACCGGCAAAACCTATCACCAATATATCGACCCCGAGCGCTCCATGCCCAAAGAGGCATTTGAGGTTCATGGGCTTGGCGATGATTTTCTGCGCGGGAAGCCGAAATTTGCCGAAATCGGGCAAGCCTTTCTGGATTTTATCGGCGGCGATGCAAAGCTTGTGATCCACAATGCTTCGTTTGATATGAAATTCCTCAACGCCGAGCTCAAACGCGCCCGTATGCCCGAGCTGCCATGGGAGCGCGCCCTTGATACGCTGGCCATCGCGCGCAAAAAGTTCCCCGGCTCGCCCTCTTCACTGGATGCGCTTTGTCGTCGCTACGGGATCGATAACTCGAACCGAACCCTGCACGGCGCGCTTTTGGATAGCGAGATTTTGGCCGAAGTCTATCTTGAGCTGATCGGCGGGCGACAGCCTGATTTGGTGCTTGCACCAGAGCGCTCGGCCCAATCCAGCGCAGGGTCAGATGAAAGCTGGCGGCCCCGCCCGCGCCCGCATCCCCTTGATCCACGCCTAACAAAAGAAGAAGCCGCCGCCCATGATACCTTCGTAAAGGGCATAGGCGACGGCGCATTATGGCGCAAATTCAGCTAGCTTAGTTTGCTGGCGCTTCTGCTGCGGCGGCTTGTTGAGCCGTGATGTTCTGGCGATAAAGCTGAACGAAATCAATGTTATCGAGGTTCAGCGGCGGGAAGCCACCGTCGCGCGTGATGTCGTTAACGATGCGGCGCACGAAGGGGAAGATCATCCGTGGGCATTCGATCAGAAGGAACGGGTGCATCTGCTCATCCGGCACGTTTTCAATGTGGAAGATGCCCGCGTAATCCAGCTCAAAGATGAAATACGTTGTTTTCTCATCTTCGGATTTGGAAACGATGTTGAATTTCGTCGCCACTTCGAACTGATTATCAACCGGGCGCTTTTTTGCGTCCAAGCTCACCTGAACCGAAACATTCGGCTTCACGTCGCCAGTGATGCCTTTTTGGGCCACGATATTCTCAAAAGACATATCGCGGATGAATTGGCCAAGGACCTGCATCTTTACGGCTGCGGGTTCTTGTGCTGTAGCTTCGCCGTTTTCGGCCATTGGAAACTCCTGAAAAATCAAATTTACCTGTCTGTATCAGAGCAAGAGCGGCGGCTCAATGGCGAGTCCAGCCTGAGGGGCTATCTGATGGGTTTGAAACGCGCGGCGCATCCGTCTCAACTTCTTCCCATTCCCCGTCAATGATGCCGGGGTCGCGGCGTTGTTGCTGCGGGCCGGTGCTGAAAGCGGCAACCTTCATGCGCGAACGAATGGCGTTGAAAAGCGCTGTGCGCACGCCCGGAATAAGCAAAGCGAAGCCGATAGCATCGGTGAAAAAACCCGGCGTAAGCAAAAGCGCGCCGGAAAACAGGATCATCGCCCCGTTGGCCAATGGCTGGCTTGGATCGGACATCTCATTCATCGATTTGCTCAGCTGGCTTAGCGCCAATGCGCCCTGCGTGCGGACCATATATGTCCCGATTATCGCGGTGATCAGCACGGTCGCAAGCGTCCAGCCAAGGCCAATTGCCTCGCCAATCAGCACAAACAGCGCGATTTCGATCAATGGAACCGCCAGAAACAGAAGAAATAGCCGCATATTGCCCTCAAACATTTGGTATTCGCCGTGGTGGACTTGATGCCACCCCTGCCATACATATGTGCAGTAAGCGCGCGTTACTACCGTGCGCCTTTGAAAGAGGTCTCGATGAATTCTGCTTTGATACAATTGCTGGTCCTGGCTGGCGTGGCTGTTTTCCTGATTTTGCGTTTGAAAAACGTCCTTGGAACGCGGGATGGGTTTGAGCCGCCTCGCGCTGGCAGCGAAGGCGCGCCGGCTGGTGCTGCGCGCGGTCGTCGCGGGTTTGATGTGATCGAAGGCGGTCCGGATCTCGATATCCTTGATCATGTCGAAGAGGGCACGAAGGCGGCCAAAACTCTTGCGGCAATGAAAGTCGCAGAGCCAAGCTTTCATGTTGGCGAATTCATGCAGGGCGCAGGCGCGGCTTATGAGATGATTCTCATGGCGTTTGAGCGCGGCGATTTGGATGAGATCACACCGTTTCTTTCAGACGATGTTTTGGAGGTCTTTGTTGAGGTTGTCTCAAGCCGCGAAGATCAGGGCCTTAAGATCAAGGCGAATTTCGTTGGCCTTCGGGAGCTGAAGCTTCTGGATGCGAAGATGGATGATAAAACCAATGTGGCCGAGATTACGATGCGCTTTGTTGGCGAGCTGACGTCGGTTGTTTATGATGCAGCGGGCGATATTGTTGAAGGTGATGCGAACCAGGTGAAACGCCAGAAAGATATCTGGACGTTCCGCCGCGAAATGGGTTCTGAAAGCCTCAACTGGCAGCTTGTCGCCACGGGCGGATGATCCGTGCGTTTTGCGCAGCCCTTGTTTTGGCAATGGGTTTTGGCGTGATGGCGGATGCGGGCAAAGCGGATGATCTGAAGGTCTCGGTGCTTGGGTTTGGCGATCTGAGCGGCTGGGCTGAGGATGATCATCAGGCCGCGCTCGATGTGTTTCTCGAAACATGTATGGATATGGAAAGCGCGGATTGGCGCGCGATCTGTGCGCTTGCCAGCACGCAACCCTCCGCAAAGGCCTTCTTTGAGCTGTTTTTTCGCCCCGTCCTGATCGAAGATGGCGCAGACGCGCTGTTTACCGGCTATTTTGAACCAGAGCTGAGCGGGTCGCGCTACCGTTCTGCGCGCTATGCCTATCCACTCTATAGCAAGCCACCCGAGCTTCGTTCTGGCGAGATATGGCATAGCCGTTCAGCCATTGAAGAGCAGCAAATATTGGCGGGCCGTGGGCTTGAGATCGTTTGGATTGACGATCCGGTTGAGGTTTTCTTTCTGCAAATTCAAGGGTCTGGTCGCGTTCGGCTTGATGAAGGCGGGGTTATCCGTGTTGGATATGGCGGCGCGAATGGCCATCAATACCGCTCTATCGGGCAGGAATTGGTGCGCCGCGGCGTCTATAATGCACACCAGGTTTCCGCGCAGGTGATCCAGAATTGGGTGCGCCGCAATCCCGAAGACGGCGCGGAATTGCTGCGCCACAACCCCTCTTTCGTGTTCTTTCGTGAGGTTAAAAAAGTCCCTGCTGAAAAGGGCCCGCTTGGTGCGATGAACCGCTCAATTACCACCATGCGCAGCGTGGCGGTTGATCCCAAATTCGTCCCGCTCGGCGCGCCGGTTTGGATTGAAAAAGGCGGCAAAGGCCCGCTCAAGCGGTTGATGGTCGCGCAAGATACAGGCTCGGCGATCAAGGGCGCACAGCGCGCGGATATTTTCTTTGGTACAGGTGATGAAGCTGGGCGCGCCGCTGGCCGTGTCCGCGATCTCGGACGTGTGATTGTTTTGATGCCGATCCAGATGGCCTATGCCATGGAAACCGAGGGCGCGATCTGATGGGCCGCAATCGCCGCCAGTTGCACCCTGAGGAAGAAGCGCTTTGGGATCTCGTACGCCGCAATACCCGCGCCTTGCACCCCGAGCGGCCCCTCCGCGCGCCCGAAGAAAAGCAGGCCCGCCCTGCCCCAAAGAAGGCCAAACACGCGCATTTTTCTCCCTTTGCTTTAGGTCAAGCCGCCAAGCCCTCCCCCCGCAATACGCACGATATTGCCCCCAAGATTGGAGAGGCGTTGGCCACGGCCTCCATCTCAATGGATCGCAAGAGTTTTGGCCGGATGAAGAAGGGCAAGCTAAGCCCCGAAGCGCGGATCGATCTGCATGGAATGACGATCGCTCAGGCCCATCCAGCGCTGCTTGGCTTTGTTCAGCGCGCCTATAGCGATGGCAAGCGGCTCGTTCTGGTGATCACCGGTAAGGGCAAACATCGCGACGATGGCGGGCCAATTCCCGTGCGCCACGGGGTTCTGAAGCATCAAGTGCCGCATTGGCTGCATTCTGCACCGCTTTCGCCGCTTATCCTGCAAATATCAGAGGCGCATCTTCGCCATGGCGGGACGGGCGCGTATTATGTTTATCTAAGGCGCGCTGGGCGATAGTACAGCACGCTTTACGCGGGCTGATGCCAGCCAAGCAAAGCCACCAGCAAAGACAAAATAAAGCGCAAAGCCGCGCAGTTGTGTCTCAAATCCAATACCAAAATCAATCATATAGCCGGTAACGCCCGGCCCAATTGCTGATCCAAAAACTCCAAGCGCAGCAGCAACTGCTTTGATCGAACCGATGTTGCGCGTGCCAAAAACTTCCGCGACGAACGCTATCGGAAGCGTGCTGCCGCCCCCTGTTGCGAGGCCAAAAACGACCATTCCGATCGCGGCCATACCGATGCTTTGCGCGCCTGCAAGAATTACAAAGGTAAGCGCCCAAGGCAGCGCCAAAAAGGGGATCAAACGGATGGCGGAAAAGCGATCAATGGCCCAGCCGGACGCGAAAGTTGCACCAATGGATGCCACGGTCAAAAGCGGAAAAAGAGCCACGAAATCAACCAGCGACCAGCCTTTGATCTCCGTTAGATGCACTTGCTGAAACAACAGCGCCGTGCCCCATGCTGGCGGGCCAATCAGCATTGGAACCATCAGCCAAGCAACAGGCGATCGCAGCGCTTCGCGCCTTGTCCAATGGCGGCCAAACATGCCTGTAGAATGGCCCGTTTCATCGCAGCTTTGCGGGGTCCGCTCCTGACGCAATAGGCTATAGAGCAAAGGCGCAATAAGGGCGGCCATTACGGCCGCAATAAGCCAAAGTGCGCGCCAATCAAAAATCAGCAAAAGGGCGGCAAAAATCATCGGCAAAAAGGCCTGCCCGGCGGAAATTCCAAGCATCGCAACCGAAAGCGCCCGCCCGCGCGCCGCGATAAACCAACGCGCCATAGCAACGCCCGCCAAATGGGTGCTCATCCCTTGCCCAGCAAAACGCAGAGCGAAAATCACCAGAGGAAGCGCCCAAACCGCCGAAACAAGCGACATCGCCAGACAAGCCGCAGCAAGCCCAAGAACAACAATCCCCCCAAGGCTGCGCACACGAAACCGATCTGTAAGCGCCCCGCCCCAAAGCATCACAACCGCGCTTGCCGTTGTCCCGAGCGAATAAATCCCGCCCCAAGCGCCATGGCTCAGCCCGAACTCCGCGCGGATTTCCCCCGCAAAGATCGAAATAAAGAAGGTCTGGCCCCAGCTAGACGTAAGCGTCAGCAGAAATCCGACCAAAAGCCAGCGCGCATTGATGCGAAGAAAGGATATGAAACTCATAGGCTATTTGTTGGCGCTAAGGCGCGCGCCAAACAAGCCAAATCAGCAGCGGCCGCGTCTTGGGATGCCATTATTTGCGCATTGCGCCTCGTTGGTCAGCAAAAGCGCGGGCGAAAGGATCAGCTGAGTTGCGTTTTGCACGGTTAACAAGGTCCCGGGCAGAAGCCCTGCCGAGCCGGCGCGATCGCGGCTAAAAGCTTTTTCAAGCGCCTGCGCATCGCCAAGAAGCGTTATGAGCGCGGGCGATGTGCCAAGGGTGAAATGCGCCGCGGGCGTGTTGGCGAATTCAGAAACATCAACCAAGGTAACCGGCAATTCAGCGAGCTCAGAAGGATCACTGATCCGCCCAAGTCGGGCCGAGCTGCCGTTGAGACGGGCTGATAGGCTTAGCGCGCGATCCTTTTGGGAGACGAAAATGGCGAAAGGCTCTGGCAGTCCGGCAACACGCCCAGCTTGGGACTTAAACACATCGATATCAATATCCGGAGAGATCAAAATCACGCCACCAATCGTGCGTTTTGACCAGCCCGGATCAGCGATATCAATCTGGCGCAGTGCCTCCATGATCAACAACGTTCCCATGGAATGGCCAATCAAAACAATGCGACTTGGCCCGGCAGAGCGGACATCTCGCAGCAATTTTTCAAGCCCATCGCGGGCGAAAAGAACGGAATCCCGGTCATGAGTATAGCCAAGCGGATTGGCCGCCGACGGCCAAGAATAATGCACGGCAGTTCCGGGAATTTCGAAATCATACATCAGCTGGGCCGTGCGAAACGCCCCATCTGAAAAGCTGTTGTTATAGCCATGTACATAGATCGTAACCTCGCGCGAACCGCTTGGATCTCGCGCGATGGATTGGCGCAGATCGGTGACGAAGGTCTTAGGCGAAGCGAAATCCCTGCGGCCAGCAATTGCAAATTCTGTCTCCAATTTCGGTGTCTTTGAGGGCGCGCGAATTTTGCCCGCTTCATGTTCAGGCGGGACAGCGATATCCAGCGTCAGATAGGATAGATCATAGTTGCGGGCGCCGGCAAAATTGCCCTCAAGGTTTACGTCGCGAGACGTGGCAACATAGACCTTTTCGATAGAACCCGTCAGCGCCGCACGCGCAACAATTGGCGCAAGGGTTCGATCCGAGCAGCCGATCAAGACCAGCAAAATAAGAAAAACAATACGGTTCACGCGCGCCTCCGGTTCAGCCCCTTAGGCCTAGCAGAAAACGCGCGGGAATCCAGCCGCGAGTTAAAGCATATAGCGGCTTACATCGGTCGAGGCCGTCATATCGCCAAGGTTCTTCTCAACAAAGGCGGCGTTGACTTCAATTGCCTCGCCGCCGCGATCAGGGGCGCTAAAGGAAAGCTCCTCAAAGACCCGCTCAATCACCGTATAGAGACGCCGCGCCCCGATGTTTTCGACCGATTGATTGACCTCGGCGGCGATGCGCGCGATGGCGGCGATGCCGTCTTCGGTAAAGGTAACGGAGACCTCTTCCGTCTGCATCAGGGCGGTATATTGCAGCGTAAGCGCGTTATCCGTCTCGGTCAGGATCCGCACGAAATCAGCCTCCGTGAGCGCGCGAAGCTCAACCCGGATCGGCAAGCGCCCCTGCAATTCTGGCAATAAATCCGAAGGCTTAGCGGTGTGAAACGCGCCGCTCGCGATGAAAAGGATATGATCGGTTTTGATTGGGCCGTGCTTGGTGCTGACGGTTGTGCCCTCAATTAGCGGCAGCAAGTCGCGCTGAACGCCTTCGCGCGAAACATCCCCGCCGCGCGCATCGCTTCGCGCACAAACCTTATCAATCTCATCAATGAAAACGATCCCGCCCTGCTCGACCGATTCCAAGGCGGCCGCTTTCACAACTTCATCGTCCAGCAGCTTATCCGCCTCTTCCCCGATGAGCACAGCATAGCTCTCAGATACCGAAAGTTTCTTGCGCGTTGTGCGCCCGCCCATCGCTTTGCCAAACAAATCGCCCAAGTTCATCATGCCGCCCATTTGCGGCTGACCAGGAATTTCAAAGCCGCCCATCGGATTGGATGTATCAGCGACTTCCAGCTCAATAATCGTATCGTCCAGCTCGCCCGATTTGAGCTTGCGGCGAAACATATCGCGGGTCTGTTCGCGCGCATCCGTGCCGGCAAGCGCTTCGATAACGCGGTTCTCAGCCGCCTCATGTGCGGCCGCCTTTACATCCTCGCGCATGAATTCGCGGGTTTGGGCAATTGCGCTATCGGCCAGATCGCGGATGATCTGTTCAACATCGCGGCCAACATAGCCAACTTCGGTAAATTTGGTCGCCTCGACCTTGATGAAAGGCGCGCGCGCCAGCTTGGCCAAACGGCGCGAAATCTCGGTTTTGCCAACGCCGGTTGGCCCGATCATTAGGATATTCTTTGGGTAAACCTCATCGCGAATATCATCCTTCAATAGCTTGCGCCGCCAGCGATTGCGCAGCGCAACAGCAACAGCCCGCTTGGCATCATTCTGCCCGATGATAAAACGATCAAGCTCGGAGACGATTTCGCGCGGTGTTAGATCAGTCATTTCTTGATGCTTTCTACAGTCAGATTACCGTTGGTATAAACGCAGATGTCCGATGCTATGCTCATCGCGCGCCGCGCAACCTCTTCTGCGGTGCCATCGCTATCCATCAAGCCGCGCGCAGCCGCGAGCGCGTAATTCCCGCCCGAACCGATCGCGGCAACATCATGCTCAGGCTCCAAAACATCGCCCGCGCCGGTGATAACCAAAAGCTCTTCGCCATCTGAAACGATCAACATCGCCTCTAGTTTCTGGAGGTACTTATCGGTGCGCCAGTCCTTCGCGAGCTCAACAGAGGCGCGCGCCAATTGCCCGGGCGCCGCCTCAAGCTTGGCCTCCAACCGCTCTAATAACGTAAAGGCATCCGCCGTCGATCCGGCAAACCCTGCCACAACATCATAGCCGCCCGGGCTAAGCCTGCGCACCTTGCGTGCAGAACCCTTAATCACGGTCTGGCCAAGGCTAACTTGCCCGTCCCCCGCAATCACAACTTCGCCGCCGCGACGAACGCCAATAATCGTCGTGCCATGCCATCCGGGGAATTGATCATCGGCCATAATATCGCTCTCCTTATCACTCAAACCTATATGGCAACGGGCGCGCCTTTTCACAACCGTTTGCCTTGCCGAGTAAGCCGCCAAACGCTACCTTTCCCGCAAATGAGCACGCAATTTCCCATCCGAATTCACCTGCCGCCCAAGATGCTGCAAGAAGCGCAAAACGGCGCGCATAATTTCCTTGGGAAGGTCGAGGGCGCGCTGAAAAAGCGTGGGCATTTGATTGAATACTGCCCGAATGACGTGATCTCACTGGCACAGTCGGCGGATTATCCCGGCTACTCATTGTTCCATATGGAAAACCCATTTCACCCCCGCGCGCTCAATATGCGTCCAAGCGGCTTTTCCCCCTTTTGGCGAATTGAAACCTCAGACGCGCGCTGGGAATGGCAGATTGCGCACGAAGCTTTTGATCCCAAAACGGTCGATTCCAAAGCTGCGACGGCCTTTACAGATCGCTGGCGCCGCTGGAGATATCACGCCGAACCAGAAGATGCCTATCGCGGCAATTTTGTCTATGTTCCGCTGCAAGGAAAGCTCGATGCGCACCGCAGCTTTCAGACCATGAGCCCGTTTGAGATGATTGATTGCGTGATCAAAGCTGAGCCTGAGCGCCGCATCGTCATCACCACGCACCCTAATGAAGAATACACCAATGATGAGCGCGAAAAGCTTGCCGCGCTGGCCCTAAAACATGAGCGCGTTTTGCTTGGCTGCGATTATGTTGTGGCGCAGAACTCATCCGTGGCATTTGCGGGCTATTTTCATCACAAGCCAGCGCTGCTTTTTGCCAAAATCGACTTCAATCATATCGCAGTAAACGTTGAAGAAACGGGCGTAAAAGCTGGATTCGAAGCGGTTCGTGGGGCTGAGCCCGCCTATGATCAACATATTCACTGGTTTTTGAAAGATACCGCAATAAACGCGGGCAGTGATGACGCTGGCGGTCGAATTATTGCCGCGCTTCATGCCAAAGGTTGGAGCGACATTTAATAGAAAAGGGCGCCCAAAGCGAGGCGCCCTTATAATCTCGATAATCAGAAAACCTTAGATGGTTTCTTGGATCCAGCTTTCCAAAGCAGCCTTCGGAGCCGCACCAACCTTGTTGGAAACCACTTCGCCGTCCTTAAACATGAACAGCGCAGGAATGCCGCGAACGCCCATCTGAGCGGGCGAATTCGGGTTCTCATCAACGTTTACTTTAACGATCTTGATCTTGCCTTCATATTGCTCTGAAAGTTCCTCAAGCGCTGGGCCGATCTGCTTACAAGGGCCGCACCATTCGGCCCAAAAATCTACGATCACAGGCACAGATGCGCCCTTCACTTCGGCGTCAAATGTATCGTCGGTAACGGCTACGGTGGCCATGATGCTCTCCTTGGCAATGTGTCGCTAAGAACCTAGGGAGCCGCCCCCCATAGGTCAAGATGCTGGGGTGTTTAGCAGGGCTTCCCTCACGATGTCGTGTGGAAGGGGCATCAGTGCGCCGGCTTTCGTCCAAAGCAAAGCGGTCTCAATCTTGCGGTCTGGATAGATCTGCGCCAGCGCCGAAGCATAAGCTCCCATCTGGCGCAACAGCCCAAGCGGGACCTCTTGAATGCTTTGCGGCACAACGGCGTTGGACTTAAAATCAACGGCCAAAACGCGCCCCGGCTCAATCACTAAGCGGTCAATCGTGCCGCGCATTCTTTGGCCGTTCATTTCTGGCAAAGCGGCGGCAAGATCAATCTCTGCCAAAGTCCCCGGCGTAAACAAAAACGCCAGCTCAGGCGCGCGCAAAACCTGCCCGGCCTCGCCCAACAGTTCCGCGATTTCAGCTCCTGTTGCTGCGTCCACGCCCGCGCAAAGCAGATCATGCGCGATATGCGGCCAATCTGCCTCTAGATAGGTCGGCAAGAATTCCAACAATCGGTGCAACTGGCGGCCCCGACGCAGCGCATCTTCTTCACTAACCCCGCCAAAAGCGCTCCAAATCGCCTTCGCGCCGCCAAGATCAGACGGTGCCAAAATCGGCAAGGCTTCCTTGGGCGCAGGCGCTTCCCGGCGCGCCCAGTCTGGCAGGGATTGCCGAGTTACTGGCGGCATTCTCAATGGTTGCTGCGCGCCCACCACCCCGTCCCAATCGCCATGCTCAAGGCGCATTCCAAGCGCCCCCTCAAAGCTTTGACTAGTCGCGCCTGCAGCTTTCATTCCGGCTTCAATCAGCCCATACCAGCTTTCTGGCCCAACGCTTTTTTCATCGCCTGCAGTACAAACAATCAGCCATTTTTCAGCCCGCGTCATCGCCACGTAGAGCAAACGCATGTTCTCTTCTTCGGCGGCCTCGCGATGGGTCTCAAACGCCTCGCGCAACTCTTGCGGTGCCTCATCAGAACCCACCTTCCAAACCGCCTGCCCATCCCTAAGCGAAATCACCTCATTGCGAATGCGAACGGTCGATTTTGTCGTCTCTGGCAGGATCACGATTGGTGCCTCAAGGCCCTTGGCCCCGTGAACTGTCATCACCCGAACGCGATCCCCAGCCGCATCCATTTGCCGCTTCACAGTAACATCATCAGTCTCTAACCAACCTAAAAAACCCGTAAGTGAGGGAATATAAGAGCGCTCATAACTTAGCGCTTGGGCCAGCAAAACATCGATCCCGTCTTCGGCCTCTTCACCCAAGCGCGCGAGCAGCTTGTGCCGCCCATCATGGGCGATCAGCAACCGCTCAATCAAATCATAGGGTCGCAAAAAGTCGGCCTGATTGCGAAGATCACGCAGTATCGTATGCGTTTCGGCAAATTCCTCGCGCCGATGCTCAAGCGCACGCCAAAGCCTTGCCTCGGTTCGGTTATGCGCAAGATCATAGAGCTCCTGTTCGGACCAGCCAAACAACGGCGATCGTAGGCAAGCGGCAAGCGAGAGATCATCCTCAGGCGTTGCCAGAAAGCGCAAAGTCGCGGCAATATCCTTCACGGCCAGCTCCGCTGCGAGCTTTAGGCGGTCCGCCCCCGCAATCGCGATACCTTCAGCCTTACATTCTGCGATGATATGCGGAAAAATTCCCGATCTTTTGCGCACTAGGATCAAAAAATCCCCCGGCGTAATCGCGCGCATTTCGCCATTTTCCGCTGGGATAGAGCCGCTTTTGATCATCTCAGCGATTTGGCGCGCAATGCGTTTGGCAAGCGTTACCGTTTCATGGTTTGAGGCTTTGATATCAACCACATCATACCAATTGCCTTGTTCTTCTTGCTCAGCTTTTGGCTCCGCTGGCCAAAGATCAACGCGCCCTGCCATCTGATCAAAGAACGGGATGTGGAGGGTTTCCCCATCGACACCCTTACCGCTCGAAGCTTCAAATACGCGATCAACAAGTGAGAGAACCGCATGCGAAGAGCGGAATGAGTGATCAAGGGAAAGCTGATTGAGGGGCCGCCCCACCTCATTCAAATGCGCATCAAACTGCTGGCGCATACGGCCAAATTCAGCCGGATCTGCGCCTTGAAACGAATAAATCGATTGCTTGAGATCGCCGACAACAAAAATTGTGCGCTCTTCATTCGTTCGCGCCCCCGCACCAGCGGTAAATTCCTGCGCGAGTTGAACAATCACGCTCCATTGTTCGGGGCTGGTATCTTGCGCCTCATCGACAAGGATATGATCGATTCCACCATCGAGGCGATAAAGAACCCACTGCGCGACCGCTGCGTCAGTAAGAAGGCTTCGTGCACGCAAAATCAGATCATCAAAATCCAGCACCCCGCGCCGCATCTTGCGATCTTCATAGGCGGGCAGAAATACGGAAGCGAAATTGTACAGAGCATGGGTTTTCTGCGCGGCATAAAGCGCTATTCGAACCTCACGCGCCACCTCAACCCGCTGCATAAAGTTGTTCAGCAGGTCGATATCTGCGCCAAGCGTTTCTTGACAACCCTTGGTCGGAATAGAGCCTAACTTAGCGGAGTACGGGGTTTTTGCGCTTGATCCGGTAAGGAAGATTTTTTCAAACCCACGCAAAGCTTCGACACTGGCGCCAAGCGAAGCGAGACGTTGAATGACGGCGGCGGTTTTGTGATCAGATTGTTTCTGTGAGGCATTGAATAGCGGGACGATCCGCTCAAAAAGCGCGGCCTCACCGCCTAAAAACACGTCCTTTAAAAGCAGTTCTAGCGTCGCACCTTCTTTCAGCCCAAACCAGCTTTGAATCTCCTCTAAACCGGGTGTTGGCAGGAAGCTTTCGCGTCGCTTGCCGACTTCTTCCGCCAAAGAGGTAAAATCCTCACCTGTATAGTAGCTGGCCAATCCATCAATCACATGCGCCTGCGGGCCATCGGCGATTTCATCTATCAACTCTTCACGCAGCATCTTGGCGGCGCGTTCTTCCATCTCGCTGAACTGGGGCGAGACGCCAGCCTCAAGCGGGAAGCGGCGCAGAATTGAGGCGCAGAAGGAGTGAATCGTCTGAATTTTTAGGCCGCCCGGCGTTTCAATAGCGCGGGCAAAAAGGGTTCTTGCGCGATTGAGGTCATCTGGGTCAGCGGGTGGCGCGCCCAGTTCGCTTAACTCGGCAGAAAGGGACGCATCATCCTTCATTGCCCAAGAGCCAAGCCGCTCAAAAAGCCGGTTTTGCATCTCGGAGGCGGCGGCTTTTGTATAGGTCAGACAGAGAATCCGTTGGGGCATCACGCCGCGCAGCAAAAGCCGCGCGACGCGATCAGTTAGCACGCGGGTTTTTCCTGATCCGGCATTGGCAGCAAGCCAGGTAGAACGGCTTGGATCGGCCGCCTCGATTTGGCGCAGGGTTGCGTCATTCGGGCCGATCATCCGACATCCTCGCCGATTGCAGGATCACTGCGTTCCCATTCGCCAAAACGCGCCAGATGTTCGTAATCCCCTGTGAAGGTTGATTTTTGCATCGCGCGAAGTGCCGTGTAGCCTTGGGAAGGGCTTTGGTATTGGCTGATCAATTCACGAAGCTCAGCGGCGATTTTCTGAACCTCGCCGGGCGGAAGCGAGATTGAAACATTCTTAGGATTTGCCCCGAGCCCGATATATTCCACAGAGTAAACGACGCCCGCGGGCACGCCGGCAAACCCGCCCGCTTCGGCGATCACAGCCTCCAAGAGGAGTTGTTTTGAGAACTCTTTGGTTTGATTGATGGTCGGAGGCGAGCCAGTTTTATAGTCGTAGATTATCCATTCACCGCCTTGGGTTTGGTCGATCCGATCCGCTGTGGCTGTGAGGTCAAAGCCGAGCTCGGGAAATGTCAGCTTGCCTTTGGCTTCAACGCAAAGCGGCAAGCCGATCTCGCGCCTTTTGACTTCATCTTGAAGGAAGTGATCAACAATGCGCGACAGCTTAGCGCGCCATATGCGCCGGGCAGCGGGCCAGGGCGCTTGTTCGGCCAAAACCTCATCTGCGATGGCCATAAGTCGGGCGGGATCAAGGGGCTCGTCGCGCGCGATGAATTGCTCGAATACCTCGTGTAAGACGGTTCCGCGCATGGGGGCGTTGGCGGTCTGGCGAAGAGGATCGAGCGGGCGAAGCCGAAGAATTGCCTCGGCGTAAATCGCGTATGGATCGCGGATCAATCGTTCAACCCGGGTAACAGAAAGCTTGCTGGGCCGCGCCGAAACGGGCGGGCGCGGGGAGGGGCGCAGGGCAGGGGCGACCATTGCGTCGGGCGCATCCAGCGCTTCGGCCATTTCTATCCAGGCGCTTCCCTTGGCAATCATTTCGCCCAAAGCATCGGCACCAATTTCGGACATCCCGGCGAGCAAATTGCAAAGGCGGTTAAGCCAGCGAGAGGCGACTGTTTGGGCCTCGGCATCTCGAATGGAGCGGCTTAGAACGATCTCTTTTGCTCCAAACGCTTGTTGGAAATCATGCGCTGAGAGGCCGACGCGCTGCTCGGGCATGGTCAGGCCAGTCCGCTTTCGCATGTCCCGGCTAAGCCATGGATCAGGGGGCGGCGCCGCGGGCCATGTGCCATCATTCAGCCCTGCAAGGATCACCAAATCAGCGCCGCCAACGCGCGCCTCAAGTGTGCCCCAGATCATGATATCGGGATGCGGCCCCTTAGGATCGCGGACTTCACCACGGCTTAGGACAGCATTGAAAAGATCGGCGTAATCTGCGGCATTCAGGCTTCCGCCATATGGGGCCTCGTTGCGCAAAGTCGTGATGACCTCGACAGCTTTGCGCCCGGCCTGTTTGCTCCACAGCTCTTGCGGATCGGCGCAATCTGGCCCCGCAACAAGCGCCTCGGCAAGGCCGATATGCGCCTCCAAATGATCGCTGAGCGCACGTCGGCTGATCGCTTCAAGGCCAAAGATCAGCCCGGTGATCCATTCAACCCAAGCTATGCGGCCATCATCTGCTTTGTGGAGGGCCGCAAAGCCGCGCAGATCATTTGGCGATGGAAAGGCGGGGCCACGCCGACGCATCCAAAGCTCCAGCTCGCGCGTCCAAAGCAAATGCATCCCGCGTAGATCGGAGCCAGCACTAACAAGCGGATGTTTCAGAAGAATAAGCAGCGCTTCGGAGGTAAGCTTTTGGCCGAAAAGCGCTGCGATATGGCGCAAAAGGCGGCCCGGTGCGGATTGGGAAAGCGGCTCGCCCGCGCTATCATCGGGCTCAATTCCCCAGCGTGAAAGTGCGGCTGTTACTTGCCGGGTCAGCAGGCGATCCGGGGAAATCAGCGCTGATTTTTTGCCATCCTCAGCCGCTTTTCGAAGCACCAAGGCGATGGCCGTCGCCTCAATGCGCGGCGAGGGCGCTTGGATCAGAGTCATATCTTTTGTGGCCTCGGTTAGGCCTTCAAATCTCGGCCCTTCAATCCGCCATTGATCCGTAACCGGCGCGGGGCGCAGCGCCAATGAGAGCAAGCGCGCGCGCGCCGGACAGGGCGGCGGGACATCCGACCAAGCCTCGACGTCGCTATGGCTCACATCGCTTTGCGCCAAAAGCCGTGCATAGCGATATTGGGGATGATCATCCGATGGCCCATGCTCCGGCTTCAAGCGTTCCCAAACCGATGCGGGCTGATCAAAATCAAACCCGGGCAAAACAACGGCGCCTTGTGGAAGCATGGCGACAGCGCGCATCAGCAAAGCAGTCGTTCCGCGCGAACCAGTTGAGCCAGCGATAATGATGGGATGGGCCGGCGGATGGAGCTTCCAATCGGCAGTCAGGCGTTCGGCGACGATCCTCTGGCGCGCTTCACCTGAGGGCGCCTGAACGCTATCCGCGCCAAAATACCGTTCAACAATTTGGAGAAACTTGAGGCTACGCTCCCAATGACCGCTCTCGTCGGGAACGCTGAGATCTTGCAAAACGCTTGGCGGAACGTCCTCGTCGTGCATTTCACTGAGCAGCGAAGCAAGGCTATCGGCCAGATCATAGATCGCGGCACGCGGGGCCAAATCCGGCTCTTGCTCAAGCAAAGCCGAGATGAATTGCACGAGCTCCAAGCGGCGACGCAGGGAGGAAACAGCAGGGGGCACATCGGCCAAGGCTTTCTCTAGCCCCAGATCTGTAATCAAGCGAATGCGCGGCAATAGCATCGCGCCGCCTGCATCAAATTGCGCGCGCAGTTCGCGCTGCATGCGCTGAGTGTTAACGAAAATCTCAACCTCGGCCATCGCTTCAGGGCTATGTTTGCCCATGCGGACAATCAGGCCCTGATAGAGCTGTTTGGTAAAATCTGCGCCCGGGGGCAGGCCAAAAAGCCGCGGGGTTGTGCTTGGTTCAAACATTTTGAGCGGCCAGCATATCTTCGGCGATCTTGATCCCGGCGGGAGCGCCAACGTCGCACCAATGCCCTGAATGCATCACTCCAAAAGCGCGCCCAGAGGCGAGCATTTGATCCCACAGCGTCCAGGTGGAAAACGCGTCTTCATCGACGGCTTCAAGCAGATCGGTTTTGATGATCTGTGTGCCTGAGTAGATCGCGCCGGGGCCGCGTTTGATCCGCCCGTCTGCATCAAGAATAAAATCGCCGCGGCCTTTATGCCCGTGGGCGCGGCTTGGATCGATCAGCAGCAAAAGCGCGTCCATTCTAGCAGGATCCCATGCCTCTGCTAGTTGGCCAAGTGCGGGGGCGCCGGCCCAAACAGCATCGGAATTCAGCGTATAAACCGGGTCATTTCCAAGCAACGGCAATGCGTTGCGTAAGCCGCCACCATTCCCAAGCAACGTCTCTTCGTGGATGAGCTGAACGGGCCTATCCGCGAGATGCGCATTCAACTTTTCGGCCATGTAGTGGGTATTCACGACGATCCTATTAATCCCGGCGGCCTGTTCCAGCGCGTGATCAATTAAGGGCTTACCGGCCACTTCGACCATCGGCTTAGGGCGATCCGCAGTGAGCGGTGCCATGCGGGTTCCAAAACCAGCGGCGTAGATCATTATGGCGTTGGGGATTTGGCGCATTTGGCTTTCAAACTGGTAAGGATTTCGGGGCTGGGTTCAGGGAGATCGCGCAGCACTATTTCGCGCAATTGAGCGAGGGCAGGATGGCTGAGGTCATGCATCAAATGGCCCCATGTGCGCGGAATGAAATCGATGTAATGGGCCTTTCCATCGCGCATAGTAAGGCGCGCAAAAACGCCGAGGATTCGCAGATTACGCTGAGCGCCAATGATGGCTGCGGCGGCGCGAAAGGCGGTGTCATCTTGATCCGTGGCATGGATGTATCGCGCGATCATCGCTTCTTGCAAAGCCAAAGATGTATCGCGCCGCGCATCCTCAATAAGAGAAATCAGATCATAGGCGGGATGGCCTAACATAGCATCTTGAAAATCCAGAAGGCCAACGCGGGCCGGACCATTGCGCTCGGGCAGCCAGAGAAGGTTTTCTGCGTGAAAGTCCCGCAAAATCAATACATCGGGGCCACTGGCCAGTTCATCAAGAAGGCCGGCCATAAGCGCCAAAAGCTCTGCGCGACCGGGCGCATTTTCTTGGCCGGTTGCACCGGGAAGATACCAGTCATAGGGCAGGGCGGCCAGTTCAGGCATAACGGCTCGATATGGTTTGATATTGGCTGGCGGCGCGTGCTGGTGCAGCGCAACAAGCGCATCAATCGCGGCCGCGTAAATCTGCTCTTCCTGATCGGGGTGCGCGGGCGCATGGCGGGCAAAAAGTGCATCGCCAAAGTCTTCGATTATGAGGAAGCCGTGCGCGATGTCTTGGGCATAAATCTGCGGAGCGGAAAGGCCGATACCGGAAAGGTAATGCGCGATTTTTAGAAACGACGAGACGTTTTCGCCTTTGTTTGGGTCGGCATCCATCAAAACGGCCCGGCCTTTTTGCGCATCATTCAACCGCTCATAGCGCCGCGCAGAAGCGTCCCCAGCAAGCGGGCTGCGAGCGGCGCCGCCCCAACCATTTTTGGCGATAAATTCCGAAAGGGAAAAGGCGCGATCAGACATGCTCGCCCTCAATCCCAGCCAATATTTCCGGCAAGCGCGCGATCCATTTAGGGGCCTGTGTTTGAAGCTCAAGAATGCGAGCATCTTCTTTGTCGCCGTAAGAAAGATCGAAATGCAGAGCCGTATCTGGGGTCAAATCGCCAAGGCGATCTGGCCATTCCACAAGGCAAATCGCGTTCTCAAATGCCTCTTCAAGCCCAAGTTCGATCGCTTCATGCGGGCTGGTAAGGCGATAAAGATCAGCATGCCAAATCTCAACCGCTCCAAGATCATAGCTTTGCACAAGCGTGAAAGTGGGCGAGGGCACGTCTTCTAGCGCGTCAATTTGAGATAGGCGGTGCTGAATGATTGCCCGGCAGAGCGCCGTTTTCCCGGCACCAATCGGGCCAGACAGCAAAATAACATCGCCAGCTTCAAGAACAGGTGCAATGGCGCGGGCCAATGCCTGCGTTACTGCCTCATTCGCCAGATCCAATTTGGCCGTGAATTCAGATGTCATGCGCCGAGTTTTAACGGCCCGGCGCGCGCCTGCAAGAGCAGATGCCTTGCTTTACTGATCCTTATGCATCGAGCGCGCGGGTTGGTATTGGAAAATCATCCCCGCGTAGCTGTTGCAAAGCGCCGGTTCTGGTTTGAAAGGCCACAAGCGTTGAGCCACCAGTAAGCGGTGCAAATCGGCACGAAAGGCGGCGGCCATCCCAAAGACGCGCGTCTGCTGTCCATTCTGCGCGCTCGCCAATGGAGCCAACGAAATTGCGCACCTCACCCCAGACCGGAGACGGCGCACATTTGGCATGCCATGCCCGCGACGCATCCAAAATGCTAACTTCATTCGGGCTTGCTTCGTAATCTTCACCCCAGAGCTTGGTATA
Source organism: Halocynthiibacter sp. (assembly GCA_047631555.1). Taxonomy (GTDB): domain Bacteria; phylum Pseudomonadota; class Alphaproteobacteria; order Rhodobacterales; family Rhodobacteraceae; genus JBLHZY01. The sequence goes on along the minus strand of JBLHZY010000002.1, from coordinate 128,111 downwards.
GGCGGCATTTGTCATGGTGAGCGTGCCATTGGCCGAGAAAACGGCAACCGCTTCGTCCAGTGTATCGAGCACGGCTTGCCCTGTTTCGAGCTCGGCGCGGAAACGGCGCGTGAGCGAGATTTCGGCGCTGATATCCTCAATCAAGAAAGCCACTGCGCCATCCGGATGCGGGCGCCCCGTTACGCGATAAATTTGGCCAGTGGGGATGTGCCATGTTTCTTGATAAGTGCCGTGTTGTGCAGCGGCTTCCAGAGCGGCCATTTGCTGACGCCAGGTGATGTAATCTTTGGGTTCGGGCATCATTTGCTTCTCGCGCAGGCGATCAAGGAAGCTCGCCAGAGTTGGGCGCATCGAGAGAAACTCAGCGGGCAAAAGTGTGAGATCCGTAAGCGCAGGATTAAACAGCGCGAGCTGGCGATTGCGATCAAAAATCGCGAGGCCAATGGGAAGATGCGCGAATGTTTTTGTGAGGGTCTGAACAAATTCGCGAAGCTCGCCTTCAGCACGCACAACCGCATCGGCGGCGATCGCAGTATAGAGCGCCTCTTCGCCAATCGGGGCACGATGACATTCAAACCATCGCACTTCTTCATCTGTCCCCGGCAAGCGCAAAGGCATCCGGCGCATCCCTTTGCCACCAATGCTTTTGGTCATCTCTAGCGTATCAAACAGCCGTTTGGGCGGCCAAATTGGGATAATTGTATCGGGATCAAGGCGATCGGCCAGCTCAATATAGGCGTTGTTGGCCCAAGTGATTGTACCGTCTGCCAGTTCGCGCCAGACAAGAAAGGGCGCATGCTCTGTCGTTGCGCGCAGCGTTTCCAATTCACGCTCCATCGCGACGAAGCTGTGCTTGTCGAGACCAATCTGCTCGCTCGTTGATTCGCGATCAATCAAAGTGATCCGGGCCAAACCGTTGCGCCACTCGGCGCTAAGAACGGCAGCGCCATCAACAGATTCGAAGGCCATTTTTTCCTCGTCAGCCAAAGCGCCAATATCTGATTGAAGCTGCGGGAAGCGAGGCAAAAAGACCGCCAAGAAACGGGTCCAATCGTTACCGCCCTTCGGGGCCGTATCAATAACCCCGCGCGCACCAACAGTGGCGTTCACTAAGCGTAAGTCATCAAAGAGAAAAACGATTTGCTCGTCCGTGTCGCCCAGAAAGACTGAGGCGCGCTTTGTGCGTCGCGTATCGAGCCCAGCCACGATAAACAGCGCGCCGAACGCCACAACAAAAGTAGTGGCCAAAATGGCCGCCACAAGCGTGAAATCTACTTGTTCCATGTCCCTAACCTTCTTTTGCCGTTTGCCCGGCATCTTTAAGGTTCGTTGAATATGGTTAATGTTCAGTTAAGTCCTGTTTTGCAACGCGCATATCACCAAGAATTAGGCCTCAAAACGACGGTTTTCGCCAAGAGCCGTGCTGGCTTGCCCACCGCTTTGCGCAATCAGTGTAAAGGGCCAGCTGACCTCAACAATAGCGCCCGCGCGCCGTCCGGTATGATCTGCGTGATCTTGCGGATCGGAGGCGTTTGAAAAGGTTAGTTCCGCTCCAGACCGCTCAAGCAGCGTTTTGGCGATAAACAGGCCAAGTCCCATGCCTTCATATCCCGGTCGTTGCTTGGGGCTGTTTTCACTCCGGCGTTTGCGCATGAATGGGTCGCCGATACGACCAATCACGTTGGGCGAAAAACCGGCGCCATCATCAATGATCCGGATTACGATCTGCGCCTCTTCACGAAAGGCTTCAATCCAAACGGTAGAGCCCGCAAAATCTACGGCATTTTGAACGAGGTTTCGAAGCCCGTGAATGATCTCGGGAGAGCGGGCGATTTCAAGCGCGCCGATGTTTTGTGCATCAACATCGAGGACATCAATATGTACCTCTTTTCCGCGCTCAAGATGCGGCTCGGCGGCTTCTTGGATCACAGCCTCAAGCGGGGCGGTATGCATCAAAAGATCATCTTTTCCGGCGCGACCCATTGAGCGCAAAATATCGCGGCACCGATCGGCTTGCTCGCGGATCAGGGCCGCATCCTCATAGGCTTCGGGCCTGTCTTTGAGATCATCCATCAGCTCGGTTGAAACCAGCTTGATCGTGGCCAAAGGCGTGCCAAGTTCGTGCGCCGCAGCAGCAACAACGCCGCCAAGATCGGTTAGCTTTTGTTCGCGGGCAAGCGCCATTTGGGTTGCCAGATAGGCCTCTGACATTGAGTGAATTTCGCTGGTGACCTTCCAAGCGTAAACGCCCAAAAACGTCACCCCAATCACGATGGCAACCCAAGAGCCAAACACAAAAATCCGCGGCACACGCAGAATAAAGCCAAGATCGGTACGCAGCGGCAGGTGCCAAATCGCGATCAATGTCATCAAAAGGATGGCAAAAGCGCCCAAAAGCACCGTTGAATTGGGGCGCAAGGCCGTGGCCGAAATCGTAACGGGGGCAAGGATCAGCAAGGCAAAGGGATTGTGCAGGCCGCCGGTTAAAAACAACAGCGCAGAAAGCTGAGCGACATCAAAGAGCAACATCCCAACCGTTTCCTGCTCAGAAAGCCGCTTTGTCTCGGGAAAGATGAATATAGCCAACAGGTTAGCGATAATTGCTGTGCCAATAACAAGGAAACAAAGGCCAAGTTCTAGCTGGAGATGAAAGAGAAACTGCGCCGCTGCAATCGCGCCAATCTGCCCCAAAACCGCAATCCAACGCAGCACAATCAGCGTGCGCAGCCGCACCCAATTGCTGCGGCGATCTTCATCGATTAATCCAAGGGCCGGATCAGCCATTCTGTGCCTGCTTTCACTCTGCGTCACTGTAGCTCTTGTTAGTTTTGCCGATCTGACAGATCAATGCACCACGAAATTCAAGGAGCACCTCATGACACGCGTCTTTGCTATCCTCGCTGGCCTTATCCTAGCAACCGGTCTTGCTATTACGGGCTACTTCATTTGGTTCGCGAGCCCTGAGGATAAGTTTGCCGATTGTCGCGATACAAAAGTTGCAGGCGGGCAGGGCGCGCTGGGCGGGCCGTTTACCCTTGTCGATGAAACGGGCGCGACGGTGACAGATCAAGACGTGTTCACCAAACCTACCCTGCTCTATTTTGGCTATACCTTCTGCCCCGATGTCTGCCCGCTGGATTCTGCGCGCAATGCTGATGCCGTCGCGCTTTTGCGCGAGCAGGGCTATGACGCGCAAACGGCCTTTATCTCAATCGACCCAAAGCGCGACACTGTTGACGAGGTTGCCGCCTATACCGATCTGTTTGATGATGAGATGATCGGCCTTACCGGAACACCAGAGCAGGTCGCTGTGGCCTCGCGCGCTTACCGAACCTATTACAATGCCCGTGACGAGGAAGATGATGAGTTTTACCTCGTGGATCACTCGACCTTTACGTATTTTGTGTTGCCACAAATCGGCTATCAAACCTTCTTTCGCCGCGATCACACACCCGATCAAATCGCAGAAATCACCGCCTGTTTCATCGATAAAAGCTAACAGGGGTTTGACCCGGCCCTCCCCCGCGCCTAGGTTATTCGCAATGCTGAATAATAAGCGAAAACGCACGCGCGAGGGGAATATGGGATGAGTGACACTGAATTGCCTGATCTGGGCGAAGATCCTTCCCTTTTGCTTGTCGATGATGATGAGCCGTTTTTGCGCCGCCTTGCGCGGGCCATGGAAAAGCGTGGCTTTTCTGTTGAAACGGCAGGATCTGTTGCGGCCGGTTCGGCAATAGCAACGGCCCGCCCGCCTGCATATGCTGTGGTTGATCTGCGGCTTGGCGATGGCAACGGGCTCGATGTTGTTGAGACCCTGCGCGAAAAGCGCCCCGATTGCCGCGTTGTTGTGTTAACAGGATACGGCGCGATCGCGACTGCTGTTGCTGCCGTAAAAATCGGCGCGACTGATTATCTTTCCAAACCAGCCGATGCCAATGATATCACCAATGCGCTTCTGGCCGCTGGCGATGAAATGCCGCCGCCCCCAGAAAATCCGATGAGCGCGGATCGGGTCAAGTGGGAGCACATTCAGCGCGTCTATGAGCTTTGTGATCGCAATGTTTCTGAAACCGCGCGCCGCTTGAATATGCATCGCCGCACGCTTCAGCGCATCCTTGCAAAGCGCAGCCCGAAATAACCTAAAGCTGCGCCATCAATTCCGCGCATCTGGCGGTCATTTCATTGCGCGCCTCAACAGGTGGGCGAAGGCGGATCGCGACCCCCTTGATGATTGCCGGATCAGGCTTGCCAAAAAACTTATCGCTCTCGGCAATGGTAAAGCCTGCAATCTGTGTGGCCTCCAGCCAAGCGGAAATTTTATCGGCTTTCTTGATCTGCTTCTTGATCTGGGTGGGGATCGTCGCAGGCAGCCCAAAGCGAAGATGAATAGCGGCTGTTAAGCGATCATCAAGCGCGCCATATCCCGGCCCAACGGCGGCCTTCACCGGCGAAATCATATCCCCAATCACATATTCAGGCGCATCATGCAGCAATGCAGCCAGCTGCCATTTCACCGCAGCGCTTGGGTTCATCGCGCGAAATAGCTGCTCAACCAAAATCGAATGCTCAGCCACGGAATAGGCAAAATCGCCCCGTGTCTGCCCATTCCAGCGCGCCACAAAGGCAAGCCCATGCGCGATGTCTTCGATCTCAATATCAACGGGTGTCGGATCAAGCAGATCAAGCCTGCGCCCCGAAAGCATGCGCTGCCATGCACGCGGTTGTTTTGCCATTGATCGCCTCCCTCGCCCTATGCCTAAAAGCCGCGCTGCTTGCTGTAAAGCATTCGCGCCCTAAGTGACCATGCGAAAGGGGGCGCCGCTCATTGCTCCTTAACCAAACTAATGCTACCTCGGCGCAAAGAGAAGGAGCCTGAGCATGACGCAGGACTATATCGTAAAAGACATCTCCCTTGCCGCATATGGCCGCAAAGAGCTTGATATCGCCGAAACAGAAATGCCGGGCCTGATGGCGCTGCGCGAAGAATACGGCGAAGCAAAGCCGCTTAAAGGCGCGCGCATCGTTGGCTCGCTGCACATGACGATCCAGACGGCGGTTCTGATCGAAACACTGAACGCACTTGGCGCGGACGTTCGCTGGGCCTCGTGCAACATCTTCTCGACTCAAGATCACGCGGCGGCGGCAATTGCGGCGGGCGGCACGCCGGTTTTTGCGATCAAAGGGCAAACCCTCGAAGAGCATTGGGACTACCTCGATAAATCCTTCCAATTCGAAGCGGGCCCGAACTTGATCCTCGACGATGGCGGCGACGCGACACTTTATATCCTGCTCGGTGCACGGATTGAGGGCGGCGAAGCCTTTGGCGTTGCGGGCTCGGAAGAAGAAGTCGCGATCCAAGCACAGATCAAAAAGCGCATGGCCGCCTCCCCCGGCTGGTTCACCAAAATGCGCGACCAGATTGTGGGCGTGTCCGAAGAGACCACCACCGGCGTGCATCGTCTTTATGAACTCGTGCGCGACGGCCAATTGCCCTTCCCCGCGATCAACGTGAACGATTCTGTGACCAAGTCGAAGTTTGATAATAAATACGGCTGTAAAGAGAGCCTCGTTGATGGCATCCGCCGCGCTACAGATACAATGATGGCGGGTAAAGTCGCTGTCGTCTGCGGTTACGGCGATGTAGGCAAAGGTTCGGCTGCCAGCCTTAGCGGCGCAGGCGCGCGCGTGAAAGTTACCGAAGTCGATCCAATTTGCGCGCTTCAGGCGGCGATGGACGGTTTTGAGGTTGTTGTTCTAGAAGATGTCGTCAAAGACGCTGATATTTTCATCACAACAACAGGCAACAAAGACGTGATCCGCATCGAGCATATCCGCGAGATGAAGGATATGGCGATCGTCGGCAACATCGGCCACTTTGACAACGAAATCCAAGTCGCCGCGTTGAAAAACCACAAATGGACCAATATCAAAGACCAAGTGGATATGATCGAAATGCCCTCGGGCAGCCGCATCATTCTTCTCTCCGAAGGACGCCTGCTGAACCTTGGCAATGCGACCGGGCATCCCTCCTTTGTGATGTCTGCAAGCTTTACCAACCAAGTGCTCGCGCAGATGGAGCTTTGGACCCGCGGCGATAACTACAAAAACGATGTGTATATCCTGCCCAAACACTTGGATGAAAAGGTCGCGCGCCTGCATCTGGCACGTATCGGCGTTAAGCTTTCCAAGCTTAGCCCAGAGCAAGCCGCTTATATCGGCGTCGCTCCAGAAGGCCCATTCAAGCCCGAACACTACCGCTACTAAGCATTTGGCCGCTCCTCAAATTGGAGCGGCCTTCCGCCACGGGGAAAACCTGCGGCAAAAAACCCTTTGTCTTGGCTGATCTAGCCTCTAACCTCCCCTCAGCACGCCAAAATGGCGTCATCATTCACAGGTGGGAGAAAACCAATGGGAAAACGCGACGATCTAATCGTTCAATACGCCGATGATCTTAAAAACAAATGTGGCGTGACGCCCGATATGGCCCTTCTAACAAAGGTAACTATCGGCTGCGGCCCTTCGATCTATAACGCAGATGCTTCAACGGTTGCTGGCAGCCAAAAAGAAGAGCTTGAGACAGTGAAGAACAACTTCCTGATCAAAAAGCTTGGCCTCAAAGATGGCCCCGAGTTGATGGCTGCAATCGATTCCGTAATCGAAACCTACGGCAAATCCGAGCGCAACAAATACCGCGCCGTGTTCTACTATCTTCTGGTAAAGCACTTCGGCAAAGAAAAAGTCTATTCTTAAGCCAATTTCGGGCTGTGCGGCCAATGCTGCGCAGCCCTCTGGATCTTCGGTTAACCGAAGGTTCCATTCCCAAGCTGCATTTGAATGGCTTTCTACCTACTCAAAGATTGCTTGGAATCATCAAACCCCATAGTTTGATCTTACGGGCCAGGATGGACCGGACCTTCTAATTCAGAACACGTGTGGTGCTAAGGGAGCACGTGGGGTGGTGGAGGGTTCCGGGGGGTCGGAGCCCTCCAATTTTTTGAGCTATAGGTTTTTCAGCACTGCTTAGAAGAACCCCAGAACCATCCCAATCACCGCAGATCCAAATACCGCATAGCCCCCATCAATGATAGTAAGATTGCGCGGCCGCCCGGCATATCCGTAGTTCATCGCAACCCAAGGCGCGATAAAGAACAACCCAACACCAAGCCCGGCAATCATGCCTTTTCCGCCGCCATTGATGCCAGCCATTGCAAACATGTGGCGCATCATTCCAGCAACCAAAAGCATGCAAACCGCCGAAATCAAAAACGGCAGCTTAGAACTATTTACCGGCTTTCCATTCTCATCACACTCAACGCCCGCAGCCTTGATCCAAGGCTTTGACAGCGTCATGTACCAAACCGCCCCAAAGGCAAATCCGGCGAACGCAGCCACCAATACAGAAATAATTTCCATTGTCGTCCCTCCTGTTATTTCGGGGGACTATGCCCAAGCTGCGACAATCTGTCTAAGGCTTTGTGTCACCAAGCTCACAAACGACTTTCCACTCCGCCTCAGAAACAGGCTGAACCGAAAGACGCGTGTTGTTGACCAAAACCATATCAGCAAGGCGCGGATCTTCCTTGCATTGCGCCAATGTGACGGGTTTTTTAAACGGTCGAACAGCGCGAATATCAACGCATTCCCAGCGTTCGTCATCTGTTGTGCTGTCGGGGTGCGCCAAGGCACAAACCTCAACAATTCCAACAACTTCCTTCTCTGCGCGCGAATGATAGAAGAAGCCCAAATCGCCCTCCTTCATTAGCCGCATGTTGTTGCGCGCCTGGTAATTGCGCACCCCGTCCCATTGCTCGCCAACGGCGCCTTTAGCAACCTGCTGATCCCAGCTCCAAACTTCCGCTTCAGACTTAAAAAGCCAATACGCCATTATCCGATCACCCGCTTCCATGCCTGTACTGTGACAGCCTCGAAAAGCCCGGCCTTGGCATAAGGATCATTCGCCGCCCACTCTTTTGCCGCATCAATATCAGCCAATTCCAGGATCAAAAGAGAGCCACACATCTCGCCTTCAACGTTCAAAAAAGGTCCGGCTTGTTCTACAACGCCAGTGGCTTCCAAATAGGCCAAATGCTCGGCGCGGGTATCAAGCCGGATTTGCAAAGCCCCGGGCTTATCAGTGCAGATAATAGCAAAACGCATCGTTTACTCCTTGGTCAGTGGGCGTGAAAGCAGGGCTTCCATCGCCTCAGGTATTGTTAGTTTTTGATCCAAAACGGCGGCAACCGCGCGCGCGATAGGCATCTCTATTTCAAGCTTTTTGGCAATATTAGACACTGCTTTTGCTGTCACAACCCCTTCAACCGTGGCCGTTGGAAGCGCGCTCGCCTGCGCCAAGCCAAGCCCATAGCTATAGTTGCGGGATTTGGCCGAGGTACAAGACAGTACAAGATCACCAAAACCTGCAAGTCCGGCCATCGTCTCGGCCTCAGCGCCATGTGCCACAGCAAAGCGCGCCATTTCAGCATAGCCGCGCGTTAGCAAAGCGGCGCGCGCGCTTTCGCCAAGCCCCGCGCCAATCGCCATCCCAGCAGCCAAAGCCATGACGTTTTTCAAAGCACCTCCAAGCGCGACGCCAGCGCGATCGGTGCTGCGATAAATCCGCAAAGCGTCGGTGGATAGCTGCTCTTGAAGCGCGCCTGCGCTGGCCTCATCTTCTGCGGCCAATGTCATCGCAGTCGGAAGCCCCGCGGCGATATCAACGGCGAAGCTCGGCCCCGAAATCACTGCGGCCTTGATCCCATGATCCATGATCAAATCCACGGGTCCGCGCCCAGTACTAAGATCAATGCCCTTAGAGGCAGAAATCAACGTTTTTCCCCTAAACAGGGTCGCATTCTCCTTCAAAAACGCCCCAATCGATTGAACGGGAACCGCCAGCAGCAGGGTTGTCGCAGAGAGGTCAGCAAGATCAGAGGTAACATCTAGGTTTTCAGGAAACGCAAAACCGGCAAGACGCGCTTTATTCTCGCGCTCACTGTGCATTTGCTTGGCATGTTCTGGATTGCGCGCCCAAATTTGTACGGCCCGCCCATCCCGTGCAAGGCTTAACGCAAGCGCGGTTCCAAAAGCACCGCCACCCAAAACACCAACATCACTCATGCTTTCGCTCCTTTTTTGCCGCTGCCAAGCATGGCCGGGCTCTTGCGATCCAACGGCCATCTTGGCCGCGCGGAAAGGCTTAGATCGTCCACAGCGCCGCCGCGGAATTTCTCAATTCCCGCCCAGGCGATCATCGCAGCGTTATCCGTACAAAGCGCAAGTGGTGGGGCGACGAATTTGACGCCCAATTCTCGACAAAGCGTCTCTAATCCGCCGCGAATGGCCATATTTGAGGCGACGCCTCCAGCAACCGCAAAGGCGGGCATCCTTGGCTCAGATGCCAAATATTCGCCTAATGCACGCGCGGACTTCTCAACCAAAACATCACAGACAGCGGCTTGAAAACCGGCACAAAGATCTGCGCGCCTGCCAATCGGTAGCCCGCCATGCTCTTTAATGACGCCATCGCGGGCGCGTAAAAGAGCCGTTTTTAACCCGGAGAAAGACATATCACAGCCTTCCCGATCCAGCATTGGGCGTGGAAAACGAAAAGCGCGGGGATCGCCGCTCAATGCTTCCGCCTCAACGGATGGGCCGCCGGGCTGGGCCAAGCCAAGCAAACGGGCGGTTTTATCAAAGGCTTCACCGGGCGCATCGTCGATCGTTCCGCCCAGCCGGCGAAACTCATCCGCGGATTCAGCGATCAGAAACTGGCAGTGCCCGCCTGAAACGATGAGGATAAGGTAGGGAAACTCCAATTGATCGGTCAAACGCGGCGTAAGGGCATGACCGGCAAGGTGATTTACCCCGATCAAAGGCTTGCCCGTTGCCGCCGAGATGCCTTTAGCACACATAACACCGGCGAGAACGCCACCGATCAATCCTGGTCCAGCCGTAACGGCAATCCCATCAACATCATTCAGGCTTAGCCCAGCCGAAATCAGAGCCTTTTCAACGCAAATATCAAGTTTTTCGGTATGCGCACGCGCCGCGATTTCAGGGACAACACCGCCGAAACCAGCATGCAATTCTAACTGTCCTGCCACCACGGAAGACAATATTTCTGGGGCTTCGCCTTTCGTAGAACGCACAACCGCGGCAGCCGTGTCATCACAACTGCTTTCCAGCCCTAGAATTGTTAGCGTATCGTTCATGTGGCGGTCCGTTGCGTGATCTGCTCTAGGGAGGTACCACCGTGAAGCATATCAGACAATCCCGAGGCCAAATGTGAGCGATCCGCGCCCCATAATCTTACTGACCCGCGCAAAAGCGCAGTCAGAACGCTTGGCGCAGGCCCTTCAGGGCGAAGATCCTGAAATGGAAATCGCCATTTCGCCGGTGCTCGAGATAGTTTTTCATCCTGTTAAAATCGATCTGACTGAGAAAAGCACATTCATCGCGACCTCTGAGAACGGTCTTCTTGCCACGCAATCTTTGGGCATCTCGCTTAGCGGCAGAACGGTCTGGTGTGTGGGTCCGCAAACTGCACAGGTGGCGACCGAGATGGGCGCAAATGCTTTGGTCGGGCCGGGTGATGCGCAAGGTCTGGCAAAGGCAATTATTCAGAGCGACCCCAAAGAGCCGCTGATCTATTTGCGCGGAGAGCATGTTAGCGTAGATCTCGAAAAAATCCTATTTTTGGCTGGAATAGAGACTGTTTCCCATCAAGTGTATTCCCAAACGTTACAGAAGTTGAACGCGCAAGCAAAAGCGATTTTGGCAGGTACGCGCCCTGTGATCTTACCTCTTTATTCGCAAATGTCGGCGCTTCGCCTATGTAAGCAGATAGGGGATGCTACCGCGCCCTTGCTACTCGTTGCCATCAGCACAGCGACCGCTAAAAGCTGGAATGGCCCCAAGCCCAAATCGCTCACGATCGCACAAAGCCCCACAAATGAAGCGATGCTCCGCGCAATTCGGTCGCAGTTTGAGTGAACGTACCTTGAGAGCCTCTGGCCGTGCGGCTAAAGTCTGTGTGCTGGGCTTCGCTTAGTTTTGTATGAGAGATTCGAAAGGCTTTGTTACCGTGTCACGCTCGAAAAAAACGCCGACCGAAAAAGCGCCAGAAATGGCGGAAGCTCTCGAAGATATTTCAAGCGAAGTTGTTCAGCAGGAGCCCGAAGGCGTTGAGGCGCTTGAGAGTGCCGAACAGGATGCCGCGCAAGAGGGTGTTGATGCCGTTGTTGAAGGCGATTCCGCTGAAGAGATAGAAGAGATTGAGCCGGTTCAGATAGAGAGCCCGGCAATGCCGCAAACCAAGCAGCGCTCAGGGATGGGCGGTATGCTTCTTGGCGGTGTGATTGCGGCGGCTCTTGGCGCAGGGGCTACCTATTATGTTTTGCCGCGCGTGCCCGGATTGATCAAAGATCCCGCATTTGCGGAACGTGTTGATGCGGCTCAAGCAGAAGCGCAGTCCGCGAGCGAACAAGCTGCGCAGGCCAGCATAAAGCTTGATACGTTTGAGCCGCGGATCGCAGGCCTTGAGAATATGCCAGGCCCGCAAGAAGCCTTGGCAGCGATGGAAAGCAAATTGAGCGCCTTAGAAGGCCGCGTTCAAGAATTGGAAGCGCGTCCGGTTCCAAGCGCCACCGCATCGCAAGAAACGCAAGAAGCCGTTGATCGTGCTGTGAGCGATATGCGCGCAGAATTGCGCCGCGAACTTGATGCGATTGAAGTCGAAAAAGCAGCGGCTGCTGATGTGCAAAATTCGGCAGCGAAGGCGGCCAAAGAAGCGGATGCCCGAGCCACATTCGCGCGCCTGAGCGCCGCATTAGAAAGCGGGCAGCCTTTCGCGCACCTGCTCGATCAGATCGAAGCTCAAATTACCTCACCTCCCCAAGCGCTTCTGGAAATTGCCCCAATTGGCGCGCCAACATTGGCCGGGCTACAGGAAAGTTTTCCGATGGCAGCGCGCGCTGCTTTATCCGCCTCAACCAGCGCAACTCAGGGCGAAACCGCGAAAGATCGCGTTGGCGCATTTCTTCGCAGTCAGCTGGGCGTTCGCTCGCTTGAGCCGCGCGAAGGCGATGATCCCGATGCTGTTTTATCCCGCGCCGAGGCGGCTCTAAAGCAGGGCGATTTGGCGACTGCATTGCAGGAAGCCGCCGCCCTTCCCGCTGACGGCCAAACCGCTCTTGCCGATTGGGTAGGCCTCGCGCAAACCCGCCTTGACGCCGAAAATGCGCTTGCCGAACTGGCCGCACAACTTACTCAGTAAGGACGAAATTATGCTTTGGTCGCTCATTAAGATCGTCTTGTTTGTTGTCCTTACCGCCGCGCTTGCTTTGGGCGCAGGCTACTTGTTGGAGATGGATGGAGGCGTCCGGATCGCGATCGGCGCGACCGAGCTTAACCTGACGCCTTTGAAGGCCGTGATCGGGCTATTCATTTTGATCGTCGCGCTATGGGTCTTGCTCAAGTTGGCGAGCTTCGCCGTAGCGGTTTTGAAATTCATTAGCGGCGATGAAACAGCGATCACCCGCTATTTCAGCCGCAATCGTGAGCGCAAAGGATTTCAGGCGCTTTCAGAAGGGCTGATGGCGCTGGCCTCCGGCGAAGGCCGCACCGCGATGAGCAAGGCTGCGAAGGCAGAAAAATACCTGCAACGCCCCGACTTGACCAATCTTGTGACTGCTCAAGCGGCAGAGATGACCGGCGATAAGAAGAAGGCAGAACAGGTCTATAAGCGCCTGTTAAAAGACGAAAATACCCGCTTTGTTGGCGTGCGCGGCATTATGAAACAAAAGCTCGCCGCAGGGGATACGGATACGGCGCTGCGCTTGGCGGAGAAGGCCTTCGCGCTAAAGCCAAAGCACGAAGATACGCAGGATATTTTGCTGCGCCTTCAGGCCCAAAAGCAAGATTGGAAGGGCGCGCGAGCGACCTTGGGGGCAAAGCTTAAACACGGCTCTTTGCCACGCGATGTTCACAAGCGGCGCGATGCTGTTTTGGCGCTTTCTGAGGCCAAAGATGTGTTTGCTGAGGGCAGCGGCATTGAAGCGCAAGAGGCCGCCATTGAGGCCAACCGGCTTTCGCCCGATTTGGTTCCGGCCGCGGTCATGTCGGCGCAGAGCTATATCGAACAATCCAAACCCAAGCTCGCGACACGCGTTTTGAAAAAAGCCTGGGAGGCGACTCCTCACCCAGATCTCGCAGCAGCTTTTGCACAGATTGCTCCGCAGGAAACACCCCAAGAGCGGATCAAACGGTTTGCAGTACTGACCAAGCTGCACCCCAACAATGCCGAAACGAAAATGCTCCTATCAGAGCTTCAAATTGCAGCCGAAGATTTCCCTGCCGCGCGCCGGGCGCTTGGCTCGCTCGTTGATGACGAACCAACGGCGCGTGCGCTTACATTGATGGCAGCGATCGAGCGCGGCGAAGGTTCGGATGACACCGTCGTGCGCGGCTGGCTAACGCGGGCGCTAACGGCCTCGCGCGGCCCACAGTGGGTCTGTGATAACTGCCAATCGATCCACGCGCACTGGGGCCCAACATGCGCGCATTGCAATGGTTTTGACACGCTTTCATGGCGCGTACCTGCGGAAGGCGAGGTCGCAATGCCGGGGGGCGTTGAAATGCTTCCCCTGATCGTCGGACAGCTTAAAGCGCCGGTTGAAGCTGAGATTGAGCAAGTCAAAGAGATCGCGGCGATTGAGGATATCGAAGAGGCCGAAACTCTTTCGGAAGACGCGCCAAAAGAAGAAAAATAGGCGGCTGGTCAATCCGACAAGTTACCGAACCAAGCATTCAAAGGCGAGGAAGCGGCCGTCTTTGTTGCCTGTAATTGGCCCCAATGGACGCGGCGCATATTGCATGGATCGCGCCATGCGCATAAAGGCGGGCGGCCCCAAAAACAGGCATCGCTTCGCCCCCTGAGAGCGCAAAAACGTGTTAGATTTCTCTAGGATTGATTTGCCGCACGCGTTGCCACCCGTCGCGATAAATCGGGTCAACTCCCATGTTTCGCGATCTGTTGGAGGGGCCTCGGTGCACAGGTTTTGGGGCAGCCCTTCAAGCATGCCAAGCGCGGCATCGCGGATCATATATCCGTAAATGCCGCTGCGATTGTCGGTGCGAACCAAACGAGCGCCGCCAAGCACCTGCCCATCTTTGTGAGCAACAACATAGACCGCCGAAAGCGTATCGTATTGTTCGAATTCCAAGCCGTCGTAGACGTGCAAATTCCAGCTCATTTGATCAACGAAAACGTCAGTCCTGAGCTGAAGAAAGGCATTGATCAGATGCCATCTGTCGAGGTCTCCAGGGTAACGAACAATCTCAACCTTAAACTCTTCACTGTCACCATTCATGGTCATATCAGGCGCCGAACCTTTCGCCGCGGGAACCGCGCAAGCCCGAGAAACGCGCGTCTTTTTGACGAGACAAACCAAAGACCCTTGTGATCTTTTTGGATACAAAGAACACCGTCTTCAGCAAATTCTTCGAAATAGACAAATAGCGCCTGAACCATATCTTGGGTTAGCTCGAAGTTATCTGATTCAGAATATCTATCCATGCAGAACTAATTGCATAATTCAACTTTATCGGGAATAGTATTTTATCGATCTACCAAATTTGACTATCTAAAAGTATAGGCCCGATGGCAAAAAAGAACTATAAACAGATCCCGCCGCGCTTTGATAAGCAGCTCGGTTTGCTTGAGTACATCTCAACGATGGGCTGTATGGTTGGCCTGAATGTCACTGTGCGCGGCCCAGAATATTTTCTAAGCACTTATCCGGAAAGCTGGCAGGAAGAGTACGAAGCGCGCAACTACATGTTCATCGATCCGATGATGTATTGGAGCATGACACGTACCGGTTCTTGCCGTTGGAGCGCGGTTCCGTTGAACCGTGCGAGCCCGATATTCAAGCGCGCAAAAACGCATGATCTCAATTTTGGCGCGACCTTGGCAACGACTGTTGGCGGCCGCAGATCGCTTTTGTCGATTGCGCGACCTGATCGTGAGTTTGAGGATAGCGAGCTGGAAAGCTGTATGCTGATCCTTGAAGATCTTGCCCAGAGCACATTTGAGCGCAAAGTATCTATTGAAGAGATCGCAACGCTTCGTCTTGCTGCCGATGGCCTGTCGCAAAAAGAGATGGCCTATGAATTGGGCATCGCCGAGCCGACGGTAAAACTGCGCCTCTCGCGGGTCAAAGAAAAGCTCAACGCGCGCAACACAACCCACGCCGTCCGTATCGCTCTTTCAGAGAAAATTATCTAGGCGGCTGGTTTGGCTGAAGGCGCCTTCACTGATGCAAGCTCAGGCCGCGCAGTTCTCGAAATGCAAATGCATCGCTCCCCTTTGATCTGAGCCGCCTAGGAGCGAGTTTCCAAACTGCGATATTAATACGCATACCGTTAGGGAAGGCGGCGCTCCAACACTGCAAAACTAAACCAGCGATTGCTTCGCGATGGATTTGGCCTAGGCTAACATAATGAAAAACCCGCAGAATCATTTTGACGAGATGCAAACAGAAGACTCTGTTCGCTATCCATACGACGATTATAATCAATGGTTTAGCGCGCAAGACCCGACGCGTCTGACGAAAAAGTCCAAAGAAGCTGAAGCGTTCTTTAGGCGCACCGGCATCACATTCAACGTCTATGGGCAGGCCGCAGCGCAAGAGCGTCTGATTCCGTTCGATCTGGTGCCGCGCATCATTTCTAGCCGTGAATGGAGCAAGCTCTCCAAAGGGATCGAGCAGCGCGTTCGGGCGATAAATGCGTTCCTGCATGATATCTACAACAAACAAGAGATCCTGCGCGCTGGCATCATTCCGATCGAATTGATCGCTCAAAACGATGCGTTTTTGCCCCAGATGATGGGGTTCACACCGCCCGGAAAAATCTACACGCATATCGTGGGCACAGATATTGTGCGCACCGGCGAAGACGATTTCTGCGTTCTGGAAGACAACGCGCGTACGCCCTCTGGGGTGAGCTATATGCTCGAAAACCGCGAAACTATGCTGCAGATGTTTCCCGAGCTGTTTAGCAAAATCAAGGTGCAGCCGGTTAGCGATTATCCCAAAAATCTGCGCCGCTCACTGGCCGCTTGTGCGCCGCAATCCTGCGAGGGAAAGCCGCGCGTGGCTGTGCTTACACCGGGCATCCATAACTCGGCCTATTTTGAGCATAGCTTTCTGGCCGATCAGATGGGCGCCGAGCTTGTCGAGGGGCATGACCTGCGGGTTGTTGATGGCCATATCGCCATGCGCACAACCCAAGGCTATAAAGTTATCGACGTGCTTTATCGCCGTATCGATGATGAATATCTTGATCCGCTGACGTTCAATCCCAAGTCGATGCTTGGTGTTCCGGGCATCATGGACGTTTATCGCGCGGGCAATATTACCATCGCCAATGCGCCGGGAACAGGCGTCGCCGACGACAAGGCGATCTACAGCTATATGCCTGAGATTGTTGAATTCTACACTGGCGAAAAGGCGATCCTGAAAAACGTGCTGACGCATCGCTGCTCCGAGCCAGATACGTTGAAATATGTGCTCGAAAACCTGGCTGATCTCGTCGTGAAGGAGGTTCACGGCTCGGGCGGCTATGGGATGCTTGTTGGCCCCGCGGCCAGCAAGAAAGAGCTTTCCGATTTTGCCGCCAAGCTCAAATCCAATCCAAGCAATTACATCGCACAGCCAACGCTTTCGCTCTCTACCGTGCCGATCTTTACCAAGAAAGAGCTTGCTCCGCGCCATGTTGATCTGCGCCCCTTTGTGCTGGTCTCGCCACAAGGCGTAAACATCACGCCCGGCGGCCTTACCCGTGTTGCCCTGAAAGAGGGGAGCCTCGTTGTGAATTCTTCTCAAGGCGGCGGGACAAAAGACACTTGGGTTTTGGAGGACTGATATGCTTGGAAAAACCGCAGGTGGTCTCTATTGGATGTTTCGCTTTTTGGAGCGCGCCGAAAACACAGCCCGCTTGATTGAGGCAGGCTTTCGCATCGCATTGACCCGCTCCTCAGACGGCGAGGCCGAATGGAAATCCGTGGTAACAACCGCAGGCGCAACGACCGGCTATGAAGCGACCAACGATAGCTATAACGCCAACGATGTCGTGAACTATTTGCTCCGGGATATGGATAATCCTTCTTCCGTTTTGAACGTCACCAAACATGCGCGCGACAATGCGCGTTTGGTGCGCACCGCGCTCACAACGGAAGTTTGGGAGGCAGTGAATGAAAACTGGATGACAATGCAGCGCCTGCTAAAGCGGCCAATTATCGAGATTGATTTGCCTTCGGTTTTGGCAACGATCCGCCAGCAGTCTGCCCTTGTGCGCGGCGCCCTACACGGCACGATGCTGCGCAATGACATCTACGATTTTAGCCGCATCGGAACCTTCGTTGAACGCGCCGATTACACGCTGCGTATTCTGGATGTGAAATATTACACCCTGCTTCCTGTCACCTCATTTGTCGGCAGCAATCTGGACAACGTGCAGTGGGAAACCATTCTGCGCTCTGTCTCCGGACACCGCGCTTTTCGTTGGCTCGATGAAGACGATATGACAGCGGACGCCATCGCCAAATTCCTGATCCTTGATCGTCGTTTCCCCCGCTCACTTGCGTTCTGCATTTCGCAGATTGAGGACAATCTGAACTATCTCGCCGAAGAGTACGGCGAGCGCCATCCTTGTCATGAGATGGCTGGCACCCTACGTATACGCCTTAAGGATCGCGATATCGGCTCCATTTTTGAAGATGGGCTGCATGAATTCATCGGCTCCATGATCAGCGATAACAATGCCCTCGGTCTCCAGATCGAGCAGGATTACAGGTTTACCGGGTAAATGCTTCTGAATATTTCACACACGACGCATTACACCTACGATGAGCCGGTGCACTATGCGTTGCAAAAAGCGCGGCTGCGTCCCCTTAGCGATGGCCAGCAAACGGTTCTTGATTGGTCGCTCGCGATTAGCGGCGGCGAGGTCGAGGCGAGCTATCTGGATCACTACGGCAATCAAACCGACCTGGTGCGCGCAATAGAGGGCACGCAATCGCTTGAGATCACCGCCAGCGGAACGGTTGAGACCATTGATACCGCCGGAGTGATCGGCAAGGTCTATGGCGCCGCGCCGCTATGGCACTTTCAGCAACAAACATCGCTCACCGAGCCAAGCGAAGAGATCCATGCCCTTGCGCGTCTGATCAAAGATCCAAGCGATCCTCTGGTTGATCTACACGCGCTTTCAACGGCAATCCTTGAAGCCGCCCCCTATACTGTCGGGCGAACATATACCGATACCACAGCGCAACAGGCGCTCGCTGGCGGGCACGGTGTTTGCCAAGATCACGCCCATATTTTCATCTCTGCAGCGCGCGCGGCAGGCCTCCCGGCGCGCTATGTTAGCGGCTACCTGATGATGGTCGATCGCATCGATCAAGACGCCAGCCATGCTTGGGCAGAAGTTCATGTCGATTCCATCGGCTGGGTCGGCTTTGATGTTTCAAATCGGATCAGCCCGGATGAGCATTACGTCAAAATAGCCACTGGCAATGATGCACGCGACGCCGCGCCCATTACAGGATTACGTGTGGGAACAGCCGAAGAATCCATGATTGTATCGCTGCAAGTCCAGCAGTAGAGATAGGCATTCGATCTTAGCTCAGCGAAGTGATCTCAAATGACATATTGCGTCGGTTTACGTCTCAACAAGGGCCTGGTTTTCATGTCCGATACGCGCACGAATGCGGGTGTTGATAACTTCTCAGTTAGCCGCAAGCTTTTCTCCTGGCACACGCCGGGCGAGCGTATGATCACGATTCTAACGGCTGGCAACTTGGCGACAACGCAGGCCCTCATCAGCCTGCTGGAAGAACGCTCCATCGCAGCCTCTGATCGCGATCCAAGCATCCTGCGTCAACCAACGATGTTTCAGGTAGCGCGCCTTGTGGGCGATACGCTCAAAGAAGTGATCTCAACCAGCAGCCCAACGGGCCAAACATCCGACAGCACCTTCCAAGCAACTTTGATCCTTGGTGGGCAAATCAAAGGCGGGCAGCCTTCGATCTTTTTGATCTACCCCGCAGGCAATTTTATCGAAATTTCTGCCGATACGCCCTTTCTTCAGATCGGCGAAACGAAATACGGCAAGCCAATTATCGTGCGGGCCTACGATCCGGATATGTCCTTCGATGATGCAGTGAAATTGCTGCTGGTCTCGTTTGATTCAACCGTTAAATCGAACCTCTCAGTCGGGCTGCCGTTTGATCTGCAAATCTATGAGAACGATAGCTTTGAGATAAGCCGAGAGAAGCGGATCGAGGCCGAAGATCCAATCTACAAAACCATCTCAGATGGCTGGAGCGACGCCCTGCGCGATGCGTTCAATTCGCTGCCAAGCTACAAGGTTTAGGGCTGGGGAATAGTTGGTTTGATGGCCTTATGATAATGGCATCACTCCCGTTCTCGAATTCCATCCCAAGCGTTTGAAAGCCGCGCTGTTCCTAGTATCAAGTTCACCACCCGTTCGGATGTATTTGTGATGCAGTAATCCGCTGGAACGGGGTGTTGCATGCCTTTGGCTTTGCGCTCTTGGAAGCCCTCCGTTGCAGTATCAATGGCGCTGAGGATTGCCTCTTGATCCAGCCCGGTCATGATAATGCAGCCAACATCAAGCGCCTCGGGTCGCTCGATTGCATCGCGCGGAGTAATTGCTGGAAATTCTAGGATTGAGGCTTCTTCAGCGAGGGTTCCGCTATCTGAGATTGCGCAAAAAGCATTCATTTGCAGGTGATTATAATCGTGAAACCCAAAGGGTTTTGCATCCCTGATCAGGGGGTGAAATGCGATATTCTGGGCGTCAATCCGCTTGCGCGTGCGTGGATGCGTTGAGAGGATAACGGGATAGCCATACTTCTTTGCCACAGCATTTAATGTCTCAATAAGGGAGCGAAGGCGCGCCGGACTATCGACATTTTCCTCACGATGAAGCGAAGCAATGAAGTATGCGCGCCTCTTCAGATCGAGCCGCGCCAATACATCAGACCCTTCAATTGTTGCTCGATTATGCTCCAACACTTCGCGCATCGGGCTGCCGGTAAGGCTTATGCGGCGATGCTCAAGTCCTTCGCTCAAAAGATGACGGCGCGCGTGCTCTGTATAGACCAGATTGAAATCCGCGATGTGATCAACGAGGCGGCGATTGGTTTCCTCTGGCACATTGCGATCAAACGACCGATTGCCGGCTTCCATATGATACACGGGGATTTTCAAGCGGCGGGCCATGATGGCAGAAATCGCCGAATTCGTATCGCCAAGGATGAGAACAGCATCAGGCTTTTGCGCGATCAAAACCTTTTCCGTTTCGATCAATATCGCCCCGAGGGTCTCGCCCAAACTGCCGCCGCCGACTCCAAGGAAATGATCAGGCTCGCGCAGGCCAAGCTCATCGAAAAAAATCTCGTTGAGCTCGTAATCCCAATTCTGTCCGGTGTGAACAATCTGATGATCAGTAAAACGATCAAGCCGCTCCATCACGCGCGAAAGGCGGATGATTTCGGGGCGCGTTCCCAAGATTGTCATGACTTTGAGCTTCGTCATTGGAGCACCTTATCGGCGAATGTGTCAGAGGCGTTTGGATCAAAAACCGTATGGGTCCAGAACAATGTAAGCAGATCTTCGGCGCCAATATTTTCGATAGAATGCGCATGGAGTGTCGGAATGTCGACAGGCGCGGGGCTGTCGCCTGATACACGAAATTCAACGATCTCTTCGCTATGAACTTTGCGAATGCGGATGATCGCCTCTCCCTTAAGGACCAAAAACCGCTCAACCTTTTCGAGATGAAAGTGATCGCCGCGCGTTACCCCTGGCTTGGTTGTCGATAGAAAGGTTTGCCCGCCGCCACCGCCTTTAACGGCCTCAAAAAGGGTGCCACGAGCGTCGGTTTTGAGGTCGATCCGGCGCGACCAACTCTCTGGCGAGAGAGCGGCGCGATAGCTGTTGAATAGAGCAAGATCGAAGGGATCGCTCACGTCCGGAAAAATATTGGCGCAATAGTCAGAGTGAAACCTCTGCAGCCTTTCAAAGAGTTTTGGTACGCTGATCGGGCGCGCGGCTGGCTTGATTGGGCCGTATGCACTTTGCTCAAATGCATCAATAAAAAATTGCGCCGCGGTGCCCGCGTGAAGCAGATAGACAAGCCCATCTGGATTTATGGCCGGCTTTTCGCCCTCAATTAGGTTTTGGATCAGAGTAGCTGTGACGTTGTTATAAAATGGGCGCGCATGCTCACCAAAAATATGCGGCAAGAGGATATTTGTGAACCGCGGGAAGGCGGCGCCTAGGATTTCGCCAGCGGCCCGTTTCGAGATGCCATAAGGCGTTTCATGCTCAGAGTGGGTCGAATTGGCATAGAGAATATGCGGCGTTGCGCCGATGTTATTGGCGGCCGTCACTAGGCGGTTTGCGATGGCCGGATTGCTTGCAGAGATCACATCATCGGGCGCGCGATTGACCCCGGCGAAATGAAAAACTGCATCCGCACCTTGCAGCGCCGTCTCAAGTATCCCGTCGTCGTCAAAGTCACTGTGATCAAGCGCAACAATATCGAAGGGAGGGGATCGTTGATCAAAATGAGCGGCGCAATTTGCCGCGTGCAAGCGCGTGTGCGTGTGCCAACCGAGCAGCCCTTCGGCCCCGGTAATGACAACCCGCATCAGCCCGCGTCGCCCCAAGCAGATAGCTCCGCTTGAATTTCAGGCAGGGTAAGCAACAATGCTTTGATCGCGCCAACATCAAGGCGCTCAGAGTTGTGCGAATGGTAATCTTCTCGGCCCGCGGCGCCCGGATCGCCTTCGCTGAAATAGGGCTTATAGTTCAAGTCGCGCGTATCAAGGCCGATGCGTCGAAATGGGCCCATATCCTCAGATTTGGCCAGTTCTTGGGCTGTTGCGAGGGTCTCGTAGCGTTTTTCAGTAAGGCGCCAACCAATGATTCCAATGGGATGATCAGGAACACCAAAAAGCTCTTTAAGCGCCTGCACCAGATCTGCGATTGTCGCGGCCGACGCCTTTTTGATCAATAGATCGCCCTGCTGAGCATGCTCAAAAGCATGATAAACGAGCGCCACACTATCGCTTAGCGGCATCAAAAAGCGTGTCATCGTCGGGTCAGTCAAGGTGATTGGCTGGCCGGATTTTATTTGGCGAACAAAGAGCGGAATGACCGAGCCGCGCGAATACATCACATTTCCATAGCGAACGATTGAGATGGTCGTTTTGGCCGAAGCACCAAGTTCACGCGCCGCGGCTTGAGCTGTTTTTTCCATCAAAGCCTTGGTCATTCCCATCGCATTTACCGGGAAAACCGCCTTGTCGGTCGAGAGGCAAACGAGGCTTTTTACGCCCGCCGCAATGCCTGAGCGGATTACATTCTGCGAACCAACGATATTTGTTTGAACCGCCTCGTGTGGGAAAAACTCACAGCTGGGAACTTGCTTCAAAGCGGCTGCATGAAAGACCGCGTCAACACCCGTCATCGCGCGATCAACCGCGTCGCGATCTCGTACATCGCCAATGTAAAAACGGACGCGTTCGTCGCGCAGCGTGCTTCGTAACATGTCTTGTTTTTCTTCGTCGCGGCTAAAAATCCGGACCTGTTTCGCCCCTCTCGCGAGCAAATCACGCAGCATTTCGCGACCAAAAGAGCCTGTTCCGCCCGTGATGAGAACCGTGTTGAGGCTTTTTTCAGTTTTCATAGTCAGCAGTTCAACTTTCTGATCGCGTTTGCAGCAAAGGCCCTATCGTGCACCGGTTCTGCATAGTCGCATGTTCATCTCAGAAAGGGCAACTCTGCGTTTTCGCGGCGCGGATAGAATGAAAAGCGCTTTGATCGGCCAGACATTTGCCCGGAAATCTATTGCTCGCTTATGCCCAGCGTCTCAATAAGCTTTCCCAAAACCGCAAAGAAAGCATCACGTTCTTTCTGCGATATATCCGCAAAAATCCGCGTATGCATTTCGTCGGTTAGCGCGCGCACGCGTTCGATCAAATGCTCCCCGTTGGCGGTAAGGCTCAGCGCATTCATACGACGGTCAGCGCTCACTTTTTGGCGCTGAATTAGCCCACGTTCTTCGAGCGATGTTACAAGCTTGGTTACTGCGGATTTCTTCAGCGCAACGGAGGCCGCTAGATCGTTTTGCGACATGCCCGGGTTCATCCAGATGATGCTCAAAACGCCGATGACCCCGTTCTCAAGCCCAAGCTCGCCGCGAAGCGCTGCACTTTGTGGGCGCAAAAGCGCATGAAGATTCCGCGTGAGAAACAACAAATCTTGCGACAATGGCCCAAGCTTGATTTGAGTTCCTGCTGGTGTTGTAAGTTTGGTCAAAGCAGTATCCTTCGCCAGTACCACCGTTGCTTGGTAGCGGATACTTGGTGCGAAATAAAGTGCAGGCTTGACGGCGTTAATAGTTTACTCGATGAACTATGTAGCAATGCGAGGTGAAAAATGCAGCTGGGTGCCTTTGGCCATGGATTTCCGTACTCGGTGTTCAGCGCAAATGGGCTGTCGCTAAGAGATGTCACCCTTGCGCCAACTGAGCCTTGCGCGAAAGTCGCGCCCTACATCGAACCTTTCATGGATCCCTTCGCCGCGAGCTTCTTGATGCGGCTTGGCGCGGGGAGTTTGAACGAATTTGATGCCATAATTTTGCTTCGCGAAAGCCCCGGAGCAGTTCACGCTTTTCACTACGGTCGTGAATTGGTGCGCAAGGGTGTTTTGCCTGCAGGCGCGCCAAAATTGATCCTTAGCAACCATCTTCCGGCGAGTGGCAAGGCAGAGGACCGGTTCAATGAAGCGGATATGAGCCGCCTATTGGGTGAGCTGGTACTTACCGAAAAAATGCCGAAAA
This sequence comes from Halocynthiibacter sp., assembly GCA_047631555.1. GTDB lineage: Bacteria > Pseudomonadota > Alphaproteobacteria > Rhodobacterales > Rhodobacteraceae > JBLHZY01. The sequence continues at coordinate 104,171 of JBLHZY010000002.1, read as the reverse complement.
GTGCCTTGTTAGAGCCACTTGAGCGGATACAGAGGGCACAGGTGTTGGGAATCTTGTCCGGTGCTGTCGCGTTTGATTTGCGCAGGGAATGTTTGGAAAGCCCCCAAGAGTTTTCGGTTAAGCGCGTCGAAAGCTGTTTGCGGCCCGTGGCCAAAATCGGCCCGAGATACGCGCTTATGGGCGGCCCGCTTGGCAATAGCGCGCTGCACGGCTTGATCGAAACAGTTGGCGTGCTCGCGCTCGATCAGCAGGCGCTCGATTTGAACGCCGCTCAGCGCGATTTCGCAGACAATCCTTTTGCCGCGCGACAGAGCAAAAGCAGCATTGCGCGCGCCATTAAGGCGGCCCTTTTGGAAGCACGGATTGATCAAATGGTCTGGCAAGTCGAACCCCATGATGACCTTTGGGGCTGGCTCGCGCCAAGTATTTTCGCTGCGGCAAAATCAGCCAATTGCTCGGTAATTGACCTTGGGTTTTTGCCACGATGGCCAAAAGAAAGCGATCTTTCGCTCCTGAAAAAGGAGGTCGCGCCATGAGTTATCAACCGCTCGACGCCTCTTTGAGCGCGCTCAGCTATCAGCGCGAATGGGCAAAATCCCTTCGCGAACGCCTCTCGAACGGGGAGAAATACGCCTTCGTCAATGCCGACACGCCACATGAGATTTTCCATGCAATGGGCATGCCTGTCGTGGTCAATCAATGGTGGTCTTCGGTTATTTCGGCAAAGCAACTTTCGGCGCATTATCTTGATATCGCACAGGAAATGGGATTTCATGACCAGCTTGCCAAGTACTCCGCTCTTCCATTGATAGCGGCACTTCAAGGTGATGCGGAGCTTCAGCCCTGGGGCGGCCTTCCCGATCCGGCGATCCTATGCGCGCGCCAAAGCGCCGACGATCACCAACGTATTTTTCAACAGTGGTCCGAGATCACTGGTGCGCCGCTTTCCTTGCTGTACAGCCCAGCGCCTGCGCAAAATGAAAGCGGCTGGTGGGCGCGCGCACGCGACGATTGGGAAAGCCTTTACGGCACTGCGCGGCTTGATTTGATGCAGAGCCAAATTGAGGGGTTGATTGATCAAGTTGAGGCTCTAACACAGCGCAAATTCGATCATTCTGCCTTTGCCGCCTATATGGAGCAGATCGAGCGCCAAGAGCTGATATTCGAGGAAGCTTCGCAGATGATAGCCGCCGCCGATCGCTGTCCTGTGCGGATTTCCGAGCAAATCCCAAACGTTATGATCCCTCAATGGCATCGCGGCTCAGATTGGGCGCTGGCGCATGCGGAGCGGTTTCGCGATGAGGTTGCTCAGCGGATCAAATCAAACAGCGCGGTGGTTGAGGATGAGCGCACGCGCATGATGTGGATCGGCGCGGGCCTTTGGTTTGATACGAAGTTCTACAACGCCTTTGAAGCTGATTTGGGCGCCGTTTTTGCTTGGTCCATGTATCTGCCTTTTGCTGCAGATGGCTATATTCGCAAGGCTCAAGGGGCGACCCATGCGCATTATTTGCGCGCGCTCGCCGCCCGTGTGGTAAGTATGAATGAGCAGTTGCATCAGCCGCCTTGGGCCAATGAATGGCTGCTCAAACAGGCGCAGGATTACCGGATAGATGTCGCGGTGATGCTGATTCCCGAAAACGATCGCCCCTCGGGCTATGGAACGCGCTTCATCGCCGAAGATCTTCGCCAAGCAGGAGTTGAGGTCATTGAAATTGCGGCTGACATGGTCGATGCGCGCAAATGGGACAGTGCGAGCGCCTATGAAAAGGTTCGTGCAGGTATTCTTCGTAGCCAATCTCGAAATTATATTGACAGAAGCGTAGAATAGTTCACTAATATAACTATTCTGAAAGGAACGAATGTGCCCCAAGCGCTAGACGGCATCACGGTAGTAGATTTTAGCCACGTGGTTGCGGGGCCACTGGCGACGCATTTTTTGGCGCTTAACGGCGCGCGCGTCATCAAAATCGAATCTCCGCAAGGCGATCCGCTTCGCAACTATACAGCCAAACCGAAGGAGCAAGGCAATGCGCCTGCCTTTCAAGGCATTAATCTCGGCAAGGAATCGGTCGTCCTTGATCTGAAATCTCCTGAAGGCAAAAAGGCAGCGCTTGATCTCGTCGCACAGGCAGACATCGCTGTTGAAAATTTCCGCCCCGGCGTTATGGCGCGTCTTGGGCTCGATTTCGGCTCTATTCAGGCCCAAAACCCTGATTTGATCTACTGCTCGATCTCTGGATTTGGGCAAAGCGGCGCCATGTCTGATGTTGCGGCGATTGATCAAATCGTCCAAAGCCTCTCGGGACTGATGCATCTTTCCGGCCAAGAGGGCGATCCAGCGCAGCGCGTTGGTATCCCGATTGTTGATACATTTACCGGCCTGCTCGCGGCCTTCGCGATCCAAACCGCGCTGGTTGCCCGCGAGCGAGGCCAAGGCGGGCAATTGATCGATGTGGCGATGCTCGATGCGACTCTGGTGATGATGCTCGCGGTGATAAATCCATTGCTGATGGCGGGCGAAAAGCCGCAAAGAACCGGCAATCGCGGCTTCTCTCGCGCGCCAACCGCCGATACCTTTGCAACCGCAAATGGTGAGATTACGATCGGGGCGGTTGATGATCGTCATGTTGAAAAGCTGCTCAAAGTACTTGGCCTGAGCGCCCTTTTGGAGCAACCAGAATTTGCAACCCGGATCGCGCGTATTGAGAATGCTGACGCGATGCAAAAATCCCTCGGGACCGTTTTCAAAACACGTGATGCGCGCGAGTGGGAGGCCGAATTGCAAAGCGTGGGCGTCCCTGCGGCGCGGGTGCTGACGGTTGAGCAAGCGATCAAGCTTGACCATCTGCAAGAGCGGGATGTTTTTCTCAATCTGGCAGACGGATCGAAGGCTCTGAATGCCGGCTTTTGCTTTGCTCAAAACGGCCCCGGCACCAATCAGACGGCGCCCGATTTGGGCGCACAAACAGAGCCTATTCTTGCACAAATCAATCAAAACAGCACTGGCGAAAAACGCCGGGCATAGTCAAAAATCCAATGGGAGGATCCAATGAAACACTTTATCCAAACGGCATCAATCGCCGCACTACTTCTCGGAGCAGGGCATGGTGCCTTTGCGACCGAGTTGCGCCTATCAGTTGAAACGCCTCCGGGCCATGTGCGCAATCTCGCGGCTGAAAAATGGGCCGAAGCAATCGCTGAAAAATCCAGTGGCTCACTCACGGTAACTGTATTCCCCGCAGCACAGCTTTATAAATCGGCAGATGCTGTGCGCGCGCTGGCCTCAGGCGCGCTAGATATGTCGATCCAAGCTTCGCCAACGCTCAGCCGCTTTGAGCCGAACCTTTCGGTCATCACATTGCCGATGTTCTTTGGCGCGACCAGCGACGACGTTCGCGCGATTCTGGATGGGCCTTTGGGCGAGGAGCTCTGGGCAAAAGTGGCCGCAAAAGGCATCGCAATTCCGACCGGCGGGCACTTTGAATTCGCCCCAAATAACAGCGCCTATACAACCGAAAAGGTTGTTGCAAACTATGGCGATCTGGCGGGCGTAAAGCTGGCGACACCGCCTTCGCCTGTGGTTGTCGGAATCATGAAAGAGATGGGCGCTGCCCCGCAAGCAACCCCACGCTCAGAAATTGTTTTGCAGCTGACACAGGGCCAGATCGACGGGCTTGGTTCGGTCACTGATCTTACAATCAAAGGCGGCAAGCTCTGGGAAGCGGGCATCAAGAATGCCTTTGCGGATAATGCTGGTTGGGGCGTCTATATCCCGCTGGTATCCAAAGCCACGATGGCCAAGTTATCGGAAGCTGAGCAAGCGGCCGTTAATGACGCATGGGCCGAAACAGTTGGCTGGGCGCGCGAATATTCCGCCAATGAACTGGCCGATGCGCGCAAAATCAACGAGGAAAACGGCGTTACGTATCACGATGCCGATCCCGCCGAACTTGCTGCAATGCGCGAAAAAATGATCGCAGCGCAGGGCAAGATCGTTGAAGCTTCGGGCATGGACGCGGATTTCGTATCCCGTGTCAGCGCTGCTTTGGCCGCGAAGTAAACTCTTTCGCCGCTCGGGAAATTCCGGGCGGCGCTCAATGAGCAGGCAAAATGATAAACCGCATTCTGACCATCTGGACATGGGTTGAAACCTTTTTGATTGGCCTGCTGATCCTGGCGGCTTTGGCATCGTTTATGGGCGGCGCTTTGCTGCGCGCGATTGCACCGATGCATGCGGTGGATTGGGCTGAAGAGGTTTCTCTCTACTTTATCATCTGGGCAACGGTGCTTTCGGGATCGGTGCTTGTTGCAGAGCGGCGTCATATTGCAACAGAGATATTTATCTCAATGCTTCCAACGCCTTGGCAGAAGTTTATGGGCTGGGCGATGACGCTGCTTACCATTGGATTTTGTGCGGCAATGGCGATCTATGGCTGGCAGGCCTATGAATTTGCGCTGCTTTTGGATGAGCGTTCCGCCTCAACCTTGCGCGCGCCGCAAGGACCGCTGGTGTTTCTCGCGCTGCCTGTTGGCATGATGCTTATTTTGGGCCGTGTTTTTCTGATGCTTTTGCAGGGCAACCGCCCATTTGGCGGCGATCTTGCGCCCGTCCATACCCCTCTTGATCCTAAGGTAAAATAGATATGGAAGCGCTCATCGGCCTGATTGGCATGTTGATTCTTATGGCATTTGGCGCGCCAATTTTCGTCTCACTTGGGGTTGCGGCCTTGGGGATGCTTGCGACCGAGGGACGCCCCTTGATGGATGCAGCAGCTCACGCCATCAACGGGATCAATTCCACTACATTTCTTGCGGTGCCATTCTTTGTTATGGCCGCCACCTTCATGCAAAAAGGCGGGATCGCGCGGATCATTATCGAGGCGGCTGAAACATGGGTTGGCCATATGCGCGGCGGGCTTGCGCTTGTCTGTGTGATCGCGACAACGTTGTTCGCTGCGATCTCTGGCTCTTCCGTTGTGACCGCGATGGCGATGGGAACCTTCCTAATCCCCGCCATGGTTGCGCGCGGGTATGATCGCCCCTTTGCGCTGGGCGTTGTCGGGGCTTCGGGAACGCTGGGCATCTTGATCCCGCCCTCACTGTCGATGATCCTTTACGGGCTGATCGCCGAGCAATCCGTGCCGCGGCTTTTCATGGCGGGTGTTGTTCCGGGCCTGATCCAGGCGATGCTGCTCGCAGGCTATGTGATCTGGATTTCACGGCGCAAAAATTATGCCAGCGGAACACGCGCCACGCGCCAAGAATTCATCTCTAAAAACCTGCGCGCACTGCCGGCCATCGCCATCCCGCTTTCGGTCTTTGTCGGCATCTATACGGGCTATGCGACCGTGACAGAAAGCGCAGGCGTTGCGGCGATTGCATCGGTTCTTGTGGCGATCTTTGTGTACCGCGAAGTGCGGCTTCGCGATGTGTTCGGCATGGCGACAGAGGCGGTCAAAACGGCCTCTGGCGTGACCTTCATCGTGATGTTTGCGCTGCTCTTTGCCCATTGGATTACTGGCTCTGGCGTGCCGACCAAGCTGGTCAATCTTGCAATTGGAATGGAGCTCACGTCGATCCAATTCCTGCTCGCGCTTAATGTGATCATGATCATCATGGGGATGTTTTTGGATGCGGTCGCTGTGATGCTGATCGTCACGCCCATCGTTCTGCCTGTGCTGCATCAGCTTGGCATTGATCCCGTCCATTTTGGCATCGTTCTGATCGTCAATATGGAGATCGCTTTCCTCACCCCGCCAATCGGGCTGAACCTCTTTGTTTTGTCCTCCATTGCGCGCGCGCCCATGTCTGAGGCGGTGCGCGGCATGTGGCCTTTCGTGATCCTGATGGCAGGCTTTTTGCTGCTGATAACCTATGTTCCGGAGATATCCCTATGGCTTCCACAACTGATGATGTGATCCCCAAGGCTGATTGGGATCCGGTCGCGCCAGAAACCAAGGCCGATTACCCTTGCGAGCATGCCCGCCTGCGCGCCGAGGCGCCTATCGCTTGGGCCGAAAACTGGGGCGGTTTTTATACGCTGATGCGCCACGCAGACGTGATCCAAGCCAGCCGAGATCCTGAAAGCTTCACCGCGACCAAGATGACAGTGATCCCCGCCTCCCCGCGCAAAGGCCTGCCCCGCTTGCCGCTTCAGTGCGACCCGCCCCAAAGCGAACGCTATCGCAAGGGGCTCAACCTGTTCTTTAAGGAAAACAAAGTTCGCTCGTGGGAGCCAGCTTTGCGCGCTATGGCCGATAGATTGATGGCCGACCTATTGGCGACAGATGGCCCCGCTGATTTCGCTGGCGGATTTGCTGAGCCCTTTACCCAAGGCGCACTCGGTATTCTTCTTGGGCTTGATCCCGAAGAGGCGCTCGTTATTGGCCGCTTGAGCCATGAATATGTTCATGCGGTTCAAGGCGAGGATATGCCAACCGCAGGCCGTCTTAGCCGCGCCGTCGATCAGTTCGCCATTGATCTGGTTGCGGATCGGATGAAAGCGCCGCGCGATCCTGAAACGGATATCGTCAGCGGGCTGATGCAATATGCGCCTGAGGGCGGCCCTTATGACGAGACCGAGCTTGCCGGAATGGTGCGCTTGATGCTGATCGGCGGGCATGTTGTGCCGCGCAACTTCCTCTGCTCTGTGGCGTGGCATATGGCCGAAAACCCCGCCCATCTGCAAATCTTGCGCGATGATCCCAAGGGCGAAAAACCAATGATCGAAGAGCTGTTGCGCTGTTATGCCTCTAATCAAGCGCTTGTTCGGGTCGCAACCAAAGACACTGAAATCGGCGGCGTGAATATCCCCCAAGGTTGCCCCGTTGCGCTGAATTTTCTCTCGGCCAATCGCGATGAGGCGGTGTTTGAGAATGCGATGGAGTTCATCCCGGATCGCAGCCCCAATCGCCATCTCGCCTTTGGTATCGGGCCGCATATGTGCCTTGGGGTTTCCATGGCCAAGCTGCAAACACGGATCACTTTGGACGCGCTCAAAAGCACCAAATTCTTGCGCGTTAGTGGCGAGCCAACATGGGCCAGTTGGACAGAATACGGCGTAACCGCGCTAAAACTGGACATGTCATAATGAGCCATACCGCAGATTTCACCCTGCCTGAGACGGAAGATTTTGATTGCCCGCACGCGCTTTTTGCCGAACTGCGCGGGCGCTGTCCTGTTGGTTGGTCGGATGATCTGGGGGGGTTCTGGGCCGTAACCCGCCATGAAGAGGCGCGCGCGGTATTGACCGATTGGGAGCTGTTCACCACCCGCATTCAAAACGTTGTACCGCCAGTTGCCACAACCCAGCGCCGCCCGCCGCTGCATCTTGATCCGCCCGAAAACATCCCCTACCGCAATGCGATCCTGCGCTTTCTTAGCCCCGATCGGATGAAGGCTTGGGAGCCGCGCGTTGAGGCGATGGTCGCTCGCTTTCTTGACCCGTGGATTGCCAAAGGCGGCGGCGATATTTGCGAGGAGTTTTCCTTTCTTCTCCCCATCGCCTTGCTGGCCGAGTTTTTCAATCTGCCGCCAAAAGAGGCCGAGCATATCCGCCTTGTTGGGGCCGAATTTAACATGGCGCTGCAACGCCAAGATTTCGAAACGCTTCGGATTAAAAGTGATGCGCTTTATGGGATCGCTCAGGGCCTCATTGAGGATCGCATCAAACATCCCCGCGATCCTGACACAGATCCAACCGCCAGCCTGCTTGCCGTTCGGATTGATGGCGAGCCGCTCGCGCAGGAACTTGTGCTAGGGGCGCTTCGCCAATTCCTTTTGGTCGGCATCATCGCGCCAACGACATTTATCGGCTCGATGGCGGTTCATCTGGCGCGCCATCCCGAGCATCACGCCGAGCTGCGCGAAAATCCTGATCTAATCCTTGAGGCCACGGAAGAGCTGTTGCGCCTTTATACGCCCTATCGCGGCTTTGCCCGCACAGCGACCCGCGATACAGAATTGGGCGGGCGCCAGATCAAAGAAGGTGATGTTTTGGCCGTTGTCTTTACCTCGGCCAATCGCGATGAAGCGGTGTTTGAGGCGCCTGATACCTATCGGCTCGATCGAGAGAATCGTGATTTGCTTACCTTCGGGCGCGGCCCCCATATGTGCCCCGGCGCGCCGCTCGCCCGGCTCTTGTTGCAAACCGTGCTGCGTCAGCTTTCGGCCAAAACCGAAACACTTGAATTGCTCTCGCCCATTGAGATGACCCGCTGGCCGGAATACGGCCCGCTCAAGGCTGAATTTCGCGCGACCTCGGCTTAACAGGAGGCTGACTGGCGGCAACCAGGCGCGGCTTTTGCAGCGAGCATGCCGCATCTCCGGCATTATTGATGTTTTTCCCTGCGCATAAGGGCGCGCAGAATTGGGCTGAGGGATCGTCCAACAAAGAAATGCCGCCGTATTGAGCGGGTCAAAACACGCCATTCCTCTAGAAAAAGTAGATGGTGAGCCGGCAGGGGCTCGAACCCTGGACCTACTGATTAAAAGTCAGTTGCTCTACCAGCTGAGCTACCGGCTCTCATCATCTACGATGCGGCCCACACGTCGGGCCAACAGGGCAATGTTCCAAGAACAACGACCCTGAGGCGCCTCTCTAGAAAAGGCGCACCCAAGGGTCAAGCCCTCATTTCCTTCTTTTGTATCGAGCGGCTGGTAAAAAGCGTCATCGCGCTCTATATGCGCGCCATGAGCCCGTTGAAAACATCAGATTCCCTGCCGTTTTTAAAGATGCACGGCGCAGGCAATGATTTCGTGGTTATTGACTCACGAAACCAAGAGGCGCGCGTGAATGAAGCTTTGGCGCGCGCAATTGGCGATCGCAATCGCGGTGTGGGCTATGATCAGCTCGCAGAGATTCGCAACGGCTCGGCCGGGGCCGACATTGATTTGGATTTCTGGAACAGTGATGGATCGCGCGCCGGGGCTTGCGGAAATGCGACCCGCTGCGTTGCGCGCCTGATCATGGATGAGACCGGGGCAGAGGCGCTTGGCATTCGCACCGAGCGCGGCTTGTTGCAGGCGCGTCGGATTGATGGCGAGATCTGGGTCAACATGGGCGCGCCCGTTTTGGATTGGGCCGATGTGCCGCTGGCGCGTGATGTTGATCTGCTGCATCTGCCGCTGACGGGCGATCCTGCCGCTGTTGGCATGGGCAATCCGCATTGTGTGTTTTTCGTCCCTGATGCGGAGGCTGTCGATGTGGCCGCACAAGGCGCGCTGTTCGAGAATGATCCATTGTTTCCCGCGCGCACCAATGTTGAATTTGCCCAAATCCGCAGCCGGGGCGAGATTCGCATGCGGGTCTGGGAGCGCGGCACAGGCATCACCCTTGCTTGCGGCTCGGGCGCTTGCGCAGTGGCCGTGGCGGCGCATCAGCGCGGACTTACGGAGCGCGCTGTGCGTATTGAGGTCGATGGTGGCTGGCTTTCGCTGGATTGGCGCGATGATGGCGTCTGGATGACAGGGCCAACGGCGCTTGTGTTTCAGGCTGAGTTAAGCCGCGAGATGTTGGGGCAGGGCTGATGGCCACGCCGCCGATTTTCGCAACGCTTGGCTGCCGGCTCAACGCCTACGAGACCGAAGCGATGAAGGATCTTGCCGCGCAGGCGGGGATCGAGGGCGCTGTTGTGATCAACACCTGCGCCGTTACATCCGAAGCCGTGCGCAAAGCCCGCCAAGAAATCCGTAAGCTGCGCCGCGATAATCCAACCGCCAAGTTGATCGTAACGGGCTGCGCCGCGCAGACTGAGCCAGAGACATTTGCCAAGATGGATGAGGTCGATCTTGTGATCGGCAACACCGAAAAGATGCAGCCCGAGACATGGGCGCGCCTAGGCCCTGATTTCATCGGCGAGACAGAGCGCGTTCAAGTTGATGATATCATGTCCGTCACTGAAACGGCGGGCCACCTGATTGATGGCTTCGGGACGCGCAGCCGCGCTTATGTTCAGGTTCAAAACGGCTGCGATCATCGCTGCACCTTTTGCATTATTCCTTATGGTCGCGGCAATTCGCGCTCGGTTCCTGCGGGCGTCGTTGTCGATCAGATCAAGCGGCTGGTGCAAACGGGTTATAATGAGGTCGTGCTCACGGGCGTTGATCTTACCTCTTGGGGCGCTGACCTTCCCGCCGCGCCGCGCTTGGGCGATCTGGTGATGCGTATTCTCAAGCTTGCCCCCGATCTCGCGCGCCTTCGAATTTCCTCGATCGATTCTATCGAGGTTGATCCCGCTTTGATGGAGGCAATCGCCACTCAGCCGCGCTTGATGCCGCATTTGCATCTGAGCCTTCAGGCCGGCGATGATATGATCCTCAAACGGATGAAGCGCCGCCATCTGCGCGATGATGCGATTGCCTTTTGCGAAGAGGCCAAGCGATTGCGCCCCGAGATGACCTTTGGCGCAGATATAATCGCAGGCTTCCCGACCGAGACCGAAGCGATGTTTGAAAACTCGCTCAAGCTGGTGGGCGAGTGCAGCCTTACCTGGCTTCACGTCTTTCCCTATTCGCCGCGCCCCGGCACGCCCGCAGCGAAAATGCCGCCCGTCAACGGCAAGGCGATCAAAGAGCGCGCAGCCCGTCTTCGTGCCATTGGCGCGGCGCAAGTGGCGGCGCATCTGGCCGCGCAGCAGGGCCGCGATCATAAAGTATTGATGGAAAATCCCCGCATGGGCCGCACCGAGCAATTCGCCGAAGTGATTTTTGCCGCGGATCAGGCCGAGGGCGCGATTGTCAGCGCGCGGATAACTGGGCAAAGTGATCATCAGCTTATGGGCGAGATTGCCGCCCTTTAGCCAAAGCGCAAAAGAGGCCCGCCCATGCATCCAAATCCGATTTACCGCAAAGCAGAAGAGGCGCAGAACCTCGCCTTCGCGCGCGCCCGTAGCTTTGGCGTTCTGTCGATCAATGGGGCCGATGCGCCGCTGTTTTCTCACCTCCCCTTTGTGCTCTCTGAGGATGGCAAAAGCGTTGAGCTGCATATGGTCCGCTCCAATCCGATGGCGCGCGCGCTTGCAAATGGCGCATTGCCTGCCGCTTTGGTGATTTCGGGGCCAGATAGCTATATCTCGCCCGATTGGTATGGGCTCGATGATCAGGTCCCGACCTGGAACTACATCGCCGTGCATCTGCGCGGACAGCTCGCGCCCTGCGATCCGGCCGAGCTGCGCGGGGTTCTTGCCCGTCTCTCACATCAGTTCGAAACCCGCCTTGCGCCCAAGCCTGAATGGCTGATGGGAAAGATGACCCCGGACGTTCTCGCCCGGATGGAGCGGCAAATCCTGCCCTACCGGATGCAGATCAGCGCGGTTGAGGGCACATGGAAACTTGGCCAGAACAAGCCGGAAGCCGCGCGACTTGGGGCGGCGGATGGGCTTGAGCAGGCGGGTATCGGGATGCAAACAAGCGATCTCGCCCAAAGCATGCGCGACGCATAGACACTTCTCAGCACCGCCGCTACCGTGCCCGAGAAAGATGCGCCTGATCCGGCGCTTCAACCAAGTGCAGGGAGGCACCATCGCATGAAACTTTATCACAGCCCAACTTCGCCCTATGTGCGCAAAGTCATGGTTCTGCTCGCAGAGACAGGCCAGCTTGGCGATGTTGAACTCGTCGCGGCAGGCGGATCACCAATTGCCCCCGGAACAATGCCCGTTGCGCAAAACCCGCTTGGCAAAATCCCGGCACTTGAGCGCGCCGATGGCCCTGCGATCTATGATAGCCGGGTGATCTGTCACTATCTGTCCCAACGCGCAGGCGGCAAAATGTATCCCAAAGGCGAAGCGCTCTGGGATGCGCTGACGCTTGAGGCCACGGCCGATGGCATCGTCGATGCGGCGATCCTGATGGTCTATGAGGCCAAGTTGCGCCCTGCTGACAAACAATTCGATGAGTGGGTTGAGGGGCAGTGGAATAAAGTCAGCCGTGCGATTGATGCGCTAGAGGGTCGCTGGATGGCGCATCTGAATGGCCCGCTCGATATCGGGCAAATCGCCGTTGTTTGCGCGCTGGGCTATGTTGAGTTTCGCCATGGAGATCGCAATTGGCGTGGTTCGCACCCTGAATTGGCGGCTTGGTACGATAAAATGATGACGCGCGAGAGCTTCATCAACACTATTCCGCCGGCCTAAACCGCCCAAGAATCGCATCTGGCCGTTAGTGATCCGAAAAATCGCATAACTGGCGGCCAAAAGCGCATAATCACCATTTGTTAACCCTTTGGCGCACATCAACATCCAAGAACCTATCGCATAGGCGCGACACATCAGCGCCACATGTGCAGATTGGCCATTGTATGCTGGACGTAGCCGCAAGCCGGGGCTAAAAGCGCGGGCGAAGGGCTTTGCATTGCAATGGCTCTACGTAGATTTGGCCGGGCCTATCCGGTTTGAGAAATGGAGAAACGCTCGTGTCCCACGCAGAAGAACACGAAGGCACCCGCCGCGATTTCCTGTACTATGCCACTGGCAGTGCAGGCGCAGTTGCAGTTGGGGCCGCAGTCTGGCCGCTGGTCAATCAAATGAACCCCTCGGCGGATGTTCAAGCCCTCTCATCAATCCGGGTCGATATCGCGGATATTGAGGTTGGTACGCAGCTGACAGTTAAATGGCGCGGCAAGCCCGTATTCATTCGCCGCCGTACAGCGGAAGAAATCGAAGCGGCCCGTTCGGTTGATCTGAGCAAATTGCCAGACAACGCCGACCGCAACGCCAACAAGCCTGATGGCGATGGTTCAGACGAGAACCGCTCGATGGATGAAGCCGGTGAATGGCTCGTGATGATGGGTGTGTGTACGCACCTTGGTTGCGTTCCGCTCGGCGATGGCGCTGGCGATTTCGGCGGCTGGTTCTGCCCATGCCACGGCTCGCACTACGATACATCTGGGCGCATCCGTAAAGGCCCGGCACCAACAAACCTGCCCGTACCAGTTGCCGCCTTTGATGGCGAAACTGAAATCGTATTGGGCTAAGGGAGGAAATCATGTCTGGTATTCCGCACGACCATTATGAGCCCAAAACGGGCCTGACCAAATGGGTCAACTCACGCCTCCCAGTGATCGGGCTTGTCTATGACACGCTGATGATCCCCACACCAAAGAACCTGAATTGGATGTGGATCTGGGGCATTGTTCTTGCCTTCTGTCTGGTGCTGCAAATCGTAACAGGCATCGTGCTTGCGATGCATTACACGCCGCATGTTGATCTGGCATTCGCCTCCGTTGAGCACATCATGCGCGATGTGAACGGCGGACATATGCTGCGTTACCTCCATGCGAACGGCGCCTCGCTGTTCTTTGTGGCTGTGTATATCCACATGTTCCGCGGTCTTTACTACGGCTCCTATAAAGCGCCGCGCGAGATCACTTGGATCATCGGGATGATGATTTACCTTGCGATGATGGCAACAGGCTTCTTGGGTTATGTACTTCCATGGGGGCAGATGTCCTTCTGGGGCGCGACGGTTATTACCGGCCTGTTTGGTGCGATCCCTTTCATCGGCGAAGCGCTTCAAACATGGCTCCTTGGCGGGCCAGCTGTTGATAACGCAACGCTCAATCGCTTCTTCTCGCTGCACTACTTGCTGCCGTTCGTTATTGCCGCCTTGGTGATCATCCACATTTGGGCGTTCCACTCGACAGGCAATAGCAACCCAGCCGGTGTTGAAGTGCGCCGCGGCTCAAAGGCTGAAGCGGAAAAAGATACGCTGCCATTCTGGCCCTACTTTGTGATGAAAGATCTCTTTGCGCTTGGCGTGGTGATGATCATCTTCTTTGCGATCGTGGGCTTTATGCCAAACTACCTTGGTCACCCGGATAACTACCTCGAAGCCAACGCGCTTGTGACACCCGCACATATCGTGCCCGAATGGTATTACCTGCCATTCTACGCGATCCTGCGTGCCTTCACGGCGGATGTTTGGGCGGTTCAATTCGCCTCCTTCATCACCGCGGGCATTGTGAACGCAAAGTTCTTCGGCGTTCTTGCGATGTTTGGTGCGATCTTGGTTATGGTCTTCGTGCCATGGCTCGATACATCGAATGTTCGTTCGGGCCGCTTCCGCCCAATGTTCAAATGGTGGTATGCGCTTCTGGCAATCGATTTCGTGGTTCTGATGTGGTGTGGCGCTATGCCTGCCGAGCCGCCCTATTCGATTATCTCGCTGATCGGCGCGACGTACTGGTTTGCTTACTTCCTGATCATCCTGCCGCTGCTTGGCGTGATCGAGAAACCAACAACACCGCCAGCAACTATCGAAGATGATTTTAACGCCCACTATCCGAAGGCCGCATCCGCTGATGCGCCCAAGGCCGAGTGAGAGAGGATCAAATGATGATGATCAAGAAGCTCACCCTCGCCGCAATCGCAGCGCTCGCCCTTACAACGGGCGGGGCCGTTGCCTCGGAAGCGGCGCATAAAATCCACGATGTGGACTTCTCCTTTGAAGGCCCATTTGGCAAATTCGATCAGTTTCAGCTGCAACGCGGCCTGCAAATCTATACTGAGGTCTGCTCCGGCTGCCACGGTTTGAAGCAGGTTCCGATCCGCACGCTCGGCGATGCTGGAGGTCCTGGCCTTCCAGAAGACCAAGTGCGCGCCTATGCAGCTCAAAACTTCACTGTATACGATGCAGACCTTGACGAAGATGTGGCCGCAAAGCCATCGGACAAGTTTCCGAAATCAAACGTCGAGACTGCGCCGGATCTTTCCTTGATGGCCAAAGCACGCGCTGGTTTCCACGGTCCATATGGCCTTGGGGTCAACCAATTCGTGCGCGGCATCGGCGGCCCCGAATATATCGTGGCGATCCTCACCAGCTACACCGGTGAAGAAAAAGAGCAAGCTGGCACGGTCCTGTACGAAAACACAGCCTTCCCCGGCGGATGGATTTCAATGTCCCCTCCGCTTTACGGCGAAGATGTTGAATTTGCCGATGGTCACTCAAACGAGCTGCACCACGAAGCAGAAGATGTCGCAGCCTTCCTGATGTGGGCGGCCGAGCCAAAAATGATGGCCCGCAAGCACGCAGGCTTCGTAGCCGTTGCATTCTTGCTCCTGCTCACAACGCTGCTCTATCTGACAAACAAACGCCTCTGGGCGCCGCACAAAGGCAAAGGTCAGCACTGACCCTTCCTTGTTGCACTAAATTCAAAAGCGCTCCCGGATCGGGGGCGCTTTTTTCGTTTCACAGCCCAAGATAAGCGCGCAACGCCTCTGGCGGATTGGCCATGATCTCATCCGTTGGCAGCGGCGGGTGCGCTTGCCCCTGATCCAACCAAATGACATGGCTGGCAAACCGCAGCGCGTCCGAAGGATCATGGCTCACCATCAAAACGGTCGCGCCGGTCCGATCGCAAAGCGCGCTCAAAAGATCGAGCATCTCCATGCGCAACGCAGGGCCAAGGGCCGAAAACGGCTCGTCCAGTAAAACCAAAGGCTTCCCCTGCAAAACCATCCGTGCCAAAGCGACCCGGCTTTGCTGCCCGCCAGAAAGCGCCTTGGGTTTGCGATCCCCAAGCCCCTCAAGCCCGACCTGTTTGAGCGCGCCTTCTACCAAGGCCGCCTCTCTTGGGTGAAGTTTCCCACGCGATGAAATGCCAAGCCCAATATTCTGAGCAGCAGTAAGATGCGGGAAAAGATTGTTGTCCTGAAAGATCATCGAAATCGGGCGTGCGCCGGGCGGACTGTCCGCTAAATCCAAGCCGTCCCAACAAATCTTGCCACTGTCTGGAACTGAAAATCCCGCAATACCCGCTAAAAGCGAAGACTTTCCCGCGCCCGAAGGCCCGACGATGGCCACGCGCGCGCCTTTAGCAACGGCAAAATCCGCCTCCAAAGAAAACCCATCGCCATGGCGCAAAATCACTCCGTCAAGCTTCAGCATTCACCCGGCCCCCTCGATCAAAAACCCAAAAAATTGCCAAACTAAGCCCAAGCAAAAGCAACGCCGCGCCCGCAGCTTGATCCATTCGATACGCGGCCATCAAGCGATACATCTGCAACGGTAGGCTCGCATGATCCGGATCAGCAAACAAAGCAATCACACCAAGATCCCCCATCGATAGGGCGCCCGAAAGCCCTGCGCAAAACCCAAGAGCCGGGCGCAACCGCGGCCACCATAGCCAGCGCCAAGTAGCCCATCCACGAAGATCAAGGCTCTGCGCAAGCGGTCCAAATTGCGCCCTCGCGCCAGAAATCGCAGGAACAAGCGCACGCATCGCAAAGGGAAGCGCCATCGCCGCATTAACAACAACTGTGATCACCAAGGCCCAAGAAACCGGGTTTACCCAGCCGTAAAGCATGATGAAGAGCCCGGTCCCCATAACCAAAGGAGAAGCCGCAATGGTCAAAAATCCAATCCCCTCGGCCCACAAGCCTGCGCGCCTTTTTGATGCGGCGGCCCATGCCAAGGGCAAAGAAAGCGCAATCGTCAGCAGCGACGATCCAAGAGCCATTGCGCAAGAACGACCCGCGGCCTGCCAAACAGAGAGGGGAAGCTCAAAAATTTCCGACAGTCCGCGCGCCACAATTGTTCCCAAGGGGATCAGCAAAAAAGCTGCGGTAAGCGCAATAAAAAGCCAATCGAAAATGCGCCTAAACGGCCCGATTTCGGGCATAGAAATCACACGATCCAAACCGGCCTGCGCCATCTGCGGAACGCGCAACCATAGTGCAGCAGCGGCTGCGAAAGCACATATGCTAAGCTGGATAAGCCCGAGCAAAGCTGCACTCCCCAGATCAAAGTCAAAGCGAAAGGCTTGGTAGATTGCCAGCTCAATTGTCGTCGATCTTGGCCCGCCGCCAAGCGCGAGAGCCACAGCAAATGATGTGGTGCAGAGCACGAAAATGACCGTAAAAGCGCCTGGAACAATTTCGCGCAGCATAGGCCATTCGATCACGCGCCGCGAAACAGACGGCGCAAAATTCAAAGACTGCGCAAGGCGATAATGCTCTCCCGGGATGGCGAGCCAGCCTTGCAATATCAAACGGGTCGCCAGTGGCAGATTGAAGAAAACATGCGCCAATAAGATGCCGTGCAATCCGTAAATCGAGAGCGGTTCAATCCCAAACAGTCCCAACGCCCGACCAGCCAAACCGGAGCGACCAAAAACAGCGACAAGCCCAAGCACGGCAACGATTGTCGGCAAAATAAAGGGCGCCCCCATCAAGGCGATCAAAGCAGAGCGCCCCCAAAAGCGCCGCCGAGCAAGCGCTCGCGCGACGGGTATCGCCAAGCCAATGGAAAGCGCGGCTGACAAGAAGGCCTGCATCAACGTGAAGCGCAATGCAGACCAATCAGCCGCGCTTAAGCTGCCAAGCCCATCGGCGCGCCAGAAAACGGCAGCCAATGTTCCCAGTGTCAGCATCAAAACGAGGGACGCCGAAGCGCCCCCCGCAATGCCGAGTGTGGTTATTTTGACAGCGCGGCGCGCCATTCTTCCAATGCCGGTTCGCGCAATGCGGCGGCCTCTTCCTCGGAGAAATAGAGCGCTTTGCTTGGCAGGGGCAGTGCTTTGAACCCCTCGGGCCAAGCATCAGGCGCGATGGCCGCAGGATATGACCAGTTGCCCTCAGGAATGATGTTTTGAAACGCAGGGCTCAGCATGAATTTCAAGAAGGCATCGGCCAATTCGGGCTTATCTGTGTTGGCCAGCTTGGCTGCCAACTCCACATAGAGATAATGCCCCTCGTCGAAAATCGCAGCGCTCTTGGTTTCATCACCCTCGGCCATGATGTGATAGGCAGGAGAGGTCGTGAAGCTCAAAACCATGTCCGCTTCGCCATCGGTAAATAGCCCATATGCCTCGGACCAACCTTTGGTGACGGTGATGATTTTTGGCGCGAGCTTTGCCCATACCTCATCCGATTTCTCCCCATACGTCGCCTTGACCCAAAGCAAAAGCGCAAGGCCGGAAACCGAGCTGCGCGGGTCTTGGATCACGATGCGGGTGCTGTCAGGCAGAGCCAAAAGCGCATCAAAAGAGGCGGGCGCATCGGCCAATTTGGTGTTGTCATAGACGAATGCGACATAGCTCCAATCGAAGGGCAGGAAGGTATCGTCTGCCCATTCAATCGGCAGCGCTAAAGCGCTTGTATCGCCGCCATGTGGCGCAAACAGGCCACTGGCGCGCGCTTTTGCTGTGATATCTGTGCTCAACCCGATGGCGATATCAGCGTCCGAGCGCGCACCTTCCAGCAGAAGCCGGGGCAAAACATCGCCCGTTGTATATTCCAAATCGCAGCCGCATTGCGCCTCAAATGCCGCCTCAATCGCAGGGCCGGGGCCCCATTCAGAGCCGAAATAATCGGGCGCATAGACGGAAAGCTTTGGCGTATCGGCCATGGCGCTGGATGCGATCATGGCGATACCCGCAGCGAGGGTGATGGTTTTCATGAGAAAAGCTCCTCTCAATTGCGGGCGGAGCAAGGCGGGCGGGCTGCCCGTTACCTTCCCTCCGCCGGTGTTAACCGGTTCAGGTTCTACGGGTCCGCATATGCGTCTCAGCCCAACTGGGCACCCCGAGGTAGCGCGAACCTAGGGCGGGCGCAGAGCCGGGGCAAGCGGAAACCTCTTGAGGCGAAAGGGCGCAGCGTTTATGCCCTTATGCCAAAGGCGCGGTGTTTAAGCCCTTGTGCCAAAGGAGAACCCCATGAGCATCAACACATTCGGCCATCTTTTCCGTGTGACGACATGGGGCGAAAGCCATGGGCCTGCCCTTGGCGCCACGGTTGATGGCTGCCCTCCGGGAATTGCGATTGATGCAAGCGATTTGCAACGCTGGCTCGATCTGCGCAAACCGGGCCAAAACAAATTCACCACCCAACGGCGCGAGGCCGATGAGGTCGAGATTTTGTCAGGCGTTTATGAGGGGCAAAGCACCGGCACGCCGATTCAATTGATGATCCGCAACACGGATCAGCGCTCTAAGGATTACGGCGATATCGCCGAAAAATTCCGCCCCGGACATGCGGATATAACCTATTGGCAGAAATATGGGATTCGCGATCCGCGCGGTGGCGGGCGATCCTCTGCGCGCGAAACGGCGGCACGGGTCGCTGCAGGCGGGATTGCGCGAGCGGCTTTGGCAGCGCTTGCGCCGCAAATCGAGATCACCGGATATATGGTTCAGATGGGCCCGCATAAGATCGATCGCGAAAAGTTCGATTGGGAGCAAATCGCGCAAAACCCGTTTTGGACACCGGATGCAAAGGCCGCTGCTGACTGGGCGCAATACCTTGATGATCTGCGCAAAAGCGGCAATTCCGTTGGGGCGATTGTTGAAGTTGTGGCGCGCGGCGTTCCGGCCGGACTTGGCGCGCCGATTTACGGCAAACTCGATACCGATCTGGCCGCAGCGATGATGAGCATCAACGCCGTTAAGGGCGTCGAAATTGGCGAAGGCATGGCGGCGGCTGAGCTAACCGGGGAGGCCAATGCGGATGAGATCTTCATGGGCAACGATGGCAAGCCAACGTTTTCATCCAACCATGCGGGCGGCATTTTGGGCGGCATTTCCAGCGGCCAAGATATTGTCGTGCGCTTTGCGGTAAAGCCGACCTCTTCGATCCTTAAGACCCGCCAGACGATTACCAAATCCGGCGCTGCCGCGGAAATCATTACCAAAGGTCGCCACGATCCTTGTGTCGGAATTCGCGCCGTTCCCGTTGGCGAAGCTATGATGGCCTGTGTTTTGCTGGATCAGTTTTTGCTGCATCGTGGGCAAGTTGGCGAAGGGCCGCGCGGCAAAATCGGCTAAGCTGTTTGAATGCCGCCGACCAAAGGCCGAGTATTGTGGCCGTCATGATCCATAGATCAAAACCAATGCTTTGGTGGCGCGCGTAGATCAGATCAAGGCGGGCTTTTCGGGGCAAACAGTTATGCGCGTATCGGGCCCAGTTTTGATCGGCGCAGGTTGAACGCGAAAGCAGTTTGGCCTCATGGCGGTGATATTTCAGCGTTGCCAGCCCTGTTACGCCCGGTCGCATTTTCAAAATCGGCAGGAGCAATTCAGGGCAAAGCGCGACATAGGCCGGATCAATTGGGCGCGGGCCAACAAAGCTCATCTCTCCGCGCAAAACGTGCCAGATTTGCGGGGTTTCATCGAGCCTTGAGCGACGCAGCAGATGGCCCAGTTTGGTGATCCGCTCGGACTTATCTGCGCCTGTTGGGCCGTGGTCCGTTTGGACGGGCTTCATTGTGCAGAATTTGATCAGGCGAAACGTTTGATTGGGCCGGCGCATTCTATCCGAGATGTAGAATACTTGTGCCCCCTGTGACCAAAGCATTGCCGCTATCATCCCAATTACCGGCGCCAAAAAGAGAGCCATGGGGATCGCAATGATCAGGTCGAGCGCGCGTTTTTGCACGTTCATGCGCGCCACCGAAGCAAGCGTCGCGCGGTTTTTGGGGCATCAACCAGATAAGGCGTTTCACTGCGTGCTTGATCAAGGGCGGCTTCGAATCCTTTCTGATATCCGTCTTCAAATGCGGGCGTATGGGCTT
Source organism: Halocynthiibacter sp. (assembly GCA_047631555.1). Lineage (GTDB taxonomy): Bacteria > Pseudomonadota > Alphaproteobacteria > Rhodobacterales > Rhodobacteraceae > JBLHZY01. The sequence continues at coordinate 83,663 of JBLHZY010000002.1, read as the reverse complement.
GCGAATATCCTTCGGCATATCCGGCGTTATAGCCGGACGTATGGCCTGCGTCATGCGCAATGTCGGCAGCTTCTTCCCAAGCTGATTTCGCCTCGGCGCTTTGAGGATAGGCGATGTGATGGGCCAAACGCGCGGGCGCCTCAAAAGGGCCTTTCGCATCTATCTGGCGCGCGAGCGCTCTATAGCGTGCCTCGAGCTTTACAAAGCTTCTCGGGAGCTCCTCTGAATTGGAAATCGCGATACTGATCGAACCTTCCTCGGCGGCAATCTGTGCCCAGCTTTCAAGGGCAGGCCACGACGCCGCAATTTTGTTGGCAATTCGCACCCGCACCCAAGCGACTTTGGCACCTTGTCCAAACGGCGGATGCTCGTTTGGCTCCAATGAGGCATCCGCGCGGGCAGTCGGTCCATGTGTTTGAACCGGCGGGAAGGCAATGCCAAAGGCCGCGGTTGCACCTATTTTCGCCTTGGCGCTGCTTGCGACACTTGGATTGCGCGCGATGTGAGCAAGATCGTTTGCCAGTGATTTGCCGTCGCCCCGAAGTAAGCGCGCCATTAAGATTGCAGAGTCTGACGCGCAGGCTTTTAGAGCGCTGTGAGCGCCTCCCGAAGAGATTGAGCAAACCATGGGGTGATCGCGAAGGGCATTTTCAACCGCTTCAGATTGCTCCCCACTGAGGCGAAGATGCACCGGCGTCGTCAGAGCTTTTGCTAGATGGAGCAGGTCTGCGGGCCGCAGCTCCTCTGGGATATGTAACAAGAAATTTGGGGCTTCATAGGGTTCTGATGGCGCGGCCTCGCTATCCACAACGAAAAGCAAATCGGCGTTTTGATAGAGAATCCATGGATCGGCCGCACCAGCCAAGCTTTGCCATATTAGATTTGGATCAAAGCCGTTTTGCTTGGATAGCGCATTGAGCGCGCGGCGTGGATTGCCCCCATGCCAATCGTTGTAAGCAACCGGAGTATGATAGAAAAGCCGCCGTTTGAGGATGGGAAAGCCCTGCGCGATATGCTTATCGGCTTCGTCAAATGCAGGATAAGCGGCGCCATCTTGGGCGGGATCGAGGAAAGCAGCATGTCGAAAGCCAAGGGCGGCAAAATGGGCGGTAAACCGGCTTTCGTGGTGGAGGACGGAGTCAGCATAGCTTTCGATTTTAGGCATCTCTTGCCACCAATTCGCAAAGGCTTCTGAATGGAGCATAGGCGCGCGAATTGTGATCCAGTGAGAATTGAGATGATAGGGAAGCGCGCCCTCGCCAAAGGGATTGTGATCGAGCGCGCCATGCGCCGAGAGACCCCAGAAATCCACATCCGTTGCATCCGCCCAATCCCAGATGTTTTGCATATCGTTGAGCGGCCCAAAGAAGGTAAAATTGGCAAGCGTGAGCTCATCGATTTGGGCAAGGCCGTCGCCCGGAAGCGCATTGATCGCAGCGCGATATGCGCCGACATCAAACCCAGTGTTTGGCCGCTCTTGGATTGTATCGGCCATATGCAATTGGGCTGCGGCCCCTTTGGCGAGGCGGCCATTAAACACGACGTGAATGTGATCAAACCGGGTGCGCAATGCCGCAAGCAAAGGCGGAATATAGAGGTCGATGCGTCCTTTAGGATGATAAATAAAGTAAATCAGAGTGCGGTTCATGCGAAGGCTTCTTCCTGCAAACAGGCGCGGGAAAAGGCGGCTTCGAGATCGTCCAATGTAGGGGTATTGGGAGGCGAAATTCGCTCGGCGTTGAGGATCTGCATCAAAATATCTGTGCGGCGGGCCTTTGCAATTGGTTGGGTCGGTGAGGGGAGCGGCTGCAGCGTAGGATCCACCGCGGCGCCATCCAAATACTGCGCGCTGACAATTTTGTTGCCGGCTGAATAATTTCCAAGAAAGGTTGCGCGCTCTTGATCGGTGAAACCAGAATACTGCGGCCCATTTGTTGCCGCAGCAAGTGCTGCACCAAAGCGCGCATTCAGCTGCGGATAGGCGCCCTCGCTAAGCTTGCGAATGCTTTGCAAAAAGGCGATCGCTTCGCCATTGAGCGAGGTGTTGAATATCTCGGGGATCGGCCCGGAAAATGCCGGCAAACCTATGCGGGAAAGCAGTTGCGCCGTGCCGTTTGGCGCACCTTCATGATAGTAGCTTGCCACGATATTTTCTCGGCCAAAGGCGTTTGCCCAAATACCTAAAAAATGCTCCCAATGAAGCCTCTCTTGGGTTGCCTGCGCGCCAAGAAACAGTTTGAAATCGAGCGGATAGCCCCCGCGGACCGCCTGAGCAAACATCGATTCTGCCCAGCGATCTTGGCGGCGCAGCTGTATGAGAATGCGCACATCAAAACGCGCGCGAAACTGGGCCAGATAAGGCGCGGCGAGCCAGCTTTCATAGCTGAATTGTTCTTCTGAGATTAGCGCCATAGGAAGGGCAGAACGCTCCACCTCTTGGGCAATGACATTCATCGCGTGCGTGCGATAGGGCGCACCCGAAGCTATTTCCGCGCGCATCTCAGAATTCAAAAACCGATGCTGGCTAGATGTTGGGGTTGGATCGCGCATGGTCGCGGGATAGCAAACGCCATTTTGAGCCAGCCAATCGCGATTACGCGCGCAAAAAACCTGAAAGCTTGTTGTGCCCGTTTTGGGAAGCCCGATATGGATAAATAGCTTTTGACGCACGCGCCCAGACCTTCTTGATTTCCTCAACAGGCCCCCAGATTAGCGCGTGGTTGGTTAATGATTTCAGAAGATCACCAGGTCTGCGGCAAGAGAACTCGCATCCGCCACATCGGCGATGGTAAAGACCTGCCCGCCGCCAAAAACGAAGCTTACATTTCCGTTGCGCTCGACCGCAAAGGTATCAATCAATGCGGAAACACTCAGCCCGCCGCCCCAAAGCGCATCATCCAGCATCAAAGTATCAATGCCTGCTTGAAAATCCTGAACCCGGTCGCGGCCATCGCCCTCGGCAAAGATAAACACGTCGTTGCCATCGCCGCCAAATAGCGCGTCATCGCCCGCGCCCCCAGAGAGCGTATCATGGCCATTGTGACCGATCAGGCGATCATTGCCGTTGCCGCCCTCGAGCACGTCATTGTAGCGCCCGCCTGAGAGCGTATCTGCGCCATCGCCGCCATAGAGCATATCGTTGCCGATGTGACCGATGAGAAGATCATCCCCCGCGCCGCCATAAATTGTATCGTTGTTCTGGCCGCCGGTAAGGCGATCTGCGCCGTCCTCGCCCGAGATGAAATCATCGCCCGTGCCGCCAAGCACGAAATCGTCACTTAGGCCTGCATAAATCGTATCGTAGCCGCCCTCGCCCCAGATCGTATCCGCGCCGTCGCCGCCAATAATGCTGTCGTTTCCATCGCAGCCGCCAATGTGATCCGCGCCACTTTCGCCAAGGATCGTATCGTTGCCAGCCCCGCCCGTAAGATAATCATTCCCCGTTCCGCCCGAGATCGTATCATCGCCCGATAGCCCGCTGATCGTATCATTGCCCGCGCCGCCCTGAAGGTTTTCATAAGCGCCCGAGCCCGTGATCTGATCATTATAGTTTGAGCCGATGATCCCCTCGATCCCGATAAGCACATCCCCCGCAGCATAGCCGCCTGAGCCTGTCCCGCTTGTCAGCGAAATGGTGATCGCAGCATTTGAGCCGGAATAATCGGCAAAATCTTCGCCGCCTTGGCCGTCAAGCGTATCTGCGCCAAGGCTGCCCATCAGCGTATCATTGCCGCCCGCCCCGACCTGATTATCCGCACCCGATGTGCCCGAAATATTTTGCCCAGCTTCGGCTGCTAACATGGGGGGGCGATTGACGCTGACAACCGAGGTCAGCCCGAAATGATAAGAAGAGAGCGAATTGCCGCTCGCGGAGGTTACATAAATCACCTCATCGCGAAAGCGCAGCTCCGCGCCTGAAGAGGTCGATGTAACGGCCAGTTGATCGACGCCATAAAACATCATAAAGCCAGAGAGATCGAGCCGATCAACACCGGCATCAAAGTCTAAAATATAGTCGTTCTGCCCATCGGCCACGAGCACGAATGTATCCGCACCATTGCCCCCCGTAAGCCGATCAACGCCCGTTCCATCGACAAGAATATCGTCGCCGCTTCCGCCTGAAATCGTGTCATTGCCATCCCCGCCCATGATCAAATCATGCGCCGAAGTGCCGCTTAGGTTATTGGCCGAGCTGGCGCCGATGATCGGCGTGCCCATGTTGGACATGTTCATCGAAAGCTGAGTGATCCCGGCTTCGGATTCCGAGCTGGCGAATATTTGCATGGTGGTGCCAACCGTTTCAGCGGCTAGCGCTGTGACATTGGCAAGCGATGTTTGGGCCGTATCGGCAAAACTGTCCATGCCAAGCAGCTGCCCGCCGGGCATCAATTCAAACATCGAGATGCCGTCATCAGCACCCCCAGCAAGAATAAATACCCGTGCACCGACCTCAACAACCTCAAGGCTCGCACAGGCCTGAAAGCGGCTGCTTAGATCATCAAGGATGTGATCCACCGGGATCAGCCCCCCCGAAGGCGTTATCTCGGCCACACTCAGCGAAGAGCTGCCCGCGCCAGCGATAACCGCATAGGTGATGCCATCCACAACAGCCGTGACCAGGGCCGTCGGGGCTGAAATTCCGAGGCCCTGTGTGGCGCCAAGCGTGGCGCGCTGGGAAAGGCCGCCATTCGTCTCGACCTCGTATGAGGTGATCGTATTATCGACCGCAGAGATGGTCAAAAGATAGGAGGTCCCGGCAATAACAACGCTGCCCATGTCAGGGATCGCGATGCCTTGATACCCAGTGCCCGATTGGGCCGTCGTCTGATCGGTGAGTGTTCCGTTTGGTGCCAAAAGATAGGTGCGGATAAGGTCGCTGCCCGCGTGGCTGCCAAAAACATATGTTTCGCCGCCAATCACAATCGACGCAACAGAGGCGGGGTAATTGTCTGTTCCCGTACCGCTTGCAGAAAGATTTACACCGCTGCTGATCGCGCCATTTGACGCAAGACCATAGCCAGTTATTCCTTGCGGGTTGATCCCAACGGGAACCAAAACAGAGCTGCCATCAAGGTCCAAAAGCTCCATCTGAACTGGCGCTGTGCTAAAGCTGTTGGCACCATAGATTTGCTCATCCGAAAGGCTAACAGAACCGCCGCTGCTGACACTATAAGCGCGCATACCGCCATCCGGCCCAGAGGCAGAATAGAGCATCGCATTGCCATTCAGCCAAGCGAGTTCGAGATCTACAACACCCGTGTAGAATTCCGCTGCCCCCACAGACAACGTTGTTACAAATGTAAAGCCGCTCACCCGAAACCCCTTTCCACTCGCACCCCCGTGCGTAGGAAAAGATTGCCATATGGGGCTTAACGAAGCTGCGCCAGAATGTGACCGAAGCGGGGCGCTTGTTGCAAATTTCGCTTAATCTGCTGCGCTAATTTGAATGATACATCGCGCCACAGGCGACACCAGCTAGGGCGCGAAAAACCTAAACATCGGGAAGATATCAGAAAATCACGATATCATTGGTCAACAGGTTCTGATCCGCAATTCCGGAGACAAGAATGCTGACACCATTGCCAAAATCAAAAATCGTATTTCCGCTGCCATCAAGGCTCGCAAATGTATCGACAACTTGCGAAGCGGTCATGGAGCCAGACCAAAGATCGGAGTTGAAATGCAACTCATCTAGATCGTCGGCAAAATCCGCGATGCGATCGTTGCCATCACCAAGCGAAAATACAAAGTCATCCGCACCGGCACCGCCGGAAAGACGATCATCGCCCTCGTCGCCCATAAGAGAATCGTCGCCGCCTTCGCCGCGCAGCCAATCGTTTTGGGTGCCGCCATTGATGGTATCATTGCCGCCGCCGCCGCGAAGATTGTCACCGCCGCGATTGCCTTGAATGGCATCCGCGCCGCTCCCGCCAAGGATTTCATCGCGCCCGGCGCCGCCGATAATCGTATCGTTGCCAGCGCCCCCATCCATTAGGTCATCGCCGCCGCCGCCGCGCACGGAATCGTTTCCGCCGCCGCCAAAGAGCGTATCATTGCCGCCATTGCCCGAAAGGGAATCCGCACCCGTGCCGCCTTCAATCAGATCGTTGCCAGAGCCGCCCCAAAGCGTGTCGTTGCCACCGTCCCCGATCAGATAATCATCGCCGACATGGCCAAGAATACTATCCGCGCCAGATTGGCCGCGCAGGGTATCATCCCCGCCTTGCCCAAGCAGGACATCATCGCCAACGCCGCCAAGAATCGTATCGTTACCAATGCCACCCAGAAGGCTATCCGCGCCGCCATCGCCGGCAATCATATCTCCATCACCATGGCCCGAAATCGTATCGTCGCCCTGGCCGCCAAGCAGCGCATCACGCCCGCGCCCCGCCGCCAAAACATCGTTGCCAAGACCGCCATCAATCGTATCGTTGCCGCCAGCACCATCAATGTAATTCGCCGCGGAGTTGCCGCGGACAAAATCTGCGCCATCGCCCATCAAGGCGTTTTCAATCACTGTTCCTTGGGCAATCGTAAGGTTGCCAATCAGCCCAAAGGTATCGGAAATTGTGCCGGGCATGAGATCGACCCGCTGCCCAAGCGATGCACTCGCGCCGGAAAGGTCCAGCGTATCGGTGCCATCACTGTCATAGATCGTGAAGGTGAAATCATCGCCATCGTAAAGCGTCGCATTGGCGCCGGTCTCGCCCAAATATATCCCAAGCAAGATGCTTAAATAGCCCGAGGCATTTGAGTTATAGCCATAGGTTGTGGCCCCACCATTGGTGCGGGTTGGCGCGCCGTATGTGGAATTTACCGCGATGATATCGGAAAGCATCGGCGTTACAACAGCGGCAAAACTCGCTTGAATTGAGGTGTTATCCGTCTGGCTGAAATACGACATGACGGTCGCTTGCCAGCTATCGTTTGAATAGTCGTTGTCCTGACCATAAGTGGCGGAGCCGTTGTAATTGCCTGCATGACCAAGGCCGATTGCATGGCCGATTTCGTGGACATAGGTCTGAAACGAATAACTATCCAGCGTTGTTCCGTAAGCGCTCAACCAGCCGGTCGAGACATTGACCATAGAAGAGGTGATCTCATTATAGCCCGAGCGGCCCAAGGTCTGAGATGTTGAATATGCGTTCTGCAGATCATCGCGAAACAGCAAATCGACTGAGCCGCCGGACGCATCGACAAAGGTTAGATTGGCGACCGATGCCCAAGCTTCCATCGCATAAAGAGCAAGCCGCTGGCCGTCGCTGGTAAGGCCCGTGATGTCATACCCAATCGTCTCGGCGCCGCCATCGCCAAAGTATTGCGGCGTGCCGCCCCAAAAACCTGTGGTGAGATATTCGGCGATCTGCTCAGGCGTATAGGCCGCTCCGGGATCATAATCCGAAAGGGCAACGCCCATCGTATATGTGCCGGTATAGCTATCATCATACGATCCTGCGGAGACGTAATAGCTGCCTGTTTCTCCGGCCAAAAAGATGAGCCGCGAATCCACATTTACGCCCAGAGAGATATCATCATTGCTATCAACGAGGCGGCCACTGGCATCATAAACGCGCAGATAGGGATCCGCGAGCGTCTGGCCCGTGACGGAAATCTCGTAATACTGACCGGCAATAAGATCGACGCGCACCAAATCGCGATCACCTGCGTAATACAAATCCCCGTAAAACGTGTCCCCAACAGCCATCGATTCACTGGTGTTCGTGCTGGCCGATGCATCGCCCGTTTCGTAGACGTTTTGCATCAGAACAGCCGCTTCGCTCTGAAAAATGCATCCCGCATCAAATGGGCGGATTTGGGCGCAAGTATTACACATCTTGCGCGGCCTTTCTCAGGGCCAGATCTAGGCGAAAATTCATCATTTGAGCTTCGCTTCTTCGATCAAGAAGCTTGCAAACTCTGTCATCATTTCAGGCAGCATCTGCGTATCCATGACCGACAATCCGAGTGTTGGGCCTTGGCTCAACGTGCCGCTTGCTTTGCTGCCGTGCGCCAAAAAGGCGGTGATCCGTCGGGGGTTGGCGGATGCAATAACCAAGCGGATATCGCCAATGGCCTCACGCGAGCGATCAACGCGCAATTTTGGGAAAGTCACGACGAGCTCGTCACCAACTGAGGCACATAGAGCATCAAGCAATACGGGCTCGATTTTGACAGGCGCGTCGCATGTCAAAACAGGCGCTGTTGGAACGCCAGAACCTGCCATTGCCGATCCTCCGCTCAACAAAACGAACGCCGTCAGACCATATACACCAATACCACGCTTCACGAAAAACCCTTTTGCTGTGCAATAACTGCTCTTGTTTGCCAAACTTGCCCCTTAATTGCATGTAGATTCGGCAACAATATGGCGAAGAACGCAAGAAATGTTCCGTGGTTTTGATGTGTTCAAGGCACTTTCGCCTTTCCCGTGATCGCCCTTAGCGCCTATCTTGCCAACAACAACAAACTGAGAACAACGGGCGCCGGGCAATATGAAACTCCTCTTCATTCATCAAAATGTCCCCGGACAGTACCGCGAGCTGGTGCAATGGCTGGCAGCGCAAGGCGGCCACGAGATCGTTTTCCTAACCCAAAGGCGCGATCCGCCCCCGCTTCCGGGGGTTCGGGTCGTTCAATACAAAACCCACCACAAAGCGCCCAAAGAGGCCTATGCGCTGACCCGATATCTTGAGGATTGTCATGGCGCGGGTTACGCGGTTGCCCAAGTTTGCAAACGGCTTGAGGCTGATGGGTTTCGCCCTGATATCGTTCTTGGGCATGTTGGCTGGGGCGAGCTGACCTTTCTCAAACAGGTCTGGCCGGATGTTCCGCTGATTGGGTATTTTGAGTATTTTTATCTGTCGCAAGGCGGGGTTGTCGGGTTTGATCCGGAATTTCCGCCCAATGACGGGGTCGAGTTCATCATGCATGCGCGCAATGCACTGAACTACATGAATATCGGGACATGCGATCTTGGCCAAACACCGACCAAATGGCAGCATCAAACCTATCCGGCCGATATGGGCGCAAAGATCTATACCTGTCATGATGGTATCCGAACCGAGAAACTAAGCGCCAATCCGGATGTGAAGCTTTCGCTTGGTCGCGTCGATCATGATCTGACCCGTGAGGATGAGATTTTTACCTATACTTCGCGCAATATGGAGCCGACCCGCGGCTTTCATAAATTCGCGCGCGCGTTGCCGCATATTTTGGAGGCGCGACCCAATGCGCGCGTCTTGATTGTCGGTGGAAACGGAACATCTTATGGCCGCGAAAGCACCGCCGTTGGTGGCTACCGCGGCGAGATGGAGGCCGAAATTGGCGATCGGGTCGATTGGGATCGGGTGCACTTTTTGGGGCGGCTGCCTTACGAGGAATACGTCAAAGTGACCCAGATCGGGCGCTGCGCGATCCATCTTAGCTACCCTTTCGTTTTGTCCTGGTCTTTGTTGGAATCCATGGCGATGGAGGCCACGATGATTGCCTCAGATACAGCGCCAATTCGCGAAGTGATCGAGCATGGCAAAAACGGCCTCTTGGTTGATTTCCATGATCATGAGGCGCTTGCCGCCCAAGTGATCGAGGTTCTCGAAAAGCCAGAAAAGTTTGCCCATATCGGCAAAGCTGCGCGCGCGCATATCGTGAAGAACTACGATTTTGAAACGGTCTGTCTGCGCCAGCATATCGAGAAAATCAACAGCCTCGTGCCCAAATCCAAACGGATGAAACTGCCTTAACGCGAAAGCAACAATGCCGTGAGCCGGCGTGCGACGGGGCGCAAAAGAGGGCGCAGCGTTGGAAAGCGGGCGGTGATACGCGCGTAGTTTGATGCCAGCTTTGAGTAGAGACGAACTTTCGCCGGCTGGTTCATCTGACTTATTTGCGCATGTTGATCAATCACTGAAGCAGAGGCCAATTGCCCGGCAAAAAGCTGAAATTTATACTCCAAACGCGCGTAATTGCGCGCTGCTTGCTCGGGCGTCATCACCTGCAACGTGTTGTAGCCCGCGCTTTGCACCGCGTACCCGATAAGCCGCTCCTGAACATGCGCAAGGCTTCCATCAATGTGATTTGGCTCGGCGTTGTAATCCTTCCACTGCCAAGGATGGGCAAACATTGCGGCAAGGGCTTTGGGGCGAAACCAAAACATCGTCCCGAACGGGGCAACGGGCGTATGCTCGTCTAAGGGCACATTGATCCCAAGCTTTCGCGCGATCGTGTCAAGCTGGGCGCGGTTGCCATACCACCCATGACCAAGTGCTCCAAATCCGATGTTTACACACGGCGGCATCACCAACCCCAACCTCGGATCGTCATCAAACCGCGCAAGAACTTCGCGAATATAGCCGGGGCTTGCTGCGGTATTCTCAAACAGATGTTCGCGAAAACTTTCGCCGACTTGGGCCTGAACTTGCGGGGTTCGCTTGGAATGGAGTCGAAGTGCAATATCATAGCGGCCGCTTAGAGCGACATCGGCAAAGGTGATAAACAAGGACGACATATCGCGCCCGCGGTTTTGTGCCACAATACGCACCTGCGCGTTTTGCTCGCCCGCGGTGTTCAAAAATGCCTCGATCTGGGCTTTTGATCGGCGAGATGCCGTCGAGATAAACAGATCGCGCTTTCCCGGAATTTGCACGGCTCGGCGGTAAAGCTCGGGCATCATTTCGGGGTAATAGGCATGAATGAAAACGGCGATCGGGCTGCTTTTCGCGGGCCGTTGTTCGAGCAAGCTTTGCCTCGGCAAAACGGCATAGGCATCGGTGATTGTGTTGCGAATGCGCGGGGCGAGGGTCTGGGCTGTATGGGCGTTTATCGCCTCAAATAGCGCGGGCGCGCGCGCTTTGATCTCTTGCAGGGCAGAGCGAAGATCGACGGCGCATAGATCATGCAGCAGCGGATCAAGCCCGAATATTCCGACCGGAATGCAGGGTGCCCCCATTTGAATCATGCGTTTTGGCTCAAACCAAGCCGGAGCCGCGCCGCTGAATTCTGTCATCTGAGCTGCGAATGCGATCGAGAAATCGCGACGCTCAAGAAATTCGGCGAGCCGTCGTTCGATGCGATAGGGCGGCGGGCCCTCTTGCCCATCCGTTTTGCGCCAAAGCTCTTTAAACCCTGAACTGCGGACAAGTTTGTTGCTGAGAATCGCGAAATCAAGACTTGGGATCAGCGGTTCTTGCCCCGATGGGATATCCGTAATTGCGCGGAGCGATCGAGTTCCATAGGCGGCGAAAAGCCCGTCGGGCGCCAATTGTTTGGCTTGTTCCAAAAGAGTATTGATTGGCGTGATTGGGCCATAGGCATGCGCGCCGGTAAGGATAATTTGGCTCGGCGTTGCCGTGAGGGCATTGAGCCCTGCAAGGTAGCAGAGACTAAGGGTGCTTTGATCTAAACGCATCAGCGTATGAGGCTGACAGTCGGCCGGAAGCGCCGCGATTGTTTCAGCGGGGATGGCGGCATGTGCAACGAGGATCAGATGATCCACACTATTGCAAAGCTCCCTAAGGGCAACGGCGACATGTGGCCCGAATTGCGCCTGATCTTTGATGATATAGATCGCGGCTGTTTTCATGAGGCGATCTTCTGCAAGATTTCTTCGGCGCGAAGACGCACAGGTTCGCATTTCCAAAGTTCGGCATCTGAATAATAGGCAAGGGTTTCGTCGCGGGCATTAAAGAGCGGTTCATTGCCCAGATCTAAAGTCAGATATTGCTCAAGTTCTGATCGCGCCTCGGCTTCGATCTGAGCGCGAAATTGTGTGCTGGCGGGCATCGAAATGCTGCGCTTTGCGTGGGCGGCTTCTGACTGAACAAAGCAAATGATGTTCTCACGCTGAACCGGGGAAATATTATGCATGAAGGCCTTGCGCAGATAATCTTCGCCGCCGCGCGCATTACCCATCTGCATGAGCAGGCGCAAAAATTCCGTCAGCTCGATTGGCATCCGCGTATTGGCGGGCGCATCGTAGCGCGGTTGAATGTCTGGCGTTCCCAATATCTTGGTGCAGATATGGGAAAAAATGTCGATGTTCCGGCGGGCCAAGACATCGTAGGGGACAATGTGAAGCCGTATTTGAGGCGCGCTTGCAAGGGGGCGCAGCGCGATCATTGGATTGAGCAGCGGACTGTTTTGCGGGTCGGCGAGCTGCGCTGCGAACCGGTCCGGGAGCGGTGTACTGTATCCATGTTTTACCTCTTCTGCCCAATAGGAGGCAAAGCCTGCAATCGGATCACGCAGGGCGAAAATCAGCTCTATTTCGCCGTAGCCCATCAATGCCGCCAGCTGTTGAAAATCTTGCGCGAGCCATTTTGAAAAACCTTCGGCAGAAAAGAGAAGCGAAAACCCTTTGGTGCGTGCGCGTCGCCCCAAATGCGACAGGCGAGCACGGGGTTTTCCGGGCGCGTTGAGGAAGGTTTCGCGCGCATGGGCCAAAGCGTGATGACCGGATTCCAGGCCTGAGCGGCCTAGGGCGGGATACATCCATCCGCAAACCTTCAAGCGCCCGCGCCGTCCAAAGAAATTGTCTTGGCAATAGGTTGTGGCGGTTTTGTGTGGGCCGATATGGAGGACCAGCCGAGATGTATGTGCGCTCATTTATGCGGCCTGCTGCTGGGCGCTCCAGCGCATCAATCGCGCCAGCCCGTGGCTCAAAGGGGTGCGAGGTTCCCAGCCAAGCAAAGATTGGGCCGCGCGAATATCCGCGACTGCGTGGCGAATATCCCCTGGGCGAAACGCACCAGTTATTTTAAATCCCGCGTGCTGCGGGCCAAAGAGGCCCAGCATACGCCGCGCGATATCAAGAATTTCTGCGCCGCCTCGCCCCGATCCGATATCAAGGATGTCTTGGGGCATGCGCGGCGCCAAAACCATCTGAACGAAAGCGTCTGAGACATCCTCGACATAAACAAAATCGCGGGTGATCCGGCCATCTTCATAAATGTTCAACTCAACCCTCTCGCGAATTTGGTGGGCAAAAATGGATAGAACGCCCGTGTAGGGATTTGAAAGGGATTGGCTTGGGCCATAAACGTTTTGAAGGCGCAGAATTCCGACCTCAATATCAGAATTCCAAAACGCATGAGTGAGCAGTTGCTCCTGCATCAATTTGCTTGCGGCATAGATTGAAACTGGCTCGGGCAGGCAATCGGAATTGGTCGGCACTGCGCGGAGAATATGGCGATGCATATCGCGCACTTTGAAGTCGCCGCGCGCCATATCCGCAGCATTGCGCATCATCGCGCGGGTCGGACAGCCAAGCGCATCGACATAGGCCCCCTCTCCGTAAACAGCGCGCGAACTGCCTAGAATAACGCGCCGCAGGTTTGGCGCATCTGTGCGGGCAGCTTCGATCAGATTGGCGGTACCTGTGATGTTTACCTCTGCATAATGGGCCGGCTGTGCAAAGCTTTGGCCAGTCCCCGTTTCAGCGGCGAGATGCACGATGATTTCGGGATCAAATGCGCGAAGGGTATGTTGCAGTTTGGAGAGATCGCGGATGTCTTCTTGGAAATGCTGGAGCCCACAAGCTTTGATCCGCGCAAAATTGGACGGATTGCCCCGATGGGATTGCGGATTAAGATTGTCATAAATCGCAACGTCGCAAGGACCCGCAAGTGCAACGGCGAGATGCGAGCCAATGAAGCCCGCGCCACCAGTAATAAGAACGCGAGGAGATCGAAGCGCTGCCATACGATTGCCTTATCCTATGTGTGGACGCGCCGTGCTGGCCGCGCCCTCCGTGGCCTTCAGGCATCGCAAAAGAAAGTTAAGATGCCCTAAAAACCACCCAGCATTCAGAGCAAACCAAGCAATGTAGCGCCTACAATTGTAATTGTTCCAAACAGGCTTTGCCGATAGGGGCGCAGCCTCATGAGCGCGCGTAATCGTCGGAATAGTGAGCGGGATTGGATTTGACGCAACAGGTGCAATTCGCGCTGGGCTTGCGGGGTAAACCGATGCATGGAGGCCGAGAGCACCTCCAGATTTGAAGCGCACCATTTCCCAAAAGCACCCGTCAATACCTGACGAACCCGATGCAATCCGGCGCGCAGCCCGCGATTGGCGCCAACGGCATTTGCCCCATGTTGGCGATATAACAGGCCGGGAGAGGGATCGAAAATCACCACGCCACCAACCGCGCAAATGATCTGATAGAGCCACCAATCATGCGATATTGGAGGCCCGACCTCAAAAGCTTCATTCGCCGCATCGCGGGCCAATGCGGCAGCCGCAGGGTTTAGAACAACAGAATTCCCAGCCACGATATTTTGCACCAATGCATTGCGCATCGTCGCGGGGCGATGAAAGCGCGGGGAAAGACGCGGATCGCGCAGGTTCTCATCCGTAATCACGCTACGCGCGCAATAAAGCGCAGGCTTTTCGGGCGGCACCTCTGAAAGGGCGGATACGGCGCGCGCGAGTTTATCGGGGAGCCAATGATCATCCTGATCACAAAGCGCAACAAAGCCGGGCTCAACAGGAAGCGCGCGCAAAAGAGACATGAAATTTGCCGCAAACCCTTGTTGCGGCCCCGCCTGCACAGCAATTTTGCGGCCCTTTTGCCTCCACCGTTCAATAATTTCGGGCCCAGCATCGCGCGACCCATCATCTGAGACCACAAGCCGCCATGGCACATCTTCTTGGGCTTTGAGAGATGCCATCTGCTCCTCTAAGAAACGCGCGCCGTTGTGAAGCGCCATAAGGATCGTCACACAGGGCGCAAGCGCATCCTGAGCGGGCGGCAGCGCCTTCTTTGGGCGCGCTGAAAGGGTGAAAGGGTGATCAAGCATCGTGATGCCGAGCCAATCACATCTTGGCAAACAAACCCTTAATCGAAATGTGCTGTTAGGCTGGCACTGGCCCTTGTTTGGACATTTGCACAGCCAAAATACCGGCCATTACAATGCCAACTCCCACGATATCCTGCGCGCTGATCCGCTCGCCCAAAACAAGCGCTGCAACTGCCACGCCAAAGAACGGGTTGAGGAAATGAAAGGCAGAGGCCTTCACCGTTCCGATCAAATTCACCAACGAGAACCAAACCCAAGTTGCCGCAAGGCCGGGGATCAAAACGGTATAGCTGAACGCGCCAACAAGCTTCCAAGAAAGCGCGACAGTGTGATCCTCAACAAAGGGCGAGACCGCGGCCAAAACCGCCCCGCCTACAAACATCTGCAAGCCAACAATCATCAAAACATTGCCTTGGCTCTTGGCGCCACGCACGGCCAGCGTTGCGATCGCGAGAGCCAACGCGCCTATAACGCAAAGCGTTACCCCAAAAGGATCCGCGCCAAGGCCGATCCGCCCGCCCATAATCACCGCAACGCCGCCAAACCCAACGATCAGCCCGATCACCGCAAGGGGCTGCAACCGTTCGCGCATCACGATCCAGCCAAGCACCGCGACAAGCAGCGGCATGGTCGAGGCGATGATGGAGGCCAGCGAGGCTTCAATGCTTTTCATCGCGACGAAATAGAGGCCCAGATAAGCGGCATTCTGACAGACGCCAAAAATCAAAACCGAGCGCCATTGCGCACGCGAAAGATGCCAGCTTTGCCCCATGGCCCGCGCAAGGCCAACGCCAATCACTCCGGAAATCGCAAACCGAAATGCAAGCGAAGCAAGGGGCGGCGCATCGGCGACGATAATCCGCGCCGACGTGAATGCCGAAGACCACATCAGCGCAAAAGCGACGCCCATCAATAGTGCACGCATGTTCATCCTAGGGCTGCTCCAAATGTCACTGAATGGAAGCCGGAGTGTTGAGGAGTGCTGCACATTCTTCAAGCGGGATTTGTATGTTGTTGCGCATAGCGCCGCGGCGCTGAATGCAATGGTTTGGTGGGGCCGCGATCAAAGGCAAAACTAAAATGCGCAAAACTGCGTGCGGTCGACCCAAAGCAAAAGGGCCGCCCGTAGGCAGCCCTTGCATTGACCGATGGTCAAAGACTTAGCCGTTAACGCTGTCTTTCAGCGCTTTGGCGATTGTCATTTTGACAACTTTGTCTGCGTCTTTTTTGATTTGCTCGCCTGTGGCAGGATTGCGAACCATACGCTCAGGGCGTGCACGGCACATGATTTTGCCAACTCCGGGAAGCGTTACGGCGCCACCGGCCGAAACTTCACGTGTGATGATGGCGATGATCGCATCAAGCGCGCCGGAAGCGGCTTTCTTGTCAGCGCCCATTTCTTCGGCCAAAGCCGCTACTAGTTGGGTCTTAGTCATTGGTTTCGACATGGTGTTCTCCTCGTACCTCCCCCTTGAATTAGGGGGTTATTGCGATGTTTTAGCGGAATATAGCGGTAACACACAACGTTTTGTGTGCCTCTGGCGAACTTTTTCGCGCATTTTGTGCCTAAACTTCCCCTACGTCATAGAAAAGCGGTCTCTTCAAAGCTTCTTAATTTGCGGCTGTGGATGCGTTCAAGCGGCATTTCGCGGATTTTCTCCATTGCGCGAATGCCGATCTGAAGATGGCGCGCGACTTGGGTTTTGTAGAAATCTGAGGCCATGCCGGGCAATTTCAACTCACCGTGAAGTGGCTTGTCGGACACACAAAGCAGCGTGCCATAGGGCACCCGGAAGCGAAAACCATTGGCCGCAATCGTCGCACTTTCCATGTCCAACGCAATCGCGCGGCTTTGCGAGAGGCGCTGAACCGGGCCGGATTGATCGCGCAATTCCCAGTTTCGGTTGTCGATTGTCGCCACTGTTCCGGTCCGCATGATCCGTTTGAGCTCGTAGCCTTCAAGCGCGGTGACGGCCTCAACCGCCTCTTCAAGCGCGATCTGAATTTCCGCAAGCGCCGGGATCGGAACCCAAACTGGCAAATCCGCATCCAGCACATGATCTTCGCGTAGATAGGCATGCGCCAAAACGAAATCGCCCAAGCGCTGCGAATTGCGCAAGCCCGCGCAGTGCCCAACCATCAGCCAAGCATGCGGGCGCAGAACGGCAATGTGATCCGTTGCGGTTTTTGCATTGCTTGGCCCTACGCCGATATTCACCAGCGTGATCCCCGCCCCGCCTTCGCGGGTTAGGTGATAGGTCGGCATCTGCGGCAGTTTCGCAGGAACAAGCATCTCACCATCGGCATCCGTCATGATCTGATTGCCGGGGCCAACGAAGCTTGTGTAGCCGCTATCCGGATCGGCCAAAGCGGTGCGAGCAAAGGCTTCGAACTCTTCGACATAGAACTGGTAGTTGGTGAACAAAACGTGGTTCTGAAAATGGCTTGGATCGGTGGCGGTATAATGGGCCAGCCGCGCAAGGGAGTAATCAATGCGCTGGGCGGTGAAAGGCGCAAGCGGGCTCGCCCCGTCTTCATAGGTAAAGCCATAGCCGTTGACGATATCATCATGCGTCGTGCTCAAATCAGGAACATCAAACGCATCCCTTAGCGGATATTCCATCGCGCCCTCTTGGGGGACAGTCACATCTGCATCATTGGCGACAGCGAAATGAACAGGCATCGGCGTGCTGGAAAGCCCGATCAAAACCGCGACACCGTGGTTTTTGATCAAAAGGCCGATCTGCTGGATCAGATAATTACGAAACAGATCGGGCCGCGTGATCGTCGTTGAATAGGTTCCCGGAGTGGCCATATGGCCAAAGCTCATCCGGCTATCCGTTTGCGCATAGCTGGTGATCGAGACACGAATTTCGGGATAAAAGGCGCGGTAGCGGGCATCGGGGCGCGCGCCGCCGGCATGTTCGGAAAACTTCGCACAAAGGAATTGGCTGGCCTCGCTGTAAAGCTCCTCAAGGCGATCAACCGCCAAAGCGGCGCTTTCAAACGCCTCATGTGGGACCACATCGGGGGATTCGATAGGGATAGTGTGTTTACGCGCGTTCATTCGGACTCCTTAAAACGGCTCGTTACCACTGCGCTTTCATCACGCGCACACAACAGCTGTATGACAAGGCCAAACGGGCGCTTGTGGAAAACTGTTAGGGGGATGAGAGGCAGGTTTTGCATGGCCCACGTTTTCACACCTGCCCGCCTCTGTGCAAGAGCAATCCGCTTGCACCTGCTATGCGCTCTGGGGATAACGGGCCTATGAAAAATACGCTTCTCACCATCGGGCACGGCTATAGTGCGCAGGCATTGGCCAAGCTTTTGATCCCCCAAGGCTGGGATATTATTGGCACGACAAGATGCCCGGAGAAAGCCCCGCGCCTCAAAGCCCAAGGGGTTGAGCCGATGCTTTTCCCTGGCGACGATATTGCCCCAGCTTTGGCACGCGCGACCCATCTTTTGATCTCTGCGGGCCCAAATGAGGCGCAGGGCGATCCGTTTCTGGCCGAAGCCGAGGATGCGCTGGTTGATGCGGGCCATCTGGCATGGATTGGCTATTTATCAACCACTGGGGTTTACGGTGATCGGGCGGGCGACTGGGTTGATGAGGCCTCGCCGCTTGTTCCCGCAACCAAGCGCGGCCGCCTGCGCGTTGAGGCAGAAGCGGCGTGGCAAGCAACCGCCCAATCTCAAGGCTTGCCGCTGCATATCTTTCGCCTCGCCGGCATCTACGGCCCCGGGCGCGGCCCCTTTGCCAAAGTGCGCGCCGGAACTGCGCGGCGGATCATCAAGCAAGGCCAAGTCTTCTCTCGTATCCATGTCGAGGATATCGCCGCGACGCTTGCCGCCTCTATTGCGCGGCCAAATCCGGGCGCGATTTATAATGTCTGCGATAATGATCCCGCCCCGCCCCAAGATGTTCTGGAACATGCGGCTAAGCTGCTCGGCCTGCCCATTCCGCCAGCCGTTGACTGGGAAGTCGCAGAGATGACCCCAATGGCGCGTAGCTTCTATGCCGAAAGCAAAAAAGTCTCTAACAAGCGGATTTTGGACGAACTCGGCGTTCAGCTGCAATATCCGGATTACCGAACAGGCCTTGCCGACCTGCTGGCAAGAGAGACCTAGTCAAAGCGTTTCAGGATCAGGTATTCAACGGCCACCATCACCAAAACAAAACTCAGCGAATAGGCCAAAACATGCGCCAAATCGACGAGCTGAAAGTATAGATGGATCTGAAAGCCGATCCCGTTTGAACGGCCCAAAAACTCAACAACCAAAACGATCTTCCAAATCACGGCCAAGCCGTTACGCGCACTAGAGGCAATAAATGGCGCCAATTGCGGCAAGGTAACATGGCGAAATCGCACCCAAGGACTAAGCCGAAAAACCTGCGCCATTTCTCCAACGCCGCGATCCAAAACCCGAACGCCTTCGCGGATCGTAACCGTCACCATCGCCGTTTTGTTCACCGTTACCGCGGTAATCGCCGCCAATTCATTGAGCCCAATCCAAAGATAACAAAGCACAATGACAACAAGCGCCGGAATATTCAGCAGAACAATCACCCAAGGGTTCGCCCAACGATCAAGCTTGGGCGCGCGCCCCAACAGGATGCCAATCGCGCCACCAACAATCATCGCAATGCTAAACGCTGCACCAACCCGCACCAATGTCGCCCATAAATGGCGCAACAAAGGCCCGTTCACCGCCTCATCCCACATCACGGAAATAACCTCGGCAGGCCCGGGCAAAACGCTCGCATCCCCTGTAAGCCAAGCGCCGATCTGCCATACGACGAGCATCGCCGCAAAAGACACAGCGACGATGATAGGATCGCTTTTATAACTCTGGTCTCGCACGAAGGCTCCTCTCGCAACCTTTGTTCCATGCAATAGCGGCAAGGCAAAACCCCAAATGCATCCCCCGCCTGCGACCTTGGTCGAATATCCTGCCCGCGCTTGGCCAAACTACCCTTTGCTTCATGAGGGGACCCCATAAAATTCTCGTGCTGATCTGGCTCGCGATTGCCGCCATCTTTGTGGCCCCGATTGCTTTCGGAGAACCGCTAGATCGCAGCGAAATTGAGCCCTTCGTTGTGCCGCCATTTTCGCTTGGTGAGGCGATCAACGATAAAGGCGTCTATACGCTACTCAATTCAGGCGGCGCCGAGGCTGGCTTTGTCTTTGAAACAGAGCCATTGGCCCCGCTTCCCGGTTTTTCCGGCGCGCCGATCAATATCCTCGTGATGCTCGATCCTGACGGGCGCTTTCTCGATGTAAAACTGATTTCGCATAACGAACCGATCTTTGTCTCGGGCCTTGGAGAGGCGCCCTTCCACAAGTTTTTTGAGCAATACAGAGGCCTCTCCATCTCACAAAGCATTGTGGTCGGGACGCCCTATGGCGATGGAAACGCCGGCTCCCAACTTGTCTATCTGGACGGTGTGACCAAAGCGACAGCCTCGGTGCGCATCGCCCACGAAAGCATCCTCGGCGCGACGCTCACTGTTGCCCGAGAGAAAATGCGCGGGATCAAAACCGGGCCACCTGCCTATCCCGATCTCGCCCATGAAGAGACCCTAGATTGGCAAAAGATGCTGGAAGAGGGTCTAATCGCGCGCCTTCAGATAACAAATGCAGAAATCCAAACCTTGTTTGAAAATTCGATCTGGGAAGACGATGATCCTGAGGCGCAAAGCGATCCCAATGGGCTCTATCTGGATCTATATGTCGCTGATCTCGGCCCGCCGTCGATCGCGCGGGCGCTTCTTTCCGCGGACACGCTCGAAGAACTCGATAGTTTTCGCGCAATTTCAACCTCGGACGAGCCCCTCTTGCTAATCGAAGCCGGACGCCATGGCCTTGTGGCAGAGGATTTCGTAAGAAATACCGCGCCTGACCTGATCGGTTTATCTCAAGACGGCCTCCCCATCGCCCTTCGAGATGCCGACCTTTACGTAACACTTGGGGAAAACGTACCCGGGCGGCTACGGCAAATGCCCGCAATGATTTTGCGCACAGATCGCCGCCTTGGATTTGACCCAACGCGCGCCTATGAGCTAACCATTCAAGCGCAGCGTCAGCACGGCATATTTCAGCCAAAAACAGAGACTAAACAACTGGAATTGGTCCATTCGACACCAGATCGGTTCTTCAAACGCGACGCCGCTGCCAAGCTTTCAGCGCCCTGGGTAGACGCGCTGCGCAACCGTGCGACTGATCTGATTATTCTTGCTGCGACTCTCATAGCATTGGTGGCTCTTATGGCGGGTCGCTTGAACAAACTTGCTGCTCACAAGCATTTCCGCGCGATCAGGCTGACAATCCTCGCGGCGATGCTTGCTTTTGTTGGCTGGTATGGTCAGGGCCAACTTTCAATCGTTACAGTTCTCGCGACGATGCGAACCCTGCTTGATGGCGGAAGTTTTGCCTACCTTCTTTACGACCCGTTTTCATTGCTGATTTGGCTCGTCGTGATCATAAGTTTCGTGCTCTGGGGGCGGGGGTTTTTCTGTGGTTGGCTTTGTCCATTTGGCGCACTTCAAGAATTCGCTGATGTGATCGGGCGCGCGCTCAAATTGCCTCAAATCGAGCCCTCGCCCGCATGGGATGCGCGGCTGAAATACCTCAAATATGTGGTCCTAGCGGGCATGATCGCAACGGTGCTCGCTGTCCCCTCTTCCATCGACAAAGTCGCAGAAGTAGAGCCGTTTAAAACCGCCATTACCGTCTATTTCTTGCGCGAATGGTATTACGTCGCATATGCGGTTTTCTGGCTGCTTGCGGGGATGGTCCTGTTTAAAGGCTTCTGCCGTTATGTTTGCCCGTTGGGGGCCGTCATGGCGATTGGCGGCATCTTTCGCGGCCGCGATTGGATCGCACGTCGCGAAGAATGCGGATCGCCTTGCCAGCTATGCAAAGTGAAATGCCGCTATGGCTCCATCAAGAAAACAGGTGAAATAGCTTATTCCGAATGCTTCCAGTGCCTCGATTGCGTAACGATTCATGATGATGCGGCGCAATGCGTGCCGCTTATTCTCGCTGCCCGATCTGGCCAAAGAGGCGCAAAAGCATGATCTCACGCCGCCGTTTCATTTCAATTATTGCCGCTTGCGCAGCGCTTCCCGGCGCAGGCACAGCACCCGTGAGATGGCGCGGTCAGGCTCTTGGCGCAGACGCCCAAATAGAGCTTCACGATTTGCCGGAAAGCGCGCTAAATGAGATACCGCTTCTTCTCGAAAAAATCGAAAATCTTTTCAGTCTCTACAAGGATAATTCGACACTAACATTGCTAAATAAGGAAAAATTCCTCTCCCCGGTCCCCTGTGGTTTTGGGCAGATCTTCGCTGAGATCGATCGCATCTATACGGCCACAAATGGGCGGTTCGACCCAACAATCCAGCCGCTTTGGCGCGCCCTAGCGGAGAAGCGCGACCCCAAGGCAGTAATGGCGTCGATCGGTTGGCATCGGGTAATTCACGGCGATCAAAGCATCCGCATTGGTGAGGATCAGGAGCTGAGTTTTAATGGCATCGCTCAAGGTTTTGCGACAGATTTGATCGCCGAACATCTTCGCAAGCAGGGCGCAAAAAGGGTTCTGGTTGATATCGGCGAGATATCGGCCATTGGAGGCCCATTTCGGATCGGCCTGTCAGATCCCAAATTGGGTATCCACGGTTGGCGAAGCCTGAAATCGGGGGCGCTGGCCACATCAAGCCCCAGCGCAATGAGTTTGAACGGCGCTGAGGGTCATATTATCGACCCGAAAGCGCGCAGCGCGCCGCTTTGGTCTTCAGTGACGGTTGAGGCCGCCACCGCGACTTTGGCGGACGGGTTTTCAACCGCGTTTTGCCACACGTCTTTTGAAGAAATCCAAAATGTCGTAAGAACTGACAAAGATATTCGAAGGGTCACCGTCGTAAGCAATGATCAAGAAATCTCCACAATAGAGGCCTAAAACCCCTTAATAGAGCCTTCTCAGCGTTCTGGTGGTTGAAACGTCAATCCGTGAGAAGCGTAGATTTCGGCGATGCGGCCGTCTTCAAGAGCGGCGAAAATCGCATCATCGATGGCATAGCCAAGTGGGCGATAGCGAAAATTGACCGCGACCCCAAGTGTCCATTTACCAACCGCAAACCCGGGCAAGGGCGGAGCATGAACTGCGGTTCCAGCAGTAAGCCCTGCGTCAAGTTGCGTACGCGGGCCCATGACGGCCATGACCTCGCCCTCGGCAAGGCCTTTCATCGCATCCATCGTGGTGGGATAGCGCGAAATGTTTTTGCTGAGTTGGCCGCCGGGAAAGGCAGTTAGGTAGAAATCCGAAATGGAATCGTTTTCAACCCCGACAGTATCAAAGCGGAAATACGCTGGAACGGGCTTATCATCTGGATAGGCCGCCGCAGAATAAGCAATCGCAATCGATTCAGTCGCATATTGTCCTGTGAAAACAACCTGTTCTATCCGGCAAGCATATTCGCTGTTGTAAGGGACCCGCATCATCAGATTGCCGACAGCGCCCCCAACTATCGGACCTTTCCAAATCCAATTGAACAAATCCGCTTCAAGCTCTTCGCTCGCAGCAACCAAACGAAAGCGCGGCTCAACTCCCAGCTCTTGTGCAATTACGCGCCCGATCTCGACATCAATTCCAGCGGCTTTTCCGCCTTCTGCATAGGAGTAGGGCGCGAAATCCTCATAAAGGATGATGTCGATCCAACCGCGCTGAATGATCCCATCGAGGTCAAGACCAACCTCATCGCGCCCAACATTTTGAGGGCGTTCTTGAGGAATATAGCCCTCGCACCGCGCAAAAGCCTCGCCAGGAAGGGCGAGCAGCCCAACCAACAACCAAACAAGAGAGCGTCTGTTTCGAATCATTCAAACCTCATTCAGCTACCGATAATCCTATCGTAAGCGTTTCCGCGGCGTGCAGATAGGAAGCTGGATCTTCGGTAATCTGGCGGGCCGCGCGATAGGCGATAGAATCTGCGAGAGCCGCGCCAGAAAGCGTGTCTATTTCACCTGAAATGACCTGAAGTCGCTCAAGGGTCGCCTCCGCTTCGGGAGCTACACTTCCTGCGTTGCCCCAAGCGATAAGCTGATCGCGGATAGCCCGAAGTTCGGGAGAGAAGGCATCAATCATATCTCCGTCGGGCCGGGTCTCGATATACGTACGAATGGCCCAGCCGGCCTTCTGGCCGAGAACTTCTTCAAATGCGGGCATTTTGGTCGTGCCGTTTTGAGTGTAGCCAAGGCGAAACCGCTCGGCGAACCACTCATCGCCATATTCTTCGGCCTCAAGAAAGCGCAAATCCGGAGCCAATCCGCCGGAAATAACCTGAAGACCATGACAACGGGCGCAGTTCTGATTGTACCCTGAAGATCCGATCTCAATCGCTTTGTCGTAAACTTCCGGATCCATTGCCCGATATGGGTTCTCGATCAGCCACTCTTCGCCAATATCGGGCAGAGCGTCTGTATTCACGGGTTGCGGCGCAACATCGCCATGGCCAAACGCGGCCGAACCCCCAAAAAGAGCAAAAGCGGCAATCGCGCTGCTCGCAACCAACTTGCGTGTCGTTTTCATCGGGTCGTCTCCCTCGATGCCCTGTTCAACAGGTGTTTTATGTATCGTTTTCCTTGCGTGGTATTGGACTTTCGTTTCATTCAACAAGAAATTGGACCATGGTCGCGATGGGCAAGACAGATTGGCATTCTTAGGCTGACAAAAGGAGGAGATATGCGCGCGATTTTGGCATCAGTTTTCATGCTTCTTGTCACTCATGGACAGGCGAGCGCGCTGGATATCGCGATCACATACCTCCATGTGGAGCAAAAAGCGCGCCCCACTCTTTCAAATCTTGATCCAGCCCCAGATGATCTGGGCATTGCAGGCGCCCAACTCGCTATTAGCGAAAACAACACGACCGGGCGGTTTTTGAATCAGATATTTGCGCTCAATACAGTCTCTATTACACCTGAAAACCTATATTCTAGCGATACCAAGCGCCTTTCTACGCTCTCGCCCTACGTTGTCACGGACGCGACAGGAAAAGCGCTTTTGGCAATTGCGGATCTCGCTGCTGGCCAAGACGCAATTGTGTTTAGTGTTGCAGATCCTTCTGTCGCGCTGCGCTCGGCCGATTGCCGGGCAAACTTGTTTCACACAAATTCAAGCTACGCGATGCGCGCCGACGCGCTTTCGCAGTTCCTACTTTTCCGGCGCTGGGGAAAGACGGCGCTGATAACAGGGGGCCATCCTGATGATCAGGCCTTTGCGGCCGCAATAGAGAGCTCGCTTAACAAGTTCGGCCTTCCAAAGCCTAAGCGAAAAAGCTGGACTTTTGATGCAGATATGCGCCGCAGCGCCTCGCAAGAGGTACCGTTGTTTACAAAGGAATTAGGCGCGTATGATGTCTTGCTCATCGCGGATGAGGCGAATGATTTTGCGCGCTACATACCCTACAATACATGGCTTGCGCGCCCGGTTGCAGGGGCGACGGGAATGCAGGCCAAAGCTTGGGATCGAACGGTTGAACAGTGGGGCGCGGCCCAGCTTCAGGGGCGATTTTTTGAACAAACGGGCCGTGATATGCGCTCGCAAGACTATGCGTCCTGGGTCGCCATTCGAAGCATTGGCGAGGCCGTAATCCGAACCAGTACAGCTGACGCTCAGACGATAGGATCCTATATGCTTTCCGAAGATTTTGAACTTGGCGGTTTCAAAGGGAGGCCGCTTTCTTATCGCTCGTGGAACGGGCAATTGCGCCAGCCGATGCCGATTGTGCACGGGGATGCGATGATTGCTCAGGCTCCGCTTGAAGGCTTTCTACACCAACACAATGAGCTTGATACATTGGGCCTCGATGCGCCCGAGAGCGAATGCCGAGCTTTTCAGGAGAATTAGATGCGCGCCGTTATCATTTCGATCGCAATTTCCTTGGCCTCGTTGCCCGCTGTGGCGGATGAAATTTGGGTAACCAATGAAAAGGACGACACCATAAGCGTTATTGACGTGACCTCCCTTGAAGTCATCCGGACCATTGCGACTGGCGAACGCCCGCGCGGGATCACGTTTAACCGCGACTATTCGCGCGTCTATGTATGTGCATCTGACAGCGATACCGTTCAGGTAATCGACCCTAACACAGGCGAAATCCTTCACAACCTGCCCTCAGGCGAAGATCCTGAGCAGTTCGTTTTGCACCCTGACGATCGCCATCTCTATATCGCCAATGAGGACGACGCGATTACCACGGTCGTTGACGTGATCGAGCGTCGTGTGGTTGCGCAAATTGATGTTGGGATTGAGCCGGAAGGCATGGCAATTTCACCGGACGGGAAAATTGCGGTTACCACATCAGAGACGACAAACATGGCGCATTGGATCGATACAGAAAGCCGCCAGCTTTTTGCCAATACGCTTGTGGATAGCCGCCCGCGACATGCGGAGTTTACCAAAGGCGGCGCAGAGCTTTGGGTCAGTGCAGAAATCGGCGGGACCGTCTCGATTTTGGCGTCAAGCGATCAGTCCCAGATTGCGAAAATTGGCTTTGCGATCAAAGGAATACATTCAGACCGTATACAACCCGTTGGTTTTGAGTTCAGTGCCAATGAGGAGCTAGCCTTTGTTGCTCTTGGGCCCTCCAACTACATCGCGGTCGTCAACACTCAAACCTATGAGGTGGAGGATTATATCCTCGTTGGTCGGCGCGTTTGGCATATGGCCTTCAACGCCGACAAGAGCCTGCTCTTTACCACCAATGGTATTTCAGGCGATGTTACAGTCATCGATGTCGCAAAGAGGCAACCGATTAAGACGATAAAAGTAGGGCGTTATCCATGGGGTGCAGCGCTAAGAGTGAACTAAAGGGGGCTTTGGGAAAACGTGAATACAGTCTCTAATAAGCGCTTTTTGAGAATATTTTCGACATGACGGTGCCCGGAATAGAGGTAAGCTCGCTAGGGTTTTCCTATGGGGCAAAGCCCGCGCTGAGTGATGTGAGTTTCTCCGTCGATCCAGGCCAGTTCTGCGCGCTTCTCGGGCCGAATGGAGCCGGAAAGTCGACCCTATTCGCGCTGCTCACGCGGCTGTTCACCGCCAAAGAAGGTCATCTACGGGTCGCGGGCCATGATATCGCCCGCAGTCCGCGCGCGGCCTTGGCAAACATGGGCGTGGTATTTCAGCAACCGACCCTTGATTTGGATCTTACAGTCAGGCGCAATCTTTCTTATTTCGCAGCGCTTCAGGGTCTTGGTGGGAAAGAGGCAGGCCTTCGAATTGATGAGGCCCTTGACCAACTCGGAATGAAAGAGCGCGCGTCCGAGCGCGCTCGTGATCTTAACGGAGGGCATCGCCGCCGTACTGAGATTGCCCGCGCACTGATCCATCGCCCAAGCGTACTATTACTTGATGAGCCGACTGTCGGCCTTGATGTCTCGGCACGCGAAGCCATCGTGGGCCATGTTCACGGGCTTGCGGATCGGGGGTTAAGTGTGCTCTGGGCGACGCATTTGACGGATGAGATAGCGCCAAAGGATCAGCTTATTTTGCTTAATCAGGGTCGAATTTTGAACGATGGCCCCGCGGAAGACTTCGCCAAGGGAGGCACTCTTTCGGAGCGCTACTTAGCCCTTACCAATCCAAAGGCCTTCGCATGAGAGGGCCCCTTCTTGCCCTGCGCGCCATTGTTTTGCGCGAGGCCATTCGCTTTGTGCAGCAACGCGGGCGCTTTATTGCGGCATTGGTGCGGCCTCTTGTTTGGCTTCTCGTTTTTGCCGCGGGGTTTCGCGCGGCCCTTGGGATTTCGATCATCCCGCCCTACCAAACCTACATCACCTACGAGACCTATATCGTTCCGGGCCTCTGCGGCATGATCCTGCTATTCAATGGCATGCAAAGCTCACTTAGCCTTGTCTATGATCGCGAAATGGGGTCCATGCGATTGCTGCTTACATCCCCTTTGCCGCGTTGGTGGCTCCTGTTTTGTAAACTCATCGCCTCTACCGTTATCTCGATATTGCAGGTCTACGTATTCATCGGAATCGCGCTTCTTTTTGGAATACCGGTCCCGCTTTCCGGGCTGCTGCCGGTATTACCTGCGCTGTTTTTGGGCGGTTTGATGCTTGGGGCTTTGGGTCTGGCGCTTTCGAGCCTGATCAAGCAGTTGGAGAATTTTGCCGGCGTGATGAACTTTGTGATTTTCCCGATGTTTTTCATGTCTTCCGCGCTGTATCCACTTTGGAAAATGGCGGAATCTTCGACCCTATTATACCGAATTTGCGCGATTAACCCATTTACACATGCAGTCGAGCTGATCCGATTTGCGCTTTACGGGCAGTTGAATTTGACGGCCGGTTTGATCACTTTTGGAGCGATGCTGGCCTTTTTGGGCCTCGCGCTTTGGGGCTATGATCCCGGGCGTGGACTGATCCGGCGCAAGGGCTAATTCTCTACGACTATAGCGGGCATGACGGATCGGGTGAGGTTTGTTATTCTGCGAAGTGGAGGAACGCGTATGTATAAGTTTTTGATCCCAATCGCTGTTGGACTGACTGCGCTACCCGTTTTAGCGCAAAACGATTCTGGCGGTACTTTGAATCCTGAAGAGATGACGCTGAACCGGGTGATGACGAACTCGCGCAGCGGGGCCACTGATATGGTGACCTGTGCGACCGGGTATATGCTGACCAAAAAAGGCGATCATGATTTGGCCCGAGAGCTTTTTCTGCGCTGTGCCGAGGCCGGGAATACAGCTGCCATGACTTGGATGAGTCAGCTCGATGATAATGGGCTTGGTGGCCCAGAAAACCCGGATGCTGCAGCGCAATGGAGCCGGCAGGCCGCAGAGGCGGGCGATCCAGTTGGAAAGTTTAACTACGGGATTGCGAAAATGCGTGGGCGCGGTGTGGCAAAAGATGATGCTGGTGGGCGGGCGCTCGTCGATGAGGCCGCGCGGGATGGCTTGAAAATTGCCAAGCGACTTCAGGGCGCAGACTATGATCTGGATGAGATAACGCCGGATGCAGACAACTGGAAATATGCGCCGCTGTTTTAGCCTTATTAGGGTCTATTTTGGCTGAGCAGGGGTCCCGCGGAGCTCCAAAATCCGGTCAGCAAGCGCTTCGGCTTCTTTTGGTTCGTGGGTGACAAGTATCGTTGCCATATCGCTATTTGAGCGAAGCGTACGGAATAGGTCCATCATTTCGGCGCCGAGCTGTGGATCCAGCGAAACGAACGGCTCATCCATTAATAGAACACTGGGGCGAAGTGCGATGGCACGGGCAAGCGCAAGCCTGCGTTGTTGGCCCAGAGAAAGCGCATCGGGGCGAAGATCGCCTTGGCCGCTGAGACCAACAGAAGCAAGAGAGGCCTCCGCTTCAGCGATTGAGCACCCCGTTGTCAGCGTCAAATTTTCGCGCGCTGAGCGCCATTTCAGGAGCGTTGGTTCTTGAAACACAAAGGCGAGCCGTTTGGCCGGTTGCAATGTGCCGTCGATTGGCTCTTCGAGCTGAGCAAGAATGCGCAGAAGGGTTGTTTTTCCAATGCCGGAAGGGCCAGTAAGGGCGAGCGTTTCGCCGGGCATAAGCTTGAGCGAAAGCGCCCCAAGAATTGGAGCGCCTCCCTTTGAATGGCTCTGAAGATCAAGCGCGAGGGCGCAGGATGTATCAGCTTCCAGAGTTGTAGAAAATCCCATCCGGTAGCTCCATCAATGGCCCAACCAGCTTTTCGCCACCAAGCTTAGCCATGAGCGCAAGCATGCGTCCAGCGGCAACTTCATCAACAGGGCCGGGGGCCGGGATACCTGCGCGAAAGCCGCTCACGAGCGCGCCAAACTGTGCATCGGTTTTGGCATTCATACGGGGGCGCAACCGATCCCATTCAGCTTGGTCAGAGCCCAGTATTTCTTTGGCACCACGCGATGCAGCGGCCATGCCATTCACCAATTCGGGATGATCGCGCAGCATCTCGGCGCGCATCACATAGCCCAAAAGCGGCGTTTCGGGATCAAGCCCAAGCGCCTGCGCTGCTGTATCAACAGAGACCAGTTCGCGCATGCCAGAGGCTTCCATCTTGGCAAGGAAGTGCCAGAAATTGATCGCGCCATCCAGATCGCCCGAAAGCGCGGATTTGAAAATCAGGGGTGGCGCGCCAAAGACCTGCTCGGTCTCGCCTGCCAAATCCATGGCGAATTCTTGCTCGGCATAGGCGCGCAGGATCAGCCAGCTTTTATCGACTGGCCCGCCTGCAATTCCGATCTTGCCGCCCTTAAGATCCGCCAGCGATTTTGCCTCGGACCCCTTTGGAACCATCAGCCCGCCAACGGCTTTTGAATAGGGAATAAACACATAGTCTTTGCCAGCCGCGCGCATCCGCGCCACCCAAAGCCAATCCGAAACGATTATGTCCGTCTCGCCGCCTTGAAAGGCTATTTGCGCCGCGGCACTTCCCGCAACACCCTGAACATCCAAAGTAAATCCGTTGGCCTCATCGAGCTTGTGATGCTTGATCGTATCAAGCTCCCAATTCACAGTCCCAAATTCTAAGACAGAGGCCCGCAGCACTGGATTGTCCTCTGCGGTCGCTCCAGTAAGGCCGATGGCTAATACAAAGGCCGCAGCCACGAAATTGTTAATAAGGCGCATGATCTCCTCCCCAGGATACGTGCAAGGTTGGTCTGTGCGAACCGTAGCAACCTTTCAGCCCTTCGGAATACGACTAAAGGACAGGGCCGGACTGATCCCGCGCATACGACCAATGGGCAATACTCACGCGTCTGTGATTTCCTTAGCTTTTGGGCACCGCCCATGCATCGCAGGGGCGATTGACCTGCATGATAGGCAGGCATGAATCCATGGGAGGATATCCGAAATGAAACGCATTATCGCATCCGCAGCGATTGGCATTCTTGCGGCAAGCACAGCTTTCGCTGGCGTGACCGAAGAAGATCTGGTCAATGATCAGACCAACACATCGCAGATCGTCACAAACGGCATGGGGCGCCATCTTCAGCGCTACAGCCCGCTTGAGACGCTCAACAAATCCAACGTCAAAAACTTGATGCCTGTTTGGGCCTTCTCGCTTGGCGGTGAAAAGCAGCGCGGCCAAGAAACGCAGCCGCTGGTCTATGACGGCGTGATGTATATCACCGGCTCTTATTCGCGGATCTATGCGATCGATGTCGCGACCGGCAAAGAGCTTTGGCAGTATGACGCGCGCCTTCCAGAGGGTATTTTGCCCTGCTGTGATGTGATCAACCGCGGCGCCGCGATCTATGGCGACAACGTCATTTTCGGGACTTTGGACGCACGCCTCGTAGCGCTGAATAGCAAAACAGGCGATGTCGTTTGGAACAAGAAGATCGCTGATTACAAAGCGGGCTATAGCTATACAGCCGCGCCTTTGATCGTTAATGGCCTTGTGATTACCGGCAACTCCGGCGGCGAATTTGGCATTATCGGCGAAGTTCAGGCCCGCAACGCTGAGACCGGCGAAATGGTTTGGACGCGTCCCGTGATTGAGGGCCACATGGGCACTCTGAACGGCAAAGAAAGCACCATGACAGGCGAGCTTAATGCAACTTGGCCTGGCGATATGTGGAAAACGGGCGGCGGCGCGACTTGGCTCGGCGGTTCATACGATATCGAAACCGATACGCTTGTTTTTGGCGCTGGGAACCCGGCCCCATGGAACAGCCACTTGCGCGATGCTGGCACGCCAGTTGAAGGCAACAAAGGGGATAACCTTTATGCTGCGAGCCGCATTGGGATCGATCCAAAAACCGGCAACATCAAATGGCACTTCCAAACAACGCCACGCGAAGGCTGGGACTATGATGGCGTAAACGAGGTCGTCGCCTTTACCGATAAAGAGGGCAACAAGCGCTTTGCAACGGCTGATCGCAACGGCTTCTTCTATGTGCTTGATCGCGAGACCGGCAAATTCATCTCCGGCACACCTTTCGTGAAAGACATCTCTTGGGCTTCCGGCATCGATGAAAACGGCCGCCCAATGTTTAATGAGGACAACCGTCCCGGCAATCCAGCTGCGGCAACCGAAGGCAACAAAGGCGAAGTCATCTTTGCATCGCCCTCTTTCCTTGGCGGCAAAAACTGGATGCCAATGGCGTTTAGCCAAAAGACCGGCCTGTTCTATGTACCATCCAACGAATGGGGCATGGATATCTGGAACGAGCCGATTTCCTATAAAAAGGGCGCGGCCTACCTTGGCGCGGGCTTTACCATCAAGCCAATGTACGAAGATCACATCGGCTCGCTCAAAGCGATTGATCCGGCCACTGGCGAATGGAAATGGGAATACAAGAACGCAGCACCACTTTGGGGCGGCGTGATGACAACCGCTGGCGGCCTTGTTTTCACAGGGACACCAGAGGGCGAATTCCTCGCGCTTGACGATGAAACAGGCGAAATCCTGTGGTCGTTCCAAACGGGTTCTGGGATCGTTGGTCAGCCTGTCACTTGGGAACAAGGCGGCGAGCAATATGTTTCGATCATCTCTGGCTGGGGCGGCGCTGTTCCGCTTTGGGGTGGCGAAGTTGCCAAGAAGGTTTCCTACCTCAATCAAGGCGGCCTGCTCTGGACATTCAAACTGCCCAAGCAGCTTGCTTCTGCCAACTGATCCTTAAAGATCAACCGCTAACACCATTTACGCGCGCCCTTGACGGGGCGCGCGTTTCGCTTGTGGTATGAGACCTTTTGGCAAGTGCTGGCCTCGGCCTTCTACACTACGCTAAAGTCATGGGGCACTATGGTCGGGGCGATCAAGGAGGCTGATATGATGGCAGCAGCAATAGATAGGCCCGATGGGCAATATAAGCGGGTGCTGACAACGGCGATGGTGATCGATGATCATCCGCTGTTTTGTGATGCTCTTTCGATGACATTGCAGACCGCATCTGACATCGAAAGCGTTGAAACGGCTGAATGTCTTACCGCCGCGCTCTCCAAGCTTGATGGCGGCGCAAAGCCCGACGTTATGTTCCTTGATCTCAACCTGCCGGATGTAAACGGGCTTGATGGTTTGCTGCGCCTCTTGGCGGCGGCGCCCGATGTGCCTGTTATTGTCGTAAGTTCAATGGCCGAGCCGCGCATTGTGGCCTCAACGATTCGCTCCGGCGCGCGGGGTTTTGTGCCCAAACACAGCCAGCGCAGCACCTTTCAACAAGCCATCGAAGCGATCAGCCAAGGCGGGATATTCGCCCCCGAAGGCCTCTATTCGCCTGATCAAGACGGGGTTAGCGCCAGCGCGCAAGACCAAGCCCTCCAGCGGCTTTCGAGCTTAACGAACCAACAGGCCCGCATCCTGAGCCTGATCTGCGCGGGAAAGCTCAACAAACAAATCGCCTTTGATCTTTCGATTGCAGAAACAACGGTGAAGGCGCATGTTACGGCGATAATGCGAAAGCTCGGGGTTCAAAGCCGAACCCAAGCTGTTCTTGTTGCCCAAGAAGCGAAATTCTCAAGTATCGTACATGGTGAGCAAGACGGTTTTTAAACGATCAGCCTGTTATCGGGGAGGACGATGGGCATACCTAAAACACCGTCACCGGCGGGATCAGTTCTGCGCTCTGCGCATGTGCGATTTGATCAACCAAACGCGATAGAGATTTTACACGAGGCGCTGGGCGAAGAAGATTTCGCGCTGATCCTTGTGTTTGCTTGTCACCAAGCAGATTTCCCGAGCGTGATGGCAGAGGTCGAAAAACGCTTTGAAGGATCGCAGGTGGTTGGTTGCACAACGGCGGGCGAAATTTCCTCCGAAGGCTATGCTGACGGCGAGATCGTTATTGCCGCTTTGCCGCGCGCTTTGTTTAGCGTCCAAACGCTACTCGTTCCGGACCTTTCGGAAATTTCGGCTGAAGTGGTTGTTGGCGATTTGATCCGCACGCGCGCCGCCTTGGCGCGGCGAACAGATGGGATGGAGCATGAGTTTTGCTTTCTTGCCATTGATGGGCTTTCCCTCAAAGAAGATGAGTTGATGACGGCGATCGCCCCGGGCCTTGGCTCCATGCCGCTTTTTGGGGGCTCTGCCGGCGACGGCGAAGAGTTCAAAAACACCTATGTTTCGCTTGCCGGTTCTGTCTATCAAAACGCGGCCGTTCTGACTTTGGTGCGCACGCGCTGTCCGATCAAAGTCTTCTCGCTTGATCACCTCGTTCCAACCGAAACGCGCATGGTCGTCACCAAAGCCGATACCTCGCGCCGCCTTGTGCATGAGATAAACGCCGAGCCCGCCGCGCGCGAATACGCCCGCATCCTTGGCAAAGACCCCGAGCAGCTGGATACCAATACTTTCGCCTCGCACCCGGTCGTTGTGCGCATTGGCGGCACGCATCACGTTCGCGCAATTCAAACGGTCGAGGATAGTGATGATCTGGTGTTCTTCTCGGCTATCGACGAAGGCCTCGTTCTGACCCTAGCCGAACCAACCGACATGGCTGAACACCTCGAGCGCGAATTCGCGACCATGGCCGATGCTGGCCCGCTGGATAGCATCCTTGCCTGCGACTGCCTTCTGCGCCGGATCGAGGCTGAACAGATGCAACAAACAACGCGTATTTCGTCCATTCTGCGCAAAAATCATGTGGTGGGATTTGCCACATACGGCGAGCAAACCGATTCAAAACACGTCAATCACACGATGACTGGCGTTGCTTTTTACATGCCCGATACGTAGCGCTTCATGATGAATCCACTTCTAAATCCGTCAGATACGCTTGAGCGGCAAAACGAAAAACTGCTCAAAATCACCGAGGCCCTCATGCGCCGGGTTGAGCAAGATACCGATACGGCTGGTGCCGCCTATGCGCAGTTTGAGCGCGCGGCATTGCTGGAAGATCAAGTGCGCCAACGGACGTCCGATCTTGAGCGCGTTCTCGATCTTCTCAATGATAGCAACGCGCGTCTCGCCAAGGCCAATCGTGCCACTGAAGCTGCGCGTTCCGATCTCACATCCGCAATTGAAGCGGTTGAAGAGGGCTTTGCACTTTTCTCAAGCGATGATCTCCTTTCGCTGTCAAATTCGCGCTTTTCCATGCATTTGGGTGATCTGAAATCGATCCTAAAACCGGGTCTAACCTTCAGCGAATATGTCCACTCGGTAAGTCAAAGCCCTAGCCTGGATATGCCGGACCAAAATGCCCGCGAGGCTTGGCGCATCTTGCGGATGCAACGCCACAAGGACGCGCATTCGATCTTTAACGTTCATTTGACCGGGGATCGGTGGGTGCAAGTTTCAGAGCATCGAACCCCAGACGGCGGAACCGTAATCCTGCAAACCGATGTTACGGACATCATGCGCCTTGAGCGGGATGCGCGCGAAAAATTGGTTGATGATCAGGCGATCATGATCCGCGCGACATTGGATCACCTCAACCAAGGCGTTGGAATTTTCGATAGTGAAACGCGCCTTGTAGGCTGGAACGCGCGGCTTGGCCGTTTGCTGGCAGTTTCGGCGCCGCAAATCCGTTTTGGCGCGCATTTTGATACGCTGTTTGAGCGGATGCGCCCAATGATCTCATTGCCTGATGACATGCCTACCAAAGAGGTTCTCGCCTGGGTTTCAGCCAAAACAAGGCGCCGCCCGATCCAGTTTGAAATACGCCATGCCAACGGCGCGACGTTGGATTTTTTCGCCCAAGAAATGCCGGATCATGGTTTCGTAGTCTCGATTACAGACATAACAGCAGAGCGAGACGCGGCGCGTCGGCTCGCAGAAGCTAACGAGCTTTTGGAGCAGCGGGTTATTGAGCGAACACTCGAGCTGGAAGATGCCCTTGGCGCAGCTGAGCGTGCGAACGCCTCGAAATCTCGCTTCGTGGCGGCGGCCAGTCATGATCTTTTGCAACCGCTTTCGGCGGCCAAGCTTTATGTGGCCTCAATGGCCGAAACCGACCGTGATCCTGCAGAGTTAGAGACGGTTCGAAAGGCTTTTGGCGCGCTTGAAAGCGTCGAAAACATTATTGAAGCACTGCTCGATATCTCCAAACTTGATGCCGGAACGACTGCGCTTGAACAAACCGCGGTTCCATTGGGCCGGGTTTTGATGCGCTTGCGAGATGAGTTCGCGCCCCATGCAGCCTTAAAAGGCTTGGATTTTCGGGTTATTCACACTGATGCCGTCGTCTATTCCAATCCATTGTTCCTAAGCCGTATCCTGCAAAATCTAATTGCCAATGCGCTTCGCTATACCGACAAAGGCCGCGTTCTTGTCGGTGTGCGCCGCAACGGAGGCACCTACCGTTTGGAGGTCTGGGATACTGGGCCCGGGATTGCGGAAGAGCATCAAGACGTAATTTTTCAAGAATTTCATCGCCTTGACGCTACCAAAAGCGCGACAGAGGGGCTTGGCCTTGGCCTCGCGATTGTTGAGCGGGCCTGCCATAGGCTTGGCCATTCGCTCGGCCTTTGGTCCGAGCTGGGCAAAGGAACCGGCTTTTTCGTCAATCTCGAACCCGCCGAAGCAGGAATACTGCCACTTCAGGCGGCTCCGGCCCCGCGTCAGCGCCGAAAACTCGCAGAAAGCGGCATGATTGTTTTGCTCGTTGAAAACGATTCAGAAGTTCGCCGTGCGATCAGCCTGCTTCTTGGAAAGTGGAACGCTTCCGTGCTTGATGTCTCCAACGGAGCCGAGGCCATGGCCCTGCTTAAAGAGATCCAAATCACGCCAGACGCTATGCTGATCGATTATCAGCTGGATAACGGCGAAATCGGCCTCGATTTGGTCCGTCGATTGCGCGAGATTTACGGCGATATCCCAGCCCGTATCATTTCTGCCAGCAGAACGGCCGAGCTTCGCCAAAGATGTATTGAAACAGGCGTTGAGCTGATGTCAAAACCACTAGATGCGCGCACGCTAGAGCACTTTCTCACAGAGGCGATTCCGGAGAATTAGGCAATGTTAGAGCCTGTTTTTGACTGGATTTTCCATGCCGACGAGAGATATTTTCACCTGGTTACCGTTTGCGAATAATAGATGTGCGGCATTCTCGTTAGGCCCGCTCCAAATATATTCGATTGAGGCCAGAGACAGACCGCAATAGCTTTGTGAAGCACGCAGCCTTTGGTAGGGACCAAGCTCAAAATGGCGAAGAAAAACGGATGACTAGGCCTCCAATTGTGATCATTGGCGCTGCGCGGTCTGGAACCTCGTTTTTGCGCGATCTCCTTGCGCAGGCGCCGGGTCTCAGCGCTGTTCCATACGATGTGAACTATATTTGGCGCTATGGTCGGAGCCATTCTGGCGATGATGCATTGCTACCTGATAACCTGACTTCAGAGCAAAAACTGTTTATCCAGTCCAAGCTTTCAAAACTCGCAAAAACCGGTAAAGAGGGCCGATTACTTGAAAAAACAGTGTCTAACACACTTAGAATTGGCTTTGTTGACAAAGTATTCCCCGATGCAAAATTTATCTATCTTGAGCGAGACGGGCGCAATGCGACGGCCAGCTCTATGCGTCAATGGCAAGCAAAACCGAATTGGGCGCATTGGCGCAGAAAACTAAGCAGTCTGCCAATTGGAAGCCTGTCATATACATATTGGGCGGCTAAGAATCTGGCGTTGGGGCGCGGCCGCGCGCGTATCTGGGGGCCGCGCTATCCGGGAATTGAAGGGGATTTGGGCAATCTTTCGCAAGTCGAAGTTTGCGCCAAGCAGTGGCTCATTTGCTGCCAGATGGCGCGGGCAGGGCTTAGCAATCTGGCGCCAGAACGCGTTTTTCATATTTCTTTTGAAGCACTTATGCAGAGCTCAGCGCCGCTCGAAAACCTGCTTAAATGGGCGCAACTGGATGCGGGCGAACCCGTTTTGCGCGCCTATGCCGAGCGTGTTCACAAGCCGGAGAAATATTTCGATCAACTTTCGGCGCAAGACCGCACAAAGATCGATCAGCAACTCTCGCACTTCCTCGTTGATCATGGGTATACCTAGCGGATGAAAAGCATTGACCCGATCCCATTTTTTCGCCCGTCTCTCGGAGAAGAGGAAATCTCTGCGGTGAGCAAAAGCCTTCTTTCTGGTTGGCTTACCTCTGGCCCTGAAGTTGCGGCTTTTGAGCGCGAGTTTGCACAGGCTTTGGGTGGTGGGGTTGAGGCTGTCGCTGTTAATTCCTGCACAGCCGCATTGCATCTTGGGCTTGAAGCGTTGGGGGTCGGTCCGGGCGATGAGGTGATTGTGCCAACTCTTACGTTTTCTGCCTCTGCGGAAATCGTGCATCATCTCGGTGCGAAGCCCGTTTTGGCAGACATAGACCCTGAAACCCTATGCCTCACGGTTGAAACAGCCCGCGCGGTGCTTAGCGAGAAAACCCGCGCGATTTTGCCCGTACATTTTGCCGGCCTGCCCTGCGACATGACGAAATTGCGTGAGTTTGCCAAGAAGGCCAATCTCACGATTTTGGAAGACGCCGCGCATGCATTTCCGGCGCGTCACAACTCATTGGCCATCGGAGCGGGCGAAATAGGCGCCACCGCCTTTAGTTTTTACGCTAACAAAACGCTCACCACTGGCGAGGGCGGAATGCTTACGACCCGTGATCCCGAAGTCGCCAAGCGGGCAAGGGTCATGCGTTTACATGGAATTGATCGCGATATCCTGACGCGACAGAATAGCAAAGCGGCCAGCTGGGACTATGACGTTGAAAGCATCGGCTACAAATACAATATGACCGATAGCGCTGCGGCTTTGGGCCGGGTGCAACTGCGCCGCCAAGACGAGTTTACCCAAGCGCGCCTGCGCATCGCCAAGCGATATGATGAGGCGCTTTCTGATCTTCCGTTAAGGTTGCCTCCCACGGCTGCGAAGGGAGATCTGCATTCCAATCATCTCTACCCGATCCAATTGCTCGGGAACGTTTCCCGCTCAGAGCTTGTTGATGAATTGAAGACGCTTGGTATTGAAACTTCGGTACATTACCGACCCTTACATCAGCTAAGCGCTTGGAAGGCTGGAGGGAAAACCAGCGCATTTCCAAATGCAGATGCCTATTTCGAGCGCTGCCTAAGTTTACCAATTTTCCCTTCCTTAAGCTCAAGCGAACAGGAACGGATCATAGCAAGCCTGCGCAAAATACTTAGCGGATCTGGTGGATCGTGAGGCGCGGGGTCGATCTGTTTATCGCGCTCATTGCGCTAATCCCTGCGGCCCCCCTCATCGCTTTCGCAGCCCTTGGCATCCGCCTCTCAAGTGCTGGCCCGGTATTTTTTCGCGCTAAGCGGATCGGGCGCGCGGGAGAGCCTTTTACGATGTATAAGCTCAGGACCATGCATCACGAAAACGCGGGTGCACCGATCGCTGCGCCCAATGATCCAAGAGTATTCAAGTTCGGCAGCTTATTGCGCATGAGTCGAATTGATGAGCTCCCGCAGCTGTTCAATATTTTGCGCGGCGAGATGGCCTTAGTTGGACCGCGCCCAGAAGACCCTCAGATTGTGTCACAGGCGTATGATCAATGGATGCTTGAAACGCTCGATGTCCGTCCCGGCCTTACTGGTCCCGGTACGTTGTTTGCGCTCGGTGCTGGCGTAGATTCTGATGCGCCTGTTGAGGTTTACTTGCGCGACGTGTTGCCAAAACGGCTTTCCATTGAGATCGCCTATGCCAAACGCGCGACCATTTTGAGCGACGCCTATTATCTTCTAAAAACGTTCCAAACGCTTATCTCCATCCTGCTGAAAAGGCCGCTCCCTGCAATCAACAGTCAGGACATGCAGGCGCTTCAAAGCGAGGAGAGCGGCGCATGAATATCTTGCTCAGCCATCCGTACTTTCCGCCGGATACGCCCCCTTACGGCCAGATATTGGAGAAAATCGCAGAAGCGCTCGTGCGCGAAGGGCATCACGTTACTATCTACAGTGGCGGGCGCTCTTACCGCGGAACACCCTTGAAATCGGCGCGGAAAAAGACGAAAGCTAGCATTGAAATTCGCCGAATTCCTCTCCCTCGAAATCGACCGCTTGGCGCGTTAATCTACGCACTTGGCCTATTCTGGATGACGCTGAAAAGCCGCCCCGATGTTGTCATGGCCGCGAGTGCGCCGCCGGTGATTTCTGGCTTGGCAGCGGCCTTGGGGGCGAAGCTTTGCGGGGCGAAAATGATCTATCATCTGCAGGATATTCACCCAGAAGTGTCGGAAGCATTGGGAGAAAAGCTCGGCCGAGGGTGGCGCGCGCGCATGTTGCGTTATTTGGATGGCTTTGCGCTCAAACGGGCTGCGCGCATCATCGTCCTATCGCGAGATATGAAAGAGACGCTCAAACGGCGCTCAAAAAACGGCCTCACAATCACCGTCCTGAATAATTTCGCGCGTGATATCTCGCCAGAGGAACCCGGCCCCGAATGGCACAAGCCACAGGGAATCCGCCGCGTAATTTTTGCAGGCAACTTGGGGCGCTTTCAATCGCTGATACCGCTAAGCGAAGGCCTTCTTTTGGCGTGCGCTGAACGTCCAAACCTACAAATTATGTGGTTGGGTGAAGGGGTTGAACTTGAGACCCTGAAGGCCTTTTGGGCGGAACACTCTCAAGTAGTTTTCACGCCGCAAATGTCAGAAGCGCAAGCGCTATGGCTTATCCAAGAAGCCGATATCGGCATTGTTTCTTTGGAGCCAGGCATCTGCAAAACCTCCTATCCCTCCAAACTTTTCACCTACAGCTCCTGCAATCTTCCGGTCCTCGCATTGGTCGCACCACAAAGCGAGCTGGCAAGGGATATCGAAACGCAAGGCCTCGGGGCAGTTGCGCCTAACAAAAGCCCGGAGGCTATAGCAAAAACGTTATTGTCTCTCCTCGATGTCCCACAAAGAGCCCCAAATCCGATCGCTCAAAGCGGCCAAGAGAAAGCGCTTGAACAATGGTGCGCTCTATTTGAGGAGTTGGCCTGATGTTGCGTGGCTCACATTATGGGCCTCAGGCGCTTCGCTCAGTATTTCGCTTGGCACATCAGCGCCTTAACCCTCAAGTCTATCCAACTTTATTTGTGAATGAGTATCCCAAATCCGGCGCTACATGGGTTTGCCAGATGCTAGCTCAAGCACTGCACTGGCGCTTTGACGACAACAGATATCCGCGCTTTGGCCCCAGTGTTATCAAGCTGCATCGTGCGAAATTCGCGCGAGGAAAACGGATCGTGATCATTCGCGATCCGCGCGATGTTGCTGTGTCATACTTCCATCATCACCGCGAAATTTACGCGGATAACGGCTTCAATACGCGCGCCGTTGCCTTGGGAAAATCTCATATTTTCAGGCCCGAAATGAACGAGGATGAGGCACTAGATGCATTTGTTACGCACACGATTCAAAGCCCCATATCCCCGCCCTTAACCTGGGGGGCGTTTTATCAAAAATGCCGAGCGCGCGGCGATCATATTCTTCGCTATGAAGATCTTCGCTCAGACCCCGTGACCCCGCTTGAACGTGCTCTCGACAAATTGGAAATCTCGGTAGAGCGCAGCAGATTGGCCGCGGCGGAGAAGGCGCATGACATCGAGACGGTGCTGACAAAACGAGGCGATGTGCCGGGGATGTTTTTTGCGCGCTGCGGCAAAATTGGCGAAGGAAAAACACGCCTCAGCACCCAAGCGCGCGCGCTGATCGAGGACGATGCTGGCGATCTTTTGGCCCAATTTGGATATGAGCTTTGAGCGCGCTCCTTAGATCGGGCCTGTTTGCAGGCGCTCAATTTGCAGCATCTTTCGCTGTGATCCTATTGATCGCTCGCAGCGCCTCCCCCGAAGCGCGCAGCGGCTTTTTTGCAGCCCAAGCGGCAATTTTGGCGATCACAACGGCCTTTGGTCAAACCCTCGCTCTAAGGTATTTTCATAACCAACAAAGCCTAGTCGCCAAGGCGCTAATCAGCGCGTTATTCCTCACAACAGTATTGGTCTGGTGGATAAGCTCAAACGGCCTCATAGACATGCGTGACATCCCCTTTTATGCGCTTTCGGGACCGCTCATAATCGCGGGTGCCCATGGCTCAGTGAGGATGCAGCAAGCCCCAACCCATGTATTCTGGCTACTTGGAATTTCGGCTTTACGTATCTTGATTTGCATGGCCGCTCTTCAAATGGGTCTTCCCGTTTCTGTCGCATTCGCGCTGAATGCAGCCATCTTTTCTTGCTGCTTTTTGCTGGGCGAAGCTAGGCAAGCTACTGCCCCCCCGAAAGCAGAAATGCTCCTGTCCCTACTCATCTTCTTCGCGCTTTCTGGATTTACTTTCCAATGGGATCGTTTGTTGCTCGCCGGAAAAAATGCGCCCGAGCTGATTGTCGAATCTGGTATTTTTCTGCTTTGGTCTTTGCCGCCCGTCTCCATTCTTTTCACGACCCTGACGCGCGCCAACCCCGCTTTGGCCTTTGCAACAAACCGTGGTGAAAATCCAAAACCCCTCTCGAAAACGACAATAGGGTTTACTCTGTCCGTCGCCCTTTATGCTTGCACTGTCGTGCTGTTTTGGACGCCGCTTAATGCGCTCCTTTTCCCGTTTTTCACAGGCTCAAGATGGCTCGCTTTACTGCTTATTGCCGCGCTCTATTTTGATCGTTTGGGGATGCTCGCTCTGTTTCAAATGCGAAGCAAAGGCATCACTGCGATAGCGTTAAAAGTGGTCCCAATGAGTGTTGCAATCATGGCCGCCGTTCTAACCGAGCCAACGCTATTGGGCCTATATAGTCTCTATTTCGCGACGTCTTTGGTCTTTGCTTTTGGCATGTGGTGGCGCCGATGAATGCCCCAAAACGAGCCATCCTTTCCCCGTTGACTGTCTTCATTTCTGCTCTCATCGCGTTTGAGGTCTTTGCTCGATTGCCCTACGCAATTTTTATCATGAACACGCCCGAGACAGGTCAGCTAATCCATTTCCATTTCTTTGCTGCGAGGGCCCCGCTCAACGTGATTGCGACAGGGCTAACTCTTGCGGCTCTTGCCTGGCTCATAAGCTGCTTTGCTGGGCTGGCCTCGGGATTTCACTATGATGCACCATTGGATGAAGGGCGCGCATTCCCAGTGGTATCCAGCGCGATTTATCCCATAGCTTTGCTTTTCTTTATAGCGGCGATAGCTGCGGTACTCTCGCTTGGTCCAGAGGCTTTGATCGCGGATATTTCGGGAAAACGAGCGGCGCTAAGCGAGCGGGGCAACACATGGATATTGCTGCGATTGGCGGTGTTCTGCCATGTGATCCTTTGCCTGTTTTATGTCCGCGCACATCAAACCGGGCAAAAGCGTGATTGGGTCGGATTTGCCATCGCCCTGATCCTTGTGATCCTCCCGGCGATTGTATTTTCGGCGCGCGCGATCTTAATTTCAGTGATCTTGGAAGTGATCTACCTACAAGTCATTTTGGGTCAGTTTCGCCTGCGCCGCGCGCTACGCATGCTGGCGATTATTGCGCCAGTTCTTGTGCTCATCTCTGTGCTGCGCCCCCAAGCGGCCCTATTGAGCCCAAGCGAAACAGTGGTCTTTGGAGTCGAAAAAATACTGCAATCGCGTTACTTTTTTGACTTCTCCAAGCTGGGTGCCGTTAGCCTTTGGGCGCAGGAAAACCCATGGCTTGGCCCAGTATCATTTGGCTTTTTGCTCGAGCCATTTCTCGGCCCGCAAGTCATTTACTATAAAGAACTAGGGCCAATGATCGCGCGTGAGGTCTACTTCTATCGCGGTATTCACGGCGTAACACCGGGCGCATTTTTGGAGGGGTATCTGTCGTTCGGGCTGTTTGGGGGGACGTTATTTTTCGGCCTAATTGTCTATGGGTTTTTGCGACTTGAGCGCAGCCTTATCCAGAAATCAAAACCAACATTGGCGGCGCTCTTTTTCCCGCTTTTGATCTTATCGAAGTTCGGTCTATTGCTAAATTCTTCCCTCGGCGCTTTTGCGTTTCAAACGGCGACTGAGGCGATAATTCTTGCGATAATTCTCATCCCTCTTCGGGGATATAGCGCGCGTGACTAGTTGGCGTAATAGCCTTCGCCAGAGGCCTCGGATTGGCCATAGCGGCGCATCCCGCGCGGATCAACTTGGCTTAGAACAAGGCCGGTAACGCCCAGATTTACCGCCGCAAAACCTCGCAATCCTTCAAGCACTTGGCGCTGAGGTGTTGAGTCCCAGCGCACGGTGTAAAGCACCGCATCAACATGTCGCGCAATGACGCGCGCATCCGGCACGATGAGGCATGGCGGCGTGTCGATAATCACGTAATCATAGGCCTCGCGCGCTTGCTGAAGAAAGCTCGCAAAGCGCTCTGACGAAAACAGGTCAGCTGCGTTAATGTCCGGGCGCGTGCCGACCAGAATATCCGCGCCGAGCGCTTTGCTATGCTGCACGGCCTCGCTCAAAGGAAGCGCGCCGGAGATCGCCTTAAGAAGGCCAAAAGCATCGCCTGTACTCTCTTGCGTCTCGAAATATTCGCCGAAAACTTGGCGGCGAATGTCGCCCTCGATCAGAAGGACCCGCGCGCCGAGACCCGAGAGATTTTGGGCCAGCGCGATGGCTTGAGTTGTCTTGCCTTCGCCAGGAAGCGAGGAGGTGATCATGATCACTTTAGGCGGATGATCGACATTGGACATCAGCGTTGAAGTGCGCAGATTTCGAACGGCTTCTGCTGCGGCTGATGTGGGTTTTTCGGTCAAATACTGCAAAACTTTGCCGCGTTTGCGCAGCGGAATTGTTGGGATTTTCCCCATCACGGTAAGGCCTGTCGCCGCCTCGAGATCTTCGCTTGTACGGAAGGTCGCCTGAGCCATTTCGCGCAAGATTACCCAGCCGCCGCCAAGCATCAGGCCGAGGAGGGCGGCAAGAGACAGTATCATTCCAAGGCGCGGTGAAGAGGGCTCGCGCGGGACCATCGCATTGGAAATGACGCGGCTATCGGCCTGTTGAATGCCCTGTTG
Organism: Halocynthiibacter sp.; assembly: GCA_047631555.1. Lineage (GTDB taxonomy): Bacteria > Pseudomonadota > Alphaproteobacteria > Rhodobacterales > Rhodobacteraceae > JBLHZY01. Next base: position 38,953 of record JBLHZY010000002.1, on the reverse strand, counting down.
GACAGAAGTCTCTTTGAGGCGAGAGAGGAAATATTCATAGATCAATCGGCTGGCTTCAGCCTCGCGCTCGAGCTGCTCCAGAGCAAGGAGATCTTCGGATTGGCTTTCAATCTGGCGCTCAAGCATGGCAACAGATTTGCGCAGCGTTTGGGCTTGGGTATCTTGGCGCGCGGCCTCAATTCCTAGGCGAGTAAGAAGCTCACTAAAGCGGGCATCAAACAAGCGGCTGCCAACAGGCTCATCCTGCGCAATGCGTTCAAGCGCACTGATCAGCTCGCGATCTGCCGCCGCTGCAGCCATCGCGGGCAAATCGCCGGCCTCCTGTGCAATTTTCATTTTGGCAGTTTTTACGCGGGCTTCGCTTGCTGTGATATCGGCCAGAACGGCGCGCTCTCGCAGCTCTTTTAGCTGTCGATTGAGCGCCATCAATGTTTCAGCCGAAATCAAATCGGTTTGGGCATTGAGCTCTTTGACGGAGGTTTCTGCGCGGGCCAATTCGATTTTTAGTTCGGCTACGCGTTCGGTCAGCCATTTGGTTGCGGCTTCGGTGGCCTCGAACTTGGCCTGCAGCTGATCGCGCATGTATAGGCTCGCTAAGGAATCGGCCAATTCCGCAGATTTGATACGATCCTCGGAAATTGCCGAGATGCGAAAAACATAGCTGTCGCGAATATTGCTGACGGTGATGCGCTGCAGGAGCGCGAGAACCACATCATCAAGGACCTCTTGCTCGCTAAGAGAAGGAGAGGCGGGTCGGCCCAGCAGGCGCGCCAAGTTTTCAGTTGTGAGCACAGGCGCAGGGCGCAAGGCTGCGTTGAATTCGGGATCATTCACCAGATCAAGTTCAAGCGCCAATGTCTCAAGCAGGCGCCGAGAGCGGATTACTTCAAGCTCGGTGTTCACCGTAGCTTGATCCGAGCCGAGCCCTGCCATAACGCTTTCCAGCTCGATAACTTGCTCTTCGCGCGCCTCAAGAGCCAAGGCCGCAGTTGCCGTATAGAGCGGCGTTGCCCAAGCCAATACATAGAGCGCGCCGAGCATCAAACAGGCGGCAACAATCAAGCCGATCAGCCATTTGCCATTCCAAAGCGTACGCCAAAGCGCGCCCGGCGCAAGCTTATCGCCCGCCTTTTGATGGGCAGGCGCTTGCAGTCTGGTGCGATGGATACGCGTTTCGTTCATGATTTCGAGCGCCCCTCTATCGGGATGCAATACTGGAGGCCGCGGCCGCTCATCGGTTTAAGATTTGCGCCGAAGCAATGTGTCGCCCATGGCAATCTGTGGCGTCAGGATAATGCGATCTCCGCCCGGTGTTGGCGCTTCGCCATTGGCACGGCGTGCGATGATTTCGGCGGCGGCGCGGCCAACCTCTACCCGGCAAGCATCCATCGTAGCGAGTTGGCGCGGCAGACCATCAAGCAGCTCGACCCCATTAAACCCAGCAAGCCCAACTTTGCCCGGAACGTCGATCCCGTTATCAAGGCAATAGAGCAACCCGCCCGCGCCAATCATATCATTCGAGTAATAGAGAAAATCGAGATCCGGGGTGCGTTTGAGAATGGCCTCGGTCATCTCACGCCCTTTGGCCAGCGCCGAGCCGCCCGAGTAGAATTCCTGATCCGCGACCTCAAGCCCGGCTTTGGCCAGCGCCTCAGTAAAGCCTTCAAAGCGTTTGCGTGCGCGGTGATCAAGCGGCATCTTAGTGCCCAGAAAGCCGATTTTCTTATAGCCAGCGGCCACGATCGCTTTGGCCATTTCGCGCCCAGCGCGGCGATGCGAAATGCCAACCATGCTATCGATCGGCTCGCCGTCGACATCCATGATCTCAACGATTGGGATGCCAGCAGCCCGCAGCATCGCCTTTGACGCGTCCGAGTGCTCAAGCCCGGCAATAATAACGCCCGAGGGCCGCCATGACAGCATCTCATAAAGAACCGCCTCTTCGCGCCCGGGTTTGTAATGGGTCACGCCAACAACCGGCTGAAGCGGCGTTTCGTCAAGCACTTCGGAAATGCCCGTCATCACCTCAGGGAAAACCATATTTGAGAGCGAAGGGATAATCACCGCAACCAAGTTCACCCGCTGCGAAGCCAAGGCGCCTGCGATTTTGTTGGGCACATAGCCAAGCCGCTTGGCCGCTTCCAAAACCTTGTTGCGTGTGTTCTCAGAGACTTCACCGCGGTTACGCAACACGCGACTAACGGTCATTTCGCTTACGCCGGATGCTTCAGAAACATCACGAAGCGTGAGCGGCCGGGGCGCAGGTGCGACAGGTTCTTGTGACAAGCGTAGGCCCTTTCAACTCTTCTTATGCCTAGTGATACCTGCAAACATTGGCTTGTCCAAGCCCTGATACTTCTCTATGTTAACGCTAACAGCGCGCGGGCACGCCCAAAGGCTGCACAATCCGGACCCCTCTTCAGGCTCTCCGCCAAGAGATAGATGGATCGCAAGGGGAGAGTGGTGGGCCAATCGCTCTCTCCTCTTGCATTCTTTTTTGGAACTCCCCGGCGCCCCCTCCAGCGAAATCTCCTTGCCTCCCGCACCCAAACCGCCGAAAACACTCACATTCTTTGGCAAAGACCTCGTGGCTCAACTGGATAGAGCAGCCCCCTCCTAAGGGGCAGGTTATTGGTTCGAATCCAATCGGGGTCACCAAAAACACCTGTAAAACATAGGTTATTTTCGCGCGACTGTGCAGTTGTGTGCAAAAACGTGCGCATAGTTTTCCTCGCAGATAGGGCGCGAAAACTGATTTTTCGTACAAAACCTGTACAAAATCCGACGCCCGAGTTGGCTAACGGGGGTCAAACATGAGTCGCCATAGCTTTGATCCCGATATCGCTGCACGCGTCGGTTTGAATGCAGCGGTGATTTTCCAGAACATCACCTTTTGGATCGAGAAGAACCAAGCCAACCGTCGCAACTTTCGCGACGGGCGGTATTGGACTTACAATTCGATCTCGGCTTTTGGTGAGTTGTTCCCCTACCTGAGTGAAAAGCAGATTCGCACTGCACTCGAAAAGCTGGTCAGTGCGGGGCTAATCATTAAGGGCAATTTCAGCGATGATCGGTATGACCGAACTTGCTGGTATGCCTTGGGCAACTCCATTTGCCCAAATGGGCAAATCGATCCGACCAAAAGGGAAAATGATGCATTTGCCCCTGAGGGCAAGCCTTCTGCCCCTGAGGGCAAATCCTATAAGAACAGATATAAACCATATAAAAAACCATATCCTTCGCACGCGAAGGCGGCGGTGGGAGATGAGATTTCAGAAAAAATCTTGGCGGCCTACCCCGAGGATCGCGTTCGCGGCGAAGCAGTTTGTCTCTCACAGATCCGCCAATCGTTAGCCGACGGCGTTGACGCGAAAGACCTCGAGGAGGCCGTGCGATCTTACGCGACCGAGACCGAGGGCTTTACCCGCTCCAAGGTGTACTTCTCTGACAATTGGTTCACCTCCGGTCGTTGGCTGAAGTATCTTCACGAGGTCGAGCAGGCGCGAGAAACGAGCAAAGTTAAAGAGCTTGAGGTCCTCAAAGGCTTGGCCGACTGGGTCACAGATCGCCACCCACTGTGCCGCCATATCACACCCGACCAAGTGAGCGCTCTGCTTGCTGCTAACCTTGTCAGTGAAGAGCAGATTCGAAAGGTCGGTTTGCGGTGAGTAGACCAATAGATCCGATTAGAATGAAATGGCCTGTTGGACGCGAGGCGCAGACCCTTGGAGCGAGAGAAGAGAAATTGTGGCCCGTGCGGCTGCGCACGAGCCGCTTTGATAAGCGGTCTGTACGGAGCATCGACAGGCTTTCAGCCCGCTCACTCCGACCCAGGCACAATTCAATTTGTTTTGGTCCGCCCAACATCCCTGACCGTGGCGGTCAACCTTAGTCCATCCCCAAAAACAGCCACCAATTTCCCCTGTCTCGCAAGCGAGTCATTCCTCGCGCGAAAAATTGGCGTCGGTTTTCGGCGCAGACATTTTCTTCGCAAATGTGGCCGATTGACAGCCCCGTTCAGGGCCATGGGTCGGGCTTTGCCCTCTCCCACTCTGTTCCGCCGAATACATGCGTATTCGGTCAGATCAGGTGGCCGAGGCGCAGCCCATAGGCGGAAGGAAGGCACCAAGCCTCACCCGTACAACCTTGAAGAGGAGGCCACAAATGGCACCGAAGTTTGATGTGTATGACCACGTCACCGACACCATTATCGCAGAGATCGAGGCAGGCACACCGCCATGGCGCAAGCCGTGGACAGGGAGCGCGTCCGGCATTGCCCTGCCGAGCCGATACAACGGCGAGGAGTATCGCGGGATCAATATTCTGATGCTCTGGGTCATGGCCTGCACCGAAAAAGCGCGGACCCTACAAGAAACGAATTTCAAAGTGACCCACTACCCACGCGCCGGGTTCTAGATACGATCGGGATCTGCCAATCTTACATTTAAAATATTAGTTGACTTGTCAACTGATTGCGAGGTATTGACCATTAGTTGATTTATCAACTGATGTCCGCATGGAGGCGGATGGAGGAGAGTTCGAGGTCGTCCAAAGGTTCCGATACGTCGGCCGGGCAGGCGCATCTCATATTTTTTTCCTGAAATGCCTTCAGAGCAATTGAGGATCGTGAACCCAATGAAGACCCGCGCCGCAGTCGCATTTGAGGCAATGCAGCCTCTTGAAATTGTCGAGCTTGATCTGGACGGCCCCAAGGACGGCGAAGTCCTCGTCGAGATCATAGCGACCGGCATCTGCCATACGGACGCCTACACATTGGACGGGCTGGATAGCGAAGGCATCTTTCCCTCGGTGCTGGGCCACGAAGGGGCGGGCATCGTGCGTGAGGTCGGCGTCGGGGTCAGCAGCGTGAAGCTGGGCGATCATGTCATTCCGCTTTACACACCTGAATGCGGCCAGTGCAGAAGTTGTCTGAGCGGCAAGACCAACCTATGCACAGCGATCCGTGCGACGCAGGGCAAGGGTGTTATGCCCGACGGAACCTCGCGCTTTAGCTATAAGGGGCAGGCGGTTCATCACTATATGGGGTGTTCGACCTTTTCGAATTTTACCGTATTGCCCGAAATCGCCGTGGCGAAAATTCGCAAGGACGCGCCGTTTCAGACCTCTTGCTATATCGGCTGCGGGGTGACCACGGGCATCGGCGCGGTAACCAATACGGCCAAGGTCGAGGCGGGGGCCAATGTCATCGTCTTTGGCCTTGGCGGCATCGGGCTGAACGTCATTCAAGCCGCCCGCATGGTCGGTGCCAATATGATCGTCGGTGTGGATCTGAACGACGATAAAGCCGACTGGGGCACCAAGTTCGGCATGACCCATTTCGTGAACCCGTCGAATATCCACGGTGACATCGTCCAGCATCTGGTCGCGCTGACCGATGGCGGCGCAGACTACACCTTTGACTGCACCGGCAACACAACCGTCATGCGTCAGGCGCTTGAGGCCTGCCACCGAGGCTGGGGCGTGTCGACAGTGATCGGCGTAGCAGAGGCGGGCAAGGAGATCAGCACGCGGCCCTTCCAGCTTGTCACGGGGCGGGTCTGGCAGGGCACGGCCTTTGGCGGGGCCAAGGGGCGTACGGATGTTCCCAAGATTGTCGATTGGTACATGAATGGCAAGATCGAGATCGACCCGATGATCACCCATGTCCTGACTCTGGACGAGATCAACAAGGGTTTTGATCTGATGCGCGAGGGAAAATCAATCCGGTCGGTCGTCGTCTACTGACGACTGGCCAAAACGACCAGCACAGCCAACCGATAAAGGGCGGAGCCACAGGCGCGGCACCGGGCGGTGAGGGTTTGTCCAGCCTCTGGAGGAGGGGCTTAACGCGGCGACGAACAGGGCCGCACAGGGAGGAGAAGACGAATGAAAAATATTACCAAGGCCATCGGCCTTTTGGCGGGCCTATTGGCGACACAGGCCACAGCCGATACAATCAAGGTGGGGGTCATTGCGCCCTTTTCCGGGCCGTTTGCCCAATATGGCACCCAATATCAGAACGCGATCGAGGTCTATCAGGCCCAGAATGGCACCAAAGCCGGCGCTCATGATGTAGAGTTCATTTACAAGGACACTGGCGGCGTAAACCCCGACCAGTCCCGCGCCCTAGCGCAAGAGCTTCTGATCAAGGAGCGTGTTGATTATCTGGCGGGCTTCACCTTTACCCCCAACGCGCTGGCCGTCGGGCCGATCATTACCCAGTCGCAGACGCCTGCGGTGATTTTCAACGCGGCGACCTCGGCCATCAACGCGGAAAGCGAATTCTACCTGCGCACCAGCTACACACTGTGGCAGGTGACCGCGCCGCTCGCCGAATGGGCCTATGATCAGGGTATCAAGTCGGTCGTGACGACCGTGTCCGACTATGGCCCCGGTATCGATGCTGAAAACGCCTTCAAGGCCGCGTTCGAGGCCAAGGGCGGTGAGATTCTGGACGCGATCCGCATGCCACTTTCCACTACCGACTTCACGCCAATCATCCAGAGCGTGAAAGACAAGGCCCCCGATGCAGTCTTTACCTTCCTGCCAGGTGGTCCCCCGACCTTCACCTATACCAAGACCTACAATGAAAACCGTCTGAAGGACGCAGGCATCACCTTCCTCGGAACTGCCGAGACCGAAGAGACCAATCTTCAGGGTCTTGGTGAGCTCGCCGTGGGGCTGAAGACGGCCTACCACTACTCGGGTGCGCATGATTCCGATATGAACCGCGCCTTTCTCGCCAAGCTCAAGGAGCTGCACCCCGACGCCATCGCCAACTGGGCCTCTGTCGGGGCCTATGACGGCACGCACCTTCTGTATCAGATGATTGCGGCGGCGGGCAGCGATGGTCCGGCGGCAATCGAGGCGGCGAGAACGATGGAATGGGAAAGCCCGCGAGGCCCCCTGAAGATGGATCCGGAAACGCGCACCGTCATCCAGAATGTCTATATCCGCGAAGTCACCCGTAACGCCGATGGCCTGTTGGAAAATACCGAACAGGGCGTGATCGCCACGGTCGGCGATCTGGGCTGGAAATAAACGCACTGGCGGGCCGGTTCCTCCGGCCCGCCTTCACTTTGGGCGAACGAAAGATCCATGAACCTTATTTTCAACATTTTTGTCGATGGCATGGCCTACGGCATGATCCTCTTTATGATCTCGGTCGGCCTGTCGGTGACCATGGGGCTCATGCGAGTGGTCAATCTGGCGCACGGGGGCTTTGCCCTGACGGGCGGGGTGCTGACCCATTGGCTGATCAGCGATATGGGCCTGCCGTTTTTTGTGGCGGCGTTGCTTGGCATCGCCGGCACCGTTGTCATCGCCATGCCGCTGGAGCGTGTCATCTATCGCCGGATTTATAGCTTTGGTGAACTGCCGCAGGTGCTGGCCACCATCGGCCTGACCTTCCTGATGATCGCAACGGTGAACGCCTGGCAGGGGTCGAGCCTGCTGGCGATTGATCTGCCCGCCGGGCTGCGCCAGTCCGTTGATCTGGGCTTTCGTCAGCTGACGTTGCACCGGATCGTCGTGATCTTTATCGGCGCGGGCGTGATCCTTGGCCTGTGGCTACTGTTGGACCGGACCCGCTTTGGCATCCGCCTGCGCGCGGCGGTCGACAACCGCGACATTGCATCCAGCCATGGCATCGATACCAGCCGCATCTACATGCTGACCTTTGCCCTTGGCGCGGGTCTGGCAGCGCTTGGCGGTATCCTCGGGGCCGAAATCTTGCCGATTGATGCCTACTATCCGCTGCGCTACATGGTGTTGTTCCTGACCGTAGTCGCCCTTGGTGGGATGGGCTCGATCCTTGGATCCTTCCTCGCCGCGCTTGGCATTGGCATGGTGGAAACCGCCAGCCGCTATCTGGTGCCCGATCTGGCGACCGTGACCTTTTTCGCCATCGTGATCCTGTTCCTTGCGGCCCGCCCGCAGGGCCTGTTGGGGAGGATCTGAGATGTTTCGTTACCTTCCTGCCGTGCTGATCATCATCACCGCTGTGACCGCCTTTTTCATCTTTCCCTACAACCTCGCCTTTCTGACACGCATCGTGATCATTGTGATCCTCGTACTGTCGCTGGACCTCATCCTTGGCTTTGCGGGCATCGCCACGTTGGGACAGGCCGCTATGTACGGGGCCGGAGCCTATGCCGCGGGGCTGTTTGCCATCCACGTTTGGGCCGATCCTGTGGCAGGCCTGCTGGTCGGGGCCTGCGCGGGCGCGGCTTTGGCGGCGGCGTCGGGTCTGATCCTGATGCGGACGCACGGGTTGACGTTGATCATGCTGACAATCGCGATCGCGCAGATCTGCGCCGAAATCGCCAACCGTTTCCGCGATGTAACGGGCGGCGCGGATGGTCTGCGCGGGATCCGTATGCAACCCGTTCTGGGCCTGTGGGAGTTCGATTTCATTGGTATCACCGGATATTGGTATGCTTGCGCGGCGGCGGCCGTGGTGCTGGCTTTGTTGGTGATCATCACCCGCTCGGCCTTTGGCCTGTCTCTGCGCGGCATCCACGAAAGCCCCGAGCGGATGGAGGCCATCGGTGCCTCGGTCTACTGGCGCCGCATGCTGGCGTATACCCTTGGGGGCACTATCGCCGGGGTCGCCGGCGCATTGACCGCCCAGATCACCCAGCTTGTCAGTTTGGAGACCTTTTCCTTCGCACTTTCGGCCGAGGCTTTGATCATGCTCATCCTTGGCGGCACCGGGCGGATTTACGGCGCAGTTATCGGAACGGTGATTTTCATGGCCGTGCATCACACAGCCGCCGCAAACGACCCCTTCAACTGGCTGTTTGTCATCGGCGCCATGGTGCTGGCGGTAGTCTTCTTCCTGCCTTCGGGTTTGATCGCTTTGCCCAAGGCCCTGACATCGCTGACCAAAGGAGGCCGCAATGTTTGAGAACGGTCACGGACTGCAGGTTCGCAACCTGTCCAAGCGCTTTGGCGGATTGGTGGTGTCGGAAAACATCGATTTCGACCTGCCGCGAGGATCGCGCAAGGCGCTGATTGGACCGAACGGCGCGGGCAAAAGCACCTTTGCCAACCTCGTCACCGGCATTCTTGCGCCCACGGGCGGGACGATCCGGTTTGACGGGCGCGACATCTCGGGGATGAAGGAGGCCGCGCGGGTGAAACTGGGGATCGCCAAGACCTTCCAGATCACCACCCTGTTTGCGAACCTTACCGTGCGGGAAAACCTGCGGATGCCGGTGCTGGAGCGTGAGGGCCGCGGGTTCCGCCTGTCGCGCCGCGCAGATGGTGATCCGGACATTGAAGGCGAGGTGCAGGCTCTGATCGACCAGTTCGACCTTGGACCGCTGGCCGACAAGCCGGTGCTGGATCTGGCCTATGGTCAACAGCGTTTGGTCGAGATGGCGCTGACACTCGCGCTGAAGCCCCGCGTTCTGATCCTTGACGAACCCGCCGCCGGTGTGCCGTCCAGCGAAACCCATATGATCACCGATGCCATTGAGCGGCTGCCGGCCGATCTGGCGGTGCTGGTGATCGAACATGACATGGACCTCGTGTTCAAGGTTGCGACCTCCATCGTTGTGCTGGTTCAGGGCCGTATCCTGACCGAAGGCACGCCGCAGGAAATCGCCACCAACCCGCAGGTTCGGGAACTATACCTTGGAGGTGGTCATGGTTGATCCGGTTCTGGAACTTGATGCGGTCACCGCTGGGTACGGCCCGACCCATGTGCTGCGCGGCGTCGATCTCTGCGTGCGGCCCGGCGAACGGCTGGCCGTTATCGGGCGCAACGGGGCAGGCAAGACCACGCTGCTGAAGACCATCATGGGGCTGACGCGGATGCACGCTGGCTCGGTCCGGATGAAGGGACAGGGGATTGACCGGCTGGCCCCCTTTCGGCGCAATGCCAAAGGCCTTGGACTGGTGCCGCAGACGCGCGATATATTCCCCTCGCTTACTGTCGAGGAAAACCTGATCGCGGCTCTGCGCGGTGACGCCACGCTGGAAGAAGCTTACGCGCTGTTTCCCCGTCTTAAGGAACGTCGCCGCAATGGCGGCACCCAGCTTTCGGGCGGCGAACAACAGATGCTGGCCATCGCGCGCACCCTGATGACTCAGCCCGAGGTCATCTTGCTGGATGAACCTCTGGAAGGCCTCGCGCCGGTGATCTGCGAACAGCTGATGCAGGTCTTCGAAGACCTTGCCGCCGACCAGACCCGCGCTGTTGTGCTGGTCGAACAGCATGCAGAGGCCGCTCTGGCCTTTGCCTCCCGCGCTGTCCTGATGGCCAACGGCGCCATCGTGCATGACGGCCCGGCTGACGATCTGAAACACAATCCCGAATTGCTGCACCGCCACGTCGGTGTCGGCATGGTCGCCTGAGGAGGACACGCCATGACCCTGATCGAAGGGCACCGCCCCATCACACCCGCAGACGGGATCCCCGTCTGGGACGTCGATCCCTATGACGAGGCGATCCTGCGCGATCCGTTTGCATACTATGCTCAGCTCAGGGAGTTGGGGGAGGTTGTCTATATCCCCAAATACTCGGTTCTGGCCGTTGGGCGTTATGAAATGACGCGCAAAGTCTTTTCGGATCATGAGAATTTCCTGTCATCCCGCGGCGTGGGTCTGAATGATTTCAAGCTGGAAGACCCGTGGCGCGCGCCCTCGATCATCCTTGAGGTCGACCCGCCGGACCATACCAAGACCCGCAAGGTGATGTCCCGCGCCCTGTCGCCAAAAGTGGCAAAGACCTTTGCCGATTTGTTCACTCAAACGGCCGAGGTGCTTGTGGATGAATTGCTGGAAAAGGGCACAATCGAAGCCGTCATCGATCTGGCAGAACGCTTCCCCACCACCGTCTTTCCCAAGGCGGTCGGCATGAAAGACACCAATGCCCGCTATCTGGTCGATTACGGTGCTATGGTCTTTAACGCGGTCGGGCCGGACAATGAACTGCGCCGGGATGCTATGGTCCACGCAGGCGAAATCGTCCCGTGGATTACCGCTGCTTGCGCGCGCGCGCGTCTGACGGGTGGCGGGTTAGGGGCGATGGTCTACGCCGATGCCGATGCGGGCGAGATCACCGAGGCCGAGGCCGGGATGCTGGTCCGGTCCTTCCTGTCCGCCGGGGTGGATACCACCGTGACCGGTATCGGCAATGCGCTTTGGTGCCTGTCGCAGAATCCGGATCAATGGACCCGGCTCAAAGAGGCCCCAAAGCTGTCGCGGGCGGCTTTTGAAGAAGTGCTGCGCTATACGTCTCCGGTCCACACTTTCGGCCGGACCGCAGGGCGCGCGACCGAAATAGCAGGCTTCCCAGTTGAGGAAGACACAAAGGTCCTTTGCGTTCTCGCCTCCGCCAATATGGACCCTGAAAAATGGGAAGACCCCGAGGCTTTCCGCATCGACCGCAAACCCATCGGGCATGTTGCCTTTGGCGCGGGCATTCACGGCTGCGTTGGCCAGAACATCGCACGTGCGGAGCTTGAGGCCGTGCTGCACGCGCTGATTGCCCGCGTGGACCGTATTGAACCCGCAGGAGAGGCCGTCTGGCGGCCCGGCAATGCGATCCGGTCGCTGGACCGGTTACCCCTGACCCTTATCCCAAACTGAAAGGCCCGCACATGATTACAGTCACCTATATCGAACACGACGGCACCGAGATCACGGTCGAGGGCGACATCGGCGACACCGTCATGAGCACGGCAATTGCCAACGGCGTCGAAGGCATCGTCGGAGAATGCGGCGGTTCGATGATGTGTGCCACCTGCCATTGCTATGTGGATGACGCGTGGTCGGACAAAACCGGCGAACGTATGGACGGCGAGGACGACATGCTGGAAAGCGCCGCAAACGAGATTACGCTGCGCTCGCGCCTGTCATGCCAGATCAAACTTACCGAGGATCTGGACGGATTGATCGTTCACCTTCCGGAGGAACAGGTGTGAGCCACGCGGGTGTTGTCATCGTCGGCGCGGGGCAGGGCGGTGTGCAGGCCGCCATATCCCTGCGGCAAGAAGGCTACTCGGACCCTATCACTTTGATCGGTGCGGAGCCGGGTCTGCCGTATCAGCGACCACCCTTGTCCAAGGCATTTCTCAAAACCGGAGAGGCAGAAAAACTGGTTCTGCGTCCGGCAGATTTCTATAGCAAGAAATCGATCACCCTGCGTAGCAGCGTCACCGTTGATCGGATCGACCGCAAATCGCGAAAAATCTACATCGGGGTCGAGACGCTGCCCTACGATCACCTGATCCTTGCCACCGGCACGCGCAACCTGGTTCCACCGATTGCCGGGGTCAGAGGCGCGAATGGCCTGCGAACGCTGGCGGACGCCCAAGCCCTGCGCGCCCGCCTATCTGCCCCGACCCGCATCGCTGTGATCGGCGGCGGCTTCATCGGGCTGGAATTTGCTGCGGTTGCAGCCTTCCTTGGCCATCAAGTCCATGTCGCCGAAGCCGCTCCGCGTTTGATTGCCCGCGTTCTGTCACCCGAGATGTCCGAGGCCTTCTTCCGCAAGCACAAGGATATCGGCACCCATCTGCACCTTGGCCGTGGTGTGACCGAGGTGACGGAGGGTAGTATCCTCCTGTCAGACGGCACGCGGATCGCGGCTGATCTCGTTCTTCTGGCGGCAGGTGTCCGTCCCAATGTTGAACTCGCGCAGGACGCCGGGCTAACGATTGCTAACGGTATCAAGGTCGATGCCTTTTTGCGGACGCAAGACGCGAATATCTTTGCTCTTGGCGATTGTGCCGCATTTCCCGATCCCCGGACAGGGGCCCGCATCCGTCTGGAAAGCGTGCAGGCCGCGACCGACCATGCCCGCGCAATCGCCAAGACGATCACGGGGACAGCGACGCCCTATCGCGCTGTCCCCTGGTTCTGGTCTGATCAGGCCGATTGGAAACTGCAGATTGCCGGGTTGGCGGGACCCGATGATGACGCCGTCCGTGTAGACGATCAAGTTATCCTGCGCTTTGCGGACGGAATGCTCAGTGCTGTGGAAACCGTCAACAATGCCAAGGTCCATATGAAGGCACGCAAACTTCTGGCGGGCTCCAGCCCACTGACTCGTGACATGCTGGCAGCAAAGGATTATGACCTGACAATCGTTTAAGGATGATTGGATGGCGCCGCGTGACCTCTGACTACAAATACCGCCTGTCGAACCCAACACGCGATCGTGCCGGGTTTACTATTCTTGACATCGACCATTACGCGCCGTTCCTGTTGAACGCGGTCGCCAACGCTTGGCAGCGGCAGACCTCAGCGATCTATCGCAGCCGTTTCGATCTTGGTATCGTCGATTGGCGCGTGATCGCAATGCTGAACATCGAGCCTGAGATCACGGCCAACCGGATCTGCGAGGTTATCCGCCTGGATAAGGCCGCAGTTAGCCGGTCTTTAAAATTGCTGGAAGAGCGCGGGTTGGTCGGATTCGAAGCTTCGGCGACCGACGCGCGCAAACGGCGCTGGTGGCTGACTGATGCGGGCCAGAAGGCACATGCGGATTTTTTGGATGTTGCCTTGAATTGCGAGGCGCAAATGCTGGCTGATGTGCCCTTCGAGGACCTTGAGGTCTTTCTGAAGACGATGAAGCACATGCTGGCGAATTTGGACCGCACCACACTTGGCGAATGACCTGATCTGCATTGATTTGGTCAATGGAAGGCATTGTAACATTGAATTTTTGAACGCCTGTCGAACCTTTTATCCCGCCGCTGGATCAGTGCCCCGCGCTGAACACACCTGAGGAGGATATCATGAGGACCCGACTTTCCGCGCTGGCGCTGGTCGCCGCAACGCTGGCTGCGCCAGTGACCGTGCAGGCTGAAACTTTGATTTTGGCAACAACAAACCCCGAACAGCATCCGCTGAACCAAGGCTTCCTTGTGCCGTGGCCCGAAAGGATCAACGCTGCCGCCGCAGTTGCAGTAGAGGTCGACATACGCCACGGCCTGATGATCGCCAACCACACAAACTTCTACGACCGTGTGATCGATGATGTTACCCAGATCGGCTGGGGCATGGCCGTGTTCAACCCCGGCAAATTCCCCCGCACGCTGGTCTCGACCTTGCCTTTCATGGTCGACAGTTCCGAACAGAGGTCGATCGCACTGTACCGGATGTATGAGGCGGGTGCCTTCGATGCAGAGTTCGGTGACATCGTCCCGCTGCTGTTCCTTGAATTTCCGCAGGCTTCACTGCACCTAAAGGGTTCAAAGCTGGACAGCATTGCCGATATTGACGGGAAAAAGATCATCACCTCCGGCCCTGCCGCTGCAGCGATCGTTTCGGCCCACGGCGGGGCGCCATTGTCGTTCAACATTACCGAGCAGTACGAGGCGCTTAAACGTGGCGCGGCGGATGGCACGATTCTGAACTTCACCGCTGTAATCGGCGGAGCAATATTCGGCCACGGTAGGGATGGTTCAGAACGGATTTGAGGAGGGTCATGGCGAATGTGTCCTTGCTAGATCTCCTCTATAACGCTCTAGCCCGCCACTTCTGTCGCGATAACCGCGTTGAATTTTCATACCGTCATCGAAACCTCCTTCCACAATACTTACCGCCAGGAGCACAGCCCCAGTGTCGCGAGCCGTATCTTCGACAATCACTCTTCTAGAAAACATCCCACTGGACACCCAAAACTTTGAGGCGCGCAGACACCACCGGGTAGGGCGGCCCATCGGCCGACCGCAGCGAAAAGTTTCATATATCACATTGAAAATTAGCAACCGACATTGACAGCATCAATGTCATGAATTCTCAAATTCAATTTTTCAATGGCTACCCCAAAGCTATGCTTTCCAAACTGAAAACGTGATCTGGGAGGAGCACTCATGCGATATCTAAAGCCAGCGGTTATGGCCGCGACGATCTGTGCGGCGATGGCCCCCGCGGCCAATGCCGAGAGCCTAATTTTTGCCACCACCAATGCCGAACAACATCCCATTAACCAAGGCTTCTTGGTCCCTTGGGCCGCGCGGATCAATGCCGAGGCTGGCGGTGCGGTTGAATTGGATGTGCGCCACGGTCCGATGATGGCGAACCACACCAATTTCTACGACCGCGTCGTCGATGACGTTGTGCAGATATCGTGGGGCATGACCGTGTTCAATCCGGGCCGCTTTCCGCGCACTTTGGTATCGACACTACCCTTCATGGTAGACAGCGCCGAACAAGGTGCCGTGGCCCTATGCGCGATGTATGAGCGCGGCGCGTTCGGCGAGGAATTCTCGGATATCGTGCCACTGCTGTTTGTAGAATTCCCGCAGGCATCCTTGCACCTAAAAGATAGCAAACTCGCCTCCATTGCGGATGTGGATGGCAAAAAGATCATCACCTCAAGCCCTGCTGCGGGCGCGGTCGTCGCCGCATTTGGCGGGGCACCGATGTCCTTTAACATCACCGAGCAATATGAGGCGCTCCAACGCGGCGCGGCCAACGGCACCGTGATGAACTTCACCGCATTCCCCGCATTTCGGTTAAACGAAGTGACCACCGATCATTACGTCGCACCGTTAGGTGGTGCCATGGGCATGGTGTTCATGGCCAAAGGCAAATGGGAGGCGCTCTCAGACGAGGCGCGCAGCGCGATCACCAAACATTCAGGATGTGAGGGCACGCGGGCCTTTGGTCAATTCGTCGATGGTTGGGAGGCAAAATCCGTCGAGATGGTCAAAGCCTCGGGCGATCACACGATCACTTACGCCAGCGACGCCGACGTGCAAGCCTTGGCAGATAAACTCGCGCCGGGCATCCAAGCAGGATTTGCCAGCAAGGTTCCGAATGGCGCGGGTTTGATCGAAATGTTCCGCGAAGAATTGGCCAACGCGGCGAAGTGAACGATCTGGCGCGGCCTTTGTTTGGTCGCGCCAGGGCACAGGACATCTCAGGAGGGAATACATGTCAAATCAATGGAGACAAGGCAAACGGGTCGCCATTATCGGTGCGGGCCCCGGTGGAATTTCCACGGCCTTGGAGATGATCAATCAAGGTTATGACGTTCGGATTTTTGAGCGCCGATCAGAAGTAACCCCCTTTGGCGGGGCGGTCTTGCTCAGCGTGCCGGTTCTTGCGGTTCTGCGCCACTACGGCGTCGATATCGGCGAGAAATTCGGCTCGATGACCGTGACGGAGTTTCGCAACAACAAGGGCGCGGTGCGCTCGCGGTTGCCCTTCAACAAAGAGGTCGAGAAGTCTCTGGGTATCCCGGGCTGGCACTATGGCGTGCTGCGTTCCTCGGCCTTTGCACGGATGATGGAACGGCTGCCCGAGGGCGTCATTTGCCCCGACCACGGGTTTGACCGCTACGAGGAACGCGGCGATGAGGTCATCATCACGTTCGAGGACGGCACCGAGGTGGCGGCGGATTTGCTGATCGGGGCGGATGGCGTGCACTCGCGGGTGTCCAAGCAGCTTTTTGGCACCCCGGATCTCTTTCATATCGGCCTGCGGGTGTGGTTGGCATGGTGCGAGGACAAGGGAGATTTGGATCGCGGCATTGGCGCCATCCATCATTCGCGCGATGTCCAAGCGAGCTTTTTCCCGATGCTGCACGACGGCAAGCCGGGGTTTGAATGGTGGATTGTCGAAACATCGAACGAGGGCGAAGAGCCCCCCGCAGATATCGAAGCCCATGTGCGCGGCTTGTTGTCGAACTTTGCCGACCCGATGCCGCGTTTTCCGGATCGGACGGATTTCGACAGCCAAATTTTTCGCTGGGAAATTTATAACCGGACCTCGCTCAAATCATGGAGCCGTGGGCGAGTTGCCTGCGTAGGCGATGCCGTGCATCCAGTGTCCCCCTATGCGGCTTACGGCATGGGCATGGCTATTGAGGACGGCTATTTCCTCGCGCGGGCCTTTAAGGGGGGCGCGCTCGGTGATCGATCCGTGATTGATGCGGCCTGCGCGCGATACGAGGCGGACCGCGTCGATTATTGCAACCACCACGTAGAATTTGCGCGCAAGTTGGGCAACCAATTCCACAAAGCGTCCAAGCCCGTGGCGTGGTTGCGCGATCTGGTCTTCGACAACACCAAACTGCTGCATAAAATGATCCAAAAAGAATACTTGGCGGATGCGGAAAAACTCTCGATTCAACTCAAAGAGTTGCACGTCGAATAAGGTTTTCCAAACTGTGGAATGCGAAACGCCGAGGCTTGCAAAGGCCTCGGCGTTTTTGTGTTCACTGCAGCACAATAAACGATGGAACAGGGCCGTCGCCCGTCAATTCATTGTGGCAGGCAACCACAACGCCAGCGCAGGAAAGGCGACCAAAAGTGCGATTTTGATAACATCCGCGAAAACAAAGGGCATCACGCCTTTCATTACCCGCCCGATCCGCACATCGGGCTGCAGCGAGTTGAGCACAAAAAGGTTGATCCCGAAGGGCGGCGTGATCAATCCGACCTCGACAACGACCAACATCAAGATGCCCCAATAGTAGATATCAAACCCCATGCCGATCACCAATGGAGTGACGACAGGCACCGTGATCACCATGACCGCAAAACTGTCCATCACCGCACCCAAAAGCAAGTAGAACACCAACAGCGCCCCCAAAATCACAACCGGCCGCGCATCAAATCCGGCGATCCAGCGCGAGATCAATTCAGGCGCTTGGCCCATGTTGATGAAAAACGAAAAGATCAACGCACCAAAGATCAGCCCGTAGATTAGCGCCGTTGTCGCCGTGGTCTCGGACATCACCCCAAGGGTGCTGGCGCGGGTCAAACGCCCGCGCGCCAAGGCCATGCCAAAGGCCCCGACTGCGCCGACCGCGGCGCTTTCGGTGGCGGTGAAGATCCCGCCATAAAGTCCGCCGATCACCGCGCCGAACAAAACCGCCACAGGCAGCGCCCCGCGCAATGCCGGCCAAAACGGTTCTCTTCGCACATCCGATTGCGGCGCGGCGGCGGGGTTGATCCGCACGACCGCAAAGATCGCCGCGAAATACAGCAGACAGGCCAGCAATGCAGGGATCATCGCCGCAACAAACAGCGTCGCGATGGATTGTTCGGTCAGCAGCGCAAACAAAATGATCGCGCCGGACGGCGGCACAAGCGCGCCCAATGTGCCGCCTGCGGCGACCGACCCGCTAGCCAATTCGGGGGCGTAATTGCGCCGCGCCATTTCCGGCAAAGCAATGCGGCCAAAAGTGGCGGCGGTAGCGACCGACGACCCGCTCACTGCGCCGAATCCGGCGCAGCCCGCGACAGTGGCATAGGCCAACCCGCCGCGCACCCGCCCCAAGACGGCATTGGCCAGTCGGTAAATGTCATCCGAGATCCCTGCCACGACAGAGAAGCTGCCCATCATCAAGAACAACGGCAACGTCGCGACTTGGGAGTTGCTCAAAAACTCCATCGCGTCAGTGGCAAAGACTTTGGCAGAGGCTGCACCGCCGATGAACAACGCGGTTCCTGCCAAACCGATCAACCCTGACACCGATGCCAAAGGCAATTGCGCCAGGACGCCGAGCCACAGCAGCCCAAAAGCCAGTGCCCCAAAGGTTCCCGGGCGCGACATTGCGGCTTTGGACAGGCTCGAAAAGTCCAGCCAAGCCCAAAGGCCAAACCCCGAAATCGCCCCTAAGAGAACCAAGAGAAGCGCCCAGCCCGCCCATGTTGTACGCGCCGCCGTACCGATGAACGTGCCACCCGCGCGCAGAGCTTTACCATCCTCGACCGCATTGCCGACTTGGACAAGTGCCGCCGCCGCCATCGCCAGCGCTACAAAAAAATATGTGGGGGCAAGTGGCCAGTCGAGCAACAATGTCGCGCGCCCTTGGTCATGGAATTTCACTGCCATCGCCCAAATCGTCCACGCCAGAACCCCGAAGAACACAGCCAGCATCAACGATCCGGCCAAGGTCAACGCACCGGTGACACGTGGCCCCATGTATCCGGCCAACAGATCAACCTTGAGGTTCACCCGCAAGAAGGCGCCTGCGGGCAAGGTCGCGGCCACCGCCATGGCAAAGACCTGCGCCATGATTTCATTGAGCGCCACAACTGCCGATCCGGCCCACCATCGCATCAAAACATCCGCCACGATCACGCCTGCACCGCAGAGCATTCCAAGCACCGCAAATGTCGATACCACCGCGCATAGCTTTTGCATGCGGCGGTGCTGTGCTGCCGCCGGTCCTGTTGGTGTCACTGTCTCGTTCCCCTTAAATCTACTTATTCTTCGATGAGCGCGATGGGCCTGCACCACCCTGCCGATCCACCCTCGACCTTCACCGGCATGGCGATCACTTGATAGCCGTGCGCAGGAAGCGCCTCGAGGTTTCCGAGTTTTTCAATGTGGCAGTAAAGCGTATCGGCGCCGGCCTTATGGCCTTCCCAAAACAACGACCAATCGCCGGTCTCTTTGATGCGCGCCATCTGACTCATTAAGGGCGCATCCCAACTCCATGCATCGGTGCCGCACACCCGCATTCCGCGCGCAGTCAACCATAGCGTGGCCTCGCGCCCCATGCCGCATCCGGCGCTGACATAATCATCCTCGCCATAACGCGATCCCGCACGGGTGTTCACCAACACGATGTCGCCCGGTGTAAGCGCATGTCCGATCCGGTCGAGTTCTGCCGCGACCTCTTGAGCCGTGATCACATGGCCATCGGGCAAATGGCGAAAGTCCAATTTCACCCCCGGTCCCATGCACCATTCTAATGGCACCTCATCGATGGTTAGGGATTTGGCCCCGCCGTCCATTGTCGGATGATAATGCCATGGCGCGTCCATATGGGTGCCATTGTGGGTCGTCATTTCGACCCGCTCGATGGCAGCGCCCTTGCCGTCCAATTGTTTATCGACCGGAATGCCGAACATCTGTTCGAATTGCACCGCCCCCGTGTCATGGTCGATACGGGTGATTTTCGGCCCCAATCCTGGCGGATCGGATGCCACACGATCCGTCAACGTCACCGATAGATCAATAATTTTCCGTGTCACGATAGGCTCCTCCCTTTGCTATGCGCGTCTGGTCATGGCCCCGTCACCGCGACGAAACGGGCACCACCTTTTGATCGATCACCCCGAAGAGAGGCGTGCCATCGCGGCCTGTTGCCTCCATCCGAACCCGGTCCCCGAAGGACATGAAAGGGGTTTTCATCTCGCCGGTTTCAATAAATTCGACGGCGCGGACCTCTGAAATGCATGACGATCCGACCTCTTTGTAGTTGGCGTTCGAAACCGTGCCGGAGCCAATGATCGTTCCGGCAACAAGTGGCCGCGTCAACGCCGCATGAGAGATCAATTCGTCAAACCCAAAGCCCATGTCATACCCGTTGGCTGCTCCAAATTGTTTGCCGTTCCACGCGATATCAAGCGTCAAATCAATCCGCGCATCGCGCCAGTCACCGCCCAATTCATCGGGCGTCACGGCCACGGGCGCGACCGAACACGATGGTTTGGCCTGCACCCAACCAAAGCCGAGCTTCATCTCGACGGGTGCAATAGTGCGCAAGGACCAATCGTTGATTTGCACCAGCAAACGGATATGTGCCGCCGCCGCACCGCTTGATGTGCCCATTGGCACATGATCGCAGATCACGCCAAATTCGCCCTCGAAATCAATGCCGTCATCCTCTGAGGGCAAGGTGATATCTTCGGTACCGGACCAAAAACAATCCGACACCCCTTGGTACATCAACGGGCGATCGCGCGGGGCAGGATCCATACCAAAGGCAGTCGCCATCAATTCAGCGTGGGTCGCGAATGTCGATCCGTCGAGCCATTGCCACGCCCGCGGCAACGGTGCCAAAGCGCCCTTCGCCTCGAAATCTTCGCCGCCGCCTTCGTTCACCGCCTCATACTCCGCTTGAAGATCGGCCTCGAAACGGTCCCATTCTTCCATCAACGCTTGCAGAGTTTTCACGGCCTGTGCAGGGGCTGCGCGGCTGTGATCGCGGCTGATGACGTGGAGGCGGCCGTCAGGCGTACCATTGGGAAGGGTCGCAAATTTCATGTGAAATCTCCTTGGGTTATGGCGGCGCGCACCAGCGCATCAATGTTTGTGTCTCGTAAAAATCCCGCCTGTTCCGCCGCAGTGGTTTGCACGGCAGGAAAGCTGCCAAACAGCGCGACCGCTTCGGCGTCAGGAGAAAATGTAATCTGTGCGGGGCTATTGGGGAACACGCGTCGCAGGGCTGCAACCAGTTCCCCCATCGTCACGGGCAAGGTTGGCAAGGTCAGTGCCCGTTCGCCCCCAAGCGGCGCAAAAGCCCCATGCAGGAAATTTGCCGCCACATTAGAGACTGAGGCGATCCATGTCCGGCTGTCTTCGGCCACGGGCAAGGTAATGTCTTCCCCGCGTTTCACGCACCAAAACACGCGCGACATAAAGGCCGATTTCAATGCCGCATCTGCGCCATCCCGCGCGACAATCCCCGCAGGGCGCAAGGACACGGCATCGAGCCAACCGCGCCGCGCATAATTCGAGAGCGCGACTTCGACCATTGCCTTGTGCGCGCCATAAACCATCACGGGGGCAAGGGGGGCCGCATCCGTCACCGGATCAGGCAACGGCGCACCCAAAACAGTGACAGAAGAGGCAAAGACGAAGCGTGCATTCGGTCGATTGATCCGCAGCCAATCGGCCATGTCGAGCGTCATATCAACATTAATTGCCCGCGCGCCTGTCGGATCAGACTCTGCCGCGCCGCCCAGCATCGCCGCCAAATGGATCACCGCATCCGCGTCCGCCAGCGCTTGCGCCCTGACCGCCGGATCGCACAAGTCGCCGGTCACGATCTCAATCCCCTCGCCTGCGGGCGGCGGGGTAATATCGACCAAACGCATGGATTGGACTTGCGGCAAGGCGTGGGCTTGGCGGATGATCTCTTGTCCTAAAAAGCCGCCCGCGCCAGTGATGACCAGCTTCATGTTGCCTCGGCCGCTGCGCGCAATGCCGCATCATGATCCGATTGCGCCTTGGCCATATCGGGATCAAAACAGCCATCCACAAGCACAAAGGCCATCCGACAAACTTCGCCCGAACGGTTGGCCCATGCGTGGATTGTGCCGCGTTGCACCACCACATCCCCTGCGCGTAACGCGACCTCTTCATCGTCCAACATCAAGGTGATCTCGCCAAAGATCACGATGCCATAATCAATGCTTTCGGTGCGGTGCATCAACGGGTGCCGTCCTGGCAATGTGTGCTTGGCATTCTCGGCCAATCCGACCGCGCCGAACAATTCTTCGGTTTGGGCTGCGTCGAAATCGGGGCCGTCTTTTCCTTCGGGCGGGATGTCACAAAATCGGATGATGGTGCCGCTTTTGGGCGGGGCTGTATCACGGTGGCGATCGGTCGGTTCGGCCTCTGTTGGCGCGACGGGCACGGGCGTTTCGTTGGTATTCCACACCTCGTGAAACGCCAACCCCGGTTGCAGGGCGGGCCGGGTCACATGTGGCAACGGCCCGTTGGAAAGCACAATCGCGCGTCCCGCATCATCATGTCCGGTCACGATCCGGCGAATATCTGGCAACGTCATGGAGGGATCCTCGTATCGAAATATGCGCCTGCACGGTCAATATGCCGGCGTGGCAGACTAGAGCGTATCGGCGAACCAATCGGCAATATAGCTGCGCCCGAAGCTCATATTGTCCGCGCCCACATGTTCAACACCGCCTTCGCGGTCGGTGAAAATTTTCAAAGCGCGGTTGGGCGAATGGGTCAACTGCTCATAACTTTGATGAGCGTAATCGACGCTGATCTGGCGATCCTTTGCACCGTGAGTGACAAGGAACGGCACGCGGATTTTCTCCATCTCGCCGTTGAGATGCATGCCGGAGGCTTTTTCAAAAAAGTCCTCTTGGTCTTTCGCGCCAAACACCCATTGCACGTGATCCCAATAATGCGGCACGGGATTTTCACCTTCGCGGTTGAGGCGTTTGTGCTGTACCTCGATCCAATTGTGATTGGCGCCCCATACGGCACCGGATGCAAATCGCGGCTCGTTGGCGCAGATCCGAGGCGCGTAAAACCCGCCGAGCGAGATGCCTGACACGCCAATACGGCTTGCATCCGTATCGGCGCGCGCGGCCATCCATTCATAGACCGGAGTGCCCCATTCTTCGGATTTCCATGTCGCCGGAATATCCTCTAGACGTAGCGCTTCGCCGGTACCTGGTTGATCCAGCGATAGGCACGAAATCCCCCGCGCGGCCAACGCCGCAGGTAGCCCCGACCAAAGCAACAATTCCTTGCAACTGTCCAAACCATTGAGAAAGAGAACCGCAGGAGCTGCATCATTGCTCCCCTCTGCGCGGGTCCACAACCCTGACAAGATCTTGTCACCATAGGGAATTTCGACCCGCTCGGCGTTGATCTTGCCAAAATCGGTATATTTGTCAAACGCGGCACGACCCTTTGCGTAGGTCGCCTGACGTCCCGGATGACCGTGGCCCTGCATACGTTCAGCTGTGAGATAATATAGCGCAGCACGGCGCAGTTTTTCAGATGCTGACAGGGTCCGGCCCAGCGCCTCGTCTTCACCCGCAAGTTCAGACAACTTGTCCGCCTGCAGCACCCATTGCTCCATGAACGCGGCTGTGCCTGCATCTTCTCCGGCCTTGGCCTTCTCAAGAAGCGGTTGGCACATATCCATGATCTCGCCCAGCTCGGCCCCGCTGGCCACCGCGATCGAGACAGAAAGATTCCAAACATAGTTCGGGAAATATTCGAAAAGCGCCATCAACAGCACTCCTTTATGTGAGGAAATTGGAAAGGGTCAGATTGGTTGCGCCATGAGGCCCATTGTCTTGCCTTGAGTTTCGCCAACGTCAAAGGGCGGTATCTTGCCCATTTGCATGTCGCCGATGTTAATCGAGGTCTCGGCGATAAATTTTGTCCGCTCGAAACGGCGGGTGCGGTAGGCCGCGAATGCCTCTTCGGGGGTCGCGTTATTGGCAAGTTCCTCGGCCAAGACGATCCCGTCTTCGATGGCCATTCCGGCACCCTGTGCCAAATGCGGCGTTGAGGCATGAACCGCATCGCCGACAAGCACCACCCTGCCCTTGTGCCAATCCTCGTTCATGAACAACACTTCGAGCGGGCGGCCAACCACCTCTGCATCCTCGGTGATATCGGCCACGACATCCGAAATGGCGGGCGGTGCGCCGGTCGCGCGCGCGCGCATGGCGTCTGCCGCGCCGCTTTGGTCCAATTTGAAGCCCTCGTCCTCTTGCGATAGCAAGAACAGATACATCGTATCATCACCAATCGGCACGAGACCCGCGTTGCAAGGACCGACGAAAAAATCGATCCCCTTCAGGTCGGGCAGTTTCGGGAAATTGTAGCGCCAGACCCATTGCCCCGTATAACGAGGCACCGGCGCATCGGGGAAGATTTGCGTGCGGGTGCGCGAATAGACCCCATCCGCCCCAATCACGATGTCATAGCGGCCGTGCTTTGCATCGGAAAAATGCACATTCACGCCTGTGCCATCATCATCCAGAGCATCAACCGTGATGCCCAAGCGGATTTTGACGCCCAACTCTTTGGCACGGTTTGCCAAGATTTTTTGCAGTGCCGTTCGTTTAATTCCCGCATTCGACGGGTATTGTTCCCCTGCCAGACGCGGAGCATCGAAATCCGCCACCGTCCCCGCAGGACTAAAGATTCGTGTGCGGTCATACCCATAGGCTTCGGACATATACGCATCAATAAGGTCAATCGACGCCATAGCCCGCAGCACGTTGAATTGCTGAATAATTCCAACGCCGTAGACCGACCAATCGGGGTCTTTCTCGACGATTTCCACGGAATATCCCTTGCGCCGTAACGCAACCGCAGTGGTTAGTCCCCCGATACCACCGCCCACGATCAGAATTGAACTGAGTTCCATGCCGTCTCTCCCCTTTCAGCATTTTGAAAGAGGCTAATCAGCCGCCCTTCATATGAAAAATTGAAAGATGCAATCAAATGTATTGATAAAATCAATGACCATTCATGCGCTCGACGCCCAAATGGAAGATTTCGCGCAGCCATTGGATGCCCGGATCGTGGGCGCGAATTTCATGCCATTGCATGTGTTGCGACAGGCCATCGACCACAAAAGGCAAATCACGTTGCACCAAGGGCATCCGCGCCAAGGCTTTGCGCGCGATGCTTTCATGAACCGTTGCGATGCGGTCCGTTCCCACCACCAGCTCGGGCAAGGACGAGAAGGAAAAAGATGTTACCTCTTCGCGTCGTGTGATCCCCAACCGGGCGAGGAGTATGGTTTCGACCGATCGGGCCGCTGTGGGCGGCACCATCACCACATGGCCCGCCTCGACAAAGGCCTCTGCGGTCAGCGGGCCGTTGCCATGCGCGCCGTCTTTCCATGCCACACAGACATATCGATCCTCAAAAAGCGCGTCGGAGGGGTGCGCAGACGAGCAAAATTGCTGCGGCGCAATCAACAGGTCCGCCTCGCCACGTTCCAACATCACATAGGGTTGGTCGGTTTGCGGTAAGAACCGAAAGTGCACGCGCGATCCGGCCTCGTCCGCGACCGCCAGAACATGCGGGATCAAAACCTGCATCGTGTAATCCGACAAAAGGATCGAGAATTGCCGATCCGTGGCTTCAGGCCGGAACACCGGATCTGTATCGATGGTCGCATCCACCCGAACAAGGATATCACGCACAGGACCACGCATGCCTTCGGCCCGCGGCGTGAGGATCATTTTGCGCCCAACTTGCACCAGAAGCGGATCGTCAAAATAGGTGCGCAATCGGGTCAACGCATTGCTCATCGCCGATTGGCTCATGTGCATGCGGGTTGCCGCCTCGCTGACCGAGCGCAGGGTCAGCATATGATCCAATGCGACCAGCAAATTCAGGTCCAATCGTTTAAAGCGCATCGTCTCTCCCTCTCGCCCCTGGATTCAGACATTCACAAAATCAATTCAAGACATCCAAAGATACAATTTCTCCAATGCTACAGTGCCCCCTAACCTACGTCTACCTTTTGGGGAGGGGATTGGCGCATCTGGCCGCGCGCCGTGGCTGATTGCCCTCGCTATTGAAGACTGAAATGAGGGGAGACCACATGAAAATCATCGGACCAGACGAACTTGTCTTCGGCGTCGATAATCTCGAGGCGAGCAAAACATTCCTGACGGATTACGGGCTGACCGCTGTAGGGGATACAACCGCTGGCGTCACATTCGAAGCCTTGGACGGCACGGCCATCACGGTACGTGACCGCAGCGATGCGTCGCTGCCCAAGCCGCTTGCAACGAATAACATGCTGCGCCAGACGATTTGGGGTGTCGAGGATCAAGCCACGCTTGACGAAATCGAAGCCGAATTGAGCCGTGACCGCGAGGTAATCAAACGTGCCGACGGCACGCTAGAGACGCGCGACGACAGCAACTTCGAGATTGCCTTTCGCATCACAAAACGCCGCAAATTGGATTTGCCCGCCGAGTTGATCAATTCACCTGGCGCGAAACCGGGGCGCGGTCCAAATGTGATCGCCGCGCGCCAAGATGCCGAAGCCAAGCCGCGCACTCTGAGCCACATCGTCTATTTCACACCCGAGATGGAAAAGATGTCGAAGTTCTACATCGAGCGGCTCAAATTTGTTGTGACCGACCAATTCACCAATACCGGACCGTTCTTGCGTCCTATGTCCAATGACGACCACCACGTGTTGTTCATGATCCAAACGCCTGACTATATGCAGGGCCTCGAACACCTCGCCTTCCACATGCAAGGCCCGACGGAATTGATGTTGGCCGGATCGCGCATGGTCCAAAAAGGCTATGAGAGCTTTTGGGGGCCCGGGCGTCATAAATTTGGATCCAATTGGTTTTGGTACTTCAATTCACCACTGGGCACGCATGTCGAATACGACGCGGATATGGACAAGCACGACGGCGAGTGGGTTCACCGCGAGACGGCCATGTCAAAAGAAGCGGCGCAGTTGTTCTTGTTTGAAAACGTCGAGAAATGGGCCCCCGGCGGGCCGCCTCCCGGTGCTGGTACGGATTGATTTCATTTTGCCCTGCGAGTCCAACCGGGCCCGCGGGGCAATTGTACAAGTTGCGCGCCTGGGCCGCCGATCATGCCGTGGCAATCGGGCGCCGAAGTCGGGTGCGGTTCATACCGCCCAAGGCCCATTATCCGCAGCGGAAAGGAGCAACATATGAGCCCCAACACCGTACTCTCTCTCTGCCCGCTCGCAGACATCCACGACGGCCATTCGCGCGGGTTTGATCCCCAAAAGACAGGCCGCGACACGATGTTTGTGGTGCGTAAAGGTCATCAGGCTTTCGGATATCGCAATGCCTGCCCCCACTTTGACCGAGCGCGAATGGCCTGGAAGAAGAACGAATTTCTAAACGGTGACCGCAGTCATATTATGTGCGCCGCCCACGCTGCCCTTTTTCAAATTGAAGACGGCATATGCGTCATCGGCCCTTGCTTTGGTCTGCGCCTGACACCTGTTCCGCTGCAAATCCGCGATGGGATCATATACATGGTTTCCGACTGTTGAATGTCACTGAGAACTGACCCGGTAGCCCCATAAATTGTCACTGAGAATTGACCCATGTAAGCACACTGCCCTGACGTTTTTGTTCAGGGAGATTTAGAGTGATAGACACGGGATTTTTGAGTGTTATTCAACGCTGGGCCTTGCGTGATAAACTGCTTTTTTGAGATTGCGCGCCGGACTGGGCTGTCTCGCAACACCATCAAAAAGTATCTGCGCGAAGATGCTGTAGAACCGAGGTTCAAAACGCCGTCGCGTCCAAACAAGTTGGACCCTTACGCGGATCGTTTGTCGGCGCGGCTTTTGGCCCAGACGCGTAACTCCCGGAAAGGGCGGCGCAACGTTAAGCTGATGTATGAAGATTTGGTCAAGCTCGGGTACGATGGATCCTATGAGCGTGTGGAAGCCTTTGCCCGTGCATGGCGGGCTGATCGACATCGTGCAGAGCAAACGACTGGGCGCGGGACGTTTGTGCCGTTGGTGTTCCAGCCCGGTGAAGCGTTCCAGTTCGAATGGAACGAAGATTGGGCCACGATTGGTGGCGAGCGCGTCAAACTGCAAGTTGCACACACCAAACTGTCACACAGTCGGGCATTCCTGGTGCGATACTCACTGTCACCCCAGCGCGCGTTCGTATCGGCAATTGCGTTCGCCACTGTCTGGGCCAGCGCCTCACCCGATCTCTTGTTGTCATCCGTCCAATTGTAAGGATGCGCCCAAACCTCGTATTTGAGATTAAAACACCCGTTTGGAACTTGGCCCGCAGCGGGTGTTTCGGCAGTGTGCTGCATCCATGCGAGTGTCGCTTGATACGACGCACGATGAAGGCCGCCCCAACCGCGATCAATCATCTGCTGGGGTATACCATCTCCTGCGACACCTGGATCAACTTCGAGATATGTTGGGCTGAACCCACGCCCGAGAGGTCCAACCAAGGCGAGACGTTTTCCGGCTGTGAAACTAATCGCCTGTGCGCGAACGGACCCTCTGCCAACGTAACGATCGGGATCCCAAACCATCCGATGTGTTGCACGATTGCGCTGCCGAGAGCCCATGATGCCCGGCACAAAAATAATGGGCATGACGACTTTGGGAGGGCATGATTGAACAGACTGGTTCATTTTGACCTCTACAACGGTCTAAAACTATTGATCAAATCCGCCCAGATGACGTCCACCCATTCGGTGGGGAAAGGCAATGCACCTGCGTCGTCGCGCTCATCGAAATATTCAAGCGTGATACGCATTCCTCCGTGCGCTTTGGTCGGTTGTTGGCCGACCGTCATAATACGCCCTACCTCGCGCCCGTTCCCAACATATTGCTTGCCATCAAGCCCTCCCAATTGAGCCTCGGACACGCCAAGACCACGGGGCATTGCCTCATCCAACTCAATAGGTGCGCCGCCAACGGGGCGGTGAACCATCTCCACGCGGATCCCGACTGGCCGTTCGCCTGAAGTGGGTACCAAAGTCACCCCATGCACTTCTGAGGTGACGGGGACATTGGCTGTCGCATCCGGAAGGTAGACGGTCCCAGCCGCCGGAATTTTGTCTGTTTTGCGCGACTCTAGCGATCGCGCCAAGGCAATCAATTCGCGCCGCGCTTCACGCTCTTCATCCTTAAACAAAACCCGCGTCACTTTGAATATTATGCCATCCCTCAGCACGAAGGCTTCTTCCGTCCAGTCATCGATTTCGGTGCCAAGCAGGCTGGCATCAATGCTATGGCCAACGACCAAGACGTTACCAATCGTATTAAAATCTCGAAAGCGAAGCCCGATACCCTGTTCAGTCGCACGCCCAGTTTTCAACGCATCGATCCGCGATTGCACATGCTGTTCAAAATCCCGCGCACCACCTGCACCGACTTTCTCCACAGTCATTGTACGGATCACCGCGTATTGCTCCGCCACTTCAAACCCTTGGGGGGTGTTAAAATGATGGCGCCCAACACACCAAGTCTTCGACCTGTTTTCCTCTGCCCTTGCGTTTCCTCCAGCTAGAACCATTGAGAGCAAAAGGCCGATCACGCGTGTCCACATTTTAAATCTGCCTCGCATGTAGCTGTTCATCTGCCTCTTTTGCCACGCCCTCAGGCGACTGTTCAACTGCTCCGCTGGAATCAGCCCCCGACGCTAATGGTCTGTAGTCAGGCGAAGCGCTGCCCGCGAGTCGCTCGCCAAGCTTTTCGCGGAGTTGAACCGGCTGGAGCTGATCGATCTGTAAGCGAAGAGTAGTCCTATATCGACGATTGTCTTGGGGCTCTCGCAATCCTTGAGGAGGCGTTGGGATGACTTTGGAAAAAATTAAAGCAGCAGTGGACGCGTTCATTGGGTCAACAGCGGGTATGTGGTGACGCGTGAATGCTTATGGCGCTAACAAAAATACTGTCGATACAATGGAAACTTTCGCACTAAACCTCGTCGTTGCAGCCGCTATCTACGCATGAGGTTGAGGGCGACGTCTTTACCCCACCGCCGCCAACGCCGAAGTCAAACCCGCCGCTGCCAAAATCATAACCGCCGTTCAGCTCAATATAGCTGTTGTCCATCATGTAAGCCGCACCAAGGGAGCCGCGCCAGCTTTGGCTGCCGAACATGTAGTCGAGGCCGAGGGACGCAGCTGCTTTGTCTTTCTGGTTGTCGGAAAAGACCCGAACGCCAACACCAGTATTCACGCCGCCATTGCCAAAGGTGAAGTTTAGACCAAAGCCAACTCTGGGGTCGGCTAGGGCAGGGGTGGACAAGGCGAAAAGAACTGCGGTGGTGGTAATGGCTTTTGTGAACATGGGAACCTCTTGAATGTGATGCTGGGACGTTACCCCCCCCCCAAAGATGGCGTGCAACTCTTGAGTGCGCGGAAGGCAACACGGAAAGCTCCCGTTGCAAAATGAATACAGGCAGTTGATTCAATATTATAATATTGAATCAATTATGGCGAAGTGCCATAACAGAGATGCCTGTATGACGCTGGCAAGAAATAGGGGTGATTACTTCACATGGGCCGACCACGCGCACCACGGCATAAGCGACTGACGCAAAACCAGCGTTTTGCTATCGTGCGCAAGCGTGCCGAAGGGGTGGCGGTCGAGGATCTGGCCCGCGAATTCGGCGTCACGACCCGTACCATCTTCTACACATTGAAGGCCGATCAATGCCGCAAGCTGGACGCGCGCGTGCGCTCTGAACTGGTGAATGTCCGGTTGACGCAAAGGGAGCTGGCGGGCTTCGATGCGGTGCTGGCGCGGCATGATATCACCAGCCGTGCCGAGGGGCTGCGGCGGCTGATCTATGCGTCGAACGATCTGTTTGTTCCCGATGATGAACTGGCGAACCAGATGCAGGGGCTCTCGGCCTCGCTCAATCGCACTGGCAACAATATCAACCAGATTGCGCAGCGCCTGAACGAGGCGAAGCGCCAGGGTAAAACGCCACCCTATGGCAATTCTGCACATGGCCAAGTGCGCGCATTGGCCGGGCTGATCTTCGACATCGCTGACCAAGTCCAAGACATGGCGCAGCGCCGCCGCAGCGCGTTGTCCGGTGAGGTTGCCCGCGTTCTGGGAGGCATTGCCGATGGCCCGGAATAGCGCCGTTGCTGCAGCGCAAGAGACCTTCTTCGATCGCGACTGGAGCCGCATTCGTGGAAGCGTGCCGCGTACCCGTGCCAAGCAAATGGCCCGCGCCGCCAGGGGGCATTCGCCCGCGATTTTCAAAGCCATTCGCGATGGCGGAACGCACAACAAAACACAGCTACGCAACCAGCTGGAATACCTGACCACCAAGTCGAGCTTTATCATCGACAGCCGTGGCACCAATGACGGCCAAAGCGTGCTGTCAGCCAAAGAAATCGATCAGGTCACACGTCGGTTTTCGGCGCAGTGGAACGAGGGGTTTCATCCAAAGCTAGGGCATACGTCGCACCTCTTGATGGCTTTCCCGATTGGTACGCGCGGCGCGGACGTCGCAGAGATCACCCGCGAGATTTGTGAGCGGTTCTTTCAAGGCGAAGGCAGCCATTTCGATTACATCGCGGCCGTGCACGAGGACCGTGATCACCCGCACGCACATATCGTTTTGAACCGGCGCAGCAAGGACGGCGAGTTCTTCTTTCTCAAGCAGGGGCACCACTTCAACTACGACAGTTTTCGCGAGGCGATGGTGGAGGTGTCTGATCGGTATGGGCTGCGGCTTGAGGCGACCCGAAAGCTCGAGCGCGGGATCACGACGAGGAGCGCAAGTGATGCAGAGTATCGCAGTGCGACAGGCACTGGACAGGCGCTGAGCGAACGGGAGCGCGTGGGACCAGAGCTTGATCGCGCATTGGCTGAAATATCGCAGAACACGCGGCTGTATCGTGGCCTGGCAGCCGAAGCCACACGTGAGAACCAACTTGATATTGCGGCAGCCCTGGACAAGGCCGCGACGCTTTTGGCGCAGGGAAAACCAATTGAAGCAGATGGAAAGGTATATGGCATGGCTGAAGAACAGCATTCGTTTGATGAGGTCGTGGATGCTTTCCATGACAAGATTGGCCAGGCCGAGCGTGTTGTCGCCGAGGCCCCAGTCGAGCGCCGGGCCGAGCTCGAACACGGGCTGAACGACATCTATCGCTCGTTGTCGCATCTTAGCCCGATTGGTACCCAGTCCCACACGCTGCTGGAGCACGCTTCAAAGAGCGGGATTTACTCTGCCGCCAACATTCAGGCCGAGGTAGCAGACACATTGCGGGATCCAGATCTGGCTGAGCGTGTCGAGGTCGCTTTGAAAGGCACTGGCATCAGTTTGCAAGAGGTGTCCCGCCGCATTGAAATCGGCGCGGGAAACGCTGCTTTGGAGCGGCAGTGGCTTGGGCAGGATCTGAAGGCAATCGCAGGCAGCGAGGGCTTTGACCTGTCGCGCACCGATGAGCTCGAAAAAACGATCGATCGCCTTGATCAGGTCCACACCGATCTGGGGCGCGTGTTGGCGGAGGCAAATGTCCTCAAAGACAGTGGGGAGGCGCAGGACGTGGAGCCCGTCGAACAGGAAATCATCAGCGATCGATTGCCGTCCCTCACTGCTGAAGTCTTGGGTCGGCTGAGGGAAGACCCAACCACGGATCCTTTCCGAAATGATCTGGAGCGCGAAACGTTGCGCGCCGAGTTGGAAGAACTGGTCAGCAAAGAAAATGTCCCCGATCTCGCGGCAGGCGATGAGGGTACGCTGGAAGAGCATATGAGCGACCGTCTGGACCGGCTTTATGCAGCCAAGGCTTATCTTCAGAGTGATACGGCTTTGGCCAACAGCGAAGCGATGGAGCACGTCCTTGATGAAATCGCCAATGAAGAGGTCGACGTTCAACGCGAGCGGCACATTGATGCAGACGGGGAGAAAGGCGTGACACATGGGTAAGACCCGGATCGCGCTTGGCGTTTTCAGCTTTGCCTTGCTCGGCGCAGCTTTGGGCTATGTGCTGGCCTCGGCCTATCTGACGTTTCACTGGTTTGGGATTGGGGCGGATATTGATTTTCTGATGCTGGCGCGCGGCTATGCGGCTTTACGGACAATCCAGCCAGACGATATTCAGATCGTCCACCTGATCGTCGGGATCA
Organism: Halocynthiibacter sp.; assembly: GCA_047631555.1. GTDB lineage: Bacteria > Pseudomonadota > Alphaproteobacteria > Rhodobacterales > Rhodobacteraceae > JBLHZY01. The sequence goes on along the minus strand of JBLHZY010000002.1, from coordinate 5,868 downwards.
GCACCGGTGCCGGTGTTCTTCTCAGCGCCGTATTGATGAACGACGCGCTGACCAAGTTCGGTGAAACCCACTGGCAGCACATGTCCGAGATGAAGCGGAACGGTTTTTTCGGGAAGACCGGTCACGGATTTGTCCTCGGCAAAATGGGCACGCCCAAGAGCCGAAAAAAGTTCGTCACGTCTAAGGTCTTCCCGCATGCCTTGATCGTGGCCCCGACCGGGCGTGGTAAGACGACGGGATTCGTTATCCCGAACCTTCTGACCTATCAGGGCAGCGCTGTCGTCCTCGACGTGAAAGGCGAAAACTTCGAGGCAACATCGCGTCACAGAGCATCGCAGGGCGACAAGGTGTTTCGGTTCGCGCCGACGGACTGGAAAGATGGTCGTTCGCACCGCTACAACCCTTTGCTGCGCATCGCGGCGCTCGAGAATGTCGATCGGCAGCAAATGGAACTGCAGCTCTTGGCGTCACTTTTTTTGCAAGCGGAAAGCGACCGTGTGCAAGGTCTGCTCGATGGCGGGATTGATCTCTTTGTGGCGGCAGGTCTGTTGGCTTTTGAGCGCAAACGGCCGACCTTGGGCGAGATCTACCGCATCACAGCTTCAGGCGGTGATAAACAAAAAGAATACCGTCGTCGCGCTGACGAGGTGGCCAGTCCAGCCGCCAAGCTGATCTTCATGCGCATGGCATCGACCAACAACGATACACTGACCTCCTATTTGTCGCTGCTGATGACATCAGGCCTCAAGCAATGGTCAAACCCAGCTATCGATCGCGTGACCCAAAGCTCGGATTTTGACTTCAGAGACATCCGCAAGACACCGTTTTCAGTTTATCTGGTGGTTGAGCCGCTGATGGTGAAACCGCTTGCGCCGCTGATCCGTCTTTTCTTCTCAGACTTGTTGGCGTCATTGCAGGACCATGAGCCGGACAAAGACGAGCCCTGGCCGGTGATGATCATGCTTGATGAGTTCAATCGCCTCGGCAAAATGCCGATCGTCCTCGACAGCATTGAAACTCTGCGTTCCTATCGCGCTAATCTTGCGATCGTCACCCAGACCATCCCGGCGCTGGACGAGATCTACGGCGAAAATGCTCGCCGCGCCCTGCAAGGTAACGCCGGAATCAAACTCTATCTGACACCTTCGGATGAGAAGACCATTGAGGAGCTGAGCAAAGCCGTTGGAAAAACCACAAAGCGCGTTGTGACCCGCTCGCGTTCCGTTGGTCGCAACCCCTTTGCTGGTCGCAGTATGTCTGAGCGGACCGAGGAGACGGCATTGTTACCCGAAGATGAGGCGCGCCGTATGGATCTGGATGACATCATTTTGGTCGTCGACGCACAAATGCCGGTGCGTGCTAAGCGGATCAAATACTATAATGACAGATTCTTTAAGCAGATCTTCGACAAACAGACCGGCGAATTGCCATACCCCTCAGCGGGGGACCAAATGCGCGGCCTGCAAGGGCAGATTAAGGCGCTGGAGGTGAAAATCGGGGCGATGCAGGTATCGGCAGGACGGGCGGTAAAAACTGCAAGACGCGTTGAAATCGATGCGATGACCTCTGGTGAAAGCGGTGCGGAACCGCGACCGACGCCAGATGTTAAAGCCTATAAGGAAGCGTCCGCACGGGTCGATCGATTTATGGAGCAAGCTGCTGCGCCCCAGGGATGATCGCATAGATTACGCATTTCTCTTTCCTGTGAAATATTTTTGATATATAGTTCCTGTATAAATTGAGGTGCTCATGTCAAATCATGCGATCAATCAGTCAGCCCCCGCTCGCGGGGCCGTTTTGACCAAAGCCGCCATGCGGGCAGGGGTGCGGCTTGGCCTGTCGGGGAAATTGCTCTCAGCTGTTCTGGGGCTATCTGAGGCGCAGGTATCGCGCATGCGCAATGGCGAGGCTGATCTCAGTGAAAACACCAAGTCCTTTGAGCTCGCGGCGCTGCTTGTGAGGGTGTTCCGCTCACTGGATGCGATTGTTGGCGGAGATGAGGCTGCCGCCAAGGCGTGGATCACATCTGAAAACACGGCCCTGAGTGGGCGCCCGATCGATAGAATGGTTTCAATACAGGGGCTTGCCGATGTCGTTACATATCTGGACGCAAGACGCGCTCCGATCTGAGCTGCGCCCTTTAAACACGCAGGCCTGGCGTCTGGTCGAGGCGCAGCACGTGGTGTCTACGCTCAGTCTGGTTGACAATTTGGACGAACAGAACCTGCTGGAAGACATTCTGGAAGACACTAAACCACCGGTCCCAGCGGAATGTCAGCACCTTGATTATCTTCTTAGCACACCGTTTCGATATCGCCCTTATCCCTACGGCTCACGGTTTCGCAAAGCGGGCCTGACACCTGGCGTTTGGTATGGGGCTGAGCACCCTGAAACGGCGGTGACCGAAATGGTATTCTATCGTTTTCTGTTTTTCGCAGAGAGCCCCGAAACTCCGTTCCCCGTTAATCCTGCGGATTACACCGCATTTTGCGTCGGTGTGGGAACGGATGCCGCACTGGATTTGACCGTTGGTGCGCTAGCGAACAACCAGAAGATCTGGACCGACCCAACAGACTATTTGGCCTGTCAGGATCTGGCCGCGACCGTGCGCGAAATTGGGGCCGACATCATCCGCTTTCAATCTGTCCGCGACCCGGACAATGGCGCAAATCTGGCCGTGCTAACTTGCGCGGTGTTTCAGGACGCGGCCCCTGTGGACCGCCAAAGCTGGCGCATCCGTATCAGCCCAAGCGGGGTGCAAGCCGTTCGAGATCACCCTCGCTTGGGTTTGGAATTTGGCCGCGATGACTTTGATTTTGACCCCAGGGTTAAGGGAATGAATTGGGACCGGTGAGGAGAGTGGGCGACAAGCGGTCATTCGCTGCGCTTGCGAATTTTGACCCTCGCAATTACGTGAGCGGACATCCAGGCGGTCGCGAAAGCGATGGTGGTGAGAGAACAATCTTTTTGTTTTTTCATCCGCTCTCAACCCAAATCACGCTGCCTTTGCATTATTGCAGTCCCGAACGACGTGCATTTGCTTAACAAAAATCCTGAACGCAATTGGCGCTAAGGTAATTTAAGAAGGCTTGCGCCCCACAATATTAGATAACATAATGTAAGTATTAACGAGTAAAACCATTCTAAGGCACACAAGTATGCCCACCGATCAAATCTTTGACGATGTATGGGCTCTGCAATCTGGCGTATCAAATGTGCGCACACAGCGTTTGCCTCAGATCAAGGAGATTGATGAGGTTTTACCGCTTGATGATCAGTTTGGTGCTTCGGCGCCTAAAACCGTACCAGACGCAATCTTTTCTCACCTCTTTGGTCAGCAAGACCCAACGCATTCTGAGAGTGTAACGGTTGGTGGTGATATTGCTGATGCCCCGCCTCTGAAGACTTATGCCATATTAGATGCTGCAAAAGTAACGAACCTAGTTGAGTTACTGGGAAATTCTAGGCTCGAACACCGCTGCCTGTTCAAGGGCGATGCCTATGAAGAACTCAAAGATGTCGCGCCGTGGATCGTGCGGCTAGAAGAGGGCAACACCTTCACGCGCAACCTGTTTAGCCGCTCAAATGCGCCTTGGCACTTATGGGATAAAGAGCCAGGAATATACCTGCGTTCCAATGCGTCACTGGATGAAATGTGGCGGCATTTCAGGAAGTTCACAAAAGTTCAGGATGAAAAAGGCAAGTGGTACTATTACAGATTTTGGGAGGTCAGAGTCTTGGCTGAAGCGCGCAACGAACAGCTTGTGGCCTTCTTCGAATATCTTCATTCCGAGGCCATTGCGACAATGATTTGCATCGATACGTTTCGAAATCGCGCCCGTATTTTCGTTCCAAACCATGCGAATGAGAAGGGTAGCAACGGATGAAGTTACCCACAGGTCTGCGTGATAGTATGCGCGAGATTGTCGTGGATCGAAATGACCGATCTATAGCGCAGATATTCCGTGAAAAGAACGCGTCTGATGTGGTGCATCTTTCGGATGAGCAGCTTTTTGAGCAAGTACGTGAGGGCCGTAAGGCAGCGCTAAGTTTCGGGATTAAGAGGCCAAAACTGCGTATGAGATTTATTATGCTGCATGTTTTGCGTGTGCCTCATTTTTGGACGGATGAGGATATCTTAGCGATGCTAAATGGTGCCACAGGTACCCCAGATATCCGTTTTGGGGATGTATGCGCCCTGTTCAGAAGCGCTGCTCAGAGACAAGGCCAAATCGAAAAGGTATGGTGGACATGAGCGGACGTGGACGCGCGATAAAGAAGCTGATGGAGGCAATTGGGAGAGAATTCCGGGGGCCTCTCCCCGTTCCAAAGCCCAAGCCCACAAGAGTACCACCACGCCCTGTGCCTCAGCCAGCGCCCCCAGCACCGCGCCCAAACCCTAGGCCGCCTACCGATCCAAAGCTGCCTCCAAGGCGCCCAAGAATCCCGCCCAGAGGCACAGAAACCGAAACGCAGCCAGAAACACAAACTGACCCTGAAACGCAGCCCGATGGGCAAACCGAAACCGAAACAAAAACAAAAACAGAAGATGAGACTGAGTGTGATACCTGTGAGCAGTGCGAACCGCGTCTTGTTGGCGCGTCAGTAACACGCCCAGCACCACAGCAACGCGCAGCGCAGAAGCGCGGATATGATTATCAGAATTTTGTCTGCCCTTGGCACTGGTATGATCCAGCATCAGCCAAGATTGAAGAATGGAATTTCTCTGGCGTTGACTTTGATGGTCTGCATCCCGCTCAGTGTCATTTGTACGAGGCGAAACATGGATATGAAGGTTTTTTGGAAACGAAGGACTGGTCGGCAAAGGGCGGGCCAGAATTACGTGAATGGGCAAATCTTGCCAAAGTTTATGACAATGTTTTTCTGCCGATGGTCCGCCAAGGTCGTCGTCAGCATAGTGCCGTCGTTCCACACTTTGGAGATGTCGATTTGACGTGGGTCTTTAGCCACATGGACACGAGACTTTATGTTGGGAGGCTATTTCTGGATGAAATCAAAGGGTGGTATCACGAGATGGAGGTTCGACCATGGATGAATGGTTAGAAAAATGGCACGTTGCGCGAAAACCTATCGACCTGGACCTCATAGTGAACCTAACGCCGCATCGTTATGGTGTGGAGTATTCGTCCTATGAAGAGGCGGGCAAAGACTTCTTCCAACTTCTCAAGATGGTTGAAAACCTACAAATCTGTAACTTGGGCTGGAGTGGGGGGGGGCTGCGTCTATGGGAACAAGAAGCAGAGTATCTGGCTGATTCAAATCGTATTTCTGATGCTGCTGGATATGCTGATGAAGAAGGGGCTATCTCTGTACTCAACGATACAGAAAGCTTCGACGAAGGCGAGAAGGTCTACTACAACTTTGACTATAGCTGGGGTATTTTTGGAGCTAGATTAAGGGCCAATTTCAAACGCTTTCGCCCCGATTATAACTTCACTGCCGAACATATGATTGCCCTCGTAGAGGCAATCACCCGATGGAAGCGCCCGCAGCACTTAGAATTTGGGCCGGATGATTATTTCCAGCTTTTCCACCCTCTCGATCGCGCTCGAAGTGGCATACGCTGGATTGGATGGGTGCCCTTTGCGCTCAACCCGTCCGATGTCCCGGAGGCGGAGCGCGTTCAACAGATGAATGGTGGTACGTTGATCGCGACACAGATGGATTTTTGGCAAGTGTTTGAGCACCACCCGCTCTATTCCAAAGAGGCCATCGAACGCGCCCAAGAGGTTGAACTGCGCCTAAATTTGCTTGGCGTTCTCCCAACAGCTGTTGAGCTGGGTCGCGGCGATTGGGGGCAGTGAAGTGAACTGGCTGAGGCTGTGCCTGAGACTGCCTGCATCCCGC
>JBLHZY010000001.1:0-1403929 GCA_047631555.1 Halocynthiibacter sp. | reverse complement strand
TGGCGCGCACCGCCACGCAGAGCGCCTCGCGGGTATACTCAGCCAGTACCGTCAGCTGTCCGTCATCTTATAGCTGCGTCCATTGCTGAGCCTGTCATGAACAAAGTCTATCGCCCAGATGTGGTTCTGGTGTGTGCAGCGTAGCCTGATGAGATGATGGAGCTGTCTTTGTGATAAAGCCGCCGCTTCTTCTTGTGACGTTGGGGGAGCTGCAGCCCTTCTTCGCCCCATAAACGTCCGATCTTTTTGTGATTGACACGCCAGCCTTACATTCGTAACAGCGCGGTGACCTTCCTGTAACCGTATCGTCCACATTGTTTGGCCAATCGGATCATAGCTAGGCGCAATTGCTCATCATTTGTTGGGTGTGCCCGATACCGAAGACTGGAGCGTGTTGCCTCAAAACCAAGCATGAGCGGCGTTCGGATGTGTTCAGCTTTTGACGGGTGTGGTTCACGGCCTGACGCAACCCATCAACCGTCAGGCCATCGGCTTTAAATGATCCAGGCTTTCCTTCAGGATCAACTCGTTGAGCTGCATCTCTGCATCTCTGCATTCGCCCATTGCCCTCGGACCAATGTCTGACAATGGCTCATTCTTCTTTAGTCGCTCGTTCTCTTTTTGCAGAGCACGCATCTCAGAAAGCTGAGGGCGTCCCATGCCACCAAACTTTTTGCGCCAATAGCAATAGTTCTTATCCGAAATCCCCGCCTTCCCACACGCATTCACAACATTCAACCCATCATGCAAAGGCACATCGATCTCGCGTAGTATCTCAAGCGCATCCTCGTCCGAATACCGTTTCCGAGCCATCTTGAAACCCTCCTATGCCAATCAAATTGTGGCACAGTTCTACGGGACTAAGACACGCCGACGTGGATTGGCACTACATTGTTCTAGGCAATCCGCAGCAAAATGGCTTCATCGAAAGCTTAAACGGCAGTCTGCGCAATGAACTGCTGAACGGGGAGATCCTCGATACGTTAGACGAAGCCCGACGCAAACTGGCCCTTTGGCGGTACGAATACAACTATGTCAGGCCGCACTCATCATTGAAGAACCAAACACTCGCTGAAGTGTGTCGAGCGCTTGAGCACTTTGAGGGCTCCGCGCACGAGGCGCTTGCCCAAACTGACAATGAAGAATATGAAACCCAAACCCGTAAACTTTCGTTATGAATGAGGGAGACTTGGGGGCAGGTCACGATCAAGACCGATCCGGTCGAGCCCTCTTAGGTTTGGCTACATCCGACTCCAATAATACTGACAACGGGCATCTCTATTTGCTTGAAGCTTTGGCCTTTTCTTCTAGGACCGCCACCGCTCTAAAAAGAGAGTTAGCAACACTATTCTCTCCCTTAATTAAATATGAATAAGCGGCTTCTTTCATTGGTCGAATGAGTTTAGCCATTCCAAGAGGTGTCGCGTCATTTTCCCGCAAGTTGCCGCTTTCAGCTTCACAACTGTCGTGTTTTTTAATTTCCAGCAAGGTCATCTGATTCCCTATCTTTTGCAAATACAGCTTGCTTCAAACTGGTGAAACAAAGTTTAATTTTCAATCTAAAGTTGAATTTTTAGCACAGCTAGTTTGCTGACTTTTCCGTGGCTTTCATTTCCACCTAACTGAGGTGCCCCTAGATTTGTAGACGGTTTGCTTGGTAATCTTGGAACCAAGGAGAGACGGATATGAACAAGGGAATTGAGCCTCCCCCTTTGAAGTGGTCCGCCCCTATAGTTAGGAAAGCGGAGGTCCAGAGATGGCCATTACACGACCAAAGCCCGAAGAGATTGTCGTTAAGTTACGGCAGGTTTAAGTTTTGATGGGGCAAGGCATGCCTCGGATTGACGCAATCAGACAGATCAGCGTGACTGAACAAACGTATTATCGGTGGAAGAAGAAGTACGGGGGAATGGGCACAGAACAACTCAAGGAACTGAAGCGCCTGCAGAAAGAGAATGAACGCCTCCGGCGTGCAGTTTCAGATCTGACGCTGGATAAGTTGATCTTGAGGGAGGCCGCATCGGGAAACTTCTGAGCCCTTCACGCCGCCGTGCCTACATTGACCATGTGCGTAGTCAGTTCAAGGTTTCTGAGCGACGGGTTTGTCGCATTCTCGGCCAGCACCGATCTACACAACGCCGATTACCAAGTGGACGCGCTGATGAAGAGCGTTTGGTCGCGGACATGATTGAGCTGACGCGCCAGTACGGTCGATATGGCTACCGTCGGATCGCAGCCTTGTTGAGAGATTCTGGCTGGCAGGTAAATGACAAACGTGTGGAGCGTTTGTGGCGACGCGAGGGGCTTAGAGTACCAATGAAACAGCCAAAGAAAGGTCGCCTTTGGATGAACGATGGGTCCTGTGTACGATTCCGCCCGGAGTACCGTGATCACGTCTGCTTCTCGGGCATGTAAACATGCCCTGACAGCCAATGGGATCATATGACTTCGTTCATCATTGCACTGAGGACGGTCGTGCTTTTAGGACGCTCAACATCTTGGATGAACATAGCCGAGAATGCTTAGCGATCCGGGTGAAACGGAAATTGAATTCGAACGAGGTGATAGATGCTTTGACTGACCTGTTCATCCTGCGGGGTGTGCCTGCTTATATTAGGTATGAGTTGCCCATTGAAGGCGCCATTGGTTCGAGCCCAATGGGCGACGGCCCAGAGTTTATCGCCGAGGCCGTCAGGGATGGGATCAAGGCGGTTGGGGCAAAAACTGCCGACATCGAACCTGGGTCACCCTGGGAGAGCGGGTAATGCGAAAGCTTCAACGGGCGAATAAGGGATGAATTGCTGAACGGCGAAATCTTCTACTCCCTGCGTGAAGCCCAAATCATCATTGAAAGATGGAGGAAACATTACAACATCAAACGACCACACAGTGCATTGGGTTACCGCCCACCTGCGCCAGAAGCCATCGTGCCCATGGATCAAAGGCCTATCATGCACTAACTTTCATCATGGACCACTCAAGTGGGGCTGCTCAAGAACAGGCTGCCGAGATCAAGCGCTCGAAGCGAGAACTGGCGCGGGTCACCGAGGAGCGCAACATACTAAAAAAGGGCGTGGCCTTTGTCCGCCATTGGTCCGAGGGCAATGGACGCGCGCACACCTAGCGCGCGAGTCTCAGTGAGGTATGCGTTTATTGAGACACCTCGCTTTGAGTTTTCGGTGCGCGCAATGTGTCGTGTGCTGGCGGTTCATTTCAGCGGCTTCTATGCATGGCTTAAAGAACCGCTAAGTCAGCGTGCGCTCGAAGACGTGCGACAGACAGAGATGATCCAACAAGCATGGGCCGACAGCAGTAAGGTCTACGGATATCGCAAACTGCACGATGATCTTCTGGGTCAGGGTGAGACCTGCTCAGAGAACCGTGTTGCACGTTTGGCCAGCATAGCGGGCATCGCAGCGCAGATTGGCTACAAACGTCGCCCTGGCCAGTATGGCGGCAAACCAGCCATCATCGCTGATAACACATTGGACCGGTAGTTCGAGTTGGATGCACCAGACAGGGTCTGGGTGACCGACATCACCTACATCAGGACACACGAAGGCTGGTCGTATTTGGCTATCGTGATCGATCTGTTCTCAAGGCGTATTGTCGGTTGGTCCATGCAATCGCGCATGAAGACGGATCTCGCCCTTCAAGCGTTGCTAAGTGCTGTTTGGCGGCGCAAACCAAAGGCCAAGGTCATGATCCATTCTGACCAAGGTTTGCAATTCACCAGCAAAGAATGGCAATCATTTCTCGGTAAGCACAATTTGATTGCCAGCATGAGCAGACGTGGGAACTGCCATGATAATGCTGTCGCCGAGAGTTTCTTCCAACTGCTAAAACGTGAACGGATCAGGCGACGGACATATCAGACACGCGACGCTGCAAGGCAAGACGTGTTCGATTACATCGAGATGTTCTACAACCCGACACGCAAGCACACCAACAACGGCATGCTGTCACCGGTTGACTATGAGATCAAACAACAGAGAATGAACACGACAGGTGTATAGGAAACTAGGGGCACCTCAAATTGCTATGATCTGTTCGTCTGTGAATCGTGCCTTCATTTGTCCGTCCTTTTGTTGGGCGGACTCTACACAAAACTGGAGGAGTTTTAGGGGCTCAAGTCATTGATGACGTCGCCTGGCGCGCTGTTTCACCCGACAACCGGCGCTTGCCCGTCTCAAGGAACTCTTACCACCAGCTGTAATACAGGCTCTCTGCAATGCCCTCGCGGCGGCAAAGAACGGCGATGCTCTCCTCGCCACGCAGACTGGTCAAAATAATGCGGATTTTCCTCTCGGACGAACAAGCTTGGCGCGTCTTAAGTCAGATGTTCTTAATAACCTTGTCGCCTGTGTCTTTCGGTGTGGTTGGCTTCTTCGTCATCTCGATCTCCTAATCGATAAGATGAACTAGAAATCCTCCTTTATTCAAATCCTCAAATTTGTCCAGCGAGTGCTGAAGTCAAACAGTGAATACTGGCGCCGGTCGCCTTCAGCATTGGGCAACCCTACGTCAATGGATTTTTTTGAAGAGAAAGGCGATGGACAAGAAGGCGGCTAACGTCAAACATTTAACCCCAAGGTCTCCGTGCAAATTTTGAAGAAATTTGGGTCACAGTCACACAAACCCTGTCTGGCGCTCAGGCGGAAAAGTGATCTATTGTACTGCCCTCAACAACTGACGGCATGCAGCAATACTGTTCATATTTCTTCTTGTCGTCGCTTCTCGCTATCCATGTATTAGGAGACTTGATACTGATCCCCAGATATCTAGCCACATCCTTTGCCGAATACTCCGCTCCGCGATCTGTGCCGTTACATCAATCTTGAACTCATTTGAGCAACAAATTTGACCTTACGTTCTCCTCTTCCTTTGCTTCCAAATAATACCAAGCAAAGACCAAAAAATCTCGGAGGCTTCAACATTTTGTTAACCATTATGTGTGATTCCCTACTTATGCTACAGGTTTGGAAAATAAAATTAGCCGCGGATCCTAAGGGCGCTCGAAGCGTCAATGGTTGGGTGTTAGCGCACACCGCGAAAGAAGCAAGATCGCTTTCTGGGGTAGAGGAAGCTATTGTCCAGCGTAAACCAGAACACCTTTGGATTGCCAAAGATCGTGTGATCTGGGAGAAGCCTTCCGACCTGAGCCTCTAAAACACCTCCAGTTTTGTGTAGAGTCCGCCCAACAAAAGGACGGACAAATGAAGACACGATTCACAGACGAACAGATCATAGCAATTATCAAGTAACAGGAATCTGGTGAGAAGACCGCTGACGTGTGTCGACGGCACGGGATCAGTTCTGCGACGTTTTACAAATACAAATCGAAGTATGGCGGAATGGAACCTTCTGACGCGAAGCGGTTGCGCGCTTTGGTGGACGAGAATGGCAAGCTGAAGAAATTTGCGGGCAGAGCAGATGTTGGACAATGCTATGTTGCGAGAAGTCAATTCAAAAAAATGGTGACGCCCGTTGGGAGGCGGGAAGTGGTGGTTCACCTGTGCGAAGCGCACGGTGTGAGCCAGCGGCGGGCGTGTGATGTGCTGCAGATCGATCGGTCAACGGTGCGATATCTGTCACGCCGTGGTGATGATGTGGAACTGCGAGATGCAATCAAACGCGTGTCGTGTGAACGCAGTCGGTTTGGTTGCCGCCGTATTCACGTGATGATCGCCCGAGAAGGTTTTGAGGTGAACCACAAGAAAGTGAGGCGCATCTACCGTGAAGAGAAGCTTCAGGTGCGCAGTAGAGCCGGTAGAAAGCGTGCTTTGGGCACAAGGAAGCCAAGGGTCCCGCCGGATGGCCCGAACCAACGCAGGAGTTTGGATTTCGTGTCTGACGCCCTGACAGACGGTCGCAGGTTCCGCATTTTGGCAGTTGTTGATGACTTCAGTCGTGAGAACTTGGTTCTGCTGGCTGACACATCATTGTCTGGTCACCGTGTTGTACGTGAACTGGACAAGGTGATCGCTGAACGAGGCATGCCAAAGACGATTGTGTCGGACAACGGAACTGAGTTCACCAGCATGGCGATCCTCAAATGGGTTCAGGAAACTGGTGTTGATTGGCACTATATCGCGCCGGGCAAGCCCCAGCAGAACGGATTCATCGAAAGCTTCAAGGGCAAGTTGCGAGATGAATGCCTCAATGAAACGCTATTTGGCACATTGCGCGATGCCCGCAAAACGCTTGAAGAATGGCAGGAGGATTACAATTGGCGCAGACCACATTCAGCATTGGGCAACCTGACGCCGATGGGATTTTTACAGAGAAAGGCCATGGACAAGATGGCAGCCTAACGCCAAAGATTTAACTCCAAGGATTCCGCGTAAAGCTGGAGGGAACTTGGGGCACAGGTCAGACCGTATAGACGGAGGGGGCAAAATTTTTGCCCGCAAACCTTCTCCATTTTGACGGAGTAACGACAGCGACTGTAGGGCAAATCATTCAAAATGGGTCTACCTTTACCAAGAGAAAAAAAGCCCATATGCTTGATAGAGGATAAGCGCATGAAACGAAAGGCTTGCGCTAAAAATTCCAACTAGTTTTAAATTTTTCCACATTTAGGTGTTGATATTCGAAAATAATGAAAAATTAGTTAACGTGTGAAATCGGCTCCAACGATAGTTAATCTTTGGAGCCTAATTTTTAAGGTTTTCTTTGATATGTTTATTGGGCACTGCTAAGCCAGTCTCAGAATACTCAGATCAAGCTAAAGATAGGTTAACCGAACCACATTTTCACTGTAGCGTCTAGCCTCACTTGTAGACGCACTGTGCTACTTCTTCTTTTGAGCTAGAATGCAAAGGTTGTTGAATTTCGTGCGCTTGTACGCGGCCTGGATGAAACAGGACAATGACAAAAAACTCCACCGTTTATACATAGGTATGGGCAAGCGGTGCCCAGTGTTAGCGAATGCCCGATGAGTTTTTGAACGATGAAATCTTCTACTCGTTGCGTGAAGTACAAACTATCATCGAATGATGGAGGAACCACCACAACACCATAGTACTCTGAGCTATCCCCCTCCCCTTCATGGGAGGCCATCATCCCGATGGGGCAAATACCAAACATGCACAACTTTCAGTGTAGATTGCTCTAGTGTTACCATTGACATACTACCTTTAAGAGCTTTTGTTGCCCTCAGTAGCTCGGATAAACTTTCCGCGTCCCTTTACAATTTCGTCAATATTCAAAATGTCTTGACTATACAGCATCTCCAAATGCTCTTTCTGAGTGGTTGAAAACAACAGATTAGCGTGATCGTTTCCTAAACTTTGACTACTATAGCTCTTCAGAATTTTTAGTCCTTTCTCAGCCTTATTAGCTACCTTTTTTTCGATATTTTTGATCTGCTTAACTTCATTCCAACCAGTTATTTCCCTTAGTTGACGCTTTGGGTTTGAAATAAAACTATCGAATTCTCGAATGACCAGAAATTTTTCTGGAAAAGCCGAGGCTAACTCGCTTACGACCGTACTCCAAGTCCTTACATTAGAAGAAATTTTTTCCATAGTCTCTGAAGATGGCAGCACGTGACCTTTTTGCGTTAGAAATGCTAGAGCAGATACCCACCAATTATACTGAGGCCGGATAGAAAAATAAATTGTATCAAACAAATCTATTGAAGGGCCAAGCCTTAAAGTATTTGCTGAAATGTTGGGGTATAGTGTCATCTCATTAAGGATATTCTCCATAGTTCCTGCTATATTTTCATCACTTAAGACAATTTTTTTCCCGCGGGACAAATCGACTTTGATTGTATTAAATAGATGGCGCTCATCTTTTCGGTGTGCACCTGGATCAATAGATATATCATAAATCAAACCAGAAAGAAGTCCTGTCACACCTCGACATTCGTTTATCCCGATTAAACGTAACCCAAGCTTTTCGGCAGACATATTTCGAACAAACATGAATTCTTGAAGGAGGGTCGTCCCCGTTCTATGAGCTCCTAAATGTAGTATACAACGGCGCATTCGCTCTCCAGGCAGCACATTTTATGCTGTCAAAATCGTGTTCTTCACTATTTGCATAAGTTCGGTGACATTTTGCAACTACAAATCGAAGCGTGGCTGCGTTTAGATATGCATGTTAGCCTATTGCGGCCGTTGAAACCAGAAGAGTACCAACTAAACAATGGAATTGTCCAATATTTCCTGACCAGCTTTGCGGATTAGTTAAGATGCATTCTGTTTAGGGTTCACGCCGGTCGATTTTTTGTATGTTAACAAAATATGCATCATCAAATGTCCGTTTTCAAGCGCCGTATGTGGCCGCGCGGCGTCGTAGAAGCCGATCCAATTGTTAAGACGCGTTTGGCTTGGAAGCCTGCCTGCGATTTGTGCAGGTAGACAGCCTCCTACTTAGGCGGTAGTCCCCATAACATAGGCTGTGTTCAAAAGTGAAATGTTCTAGGCAGTATTTCTAAGGAGATTTTTGACGAGGAAAGAACGATATAGCGACGCACCGCTCATGGGTATCTTTACGCAGGCTGAGGGTGGCGTGCCGGTTTCTGAACTGTGCCGCATTCATGGGGGAGCAACGCAAGCTTCTACAAATGGCGCACGAAGTTTGGCGGCATGGGCACGTCTTTGATCGTCAAGATGAAGGGTATGGCTGAACAGAACCGCCGCCTCAAGCGCATGTGTGCTGAGAAGAGCATGCAAATGACTTGCTGAAGGAAGCTCTTGGAAGCACATTTGTTGCGCCATTGGTCCAAGTGACAATGTCGCATGTTAAGGCCGTCGCGAAGGCGAGAGATGGCGATGAATGCGGTCACAAGGCATGGCGTCAGCATCACACGGGCTTGTAGCACGCCTCAGATTAGCAAGACTTGTTATCGTTACGGCCGTGTTCTGAGTGATGCAAACGAAGAGGCCGCTGAATGGCTGGAGCGGCTGACTGCGAACAAGCGCAGCTGAGGTTTTGGTCTTTGTTTTCTGTATCTGGGCAACTGACTTGAGCCCCTAAAACTCCTCCAGCTTTGTGTAGAGTCCGCCCAACAAAAGGACGGACAAATGAAGACACGATTCACAGACGAACAGATCATAGCAATTATCAAGTAACTGGAATCTGGTGAGAAGACCGCTGACGTGTGTCGATGGCACGCGATCAGTTCTGCTACGTTTTACAAATACGAATCGAAGTATGGCGGAATGGAACCTTCTGACGCGAAGCGGTTGCGCGCTTTGGAGGACGAGAATGGCAAGCTGAAGAAGTTGCTGGCTGAGCAGATCCTCGACAACGCGATACTGCGAGATATCAACTCAAAAAAATGGTGACGCCCGTTGGGAAGCGGAAAGCTGTGATCCATTTGTTCAGCGTCGACATCCCAACGCCTAGATCGTCAGCCACTTGCTTGCGCGTCAGCCCACTGGTCAGCGCAATACGCACCGCATCTTGGCGGAATTCGTCCGTCCGTTTTAGTCCCATAGTCAGTCTCCTTTGTTGCAGTAAATGCCATCAAAGGAGCCGCATCAAACCGCGACAGGTCCACTTAGCACAGAAGTCGATTTAGACTCATGCAAATCGCCATTTGGGGCTTCGCCTCCTGAACTTGAGGTGACCGTTGAAGACGTGAAAGCGATTGCGGAAGAACGTGGGTCGGAAGAAATTCTACGGTCCGCCTCCGACGAATGGGGGGACTTTGGAAAGTACACCATTACCGGGCGCGTCAGGCCCTTTCTTGCAACCACGTTGTATTGCCCAGCGCCTATGTCCAAGGATCAAGTCAAAGACTTGTTTGTAGAGGATGTGGTTTCACCTTTCCCTGCAAGAGAGGCAGCCCTTGCTACTTTCCAAGAATTGCGCAGCAGGCCTCCTGCTTGGATAACCAAATACCTAGCCAATGGTGACGACGGCGAGCCGAAGGTAGACGAAGATGAGAAAAACTTGAGAACGAGGTTCTTGAAGCACGACAAGCCTTTGAGGCATTGTTGGAAGACCTCGAAAAAGAGCGGTTCTCCTTTGAGTATCTGCGAGAAGGATTGGGGTACTCACAGTACGATTCTGTCGATGTGCAACAGTGCCGATATTGGATCACGAGACGAGCCTATGAGCTCGGCTGGACAAAGGAACTCTTCCCTGATGATGGCCGAGGAGCCTATGGCTCGCGCCACGAGAACGTTCTCGAGAAGATTGGGAAAAAGTACCAGTGGATTGCGCTAGACGAAATTGCAGCCCGTCTCTCCGACAATTTCTGGTATCTGAACGAGTGGCCCGAGACTCCGGTCAGGTGTAATCATACACACCAAAGTTTTTATCGTGATATTGAGCCAACTATCCTGCCAATCAGTTCGCGTTTTGAAGCTGCGTCAGGCGCGGATGAAGATTGGATGATAGAACCAAAAATACGTCTGCCTGAAGTATCAGAGGCGGATTTGAAAGCTTGGCCGTTTGAGGAAGACCCAACAATGGGCCTTGAAAGTAAGCTGGTTCGTTATGATGGCGACAGTGCAAGGTGGAGAATTCTGTACGAGTTTAACTGTGAACGGCAGAGGTATGCCAAACCAAGCCCAGGACATGGCGCAAGATAGGAAGAGTTTCGCTTCATCTACTGCGTATTTGTGAAAAACGGCGATGCTGAAGAATTCGTTGCTGAACTCAATAAGCGCCGATCCCTGGATGTATCGGACTTCAATCCCCGCCAAGTTATCGATGGGCCATTCCTATTGGAAGCTTTTTGGCGAGATACTTGCTCTTCTGAAAAGATCAGCGAGGTCACTCGAGGCTCGTCAGAGAACTACAGATACTCGAATCCTGTAGCTCGATATTACTGGGAAGGCCATATGGACAATACGCTGCCTGATGGCTTTGGCGTCTATGTACCACAGCGTTGGCTGGCAGAGGACTTGGGCATTAGGCTTGGCAGCATTGGAGTAAGAAGCTGGGTTGACGATGAAGGGCATGAGCTAATCAAGCTTATGAAGCCGGCCGAAGACAGATCTGCAGACTTAATTCGCGAAGAAGAGCTTTTGAACTATTGCACGCAACAAGAGGTTACGCCGATTTGGCTTCTAATTGCAGAGCGCAACACTTGGCCTGCGGGGGACAATGACCACAGCTGCTGGCGGCGTTCCGAAGGAGCGTGGTGGGAAAGCGCGAGAAAGTGGAAATCTGTCAGTTGGAACAATGATACGAAACGTTGAAGTTTCCACTCTCAAACGTTGGCGGTTCAAAGAATTTTGCAGATCAATTCAGCGAGTTGTTCACCCAATGTAGAAACAGCTCCGCTGTAGTTAGCCCGGTCAAGATCGTCCGGCCGTCGCAAATGACCGCAAGGCCGGCAGCTACTGCAGCATCTGTGCAGGGTGGCCAACGGCGGCACTGGGCCGATTGTTAAAAAGGCAAAGTAATTGATTGAGCAGATTCCGCATTCGCTATCTTGACGCCCTAACACTCATGAAATAAACGTCATTTTGCTGAGCGGGTGTTGTGTAATGGTTAAGACCCCAGTTTTCCAAACTGGAGATGGGGGTTCGATTCCCCCCACCCGCTCCAACAATTATTTTCCGACAGATAACCTGCAAAGTGCCACTGCATATTTTGTTATGCTATTGTAGATAAGCCATTTTTTGGGGTTTGCGCGCCAGTTTTCCAAACTGAAGATGAGGGTTCGATTCCCTCCGCCCGCTCCAAGCCTTCCCGTTTCTCAAAAAGCGTTGTGAATTCGCCGCTTTAGCTGGGCTGATCTGTATCCATCCAGATCGTCACCGGGCCATCATTGACCAAAGAGACCTGCATATCCGCGCCAAATTCGCCGGTTTCAACGGGGATCCCCGTGGCCGCGAGCGCTGTGGCGAAGCTCTCATAAAGGGCGCGGCCAATGTCGGGCGGGGCGGCGGCAGAGAAGCCGGGGCGATTGCCGCGTTTTGTGTCGGCGGCGAGGGTGAATTGGCTGACCACAAGCGCGCTGCCGCCAATATCGAGGATGCTCTTATTCATCCGGCCGTCTTCATCGGCAAATATGCGCAGCTTGGCGATGCGCGAGGCGAGGGCTTGGCCGGTGGCCTCGGTATCATTTTGCATCGCGCAGATCAGGATCAGCAGGCCCGCGCCGGGGCAAGAGCCAATCAGCGCGCCATCCACATGCACATCGGCGCGCGCAACCCGTTGGATCAGCGCGCGCATTTAGACGAGTTCGTTTGCATAGGGCGGGTTGGCGCCGGGGCGGCTGACGGTGATCGCGGCGGCATGAACGCCAAGCGAAAGCGCGCTATGGAGCACCTCCTCGGAAAGTGCGGAGATGGCAGCTTTGTTGAGCACACCGGCGGCGTTGAGCGCGGCCAAGAGCCCGGCGTTAAACGTGTCGCCGGCGCCAACAGTATCCGCGACCTCGACCCGTTTTGCCGGAACGGCGATCTCTTGATGGGCGGTAAAGCCGCGCGCGCCTTTGGACCCTTCGGTTATGCAGACAAGCTGCGCGCCGCGCGCCAAAATCGCATGGGCCTTGGCGGCAATATCGCCGGGCCCCTCAACCCATTCGAGATCCTCATCCGAGAGTTTGACGATATCGGCCATGCCCATCATCCGCTCGATCCGGGCGCGATAGGCGGGCTCGTCGGTGATGAAACTTGGGCGGATATTGGGATCGATCATGGTGATGCGGGCGGGGGCTTCGCGCGCCATCAGGGCCTCGTAGGCGGTGCCGCATGGCTCTGAGATTAGGGAAATGCCGCCAAAGAAAACAGCGGAAATATCGTCGGGCAGGGGGGGCAAATCTTCGGGTGTAATCATCCGCCCGGCCGTGCCCTCATCATAAAACATATAGCGGGCTTGGCCGTCCTCAAAATGCACATAGGCCATTGTCGTTGGCTTGTCGGCGCGCAAGGAAAGGCTTGCATCCACATGGCTGGCCTCAAGCGCATCGACGAGCGTTTGGCCAAAGAGATCATTGGAAAGCCCCGAGAAAAAGCGCGATGGCGCGCCCAGACGGCCCAAGGCAATGGCCGTATTGAACACCGCGCCGCCGGGATAGGGCGCAAAGGCCGCTTCGCCCGATGCAAGCGTTCGAGGCAACATATCGATCAGGGCTTCACCGCAGCTAAGGATCATCGGAGGCGCTTTCTCTCTGGGTTCGGTTTTGGCTTTGTTAGCGGTAACGGGCCTTATCTGCAAGGGCGGCTCTATTGCTGTTGGGCAAGAATAAAGCCGATGATGAGCGCCGCGATCAGCCCAAGGATTACGGCAAATGTGATCTTCCAAGCCGAATAGGGCCGCTCGCCGCGCACTTGGCCAGAGCGGCCATTGACGACAAAGCGGTAGGTTTTGCCGCGGTACTTATAGGCGGCAAGCCAGATGGGCAGCAGGATATGTTTGAAGGTGATGTCTTTGACATCCGTATCGAGGCTGTGAATGCGCTGATGATCGCCGCCGATATCAAAGCGCACATCGCGTGCGATAATCGCATCCATATGGGCGCGCGCTTGGGTGAAACCGTCCTCAAGTTCGACCGTGTAACCCTCGGCGCGAAAGCCTGCGAGGAATTCAGGGCGGTAAGGCTCAAGCGCGCTTAAATCCCATGGCTCAAGCGCATCCGTAAAGCGCTTGGGCAGGGATTTTGAGGCGAGGACAAGCACATCATCAAAGAAGCGCGCAACCCGGCCGCGCGCCGAGCGCCAACGGGTATGGCGCTCTTGGACTTGGACGGGTTTGCCATCGCGCATCACGGTTTTGGTGGTGTAATAATCATCGCCCCGCTCGCCGGAATAACGCGATTTGGTATCGGCATCGAAGGTCCAATAGGGGACGTAGATGCCTTGCATTTTTCGCCCTTTGCGCGCGTATTTGCGCAGGCCATTGGGGGCAAACCAAAGCCGCCCAAGCCAGTTTCCCATCGCGTCGCGCGCTTGCTCTTCAGTGAGGGCAAAGGGCAGAACGCCGCGCGGCTTTATCTGGCGATGCAGGCCTGTATCGGTAACGACGGGGGTTGCGCAAAACGGGCATTCGGCGGCGTGGGTATTGGCATCGAATTCGACATGCGCGCCGCAATTGGGGCAAGAGGAAATGCGTGTTTCTTCAATGGCTTGGTCGGGCAATTGGGCGTGTAAGGCGGCCTGAAAATCGAGCTCGCTGATTGCGGGCGGGGCCTGGGTAATGCTGTCCATCGGCTCTGTGTGGCCGCAATGATCGCAGACCAATTGATCGTCTTGCGGCGCAAATCGCAGGTCCGCGCCGCAGGCGGGGCAGGGAAAACGGTGTGCCTCTTGGGGGGCGATTTGCGGATCTGAGGGATCGATCTGGGGCATCTTTTTGTCCGGTGGGAGCATAGGTGCCTCGGCGCGGCGCGCGCGCCAGGGCGGATATTTTGCGCGCTTTATGCAGGCGGAGGAGGGGGCGGCGCGACGGTAAAGAGCAGCGCAAGGGCGGCAACCTCGCCTGCGGGCAACCAGCCGTCTTGGCCTTGGGTCCAGACCATTGTTTCACGGCTGAGGCTACCGTCTGAGGCCATGCGGCCCAGTGAGGCGCGCGAATATGGTCCGCGTGTTTCGCCCTTTTCGGCGATGTGCCAAACCGGCTCAACCGGGGGCGGGGGCGGAGGTGTATATTGCGGCTGGGGCTGAGGTTGCGGCGCGGCTTGAGGCGCTTGCCCCCAAGGGCCTGCATTGGCCATTTGCCCGGCCATCGCCATGCCCATTCCCATGCCAAGCCCTGCGCCCATGCCGCCGCCGCCGTTTGGATTTGCCGCAGCAGATGTCATGGCTTCGGCTGCGGAATACTGCGTAAACCGGCCCAGATCGCCCGCAAGGCCCATTGATGTCCGCTTATCGAGGGCGGCTTCGACAGCCTCGGGAAGGGAGATGTTTTCGATGTATAGCTCGGGGATCACCAGCCCGTATTCGGCGATGGTTTTGGAGATTTCAGCGGCGACCAGCTTGCCCAGATCGGCCGTATTGGCGGCCATATCAAGCACAGGAATGCCGGCGCTTGCGATCACGCGGCTGAATTCCTGCACGATGATGTTGCGGATTTGATAGCTGATCTCATCCATGGTGAATTCGCCGTCCGTCCCGACGATTTCGGTGAGGAAACGGGCCGGGTCAGACACCTTGATTGTATAGGTGCCATATGCGCGCAGGCGCACGGGGCCAAACTCGGGATCGCGCGCGATGATCGGGTTTTTGGTGCCCCATTTGAGATCGGCAAAACGGGTCGTGTTGACGAAGTATATTTCGGACTTGAAGGGGGATTTGAAACCGTGATCCCAGTGCTGCAATGTGGTCATCACGGGCATGTTGTTGGTCTCAAGCATATAGAGGCCCGGCGTGAAAACATCCGCAAGCTGCCCCTCATGGACAAAGACCGCCGCTTGGCCTTCACGCACGGTGAGCTTAGCACCATATTTGATCTCATGGGCCTCGCGCTCAAAGCGCCAAACCATCGTGTCGCGGCTGTCATCGACCCAGTGGATCACATCAATGAATTCGCCGGAGAGGAAATCGAAAATACCCATTTGGGGCTCCTTTTCTCGTGTCGTCGCGGGGGCTTAGCTATCGCCACCCATCAATTCGGTTGCAATATCGCGCGCGATGGTACGCGCCTCAGCGGGCTGCATTCCGGCGCGCAAGCGGGGATCATAAAGGATGCGCAAAAGCATCTCGTCATGGGTTGTCAGAAGGCCGAACTCTTCGTCATCGTTGAAGATCGAGGGGCGCGCAGAGGGGCTATCGTTGGAGAGGCCAAGCCCTTGGGCAAGCTCCTCATGGATGCATGAGAGGCGCAGCAAGTCGGGGTGTTCGGCGCGGATGATGGCCACGGCGCGCTTGTAATTTCCGTCGTCGGCCGGATCGACAGCAAAGACCGCGCAATAGGTGTTGCGATCCATATTGATGGCGCTATCGAGCGCGGCCCCGCCGATGCCGGGCAAAAGCTGACGCAGGCGTGGGGCGACGGCGCGCCGCTCGTCCTCATTCAGGATCAAAACGGTGAAATTGGCAGCGCCTCCAAGGCGAACCGGATGCCCCGAAACCCGGCCCAAACGGGCGGCGAAATTTGCCACGCTGGCGCGGTCCTTGGCGCGCTGCGCCGCCGGAACCGTTTCGCCAAATTCAACGGCCATATTGACCGGACCTTCCCAGCGATGCAGGCGGGATGCGGTTTGCTGGGCGATAAGGCGGCCGCCGTAGGTCGCGTATTCTTCATAAAGGGCGATGCGCTCAAAGTTGTCGGCCAGCATGCGGGCAGTGAACGGCACATCCGGCCCACCACCATCGCGCCGCAGCAAGCCTTGCACCAACAGACCTTGCTCGATCCGCTTGAAATAGGCCGAAAGCTCGCGGCTTTCTGCAGAGGGCGTTTTGGGCGCCGGGGCGGGGCGGGCAAGCCCTGGCGGGCGCGCTTTGGGCAGGGGCGATGTTGCCGTGACGGTATCGCAAGCCGCAAGGCCAAGCCCCGCCACCACCATCAGCGCCATGCGCAATTTTTGCCGCCCCAAACCCATGATATTCGCAACTATTCCATTCACAATGCCAAGCAACTTTGCATTTGCTCGTTTGTTTTATAATCAGGGTAGACGCAACTTAATACAATACCCGATGGAGCGATGAGGCCCGCAATGGACGTAAACCCGGACAAGATTGAAAGCTTCGCGACGTCGGCGGAATTTTGCGACTGGTTGGCGGAAAATCACGCCCGCGAAGACGAGCTTTGGCTGAAGATATTCAAGAAGGGCTCGGGGCGGGCCTCTGTTGATTGGCAAGGGGCGGTGGTTGAGGCGCTCGCTTGGGGCTGGATTGACGGGATCAAGAAATCCCATGATGAGACGGCCTATTTTCAGCGCTTTACCCCGCGGCGGCAAAAATCAATCTGGTCGCAGAAAAATTGCGCCCATGTTGAGGCCTTGGTCGAGAGCGGGCGGATGCAAGCGGCGGGGCAAGCGCATGTCGATGCGGCCAAGGCGGATGGGCGATGGGACGCGGCCTATTCGCTCACGCAAGACTTGGAATTCCCGGATTATTTTCTCGAGGCTTTGGAGGGGGACGCGCGGGCAAAAGCCACGTTTGCAGGCCTTAGCAAAAGCGCACGCCATGCGATTCATTATAGCCTGACCTCGGCAAAACGGCCCGAAACACAGCAAAAGCGCATGGTGAGGATTTTTGAGGCCTTGGGGCAAGGCAAGCCGTTTCGCCCCTAAAGAAATCGTTATTTTTGCTATAAAATCAACAGGATGAATGAAAAGGGCCTTTCCTCGCATATCAGAGGAAAGGCCCCAATTTTTCGCCGTTAAGCGCGCTTATGCGCCGGGAACCGAAGAGCCCGCGTTATAGCCGGTCTTGTCGCCGCGGGCTTTGGCCGAGGCCAAAGTATCGCGCAGCTCGCTCTCCATTTTCTGCAGCTCAACTTCGGCATTGGCGCGGTTGCGCTTGCCCTCATCGGCGATTTGCAGGCTTTCCTCAATGGTACCGATCAGATCCGCATTGGCCTGTTTAACGGCCTCGATATCAAACACACCGCGCTCCATTTCTTCGCGCACGATTTTGTTGGCCGAGCGCAGGTTCTTGGCGTTTGCAGTGAGCAACTCGTTGGTCAAATCATTGGCTTCGCGCACAGCATTTGCCGCTTCGGCGCTACGCTGAATGGTGACGGCTTGGGCAAGCTGGGTTTCCCAAAGCGGCACGGTGTTGACCAAGGTCGAGTTGATTTTGGTGACCAAGGATTTGTCGTTTTCCTGTACAAGCCGGATCGAGGGCAGCGACTGCATCGTCACTTGGCGAGTGAGTTTGAGGTCATGCACGCGGCGCTCAAGATCATCGCGGGCCGAGCGCAGATCGCGCAGTTCTTGCGCTTTCATCACCTGATCGCCTTCTGGCGCTTTGGCGACTTCGGCCTCTTTTTTGGGGATGTCTTTGGCGTCGATCTCTTCGATCTTCTCTTCACCTGCGGTGATATAAAGCGCGAGCTCATCGTAGAATGTCAGCGTGCGATCATAAAGAATATCGAGCGATTTGATGTCCTTAAGCAGGGTGTGCTCATGGCTCAGCAGGTTGTCGGTGATCTTGTCGATCTGGGTTTGGACCGTCTCGAATTTGGCGACGAATTTCGCCATAGGAGCGGCGCGCCCCAGCAGCTTTTCCCAGAAGGAGCGTTTGCGGCGCACATCTAGTTCAGACACGGAGAAGCCGCGAATGGTTGTGACGATCGAGCGAAGGCTATCGCCCGCGGGGCCGACATCTTTGTTGCGCACACCGGCGAGCATGGATTGGCTGATCTCTTGCAGGCCAGCCTGCGCGCGCGAGCCAAAGGAGACGATGGAATTGGTATCTTCCATGTCGATCTCATTCATCCGGGCGCGGATTTCTTTGGCCATGGGCGCTTTGGCCTTGGCGAGCGGGACTAGCTCGGTTGAGGGTTCGGGCAGAACAACAGCGGTGACTTCTTCGACCTCTTTGAGGGCGGCTTCGGCCTTGGTGCGGATGGTGTCAGACATGAGCGGATTTCCTCTTACGGGGGGCTATTCGGAATTGGTTAGGGTCTGTGTGCGCACGCCTTCGCGCGCAAGACGGTCGCGCAGGACGCTGATTTCGATATCAAGGTCGCTGCGATTGTCGCTGAGAATGTCGGTTGTTTTGGCGGCGAAATTCGCCTCGAGATCATCCAGCAGGGCAAGGTAATCATCGCGCGCCGAGGCCGAGCGATTGCGCGCGAACAGATCGGCAAAAGCCACCGTCGCATCGCGCGCGCCCATCAAGTAGACGCCCAGATATTTACGCGCCGCTGTCAGATCGCGGGGGTCTTCTTCAACGGTGCGAAACATATCGCGCGCGGTGCTGGCAAAGCGCTCAACGCGGGCCTCAAGCTTGCGATCCGTGGCGCGTTTGATCGCGTCTTTCATCGCATCAATGTGCTTTTCGGCCTCTTCAACGGCGCGGGCAACGCGGTCTTGTTGGAAGGTGTCGATGCCCTCCATGCCCTTGTCCTTGAGCGGATCAAGGCCAAAGGAAAAGCTGTGCAGTACAGTGCCGAGGATGCCGAAAATGGCAGCAGATACAATGCCTTGGCCCTGTGCGAAGCCCGCAAGGAAAAGCGCGCCGCCGGTGATCAGCGAGGCCAGCATTTTGCGTGGCAGCGCGGGGCGGCGGGCGACTTTGCGCGCTTCATAGGCCTCTTGGGCGAGGATGCCTTCGCGGGTCAGCCATGCGGCGAGGATCAGCGCGCCAAAGCTTGCGAGCGTCAGGCCAAGCCCGATGGGATCCGAGGTAAAGGCCGCGATCAAAAGCGGTAAAGGCGCGAGAAACAACAGATTAACGCGCCCGCCTGCGCGGGTTCTGCGCGCGCCGTCAAAGGGGCGTTTGGGCAGGGTATCGTTGCCGGATGCGCCTGCGTTTTTGGGCGCGTCTTCTGGGCTGAATTTGCCGCCATAGCGCTGCGCCATTAGAAAATCCCCGTAATTGATACGTAGAAAATCAATGCCACAAGCAGCATATAGGCCAGCTTTTGAAGCCCTGTTTCAGACATGGTTCCACCCCTTAAGCGCGTCGCGCACGGCCTAGATATAGGCCATGCGCGGGTTTCATAAAAGACCTATCAGATCAATGGGTTTGGGCTTTGCGCTGTGCTTGGCGCTCGGCTGTAAGTTTGCGCGAATAGCCCGATTGGATTACCTCTACGGCAACCAAAACGATGACCGAGAAGTAGAAGGTCGATTTGGACATCGGGATGATATCATAGTCAAAAACCTTGATCGCGAGGCTATCATCATGCATCGCATGCGCCGCGGCAGGGCCCGCTTCGCCAAGCAAAACAACGCCTACAATCAATAGGATAAACAGGCCGAGCACCTCGTACATGCGGTTTTTCTGCAAGAAGACTGTCACCGTATCTGCGAGCAAGAGCATCCCGGCGCCAGAGACGAGGATTGCGATGGCGAGGAGCGCGAAGATTTGGGTGATTGCAATCGCCGAGAGGATTGAATCAAAAGAGAAAATCAGGTTCATCAGGACAATGAAGCCAACCACGCGGGCGGCTGATTTCTTGCCCTTATGGCCCACATCCGTATGCAGATCGTTGATGGTGAGCATATGGCCGATTTCCTTAACGGCGGTGTACATAATGAAGATACCGCCGAGCACAAAGACCAGTGTGGCAAAGTTCACACCGCCCTCCAAAACGCCGACCCAATCCATAATAAAGAACGGCTCTGAGAGCGCATCGAGCAGGTTGATCATCAAAAACAGCAAGACGACCCGAAGCGCCACAGCGATGATAATCCCCCAGAAACGCACAGCTTTTTGCTTCTCTACGGGCGCGCGTTGGCTCTCGATCGAGATATAAAGCAGGTTGTCAAAGCCAAGGACGGCTTGGAGGAAGATCAGCATCACAAGGGTGCCAAGGTTTTCGATTGTCAGCAGGTCAGCCATGGGGGCGCGCTCCTTAAATTCGTTAAGACTTAGGCGCGTTCATAGTCGAAGGCGGGCTTTTGGGAAAGACCGGGCTTTGGGCTTCTTGACGGCGTTTACGTAAGGATCAGGGTTTGACCTATGGCAAGGCCCGCGCTTGGGGGGATTTTTGCAAACAGGGAAAAGGGGAGGCGTTCTTTAAAGAGTTTAAAGAAATTTGCCCCCGGTGTTTAAAGATTTACAAGAAATTTAGCCCCGTTTTGGCGGCCTTTTGGAAGGGCTATTGCCCTCGCGTTTGGGGCCGGGGCGCGCATCTTGTTTGCGGGTCCGTTTTGGAGCGGGGCGCTTGGCTTTTGGCTCGGCGTGGCCCTTAGCGGCCTCCGTAACGCCAAGCTGATCGCGCAGCACGCGCGGCTTGATTTCCTCGACCTCGCCGGGCTTCAATTCATTGAGACGAAAGGGCCCGTAAGAGACGCGCAGCAATCGGTTCACCACAAGATTGATCGCTTCCATGGCGCGGCGAATTTCGCGGTTGCGCCCTTCGCGGATGCCGATGGTCAGCCATGCGTTGGCGCCTTGGAGGCGATCGAGGCTGACCTCCATCGGCTGATAATTCACCCCATCAACCGTGATGCCTTGGCGCAGCGGTTTGAGCATGTCTTCGGTCGGGTTGCCTTTGACGCGGACGCGGTATTTGCGCAACCAGCCGGTTGAGGGCAGCTCAAGTTTGCGCTTGAGGCCGCCGTCATTGGTCAGCAGCAAGAGCCCTTCGGAATTGATATCGAGGCGGCCAACGCTGACAACGCGCGGCATGCCTTCGGGGAGATTGTCAAAAACAGTCTCGCGGCCCTTTTCATCGCGCTCGGATGTCACCAGCCCAAGCGGTTTGTGATAGAGCCAGAGGCGGGCGGCTTCGGGCGCGCCGACGGGCTTGTCATCGACGGTTATTTTATCAGCATCTGTGACGTTAAGGGCGGGGCTGTCGATCACTTTGCCGTTCACGGTCACGCGCCGCTCTGCAATCATCCGCTCGGCTTCGCGGCGCGAGGCGATGCCTGCGCGCGCAAGAACTTTGGCGATGCGATCGCCGGCCGGGGTTTTGCTGTCTTTTGGGTTTTGTTCGCTCATAGGGCTGCGATAGCGCAGGAGGGCGCGTTTGGGAAGGCGAATTAGGGCGCGCGACGCAGCGCTTGTCTGATCGGCGCGGGCAGGGCAAAGATGCAGCATGAGTTTCACATCCCATATGGAGGCCGCCTTAGAGCAGGCCAGATTGGCGGGCGCGCGCGGCGAGGTTCCGGTTGGCGCGGTGATCGTATCGCCGGGCGGCGAGATCGTCGCGGCGGCGGGCAATCGCACCCGCGAATTGAGCGATCCCACCGGCCATGCAGAGATTTTGGCGCTGCGGGCGGCTTGCGGCTCGGCCGGATCAGAGCGGCTTTTGGGCCATGATTTATATGTGACGCTGGAGCCATGCCCGATGTGCGCCGCGGCCCTTTCGCAGGCGCGGATTGCGCGGGTTTATTACGGCGCGAGCGATCCCAAATCGGGCGGTGTGGCGCAGGGGCCGCGGATCTTTTCACACCCCCAAGCGCATCATGTCCCCGAGGTCTATGATGGGATCGGCGCGGCGCAGGCAGAGGCTTTGCTGAAAGATTTCTTTGCGCAGCGGCGATGATCGTTTAGTTATTGGCGAATTGTTCTTATGCGGTTTGTTGGTTTTACCCTTGAAAACAACTGAATAAGGCGAGAACGCACCATGAATTGGACTGCCCAAACGGACGGCTATTGCGAGCGGCTGGATTTTAGCTTTTGGGCGGAGCCGCTCAATGCGGTCACCAATATCAGCTTTATCATCGCGGCAATTTTTATGTGGAAACGCTGCAAAGGGCTTACTTTGGCGCGAATTTTATGTGGTATTTTGTTTCTCTTGGGTATTGGTTCCTTTCTCTTTCACACCACGGCGACAAATTGGGCGATGGCGGCGGATGTCTTGCCGATCATGTTGTTTGTGGCGGTGCTTTTGTTTGGGCTCGGGGCGCAATTGCCGGCGATTTTTGGGCCACAGGGCGGGCAAGGCAGCGGGCAGAGCGGCGGGCAGAGCGGCGGGCAGAGCGGCCTTCCTTGGCGCAATTGGCTGAGCGGCAGCGGGCTGGTTTTGTTTTTCCTGCCGTTCAATGTTGCCCTTGCGCCGATGTTTCAGCGGATAACGCTGCTTGGCTCTTCGGCGGGGTATTTTCCTGTTCCGTCGATCCTTGGGCTTTATATCCTTGCGGTGATGCGCCGCGCGCCGCGATTGGCGCGTAATTTGGCGATTGGTTTGGCTGTGATGCTGATCTCGCTGACCATCCGCACCATCGATTTGCCGCTGTGCGAGGCCTGGCCATATGGCACGCATTTCCTTTGGCACAGCATCAATGGCGCGATGCTTGCGTGGTTCATTGAGGCCTATCGGCGGCATATGCTTGAAGGCGGGCGCGCGGCGCGCTAAACGCGGGGGCAAATATCCAGATGTATTCGGAGCCTAGCGATGTCGATCGATACAGAAACTGCCCGCCGTGTGGCCAAGCTTGCGCGCATTCGCGTCCCTGAAGAGGCGCTTCCGGCGCTGGCCGATGAGTTCAACGCCATTTTGGGCTTTATTGAGCAGCTCTCTGAGGTCGATGTTGAGGGCGTTGAGCCGATGACATCGGTGACCCCACAGCGGCTTAAGCGGCGCGAAGATATCGTCACCGACGGCGGGTATCAGGATAAGATTTTGGCCAATGCGCCGGATGCACGCGAAGGCTTTTTCGCTGTGCCCAAAGTTGTGGAGTAGGCGCGATGGGTGAGTTGAATACACTGACGATTGCCGGTGCGCGCGATGCTTTGCGCAAGGGTGAGTTGACCTCGGTTGAGCTGACGGAGGCCTGCCTTGGCGCGATTGAGGGCGCGGATGCTTTGGGCGCATTTGTTCATAACACGCCCGAAATTGCCCGCGCGCAGGCGGCGGCGGCGGATGTGCGGATCAAGGCAGGCGATGCCCCGGACATGTGCGGTATCCCTTTGGGAATTAAGGATTTGTTCTGCACCAAAGGCGTGCCGACCCAAGCCGCTTCGGCCATTCTTGAGGGCTTCAAGCCGGAATATGAAAGCACGATCACCAGCCAGTTGTTTGATGCAGGCGCGGTGATGCTGGGCAAGCTGAACATGGATGAATTCGCCATGGGTTCGTCGAATGAGACCTCCGTGTATGGCAATGCGGTCAATCCTTGGCGGCGCGCAGGCGATGAGGCGAAATTGACGCCCGGCGGCTCTTCGGGCGGCTCGGCGAGCGCGGTTGCGGCCGATCTTTGCCTTGGCGCAACCGGCACAGATACGGGCGGCTCGATCCGCCAGCCCGCGGCCTTTACCGGCATCACCGGCATCAAGCCGACATATGGGCGCTGCTCTCGTTGGGGCGTTGTGGCCTTTGCCTCAAGCCTTGATCAAGCCGGCCCGATGACCAAAACCGTGCGCGATTCTGCGATCATGCTTGAGGCAATGTGCGGCCATGACGGCAAGGATTCGACCAGCGCGGATTTGGCCGTTCCAAACTTTGAAGCGGCGCTTACGGGCGATATTCGCGGCAAAAAGATCGGTATACCGGCGGAATATCGCATGGAGGGCATGCCCGCTGAGATCGCCAAGCTTTGGGAAGATGGCACGGCGATGTTGCGCGATGCGGGCGCTGAGATCGTTGATATCAGCCTGCCGCATACGAAATACGCGCTGCCTGCTTACTATGTGATCGCGCCGGCCGAGGCCTCTTCGAACCTCGCGCGCTATGATGGGGTTCGTTATGGCCACCGGGCCAAGCTCGCCGCGGGCGATGCGATTGACGACATGTATGAAAAGACCCGCGCGCAAGGGTTCGGCCATGAGGTCCAGCGGCGCGTGATGGTTGGGACTTATGTGCTTTCGGCGGGGTTTTATGACGCCTATTACAACCGCGCGCGCAAAGTCCGCACCCTGATCAAGCGCGATTTTGAGACGGTGTTTGCGCAAGGGGTCGATGCGATCCTGACGCCCGCGACGCCCTCTTCGGCCTTTGAGCTTGGCGGGATGAGCGATGCGGACCCGATCGCGATGTATCTCAATGATGTCTTCACGGTCACGGTGAACCTGGCTGGATTGCCGGGGATTGCGGTGCCCACGGGGCTTGATTCTGCGGGCTTGCCGCTTGGCTTGCAGCTGATTGGGCGGCCATGGGAAGAGGGCGATCTGCTGAATATCGCACATTCGCTTGAACAGGCGGCTGGGTTTGTTTCCAAGCCTGCGAAATGGTGGTAGTTACAGGCCAATAGGCTTGGGTGAAGTGGATACGGCTATGAGTTCTTTGCGATTTATCGTTCCGGTTTTGGCGCTTTCTGCTTTGGCGGCTTGCGATCCTGCCGTGCCCAATAGCGGCGCGGGCGTCGGATTTGACACCTATACCAATTACGAGACCGAGCGGGCCAAACGCGAGGCGTCGCTTTCAGGCGCAAGTGCGCAGGCGGGCGCAAGTTCGGGCGCGCAAACGAATGCGATTGTGCCCCCGGCGGCCGGATCGGACGCCGCGATTGGCGCGGATGCGATTGCGGCCCTTGGCGGCGATGAGGCTCCAGCCACGCCTTATGTGCTTGATACCAGCAACCCGGGCATTTCGGATGAGAACGATTTTGGCGCGGTGACCGAGCGCGAAACGATTGAGACCAATGCCCAGAAGATCGCCGCGCAACGCGAGGCATATAAAGTGATCGCGCCGACGTCTGTTCCGACAAGCTCGGGGGGCGCCGCGACGCTGGTTCAATATGCGCTTTCGACCACAAATTTGGTTGGGCAAAGCATCTATAGCCGCTCGATTATTGCCGCGCAAAGCCGCTATCAGCGCAACTGTGCGAAATACGGTTCGCCCGCAGCGGCGCAGGAAGATTTCCTCAAGCGCGGCGGTCCCAAGCGCGATCCGCAGGGCATTGATCCCGATGGCGACGGCTTTGCCTGCACATGGGATCCAGCGCCTTTCCGGCTTGCCGCTCAGCGCTGATATATCGCAGCGTCCGTCGCCCAATTGCGGGCCACGGCGCGGCGGGGCGCGGCCCGATATTATCGTCCTCCATTACACGGCGATGAAGAGCGCAGAGGCCGCAATCGCGCGGCTTTGCGATCCCGTGGCGGAGGTCTCGGCGCATTATGTGATCTGCGCGCGCGGGCAAATAAGTCAATTGGTTCAAGAGGATGCGCGGGCATGGCATGCAGGCGCGGGGGCTTGGGGCGATGTGCGGGATGTCAATTCGCGCTCGATTGGGATTGAGCTTTCCAACCTTGGAAACGCGCCCTTTTCAGCCGCGCAGATGGATGCGCTTGAGGGGCTATTGGCCGGCATCATGGCGCGCTGGGCGATCCCTGCCAGCCGGGTGATTGGCCATTCCGACATGGCACCGGGGCGCAAATTTGATCCCGGAGCGCGCTTTGATTGGGCGCGGCTTGTGCGCGCGGGTTTGGCAGTTGGGGCGGGGGATGTTTTGCCCACAGGCAAGATTGCCGGGAAGATTGCCGGGCAGGGCGCGGATCGGGATATGATGCTGCGGGCGCTGGCGGCGTTTGGCTATGATGTTGAGGTGCCGTTTGAGGCCTTGCTCGGGGCGTTTCGCTTGCGGTTTCGTCAGGGCTTTGCGGGGGGCTTTGATGGCATTGATTTGGCGCTTGCACAGGATCTTGCGGCGCGCTTTGCCGTTGACCAGCCCGCCCCAAGCGCCTAAATGCCATTTGCGCGGATGGCCGGATGGCCGCGTGCGGGGGCAACCTCGTGCGAGGAAAGTCCGGACTCCATAAGACAACGGTGCCGGGTAACGCCCGGCTGGGGCAACCCAAGGGAAAGCGCCACAGAAAACAAACCGCCCTCGCGGCTCGCTTGCGAAACGCTGGGTAAGGGTGAAACGGTGCGGTAAGAGCGCACCGCTCTTTTGGCAACAAAAGAGGCATGGCAAGCCCCACCGGGAGCAATGCTAAATAGGGGCCTCACGCGGGGCAGCGTGCCGCAAGGCATACCGCTCGCAGGGATGTTTTAGCCCTGAAGGCCCGGGTTGGCAGCTAGAGCGCCGTAGCAATACGGCGCGCAGAGGAATGGTCATCGAACCGGGGCAACCCGGGGAACAAAATCCGGCTTATAGGCCATCCGCGCATATTATTTTTCAGGGTTGAGTGAGCAAAGAGGCACGGGGGATTTCCCGTGCGCTCTTTATTTGGCAGGCGCGCGAGGCGGGTTTGCGCGGCAAGTTTGGCGCGGATTGGCGCGGCAAGTTTGGCGCGTGGATTGGGCGCGGATTACAGCGCCGACCAGCCGCCATCGCAGGGGATAATCGCCCCGTTGATGTTGGAGGCCGCCTCGGAGGCGAGCCAACAGATCGTCGCGGCCAATTGCTCTGGTTGGGCGACGCCGGGCAGGGTTGTTTGCAGGATCGGCCCGATCCGCGTGGCGGCAAATTCAGAGGCAAAGGGCGCCTCGATCGAGGTTTCCACAGCGCCGGGCGCCACCACATTGCTGCGAATGCCCGCGGGGCCATACATAAAGGCCATGTGTTTGGTCAGCCCGTTGATCGCGTGTTTTGAGGCGGCATAGGCCGCGCCTGAGCAAGAGCCGCGCAGCCCCGCTTCGGAGCCGATATTGATGATCGCGCCGGATTTGGCAGCAATCATGCCGGGCAGAACGGCGCGGTTGAGCCGCATCACGGCGGTAAGATTGACCGCCATCACCCGCTCCCATGTGGCGTCATCCACTTCGGCGGCGGGCAGGAAACTGTCCATGATGCCGGCGTTATTGACGAGGATATGCACCGGGCCAGCGGCGGCTTTGAGCAGGGCTGCGGGCAGGTCGGGTTTGGAGATATCGCCCGCCACAGTGATCACATCGCCGAGCTTTTCGGCCTTGAGCGCGGCAAGCCGCTCTTCGCTAATATCCGTGGCGATCACCCGCGCGCCAGCTTTTGCCAGCATGCGCACTGTGGCGCGGCCAATCCCGGCCCCTGCGCCGGTGACGATGGCGGTTTGGGCGGTGAAGTCATGTGTTGTCTGGGTCATGGGGTCGCTCCTTTTGGAGGGTGTTGGCGCGTAAAATGCGCCGTTCTTGGGGTATTTGAGCAGGGAAATGCGGGGGATGCATTGATTTGGCGCAAACGGCTTTTGGCGGGTGAAAAGCCGCCAAAGGGGGCGGGGAACCGACCGGATTGAGCGCCGCGCATGGGCGCAGATGCCCGCGCGGGTAAATAAACTCTCAACAACTGGTCGGATGTGCGACAGAAGTGGTTGACTCGGCCCCTCAGCGCGTTACAAGGCGGGCTTCAAGGATTTCACGGGCGGCCATGCCAACCCGTTGCACGACGAACCGGAGTTTTAAAATGGCTAAGCCAACCACAATCAAAATCCGTCTGAACTCGACAGCAGACACAGGGCACTTTTACGTGACCAAAAAGAATGCGCGTACGATGACCGAAAAGATGGTCGTGCGTAAGTATGACCCTGTTGTGCGCAAGCATGTCGAGTACAAAGAAGGCAAGATCAAGTAAGCCTTCCGACATACCAAGATAGAGCAAGTCGCGCAGAGAACCCCTCGCGCGGCTTTTTCTTTTCCCAAAGGCCGCGCGATCCCCAACCCGAGAAATCCTCGGGCCCCAGATCGCCCATTAGCCCAACGGAGAAGACCCATGTTACCAGATGCCCCGATTGCTTCGCTTGATCCGTGTTTGGATTGCCCGCCAGATCAAGATTTGCGGCGCAGCCAAGCCGCCGCTCGGGTTGAGCAAGCCCCAGCCTATTTCTCCATCCGCACCGCGCGCCCGCATGATTTCGACGCGCTTGATCGGCTGCTCTCAAGGGCCTATCCGGCGCTGTTGCGGGCGGATTATGATCGCGAGACTTTGGCCGATATCCTGCCGCTTATTGCGCGCGCCAACCCGCGGCTTTTGACCAGCGGAACTTATTACGTGGCCGAGGGGCCTGGCGGCGCTTTGGTCGGTGCGGGCGGGTGGACATGGGTCGGCCCGCAAGGCGGCGTGGGGCCGGCGGATATGGCCCACATTCGCCATGTGGTGACCCATCAGGATCACACCCGCGCCGGGATTGGCAGCGCGTTGATGCGTCATGCGATGGGGGCGGCCAAAGCGGCGGGCGCGCGGATATTGCATTGTCAGAGCACGCTGACTGCGGCGCCGTTTTATCGCGCGCTTGGCTTTGATCACATCGCGGATATTGAGCTGCATCTTTGCCCCGGCGTCTCCTTTGGGGCGGTGCATCTTCGGGCGAAAATCTAAGCGGCGGCAAGGGCCAGATCGCGCGGGGCCGGGGCGGCGCGCGATTTGGTCTTTGCGAAGATGTGGCGATGATCCGCCCGCCCTTTGCCCTGATTTATCATGATGATTGCCGTAGCGAAAATCGCCGCTAAAGTGGCCTTGCTCGTAAACCGACTTTTGAGTCGGTTTCCGGGGGCAGTTGGTTTTTGATTTGGAGGAAGAATGGCGTTTCATTGGAGTGAATATCGGGCGGGGATCGGCGAAGCCCCAAATTATTCAATTGCAGGGCGCAGCAGCCGTCCGGCGGCATCGCGCGGCGGGGCGATTGCTTCGGTCGTATCAGCGGCATCGACGGGGCTAAACAGAATGGCGTTTGATCATTCGCTTGAGCGCGAAAAGGAAAAGCTTCGCTATGCGATTGAACGGATGTTTCAGGGGCACCAACACGGCGGCGCATTGGCCGTTGCCGAAGTTCAGAATACGCGGCATGGCACAATGGATGGGAAATTGCTGAATTATCTCTCGCTGGAGCCGGGAATATTTGCGCGGCCAGAACATGCGATCAGCGTTTGGCGCCGCAAGGACCGGCTGAGCGCGGGGCATAATCCGCTGAGCTATCGGTTCTTTTGGATCACGCGCTAGGCGCGGTTGCGTCTTTCATAAAAGCAAAAGGGCCGCAGATATCTGCGGCCCTTTGTTATCGGTCGAGTGTTCGTGTTTGCGACTAGTCGCGATTGCCCAAGAAGGAGAGCAGGAACATGAACAGGTTGATGAAATCAAGATAGAGGTTCAGCGCGCCCATGATGGCGGATTTGGCGAGCCATTCATCATCCATTGCGTGAGCATGGGCGAGGTAGTCGTTCTTGATCTTCTGTGTGTCATAGGCGGTAAGGCCTGCGAAAATCAGCACACCAAGCGCGGAGACTGCGAAGTAGAGCGCAGGCGACTGCAGAAAGATGTTCACGATCGACGCGATGATCAGGCCGATCACGCCCATGATCAGGAAAGAGCCCCAACCGGAGATGTCTTTCTTTGTGGTGTAGCCATAAAGCGACAGGCCGGCAAAAGAGATCGATGTGACCAAGAAGGTTTGGGCAATCGACACGCCTGTATAGAGCGCAAAGATATAGGACAGCGACAGGCCAACAGCCGCCGCATAGGCATAGAAGAACAGTTGCGCGCCCGCCGCCGAGAGCCGCTGGATCATCGCGCCAAAGGCAAAGACCATGCCCAAGGGCAAGAACATCGCGATCCAGCCCATGATATTCGGGCGCAGCGTGATCGGATCGCGGAAGATCGAGAGCAGCGCATCATTCGAGCCAATGGCCCAAGCGACAAGTGCGGTGAGCAACAGGCCGACAGACATCAGCCCGTAAACTTTGTTCATATGGGCGCGAAGCCCTGCATCGATCTGTGCTGTGCGCGTTCCGGCACCGGCGCGGATCGTATTATAATCGGCCATTTCTGCCTCCAAGAGTTAAACATGTGGGCGGCGCAAAGAAAAACCGCCCTCACCGTTGAATATTGGCGAGAGCGGCATCGATTTCAAGGCATTGTGCGCAAATTGCTTACGAATTTAGCGCGATGTTGCCAAAGATTTGAACGGGCGCGGGCTGAGGGCCAAAAAGGGCTTAGCAGGTCCAGCTTGAGGGCACGTCCCAGAGGGGGCGGCGGGCCTCTGCTTGGGCTTGGGATTGGCTCAGGCCGATATCGGCAAGGGCGGCCGCGTCAAGGTTGCGCAGGGCGTTGCGCGAATTTTTGGCAGCAAGGGCGATTTTGACCCAAGCAGCAACCGATTGCAATTTGCCGCCGAGGGAGGGGGCATTGAAGGAAACGTTGGTTGTGATCGAGGTCATGGCATTCATCCTTGTGAAATACTGATTGTTTGGGCGACTCACATCAAATCTGTTGATGTGTATGGCGTAATGTGATCAATTCTTAAAATGAATGTTTTTGCGATCTCACATCAAGGAATTTGATATGCCAAGAAATCTCGATATGACGGCCCTGCGTAGCTTTGTGGCGGTGGCGGATTCTGGCGGGGTGACGCGGGCGGCGGGCTTTCTCAACCTGACGCAATCGGCGGTCTCGATGCAATTGAAACGGCTGGAGGAATCGCTTGATCTGCGGCTGTTGGATCGCTCGGCGCGCACGATTGCTTTGACGGCGGCGGGCGAGCAGCTGCTTTCTTATGCGCGCCGGATGTTGGAGCTGAACGACGATGTTTTCGCCCGGCTCACAGCGCAAGAATTTGAGGGCGAAATCCGCCTTGGCGTGCCGCATGACATTATTTACCCGGCGATCCCGCAGGTTTTGCAGCAGCTTCATGCGGATTATCCACGGGTCAAAGTGCAATTGATGTCCTCTTTCACCACCAACCTGCGCGAGTTGTTTGCCCGCGGCGAGCTCGATGTGATCCTGACCACGGAAGAGACGGTTGATGGGGGCGGCGAGACGCTGTGCACCTTGCCGCTGGTGTGGATCGGCGCGCCGGGCGGCAATGCTTGGCGGCAGCGGCCCCTGCGGCTTGCCTTTGAGAATCGCTGCATCTTTCGCTCTGGGGTGCATCGCGCTTTGGACGGTGCGGGCATCCCTTGGGAGACCGCGATTGAGAGCGACCAATCCCGCACGATCGAGGCGATGGTCAGCGCCGATCTGGCCGTTCACGCGATGATCGAGGGCACAGAGCCGCCCCATGCCGAGCAAATCCAACATGGCGGGTCCTTGCCCGAGCTTTCTTCGCGCCAGATCAATATGTATACAAGCGAGCTGGGGCGCACCAAGGTGATTGATGATCTGACCAATCTGATCCGCCAAGCCGTTCGCAGCCGGGTTCATGCGATGCGCCCGCTGGCGAGCGCGAGTTAAAGCAAAAAGCGATCTGTAAACAAAAAGGCGCCCGGTGATTTGGGCGCCTTTTCGTATTTTGAGATGTGGAGCACTTACTGCGTAACAGTTTTGCCCTGCGTGTTACTGCGTAGCAGTTTTGCCATGCAGTGTTACTGCGTAACAACGACTTTCCCGGTGGATTTGCGGGTGCGCAGCATATCCATTGCCTCGGCGGCTTGATCCATCGGCAAGGCGAAAGAGATATGCGGGTGCAGCTTGCCCTCGGAATACCAATCCATCAATTGCTTCATCGAATCCGTGATCACTTCGGGTTTGAAGTAATTGTAGCCGCCCCAATAATGGCCGATCACTGAGATGTTTTTGACCAATAGGTGGTTGGCCGGGATCTGCGGGATTGTGCCCGTGGCAAAGCCAACAACGATGATCCGCGCCTCTGGTTTACAGGCGCGAAAGGCCGCTTTGAACTGATCGCCGCCGACAGGATCATAAACAACATCCGCCCCGCCAAGCGCTTTGACGGCCTCGCGGATATCGTCTTTTTCGCTGTCGATCACATGATCTGCGCCCGCCTTGCGGCAAATCTCGAGCTTGTCAGCGCCGCGCGCACAGGCAATCACAGTTGCGCCCATCAGCTTGCCGATCTCAATCGCCGTCATGCCGACGCCGCCAGCCGCGCCAAGCACGAGAAGGGTCTCGCCCGCTTTGAGGCCCGCCTTGTAATCAAGCGCGACATGGCTTGTGCCGTAAGCGATCTGAAAGGCGGCCGCATCGTTGAAATTCATATTGTCTGGAATGACGGTGCAGCGCGCGGCAGGGGATGTGCTGAATTGCGCAAGCCCGCCGGTGCCGCCCATGGCCGCAATCCGATCACCGACTTTAAGGCTGGTGACGCCTTCGCCAAGCTCGATCACTGTGCCGGAGGTTTCAGAGCCAAGGGTAAAGGGCAGCTCGGGGCGCTCTTGGTATTGGCCTTTGGCAAGCAAAAGGTCGGCAAAGTTCAGCCCGCAGGCGGCCACTTCGATGAGGACTTCGCCGGCTTTTGGCTTTGGCGCGTCGATCTCGACGACTTCTGGATCTTTCTCGAGGCTGGTGACTTGATATGCTTTCACGATCTTCTCCCATTGATTTGGGGCGATCTTAATGTTTCGCGGTGCGGATATCGAGACCGCAATTCGAAATTCGACGCGAATGCGTTAACTATACCCTAGGGAGAATTCGCATTTTGCGAAAAGTGACGTAGCGTCAAAGTGACGTTTAGGTAATTTATCCCCGAGAATTGGCCTGCTCTTCAGAAAGTGAACAAAGACAAATATAATTTATTAATACTTTTCAGATAGTTACGGATCACATTCCAAAACGTGTCGAAAAAGACATGTTGAGATGTCGGGCGATGCGGGCGATTTGTTCTTTACACGCATAGGTTTTCGTGCGGACGAGTTTTGAAGGAGCACGGGCTATGAAGCACCCTGTTGATGTACATGTAGGCAAGCGCGTTCGGCACCGTCGCTGGATGGTTGGAATGACTCAGCAACAGCTTGCTGAAAAAGTTGGAATCAAGTTCCAGCAAATTCAGAAGTATGAGACCGGGATGAACCGGGTTTCGGCATCGCGCCTTTGGGATATCGCTGAGGCGCTCAACGTTCCGGTTGCTTTCTTCTTTGAAGGCATTGGCGCGGGGGATGCGACCATGGTCGAGAAATCCAACGTTCCGGGCGATATTTTGGCCGATAAAGAGGCGCTCGAATTGGTGCGCTCCTATTATTCCATTCCCGAAAATCAACGCCGTCGCCTTTTTGAGCTGGCGCGTGTTTTGTCGGACGTCGCCTGAAAGTCCTCCAAGTCTTGACGCACTCTCTGCCAGGCTTTACCCGAAAAGGGTAGGGCTGGCCGCGCCATAGCAAGTGGCGCTTGGGAGGCATCATGCGCGAAACTATCCTTGAAAAAGAACAATCTAGCTTGATCGCGGCGGCTTTGGCTGCGGCGGATGCGGCGCGCCCGGTGACACTGGCGCATTTTCGCAGGCCCGGACTGGCCGCCGACAATAAGCTTGCGGGCGGGTTTGATCCGGTGACGATTGCCGACCGCGATGCAGAAACCGCGATGCGCGCGGTGCTGGCCAAGCTGCGCCCGGATGATGGTATTTTGGGCGAAGAGCACAGCGAAACGGTTGGAACCTCGGGCCTTAAATGGGTTTTGGATCCGATTGATGGCACGCGCGGATATATTTCCGGAACCCCGACTTGGGGCGTTTTGATCGGGTTGCGCGATGCGCAGGGGCCGATTTTTGGCGTGATTGATCAGCCCTATATTGGCGAGCGGTTCGTTGGCGGCTTTGGCGCGGCTTATGTGGAGGGGCCGATGGGGCGCGCGGAATTGGCCGTTACCGGCACGCGCGATTTGGCCCAAGCGACGATCCTCACAACCTTCCCCGAAGTGGGCAGTGCGCAGGAAGGCGCGGCGTTTGCCGATCTGGCCGCGCGCTGTAAGCTCACGCGCTATGGCATGGATTGCTATGCTTATGCGCTTTTGGCGGCGGGGCAGATTGATCTTGTCGTCGAGGCGCAGCTCAATTCTTACGATATTATGGCACCGATTGCGGTTATTGAGGCGGCGGGCGGGATCGTATCCGACTGGCGCGGCGGGCCTGCGCATGAGGGCGGGCGGGTGATCGCGGCGGCAACCGCAGAGCTGCACGCCGCCGCTTTGGCGATCCTCAAAGAGGTCCCACAGGAGGGCGCGCGATGAGCCGTCTTTTGATCCGCGGCGCTGATGTTATCCTGACGATGGATGATACGCGCTCTGAATTGCACGGCGCGGATATTATGCTGCGCGACGGGATCATCGAGGCAATCGGGCCGGGGCTTTATGCGGATGATGCGCAGATTATGCTCGCCCATGGCTGCGTTGTTACGCCCGGCCTGATCAACACCCATCACCATCTCTTTCAGTCACTGACCCGCGCCGTTCCGGGCGCACAGGACGCGCTTTTGTTTGGCTGGCTCAAGCGGCTTTATCCGATTTGGGCGAAGTTTGGCCCCGAAGAGATGCGGATTTCCGCCATGGCGGGGCTGGCGGAATTGGCGCTGTCTGGCTGCTCGCTAAGTTCGGATCATCTCTATCTTTATCCCAATGGCGCGCGGCTTGACGATACAATCGAGGCGGCGCGCGAGATCGGCTTGCGCTTTCATCCAACGCGCGGCGCGATGAGCATTGGCGAGAGCGCAGGCGGGCTGCCGCCGGATCATCTGGTTGAGGATGAGGCTTTGATCCTTGAGGACTGCATCCGGGTGATTGATGCGTTTCACGAGGAAGGCCCGGGCGCGATGGTGCAGGTCGGGGTTGCGCCGTGTTCGCCGTTTTCGGTCAGCCGCGAGCTGATGCGTGATGCGGCGATCCTTGCGCGCGACAAGGGCGTGCGCCTGCATACGCATCTGGCCGAGAACGACGAAGACATTGCCTATTCGCTGGAAAAATTCGGCTGTCGGCCCGGGGAATATGCCGAGCAATTGGGTTGGCTCGGAGAGGATGTTTGGTTCGCGCATTGCGTGAAGTTGGATGCACAAGAAATTGATTTATTTGCCAAAACCGGAACAAGCGTTGCCCATTGCCCTTGCTCCAATTGCCGCCTTGGATCGGGCATTGCACCCGTGCGCGCGATGCGGGACGCGCGGCTCAATGTATCCTTAGGGGTTGATGGTTCGGCCTCGAATGACAGCGGCAATATGATCTCGGAGGCGCGCCAAGCGATGCTGTTGCAGCGGGTCGCTTTTGGCGCGGATAAGATGAGTGCGCGCGAGGCTTTGGAGCTTGCCACGCGCGGCGGCGCGCAGGCTTTGGGGCGCAGCGATGTTGGCCATCTGGCGCCCGGAATGCGCGCGGATATCGCCGTTTGGGAGAGCAATTGCGTTGAGGCGGCGGGCTCTTGGGATCCGGCCGCGCTTGTGCTTGCGGGGCCGACGTGGGTCCGAGATTTGCTGGTTGAGGGACGTCCAATCGTTCGCGACGGGCGGCTTCATTCGGCAGATTTGACCCAGATCGTTGCCGATCAACGCAGGCTCGCGACGCGGTTGGCCGAGGCGCTTTGAGGGCGGATTTGGGCGCAGCTCGATCGGCGGCGCTTTGTTTTCGCGGCTTTTGGCGATAGGCTTTGCACCAAAGGCATCAGGGAGATCAGAGATATGCAAAAGATCAGCAGGATTGCGGCCAAGGGCGCGCTTATTGGGGCCTTAGCGATTGGGCTGAGCGGCTGCGTGGTATCCACGCGCACGGTATCAACCAAAACCGTGACCAGCGGCGGCGCGGCAGCGACCAAGAGCACAGCCCTGCCCACGGGGCTTTCGGCGAAATCCAGCGTCGCGCGCGATGTTGAGGCGGCGATCAATGCACAGCGCGCCAAGGCCGGGCTCAACCAGCTTGCGCATTCCGGCCAGCTTGCCGCCGCCGCCGCAGCGCATGCCTCGGACATGGCCGGGAAGGGCTATTTCTCGCATACGGGCAAGGATGGCTCCTCGGTTGGGCAACGGGTGAAACGGCAAGGGTTTAAGAGCTGTTTGACCGCAGAAAACATCGCTTGGGGGCAGAAAAGCGCAGCCGAGGTTGTTGGCAAATGGATGGAGTCCAAAGGGCACCGCGATAACAATCTGCGCAGAGGGATCACCCATATTGGTGCGGCCAAAGCGGGCGGTCCGACTTGGGTCGTTGTGTTTGGCAAGTCTTGTTAGGGCACTGAAATTCGGGGCAAACGGGCCGCCTTAAGCCGCCTGTTTGCCGCCAATCCAAACCGCAGAGATGGCGCGATCATCGCCCATCATGATCGTTGGAAACAGCGCTTCCCAGAAATCTTCTGAGCGGGCGCTGCGCTGTTCAATTACCGGCGTTGAGGCCAGATCAACCACGATAAGATCGGCCTCCATCCCTTTGGAAATATTACCGATCTTATCCTCCATCCGCAGCGCGCGCGCCGAGCCGATCGTTGCGAGCCACCAGAGCTGGGAGGCGTGCAGCGGCGTGCCGGAAAGCTGGCCAATTTCGTAAGCCGCCGCCATGGTGCGCAGCATCGAAAAGGACGAGCCGCCGCCTGTATCTGTGGCAAGGCC
This sequence comes from Halocynthiibacter sp., assembly GCA_047631555.1. Classification (GTDB taxonomy): domain Bacteria; phylum Pseudomonadota; class Alphaproteobacteria; order Rhodobacterales; family Rhodobacteraceae; genus JBLHZY01. The sequence goes on along the minus strand of JBLHZY010000001.1, from coordinate 1,367,350 downwards.
AATGATCTGCCCCTCAGCCACACGCGCGGCCATATCAAACAGGCCCGAGCCGATGAATGTATTGGAGGTCGGGCAATGGATCAGCGCACCGCCCGCTTCGCGCAGGCGGGCAACCTCGCGCGGCGCGAGATGGATCGCATGGCCGAAAAGCCCGCCTTCGCGCAAAAGCCCGTGCGCCTCGTAAGTATCCAGATAGTCGCGCGCATCGGGATAGAGGCTGTGCATCCATGCGATTTCATCGGTCTGTTCGCTCAGGTGCGTTTGCATCAGGCAATCGGGATTTTCGCCCCATAAAGCGCCGAGCGCTTCGAGCTGTTCTTCGCTTGAGGTCGGGGAAAAGCGCGGGGTGATTGCATAGGAAAGCCGGTCCTGCCCGTGCCATTTCTGGATCAGGGCGGCGCTTTCATCATAGGCGGTTTGGGCGGTGTCGCGCAGGCCAATGGGGGCGGTATCGCGATCCATACAGGTGCGCCCAGTGATGGCGCGCTGGCCGTGTTTTTGCGCCTCGCCAAAGAAGGCATCCACCGAGGCCGGGTGGATCGTGCCAAAGCTGCACATGGAGGTCGTGCCATGGCTGCGCGACAGATCGAAATAGAGCGCGGCAGCCTCAGCCGCATAGGCCGGATCGCTAAAGCGCATCTCTTCGGGGAAGGTATATGTGTTGAGCCAGTCAATCAGCCGTTTGCCCCAGCTCGCGATGATCCCGGTTTGCGGATAATGCACATGGGCGTCGATAAAACCGGCTGAAATCAGTGCGTTGCCGTAGTTTTTTACATCCGCTTGCGGATAGGCGGCGCGCATCGCCTCTGCCTCGCCCAGATCAAGGATCAGCCCGTCACGGATCACAACCGCGCCGCGGGCCATATGGCGGGCGGCGTCAGGGCCCGCCTCGCCAAAGGGATCGCCGCGAAAGGATAGAACCTGCCCGCAAAGAAGGGATATTTCGCCCATGGGGGCCTCCTGTTTTATCGGGGCAGATTAGGGCGCGATTTCTGTAAGGTAAATCGTGCTTGCCTCTGTTTCTTAGCAAAGGGCTGATCTATGCTGTGCGCAGCGAGCAGACAAGGCGGCTGTTATGGACGAGCATACACAAGATCAAGAGTTGGCGCTGGCCGAGGTTGAGGGCGAGCAGGACAACTATGCGCTTGATAAGCGCGCGGTTGCGGCCGTTTTGGAGGCCGTTGAGGCGGGCGATCCCGAACTTTTGACCGCGCTGATGGAGCCGATGCACGCGGCCGACATCGCCGACCTTTTGGAGCAGATCAACCCGGCCGACCGGCGCCAGTTGGTTCAGCTTTATGACCGCGAATTTGATGGGGAAATCCTCTCGGAGTTGGATGAAAGCATCCGCGAAGAGGTTATTGGCGCGCTGCGGCCCGAGGTTCTTGCTGATGCGGTGCGTGAGCTTGATAGTGATGATGTTGTCGATCTGCTTGAGGATCTTGAAGCGGGGCAACAAGAGACGATCCTTGATGCGCTTGCGGATGCGGATCGGGTCGCGGTTGAGCAATCGCTGACCTATCCGGAATATTCCGCCGGTCGCCTCATGCAGCGCGAAGTTGTGATGGCGCCCGAGCATTGGACTGTTGGCGAAGCCATTGATTATATGCGCGCAAATGAGGATTTGCCGGAGCAGTTTTACCATATGGTTCTGGTTGATCCGCGCCTGCGCCCGGTTGGATATGTCACGCTCGGGCGGATGCTTTCGCACCCGCGCAAGACGCCGCTCAAAGACATGGCAGAGCATAGTTTTCGCACCTTTGAGGTCAATGAACCCGAAAGCGATGTGGCCTATGCGTTTAACCAGTATCACCTGATTTCGGCCCCTGTTGTCGATGAAAACGAGCGGCTCGTGGGGATGATCACGATTGATGATGCCATGGCCGTTATGGACGATGAGCATGAAGAAGATATCATGCGCTTGGCTGGGGTTGGCGAAGGCTCACTGGCGGATAAAGTGATCGAGACGACGCGTGCGCGCCTGCCTTGGTTGGCGGTTAATCTGGTCACGGCGATCCTTGCTTCGCTGGTGATTGCGCAGTTTGAGGCGACGATCTCGGCCTATGTGGCGCTTGCGGTTTTGATGCCGATTGTCGCCTCGATGGGCGGCAATGCGGGCACGCAGAGCCTGACGGTTGCCGTACGGGCGATTGCGACGCGCGACCTCACAGGCAGCAACGTTTGGCGGGTTATTCGCCGCGAAGTGCTTGTGGGCCTTGCCAATGGGCTGATATTTGCGGTGGTGATGGGGCTTGTGGGGCTGTTTTGGTTTGGCTCGCCGGCGCTTGGATTGGTGATTGCAGCGGCGATGGTGATCAATCTTGTGGTGGCAGGTTTGGCGGGGATTTTGGTCCCGGTTCTGCTTGATCGCGCCGGTGTTGATCCGGCGCTGGCCTCGGGGGCGTTCGTGACGACGGTCACGGATGTGGTTGGTTTCTTGGCCTTTTTGGGGCTTGCAGCGATGGTTTTGTTTTGAACGTCGATATCACAGATATTGAAAAGCGCGGGCAGAGGCGCGAGGCGATTGCGCGGCGCGATGCGGCCCAAGATGCGGCCCGATCCGCCATGGCCGCGCAGCTGTTGGGCGCGTTTTTGACCCCCCATAAGGGGCGGCCCATTGCCGGCTATTTGCCGATGCGCAGCGAGATCGATCCGCGCCCGGCGATGGAGAGGATGGCCGCCTTTGGCCCTGTCGGCGTTCCGGTTATTGTCGGCAAGGGGGAAGCGCTTGAGTTTCGCCAATGGCTTCCCGGCGGCGCGCTTGAAGCGCATGAATTTGGCACGCAGGTCCCGGTAAAGGGCGCGTTGATCGAGCCAGAAGTTTTGATCGTTCCGCTTGTGGCCTTTGATCGCAAGGGGCGCAGGCTTGGCTATGGCGGCGGCTTTTATGACCGCACGCTCGAGGCGCTGCGCAAGCGTCACCGCGATCTTTTTGCCGTCGGTTTTGCCTATGCCGCGCAGGAGGCCAAGCGCATTCCGGTCGGCACTTACGATCAGCCGCTCAACGCGATTGTGACCGAGGCCGAGGTGCTGACCTTTCGCTAAGGGCGCGATTGTTCGCGATCCCGCGACAGGCTGTCGCCCTGTCGGCCCTTGCGCACAAGGCGATCTGGCCCTAGCAAGACCAGCATGAAAATTCTCTTCCTTGGTGATGTCGTTGGCCGCACAGGCCGCAAAGCAATTTCAGAGCGCTTGCCCGCTTTGCGAAAAGAATGGGCGCTCGATTTTGTCGTGGTGAACGGCGAGAACGCGACCAATGGGGCAGGGCTTTCCGGCGATCACGCCAAGCTGATCCTCGAGGCGGGCGCCGATTGCATCACCCTTGGCGATCACGCGTTTGATCAGCGCGACATGATGCAATTTGCCGAAAGCGAGCCGCGGATCATTCGCCCGGTAAACTTTGCCAAAGGCGCGCCGGGGCGCGGCGCACGGGTTTTTGAAGCGACGCGCGGGCGCAAGGTCTTGGTTGGGCAGATCTTGGGGCAAGTCTTTATGAAGCGCGCCTTTGATGATCCGTTTTCTGCGGCCGATCAGATGCTTCGCGCGCATCCCCTTGGCGGGGCGGTTCAAGCGAGCTTGATTGATATGCACTGCGAAGCGACCTCAGAGAAGATGGGCATGGGGCATTTTTGCGATGGCCGCGCCAGCATCGTTGTTGGCACGCATACCCATGTGGCCACGGCGGATGCGCAAATCCTGCCCGGCGGCACGGCGTTTCAATCGGATGCGGGCATGTGCGGCGATTATAATTCGGTGATCGGGATGGATAAGGCCGAGCCGTTGCGCCGCTTTGTCACCGGCATGGGCAAGACCCGCTTTCAACCGGCCGAGGGCGAAGCAACCCTTTCAGGGCTTTATGTTGAAACCGATGATCGCACCGGCAAAGCCATCCGCATCAAGATGATCCGTCACGGCGGGCGGCTTGAGCAAAGCACACCTGAATAGAACGCGCATCGTGCCCGCACGCGCTAAGACCTGCCCGCGCGCGCTAAGACGCCGAAATCTGGCGCGAAATTGCGCGCGATTGCATCCTTTGCTTGCAGCGCTGCGCGCAAACCGCGATGATGCTGGGCAATGGAATTTGGGGCGGTTCATCGGATTATGATGGCATTTGAATTCAGCCCTTTGGGCGAGGCGCTTTTGGCGCTACTGGTTGTGGTTGTGATGTTTGTGCTCTTTGTGCGCGAACGCTACCCGGCCGAGGTGATCGCGATTGGCGGCGCGGCGGTGATGCTGGCGACGGGGGTTTTGCCCTATGAAAAGGCGCTTGGGGTGTTGTCAAACCCGGCCCCTTGGACGATCGCGGCGATGTTTATCGTTATGGGGGCTTTGGTGCGCACAGGCGCGCTGGATTGGTTTACCAAATCGGCCGAACGCCAAGCGGCAACGCGGCCGCGTGTGGCCATTGCCGCGCTCATGGCGTTTGTGATCATCGCTTCCGCCTTTGTTTCCAACACGCCGGTTGTTGTGGTGATGATCCCAGTGTTTGTTCAGATGGCGGGCAAGGTTGGGGTCGCGCCCTCTAAGCTGTTGATCCCGCTGTCTTATGCGGCGATCCTTGGCGGCTCTTTGACGCTGATCGGGACCTCGACAAACCTGCTGGTGGATGGGGTGGCGCGCGCCCAAGGCATGGAAGCTTTCACGATTTTTGAGGTCACGCCGCTGGCAATTGTTTTGGTGATTTGGGGGATGCTTTACCTGCGCATCTTTGGCTCCAAGCTGCTGCCCGAGCGCGATTCCATGGCCCAATTGCTATCGGGTGGGCGCTCTAAGATGAAGTTTTTCACCGAGGCGGTGATCCCGCCCGAGAGCGATTTGATCGGGCGCGAGGTGGCTGGGGTTCAGCTGTTTAAGCGCGATGGGGTGCGGCTTATTGATGTGGTGCGGGGCGATGAATCGCTGCGGCGCAACATGGGCGAAGTGATTTTGCAAACCGGGGATCGGGTCGTTTTGCGCACCCAGATGACCGAACTGTTGAGCCTGCAACGCACCAAAAGCCTCAAACGGGTTGATCAGGTTTCGGCCGTTGAAACCACGACCGTTGAGGTGCTGATCACACCGGGCTGCCGGATGATTGGGCGTTCGCTTGGCTCGATGCGGCTGCGGCGTAGATACGGGGTTTATACGCTGGCGGTGCATCGGCGGAACCAAAATATCGGGCGCCAGTTGGAAGAATTGGTCGTGCGCGTTGGCGATACGTTGCTGCTTGAGGGCGCGCCGGGCGATATTCAACGCCTCGCGGCGGATATGGATATGGTCGATGTTTCGCACCCCTCGGCGCGGGCTTTTCGCCGCCGTCATGCGCCGGTTGCGCTGGCTGCGATGTTTGGGATTGTGCTTTTGGCGGCCCTTGGAGCGGCGCCCATTCTGCTGATCTCGATCCTTGCGGTGGCGGTCGTTTTGATCACCCGCTGCATTGATGCCGAGGAGGCGTTTTCCTTTGTCGATGGGCGGCTGCTGGCGCTGATCTTTGCGATGCTGGCCATCGGGGCGGCGCTTGAGGCATCGGGCGCGGTCAAGCTGATCGTCTCGGGCGTGGCCCCCATGCTTGAAGGCCTGCCGGGCTTCTTTGTTGTCTGGGCGATTTACCTGCTCACCTCCTTGCTCACCGAGCTGGTTTCAAACAATGCGGTGGCGGTGGTTGTGACCCCAATTGCCATCGGCTTGGCCCAGCATATGGGCATCGATCCGCGCGCATTGGTGGTGGCGGTGATGGTGGCGGCCTCGGCCTCTTTTGCCACGCCGATTGGCTATCAAACCAATATGCTGGTCTATGGCCCCGGCGGCTATAAATTCACTGATTTCATGAAGGTAGGCATCCCTTTGAATATTTCTGTCGGTTTGCTGGCCTCGGCGCTGATCCCGATCCTTTGGCCGATGTGAGGCAGGCGGAATGAGCAGCACTGCGAATGATAAACGCCGCCTCGCGCGCCGCCTGATGATCATCGGGGCCGGGCTGCTTTTGCTTGGGGTGGGCGCGTTTTTCACCGGGCTCAATCTGGGCTGGGAGGCCAGCGATGGCAGCTCGCGGCAAGGGCTGAAATTCGCGCTGCTTCAGGCGGGCGGGGCGGGATTTGGCTTTGGTCTGGCCAGCTTGATGCTCGGGCTTTTGCTTTGGCTCGGGGCACGACGCGCGGCAGGCAAACCCTAAGAATTGCCGCGCGGTAACGCTGGGGTTGCGCCCATGCCCCGGCCTGACATATATCTGCGCGGACGTATTTTCTAATCGGAGTCTCTCATGGCAGGCCACTCAAAATGGGCAAATATCCAGCACCGCAAAGGGCGCCAGGATAAGCTTCGCTCAAAGCTCTTTTCCAAGCTCGCCAAAGAGATCACCGTGGCCGCCAAAATGGGCGACCCAGACCCCGATAAAAACCCCCGCCTGCGCATGGCCGTTAAAGAGGCCAAATCGCAATCGGTTCCTAAGGATGTTATTGATCGCGCGATCAAGAAATCCATGGGCGGCGACGCGGAGAATTACGACGAAATTCGCTATGAAGGCTATGGCCCCAATGGCGTTGCGGTGATCGTGGAAGCGATGACAGACAACCGCAATCGCACCGCTTCTTCGGTGCGCTCGACCTTCACCAAAAGCGGCGGCAATCTTGGCGAAACCGGCTCGGTTAGCTTCATGTTCGATCGCAAGGGTGAAGTTGTTTATCCCGCCTCCGTTGGGGATGCAGATACAGTAATGATGGCCGCAATCGAAGCCGGTGCGGAAGATGTTGAGAGCTCAGAAGACGGGCATGTGATTTATTGCACGGACACGGATTTGAACGAAGTTTCCAATGCTTTGGAAGCCGCGCTTGGCGAAAGCGAAACCTCCAAACTGATCTGGAAACCCAATATCACCACCGAGCTTGATCTTGAGGGTATGGAGAAGCTGATGAAGCTGATCGATGCGCTTGAAGATGATGACGATGTTCAGAAAGTAACGACCAATTTCGACGCTTCTGACGAGGTGATGGCTCAGCTGTGATCGCGGCTTTTGCGGATGTGTTGGGAGGCACATCTGCAAAAGCGCTGTGGTCGGCTGATCTGCGAAAGGCGGCTCTTCGGGGCCGCCTTTTTGCCTGTTTTCCAAGGGGGTTAACATGTTGAATTCAGTGATCGTTGGCTTTGCGACGAGCTTTAGCCTGATCCTTGCTATTGGGGCGCAGAACGCCTTTGTTTTGCGCCAAGGGCTGCGCGGGCAGCATGTCCTTGCGGTCGTGCTGATCTGTGCGATCTCTGACGCGGTTTTGATCAGCATTGGGGTTGGCGGATTTGCGCGCCTTGGTGCGGCCTTGCCCAAGCTTGCGCCGATCATGCGGATTGCGGGGGCGGCGTTTTTGCTGATCTACGGCGCGCGTTCGCTTTTGGCGGCATGGCGCGGCGGGCAGGGCGGGCTTGAGCCGGCCTCGGAGGAAAAGGCCGGGCTTTGGCAGGCTGCGCTGATCTGCCTCGCGCTCACTTGGCTTAACCCGCATGTTTACCTCGACACATTGATGCTGATCGGCGCGGTCTCGCTGCGCTATGAGGCGCTTTGGTTTGGCTTGGGCGCGATTTCGGCCTCGTTTTTCTTTTTCTTTTCATTGGGCTACGGCGCGCGGTTGTTGCGCCCCTGGTTTGCCGAGCCGCGCGCATGGCGCTGGCTTGATGCGGGAATTGGGCTGGTTATGTGGGCCATCGCTTTGGGGCTTTTGCGCGGGTTTTAAGGCTTGCGCGGCGCGCGCGCTTGGGGTCAAGTCGCGCTATGTCTGAAACGATTTCCCCAGTTGTTGGCCAAAATCGCCCCGTTGCGGGGGTTCTTTGGATGCTTATTACGGGCGCACTTTTTGTCTGTGTGACGGCGATTGTGCGCTATGTGGGGGCGGGATTGCCCGCGGCTGAGGCGGCGTTTTTGCGCTATATCTTTGGGCTGTTTTTCCTGATCCCGCTGCTGCGCCCGATGCTGCGCGTGCGCCCGGATGCGCGCCAGTTGCGGTTTTTCGCGCTGCGCGGCGCGGTACATGCGATTGCGGTGATGCTTTGGTTTTTCTCAATGGCGCGGCTGCCGATTGCTGAAGTCACGGCGATGAATTACCTCAGCCCTGTTTATGTTACCCTCTTAGCCGTTGTTTTTCTTAAGGAAAAACTGGCCGCGAGGCGGATCATCGCGGTGCTTGTGGCGCTGCTCGGGGCGATGATTATCCTGCGGCCCGGCGTGCGGGCGATTGATGCCGGGCATTTGGCGATGCTGATTGCGGCGATGCTTTTTGCGGTGAGCTATCTGATCGCGAAAATCATGGCGGATGAGCTGCCCTCCGAGCTGGTGGTTGGGATGATGTCGATCACCGTGGCCATTGGGCTTGCGCCGTTTGCCTATGCGGTTTGGATCGTGCCGACGGGGCCGCAAATGGGCTGGATGGCGCTGACGGCGGCGATCGCGACGGCGGGCCATTACACGATGACTTTGGCCTTCAAAGCGGCGCCGGTCACGGTCACGCAACCGGTCTCATTTCTTCAGCTGGTTTGGGCAACGGCGCTTGGCTTTTTTGCCTTTGGCGAAGGGGTTGATATCTGGGTGATCGCCGGGGGCGCGCTGATTTTGGCCTCGGTTTCGTTCATCACCTGGCGCGAGGCGGTGCTTAAGCGGCGCGCGATCACGCCGGCGGCGATGGCGACCAAGGTTTGATCCAGCGCAAAGCGGCGCAAGGGGCCCTGCGCTATCCTTTAGGGGACAGCGAAACAGGAGTATTTCAATATGTCCCATACACCACATGAGCTTGCCGATGATTTCCCAGATATGGCCGAGAAAATCAGCGCGCTGAAGAACAATGACGCCCATTTTGCCCGCCTTTTGGAGGAGTATCACGAGATCAATCGCGAGGTGCACCGCGCCGAGATCAATGTCGCGCCGGTCAGCGATATGGCGGATGAAGAGATGCGCAAAAAGCGCGGCGCTTTGAAAGATGATCTCTATAGGATGCTGGTTGCAGCGGCCTAAATCAGGGCGCTGAAAAAGCAAAAGGCGCGCTCGGCTTTGATTGCCCGGCGCGCCTTTTTTAATGGATTAACAGTGGCTTAGCTTTCTTCGGGGCCGCCCTCGACCGTTGTTTGAAAGTTCTCAAAGAACTTGTCGGCCATCTTTTTGGCAAAGCCGTTGATCAGGCGCGATCCAAGCTGCGCGATCTTGCCGCCGACCTTGGCTTCAACATCATATGTCAGCTCGGTGCCGCCGTCTTCTGCGTCTGCCAGCGAGACAAATGCGCCGCCCTTGGCAAAGCCTGCAACGCCGCCCGTGCCCTCGCCATCGATGCGGTAAGATTGGTTCTCTTTGACGTCGCTAAGCACGACTTTGCCCTTAAACGTGGCCTTCACCGGGCCGACTTTTTGGGTGACCACGGCCTCGAACCCATCCGCGGGCGAGCCGGTCAATTCCGAGCAGCCGGGGATGCAGGTTTTGAGGGTTTCGGCGCTGTTGAGATGCGCCCAGATAGTGGCGCGATCGGCGGCGATGATGCGGCTGCCTTTGAGTTCCATGATGTGTCTCCCTTTGGGTTAGGAATATGTGGGATGCTGGGGAGGGTAAAGCGCAGAAGCGCGCCGCGCCCTTAGACATTGGTCTTTCGACCTTGGTCTTAGTGCGGCAATTGGGCCTTAGCGGGCGATCTCATAGGGCAGCAATCCGCGCCGATCCGGATCGACATGCAGCGCGTTTTGCAGCGGCGGAACAGCGCGCTGATGGCAATTCTTGCGCTCGCAAATGCGGCAGGAAATCCCAATTGGTTCAAAGGCTTGTGGCTTGCTGAGGTCAAGCCCATCGGCATAGGTCAGCGCGCTTGCATGCTGAACATCGCAGCCAAGGGCGATGGCATAGCGCCGGGTCGGGGCATGAAACGTCCCGCCGGATTTCGAGACATCGCGTGCAATCGAGAGGTAGCGAACGCCATCGGGCGTCTCGGCAAGCTGGCGCAGAAAATGGCCGGGGGTTTCAAAGGCGCGGTGCACATTCCAAAGCGGACAGGCGCCGCCAAAGCGGGCAAATTGCAGCCGCGTGGCGGAGTGACGTTTGGTGATCGTTCCGGCCTGATCGACGCGCACGAAGAAAAAGGGAATGCCCTTGGCGCCGGGGCGCTGGAGGGTCGAGAGGCGATGCGCGACCTGCTCAATCGAGGCGCCAAAGCGATCGGCGAGCTGTTCGAGATCGTGGCGGGTTTCTTCGGCCGCTTCTTTGAAGGCGCGGTACGGCATCTGGGCCGCCCCGGCAAAGTAATTGGCGAGGCCGATTTTGGCGATGGAGCGGGCCTCATCAGACTGAAATCGCGCCAGATCCAGCGTTGCTTCGAAAAGTTCGTTTTGTGTCAGCAGGGCGAGTTGGTGCAGCAGTTGGAAGCGCTGAGTTGGGGCGGCATTTCTTGTCGATAATGTCAGGTTCTGGGTGCTGGCCTCATAGCGGCGCAGGCCCGGTTCGGGCGCGTAAGTCGCTGTCACGCCCATATTTTCAAGCGCCTCATGGGCGGCGACGATGACATTGCGCATTTCGCCTTTTGGGGCGGCAAAGTTTTCGGCGGCGCGATCGACCGCATCGATGTAATTGTCGCAATAGTGAAAGAAATCGCGCACCTCTTCCCAAGCGGACGGCTGATAGGCCGCGCCTTCGCGCCCCAAGGCTTCATCGAGCGAGGCAAGGCGTTCGGAGTTTTGGCGATAGGCGCGGTGCAGGGCCAAAAAGGCGCGCGCGAGCACGGGCGCATTGGAGGCCGCAAGGCGCAGATCGGCCAAGGGCGGGGCGGTATCGGCAAAGATCGGATCGGCCAGAGCTTCGCGCATATCGGTGACCATGCGCTCAGCATCGCCGGTGCTCAGCTCGGTGACATCAAAGCCGAATTCTTGGGCCAGAGCGAGGACAACGCCGGTCGAGACCGGGCGGTTGTTGTTTTCCATTTGGTTGAGATAGGGCAGGGAGACGCCAAGCTTTTCGGCAAAGCGCTTTTGGGTCAGCCCAAGGCGCGTGCGTGTCTCGCGCAATTTCGCGCCTGCGTAGAGTTTTTGTTGTGCCATTTGCGCCTCCTTAGAGTTTGCAGATTAGCACGAATTGGCGAGGGGTTTGCAACCCTGCGGTTTGCGCGTTTAGATCAGGCCGATGCGGCGCTCGCGGCGGATCACCATGATGATCGAGGTCACGCCGAGCAAACAGCTGCTGAGCATGATGATCAAAAGCGGGTAAACGCCGCGCTCGGGTGTGAGCAAAGCGCCGGCGAGCGCAGCAAGTGCGGCGCCCCCGCCAACCATCAATGCGCCCGATAGGCCCGAGGCCGTTCCGGCCAGATGCGGGCGTACGGAAAGCGCGCCGGAGGTGGCGTTGGGGATGACCATGCCGTTGCCAAAGCCAACGAATGTCATGAAGCCAAAGAAGCTCGGGACGCTGCCCATATCAAAGAGGAAAAGCAGCATCGAAAGGGCAATGCCGCTTGAGGCCACGGAGGCCCCGATGATGATCATCCGGTTGAGGCCGACGCGCGTTGCGAGCAGCCCGGTTGTAAAGTTGCCAAGCAGGTAACCAACGGCCGGTGCGCCGAACCAAAAGCCAAGATCCGAGGGCGAGAGGCCAAAGATTTGTGTGCCAACAAAAGGCGCGCCGCCAAGGTAGGCAAAGAAAGCGCCCGAGGAAAAGGCCGTTGCCAGAGCATAGCCCCAGAAGCGCTGAGATTTAAACAGCTCTGGGTATTGGGCGAATTGTTGAGATAGGCTAAGCCCTTGAGAAACATTGGTTTCGCCTTGGTCGAACCAAACAAGCGCAAGGGTGAAGACCCCAGCAATTGCCATCAGCCAGAAGCTTGATGTCCAGCCCAAATGCTCGGTCAAAACCCCGCCAATGACAGGCGAGAACATCGGCACCAGCGACATGCCCATCGCCACATATCCGATCATCGCAGCGGCGCGATTGGGCGGATACATATCGCGCACCACGGCCCGCGAAAGCACAAAGCCAACCGCGATGACGCTTTGGATCATGCGAAAAATCAGGAAAATCGTCACGTTGGGCGCATAGATGCAAGCCACGGAAGCAAGGATAAAAATGATCACGCCAGCCATGGAGACGGGGCGGCGGCCATACTTATCAGCCAGCGGCCCTACGAAGATTTGGAGCAAGCCGTTTGCCGCCAGATAGAGCGCAACAGAGAGCTGCATCACCCCGTAAGTTGTATTGAAATGCGTCGTCATCTCGGGCAGGGCCGGGAGGAAGACATTCATCGAGAGCGCGCCAATTCCGGCCAGCAAAACAAGGGTTGCAATGTTGGGTGGGGTGGTGCGATCTAGGAAGCGAGCGTGGTTTTCATCTGACATGGAAATGATGTATCTTCGCGCAGTTGGGCTGTCTATTGCTATCGATGTGCAATAATGCACAGAATATCGCGGTGCGGCGCGGGCAGAGCGACTTTGCTGATTTGCAATTTGCAGAGCAAGGTTTGGCAAGTGTTTGCAAATTTACCAGTTGGTGCTTTGCATGTGCGGCATTGGGCACTAAGTTGCCGCCAATTGTGCCCCCTGAGCCACGGAGAATTGCCAGATGAAAGATATCCTAAACGAGCTTGAAGAGCGCCGCGAAATGGCCCGCCAAGGCGGCGGCGAGCGACGCATCGCCAGCCAGCACGCCAAAGGCAAGCTGACCGCGCGCGAACGGATTGATCTTTTGCTGGATGAGGACTCGTTTGAGGAGTTCGATACCTTTGTCGCGCACCGTTGCACCGATTTCGGCATGGAGAAAGATCGCCCTTACGGCGACGGGGTTGTCACTGGCTGGGGGACGATCAACGGGCGTCAAGTCTATGTTTTCTCGCAAGATTTCACCGTCTTTGGCGGCTCGCTTTCCGAAACCCACGCGCAGAAAATTTGCAAGATCATGGATATGGCGATGCAAAACGGCGCGCCGGTGATCGGGCTGAATGATAGCGGCGGCGCGCGCATCCAAGAGGGCGTTGCTTCGCTTGCCGGTTATGCCGAGGTTTTCCAGCGCAATGTGATGGCCTCTGGCGTTGTTCCACAGATCAGCGTGATCATGGGGCCCTGTGCGGGCGGCGCGGTTTATTCGCCTGCGATGACTGATTTCATCTTTATGGTGAAGGACAGCTCTTACATGTTTGTGACCGGGCCTGATGTGGTAAAAACGGTTACGAATGAAGTGGTTACAGCCGAGGAGCTTGGCGGCGCGAGCACGCATACGAAGAAAAGCTCGGTCGCGGATGGCGCTTTTGAGAACGATGTTGAGGCGCTGACTGAAGTGCGCCGTTTGGTTGATTTTCTGCCAGCGAACAATCGCGAAAAGCCGCCCGTGCGCCCCTTCTTTGACGATCCAGCACGCATCGAGAATAGCTTGGACACGCTGATCCCCGACAATCCAAACACGCCTTATGACATGAAAGAGCTGATCCATAAGCTCAGCGATGAGGGCGATTTTTACGAAATTCAGGAAGATTTCGCCAAGAATATCCTGACCGGTTTTATCCGGCTTGAAGGCTCGACCGTTGGCGTCGTGGCCAACCAACCAACCGTTTTGGCCGGCTGTTTGGACATTGATAGCTCGCGCAAAGCGGCGCGGTTTGTGCGGTTTTGTGATGCGTTTGAAATCCCGATCCTCACGCTTGTTGATGTGCCCGGTTTCTTGCCCGGCACGGGTCAGGAATATGGCGGCGTGATCAAACACGGCGCGAAATTGCTCTTTGCTTATGGCGAGGCGACCGTTCCCAAAGTGACCGTGATCACGCGCAAAGCTTACGGCGGGGCCTATGATGTTATGTCCTCCAAACACCTGCGCGGCGATTTCAACTATGCCTGGCCGACGGCTGAGATTGCTGTGATGGGGGCCAAGGGCGCGACGGAGATTATTCACCGCGCTGATCTGAATGATGCGGAGAAAATCGCGCAGCACACGGCCGATTATGAGGCGCGCTTTGCCAATCCGTTTGTTGCGGCTGAAAAGGGCTTTATCGATGAGGTCATCATGCCCCATTCGACCCGCAAGCGCGTCTGTCGCGCCTTTGCCTCTCTCAGAGGCAAACAGCAAAGCAACCCATGGAAAAAGCACGATAATATCCCGCTGTAAGGCTGGATTGAGAGGGCCGAAAATGAACCGGTTGATCGCAAAATCATCGCCGAAACCGCGCGCTTTGGAGCTTCTCTAAAGTGGCGCGGGCAGGCTGGCATATCGAGGATGAGGCGGGCGTTTTAACGCTTTCTCGTCGCTTGCCTGCGCGGTTTGATTTTAGTGCTGAGGCTGGCTTTGTGCCTGTGCGCAGTCGGCGCCGTTTGGCGATGCAGATACGCCAAGATATGTGGCGGGCCTTGCGCGATCTGCGCGGCTTTGCGCCTGTTGTTCAGGTCTGGGTGGAGGGCGAGGGGATGCGCGTTAAGGCGGGTGGCGCGATTGATGGGCGCGCGCCAAAGGGCCTTTGTGCGGCGCGTGTCGGCGCGCTTTTGGAGGACGCTGATTTGCGCCAGCGTTGGATCGCCCATGCAGGCAAGCCGCAGGTGGCGCGATGATCAGTGTAATGATCAGTGCGGCGATCCGGGCGGCGATTTTGGGCGCGTTTTTGGCGATTCCCGCGCTTGCGCAAGCGGGGACCTTGCAGCCGCGCGATTTGGCGCCGGTGATCCTGCCCTCAAACCAAGAAGTGACCTTTTATGAGGTCGTTTCAGACGCGCAGGGTTACGGGCTTACCTATCGGTTTCGCTTTATTGCGCCGTGGATCCGGGCGGCGCGCGAGAAGATGAGTTACGAGCAGATCGAGGCCGACATGGCCTTTTTATGCGTTGATTATGCGCTGCCGCGGATTGCCAATATCGGCCCGCAACCGGCAGTCGTGATTATTTCGATGGCAGAGCGCGAAGTCCCTTACGGGGAGGCGATGCCGGATGTTGTTCAGCTGTTCGAGGCGTATCGCCCCGAAGAAAACGGCTGTATTTGGGAAGGATATTAGGATGGCGCGCGAACCAATGCTGAAACACCGCGGCTTTCCGGGCCGCCTTGCGGGCACCGATTTTCAATTCGTTGTGCGGCGCGCGAATCCCAAGGGCGCGACCGAAATCACCCGGCGCGAGCGCCACGGAGACCGCCGCCCAGCGGATCGCCGCGCCGATGCGGCGTTTCTTAAGGCGCTTTGGCAAAATTTTGGGCATGAGCCGTTTGAGCGGGGCAATCTGGATGCTGGGCGCTTGGCTTGGTTCTTTGGGCGCGAAGTCATTCCGGCGGAAGATCCCTTTGATCCAGCCAGTTACGAGGCGATGCTCAAGCTTGATGTGCCGCGCGCATTGGCCGCTTTCCCTGAGGTTTTTGAGTGATCCGCCTCGGCGCAAATATGCTGACCTTAGGTCAATTTCGGCAAGAAATGGCCGAGATTTCGCGCTATGCGTGTGGCGCCTTTCGTTCTGTAACGACTCAGGACAAGCTCATTCCTGCAACGGAGTGTTCCAGCAAGCGCGCCGTTGTGAATTGTCAAAACCGTTACCCTTCCCCTTCTATGAGGTCTGGCCTTTCCCGGGTCAGGCCTCACCCTTTTGGGGCCTCTCGAATCCAAGGCCAAAGCAATGCGCGGCCCTTTGCCGATTCTGGGCTAACTCCCACATTTGCAATTGATTTTTCCGCTTCAAAGGCGCTTAGTTTGCCCAAAGAGGCACATTGGGAAGGTAAAAAACCATGCAAACACTCAAATCTTCGAAACTTTGGATTTTGGCTATGGTCGGGCTTACAGCGCTTGCCGCTTGTGGCGACACTCAGCTTGAGCAAGGCTTGCTTGGCGCGGGCGCGGGCGCAGGCGTTGCGGTCGTTACGGGCGCTGATCCGGTTGCAGGCGCGGCTGTCGGCGCTGCGGGCAATCTCGTCTATTGCAACCGCTACCCATCGCGCTGCAAATAATCACCTAGAATTTCGCGCCGCACAGCGCGGGCCGCTTGGCCTGCCTGTGCGCGCTATATCTCAATCATCAGGCCAGTGGACATTTGCTCCGCTGGCCTTTTTGCCATGCCGTCAAGGGGCTTTCGCGCCCTTGGCCAAGACTTAGAACAGAAGGGACGGACGGGAATGTTTAAGAAAATCCTGATCGCTAACCGCGGCGAAATCGCTTGCCGGGTTATCAAAACGGCCAAGAAAATGGGGATCAAAACGGTCGCTATTTATTCCGATGCCGATCGCAATGCGCTGCATGTGAAGATGGCGGATGAGGCGGTTCATATCGGTCCGTCGCCTGCCAACCAGAGCTATATCGTGATTGATAAGGTGATGGATGCGATCAAGCAGACGGGCGCAGAGGCCGTTCATCCCGGTTACGGATTTTTGAGCGAAAACAAGCTCTTTGCTGAGGCTCTTGAAGCGGCTGGCGTGGCCTTTATCGGGCCACCAGCGGGCGCGATTGAAGCCATGGGCGATAAGATCACCTCAAAGAAGCTTGCCCAAGAGGCGAATGTTTCGACTGTTCCGGGCTATATGGGATTGATCGATGACGCTGAGCATGCGGTGACGATTTCCAACGAGGTTGGCTATCCTGTGATGATCAAGGCCTCGGCTGGCGGCGGCGGCAAGGGCATGCGGATCGCTTGGAATGATGATGAGGCGCGCGAAGGCTTTCAGAGCTCGAAAAACGAGGCGGCCAACAGCTTTGGCGATGATCGGATTTTCATCGAGAAGTTTGTCACCCAGCCGCGCCATATTGAAATTCAGGTGCTTTGCGATAGCCATGGCAACGGGATTTATCTGGGCGAGCGGGAATGTTCGATCCAGCGGCGCAACCAAAAGGTCATCGAGGAAGCGCCTTCGCCTTTCTTGGATGAAGCGACCCGCAAAGCTATGGGCGAACAGTCCGTCGCATTGGCGCAGGCGGTGGATTATACCTCGGCTGGCACGGTTGAATTCATCGTCGATGGCGAGCGCAATTTCTACTTCCTTGAGATGAACACCCGCCTTCAAGTGGAGCATCCCGTGACCGAGCTGATCACCGGCGTTGATCTGGTTGAGCAGATGATCCGCATCGCTTACGGCGAGAAGCTGACCATGGCGCAAAAGGACGTGAAGCTGAACGGCTGGGCGATGGAAAGCCGGCTTTATGCCGAGGATCCGTATCGCAATTTCCTCCCCTCCATCGGGCGTCTGTCGCGCTATCGCCCACCTGCGGAAATCACCACGCCAACAAGCGTCGTGCGCAATGATACCGGCGTTTTTGAGGGCGGCGAAATCTCGATGTTCTATGATCCGATGATCGCCAAGCTCTGTACTTGGGCGCCAACACGGACCGCGGCGATTGAAGAGATGCGGGTCGCACTTGATAGCTTTGAGGTTGAGGGCATCGGGCACAATTTGCCCTTCCTCTCGGCCGTTATGGACCATCCGAAATTTGCCAGCGGCAATATCACCACGGCCTTTATTGAGGAAGAATATCCCGAAGGATTTGAAGGGGTTGAGCTGGATGAGGCGCATTTGCGCCGCATCGCTTCCGCCGCTGCGGCGATGTACCGTGTGACAGAAATTCGCCGCGCGCGGGTTTCGGGGCGGATGGACAATCACGAGCGTCAAGTTGGCTCGGACTGGGTTGTTTCGCTTCAGGGTCATGCCTACCCGATTACGATTGCCGCCGATCACGATGGCTCTACCGTTTCGTTTGAAGATGGCACGGCGTTGCGGGTTGCCTCTGATTGGGTGCCCGGCGATCAGCTGGCGATTTTGGACGTTGATGGCGCGCCGCTTGTGCTCAAAATCGGCAAGCTTCCCAATGGCTTTCGGGTGCGATCGCGCGGGGCTGATCTTAAGGTCTTTGTGCGCACGCCGCGCCAACATGAGCTTGCGCTTTTGATGCCTGAAAAGCTGCCGCCGGATACCTCAAAGCTGCTGCTGTGCCCAATGCCGGGGCTGGTTGTGAAGCTCGAGGTTGAAGTCGGAGACGAGGTTCAAGAGGGCCAAGCGCTTTGCACCATCGAGGCGATGAAGATGGAAAACATCCTGCGCGCCGAGAAGAAATCCATCGTGAGCAAAATCAATGCCGCCGCGGGCGATAGCCTTGCGGTTGACGAAGTGATCATGGAATTCGAATGAGCAATTGCGCGGCCATAAACCGGGCGGATTTGGGCGGGGGGCATGGCTTCCCGATCAATGGCGCCTGCATGGCCGCGCAGATTTCAGCGTTATTCTTTCGCTTCGAGCGCCTCAATGCGCTGTTCGCGCAATTCTTGCAGGCGCATCGGCATTTTATCAATGCTCGCGCTGATTTCGCGGATGCTCCAAGGCGAGGGTTTGCGCAGGGCGACTTTGCCCTGTTTATCGATGATCACCATGGAAAAACCGCGCGGGCGCAGGGCCATGCGGATCGGGGATTTCGCTTCGGGATCGGTGTCCGTAATCACCACCACATCGCGATCAATCAGCGAGTCCGGGCGGGTTGCCAGCAATTCCATTTGCTCTGTGTAGGCCGGATCAAACGGGCTGTCGGCAAAGACCACGACAACGCGGAATTCCCATTTGAAATCAGCCAGTTGCAGATCAGCGGCGGGCATGGGCCCATAGATATTCTCTTGGGGCACATCCGCCGCCTGCGCCACGTTCAGCGCGCCGCCAATCGCCATCAAGCAAACCGTGCCCACGCGCGCCGCAATTCCGATTTTCGCCAAAATTCTCATGCATCCTCCTGCCATAGACTCAATATAGGGGCAGGATGCGCAAATACGAAGGGGCAAGCGCCCCAAACTGCAAAAGGAGCCATCCAATGAGCGATGATCAAAGCCAGTGGAAAACCCTCGCCGAAAAAGAGCTGCGCGGCCGCAGCATTGATGATCTCACTTGGCAGACCCCTGAGGGCATTGCCGTAAAGCCGGTTTATACGGCTCAGGATGCGCAAGACCTGCCCCATTTGGGCGGCATGCCCGGCGTTCCGCCCTATACGCGCGGCCCCCGTGCCACGATGTATACTGGCCGCCCTTGGACCGTGCGCCAATATGCGGGTTTCTCCACGGCTGAGGAAAGTAATGCCTTTTATCGCAAGGCCTTAGCTGCTGGTCAGCAGGGGGTTTCGGTTGCTTTCGATCTGGCCACACACCGCGGATACGATAGCGATCACGCACGTGTTGAGGGCGATGTTGGCAAGGCCGGCGTAGCGATTGACAGCGTTGAGGATATGAAAATCCTCTTTGACGGTATCCCGCTTGGCGAGGTCTCTGTGTCGATGACGATGAACGGCGCGGTGATCCCGATCCTGGCCAATTACATCGTTGCAGGCGAAGAGCAGGGCGTTTCCCGCGCCGCGCTTTCGGGCACCATTCAGAACGATATTCTCAAAGAATTCATGGTCCGCAACACCTATATTTATCCGCCCGAGCCCTCGATGCGGATCATTTCGGATATTATCCAATACACCTCGAATGAAATGCCGCGGTTCAACTCGATTTCGATCTCCGGCTATCACATGCAGGAAGCGGGCGCGAACCTCGTCCAAGAGCTGGCGTTTACGCTGGCCGATGGGCGCGAATATGTGCGCGCGGCGATCAATGCGGGGATGGATGTTGATGCCTTTGCTGGGCGGCTTTCGTTCTTCTTTGCGATCGGGATGAACTTTTTCATGGAGGCGGCCAAGCTGCGCGCCGCGCGCTTCTTGTGGCACAAGATCATGTCCGAGTTTGAGCCGAAAAAGCCGGGCAGCTTGATGCTGCGCACCCATTGCCAAACTTCCGGCGTGAGCTTGCAGGAGCAAGACCCCTACAACAACATCGTGCGCACCGCCTATGAAGCGATGAGCGCGGTTTTGGGCGGAACGCAATCGCTGCACACCAACTCGTTTGATGAGGCGATCGCGCTGCCAACAGCGTTTTCCTCGCGGATCGCGCGCAACACCCAGCTGATCTTGCAGAACGAGACGGGCGTTACCAATGTCGTCGATCCGCTGGCGGGCTCTTATTACGTCGAAAAGCTAACCTCCGATTTGGCCGATGAAGCGTGGAAAATCATCGAAGAGATCGAGGAAATGGGCGGGATGACCAAGGCGGTCGCGACCGGCATGCCGAAGCTGCGCATTGAAGAAGCGGCGGCGCGTCGCCAAGCGGCTGTTGATCGGGGCGACGAGGTGATCGTTGGGGTCAACAAGTTTAAGCTCGAAACGCAGGATGAAATCGATATTCTTGATGTGGATAACGTCGCTGTGCGTCTTAGCCAGATCGAGCGGCTTGAAAAGATCAAAGCAAGCCGGGATCAGGCGGCTTGTGACGCGACATTGGCAGCGCTCGAGCAGGGCGCAAAAGAGGGCACTGGCAATCTGTTGGAACTGGCGGTTGAGGCCGCGCGCGCGCGCGCCACAGTAGGAGAGATTTCGATGGCAATGGAGAAAGCATTCGGGCGTCACCGCGCCGAAGTTAAGACTTTGGCCGGGGTTTATGGCGCGGCTTACGAAGGCGATGAGGGCTTTGCCGCCATTCAGCGCGACGTTGAAGCCTTTGCCGAAAAAGAGGGCCGCCGCCCCCGCATGCTCGTGGTGAAAATGGGCCAAGACGGCCATGATCGCGGCGCAAAAGTGATTGCCACGGCCTTTGCCGATATTGGTTTTGATGTCGATGTCGGGCCGCTGTTTCAAACACCCGAAGAGGCCGCGCAGGACGCGATTGATAACGACGTGCATATCGTCGGCATCTCTTCGCAGGCGGCGGGTCACAAGACATTGGCGCCCAAGTTGATAGCGGCGCTCAAAGAGCAGGGCGCGGATAATGTGATCGTGATTTGCGGCGGGGTAATCCCGCAACAGGATTACGAATTCCTCAAAAACGCAGGCGTTAAGGCGATTTTCGGCCCGGGCACAAACATTCCCGAAGCGGCCCGTTCTATCCTGACGTTGCTTTCACAGGACTAGCTTTCGAGCAAAGAAATAGGGGCGCGCGGTGAGCAAACTGCGCGCCCCTTTTTAAGGGGAAAAGCGCCGCCAAAGGCCCCTTTCCAAGCCTGGGTAGGGCGCTTAGGCTCACCCCATGAGCTTTACTTTGGATCACATCGCAATCGCTTGCACCGATCTTGCGCCGGCGCGCGAATGGCTTGAGCATGTGCTTGGGGCGCCTATGCAGCCGCGCGGCGAGCATAGCGCGATGGGCACGCATAACCATTTGATTTCATTGGGGCCTGATCTCTATCTTGAGTTGATTGCGGTCGATCCTGAGGCGGTCGCGCCCGATCAGCCGCGCTGGTTTGATCTTGATAATTTTGCCGGTATGGCGCGGCTTTCCAATTGGATTGCGCGGGTCGATGATCTTGACGCTGCGCTTGAAATGGCCCCGCGCGGAGCGGGCGCGCCGATGGCGCTTAGCCGGGGCGATTATCGCTGGCGCATGGCGGTTCCTGCGGATGGAAAACTGCCCTTTGATGGCGGCTTTCCGGCATTGATTGAATGGCAAAGCGCGCTGCCCGCGCCCGATCTGCCCGATCACGGATTGCGGCTTGAGACGCTTTATATCAGCCATCCGCGCGCTGAGGCCCTGCAAGCGGCCTTGCAGAAAATGGGCGATCCGGGCATTGATATTCATATCGCGCGCGGGGCCAATCCGGCTTTGGGCTGTGAAATATCAACGCCCTCGGGCATGCGCGTTTTTTAAGCGCCAAGGATCGCCGCTATGCTGCTTCGCCCTGCCACAACCCAAGATATCCCCGCCCTTATCGCCATTATGGCCCCCGTGATCGCCACCTCAGCGGCGAGTTTTTCCGATGTCGAGCGCAGCGCTGAGGACTGGGCCACGATGATCGAACACCGCCGCCGGGATGGGCGCGAATTCTTTGTGGCCGAACAGGACGGCGCGGTGGTGGGCTATGCCACATACGATCAGTTTCGCAACAATTCCGGCTATCGTCACACGATGGAACATTCGGTCTATATCTCCGAGGACGCCCAAGGAACGGGCCTTGGCCGCGCTTTGATGAAGGCGGTCGAGGATCACGCGCGCGCAGCGGGTCATCACTCGATGTTTGGCGGGATTGACGCGGAAAACGCCGCCTCGATCGCCTTTCACGTGGCCTTGGGATATGAGATCGCCGGGCGCTTGCCGCAAGTTGGCCGCAAGTTCGAGCGATGGCATGATCTGATCCTAATGCAGAAATTTCTGTGATCTGCGGCTGACTTCCGCTGCGCAAAGGCCTATCTTAACCCCCATGTCACTTTGGACCCGCATTGCCGAAGCCTTGGCCGCCCTTGCTTCGGGCGAGGGGCTTTCGGCTGTTTTTGATCGCTTGCGCTCGGCGCCCGAACGGCGGGTCGGCTTTGCGATTGCGGTGATTGCTTTGGGCGCCAAGATGGCCAAAGCCGATGGTTTGGTGACCCGCGATGAGGTCACGGCCTTTCGCGAGGTTTTCACTATTCCTGCGAGCGAAGAGGCCAACGCGGCGCGGGTTTTCAACATGGCGCGCAAGGATGTCGCTGGTTTTGAAGAATATGCCGGGCGGATTGCTGCGATGTTTGGGCCGCAGTCGCCAGCGCTTTGCGATCTGCTTGAGGGCTTGTTTCATATCGCCATGGCCGACGGCGAGTATCATCCCGCCGAAGAGGCCTTTTTGGCCCGCGTGGCAGAGATTTTTGGCATGGAAGAGCGGCAGTTTCGCGCGCTTCAGGCGCGGTTTGTGCCCGATGCAGCCCCCGATCCCTATGACGCGCTTGGGGTTTCGCCAGATGCGCCAATTGCCGAAATCCGCAAAGCCTGGCGCGCATTGGTGCGCCAAACGCACCCAGATGCGGTTGCGGCGCGCGGGGTTCCGCGTGAGGCGATCAAGCTTGCTGAGGCGCGGCTGATTTGCATCAATCGGGCATGGGATGAGGTGCAGGCATTGCGCGCAGGCAGCGAGGCGGCGGCGCTCTGATGCGGATCGCTACATACAATGTAGAGTGGTTCGCCAACCTCTTTGATGAAGCCGGAACCGTTATGGATGATCTGCAATGGTCGGGCCGGCGCGACGTCAAACGCGCCGAGCAGTTGGAGGCTTTGTCGCTTGTTTTCAAAGCGTTAGATGCGGATGCGATTATGGTGATCGAGGCGCCAGACGGGCATTTGCGCCGCAATGGCGGCCATGCGCTGGAACGGTTTGCTGAATGGGCGGGGCTGCGGACACGCGCGGCTGTGCTTGGGTTTGTCAGCGAAACGCAGCAGGAGATTGCACTGCTTTACGACCCAGACGTTCTGCGCGCCCATCATGATCCAATTGGTGAGCCGACGGGCAAGAAGGGCTCGGCTGAGGCGCCGCGCTTTGACGGGGTGTTTCGCCTTGATCTCAATGTGGATGGGGCGCCTGATTTGGTCCGGTTTTCTAAACCGCCGCTGGAATTGGCGATGGAATCCTTGGCGACAGGCGCGACGTTTCGGATGATCGGTGTGCATGCCAAATCCAAGGCCCCGCATGGCGCGCGCAAACGGGCCGATGTGATGCGGATTTCGATTGATAATCGGCGCAAACAACTGGCCCAATGCATCTGGTTGCGCGCCCGTGTTGAGGAGCATTTGGCGCGCAATGAGCCGCTTATTGTCTTGGGCGATTTTAACGATGGCCCGGGGCTTGATGAATACGAAAAGCTGTTTGGCCGTTCCGGGATTGAGATCGTTTTGGGCGCGGAAGAGGGCGAAAACGGCGCAACTCTAACGCCTTTGGTTGAGCCACATGCGCGCATGGCTTTGGGGCAGAAGATCGGGGCGGCGCCTGTTTCGGCGCGCTTCTGGATCAAGCATGAAAAACGCTGGCTTTCGGCGCTTTTGGACTATGTGATGCTTTCGGAAGACTTGGCGCAAAAGGGCGCGGTTTGGCGCATTTGGCATCCCTTTGACGATCACGATTGTTACCGAGATCAAGAGTTGCGCGAGGCGCTGCTAACGGCCTCGGATCACTTTCCGGTCACGGTTGATCTGGCGCTTTAGCCTTGTGCGACTTGCGGATTTTGACCTGAGTTTGCGCGCCCAGAGAGGTCGCAAGAGAGGCAAAGCGCGCCTGCGCCACTTCGCCAAAAAGATCCTGCATGGCCGGGTCAATCCGCAGATCGAGCTGCTTTTTCTTGGGGTAGTATTTCAGCGATGCAATCGCATCGGGATCGCGCACGGAGAACATCGCGCCAAAGCGCATCGCCTTGCCAAGAACCTCGGCGTCGTTGATCTCTTTTTCCGAGAGCAGGCCAAAGAGCGGGGCAAAAGAAGTCCCTTCGCGATTGTTTTTGTAGCGGTGCAAAAGCGAAAGGCCCAGGAAGACGCGCTCGCGATGATTTAGCCCGCCCAGATTGGCGCGCGTGGCATTGTCAAAACAGACTTCGGCGCGGTAATCGGGATGGGCGCGCCAGGTCACGTCATGCAGCAGGCAGGCGGCTTTTACGAGGCGAATGCGGGCGTCATTTTGGCCGCGAAATATCGGCTCCAAAAAGCGATAAAGCGCCTTGCCAGAGCCGGGCATGCGCGCATCTTTATGCTCGGCAAAGCGGCAGGCTTCGATCAAGGGATCGCGGGCGCGCAGGGCGGCGGGCATCTGTTCAAACAGCATGCCTTCGCGAATGCCATAGCTGGAAATCGCGATCTCTTTGGGGCCAAAACGACGGACCAATTGGCGCAGAACTTCCGATGCAATCGGCACGAGCGCCATGCGCGCCTCTGACGTTCCGGTGCGCGCGCGCAAATCGGTCATATCGCCGTCACGGATAAATTTCACCGTTTGAGAGACGGATTTAGGCGTCATCCGGTATTCATGCAGCACGTGCAGCGGATAGCCGCGCCGCTCCATATCGATGCGCGCAATGGCCCGCCAAGAGCCGCCAACAAGAAAGATGCGCTTATAATCCGTGCCCATGTGGATCGCGAGATCTTCAATGATTTCAGCGATATGCGCCTTAAGGGCTTTGCGCCCGCCCTTGATATCTTGCAACTTTAGCGGCCCAAGCGGCGAGGTCAGCCGTTTGCCGACGCGCCCGCCGTGCAGCTCGGCCAGTTCCATCGAGGAGCCGCCAATATCGCAGATAAGCCCATCGGCCTCGGGCCAGCCGAGCAGCACGCCTTGGGCGGATAGGCGGGCCTCTTCTTCGCCATCGATCACCCAAAGGCGCAGGCCTGTTTCGGCCTCGATCTGGGCGCGAAAGGCGGGGCCATCGGTGGCTTCGCGCATGGCGGCGGTGGCAACGGCGGTAAGCGGCGGGATGCCCATGCCCTTGGCCAGCAATTGAAAGCGTTTGATCGCTGCAAGCGCGCGCCTTTTGCCTTCGGGATTGAGCGCGCCGGTTTCGCCAAGCCCTGCACCAAGGCCGCAGAGGATTTTTTCGTTGTAGAAATAGGCCGGGCTGCGCGCCGCCCCATCAAAAATCACCAGCCGCACCGAGTTTGAACCGACATCAACAACGCCAACCCGCGCCAATCCGCGCGCTTTCGCATCGTCAAACAGCGGGCGCCCAAAGGGGCCCCATTCCTCGGTCTGGGGAGTGATCGTGTTCACGGCGGCTCCGGGTTCGTTTCGATTTCGACCTTGCCTATTGCGAGCGGGAGGGTCAATGCGCGCCGTTGGGCAAATGGTCTATTTCGCGCTCAATGGCATTATTGGCTCGCGCTGTTTGGCGCGGTTTCGTCTTCGGAATGCGCCAGTTTGGGAACGTCAGAGGCCCCAGCCGAGCCGCGCCCGGAAAGAGAGGGGTTTTCCATGAAAAACTTGTGGCAATTGAACGGATGCGCGTCGGGCGCCATCTCTGGGCGGCGCCATGTGCCATAGGCATCAAGCACCCAGCTTTGCGCCTGATCGGCCATATTGGCGGCCATGATTTGGCTGACAATCTGGGCCTTTACGGTTGCGTTGGTGATCTCGATCAGGGTCTCAACGCGCCGGTTCAAATTGCGCGCCATCCAATCGGCAGAGGAGATATAGACGCGGGCTTTTTTGGCCGGCAGCCCATAGCCATTGCCAAAGCAAACAATGCGCGAATGTTCCAAAAAGCGCCCCACGATGGATTTGACCCGGATGTTTTCCGACAGGCCGACAATGCCGGGGCGCAGCGCGCAAATGCCGCGGATCACCAGCTTGATTTTGACGCCTGCTTGGCTTGCCATATAGAGCGCATCGATCACATCGGGTTCGACCAGCGCATTCATCTTGGCCCAGATTTCAGCAGGCTTGCCATCGCGGGCCAAATCGGCCTCGCGGGCGATGCTGTCGAGCAGGGATTGTTTGAGCGAAACCGGTGAAATCGCAAGGTTTTGAAGGCCTTCGGGTTGCGCATAGCCGGAAAGAAAATTGAACACTTTGGTCGCGTCGCGGCCCAGATCGGCATCGCAGGTAAACAGCGAAAGATCGGTGTAAATGCGCGCCGTAATGGGGTGATAATTGCCGGTGCCAAAATGGGTATAGGTGACCAATTTGTCGCCTTCGCGGCGCACCACGGTCGAGATTTTCGCGTGGGTTTTGTAGTTGATAAAGCCGTAGACCACATGCGCGCCAGCCCGCTCTAGGCGGCGCGATTGGCGGATATTGGCGGCCTCGTCAAAGCGCGCTTTGAGTTCAACTAGGGCGGTGACAGATTTGCCCTGATCGGCCGCATCACAAAGCGCCGAGACGATGGGGCTATCGCGCGATGTGCGATAGAGCGTTTGTTTGATCGCCACGACATCGGGATCATTGGCCGCCTGATGCAAGAAGCGCACGACCATATCAAATGTCTCGTAGGGATGGTGCAGGAGCATGTCTTTTTGGCGGATCGCGGCGAACATATCGCCCTCAAAATCCTGCACCCGTTCGGGCACGCGCGGGGTGAAGGTCGGCCAGAGCAGATCGGGGCGATTGTCGCGCACAAGTTGGCTCAGATCGGCCAGCCCAATCAGCCCGTCCATCTCGACAACTTCGTCTTGAGTGACGTGCAATTCGCGCTCGATCATCCGGCGCAGAGAGGCGGGCGCGCCATCCGTTATGGTCAGGCGCACGACCTCGCCGCGCCGGCGCCGCTTTAGCGCAACTTCAAATTCGCGCACCAGGTCTTCGGCCTCATCCTCGACCTCCAAATCGGAATCGCGCAGCACGCGAAATGTGCAAGAGCCGCCGACTTCATAGCCGGGAAACAGGCTATCTATATGAATAAGCAGCAGTTCTTCGAGCGGCAGGAAGCGGGTATTGCCGTTGCGTTCGGGCAGGGAGACGAAGCGGTCGATCTGATTTGGGATCGGCAAAAGCGCTTGAAGCGCGCGCCCGTCGCGGCTTCTTTTGAGCTGAAGTGCGAGCACGGAGCCCATGTTTGGGATAAACGGAAACGGGTGCGCCGGGTCGATCGCGAGCGGCGAGAGTACCGGAAAGACGCTTTCCATAAACAGGGTTTTGAGATGTTTGAGATCGTCTTTATCAAGCTTTTTACGGCTGCAAATCGAGATGCCGTTTTCTTCCATTTCATCGCGCAGGGAACGCCATGTTTTGAGCTGTTCAGAGATCAGCGCGCGGGCGTCTTCATTGATTAGGTTCAGCTGTTCTGCCGGGCTGCGGCCATCGTCAGCGGGGGTCGTGTTGCCGCCATTGGCAAGCTCGCGCAGGCCTGCGACGCGCACGGTATAAAACTCGTCCAGATTGGTCGCTGAGATCGACACAAAGCGCAGCCGCTCAAGCAGGGGCACGCGCGGATTTGAGGCCTCTTCCAGAACCCGCCAATTGAACGCCAGCCAAGACAATTCGCGATTGAACAGCCGGTCCGGGCCGCTCAGATCAACGCCGTCTAGCGCCACGGCCGCAGGCGCGGCTGAGGCCAGAAAATCTGGATCGGGGCGGGAAGGGTTGGCGGGCGTTTGTTCTTTGGTCATGAGGGCCTGATGCGGGTGTGGTGTGACAAGGGTATGACAGCGGGCCAAGGTCGGGCGTTTTAGGCTGCGGATTTGGATGGGCTGACTTGGATTAAGTGTCGGCTTTTGGGGCGGAATTGTCCAGTAGGGCGCTTGCCATGGCTGTATTGATCGGCTTTCGCGCCGCCAGCGAGGCCTGATCGAGCCCATCAACAAGCGCAGCGGCGGCGGCGTGCGAGCGCTCCATCCGGGGCACGAGGTAGTCGATCAAGCGGGGCGGGACGGCGATCTGGCGATCCGAGAAGAGCTTGAGCAGCATTGCCGTAAGCAACGCGTCATCGGGCGGATCGATGCGCGCAAGGGTCGTGCCTTGCATCCGCGAGGCAAGATCGGGCAGGGCGATATTCCAGCGCGCGGGGGCCTCGGTTGCGGTGATCAGCAGGCGGCCGCCATCTGCCAGCGTGAGATTGTGCAGGTGAAACAGCGCCTCTTCACTGGCCGCATCGGGCAGGCGATCCGCATCCTCAACCACCACATAGCGATTGGCCGCAATGGCCGGAATATCCGCATTCGCAAGATCGCAAGCGTCGATGATGGCCGCATTTACATCCGCCGCCCAAACATGGGCAAGATGGGTTTTGCCCGCCCCCTTTGGCCCGGCTAGAACCAGCTTGCCGCTTGGCCAATTGGCCCAGTCCTCAAGGCTGGCAAGTGCAACCGCGTTGGAGGCGGAGACAAAGAAATCGTCCCGGCCCAGAGCGGCGCGCGCGGGCAAATCAAAGGTGAGTTGGTCGGGCACTTAGTCTTCCTGCGGCTCTTTTGGCGCGTCGTTGCGCTCGAGCCCTTGGTAGAGGCTGCTGGCCTGATATTGGGCGATGGCAAAGCGCGCTATCACCCCGATTGAGGCCGCAACAGGGACGGCGACAAGCATGCCAACAAAGCCAAACACAGTGCCAAAGGCCGAAAGCGCGAAGATCAGCCAGACCGGATGCAAGCCAACAGAGGAGCCGACCAATTTAGGCGTGAGGATATTGCCCTCAAAGAACTGACCAAAGGCAAAGATGCCGGCCACAGCGGCAATCATCCACCACTCGCCCCAGAACTGAAACAGCGCGAGCCCAATCGCGAGGCTGCCACCGACAAGTGCGCCGACATAAGGAATGATCGTCAAGATGCCCGCAATGGCGCCCGCAACGAGGCCAAACTGCAACCCGACAAGCATCAAGCCGCCTGCGTAAAACGCGCCCAAGATCAGGCAAACCGTGCCTTGGCCGCGAATGAAGGCCGCCATTGTGCGATCAATGTCGCCAGCAAGGCGGCGGATCACAGGCGCATGATCGCGCGGCAAAAGTTGATCGATTTCAGAAACCATGCGATCCCAATCCATCAACAGATAGAAGGTGATGACGGGCACAAGAACGATCAAAACAATCACGTTCAGCACCGACATTGCCGAGGATATCGCGCCATTGAGCAGCTCGCCGCCCTTGGATTTGATTGTCTCGCCGATCCCCAGAAGGGTTTGATGCAGCTGGCTTTCGCTATCCATGAGGTCTGGGAAGCGCTCGGTCAGGAAGGCTTGGAAATTCGAGAACAGCGCAGGCGCCGTCTCAACCAGCCCGATGGCCTGTTTGACCATCGTTGGCAGCACTAAGAGCATCATCACGGTAAAAACAAGCGCCGCGGCCAGCGTGATCAGGACCGTCGCAAGCGTGCGGCTCACGCCCCATTCTTCCAACTTGTCCGCCACCGGATCAAGCATATAGGCCACCGCCATCCCCAGCACAAACGGCAGGATCACATCGCCCAAAACGAACAGGATCACAAAGAAAACGAGAGCAGCAATGCTCCAATATTTGGCTTGTTCACGTAGCGGCAAGGTCACTGGCTAATCCTTTCAACGGGGTGTTGGGGAATGTTTATGCCTAAGCGGCGCGCAAGTCTATCTCTTGCCCGCGCAGGCTTCCTCGCCTAAACCGCTTTGAACACACATTTCTAAAGGGGCAAGCAGATGCGTCTGTCGCGTTATTTTCTTCCGGTTCTGAAAGAGAACCCATCCGAGGCGCAGATCGTCTCGCATCGTTATATGTTGCGCGCAGGCATGATCAAACAAGCCGCCGCGGGCATCTATTCCTGGCTGCCGCTTGGCTTCAAAGTTCTGCGCAAGCTTGAGAATATCGTGCATGAGGAACAGGTCCGTGCGGGGCATATTCCGATGCTCATGCCAACGCTGCAATCGGCCGATCTTTGGCGCGAAAGCGGGCGCTATGATGATTACGGCGAAGAGATGCTGCGGATTTCGGATCGCCACGGGCGGGACATGCTTTATGGCCCGACGAATGAGGAAATGATCACCGATATTTTCCGCAGCCATGTGAACAGCTACAAAGACTTGCCGTTGACGCTCTATCATATCCAGTGGAAATTTCGCGATGAAATCCGCCCGCGTTTTGGCGTGATGCGGGGCCGTGAATTCTTGATGAAAGACGGCTACAACTTTGATTTAACTAAAGAAGATGCGATGCACTCGTATAATCGTCATCTGGTCAGCTACCTGCGCACCTATGAGCGGATGGGCCTTCAGGCGATCCCGATGCGCGCGGATTCTGGCCCGATTGGCGGCGATGATACGCATGAGTTCCTCGTGCTTGCCGAAACGGGCGAAAGCGAAGTTTTCTATGATGCGGGCGTGACAGATATTCGCCTTGGGGATCGCGCGATCAACTATGATAGCGTTGCGGAATGCGGCGCCGTGATGGAAGAATTCACCTCGCTTTATGCCCGCACAGACGAGACCCATGACGCCGGCGAATTCGCCAAAGTGCCCGCGGATCGCCAACGCACGGCGCGCGGCATTGAGGTTGGTCAGATCTTCTATTTCGGCACCAAATATTCCGAGGCCATGGGCGCGACCGTCGTCGATCAAGATCAAAACCATGTCCCCGTTCATATGGGCAGTCATGGCATCGGTGTGAGCCGCTTGCTCGGCGCGATTATTGAAGCAAATCATGATGATAACGGGATTATCTGGCCTGAAGGCGTTACCCCGTTTCATGTGGGCATCGTCAATCTCAAGCAGGGCGATGAAGAGGCGGATGCGGCTTGCGAGGCGCTTTATGCAAGCTTTGAGGCGCTTGGCCTTGAGCCGCTTTATGATGATCGCAAGGAGCGCGCCGGGGGCAAGTTTGCCACGATGGATTTGATCGGACTGCCTTGGCGGATCACTGTTGGACCGCGCGGATTGAAGAACGGCGTGGTCGAGCTAACATCGCGGCGTACGGGCGAAAGCGAAGAGCTGCCGCCAGAGGAAGCCATCGCCAAAGTGGCCGCGATTTACGCCGCGCTTTAAGCGGTAAGACGCGCGTTGATTTTGAAAAATGAGGGCCTGCGCGGAGTGATCCATGCAGGCTCTTTCTTTTGTGAAGCCTGGCCCGTTGCGCGCCCTTGACCTTCGCCGCCCCAAACCACACTCTGAGCGCAAAATAATCGGAGCAGAGCCTTGGCCCAAACCCCACCTTTTGCGCGTTTTGAATGGTTGATCGCTTGGCGTTTCTTGCGCGCCCGCCGCTCTGAGGGCGGTGTCAGCGTGATGACCTTGATCTCGTTTATTGGGATCACTTTGGCGGTCGCGGCTTTGATCATTACCCTTTCTGTGCGGGCCGGATTTCGCGCTGAATTTGTCGATACGATCCTTGGCTCCAACGCCCATGTGACCGCCTATTCGCGCGTCTATGCGACCGAAACAGGCGCCACCAGCCGCGCCATCCGCGACTATGATGACATGGCCGCGCGGATCGGCGCCGTTGAAGGAGTCAGCCGGGCCGCGCCCTTGGTGCGTGGGCAGGTCATGGCTTCGGCCGGGCAATCCAATGCTTTCGCCGAAGTCTTTGGGATCACAGGCGAAAACCTGATGACCATCCCGCGCATTGCCGATCCCAAAACCTCGCAAGGGGCGATCGGAACCTTTCAAACCGGGATTGCGATCGGCTCTGGTGTGGCGCGGGAATTGCGGGTGACGGTGGGCGATACGATCAAGCTGATCTCGCCCAACGGCGCGCGCACAGCCTTTGGAACCTCGCCGCGGATCAACGCTTATGAGGTGGTATATATCTTTACCGCCGGGCGCTATGATATTGATAAGACACGGATATATATGCCATTTGCCGAAGCGCAGAGCTATTTCAATCGCGATGGCGTGGCCGATGAGATTGAAGTGATGGTGGCCGAGCCGGACCGGATTGAAGAGCTGAATGATGCGCTGATGGATGCGGGCGGCGAGGGGACCTTGCTTTGGACTTGGCGCGACAGTTCGGGCAGCTTTCTGCGCGCGCTTGAGGTCGAGGATACGGTGATGTTTGTGCTGATGTCGGTGCTGGTTTTGATCGCCTCGCTCAACATCATTTCGGGCCTCGTGATGCTGGTCAAAAACAAGGGCAGCGACATTGGAATTCTGCGCACGATGGGGCTTACGGAGGGCTCGATCATGCGGGTATTTTTCCTTTGCGGCTCGATGGTTGGCCTATTGGGGACGGCATTTGGCGTCGTTCTGGGGAGCCTGTTTTCGCTGTATTTCGATCAGATATTGGCGATTGTGAATGGGGCCTCGGGCGGGGATGTTTGGGATGCTTCGGTGCGGGGGATTTATAAGCTGCCGGCGAAGCTGCAGATGCGGGATGTTTTGAGCGCGGTTGTGCTGTCCTTGAGCCTGAGTTTTGGGATCACTTTGCTGCCTGCACGACGGGCCGCGCGGATGAATCCGGTGGAGGCGCTGCGCAATGGGTGATGTGATGTTGAGCCTTCAAGACATTGAAAAGACGTATAATTCTGGCAAGCCGGGCGAGGTTCAGGTCTTGCGCGGGGCCACTGTTTCGCTTGTTAAAGGCGAGGTGGTGGCATTGGTCGCGCCCTCGGGGGCGGGCAAATCGACTTTGCTGCATATCGCGGGGCTTTTGGACACGGCCGACAGCGGGATCGTTGAGATTGACGGGGTCGATATGAGCCGGATGGGGGATCGCAAGCGGACCGAGGCGCGGCGCACGGATGTTGGATTTATCTATCAATTTCATCATCTTATGCCGGAGTTCAGCGCGGTTGAGAATGTGATCTTGCCGCAATTGGCAGCGGGCGTTGGGCGCAAAGAAGCGCAGGCGCGGGCGATGGACTTGTTGGACAGCGTAGGCGTTGCGGCGCGGGCGGATCACCGGCCTGCCGCGCTTTCGGGCGGCGAGCAACAGCGGGTCGCGTTTTGCCGAGCTTTGGCCAATAAGCCACGGATTTTATTGGCAGATGAGCCGACGGGCAACCTTGATCCTGAGACCTCTGAGCTGGTTTTTGAGGCGCTTATGGGGCTTGTGCGCAATGAGGGGCTTTCGGCTTTGATCGCGACGCATAACTTGGAGCTGGCCGCGCGGATGGATCGCACGCTTCGGCTTGAAAACGGGGCACTAGTTTAAAGAGTTTACAGAAATTTGGAGCCGTTCTTTAAAGTTTTTAAAGAGCTTTTCGGCTCTTATTGGGGCGAAATGAATGATTTGCGCTCGGTTTGAGGCGCGCGGCGGGTTTGGCTTTGGGCGGCGGATTTTGGGCGGAGCGTTTGGCGGCGGTTTTCGGGCGATTTTGCGGGTGATTTTGGCGGTGATTTCGCCAGTCGTTTTGGCGGTGGTTTTGGCGGTGGTTATGGCGGCGATTTTCCCGGTGATCCTGCTTAGATTGAGGGCGCGAAATTGGCAGGGTTTTGCGGGCGGCATTTGGCGCGGGATTGAGAGAGCGGTTGTTGGCGGATCGGGCGCGGGGGTCAAATCTCGGCGTAGTGGATCGACTTGGATTTGGCGGGCAGCGCGGGTTTTGGTTTGAGACGTGATCGGCCGGAAATTGACGGGTTTGGAATTGACTGGCTGGGAAAGATCGGCGGGGAATTGACGGGCTTAGATTTGATCGGCTGGGAATTGGCGGATGGTTGAGAGGAGAGATGCGAGATGCGGATAGGATTGGCGATTGGCGCGGCGGCATTGGCCGCCCTTGGGGCCTGCGGGCCGGGCAAGCAGGGCGCGGGATTTTCTCACGCGCCATCGGGGGCGGCGCTGTTTGCGCAGAATTGCACCCAGTGCCACGGCGCAAAGGCGGATGGTAAGGGCACGATGGCGGCGCTGATTGAGGGCGGGGTTCCTGATCTGCGCGGGCTGGCGGCGCGCAACGCGGGCGTTTTCCCGATGGGCTATGTTTTGGAGCAGGTCGGGCATGTGAGCCGCAGCAAAGGGCACGGGATGCCGATGGCGGATTTTGGGCCGCTCTTGGGCGGCGCGCCGATCTCGATTGAGGCGGATGGGGCGCTGGTCGAGACGACCACGCCGGTTCTGGCGATTGCGCGGTATTTGGCGGGGTTGCAGGGGGGGCGTTAGGTATCGGCGAAGTAGTCTTCGTCCAAGCTTTTGATGCGATAGGTTGTTCGTGTTCTGACGCCGACTTCATGGTCGATCATGAGCTGTGCCAGTTTGCTTCCGTTGATCAAAACGATGCGCTGTTGAACCCGATCAATATACTGGATCGCTTCTTTGGAAAAATCTGAAGTCGTCACGAACAGCCCTTTGGTGGCGCTTTCTCCGGTTAGGGAGCCGACGAACTTTTGAATATCAGGCCTGCCGACTTTGTTATCTGGGGCATAGCGTTTGGCTTGTATATAGACAGCATCAAGGCCCAGCGCATCTTCATTGATAATACCATCAATGCCGCCGTCGCCCGAAGCCGGGGTTAGGATGCCACGGTCGATTTTGCCGCCGCCATATCCCATTGCCGACAGTAGATTGATGATGAGTTGTTCGAACCGCGCTGGGGTCACTTGTAGGAGCGTGGTGAGCAATTCATCCCTTAGAGCAGCGTTGAGTAAGTTGTAGGCGGTTTGCATTGCGTCTTCGGGTGTTTGGTCGTCGTCGATTTGTTGAGTTGTTGGGCTGATTTGGGGCGTGTTTTCTTTACTGTCTTGGGTCTTCCACTCGCTGAAGTCATCAAATTCCATAAGGGATTTGACATTAATCGTTTCAGGGGAGGTTTCGAGAAGCTTGCGGCCTTTTTCGGTAATTAAGTGATGGCCGCGTTTGGGCGATTCTAGGAGGCCAGCTTTGCCGAGGTAGGTTCTGGCCCAATGTGCGCGATTATAGAGATATGTCATGCGACCGCTTGGGAGAACTTCTTCGGCCTCTTCTTCGGTGATGTTGAAGTGAGCCTTAAGTGGTTCGATGCAGTCGTTCACGCTTGTCGCGCCTTCTGCGAAGAGCCTTAGGACGGGGAGCATCATTGATTGATAATCAGGTACAGGCACTTAGGCGTCTCCTCGTTACATCACGCAAGTTTTTACAGGTTTAAGTTTGGATTGAAATTGGGGTGCAGTCAAACGCCCGCCCCATCTCTGAGGCGGGCGCTTTCCTTTAATTGGCTTGCAGGTCAAACACTTCGCCGGTGCCGTTTTTCTCGCAGATGCCGACGGCGGAGTTGGACATGGCGTTGTAGTTGAATTCGCAGCGCATGCTGCTGCCTTTGTTGGAGCGCAGCAGGGCGGTTCCAAAGCCGCTATCGGATTGGGAGATTGCGCCGAAGTTGCCGCGGGTTGGTTTGCCAAGGTCGATCAGGCCGAAGTCAAAGGCGCCGGGGTTGCGCACGGGGAGCCATTGGCCTTGGTAGGTTTCATTTTTGAAGGCGATTGTCAGCCCGCCGGCTTTGGCGAGCGTGCCTTTTTCAATCGCGCCGGTACCCATTTGGCCTGTGCTGCGGCTCATTAATGTAAGCGCGGGGGCAGAGCAGGCGGTAAGCAGAAGGCAGGCGGCGAGGGCTTTAAATACAGTGGATTTCAATGAGTTTCCTTTTGGGTTTAAACGTCTAGTTCCTCCACGAATTGCGCGTTTTCCGAAATATATTGGAAGCGCAGTTCTGGTTTTTTGCCCATCAGCCGCTCGACCAGATCGCCGGTTTCGCCGGGTTCGTCTTCGTCGATGGTGACGCGGATGAGTTTGCGGGTGAGGGGGTTCATCGTCGTGTCTTTGAGGTCGCGCGCGTCCATTTCGCCGAGGCCTTTGAAGCGGGAGACGTCGATTTTGCCTTTGCCGCCGAGGCCTTTGGCGAGCCATTCGTCGCGCTCGACCTCGTCCAAGCAGTAGACGTTGCGCGCGCCTTGGGTGAGGCGATAGAGCGGCGGGCAGGCGAGGTAGAGGTGGCCAGCATCGATCATCGGGCGCATTTGGGTGAAGAAGAAGGTCATCAGGAGGGCCGCGATATGGGCGCCGTCGACATCCGCATCGGTCATGATGATGACTTTGTCGTAGCGCAGATCGTCGACGTTAAAGCGGGTGCCCATGCCGACGCCAAGCGCTTGGCACAGATCGTTAATCTCGGCGTTGGTGCCAAGTTTGGAGGAGGCAGCGCCAAGCACGTTGAGGATTTTACCGCGCAGGGGCAGGAGCGCTTGGGTCTTGCGTTCACGGGCCATTTTGGCCGAGCCGCCCGCGCTATCGCCCTCGACGATGAAGAGTTCGGTGCCTTCGCGGGTATTGGAGGAGCAATCGGTGAGCTTGCCCGGCAGGCGGAGCTTTTTGGTCGCCGTTTTGCGCTGGGTCTCTTTTTCTTGGCGGCGGCGCAGGCGTTCTTCGGCGCGCAGCACGAGGAAATCGAGGATGGCGCCAGCGGATTTGGTATCGGCGGCGAGCCAGTTATCGAAGTGATCGCGCACGGAGTTTTCAACGAGGCGTTGGGCCTCGGTTGTTGCAAGGCGGTCTTTGGTTTGGCCGACGAATTCCGGCTCGCTGATGAAGCAAGAGACAAGCGCGCAGCCGCCTGTGATCAGGTCGTCGCGGGTGATGTCTTTGGCTTTGCGGTTGTTGACCAGTTCGCCGTAGGCGCGGATGCCCTTAAGGATCGCGGCCCAGAAGCCGGCCTCGTGGGTTCCGCCCTCGGGGGTTGGCACGGTGTTACAATAGCTTTGGATGAAGCCATCGCGCGCAGGCGTCCAGTTGATCGCCCATTCGACCTTGCCCGGCGTGTTGAATTTCTCTTTGAAGTCGACGGTTCCGGCAAAGGGGCGCTCGGCATAGGTGCTTGAGCTACCGAGCGTTTCATTGAGGTAATCGGCAAGGCCGCCGGGGAAGTGAAACACCGCCTCGGTTGGGGTTTCGCCATCATCAATCGCGGATTTCCAGCGGATTTCGACGCCAGAGAAGAGATAGGCCTTGGAGCGGATGGATTTAAACAGGCGGGCCGGTTTGAAGCGGTGATGGCCAAAGATTTGCTCGTCCGCGTGGAAGGTCACCGAGGTGCCGCGCCGATTGGGGGCGGCGCCGAGTTCTTGCAGGCCGCCTTGGGGGATGCCGCGGGCGAATTCCTGCGCCACCAGTTTGCGATCGCGGGCGACCTCAACGCGCATATGATCCGAGAGCGCATTCACAACCGAAGCGCCAACGCCGTGAAGGCCGCCGGAGGTTTGATAGGCTTTGCCCGAAAACTTGCCGCCTGCGTGCAGCGTACACAGGATCACTTCGAGGGCGGATTTGCCGGGAAACTTGGGGTGCGGATCAAAGGGCATGCCACGGCCATTGTCGCGGATGGTCATGGAATAATCGGCGTGGAGTTCGACCTCGATGCGGTTGGCATGGCCTGCCACGGCCTCGTCCATCGAGTTATCAAGGATTTCTGCAACGAGGTGATGCAGCGCGCGCTCGTCCGTGCCGCCGATATACATGCCCGGGCGTTTGCGCACAGGTTCGAGCCCCTCAAGGACTTCGATAGAGGAGGCATCATAGGCGGGTTCGGACCCGGCAAGAAGATCGTCGGCCATGGGCGTGCTGCTCTTTTTTAAGTTTGTTGCAGGACATCATATCGGATGCAGGGCAGGGGGCAACGCTTACCTGATGTGAGATGTCGTTTTGATGCTAGACAGGGGGGCGGCGGGGGCTTTTTCTGAGGGCGAAGTGATGAAGGGAGGCCCGCATTGGATCAAGACGCGCGCCCGCGATTGGCGGATCAGCCAAACTGGCTGTATTTGCTGCGCGAATATTACGAGATGTATCGGTTTTTGTCTGCGGGGGGCAGCCGCCATATCCGCAGCCATCAGCGCAAGGTGCGCGAAGAGATCAGCAAACTGATCCGCGCCAATCCCGAGCTGGCGCTGGAGGCGGGGTGCGATTTGCCCGTTACCGCCCATTTGCGCCGCGCATTGAACGAGGGGCGCAATGCCTCATTGGCGCCTGTGGTGCGCGCGTTGGATGCGGTGCGCCCGGCGCTGCAATGGCAATATGGCTATGACAAAGTGCCCAAAGGCTTGGCCCGCTCTTATGGTTATGCCGAGATCGCAGGGCCAAACGGGCCGATCAAAAGCGCGGATGTGATCCTTGGATGCGTTCTGTTTGCGCCGCGCTGCACCTATCCGGCGCACGCCCATGCGGGCATCACCGAGAGCTATATTTGCCTCTCTGGCTCTGTGTCGCAAAACGATTATGGGGTGCATGCGCCGGGCTCGTCGATCTACAACCCGCCCGGCCATCTGCACCGGATCACCGTATCCGATACTGAGCCTGCGCTGCTGACCTATGCATGGATCGGGGCGCGCGATGTTTTGGCGGGCAATGTGATGAAGCTGGGGCGCAAGCCGCGCGCTTAAAGGGCCCAATCAAGGATGGCGCGTGCGACCTCATCGGTTTTTTGATGGGCGAGCCAGTGATCGGCATCGGGGATTTCAATGCGGGTGAGCTGCGGGCAATAGGCCTCGAGGCCTTGGGTGCTTTCGGGCAGAAGGGCGGTATCTTTTGCGCCCCAGATCAGCAGGTGCGGCATCGGCACGGTGAGGCGCTCAATGGGCGGATTTGGGACATCGCGCAGCACTTCGCCGGGCTGGCCGATTTGGATGGGCGAGGCGCGATACCAATTGATCATCCCGCGCAGGCGGCCGGGGCGGGCCCATTCGGCCTTATATTCGGCTTCCTTTTGCGGGGTGAGCCAAGAGAGATCCATCTTGGCCGAAAACAGCGCAAGCAGGCGGGAGAAGTTGTCCTTGGCAAAGTGATCCTCGGAGCCTTCCCGTTTGAGCGCATGGAAATATTGCGCCGCATCGGTTTGGGCGCCGCCCGCCGCGCAGGCCTTTTGATAGGGGCCGGGGTGCACGCCATTGAGGATGATCAGGCGGCTCACCATTTCAGGCGCGCCGATCGCCAGACCGTAAGCGATGGCCGAGCCCCAATCATGGCCCAAGACGATGGCCGGGCCGGTCTTCATATCCTGGAGCAGGGCGATCATATCGGCCACGAGATGGCGGGCTTTATAGGCCTCGACCTCGGGCGGCGCATCGCTTTGGCCATAGCCGCGCTGATCGGGCGCGATGCAATAGAAATGCGGCGAAAGGGCTGTTGCCAGATCTTCCCAAGCGCCGGAGTATTCGGGAAACCCATGCAGCAAAAGCAGCGGCGGATTGGCCGGATCGCCCCATGTGCGGATGAAAAAGCGGTATTGGCCGAGCTGGCGGAATTCTGTG
Organism: Halocynthiibacter sp.; assembly: GCA_047631555.1. GTDB lineage: Bacteria > Pseudomonadota > Alphaproteobacteria > Rhodobacterales > Rhodobacteraceae > JBLHZY01. The sequence continues at coordinate 1,328,115 of JBLHZY010000001.1, read as the reverse complement.
TTCATAGGGGCGAGCGTAGCATGGGGGCGCTGTGCGGCAAGGGGTTTTTGGATGGGTGTTTGGCGGCTTTGGCAGGGCGATTGGGGGGAGGGATGGGGATTGGGGGCGCGCAACAATGCCGCCCCCAAAGAGCGCAATCACTTAGCGGATCGCGACTGGATTGATGATCATTTGCACCGCGCCGCGCACTTTGGCTTGGCCAAGCACGAACATGAATTCATGCACATCGTCTTTGGCCATTTCGCGCGTGTCCATGCTTTCGAGGATAAATATCCCGTTATGTGCGAGCAGCATTTGGTGGATTTCAAACACCCCAACGCCGGGCTCAAACGGCACAGCCTCAAGGCCCCAAGTATCGGCCCCAACTGCGATAACCCCTTGTTCGATCAGGAATTCAGCGCCGGTTTTGCCAAGGCCCGGCTCGACCGAGCCAAAGCGCGCGCGATCGCCGCCTTCATCGAGCAGGTTCAGCCAGCCCGAATGAAACAGCACCACATCGCCTTCTTCAAAGGTAACGCCCTGCTGCTCGGCGGCGGCCACGATGTCTTCGCGGGTATAGGCTTTGCCTTCGGGCAGCATGTCCATCCCGTAGAACTTGGCCATATCCAGCATCACACCGCGCGAGACAATCGGCGGGACTTTTTCGATGCCAAGTTTGGTCAACCCGTTACCTTGGACAAAATCCGAGCCTTCAAAGCCGTTGTAATAGGTATGATCAACGCCGATGTGGCCCAAGCCATCAATCTGGCTGCCGATGCCAAGCCAGCCCATAAAGATATCATCGTTATAGGTGGTCTTTGTATCGCCAAGGCCGGTGTTGTTCACTTGCCCCGGTTGCAGCACTGCAATCGACATTGAGCGCGGCGCGAAGGCAGGGGTTTCGCTATCAAGCACGATGCCCAACGAATAGACCTTGCCAGTGGTCACAAGTCCGGCGGCTTTCTTGGCCAATTCGGGGGAAAGCAGGTTGGCGGCGCCGATTTCGTCCTCGGGGCCGTATTTGCTTTGTGTCCAGCTCATATCTTCGCTGGCGTGGCTCTCGGCCCAAGCGGCAGACCCAATCAGCGCCAGAGTCGCGGCGATTGCGGATGCGGTTTTCAGTAACGTTTTCATGTATTTCTCCTCCATGTTGGTGCAGCAGGGGCATTCTGTGGCCCATTGCTGAAGCACAACTCTAGCATGAATAAACCGAACCGTGAGTATGTTTTTGCTGGAAGTGAGCCGCTCTGTATTGCTGGCAAGTCAAAGCGCGTCGGAGGGCGCGCGCGGGGTGCGCAGGCGCGCGGTGCGGAAATCTTTTTACCAAGTGCTGCGCGCGAGGGGCGCCAAAAAGCCGGGGGTTGGGCTTAGAAGGCTTGCTTGCGGGCAGTTCAGGGATTACCTCAAGCCCATGGCAGAGCTTCAATCATATCGCGCCCATACGCGGGCCGTCCTTGCGCTGGGCCTGCCTTTGGCGGGGAGCCATTTGGCGCAGTTTTCCATCGGCGTGATGGATACGTTGATGCTGGGCTGGTATGATGTTGAGGCTTTGGCGGCCGTGGTTTTGGCCTCTGGGGTCTTTTTCACGCTGTTTATTCTGGGCGCGGGATTTGGCTTTGCGGTGATGCCGATTGTGGCCAATGCCCATGAGCGCACTGATCCGGTTGAGATCCGCCGCGTCACGCGGATGGCGCTTTGGCTTTCGGCGATTTATGCGCTGTTGTGTATCCCGATCCTGATGTTTGGCGAGCCGATTTTGGTGCTTATGGGCCAAGAGCCTATGATTGCAAAACTGGCCGGGCAATATCTGCGCATTGTGGCTTTTGCGATGCTGCCGGCGCTCGGCGTGGCGGTGATCAAGAGCTATCTGGGCGGGCTTGAGCGGACGCAATTTGTCTTGTGGTCGACGGTTATCGCGGCGGCGCTGAACGGGTTTTTGAATTACGCGCTGATTTTTGGCAATTGGGGCGCGCCGGAGCTGGGCATTCGCGGGGCGGCGATTGCCTCGCTTATCATGCAGAGCGCAAACCTTGTGATCCTATCGCTTTATGCGGTTTGGGCCGAGCCAAAGCACCGGCTTTTCAACCGTATTTGGCGCGCCGATTGGCAGGCCTTTGGGCGGGTGTTGCGCATGGGCTTTCCGATTGGCGCGACGGCTGTTGCCGAAGTTGGGCTGTTTGTCGCGGCGGCCGTTTTGATCGGCTGGATTGGCACGATTGAACTGGCCGCGCACGGGATTGCTTTGCAGATCGCTTCAGCGACGTTTCTTGTTCAGCTTGGGCTTGCCAATGCCGCGACGATCCGCGCGGGGCGGGCGCAGGGGCGGCATGATCCGGTCGGGTTGCGGCGCGGGGCTTATACGGTCAGCGCGATTTCGTTTATCTTTGTTGGCCTGTCTGTGGCGCTTTTTCTGGCGGTGCCGGAGCTGCTGATTGCCGGGTTTATTGACCCGCAAGATCCGGTGCGCGCACAGGTCATTGCGGTTGGGGTCAGCTTGCTTGCTGTGGCCGCACTTTTTCAGATTGTCGATGCGGGGCAGGTCATTGCGCTTGGCCTGTTGCGCGGCTTGCAGGACACCGGCGTGCCGATGATTTATGCGGTTGTGAGCTATTGGGTGATCGGCTTGCCGGCCTCATATCTGCTTGGATTTCCGGCAGAGCTTGGGGCGATCGGGGTTTGGCTTGGTCTGACGATCGGGCTGGCGGTCGCTTGGGTCTTGATGGGGCTGCGGTTTTGGCGCAACAAGGTCTTTCTGCCCAAACAAAGCGCGCCCTAGCTTTCGCCTGCGCCCTTCATCAAGCGATCCGCTTTCTTGCGCACCAGAACCGAGCGCAGATCATGCATCGCCAGCAGCAGCGCATCGGTCACTTGCTCTAGCTGTTCATCCTCGGCGCGGGTTTGGACCCAGTGGGCGGTCAGGTTGAGGTAATCAACCGCGCGGTGAATATCATCGATATCGCGCGCGGCGAGCGTGGCTTTGCGCGCCTCCATCCACTCTTTGATCGCGGCCATCTCAACTGTTGATAGCTCGCGCCCGCCGTGCGGCTTGATCTCGCCGTTCTTGATATTGACGGCAGCGATCTGATCCATTTCGATCCGCCGCTGGCGGTTTTCGGTATCGACCCGAAAGACGAAGGCGCCGTTTTCACGGACCCTAAAGAAGAAATCTGGCAGCTCACCCGACATGTCTCTGCTCTCTTTTGTTGCGGCTTTTCAGCCGGTTAGCTTAGCCCGGCACAGAAGGTTTGGATCCGGGTGCAGGCCTCTTTTAGGGCTGCGTCTGATGTAGCGTAGCTGACGCGGAAGTTGGGGGAAAGCCCGAAGGCCGCGCCAAAGACAACCGCAACGCCGCTCTCTTCGAGCAGGGCATTTGCGAAGGTCTCGTCGTCTTTGATCAGGGTGCCTGCGGGCGAGGTCTTGCCGATGCAACCTGCGATTGACGGGTAGACATAAAACGCGCCGTCGGGCATCGGGCAGAGGATCCCTTCGGCCGCGTTCAGCATCTCAACCACCATGTTGCGCCGCCGCTTAAACGTCTCGTTGTTCACTGCGATGAAATCATGCGGCCCGTTGAGCGCCTCGACGGCGGCGGCCTGAGAGATCGAGCTGGGGTTGGATGTGCTTTGCGATTGGACCTTGCGCATCGCTGCAATCAGCGGCTCTGGCCCGCCCGCATAGCCAATCCGCCAGCCGGTCATCGCATAGGCTTTGGAGACGCCATTGCAGGTCAAAGTGCGCTCATAAAGCCGCGGCTCGACCTGTGCAGGAGAGGTGAATTCAAACCCGTCAAAGACGAGGAATTCATACATATCATCCGACATGATCCAAACATGGGGATGGCGCAGCAAAACATCCGTTAGCGCCTTGAGCTGGTCGCGGGTATAGCCTGCGCCGGTTGGGTTGGAGGGCGAGTTGAAGATCAGCCATTTGGTCTTTGGCGTGATCGCGGCCTCGAGCTGTTCGGGGGTGATGCGAAAGCCGGTCGCGATGCCGCCTTCAATCGCCACAGGGGTGCCGCCCGCAAGCAAGACCATATCGGGATAAGAGACCCAGTAGGGCGCCGGAATAATCACCTCATCGCCGGGGTTTAGCGTGGCCACAAGCGCATTATAGAGAACCTGTTTGCCGCCGCCTGAGACGGAGATTTGGCTCGGCGTATAGGTCAGCCCATTGTCGCGGGCGAATTTGGCGCAGATCGCGGCTTTGAGTTCGGGGGTGCCGTCCACGGCGGTATATTTCGTCTCGCCCCGCTCAATCGCGGCAATGCCGGCGGCTTTGATATGTTCGGGCGTGTCAAAATCCGGCTCGCCGGCGCCAAGGCCGATGACATCGCGCCCTGCGGCCTTCAATTCGCGCGCCTTATTGGTCACAGCAATTGTTGGCGAAGGCTTTACGCGGGCGAGCGTGTCGGAAAGGAAGGGCATCTGAGGCTCCGGTTTGAACTATCTACGCCTATGTCTTACGGTCCGTCCGACCCCCATTCAAGCGCGAAGGCGCGCGCCAATCTTCAGCGAGGCCAAAATGAGCGAGAATGAGACCAAGATGAGCGATCCCGACGCACAAACCAGCAATGATTGGTATGGCGAGGGCAACGCGACCTTTGGCGACCGTTTGGTTGCTGCGCGCGAGGCCGCCGCGATGAGCCCGCGCGAATTGGCGCGCCGTTTGGGGATCAAAGACAAGACATTGCGCAATTGGGAAGAGGATGCCGCAGAGCCGCGGGCGAATAAATTGCAGATGCTCGCGGGGGTTCTCAATGTCTCGATGCGCTGGCTGCTTTCGGGGGAGGGCGATGGCATCGATGGCCCCGATCAGCCCGAGCAGATTTCGCCCGAGCTTGAGGGGCTTTTGCTTGAGCTTCGCGCTTTGAGGGTGCAAATGATGCAGGGCAGCGAGAAACTCGCGCGGCTGGAAAAGGCGCTTCGGCGCGTGATGAAAGAGGGCTAAGGCAATGGTAAGCGAGACGCATGAGCACCGGATCAAGCGGATGAAAATGCGCTCTATGCGCCGGGGCATCAAGGAGATGGATATCGTGCTGAGCGCCTATGCAGAGGATCGGCTTGCGGGCATGTCTGAGGCTCAGCTTGATCTGTATGATGTGCTTTTGGAGGAGAATGATCAGGATCTTTTGAGCTGGGTGACTGGGCAGGTGGCGGCGCCCGAATCTCTTTCAGCCTTAATTGCGGCAATCTCCGCTCATGCGATGCGCGTAAAATAATACTATTTTTCAATAAGTTGCGAAAGCTTCTTCAGACTTAACCGATTGTTGGTGAATTTCTTTCATCTTGGCCTTGTTCAGCTAAGCGCGGAGAAATTTATGACAATGCATGTACCTCTAGAATCCAGCTCAGAAAATGCGTTCATGGGCCAATACCTCGAAGGGTTGGCTCTTGTAGAGCGGCTTCATCGGCTTTTGCTTGATGTGATCAAGGATGAGTTTGAGCGTGTTGGCGTTTTGGAGATCAATGCGGTTCAGGCGCTTTTGCTGTTCAACATTGGCGAAAACGAGGTCACCGCGGGCGAGCTGAAATCGCGCGGCTATTATCAGGGCTCGAATGTGTCCTACAACCTCAAGAAAATGGTTGAGATGGGCTATATGCACCACCAGCGCTGCGAGATTGATCGCCGCTCGGTGCGGGTAAAGCTGACGGATAAGGGCAATGCCATCCGGATCACCATGGAAGATCTGTTTGCCCGCCATGCTCAAGGGCTGGATGGGCGCGGCATTCTGTCCTCTGACGGGATTGAGGATGTGAATTCCTCCCTGCGCCGGATTGAACGGTTCTGGTCCGATCAAATTCGCTACATCTACTAAGCTATTATTGCTGAACATCTCGACAAGAGCGGCCGCGCCCCCAGCGCGGCTTTTCTTTTGGGGGCTTGGCCTCGCAGGGCTGAGTGAAATTTGGCTGAGTGAAATGTGGCTGAACGCAACGAGGCTGAACGCAACGAGGCAGGGCTAAGAGAACAGGCCCGTCATGGCAAGGGTTTGATCAAAGGGATTCTGGGCCACTCTGGCTTTGGCGGGTTGCATAAGCTTTACGGGGCAGGGCGCTGAAAGATCAAAAGTTTTCGTACAGTAGGCCGCCAGAATATCCCGCAGCTTGTCCGCTATTTTTTCCCGCCTGCTTAGCCGTGGCAGGCCCGCTACCCTGCGTTTGGCTCAAGGCGCTGCGGCCCGGTGTCGCCAATCGCCAAGGTTTCGAGCTCGCGCAGCAGCTTGGCCGCGATGGCGTCGGCATAATCGCCATAGCTTACCGCCGTCTGCACAAAGGCATAGGGGCCTTGGATCACCTCGGCTTTGAAATAGGCGCGCAAAGCATTGATCGAGGCTTTGGTGTGTTTGTTCATCCAAGCATCGGCCGAGCCAATCACCAAGGCATTTACCGTAACATCGCGCAGGCTAGGATGATCGGCGACATCGCGCGGGCGCGGCCCGGTGTTGGAGGGGCCATCGCTAGAGATATCGAGGGTGCGTTTCCAGCAATCGGGATGTTCGCCAAGGGCGGCGGCGCCGTAAAGCATCGCCTCGCCAAGGGCAGTTCCCGGCTCGCGCGGGTGAAGCTAATCGGTCTGAAGCAGGCGCTCGGCAACGGATACCAAATCCTCAGCGCTGGCGATCTCTTGCCACGGGATCAGAACCCGCTTTGACGCGCTTCCGGCCCATTCATAGACATGCAGGCGCACGCGCGCATCGGGCATCGAGAGGAAAGCTTTTTGCACCTCAGGATCATTCAGCGCAGCCGCAACCCCATTGATCTGCTGGACATATTCAACCCGGTCAACCGAGCCAGAGACATCCAGCCCAAGCGATAGCGCTTGGCGGCAGGCGGCCAGAGCGCCAAGCGTTGAGCTTGCCAATATCACCGCGGCGAGCGCCGATATGAGCGGCGGATTTACCAATGCCCGGTATTGCCCATCGCGGCCCAAGGCTCGGCCGGCGCAAGCGCATCGCCAATTTGCAAAAGCTCGATCGAAACATTATCGGGCGAGCGCACGAAGGCCATCCGGCCATCGCGCGGCGGGCGATTGATCACCACGCCATTGTCCATAAGGTGCTGACACATCTCATAAATATTGCCAACGCCGTAAGCCAAATGGCCAAAGTGGCGGCTGTCAGAGGGCAGGCCTTCATCGCCATCCCAATTATATGTCAGCTCGACGGGGCATTCCGGCTGGCCTTCAGGGGCCATGAATATCAGCGAAAAGCGGCCCTCTTCGCTGTCAATCCGGCGGGTCTCTTTGAGGCCAAGCAAGGCATAAAACGCCATCGAGGCCTCAAGATCTTTGACGCGCACCATCGTGTGCAGATATTTCAATTCCATGGGGCATCACTCCTGAATTTTGGCGCGTATTGCGCGTGTTCTCAGAGTGTAGCGAAGCGCGGCGCGCTCGCCAGAGTTATTTCGCCCGGCCAGCGGCAATGTGATGTAGCACTTGCGCTCAGCGGGCCGGGTTGGCCTAAAAGGAAGAGCGCAAGGAAATCCCGAGGCTGATATTCTTGCTGTCATAGCGCGAAACGTTGGAGTCCGTTTTCACCGCGCGCAGGGTCATCAAGGGCGAAAACCCCATGACCTCAACCTTGGTAAACAGCACGTCCACCGCAGCATTGAAACTGTGATCTTTGCGCCCGCCGGGGACAAGCGAAAGCCCAGCAAAATGCTTTGGATAGAAGCGATAATCATAGCCGATGCCCAAAGTAATCCGGGTCGGCCCGAAATCGCGATCCGGTGTATAGCGCAACACGATGCCTGTGGCGCGCTGATCCTGGCTGAAATTATCGCTGTTGGTGTAGCTGTAATTGATCGCCTCGGTCAGGTTGCCGCGCTGGCCGATCCGTTGGCGAAAGGCCAGATTGCCAGAAATCCGATGTGCGTTTGCCGCGCTCGAACTGTCGCTGATTTCGCGCTCATATTTGAGGCCGGCATCGATCACATTGCCCTTGTTCAAAACCCAGAGTTTGGACAGATCAAGCGAGGCGGAATGCAACAATTGTTTGCCGCCATACCAGCGCTGAGAAACTCCGCCGGTAAGCGTATAGGGGCCTTTGGCGCCCTCGGGGGAAAAGCGGTGAACCACTTCGGCGGCAAGGATTGTAAAGTTGTAATCCTTGCCCTCGGCGCCGGGGGCAAGCGCCTCGGCCTCAGGTGTAAGCTTATGAAATGTCCCGTAATATTGAATGCGCGCTTGGGTAATGGAGCGCGGCGTTTGCTTTAGGCGATAGCCAAGTGAGCCGGAAACGGTTGCGCGATACCCCGAGAGCGCTTGGGCATCGCCTGAGAGGCGGCCGACGCCAGAGACGCCATCGATCACGAGGATATCTGAGCTTGAGCCGCCGTTGACGTTGTTGGACGGGGCCATGGAAAAGGAAAAGCGCCGCTCCCAAGGATCGAGCCGATCAACGGCGGAAAAATCGCGCGCGACTTGGGCGGATTGCTGGGGTGATTGCGCCTGATCGGAGGCGCGGCGCAGCCAGAATTTGGAGGCGCCGTATTTCTTTTCGTTGGTCGCGGCAAGGGCGGCGAGGCGGGCCATTTCATAGCGCAGCGCTGGGTTGCCTTTGGCTGCGCTAAAGCTGAGGCGGGCCTCTTTTCGCGCCTTGCGAAACTGGCCGGTCTGCAATTGGCTGGCGGCCAGAAGGCCATGCGCTTTGGCATCATTGGGGAATTGCGACAGGATCAGAGCTGCGATTTGCCCTGCGGCAACGGGATCGCCTGCGGCCAATGCGTTTTGGGACGCGGCGCGGGCCTGGTCAATCCCCATGCGGACTTCCTCGGCCTTGAGCGGCGCGCTTGCGAGGCTTGCGCCAAGGAGAGCTGCGGCACAAATATAGCGCGCAAAGCCGTTTGGTCGTTTTCGATTAATCCAGATACCCATCCAAGCCCCACTCAAAATACTTGCGCTATGGATAATTTAATTAGGCGCAACTGGCCATGGCCATTGATGAATTTATGCCCGCAAGGCAAAGAATACGTGTCGCTCGGGATATGCGAAGATCAATTCTGCGCGCAAAGCGGTCCTTCGCCCGGCATGCCACAAACGCCAAGCACAAAGGCGCCGTTTTCCCACATGCCGTCTTCATCGCGGATCGGATTGATCAGCAAAACGCCGCCAACGTCAGAGGCATCTGTGCCGGCAAAGGCGCCGCCGTAATTGCCAATAACATCTTGAGTTTCGGCTACAAACTCGACTTCACCGATGAAGGATCCGGTTGCCTCATCAATGTCTGTATAGATGAGGGCGATGGACTCGAGAGCCAAGACCGTTGCACCAGTTGCGTCAATCGCTTCTCGGCCAAACACACCGCCGTTTACCGCAAGATCCGAAAAGCTGGCGTTTAACAAGATATTTCCGATGACACGGTAATTTGTTGAAGTGTCAACCTCTGCCGGAATGCCCGGAAGGCCGGAGCTCGCACCGGGCGTAAACAGGCCCAAGTAATCACCCGTATAGGTCACAAGGCCGCTGTTGGGCGTCCCGTCGGGCACAGGCATCGTAAGGGGGATGAGCCGCGCATAATAACCTCCGCCAAAGCGGCGATTAAACTGGCCGCCATCGGCCACAACGGCGGCAAGAACGGTTCCGCGATCCGATTGGCGCGTAAGGGCGGTAAATGTCCGTTGTAAATTGCCCTCGTTGACTTGGTAAGCAAGGAAGCCATCACGATCAAGCGCCGGGGCGCGCGCATATGTCGCCAGTGCCTCTGAAGCGTCGAGTGCGGACATATCCACTTGGAGTGTTTCGGTCGCGGGATTGAAAGTAATCCGGTTGAGATCGCCCCCAATTGCGGACGGAAGCGTGTTGAAAACAACCTCGTCGAGCACCTCTTCCTCGGGGACATCAACAACTTCTTCATCCGGCACAACATCGTCAGCGCCGTAATTGATTGGATTGGTCGTTTCCCCGCAGCCTAGAAGCAGCGAGCAGACGGAAAGGGAGGCTAAAATCTGTTTCATCATCACTGCTCTACTTCTCTGATTTTGGTAAAAATATCCTTACCGTGGCCCCTAAAGTCAACCGGGATAGGGCGCTTGGGGGCGGAAATTCGGTAAATTTAGGCAATTGTTGCCTATTGGCCGACCCCGCATCTTGGGGTTATAGTCTAACCTCGCCCAAGATATTGCTGGCCGCCGAGTCGCCGATCCTTGAGCGCAAAAACGAGCAGAAAAAGGAAATCATATGCCCATCTCGCCCGAGCAGCAGGCCGAAATCGACGCGTTGCGCGCCAATGCCCAGCCCACTTTGCGCGCCGTTGCGCCGGGGATGGAGCGCCATCTTTACACCGCCTATGACGTGCTCGATCACGGTTTTGTCCGGGTGATTGATTATATGGGCGACGATGCGGCGATCTGTCAGGCGGCGCGGGTTTCTTATGGCAAGGGCACCAAATCGGTGCAGAATGATGCCGGCCTCATCCGCTATTTGATGCGCCATTGGCACAGTACCCCCTTTGAGATGTGCGAGATCAAGCTGCATGTGAAGCTGCCGGTTTTTGTAGCGCGTCAGTGGATCCGCCACCGCACTGCAAACGTTAACGAATATTCTGCGCGTTACTCGATCTTGGATCGCGAGTTTTACATCCCGCAGCCCGATCAATTGGCCGCCCAATCGGTGATCAACAATCAGGGCCGCGGCGCCGCCCTTGAGGGCAAAGAGGCCGAGCGGGTCTTGGAAATTCTCAAGGCCGACAGCAACCGCGCCTATGATAATTACGAGGCGATGATCTCGGACGAGGGGCAATCGGGCCTGGCGCGCGAATTGGCGCGGATGAACCTGCCGGCGAATATTTACACTCAGTGGTACTGGAAGGTCGATCTGCATAATCTGTTTCATTTCCTGCGCTTACGGGCCGATGCCCATGCGCAATATGAAATCCGGGTCTATGCGGATGCGATCTGTAAGGTCGTTGCGGATTGGGTTCCGGCGGCCTACGGCGCGTTTGAGGATTATCGGATGGGCGGGGCGACCATGTCTGGCAAGGCGCTGGATTGCGTGCGCCGGATGATCAAGGGCGAAGAGGTTTCTCAGGAAAATTCGGGCATGTCCAAGGGCGAATGGCGCGAGTTTCAGGGGCTTTTGGCTGAGGAAGAATAGCGGCGAGATCGGGCGCAATTTGCCTGTGAAAATAGAGGTTTGACGGGCGGGCCCTCGGGGCGTTAACCTAAATGTTAATCAGTATCCATGATGGAGTAACGAGATGAAGAGCAAAATTCTTGGCGCCGCGGTTGCGGTTTTCGCGATGAGCGGCGGCGCATTTGCCGGCAATATGACCCAGCCCGCCTCTGAGGGCGTGAGCATTTGGGAATATAAAACGGCGGAGAATTACTGCCCTGAGGGGCTTCAGCCGATCATGTTTAACGGCGCGGTGTGCTGCGGCGTGCCCAATGCGACGGGCTATAGCGAAGCGCCTGCGCCCGTGCGCCGCAAGGTTGTGCGCGCGCGCTATCAAAGCCGCATCCCGATGGGCAAAAGCCCAGACAGCTATGACGGTAGCTAAACATTAATCAAGATATGCGATGAAAGAGCGGGGTCTTTTGACCTCGTTTTTTTATGGAAACGGGCGGGCGGCGCGCTATCGTTTTGATATTGCCTAAGCTTTGGGAGCTGGGTTGGGGGGGCGGATGTATACGCTTTATGGATTGAAAAACTGCGATACGTCGCGCAAGGCCGCTAAGGCTTTGGGCGGAACGTTGATTGATATACGCGAAAAGCCCCTGTCTCGGCAGATGCTCGAGCGATTTGAAGCTGCCTTTGGCGAGGCGTTGTTGAACACGCGTTCCGCCACGTGGCGCGAGCTTGATGAGGATCGCCGCCTTGAGGATCCGATTGAATTGATGATGGCCTTTCCGGCGCTGATGAAACGGCCGGTGATCGCGCGCGGCGATGATCTTTGGCTTGGTTGGGGCGCGGATGTTCAGGGCGCTTTGCTTGGCTAGGCGGCTTTGCGGGCGATCAGGCGATCAAGCGAGAGCGGGCCTGCGCCCAGCATCACAAGGCTGATCAGGGCAAACATCCAAAAGGCGCGTTGATCGAGGATAAGCGCATCTGACGCTTTATCAAACCATGCGCCAACCGTGCTCGCCTCCGCTTGGTGGCCGAAAATATCTGTGAGCGATTGCACGATGATAAAGCCGATCATCCCAAGCGCTGCGAGGCGGGTCGCAAGGCCAATCACGATCAAAAGCGGCAGGGCAAATTCGGCCCAAGTGCCCGCTATGGCGATCAAATGCTGGAGCAACGAGAGCTGAGATATGTCGTAAGACGCAGCCTCCATCGCGCGCGGAAACATTTGAAAAAAGGCGCCAGAGGAGGGCGAAAGCAGCCCAAATAACGCCCCATCCCCAAGCTTTGTGGCCGCCGAGGCCCAGAAATACATCAGCAAAACGCCGCCAAAGGTCAGGCGCGCCAGGGTGCCGAGCGTGGCGGGGGCGGCTGTTGCGAGGGAAGCGTGGATTTTGGCGGCTTTGGTTGTGATGGCTTGGATCATTTTGGGGCCTCGATATGGGTGAGGGCGCCGGTCTGGATCAATGCGCCGATGGTTTGAGAAAGGTCGAAATCGCGCGGGGCGATGGCAAGGGCGGCGCCCAAGGGCTCGCCTTTTTGCAAGGTGGTGAGAAAGGCCACGCCGCCGATGGGCAAGAGCGCTTGGACGGGATCAAATTCGGGGCGCGCGATGAGGATTTCTTCGGGCGCGGCTTGGGGCGCTTCGCCGCCTTCCATATTGGCGCGCCAGATGGAAAGCGCGGGCCATTTGGAGGCGATCAATTGCACAGCGGGCGCGAAAGTAAAGCGCAGTTGCGGCAGGGTATCGGGGGCGATTTGTGCCAAGGCTTGCGGATCAATCGCGGCGGCATCGCGCGCGTGATAGGCGCGGCGGCGCGCGGCCTCAAGGCGGGCGACATCGGGCAAATAGCCAAGCGATTGGGCCGGGGGGAAGCCTTTGAGAAAGGCAGCAAAGCCATCGCCATAATCCTTCATCATCCGGCTTTGCGGCGGATGGGCGCGCAGATAAACCCCTGCCATGGCTGTAAAAAATTCGTCGCCGACCAATTTGGCGACAGCTGGATAGGCGGCCAAAAGCGCATCCGTCAGCCCAACCGCGACATTATTGCGATACACATCAAACCGCTTGCCCGCAGCTTTGCCGCCGGGGCCGATCAGGCCTTTGGGGGCAGGGCGCGCAGGATCAAGGATCGCGGCGGTGAAGGCGGATTGATCGCTCATACTTCAGCCGTTTCCAGCGCATCGAGATGACGGGCGGCGCGGGCGGCTTCGGCCTCGAGCACGGGCCATTCGGGGACGTCATTATCCCATTCAATCAGGCTTGGGCGCGGGCCTGCTGCGCGGATTGTATAGTCAAACAGCGCCCAAACCGGATCAACAATCGGCTTGCCGTGGCTGTCGATCAGCAGGGGCGCGCCGTGTTCATCTTCGTCCTCGTCATGGCCGCCAAGGTGGATTTCGCCCACGGCCTCCAGCGGAAATGCATCAATATAGGCGCGCGGATCGGTTTGCAGATTGGTGGCCGAAACGAAGACGTTATTGACATCGAGCAGCAGCCCGCAACCGGTGCGCTGGGCGATCTGGGCGAGGAAGTCTGTCTCGCTCAATGTGCTCTCTGAAAAGGCCAGATAAGAGGAGGGGTTTTCGAGCAGCATCGGGCGGGAAATCGCCTCTTGGAGCTGATCGATATGGGCGCAGACGCGCGTTAGCGTCGCCTCTGTATATGGCAGGGGCAGCAGGTCGTTGAGGTAAGCGCTTTCATGGCTCGACCATGCCAGATGTTCGGAAAAGCTTGCTGGGTTAAGCCAGTCGCACAAGTGTTTGAGGCGCGCGAGGTGATCGGGATCAAGCGGGGTTTCGCCGCCGATAGAGAGGCCAACGCCATGCACAGAAATGGCGAAACGCTCAGATAGGTGGCGCAATTGGGCGAGCGGGCGGCCGCCTTCGCCCATGTAATTTTCAGCGTGAATTTCAAGCCACTCAACAGCGCCGGGATCATTGCACAGATCGGCGAAATGCTGGGGCTTGTAACCAATGCCGGGGCGGTTTGGCAAGGAATTTTGGGCGCGCGCAGTTGTAGATGTTGGGGCGGGATTTGGCACATGTGTGTTCATCAATCAGGCTCCTTTTGGCGCGGCGCGGCGGCATTTCGGGAGGCAAATGCCCCCCGAAGCCATAGCATCTGGCTTAGCCAGCCATATCACGATCGAGCTTTTCAAGCGAGCCCATGCGGCCTTCTGGAAGCTCCATGGATGCGCATGTACCTGCGGGAACGAGTTTGAATGCGTTGCCTTGGTAATCCACTTTGGATGTGCCCGCACAGGTTGTGCCTGCACCAGCGGCGCAATCATTTTCGCCTGCAAGGGCAACGCCGTAGCATTTGTCCATTTTGGCGTGGCTGTCTGCGGAGGCTGTTGTGGCGTGGCCTGCGAGGGCGGCTGCGAAAGCGCCTGCAACGGCGAGTGTTTTGACGTGATAGCTCATTTCATGTCTCCCTTTGAAATGCGTTTGCCGCTTGTTGCGACTGGGAGAGGTGTAGCGGCAGCGCGGCCTCAAAGGCTATTCACAGGGCTGTGTTGCACGGGCCTGTCAGGATTTGAAACAAACGAAAACGTGAGTTGACGGATGGGCCGCAAAAAGGCGCGCCCGGGAATGAGCGCGCCTTTGGCCTTGTAAATAAGGGCTATTGCAGGTCTGGCGCTTTCGCTTCAAGGGCCAGTTGGGCCAGCACTTCGGCTGTCGGTGCGACAGAGGTTTGCTTCTCTCCAAGGCGGCGGACTGAAACAGTTTTCTCTTCAACTTCGCGGTTGCCGATGGCCAAGATCACCGGAACTTTGCCAAGGCTGTGCTCGCGCACCTTATAATTGATCTTCTCGTTGCGGATGTCGGCCTCGGCGCGGATACCGGCTGCGCGCAGTTGCGCCACCACATCCAAAACATACGCATCCGCGTCTGAAATGATCGAAGCGACAACAACCTGACGGGGAGCGAGCCAGAAGGGCAAGCGGCCCGCATGAGATTCAATCAGGATGCCGATGAAGCGCTCGAATGATCCAAGCGTGGCGCGGTGCAGCATGACGGGGCGGTGTTTGGCGCCGTCTTGGCCGATATAGTTTGCATCAAGCCGCTCGGGCAGTACGAAATCAACTTGGTGAGTGCCGCATTGCCAATCGCGGCCAATCGCATCCGTCAGGACGAATTCCAGCTTGGGGCCGTAGAAGGCGCCTTCGCCGGGGTTCATCTCTGGCTCGATGCCTGCGGCGCGGGTGGCTGAAAGCAGGGCGGCTTCGGCCTTATCCCAGACCTCATCCGATCCGGCGCGCGTCTCTGGGCGATCGGAGAATTTGACTTTGAAGTCCTCAAATCCGAGGTCTTTGTAGATCGAGCGCAGGAAGTCGATATAGACGGCTGTTTCGCTTTCGATCTGATCCTCTTCGCAGAAGATATGGCCATCGTCTTGGGTAAAGCCGCGCACGCGCATGATGCCGTGCAGCGCGCCCGAGGGTTCATAGCGGTTGCAGCTGCCAAATTCGGCCATACGGATCGGCAGATCGCGATAGCTTTTCAGCCCTTGATTGAAGATCTGAACATGGCAGGGGCAGTTCATCGGCTTGAGGGCATTGACCGCTTTTTCGCGGGCGTGCTCTTCATCGACCTCGACGATAAACATGTTCTCTTGGTATTTTTCCCAGTGGCCGGAAGCCTCCCAAAGCTTGCGATCCACGACTTGGGGTGTGTTGACCTCGACATAGCCGCCGGCATCTTGTTTGCGGCGCATGTAGTCCTGCAAAAGCGTGTAGATGCGCCAGCCGTTGGGATGCCAGAAGACCTGACCGGGGGCTTCTTCTTGCATGTGGAACAGGTCCATCTCGCGGCCCAATTTGCGGTGATCGCGCTTGGCGGCCTCCTCGAGCATGGTGAGATGCGCCTTGAGATCATCGCGGTTTTTGAACGCCACGCCATAGATGCGCTGCAACATGGCGCGATCGGAATCGCCGCGCCAATAGGCCCCGGCAATCGACATCAGCTTGAACCCGTCGGCGGGGACTTGGCCTGTGTGCTGAAGATGCGGGCCGCGGCACAGATCTTGCCACTCGCCATGCCAATACATGCGCAGGGGCTCATCGCCGGGAATGCCCTCGATCAGTTCGACTTTATAAGGCTCGCCGCGATCCTGGTAATATTTGATCGCCACGTCGCGATCCCAAACTTCGGTGCGCACTGCATCGCGTTTGTTGATGATTTCTTTCATCTTTTTCTCGATGGCGCCGAGGTCTTCGGGGGTAAAGGACTCCTCGCGATCAAAGTCGTAATACCAGCCGTTGGTGATCACCGGCCCGATCGTGACCTTCACATCAGGCCAGATTTCTTGGACGGCGCGCGCCATGATATGCGCAAGGTCGTGGCGGATCAGCTCAAGCGCGGGGGCATCATCGGACAGCGTGTTGATCGCGATTTGGGCATCCGTGTTGATCGGCCATTGCAGATCGAAATGTTCGCCATCAATCTGCGCCGAGATCGCTTTTTTCGCCAAGGATTTGGAGATGTCAGCAGCAACTTCGCCAGCGGTGATGCCAGCGGGATATTGGCGCGCATTGCCATCGGGAAAGGTCAGGGAGATTTGGGCCATCTGTGGGCTCCTCGTCAGTTTGGCGCCTACGAAGCGCCCGGTTGCGGGTTAATTTGGCCCTGTTTGGCGAAGGCTGCGGGCGAAGTCAATAAAGCGCGGGGCGTCGTTGCGCAGGTGCGGCATTTGGGACTCATTTGGCGGGGCGAGGAATGGCCGTGCGCGCGCATCAATGATTGCGTTTCTCGCGCGACTTGGTAGCCTTGCCAGCAAGCAGGAGGAGAGCAGAATGCCCGAATATTTCACCGCCCCGACCGGGCGGCGCATCGCCTATCAGCAAAGCGCAGGCAAGGGGCCGGGGATCGTTTTTCTGGGCGGCTTTATGTCGGATATGGCGGGCACGAAAGCGGTTGCTTTGGAGGCTTGGGCGCAGGCGCAGGGGCGGGCGTTTTTGCGGTTTGACTATTCGGGGCATGGAGAGAGCGACGGGGCGTTTGATGCGGGCGTGATTGGCGATTGGGCGCGGGACGCGCGGGATATTATCGAGGCGCTGACTGAGGGCCCGCAGATATTGGTTGGCTCTTCGATGGGCGGCTGGATCAGCCTGATTTTGGCCGCGCAAATCCCTGAAAAGATCGCCGGATTGGTCGGTATCGCCGCTGCGCCTGACTTTACCGAGGATGGGTTTTGGGCCTCGTTTGATGCGGATCAGCGCGATGAGTTGGCAAGCAAAGGGCGCGTTATGGTCCCCTCAGATTATGACGATCCATATCCGATCACGCAGCGCTTAATAGAGGAGGGCCGCGATCATTTGGTGCTGCGCAAGCCGATGGATCTGCCTTTTCCGGTCCGTCTTTTGCAGGGCACGGCGGATGCGGATGTTGATATTTCGCGCCCGCTGGCGATCCTGGATCATGCGACATGCGAGGATATGCGCCTCACGCTGGTGAAGGGCGCGGATCATCGCTTTTCGACGCCGGAATGTTTGCGGCTGATTGAAAAGACAGTGGAAAAAGTTATTGCGAGGGTAAGCGTTTGAAGATTTTTGGTAGATGGGTACTTGGTTTTGCGGGCGCCTTGGCGCTTCTTGTGGCGGGGATTTTTGCCTTTGCGCCGCGCATCGAGGTGCCGCTGGACTTATCTTTTGATGCGAGTGCTTTAGGGGGTGATCTTGATGCGTTTCTGGCCGCATCCGAGGCACCTTTCGCCCCCAAAGAGGGAACGGCAAAGGCAATCCATTGGGCCGGGGAAAAGGGCGCGAAAACGCCGCTCTCGGTCGTTTATCTGCATGGGTTTACCGCCTCTGGCCGCGAGCTTAGCCCGGTTCCGGAGACGGTTGCCAAAGCGCTTGGCGCGAACCTTTTCGTGACGCGCTATCGCGGGCATGGGGTCGCGGCGCAAGAGCTGGGCGAGGCGATGCCTGCGGATTGGATGGAAGACACCGCCGAGGCATTGGCGATTGGCGCGAAAATCGGCGGGCAAACCTTGGTCATTGGCACCTCGACCGGGGGAACAATTGCGACGCTGATTGCCGCCGACACAAAGCTTGAAAACCCGCCCATTGGCTACATTTTGGTCGCGCCGAATTACAAAGCGAAATCGATCCTTGATCCGCTTTCCGGCTGGCCCTTGGCGCGCCACTATATCCCGCTTTTGGCAGGCGAAACCCATAAGGGCAAAATCGAAAACGAACAGCATGCGCAGTTCTGGACGATTGATTATCCGACCCGCAGCTTTGCCGCTCTTGGGGCCGTGGTTAAGGCCGCAGCACAGGCAAATCACGCTGCTATCACGGCGCCGACTTTGGTGCTCTATGCGCACGAGGATCTGGTTGTCGATGTGCAAAAAACGGATGAGGTTCTGGCCGAATGGGGCGGGCCTGTGCGCCGCGCGCATCCCAAACTGGGCGAAGGGTTTGTGGCTTCTGGGCATGTGATTGCAGGCGATATTCGCAGCCCCGCAGGCACGGATTGGGCGATTGAGGAAATGGTAAACTGGGCAAAGGAGCAGGGCTTTGGAGCAACGCGTTAGTCTGATCACGCTTGGCGTGCGCGACATGGATGTTGCGGCGGCGTTTTATGAGGCTTTGGGCTGGAAACGGGTCGACAGCCCGGACGGGGTAATCGCATTTGATTTGATCGGGCAGACGCTCGGGCTTTATCCGCGCGCCGCGCTTTTGGCCGATATTGGGCTTGAGGAGGAGGCGGCCACGGGGTTTTCGGGGATCACGCTTGGGCATAATGTGCCGGACAAGGGCGAAGTGGAGCGTTTGACGGAGCAAGCGCGCGCCGCCGGGGCCAAGATTTTGCGCGCGCCGCATGAGGTCTTTTGGGGCGGCTATATTGCCTATCTGGCCGATCCGGACGGGCATATCTGGGAAATCGCGCATAATCCGTTTTCGCCGCTGGGACCTTTGGGCGAATTTCAATGGAATGGGGCGGCGTGATGGCAAAGGCCTTCTTGCACGATTCGCACATTTGGGGCGTTGAAAAGAGCGAGTTTTCGCCTCTAGGTTGCACAAATCCGCTTTGCAATGCGGAACAAGGCTTGACCCGCGGCGGCCATACGCGAATGTATCGTGCAGCAGATATTCAAACAGGGAGCGCGCGCTAGATGTCAGAGACCCTTGTCTTTTTGGCAGGTTTTTTGAGCGATGCGCGCCTGTTTGGGCCGCAGCTGACAGAGCTTTCTATGGAGCGGACCATCGCGATCGCGCCGCTTTTGGGCGCCACCATTGAAGAGATGGCGCTCAATGCGCTTGAAGGTCTGCCGCAGAATTTTGCGCTTGTGGGCCATTCGCTTGGCGGGATCGTGGCGATGGAGATGCTGCGCCGCGCGCCGGAGCGGATCACCCGGGTTGCCTTGATGGATACCAATGCGCAGGGCGAAACGCCCTCAATGGCCGCCGCGCGCGAACCGCGGATTGTTGGCGCGAAATCGGGGCGGTTTGTGGATGCGGTGCGCGACGAGCTGCGGGCGGATTATCTGGCCGACACGCCGGATCGAGATGAGATTTTGGCGCTGTGGCAGCAGATGGCGCTTGATCAGGGCGTTGATACGTTTGTGCGCCATTCGCGCGCGATGCAGCGCCGCCCGGATCAGCAGGGCACATTGCGCCGCGCGCGGGTTCCGGCGCTGCTGATTTGCGGGGCGCAGGATGAGCTTACGCCTGTGCGCCGGCATGAGTTTATCTCAACCTTGATGCCGCGCGCTGAGTTGCAAGTCATTGAAGGGGCGGGGCATTTGCCGATGTTAGAGCGCCCAAGCGCCGTTACTCAAGCCCTGCGCGAATGGCTGGATCGCCCGCTTTTGCTGCGCTGATCCGGGGCGCGGCCAAAGAAAAGGGCGGCCCCGAAAGCCGCCCGATCCAATTCTGATTGACCCGCTGACTAGCCGGCCTTTTTGGCATCCACCTTCGCCGCTTTTGGCGCAGCCTCGGTGCCACCAACAGCGCGCGGGCCGGAGTTTGCATCGATAAAATCAAGCACGAGCGGGCGGATATTATTGCGCCAGGATTTGCCTGCGAAGATGCCGTAATGGCCTGCGCCCGGCTCAACATGGCTGGCTTTTTTGCTGTCGGGCAGGCCGGTACACAGATCAAGCGCTGCGATACATTGGCCCGGCGCGGAGATATCATCGTTCTCGCCTTCAACGGTTTTGATCGCCACATCGGTGATCTTGCCCATATCCACGCGTTTGCCGTTTACGGTAAATTCGTTCTTGGCGATGTCGCGGTTTTTGAAGACGCGCTCAACGGTCGAGAGGTAGAACTCGGCCGTCATATCCATCACGGCGAGATATTCATCGTAGAATTTGTTGTGTTTGTCATGTTCGGAGGCTTCGCCATTGGCCACGCGCATGATCTGATCGGAGAAGGCTTTGGAGTGATTGTCCGAGTTCATCGAGATGAAGGATGTCAGCTGCAACAGGCCCGGATAGACGAGGCGGCCTGCGCCTGCGTATTTGAAACCAACGCGCTGGATCATCGATTGCTCAAGCTGGCCCATGGTCACGCGGTTGCCAAAATCGGTAACTTCGGTTGGCGTTGCGTCCGGATCAACTGGGCCGCCGATCAGGGTTAGTGAGCGGGGCTGGGCCGCGGGATCTTCTTCGGCGAGGTAGGCCGTTGCGGCAAGGGCGAGCGGCACGGGCTGACACACGGCGATGACATGGGTTTGTGGGCCAAGATGCTTCATGAAATCAACGAGGTAGAGGGTATAATCCTCGACATCGAATTTGCCAGCAGAGACCGGAATATCGCGCGCGTTGTGCCAATCGGTGACATAGACATCGCAATCGGGCAGCAGGGATTTCACCGTCGAGCGCAGCAGGGTTGCATAGTGCCCAGACATGGGCGCCACGACCAAAACCTTGCGCTTCATCTCTTCGCGCCCGGAAACCTTCATCTCGATCAGATCGCCAAAGGGCTGTTCGAGCACGATTTCAACATCAACAACATGATCGCGGCCATCGGCGCCAACAACCGTATCGATGCCCCAATCCGGCTTGGCGGCCATGCGAGAAAAAGAGCGCTCAGCGACTTGGCCCCATGCGCCGATATATTCGAGCATCGGGTTGGGGAAGGCCGAGTTCATCGGATAGGCGGCCATGGCTTTGGCGGTGGCGCCAAGCCATTCGTTGGTATTCCGCATGGTCTCCATCATATCGTATGTCGCCATAAACCGCATCGTGATCTCCTAACGCTGGAGGGAAAAACCCGCCAGCACTGCTCTTTGTTTGAGGCGAGATGTCGCCTTCTTCTTTGGGGCGAAACGCCGCCTTTTAACATCGCGCATGACAAGCTATCGTTGGGCTAACTTGGCCATCGCTTGAAAATGCTGCACTTGCAAAATGTAGGACGGATTCGATCACATGACAACAGATACTAATGATCGCTCACCAAATCAGGCTGCATTGAACGCAAATTTAGTTAAGATAGAGCAACTAACGCAGCGTCTCGTAGAGGCAATGTCGCATAAAAAGGCCGCAAATCCCGATCTTGAGGGCCCCGGACAGGATCTGATGATGCGCGCGGCGCAGGCCTATATTGGCGAGCTGATGCAAAATCCGGCGCGCATCATCGAGCATCAGGTCGGCTATTGGGGCAAGTCGCTTAAACATTATGTGGATGCGCAAAATCGCTTGAGCAAAGGCAATCTTGAGCCGCCGGTTGATGAAACCCCGGCCGACCCGCGCTTTGCCAATCCCGTTTGGGAGAGCAATCCGTATTTCAATTTCATCAAGCAGCAATATCTGATGAATGCCGAGGCGGTGAGCACGGCCGTTGAGGATTTGGAGGGGCTTGAGGACTTGGATCGCAAGCGGGTTGCTTATTTCTCGCGCCAGATCGTTGATATGTTTAGCCCGACGAATTTTCTCTCGACCAACCCGGAAGCCTTGGCGCGCGCCGCCGCGACGGATGGGCAATCGCTTGTCGATGGTTTGGAAAATCTGGTGCGCGATATCGAGGCCAACAACGGCGAATTGCTGGTTACGCTGTCGGACCCGGACGCCTTTCATATCGGCCAGAACATCGCGACCTCTAAGGGGGCGGTGATTTATCGCAACCGTTTGCTTGAGCTGATCCAATACGCGCCGACAACCGAAACCGTACACAAAACCCCGCTGCTGATCTTTCCGCCTTGGATCAACAAGTTCTATATCCTTGATCTTAAAGAGCAAAATAGCCTGATCAAATGGATCACTGATCAGGGCTATACGCTTTTCATCGTCTCTTGGGTCAATCCGGACGCGAGCTTTGCCGATGTCGGCATCGAGGAATATATCACCGAAGGCTATATGGATGCGATTGCGCAGGTGAAGGAAATCACTCAGCAAAAGCAGATCAATGTTGTGGGCTATTGCATTGCCGGGACGACTTTGGCGATGACTTTGGCCTTGATGAAAAAGCGCGGCGATACGTCGGTGAAATCGGCGACGTTTTTTACCGCGCTGACGGATTTTGAGGATCAGGGCGAATTTAGCGTCTTTTTGACCGATGATTTCGTCGATGGGATCGAGCGGCAGGTGGCCACGGATGGGGTGCTTTCGAGCAGCTATATGTCGCGGACGTTTTCCTATCTGCGCTCGAACGATCTGATTTATACGCCCGCGATCAAAAGCTATATGCTGGGCGAGGCGCCGCCCGCCTTTGATCTGCTGTTTTGGAACGGCGATAGCACCAATCTGCCCGGCAAAATGGCGGTGCAATATCTGCGCGACCTTTGCCAGAAGAACAAATTTGCCCGCGGCGAGATGGAGCTTTTCGGCGAGACACTGGACATTAAGGACGTCGATACGCCGCTATGCGCGATTGCCTGCGAGACGGATCATATCGCGGCCTGGAAGGCCTCTTTTAATGGTATTCGTCAGATGGGCAGCACCAATAAGACGTTTTTGATGACCCAAAGCGGCCATATCGCCGGGATCGTTAATCCGCCGAGCAAAAAGAAATACGGCCACTATACCAATAAGGATCTCACCCTTAGCCCCGAGGAATGGCAGGCCGGCGCGACCTTTCATGAGGGGACATGGTGGCCCCGCTGGGAAGCCTGGTTGGCCAAGCGCTCTGGCGGGCAGGTAGAGGCGCGCCTTTTGGGTGATTCGACTCACCCTGTGATTGAGGCGGCGCCGGGCAGCTATGTTCTGGGGAGAAAAAAGGCTTAGATTTCACGGGGTTCTGGGATGATATGCTGCAGTGCAGAAAAAGCTTGATTTGCTGCGTCGCAGCATGCATATTGTTTGCAGATGCAGCGAAAGGGTTTTGGCCCCGAGCTGAGAACAGGGGCAGTGCCCCACACCCCGGAGACTATGACAATGAAAACTGCTGAAGATTTCACAAAGATGATGAAAGACATGATGGGCTCATTCCCGGTTGATATGTCTTCGATCCAAGACTCTTTCAAAAACTCGGCGTCCTTTGGCGAGAAACTGTCGAAAGTTGCTCTTGAAGCAGCTGACAAATCGACAGAAATCTCCACAAAGTGGACAAAAGAGACACTTTCGAAGGCTGAAGACCTGACCAAAGTGAAAGAAGAGCCAACAGATTACACAAAAGCGATGACAGATTTCGCTTCTGCTCAGGCTGAAACACTTTCCGAAAAAATGGCTGCTTTCGCTGAAGTTGCGAAAAAAGTTCAGATGGAAACCATCGAGCTGATGCTCGCTGCTGGCAAAGACATGAGCGAAGACGCGACTGCCGTTGTTAAGAAAGCGACTGCCGATGTAACGGCTGCTGCGAAAAAAGCGACTGACGATGTTACTGCCGCTGCGAAAAAAGCGACTGCAACAGCGAAATAAGCTGACGACCTCCCTGATCGTACGCTTCTCCTCCCTGTAGCGTATGTGAAATTGAAAGAGCAGGCCGCAAAGCCTGCTCTTTCTTTTTATGCTGCACTGCCCTAACCTTTTGTGCATGCGCCAAAAAAGGGGAGGTAGCATCGTGGCCGACAAGAGCTCACCATTGCTAATCAAACGTTACGCGAGCCGACGTCTCTACAACACAGAGACGAGCGATTACGTGACATTGGAAGACATCGCGGTTTTCATTCGCGCAGGGCGTGAGGTTCAGATTGTGGATCTCAAATCTGGCGATGATCTCACGCGCCAGTATCTACTTCAAATCATTGCAGAACATGAGAGCAAAGGCGAAAGCGTTTTGCCGCTCGGGGTGCTCACCGATTTGGTGCGCAGCTATACCACCGAGGTGCAATCGGTTGTGCCGCAGTTCCTTTCGATGTCCTTTGATATGCTGCGCGATGGGCAAAGCTCGATGATGGAAAAGATCACCAAGCCGCTGGCGGGTGTTCCCGGATTTGACGCAATGCAAGCGCAGCAAGAAGCGTTTCTCAAGGCGTTGACGGGTCAGATGCCCGCAAGCTGGAGCGCGCCTGTCAGAGAAGAGGAAGCGCCTGAGCCAAAAGAGCCAGAAGCAGCCGCGGCCCCGAAGGGCGGCGAGGATCTCGAGGAGATCAAGCAGCAGTTGGCTGATCTTCAAGCCAAGCTCTCGAAATTCGGGCAATAGGTTAGAAAACAAGGGGTTACGGCGCTCAATCTGGGCGCCGTTGCCATTTTCAAGAGGGGCCTGCGATGGTCGAGGCGACAGGACGGATCACCCTTTGGGGGATCGAAGTTTTCATGGCGACGGCGGATGAGCAATCCATCTCGGCCGCCGCCCGCCGCCTTGGCGCGAGCCCGTCGGCCGTTTCTCAACAGCTTTCAAATCTTGAAACGGCGCTTGGCGCTGTGCTGCTCAATCGGCGCGAGCGCCCGGTAACGCTTACCCCCGCCGGCCAAATCATGCGCCGCCGCGCCCAAGTGATCCTCAATGAGGCGGCCCAAGCCCGCGCCGAATTATCGACTGTTGATATCACCGCGCTCACCCAGCTGCGCCTTGGGATGATTGAGGATTTCGATGCGGATGTGACCCCGCATTTGCTCTCCGAGATGGCGGGCGATTTGGATCAGACGCAGTTTTTGCTCGAAACCGGCCCCTCGCATCGCCTGCTTGATCTGCTTGATACGCGGGCTTTGGATGTGGTTGTGGCGGCTGATATGGGCGCGCCGGCGGAATGGATGGAGGTCCATCCGCTGCTGAGCGAGCCCTTCGTTGCCGCAGCACCGCGCGGGGCGATTACGGGCGACGCACTTGCTGCGTTGCAAAAGCTGCCGCTGATCCAATACACCTCGCGCCATCATATGGGCCGCCTGATTGCCGATCACCTCGCGCGCCAAAATCTAACCCTCTCGCACCGCTTTGAGCTGGATAGCTATCATGCGATCATGGCCATGGTTGCGGGCGGCGCGGGTTGGACGATCCTAACCCCGCTTGGCGTGATGCACGCGCGGCGTTTTCTGGATGATGTGGATGTGACCCCGCTGCCCTTTGCGCCGCTAACGCGCACGATTTCTCTTTCGGCGCGTAAGGGCGTTTTGGGGGCAATGCCGGGGCAGGTGGCACAGCGATTGCGCCCGCTTTTAAGCGATCTCATCGTGGCGCCCGTAATCGCGCGCCATCCGTTTTTGGCTGAGAATTTGCGCGTTCTTTAGGTGCCGTAGGCGGCCTTTGCGCCCTTTACATCCTCTGCGGCATTCACCAGCGCGGCGGCGACAAAATCCAAGTCTGGCTTTTTGAGGCGGGCAGGCAAGCGCGTGTCGCAGGCCTTCATCAACATGGCGCGGGTCTTGGGCAAATCCGGTGTCTCGCCCAAGAATTGCCAGTTCCAAAAGGCGCGGGCATTGTCTTGGGACAGGCCGAAAATCTGAACCGACACACCACGAGATTTCGCAGCATTTGCAAAGGCTTGCGCCTCGCTCTCGGAGAAATCCACAAGGTTGAATTGGATCGAGTCTGGGGCGCGTTCTTCTGGGCCCAAAGGATCAGGAACGCTTAGGTGATCGCTCGCATTCAAAAGGCCCGCGACGTAATCATGATTGGCCCGCCCATCGCGAACCCGGCGCGGAACCTCGGCAAGCTGCGGGCGCACAATGGCGGCCGAAAGATTGGAAAGCCGCTGATTATAGAGCGGCAATTTGTTCTGCCAAAAGCGGAAGCGATCCTGCATATGGCCGTGCTTTTTCCAGTTATGCTCGTATGCGCCGGACATGATGATCGCTTTGGCAATCAGGTCGTCGTCGTCCGTAATCAGGATGCCGCCTTCGCCCGCATTCAGCAGCTTGTAGCTCTGAAAAGAGAAGCAGCCGATCTTGCCAATGGTGCCGATGTTTTTGCCGCCCCAAGTGGTGCCGAGCGAGTGCGCCGCATCCTCGATCACGGGGACGCCAGCGGCATCCGCGAGGGTCATAATCGCATCCATATCGGAGGTATGGCCGCGCATGTGGCTGATGATGATCGCGCCGATATCGCCGGTAAGTTTGGCGGCGAAATCATCCATATCGACCCGGTAGTTCTCGCCCACATCGACCAGAACCGGGATGCAATCGGCATGAACAACGGATGAGGGCACCGCCGCGAAGGTAAAGGCCGGGATCAGAACTTTGGCGTCGCGCGGCAGGCCCAATGCTTTAAGCGAAAGGAACAGAGCCGCCGAGCAGCTTGAAACAGCGAGCGCATATTTCGCGCCGAGCATCTCAGCGAATTCATGCTCCAAAAGCGCGACCGGCGCATCCTCTGGGCGGGTGTAGCGAAACAGATCGCCGCTTTGCAAAAGCGCCTCAATTTCGGCGCGCGCGCTTTCGGGGATGGGTTCTGCATCGTAGACATTTGGACCGAGCGACATGGTTTCACCTTTTCCGAAGCTTCTTTTCAGGAAAACTGTAAAGCACGTATGGGGGGAAATCCAAGTGTTTTTGGTAACGGGAGGGTGACAAAGCGTTTTACGAGCTAAAACCCGATCCGATCGCGCATGGCATACCAGGTCATCGCAAGGGTCAAAAGCGGCTGGCCCATGTGCCGCCCGCCGGGGAATGGCGGCGGGGGAATGCGCGCCATCGTGTTGAAATCATTGAGGTCTGCGTTGATTGCGTCGGAGAGGATGCGCCCCGCCATCGTTGCCATGGCGATCCCGTGGCCTGCATATCCGGAGGCGGTAAAGACGCCTTGTTGGGGCTGGGCGAAAAACGGCATGCGGCTCATTGTGATGCCAAGCGTGCCGCCCCAAGCGTGATCGATTGGCGTCTCTTTGAGCTGTGGGTAGACGGCGCGCATGGATTTGCGCACTTTTGCGGCGATGTCGCGCGGGTATTTGCGCCGATAGCTTTCGCCGCCGCCAAAAAGCAGGCGGTGATCCTCGGTCAGGCGCCAGTAATTCACCACAAATTTGCTGTCATAGGCGGCGATATCCTCGCGCAGAATGGCGCGGGCTTTGGCGCCAAGCGGGGCCGTGACGGCGATGAAATTGTTGATCGGCATCACGTGGCGCGCGATCTTAGGTTCAAGCGCGCCGAGCAGGCCGTTGCAGGCAAGGATGATCTGGTCGCATTTGATCACTTGGCGCGCGCCGAGCCCTTGCGCGATCACTTGGGCGTTGGGCGCGGGAGTTATCTCTAAGGCTTTGGAATTGGTGTATATTTTAGCGCCTGCTTCGCGCGCGGCTTGGGCAAGCCCTTGGGTATAGCGCAGCGGGTGCAGATGGCCTGCGCCGCGATCCATCGTGCCGCCGTGAAAGGCATCCGAGCCGATAAGGGCGCGCATTTTTGCTTGATCCAGCGGGCGAATTTGATCGTAGCCATAGTTTCTTTGCAGATGATCGGCGTGTTTTTGCGCCGCCGTCGCCTCGGATTTTGAGCGCGCGGCAAAGGCGATGCCGGGGCGATAGCGGGCGTTGATGCGATGGCTTTCAATCAGCGAAAGGGTCAGCGCTTTGGCCTCTTGGGCGATCTCCCAGAGGCGGCGGGCATCTTGGGCATTATGGCTGCGTTCAAGCGTTTCTTGATCGAGGCGCTGGCCGGAATGGAGCTGACCGCCGTTGCGCCCGGAGGCGCCTTCGCCGATCTCGCCCGCCTCCAAAACCACAACGCTGCGCCCGCTTTGCGCAAGGTGCAGCGCGGCGGAAAGCCCGGTGTAGCCTGCGCCAATAATGCAGATATCTGCCCGCTGATCCGCGGCTATTTGGGGCAGGGGAAAGCGGGGGGCGCTGGCTTCATACCATGTCGAGCTGTGGCGCGCGCCGCTCATACGTTGAGCAACAGATGCTCGCGCTCCCATGGCGAGATGACCTGAAGAAACTCTTTGTTCTCTAGGGACTTAACGGCAGAGTAAACATCGCAGAACTCTTTGCCCAGCACCTCTTGGAGCGCGCTATTGGCGGCCAAAGCATCCAGCGCATCGCCCAGATTATTGGGGATATCTTCGCTTGAAGCATAGGCGTCGCCGATGAAGGGCGCGCGCGGCTTTTTGCCTTCTTTGAGGCCAAGATAGCCGCAAGCCAGCGATGCCGCGATGCCGAGATAGGGGTTCACATCCATGCCGGGCAGGCGGTTTTCGATGCGCCGCGCTTC
The DNA here is from genome assembly GCA_047631555.1 of Halocynthiibacter sp. Lineage (GTDB taxonomy): Bacteria > Pseudomonadota > Alphaproteobacteria > Rhodobacterales > Rhodobacteraceae > JBLHZY01. The sequence continues at coordinate 1,299,608 of JBLHZY010000001.1, read as the reverse complement.
GGGCGGAGAAACCGGCACGCGCAGGCCGGTTGTGCGATTGTCGCGGCCCCATTCCAAATTGATCGGCGCTGCGAAATCGCGCACGTAGCGGCGGTAAGAATTCACATAGGGCGCAAGGATCGCGATGGCCGAGGCCATGTGATTTTGCATCCCCGCGATGAAGTGCAAGAAGCGCTCTGTGTCCTCGCCATCCTCGCCGGTGAAGATGTTTTTGCCGGTTTTTCTATCGACCACGGAGTGATGGATATGCATCGCCGAGCCGGGCTCATCTTGGATCGGTTTGGCCATGAAGGTCGCAAAACAATCGTGGCGCAGGGCGGCTTCGCGGATCAAACGTTTGAAGAAAAAGATCTCGTCAGCGAGTTTGACCGGATCGCCATGTTGAAGATTGATCTCGATCTGGCCAGCGCCGCCTTCTTGCAAAATCCCATCAATTTCAAAGCCTTGGGCCTCGGCGAAATCATAGATGTCGTCGATCACCGGGCCGTATTCATCGACCGCAGAGAGCGAATAGGCTTGTCGCCCCGCCGCGCGCCGCCCAGAGCGCCCGATCGGGGGCTCGATGGGCTGATTGGGATCAATATTGCGCGCCACGAGGAAGAATTCCATCTCGGGCGCAACGATCGGGGTGAGCCCTTCGGCCTCAAACAGCGCCACGACCCGTTTGAGCACATTGCGCGGCGCAACGGGAACAGGATTGCCTTGCTGATCGTTGATGTCGTGGATGACTTGCAGGGTCCAATCGGCCGTCCAAGGGGCGGCGGTTGCTGTGCTGAGATCGGGGGTGAGGATCATATCGGGCTCGGTAAATTCGAACTCATCCGTCGAGAGCCAATCCCCTGTTATCGTTTGCAAAAAAATCGAGTTTGGCAGGTAGAACTGCTCTTGGCGAAAGAATTTTCCAGCAGGCATCGCCTTGCCGCGCGCCACCCCGGAGAGATCAGCGACGATGCATTCAACTTCGTCCAAGCGCCGCCCCTCAAGAAAATCTTGCGCGGCTTGGGGCAGTTGCGAGACGAAATCAGACATGGGTTTGCCTTCCCGGCATAAGAAAAAACTCCGCGATATAGGTCGCGATGCGCGCATCATCGGTTGATTTTGCGTTTTCAGCAATGGCGCGCGCGATGACTTCGGGCGGGTAGATCGTATCTGCGCGCTTTGCTTTGATGTAATCGGTCATGATGGTGGGGCTGAGTTCGGGGTGGGCTTGGACGGTAAAGATCTCTTGGCCATAGATCAGCGCGGCATGTTCGCAAAACGGCGACGTGCTGATGGTGCGCGCGCCTTTTGGGGCGGTGATGACCTGATCTTGATGCCATGCGTTGAGGGAGATTTGGCCCATGCCTTCAAAGGCGTATTCCTCGCGCCCGATGGACCAGCCGCCGCTGTATTTTTCGACCTTGCCGCCAAGCGCTTGGGCGATGATTTGATGGCCAAAGCAGATGCCGACCATGGGGCGCTTTTGGGCGGCAATGTCGCGGATTAAATCGCTGAGCGGGGCGATGAAGGCATGATCCTCATAGGCGCCGTGCCGCGAGCCGGTAATGAGCCAGCCATCGGCGGCGTCGGGCCCGGCTGGGAACGCCATGTCGACGACATTATATGTTGTGAATTCAAAGCCATGACCGCCAAGGAGGCGCATGAACATTTGGTCAAAATCGCCGTGATCTGCCGCGACGGCTTCCGGCGTATGGCCGCATTGTAGGATACCGATTTTCATGCTTCACCATAAGAAATACCAGCCGACGCTAATCCTTTGTTGCGCGTCCCGCAAGAGGGCCAATCCTGCCCGATTGCACAGCGCGGATGAGCCTATTTTGCCGCCGCTTCGACCCGTTGGCGGGCCATGTTGCTATCGCGATCATTGACGCCCAAAAGATTTGCAACGAGGCGCAAAAGCGTATCCTCATCGTGATCGCGCGCCCCATCCGCAAGGGCCACGTCCCACATCGCCTCGACCACGGCCTCGCGTGCTTCAAAGGGCACGGCGTCCTTGATTGCGCGGGTGAAGCGGACGGTATCGGGGGCCTCGCTTTCGAGGGTTTCGGCGCTTGCGCGCAGGGCCTGGGCGGCCGTTTCATCAAAGCCATAGCGGGCGATATTGATGCGATCGATCCGCGCGATTTCGGCCAAGGCATATTCCCCATCGGCGCGCGCGATCCGCACCAAAAGGGCGGTGAGCGCAAGGCGGGCGTCATCGTCGGCGAACTGGGCGGGCTTTGGCGCGGTGAGGCGCTTGAGAAATTCTGCAAACATGGGTCGGATATAGGGGGCGTGGCCGGCTGAGCCAAGGGAAGATGCGGCGCATGCAAAATTTTTTGAAGGTATTGCGAGCGCTTGGGTGTTAGGTAGCCCCTAAGCAAAGTCGAGAGGATCTATCCCGTTTAATGGGGCAGCCAGACCGGGATCATTGAGGCAATCAGCAGCAGCGCCATGGTGATATTGAAGGCGTGCAGGCGGGCCGGGCGGGTTAGAAAGCGGCGGATTTGCGTGCCCATCAATGTCCATGTGCTGACGGATGGCAGATTGACGAGGCCAAAGATCGCCGCGACCAGAAAGATCGAAAGCGGGCTGTGATCCGGGGCAAATTGGGTCATCGCGTTGATCGCCATGGTCCATGCTTTTGGATTTACCCATTGAAAAGCCGCCGCTTGAAGAAAACTGAAAGGCTTGCCAGATTTCGCGCCTTCGCCGGGCGGCGCGGCGCGCGCAATCCTATAGGCGAGATAGAGCAGATAGGCCGCAGAGGCATAGCGAAGCACTGTGTAAGCCACTGGATAAGCGTCGAAAATCTGCATCAGGACGAGCCCGACGATCGTCGTCATCGCAACAAAGCCAACACTGATCCCGAGCATATGCGGGATCGAACGTTTGAAGCCAAAGTTGGCGCCCGAGGCCATCAGCATCAGGTTGTTTGGCCCCGGCGTGATCGAGGAGACGAAGGCAAAAGCCATTAAGGCGAGGAGGAGTGTGACTGTCATTTCGCAACTATATGCGGGGAACGGCGCAATTTGATTGCTTATTCACAGGAATTATCATCAAATGCGCAATATATGGCTAGTATAGATCGAATAGACGAAAAGATATTGCGTGTTCTGGGCGGTGAGGGCCGGATCAGCAATCTTGATTTGGCCGAGAGGATCGGCCTTTCGCCCTCGGCCTGTCTGCGCCGGGTGCAAGAGCTTGAGCGAATTGGGGCCATTCGCGGCTATCGCGCTGTGCTTGATCCGGCGGCGCTTGAGCGGGGCTTTTTGGCCTATGTCACGGTCGGATTGTCGCTGCATACCAAGCCCGCGCAGGAGGCATTTGAGCGGGCCATGGCGCGGGCGCCCGAGGTGATTGAATGCCACAATGTGACCGGGGTTTTTGAATATTTACTGCGGGTCGAGGTGCGCGATTTGGCCGCCTACAAAATCTTTCACACAGAGGTTTTGGGCACGCTGGCGCAGGTCAATTCGATCACCAGCTATATCGTGATGGGCAGCCCGAAGGACGCGCGCGCCTAGACTTCCAGATCGGTCGTATCGACGCCAAGAACCCGCGCGACATCGTGAAATGCTGTCGCCTCGGAGGGGACGACCTGCCCGTCGGCCATCATCACATCCCACATCGCAGCAACGATCGCCGAGCGTTCGGCGAACGGGATCGCGGATTTGAGCGATTTGGCGAATGTCATTGTGTCTGGGGCGGTTTTCTCAAGCGCTTGGGCGCGGTCGCGCAGTTTGGTCGCATCAATCGGCGAGAGCGCAAAGCGTTTGGCGAGGATCGCATCGATTTGGCGAATTTCCTCAAAGACATAGAGGCTATCGGCCTTGGCGACGCGCACCATGAGGGCCGCAAGCGCGAGCTGGAGATCCGCCGGCGCGGGGGGTTCAGATTTGAGCGATGTGATCAGCGTATTGAACATGGGCTCAGCCTAGCGCGAAAGATGCGCCCCGAGAAGAGGGATGATGATCCCGCGCTCGGGGCGCAAAGAGAGGTTATACCAGCCGCTCAATCTCTTTGGCGGCGCGGACGAAATCGGCAAACAGCGGGTGTGGGTCAAACGGTTTGGATTTTAGCTCGGGGTGAAATTGCACACCGATAAACCAAGGATGATCGACGACTTCGACGATCTCGGGCAGGCGGCCATCGGGCGACATGCCGGAAAAGCGCATACCGCAGGCTTCAAGCTGTTCGCGGTATTTCACATCGACCTCATAGCGATGGCGATGGCGCTCTTCGATCTGGGTGCTGCCATAGATACGGGCGACGTTGGAGCCTTCGGCAAGGGTCGCGTTATAGGCGCCAAGACGCATGGTGCCGCCCTTATCATCGTCGAGTTTGCGGGCGACTTTGTGATTGCCCTGCACCCATTCTTTGAGGTGATAAACCACTGGTTCAAAACGCTTTTTACCAGCCTCGTGATCAAATTCTTCTGAGCCGGCGGTTTCCATTCCGGCCAGATTGCGCGCGGCCTCAATGACGGCCATTTGCATGCCCAGACAGATGCCGAGATAGGGGATTTTACGCTCGCGGGCGAATTGCGCCGCTTTGATTTTGCCCTCGGTGCCGCGCTCGCCAAAGCCGCCGGGAACGAGGATCGCGTGATAGCCTTGCAGGTAGGGGGCGGGATCTTCTGTGTCGAACCGCTCGGAATCGACCCACTCAACCTTGACCCGAACCCGATTGGCCATGCCGCCATGCGTCAGCGCCTCGGCGATGGATTTATAGGCGTCCTCAAGCTGAATATATTTGCCAACGATCGCGACGCGCACTTGGCCTTCTGCGTTCTCAATCCGGTCCTGAACATCAAACCAGCGCGAAAGATTTGGCTTGGGCGCGGGCGAAATGCCAAAAGCGTCCAGAACGGCCTGATCAAGGCCTTCGCGGTGATAGGCGAGGGGCGCTTCATAGATGGATTTGAGATCGGGTGCGGCAATCACATCTTGTTTGCGCACGTTACAGAACAGCGCAATTTTCTCGCGCTCTTTCTCTGGGATCGGATGCTCGGAGCGGCAGACAAGCACGTCGGGCTGAATGCCGATGGTGCGCAATTCTTTGACGCTGTGTTGGGTTGGTTTGGTCTTCAGCTCGCCAGATGCGGCGATATAGGGCAGCAGGGTGAGGTGCATGAAGATGACCTCGCCGCGCGGTTTGTCTTGGGAAAACTGGCGGATCGCTTCAAAGAAGGGCAGGCCTTCAATATCGCCCACGGTGCCGCCGATCTCGCAGAGCATGAAATCGACCTCGTCTTCGCCGATCTTGATGAAGTCTTTGATTTCATTGGTAACATGGGGGATCACTTGGATCGTTTTGCCAAGATAATCGCCGCGGCGTTCTTTTTCCAGAACGTTGGAATAGACGCGGCCCGAAGAAATCGAATCCGTATTGCGCGCCGCGACGCCGGTAAAGCGCTCGTAATGGCCAAGATCAAGATCGGTCTCGGCGCCATCATCCGTGACAAACACTTCGCCATGTTCAAAGGGCGACATCGTTCCGGGATCAACGTTGAGATAGGGATCAAGCTTGCGCAAGCGTACCGAGAAGCCGCGCGCTTGAAGCAGCGCGCCAAGGGCCGCTGAGGCCAAGCCTTTGCCAAGCGATGAGACGACGCCACCAGTGATGAAAACAAATCGAGCCATTGGGCTGCGTCCCCCCGTGAAATATTCAAAAATATGAAGAATGACGGCCCAAAAGAACCGTCCCTCACGGGATTTAAGATATAGAGGATTCGGCACCCATGCGCAACCAAACCTCTAGATGCTGAGGGTATTAACCCTCAGGTATCCAATTTGTAGTAGTTTGGCGCTTAATCGGCGCGTGGTGGCGTTAGGTTGCCCTCTTCGGCCGTCGGGGGCAAAAGCGCATCCCCAGCTGGCACGGCGTCTTGCGTCGTCGCAGGCGCATCGCCCACCCGATCCACAACTGATTCGATGCGAGAGTCGCGCGCAGCAACAACCGTCAGAGCGATGGATGTGCAGATAAACGCGATTGCAAAGAGCCATGTAAGCTTGCCCAAAGCCGTTGCCGCAGCTCGCCCCGTCATAGCGCCGCCCGCGCCGCCGCCGCCGCCCATACCAAGCCCGCCGCCCTCGGATCGCTGCAAAAGCACCACGCCGATCAGGCATAGAGCGAGGATCAGGTGGATTACGAGGATGACATTTTCCATGGGCGCGCCTTCGGTTGTTCGATTTGGGTATCTAGGCAGAACTGGCGCGCCCCGCAACCCCTTGGCGCGCGGATTGATGCCCGTTTGAGGGCGATTTGACGGATTTTGGGCAGTTCTCGGGGCTGAACGAGGCGGCAAGCGACAATTCGTTTTGACGAACTGCGGCTTTGGCCAAATTAGCGGTTTCAAGCGGGGGCATCGCCGGATATACGGGCGCGGGTTCTCACCAAAAGAGGAAATACCATGGCTAATGTCGTCGTTGTCGGCGCCCAATGGGGCGACGAGGGAAAAGGCAAGATCGTTGACTGGCTTTCTGAGCGCGCTGATGTGATCGCGCGCTTTCAGGGCGGGCATAACGCGGGCCATACTTTGGTGATTGATGGGGTTGTTTATAAGCTGTCGCTTTTGCCATCGGGCATTGTGCGCGGCGGCAAGCTTTCGGTGATTGGCAACGGGGTTGTGCTTGATCCTTGGCATTTGGTCAAAGAGATCGCCCTGCTGCGCAGCCAAGGGGTTACGATCAACCCTGAAACTCTGATGATTGCGGAAAATACACCGCTGATCCTGCCAATTCACGGCGAGCTGGATCGCGCCCGCGAGAGCCAAAATTCGGTCGCCAAAATCGGCACGACCGGGCGCGGCATTGGGCCTGCTTATGAGGATAAGGTCGGGCGGCGCGCAATTCGCGTGGCTGATCTGGCCGATCCGGCGACGCTTGAGTTGCGGGTGGATCGCGCCCTTGTGCATCATGATGCGCTGCGCCGCGGTCTTGGGCTGGAGCCGATTGATCGCGATGCGCTGATTGCGCAGCTGCGCGAGATCGCGCCAAGCGTTTTGGAATATGCAGCCCCCGTTTGGAAGGTCTTGAACGAAAAGCGAAAAGCCGGAAAACGCATCCTGTTTGAAGGGGCGCAGGGCGCGCTTTTGGACATTGATTTTGGCACCTATCCCTTCGTGACCTCCTCCAATGTGATTGCGGGCCAAGCGTCAACCGGGACAGGCATCGGCCCTGGCTCGATTGATTTTGTGCTTGGGATTGTAAAGGCTTACACGACGCGCGTTGGCGAAGGGCCGTTCCCGGCCGAGCTTAATGATGCGGACGGGCAGCGCCTTGGCGAGCGGGGCCATGAATTTGGCACGGTGACCGGGCGCAAGCGGCGGTGTGGCTGGTTTGATGCGGCTCTCGTGCGCCAGACTTGTGCGACAAGCGGCGTCAACGGGATCGCTTTTACCAAGCTTGATGTGCTCGACGGGTTTGAGACGCTGAAGATTTGCACCGGCTATATGTTGGACGGTGAGCGGATCGATTATCTGCCAACGGCGGCGGATCATCAGGCGCGTTGCACGCCGATTTATGAGGAAATGCCGGGCTGGTCGCAAAGCACTGAAGGCGCGCGCAGCTGGGCCGATTTGCCGGCTGAGGCGATCAAATATGTGCGCCGCGTGGAAGAGTTGATCGAGTGCCCGGTGGCGCTTTTGTCGACCTCACCAGAGCGCGAAGATACGATCCTCGTAACCGATCCGTTTGAAGACTGATGGCCCTTTCCTATAAAGCCCGCCGCCGTCTTTCGGTTTTGATCCTGCTGGTTGGATTGCCGATTTATATCGTCCTTGCTGTGGTTATTGCGGCGTGGATCAATGCGCAGTTCGGGCGGCCCAGTTTTTTGATTGAGCTTGGCGTTTTTGTTGGGCTTGGGGTGCTTTGGGTCTTTCCTTTGAAGTCCGTGTTTCGCGGGATTGGTCAGGCCGATCCGGATGCAGACAAGGGCGATAAGTAGCGCGTTTTCAATCGCTTAGATCGGTGTCGCCAAAGAAAGAGGGCGAGAAGAGCTGCCACTCTTCTCGCCCTTATTTGTGCCACATAACAGGTGCACTGGGGAATTATCGGCGCGGGGTTTAGGCGCGCTTTGCTTCTGGTTTGAAGCGGGTATCTTGCGAAATCGTGAACTGGCCACGCTTAAGCTTTTGGATTTTGCCTTGGCGCAGAAGTTGGCCAAAAGAGCGCAGACCATCTTCGCGGCTAAAGCCATTGTCGGCCTCAACCTCTGCAACTGCGCGCATGATTTGCGGCCGCGAGAAATGCGGGCGCCCTTCAACGAAGGCAGTATAGGCCGCAGCAGCTTCGAGCAGATCTGTCAACTCAGATGCGCCAACGGTTTCGGCGTAATCTGCAAAGGAGGTGCTCTCCTCAAAGATGTTGCCGGATGTTTGGGCATCGTCATTTTCTGCTGTAAGATCAAAGCTTTCGTCTTCCGCATCAGCGCGCAGAGCGAGATTGCTTGTCGAGATACGGCGCGGACGAACGGGTGTGGCTTCGGCTGCGATTGGGGCAGTTTCCGTCGGCACATCGATACGTTGCTCAGAGACCAGCATCAGCGGCGCAAGACGGCGCGCTGCACCGCGACCTTCGCCAGAAGCGGAGGGGCGGCTTGGTTTTACGACGCGATTAAGATCGTCGCGAAAGCGTGAGCGCACGACCTCTTCTTCGTCTTGCTCTTGATCATCATCTGAGCGGTTTGCAAGAACAGCGGCTTTAAGGTGCTGGATTGCATTGCGGCGGCGTGACCCTTCGGAATTGGAGAATTCGCGATCGGTTTCGGCCATCAGGCGCGAAACAGCCGCATCATCTTCAACGGGGGCCGCTTCAAGGCGCGCACGGCGCAGTTCTTTTGCGAGCGCTTCGGCATCAACTTCGGCGTCTGCTTCGGCCTCAGCCTCATCAGTTGCTTCGTCTTCGCTGGCCGGGGCCATTGCGCTTGTGATGGCGGCAAGTGCGTCGTCATCTGTTTGCGCATTCTCGGCGAGATCGGAAGAAACCTCTCCTTCTTCGCCGCTTACGGCCGCAAGTTCAGCCAAAAGCGCGGCTTCATCGTCTTGCGAAAGGCTTGTATCGCCCAGATCAATATCGGCAGTTTCGGCTTCGTTATCTGCGTCTTCTTCATCGGCGATCATTTCGGGCGCGGCGGCCTCAATGGCTTCATCTTCCTGCGCTTCTTTTGCGGCGGCTTCCGCGTTGAATTCCGCTTCAAAATCAGCTTTGCGCATTTTGATCACACGGGCGCGGGCGCGGCGGGATGCATCGAGGCGCGGGGCCTCTTCTTCTTGCTCTGCTTCGGCTTGTGCTTCTGGCGCGGCGTCTTCTTCGGCGGCCTCTTCAATCGCTTCAGGCTCGGACATGGAGCCGATCAATGCCGAGATCGAGATATCGTCGCTTGTGTCTTCGTCTTCGTAAGCGAGGCTATCGGCATCCGATTGGCGCTCAGAAATATCTGCGGCCAGTTGGGATGTGATGGCGGAGAGGGCGATTGTATCTTCGGCCTCTGTATCGATTTCAGCGTCGGCTTCGACTTCTTCGATCGCGGTGACTTCGGCTTCGGCGGCTTCCTCTTGGATGGCCTCAACGTCGGTCGCCTCGATTTCAGCTTCAACCTCGGCTTCAACCTCAGCAACAGCCTCAACATCAGCTTCGACTTCGGCCACTTCAGCGACCTCTGCCTCAATTGATTCGGCCTCATCTTCAAATTCGGCTTCAGCAACAGGCGCGGTTTCAAGCGCGTCGGCCTCATCCTCATCGTCAAACATTGCGTTCAATGCAGCGGGTGCAAAGCTTTCGTCCGCATGTTGATCTTCGGAATATGCGCCCTCAGGAGCATCGCCCGAAACAACCGCACGGATGCGCGAAAGCTTGGCGGCAATCGAATCGCCAGAGAGGATCTCGGCCTCATTCTTAACCGGGGCTGCGGGCGCTTCAGTTTGCGCTTCTTGAGCGACCTCTTCTTCAATGCGCGCAGAAACTTCAGCCGCCTCAAAGGGCGCCTCTTCTACGGCGCGAAGGATTGGGGCGGGCTCTTCAATCGGATCAGCGGCAGGCATAACTGCAGCGTCTTGCGCGATTTCATCAGCTTTTTCGGCTTTTTTCTCAATGGATTGGGCTTCATCGTCTAGGGATGCTGTGGCGGTTGTATCGGCCACTCCAAGGGTGACTTTGCGCGGCGAAGAGGAGGCATTGCCTGTGGTGCCTTCTTCATCTTCGACCTGGCGCAGGGTCACAGAATTTTCATTCACGCGCGCTTCAACGCGGCGTTTAATCTCATGTTCTGCGATCCGGTGCAGCATGTCTGCGTCCGGTGTTGGCGGTTCCGCGCCAAAATAACGGTCCTCTGCCGCGAGATCGCGGAAATACTCCGAGATCGACTTCATCGTCGAGAACGGTTCGTCGAATCCCTCCAGCGTACATGAGAATGTACCATAGGAGACCGTTAGGATTTTGCTCGTGCCTACCATGTCTTTTCGCTTTCTCCCCCGATCCAGCAACACTGTGTTTACCATGTGTTGGTTCGCAAATAAGAACAGAACCGCGGAAATAGCGGTATTATTTCGTGTCTGAAATGTGGCGCGTTTCCAAATTGGAGACAATAATGGGCGATTTCGAGCCAAATTTCACGTTTGAGAACAATGTTACCCTTTTGGGCGCTGGGCAGTCTAAGGCAGCAGACCTTGCCGAATGCCTAACGCTGGCGCCCCATTTGATCGCCGCAGATGGCGGGGCGGGCGTTGCTTTGGCAGCCGGGCATATGCCTGCGGCGGTCATTGGCGATTTCGACTCTATAGATAGGGGCGCTTTGGCGGCAATTCCAGAGACGCGGCTTTTCGAGATATCCGAACAGGACAGCACGGATTTTGAGAAATGCTTGCGGACTGTCGATGCGCCTTTGATTTTGGGGCTCGGGTTTTTGGGGGCGCGGGTCGATCATATGCTTGCTGCGTTTAATGCGATTGTGCGTTGTCCGCGCGATGTGATCCTGATTGGCGAGGAAGATGTGGCGTTTCATGCGCAGGCGGGGCGGCGATACGCTATTGATTTGGCCAAGGGCGCGCGGGTCTCTTTATTCCCTATGGGGGCGGTGAGCGGGCAGGGCGCGGGGTTGCGCTGGCCGATTTGCGGGCTTGAATTTGCGCCGGACGCGCGCATTGGCACATCGAACGAGGCGACCGGGCCGGTTGAGCTTGAATTCGCGCAGGCCGGGATGATTGTTATTCTAGAGCGCGCGGCGCTTGGGGCAGCGATGGAGGCTTTAACCCGCGCTTAGGGCTGATCGCCGTTTGGCCGGGTCAGGATAAAGGTCGCGGCCCCGCCAAGGCAGAGAGCTTGGATGATCAGCAGGATCGGTTTGAGGCCCATTGCGAGGCTGAGCGAAAAGGCCGCTAACATAAAGCCCACGGAGATGATTTTCGTGCGCTTATTGATCGCGCCGCTTTCTTCCCAGCGCTTGATCGGCGGGCCAAGGTGCGCGTGATCGACAAGCCAAGCGCGCGCCGCCGGGCTGCCTTTGCCAAAGCAGATCGCCGCCAGCAGCAAAAACGGCGTGGTGGGCAGAAGCGGCAGCGCGATGCCGATCACCCCAAGCGCCACGGCGATCCAGCCCGCTGATAGAAAGAGCAGTTTGCTCATTTTGATCCCTTTATGGCCCGAGATGAGCGCCTTTGATTTGGCTGTCGGTTTAGCCTGACCCTTATGTAGGGCGAAAGGTTGAAAATTTCAAAAGGGCGGTGATTTGCGCCAAGGGGCGGCGACTTGGCCGCAAGGGGCGCGGTTTTGGCGCGAAAAGCGGGGCGGGCAGGGCAATTCGCCCTTACGTGGGCGCGCGTCTTTGCCTATAACCAGCGCAAAGCTCAGCGGAGATCTGCCCATGTCTGAAAACTTGTCCCCCATTGATACCGCCAAATTCGTGGCCGCCAAACGCGCCATGGAGTTTATTGAGGATGGTATGAAGCTTGGCCTTGGAACCGGATCCACGGCCGCTTGGATGGTGCGCTGTTTGGGCGAGCGGGTGCGCGATGAGGGGCTGAACATCACCGGGGTTCCAACCTCGAGCCGCACCGCAGAGCTGGCCCGCCAGCAGGGCATCAAGGTTATCTCGCTGGATGAGGCGCGCTGGCTTGATCTGACGATTGATGGCGCGGATGAGTTTGATCCCGAGCTGAACCTGATTAAGGGCGGCGGCGGGGCGCTGTTGCAGGAAAAGATCGTTGCGACCGCCTCGGACCGGATGATCGTGATTACGGATATCTCCAAGCAGGTTGATGCGCTGGGCGCGTTTCCTTTGCCTGTCGAGGTGATCCCCTTTGGCTGGCAGACGACCAAGGCGCTTGTTGAGGAGGTTCTGACCTCGATGGATGTGATGGGTCACACAACGACCCTGCGGATGAACGGCGATGCGCCCTATGTCACGGACGAGGGCAATCACATCATTGATTTGCATCTCAAGCGGATCGGCAATGCCCGCCAATTGGCGCTCGTGCTTAATCAGGTGCCTGGTGTGGTTGAAAACGGGCTCTTCGTGGATATCTGTGATGTGGTTATCATTGGTCATGGGGATGGGCGCGTTGAGACCCGCGATATCAATGCGGGCACGAGCGAAGAAGATAAGATCGAGTTTGTCGACAGCGACAATATGTTCTCGGATATCTCTTAGGCGCGCTTTCACTTCCCCCACGGCTCTAAAATAAAGGCAGCGCAATGTCGTTTGACTATGATCTTTTTGTAATTGGCGGCGGCTCTGGCGGTGTGCGTGCGGCGCGGATAACGGCGGCGGGCGGCGCGAAGGTTGCTTTGGCGGAAGAGTTTCGCATGGGCGGCACTTGCGTGATCCGCGGCTGTGTGCCCAAAAAGCTGATGGTTTTTGCCTCGTCTTATGCCAATGCCTTTTCGGATGCGCGCGGCTTTGGTTGGGATGTCAAAGAGGGCGCGTTTGACTGGCCCAAGTTTCAGGGGCGCCTTTCGGCCGAGCTAAGCCGTTTGGAAGCGATTTATGATCGCAATGCGAGCAATGCCGGTGTTGAGATTTTTCATCAGCGCGCGACTGTTTCTGGCCCGCATGAGGTCACGCTTGCCGATGGCAAAGTGATTTCGGCCAAGCATATTTTGATCGCTGTGGGCGGGCGCCCGTTTGTTCCAGCCAATATTCCCGGGGCCGAGCTTGCGCTGACCTCAAACGAGATTTTCGATATCAAGGCGCTGCCCGAAAAGCTGTTGATCGTTGGCGGCGGTTATATTGCCTGCGAATTTGCCGGCGTGTTTAACGGGCTTGGCAGCAAGGTCACGCAGTATTATCGCGGCGCGCAAATTCTGCGCGGGTTTGACGATGAGGCGCGCGGGCTTATCTCGGAAGCGATGCGCGCGCGCGGGGTTGATCTGCATGTCGGCACCGACGTTGAGCGGATGGAAGAGCGGGATGGCAAAATCTGGGTCAAAGCCACCAATGGCCATGAAGAGCTTTTCGATCAGGTGCTATACGCCACGGGCCGCGTGCCAACAACGGCGGGCCTTGGGCTTGAGGATGTGGGCGTTGCGCTGGGCCGCAATGGCGAGGTGGTTGTGGACGATTACAGCCAGACGAATATCCCCTCAATCTATGCGGTGGGCGATGTCACCGACCGGGTCAACCTAACCCCCGTTGCGATCCGCGAGGCGGTTGCCTTTCACCAGACGGTGTTTTTGGGCGCGCCGACCAAGCCGGATCACGCGCTTATTCCCTCGGCTGTGTTTACCCAGCCCGAATTTGGCACAATCGGCCAAACCGAAGAAGAGGCGCGCGATGATCGCCCGATTGAGGTTTATTCTGCCGCGTTCAAGCCGATGCAGCATAGTTTTATCGGCAATGACGAGCGGGTGATGTTTAAGCTGATTGTTTGCGCCGAGACGCGCAAAGTGCTTGGGTGTCATATTCTTGCGCAGGGCGCGGGCGAAATGATCCAACTTGTCGGCGTGGCCATCAAGATGGGTGCGACCAAAGAGGATTTCGATGCGACTGTGGCGGTGCATCCGACCATGGCCGAAGAGATCGTTCTAATGAAAGAGCCTGTGCGTAAGGCTTGAAATTTCAGTGTTAAAGCCTCAGGTATCCTGAGGAAGGCTCGCTTTGTGAGCTTAGAGAGAGGAAAACATCAATATGGCCAGCAATAATGGCGGACCATGGGGCGGCGGCCGCAACAACGGCGGCGGCGATAATGAGGGCGGCGATGATCGCGGCAATCAGGGCGGCAATCGCGGCCCGAGCCGGGGCAACCAGCCTCCGCAAATCCCTGAAATTGATGAGATTATGAAAAAGGGCCGCGATCAGATGCGCGTTCTGATGGGCGGGCGCGGCGGCGGCAATTCCGGGCGCCCCGGTGGCGGCGGTGATGCGCCGCAGATGTCTCCTAAGATGATGGCGCTGGGTGCGGCGGCTGTGGCTGTTGCGGCTTGGGCCTTTGCCTCGTTCTATACGGTGAAACCCGAGGAGCAATCGGTCGAGCTGTTCTTGGGCAAGTTTCATCAGCTGGGCAATCCCGGTCTGAATTTCGCGCCATGGCCCTTTGTGAGCTATGACAAGGTTTTGGTCACCGGCGAGCGCACCGAGGATATTGGCGTCGCGACGACGTCTTCCTCGCAAGCGGGTCTGATGCTGACCACGGATGAAAACATCGTGGACATCGATTTCCAAGTTGTTTGGAACATCTCTGATCCCGCGAAATTCCTGTTTAACCTGCGCGATCCAAAGACAACCATTCGCGCCGTGTCGGAATCGGCCATGCGCGAGATTATTGCCGCCTCTGAATTGGCGCCGATCCTCAACCGGGACCGTGGTTTGATTGCCAGCAATGCACAGACGTTGATCCAATCGACGCTGGATAGCTATGACGCGGGCATGAATGTTGTGCGGGTCAACCTTGATAAAGCCGATCCGCCGCGCGAAGTGATTGATGCGTTCCGCGAAGTTCAAGCGGCCGAGCAAAAGCGCGACCGTCTTGAGCGCCAAGCGGACACTTATGCCAACCAGGTTCTTGCTGGTGCGCGCGGTGAAGCGGCCCAAAGCCTTGAAGAGGCCGAAGGCTATCGCGCCCAAGTGGTCAATGAAGCCGAAGGGGAAGCCAGCCGTTTCCTCGCCGTTTTGACCGAATATAAGAACGCGCCGGAAGTGACCCGCAAGCGGCTTTATCTGGAAACGATGGAGCAGGTTTTTGGCGATATCGACAAAGTGATTTTGGATGAAAATGCGCAAGGCGGGCAGGGCGTTGTGCCTTATCTGCCGCTCAATGAGCTGCGGTCATCTACTTCGGGAGGGAACAACTAATGCGTAAGGTAACTCTAATACTGCCGGTTCTCTTCGTGGCGTTTTTGGTGCTCATGTCATCGGTGTTTATCGTGGACGAGCGTGAAAAGGTGCTTATCCTGCGCTTTGGTCAGATTGATGGTGTGCGTGAAGAGCCGGGCATTGGCTTTAAAATCCCGCTTATCCAAAACATCGTCACCTATGATGATCGCATCCTGTCGCTCGATACCAAAGAGATCGAGGTTACGCCCTCGGATGGGCGCCGCCTTATCGTTGATGCGTTCGCGCGTTACCGTATTCACGATGTGGTTCAGTTTCGCCAAGCGGTTGGGGCTGGTGGCATTCGCGCCGCCGAAACACGGCTCGATTCGATCCTGAACGCGCAGATCCGCGAAGTTCTTGGTTCCAACGAAGTGACATCCAATACGATCCTGTCGTCCGACCGGGCCAAATTGATGACACGTATTCGCGACCAAGCGCGCGCCTCGGCTTTGCCTTTGGGTGTTGAGGTTGTGGATGTGCGATTGAAGCAAACCAACCTGCCAAACCAAAACCTTGATGCAACCTTTGCGCGGATGCGTGCAGAGCGTGAGCGTGAAGCGGCGGATGAGGTTGCGCGCGGTGAAGAAGCCGCACAGCGGGTTCGTGCGCAAGCAGACCGGACTGTTGTTGAGCTGGTGTCTGAGGCGGCCAAAACCGCTGAGATCACCCGCGGTGAAGCCGATGCGACGCGAAATGCGATCTTTGCCCAAGCCTTTGAGCAAGACGCGGAGTTCTTTGAATTCTATCGCTCACTGACAGCCTATCAGCGCGGCCTTCAGGGCAAGAACACAACGATGGTAATCTCGCCCGATAGCGAGTTCTTCAACTATCTCAAATCGGATACAGGCCGCTAAGGCTAAAATTCGACGACGTAATTGGAGGGCCGGGGCGCGCAAGTGCTTCGGCCCTTTGCTATTGGGGCGGGGCGCGCACCTTTGGCATCGGTGGTTGCGTGGGCCTTTGGCATCGGTGGTTGCGTGGGCCTTTGGCATCGGTGGTTGCGTGCGCCTTTGGCTTGGGTGGCTGCGCGAGATGGTTGCGCAGGCGGCCAAAGGGCCCCGCAATCAGCCGCGTTTTGCACACGAGCCCATCACGAGGGCTTGAAACTTTGCGATGGGGGTTTGTGTTGCGCGCAGGGCTCCCTATCTTATGATGTAAGCACAGCGTTCCAAGGCGCGCGGATTATGCGCGCGTCGGTTTAGGGCTTTCGCTCTGGAAGCATCGCTATTGCAGGTTTGATGATCAGAAGGATCAATAGGAAATGAGTGTTCCCTCTCTCGCCTTGGCCACGCGCCAATCAGTGCAACCCTCAGTGTCACGCACAACGCGCGCCTTTATGGCGCTGCTGCTTGGCGCGGTTCTTTTGCTGGCGCAGATGGCGCAAGCTGGGGCGCGCGGCGCGCCGGAAAGCTTTGCCGATCTGGCTGAAAAGGTCAGCCCGGCCGTGGTGAATATCACCACCGCAACAATGGTCGCCGCGCCAACCAACAGCGGCCCCGGATTGCCCGGCTTTCCCGATGGCTCGCCGTTTGAGGATTTCTTTCGCGATTTTCTAAATCCGGATGGGGGCGATGGCTCTGGCGATGAAGGCGGCAATGGCAACGGCAATGGCAACGAAAATGCGCCGAAAAACCGCCGCTCGCAGGCGCTTGGCTCGGGCTTTGTGATCTCTGAGGATGGCTATATCGTCACCAACAATCACGTGATTGAAGGCGCGGACGAGATCACCATCGAGTTCTTTGAAGGCGGCGAGCTGAAAGCCAAGCTGATCGGGACCGATCCCAAAACCGACATCGCTTTGCTCAAAGTGGAAAGCGATAAGCCGCTGAAATTTGTCGCTTTTGGCGATAGCGATATTGCCCGCGTTGGCGATTGGGTCATGGCGATGGGCAATCCATTGGGGCAGGGGTTCTCTGTCTCTGCCGGGATCGTTTCGGCCCGCAATCGCGCGCTGAGCGGCACTTATGATGATTACATTCAGACAGATGCGGCGATCAACCGGGGCAACTCGGGCGGCCCGCTGTTTAACATGGAAGGCGCCGTGATTGGCGTAAACACCGCGATCCTAAGCCCCAATGGCGGCTCGATCGGGATCGGCTTTGCGATGTCGGCTTCTGTTGTGACCAAGGTCGTCGCGCAACTCAAAGAATTCGGCGAAACCCGGCGCGGCTGGCTTGGCGTGCGCATTCAGGATGTGACGGAAGATGTGGCCGAGGCGATGGGGCTTGAAAAGGCGGCTGGCGCTTTGGTGACGGATGTTCCTGAGGGGCCTGCGGCGGATGCGGGCATCAAGGGCGGCGATCTGATCCAGACCTTTGATGGGCGCGAAGTGGAAGATGTGCGCGGGCTGGTGCGTCAGGTCGGCAATACCGAAGTTGGCAAAGCGGTGCGCGTTGTTGTGCTGCGCGATGGCAAAACCCAGACGCTTTTGGTCACGCTGGCGCGGCGCGAAGATGCCGAAGCCGGCGCAACGCCCGTCGCGGCCGAAGCGCCAGAAGAGGCCCCGGCTGAGCAAGAGATGATGGGGCTGACATTGCTGCCAATGAGCGACGAGCTGCGCGCGCAGCTTGGGCTTTCGGCCTCGGTCAATGGCTTGGTTGTCACAGGCGTTGATGAAGCTTCGGAGGCCTTCGAGAAGGGGCTTCGCGCAGGTGATGTAATCACCGAGGCAGGCCAGCAAAAGATCAAATCAGTCGAGGAGCTTGAAGCGCGGGTGAAAGACACAAAAGAAGCCGGGCGCAAATCCCTGCTTTTGCTGATCAACCGCTCCGGCGATCCGCGCTTTGTCGCGCTGAGCGTTGAATAAGCGCTAAAGACGCAGATTAAAAAGGGGCGGCCTTACAGGGCCGCCCTTTTTGTTTGGGTGTGTGTGATGCGCGAAAGTGAATGCGTGGCCCAATTTGGGTATGGCATATCCGCTTTCCGCTTCTCGCGTGGTGGCTTGTCGCCTCGGGAAGGCGAGAGGATCAACGCTGAGGGTTGTTCCCTTTTCGCAAATTTGCGATTTTCAACACCGCTTTAGATGCGACAATCAATATTTCAAAGGGCGGCTAAGCGGACGAAGGGTGAATTCGCTGCGGCTGCGCCAATGGCCGCTTTTGGAAACAAGTAGAGCTCACATGTGGTAGCAACGAGGCCCGATGTAATCAATCGATCTGATAGTGAACCTATCGTCAGGCACCAATCATATGTAGCGAAATACAAGGTCTTGGGTTGCGGTAAGCCCTCAATAAGATAACCTAAACGCGATTAGATTTACTTAGTATTACTTGAGCGTGCGCCGTGAATATAAACGAACATGAAGACTTTTGGACCCAACAAACCAAAGCCGATGAGACGCAAACAGAGCCGCATTTGAAGGTGCACACCATAGAGGAGGTTGTACCGTTGGACGAACAGTTCGGCGTAGAAAACCTCAAAACCGTGCCCGATATGTTGAGAGACACAGTGCTTGGCCAACCACAGCCCACAAAGATTGAGTCGCAAAGAACAGACGAAGACGCGCCACAGATGTCGCCTGCAGGCACTTATGCCATTCTGGATGCCGCCAAGATCAAAAACCTGCCTGAGTTGTTGGAGACGTCTGGACTGGAACACCGCTGCCTGTTCAAGGGCGACGCCTTCGACGAGCTGAAGGACGTGGCTCCTTGGATCGTTCGGTTGGAAAACGGCAACCGCTTCACCCGCAACCTGTTCACTTGCTCGGATGCGCCTTGGCACCTGTGGGATGACCAACCGGGAATATATTTGCGTTCGCATGGCACCCTGAATGAAATGTGGGGGCATTTCAGGAAGTTTACGCGAGTACAAGACGAGAATGGAAAGTGGATCTACTTTCGTTTCTGGGAGAGTGGCAGCCTTTTAGAACTTCTTCAGTCATGGCGTGACAATTCTGGCAAGTTGGCGTCCTTCTTTGCCGCCTCGCAACCGCATTCTGTTTTAAACGTCATTTGCTTGGACCACATTGATCGCTCCGCTTCAGTTGTCGCGCTTTCGGATCACACAGATCGCATCGGTTCCAATGTTCAATTCTCTCTGAATGCTGCGGATCGGCATGTCCTTTCGTCCTGGCGTGAAACTCGGTTTGACCGGATGCTTCTCCTCGAGCTAGGGGGAAAGTACCCTGATTTCGCTAGGAGGCCCCAAGCCTCACGTGAAGCTTGGCTGCAATCCGTCATCGAGGCGGCTGAGAGAGTAGAAATCAAGCTGGAAGGTGCCCTTGCGGATTTCGCGCATGCCGCTCATCTACTTGGCGCAAATCCGGCAACGCACGGTGAAACAGTCCACATTGTCGCAGACAAGACGTTTCACCAGAAGGATCGCGCACGGCTGGCGCGGCAAGCGGCACAACGATATTCAAAAGTACGAGGTTAGACGTGGGCAATACTGATTATGAACGTGGACAAGAGGTCTGCAACTGCGATACGGCAAACCTGTTCCTGTGCGATATGCCTGAGGATGTTCAAAGTCGCCTAATGCTACGAGGGTTGGTGAACGGTCAACCGACCGAAGTACTACCTGTTGGAGAGGTTCATCGGCATCCCAATTCGATTGAGGGCACAACGAACGCGTTGGAGCTTGCTGGGACGAGCATATCCCCGCAGGCGATATTTGACCAAATCGACATTGGCGAACCGAATTTTCCAGAAGACGTTAAAACACTAATCTCTCTCAGAGAGACGCAACAATCGGTTGTTGAAGATCCTTTGCAAGCCAGTCTAAGGCAGATGATTGCCCATCCTGACACGGTGCCAACAATGCGTCCTGTATATGAACGACGCCTTGCAGAGCTTGAGCAACAAGACCGGCAAAGGGCCACCAATGATTATGCGATGGCTGGCGGCGATGGAGAGGCCATTTATACCTTCGCTGTTCAATCGGCAAACCTCCCTACCGGAACGCTCAATCTGGAAGATTTGACGCCTGACCAAGTCATCGCGCTTTCGGAGGACTTGGCAGCTGCATTTGACATTGATTTCGAAAGTGAACCGTCTGTCATGACTGCATTGGGCGGCAGGTTTGCGCGTGCGGCCTTGTCCCTTGGGATTAGGCTGGAGCAAACCTTTCAGGCAATTGGAGGTCAGCGCCTCTCGACATTGTCAGTTGTCGAGAAGTTACGACTGCGCGGTGTGTTTCTGCGCGAGATCTGGGTGACGGACACAAGCAAAGTATCAATCGTTCAAGGTCGAAAAGTCATTTCATTCAAAGGTTACGCTGGGCTGCGGGTCTTTATGTCGGCAACGTATTATCCCGCGTCCTCCATCGCAGTGGTGAACGCAGGTGTTGTTGCGCGTAGCGCCTCCGACGCTTTGAAAAGTGCGGCGGGTTCTCCTTTCAAGGGCACAGGCGGAGTTTTCCTGGTTTTCGGCGGGATTATCGAAGTGGCCACATGGATGTCGCAAGACGGCGAAAAATTCTTGTCAGACTTGTTTATTGACTTAACTGTTTTGGTTGCTACGGCAGTTATTTCGACCGTTGTTGCAACCGCCGCGACGTTGATCCTTGTGGCTACAGGAATTCTTGCCGCTCCGGCCTTGGTAATCGGTGTTACTGTTGCTGGCATTGGCGTGCTGGTCGGCTGGTATATTTCAGGTCGCCTAGATCGAAGCGGGTTGGTTGAGAGCGCCAAAGCACATGCACGCTCATTTCTGGCCATGCCCGAAGTGTTTTATGATCCCGACTGGCATCCGATACAGCACATGGGTCCACTTGAAGGGCTTGAGTATTTGCAAAATGCCGACCAAGAAGAATTCGAGTATATAATGGAACGAGGGTTTGGCCTTGAGTGAGCAAAGCAAAAAAATCCCGCGCAAGCGTGTGATTTTCATACCGGTTAGACCCAAGGTGGAGATGCTCAAACTTGCACTTTTAGGTACTGGGCTGTCTATCCTGGCATTTGGTGGAGTCGGGATAACGTCGAAGGGCTGGACTGCCTTTACTTGGTGGCCGCTGATATTTTTCTGCACAGTCTTTTTGCTATATACTATCAATCTTTATGTGCTTCAGCGCCCTTTGGTGAATGCTTCTCTTTTAGGTGTCGTAGCAGGTTTTGCATCTCCCCCTGTATTGGTGCCATTGGCAGGTTACATCCTGTTGAGTTTTGATGAATCCTTAGAAGTTACCTTATTCGTGCTTGCGCCGGTTTCGGCGGTCATTCTTCTCCTTGGGGTCTTGGAGGCAAGCCATTTGAACCAGCAGAAAATGAAATCTGCATTCCTAAAAAACAAGCACTTGCGAAACCTGCCAAACGGGATGCTGGCCTATGACCATTATTGGGAATCAGCTTGGGCCAAAGATGCGAAAGTGCCCGGCTTTGGGTGGCGCAAATGGTTTGATGGCACTGTTCTTGTTTTGGCTATCCTTGCAATGCCGATCGGCGCAGCCGCCGCCTTCACAAGTAAGGGCAACATATTCAATATACCTGATCAATGGGGCATGGCTACGACAGCATTAACGATTGCGCTAGTCTTGCGAAATTCTGTGACCGCTTTTTTGGGGCAACTGACCTTCGTGCGGTATCTTGAAAGAGTAAGCAAATAGGTTCGACTGCAGTAGTTCCGGTTGGAAACACCGGTGATAGTGCTCCGGTCCTCGGCTGCATTGTATCGGTATAGGGTTAATCCGAGAAACAGGAGAGCCTACATTAATCCAACTCGCAGAATTGATCAAATTGGGCTCACAGCCGACCTTCGCAGCATTTGCATCCATTGGAGGCGGCGGCGGCGACACTTACGGCCCTTAGCGGACATTGGCTCATATCATTCTTGCCGCGCCGCAGCTTCTCCGAAGCGGACATTGACACTGAAGCGCAGTATTCTGGGCATACCGATGACTGCAATGTGGACAAAGTGAGCCTTCGCTGCGGCTGCGCCAATGTCTGGTTCTGGAAGTGAGGGGAGTTCACAAGCGGTCGTTACGAGGCCCGATGTGATCACCCAATCTGATAGTTTGCCTGTCTTTAGACCCTGAGCATAACTATAGAGATATACGGCTTTGGGTTGCAATAAGCCCTTAATAAGATAACCTAAACGCGATTGAATTTGCGTAGCATTAATTGGGCGATGAGTTGTGAGTTCAAACGAGTATGATTACTGGACAGGACTAGGTGGGCCATCTGAACGGCGTTTACTTGAACCATTCCTGTCGTTTGAGGTGACAGATGAAGTCATACCCCTTGGAGAACAGTTTGGTGTTTATCCGTTGGTCACTGTTCCGGAGATGCTACAGCGGCCATTGTTCGGCAATGAAACGGACGGGTCTGATGAAGGAGCGCCCTACACATATGTGATCGTCAGTGCAGAGCAGTTTCAGTATCAAGCGGATGAAATCGAGGCTTGCGGACGTCCCTACGCCTGCTTGTTTCAGGGAGAAGTCAGAGTGGAACGAAGGAATGAAGCTCCTTATGTTATTCAACTCGATGCCAAAGCTGATTTTACCCGCCGTCTCTTAACCTATGATCCCAAGATACCTGCCGAAATGACATCGTGTCATCTTTGGCAAACGGGCCCGGGGCTGTTTATTCGCACTGAGGCCTCACTGGGTGAGGTTTGTCAACATTTACGTCGTTTTACACGCGTGCAGAATACTGATGGAACCTGGTTGCACCTTAGATTTTGGGAAGGCACGATTTTTACAGAATATTGGAGGCATTTTGAGCATTCTTGGGAGCGTGTAGCGCGCTTCTTCTGTTCACCGGACTTTTCATTTTTTTTGCCAAATGCTGTATATTTCTGATGCAGCACTCGTGTGTATTACCCCAAATGTTAGTCTGCTGAGAGACAGATCAGAGCCTGTCCGAGCGTTTTCTCTCACAACTGAGGATCACGCGTTTTTCCAAAATCATATCGACATACGGTTCCGTGAAAACGTCAAATCTCGGCTATATGAAAAGCTGGCAGCAGCACCTGAGGAGCAAATAGAACGCATCCCTGAAGTTGTTGATCATTGTTTTCATTTCATCAAGCTGCGATGCCCTAGAGGAAATGTGTCGTCTCGCGACTGCGAAACACTGTCTATTCTGGTGTTGATGTGGGGCGTCATGGCCCAAAAAATCATGCACGGACCTCTCCTGAACGACCCACTACTGGGCATCAGTCAACGAATTGAGTTGGTGAGGGAATCCCATTTTGATATGCCGAATAAAATTAGGAAAGTGAGGTAGTTCATGCCGATACCGCTCGTGATTTGGGGTGTCGCCTTAACCGCAGGTGAGGTGGCCACACTGCTTGGGGTGACGGCTGCCACGGGTAGTACAGCAGTTGTTGTGACAACTCCGGGTTATCAAGAAGGAGCGCAGGCCGCGGCAGGGTTGCGCGGGCCGGCCTTCTCCAAGATGAGCCAGCATATCAGCAACGCCCCTCCCATCGGCCATGTTGCGCGTCATACGATCGGTTGGAACCACTTGGGTCAGCGCGCCTACGGCAGTGGGCGCAACGTGCCGCGCGTTGATCTTGAAGTGATCCAAGGCCGCGCGTTTGGAGACCGATAGTGATTATTGACCGCTTTTCAGCACAACCCGATTATCCATTCCCGCGTTACTTTAACGATGTGGCACAGTATTCTGCCGTACAGCAATATTGGCTTGCCGTGTTGCGATCCGTTCCCCAATTTGATGAGACGCAGTGGGCGCCGACCGAGAAACCAGTCGACCTTTCCGACGATATGTATCTTGGGTTGGTGGTTGATATTGAGCGGGTTGATATACGCAAATCAATTCGGATTTATGCGGCCAGCCTCGAAGGCCGCGCCAACTTCATTTTGAATGAAGATATGGAAACCACAAAAGCGATGGCATCGCACCCTATGCCTCATGATGTCGCCGCAGCTCAAAAGGAAATGACGGATTCCGGACTGATCCGTACGCAGGTTGAAACCTTGGAGCGGGCCATGGCTGAAGCTCAGGGGGAATTTATTACGTCTGGTGGATTTGAAGCAGGCGTTGGCACGCGCGGATACTTTATTGAGACTCCGTCAGATCCGATGGGAGGCAATATTGTCGACGGTGAGGAACTGAGCATCATTTCAACGATTGACCCCGAGAACGAGACTAAGGCCCGGCATGCAATTGACCTTTTCATAACCGAAGGATCGGCGATGAAACGTGTAAATGATATCTTCGCCACAAAGTAAGGAGCGCACCAGCAGGAGCAGATGCTTATCTTCAATGAAATTTGACTGAACGCCTTAGAAACAAAGCTATATTTACGTTTGCCGAGCAGCGGGGGCAAAGGATGAAGCTGCATCCGTTTCCGTTGGTCGTGGGGTCGGCGCTTTGGTTCGTTTTCCGAGGAAGAGGATTTCTATTCCTATTGGTACCTAGGTGTCCCGGTCCAAAAAGGTGAGTATAGTTTGCCAGACGGGGACTATACCCGCAATGGCTCAACTAGCCGCAGGTTACTTTTTAAACAGATCAAATTGATTGCGGAATGGGACTTTTTGGCATGGAATTAGCAAATATGCTGCGCCTAGCCATCCTTATTTTGGGTATTGTTCCCATTTGCGTTGTTTTGTTTATGTGGTCTCAGGGATATGTTGATGAATTTTACCCCGCCCGCAATCAGGCTGCATGGATTGACCGTTATGCTTGGGTGGTACGACTATATTGGATCTTGGCAGTGGTTGGAATTGTTGCAGGGTTTTGGTTTTGCTGCCGCCAAGACGGTTCAATATTATGTCTCGTGTCGGCCCTTGCGCTGATTGCAATCGGGGTCGCCGTCGCGCTGTATCTTTATGTGATTAAAGATTTCCCGAAGACCGGGCCATAATCTGGCACTTACCCAAAAACCTCAATTTGGAGCCGTTGCAAATGCGCGTGTTTTCCGGTGCCACAAACCCCGCCCTGAACCCAAGCAGTTTTTGAACTCTATGCGTTTGCGGACATTCAAGCACCTTGCAGCATTTGTCAGTAAGGGCTCAAAGCAGTCATCTGACGAATTCAGACAGGATCAATTGGGCCTGAACGGCCATGAAGGTCGGTTGAGCGGGACGAAGCTGCCGTTGCTAATTCTGGACTAGGTGTCTGCTTTCTGCTCAGTTCATAAGTAGGACAATAAGGCTGAGATGATGTTTGAAGTTGAACCAACAGAAGAAAGCGGTGGCTTTTGCGATTGCTGCGGCAAGCAAACCCGAACGGTTTGGGGTTATGTCCATGAACAAGATGGAGGTACGGTCGCAAGTTACTTCTTTCAATGGACTGTGGATGTATCAATTGAGGATCACCCTGCGAATTTTGACCTAATTCATGGAGCTTGGGGCGACGGGACCAGCAAGAGTGATCGACGCGCAATCTCTCTCGTTCACTTTGAGAATGACGGCGTACCTGGTGTTTCAGTAGTCAATGCGACCGACCGCCCGGTCGCATCTAGTGAGCTGGTTGGATCAGCGATGAACCGAGAAGAACTGATAGGCACGCCTCTAGCTCAACAAGTGTTCGCAATCTTTGATGCAGTGATTTTGCAGGATAAGCGCTTAAGCTGACATTCGTTGCATCGCAAATTAGGGACACTCTGGCCTCAAAGCCGCCGTTCGTCTTGCCCTATCGCGCCACAGCGATTAGCCCCAGCTTCGTCGCGCTTTCGGTTGAAAGCACTGCGCTATCAAGGCCTTGGGTGATTTGGTAGGCGCGGATGGCGCGGCGGGTGCGCGGGTCTGGGATTGCGGTGATCTTGCCTTTGTAAAAGCCGCGCGCTTTGAGGGCGCGCTGTAGGGTCGCGGTGAACTCGATGGTTTGGACCTCGTCGCAGGGGGTCTCGATCCAGATATCTGTACGTTCTTTGACAATGCGTTGGTGGGTCTCGGTGCGGTAGCTCGCGCCTTGGGTGATCGTGCCATTCTCAGCGGTGATGGCCGGGGTCGCGACGATTTGTTCGGTCACGGTTTCGATCACAGCAGGGGTTATATCGCGGGCATAACAGGCGCCGGGTTTGGCGTTGGGAGGCGCGTTGAGCGGATCAATCGTGCCCTCGCCAATGCGGATCACGGTCGGCATTTCGTTTTGGTTGCCAAAGGTCTTGGCCGTCGATTCCTTCAGCGATTCCTTGAGCGACTGGCCGAAGCTTGGTTTTTGATCCGCCTCGCTTGCGGCCGTCTGTTGCGGCTTTTGCCCCAAGCTTTGGCCAAACGGCTGACACGCGGCAAGCGCGAACGCACCGGCCAGCAAAGCTGCCAGCGCCGGGCGCGCATGGGGGCGAAATCTATGGGTCATCTGGCGTTCTGCTCTGCCTCTTATGGGCGGGTTTAGAGCGATACTAGCGCCAATGGGCCTTTCGGGGAAGCGTTGGATGGTGTTGGGGGCAACACATCCGCGCGCTGTGGCATTTGGGCGCTAGGGGGCTTGCGGGCTTGATCACGTAAGTGTTTTGCGCGGCTCTTTTAAATGGGCGCGCAATGGATTATTTGCAGGGTAAGTTGTGAACAGATCGAAGGGGCCGCTTAATGGCAAAGATCACGTATATCGAACATTCTGGCACGCGCCACGAGATTGAAGTCGCCAATGGGCTGACGGTCATGGAGGGCGCGCGCGACAATGGCGTTCCGGGGATCGAGGCGGATTGCGGCGGGGCATGCGCCTGTTCGACCTGCCATGTTTATGTTGATCCGGCCTGGGTTGAGAAGATCCCGGGCAAGGACGCGATGGAAGAAGACATGCTTGATTTTGCCTATGAGCCTGATGCGGCGCGCTCGCGGCTTACCTGCCAAATCAAGGTCACGGATGCGCTGGATGGTTTGGTTGTGAACCTGCCTGAGAAGCAAATCTGATGCGGTTTGGTGCGCTTTGTGCGGCTGCAATCTTTGCGGCTATGGGCCTTTCTGGGGCGGCAAATGCAGCGCCTGAGGCCTGCACAAAGGGCGATGGCGCATGGCTGAAGCGCGCGTGTTTTACCGAGCCATTGGTTTCGGGCAAATACGGGCATGATATTCTTGGAGATACGCCGGAATGGTCGGCCATACGGCTTGAATTCGGGCCCGAAGGCGCGGCCGCTTATATGGAGGGCGGCCCGCAATATACCATCCGTTTGCCCGAGGGCTTGCTCTTTGAGGATCTCGCGCCGCGCTTGGAAGATATGGATGGCGACGGGCGCCCCGAAATCATTGCCGTGCAGACGAGCTTTAGCAAAGGCGCGCGCCTGATTGTTGCGGGCTTGGGCGAGAAATACTTTGCCTCGACGCCCTTTATCGGGCAAACGCGCCGCTGGCTCGCGCCGATTGGGGTTGGGGATTTTGACGGCGATGGGATCAAGGATGTTGCTTATATTGACCGCCCCCATCTGGCGAAAACCTTGCGAATTTGGCGCTATGTTCCGGCGGCAAATGGCAAGCCTTCCGAGCTGGTCGATGTTGCCAGCGTTGAGGGGCTGACCAATCACCGGATTGGTGATGCGTTTATTCAGGGCGGTGTCTGCGCGGGCGCAGGCGAGGGCGGCGCGGATGGTCTTTTGCTCGCAGATGCGGATTGGAGCAAGCGCCGGCTGATCACATGGAATGGCAAGGGCTTCACCAACACTGCGCGCGGGAAATATCGCGGCCGTGAAAGCCTCGATCCGGCGCGCAATTGCCCCTAAACGCCGCCTATCGGAAACTTGGGCGTGGTTTTTATTCCTAAACATTGATGAATGCGCGCGTTTTGGCGTGCAAAGCTCTGGATCGGCGCACCGCTATGGCGGATAAAGCGCGGGTTTCAAAGAAGGATTTGGTTGAATGACCTCTCATGTGCTGACGGTAAAATGCGCCTCCAAACGGGGCATCGTGGCCGCGATTTCGACCAAGCTTGCCGCGCTTGGCTGCAACATCACGGATTCTGCGCAGTACGATGATCCGGCGACGGGCAATTTCTTTATGCGCGTGACCTTCGCCTCGGAAACCGGTGCAGATGAGGCAGATTTGAACGCTGGATTTGCCCCTGTCGGCGAAGAATTCGCGCTGGACTGGTCGATCCGCGATCAGGCGCAAAAGATGAAAGTCTTGCTGATGGTGTCGCGCTTTGGCCATTGCCTCAATGATCTGCTCTATCGCTGGCGCATCGGCGCCTTGCCGATTGAGATCGTTGGGGTCGTCTCAAATCACTTGGATTATCAAAAGGTTGTGGTCAATCATGACCTGCCGTTCTTTCATATCAAAGTGACCAAAGAGAATAAGGCCGAGGCCGAAGCCGCCCAGATGGCCTTGATCAAGGAAACCGGTGCGGAGCTGATCGTTTTGGCGCGCTATATGCAGGTTCTTTCAGATCAGATGTGCCGTGCGATGTCGGGCCGGATCATCAATATCCATCACTCGTTTCTGCCGAGCTTCAAGGGCGCAAACCCCTATAAACAGGCGTTTCAGCGCGGGGTAAAACTGATCGGGGCGACGGCGCATTATGTAACGGCTGATCTCGATGAAGGGCCGATTATCGAGCAAGACACGGTGCGTATCACCCATGCTCAAAGCCCCGAGGATTACGTCTCATTGGGGCGCGATGTGGAGGCCTCTGTGCTTTCGCGCGCTATTCACGCCCATATCCACAACCGTGTTTTTCTCAATGGAAACAAGACGGTGGTCTTCCCGGCGAGCCCTGGAAGCTTTGCCTCTGAGCGGATGGGCTAGGCGCCTTTTGCTGCGCTATGAGAGCCGCGCTTTGCACGGCTTGCCTTCGGCGAGAGTATTTTTGCCAAGAAAAAATGGCCTATGGGAAGTTGAAGTGGCGCAGGGCGGCATCGACGCCTTTGGTATAGGCGTTTGCCTCGCCAAGGCGCGCGCTCATGTTTTTATGCGAGAGGTCCGCCGGGATGATTTTGGCGCGGGTGTTTTGCGCGCTTGTTGCGAATTGGCGGGCAGCAAGGCAGGGGCCGCGGCGTTGTGTTGAGCAGGCGAGGATAAAGGGTGTCGCGTGGTTGGTAAGTTGATCACGGGGCGAGGTTTTGACCCAATAGCGCGGATCATTGCCAAAGGCTTTGCCCAGGAAGCGCGGCGGATTGTTTTGCATGGATTGCGGGATGTCGAGCGAGGCCGTATCAAGCGCGACGGTAACCTTCCACGGGCGCGCGCCCTCACTTGCCGCAAGCCGGGGATTGGCGCCCAAAAGGGCAACCAGATGCGCCCCGGCCGAATGCCCCATCAGCGCAATGTTTTGCGGATCACCGCCCCAGCTGCGCGCATGGCTTTGCACATAGGCGATCGCTTTGGCGACATCGCGCGCTTGGTTCAGTGGGTCCGCTTGGGGCAAAAGGCGATTGTTCACGGCAATAAAGAGATACCCTTTGCTGAGGTAATGCGCTGATTTCGCTCGCCAAACCGCTTGATTGCCTTTGTCGCCATGGGCCCAAGCCCCGCCATGCACCATGATCACAATCGGCGCATTTTGGGGCGCGTCTGGGCGATAGAGATCGAGCTTTTGTTTGCGGTCCTGCCCATAGGCAATATCGCGTTGCACACCGGCCGCGGCAGATAACGGCATCAAGGCCAAAGCGCTGAGCAGCAAGGCCAAAGCAAACGATCTAAGGTCCAAAACTCTGCGCATCATCATCTCCCGCGGGCACCATAGAGGTCAAACGCACAGCCGCACCTTTTCCGTCGCTCTAATGCGAAAAATTCTGAACCCGCGCTCTTTTTCTTGGCGCAAATACTCTCGGGGGTGAATTGGCCGCATGGCCAAGAGGGGGCAGACAGCCCCCTTACCCCGCCGCCGCAGGCACGTTTCCTTGGATTAAAGCGCGCGCCAGCCGATATCTTTGCGGTAAAAGCCGCCCGGCCAGTCAATTGCATCGGCCATCGCATAGGCCCGCGCGCGGGCTTCGCTAAGGGTTGCGCCGCGCGCTGTCACGTTGAGCACGCGCCCGCCTGTTGCGGTGATTTTCCCATCGCTCAGCGTTGTTCCGGCATGAAAGACCATGTTCATGCTATCTTCGGGCAAAGCATCTAGCCCATTGATCACGCTGCCTTTTTCATATGCGCCGGGGTAGCCATTGGCCGCCATCACCAGCGTAATCGCGTGATCATCGGCCCAATTGGCTTGGGCGCCATCAAGCCGCCCTTCAGCGCAAGCAAGCAGCAGATCAAGCACTTGCGCACCGAGGCGCATCATCAGAACTTGGCATTCAGGATCGCCAAAACGCGCGTTGTATTCCACAAGGCGCGGCTGGCCGTCCTTGATCATAAAGCCTGCATAAAGCACGCCCTGATAGGGCATCCCGCGCTTGGCCATTTCGGCCACGCAGGGTTTTACGATCTCATCAAGCGCCTTTTGGGTGACGGAGGCGTCCATGATCGGGGCGGGCGAATAGGCGCCCATGCCGCCGGTATTTGGGCCTTTGTCGCCGTCATAGGCGCGTTTGTGATCTTGGGCTGTGCCAACGGGCAGAACGTTTTCACCATCCGAGAGGATGAAGAAGCTCGCCTCTTCGCCCTCCATGAATTCCTCGATCACGACCTCTGCGCCGGCCGCGCCAAACTCGCCGCCGAACATGTCGTCGATGGCGCCCAAAGCCTCGGCCTCGGTCATTGCGACGATCACGCCTTTGCCAGCGGCCAGGCCATCGGCCTTCACAACAATCGGCGCGCCCTGTTCGCGGATATAGGCTTTGGCGGGCGCGGGAGTATCAAACTTTGCATAGGCGGCTGTTGGCGCGCCGCAGGCATCGCAAATCTCTTTGGTAAAGCCTTTTGAGGCCTCAAGCTGGGCGGCCAAAGCCGATGGCCCGAAAGTCAAAACGCCAGCCGCGCGCAGATCATCAGCAATGCCTGCAGCAAGCGGCGCTTCTGGCCCGATGATCACAAAAGAAATCGCATTGGCCTCGCAGAATTGAACAACCTGCTCGCCGCTCAGAATATCCAGATCGGCGCATTCGGCGATGGCCGCAATCCCGGCATTTCCGGGCGCGACGATCAGCTTGTCGCATTTGGGGTTCTGCATCACGGCCCAAGCCAGCGAGTGTTCGCGCCCGCCGCTTCCAAGGATCAGAATGTTCATTATACGCGCCCCCCGCTTGGCCTTTGGTTGCGGGCGTTCTAAGGTTGCCTGAGCCCAGACACAAGAGCAGCCAAGGCCCCATATGTCCGACATGTTTGAAGATGATGCGCCCGCGGGCGGCAATAGCGGCGATAATTCCCCGGAATTCACCGTTTCCGAGATTTCAGGCGCGGTAAAGCGCACGATTGAGGGCGAGTTTGGCCACGTTAGAGTGCGCGGCGAAGTTGGGCGGGTTTCTCGGCCCGGTTCTGGGCATATCTATTTCGATCTCAAGGATGATCGGGCGGTGATTGCTGCCGTCAGCTGGAAGGGCCAAGCGGCCAAGCTCGCGCATCGCCCTGAGGAGGGGATGGAGGTTATCGCGACCGGCAGGATGACGACTTTTCCCGGCCAATCGCGCTATCAGCTGATCGTTGAGGATATTCAGCCAGCGGGCGCGGGCGCATTGATGGCGATGCTTGAGGCGCGCAAAAAGGCGCTGGCGGCGGAGGGGCTTTTTGCGGCCGAGTTAAAGAAACCATTGCCCTATTTGCCCGAGGTCATCGGGGTCATTACCTCGCCAACGGGCGCTGTGATCCGCGATATTTTGCACCGGCTTCGGGATCGTTTTCCGCGCAAGGTTTTGATCTGGCCCGTGGCGGTGCAGGGGCAGGCTTGCGCGGGCGAGGTTGCGCGCGCGATTGCTGGGTTTAATGCGCTTGCGCCGGGCGGCGCGCTGCCACGGCCTGATTTGTTGATCGTGGCGCGGGGAGGCGGCTCGGTTGAAGATCTTTGGGGCTTTAATGAGGAGATCGTGGCGCGCGCCGCTGCGGCCTCGGATATTCCGCTGATTTCGGCTGTGGGGCATGAGACGGATACGACATTGATCGATTACGTCTCGGATCGGCGCGCGCCGACGCCGACGGCTGCGGCGGAATTGGCAGTTCCTGTGCGCCTTGAGCTGCTGGCTTGGACGGGCGAGCAGGGCGGGCGGCTCTCGCGCGCGCTGAGCGGCGGGATTGGTCAGCGGCGCCAGCGCTTGCGCGATCTGGGCCGGGCTTTGCCGCGCGCCGATACGCTTTTGGACGGGCCGCGCCAGAGATTGGATCGCGCCGGCGAGCGGCTTCCCGGCGCATTGTTGGCAAGCACGCAGGCGCGGCGCGTGCGGCTTTCAGAGGCAGCATCAGGCCTGCGCCCCGGCGCGATGCGCGCGCGGCTTGTTGCGCATGGGGATCGCGCGGGCGCGCTTGGCGGGCGGCTTGCGCCAGCGCTTTCGCGCGGGGTTGCGGTGCATCGGCGCGATTTGGGGCGGGTTGCGGCCCGGCTCGATCCGGCGCGGGTCTCTGCCTCAGTTTTGGCGAAACGTGAATCATTTGAATCCCTTGCGGCGCGTCTTTCAAGCGTTGCATTAGGGCAGGTTGCGGCGTGGCAGGCGAAATCCGAGGCGCTTGAGCGGATGCGCCAAACGCTTGGCTATCGCGCGACCTTGCAGCGCGGCTATGCGGTTGTGCGGGCCGATGGGGCTGTGGCGACAAGCGTTGCGGCGGCCCAAGGTGCGCGCGCTTTAGAGATCGAATTTGGCGACGGGCGCTTTGCGGTTGGGAGCGGCTCAAGTGCTGCGCCCATAGCGCCCCCTGAACCTGCAAAAAAGCCCGCGCCGAAAAAGCCGACTGCCAAGAAAAGCGATCCCACAGAGGGGCAAGGATCGCTGTTTTAGGGCGTTTTAGAGCTGCGCGGAAGGGTTACGCGCCGATCTCTGGACCAAGGCACAAAAGCGGCTGATTGCTTTGCTGGGCCTCATACAAAACCGTTGCGCTTTCGCCGGAGAATTGCGCGCGCAGCCCGTTTGATTGGCGATAAAAGCGCCAGCACTGCGGCCCTTTTTCATCCTCATATTCAAAGCAGATTTCCTCTCCCTGCTCATACCAAACCCCTTCCATGCATTGATCTGCCGAAAAGGCCCAGCGGACGCGCCGCCCAGAGCGATATTCTTCGGCGCCATAGGCTTGGCCGTCTTGGGAAAAGGTGAGGGTTTTGCCCATGGCATAGGCTTCAAACTCGGCGCCCGTGAGGGGCGTTTCGGCCTTGGAGGGGAGGCTTGAGGCCAGTGCCATGGGAACTGCGATCAGGAGAGCAGCGATTTTTTTCTTCACAATGGATGTTTGCATCAAACTGTCTCGAATTTCCATAAAATTTGAAGGGAATGGTTAATATGGGCTGTCATGGCGCGAAGGCAAGGCGGTGGGCGATGGGCGGTATGGATGGGCGAATTGGCGCGCAGATGGCTTAGGGCGTTTGGCGCGCGCGGAGGGCCTTTGCACGCGGGTCCATGACGCGCCGCCAGAGGCTTGGAAAGAGCGCGAGCGTTGCCATTGCGGGCAATGATCTGGGCAGCATCGGCGCGCCTTGGGGCAGGATCAGGTTTGGATAGGGGGTGGTTGGATGGGCGTGATGATCGGAGTGACGCGGGGCATTCAGCATCATCAGCGAGGTAAACCATTGGCGCGCGTTCCAGCTGTGCTCAGGGCCGACGGGCTCTAGTTTGCCGTTAACCTCTGCGCGGTTTAGCCCGTAATGCTGGACGTAATCCGAGAGCAGGAGTTGCATCTGCGCATAAGCCGCAAGGGCGATATAGGCGAGCAGGCCAGCGGGGCCGGTTGCGGCGAAAACAAGCAGCGCGATGCCAGCCGCGCCGCCAATATAAAGCGCATAGGGGTTTTGCCAAAACGCGTGGCGCTCAACGCGGGCCAAACGGGCGTTTTCGGCCCTGTACCCTGCGCGAAAAGAGCCGATCCAGGCGCGCGGCGCAAAGCGGTAAAAGCTCTCGCCGGGGCGGGCGGAATTTGGATCTTGGGGCGAGGCGACATAGCGGTGATGAACCAGCGGATGGGCGGATGTGTGATGGCCAAAGAGCAGCGAGATATAGACCCACATGCCAAGGCGATGCAGGGCGCGATTGCCCCGGTGGATCAGCTCATGGGCGTTGGAATTGGAGATTTGCCCAAAGAACAGGCCTGCGCCCATAAACAGCGCAAAGCGCTCGCCAAATCCAAGGCCCGTTGCGCCGCTCAGGCCAAGGATCGCAAGGATCAGCAGGGCAAAATGGCCAAGCGCAAGGACGACCGAGAGGCGATCGGCGGCAGGGAATTCAGCATCGGGCGCGGCCGGATTTTGAGCAATGGCGGCCAGTTGATCCAAGCTAAACGCAAGCAGCGTGATATAGCCGAGCGCCGCCCAGACCCACAGCCCGCCAAAAAGCGCACCAAGCCCAATCAGCGGGACCGGGGCAAGAGCTGCGATGGCAAAGAGGCGGATGGATGCTTTCATGGGCGCATTATAGCAGGCTTGGCGCGCAGAGCATGTGCAAAATGGGCGCGGGTCGCAATTGAGGCTTGGGCGGTTATTCGGCGGCGCGTTGGGGGCGGAAAATCGGTACGGGACCGGTTTTGTTAACCAAGTTTTAGCGCCCCCACGCCATGCTGATCGGGGCGTATATGGACGAGGCTTGATGGCGATATTTTGGATTTATGCAGGGCTCGGCGCGGGGATGGCGGCGCGGTCTGGGCCCGCTGGCGGCCTAAATCTTGCGGGCGCGTTGCGCGCGGGCGTTCGGGCGATGCCGGTGCTTTTCTTTGCGATTGGCGGGATCGTGGCGCAGGCGCCTGCCTTGGTGATTGCGGGGATTTTTCTGATTGGGATGAGTGACTTGGCCGGTTTGCGCCAAGGGCGGGATGCGCGCGCCTATGGGTTTATGGCGCTGGCGCTTGGGGTTTTTGTCTTGATCTTGGGCCTGATGGCGCAAAGCGGGCAGCCGATTTGGGGCGCGTTTGAGCTGCGCCCTTTGATGGCGGCGGGCCTTATAACGGCGCTGTTTTCGGCGGAGATTTGGCTGATGCCTTATTGCGGATCGCAAGCTTGGTTGGTGCGTGCGGGCGCCTATCTTTGCGCGGGGCTTGGGTTGGCGGCATTGGCAATTGGGGATCCGGGCGCGGGCATCGGCGCGTGTTTGATGATTTTTGCGCTTGTTTGGCGGGCGTGGCTGCGGTTTCGGTCGGGAAATCTGATGCGATTTGCGCCCGCTTTGTGCCGCGCATGGCCAATGTTGTTCCTTTGCGGGCAAGCGCTTCTCCTTTGGGGGACTTCCATAGCCCTGCATTAGGCCTTAAGTGACAGGGAACGGAGGCTTGCATGGCGTTTTTCAAGAAACTCAAAGATCGATTGTTTAAATCTTCCTCGAAGCTTGAGGAGGGTTTGGAGGCAATTGTTGGGGATGGTGGCGAAGAGGAGCTGGCCGAACAGGGCGAGGCGCTTGAGGCCGGGTTTGAGGCTGAAACGGCGGAGGCCGCTGATGCGCTGAGGGATGTGGCCGCGCCTGAAGATGTGGCCCCCCAAGAGGACGAACCCGAAGTGGCCGAACCCGAAGTGGCTGTTATTGAGGTGCCCGAAACGGCGCCCCTAAAAGATACCGTTGAAGACGCGCCTGTTGCGCCCAATGAGGCCGCGCGTATTCCTGAGCCTGAGCCTGAGCCTGAGCCTGAGCCTGAGCCTGTTGCTGCAAAGCCCGTTGATGCGGCTCTGCCAAAATCGGCGCCTTCGCAGAAAGAAACCTCGGCGAAAGCCGCACCCAAGCCAAAGCAAGAAGCAGCAAAAGCCCCCGCGCAATCCAGCGCGGCAGCCGCGTCTGTGGCCAAACCGGCCCCTATCCAGCCGCCTGCTGCTGAGGCCGTTCCAGAAAAAACAGTCGCACCCGCGCCTACGCCCGCTCACAAACCGGTCCCTGAACCCAAGCCAGACCTTGAACCCAAGCCAGCCGTAGAAAAAGCCGAAAGCGAAAAGCCCGGTCTTTTGGGCCGCTTGCTTGGACGCGGCGAAAAAGCCAGCGATGCGGCAAAGCCCGCCGCCAAACCCGCACAGAAACCTGCCAAACCCACCCTGCGCCGCGCGCTTGACGACGAGATGATCGAACAGCTTGAAGAGCTGTTGATCACGGCCGATATGGGCGTTGATACGGCGCTACGGGTAACGGCGAATATGGCCGAGGGGCGCTTTGGCAAAAAGCTCTCGGTTGATGAGATCAAAGGCCTGATGGCGACCGAGATCGCCCGCATCATGGAACCCGTGGCCAAGCCGATGCCGCTCTATCCCAAAAAGCCGCAGGTCGTGCTCGTGGTTGGGGTCAATGGCTCGGGCAAAACCACGACGATTGGCAAGCTCGCCTCGCAGTTTCGCGCTGCCGGCAAATCGGTTGTGATTGCCGCAGGCGATACGTTTCGCGCCGCGGCTGTTGAGCAATTGCAGGTCTGGGGGGAGCGCGCAGGCGTGCCGGTTTTGACCGCGCCCGAGGGTTCCGATCCGGCGAGCTTGGCGTTTGACGCAATGACAAAGGCCGAGGCCGACGGCACCGATCTTTTGCTGATTGATACAGCGGGACGGTTGCAAAATCGCGCCGATCTGATGGAGGAGCTGGCCAAAATCGTCCGGGTGATCCGCAAGAAAGATCCAAGCGCGCCGCATAATACTTTGCTCGTTTTGGATGCCACAACGGGCCAAAACGCGATCAATCAGGTCGAGACATTCCGCGCTTTGGCCGATGTGACCGGGCTGATCATGACCAAGCTTGATGGGACAGCGCGCGGCGGTGTTTTGGTCGCGCTGGCGGATAAGTTTGGCCTGCCGATCCATGCGATTGGGGTGGGCGAGCAAATCGATGATCTCTCCCCGTTTGATCCCGAAGAATTCGCCGCAGCGCTGACTGGCCGCGAGCTTTGAGCGCGGCCACCATATGATATCCCGCGCGCTTCATGAGTGAGTGGCTCATCTCGCTTGAAGGAACCGAGCAGGGCCATACGCTGGCGCTGTTTTTGGCGCTTTTTGCCGCGTTTTTGCACGCGTTCTTTGGGGCTTTGCAAAAGGGGCGGCATGATCCTTGGCTTTCACGCGGGGCGATTGATCTGAGCTATGGGCTGATGGCGGCGCCCTTTGCGCTTTTTGTCGTGCCATGGCCCGAGCCGCATATGTGGGTGCTGTTTGCGGGCGCGCTGGTGATCCACACGTTCTATAAGGTTTCGCAGGGTTTCACCTATTCAATGGGCGCTTATACGGTTGTTTATCCGGTGGTGCGCGGGACGGGGCCGCTGTTTACGGTGATTGGCGCGGGCATTGTCTTTGGCGAGGTGTTCTCGGGCGTGCAATGGCTGGGGGTGGCGACGCTATTGAGCGGGATATTTGGGCT
Source organism: Halocynthiibacter sp. (assembly GCA_047631555.1). Taxonomy (GTDB): domain Bacteria; phylum Pseudomonadota; class Alphaproteobacteria; order Rhodobacterales; family Rhodobacteraceae; genus JBLHZY01. Next base: position 1,262,166 of record JBLHZY010000001.1, on the reverse strand, counting down.
CGCGTTTTACAATTTACGCACCATAACGGTAGGGCGCGAAACCATGGTTTCGGCCTTGATGCTGGCGGTTTTGACCGGCTGTTTCGTTGCCGTTTACACCACATATGATGCTTACGGGATCCGCGCGACGGCCAATCCATTTACCTTTCTGGCGTGGTTCTTCATGCTTGATGGGATTGCGATGCCGATTGTCGCGGGGCTGCGCTATCGGCAGATGGTGCCAGAGGCACGCCCGGCGCTTGGGCCGTTGGGGCTGCGCGGAATCATCGGCGGTTTGGTTGCATTTTTCTCCTTTGGCGGGGTAATGCTGGCAACACGGTTGGACAATGTTGGGCAGGCCGCAGTTTTGCGCGAAACCTCGACGGTTTTTGCCGCGTTGATCGGGTGGTTGGTGCTGAAAGAACAGGTCGGGCCGCGCAGATTGGCGCTGATGGCTTTGATTGCGCTTGGCGCGGTGATCGTTGAAATGGGCGGATAAGAGGGCGAGATGGCTGAAAAGAAACACATCAATCCAACGTTGAAACTGGTCCTCGAACTGGGGCCGGTGATCCTTTTCTTCATCGCCTATACGCGGCTGCGCGATCGCAGCTTTGTTTTTGGCGGCGAGGAGTATTCCGGCTTTGTCGTGGTCACGGCGGCCTTCATCCCGCTGATTGCGCTTTCGACATTTGCGCTTTGGCGGCTGACCGGGAAGCTCTCGGTGATGCAGCTGATGACCCTTATTTTGGTCACAATCTTTGGCGGATTGTCGGTTTGGTTAAACGATGAGCGGTTTTTTAAGATGAAACCGACAATTATTTACCTGTTTTTTGCCGGCATTCTGGGCTTTGGATTGCTGCGCGGAAAAGGCTATCTGCGCCATGTGATGGAAGGGATGATGCCCCTAACAGAGACCGGCTGGACCCTGCTGACCAAGCGTTTTATGGCTTTTTTCTTTGGGCTTGCCCTGGCAAACGAGGTAATCTGGCGCAGCCTTTCGACGGACGTCTGGGTCAACTTCAAGACCTTCGGTTTGCCGCTTGTGATGATCATATTTGTGATGAGCCAATCGCGCCTCATGGCGGTCCATGCGGACGTTAACCAAAAAGATGATGATCGGTCATAATTTCATCCAAATTCTTGGTTAATTCTTGGGATATGAAAAATGCTGTATCCCTCTACCGCGACGCATTGGGCCAACATATGCCCCGCCTCGACGGAAAAAAAATCATCGCGCTCACGCTGTTTGCATGCATCTATTTAGGTGCCCAAACCGAGCTTGGTCAGGCCTCGTCTGATGGGATTTCGCCGCTGGTGATTGCCACGGCGATGTATGTGCCCTTCATGTTTGCGGTGAATTTTTGCAGCGTGAAAGCGATGGTATTAAGCCTGCCGACGATCGCGCGCGATGCGGTTTTGGCCAGCACTTGGGGCGTGATGCTTATCTCGGTCGCGGCCGTTCTCTACATCAATTCTGATGTGCTTGCAGCGCGGTATTTCTCTATATCGTCAGCGGTTTATGCGATGGTCTATGCCTATGGGCTGTTTCACCGCGAGATGTTGCAAAACTATCTTGTATGGCCTTGGCGCAAGCTGCATATGGCGGTTGGCGCGGCGGGGATGATCATGGCGTTTTATTATCTGAGCTGCTTTTTGCTGTCAGAGTTTTTGATCGCGCGTGGCAATCAGGGGCTTTGGGTATTGGGGCGCGTTTTGTGGGCGGTGTTTGGGCTCAAGCTTGCCCATGCGCTTGTGATCCTGCATCAGCTTTGGATCCGTTCGCCAAAGCGACGGGCGCGTTTTGAAGGCGCCCGCCCTTAGAAAACCGATTAAGGTTTGCGCTTAAACAGAATTTCCTGCGCCTTTTTGTTGTCTTGCAGATTGGCGCGTTTGTCGGCGGCCAGTTCGCGCCCCTTTTGAACGGCTGGGCGGGCTGCGATCAAATCAATCCAGCGCGCCAAATGCGGTTTGTCCTCAAGGGTTTGCTCTTGGTTTTTCCAGATATGCGCCCAGGGCCAGATCGCCATATCCGCAATGGAATAGAAATCCCCCGCGACATATTCATTCTGCGCCAGTTGGCGATCCAAAACCCCGTAAAGGCGCGCCGTTTCATTGCGGTAGCGGTCTTTGGCGTATGGCAGATCGTGGGGCGGCTCCATGGAGGGGGCGTATTTCAAGAAGTGGTGCGCTTGGCCGGCCATAGGCCCGAGCCCGCCCATTTGCCACATCAACCATTGATCAACCGCGATGCGATCGCGCTGGCTTGGCCCGCAGAATTTGCCGGTTTTGCGCGCGAGATATTGCAGGATAGCGCCGCTTTCAAAGATCGAGATCGGCGCGCCATCGGGGCCATCGGGATCGATAATGGCGGGCATGCGATTGTTGGGGGCGATTTTGAGGAAATCGGGCGCGAATTGCTCGCCTGCGCCGATATTGATCAGGTGAAGATTGTAAGGCAGGCCCATCTCTTCAAGAGCGATAGAGATTTTCCACCCGTTCGGGGTTGGCCAGTAATAAAGGTCGATTGGATTGGTCATAAGCGCCTCCTGTTGGGCGCCTAGAATGACTGTTTTTTGGCAAACAGCAAGGAGAGACGCAGGCGCGGCAGGGCCATAAGCCGAGACCAGCGCGCGGCGTGATAGCGCGGCAGATGCAGGGCCAAAGTGGCAAGGGGCAGGCGCTCTGGTCGGCGCAGGAAGGCGGCATAGAAGGCGAAAAGCCCGGGGCGCAGGTATGAGGACCAATGGCAGATCCGTTTGCCCGGCGGGGCGATGCGAAAGCCCATTGTAGCAAGGCGATCAAGGGTTTGCGGATTGTCGATCTGGATATCGAGCCAGCGCTGATCTTTGTAGCCAAGGCCAGAGCCAAGGGCGCGATCCTTGCGATCGGGCGTTTTGATTAGGGCTTCAAAGGCGGCGTCAAACAGATCGTTTTCGCGGCTGGCCACGTTGAGAATTTCAACGCGCCTTGCGGCGGGCGCGCCAAGGGCTGTGTGGGCTTCGGATTGAAATGCGGCCGGGGCCATCAGGATGATGCGGGCAATGCGGCCGGAATTGAGCGCGGGCAGGGCGGCCAAAGCCACGCGTGCGCCAAGCGAATGAGCGACGATATGCACCGGGTTGCGCGCGCCGAGGCGATCAACAAGCCGGGCCAATGCGCGCCCGGCTTGGGCCGCTTCGCGCCTTGCTTGCCAAAGCGCGCCCTGGGCATGCCAGCCAAACGCGATGCACAGGCCTTCGTTTTCGCCGCCTCGCCCAAAGCCCAAATGGCGCGGCCAAGAAATCGCGCGCCGCCCTTTTTCGCTTGGGGTGAGGGAAAGAATATGATCATGGGGCGAGTTTTTGGCGCGGCGCTGAAAGGGCGAAAATTTGTAGCCATGAATGAGGATCACGATCGGCTCGCCCGGCTCAAGGGCCGCTTGGGCGCGCAGCAGGCAAGCGCCATCAAGGGCGATTTTGGCCGCGCGTGTATTGATCTTAATCAGTGGCATCCCCATACCTTCCACTACATCTTGTGGCCCCTCGATAGGATCAGCGTACGACAAAGCAATGAATGAACGGTTACACCAATGTGACGGTTGTTGACGTAGCTGCTTTCGCGCGCTATCGCTTCGCCATTGTGGCGCTTTGTTCACCGGATTGCGGGCCACGTTAAATAAACCGCTAAAGAGGTCAGGGATGCGCCCCCGCACCCCCGGCTCTTGATTGAGGTGGGGGTTTTTGTTTGGCCAAAGAAAGGGTTGCCGGATGAGTAAGGATTGGAATACGCGCACGAAATTGGTGCATGAGGGCACGCGGCGCAGCCAATATGGCGAAGTTTCCGAGGCGATTTTCCTCACGCAGGGCTTCGTATATGAAACGGCCGAAGCGGCTGAGGCGCGCTTTGTAGAGCTTGGCGCGGATGAGTTCATCTACGCGCGCTATGGCAATCCTACCACGCGGATGTTTGAAGAGCGCCTTGCTGGGCTGCTCGGTTATGAGGATGCTTTTGCTTGTGCCTCTGGCATGGCGGCGGTCAATGGCGCGCTGATGGCGTTGCTCAAAGCGGGCGATCATGTTGTGGCCTCGCGCGCGCTGTTTGGCTCTTGTCTTTATGTACTTGAGGAGGTGCTTTGCCGCTTTGGCGTCGAGCTGACCTTGGTCGATGGGACGGATAATGCCGCTTGGGATGCCGCCATTCGCCCCGATACGCGGCTTGTTTTCCTTGAAAGCATTTCCAACCCGACGGTCGAAGTGATCGACCTGCGCCATGTCTGTGAAGTGGCCCATGCCAAGGGCGCTTTGGTGCTTGTGGATGATGCGATGGCCACGCCAATTTTCTCCTATTCCAAGGCTTGCGGCGCCGATCTGTGCATCGTCTCGACGACCAAACATGTCGATGGGCAGGGGCGCTGCCTTGGCGGGCTGATCACCGGATCGCGCGATCTGATCCGCGGCCCGATTGAAGCCTATATGAAGCATACCGGCGGCGTGATGAGCCCGTTTACCGCTTGGGTTCAGCTCAAGGCGCTTGAGACGATGGATCTGCGCGTGCGCGAACAGGCCCGCACCGCCATGGCGATTGCCGAGGCGCTTGATGGGCATCCCGCGCTCAATGCTGTGCGCTATCCGCAGCTGCCGAGCCATCCCCAACATAGCGTGGCCATGGCGCAATCGCCTTCGGGCGGGACTGTGCTTGCGTTTGACGTTAAGGGCGGCAAAGAGGCCTGCTTTAAGATGTTGAATGCATTGAATGTTTTCACGATTTCTAACAATTTCGCCGATGCAAAATCCATCGTGACCCATCCCGCAACCACGACCCATCAGCGCCTTCCTGACGATCAAAAAGCGATCGTTGGGATCACGCCCGGCTTGGTGCGTCTCTCTGCTGGGCTTGAAGATCCAAGCGATTTGATCGCCGATCTGTTGCAAGCGCTCGATCAAGTTTAAGCGCCTGAAACCGGCCAAAAACAACGCCCGCGCCGCACTGGCCGCGGGCGTTTTTATGCGCGGCTCTCAATTGCTGCTGTGCAATCCTTGGATATTGAGCCGTGATCGCTTACATTAGCACTGCAACGCGCAGCGGGGGTTATCATGAACGTACACACGCCAGAAAACGGCGCGGTCCCGGATCGCGATGACGCCGCGCGCGCGCTTGAGACATTGCGTGCATGGGCGGCGCATGTTCCGCCAAGCGAGCTGGCGGCGCTTGAGCCAAACCTCGCGCGGCTTTTGCCCGATGCGCCGCTGCCAAATTATCCAGCGCTTGCAAGAGCTTATCCCGAAGAATTCGAGGTTGATGAAGCCTACCGCGCCACGCTTCCTGATCTGCAAAACGGCCCCGAGAGCCTGATCAAAGGGGCCAAGCGCCATATCCAACACGTCGGAATTTCCAATTTCCGCCTGCCGATCCGCTTTCGCACCCGCGATGGCGGTGACCTTTCGCTTGAGACCTCCGTCACCGGGACTGTTTCGCTTGAGGCGGGCAAAAAGGGCATCAACATGAGCCGCATCATGCGCTCGTTCTATAAACACGCCGAGCGGGTCTTTTCATTCGAGGTGATTGAGGCGGCGCTTGAGGATTACATCTCGGATTTGGAAAGCTTTGATGCGCGCATTCAGATGCGGTTCAGCTTTCCGATGAAGGTAAATTCGCTGCGTTCTGGCCTACAGGGCTATCAATATTACGACATCGCGCTTGAGCTTGTTGAGGTCGCGGGCGCGTGCAAAAAAATCATCCATCTGGACTATGTTTATAGCTCAACTTGCCCTTGCTCGCTTGAACTTTCCGAACATGCCCGCCAAACCCGCGGCCAGATGGCAACGCCCCATTCGCAGCGCTCAGTGGCGCGGATTTCGGTTGAATTGGCCGCCGATCAGCCCTGTCTTTGGTTTGAGGACCTGATCGATATTTGCCGCGTTGCGGTTCCGACTGAAACCCAAGTGATGGTCAAGCGCGAGGACGAGCAGGCCTTTGCCGAGCTCAACGCCGCCAATCCGATTTTCGTTGAAGATGCGGCGCGGCTTTTCTGCGAAGCGTTGCAAAATGACGGGCGCATTGGCGATTTTCGCATTGTCGCGAGCCATCAAGAAAGCCTGCACAGTCATGATGCTGTCTCGCTTTTGGTTGAGGGCGAAACATTTGCGGCCGAAAGCCTTGATCCCAAGCTCTTTAACACGCTGTTTCACGTCGGCTAGCGCTTGTTTTGACGTTGCCAATTTGCGCCTTTTGCGCAGCGAGAGCGCCGGCAAAAGACGCCTGTGCTTGACAGCGCGCGCAGGCATGGCCAAGCCTTTGCGCTATGTTTGATCTGCGCCCCGTAGGATATGTGATCGGTCTGCTTGTGGCTGCCTTGGGCGCGACAATGGCGATCCCTATGTTTGTTGATCTGCTGGATGGCTCGTCCAATTGGGCGGCGTTTTTTGAATCCGGTGTGCTCACGATTGTTGTTGGCGGCTTTACTGCGCTGGCCTGTTCTAACGGGGTTTCCGGGCGACTTTCTTTGCAACAAACCTTCCTGCTCACGACCGGCGTTTGGCTGATGTTGCCGGTGTTTGCGGCCATTCCGTTTATCGTTGGCGAGACGGATGCGCGCATTGTGGACGCGTTTTTTGAGGCGATGTCGGGGATGACAACGACTGGCTCGACGGTTTTCTCGGGTCTTGATGAATTGCCGCGCGGATTGCTGCTTTGGCGTTCGATGTTGCAGTGGTTTGGCGGGGTCGGGATTATTGTTGTGGCGATGGTTTTCCTGCCCGAGTTGCGGGTTGGTGGGATGCAGATTTTCCGCACCGAAGCCTTTGATACCGATGGGAAAGTTCTGCCGCGCGCCGCACAGATTGCCAGCCGAATTTCCGTTGTTTATGCCACGCTGACACTGGCTTGTATGATGGCCTATATGACCGTCGGGCTAGACGGATGGGAGGCGATCAATCACGCCCTGACAACCATGTCGACGGGCGGATTTTCGACCCATGACGCCTCTTTCGGGGCGTTTCAGGGGCCGGCGGAATATGTCGCGGCGATCTTTATGATCCTCGCCTCACTGCCGTTCGTGCGCTATGTGCAGATGCTCGCCGGCAACGCCAAGCCGATCCTGCGCGACAGCCAAGTGCGGGTCTATTTGATCGTTAATGTCGTCCTGATCTTAATCCTCACGATTTATCGGATCGTGGCGAATAATGATCATATGGAGCACTCGTTTCGCGAGGCCTCTTTCAACGTCACCTCGATCATCACCGGGACGGGATTTGCCTCGGTTGATTATCAACTTTGGGGGCCGTTCCCTGTTGTTGTGTTCTTCTTTTTGGGGCTGGTGGGGGGCTGCGCTGGCTCGACCTGTTGCTCGGTTAAGATCTTTCGCTATCAGCTTTTGTTTTCCTCCATTCGCGCGCAGATCCGCAAGATCCACTCGCCCCATGGGATGTTTGTGCCGCGCTATGATGGGCGGCCGGTAAGCGATGAGGTTCTATCATCGGTGATGGCGTTTTTCGTGATGTTTATTGTCTCGATCGGGGTTTTGGCTGTGTTGCTTTCGGCGACGGGCTTGGATTTCATTACCTCTATTTCAGGCGCGGCGACGGCCTTGGCGAATGTCGGGCCCGGGCTTGGCGATACGATCGGGCCATCGGGCAATTTCGCGCCGCTCAATGATACGGCCAAGTGGATGCTGGCGGCGGGAATGCTGATCGGGCGGCTTGAGTTGATGGCGGTTTATGCGATCATCACTGTGAAGTTCTGGCGCGCATAAGCAGGCGGATCGGCGCGGAGGGCTGGTTGTTTGAGCGCTGGGTTTGCGCAAGAGAGGCCAAAGAAAAAGGGCGCTGCGGGGATGATCCTGCGGCGCCCTTATCGTTGATGACAGGTGGGTGATTACTTCCAGCAGCCCACCAAAACGGTCATGTCTGTGGCCTGTTTGATCAGGTCTTCGGGTTGCAGATCGGCGCCGCCTTCGCTGGCCGCCGGGCTGATCCCATTGTCCGAGAGGAAGCGCACGATGCTTGCCATATTGGCCGCAAGGCTGACCTCGGCAGGCAGGGCGCGCGCGCCTTTGCTTTGCCCCAAGAGCATCCCCAGAACCGAGCCGCGCCCATCATAGACGGGTGCGCCCGCATCGCCGGGAAGGGCCGCAAGCGCAAGCCGGATCACATCCTCATTGCCGTCCAGGCCCTTAAGCTCGGCCAAGGCGCCGTAAGTGAGCGATGGGGCCGGAAGCCGCCCGCCATAGCTATAGCCCGAAACGGCGACCTCAGCATTGAGGCGCGGGATGCCCGGCTGAAACGCGGCAAAGCCCATGGGCGCGAGCGCCTCGCTTGGTTTGAGCAGGGCGAAGTCAGCGTTTTGTGCCACGATTTCAGCGTCATAGCTATCATCGAGCGTGATGCGGCTACATTGATCAAGCGCGGCGGCGGTCGTGAGGACTTGGCCCGTGCTATCGACGTAAAAGCCGGTTGCGGTTGTGTCGGCGCTGCGGATTTCCAAGCCTGAGAGAAGGTCGATGCTTTGTGCGGCGGTTTCACCGTAAACATCCGGCAGCAGGCCTTCAATTGGCGTAAACGAGGCCTCCATCGCTTTGACGGCCATGTTGCGGCGGCGCTCGTCCCCGGCGGGCCAGATCAGGCTGAACCCTTTGATTTGCCCGCCCTCAAGCGCTGCATAGGTATGGGAGGCGATGCGTGCATTGGTGCCGGTGAGGGTGAAGCTCGATTTGCCGATGTTGCGTTCGCCCTCAAGGGGGACGATTTCGAGCGTTTGCATGATGTCATAAAGCCCACCAAGCGAGGCGCGATCGCCGCTTTGGCTGATCAGGACGACTTTGACACCAGAGCCATTTTTGGCTTTGTAATGGGCAAATGGCGGCTCGTAGCGATCGAATTCAACCATGCCGGTTGGCATATCGAGCGCGATCCCCGCGACATCATCTTGCACAGGCGCAAGCGCCAGAGCGGCCAGAACATCCGCATAACCTTTAAGCAGGGCGGCGCGCTGTTTGGTCGTCAGGATGCCGGTGACCTCATGGCCGTTCATATCCTGCCAAGCGGCCATGGCTTTGCGGGTGCCAGGGCCAAAATCGCCATCGATTGTGCTGGTGTAGACGCCTTCCCATTGCATCGCGATCTGGATGTCTTCGCGCGCTTCACGGTTCAGCTCGCGCTCGGAGCGGCGCGCCTCTGCGGGCGTTTCGTCAAGCGGGGCAGGCGGCGCTGGCTGGGCGGCTGGCGTTGCGCCAACGGCCGGTTGGGCCAAAGTTGGCGCGGGGTTGCTTGGAGCTGCGGCAATCGCCGCGCCGCCGACGGGCCAGAACTGGCGGCGATAACTTCCTCCATCGGCGATATAGCTGTCGGAGGGGATTTGGCGATCTTGGCGCAATTGGCGCAGAAGGACTTGCGCGTCTTCCTCCGTAAAGGGCCCAAGCGCGATGCCATACCAGCCAGAGCCAAGCGCAAAACCTGCGACATTGCCAATCGCGGCGGAATAATCACGCGCGCGCGCTTCGGCTTCACGCAGGCTTGGTTGCGCCTCGATCTGAATCCAAACGCTTTGTTGTGCGGTTGCGGTTTGCGGCGCGCCAAAAGCGGCCAGAAAAATGATTGATACTAGCCATGTGGCCTTAAAAATTCTTGTCATATGCCCTTACTCGTTTCCCTAACGCTGCCAATTGGCGCAGCGTCACTTCCCTCTAGCAAGAAAACAGAAACGGGTGAAAGGTCAATATCATGTCACGCGCAATTGACCCTGCGCTGTAGCTCGCCTAATCAGGACGCGCTTTAGTAAGGGGGCAGCCATGGCCAACAGCACATCCAATCCGCCAAAAAGTTTTCAGGAAATCATCCTGCGACTGCAAGCTTACTGGGCGGCGCAGGGCTGCGCGGTGCTGCAACCCTATGATATGGAAGTGGGCGCAGGGACATTTCACCCGGCCACAACGCTGCGCGCTTTGGGCAATCGGCCATGGGCGGCATCCTATGTGCAGCCATCGCGCCGGCCAACGGACGGGCGCTACGGCGAGAACCCAAATCGCCTTCAGCATTACTATCAATACCAAGTGGTGATCAAACCAAGCCCGCCAAACCTTCAGGCGCTGTATCTCGGCTCGCTGCAAGCGATCGGGATCGACATGGAGATGCACGACATCCGCTTTGTTGAGGATGATTGGGAAAGCCCGACGTTGGGCGCATGGGGCCTTGGCTGGGAAGTTTGGTGTGATGGGATGGAAGTCTCGCAGTTTACCTATTTTCAGCAAGTGGGCGGCCATGATTGCCATCCTGTTTCGGGCGAGCTGACGTATGGGCTTGAGCGCCTTGCGATGTATGTGCTTGGCGCGGATCATGTGATGGACATGCCCTATAATGACCCAAGCGCGCCAATCCCGCTGTCTTATGGCGATGTGTTCCGCCAAACCGAGCAGGAATATTCGCGCTGGAATTTCGATGTCGCCAATACGGATGTGTTGTTGCGCCATTTTGAAGAGGCCGAGGCCGAATGCGAGGCGATCCTCGCGCAAGAGGCGATTGATCCCAAAACGGGCAAGCGGATTATCATGGCCCATCCGGCCTATGATCAATGCATCAAAGCGAGCCATTTGTTCAATCTTTTGGACGCACGCGGAGTTATTTCGGTGACCGAGCGCCAAGCTTATATCGGGCGCGTGCGCAATCTCTCTAAGGCCTGCGCGGATGCGTTTATTTTGACCGATGCTGGCGGATATGAGGCGGCTCTCGCATGATGGGTAAAATACTGGCAGGTGTTATTGTGGTTACAGCTCTGATCGTCGGCGGCGCGATGTATTACTTCCAAGTCTACGGCTTTTACGAGCCGATCCCGGCCTCTGTGCAGGGCGGAAATGTGCGCATGACGACGCTGTTTGGCGAGGCTGAGGCCGTACCTGCGGAAGGGTTTGAGGGGATTGACGCGAGCTCTTCACCGATCCGCTACCGCGCCTGTTTTACCCTGCCGATGTCGACCGCGATGATGACCGAAACCTATGAAACCTATGAAGGCGCAGAGCCGCGGGTCGCGCCGGGTTGGTTTGAGTGTTTTGACGCCAAAGCGATTGGCAAAGCGCTGGAAGAGGGCGAAGCGACGGCCTTTTTGGGCGAAGAGAATATTCACTACGGCATTGATCGGGTGATCGCGGTTTTTGAGGACGGGCGCGCCTTTGCCTGGCATCAGATCAACGAATGCGGCGCGACTGTCTTTGATGGCAATCCTGCGCCCGAGGGCTGCCCGCCTGCACCAAATTCTTGGGCGAATGCGCCTCAAGCCCCTGAAAGGACTGAATGATGCCGGATCTTCTGATCGAGCTCTTTAGCGAAGAAATCCCCGCCCGTATGCAGGCGCGCGCCTGCGCTGATCTGCAAAAACTGATCACTGACGGGCTGGTTGATGCAGGGCTGACTTATGGCTCGGCAGGCGCGTTTTCGACCCCGCGCCGCCTTGCGCTATCGGTTGAGGGCCTCACCGCCGAGAGCCCAACCACGCGCGAAGAGCGCAAAGGCCCCCGCGTCGATGCGCCGGACAAGGCCGTTGATGGCTTTTTGCGCGCAACCGGGCTGACCCGCGATGATCTGGAAATTCGTGATGAGAAAAAGGGCCAAGTGTTCTTTGCCTCGATCACCCGCGAAGGGCGGCCCGCTGCGGCCATCGTTTCGGAGGTTCTTGAGGCCGCGATCCGCAATTTCCCTTGGCCCAAATCCATGCGCTGGGGGGCTGGTTCTTTGCGCTGGGTGCGCCCGCTGCATTCGATCCTTTGTATTCTCTCTGATGAGGCTGGCGCGCAAATCGTGCCGCTCGATGTCGATGGAATAGTCGCTGGCGACAGCACTGAGGGGCATCGTTTCATGGCGCCCGCGCGCCTTTCGGTCAGCTCATTTGATGACTACCAAGCCAAGCTCAAGCGCGCCTTTGTGATTTTGGACGGCGCCAGCCGCGCTGAGCATATCAAGGCCGACGCCCAGAATATGGCCTTTGCGCAAGGCCTTGAATTGGTTGAAGACAATGGGCTTTTGGCCGAGGTTGCCGGGCTGGTTGAATGGCCCGTCGTCTTGATGGGCGAGATTGGCGAGGATTTCCTTGGCCTGCCGCCCGAAGTGCTGCAAACCTCGATGAAAGAGCATCAGAAATTCTTCTCTGTGCGCAATCCCAAGACTGGCCGGATTGAGAAATTCGTCACCGTTGCCAACCGTGAAACCGCTGACAAAGGCGCGACCGTTTTGGCGGGCAATCAAAAGGTTCTGGCGGCGCGGCTCTCAGATGCGAAATTCTTCTGGGAAAACGATCTTCGCGTTGCAAAAGGCGGCATGGAAGAATGGACGGCTCGCCTTTCCAACGTAACCTTCCACAATAAGCTCGGCAGCCAGGCCGATCGCATCGCGCGGATCAAAGCTTTGGCCGCTGGACTTGCCAAACCCATTGGCGCGGATGTGAAGCTGGCCAAACAGGCGGCCGAGGTTGCCAAGGCTGATCTCAGCTCTGAGATGGTCTATGAATTCCCCGAACTTCAAGGACTTATGGGGCGATACTATGCGCAAGCGGCGGGCTATCCTGATGAGGTGGCGCAGGCTTGTGAGCAGCATTATTCGCCGCTCGGCCCTTCGGATGACTTGCCAACCGGGGCCGTTGCGGCCACTGTCGCGCTTGCGGATAAGCTGGACACTTTGACCGGCTTTTGGGCGATTGATGAAAAGCCAACCGGCTCAAAAGATCCCTTTGCGCTGCGCCGTGCCGCGCTTGGGGTGATCCGCATTATCCTTGATCGCGAGGCGCGCCTCTCCTTGGATCATTTCATCGATAACCAGCTTTTGCGCCACGAGATTGCGCAAAATGGCGATGGCCCTTCGGTTAAACTGTTGCAAAACATGCTCGATGAGATTGCCGATCACGGCCTGTTTGGCGCGGCCGCGCGCACGGTGATTGATGCGCTTGAGGGCGATGCACCCGATGAGATCGCGCGCGTTCAGGCTGAATTGCCGGATCGCTCGGCCGACCTGCTGTCGTTCTTGCATGATCGCCTCAAGGTGCACCTGCGCGAAGAAGGCATTCGCCACGATGTTATTGATGCCTGTATCGGAATGCCGGGCAATGATGATCTGACGCTCTTGGTCAAACGGGCGCGCGCTTTGGGCGGGATGCTCGCGACGGATGATGGCGAAAACCTGCTTGCTGGGTTTAAGCGCGCCAACAATATCCTCACTCAAGCCGAGGAAAAAGACGGGGTTGAGTATTCCTTCGGGGCGGACGTCAAATTTGCCGAGGAAGACGTCGAGCGCGCGTTGTTTGCCGCCTTGGATAAGGCGGACGGCGCGATTGCCCCGGCGATGAAGGATGAGGATTTCACCGCCGCGATGGAGGCAATGGCTGCTTTGCGCGCCCCGATTGACGCGTTTTTCGAGGCAGTGCAGGTCAATTCCGACAAAGAGATCGTGCGGCGCAATCGGCTTAATCTTTTGGCGCGCATTCGGGTTATCTGCCTTTCTGTGGCCGATCTGAACCGGATTGATGGCCAATAGGACAATTCTGTAACGTTTCCGTTGCATGATCTGCACGGGGGTATATCCTTTGGCGATCAAAGGAGCGCCGCAGTGCAGCAAGAAGTCGAATTTTCAGGGTTTACGCGTATCCGCCGTGTGGCGCCGATCGCAACCGAGACCCATGGCGGGCGGGCAAAATGCCTGCAGCGGTTGATCCGGCTGGATTTGCCCGTCCCTGAGACGGTCGCGCTTTCGTTTGATGCAGTGCATAAGATTGCCGCCGGTCAGCGCCCCGACGCAAAGGCGCTTTTGAAACATTTTGGTGCGACCCCACTGCTTTCTGTGCGCCCCTCTTCGGAGGATCCCGATTGGGGCGGGCCCGGTGCTGTTCTCAATATCGGGATGAATGATGCGCGCCACGCGGAATTGATCAAGAGCCATGGCCAAGCCACGGCTGATGCGCTCTATCTTCGATTTGTGCAAGCATACTCCATTCATGTCGCGCGTTTGGACCCTGAAATGTTCGAATTGGACAAGGGGCAGGGCGCGGATGCGCTGCAAGCGGCGCTTCAGGCCTACCAAGATGAGACCGAAGAGGGCTTTCCCCAAGACACGGGTGCGCAGCTGACGGAAGTCTTGCGCTCGATGGCGCGGGCTTGGGAGGGCACATCGGCGCGGCTGCTGCGCCAAGCCAAGGGCGCGCCTGCGGATGCAGGGCTTGGGCTTGTTGTCCAGCAGATGGCGCTTGGGATTGGGCCGGGGCAGAGCGGCTCAGGGGTTATTCAATTTGTCGATGGGGCCACGGGCCTGCCCAAAGTTAAGGGGCGGTATCTGAGCCAGAGCCAAGGGCGTGATGCGCTGAGCGGCGATAAGGGCACGATCTTTTTGACCCGCGATACGCGCGGCCCCTCGCTTGAAGAGCTTGAGCCAGAGATTTTTCAAAAACTGATCGAGCATGGCGCTTTGTGCCGGATCAAGCTGCGCGAAGAGATGCAGATCGAATTTACCGTTGAGGGCGGGCAGCTCTCTATTTTGGATGCGGTGCGGGTTCAACGCTCGGCGCGGGCTGCGGTTCGGATCGCAGTGGCGTTGGCGCGCGATGGGGTGATCCCAGAGCGCGAAGCCGTGACCCGCATTGCGCCGCGCTCGCTTTCTGAGCTGCTACACCCGCAGGTCGATCAAGAGGGGCCGCGCGACCCATTCGTGCGCGGTATTGGCGCCTCGCCAGGCGGGGCGGTTGGGCGGATCGTTTTGTCTTCTTCCGCGGCGCAGGCCTCGGCTGCGCGCGGCGAGGCTTGCATCCTTGTGCGCCGGGAAACCGCGCCTGAGGATATTCGCGGCATGCATTCGGCGGTTGGCGTTTTGACCGAACGAGGCGGGATGACCAGCCACGCGGCAGTGATTGCGCGCGGGCTTGGCTTGCCCTGTATTGTTGGGGCCAACGGGATCAAGATCAATCTGCGCGAGAAAAGCCTGCGCGCCCCCGATGGCCGCCTTTTTCATGAGGGCGATTTGATCACCCTTGATGGCACGGCGGGCCAAGCGCTTGTTGGGGCGGCTGTGATGCTTGAACCTGCGCTTGATGATGCGTTTCAGTCCTTGATGGATTGGGCCGATGAGGCGCGTGATATTGGGGTTCGGGCCAATGCGGATACGCCTGCGGATGCGGCCGTTGCGCGCAATTTTCAGGCCGAGGGCATCGGGCTTTGCCGCACCGAGCACATGTTCTTTGAGGGCGAGCGCCTCACGGTGATGCGCGAGATGATCTTTGCCGACGAAGCGCAAGATCGCGCCGAAGCCTTGGCGCGGCTATTGCCCATGCAGCGGGCCGATTTCCGCGAGCTGTTTCAGATCATGTCGGGGCGGCCGGTTTGCATTCGCCTGTTTGATCCGCCCCTGCATGAATTCCTGCCCTCGGATCGCGACGGGATGCGCGAGCTGGCCGAAGCGCTTGATCTGCCGCTCTCGACAGTGGTGCGCCGGATTGAGGCCTTGGGCGAGTTTAACCCGATGCTGGGGATGCGCGGCGTGCGCTTGGGGATCACCATCCCCGAGATTTACGACATGCAGGCTCGCGCGATTTTTGAGGCGACGATTGAGGCGGCCAAAGCCGGGGCCACCATGGCGCCCGAGATCATGATCCCCTTGGTTTCGGCCAAACGGGAAGTCGAGATGGTCAAGGCGCGCATTGATGCGGTGGCGGCCGAAGTGCGCACCGAAAAGCGCACGGATTTTGACTATAAGCTTGGAGTGATGGTTGAAACGCCGCGCGCTGCCCTGCGCGCCAATGAGATCGCCCAATACGCCGAGTTCCTTTCCTTTGGGACGAACGACCTCACGCAGATGACATATGGGCTTTCGCGCGATGATGCGGGGCGCTTTATGAACCAATATGTGAACCTTGGCGTCTTCCCCGAGGATCCGTTTCATACGCTCGACACCGAGGGCGTTGGCGAGCTGCTGACGATCGGGGCGGAGCGTGCGCGCGCGGCCCGTCCGGGCATCACGGTTTCGATTTGTGGCGAGCATGGGGGCAACCCCGAATCTATCGCCTTTTGTCGGGCGGCTGGCTTTGATTATGTGTCCTGTTCGCCCTACCGTGTGCCCATTGCACGGCTTGCTGCGGCCCATTTGGCCATTCAACAGACTGTGTAGAGATCGGAAACAGTTAAGTCGTTGATTTTATTGCGGTTCGCCTTGGTGGCGAAGACGTTTTAGCTTGCATTTGCCTCAAATTCGTAGGTTTCGACGCTAGGGAACCCAGACTGAATCGCCCCCTAAGCTGGACGATTTGGCAAACTTCTTCTAAAGGGAACGCTGACTTTTGAACTGCGGTGCCTGTTTTGGTGTGCCTTGGGGGCTTAATGACGATACGAGTTTTGACGCGGGCTGTGTGCCTGGTGACGTGTATGGGTATGGCCCAAACGGCTTTGGGCGACGTGGTCGTTTCAAGCTCTAACGATCCTGCGGCCGGGCTTGGCGGCGAGATGAGCACGCTTTTGCGCAAAGAGCGGGTGGCCTTGCGCGATCTGGATACGTCGCATTTTTCGCGCCCTGCGGTCACTGCATCCAAGACACCGGCCAAGGCGCCAGCCGTGCAATACAGCCGCAAATGGCTTGATGCGCAGCCCCGCGCCAATGGCGGGGAAGCATGGAGCTGTCTGACGGAGGCGCTTTACTTTGAGGCGCGCGGCGAAAGCGTCAAAGGGCAATTTGCCGTTGCCGAAGTGATCCTAAACCGCAAAGACAGCAGCCGTTTTCCAACGAGCGTTTGTGGCGTTGTGCGTCAAGGCACGGGCAAGCGCTATCAGTGCCAGTTCACCTATACTTGCGATGGCCATAAAGAGGTTATCCGCGAGCCGGCCGCTTATCAGCGCGCAGGCAAAATCGCCGCTCTGATGCTCAAAGGCGCAAATCGCGCGCTGACCAAGGGCGCGACCCATTATCACACGCGGGCGGTCAATCCGCGCTGGGCGCGTAAATTCCCGCGCACAACGACAATTGGCGTGCATCATTTCTACCGGATGCCGGGCTCAAAAGCCTGATCCTGCGGTTTCCTTCAAAACTGTAATTTTTCTGGGCAAACTTACGCCCACCAATGCCTGTGCGCATTCTGGCCTTGGCCTGCCAAATGCGCTAGAGCTTCGGCAACCGCCATTTGGGGCTTTGCCTGATGACATCTGATATTTCTCACGCCTTCGATCATCCCGAAGCGCGCGCTGCCGCTACGCAGGGCGCGCCAAATGAGGCGCCGCGAGATCGGATTTCCCTGCGCGATCATATCGTTGAGGTCGAAATCGGGGCGTTTCAGGCCGAGCGCGGCGTGCGTCAACGGATCTGTTTTAACATCGTGGTCGAGGTGCGCGCGGGCAAGGGGCCTGTGGCGGATGATGTGGATCGTATCCTGTCTTATGACCGGATTACCGAGGCGATCCGTATCGAGCTTGAGGCAGAGCGGCTCAACCTTTTGGAGACATTGGCCGAGCGGATTGCTGAGCGGATTTTGAATGAGCCGCGCGCAATGCGGGTCTTTGTGCGGATTGAGAAATTGGATCGTGGACCCGGCGCTTTGGGCGTTGAGATTGTGCGCAGCGCAGAAGAGGCCGGAGCGCAAGCCAGCGATATTGAGGCGCCTGTTGCCCATCCAATGATCGTATGTTTGGGCGCTAAGGCAGTTGCATCGCCGCTTTTGAGCGGCTGGATCGATCAGCTTGAGGCGCGCGGGCGCCCGCTGATTTTTTGTGTTGGATTGCCGCAAGATGCGCCGCCTGTTTCGGGCGCGCCCGCGGCGCAGCGGCGCATTGATTTGCTGGCGATTGAGCAGCAGGCTTGGGTACTTGCCGGGAAAGATGCGCGCTGTGTTGTGGTTGAAACTGGGACCGAGATTGATTGGGCGATGAAGAACGGCCAGACGATTGTTTGGGCGCCCTCCAAGATGGTTTTGGATCGCAGTGGCGCGCCTGATGTGCGCGATACAGCGGCTTTGGCGGGCTGGTTTGCCGCGCAGTTTGAGGACGCCTCGATGATGTTCATCGGGGTTGAGGCGGGCGCGGCTAACGGTGCGGATCAGGCTTTCTTTTCGGCTGATATAGTAGATTTGCCAAATGCTTAGCGCCATAAGTGAATGTATTAGATGAGCTTGATTTACCGCCCCCTTGTGCTGTTTGATCCTGCCCGCCCAGATGGTGCCTTTGCTTTGGCGGGCGGTTGGTGCTGGTTTGCGCAGGTCGAGGTTATGCGCCGCGACGCGCCTGCGCAGATCGTCCCGGCGGCTGACATTCCCGCACAAGTTTTGGCGCGGCTCACCGCAAAGCGCGCGCCGATTACAGGGCTTTCCTTTGATGCGCCGCGCCTGATGGGCATTGTGAATGTGACGCCGGATAGTTTCTCGGATGGCGGGCAATTTGAGGCGGCGGATGCGGCCGTTGCGCATGGCGTTGGCATGGCGCAAAGCGGCGCGGCTGTTCTGGATATTGGCGGCGAAAGCACGCGGCCGGGTGCGGATTTTGTCTCCGCAGATGAAGAGATCGCGCGGGTTGTACCAGTGATCAAAGGGCTGCGCGCCGCTGCGATCTCTGCCCCGATTTCGATTGATACGCGCAAGGCAGATGTGGCCGAGGCGGCGCTTAATGCGGGCGCGGATATGATCAACGATGTCTCTGCAATGGCGTTCGATCCAGATATGGCGGCGCTTGCCTGCGCGCGCGGTGCGCCGATTTGTTTGATGCATGCGCAGGGCGAGCCCAAGACCATGCAGCAAGCGCCGCGCTATGATGATGTGCTGTTTGAAGTCTATGATCACCTTGAAGCGCGCATTGCTGTGGCCGAGGCGGCGGGCATTAAGCGGGCGCAGATCATCGTCGATCCGGGCATCGGATTTGGCAAAACGCAGGCGCATAACCTTGCCCTTTTGGCGCGACTTTCGGCGTTTCACGGGCTTGGCTGCGCGATCCTGCTTGGCGCCTCTCGCAAGCGTTTTATCGGGGCGATCGGTTGGGCCGAGGCGGCGGATATGCGCATGCCGGGCTCGGTTGCCGTGGCGCTTGCTGGTATCGCGCAGGGGGTGCAGATGCTGCGGGTGCATGATATGGCTGAAACGGATCAGGCCGTGCGTTTATGGATGGCCGCGACAGGCGGCGTTGAGGAGTAACGATGAACAAGAAATTATTTGGCACCGATGGTGTGCGCGGGCATGCCAACACCTATCCAATGACCGCCGAGATGGCGATGCGCCTTGGCGCGGCGGCGGGGCGCTATTTTCGCCGCGATGGATCGGCGGCGCACCGGGTTGTGATCGGCAAGGATACGCGCCAATCGGGCTATATGTTTGAGAATGCGCTGACGGCTGGATTTACCTCGACGGGGATGAATGTTTTCCTGCTTGGGCCGGTTCCGACGCCCGCTGTCGGCATGCTGACGACCTCGATGCGCGCGGATGTTGGGGTGATGATTTCGGCCTCGCACAACCCGCATCATGACAACGGCATCAAGTTCTTTGGCCCCGATGGTTTCAAGCTATCAGATGAGGCCGAGCTTGAGATCGAGCGGATGACCTTTGAGGGGGTTGAGCCGGTTAAGGCCGAGAATATCGGGCGCGCCAAGCGGATTGATGACGGGCGTTTTCGCTATAATGAGCGGCTCAAATCGACCCTGCCGCGCGGGCTGTCGCTGAGCGGTTTGAAAGTCGTTGTGGATTGCGCAAATGGCGCGGCTTACCGCAATGCCCCCGAGGCCCTTTGGGAGCTTGGCGCCGAAGTGATCCCTATTGGCGTGGCGCCGGACGGGACGAATATCAACAAGGGCTGCGGCTCAACCGATACGGCTTTGGCCTCGCGGATGGTTGTTGAATATGGCGCGGATGTGGGCATCTGTCTTGATGGCGATGCGGACCGGGTGATGATCATTGATGAGACAGGCGCGGTTTGCGATGGCGATCAATTGATGGCGTTGCTTGCGGTGCGTTGGGCCAAGGCGGGGCTGTTGCATGGCAATGCTTTGGTGGCGACTGTGATGTCCAATCTGGGGCTTGAGCGCTACTTGCAGGGCGAGGGCATCGCGCTTGAGCGCACCTCTGTTGGCGATCGGCACGTTGTTGAGCGGATGCGCGCGGGCGGCTTCAACCTTGGCGGCGAGCAATCGGGCCATATTGTTATGACGGATTACGCCACAACGGGCGATGGCCTGCTTGCTGGCTTGCAATTCCTCACGGCGATGATTGAGACAGGGAAGCCCGCCTCGGAGTTGTCAAAAAGCTTTAATACCGTCCCGCAAGTCCTTGAAAATGTGAAATTTGCCACCGGTCAGCATCCGCTTGATGATGCGGGCGTTAAGGCGGCAATCGCGCAGGCCGAGGCGGATTTGAAAGCGACAGGCCGCTTGCTGATCCGCAAATCCGGGACCGAGCCGCTTATTCGCGTGATGGCGGAAAGTGAAGACGCAGCGCTGCTCAAAGCCTCTGTGGCGCAGGTGGTTGATGCGGTGAAATCCGCCTGTCGCTAGGGTGGTTTCACGCTTTTATTGACGCAGAGGAAGCGCGCTCCTAGGCTGAAAGTGATTTCAGCAGGAGGGTTTTTATGCGTTTGATATTCGCAGCAGCACTGGCGAGCTTGGCTTTGGCGAGCCCGGCATTTGCCGAAATGAAGGCCGAGCTTTTGGCCCCTTGGGGCGGTAAGAATGTTCCCAAAGGGCAGCAATGCAAATTGCATGGCGGCAATGGCGCGACCCCGCCGATGCAGGTCAGCGGCATCCCTTCGGGCGCCACAATGATCATCGTTGAATACGACGACAAAAGCTATGCGCCGCTTTCCTCCAAGGGCGGCCACGGTACGCTTGGCTATCCGATTAAGGGCACCTCAGCAAAGCTGCCCTCGGTTCCCGGGATGACGGATAAATTGGGCGGCGGTGTTCAGGTTGTGCGCAAGGCGCGCAGCACGGGGGATTATGCGTCCAAGGGCTATCTGCCGCCTTGTTCTGGCGGGCGGGGCAACAAATATACCGCGACGCTCAAGGCGGTCGATGCGGGCGGTAAGGTTCTGGATAAAACGATGATTACCATCGGGCGTTATTGAGGGGCGGCGCGGATTACGCGCACGTCACCTTTTACCTTGCGATCAAATTTTGTGCCGATAGCATGTGAGTATTGTTATTGGAGATTACCTTGAAATATTCAAAAATTGATCAAAAACTATCGCGCGCGACATACGGCGCATTTCTTGAAGCAAAAAACAAAGACGCGGCCTTTTTGGAGAAGCTGATTGCCGGGCAGTTGCGCGACGGGATCGTGTTTCGAAAGCCAGGCCCCGAGCAGATGGACTTTCTGGCCAAGGCCTATGCGCAGCGTTGGGAAGAGGGGCAGCGCAGCAACCTGCCGTTCAACCTTTTGGCGCGTTTGGACTCGGATCTTTGGGTCTTGGTGCATGGCTCGCGCGCGGACGAAAACAGCGAGGGCGATGGAACGACGCAGGCGCCGCCAGATAGTATGGAATATTGCCTTGAGGCGATCAAAGCGTTTAATGCCGCGGCACAGCGCTTTACCGAGGCATTGGTGGCTTTGACGAATTGCCGGGCGCGGCGCGATGGCGGCGGCTTTAGCGAGTTTACCCAAAACGATTATGATAATCATGCGCAAACATTGGGAAATGATCTTCCGCCCCCTCCGCAAGAAATGTCCTGTGCGACGGAGGCTGCGGCGCTTGAGCTTGCAAGCGAGGCAATGAATGCCGCTGCCGAGCAGGCTGATTTTGCCTGTAATGTCGGGGCCGGAATGGGCGCGAAGCAGTAGGCTGTAATTCACCCGCGCAAACAAAAAGGCCCCCGCAAATGCAGGGGCCTTTCGCGCGCATGATCTGCGCTTAGTTCTTTTCTTTATCAACCATTTTGCCGGCTGAAATCCAAGGCATCATGCCGCGCAGTTTTGCGCCGATCTGTTCGATCTGGTGCTCATCGTGCAAGCGGCGTGTTGCTTTAAACGATGGTTGGCCAACCGCGTTTTCGAGCATGAAGTCGCGTACGAATTTGCCGTTTTGGATGTCGGTGAGAACATCTTTCATGGCTTTCTTTGTCTGCTCATAGGGCAGGATGCGCGGGCCAGAAACATACTCGCCATACTCGGCTGTGTTGGAGATCGAATAGTTCATGTTGGCGATGCCGCCTTCATAGATCAGGTCAACGATCAGCTTGGTTTCGTGCAAGCACTCAAAGTAGGCCATTTCAGGCGCGTAGCCCGCTTCAACCAGTGTCTCAAAGCCCATGCGGATCAGCTCAACGATGCCGCCGCAAAGAACAGCCTGCTCGCCGAAGAGATCAGTTTCGCACTCTTCGCGAAAGTTCGTCTCGATGATGCCTGAGCGCCCGCCACCGATGGCTGAGCAATAGGACAGGCCGATTTCAAGCGCTTTGCCCGAAGCATCGCAATCAACCGCAACAAGGCAAGGCACGCCGCCGCCTTTGGTGTATTCGCCGCGCACTGTGTGGCCGGGGCCTTTTGGCGCCATCATGATCACGTCAACGCCTTCTTTGGGCTCGATCAGGCCAAAGTGAACATTGAGGCCGTGGGCAAATGCGATCGCCGAGCCGGGCTTGATATTGTCGTGAACGTATTTCTTATATGTCTCGGCTTGAAGCTCATCGGGCATGGTGAACATGATCACGTCACACCAAGCGGCTGCTTCTGCGATGCCCATAACTTTGAGGCCTTCGCCTTCGGCTTTCTTGGCAGAAGCAGAGCCTTCGCGCAGGGCAACAACAAGGTTCTTCGCGCCGCTGTCGCGCAGGTTAAGCGCGTGGGCGTGGCCTTGCGAGCCATAGCCGAGGATGGCAACTTTTTTGTCTTTGATCAGGTTAATATCGCAATCACGATCATAATATACGCGCATGTCTGGCTTCCTTATCTGGCGTTATTGATTGAGGGCAATCTAGAGCGGCTCCGCGTGAATTGTGTTGCAAAGTTTGACGTTTATAGCGGTATCTGCGATAGTTCATGCGCAGATTTGAATAAATACGAGTTTTTCATGCAGATATCGGATACGGACCGTAGGATTCTGCGGCAGCTTCAGGCGGACCCTGCCTGCCCAAGTGCGCAATTGGCCGAGCGCGCAGGGGTTACGCCTGCGACCTTCTCGCGCCGACTAGAAAAGCTTAAAGAGGCCGGCATCCTGCGCGGCCAACATGCCGAGATCGGCTGGGCGGCTTTGGGCTATACGGTCGAGGTGTCGCTTCGGTTTACGCTCGATAAAACCAACCCGCGCGCCTTTGATGAATTTCTCGAGGCCGCTCGCAAAGTGCCCGAAGTGATCGCGATCCAGACCTTCCTTGGCCGGGTTGATGTACGCCTCTCTGTGATCGCCCATGATATGCCCCATTATCAGCAGGTTTACCGGGCCAAAATCCTGACCCTGCCGCATATTTCCGACATTGAGGCGCTGATGCATGTGGCCACGATCAAATCAACCGAGGCATTGCCCCTATGAGCGCGCTGGATGAGATTGACCGGGCTTTGCTGGCTGAATTGCAGCGCGATGCGGGGCAAAGCGCGGGGGCCTTGGGGCGCAGCTTCGGGCTTTCGCAGCCTTCGGCATGGCGTCGGATCAAGCGGCTGGAAGAGGCGGGGATCATTGCAGGGCGGCGCATTGATCTGGATATGAACGCGCTTGGTTTTGGGGTGACGGTTTTTCTTGGCGTGAAGCTCGCGACCAAGGGGCGGGTTTCGCTCGAGGATTTTGAGCGCGCGGTGATGGCAATCCCTGAGGTGCAGACCGTTCAACACGTGCTTGGCCTTTATGATTATCGCCTTAGGGTCGTCGCGCGCGATCTGCCTGATTTTGAGCGCGTCCTGCGGCGGCGCGTGATGACGCTGCCCGGTGTGGGCAACGTTGAGGCCAATGTTTTGCTGAGTGAAGAGCGGCTTACCGGGCCGATTTAGGGCTCTTCGGCGATGAAGACGCCGGTTTCGATTATGTAGGTGGTTTCAGAATAATTTGGCACTCTATAATCGTGCAGTAAATTGACGTGGCCAACAGTTTCTTGGCCATCGCTCCCTGAAATCAAGCCGCCGTATGTTCCGTTTGCGCCGGCACCGTCTATAATATATTCTCCTTCGATTATTGTGCCGGAAAAAAACCCGTTTTTGTCAAAGGTCGTGGGCTCAAAAATAATATCCGCGATTTGGTGGCTGGTTGTAGAATTTCCTGAGGGCTGTTTGTTCAGACGATTGGTGATGGCGCCACTCACTGCAGAGGTCTCAAAATCTGCCGAAAGGCTCGTATCGCCAGTTATCAGCCCGTCGACTATGGTTGAGGTGGATGGATCTCCAACGTACTCACGCGCAGTGGCGACATATTGCCCAGTATAGGTCGCTTTGCCTTTATCGGGTATTTTGGTTTCGACGGTTCGCCCGTAAATCGCACTGCCAAGGGGCGCAGAAAGATTTTTGAAGCCGCCAACAAACGCGACAGAGCCCCCTGAGGTGCTTTCACCTAAATACCCTGTTTTGGCGCGCCTATAAGAAGCTGTGTTTGAGGTGTCATGCCATCCTTTAAACAGGCCGTAGTCGAAGAGAGGATCGAACACCAAGTCAGTTTGCTCGACGCCATTTATCGTTGTCTCTACAATGGTTTCGCCCAAAACGACCGTGTCGGGTCCGATGGTTTTGGAAACGATGGGGCCGGTGCGCGGGCCGATGTCGCATGCTGTGAGAAGCGCGGCGCTGAGAAAGAGTAGCGGCGCCGTTTTTAGCGCGGCAGTTCTCTTTTTGGGGTATTTGATTAAAGGGGGGCAGGTGCGGCGGTTGTTCATCTAAAGCTATCCTCGTTACGAAACTGGTCGCCACTTATGTGCGAAAAAATGGGTGAGCGGCACAAAGACTGCTATGGTTTACCCATTGAGCGGCCAGCAATTTTTCAATCTTAACGTGTGGTTAACGAGGGTCAATCGCACAATGGCGCCAAGGGGCCGTTATCGCGAGAAACTTTGAACCGGCTGGTCAATTCTCGCGATAGGGTTTTGCCGGTTTCGGCGCGGTTATTCGGCGAGAAATACACCCAATTCGGTAACGTTGGAGACGCCGGGATCGACAACATGGATGATCCGCACGGCCCCGACAGCCTCGCCGCCGTTGGCCCCTGCGATCAGCCCTTGGTATTCACCGCTCAGGGTTGCAAAGGTGCTCGGGAACTGCCCGCCGCTTGTGGTGCCGCCAAAGGAGCCGTCTGAGGCAATCGAGCTGAGCGCAAATGTGACATCGGCAACGTCTGTGGTTATGAGGTCATTTGAACTGGAGTTGCGCACCACGCGATTGGTGATTTCGCCCTGTGCTTCATTGGTGCTGAAATTCGCAGTAATACTTGCGTCGCCGTTCACAACGCCGGTGATAACATCGTTTAGAGTTGGGTCGATCCGGTCGTTTTCATAGATCGCGGCATAGGGCCCGGTATAAGTCACGCTGCCTGTTTTGGGCAGGGTGGTTGGCGCGTTTCTTGCAAATCCAGCACTGAAAACATTGTCTGCTGAGGCATTGGTGGCGATCACGATAACGGCCGAGTCGCGTGAGGTGCTCTCGGTAAAATATCCCTGACGGTTTCCGTTTTCCGCAAGAAAACCTTTGAGAACGCCATAGTCATGGGTCGGGGTCCAAACCCCCGCGTTAAGATTTTGGCCGTTAACTGTGGTTGATGCGACGTCTTGGCCGATGACGAAAACCTCATCGCCTATGGCCTTGGTCACGATCCCGGGAACCTCAGGAATACTCGTTGCGCCGCAATTGGCAAGAAGGGCAGTGGCGGCGCATAGAAGTGTGCTTTGTTTTAACATGGTTATCCTTACTGGTTAATGCTGTGCTGTGGTTTGAAACTCGGGCGAATGTTTCTCGATATTAGATTATGATTGCAAGTGCGCGGTGATTGCCCATTCCTTAAACTACGGCTGCGTTGGCCCTGACTGCGGGGGCATATTGCGGCCCCACAGGCAGGTTTTGATTTGCGAAGGTTTTGCGCTAACCACGCGCGGCAAGTGCAAATTTCAACGCATTTAGGGTCAGCAGCCTGCCTTGGTCCGGCTACTCCGCAAGAAACACCCCGACTTCGATATTCCGGCTTACCCCCGGATCAGTCTGATGAACAATGCGCAGCCCGCCGATGGCTTCTTGGGCCTCAGCGCCCGAAATAAGCCCCTGATATTCGCCGCTAACCGTTGGAGAGGTGTTTGTCAGCTGGCCGCCGCTTGTGATGCCGCTAAAGGATCCGTCAGAGTAAAGCGGGCTGATGGCCATTGCGAGGTCTACAGGGAAGACAAGGGGGGCAAGCGAGTTGTCAACGGACGAGCGCAATTCGCGATTGGTGATTGTGCCGAGGACTGTATTGTCTTTGAAATTGGCGTTGATGGTTACGTCGCCGTTTAACACGCCTACAATGAAATCTAGCGTGCTGGGGTCATCATAATCCTGTTGAAAGATGCCGGCGTAGCGCCCCAAATAGGTTGTGCTGCCTGAGGTTGGAAGGGTGGTCGGCGCGGTCCTTGCAATGGCAAGGCCTGTAACATTTGCGGTTGCCCCATTGGTGCCGACTACAAAAATTTCAGAGCCGCCCGAGCTGCTTTGCGCGATATAGCCTTGATGCAGGCTGACGGCCGTTCGCCATCCTTTGATCGGGCCAACATCATGCGTTGGAATATAGATCGCGCCGGTGAGTGGAACGGCGTTGAGGGTGCTTTCAGCCGGAGTTGCGCCAACAACGATCACATCGTTGCCAATCGTTTTGGACACGATCGCGGCGACATTGCTTGCGCCGCAGCCGGCAAGCAGGCCTGCAGCAACAAGGCAAATTGCGGTATGCTTTTGCATTATGAATTTCCTTTGCAAATCCAAACAACCAATTGCTTTCGTTGTTTTATTCAGTTTTCAGACATAAAATGCGCGTGGTGTGACTGTGAAAAACATAAGTGATCCAGTCACTGCAAAGGCAATACAGGTCAATGAAAATGCCCGTGCTGAATTGTCAAAGCACATGTCAAAGGCGCGACCTTTGTACGCTAGATCCCCCCCAGGATCTGCACGGCAGCAGTGTGCTATCGCTTAAGTCTACGCATTCACAATTGGTTAACGCAAGGGGAAGGGGATATCGGTTTTCCCCCCGAAAAGGGAAAGCACGGTTAAAATCACCGTGAAAAACGCCGTGAAAATCACCGTGAAAAACACCGCACAGAACGCGGGTGAGCACGCCGAGAAAAGGCGAATTGCTCGCGGCCTTATGGGAAGGATTGGGCAAAGAAAAACCGCCAGGCGAAGGGAGGGTTCACCTGGCGGGGAAGGGGGCCATGGGGAGGATATAGGCCCTGGGTAAAATCGGTCAGCCGGTATTGGCGATCTGCTGCAAAAGGATCTGATCTGGGCTGAGAAAGGTTGCTTGCGCCTTGGTGATTTTGGCCTGCGCTTCTTTGGCGGCGGGGCGAATATCTTCGCCAACCGAGACACATAATCCACGCAATTGCGGCGCGCCGGGATCGGGCGATTTGAAGCTTGTCGCCTCAAACTCAAAGCGGACAAGGCCGCGATCTTTGCTTAGCTGACGCACGGGCGCTGCGTGCCATTTGGTATGAGGCGCGTAGCGAAAGAGGGGGCGATTTTCAACATAGGCCCGCCCAGAGCCAAAGACTTCGATCCCATCGATATAGGAGGAATGGGTGATATCTTCTTCTTCGGTTGAACCAATAACACGC
Organism: Halocynthiibacter sp.; assembly: GCA_047631555.1. Lineage (GTDB taxonomy): Bacteria > Pseudomonadota > Alphaproteobacteria > Rhodobacterales > Rhodobacteraceae > JBLHZY01. Next base: position 1,234,531 of record JBLHZY010000001.1, on the reverse strand, counting down.
AGACAAATTACGGCTCGCGGGTCAAACGCAAGCAGGCTGGTGGGCTTGGATTTGGGCACAGATTGCGCCAAATGGCCCATGCTGAATCCATTCAGCAAGACGCTCGTATAAGTCATGATACACACTCTACTCAATGGGGCTTATAGCGCCCCTTTTTTACCTCAGTGATTTGAGTCTGCGGGTGCGGGCGGTTCTTGGCAAGCGGTGCCTCAGTTTTGCAGCTTTACTTTAGGTAAGTTGTGACCAAAGAATCACGGTTAACGCCCGGATAGCCCGATTTGGCGGCGCAAACGGTGAAAAATTAAGGTTTTGCTAAGGAAACGCTAAGTTTTTGTTAATCAAGGTTAACCAAAAACGCGTTGGTTCGGGGGCTGATAAGGGGCGATTTGGCCCTAAAGCGGCTCCATTCCGGCGCGCATCAGGCGGCGGCGCAGGGGCGCGATATCATGGACCGCCTTGAGCCCGGCAAGGCGCAGCGCTTGCAGCGGCGCTTGGGGCGCGCGGGTGACGCGATTAAACAGATCGATGGCGCGGGCGCGGGCTTTGATATCGTTGAGGCGGGCTTTTTCATAGATTTCAAGCATTGCCGCGCTGCCGATATGCGCAGGATCAGCCTCGGCTGCGCTCAGTAAGGCGGCGATATCATTGAGGGATGTGTTGAGGCCTTGTGCGCCGATGGGGGGCAAAACATGCGCGGCCTCAGCGATCAAAGCGGTGCGCTCTGCGGTCAAAGTGCGGGCGCGCTGGGTGATGATCGGGAAGGCAGCGCGGCGCGAGGCAAGCTTAATCTCGCCAAACAGATCGCAGCTGCGGGCGGCCATTTCAGCATTAAACGCGACCTCGTCCATTGTAAGCAAAGTCTGCGCGCGCGGCCCCTTATTCATCCAGACAATCGCGGAAGCCGCGCGCCCCTCTAGATCGGGCAGGGGCACCATCGTGAAGGGGCCGCCTTGATGATAAATTTCGGTCGAGATATTGTCATGCGGCGCATCATGGGTCGCGGTAAAGGCGAGGGCCTTTTGGCCGTATTGGGTTGTTTGAACCGTGATCCCGGCGGCTTCGCGCAAAGGCGAGGCGCGCCCATCGGCACCAATCACCAGCTTGGCCTCAATTCGCGCGCCATCGCTTAGCCCGACAATTGCGCCGTTGGTGCGCGTCAGCAAAGATTTAAAGCCGGTCCCGTAGCGCAGCGAAATGCGCGGCATGTCTTGGATGGCCTCCAGCAAGGCCGCGCGGATTTTCCAATTGAGGAAGTTCCAGCCAAAGGGCGAATAGTCCAAATCCTCGCCGCGAAACAGCCGCTGATCGCGCGGCTCCGGCGGATTGCCTACAGTGTCGATAATGCGCAGCGCTTCAAGCGGCGTGGCCCAATCTTTAAGCGCGCCCCAGATGCCGATATGCTCAAACAGATCGCGCGCGGGGCGCAAAAACGCGGTCGAGCGCAGATCGGCGCTTGGGTCGGCATCGTCTGTGATTGGTTGGGCTGGATCAACGAGTACGGTCTCAAATCCCGCGCGCCCAAAGGCCGCCGCCGCGACCAGCCCGGCAATGCCGCCGCCAACAATCAAGACATCGGTTTTCTCGCGTGTGCTCATGGGCGCAGACTATTGCGATCCGGGGTCTCGGGAAAGGGCGGATCGCCCAGATGCGACAAGAAGGCGGTTAAATCATCGGTGTGATGGTGGATGTGATCGCTTGGGGGCAAGGGCTGAGGGGCGACAAAGACCGTGCGCATGCCCATATCATAGGGCGCGGCGAGATTGCGCGGATCGTCCTCGAACATCGCCGCTTTTGAGGGCGTGATGCCATCCATTGCAAAGATTGCCTCAAAGGCTGCCCGTTCTGGCTTAGGGCGAAAATCGGCGTGCTCAACGCCGTAAATGGCATCGAAAAGCCCCGAAAGACCGCGCGCGTTCAGCACTTGCTCTGCATAGGGGCGGGTCCCGTTGGTATAGACGATTTTGCGGCCCGGCAGATTGGCGATATTCGCGGCCAGATCGGGGGCCATTTGCAGCACGGTGAAGTCGATATCATGAACATGGGTCAGGTAGCCTTCGGGCGAGACGCCATGTTCGCGCATCAGGCCGGTGAGGGTCGTGCCATAGGTCTTCCAATAGTGCTGACGCAGGTGATTGGCGCGGGCTTTATCGACGCCAAGTTCGCCCATTACCCAATCGGTCATGCGGACCTCGATTTGATCGAACAAGCGCGCTTCGGGCGGGTAGAGGGTATTATCAAGATCAAAGACCCATTCGCGCACGTGGGTGAAATCGGCCGCATGGCTGGCGGTTTGATCGGCGTTTGGCGCGGGTGTTTTCATGGGATATCTCTAGCGCTTTGCGGCGTGCGCAGCAATCAATCTTGCGCTCGACGCTTGATCGACCGGGCTTTGGGCGGTTAGGGTGCGGCTTGGCGCACTGGAGACACGCATGACAGACCACAGACCCGCTCAAAAGGATGCCTACGCGCTGATTTTGGAGGCGATTGACACAGGGGCTTATAAGCCTGGCGATCGGCTTGTTGAGAGCGAGTTGGCCGAGCGGTTTGGTGTTTCGCGCACGCCTATTCGCGAGGCATTACAACGGCTTGAGACGCAGTCTTTGCTGGCGCGCGATGGGCGCTCGCTTATCGTGGCCTCGCTGGATCACAATCAATTGGCCGAGCTCTATGTTGTGCGCACCGAGCTTGAAGGGCTGGCGGCGCGCCTTGCCGCCCGCCATGCAGCCCCCGAAGAAGTGCAGCTTTTGCGCGATATGGTTGAGGAAGATCGCGCGTTGATTGGCGATCCCGAAGCGCTTTCGCGGGCCAACCGGCGCTTTCACAAACAGATCCACCTCGCCTCGCACAACCGGTTTTTGGTGCAACAATTGGATTTGGTGCATCGCTCCATGGCGCTTTTGGCAACGACATCTTTGGCCGTTGAAGGGCGCGACGAGATTGCGCTTGCTGAGCACGATCGCATCGTAAGCGCGATTGAGGCCGGGGACGGGGATGCGGCGGATGATGCGTTGCGGATGCATATCTCAAAGGCCTTCGAGACACGGCTCAAGATCGATGCGCAAAAGCTAGAGTTTTAAGCGGCTTATTCGGCAATCAGCAGGCTTGGTTCAAAGAACAGGCTGGGGCGCGAGTGGATTGGCGGCGGGCTGGCTTTGGGCAGGGCGGGGCGTTTTTCTGGCGCGCTCAATGCGCTGGGATTTTTCAAGATTAGAAGGTTTGGCGGTGCTGGCTGAGGCGCGGTTTTGCCAAGGGCCTCGGCGCTGAGGGGCGCGCAAATTGGGGTCTTTAGCGCGGCTGAAATTGCTTGGGTACGGCTTGGCGTTTGCAGAGGCTTTGGCGCTTGGATTGGATTGCGCAAAACCAAGATTTCAGCAGGCTGTGGCGGCGCGGGGCGCAGGCCTGAAAGCGGGGCAGGTGCGCCGGCGCTGCTTGGGCTGGGCCGATGATCTTGAGCGTCTGATGCATCTGAATCTGTTGCTTCATTGGCTTGGGTATGTTCGGCGATATCATCGATCCCATGCGCCGTTTTATCCCAATAATACGGGCGTTTAATCACTTCCCAGAGGCCCTTGTAGGCGGCCATTGCCCCCAGTGGAAAATAGAAATGCATCGTGGGGACCCAGAGCCAAAGCCCGCGATGTTTGGGGCCAGAGGTGGCAAGCACGCCAAGCCAAACCGAGAGAATTTCGGAGGCGAGAAAGACCAGGCCAAGCGCTAAGAAGCCCTCCATCGGCAACACGCCGCGCAAGGGGTGCCATAGGCCAAGCGGAACGGCCCAAAAGCTCCACAGTATTGGCGCGAGGATGAATTGTGAGAGGGTTCCAAGAAAGAGCAGCTGCACGCCGAAAAAGCGCCAAGCGCCAAGCTCGCGCCAAAGGGCGGCGGGGTTGCGCATATGCACCGCCCAAGTCATCGCGTAGCCCTTAAGCCAACGCGACCGTTGCTTGACCCAAGGCCAAAAACGGCAGTTTGCTTCTTCTTCGGTGACGGTTGAAATCAGCTCGGTGCGATAGCCATGGCGCGCGAGACGAATGCCCAGATCAGCATCCTCCGTGACGTTATGCGCATCCCATCCACCGAGTTCTTCCAGCGCTTCGCGGCGAAAAAACAGCGTTGTGCCGCCAAGCGGAACGACAAGGCCCATGCGCTCAAGTCCCGGCAGGACGAGGCGAAACCACGTTGCATATTCTATTGTAAAACAACGTGATAGCCAGTTTGTTCGACTGTTGTAGAAATCCAGAATACCCTGCAGACAGGCGACTTCGGGGCCGCGATCATGAAAGCGACGCACAATTTTGTGGATCTGATCCGGGTCGGGCGCGTCCTCTGCATCATAGACCCCGATAACCGATCCACGGCAGAAATCCAGCGCGAAATTTAGCGCGCGCGGCTTGGTTTTGACCGCCCCGCGCGGGACAACGATTTGGCGCATCCAGCGCGGGAGTTTGGTGTTGGATACGGCTGTTTGGGTCACGGCGTCGTCTTCTTCAACCACGAGGCAAATATCGAGCAATTCGCGCGGATAGTTCAGCCGCGAGAGGCGCTTGATCAACCGACCTGCGATCTCGCGTTCGCGAAACAGCGGGACCATGATTGAAACAGTGGGGAGGCGCATTGGCGCGCTATTGTTGGCGGCCTGAGAGTCCAGATTGCTTGCATCATCGCGCTGCATCCAATGGGTTTGGGCGATGGCCGCGCCAACCTTCAAAGCGGAGTTCAACAGCAGCGTGAGGATCGCCCATCCACAGAGCACGCCGAACAGAATATGCGGCGCGGTGAGCATCAGCGCGAGGGCGATACAGCCCGCCGCGATGCCGATGCGCGCGAAAGGTTTGGTATCCCAATCGCGGCAGCTTTCGTGCTTGGCGACGCGGGTTTCTGCGAAGGCCGCAAGGTGGCGTTGGCGCGAAAGGAGGAGGGCGTGGTGCAGGGTTGTCTCGGAGGCGATTGCCATGCGCACATGGCCAAATTCGGGCGAAAGTTCCGCGCGCAGCTCCTCAAAGCGTTCGGGGCGGCAACAGGCAACAATGGTAACGTTTCCAACGCGATACCAGGGCAGGATGCCTTCGCGCAGGCATGTATCTGCGCCGACGATATCAATCAGGCGCACATCGGGCGCGCGGGCGTTGAAATCAGCAACTTCGGCATTGTATTGCACCGCAAGGGCGGCAAACAAATCCGCCTCTTGGACCATATCATGGGCGAGCAGAATATCGCCAAACAGCGCCTCTTCGCGGGCTTGGATCGCAACCGCGCGCACCAGATTTTCGGGGCTCAAAGTGCCAAGTTCGACCATCATTTGGCCCAGCGGTTTGCGCGATTGGCTTGGCTTTTGGCGGGCTGCGCTGTTGGCCTCAGTTGCGCGGGGCAACGAGGCGGGGTCTGTGACGATCTCGCGCACAGTTGCGCGGGCTGTGCCCAATGCCGGATCGGGCCGCAGCGGATGCTGGGAAGGTGAGGTCATGAAGGCCAGCTTAAGTGCAGAATTGTCTTAGCTAGGTTTCATCAATTGTAGTTAAGAAGCCGTTAATATTCGTTCATTTCCTTAGGAAAAGCGGGCTTGGCTTCTTTGGCGGCACGCGCCCTTATTTGCGCGCGTCCATCGCGGCGGTGAAACGTTCAAACAGGTAGTAGCTGTCCATAGGGCCTGGGCTGGCTTCTGGATGGTACTGCACTGAAAAGACAGGTTTATTTTCCATACGGATGCCGCAATTGGAGCCGTCAAACAGCGAGACATGGGTTTCCATAACGCCCTTGGGAAGAGTTTGGGCATCGACCGTGAAGCCGTGGTTCATCGAGGTGATCTCAACCTTGCCGGTTTCTTTGTCTTTAACCGGGTGGTTCGCGCCGTGATGGCCGTGATTCATCTTTACCGTCTTGGCGCCAAGCGCAAGCGCGAGCATTTGGTGGCCCAAACAGATGCCAAAGACGGGCAGGTCTGCGGCCAGAACGCCTTTGATCATCGGCACGGCATATTCGCCCGTTGCCGCAGGGTCGCCCGGCCCGTTGGAGAGGAAAACACCCGCTGGATTATGCGCGAGGACCTCTTCAGCAGTGGCCGTTGCGGGCAGCACGGTGACATCACAACCCGCCGAAGCAAGGCAGCGCAGGATGTTGCGTTTTGCGCCGAAATCGATGGCAACGACCTTGTGGCCGGGGCCGCTGCGCTTGGGGAAGCCATCGGGCCAAGCCCACCGCATCTCATCCCAAACATAGCTTTGCGCACAGGTGACGTCTTTGGCCAGATCTAGCCCTTCAAGCCCGCTAAACGCGCGCGCTGCGGCGACCAGCGCCTCGATATCGAAGTTGCCTTCTGGATCATAAGCGAGGGCCACATGGGGCGCGCCTTGCTGGCGGATGGCGCGGGTCAGGCGGCGCGTATCGAGGCCACCCATGCCGATGCGACCGCGGGCTGCGAGCCATGCGCCGAGCTCTTGTGTTGCGCGCCAGCTGGAGGCAACCGTGGGATCCCACTTAACGATCATGCCTTGGGCTACGGGATCGCCTGTTTCGTCGTCCTCGGGGTTCACGCCGGTGTTGCCGATATGGGGGAAGGTGAAGGTCACGACTTGGCCCGCGTAGGACGGGTCTGTCATGATCTCTTGGTAGCCGGTCATGGCAGTATTGAAGCACAGCTCGGCAACCGTTTGGCCCGGCGCGCCGAAGCCTTTTCCGTAGAATAAGGTTCCGTCAGCCAGCGCTAGGCAGGCCGTTGGTTTCTCTGAAGCTTGTGTTGCGGCAACAGCAGACATGGCGCGACTCCCCGGGCAGGTTGTGGGTGCAAAATTGTGGGGAACCTATGGAAAGGGGCGGGTCGGGTCAAGGGCTGGCGGCGGCTTTTGCGCAGTTTTGGGAACGTAACGATTTCAGATACTTATGGGAAATATCAATGGTTGTTATGGGAATTGGGGCGCTGTAGTGTGGGGACTTCGGAAATGTCTGGGGATAATGTACCGAATGGGACTACGCGAAAAGATCAGCGACTCTTTGAAAGTTGCGATGAAGGCCAAGGATGTGGATCGTCTTTCGACGCTGCGCTTGATCAATGCAGCCATCAAGGATCGCGATATTGCGCTTCGGGGTGAGGGCGATGATACAGGGGTTTCCGAGGCCGATGTGCTTGGAATTCTTGGCAAAATGGTGAAGCAGCGGCAGGAATCTGCGCGCGCTTATGAGGAAGGCGGGCGGCTTGAATTGGCCGAGAAAGAGCTTTCTGAGATCACCGTGATTGAGGATTATTTGCCGCGCCAGTTGAGCGAAGAAGAGGCGGCGGCGGCTGTTGAGGCGGCGATTGCTGAGGCCGGCGCAGAATCAATTCGCGATATGGGCCGCGTGATGGCGGCGCTTAAGGCGAAATATACAGGCCAGATGGATTTTAGCGCTGCCGGGCCGATGGTGAAAGACAAGCTCGGCTAAAACTGGGTTGTTTGAGAATTTGAGACGCCGCGCTTGGGAGACTGAGCGCGGCGTTTTTCGTTTTGGGGGCAGGTCAGGGATTGAGAGGTTCTATGGGGGCGCTGCCCCCGAGCTGCGCTCTCCCCCGGGATATTTGGACAACTGTGAATGGGTTTGGGTGTGCGGCTTTAGGGATTGAGCTGGCCAAGGACAAAGGCGAGATCATCGCGCAGCTGGAGGCGTTCTTCTGGGCTGAGGAAGGCGCCGAGTTCAACCTCATGCGCGGGGTCTTTGAGGCCGCCTTTGAGGGTTAGGTATTGCTCGACCGGGCCGCCATCGGCGCGGATGGTGAGGCGCAGCCAGTAGGGATTGGCCTCGAAAACCTGATCGGGGCCGCGCGGATTGGTTCTGGTGAGGATCAGGTGATCGGGCCAGATGCGCATCGTCTCGCCAAGGCCATGGCGGTAGCTTTTTTGTAGGGCGATCCAGAGGGCGGCGAGGACGCTTAGGGTAAAGGCGGCGATGATCCAGAGCAGTTTGGAGCCGAGCAGGGAGAGCACAGGGATTGTGCCAAGGGTAAAGAGCAGCAGGATTGCAGCGGCAAAGCCTTTGGGGGCAAGCGAGCGGTTTGGCCAGAGGGTGAGGGTGGCCAAGGGGGCTGCGCCCTCGGCGTGGCTGGCATGGGCGCGCGGATCGGCACGGCCGCGCAAAGCGGTATGGCCGTGCCATTCGGGGGCTTTGGTCTCTGTCTCGTTCCAGCGGTAGGGCATGGGGGCTCCGGGCTTTGCTGGGGGGAGTTTAGCGCGGCGGGGGAGCGGGGGGAATGTGGTGTTGTGTCATTGTTTGGGGTGCGTCCGTTTTTTGCCGCCCCCAAGGTGGCCAAGTGCAAGGCTATTAGCTGAAAAGCTTGTGCATGGGATCGATCGCGTCTGGTCCATAGGTGACAGTCCCAATTGGATAATCAGAGCCGAGTACGCGCGAAACTGCCGCCGTGGCGGAGGGGCCAAAAGCGCCGCAAAGTTCGATCAGTTCAATGCCTTCGGCCTTCATTTGCGCCGCCACTGAGGGCGCCTCTTCTATGTTGGATACGCCGACAGCGATCATGGAAAACGTGGACGATTTGAGTTCGGTGCGGTGGATTGCCGGGTCGAGGCCTGCGCCTTTGACGATAAATCCAAATTTGCTAAGTGCCATTGCTTGTTCCTTTTGGCTGTTCACGGAAGGCCTAATGCAGCTATCAAGATATTTCCAATATCAATTTTGATTAGGTTCAGACCAAATGGGACTTAAATTCAACTTCAAATCTTTGCAGGCCTTTGCCACTTTTGCCGAAACTGAACATGTTACGAAGGCGGCGGAAATTCTGAATGTTTCTCAGTCGCCCCTTAGTCGAAGGTTAAGAGATTTTGAGGCCGAGCTTGGGATTGCGCTGTTTGCTCGATCCGGGCGAGGGCTGGCGTTGACCAAGGCGGGGCGTCAGCTTGTTCCAGAGGCGCAGCGGCTGATTTCTGCGGCACAAGCATTCCAGCGCAGGGCCGAAGCGATTGCCAATGGGGCGCATGGGCAGCTTCGCATCGGCTGCGTTCCCGGCGCGCTGCAGTGCCGGACAATTTCTGATGCCTTGGGCGCGCTGATTGGGGCGGACATGAGCTGTTCTATTGCGCAGATGCGATCGAGCGCGCAGTTTGATGCGCTTGTTCATGAGCGCATTGATCTTGGTTTGGCGCATCGGCGCGCCCAAAGTGACCAGCTTGTGAGCCGTGAAATTTTTAGCGAGCCCTTTTGCCTTGCCAAGCCTGCGGGGCGCAAATGGGATCAAGGGCGCATCCCTTTCGCGGCGCCAAGCGGGCCGGATGATGCTTGGCTATTTGATGCCTGTGCGGATGTTGGCCTGTCTATTGATATCCAGCATCGAGCGGACGATCCTTTTGGAGCGCTTAATCTCGTGGCGGCAGGTTTGTGCGCGACGATCGTTCAGGAATCCGTTGCGCATCGCAAACATGCGGGCGTTATATTCTCGCCTTTAAGTGATGATTTCTCGCTCCGGTTTCGTGTGCTTGCAGTGCATCGTTTGGACGCGCCGAAGGAGATCACGGAATTATTGGATGCGATGTGATTTTTCGGTTTTTGCGGGCGTGGAGCGCCGCTTTAGGGGATGAGGGGATCTTGGTATGCCATTCAGGCGCTTGGTCTCTGTCTCGTTCCAGCGGTAGGGCATTGGGGCTCCGGGCTTTGCTGGGGGGAGGTTAGCGCGGCGGGGGAGCGGGCGGAATGTGGTGTTGTGGCTTTGTTTGATGGGGGTGAGTGGTGCAGAGCCTTGATGAGTGCAATTTCGGTTGCAGCGTCGGCATGTGGTTGCCAACTTAGGACAATTCATGCTGAGATTGGTACTATGTCGTGATGAAATCCCGAGGAAGACCTTTTAGCCTCCATCAGTTCAACATTAGGATAGGATTTGGTTAGGTCGATTATCGTCTGTCGGTTCTTGAGGCTCATATTAATGCCAAGAATGACACCATCGAGTTCGTTCGATCCAAATCGGAGATCTTCATGTGGGGTGGTTTTGTCGCGGCCATCGCCCGCGGAAATACGCCATTCTTTTTCATAAGACCAAGCGGAACCTTTTGAATAAATCATTCGGTCACATATTTCACGGATATCATCGTCTCCTTGACCCGCAAACAAATTGGAGAAATGTTCTTCGTCAAATAGTGGAGGTATTTCCTGAAGATAGCGCATTGGGCGAGCCATACCGTAAGGTGAATCGAGCGCTGGTATCGAACGCAATCTGATCACCACACCGGAGTTTTGTTGGGCATAATGCGCCCACATAGGTGGACTGGTAGGGTCATCGGTTAAGCATAGGATTTTCAGGCTTTCCAACCCTTCCCGGAGTTCTCGTTGAGTTTTAGGCAAAAGTTCTTGCACCTTATTGAGGCCTTCGCTGACAAGTCCTACAGAGTCATTTACAAATGCTTGCCTTGAAGCAAACCTATTCGATGATCTGAGGTAGCGCAGAGTGTTTGCAATGGGACCGTCTCCTTTGGGCTGATCAGATCCCGATATGGCGGCCCACATTTTTTCATGTGCAAGCTCTTCGAGAATTTCTAGATCAAGGTTCAAATTTAGATCAATCTGAACATCATATAAATCATTCATCATTTTGGGTGTGGACCATCTTAGCGTCCGGTTTGTCAAAACGATCTGAGCCGTTTCGAAGCTCATGTATTTGAAGAAATGCAGGCGGTCATTGTTCCAACCTTGAGGTTTCCGTGGGATTTTTTCATCAAAGTTCATGGTTACCTACACAAATATAGTAAGAACATTTTAAAATTAGCTTCGCACTTTACTTTTGGCAAACTCGAGATCAGAGCCTTTTAGCATTGCTAGAAGCCCCCCCAAACCAAAAAGGGCGCCCCAACCGGAGCGCCCCTTTTTATCTGTTTAGCTGTCGCGCTCTTAGTGCGCGTGGCCTTTATCCCAGTCTTCCTGTTTTGGAAGGGTCTCGAACGTGTGTTCGGGAGGTGGGCAGGGCAGGGTCCATTCCAGCGTATCTGCGTATTCGTTCCAGTAGTTGTTCACGGTGATCTTTTTGCCCCATTTCAGAGCGTAGATCATGATCCCGATGAACAGCAGGAACGAGGCAAATGATAGGAAGGCGCCATACGAGCTGATCTTGTTGAAGTATGCAAAGGCTTCTGGGTAATCGATGTAGCGGCGTGGCATACCTTGGCGGCCCAAGAAGTGTTGGGGGAAGAAGGTAAGGTTCGCGCCGATGAACATCATCCAGAAGTGGATTTTGGCGAGGAATTCAGGATATTCGCGGCCTGACATTTTACCGAAGTAAAAGTAGATACCCGCAAAGATCGCAAAGACAGCGCCAAGCGACATCACATAGTGGAAGTGGGCCACAACGTAGTATGTATCGTGGTAGGCACGATCCACACCCGCTTGCGAGAGCACGATGCCTGTAACGCCACCAACGGTGAAGAGGAACAGGAAGCCAAAGGCCCAGAGCATGGGTGCTTTGAATTCGATCGAGCCACCCCACATGGTTGCAATCCACGAGAAGATTTTAACCCCGGTTGGCACCGCAATCACCATCGTTGCCAGCATGAAGTAGCTTTGCTGCGAGAGCGACATGCCCACGGTATACATGTGGTGTGCCCAAACAACGAAGCCCAGCACGCCAATCGCGATCAGCGCCCAGACCATTGGCAGGTAGCCAAACACAGGTTTGCGCGAGAAGGTTGCGATGACGTGGGAGATGATCCCAAAGCCAGGCAGGATGATGATATAGACTTCGGGGTGACCGAAGAACCACAGGATGTGTTGGTACAGGATCGGATCGCCGCCACCGGCAGGATCAAAGAAGGTTGTCCCAAAGTTACGGTCAGTCAGGAGCATCGTGATCGCGCCGGCCAAAACAGGCAGCGAGAGCAGGATGAGCCAAGCCGTTACAAAGATCGACCAGCTGAACAGCGGTACTTTAAACATGGTCATGCCGGGGGCACGCATGTTGAGCATCGTTGTGATCATGTTGATCGCGCCCAGGATCGAGCTCGCACCAGAGACGTGCACCGCAAAGATCGCGAGATCCATGGAGTAGCCGCCCTCAGTAGTCGACAGAGGCGGGTAAAGCACCCAGCCAACGCCAGAGCCAAGCTGATCATTGCCGCCGGGCGACAAAAGCGAAGCAACGCCGAGGCAAACACCTGTGACATAGAGCCAGAAGGAGAGGTTGTTCATCCGTGGGAAGGCCATATCAGGCGCGCCAATTTGCAGCGGCATGAAGTAGTTCCCAAAGCCACCAAAGAGCGCCGGGATCACCACAAAGAACATCATCAAGACACCATGATAGGTGATCATAACGTTCCAGAGGTGGCCATTTGGCGTACAAAGGGCATCGGATGCGATGAAACGTGCGCCCTCAAGGCACATGTATTGCACCCCAGGGTTCATAAGCTCCAAGCGCATATAAACGGTGAAGGCGACTGAGATGAAGCCGACGGCGGCGGCGACGAATAGGTAAAGGATACCAATATCTTTGTGGTTCGTGGACATGAACCAACGGGTAAAGAACCCGCGGTTATCCTCATGTTCGTGGCCGTGAATGGCTGCGTCTGCCATGCGGTCCTCCCGGATGTGCGTTTCAGTTGCTTACGAAGGGCGCCTAAAGACTCCCCGCGGAATTGTCCCCTGTATTAGAGCGGTTCTTACAAGGGGGCAATGATGCACAGCGCTTTGAGATAGGAAAAATTGACGCGCCCCCCTTGGAGGAGGTCTGATTTTGGGGCGCTGTTTGGCGCGGCTTTGCGGGTTTGAGGCTTTGGAGGGCGGGGAAGGGCCGCATAACCTGCGCAAAACCGCCGCTTGGGGCTTGGTTTGCGGGGAAATGAAAAGGGCGCCCTCTTGGCAAAGAGGCCGCCCTATGTGTTTTGATCAGCGCGCGCCGCGCAAAGCGATCAATCGCTTGATTTGTCGTCGCTCTCTTCGCTTTCCTCGCTCGCTTCGTCCATGTCAGAGAAGCCGGCCAAGAAGGCGGCCACATCAGCAGGCTCTTTCAAGCGCTGCGGCGTCATCTTGGAGCTGGCCGAGCCTTGGCACAGCGTCGTTGCAAGGAAGCCTTTGGTATCGGTGACAAATTCGGCAAGATTTTCCTCATCCCAAACGAGCCCCGCTTCGCCTGCGGCCAGCATGTCTTTGCCGTATTTGAAGCCCTCAACGCTGCCCGCAGCGCGCCCGATAACGCCAAAGAGATTGGGGCCGATTTTGCCGCCTTTAACGATGACGTCATCGCCATCGATAACCGAGTGGCAAGAGCGGCATTTCTTGAAATCCGCTTCGCCCTTGTCTGCGTCGCCCGAGGCAAAGCCTGCGCTGGTGGAAAGGGCGAGGGCGGCGGCTGCGATTAGGATGGTTTTCATGGGATTCTCCGAATTGAATTTCTTTGAGGCTAATGTAATGCGCCTGCGCGCAGTTGCGAGGGGACTTTTGTCGCACGGGCGAAACTTGCCGTTTGGTTAGGTTTGCGGCGTCTCGAATATCTGCGCAAAGGTCTTTTTCAGCGCGAGATCAACGTCTTCCATTGTCACCGGCAGGCCGAGATCAACAAGGCTGGTCACCCCGTGCTCAGAAATGCCGCAAGGGACGATGCCGCTGAAATGGCTCAGGTCTGGCTCGACATTGATCGAGAGTCCGTGAAACGAGACCCATTTGCGCAAGCGCAGCCCGATGGCCGCGACCTTATCTTCGCGCGGGCTGCCATCGGCGTTTGGCGCAAGCTCAGGCCGCACAACCCAAACGCCAACACGCCCGGCGCGCCGCTCACCTTTGACGCCAAATTCCGCCAGTGTGGCGATCACCCAGGCTTCCATCTGATTAACAAAGGCCCGCACATCGCGCCCGCGTTTGCCCACATCGAGCATCGCATAAGCGACCCGCTGGCCGGGGCCGTGATAGGTATATTGCCCGCCGCGCTTGCTCTGAAAGACGTCAAAGCGATCCGGTTCAACCAGGTCCTCGATCTTGGCCGAGGTGCCGGCGGTATAAAGGGGCGGGTGCTCAACCAGCCAGATCAGCTCGCCCGCAGTACCCGCCGCAATCGCCTCGGCGCGCGCCTCCATGGTGGCAACGGCCTCTGGATAGGAGGTTAGGCCGTTTGTTGTTTGCCACTCAACCATGTCTGCCTCCCTCATATTAACAGTATGCATATTTGCAGCGCTCATATCCGTCGTGTTTAAATATGGCGCTGTTGGCATGCTTGCCTTCTTGTTCGGCGTTGAGTTTGCCCCGCTTTGCCGCCGGGAGCCACCCGAAATTGCCGATCCCGCACCGGTAAGCCAAGCCCGCGTTTCGCTGCGATTTCACCGTGTTTGCGAAAAAGATCAAAACGGGCGATTTGCCCCTTCACAAGGGTAGATCACTTCGCTATGTAGCCCCTCACCAAGCCTAGATCGTGCGGTCGTGGCGGAATTGGTAGACGCGCAGCGTTGAGGTCGCTGTGGGGTAACACCCGTGGAAGTTCGAGTCTTCTCGACCGCACCAAGACTTTCCAACTGGAAAGTCTACACCATCCGAAAAAATCATTGAGATTTGAGCGGCAGCGGTTTCGTAGAGATCGCGAGAGCCTGCGCTGTTGTGTCGGCTTCAAGCAGCGCGGCGCGCAGGATTTTTCGCTAAGAGTAGGCGACCTACACCAATATCAAACGGGTGCTTTGTTCTAGGGTGCGAAAGCTTGGCAATCGGGCTCTCTAGATGAGTTTTCGGACACTAAGAAACCAGCTCGTGGCAATCGCGCAGGTCGGGCTTGTCTATCTTATGATCGACGAGAGCCTCTGGGGATGCGCCATCCGCGCTAAGTCGGTCGGTTACATCAAGGCAGTAAGCGATCTCACGCATCCGATTTGCGATTTCTCTAAAGTTGAAGGGCGGCTTGGCGTTGTAAACGCGTGCCATTAGCCGAATTTCGCTATCAGGCGGATAGGCTACTAATACTGCGCAAAAACTAGATTTGTCAGTTTCCGAGCCGCTACAGCTAACGTAAAAATCGGACGGATTATCTATTGGGAGTAGAATGAAACTGAAATTTTTGGGGTGGGATGAACGCGTTTGAAAGCCCTCGACAGCCATAAATTCTGGAATATTTTCAGTAAGCGGATAAGCTTTATCCGGCGTAACAGAGGGCCAAGTCATGCTGATTGGTTGGGTTCTGGCCTGAATATGGAGTACGGTCTGTTCCAAATAGGGATCGCGGTCGACGAGGTCCGACAACCATTTGATTTCGGTCAGTGGGATAAAGTCTGGCCCGCGGCGCAGGTTGCGCACGTCTGTCCGAAGATCAAATGTCCGGGAGTTGAGCTGAATAAGCGTGGCGCCATTGGGCAGCTCTTCTGCTTGGGCTTGAATTGGGAGCGAGGCAAAGACGGCGAGAGCGATAACTATGAACGAGTTAAACATTTTGATCCTAGGAAATGGTTACGTGGATGAAGGTAGCGGCAATGCCGCTTGAAGGGCAATCAAATCGAGCCCTGTGAAATCTGGCTATTTCGCCGCGATCTTTAGTGGAAGCGGAATTGAGTGTGGTTCGGACGAATGCGCAATTGCGCCCTTGGCCTAAAATGGCTCGCAAAACTTAGGTGGGCTGCCGCGCCTAATTGCTGCCCCCCCAAACAATTCCAACCGCGCGCCAGGCAAGGCGCGCGGTTGGGTGCGTGGGGAGCGGTGAGCTGGCCCCGCGCGGGTCGTTCTTAGGCCGCGAGCAGGTGTGCTTCGTGTTTGCGAAGGCACAGGCGTGCGGTTGGGCCGTGGCTGTCGGGTAGGGCGCGCAGCTCTGGGAAGAGCGTAAACAGTTCTTCGCGTGCAGGGTCTGCAAGGCCGCGCAGCGAGTGATCGCCGGGGTGGAAGCTTTCGGTGATAGCGCCTTCGGCAAAGATCAATTCATGTTGGTCGAACATCATGTGGAAGTATTCCACGAGGCCGCCCTCAATCGTATTAATCGTCGTGCCGTTGACCAGATGTTTGGCCGCAGCAAGCACTTCGCGTTGGCCAAACAGCAGCTCGGGGCGGTGCCCCTTTAGCAGCATGCGGTGTTGGGGCGAGACGATCAGATCGCTATCGTTGCCCATGGTGTTTGCTGCGATATGCACAGGCGCGAAATCGCCCGTTGCAGCGACGCGGCGCGAGTTGATCCAGCGGATGGGCTGGAGGCCATTGTCGCGGGTCAGCACCATATCGCCGGGGCGCAGGGCCTCGATTGCGACGGGGCCGCGGGGCGTTAGGATGCGTGTGCCGCGGGCAAAGCAGATGATCGTCTCGATATTGGAGAAGTTGATCACTGTGCCATCGGTCAGGGTTGCAAAGCCCGAGCGACCGCCCGGATCTGTTCCTTGGGCGGTATAGGTAACCGGGCCTGCAAGGGTTCCGTTGAAATCAAGGCTGTCGCCGCTGGTTTCGGAGGTTTCCATCCCGTCGATTGTGATGACGCCGCCGGTAAGGGCCGTTGGATCGATCACGAACAGATCGTCGCCCGCGCCGCCAGTGGCCACATCGTCAGAGCCGATATAGATCGTATCGTCGCCGTCGCCGCCAGCCATCGTATCTGAGCCCGCGCCGCCGATGATCAGATCGTCGCCAGTGCCGCCATCGAGGCTATCTGCGCCGTCTTCGCCAAAGATCGTGTCGTTGCCAGTGCCGCCAAGGACGGTATCGTCATTCGCGCCAGCGGCGAGATAGTCGGCGTCTGCGCCGCCTTCGATATAGTCATCGCCGGTGCCGCCAAGGATCGTGTCATTGCCTGCGTCGCCGTAAAGGCTGTCGTTGCCGCCGCGCCCGTCGATGGAATCGTTGCCGTCGCCACCAATCAGAACGTTGGTATAAAAGTCAGGGCCCGCTGTCAGGTTTTCCGTATCAAAGCCGATCAATGTATCGTCGAAATCTGAACCGATGATGCCATCAGTTGCGGTGATCACATCGCCAGCAGCGTCGCCGCCCGAAGCCGTTCCTGCGGAATAGTCAACGTTTACCGCCGCGCCAGAGGCGGAGTAATCAACGTAGTCCATACCGGCGCCGCCAATCATCGTATCGGCGCCTTCGCCCCCGATGAATGTATCAAGGCCGTCGCCGCCTTCCATATAGTCGTTGCCCGTGCCGCCGGTGAGCAGATCGTCGCCTGTCCAGCCGTAAAGCGCATCATCGCCCGCGCCGCCGTCAATCGTATCGTTGCCTGCGTCGCCGCCCAACGAGTCATTGTCTGCGCCGCCGTCAATGCTGTCATCGCCGTCGCCGCCCCAGAGGGAATCGTTGCCTGCGTTGCCGATCAGCGTGTCATTGCCATCGTCGCCGTCAACGCTGTCGTCGCCAGTTCCGCCAATGATGCTATCGTTGCCTGCGCCGCCGATGATTGTGTCGTTGCCCGCGCCGCCATCAACGGTATCGTTGCCTGTACCGGCCTCGATTGTATCCGCGCCGTCTTCGCCAAAGATCAGATCATCGTCCGCGCCGCCAAGCACGGTATCGTTGCCTGCGCCTGCATAGATTGTGTCGTTGCCAGTGCCGCCGATGACGCTATCGTCGCCAAGACCGGATGCGACGTAATCATCGCCTGCGCCCGCATCGATCGAGTCCGCATAGGAAGGGGTCACCGCATCAAAGTTGATGTCGGTGATATGGATCGCTTGGGTCGAGGTTAGGCCGTTGTCATAATCGATTTCGATGTAAGACACGGGGCCGGGGATCGTAACCAGAACAGAGCCGTCCGCATCGCCCGGGCCATTGGCCACATTGTTTGCGGTGACGGTATTGCCCGTAACCACATCGCCGCCGTCCGCTAGAAGGCGCACTTCGACAGGATTTCCATCGGCATCAAAGGCGCGAACGGTAACGATATCTTGGAACTGGGATTGGTCAATATCGTTGATGCGGAACATCACGTTGTTGACTTCATCCGCATAGCCAGAGCCGCTAGCGGGTGTGAAGCTAATGGTTGTGGTTGAGTTGTCGCCCGAACCTTGGCCGTAAATTTCGGCAGAAGAGGTGTTGGAGAGGTTTTCGCCATTCTCTTCGTAGTTATCGATGGTGGAAACTTCAAAGGTTTGGCCCGCGCCTTCATCCAGCCAGGATACCGAAACATTCATGCCGCCAACGTTTTGGGTCACGCCGCCGCTTATATCGGTGAGGTTGCCGCCAAAGCTGCTCCATTGCAGCGTGCTTGGGGTATAGATGTCTTCAAAGCTGTCCAGCCCATCGACGACATCGCCCTGCGGGTCGCCGGTATAGCTCTCGTCGATAACGTCATTGCCGGCCGTGCCCTCAATGAAATTGTCGGAGAAATCCGCATAGGCAAAGCTAAGGTCGCCCGCCGCGCTATCGGGAAGGCTATCATAATCAATCGTCTCATAAACGCGCCCGTTCACGAGCTGCGTCTCAGACATCATTGCGCTTTGATTGCCTGTGCCGTCATTCCAAATGAAACGTACCATTTGGAAGGTCTGGTTGGTCACTGTATCGCGAATGGTCCAAACTTCTTCGGCCCGCACCGCGCTGCTTGCATAGGTGGTGCCGCCAACTGTAACGACCGCAGTCGCCGTTTCGGGCGTTCCTGCGCTGTCATCTGTGAGAAACAGACCTTCATTGCCGGCCGCATTATCCGTGATCAGGGCTGTTGCCTGAAACGCGGTTGCGCCGGTGTAGGTCGTTGTATTGCCCAAGGTCGTGGAAAAGGTGCCCACGGGGTTTTGGGTATAAAAATGTATCTCATGCGTTGGCATGTTGCTCACCACTCAATGTCTGTTTTGCACTTGGTGGTGAAGGCGTTGCCTCGCCCTCACCGTGCATTGTTTGTGAGCTTCAATATGAAGGGCGAAAGGGGCGGTTTGGGGGCGCGGTTAGGGTCATTTATAGTTAATTCCCTGAACGTAAACTTTTTAACACATTGAAATTATTTATATTTTTGCCTTTTTACCAAAGCGGCATTTTAGGCAAATTGTGGCAAGAAAGAGAAACAGGCTTAATTCGATACTTAAACTTTGATGCCATTCTTTCGCGTGGGACTGCCCCCAAATGCGGGGCAAAGACTAAGGGTGTTTTTGTGGCAACGTATGTATTTCATGGTTTTGACCCCAGTGCTTGGGTGATTGAGGGCGGCGGCCCGTCTGTCGTTGTTGGCTCAAAATTGATGGTCGATCCTGAATGGTCGACCTCGACGGATGCGCTTGAATTCAGCGTTACCGATGGGGACACGGCCTTTGAGGGCGATGATCTCAATGATGGGGTTGGCAATGACGCGACCCAGCAAGTCCTTGTCAAAGATGCCGGCGGCGCCACGCTCTATAATTCCAAGGGCTATCTTGAGAACAGCTTTACCCTAACGGATGGCAACGGAAACTTCGTCACGGTCTATGACGTCTATATCGGCACAACATTTGTTGGCTCGGTTGCCGATGGGCCGATAACGCCGGGCGTCACGTGGGAAGTGACCTCAATCGATAATGTGACCGGGGCCAATGCGCCCCTCTACAGCTCGATTGAGGATCAGCTTTATGAGCAGGTCGATCCCAATGCCATGTCTGGCGGGGCCTATAATGACTCTCTGCTTGGTGGGGCCTCAGCGGATACGATTGATACCGGCGGCGGCGCGTCGAACTATGCGGATGGCGGCGCGGGCAATGATACGATCTGGGGCGGTTCGGGCAGCGATACCTTGCTTGGGGGTGCGGATCAGGACGAGATTTGGGGCGACGGCGGCAACGATTCCATCGATGGCGGCGCGGGCAACGATCTGCTTGGCGGGGACGCGGGCGATGATACCATTTTGGGCCAAGCTGGCGTCGATACGATGTATGGCGGCATTGGCAATGACTATCTGGATGGCGGGTCTGAGAATGACTTCATCGAGGGCGGCACTGGCGATGACACGATTTTGGGTGGCTCGGGCAACGATATTATCAATGGCGACGAAGGCAATGATAGCATCGATGGCGGGATTGGCGACGATACGATCGATGGCGGCGATGGGGCCGACACAATCCAAGGCGGTGACGGCGCGGACTCGATCCTTTATGGCGATGGCGGCGATCTGGTTTATGGCGGCGCGGGCAACGATGTTATCGATGATGTCTCCGGGACCAGCTTTTTAATCGCCGATACGATTTATGGCGATGACGGCAATGATACGATCTGGTCGGGCGGCGGCAATGACTATGTGCGCGGCGGCAACGACAATGATTGGCTCTACGGCGAAGACGGCGATGATACTCTTTATGGCGATGCCGGGAATGACGCCATGTCGGGCGGCCTTGGGGCGGATTACCTTGAAGGCGGGACCGGGGATGACATGCTCTTTGGCAATGAAGGCGATGATACGCTCTTCTTTGGTCTGGGCAACGATACGGTCTATGGCGGCGACGGCAACGACAGCATTGATGATGCCTCTGGCGAACTGACAGATGTTTACAGCAGCTATCTGGATGGCGGTGCTGGCAGCGATACGATCCATGCAGGCGGCGGGTCTGATACGCTGATAGGTGGGGCCGACAACGATTTCCTTTTTGGCGAGCAGGGCGATGATAGCCTTTCGGGCGGCGCGGGTGATGACGCGATTTGGGGCGGCCTGGGTAACGATACCATCCATTTCTCTGATGGCTCTGGCAGCGATACGATCCATGATTTCGACATGGGCGATGATGATCTAAACGGGCTGACCAATGATCAGTTCGATGTCACCACCTTGCTCGATGCAGGCGGCGCGCCGGTCAATTTTGATGATGTTGTGGTTAGCGATGATGGCGCGGGCAATGCGGTTCTGACCTTTCCAAATGGCGAGGCGGTAACCCTTATTGGCGTGGCGCCGACGCAGGTTGATGGGCGCGATGAGATGCATTCGATCGGCATTCCTTGCTATGGCGACGGGACGCGCATTCTTACGCCCGCTGGCGAGGTTTTGATTGAGACGCTGCGCGCGGGCGATCATATCTGCACCATGCATCACGGGGTGCAGCCGATCCTTTGGGCCGGGAAGCGCTGTCTATCGGAGGCCGCTCTTATGGCTGATCCGCGCCTGCGCCCCTTGCGCATTCGGGATGGCACTTTGGGCAATCGCGGCGATCTGCTTGTCTCGCCGCAACATGCGATGTTGGTGCCCCCTTCAGGCCCGATGAGGGCGCAGATGCCCAAGCTGGCCGGCTATGGTAGGCAGCCCCATGGCCAGCTGATCCGCGCCACACATTTGCAAAGCTTGGGCGATGGGCGCGTGCGCCAAGCGCAAGGCAAACGCGGCGTGACCTATCATCATTTGCTGCTGCCGATGCATGCGGTGATCTTTGCCAATGGCGCGCCCGGCGAAAGCCTGTTTCCGGGCGTCTTTGCTATGGCGGGCTTTGAGCGTGGCGCCAAAGCCGAGCTGTTTTCGCTCTTTCCAGCGCTCAGCAAAATTTTGACTGGGGCGGATGCATCCAAACTTTATGGTCAGCACGTCTTGCCCATCGTTGGGCCAAAAGTGCTGCGCAAACACCGCACGCCTGTGCTGCCGTCGCGCGATGCGGGCCTGCGCTATACGGCGCGATTTGGCTAGCGCCTTAGGGCAGGATCAACAGCCACGCCCAGATCGTTAGGATCGAAAGCGCCGTTGCAATCAAAACGGCTGAGGCCGCGACCCGGCGCGCCGATCCATACATATTTGCAAACAGATAGGCGTTTACACCCGGCGCCATTGAGGCCGTTAGAACCGAACTGCGCAGCGGCGCTTGGCCAAGGTCAAAGCCGACAGCTCCGATCAGCCATGCAAGGCCCGGATGCACCAAAAGCGAGCCTGCAACGACCCAAGCGATAACCTTCATATCCCCCTCAGGGCGATAGCGCAGCAAGACCCCGCCAAGTCCAAACAGCGCCGCTGGGATCGCCGCGCGGCTCATCATCTCGACCGCAGACCAAAACGCGCCGGGTAGGGCGACGCCGGATAGATTGACCGCAAAGCCGCAGCCAATCCCGATCACCAGCGGATTGCGCAGGATCGCCCGAAGCACTTGCAGGCCAAGTTTGGAGGCCGCCAATTCTTGGCCGCGCGATTTGGTGATCTCCATCACAATGATGCCAAAGGCATAGAGCGTTGGCGCGTGGATCGAGATGATCGCGTAATTCCATGTCAGCGCGTCGGTGCCATAGGCCCGCTCGGTGATGGGCAGGCCAAGCAAGAGCGAGTTGGAAAACAGCCCGCAAAAGCCGATGGCAACGCTGTCCTCAGGGCTGCGCTTAAAGACATATCGCGCGCCAAGATAACAAAAGGCAAAGCCCGAAAACGCCCCGCCATAAAAGGAGGCAAACAGCGGCCCGTTGAAATTATGCGCCAGATCAATATGGGCAATCGCGTTGAACAACAGCACGGGCACGGCAAAGTTTTGCGCAAAGCGCATGATGCCATCAACGGCGCTATCGGAGAAAAGCTTGCGCCAAGCGGCGACATAGCCAAAGCCAATGACAATGAAAACCGGCAGGATGACGTCGATCAGCGCCTGCATCAGATTGGATAGCTGATGGTCATGCCATCAAAGGCGGGGGTGACGTGATCGGGGGTTTCTTTGGCCACGTCCTCATAATCCAGATCAATGTGCATATTGGTGATGACGGCGCGTTTTGGCGCGGCGCGCTCGATCCATTCCAGCGTTTGGGAAAGGTGCGAATGGGTTGGGTGCGGCGTGCGGCGCAGCGCGTCCACGATCCAGCAATCGAGATCCTTAAGGGTTTCCCATGCAGGGGCGTATATCTCGGCCACATCGGGCAGATAGGCCAGATCGCCTATGCGAAAGCCAAGCGCATCAATCGCGCCGTGACCGACCTTGAAAGGCGTCAGCGTAATATCCCCGCCATCGCCGCGCACGGTCACATCGCCATCGATGGTTTTGAGGTTGAGGATCGGTGGATAGGCCGAGCCCTCGGGCTGCACAAAAACATAGCCAAAACGCGAGAGCAGATCGTTTTGCGTATCGCCGTCGGCCCAGACGGGCAGGCGTTTGCGCATATTAAAAACGATCATCCGCAGATCATCGATGCCATGAACATGATCGGCGTGCGCGTGGGTATAAATAACGCCGGAAAGCTCGCCAATGCCTGCGTCCAATAGCTGGCTGCGCAGGTCTGGCGTTGTATCGATCAAGACGCGCGTGGTGCCAGCCTCGCCAATCCGCTCGATCAGCATGGAGCAACGGCGGCGGGTATTCTTGGGGTTTTTCGGATCGCATTCGCCCCAATGTCCGCCAAGGCGCGGCACGCCACCAGAGGAGCCACAGCCCAGAATGGTAAAGCGCAACTCACCCATTATGCGGCCCTCCAATTGGCGGCCTTTGAAAACAGCCGATTGAAATTCTGCTGCGTCAGGGCGGCAAAATCTGGATAGTCCATGCTTAAGGCTTCGGCGATTTTGGCGGCGGTAAAGGCGCTATAGGCCGGCTCGTTGCGCCGTCCGCGATGGGGCGGGGGCGCAAGGTAAGGCGCATCGGTTTCAACGAGGATACGCTCAACCGGGGCGGCGGCAAAAATCTCTCGCAGCTCGGTTGATTTTGGGAAGGCGGTGATGCCCGAGGCCGAAAGATAAAAGCCCAGATCAAGCGCTGCTTCGGCCAGTTCGCGCGAAGAAGAGAAGCAATGCATCACGCAAGAATAGGCGCCCGCTTTGTGCTCTTCGGCCAGAATACGGGCCATATCATCATCGGCGGCGCGCGCATGGATGATCAAGGGCAGGCCGGTTTGGCGCGCGGCCTCGATATGGATGCGCAGGCTTTCTTGTTGGATCGCGGCGCTCTCGGCTGTGTAGTGATAATCAAGGCCCGTTTCGCCGATACCGACGAATTTGGGGTGGGCGGCGATGGCCACCAGCTCTTCAACGCTGGCGAGCGGCTCGTCTGCGGCGCTCATCGGATGGGTGCCAGCGGCAAAGAAAACCGGCGCATGGGCCTCGGCGATGGCTTGCACTTGGGGCAAAAGGCGCAGCTTGGTGCAGATCGAAACCATGCGTGTGACGCCCGCCGCGCCCGCGCGCGCGATCAGATCGGGAAGCTCGCCTTCAAAGTCCGGGAAATCCAGATGGCAATGGCTGTCGGTTATCTCTGGGGTCGTGCTGAGGGTCATGCTGCTTGGCCTGTCAGGCGGCCACGCGGCCTGCCGTTTCGTTTACCTTGAGGATCATATCAAGGATGAGAGCGGCAGGGTCAAGATTGACGGCCCGCCCGTGTTGCGCGCGCGCGCTCAGCGTTTGCTGCAATTGCGCCCATTCGCGACCTGCATCTGCGTTTGGCGCAAGGCGCTGCATCAGGGCCGCTTCATTGGGCGCGGCCTCAACCATCGGCGGCGCGCCGGCGCCCGTTCTGGCAAGGCGCGCAAGGAACAGATCAAAGAGCCGCAGCACCAGATCATAGCGATCCACGTTTTTAGCGCCCACGCAGCTTTCGGCCAAGCGCAGGCCCCGCGCACGATCCAGTCGTGGCAGGGTGCTAAAGAGATCCGCGATCTCGTGATATATATCCATACCTTGCATATTGGTGAGCCTTAATGCCTCA
This sequence comes from Halocynthiibacter sp., assembly GCA_047631555.1. Lineage (GTDB taxonomy): Bacteria > Pseudomonadota > Alphaproteobacteria > Rhodobacterales > Rhodobacteraceae > JBLHZY01. The sequence continues at coordinate 1,210,091 of JBLHZY010000001.1, read as the reverse complement.
CCAACCGACCCGCCTGCAAGCGCGGAAAGCGCGGCCGGGTTTGGGATATCATTTAGGCCGGCTTGGGCGAGGGCGGCGCTCATATCTTCGGGGTTCAGCGGCGCGCAGCGTAATTCGCGGCAGCGCGAGCGGATCGTGGGCAAAAGCCGCGAGGGCTGGTGCGAGATCAGCAGAAGGATCGCGTTCTTTGGCGGTTCTTCGAGTTGTTTGAGAAGGGCATTGGCGGCCGAGACGTTCATCTCATCCGCCGCATCAACAATCACGATCCGTCGCCCGCCATCCGCCGCCGACATATGAAAGAATGTATTGAGCTTGCGCACCTCATCCACGGGGATGTTCTGGGCGAACTTTTCCTTCTTTGCATCATAGGGGCGGCGCAGCAGGAAAAGGCGCGGCTCTGAAAGGGCGGCAACTTTGTGCGAAATGGGATGATCGGGCGAGAGGGAAAGCGAGGTTGGCGCGGGCGGGGCATCGCCAAATAGGCCTGCCTCGGCGCCGGTTGTGGGCTCGGCCAGCAAGAAGCGGGCGATGCGCCACGCAAGGGTCGCTTTGCCAACGCCGCGCGGGCCAGTGATCAGCCAAGCGTGATGCAGGTGATGGGAGGTATAGGCCTCAAGAAAATCGGCCTCGGCGCGGCTCTGGCCAATTAGCGAGAGGGTTTCGCGCGGATGCGGCGCGCCGGGGGCGCAATCGGCTTGGGGCAGGGGATCGGCGTTTTGATCGGCGGCGACGGCTCTCATAGGGCCGCTTTCGCGATGGTCTCGATCTCTGCCGCGACGTCCTCAGCCGCGCGCGCGCCATCAATCACGCGGCAACGGGTGGCAAATTCAGCAGCCAGCTCCAAGAAGGCGGCGCGCATCTTTACCTGCATCTCAACGCCGAAATCCTCAAAGCGTTCCTCGGCTGTTTGGCGGGCTTTGGCGCGCGAATGGCCGACGGCGGGATCGATATCGATGATAAAGGTCAGGTCCGGCTCTTGGCCGATCATCTCGGCGTGGAGCACATCGACCTTGGAGCGCAAATCGCCGCGCGTGACCCCTTGATAAACGCGCGTGCTATCGGCAAAGCGATCGCAAATCACGATGGCGCCGCGGGTAAGGGCTGGGCGGATCAACTTTTCAAGGTGATCGCGGCGCGCGGCGGTAAAGAGCAATATCTCAGTTTCCGCGGACCAGCGATCGGGATCGCCCTCCAGCACCAGCGCGCGAATTTCCTCAGCGCCGTTTGAGCCACCAGGCTCGCGCGTATGGATCACATCGCGCCCGGCTTTGCGCAGGCTCTCGGCCAGAAGCTTGGATTGCGTGCTCTTGCCCGAGCCGTCAATCCCTTCAAATGTAATGAATAATCCGTGCTCAGCCATTAGTTTACTGCTGTTTCCTCGCCGCGCATTTGGCGCATCAAAACCCGTGTTGCCGTGCGCAAGCGTGGCAAAAGCCCGCCGCGTTCCACATCGCGATCCGCAACCAAAGGAATGCGCGCAGGCGGCAACTCATCGCGCGAAACGACCATTTCAGCGACGACATCGCCCTTGGCAATCGGGGCTTCAAGCGGGCTGCGATAGGTAATTTCGGCATTTACGCCATCGCGCTGTTTGGCGGGCAGCAAAAGCTTTACATCGCTCGCTGCGACAAGGCCGATCTCTTGGTGATCACCCATCCAAACGGGCGCGCGGCCAAGTTCGGCTCCTTCGCGCACAACGGCCTTTTCAACAAATTGGCGAAAGGCCCAGCTGACAACGCGCTCTGCCTCTTGGGCGCGCTCGGATTCTGAGGTCAGCCCGGTGATCACGAAAACGATGCGCCGCGTGCCTTGGGTTGCGGATCCAACAAGCCCGTATCCGGCTTCTTGGGTATGGCCAGTTTTGAGGCCATCCGCCCCAATGCCAAGCTTGAGCAGCGGATTGCGATTGAAGCGGTTTTGCGGGGCGCGATTGTCGTAAGGAAACTCAGCTTGGCCAAAATACCCATAATATTCAGGGAATTCCTTGATCAGGCGGGTCGCCAATATGCCAAGATCGCCCATCGACATGCGCTGATTTGGGTTGGGCCAGCCGGAGGCATTGGCAAAGGTCGAGTTTTCCATGCCCAGCTCTTTGGCGCGCGCGTTCATCAGGCGGGCAAAGGCATCCTCAGATCCGGCAAGCCCTTCGGCCACGGCCACGCAAGCATCATTGCCCGACAGCACGATGATGCCTTGGATCAGTTCCTCAACGGTGGGGCGATCCGTTTCATTAAGAAACATCGTTGAGCCGCCCATGCTTTTGGAGCGGGTCGAGACGCCAAAGCGGGTTTCCAATGTGACGCGGCCATCTTGGAGCGCCTCGAAAAGCATGTTCAGCGTCATCAATTTGGACATAGAAGCCGGTGGCAGCGGCACGTTGGCTTCCTTGGAAAGGAGCACTGTATTCGTTGTCATATCATAGACATAGGCCGCGCGCGCACGGGTTTCATATTCGGCAGAGGCGGGTAGGGCGGTGCTAAGCGCGAGGGCGAGGCTGAGGATGATAAGGCGCAAAGACATGGGTTTTCCTTTCGCGATCAAATCCACCCCGACGGAGCAGACATCTTCAAACATGCCCGATGAGGCAGCAATCTTCAAAATCTGGCCCCGAAAAGGCCCACAAAGATCAACCGCGCTGCCGAAATTCCCGACAGCGCGCGCCGATTAATTCGTTACGGCGTAGGCGTCGCCAAAGCCGAGGCCTTTGATTTTCTTGATCAAAGCGGCGCGTTCAGAGGCGCTTGAGGCGGGGCCAACAATCACGCGGTAGAAATCTTTGCCCGCGCTGCTGCCTGGTTTAAGCGTTGGGACGATCCCGGATTTGCGCAGCATGTCGGCGGTGTTTTTCGCGTTGCTCTCCACCGAGAAAATGCCGATCTGAATATAGGGGCGATCAAGGCGACCGGCCGGTTTGGGCGCAGCGGCTGGCTTGGGTGCGGCCGGTTTGGCCGGAGTGATGACGGGGGGCTTGGCGGCATCGGCTTTATCAAGCGCGGCGGCGGCGGCTTGGATTGGATCGTCAAGCGTTGCGGCCTCGATCGGCTCGGCAGCATCTAGAACGGCCGTTTCGGCCTCTGGATCAGCAACCGGCACTTCTTCGCGGCGCAGAGCTGTGATGTTGAGCGGGGCCGGGGCGCCCGCAAGCATGCCCAAAGCGGCCGCTGCATCCGAGGACACTTGGACCGCCGGGCCGGGGCTTGTTGTCTCACGTTTGAATAACGCGCCGATCACAAATTTGCCATTTGCCTCGTTGCGGATGATCACGCGCTCAGGATTGGCGGTTGAGTCATGGGCGACCCAGACGCCACCAAGCGAGGGGCGGCCATCCCAAAGGCCCTTGTCTGAGACCTGAAATGAATCCGGCGCCTCAACATCGCGCTCAACCAATTTGGTCGAGGTGCTGGAGGAGGTTTCGCCGCCGCCCGCGCCCTCTTTCTTCTGAAATAACGAGACCTTACCGCTTTCGTCGCAGGCGCTTAACAGCACCGCCCCCGAAAGAAGTAACGCCAATTTTGCTGCGTGATAGCTCGCCATCTTTGCCCCCTCAAAACGCACAGCCACTATGGCGCTGCGTCTGTTCCCTGCTCTATGTTTGTCCGGCTTGTGCCGCACCATTGAGCGCACTCTAGCGATTGGTGCGGCGCATGGAAAGAGCGGCGCCTATTTTGAGCGAAATTCGGCTATGTGACCGGGATGGCTTTTAGAATCGAAATTGTGCCGCTAAAGAGTGCCTGTCGGAGGAGTGGCAGAGTGGTCGAATGCACCGGTCTTGAAAACCGACGAGGGTGAAAGTCCTCCCAGGGTTCGAATCCCTGTTCCTCCGCCATCATCCCTTTTTGTTGGCATTGATTGGGTCGCTTTGGGCGGCCTTTTTCTTTTGTTTTGTTGCTCATACCTCACGTTCTCGCCGGGCTTAGGTTTTCGAACATTTCCATTTCGATGTTTGAGGGCAAAGTCGCCTTCCATAGTCAGCACGACGACAGCTAAGCCACTTGCCGTCTTTGCAGCATTCCCTGCCACCCCCAGTTTATTCTGATGGCTTCGTTCTTTCTACGCGGGCCGGTGGCCATTTATGCCTCCGCTTCCAAAATATAGGGGCGAACCATTTCAAAAGGGGCGACTCACTAAAGCAATGCGCGTCTCAACAGAACAAGTGCCCGGCAAACTCAATCGTCTTCGTTGATAACCTGAAGAGCATCCGAAACTGCGCGGAGAAGGTTTGCGCGGCTTACGGGTTTCATCAATCGGATGTCCGAGGATTTCAGCCCATTGCCGTGAATTGTGGCCTCTGAGGCATAGCCGGACAGGAAGATGCACGGGATTTTCGGGTCTATTAAGCGGATGGCTTTTGCCAGCGCAGGGCCCAAAAGCTTGCCCGGCATAACGACATCCGTGAGCAACACATCAAACGCACCATGCGCTTTGAATACACCCAATGCTTCGTCACCGCTATTTGCCGTCGTTACCGCATATCCCGCCTCAACCAATGTCCGCTTCAATATGCGCCGAACGTCCGCCTCATCCTCAACGAGAAGAACGGAGGCTTGTCCTATTGGCAGATGCGGCGCCTCGTGATGTTCGACATCGGCTATCGCGTCGGGCTGCTCTGCGGCCTTGAAATAAAGCTTGAATGTTGTCCCGACACCGACCTCAGAATAGACGCGGATCGCACCGCCAGATTGCTTGATGAACCCCTGCACCATCGACAGCCCGAGCCCGGTTCCCACACCAATGGGCTTGCCTGTATAGAACGGCTCAAAGATCTTTTCCATCTTGTCTGCGGGGATGCCGTGGCCGGTATCGCTGATCGCCAGCATAACATATTGGCCGGGTTCGATATCCTCATCGCGGTCGGTTAGATACTCTTCGCCGACCCTCATATTGGTGGTTTCGATTGTTAGTTTTCCGCCGTCCGGCATGGCATCTCGGCTGTTGAGGAGGATGTTGATAATAGCGTTTTCGGCCGAAGACGCATCTAATTCGACATCCCAAAGTTCGGCATTCAAGGCGTTTTCAATCGCAATCGTTTCGGGCAAAACGCGCGCGCCCCAGGTCATGGTTTGCAAAACAAGCTGGTTCAGGTTGAGGCGGGTCGGGGCAAGATGTGCACGCCGCGAAAAACTGAGCAGATTGCTTGTCAGATCAGCGCCGCGCAGCGTCGCCTTGATGGCCGATTGAATAAGCTCGCGCCTCTCATCCCCCTTTTCAAGCTCAAGGGTGAGCTCCAGATTGCCAAGGATGATGGCCAGTAAGTTGTTGAAATCATGCGCAACGCCCCCTGTCAGCGTGCCGATGGCCTCGATCCTTTGCGACTGGCGCAAACGGGCCTCTGCCTGGCGCAATTCAGTCATATCGATACTCGTGCCAATATTTTCGATGACGTCGCCGTTTTCAGCAAAATTCGGTTCTTCTATGACGCGGATATATCGGATTTCACCGTCGGGCCGCAGGCCACGGTATTCAAAGGTTTGCGCTTTGCCGGCGTATAATTGGCGGATCGCCTCGCGAACAATGTGATGATCGTCGCTGTGGATGAAGGACAGCTCTGAATTATGGCCCGCATTCAAGGCGCAAAATTCATCAGGGGTTAGGCCAAAGTGCGCGGCATGTTGATCAGAGCAAAACTCGCAGTTGCCCGTCTCAACATTGAAGGTGAAATGGCCAATGCCAGCAATACGGACGGCCGTTTCGAGGCGCGTTTCGCTCTCGGCGATCTTGGCCGTATGGGCGGCGTTTTCTTCTATCTCCTTGCGCAGTGAGTTCTCGAGAGTTTGCTCGTTTTGGTACAGCGCGCGGATGCTGGTATCGCGCTGATCTCTCAACCGACCAAGGAAGGTTCCGATAAAAAGGAACATCGCCGCGCCCAAAGATATTTGGAGCAGTCCACCGGTTAGCGAGGAGGGGCCGAAATGAACCAAATAGGCGCGCATCAAAAAGAGTGAGGCGACGATCCCGGCCAATAATCCCGCACGCTGTCCGCCAAGTGAGCCTGCAACTACGACGCAGCCCAGGATTGTGAGAAACGGCACAGGGACTTGGAAATCCGATTGCATGCTAGCGTTTACCAGAAGAACAGCAATAACCGTCGGCAACGCCCAAAGTAGTCTAATCATCGAAGTATTGTCCTTGAAAATCGTCGATTTTGGCGCGATCTGCCTGCTGCAAATCAGATGCCTCGTCGTGTCAAACGTCGGAAAAGTTTCGATAGAATTGGGCCATTGTCCAAATAATGCCCCCAAAGCGCAACCTAAAATTGAACGCGCCGCAGCCATAGAAACTTGCGGTTAAGGCCGAGCTTTCAGCATTCCCTTGCGTCAAGAAGGGCGCTTGCGAGGGGCAATTGGCGGCGAAACGCGGCAGTCCATCGTGCAAGGAGCGCTGCTCAACAATCTGCGCGACTGAGGTTTTCAGTGGCAAGCGCTTGCCACTCTTTGGTGTAGCGCCCTAGACTGGTCTGACCCTGCTTTTGGGGCAGGTGCGTCGCATTTCAATCCTTGAGGAACAGCCATTGAGAACGATCGATCATTATGGCAGGCGACTTCACCTTGATCGTCACTTTGGCTCTGCTGAGAATGTTCTAGAGTTTTCGGATCAGGCCAGTACGGCAATGTTTTTGCGCAGCGCGATGTATGGCGGCATGAATATGAGCGCGTACCGCGATGCTTTGCGCGCCAGCATGGATTGCCCGCCGCTTCATCTTTTGAGCGACCATCAAGTGATTGAACAACTCGCACGCAAGCTGGTTTCGCGCCAAATCAGGCTGTTTGATCCTGAGACGCACAAGACGGCGATCACGAGCAATGGCGTAAGCCTTCCAAAGAAGTCAGACGCGCAGCAAGAAGAGGACGACGCGCGCGCTGAACGGCGCAAAAGAGTGGCGCGCGCTGAGTCCGCTATCGAGCATGCCGTGCCGATAAAAACCACTTGGATTGAGATCGAATTGCTTGGCGAAGATGATCAGCCGATCCCATTTGCGAAATATGTGATTGCGGATCCAGACAAGAGCATCGTCATGCGCGGAACCCTTGATAGCAAAGGCTTGGCGCGCAAAGACCGATTGAAACCGGGGACCTATATGGTCAATTTCCCCGAGTTCGATAAAGACGCTTGGGAGGCGATTTAGCGCCTCGCTATGTCGGTTCGATGAATTGAAACTTCCCTTTGCCGGCGACTTTTTCAAGATTTGCAACGATAAAGCTATGATCGCTGTATTTGCGTGCGTCAGAAAATGAATCCCATCGCGTATCGCGCATCCAAGTCAAAGAGTAGCTCGCGGCCTGCGTCGAGGCGCCCAACAGCAAGACCTTGTCATAGGCCTCTGACCATTTGCTGGCGCCGCCGCCCTTCTTTTTGGTGCGAACATAGGAGGTTTTGATGTTGCCATGTTCGCCTGAATTGGGAAGCCAAGCAGCATCCAGCAATCCAAGACCCTTGGCATTTTTACCTGTAATATTCAGATCACCGGCGAAAAGGACGGGCTCTCCGCCTTTGCCCAATACCTCGCCGATGCGGTTTGCCTCTTCAAACCAGCTCACAACCTTTTGGTTTAGGGCTTTGGCTTTTCCAACGGTCCAGTGATTTGGGGCAGGGGCATGTCCTGCGATGATATGGGCTTTCAAACCGCCCTTGGTAACAGGGATCACATGCAGCGGGCGTTGATAGGTTGCTGCGTCCTTGAACACGTGCAGTTTGATATTGTCTTCGTCGACCGCGCACTCTTGGGTTGTCGCAAAGCCAAGGGCTTCGGCACCATTGAAATCCTTTGGCTTGAGGATGACCTTAAGTTTGGGTTGGCCTTGCTCGCTTAGGCGTTTGTTCAGCACCGCAACCAAGCTTTCAAAGGCATAGTCTTTCGTTGAGACGGGCAGGGGCGGCGTTAGGACGGCTTTGCAGACCTGCGACAAGGAGCGGCCGCGCATCATGGCATTCCAAAGGCCTTTCATCGAGGCAATAAGCTCTTCGATATTTTTGGTTTCAAAGTCAAATTCGTCTAATGCGTCCTTTTCAATTGCGCGCGTTAGGCTGTTTACGGTTCCTATGCTTTTGGTCGGAAGGATTTGATAATTGTAGGATTTGGTAATTATGTTCTTCTTGGAATCTACCGTTCGGCGCGAAAACAGGCAGGCCAAGAGCAAGAAGAAATTGTCGTCTGGAAGAAACTCGTCCAGCGCCTCATCGCTTTTATCCGTTGCGGTTTTGGCCTTTGGTTTTGCCGCGCCTGCGACTTGGGGATCGTCTTCGACGGTAGGGATTTCAACCGCATCGCTAAACGCTTCATGGAGTGTTGCACTGGCCTCTTCGTCGCCAAGCCCTGCCCAATAATTGCGCCCGTCGCGATAGGCTGCGGCGAGGTTTTCGGCTTGCTTTTCGTCTATGCAGTGATGCGTTTTCTTATTGAGGCCCTGAGCTTTGGTCGTGTTGACCAATTTGTCGCCATTGGCCGCGCGGGCAAAGCCGATCTCATTGAGAATGCCTTCCTGAACTTCGGGGAGTTTCTTAATTGCCGACCAAACGCCATAGAGGAAAAATATCTTGATTGCGGCCCAGCCTTTGGAATCAAGCTTGGTCGCGGTTGCAGGGGGGCTTGCGCGCTGTTTGACCTCAAGCGCGATCAGAATATCGAAGTTGAGGGTCGCGATGTGATCGGCAAGCGCGCAGACATGTAAAACCTGTTCGTGATAGTCGATCACCGCGTTGTCGCTATGGTCGACACCCTTTGCTTTAAGCTCTTTGACAAGCGCCTTGCGCCGTTTGGGACGGCTGGCAAGGGAAGGCATTTCGATGCCGGCGACCGCCGGATAAGCGTTAAGCCACTTGGTATATGCATCGTTCGCGGGTTGATCGACGCTGGGCCAAGCGCCAGAGGGGCCGCCGCCGAAATCCTGAATATTCCAAAGAACGACGCGCAGAAATTCGGCGTTTCTGGTCTTTAATGTGTTCGTCATAAATCGCGCGCATACGGCATCTTCAAGGTCGCCAAGATTTCCCGCTGAGGCGCGGCGCTTTAAGACATAGCCCTTTTTTGATTTTGCGTTTGTTGCAAATCCAACCTCGGCGACGACTTCGACGACCCCAGCTGACGCGACCATTTGGCTTGGATCTTGTTCAGGCGCTGCTGCCGCGCCGCCGCCGCCACCCGCCGCTTGTTTTGGCGCAGGTTTGGCGGCTTTTCTGCGCGCCTTTAGAAATACCCGGTCTTTTTTGGGGGCGGGTTTTGGCGTAGGGGCCTGCGCTTTAGGCTTGGAAGCCATCATGGGGGCGTGATCTGGTTCGTCCGCTTTGGCTTGGAGTTTTTGCCGTTTGGGGGGCTTGTTTTTGGTGGCTAGGGCCTTGTCGCGGGTCTGGCGTTTTTCGGTTTTCTTGCCCGGCATGAGAGTACCCTTTCGTGCGGATCTCGCGCCCAAAAGTGCCGCGTTCCAAATTGGTCAGCCGAAAATCGATTGCCCTGACAACAGGTTACCCTTACGCTTTCTTAGGTCAAGCGCCCACATCGGGGCCAACGAGCCAAAGGCGCGATCGACTTGCTTTGTCGTGCCATCAAGATCGTAGAATGGTGGACGAATGCCAACGAACTACACTGTGAAAAAGGGCGATTGCCTTTCCAGTATTGGAGAGTCTTTTGGGTTTTTTCCCGATACGTTATGGGATCTTCCTCAGAACGCAGCGCTGCGCGAAAAACGCGAAAACGCCTATGTATTGATGCCTGGTGAGGATCAGGTTTTTGTTCCGGACCTGCGCCCCAAAAACATTTCTTGCGCCACAGGAAAGCGCCATAGTTTTCGTCGCAAAGGCGTACCAGAACGCTTGCGCTTGCGGCTTTTGGATGACAAGGGCGAACCGCGCAGTAAGTTGCCCTTTAGCCTTACCATTGATGGCAATGAGGTCAGTGACGAGACGGATGACGACGGGTTGTTGCTTGCCTGGATTCCGCCGCGCGCTGTTTCGGGCGAGTTGGTGCTCGATCCTGAGGGCGAGCCAGAAACCCATGTGCTCAAGCTGGGGCATCTCACGCCGATTGATGATCCCAAAGGGGTTGCGGCGCGGCTGACAAATCTGGGCTATTCGCTAAAAGATGCGCAGGGCAAAGAAGACGTCGGGGCCGCGATTGGCGCGTTTCAGGCCGATGAAGATTTGGCCGTTACAAATGAGATCAATGACGAGACCCGCGCGCGGCTGTTGGAGCGGCACAAGTCTTGATCTGGCCCGCCGTTTGGCTGCCCGAATTAAAGCACGCCGCGTTCCTTCATAATCTCGGTTAAAGCTTCTTTGCGATGCGCCGGGCATGGATGTTTTCGCGACCCCAAGTCACTTGCGTTTGGGGCGGGGCCGCGGGTTAGGCTATGCGCCGCGGGTTAGTCTATGGGCTGATTTGATGTCTGCAATCCAGCATGTTTTCGGGGTGAACCCATGCTGCGCTTTGGTAGCTTCTTGGATCTCGCGATAGGTTGGCATCTTAGCCCTTTCAATCCGTTGCTTTTCCATAGCCGCCGCCGCCGGGCGATTTGAGAACAAAGATATCGCCTGTGTTCATTTGGACCACGTCATTGCCTTTCAGCATCTCTTTCGTGCCATTCACCCGAATAACCGCGTTTTCCCCCAAGGCGCCCGGCCCGCCGCCAGAGGCCCCGTGGGGCGGGGTTTGGCGATGCGACGACAGGACTGTCGCTGTCATCGGCTCAAGAAACCGAAGCCGTCGTAGGATGCCTTCGCCGCCGGCATATTTGCCCTTCCCGCCAGAACCATTCCGGATTGAGAATTCTTCGACGCGAACCGGAAACCGCGTTTCAAGAACTTCTGGGTCGGTCATGCGGGTATTGGTCATATGGGTGTGCACCGCGCTTGCGCCGACAAAGCCATTGCCCGCCCCGGCGCCGCCGCAAATCGTTTCGTAATTTTGGTAGGTTTCATTGCCGTAGACGAAATTGTTCATCGTGCCTTGGCTGCCCGCGATGACGCCGAGCGCGCCGTAAAGCGTATCGGCGATTGCTTGGCTGACTTCTGTATTGCCGGAGATGACGGCCGCCGGGGCTTGGGGGCTGATCATTGTGCCTTCGGGGACGACGATTTTGAGAGGCTTGAGGCAGCCTTGGTTCATCGGGATATTTGCGCCAACGAGGGTTCGAAATACATACAGAACAACCGCATGGCAGATCGCCAAGGGGGCGTTGTAGTTAAATTCGTCCTGTGCGGAGGTGCCGGTGAAATCGATCGTTGCGTTGCGCGTTTCGTGATCAACAGAGATCGCCACTTGGATTTGCGCGCCACTGTCGAGCGGATAGGTAAATTGGCAATCGTGCAAAACATCCAGAACCCGCCGCACGCTTTCTTCGGCGTTGTCTTGCACATGGCTCATATAGGCATGCACGACATCGAGGCCGAATTGGCGGGTGATCTTGGTCAACTCGCTCACCCCTGTTGCATTTGCCGCAATTTGGGCGGCCAGATCGGCCATGTTTTGATCCACATTGCGGCAGGGGTATTTGCCGGAGGCAAGCAAAAGGCGCGCCGCTTTGTCTTGAAGAATGCCTTCTTTGACGAGCAGGAAATTATCAATCAAAACGCCTTCTTCTTCGATATGTCGGCTGTCGGGCGGGGCCGAGCCGGGCGTTGTTCCGCCAATATCGGCGTGATGGCCGCGCGAGGCGACGGTATAAATAATCTCTTTGCCTTGCGCATCAAAGACCGGGGTAATGACGGTCACATCGGGCAGATGGGTGCCGCCGTTGTAGGGGTTGTTCATCATATAAACATCGCCCGGGCGGATGCGGCCTGCGTTTTGGTTTAGGACCGTGCGCACGCTGTCGGACATCGAGCCAAGGTGCACCGGGACGTGGGGCGCGTTGGCCACGAGATCACCCTTGGCATCAAAAATGGCACAAGAAAAATCGTAGCGCTCTTTGATGTTTACCGAATAGGCCGTATTGGCGAGGGTCGCGCCCATTTGCTCGGCGATGGACATAAAGAGGTTGTTAAAGACCTCAAGCATGACCGGATCGACCCGGGTTCCAATAGCCTCGTTTCGATCAAGTTTGGTTACGCGGCGCAGCACCAGATTGCCGCCGCTGACCGCTTCGGCTTGCCAGCCCTTCTCAAGAATATTTGTCCCGGTGGGTTCGGTGATGATGGCCGGACCAGCAACAGTTTGGCCCTGCATAAGGGTTGCGCGATCGACAAGCGGGACACTGACCCATGCGCCGTTGCTAAACATTTGGGCCTCTCTAGGAGCGGTCTTGCGCGCTTTGGCACTTGGAATTGCGATGGTTTCGCCTGTGGCGCCGATTGCCTCTGCGGTCAGAAGATCAATAATGAGGCTTGAGTATTCCGGGACAAAACCAAAGCGCTGAAGATGCGCCTCGTCAAAGCCGGCCTTCATTTCTGCGGGCGTTCCAAACGGTGTTTCGAGGGTCTGATGCGCGCCGTCTGTGCGGATATGGGCGATGCAAACGCAGCGGATGTTTTCGCGCGCGATGCCTTGGCGCAGCACGTCATTTGTTGCCTTTTGCGTCAGCATTTCGATGGCAGATTTCGCCGCATCTATATCCTCAATCGGGGCGGCGAATTGATATTCTTGAATGGCGCGCACATCAGCCAACCCCATGCCAAAGGCCGAGAGAACCCCCGCAAAAGGATGGATAAAGATGCTTTCCATTCCAAGCGCATCGGCCACAAGACAGGCGTGTTGACCGCCCGCGCCGCCAAAGCAATTCATCGTATATTTGGTAACGTCATAGCCGCGCTGAACACTGATTTTCTTGATCGCGTTGGCCATGTTTTCGACGGCGATACGCAAGAACCCTTCGGCGATTTCCTCGACGGATTTCGCGCCTTCGATCTCCTCGGCTAGGGCGGCAAACTTCTGCTGAACGATGGCAAGATCAAGGGGTTGGTCCGCGTTTGGCCCAAAAACAGAGGGAAACTGCGAGGGCTGTAATTTGCCCAACAAGACGTTGCAATCGGTGACCGTGAGCGGGCCGCCGCGGCGATAGGCTGCCGGGCCAGGATTTGCGCCTGCGCTTTGCGGCCCAACCTGCATGCGTCCATCGCTATAGGACAGGATTGAGCCGCCGCCAGCGGCAACCGTGTGAATAGACATCATCGGCGCGCGCATTCGAACGCCGGCAACTTCGGTCTCGAACGAGCGCTCATAGGCGCCCGCGTAGTGGCATACATCGGTCGAGGTGCCGCCCATATCAAAGCCGATCAAGCGATCAAAACCGCTTTCCTGCGCCGTTCGCACCATGCCAACCACGCCGCCCGCAGGCCCCGACAGGATTGCGTCTTTGCCCTGAAACAGTCGCGCATCGGTCAGCCCGCCGTTGGATTGCATAAACATCAGACTGTCGCAGCCGCCCGCATCGGCGTGCAGCGCATCTGCAACCTGTTCGACATAGCGGCGCAAAATCGGCGAGAGATAGGCATCAACCACAGCCGTATCGCCGCGCGAAACCAGTTTGATCAGCGGGCTTGCCTCATGGCTCAAAGAGACTTGGGTAAAGCCCGTTTGTTTGGCCAATTTGCCAAGTTGGGCTTCGTGATCGGTATACCTGTAACCATGCATCAAGGCGATTGCCACAGAGCGATACCCTTTGCTATAGGCGCGCGCGAGGGCCTGATGCGCGCTTGAGACGTCTAGGGGCGTGATGATCGCGCCGCTGGCATCAAGGCGTTCTTCGACTTCGATAACGTCTTCATAAAGCAATTCTGGCAGGACAATATTGAGATCGAAAAGGTCTGGGCGGTTTTGATAGCCAATGCGCAACAGATCGCCAAAGCCTTTGGTGATCATCAAAAGAGTGCGTTCACCTTTGCGCTCCAACAGGGCGTTGGTCGCGACCGTGGTTCCCATCTTTACGGCTGAGATCAGGCCCTTTGGGATTTCGTCGCAATCCGTCAGACCTAGAAGCGCTTTGATCCCGTGCACGGCCGCATCGCTATAAACTTCGGGATTTTCGGAGAGCAGTTTATGGGTCTTTAGATCCCCATTTGGGCGACGCGCGACGATGTCAGTAAAGGTGCCGCCCCGGTCCACCCAAAACTGCCACTTGTTATTATTGGTCTTTTTCATCGCCAGGTCCTCGAATCAAATTATAGTTGCTTTATTGATATAACGCTGACAAATTGTCAACGTTATGAATGCGAATAGATTCGGAACCAACCGAGACTTTTAGGGAGTACAAACCAATGAAACATATCGTAATTGCCGCCGCTGCACTGGCGTTTGCTACAGCGGCCACAGCACAAAGCTGGGACATGCCGACCCCATATGGCGATAGCACATTCCATACCCAGAACATCATGCAATTTGCCGACGACATCCGCACAGCAACGGACGGCGGTCTCGACATCACAATTCACTCCGCAGGATCGCTGTTCCCCCATGCGGAAATAAAAGGGGCGGTGCGCAATCGCTCAGTTCCAATTGGCGAGTTTTTCTTGTCGCGTCTGTCTAACGAAGATCTGGCCTATGGCATCGACAGTCAGCCCTTCGTGGCCACGAGCTATGAAGACGCGGCCAAGCTTTGGGCGGCGCAAAAGCCCGTCATTACGGACCTTTTGGCAGAGCAGGGCCTTATGCCTTTGTTCTCCGTTCCTTGGCCTGCGCAGGGGCTTTATACCAACGGTGAGATTGCATCCGTTGGCGATCTGAACGGCTTGCGGTTTCGCGCCTATAACGCCGCCCTTGAGGAATTTGCAACTCTTGCAGGTGCAGCGCCAGTACAGATTGAAGCCTCTGACATTGCGCAAGCTTTTGCCACGGGCCAGGTTGCGGCGATGATCACCTCTCCTTCGACGGGGGTGAATTCAACCGCGTGGGATTTTGTAACCCATTATGCGCCGATCAATGCTTGGGTGCCAAAGAACATCGTTGTGGTGAACAAGCGGGTGTTTGATGGTCTTGGGGCGGAAACGCAGGCGGCTGTTTTGGCGGCGGCTGAAACGGCGCAAACCCGTGGTTGGGAAATGTCCGCGGCAGAAGCCCAAAGCATGACGGCGGCGCTCGCTGAAAACGGAATCACCGTATATGAGCCAAGTGCAGAGCTGATTGCAGGCCTGAAGGGCATTGGCGACACAATGCTCGAAAATTGGAAGGCCAATGCTTCCGAAGCAGCGCTTGCCATTCTTGACGCCTACAACAAGTAAGCGTCAGCTAAAAAGGGCCGGTAGCAGCCTATGCTATCGGCCGATCTTATCTCTAGGGGCGGGGCGCTATGGGCCGGATACTTCAAAAAACCTATGATCTTTGCGGCGCGATCGCGGGGGGATTGATCCTGTGTATTTGCTTGCTGATCAGCGCCCAGATTATTTTGAATGCCTTTGGGCGCTTTAGCCCGGGAACCTTGCCCTCAACGATCCCGTCTTATGCGGATTTCTCGGGGTTTATGCTCGCTGGCGCGACCTTTCTGGCCCTTGCCCATACGCTTCGGGCTGGCGGGCATATTCGGGTCAATCTGGTGACGGGGCGGCTGCCTGAACGGGCGCAGTTTGTTTTGGAGGGTTTGGTCCTGCTTTTGGCAGCGGCGCTGATTGGATATGCGGCTTGGTTCCTTGGCGGGCTGGTGGTTGAGAGCCTCCATTACGGCGATGTCTCAAACGGCATTGTGCCGGTGGCTTTGTGGATACCGCAAAGCGTTGCGGCCTTTGGCTTGGGCCTTTTGTTGGTCGCGATATTGCATACGTTTGTTGATCTTGTGCAGGCGGGAAAACCGATCCTGTCTACGCCGGATGAGGTTTAGCCATGAGTGATCCAATGATCGCCCTGACGTTGCTTGCGTTGCTGATTGGTCTCCTTGCAACAGGTGTTTGGGTCGCTGTTTCGCTAACGATTGTTGGGCTTGCGAGCCTGATGTTTTTTTCCAACGCCCCCTCGGGGCTTGTTCTGGCCTCGACGTTTTGGGGGCATTCGCATAGCTGGCCGCTGACGGCGCTGCCGCTGTTTATTCTCATGGGAGAAATCTTGCTCAGATCGCGGATGAGCGACGATTTGTTTACCGGGCTCGCCCCTTGGCTCAGCCGGGCACCGGGGCGCTTGCTGCATGTTAACGTCTTTGGCTGTTCGATCTTTGCGGCGGTTTCGGGCTCGTCTGCGGCGACGGCGGCCACCATTGGGCGGATGTCGATCCCGGAGCTGACAAAGCGCGGCTATCCCGAAAGCTTGATCATCGGGACATTGGCCGGTTCTGCGACACTGGGCCTGTTGATCCCGCCCTCGATTATTCTGATCGTTTATGGGGTCGCGACAGAGCAATCCATTGCGCGCCTGTTTATCGCGGGCATTCTTCCGGCCCTGATGTTGATCACATTGTTTGCAGGCTATGTAGCCGTGCGGGCTTGGCTGAACCCCGATCTAATTCCCCCCATGGAGCAGAGCTATTCGCTCAAACAAAAGCTGCGCGCTTCAAGGCGGTTGTTGCCGGTGGCGTTGTTGATCGCTGGCGTTATCGGGTCGATCTACGGCGGGCTTGCCTCGCCAACGGATGCGGCGGCTTTGGGCGTTGTGCTTGCAACGATCCTGGCTTGGGGGTCCGGCGGATTTAGCTGGGGGAAGTTTGGCGCGGCGGTCATGTCTGCGACCAGAACATCCTGTATGATCGCGTTGATCCTGCTTGGTGCGGCCTTTCTTTCGGTCTCGATGGGCTTTACCGGATTGCCGCGCAACTTGGCGGCATGGATTTCGGATATGAACCTTTCCGTCTCTTCGCTGCTCGTGGCGCTGACGATTTTCTTTATCGTTTTGGGCTGCTTTCTTGATGGGATTTCGGTGATCGTGCTGACGACATCGATCATCATGCCGATGGTCACAGCCGTTGGCATCGATCCGCTCTGGTTTGGCATCTACCTCGTGATTGTTGTCGAGATGAGCCAAATAACGCCCCCCGTCGGGTTCAACCTTTTTGTGATCCAAGGGCTAACGGGCATCGATATATTGCGGATCGCAAAAGCGGCTTTCCCGTTCTTTTTGCTTCTGCTTTTGGGCGTTGCGATGATTTGCATCTTCCCGCAAATCGTTACCGTGCTGCCCAATATGATGGGAAACTAGAGCGAGGCGGCGGCGCGACTGGCCTGATCATACTGCCCTGAAAGAGTGCGCAAACTGGCGGCAAGATCGCGCATTTCTTCACCGGTAATATCCAGCCGCGACAAGCCATCAAGAAAACACCGCGCCCGAACCTCCCGATAGGCCTCGCAAAGCTCTTCGCCCTTTGGAGAGGCGCTATAGAAAACCTCCTTGCCGCGTTTTTCAGAGGTGAGCAGCTCCATCTTCAACAGCTTGCGCAGCGCGTAATTGACCGTATGCGTATCTTCGATATTGAGCAAAAAGCAGATATCCGTGAGCCGCTTGTCGCGCCCGCGATGATTTGCGTTGTGCAGGACCAAAATTTCCAGCGCGGTCAAATCGGTATTGCCCGCAGCCGACATGCACCGCGTTATCCAGCGCGAGAATGCATTATAGGCAATTATCATCCCGTATTCGACTTCTGAGGCCTCCCAGCCATCGCCTTCGGCCAAATGCCGAGAGGAAACGATGCGTCTTTTTGGGCTTTGTTTGTCGGTCATTTTGGGAATTACCTCAGTAAATCGTTGGCGTTTAGTATATAAAATGCGCGCGAAAGGTCTAGCAGAAAGGGCCGCCGCGCGCGCTATTGCCCCGCAAAGGCGACAAGCGAGGCGGGGTCTTTGCCCTAAAATAGATCGATTGCGTCCGAAAATGAGAGCCCTTTTGGCCAGGCTGCGGGCAATTCGGAAATGGGTGGGCTTGGGCGATGTCCGGATCAACGCGGCGAGATGTCCAATTTGTCGCGGCTGATTTTGGCGATTAGAAATTGCACTATTCAATGATAGTCGTATGGTTTTGTTATGTATTTACAGAGTGCCGCCTTTTCTCATCGCCAAGATGATGATGTGCCCAAATTTGCTGATAGTGGGGCTGTTTGCGTTATGGACGCGCGCTGCTCGCTGTGCGCGCGCGGGGCGACTTGGATCGCGCGCAATGATCGCAAAGGCGTATTCAGGATCATTCCGCTTCAATCTGATTTGGGCGGCGCTTTGATGCGCCATTACGGCATGGATCCCGCCGATCCGACCTCATGGCTCTTTCTCAATGAGGGACAGGCGCAAACCTCGCTTGATGCGCTGATCGGGGTTGGCTTACGGCTCGGGGGCATCTGGAAGGGCCTGATATTGCTTCGTATTTTGCCCAAAGGGCTGCGGGATATTCTTTATCGGGCCGTTGCGCGCAATCGGTATCGCTTGTTTGGAACGGCGGATCTCTGCGCGCTTCCTGATCCCGAGGTTCAAAAAAGGCTTCTGACATGAAAATTCTTATTCTTGGTGGATATGGTGTGTTTGGCGGGCGTCTTGCAGAGCTTTTGTCCGATACGGCTGATCTCGAAATGCTGCTTGCCGGGCGCAATATGGAGCGCGCAAAACAGTTTTGTGCAGGCCTAAAGGGCGCAAGCATCGCAACCCCGCTCGCACTTGATCGCAACGCGCTTTCGCAGCGGTTAGAGGCGCTGGGCGTTGATCTGGTTGTCGATGCGACGGGCCCATTTCAGGACTATGGCGACGATGGCAGGGATTGCTATTCGGTGATCCGAGCCTGTTTGCAAGCGCGGGTGAGCTACATGGATTTTGCCGATGCAGCCGATTTTGTTTTTGGCGTTTCGCAATTTGATGCGGATGCGCGCGCGGCGGGGGTTTTTGTGCTTTCTGGCGTGAGCAGTTTTCCGGTTTTAACGGCGGCGGTTCTGCGCGAAATCGCCAAGGAGATGGAGATCGTATCCGTCAGTGGCGGCATCGCGCCCTCGCCCTATGCGGGGATCGGGCTCAATGTGATGCGCGCAGTTGTTGGCTATGCTGGATCGCCCGTTAAACTGATGCGGGATGGCGCTCAGAGCGTCGCGCCGGGGCTTGCCGAAAGCATGCGTTACACGATTGCGGTGCCGGGCCGGGTGCCTTTGCGCAACATTCGGTTTTCCTTGGTCGATGTGCCGGATTTGCAAGTGCTCCCGCCCGAGCATCCCACGATGAAAGACATCTGGATGGGGGCTGGGCCGGTTCCTGAAAGCCTGCATCTCATTCTCAACCTGTTGGCGAAGGCGCGTGCGCGCTTCAATCTTCCAAGCTTGGTGCCGCTCTCCAAGCTCTTTTACACTGTGCTCAATCTGATGAAGTTTGGCGAGCATCGCGGCGGGATGTTTGTTCATGCCAAGGGAGTTCGAGAAGGCACGCCGGATGAGATGTCTTGGCATCTTTTGGCCGAGGGCGATGACGGCCCCTATATTCCCTCAATGGCGATCGAGGCACTTGTGCGCAAAATGTTGAGAGGTGATTTGCCACAAAATGGCGCGCGCGCGGCGACCCAAGCCTTGAGCCTTGCCGACTATGAAGCGCTGTTTGAAAGACGCACGATTTTTACCGGATTTCGGCGCGCGCCGAGGCCAGATCAGCCGCTCTATCGCGCCGTTATGGGCCAAGCCTATGAGGCATTGCCTCCGGCCGTTCAGCAGATCCACGGTGACACCAAAGCGCGCAGTTGGGAAGGCTTTGCCAGTGTGAAGCGAGGCCAAGGGCCGCTCTCAAGGCTCGTTGGCCGCATGTTTGGTTTTCCTGAGGAATGCGCGCAAATTGCCGTCAAAGTGCAATTTGATCCCATTTCTGGCGGCGAGAAGTGGACGCGCAGGTTTGGGGAGGAGATATTTCGTTCTACCCAGACAATCGGGACGGGGCGAAATACGCATCTTTTGGTCGAACGCTTTGGCCCTGTGAGCGTCGGCTTGGCGCTGATTGTTGAAGATGAGAAGCTGTTTTTGATCCCGCGACGTTGGTCGATACTTGGCCTACCGATGCCGAAATTTCTTTTGCCTTCGGGCAGTAGTTTTGAGGCGCAGGTCGATGGCAAATTCCAGTTTGATGTTGAAATAGCGGCGCCTTTTGTCGGGCTGATCGTGGCGTATAAGGGCGTTTTGGAGCCAAGTGTTCCTGCTTGATTTGGCCCAAGTTTGGCTGAGGCGTTCAGCGCCATAAGAGCTTGCGAAAGTGACACAAAGTTTTGCGATCACCGGGTTGGCGCCAATGCGCTTGATGCTCCGGGCCTTGGAATCGATCGCGCGAGAAATGCGTGCTCGCATTGGCGTTTTCGCGTTTTTAGGCTTCGGATTGTCGCCAGACAAAGATGACCCCACAAACTTATTTCTTTATGTAAACAAAGCGCTATCTTCGTCTGGACGTTTGTTCAGATTATTTTCTGGACGAGCGTCCAGATTTCGAGTTTCCTTTGCGTCAAAGCGGGCTTGGATGAACCCAAAGCACCGTTCGGCCGGAATAATCGGCAACCTTGGGAGGGGATAAAATGTCATTCGATTATGTAATCGTTGGGGGTGGGTCTGCGGGTGCGACCATGGCGGCGCGGCTTAGTGAAGATCCAAATGTATCGGTGTGTTTGCTGGAAGCGGGGGGCGGCGGGAACAACATTCTTGTGCGCGCGCCGGCGGGCATTGTTGCGATTTTGCCGGGCCATGGGAAGCTGTTCAATTGGGCGTTTAACACGGTGCCGCAACCGGGCCTGAATGGGCGCCAAGGCTATCAGCCACGCGGCAAAGCGCTTGGTGGATCGAGCGCGATTAATGCGATGCTTTATGTGCGCGGCCATCGCAAGGATTACGATGATTGGGCGGCTGCGGGCTGCGAAGGCTGGTCCTGGGACGAGTGTTTGCCCTACTTCCTGCGCTCTGAAAACAACGAGCGCGGCGGCGATGAGTTTCACGGGGCCGCCGGGCCGCTTCAGGTCTCGGATCAAAAGAGCCCGCGCCCGATTTCCAAAGCCTTTGTCGAGGCCGGAACCCAGCTTCAGCACCGCGAGGTAGAAGACTTCAATCGCGGCGACAATGAGGGCATCGGGCTTTATCAGGTCACCCAGTTTCACGACGCTGAAAAGAATGGCGAACGCTGCTCGGCGGCGGCGGGATATCTCTTTCCTGTAATGGATCGCCCGAACCTCACGGTGATCACAAAGGCGCGCGCCACGAAGATCCTGTTTGAGGGCAAACGGGCCGTTGGCATTGCGTACCGGGTTGGCAAAAAGAACCATGAGGTGATGGCCGAGCGTGAAGTTCTGCTTTGCGGCGGGACGTTTAATTCGCCTCAGCTGTTGCAGCTTTCCGGCGTTGGGCGGCCCGACGATATCCGCCCACATGGCATTGAAATGGTGCATGAATTGCCCGGCGTTGGGCAAAACCTACAGGACCATCTGGATTTCATTCTTGGCTACAAAACCCGCGATACGGATAACTTTGGGATCGGTATGACGGGCACGGTCAACTTGATCAAAAACATGCTCAAATGGCGCAAAAATGGCACCGGCATGATTGCGACGCCCTTTGCCGAGGGGGCGGCTTTCCTCAAAACGGACCCATCGCTTGAGCGGGCCGATGTGCAGCTGCATTTCGTGATTTCGGTCGTCGATAACCACGGCAAAAAGCTGCATCCGGGCTATGGCTATTCCTGCCACGTTTGCGCTGTGCGTCCCTATAGCCGCGGCGAAGTTTTCCTTACCAGTGGCGATCCGATGGCCGATCCGGGCATTGATCCTAAGTTCCTGTCTGATCCGCGCGACCTTGAGACAACGATCAAAGGCGCCAAGATGACCCGCGAGATCATGAATGCGCCAGCGATGAAGAAATACCAAAAACGCGAGCTTTGGGGCACCAAAGACAACATGACCGATGCCGAGTGGGAGGCGCATATCCGCGCGCGCGCCGACACGATTTATCACCCCATCGGGACATGCAAAATGGGCGTCGATGAGATGGCCGTTGTTGATCCTGAGCTGCGGGTTCATGGGCTTGAGGGGCTTCGAGTGATTGATGCCTCGGTCATGCCAACGCTGATTGGCGGCAATACCAACGCCCCGACGATCATGATTGCGGAACGTGCCGCCGACATGATCCGCGGAAACGCAGCGCCTGCTGCAAACACCTAAGGAGACCGACCTAATGCTCGGCACGATGATGCACAAACAGCTCACGATCAGTTCGCTGATCACCCATGCGCAGACTTACCACGCCGCAACCGAGATTGTCTCGGTTGAGACGACGGGCGGGATTGCGCGCACAAACTGGGGCGAGGTTGCGATCAATGCGCGCAAATTGGCCAGTGCGCTTGATCGGCTTGGCATCGATCCGGGCGCGCGCTGCGGCACGATTGCTTGGAACAACCGCCGCCATTTGGAGATCTATTTTGGCGCGGCGGGCAGCGGGCGGGTCACCCATACGATCAACCCGCGGCTCTTTCCCGAGCAGCTGATTTACATCATCAACCACGCTCAAGATCAGATCCTGTTTCTGGACAAGACCTTTCTGGGCGTGGCGGCCAAGCTTGGCGCGCATCTCTCGACGGTCAAACATGTCGTTCTGCTCGGGCCAAGGGATGAGGAGTCGGCGGCAATGGTTGAGGGGCTGTTGTTTTATGACGAGCTGATTGAAACCGGGGATGCGGGCTATCAATGGCCTGATTTGGATGAGAATGCGCCCGCAAGCCTTTGTTATACTTCGGGAACGACCGGCAACCCAAAGGGCGTGCAATATACGCATCGCTCGACAGTTCTGCATTCGCTTGCCGGCAATCAGCCTGATGGGCTTGCGCTTTCGGCCAAGGATACGGTTTTGCCAGTGGTGCCGATGTTCCATGTGGCGGCTTGGGGCGTGCCTTATGTCACGGCGGCTGTTGGCTCAAAACTGGTGCTGCCGGGGCCGGGTTTGGACGGGGAAAGCTTGGTCAAACTGATCGATGGCGAGCAAGTTACCATCGCGCTTGGCGTGCCAACCATCTGGCTTGGCTTGCTTGCCGCGCTTGAGAGCACAGGCTCCAAAGCGGCCTCGATGCGCCGCACGGTTGTTGGCGGATCGGCGCTGCCGCCGTCGATGTATATAGAGTTTCGCGATAAATATGATGTGGAGCTGATCCACGCTTGGGGCATGACAGAAACGAGTCCGCTGGGGACCTTAAACCAACCGCTAGAGAAGCATTTGCGCTTGAGCGATCAAGAGCAGGCTGATCTGCGGCTGGGGCAGGGGCGCCCGCCATTTGGGGTTGAATTGCGGCTTGTGGATGAGGCCGGAAATCTGCTGCCAAATGATGGCGAAACCCAAGGCGATTTGCAAATTCGCGGTCACTGGATTGTCGATTCTTACTTCGGCATGGAAGATAGCGCGCTGACGGAGGATGGCTGGTTTGACACGGGCGATGTCGCCACATTGGATGGCGATGGCTATATGATTATCCGCGACCGCTCCAAGGATATTATCAAATCTGGCGGCGAGTGGATTTCGACCGTTGAGCTTGAAAATATCGCCATTGCGCATCCCGGCATTGCCAATGCCGCCGCCATCGCCGCGCGGCACAAAAAGTGGGACGAGCGGCCGATTGTTTTGGCGGTTAAGGCGGCTGGTGCCGATCCAAGCGCTGAGGACATTCTGGCGTTTTTTGAGGGCAAAATCGCCTCGTGGCAGATCCCGGATGCGGTTTTGTTTGTCGATGAATTGCCACTTGGCGCGACGGGAAAAGTCTTGAAAAACAAGCTGCGCGAGCAGTATGGCGATCATCTAATGGAAAAGGGCTAAGCATATGGCACAATTGAAAAAACAAGCCTCAACAGCTGCATATCCCGCTTTGGATGTCGCGCTGGAAGAGCTAAGCGCGGCCAAACAATCTTGGGCGCAAACCAGCATAGCCGAGCGCATCGCGGTCCTTATGGAAATCAAAGATTGCTTGCTTGCGGTCTCTGAGGGCTGGGCCGAAACGGCGGCGCGCAAAAAGCTGATCCCGGCGGGCTCTTCGCTCGCGGGGGAAGAGTGGATTTCGGGGCCCTATGCTGTGATGGGGGCCTGCAACGGCTTGCTTGAAACGCTCTCGAAAATGGAGGGCAAAACCTTCCTAAAATCGCTCAAAACGCGCGAAACCCAAAGCGGGCGGACGGCCGTTCGGGTTCTGCCGCATAATATCTGGGAGCATCTGTTGTTTTCGGGTGTGACGGCGGAAGTCTGGATGGAAAAGGGCGTAACCAAATCCAATCTGGCCGAGGCGACAGCCCAAGCTTACGACACTGCGCCGAGCGCGCGCGTTGGTAAGGTTGCGCTTGTTTTGGGGGCAGGGAACATCGCGGCGATTGCGCCTTTGGATGTGTTTCAAAAGGTCTTTAGCGAGCATCAAGTTGTGATCCTCAAGATGAACCCGGTAAACGACTATCTGACCGATTATTTGGCGGCCGCTTTGAAGCCTTTGATTGATCGTGGCGCCTTGCGGATTGTGAAGGGCGGCGCGGATGTTGGCGCCTATCTTTGCAACCATTCTGCTGTTGAGGAAATCCATATCACCGGCGCTGAAACCTCGCACGATATCATCGTTTGGGGTCCCGGCGCGGAGGGGGCGCGCAACAAGGCTGCGGGTACGCCCAAGTTGACAAAGCCGATCACCTCCGAGCTTGGCGCGGTTTGCCCAACCATCGTTGTGCCCGGCCCATGGAGCCGCGCCGATCTGCAGTTTCAGGCCGAACATCTGGCCACGCAAAAGCTGCACAATTCCGGCTTTAACTGTGTTGCCTGTCAGATGCTGATCCTGCCAGCGGCGTGGAAATCCAAGGACAAGTTGCTTGGCAATCTTGCCGCCGTAATGCGCGATCTTGATCCACGGCTTGCCTATTATCCCGGTGCCGAAGGGCGCATGGCGCAGTTTGCGGATCACGGCGATAACAATGGCGAAAACGTGGTTCAGTTTGATCGCGGCGCGGCGCCTGCCTGTGTGGTTGTGCCCTATAAAGAGGGCTCGGATGCTTGGCTGCGCAAGACCGAAGTTTTTGCACCCGCGCTGAGCACCCATGAGATTGATGAGGCCAATCCAGAGGCCTATTTGCGCCGCGCGATTGCTTTTGCCAATGACGAGCTGCACGGCACTTTGGGCGCCAATATCCTGATCCATCCGCGCACCATCCGCAAGATTGGCAAGGCGCGTTTTGAGGAGATCATCGCCGATCTTCACTATGGCACAATCGCGATTAACGCCTGGACTGGCCTTGGCTTTTTGGCGACGGCCTGCCCTTGGGGCGCCTATCCGGGCCACACGTTGGATGACGTGCAAAGCGGTATAGGATTTGCCCATAACACCTATATGTTTGACCGGGTTGAGCGGGTCGTTGTCAGCGCGCCTTGGCGGCCCTATCCGCGCAACAATCTCTCGGGCAGCTTTAGCCTTTTGCCCAAACCGCCGTGGTTTGTGACCAACAAAAAGCAGCACAAGATCGGCAAGCTGCTGACCAAATTTCAGCATAAGCCCAGTTGGTTGAAACTGCCGGGAATTTTCCTTAATGCTTTGTTAGGGTAGGGCAGCTTTGAGCAATGGGCTATCTGTGAAACGAGTGAGTTGAGAGAGTAAAGCCTTGGCGCAACTAGAAAAAATCGAGCGCCTGCAAGATAAGGCGCGCAAGCAATCCTCCAAGCGCTCCAAGCGCAAAGAGGAGCTGGCCAGTTTTGCCATCGATGCGCTCAAACAACTTGGCTACGCACGCACCAGCCTGCGCGATATTGCGGAGCATTCCGGCGTTTCTGTCGGGATGCTACACTACTACTTTGAGGATAAAGTTGATCTGATAAGTTACTGTGTTCGCAAGTATAAAGAGGATTTCATCGCAGAGATGGACGGCGTTTTGGATGGCTCTGCGGGGCTTGACACGATTGCCGAAGATTTCGCCATTGGCTTAAGCGGATCGGTGCGCGACAACGCCGAAACGCACCGGCTTTGGTACGATATTCGCACCCAGGCTTTGTTTGAAGAGAGCTTCCAAGAGGTCGTTTGTGAGCTGGAAGATGGGCTCGTTGAACTTGTGCGGCGCTTCGTGAAAAAGATCGAACTTTCCTTGGATATGGTGCTGCCGGTCTATCTGTCTTTGGACGGGGCGTTTCGCTATTATTTGCAGCGGCATTTGTTTGGCGATGCGAATGCGGTCCGTGATTTCCATGATGCGGTTAAGACGCAGATGGGCGCATTGGTTGAGCAAGCGCGCGGCTAAATTGAGCGCGGCCCCCCTTTATTCCACCGCAAAAACATCAATGATAATCTCGCGCCCGGCCGGGGCGAGCGAGGCGACAAACACCGTTTCGCGCAGCCATTGATGCGGCCCATCTGGGGCATCAAACGTTGGGGTTGAGCGGAAATAATATTGCGACGGGTCTAGCAGTTCGCCGGTGCGCATCTTGGCAGCGATTTCGGGCGTGCTGGTGCGCAGACCGTTGTTGCGCACGATTATTGGCGTCCCATCAGAGGCCTCAATCGAGTAAAGCGCTTCAATCTGGGTCGCTCCATCGGCGCGCAGCAAGGGCCAATCTGAGCCGCCGGGAAGCACGCGCCCTTGCAGGCGCGGCCCGGTGATTTCGCCGCCGGTTATGGCGATATGAAGACGGGTTCCGCCAAGGCTTGGACCGCTGCCGATCGGCGCAGCGATCTGGGCGCGAATGGTAAAGGCGAGGGACAAAGAGGGCGGTGTCGGGCGCGGTAATGTCATGCTTTTGTATCCTGTTTGCGCAGCCATTTGCACATGTTTTCAAGCGCTTGCATACTTGCGTCGCAATAGTCCATCGCCCGCAAGTAGCCGTGGATCAAACCTTCGCCCGCGTCATATGTGACCTCAACGCCAGCGTCGCGAAGTGCCTGTGCATAGGCCGCGCCGCTGTCGCGCAGAGGATCGTTTTGCGCCACAGCAATCATCGCCGGAGGCAGGCCGCTGTGATCCTTTGCAAGCAAGGGTGCGGCCAGTGGATTCTGCAGATCGTTGGGGTCGGGGCAATACATAGCGTTGACCATATCCATCCCCGCAACCTTGAGCAACGGCCCCTCGGCATGTTCGGTATAGGAGGGTTTTGAGTGATCAAAATCGCAGGCGGGATAGATCAAAAGTTGCGCCGCTGGGGCTTGGGGGGTGCCGCGAAACATCAGGGTTAGGGCCGCGGCGATATTGCCGCCCGCACTATCGCCACCAACGGAGATGCGCGCAGGATCAATGCCAAGTTTGGCGGCGTTTTCATGCGCCCAGATCAAGACTTCGCCGCTTTGCTCAACCCCTTGCGGGAAGGGGTAATCCGGCGCTTTGGCATAGTCGACGCTGATCACCGTTTGGCCATTCCAAGCGGCGATACGCGCGGTGATATCCCAATGGGTTTCCGGGCTGCCCTGCATCCAACCGCCGCCGTGCATATAGATCAAACAGGGCTGAACTGCGCGCGCCTCCGGCCCATTGGCGCGAAAAACCCGAACCCGCACATGACCGTCGGCTCCGTGCTTTGAAGGGATCAAATGCACCGTTTCGCAATCGACGCCTAGGGGTGTTTCAAGGCGCATGTTGGCCGCAATCGTATCAAAGAAAGCGTCGCGCATTTGCGGCGTGGCGCCTGCGGGCAGAGCGGCCCATTGGCGATCCCACTCGGTAAGAAAGGCGGGGATTTGCGGATTTATCATTGGGTGGCGCTCCTTTTTGGGCGGGTATCTTTGGCGGACCTGCGCAGAATGGCGCAGGCGGAATGGGCAAGACAATGGCGGATATCTTTTCCTCAGCGGCGCAAATGAAGCCAGATGGCCGAAGTGAGTGCAGTTTTCCCTCCAGGAGTCCTGTGACTGTGCGATCATACTAGTTGACTGGCTCATGACTTGACACAATTAACCGATTAGTACAAAAGGTTTTCAGTTGGCCGGTATTTGGGAGCGCAAGGCGTCGCCCGAAAGGCTGTGACCAATGAGAGACTTCAGGGAGGAAGCCCAAATTATGAAACGCACATCTACCTATTTGAGTGCAATTTTCGCCGCTGGCGCAATTGCCGTTTCCACGACCGCAGCCTTTGCTGCTGATCCGGTCCAAATCGTTTATTCCGACACAGTTCCCGAGGGCGATATTCGCTCGCAGCTGTTGAAAACAGAGTTCGGCGATTGTTTGGGCGAAGGCTTCGAGTTCAAGCCATACCATAGCGCGACCCTCTTCAAGCAGGGCACCGAACTGACAGCCATGCAGCGCGGCAATCTTGATATGGCGAGCCTTGCGATCTTTGATTTCTACAATCAGGTTCCCGCAACGACGATCCTTGGCACGGCCTATCTGTACCGCGATTATGACCACATGCGCGCGGTTATGGACGGCGATGCGTTGAACGCGATTTGGGATGAAATCACCGCCAAAACCGGCGTTAAAGTCATCGCTAACCCCTATATCGGGACGCGCCACGTTAACATTAAGGGCGACAAAAACATTCAAACGCCTGCTGATCTGGCCGGTGTAAAACTGCGTATGCCTGGCGGCGAAGGCTGGCAATTTGTCGGCGAAGCGCTTGGCGCGAACCCAACGCCGATGGCCTTTACTGAGGTCTATACAGCGCTTCAAACGGGCGCGATTGACGGCCAAGACAATCCGCTTCCGGCTGATAAATCGATGAAATTCTATGAGGTTACCGATCAGATCGTTCTGACTGGTCACTTGATTGCAGCCAACCAATTCTCAATGTCCGACAAAAAATGGTCGAGCCTTGATGGGGATCAGCAAGCCAAGGTCAAAGAATGCGCGATGAATTTCCAGAACGCGATTGATGCCACCACTATCAAGCTTGAATCCGAGCTTGCTGAGTTCTTTGTAGGCGAAGGCCTTAAGGTATATGAGCCCAACAAAGACGCGTTTCGCACCCATGTTCTGGGCGTTTACGCTGCATCGAAATACTCGGCTGATTGGCCAGCAGGCCTTTTGGATGTGATCAACGGGCTCTAAGCTTTGGTTGCATGACCTTTGCCATGACCGGGCGGCATGCCCTGCCGCCCGGATTTATGCGCCTTGGGTTTACCGCGGGCAGGCGCGTATCGGATCTGGTTAGCGCGCGCTTTGGGGGCGCTTAGGATCTGAGCGCAGATTGCGATTGATGCCTGAACAATTAGGGCGAGGGCGTGATCGCTTTTTGCTGAATGGAGGCCGGGGATGGCGCTTTTATCCAAAATCATGAGCTGGCTTGGCCTGCGCGCGCAAAACGTTTTGGCGCTTCTGCTCGGCTCGATGTTTGTGACCTTTTTGATCCAAGTTGTATTTCGCTATGTGCTCAATCTGCCGCTTGGTTGGACGGTTGAGTGGGTCACGATTGCTTGGCTTTGGGGCATATTGTTTGGCTATGCTTTCGTTGTGCGCGAGGCGGATGTGATCCGGTTGGACATCGTTTATGGCGCGCTCTCTCGAACGGGGCGGCGGGTTTGCGATGTGATTTCGGGGCTGCTGATCGCGGGGATTTTCGCCTATACGCTGCCGGCGATGTACGATTATGTAACCTTTATGGCGCTTGAGCGAACCGCGTTTATCCGCATCCCGTTCAACTATATTTTCTCGATTTATCTGGCTTTTGTTTGCTCGGTTTCGATCCGCGCGCTGATTTGCGTCTATCATGCGCTGCGCGGTTCGGCCCATGTCTATACGGGCGCTGTGGCCGGGGAGCACGACAATGTTTGAGCCCTTCACAGTCGCAATTTTGCTGATCGCTTTGCTGGCGCTTTTGGGTGCGTCTGTGGGGATTTCGATGATCGCAGCGACATCGGTTTACCTCGCGCTTTCGGATTATGACGTCTCGATTGCCGGGGAGACAGTGCTTCAGGGCCTGTTTGGCAGCTATACGTTGCTGGCGATCCCGCTGTTTATTCTGGCAGCCGACATTATGAATATTGGGTCGCTCGCCGAGCGGCTTTTGACCTTTTGCCAAGCCATGGTCGGGCGCTTTCGCGGCGGGCTGGGGCATGTGAATGTGGTCTCCTCGCTGATCTTCTCAGGCATGTCCGGTTCGGCCGTTGCAGATGCGGTTGGCATGGGGCGGATCATCATCAATATGATGACCAAAGATGGCAAATATACCGCCAGCTACGCCGCCGCGATCACGGCTGCAACAGCGACCATCGGCCCGATCATTCCGCCCTCGATCCCGATGGTTCTTTATGCGCTCGTGTCGGATCAATCGGTTGGTTATCTCTTTGCGGCGGGCATGGCGCCGGGCCTTTTGATGGCGTTTGTACTGGCGGTGATGAACGGGATCATTGCCCATCGGCGCGGCTTTCCGGTCGATGATGCGATCCCCATGCGCGACATTCCGGGGATCACGCTCAAGGCGTTTCCTGCGCTGATGTTGCCGGTGATCCTGCTTGGTGGGATTTACGGCGGGGTGGTGACGCCAACCGAAGCGGCGGCGATTGCGGCATTTTATGCGCTGTTTATCTCGGTGGTTTTGTATCGCTCGGTATCGTTCAAAGCGTTCTATGATACTTTGCTATCGTCAAGCCGCTCTACCGCTTCGGTCGGGATTTTGGTTGCCGGGGCGATTGCGTTTAACTACGTGATCACCCGCGAAGATGTGCCCCAAGCGCTTTCGGAATTCTTGCTGCAATTTGATCTCACACGCGCGCAATTCCTGATCGCGATCAACGTGATGTTTATCCTGCTTGGCTGCATCGTTGAGGCCGGGGTGATCCTGTTGATCGTTGTGCCGATTTTCATCCCGACAGCACAGGCGCTTGGCGTCGATCTGGTGCATTTCGGGGTGATTGTCGTGGTCAATGCGATGCTGGGGCTGATCACGCCGCCTTACGGGCTTTTGCTCTTTATCGTGGCCAATATCACCAAGCAGCCGATCGGCGCGATTATTCGCGATTTGTTGCCTTTCATTATCGCGCTGTTTGTGGCGTTGGCGGTGATCACTTTCTCACCAGATTTCGTACTCTTTTTGCCGAGGCTCTTTGGATATGGCGGATAAACAATGATCGGGCTTTTGCAAGAACAGGGCGGCGCTGGCCCCACTGGCGAGGATAAGAAGCTGATCGGATTGATCGGCTCTGGTATCCTGAAATCCCTTTCCCCTCAAGTACTTGAGGCAGAAGCAGCGCATCACGGTTTGCGCCTTCACTATCAACTGATCGATCTTGATCGCAGCGGTCTGGCGCCGCAAGATGCGCTCGCGGTTTTGCCCGGTCTCATTGATGCGGTGCGGCTGATAGGCTTTGATGGGCTCAATATTACCTACCCGTGCAAGCAGGCGATCCTCCCTCTTTTGGACGAGATTTCGCAAGAAGCGCGCGCCATGGGGGCGGTCAATGTTGTGACCATTCGGGACGGAAAATTGAGCGGCCATAATTCGGATGGGCCGGGCTGGGCTGCGGGGTTTCAGCGGGCTTTGCCCAAGGGGGATCTGCGGGACGTTGTGTTGATGGGCTGTGGCGGAGCGGGCGCGGCTGTGGCGCATGCGGTGCTTGGAATGGGCGCGCAAAGCCTGTCGGTTTTTGATCGCGATGCGACGCGCGCGGCTCAGCTGGCGCAGGCGCTCGAGTCGCGGTTTGGGGCAGGTCGCGCGAAGGTCTGTGAGGATCTTGAAGCCTGCGTTTCACGCGCCACGGGTTTCATCCATGCAACCCCGGTTGGCATGCTCAAAGCGCCCGGTATGCCGATCCCGGCGCAGTGGTTGCGGGCGCAAATGTGGGTTGCGGATGTTGTTTATGTACCGCTGCAAACCGAGCTGTTGCGCGCGGCGGCGGCTAAGGGCTGCGCGGTGATTGACGGCGGGCATATGAATGTCGGTCAAGCGGTGCTTGGGTTTGGCCATTTCACCGGGCTTGCACCGAATGTTGAGCGGATGGATGCACATTTTCGCAGCATTGTTGGCGCGTTTTAGGCGCGGGATCGCGCAGCCCTAAAGCGCGACGATGTGATTGTCCCAAGCCAGCAGGCTGCGCGAAAGCGCGCGCGGTTTGCCGTTTTGGATGGCGATGAGGCCGCCCAATCCATCGCTGGCCAAAAGCCCCGCTTCATGAACGGCGAGGCCGCAAATATCCGCCCGCGCGATGCTATCAAGAAAGCGCCCCTCAGCGCCGCTTTGCGCAGAATACCGCAACATCCGGCCCCCACGCGGCGAGGTGATCGCGATCTCATCGCCCGCGCTGCCAAAGGCGATTGAGCCTGCGTACCCTTGCATCACATGCAGCTCAGCAAAGGGGGTCTCGGCAAAAAAGGCCGCCTTACCACGTCGATGAAATCCAAGCAGCGGAACATCTTGAGCGGGATCACCCTGCCATTGCATCGCAAAACCAATCAGCCCATCGCCGCGCAATGCCAGATGACGGATCGAGGCCTGGTGCATGGCCGGATCAAGGCGCATTTCTTCAAGCAAGTCACCGCCAAGATCGATATATGCAAGGCTTGGGGCCATGCTCTCAATATTGAGTTTGCGCCGACCATTTGGGTCTGTCGCGATGCCACCATTGGCCACGATCAGCGTCTCATTGTCGGGCATCAAGCGCAGATCATGCGGGCCGATCCCATGGGTGGGCGCATCACCAAGCCTGCGATAGCCATCGCGCGCATCCCAAAAGCCGATCCGACCCTCGCTTGTGTTTGCGTCTTGTTCGATGGTGAGCAAAAGCGCGCCGCCTTGGGCAAAGCAGCCGTGGCCATTGAAATGCAGCCCCTTTGGCGGGCTTAGATGATGGCGGATCTCTCCAGCGGCGCAATCGACCACAAGAGCAAATGTGCCGGGGCGGCGGGCAAAGGCAACGGCAATCGGTTTGTTTGGATGGCTGGCCCCTGCATGGCCGCGCGCGGGCAGGGGCACGGCAAAGCGGCTTGCGCCATCGCGGGTCAATCCGTGCAGCTCAAATGCGCCTGATGGAAGGCGCGCAGCAGCGAGATATGCGGGGCTTCCGGCAGCGGCCCAGCCAATGCGCGGCGCGGCGCTGGCGGCAGAGGCGGCCAGAAGGGTTGCGAGGAATTTGCGTCGGTTGGAGGGCATGTTAATCCCCGTCCAATGCGTTAAATCCGGCCACGATTCCAAGGCCAACGCCGATCTCATTGGCAAGCGCCAATTGGAGGGCGCGCAGGGCTTGTTGAAGCACTTCGGCGCGAAAGCGGGCGTCGGGCATTTCGATGTCTTGAAAGGCCGGGTCCTGCAGCTTCGCCAACGCTTGGTAGGCGATATCAAAGGCCGCGCTGGTCTGGGGCAAATCGGGCGGCAAGTACCCGGTGGCAAGGGCGGCGGCCTGTGCCTGTGCGCCGTTCAGAGCGAGCTCGATATTGCGCACCGATCGCCCTGCGCGCCAGCTTTCTGCCCGCTTGGGGCGGGGGCGCTCAAAGCTGCCCATCGGGCGGGCAAGGCGCGCATCAACGCTGAATTCCAGCCCTGCCAAAATCTGTGTGAAAAGCGCGCGTTGTGCTTCTGATTTATCGAGGTAAGTGGCGTTGCCTTGGGCGCCTGCGCTTAGGAGGGTTTGCGCAAAATCGTTCTGCCATGCGCTTTGCAGTGTCTTGGCTTGGATGGCAAGATCGCGCGTGATGGCGCGGGTCAATGCACAGGCGTAGCTTTGCGCATCATAGGTGCTAAGGCTTTGATCATAGAGCATGAATTCAAGCGCGGTGAGGCCGCGCGCGGCGATGGAGATATGCGCATAGGCGGCTTGATCCTCAACGATTGGGTCTTGATCCGCGATCAGTTTGGCCAATGTTTTGGGAATGGCGGCGCGGGTATCTGGCCAAAAGCTGATAGAGAGCGCTCCGATTTCGGAGGGGCCAATGCGCAGGGTCGCCAGGGGCATCCAAGCGTCATATGCGGCTTGGAAGGCCCCGTGGAGAGATGCCGCCGTGCAATCGTTTTGGGCGACAAAATCGAGCGCATCTGTGGCTTGGGCAAAGGTTGCAAAGCTCGGCAGCAAGGCCCGATCAAGCACCTCTTTCACATCCGCTTGGGCGGGTTGGGCGAGGGAGGCAACGCTGACCATATAAAGGGCAAGTGCGGCGGCAAATCGGGGCGTGGATAGGGGCATCAGAGGCTCTCTAAAAAGCGGATAAGGGCGGCGCGATCTGCGGGATCGCTGGCGATGATTGCATCGCGCGTGGCTTGTGCTTCGCCGCCATGCCAGAGCACGGCTTCAAGCAGGGTTTGGGCGCGCCCATCGTGCAGATAATTGCTATGCCCCGAGACTTGCGCGGTCAGGCCGATCCCCCAAAGCGGAGGGGTGCGCCATTCAGAGCCAGTGGCGCGCGCCTCGGGGCGATTGTCGGCCAAACCTTCGCCCATATCGTGAAGCAGCATATCGGAATATGGCCAGATTAGCTGAAAGCTTTGTTCGGGTTGACCGCTCAAACGGTGGGTAACAAATTTGGGCGTGTGGCAGGCAATACAGCCGGTTTCATAAAAGATTTTCTTGCCTCGGAGCACTTGCGGATCGCCCTCATCGCGGCGCGCGGGAACGGCGAGGTTGCGGCTATAAAAGGTCACAAGATCAAGGCTTTCGGCGCTTATCTCAAAGCCGTCTTGCGCGGGGTTATCGCCGTGTGGCGCGCTTTGGCAATCGGTTTGAGCAGGGGTGCAATCGCCCCAATGGGCCGGGAACATAGGCGAGGAAATTCCGATATCACCGGCGAAGGCGGCAGCGGATTGTTCTTTGATGGAAGGCGCGCCCGCTTTGAGGCCGAAGCGGCCCAGCATCGGGCGGCCAAACTCAACGGAAGCAACGACATTGGCGCGCCCTGAGATGCCATCGCCATCGCGATCATCGGGATCCGAACCGGCCAGAATATCGCCCGCAGGAATAGCCTCGAGCAAGCCAAGGCCGATCATTTGCGGGGTGATCCTTGGGCTGAGCATGGCTTGGGGATCGAGCGGGCCGTAGCCCAGATCAAGCGCTTGATATTGCGGCACGCGCAGGGTGATCACTTCACCGCCGCTAAGCGTTATTTCGCGCGGACTGTAGGTTATCCCGAGGCGATATTCGGCGGGCAGGCCATGGGAGGCGAAATCCTGAAGCTGGCCGCCATAGGTCGGATCGGGGAGGGTATTTATGTAGTCTTCAATCTGGGCGGTTTGGGCATCGTCAAAGCCCTCAGACGCGGGGATCGAGATGCGCAAAAACATCGAAATGGCATTGTCGGCGCTGTTTTCGGGAGTATGGCCGCGGCCGTCTTTGAGGTGACAATTTTGGCAGCCGCGCGCGTTGTAAAGCGGGCCGAGCCCATCGGAGGCAATTGTCGAGGAGGGGGCCGAAACCCAGAGCTTGCGAAACAGCCCGTTGCCCACTTTGAAGTCGAGTTCGCGCTCAAAGCTAATGTTTTCAGAGGCTTGCGAGAAGGCGTCTGCATTGGTGCGTGCGCGGGTTGTGGCGGCGCCAGCGGGGCGGGCCTCAAAGCGCTCGGGGGCGGTGAAATCGGTTGTTGGGGCGGTGATCGCTTTGATGCGCGCGGCCTCTTCGGGGCTTCGCGAGATCACCGAGAGATGCGGATCGTCAAGGATCAGCTCTGCCAGTGCCGAGAGCGGCGCGAGGGCGAGGCCTGCGATCAGGGCCGCGAAAAGGGCGAGGTTCGCCCGAGAAGGAAAGGAAGGGCCTGGCACGATTGGGGCTCCTTTGGCAGCCGCGAGCGGCAGTTGGCTATATCCGCATAGGGCGGGTTGGCTGGCAGCGCAAGCCCGAGGAAATGCCCCAAGCTTGCGCCCTTTTTCACCGTCGATTATTCGAAAACCGCATCGGGATTATCAAGGCTATCGGAGCCTTCAAACGCGATCTCGTCAAGCGCAAGCGCGGGCACAATGCGCTCAATCGAGCGGGTTTGATCGATCAATGCGTTCACGCCGCCCATCACAAGCGCTTCGCCTTTTGCGCTGCCCTGCTCAAGCATCTGATCATAGGCGAACCCGCCCTCTGCGGCTGTTTTGATCGCGCCAAGGGCTGTCATTGTTTGGGCCAGTTTCGCTTGCATCTCGGTGTCGAGCGCAGGATCAGCGGCGGCGACGAGATCAGCGAGAGAGGGGCCTTTCAGCACGCTGCCATCGACACGTTTATATTGCCCGAGATAGACGTTTTGAACGCCCAAACCATCGTAATAATGGCTGTTGTGGGTGTTGTCGGAGAAGCAGTCATGCTCTTCCTCTGGATCGTTGAGCATCAGGCCAAGGCGCATCCGCTCACCGGCTTGTTCGCCGTAAGAAAGGCTGCCCATACCGGTCAGCATCGCCACAATGCCTGCGCCTTCATCGCCGGTTACCTCGCCGCGTGCAGCGCCATCCGTGCCCCAAGCCGCGACCATGAATTCCAGATCGGAGATCAGCAAATCTGTCGCCGCAATGAGATAGCCTGCACGGCGATCGCAATTGCCGTTTGTGCAGGTTTCGTCTTGGGCAAAATCGCTTGCAGGGCGTGTACCTGCGCCGGGTTTGTGGCCGTTAAGATCTTGGCCCCAAAGGAGAAATTCAATCGCGTGATAGCCTGTGGCGACGTTGCTTTCAACGCCGTCAGCCTCGTGAAGAATGTCCCCCAAAAGCGCCGGTGTGATATTTGAGCCATCAATGACTTTGCCCGAAAGCGAGAAGCTGGGATTGGCGACAACGTTGAGCGCTGCGAACGCGTTTTCGTCCGTTGCGCCGCCGTAGGAGGCATCCACATAATCGATCAAGCCCTCGTCGAGCGGCCATGCATTTACCTTGCCTTCCCAATCATCAACGATCGCGTTGCCAAAGCGAAAAACCTCGCTTTGTTGGTAGGGCGCGCGCGCTGCGATCCAGGCCTCGCGGGCAGCTTGCAAGCTTTCTTGGGTCGGGGTCTCAACAAGCGCCAAAACAGCGCCGCGCAGAGCTTGGGCTGTGGTGAGGCTGTCGGTGTATGTGGCGCTGGCGATGTCGGCGTAAGTGTTCAAAACGGCGGCGCGATCAAGGGCGAAGGCCGAGGTGGCACAAAGGCAAGCGAACATGGCAGTGCTTGCCAAGCGGGTCGAGATCATCAGATTTCCTTTCAGTGAAGTCTTGTCGATGTGGGTGTGTTTGCGGGGCTTGTTTTGCTGCGGATTGCGGGCACGGAAGCCTTGCCAACGCGCAGTAGTGAGAGGCCGACGCTTTGGGCGAGGCCTGCCAGCGGCAGCGCCATATCGGGGCGCACGATCAGGGTCGCAATGAGGGCCGCGTCTTCGCTGGCGCCTTCAACCGCGCAGGCAAGAAACGTGCCAAAGCAGCTTTCGTCGGCCCCGAGGCAGCGGCATTTTACATCGTGGCGCACCAAGGCGCGGCGCCCATAGTGCAGGCACAGATCATAGAGTTGGGCAAACTCAGCAGTGGCGCGCGCGCCGGCGGATTTGCCAAGGGCCGCCTCAAATCCGATCAATACATCCTCGCGCCCCGTCGGCCCATCAGACCAAAGCCGCAAGAACAAAACCGCGGCGCTTTCTATCGG
The DNA here is from genome assembly GCA_047631555.1 of Halocynthiibacter sp. Taxonomy (GTDB): domain Bacteria; phylum Pseudomonadota; class Alphaproteobacteria; order Rhodobacterales; family Rhodobacteraceae; genus JBLHZY01. The sequence continues at coordinate 1,172,843 of JBLHZY010000001.1, read as the reverse complement.
GCCAAGATCATCGATCATGCCGACTGGCGCGCCGCCGCGTTGTTCGTTTTGGGCAGGCGTTATAGGCGACTGAGGGCGGCGAAAAGGGGACTGATCGCTCATTTGGTAAGGATCAATTTGTCAGCGCGGGTAATGCGCAATGTATAGGTTTTTTCGCCCAACATGATCCGGGCAATTTGCCCGCCGCTTGTCAGCTTATGGGCGCAAAGAACGGGGATTTCGGGCGGACCGGAGGCGGCGGCTTCATTGAGGAAAGACTCAGGACTGTGCATTTTCCACTCCATTGGTTTTTGCGGGTGGTGTTGATCTTGCTAGATAACTGAGTGAAACAATCAGGTATGTCAATTCCGACTTTTTAACTAAGGATTAAAGGGGCTGAAAAATTTTCGGAAATTTTTGATGAGCTATGCGTCATAGTAGATTGAAAATATTATGAAATATCGCCTCGAACTCAAGGCGGTCTGCGCAGCTAAATAATTTTCCAAACCGCTGCAAGCTCTGTCGAGTTGAAGGTCAAATCATTGAGTTTGTCATACCAGAATCGCAAAGAGCCCCCGAAAGCGAGGGCTCTTTTACGTCTGAATGGCGACCTAATTAGCGCGCGAGTCGCTTCAAAACAGAGCCGCCGCTGACCTCGCCGATCAGCGCGCCATCCTGCAAAACGCCGATGACAGCGCCGCTTTGCACAAGATCAATCATGTTTTGCACGCATTCTTCTGGAGGCACGGTTTTGACCGGTTCAGTGCCGCTTGGCAGGTCCATTACGTCGGCCGCTGTGAGCACGCTGAGCGGGTTCATATGGGCGACAAAATCTGCGACATATTCATCGGCTGGATTTGCAATGATCTCGCGCGGGGTGCCGCATTGCACGATGCGCCCACCCTTCATAATGGCGATCCGATCGCCCAATTTGAACGCTTCATCAAGGTCGTGGCTGACGAAAATGATCGTGCGTTTGAGCTGTTGTTGCAGATCGACCAGCTCGTCTTGCAGGCGCGTGCGGATCAGCGGATCAAGCGCGGAGAAGGGTTCGTCCATCAGCAGGATCGGCGCTTTGGTCGCAAAGGCGCGGGCCAAGCCAACGCGCTGCTGCATGCCGCCGGAAAGCTCGGAGACGCGGTTCTCGGCCCAATCCGAGAGGCCCACAAGCGCGAGCTGTTCCTCGACCCGCTGTTTGCGCTCGGCCTCATTGACGCCGCCAAGCTCAAGCCCGAGGCCGACGTTTTCGGCAACTGTGCGCCAAGGCAGCAGCCCGAATTGCTGAAAGACCATGGCGACGTGATTAAGCCGGATGCGGCGCAGGGTGGCTTTATCGGCGTTGGTCACATCGATCATCTCTTGCCCGTCAAAGACGCGCGCCGCCCCGCGCACCACGGGATTGAGCCCGTTCACCGCGCGCAGAAGCGTCGATTTTCCCGAGCCAGAGAGGCCCATAAGCACGAGGATTTCGCCCTCTTTGACGGTGAGATCGCAATTGTGCACGCCAAGGATTTGGCCTGTGGCCTCCTCCACTTCGGCGCGCGATTTGCCTTCGTCCATCAAGGGCAGGGCCGATGTAGGCTTGCCGCCAAAGACGATAGAGACGTTGTCGAATTCGACTGCGTTGGTCATTCTTTTTTCTCCAAGCGCAGCATTCGGTCGAGCATAATCGCCACAACCACGATGATAAATCCGCTTTCAAATCCAAGCGCCGTATTGACCGAATTGAGCGCCCGCACGACCGGCACGCCAAGCCCATCGGCCCCCACAAGGGCGGCAACAACCACCATCGAGAGCGACAGCATAATCGTTTGATTGAGCCCTGCCATGATTTGCGGCAGAGCATAGGGCAGCTCGACTTTCCACAGGGTTTGGCGCGGGGTTGCGCCAAAGGCTTGGGCCGCCTCGAGCAGCGGTTTGGGCGTTGAGGCGACGCCAAGATGCGTAAGCCGGATCGGGGCGGGGAGCACAAAGATCACGGTGGCGATCAGGCCGGGAACCATGCCGATCCCAAAGAAGACGATGGCGGGGATGAGATAGACGAATGTCGGCAGGGTTTGCATCAGATCGAGCACTGGGCGAAGCGTTGCGAATAGGCGCGGGCGGTGTGCCGTTGCGATCCCGATAGGTACGCCAACTGACATGCAAACAACGCAGGCCGAGAGCACCAGTGTGATGCTTTCTGTCATCTCTTCCCAGTAATCTTGGTTGAGGATGAAGAGGAAGCCGAGGGCAATGAACAGGCATGTTTTCCAGTTGCGTTGGATCAGGTAGGTGAGCCCAACAAAGAGCGCGATGATCACCAATGGGTGCGGATATTGGAGCAAAAAGAGGATGGCCTCGATCATCCATTCCATTGCCGCTGCCAGGCCATCAAAGAAAAATCCGCCGTGATCTTGAAGCCAAGAAAAGACGCTTTTTGCGCTTTTGCCGATCGGAATCTTATGCTCGGTTAGCCATTCCATTTGGGGTGTCCCTGTTGCGAGATCGATGCGTTGATGCCGAGGTTAACCCCGGTCTTATCGTATGGCTATATAGCAAAACGCCCCGGCGAAGTAACCGGGGCGTTTGTTTGTTTTGAAGGCGTTAGAGGCCGAAGGCGGTTTTCACGGCGGCCAATCCATCGCCACCGTCTTTGGTGGTCACGCCAGCGAGCCATTCGCCAAGAACGGCGGGGTTGGCTTTCATCCAAGCCATTGAGGCATCGTCCGCTTCAACCCCATCGTTGAGGATCGCGCCCATGATCTCATTTTCCATTGGCAGCGTGAATTTCAGGTTGGCCAGCAGCTTGCCAACATTGGGGCATTCAGCCGAGTAGCCTTTGCGGGTTGTGGTGTGCACAACACCTTCACCACCAAAGAAATCCTCACCACCGGAGAGATATTTCAGCGGGAAAGCGGCGTTCATGGGATGGGGTTCCCAGCCAAGGAAAACCACGTCTTCACCCTTGCCAACAGCGCGGCCAACTTGGGCCAGCATGCCTTGCTCGGAGCTTTCAACAACTTTGAAGCCCTCAAGGCCGTGGGTGTTGGCCTCGGCAAGGCCGATCAAATAGGCATTGCCCTCATTGCCGGGCTCAATGCCGTAGATTTTATTCTCTAAGCTTTCGCCGAATTTGGCGATATCTGCATAGGTTTGCAGGCCTTTCTCGAAAGTATAGGCGGGCACGGCGAGGGTATATTTTGTACCTGTCAGGTTGATCGCGACTTGCTCGATTTCGCCGCTTTCAACATAGGGGCCGATGGCGCCGCTTTGTGCAGGCATCCAGTTGCCAAGGAAGATATCGACATCGTCGCTTTCCAGCGAGGCGAAGGTGACCGGAACAGAAAGGACTTTAACATCAACGTCATAGCCAAGCGCTTCAAGCACTTGCTTGGTGGCGGATGTGGTGGTTGTGATGTCCGTCCAGCCAACATCAGAGAAGACAACTTCCCCGCATTCAGCTGTTGCCAGACCGGCGCCAAGGACAAGCGCCAGTGCGGAGGCGGCTGTTGTTTTGAGCATTTAGTCTCTCCTAATTTTGTTATCGGTTTTTATTGATTGACGAGTCAGTTAAAACCCGTCTTACCTGCCTAAGCAACTTGTTTCTTGGAGGTTAAGGTGCCCAAGGTCGGAATGGAACCAATTCGGCGGGCCGATCTGGTTGAGGCAACGATATCAGAGATTGGGCGCGCGGGAACGCTAGAAGTGACAGTCGCGCAGATTGCCCGGCGCGCTGGCGTGTCCTCTGCTTTGGCGCATCATTATTTTGGCTCGAAGGAGCGGATGTTTGCCGAAGCCATGCGCCACACGTTGCGGGTTTACGGAGCCGAAGTGCGCGGGGCGCTGACGGTTGCCAAGGGCTCTAAAGGGCGGATTGAAGCGATCATCCGGGTGAGTTTTTCCGCGGCCAATTTTCGCACCGAAGTGATTGCGGCTTGGCTCAATTTTTACGTTCAGGCGCAAAAAAGCGATGAGGCGCGCCGCTTGCTGCATATCTATCAACAGCGCGTGCGATCCAACCTGCGCCATGATCTACGCCCGCTGGTTGGCAATGGCGCGGGCGAACTTGCGCGCGGCATCGCGGCGATGATTGATGGGCTTTATATCCGCCAAGCGCTCTCGGAATTGCCGCTTGATGCTGAGGCGAATGTGGCTTTGGTGCTTGGGTATTTAGAGACAAGTCTCACGCAAAGGTCTTTGTGAATGTCGCATCCTAACATCTTGATTATTATGGTGGATCAGCTCAACGGGACCCTGTTTCCCGATGGCCCTGCGCCTTGGCTTTATGCGCCCAACCTGCGCGCCTTGGCTGCGCGCTCGACCCGCTTTGCCAATGCCTATACGGCCTCGCCGCTTTGCGCGCCGGGGCGGGCAAGTTTCATGTCGGGCCTCTTGCCATCGCGCAGCCGGGTCTATGATAACGCGGCTGAATTTGCCTCGGATATTCCCACTTACGCGCATCATTTGCGCCGCGCCGGCTATCAAACCTGCCTGTCGGGCAAGATGCATTTCGTGGGCCCCGATCAGCTGCACGGCTTTGAAGAGCGCCTGACCACAGATATTTACCCTGCCGATTTTGGCTGGACCCCGGATTACCGCAAGCCGGGCGAGCGGATTGATTGGTGGTACCATAATATGGGCTCGGTGATGGGCGCAGGGATCGCCGAGACCAGCAACCAGATGGAATATGATGATGAGGTCGCCCATCACGCCCGCGCCAAGATCTATGATCTGGGCCGGGGCAAAGATACGCGCCCTTGGTGCCTGACGGTTTCCTTCACGCATCCCCATGACCCATATGTTGCGCGGCGCAAATATTGGGACCTTTACGCCGATTGTGAACATCTTCAGCCCGACGTTCCGGCGATGGATTACGCGGATCACGATCCCCATGCGCAGCGGATTTTTGATGCCAATGATTGGCGCAGCTATTCGATTGAGGCGGCTGATATTGCCCGCGCGCGGCGCGCCTATTTCGCCAATATCTCTTACCTTGATGACAAAATTGGCGAGGTCTTAGAGGCGCTTAAGGGCGCGGGCCAAGAGGCAACGATCCTGTTTGTTTCCGATCACGGCGATATGCTCGGCGAGCGCGGCCTTTGGTATAAGATGTGTTTTTATGAGGGCTCGGCGCGGGTTCCGCTGATGATTTGCTCGCCCGATATGGCGCCCGGTTTGATTGAGGCGCCAGTGTCAAACATCGATGTCGCCCCGACGCTTTGTGATTTGGCCGGAATTTCGATGGAAGAGGTGATGCCTTGGGTTGAGGGCGAGAGCCTTGTGCCGCTTGGGCAGGGGGGCGAACGGACATCTCCGGTTGCGATGGAATATGCGGCTGAGGCTTCTTATGCGCCGCTGATTTGCTTGCGCGCGGGCCGGTGGAAATACACCGCCTGCAGCCTTGATCCAGAGCAGTTGTTTGATCTTGAGGCCGATCCGCATGAGCTGTGCAACCTGGCTGGCAATGAGGCGCAGGCCGAAACCCTTGCTGATTTTCGCGCGCAAGCGGCGGCGCGCTGGGATTTGGGTGCGTTTGACGGTGCGGTGCGTGAAAGCCAAGCGCGGCGCTGGGTTGTTTATGAGGCGTTGCGCGCGGGCGGCTATTACCCTTGGGATTATCAGCCGCTGCAAAAGGCCTCCGAGCGCTACATGCGCAACCATATGGATTTGAACGCGGTCGAGTCCGTCGCGCGCGTTCCGCGCGCTGAATGAAATGCGCGTGTTCCGCGCGCTGAATGAAATGCGCGTGTTCCGCGCGCTGAATGAAATGCGCGTGTGCCGCGCGCCGAATAAGAATGCGCGTGCTCCGCGTGCTGAACGAGCCCCGAAATACCTGATCGAGAAAGAGCCAAAATGCCGATTTCTGCCCAGCCCAAAGCCAGCCATTTTGTCAACGGCGCCTATATGGAAGATGCCAGTGGCGCGCCGATTGAGGTGATTTATCCGGCGACTGGCGAGGTGATCGCGACGCTTCATAGTGCTACCGAGGCGGTGATCGAGGCGGCGATTGAAAGCGGGCTGGCGGCGCAAAAGATTTGGGCCGCAACGCCGCCTGCCGCGCGTGGTCGCGTGCTGCGCAAAGCGGCCGATCTTATGCGCGCGCGCAACGAAGAGCTGAGCCGATTAGAGACGCTCGACACCGGCAAGCCCCTGCAAGAAACGCTTGTTGCCGATGCGGCCAGCGGGGCCGATGCGCTTGAATATTTCGGTGGGATGATCGCCGCGGATAGGGGCGCGCAAATCCCGTTTGGCGGGGCGGGCGGCGATTTTGCCTATACTGTGCGGATGCCGCTGGGGCTTTGCCTTGGGATTGGCGCATGGAATTATCCGATCCAAATCGCCAGCTGGAAGGCCGCGCCTGCGCTCGCTTGCGGCAATGCGATGATCTTTAAGCCCTCCGAAGTGACCCCGCTTTCTGCGCTGAAACTGGCCGAGATATTGATTGAAGCGGGTGCGCCTGCGGGTTTGTTTAATGTGGTGCAAGGGATGGGCGATGTTGGCGGCGCTTTGGTGGCTGATCCGCGGATTGATAAGGTCTCGCTCACGGGATCTGTGCCCACGGGCGCGCGGGTTTATCAAGCGGCGGCGGCGGGGATGAAACATGTCACGATGGAGCTTGGCGGCAAATCGCCTTTGATCATTTTTGAGGATGCGGATCTGGAAGATGCGGTTTCTGCGGCGATCAACGCGAATTTCTATTCCTCCGGGCAGATTTGCTCTAATGGGACGCGGGTTTTTGTTCAGAGCGGGATTGAAGGCGCGTTCTTAGCCCGCCTGAAAGCGCGTTTAGAGGCGGGGCTGAATATCGGCGACCCGCTTGATGAGGCGGTGAATTTCGGCCCGATGGTGAGCGGCCCCCATCGCGATAAGGTCGAGGCCTATATTGCTGGGGCAAAAGCCGAGGGGGCCAAGCTGATTTACGGCGGCGCGCGGCGCGATGGCCCCGGATTTTACCTTGAGCCAGCCGTTTTTGCAGGCGTCACCGACGAGATGGCGATTGCGCGTGAAGAGGTGTTTGGGCCGGTGATGTCTGTCCTTTCTTTTGATGATGAGGGCGAGGCCATTGCGCGCGCCAACGCCACGGAATTTGGCTTAGCGGCGGGCGTTTTTACCGCCGATCTGCGCCGTGCGCACCGGGTTATTGGCGCGCTTGAAGCGGGGACGTGCTGGATCAACACCTATAATCTAACGCCCGTTGAGATGCCCTTTGGCGGGGTCAAAGCATCCGGGCTGGGGCGCGAGAATTCGGCCGCCGCGCTTGATCATTATAGCCAAATCAAATCGATCTATGTGGGCATGGGCCCGGTTGAAGCGGCCTTCTAGAGCGACTTTAGCTTTACCTTTTAAGCCATTGAAATAATTAGCGCATATTTGGTTGCGTGTTTCCTGAGGGGCGAAAATGCAAGCGAATTATGTGATTGTTGGTGCAGGCTCGGCGGGCTGTGCGATGGCGTATCGGTTGAGCCAATCTGGCGCCTCTGTGATCGTTATTGAACATGGCGGAACGGACGCGGGCCCGTTTATCCAAATGCCCGGCGCGCTGTCTTATCCGATGAACATGCCGCTATATGATTGGGGTTATTCGTCTGAGCCAGAGCCGCATCTGAACGGGCGCAAATTGGCGACCCCGCGCGGGCGGGTTTTGGGCGGCAGCTCGTCGATCAACGGGATGGTTTACGTGCGCGGCCATGCGCGCGATTTCGATCATTGGCAGGATGCGGGGGCGGATGGTTGGGGCTACGCCGACGTATTGCCCTATTTCAAGCGGATGGAGCATTGGCATGGCGGGCGGGGCAAGCGCTCGGCGTGGCGCGGGCATAAAGGGCCGCTGCATATCACTCGTGGCCCGCGTGATAATCCGCTGCATGCGGCCTTTGTTGAGGCGGGCGTTGAGGCGGGTTATCCGGTCAGCGAGGATTACAATGGCGCCCAGCAAGAGGGCTTTGGCGCGATGGAGCAGACGGTCTGGCGCGGGCGGCGCTGGTCTGCGGCGAATGCCTATTTGCGCCCTGCGTTGAAGAGCGGAAATTGCAAAGTTATCCGTGGCTTAGCGACGCGCGTTATTGTTGAAGAGGGCCGCGCGACGGGGGTTGAGGTTCTGCGGGGCGCGGCGGTCGAGGTGATCCATGCGGCGCGCGAAGTGATCCTTGCGGCCTCCTCGATCAACTCGCCTAAGCTCTTGATGCTTTCGGGCATCGGCCCTGCGGCGCATCTTTCAGAACATGGCATTGAAGTGATCGCAGATCGTCCAGGCGTTGGGCAGAACCTGCAGGATCATTTGGAGGTCTATTTCCAGATGGCCGCGAGCCAACCGATCACGCTGTATCGCTATTGGAACCTGCTTGGCAAAGCGCTTGTGGGCGCGCAATGGCTGCTGACCAAGCGTGGCTTGGGGGCCTCAAATCAGTTTGAATCCGCAGCCTTCATCCGCTCAAAAGCGGGGGTAGAATACCCCGACATTCAGTATCATTTCCTCCCCATTGCGGTGCGATATGACGGGCGCGCGGCGGCCGAAGGGCATGGATTTCAGGCCCATGTTGGCCCGATGCGCTCGGCCTCTCGCGGGGCGGTGACTTTGGCCTCGAAAGATCCCAAAGATGCGCCGAGAATTCAGTTTAACTACATGTCGCAAGCCTCTGATTGGGAAGAGTTTCGTGCCTGTATTCGCCTCACACGCGAAATCTTTAACCAGCCCAGGTTTGCCCCCTTTGTTGCGAGCGAAATTCAACCCGGAATTGGCGTGCAAAGCGATGAGGAGATCGATGCGTTTATCCGCGAACATGCCGAGAGCGCTTATCATCCTTGCGGAACCGCGCGGATGGGGCGGCGCGATGATCCTGGCGCCGTGGTCGATCCGGAATGTCGGGTGATCGGGGTTGAGGGGCTGCGCTTAGCCGATAGCTCGGTTTTTCCGCGCATTCCCAATGGCAATCTCAATGGCCCCTCGATCATGGTCGGCGAAAAGGCAGCCGATCATATCCTTGGCAAAGGCATGCTTGCGCCTGAAAATAGCGCCCCGTGGATCCATCCCAATTGGCAAACCGCACAGCGCTAGCCCTCTGAGGGAAACCGAACATTAACCAATAACGCGCTAAAACGGCCTCAACCTGAGGGCGGTAATCGTTTGCTCGGGCCAAAGGCAAAGGCGGGCAGCGTGGCAAAAGGCGCATTGCATCAAAGGGATAGAAGCGCTGAGCTGATGATTGCGGAGGGTCTGCAATGATTGGCGCGCAGAACCCTGCCCAAATCGGGGTTTTATCTTATGGCGCGCGTTTGGCCGCTTTGATGCGCCGAGAGCGGCAAACGCGCTATGCGGGCGGTGCTTTGGGGTATCTTTGGGCCTATCTTACGCCGTTGTTTTGGATCGCTTTTGTCGTGATTGCCTTTCAGATTTTGGAGCGCGTTCCCCCGGTTGCTGTTGCGCCCGAGCTCTTTGTTGCAACGGGGATTTTGCCCTATATTTTGTTTCGCCAAACGATCGCATCGATGGCGCGTTCGGTTCAAGCGGGTCGAAAGTTGCTGATGATCCGCCCGATTGGATATGGCGATCTGATGATGGCCTCGGCATATCTTGAGTTGCTCAATTTTGTGATCCTGTCTGGGGTGATTTTTGCAAGCTTTACGCTGTTTTTTGACCTTCGCCCTCCGCATGATATCGCCTCCCTGATCTTGGGGCTTGGCTTGGCCTGGCTGCTTGGCGCAAGTTTTGGGCGCTTTGCCGCGGTTCTTGGGCTTTGGAGCGATAGTTTCGCGCGGGCCGTTCCGATCATTTTGCGCCCGATGTTTTGGGCCTCTGGGGTTTTCTATGCGGCGATGGAGATGCCCGCTTCGGCGCAGGACTGGCTTTGGTTCAGCCCGCTGTTTCATGCTGTCGAGATTATGCGCAGCGGATATTTTTTGGGGTATCAGTCGCAGATTGCTGAAGCTTGGTATCCATTCACGATTGCAACGGTATTTTTCCTTTTATCACTGGTGCTTGAGCGTTGGATCGCGCTGCGTGGATTGAGGCGGAGCGGGCGATGATTATTCTGTCGAATGTTCGTAAATCCGTGTCAGTTGCCGGCAAGAAACGGGTGATATTGGAGCGCGCGAATGCTGTCTTTGGGGCGGGCGAACGAATTGGGGTTCTTGCTGCGCCGGGCGCGGGAAAATCGACATTGGCGGGTTTGCTTTGCGCGAATGAGCGGCCTGATAGCGGGGTGATAGAGGTTCGCGGGAGGATCTCATGGCCGCTTGGCTATGGCGGCGCGCTTCATCAAGATTTGAGCGTCGCGCAGAATGTTTTTCTGCTTGCGCAGCTTGCGGGCGAAAATTGCGAGGAGATGTTGGCATTTGTCGAAAGCTGGCCCGGGATTTCGGAGCTGCTTTCGCGACCGGTAAGTGCGGTTTCCTCGGCGCAGCGCGTGCAAATTGCGTTGGCTTGTTCGCTGGCGCCGCGCTGTGACGTTTATGTTGCTGATGAGCTGCTTGGCCTATCCGCGGGGAGAAATAACGAAGCAATCGAGGCGCGGCTATCGCAGCGATTGCAGCATGCGGGCTTGATCCTGATTTCGCAAAATCCGCGCCAAATTGAGCAGTGGTGCGATCGCATTTTTGTTCTTGTAAACGGGATGTTGTCGCCGGTTTGTGATGTAGAATTGGCGATGGAGGTTTTGCGCCAAGGCAGCGTGATGTCTGGGGACCAACAAGGGGAGGATGCTCTTGAAAAGGTCTGAAAGCCAAAGGGAAGCGGATGACGAGCAAGGTGTTCAGCGTTCCAATGTGATCGCGGCGGATAGTGATCTGCGTGCGCAGGCTTGGCGCGAGGAGCGGGCGAAGATCGCGCAAGAAGAGCAGGCGCGCGCGCAAAGCGTCTCGAACCAGAACCGCGAGGCAGAGGCGCGGCGCTTGGTGTCGGACCGGGGCACCATTGGCGCGGCGCAAAGTGAATTCGTAGCGCGCGCAAAGGCGCGAAAGGCGCAGTTGCTCCGTCAATTGGCGATCTTTGTTTTTGGGCCGGCGCTTTTGGTGCTTGGGTATCAATCGCTGATCGCTGTGCCGCTTTTTGAGGCGCGCGCGGTTGTTGTGATTGCAAAACCGGGGAGCAGTAGTGGCACTGATCTTGGCGGATTGCTGGGATCACTGGCCGCGCCGAGCCAGATGAACGAAGCCTTTATGGCCGATGAATATGTGCGATCTCAGGCGCTTATGGATGATCTTGAGGGCGCGCTTGGCCTGATCAGCCGGCTGAGCTCTGATGAAATGGATCCGGTGCGCAGGCTGCGCGATTTCCCGATTTTGCGGATTTCCAAGCGGGATCAATTCACGCGTTTCGTCGATAGCTCGATCAATATTCAGACAGGTTTGATGACGCTTTATGTGCGTGCGCCCACGCCGGATCAGGCCATTTTGATTTCTGAGGCCATTCTGGCGCGCACGGCGGTCCAGATTAATGATCTGTCTGACGCGCTATTTGAACAGCGGATGGCGCAGGCGCGCAGTTCCGTCGATGAGGCGCGAGTTGGTTTATCGGAGGCGCAAAAGCTCTTGATATCGCGGCAAATTTCGAGCGGCGAGGTGAGCCCTCAGGCCCGAATTGAGGGGGTCTATGCCAATATTCAGCAAATGGAGAGCGAGGCCTTGGCATTGGTGAGCCTTATCCAGCAGGCTGAGGTTGGCGGGCAAGCGGGAAGTTATGCAACGCAGCGTTTGGTCGAGCGTGAGCGATTGCTGCGCACACGTATTGAACAGGAACGGCGCTTGTTGGTTGAAGCGCAGGAGGGCGCGCAATCGCTCAACGCATTGTTGGTTGAGAACGAGCTCGCAGCGCTTCAGGTCCGGATTGCTGAGGAGACGCTGAGCGCGAGTTTGGCCGCTTTGGCGCAGGCTGGCGATGCGGCGGCATTGGGGCGCAGCACGTTTCAAGTGATCGTTCCGCCGCGCACATCCGGCCAGCCATCCGCGCCAAACCCGATCATCAGCGCTTTGGTGGCGTTCTTTGGGCTGTTGAGCATGTTTGTTATGATCAAGATTTTTTTGGCGCGCCCCTAGGAATTCATTTGGCGCGCCCCTTGGCGGAACACTGGCGTGCCCCTTTGGGAATTAGTTTGCGAGTCTCTTGGGGAATTGATTGGCGCGCCCCTTGGGGGAATTGATTTTGCGCTCCCTCTTGGGGCGACGAAACCCTTCATAAATAGCACTGAATTTAATGCTTCAGCGGGTTTTGGCTCTGCTGTGCGCGATATCCTGCGAAGTCCCCAATGAATTGATCCAATGAAGTGAGAGGTTTGGCCTCTAGCCCTAGCGGTCGCCCATAGAGGCCGGCCAATTGGGGCCTATTGTTTATAAAAACACAACATTTGGGTTGATTTCACAGCATTTTGCGGAAACTGGAAATTTTACCCTAGCGCGAGAATCACGATTCCTGTAAGGCTGGAGGCAATTGAATATAAGCGGCACAAAAGTTGCGGCACCAACGAGGTAGAGCGGTATTAAAATGGTTGCTATGGATTATGTTGTGCGCGATAGCGCAGGTCTTACTCAAACTGGAACACTTGCAAGCGACGTTGGCGGCGTATTGTCAACGGCTGGAAGTCGGGAAGTTTCTCTCAATCTCAGCACGGGGCAAGTCGTTTCTTATACCCGCGTCGGAGGCAATCTTCAGCTCTTGCTGGCAGATGGCTCGACGGTTGTACTTGAAGGGTTCTACATGGGCCCTGAAAAGTCGCTTTTCTTAAGCGATAACGGGAGCTTGAACCGCGTTGAGCTGGCAGATGTTGGCGAGGGCGAGGTTGCGGCGAGCTATGTATATGAGAGCGCGGGCCTTGAGAAATGGGGTCCAAATGATGATCTGGTCTTCTTTGATCTAGAGCGTATTGAGCCGGTTGTAGCGCCAATTGCAGCGCCTTTATTGGCGGGCCTTTGGCCAGGTGCCGCAGGCCTTGCGGGCGCCGGTCTTATCGCTGGCGGCGGTGGCGGCGGCGGTGGGGGCGGCAATCAGCCCGTTCCTGTTGAGCCGACGGTTAATGGCGGCGATGTCGTTGTTGTTGGCGATGAAAATGGCAATCCTGCGGATTCAGTTGTTGTTACGGGTACAGCCGAGCCAGGCTCGAGTGTTGCGGTAACGCTTGGCGGCACGACACAAGATGTTGTGGCGGGCGGCGACGGCTCATGGACAACGACTTTCCTTCCGGGCGTTTTGCCTGTTGATGGCGGATATGACGTTTCGGTTTCCATCACTGAGCCTGATGGCGATGTGATCGGTCTGGCCGGTCCTTCGGTGCTTATTGATACGACCCCACCTGATTTGTCGGTTCAATCCGGTCTGAAATCCGCCAGTCACGTTGTGAATGGTGTCGATTATGCGGATGGCGTTGATATTGCCGGGACAGGCGAAGCGGGCGCGACCGTGATGATCCAAGTGGGCGGCATTGAGCGCAGCACGACTGTCAGCTCGACCGGCGCTTGGTCTTTCTCTTTTGCGCCGGGCGAATTGGCTGCGGGCGAATATGAGGCCGGTGTCACCTTTATCACCACCGATATTCACGGCAACGCGCAGACCTTCACCGACACGATTGTTGTCGATACGGTCGCGGGCCCTATCGGGGTCAATACGGTTGCGGGCGACAATGTCGTTAACTCGACCGAAGCCTCTGGCGGCGTGATCATCAACGGCAATTCCGAGCCTGGCTCGACAGTTGTTATTGAGATTGAGGGCGCGAGCCGCACTGTGACTGTTGGCGCGAATGGCGGCTGGAGCGTAACCTTTGCGCCGGGCGATTTGCCGGCGGGCGAATATGACACAACCATCACCGCGACGACAACCGATTGGGCGGGCAACTCTGCTTCAACGACGCACGCGATCCATGTGGATACCCACGGCGCCGTTGCGATTGGCGCGCCGATCGAAGGCGACAATATCATCAACCAAGCCGAGGCTTCCGACGGGGTTGTTCTGACCGGAACGGCGCAAGCCGGCTCGACCGTGCAGGTTTCGCTTGGCGCAGTAACGCATAGCGCGACAGTGGCCGCAGATGGCAGCTGGAGCGCGAGCTTTGCCGCTTATGAGATCAACTCGGGCGAATATAATGCGACCGTTACGGCCGTTGCGACGGACCCTGCGGGCAATGTTACGACCGCCAATTCCACGGTGCGCATTGATACGGTTGCGGGCGATGTTGCCCTGAGCGCGGCTGCGATTGAGGGCGATGACACGATCAACGCCGTTGAGCGCGCCGATGGTGTCATGCTTACCGGCACAGCGACGCCGGGCCTTACGGTTGCCGTGGCGCTTGGCGGGACGACGCATAATGTTGTCGCCAATGCCAATGGCCAATGGTCCAGCCTCTTTGCGGCGGCTGAAATTCCCCAAGGCACATATGATGCGCCGATCAGCGCGACCATCACGGATAGCGCGGGCAATACCCGCTCGGTGAGCGATACGGTTCATGTCGATACGGCCGTGATGAACCTCACGCAAATCACCAATCCAATTGCGGGCGACAATATCATCAACGCATCTGAGGCCGCGGGCGGTCTTGCGCTGAATGGCACGGTTGAGCCGGGTTCGAGCGTTTCGGTGCGCTTTGGCGCGACATCGCGCCCAGCATCGGTTGATGCGAATGGCAATTGGACGGTTAATTTTGGCGCGGGCGATATTCCTGCGGGCGAAAGCAATCAGGCGATTGTTGTGACGGCAACGGATGCCGCTGGAAACGTTGATACAATCAACAGCTCGGTGCGGGTCGATACGCTTGTAAACAACCTTGGCCTTGCCGGTCAGATTGAGGGCGACGGTTTCTTGAATGCTGCCGAGCGCGCCGATGGGCTGACCCTGAACGGGACGGTTGAGGCCGGTTCGCAGGTTTCCATTACGGTCAATGGGATCACCCACGCGGCCAATGTTGATGCAAGCGGCAATTGGACGGTTGATTTCACCGCTGCGGAAATTCCCGGCGGCGAATATACCGCAGCGGCGCAGATTTCGGCGATTGATGCGGCGGGCAACATGCGCTCGATCACAGAGACCTTCATGGTCGATACGATCGCAGAAGCGCCCGTTATCACCGCCTATGAGCGCGGCTTTGACGGGGGGCGCGGGATCAGCACGGCCAATGCCGAGGATTTCGCCAGCTACGATATCCAGCAGGTCAATCACGATGGCGTTGCCTCGGATGTGTCCTTTGATGCAACCGGGCCAAACAGCCGCGGCGAGATGGAGTTTGATTTCAACAACACCATTCCCGATGGTTCGCATCTTGTGGTCACGGCCCAAGATCACGCTGGCAACAATACAGGCACAATGTTTGTTCTGGATGAAGCGACCACATCGGTTGTTGATCTGAGCAATCCGGGCCTTGCGAACTTCCAAATCGAAGCGGTCGATCTGCGCTTTGCCGAGGACAGTACCCTTACGATCAATGCCGCTCAGCTAGAGGGCCTCTCAGATCATTCCAACGATCTGACGGTTCACGGCGGTGTCGACGATACGGTTTCGATTGTTGGTGGTCAGGCGACTGGCAACACAACGGTTATCGAGGGTCAAACCTACCACATCTTCACCCTTGGTGATGATGAAGGCCGCGTGATGGTCGAAGATGGCGTGACAGTTATTTAATGATTACGGCTGGGGCAGGGGGGCATAGATCCTCCGCCCCGGTTTGCAGTTTGGCAATGAAATATTGGGGGCGGTTTTGCGAGGGCATATCAAGCAGGGCGCATTATTTGCGACATTGGCGTTTACACTAAGCGCTTGCCTTGGGGCGCCCGAGGCGACCTCAGGTAAATTGCCTTTTCTGGGGGCGGGCATTGCCAACCCTTTCAAAGCAAACAATAAATCCGAAGAGATCAAAGCGGCGGCCCCTGCGGGTGCTTTTGAACAACAGGATGTTGGCGCGGCGGATAAAGAATATTCCCAAATCATCGAGACGTTGCAATCGCGCAAATCCGTGCTTGCGCCGGGCTCGGCTTATGGGCGGGTCGCAGCCTCCGTTACGGCGGCAAGTTCGCGCGCCTCTGAGGCGGAATTGCGCTCGGCCCGGCTGCGCGCTGTGGCCGCGTCAAAGAACTGGCTGCCAACGCTTGGCCCTTCGATTAGCCTCACCTCCTTGGGTGATTTCGTCGCTTCCTTGATCGTTGAGCAAGTGCTGTTTGATAACGGCCGCAAAAAGGCCGAACGCGCTTTTGCGCGCGCGGATGTTGAGGTCGCGGCGGTGACGCTTTCGCAGGACGTCAATGATCGGGTCTACGAGGCGCTGGTGCTTTATATTACCGCGCAAAAAGCCCAAGAAAAATCCGCATTGGCCGAGCGCGGCGTGATCCAGATGCGCGAATATCACCGCATCATTGAGGGGCGCGTAAATGGCGGCATCGCGGATCGCACGCAGCTCTCTGTTGTCTCGGCCAAGCTGAGCGAAATGGAAGCCGATGCGCGTTTGCAAAAAGAGACAGCAAGTACCGCAATGGCCGAGCTTAATACCATGGCGGCGGGCGGCGTTGAGGGGCTTTCGGGCGCTGAGAGCATTACGGTTCCGCGCCTTGGATCGGGTGCGCTTTCGGTGATCTTGGCCGAGGCCGAAGCCGGGCGCGCAGTTGCCCAAAGCCGCATGGATCGTGCCGGGCTTTTGCCCTCGGTGTCTGCGTCGGGCGATCTGGCGTCGGGCAAGGCCGGTATCAAAGCGGGCGGGGCAGGCCTTGGCTTTAACACAGGCGACAATTTACGCGCAGTTACCGCGCAGGAAGAGGCCGCATCGCTTCGAGTTGGTGAGGCAGTCGAGGCCTCAAATCGGCGCGCGGCACGTCTTGAGCAAAAGGTATCATCCTCGGCCCGCCAAGAGGCCGACGCGCGCGGATTGGCTGCACAATCGGCAGAAAATCTGCGCCTGTTTGAGCGCCAATTTCAGGCCGGAAAACGTAGGGTTCTGGAGCTGGTCAGCATGTATGAAACGGTGATAGATCAAAGCCGTGCGCAGATTGATTTGAAATATGATGTGCCGCTGACGCAGTTGGAAATTGCAAAAGAAATGGGTGTTTTGGTTGATGGGGCGAAGATTTGAGCGATAAACCGATAGCCTTTACGATCAACGCAGGGCGGCGGCCATCAAAGCCAGCCTCCGAGGCCAAACCAATCGACCTAAAGCAAGAGCCGCCCGCCGAGGCGGCTGATCCCGTTCTTAAGGAGCGCGCGCGTTCTTCTGAGGCGCGCCGCGCGAATGACGCGTCGAGCGATCCTGCGGAGCCAGCGCAAGCCGTTGAAAACACCGCGGTAAAAGCAGATGTAGAGGCGCAGGATCTGCCGTTTCTTAGCCGCAGCGCCCCAAGTGAAGCTGCCCAAGCCCCGACATCAGGCACCGTGGCCGAATTTCCCGCCCCCGAGGCGCCGTCGCGGATCAACCGCGGGCCAGCAGAACAGATTTCAAGCGCAGCGCCGAGCAGCGCGCCCCAGATTGCCGATGTCACACCGCGCATTGAGCTGACCGACGGCCCCGAGCCGCAGCATGCCGCCGTCGCGCCTGCTTTCACCGCACACCGCGTTTTTGAAACCTCGAAAAATCCTGGGCGCAGCGCCGAGGACCGGGTTGCCAATCGCGCCGATCTGATCGTCGCTTATGCGGGCTATTTGGGCAGCGAGGCCGCCGCGGCCGATGCCTATGAAGCGATGCGCGGCCACAAGCCGGGCGATGTCTCGCCAAGCACTTTGTTGGTCGGACTTCAGGCAACGGGATTGAAGGCCGAGATTGCCACTGTGGCGCAAGTCATGCCCGATCTTTGGCCTGCCCTTGCGATCATGAAATCGGGCCAAGCGGTGCTGATCCTCTCGCAGGATCGCAACACGCTTTCGGTCTATGATCCAAGCGTTGCGGGCCATCGCATGGATGTGCCGCTCGCGGATTTTGAGCCGGTGTTTACCGGCGTTTTGCTGCGTGGCAAAGCCTCGATGAAGCAACTCGCGCAGACCCATATGCCTGACAAGGTTAGCCGTCATTGGTTCTGGGGTGAGTTCCCGCGCTTTCGCCGCCAAATCGCAGAAATCGCGCTTGGCTCGCTTGTGGCCAACTTGCTTGCTGTGGCTGTCGCGCTGTTTTCTTTGCAGGTTTATGACCGGGTAATTCCGCACCAGTCCGTTGCAACTTTGTGGGTTTTGGCGATCGGCGCATTTCTTGCCATCGCGCTTGAAGCGGGGCTCAAACTGGCGCGCTCGCGGCTGATGGATGGGGCCGGGCGCGTGATCGAGATGCAGGTGCAATCGCTTCTGATGGGCCGCATTTTGGGCATGCGTTCGGATAAGAAAATCACCTCGCCCTCGGGCCTTTTCTCGGCGATGCGCGAGTTTGGCTCGGTGCGCGAATTCTTTACCTCCTCGACCATCGGGACGATCACGGATGTGCCCTTTATCGCGGTATTCTTGCTGCTGGTTTGGTCGATTGCAGGCAATATCGTTTGGGTGCTGATCGTGGGCGGCATCTTGATGGTCGCGCCGGGCTATTTCTTTCAGCGCAAGATGATCGAGCTGACCAAGCAAACCCAAGGCGCCTCCGTTAAGGCCTCTCGTCTGTTGCATGAGGCGATTTTTGAGCTGGATACGTTGAAAACCCAGCGCGGCGAAGATCGCGTTCGCCGCCTTTGGGACGAGCTGAATTCCCTCTCGGCAACCAAATCGAGCGAGCAGCGCCGGCTTGCCGCTTTGCTTACCTATTGGAGCCAAGGGCTTCAGCAGGCGACCTATATTATTGCTGTGATGGCCGGGACATTCCTTGTTTTCAAAGGCGAATTTACTGTCGGGACGATCATTGCCGTCGGCTTGCTGACATCGCGCACGCTTGCCCCGCTGACCCAGCTTGCGGGCACCATGGCGCGCTGGTCGAATGTGCGCGCAGCGCTTGATGGGCTTGATGCGATTGCCGAAGCCGAGCAGGAATATGCAGGTGGGCGAAGCTACCTGCGCCGCGATAAATTGAACGGTAATTTCGATCTTCACGCGATGGAATATCGCTATGATACCGAGGGCGGGCTTGTTCTTGATGTGCCGGCTTTGGTGATCAAAGAGGGGCAGAAAGTTGCGGTTCTTGGCTCTAATGGCTCGGGCAAATCGACGCTTCTTAAGGTGCTTTCTGGGCTTTATGCGCCCTCGGGTGGCCGCTTGATGCTTGACGGTGTTGAGATGGGGCAGATTGATCCCAAAGATATTCGCCGCAACCTTGGATATCTGAGCCAAGATGTTCGGCTTTTCTCTGGAACCCTGCGCGAAAACCTCAATCTCAACGGGCTTGAGCGCGACGATGATCGCATGCTTGAGGCGCTTGATTTTGCCGGGCTCGGCCCGTTTGTGCGCGGCCATCACAAGGGCCTCGATCTGGAAATTCGCGATGGTGGTGAGGGGCTTTCCATTGGCCAGCGCCAGTCCATTGGTTGGGCGCGCATCTGGTTGCAAGACCCGCGTATTGTGCTTTTGGATGAGCCGACAGCCGCCCTTGATCAGACGCTGGAAAGCACGCTTGTGAGCCGCCTTGAGGGCTGGCTTGAGCATCGCACAGCCGTGATCGCAACCCATAGGGTGCCGATCCTAAAGCTCACAGATCGCACAGTTATTTTGCAAAACGGCCGCCTTGCGGTTGATGGTCCGCGTGATCAAGTGCTTGAGCATCTCTCAAAAGCCAAAGCAGAACGGGAAGCAGGATAATGGCCGTGGCCGATAGCGATATGATGGACGATCTCAAGGGCCCGAGCTACATCATTTGGCTGGCTGCCGCGGCGCTGGTGATCTTTGTGCTATGGGCGGCTTTTGCTTGGGTGGCTGAGATCGTGCGCGGCGAGGGGGTTTTCGTTTCGTCCTCGCGCCCGCAGATCATTCAGAACCTTGAAGGCGGCATCCTCTCTGAGCTTTACGTAAAAGAGGGCGATACGGTTGAGCCGGGCGATATTCTGGCCAAGCTGCAAGGCACTCAGTTTCGCACCAATGCCGAAGACCTGCAGGATAAGATCGACGCGCTGGAAATTCGCCGTCTCCGTCTAGAGGCCGAACGCGCCGGCGAGATGGCTTTCCTTGTTCCAGTGTCTTTGGCTGAGCGCGCCTCGGCGCAAGTCGCAGCAGAACAGGCTCTGCTAGAGGCCCGCCAGACCGATTTCTTCTCGCGCCGCGATGGGGCGGCCAATGTGCTCAAACAGGCCCGCTCCGAGATGGACCTGATGGAAGGGATGCTTAAAGAACGCATCGTAGCTTTGATCGAGGTGACCCGCGCGCGCAAAGCCCACGGTGATGCACAAGTGAAATACAACGAGGTCGTGACCCAAACCGATCTGGACCGCGCCCGCGAATATTCAGAGACATTGCAAGAGCTTACCTCTGTGCGCCAAGACCTCAAACTTGCCAATGATCAGCTTACCCGCACCGTGATCACCTCACCCATGCGCGGCATCGTGAACAAACTCGCGGTAACAACCATCGGCGGCGTTGTGCGCCCCGGCGATGAGATATTTGAGATCATTCCATTGGACGAAGAGCTTTTCGTTGAGGCGCGCGTGCGCCCCGAAGACATCGCCAATGTTGAAAAAGGCCAAGCCGCCACGATCAAGCTGACCTCCTACGACTACACAATTTTCGGCACATTGAAGGGCACGGTTCAGTTTATCTCGGCCGATACGTTCACCGATGAGACGCGCCGCGATATGGAGCCCTTTTATAAGGTCACTCTGCGCGTTCCGCTGGATTCCATGACCGAGCGCCAGCAAGAGATCGAAATCCGCCCCGGTATGCGCGCCCAAGTCGAGCTGCACACAGGCGGCAAAACGATCCTGACCTATCTGCTCAAGCCGCTATATAAATCCAAAGAAGCCTTCCGCGAGCCGTAAGCGGGTAAGCCCTCTCATTCACAGTTGGAAAAATATCCCCGCCGGAGGCATTAAATTCTTCTGGCGGAGCAGAGGTTTAATGCGCTTCGCGCGAGGATATTTAGACAACTGCGAAAACAGGTCGCCAATGACAGATCGGCCTTTAGCTTTGCTTAGCTTGGGCTCATGCCACGCAGGCGCTCGGATCGGCGGCGCAGCAGCTCGAGCGTTGTGAGCAGGGCGATTGAGATGATCACCAAGAGCGTGGCGACCGCAAGGATCGTTGGCGAGATTTGCTCGCGCAGCCCGATGAACATCTGCCAAGGCAGGGTTTTCTGCGCGGCGGCGCCAACAAAGAGCACCACGACGACCTCATCAAAGGAGGTGATGAAGGCAAACAGCCCGCCAGAGATCACGCCGGGCAGGATCAGCGGCATTTGCACTTTGAAGAAGGTTTTGACCGGGCCTGCGCCCATATTGGCGGCGGCGCGGGTTAGCGAGCGATCAAAGCCGACAAGTGTTGCCGTCACGGTGATGATCACGAAGGGGATGCCAAGGGCGGCGTGGGCGAGGATCACTTTGATATAGCCCACAAGGCCGGGATCCATGCCGAGGCTGTCCTCTAAGAAGTTGCCCATTTTTGAGTAGAAAAAGAACATACCCGTGGCCGAGATGATCAGCGGCACGATCATTGGCGAGATCAAGGTTGCCATGATGGCGCGCCGGAAGGGGACGTGGCTTTGGCTCAGGCCGATGGCCGCGACTGTGCCAAGGCTGACGGAGATCACGGTCGCGAAAGGCGCGATGATCAGCGAGTTTTTCATCGCCAGCTGCCAGCTGTCGTTGGTGAAGAAGTCGATGTAATGTTTGAGCGAATAGCCATCGGCCTCAAGGCGCAGCATGGCAGGGGTGAAGGTAAAGAAGTTCTCGGCGTTAAACGAGAGCGGCACCACGATCACAATCGGCGCGATCAGGAAGAACAGGATCAGCCCGACGATCAGGCGAAACCCATTGTGCCAAAGCACTTGGCCCGACGTGGCATAGGGCGGCACGGAGGCGCGGTATTTACCCGAGTAGAGCCAATAGGCGATCCAGCTCATCACAGCGCCGATGATGGCGCCTGCAAGAGCCGCTGCAAATCCGCCGAGCACAAAGCCACCAACAGCAGCGCCGACGATGGTCCCAAGGCGCCCTTTTGAGCGGGGCAGATACTGGGTCAGCACATAGGCAAGCGCGGGCCCGAGGATCAGCCCGAGGATCACCCCAGATAGCGGATTGCCCGCGGCATTGCCGGCCAAGTAGCCAAACAGCGCGCCAGCAACGGCCATAAGCGGCAGGGTGAAGCGATAGAGCGCCGCTTTGCCGATCTTTGGCGCTTTGGGCACTTTGGCGAGGCTCAGGCTGAAGGGGGTGGCGGCGTTTTGCATGCTCATATCCTTAACCCAATTTCACGTTATCGATGCCGACGATGCGATCGTAGGCGTAATAGAGCAGCATCACAGCCGCCAGAAGGATCGCGCCAAGGGCGGCCGCGAGGCCCCAGTTAAGCGAGGCGGAGATGTGATAGGCGATCCGGTTTGAGATAAAGACGCCCTTCGTCCCGCCGACGATTTCGGGCGTGATGTAATAGCCAATGGAGAGGATGAAGACGAGGATCGAGCCTGCGCCAATGCCCGGCACGGATTGGGGGAAATAGACGCGCCAGAAGGCTGTCCAGTTTGTCGCTCCCAAGGATTTGGCCGCCCGCAGATATGTCTCGGGGACGGTCTGCATCACGGAGTAGAGCGGCAGGATCATAAAGGGCAACAGAATATGGGTCATTGCGATGATTGTGCCGGTCACGTTGTTGATCATCACAAGGCGTTCAGCGTCGCCAACGAGATTGAGCCACACGAGGATATCGTTGATCACGCCTTGACTTTGAAGCAGGGCTTTCCATGCGGATGTTCGCACCAGGAGCGAGGTCCAGAAAGGCAAAAGCACGAGGATCATCAACAGGTTAGAGGTCCGCGTTGGCAGATTGGCCAACAGCCAAGCAACCGGATAGCCCAAGAGGATACAGCTAAGCGTGATCGCCATAGACATCAGGATCGTGCGGATGAAAAGGCGGATATAGATGCGCTCGTTTTCGGGGGTTTTGGTCACCCCATCCGCGCCGAGTTGCAGATCGATCGAGCGCAAGAAATAGCCCGCCGTATAGGGCGAGGAATAGGTCTTCATTAGGCTCCAGACCTCTGGGTCGAGCCAATCTTTATCCGCTTTGGCAAAGGCTGCGCTGAAATCGACCGGCGCGATAGAGGCGGCGGCGGTATGGGCTTTGGCGAGCGTTGCATCAAGCGCGGGGGTAAAGCCGGTTGGCGCGCTTGGCGCGGCGCTCAGATCATCATAAAGGCCAGCGTAAACCAGCGTCCAAACTTTGGCGGTGTTGGGGCTTTTGCCTTTCTCAACTTGGGAGAAGGTTGCAAAGGCCTCATAGGCGGCGGCGGTTTGGGGCAGGGCGATGGCGGAGGGGCTATTGAGGCGCAGGCGCGGGGCTTTGCCTTCGCTACCCGCGGCGATCCATTCGGCTTCGCGCGCGCTCCAATCGGGATCGGCAAAAAGGGCGACGAATGTTGTTGGGTCTTTGAGCGCGGGATCGGCGGCGATGAAGGCAGCTTGTTGATCCTTGGCCATATCATCGACTTTGCGCCCGGTTTTGCGGAACAGCGAGGACATGCCGGATTTTTCGTAGTTCAGGCGTTGGCCAAGGCGGGTATGGGCTTTGCGCTCAACGGCGATATAGAGATCGTGGTGCAGCGCGGAAAAGATTGTGTTGTCAGGGGCTTGGCCATCTTCGGCGCTCCAGTCCTCAAGCGCGATAACGGTGCGCGGCAGGGTCTGGGAGACGATCTCGTTTTTGACCGAGCGAAACAGCATCTCGCCAATGGGCGCGATGAAGGTAATGAGGATAAAGATCAGCAGCGGCGCGATCAGTGCAAGGGCGCGCAGTTTTTCGCGGCGAAGGGCGCGCGCGAGGCTCTTTTTCAGCGGGACACCATCGGCGGTAATCATCGGCCCGTCTGCCATTTGGCTTGCGGCGGATTGATCGGCGCTTGGAGCGGTATTCACATCATTGGCCATTGGCAGATGGTCCCTGTTTGGTCGCGTTATTCGCAGCGCTTTAAACGGCTTGCGTGAAGTGAGAGGGCCCAGATATTCCGGGCCCCCTCAAAGGCGTTAGGCGAGAATTATTTCGCCAACCATGCTTGGAATTTCGCATCCAGATCGTCACGGTAGTCAGCCCACCATGAGTAGTTGTTTACGAATGTGTTTTCAGCATTGTTTGGATCGGTTGGCATATGTGGTGCCATGTCGATGCCGAGCTCTGCGTGCTTGCCTACGAGCGGTGCCGAAGAGGCACGTGCTGGACCGTAGGAGATATAAGCTGCTTGGTCTGCAAGACGCTTGGTGTCTGTTGCGTATTTTGCAAAATCAAGTGTGCGCGCAAGGCGATCTGCTGGAAGGCCAGCTGGAATGACCCAACCGTCAAGATCGAACATCTGCCAGTTCCATGCCATGCCAATTGGCTGATTTTGCTCAACAATTGCCGAGAAGAGGCGGCCGTTATAAGCGGATGCCATGAAGACTTCGCCATCAGCAAGCCATTGGATTGGCTCTGCGGATGCGGACCACCAAAGCGTTTCGGCTTTGATTGTGTCAAGCTTAGCAAAAGCGCGTGCTTGGCCTTCTTCTGTTTCGAGTGTCGAATAGACATCCTCATAGGCAACGCCATCGCAAAGCAGCGCCCATTCCATGTTGGCTGTCGGCTGTTTGTTCAGGCCGCGCTTGCCAGGGTATTTGGCAAGATCGAACACATCACAAGCGCCTGTTGGTGCATCAACACCGGAGGCCAGCTTATCTGTGCGGTAGCCGAATGTTGTCGAGAAAACGATTTGTGGAATGAAGCATTCCGAAACCAGCATGTCGCCGAAATCGGCTGTTGCTGTGGAGCCATCGTCGCCGGCCGCAAGCATTGTGTCTGCGTCGATTTCCATTGCGAGGCCTTCGTCGCAAAGGCGGATCGCATCAGCCGCTTCAACGTCCACGAGATCCCAAGTGATGTTCTTGGCTTCGTTCATGGCGCGCAGTTTTGCAACAGCTTCGGGCGAGCTTTCGTCCCAAGTGATTGCAACGCTTGCGTTGGCTGCTTTGTAGGGGTCGGAATAGGCTTTGGTTTGGCTGGCTTGGTAGGCGCCGCCCCAAGATACGAGTGTGATTGCGTCGGCCATTTTAGCGTGGCCATCGGCGAATGCGAAGCCAGCAGTGAGCGTAAGAACGCTTGTTGCGAGCAGAGTGGTTTTGAGTGTCATCGTGAACTCCCTAAAGTTTTTCCGGTTACATATTATTAGGTCGGCCCGCTCCGGGCAGCTTGCAGACCAGACCGCGCAAAGGCCCGAGGCCCATTGCGCGGCATTCTTTATTCCCGCTTACGCATCAAGCGCGCGGCAATCCTCTGGCAACCAACCGATCTCGATCGTTTCGCCCGGTTTTAGGCGGACCTGATCAGGCGCGTTGCGGCATTTCACGATGAAGTCATCGCGGCCGGCAACGCGCAGGCGGGTGCGAAATGTATCGCCCATATAGATGAATTCGAGCACTTCAGCCTTGAGCAGATGCGCATCTGGCGAGAGGCGATCTTTGAGGAATTCAACGCGCTCAGGGCGGATCGAAATTGTCGTGCGTTGGCCGGGCTCGGTGACATTGACAGGCATCGCATCAATCAAGCTGCCGTCATCGAGCTGCACCAAAGCGAGGCCATCTTTGATCTCTTTAACAGTGCCTTGCAGGGCATTGTTTTCGCCAATGAACTGGGCGACAAATTTGTTATCGGGCTGCTCGTAAAGCAGATCTGGCGGCGCGAGTTGTTGGATGCGGCCATCCTCGAAAACAGCGACGCGGTCCGACATGGTCAGCGCTTCGGTTTGATCGTGGGTCACATAAACAACCGTGATGCCAAGGTTATCGGAGATGCGTTTGATCTCAAACTGCATGTGTTCGCGCAGCTGTTTGTCCAGCGCGCCGAGCGGCTCATCCATCAAGACCAGTTCGGGTTCAAACACCAGCGCGCGCGCCAAAGCGATCCGCTGTTGCTGGCCGCCCGAAAGCTGCGCAGGGCGGCGCCCGCCAAATTCGCCCATCTGGACCATATCAAGCGCGCGTTTCACTTTTTCTTCGCGCTCGGATTTGCCAAGTTTGCGCACTTCAAGCGGAAAGGCGAGGTTCTCAGCGACAGTCATATGCGGGAAGAGCGCGTAGTTTTGGAACACCATGCCAATGCCGCGCTTATGGGGCGCGATATTGTTGATCGGGTGGCCATCAAGGCGGATATCGCCGTTGGTGGCGGTCTCGAACCCGGCAAGCATCATAAGGCAGGTCGTTTTGCCAGAGCCTGATGGCCCGAGCATCGTCAGAAACTCGCCTTTGCCGATATCGAGGTTCAAATCCTTAACGACGAGATTTTCGCCATCGTAGCTTTTTTGGACGTGGTCAAAGACCACAAAGCCATCGTTGCCTTGCGTATTTGGTGCCAAGTTTTCCCCCTTGAAAGCGCTTGTTTGCGCTTTTCATTCGCGGCATAGCCTAACGCCTTCGTTCTATTGTTCAAGCGGTTAGGCTATTTCTTTTGATCCGGCGGGGGGCTGGCGCCGGCTTCAGGCGGGTTTGCGCGCATCGTTTGATTTAATTGGCGGCCCATATTTAAAACGTGCTGCGCCGCCGCAATTTAAAGTCGCAATTTAAAGCGCTTTGGGTTGAGGTGAGGGCGATTGATGGGCGGGCAAAGGCGCAAAAAATCGTGTCATGGGACGCTTTGCGGGGCATACAAGGGCGGATTGGGTAAATATATTTCGCCCCGCTTGGAGCTATGCGTTGGCGTCGCGTCAGGCCGTATTGGGGCGGGATTTTCCGTGTTATTTCATTGAATTATAAGGATTTAACGCCCCGTTAACCAATTGATGCTCTATGCTGTTGGGCAGGGTGGATTTGGAAATCGGGCTGGGTGCCCTTGCAGGGGTTCTCGCCTCTCACTAAGACTCAGGTAAGAATTAGGCGCTACATATTTCCCGACAGTTGAGGCAGGCGGACCATGAAAGACCCATTTGATACTTATATGAATACGCTCGTACCCATGGTGGTCGAGCAAACAAGCCGCGGTGAACGCGCTTATGATATTTTCTCGCGACTGCTCAAAGAGCGGATTATTTTTCTCAACGGACCCGTTCATGACGGCATGTCGAGCCTGATTTGCGCGCAGCTTTTGTTCCTTGAGGCAGAGAATCCCTCCAAAGAAATCGCGATGTATATCAACAGCCCCGGTGGCGTTGTGACCTCGGGCCTGTCGATCTATGACACGATGCAATATATCCGCCCCAAAGTTTCGACTTTGGTGATCGGGCAGGCGGCCTCGATGGGCTCGCTGCTTTTGACGGCTGGCGAAAAAGGCATGCGCTTCTCGCTGCCCAACAGCCGCATCATGGTGCACCAGCCTTCGGGCGGCTATCAGGGCCAAGCGACGGATATCATGATCCACGCCCAAGAAACCCAGAAG
The DNA here is from genome assembly GCA_047631555.1 of Halocynthiibacter sp. GTDB lineage: Bacteria > Pseudomonadota > Alphaproteobacteria > Rhodobacterales > Rhodobacteraceae > JBLHZY01. The sequence goes on along the minus strand of JBLHZY010000001.1, from coordinate 1,145,491 downwards.
CTCAAAGATCGCCTCAATGGCATCTACGTCAAACACACTGGCCAAAAGTTGAAGGCCGTGGTGGACGCGCTTGAGCGCGATAATTTCATGTCTGCGGAAGACGCAAAAGATTGGGGCCTCATTGATGAGATCCTCGAGAGCCGCGCCATTCCAGACGCGGAAAGCTAAAATCAATCCAGCCCCTCAAGAGTGATTTTCTTTGAGGGGCTGGTAAAAATGCAGTGCGTTTTTGCAAATTGTTCAGACCAAGGGCTTAGTTTGCTGGGCAATTGGGCATTGTTTCGCGGATGCGCCCGCCAAGACCCTACGATAAGGTAATTTGGCATTGTGCCTGCAAATTGGCTGTCCTAGTGTTTTGAAACGGGCACCAGATTGATGCGCCCCCGCGGCGCTTTGATAAAGGCGCCATCGGCGCAAATGAGTTAGACGGGCCAGCGGGCCTAGGGGAATGTAATGGCGAATTCATCGAGTGGCGACAGCAAGAACACATTGTATTGCTCGTTTTGCGGCAAAAGCCAGCATGAGGTGCGCAAGCTTATTGCGGGGCCGACTGTGTTCATCTGCGATGAATGTGTTGAGCTGTGCATGGATATTATCCGCGAAGAGACGAAATCTTCGGGCCTGAAATCTTCCGAGGGCGTGCCGACGCCGCTTGAGATTTGCAGCGTTCTGGATGATTACGTGATCGGCCAATCCGTGGCCAAACGTGTTCTCTCTGTTGCGGTTCACAACCACTATAAGCGGCTTAACCACGCGGCCAAATCGGGCAACGATATTGAGCTGGCGAAATCCAACATCATGCTGATTGGGCCAACCGGCTGCGGTAAAACGCTTCTTGCTCAAACACTTGCGCGCATTCTTGATGTGCCCTTCACCATGGCCGATGCGACAACGCTGACCGAAGCGGGTTATGTTGGCGAAGATGTCGAGAACATCATTCTCAAGCTGTTGCAGGCCTCTGAGTATAACGTTGAGCGCGCACAGCGCGGCATCGTGTACATTGATGAGGTCGATAAGATTACCCGCAAGTCGGACAATCCTTCCATCACGCGCGATGTTTCGGGCGAGGGTGTTCAGCAGGCTTTGCTGAAGATCATGGAAGGTACAGTTGCTTCCGTGCCGCCCCAAGGCGGGCGCAAACATCCGCAGCAGGAATTCCTGCAAGTGGATACAACCAATATCCTGTTCATCTGTGGCGGCGCCTTTTCAGGCCTCGAAAAAATCATCGCGATGCGCGGCAAAGGCTCTTCCATCGGCTTTGGTGCGGATGTGAAGGACGAAGATTCCCGCGGCGTTGGCGAGATGTTTGGCGAGCTGGAGCCTGAAGATTTGCTCAAATTTGGCCTGATTCCAGAGTTTGTTGGCCGCCTTCCGGTGATCGCGACGCTGACCGATCTGGATGAAGATGCGCTTGTAACCATCCTCACACAGCCAAAAAATGCGCTGGTCAAGCAATACCAACGCCTGTTTGAGCTCGAAGATGCCAAGCTGACCTTCACGGATGATGCGCTGACGGCGATCGCCAAACGCGCCATTCAGCGCAAAACCGGCGCGCGTGGATTGCGTTCGATCCTTGAGGATATCCTTCTGGACACGATGTTTGATCTGCCCGGTATGGATTCTGTTGAAGAGGTTGTGGTCAATGAAGAGGCGGTCAACTCTGACGCCAAACCATTGATGATCCACTCCGAGCCAAAGGTTGAAGAAGCCAGCGCGGGCTAAACGCGCGAGGTGTTTCACGAATTTAAGGGCGCCCCAATCAGCGGGCGCCTTTTTTGCGACCAAGCAGCGCGGATAGCGGGGCGGGGCCTGCGCTAAGCTCTGGACGTTTTGCGCGCGATACGGCATATGTTTGTTCAGGTTTCCAGGAGGCTCCCATGGGTATTCTCAAATCAATTTTGCGCGTGTTCACTTGGTGGGACGGTCAGACGCTGGGCACACAGTTGTTCACTTGGCGCAAAGGTGTGCGCGTCGGCGACGATAGCCTTGGCAACATCTATTACAAAACCCGCGATGATAAGAAGCGTTGGGTGATTTATAACGGCGAGATTGAAGCGAGCCGGGTCAATCCCGATTGGCATGGCTGGCTGCATCACACCTATGATCTGCCGCCAACAGAGGCGCCGCTTGTCCATAAAGACTGGGAAAAGCCGCATCAGGCAAATTTAACCGGAACGGCCATAGCCTATGCGCCGGCTGGCTCGATCCGCAACAATGCGCCCACAGATCGCAGCGATTATGAGGCTTGGACGCCGCAATAAGGCGCTGAGCAATGAGATCAGCACAGCATTTCAAGCTGGGCAGCGCGCAAAAGGGCGGGATCAGATGGCAGAAAATACCACAGAGATTGTAACGGGCGGCGCTGTTTTGGCGGTCGCGGTTGGGTTCTTGGTCTATGCGGGCCAGATCGCAGGCCTTGGTGGTTCGGGCGGCGGATCCTATGATCTCAGCGCCTCGTTCCGCTCGATTGAGGGCGTTTCGGTTGGCACTGATGTGCGCCTTGCCGGCGTGAAAGTCGGAACGGTCACCTCCCTTGAACTCGACAATGAGACCTTTCGCGCTGAGGCCAAGTTTTCCGTGCGCGAAGGAATTATTTTGCCCGATGACACGGCCGCGATGATTTCCTCTGAGGGGCTTTTGGGCGGCAATTTCGTTGAGCTGGTGCCCGGCGGATCGCCTTTCAATATTGAGCCCGGCGGCGAAGTGATTGATACGCAAAGCTCAGTGAGCTTGGTGCAGCTTTTGCTCAAATTCGTCTCCGGAAGCGGCGGCGAATGAGCCTTTTGCGCGCAACGTTGGTGGCTTGTGCAATCGCATTATTAGCGAGCCCGATCAACGCGCAAAGCCTCTCCTTGGAAGAGCTGCAGAAGCTTCCCGAGGGGAGCCAGCGCGAGCTAAATGACATCACAACCGAGACCCAAGACAGCGTCTCCCCCGCGCCCGGAGCCGTGATCCGCGCGCTTGATAAGCTGTCGGGTCAGGTTGTTGATCTTGAGATTGCCAAAGGCGAAACGGTTCGTTTTGGGCGGATCGATATCACGCTGGGCGATTGCCGTTTTCCGTCCAGCAATGCCGCGAGCGAGGCCTATACCTATCTGGTGATCCGCAATACCGGGCAGGACGAGGCGGCGTTTCAGGGCTGGATGGTGGCCTCAAGCCCGGCGCTCAATGCGCTGGATCATCCGCGCTATGATGTTTGGGCGTTGCGCTGCAAAACCTCTTGAGCGCTCTGCGAAATGTCGGGACGGGCCAGATCGCCTTCGCCATTTAGCGCCTTTTCTAGCCGTTTTTTATAGGCCGCGCGCGGTATTTCTATTGCGCCGAGGCTGGCCAGATGCGGCGTAATAAACTGCGTATCAAACAGCGAAAATCCCGTAAGGCGCAGGCGATCAACAAGATAGGCCAGCGCGATTTTTGAGGCGTCTTTGCGCCGTGAGAACATGCTTTCGCCAAAGAAAGCGCCGCCAATCGCAACGCCATAAACCCCGCCGACAAGCGCATCGCCGTCCCATATTTCCAGCGAGTGAGCGTAGCCCATCTCATGTAATTGTTCATAGAGATCAAATATTTGCTGGTTGATCCATGTCTCTTTGCGATCCGCACAGCCGCGCACCACAGCGCTGAAATCTTTGTTCAGTGTGATCCCAAATGGCTCGGCCTTTATGCGGCGCGCCAATGTGCGGGATATGTGAAAACTCTCAAGCTCGAAGATGCCGCGATGGCGCGGATCGACCCAGAAAATCTCTGGATCGTCCGCATTTTCTGACATCGGGAATACGCCGCTTGCATAGGCGTGCAGCAACAGCTCGGGCGTGATCTTTTCACTCATGGCGCGCGCCGCGCCATGTTAGCCCAAGTTGGTTTCGAGCCATTTTTCCAGCCAGTGGATGTTGTAGCTGCCGCTTTGAATGTCTGGCTCGGCCAGAAGCGCATCAAACAGCGGCAGGGTGGTTTCGACCCCATCCACGATCAATTCGCCAAGGGCGCGGCTGAGGCGGGCCAAAGCTTCGGGACGATCGCGGCCATGCACGATCAGCTTGCCGATCAGGCTGTCGTAATAGGGCGGGATCGAATAGCCATCGTAAAGCGCGCTGTCCATGCGCACGCCAAGGCCGCCGGGCGCATGAAATTGGGTGATCCGGCCCGGAGAAGGCGTAAAGTTTGGCAGCTTTTCCGCGTTGATCCGCACCTCAATCGAGTGGCCGTTGATCTTGAGATCTTCTTGCGTCCAAGACATATCGAGCCCGGCGGCGACACGAATTTGCTCGCGCACCAGATCGACGCCAAAGATCGCCTCGGTAACAGGGTGTTCCACCTGAAGGCGGGTGTTCATCTCGATGAAATAGAACTCGCCGTCTTCATAGAGAAACTCAATCGTGCCGGCGCCGATGTAATTGATATTGGCGCAAGCATCGGCGCAAACTTTGCCGATTTTATCGCGCAATTCTTGGGTGATGCTGGGGCCGGGGGCCTCTTCAAAAACCTTCTGGTGGCGGCGCTGAAGCGAGCAATCCCGCTCGCCCAGATGGACCGCTTTGCCTTTGCCATCGCCAAAGACTTGGATCTCGATATGGCGCGGCTTTTGGAGGTATTTCTCGATATAGACCTCATCGTTGCCAAAGACAGATTTGGCCTCGGAACGCGCGGTACGAAACGCTGTTTCCAGATCTTTGGCCGTTTTGGCGAGCTTCATGCCGCGCCCGCCGCCGCCTGCTGTGGCTTTGATGATGACCGGAAAGCCGATGTCGGCGGCAATTTTCTGCGCGCTTTCAAAATCGGGAACGCCGCCCTCAGAGCCGGGAACACAGGGCACGCCGAGCGCTTTCATCGTATCTTTGGCGGTGATTTTATCGCCCATCATGCGGATGTGTTCGGCGGTTGGCCCGATGAATGTAAGGCCGTGATCCTCGACCGCTTGGACGAAATTCGCGTTTTCCGACAAGAAGCCATAGCCCGGGTGGATCGCTTCAGCGCCGGTGATCTCACAGGCCGAAATGATCGCGGAAGGCAGCAAATAGCTGTGGGTTGCCGAGGGCGGCCCGATGCAGACCGCTTCATCGGCCATGCGTACATGCATTGCGTCTTTGTCGGCGGTTGAATGGACGGCCACGGATTGGATGCCCATTTCGCGCGCTGCCCGGATCACCCGAAGCGCGATTTCGCCGCGGTTGGCGATGAGGATTTTTTTAAACATGCGCCCGTCCTATTCGACGATCATCAAGGCTGCGCCGAATTCAACCGGATCGCCATCTGTGACCAAGATGCGTTTCACGGTGCCGCCTTTGGGCGCGGGGATGTGGTTCATGGTTTTCATCGCTTCGACGATCATCAGTGTTTGGCCTTCAGCGACTTTATCACCGACGGAAACGAAAGCTGCGGCGCCCGGTTCGGCCGAGAGATAGGCTGTTCCGACCATCGGGGAGGGAACTGCATTTGGATCGCTGGCCGGATCAGCCGGGGCCGAGGCCGGTGCTGCCGGGGCGGCTGCGGGCGCTGCGGCCGCTGGTGCTGCGGGCGCGGGGGCAGTGGCGGGCGCTGCATAAGAAACCTGCGCAGGGGCGGCCGCTTGCATCTTGGAGACGCGCACATTGAGGCGATCCGCCTCGCCGTATTCGCGCTTCACTTCAAGTTCCGTCAGATCGTTTGCGTGGAGCAATTCTGCGAGTGCCTGAATGAAGGCCACATCGTCTTTTGTGTTCTGTTTTGCCATGGGTTCCTCGACCGCCTATCGTTGGCCCGTCTGATGCGGGTCTGCGCTATACTTTGTTGCTTATAGGGCAGGCTTTGCAGCGTGAAAAGGCGCGAGTGAGAAGAATTGTCGCACCAAAGCCGCGCGAAAAAAATGATAGGCGCGGCGCTCTTGGCTTGCTTCGCGCCAAAATTGCGCAATTATTGAGCAAAATAGGCCTTAGGGGGCGGTTTTTGCCCAATTGATGCGGGATTTAGGGCAAAGATTAAAAATTTACCATTTGATAAAATAATTTTACGTGGCAGTCTGATCCGCAAGCAAGCCACGTTCGAGGGAGCCAGCCAACATGTCAAACAGCCCGTTTACCCAAGGGATCGCCAGTGCGCGATTGCCCGCCGAGATCATCGAGGAAAACTTCGCCGATTTGCACGCGCCCCTTGATCGCCACGAGGCTTTGGTGGCCGCGGACCGCTGTTATTTCTGCCATGATGCGCCTTGCATGGTTGCTTGCCCGACCTCGATTGATATCCCGCTGTTTATCCGTCAGATCGCCACGGATACGCCAAATGCGGCGGCCAAAACGATCCTAGAGCAGAATATTCTGGGGGGAATGTGCGCGCGGGTTTGCCCCACGGAGACGCTTTGCGAAGAGGTTTGCGTTCGGGAAATGGCCGAAGGCAAGCCGGTTTTGATCGGGCAATTGCAGCGCTACGCCACCGATCATTTGATGGAAAGCGGCGTGCATCCTTTCAAGCGGGCGGCGGAAACGGGCAAGAAGATTGCTGTTGTTGGCGCGGGGCCTGCGGGGCTTGCGGCGGCGCATCGCTTGGCCATGTTTGGGCATGATGTTGTGCTGATGGAGGCGCGCGCCAAGCCCGGCGGGCTGAATGAATTTGGCATCGCGGCCTATAAAAGTACCGATGATTTCGCCGCGCGCGAGGTCGATTGGCTGATGCAGATCGGCGGGATTGAGGTTCAAAGTGGCGTTGCCCTTGGCAATGATCTGACGCTTGAGGCTTTGCAGGCCGGGTATGATGCGGTTTTCCTTGGGATCGGTTTGGGCGGCGTGAATGCGCTTGGCTTAAGCGGCGAGGATAAGAGCGGCGTTTTGGATGCCGTTGATTTCATTGAAGAGTTGCGCCAAACGAGCGATCTTTCTGCCCTTGCGATTGGGCGCAATGTTGTGGTGATTGGTGGCGGAATGACGGCCGTTGATGCGGCTGTACAGGCCAAGCTTTTGGGCGCGGATCAGGTCACCATTGCGTATCGGCGAGGCCGTGATCGGATGAGCGCCTCGGGATTTGAGCAGGACTTAGCGACCGCAAAAGGCGTGCGCATTCTTTACAACGCGCAGCCCGTCGCGATCCATGGCAATGGCGCCTGCGCGCAAGTTGAATTTGAATATACCTCCGATCAAGACGGCGCTTTGAGCGGCACGGGCGAGACCTTCCGCATCGCTGCAGATCAGGTGTTTAAGGCAATCGGCCAAGTGCTTGAGGGCGCGCCCGAAGCACTTGAAATCTCCGGCGGTAAAATCATGGTCGATCAGCGCGGCCGCACAACGATTGATGGCATCTGGGCCGGGGGCGATTGCGCCTCGGGCGGGGATGATCTGACCGTGACGGCCGTTGCCGAAGGGCGCGATGCGGCGATGGATATCCACAGCATTCTGATGGGGGCTGCTTGAGATGTTTGAGAGCATTCACTTTCAAACCATTGGTGCAACGGATCTGATCCGGGCGCGGGATTTCTATCGCGACAAGCTTGGCTTTTTGGTTGAGCGGGATGAGGCGTACGGCGAAAGCCGCTGGATTTTCATGCAGTTAGAGGGCGCACAGACGATGCTGCATTTCACGCAGAAAGACCGCATTGAAGATCAAGACATTCCCGCTTTGGTCTTAAGAACCTTGGATGTGGACGCAGCTTGTGATGCGCTGAAAAGCAAAGGTGTGCCGATTTTGAACGGCCCAGAGGATGCGCCCTGGGAGCCCGGAACCCGCTGGGCAATGATTAACGACAGTGAGGGAAACCTGATCCTGCTGCAAACCACCGGAGATATGTCCAATGGCTGATCTGACATCAACTTTCGCCGGGATCAAAAGCCCAAATCCATTCTGGCTCGCCTCTGCGCCGCCCACGGATAAAGAATACAACGTGCGCCGCGCCTTTGAAGCGGGTTGGGGCGGCGTTGTTTGGAAAACGCTTGGCGAGGCTGGCCCTCCCGTCGTCAATGTTAACGGGCCGCGTTACGGCGCGATTTGGGGCGCGGATCGCCGGCTTTTGGGGCTTAACAACATTGAGTTGATCACTGATCGCCCGCTTGAGGTGAACCTGCGCGAAATCAAAGCGGTGAAGCGGGATTATCCGGATCGCGCGGTTGTTGTCTCCTTGATGGTCCCTTGTGAAGAGGCGGCTTGGAAGGCCATTTTGCCGCTGGTTGAGGAAACCGGCGCGGATGGGGTTGAGCTGAATTTCGGCTGTCCGCATGGCATGGCCGAGCGCGGAATGGGATCGGCTGTTGGGCAAGTTCCTGAATATATTGAGATGGTTACGCGCTGGTGTAAGGCCAATACGCGCATGCCGGTGATCGTAAAACTTACGCCCAATATCACCAATATTCTTTATCCGGCAGAGGCGGCCAAGACAGGCGGGGCGGATGCTGTTTCGCTGATCAACACGATCAATTCGATCACCGGTGTTGATCTGGATAATTTCGCGCCGCAACCAACGATTGACGGCAAGGGCACGCATGGCGGCTATTGCGGCCCGGCGGTGAAGCCGATTGCGCTGAATATGGTGGCGGAAATTGCCCGCTCAGCGAGTACGCGCGGGATGCCCATTTCGGGGATTGGCGGGATCACGACATGGCGCGATGCGGCGGAATTTATCACCCTTGGCGCGGGCAATGTGCAGGTCTGTACAGCGGCGATGACTTACGGGTTCAAGATCGTTGAAGAGATGATTTCGGGCCTCAGCGATTGGATGGATGAAAAGGGCCATGCCAGCGTTGCTGATCTGGTTGGGCGTGCGGTGCCCAACGTGACGGATTGGCAGCATCTCAACCTCAATTACGTCACTAAGGCGCGGATTTCGCAGGATGATTGTATCTCTTGCGGGCGTTGTTATGCGGCCTGCGAGGATACATCGCATCAGGCGATTACAATGTCGGCGGACCGGGTTTTTGAGGTTCAGGATGATGAATGCGTCGCGTGCAATCTTTGTGTGAATGTCTGCCCGGTTGAGGGCTGCATCACGATGGAAGAGCTGGCACCCGGCGTGATTGATGCGCGCACTGGCAAGCCGGTTGAGGCAAGTCATGCGGATTGGACCAAACATCCGAATAATCCCTCATTTGCGGCCGAATAGCGCGGCCCAAATCGGCATTCACGCGACTGAAAAGCAAAAGCCCCGCCAGATTTGAGCGGGGCTTTTGTCTGGCTGCGCGCTTTGTGCGAAGCGCGCTTTGAGCCGAAATTCCGGGGCGAAAAGCGGAGGGTCTTTCGCGCCAGAAGGTCTGTTATGCGGCCTGTTCGCTTGGGCCGGAATGCGATCCGCTCTGGGTTGGCGATGCGGGTTTTGGCGCGGTCGGGCTGGCGCTGCCCAGATCATAGGGCGTTTCCAGCGCCCAGACTTTGCCGGTTTTGGCGCTATCTGGTGTGGCCTCGCTTTGTTGCGGTTGGCTGGATTTGGCCTGCTCCTGCAATACTTGTGAGGTGTCCAGAACCTTGATTTCGGGCGCATCTTTGGGCGCGGGCGCCGGTGTTTCACGGCTTGCTGCGTCCGGGTTGGCTTCGGGAAGCGCTTGGGTTCGGGTTGCTTCGGCGGGGCTTGCATTGGCCAAAGGATTGGCCTCAATCGTGGCCGCTTTGGGCGCGACTGATACGCTTGGCTGCGAAGGATTTGTCGCTACGGCAGGGGCCGTTGCGGCCTCATCCCGGCTGCGGGTGCGCGCGGCTTCCAGCTTGGCGATGACATTTTGCAAATCGCTCTCGATCTCCAAAAGGCTGGCTTGGAAAGCGGGCGTTGGTCCTGCGAGCGTCTCGGGGCTGACCCGTTCGCGATCCGAAATGCGATCGGCAAAGCTGATGTCTTGCACCAGTTTGCGCGCGTCATTGGAACGATCTTCGCTTTTGTTATCTGTTGCAGTCCCGCTCTTTGCGGATTGCGAGATCGGCTCTATCGCCGGTTTTTCAGGGGCTGGGGCTGTGTGATGCACAAAGCCGCCGCCGCCAAATGATGGCACTCCAGAAAGCTCTGTCATACCTAATGCTCCTCAATACGGAGCCCCCACACCATATATATGAGGCTAGGGTTTCTGGGCGGTTAATGCCAAGCAAATTCGTGCGCTATGGTTAACCGCCGCTTAGCGGGTGGGGGTCAAAAGGCGGCGGTAAAGCGTATCAAGAAAGGTCTCGGCCTGTTTGAAATGCGCATTGCCTTTGGGGGCGATGATGCCGCGAATTTGGGCGTCAAAATCGGCGTAATGCTGGGTCGTTGCCCAGATCGAGAAGATCAGATGATGCGGCTCAACCGGGGCAAGCTTGCCCGCCTCGACCCAGGCGGCGATCACTGCGGATTTGTCATCGACAAGCGTTTTGAGATCGCCGGTGATTTCGCCCATAATATTGGGGGCGCCCTGCACGATTTCATTGGCAAAGAGGCGGCTTTCGCGCGGCATCGTGCGCGCCATCTCAAGCTTGCGCAGCACATAGGCGAGAATTTCTTCAACCGGGTCGCCGGCGGGATTCATCTTGTGCAGCGGGTCGAGCCAATTCTCCATCAACCCGGCCAGAAGGGCCGAATGGATCGCCTCTTTGGAGGGGAAATAATAGAGCAGATTGGGTTTTGAGAGGCCCGCTTCTTGGGCGATTTGATCCAAGGTCGCGCCGCGAAAACCGTTTTGGGAGAAGACAATAAGCGCCGCGTCCAAAATCGCTTGAGTATTTTTCATCTGGATACGCGTGCGCGGGCGCGAAACATTCATTATCGGACTTCCCCAAATCAGCTTATTCAATAAGTTTTGCCTAAAAAATGGCCAGCTCAAAGGCCTAATACCGCATCACGTATAAGAATGCACCGTTTGGGCGCGATTTCTGTGAAGTGTGGTGCTTGACTGCCCCATTGCCTCTGTTAGCCTGTTCCTGACCATTTGGTCAAAGCAACGCGTGCGGGGCCAATGGCGCCGCCAATTTTCGCAAAAGGGTGACCATGGCGCAGGACCGCAGTTCCGTTCCGAATGATCTTTCGGCTTTCTGGATGCCGTTTACGGCGAACCGTCAATTTAAGAAGCAGCCGCGCATGTTGGTTGCGGCTGAAGGGATGCATTACACAACCGCCGATGGCCGCCAGATATTGGACGGAACGGCGGGGCTTTGGTGCTGTAATGCGGGCCACGCGCAGCCCCGGATTACCCAAGCAATCCGCGATCAGGCGGGTGAGTTGGATTATGCGCCAGCGTTTCAGATGGGCCATCCCAAGGCGTTTGAACTGGCCTCGGCCATTCGCGACATGTCGCCTGAGCCGTTTGAGCATGTGTTTTTTACCAACTCCGGCTCAGAAGCCGTTGATACAGCACTGAAAATCGCGATTGCCTATCATCGGGCGCGCGGCGAGGGGACGCGCACGCGGCTGATCGGGCGCGAGCGGGGTTATCACGGCGTTGGCTTTGGCGGGATTTCCGTTGGCGGCATCGTTAACAACCGCAAATATTTCGGCAATCTGCTTAATGGCGTCGATCACTTGCCCCATACGCATCTGCCCGAAAACCAATGGACAAAGGGCCAGCCCGAGCACGGCGCTTACCTCGCCGATGAGCTTGAGCGCATCGTCGCCCTGCATGGCCCCGAGACGATTGCCGCCTGTATTGTTGAGCCGATGGCAGGCTCGACCGGCGTGATCATGCCGCCAAAGGGCTATCTTGAACGGCTGCGCAAAATCTGTACCAAACACGGAATTTTGCTTATTTTTGATGAGGTTATCACCGGCTTTGGCCGCCTTGGCAGCAGTTTTGCCGCGGCGCATTTCGATGTGATGCCCGATATGATGACCGTCGCCAAGGGCCTGACCAACGGGGTGATTCCGATGGGCGCGGTGATCGCAACGAGCCAAATTCACGACGCTTTCATGCAGGGCCCCGAGGGGATGATCGAGCTGTTTCACGGCTATACCTATTCGGGCAATCCGGTCGCTTCGGCGGCGGGTCTGGCGACGCTGCAAACCTACCGCGAGGATGGATTGTTTGAGCGCGCGGCGGCTATCGCGCCCTATTGGGAGGATGCTTTGCACTCCTTGCGTGATGCGCGCCATGTGATTGATGTACGCAATATGGGGCTGATCGGCGCGATCGAGCTTGAGCCGATTGAAGGCAAGCCCACAGCGCGCGCGTTTGAGGCGTTTTTGAAGGCCTATGAGGCGGGAATTTTGATCCGCACCACGGGCGATATTATCGCGATGTCGCCGCCCCTAATCATCGAAGAGGCGCATATTGATCAGTTGGTTGGCACGTTGCGTGATGTTCTAAGCGCTTTAGACTAAACGAAAATATATGCCGCTCGGCCCAAGCGGGCGGGGCGGTATGAGGATAAAGGAATGCCCATGTCTGCTGCATCTGTGTCCGGTTCTGCACCGGGGGAAAACCTCAAGATCAACCAGAATCGTCTGTGGGATAGCCTCATGGAGATGGCCAAGATCGGCCCCGGAATTGCAGGCGGCAACAATCGCCAAACGCTCACCGATGAGGATGCCGAAGGGCGCGCTTTGTATCAAACCTGGTGCGAGGCGGCCGGGCTTGAGATGGGGCTCGATACGATGGGCAATATGTTTGCCTACCGTGCCGGGGAGGATGCCGATGCGCTTCCGGTCTATATGGGCAGCCATCTGGATACGCAGCCGACGGGCGGCAAATATGATGGGGTTTTGGGCGTTCTTGGCGGGCTGGAAGCGATCCGCACGATGAACGATCTTGGCATCAAGACCAAACACCCGATTGTTCTGACCAATTGGACCAATGAAGAGGGGACGCGCTTTGCCCCGGCGATGCTGGCTTCGGGCGTTTTTGCCGGGAAGCATACGCAGGATTGGGCTTACGATCGGGAGGATGCCGAAGGGCTGAAATTCGGCGATGAATTGAAGCGGATTGGCTGGGTTGGCGATGAGCCGGTCGGCGCGCGCAAGATGCATGCGATGTTTGAGCTGCATATTGAGCAGGGGCCAATTTTGGAGGCCGAGGGCAAAGAAATCGGCGTTGTGACGCACGGCCAAGGCCTTCGTTGGATCGAGTGCACCGTGCTTGGCAAAGAGAGCCACACCGGTTCAACCCCGATGCCGATGCGCAAGAACGCCGGGCGTGGCATGGCGCGGATCACCGAGCTTGTGCATGAGATCGCGATGAAGCATCAGCCCAATGCGGTTGGCGCGATTGGGCATGCGGATGTCTACCCGAATTCGCGCAATATCATCCCGGGCAAGGTGGTGTTTACTGTCGATTTTCGCTCGCATCTTATCGAGGTGATTGATGCGATGCTGGAAGAGTTTTACGACCGTGCGCCCAAGCTTTGCGAAGAGATCGGCGTGAGTTTAACCACTGAAATCGTTGGGCAGTTCGATCCGCCCGCCTTTGATGAGGGCTGTGTTGCCGCCGTTCGAAATGCGGCCAAACGGCTTGGGTATGGGCATATGGATATCGTTTCGGGCGCGGGCCATGACGCTTGCTGGATCAATGATGTGGCGCCGACGGCGATGATTATGTGCCCCTGCGTGGATGGGCTAAGCCATAATGAGGCCGAGGATATTTCGCCCGAGTGGGCGGCTGCGGGCACAGATGTTTTGCTGCATGCGGTGTTGGAAACAGCACAGATTGTCGGTTAACCTTAGGGGAAGTGCTGGCCTGAATGGGGCTTGGCGCTGGGTATTTTGAGCGGGCAATTCTGCCCTGTTTGGAACAGTAAATTGGAGCGTTATGATGAAGAAATTTTTGGCCCTTGGTATGGTTGCGGTTCTTGCGGCGGGCTGTATGGGCGCAGTGCAATTGCCCGCGTCTGTTGCGGCGAACTTGCCAGCGGACGTGCCGCCAAAAGCGGTTAAGCAGGGCGGGGACGGCTGTTATTCTTATGAATATGAAGGGCTTACCTTCCCGCTCACGAATGCAGACGGCGTGCCGATCTGTTTGTAAGCATAAGACTTGCTCGGGCGCGCAATCGCCCGGGCGCTGCGATTTGGCCGCCTTAGGCTGCTTGCTTGGCGCTGGATTTGGGGCCAAAGCATTTGAGGGGATGGATTGGATGAAATCGACGGGGTGGATCGCTATTGCAGGGGCTCTTTTGGCCGCTGGCTGCGGCTCGACCAACGTTGCGGTCGGAGATGTTGCGCGCTGGGATTGGCAGCTGAGCGACCCGATGCAATTGGGCGTTGATGTGGATGTCATCGATCTTGATCCGGACAATGTTTCGCCCGCCGATATTGCCGCACTCAAAGCGCGCGGGGTTCAAACGATCGCCTATGTCTCCGTCGGAACGCTCGAGAATTACCGCGATGATGTGGCGGCGTTTCCCGCAAGCGTTGTCGGCAAGGTTTATGGCGCTTGGCCGGATGAGAAATTCTTGGATATCCGTAATACGGCCGTATTAAATGCGATCATGTCGGCCAGATTTAACCGCGCCAAAACGATGGGGTTTGAGGCAATAGAACCCGATAATATGGATGTTTATCAAAATGATAGCGGGTTTACGATCAGCGCGGCAGAAACGGTAACTTACGTGCGCGGGCTGGCCGATATCGCCCATGGCATGGGGCTTGAGATGGGGCAAAAGAACGTCCCCGAGCTGACAGATCAGCTGGTGGATCACTTGGATTTTATGATTGCCGAGAGTTGCTATCAGGACGGCTGGTGCGATCAAGTTTTGGCCTATGTCGAGGCGGGCAAGCCCGTTTATGACGCGGAATACAATGACCGACCCATCGATTGGGGCGCGGCCTGCGCCTATGCCAATTCGGTGGGAATTTCGATGGTTTTGAAGGATCGCGATTTAACCGGCGCGGCGGTGAGCACCTGTTGACGGGTTTGGAATCCGGGACAGAAGCCAAATACAAAAGAGGGATAAGATGATGAGCACAGTGATCAAAGGCGGCACGATTGTAACGGCGGATTTGACCTATAAGGCGGATGTGTTGATCGAGGGGGGCAAGATCGCCGCGATCGGCCCGGATCTGAAGGGCGATGAGGTTCTGGACGCGGCGGGTTGCTATATTATGCCGGGCGGAATTGATCCGCACACCCATCTTGAGATGCCGTTTATGGGCACCTATTCGAGCGATGATTTCGCCTCGGGAACGCGCGCGGCTTTGGCGGGCGGGACGACGATGGTCGTTGATTTTGCCCTGCCTGATCCGGGGCAAAGCCTGCTGGATGCGCTCAAGGTTTGGGATAATAAATCCGGTCAAGCGGCCTGCGATTATTCCTTCCACATGGCGGTCACTTGGTGGGGTGAACAGGTGTTTGATGAGATGGCTGAAGTGGTGGATCGCGGGATCAACACGTTCAAGCATTTCATGGCCTATAAGGGCGCGCTCATGGTCAATGATGACGAATTATTCGCGTCATTTCAACGCTGTGCAGCCTTGGGGGCGACCCCGATGGTCCATGCCGAAAACGGCGATGTGGTGGCGGAACTCTCTGCAAAATTGCTCGCCGAGGGCAATACCGGCCCCGAGGCCCATGCCTATTCACGCCCCTCGCAGGTCGAGGGAGAGGCCACAAACCGCGCGATCATGATTGCCGATATGGCCGGCGTGCCGCTCTATGTTGTGCACACCTCTTGCGAAGAAGCGCATGAGGCGATCCGGCGCGCCAAGATGAATGGCAAACGCGTTTGGGGCGAGCCATTGATCCAGCATTTGACGCTGGATGAAAGCGAGTATTTCAACAAGGATTGGGACCACGCCGCGCGCCGTGTGATGAGCCCGCCGTTTCGTAACAAAAAGCACCAAGATAGCCTTTGGGCCGGGCTTGCCAGCGGCACGCTTTCTTGTGTGGCCACGGATCACTGCGCCTTTACCACGGATCAAAAACGTTACGGCGTCGGCGATTTTACCAAGATTCCAAACGGCACGGGCGGGCTAGAAGATCGCATGCCGATGCTTTGGACCTACGGGGTCGAGACCGGGCGGATCACGATGAATGAATTCGTTGCTGTGACCTCAACCAACATCGCGAAAATCCTCAATTGCTATCCGCAAAAGGGCGCAGTTCTTGTTGGATCGGATGCGGATTTGGTCGTTTGGGATCCGGCAAAGGAAAAAACAATTACTGCTGGCGCGCAGGTTTCTGCCATTGATTACAATGTGTTCGAGGGCAAGCATGTGAAGGGCTTGCCGCGCTATACGCTAACACGTGGCCATGTGGCCGTCATGGATGGCGAGCTGAAAACCCGCGAAGGGCACGGCGAATTCGTTGCGCGCGAGCCGGGGGCTACGGTCAACGCAGCACGCTCCAAATGGCAAGCTTTGAGCGCCCCGCGCCCGGTCGAGCGTACTGGCATTCCGGCGAGTGGCGTTTGATGAGCGATGCAATTATTCAGGCCCAAAATCTGGACCTGACATTCAAAACTAATGACGGCCCTGTGCATGCGCTCAAGGATGTGAGCCTTGAGATCAACAAGGGCGAGTTCGTTTCGTTCATTGGCCCCTCGGGCTGCGGCAAGACGACGTTTTTGCGCTGTATTGCTGGGCTAGAGGCGCCAACGGGCGGGGCGCTGAGCGTCAATGGGATGAGCCCAGATGAGGCGCGACGCGCACGCAGCTATGGCTATGTGTTTCAGGCGGCGGGATTGTACCCTTGGCGGACAATTGCAAGAAATGTGCAACTTCCGCTTGAGATTATGGGGTTTTCGGCCGCGGAACGGGCCGAGCGTGTTGAAAAAGTGCTAGAGCTTGTTGATCTGAAGGGCTTTGGAAAGAAGTTTCCTTGGCAGCT
The DNA here is from genome assembly GCA_047631555.1 of Halocynthiibacter sp. GTDB lineage: Bacteria > Pseudomonadota > Alphaproteobacteria > Rhodobacterales > Rhodobacteraceae > JBLHZY01. The sequence goes on along the minus strand of JBLHZY010000001.1, from coordinate 1,128,833 downwards.
TTCGGGGGGCATGCAGCAGCGCGCCAGCATTGCGCGCGCACTTTCATTTGATGCTTCTATCCTTTTGATGGATGAGCCGTTTGGCGCATTGGACGAGATCGTGCGCGATCACCTGAACGAGCAGCTTTTGGCGCTTTGGGCGCGCACCGAAAAGACGATTGCCTTTGTGACGCACTCCATCCCCGAAGCGGTCTATCTGAGCACGAAAATCGTCGTGATGTCGCCGCGACCGGGCCGAATTACGGATGTGATTGAGAGCACATTGCCGCGTGAGCGCCCCTTAGATATTCGCGAAAGCCCCGAATTTGTCGAGATTGCGCATCGCGTCCGAGAAGGGCTGAAAGCGGGGCATTCGTATGATTGATCCGCTGCGCAATTTTCTGGCGATTTGCACGGTCGTTTTGGCGATCATTGCGATCTGGTATGCGGGCGCTTTTGCTTTGAATAGCCAGTGGACCCGCGACCAAGCCGCGCGCGCGGGAACCGAGCTAAGCCTTGGCGCGATTGCGCGCGATACGATGCGCCAAGAGCGCCCCAAACTCCCCGCGCCGCATCAAGTTGGCGCAGAGCTTTGGAAGACCGTCGCGCAAAAGAAAATCACCTCCAAACGCAGCCTTGTTTTTCACGGTTGGATCACCCTGCAAGCGACGCTTTTGGGCTTTGCTATCGGCACTTTGGCCGGCATCACTTTGGCCATCGGGATCGTACATTCGCGCACGATGGATATGAGCGTGATGCCTTGGGCGATTGCCAGCCAGACGGTGCCGATCCTCGCGATTGCGCCCATGGTGATCGTTGTGCTTAGCTCAATAGGGATCCAAGGACTTATCCCTAAGGCGTTGATTTCAGCTTATTTATCCTTCTTTCCTGTTGTGGTTGGCATGGTCAAAGGGCTGCGCGCGCCAAATGCGATGCAGCTTGATTTGATGCAGACCTATCATGCCGGGCGGCTGCAAACGCTGCTGAAATTGCGCCTGCCAGCCTCTATGCCTTATCTCTTTGCATCGCTCAAAGTGGCCGTTGCGGCGGCGCTCGTTGGGACCATCGTGGCCGAGCTTCCGTCAGGGGCGGTTCGCGGCCTTGGCGCGCGACTTTTGAGCGGCTCTTATTACGGCCAAACGATCCAGATTTGGGCGGCGTTGTTGGCCGCTGCTGCGCTGGCAGCTGGGCTTGTTGCGTTGATCGGTTTGGCCCAAAAAGGCGTACTCAAACGGATGGGGATGGCGCAATGAACTTGGCGTTGATCCTCGCGGTTTGGCTCTTTGCTTGGATGCTGAATGTGCGTTTGGCGCGGGCCGGAAAAGGGCGCTTGGTCGCGGCGGTTTTTGGGCTCACTTTGCTGGCGCTCTGGGAGTTGGCCGTTCGCCTTTATGCGGTTCCGTCTGTGATCCTGCCTGCGCCTTCGGCCATTCTGGCGCGCATGGCGGCGGAGCTTCCGATCCTTTGGGTGGATTTTGTTCAGACGATTATAAAGGGCGCGCTTTCGGGCTATGTGATCGGCTGTTCGGCGGCGATTTTGGCGGCGATTGCGATTGATCGCTCGGACTTTCTCAAGCGCGGCTTCTTGCCCGTTGGCAATTTTCTGGCCGCATTGCCGATCATCGGGATCGCGCCGATTTTGGTGATGTGGTTCGGGTTTGATTGGCAATCCAAGGCAGCTGTCGTTGTGATCATGGTGTTTTTCCCGGTGCTGGTGAACACGGTCGCGGGCCTATCAGACACAAGCGCGATGCAGCGCGATTTGATGCACACCTACAGCGCCTCGCCCCGGCAGGCCTTGCTGAAATTGCGCCTTCCAGCCGCGATGCCGTTTGTTTTCAACGGGCTTAAAATTGCGACAACACTGGCGCTAATCGGGGCAATTGTCGCCGAATTCTTTGGCTCGCCGATCAAAGGCATGGGCTTTCGCATTTCAACAGAGGTGGGCCGGTTTGGGCTTGATATGGTCTGGGCAGAGATCGCCGTAGCAGCGCTTGCTGGCTCGGGCTTTTACGGGCTGATCGCGGCAATTGAGAAGGGGGTGACCTTTTGGCATCCCTCGCAACGTGGGGCATAAGTCCCCAATAATTCCCGGGCGCTGCGCTCGGGCAACAAGGAGGTAAGTTGATGAAAAATATAGTGATTGGTGCTTTGGCTTTGGCCGGAATGACAGGTGGTGCGCAGGCAGCGGACGATCTAACTTTGCAATTGAAATGGGTCACGCAGGCGCAGTTTGCCGGCTATTATGTGGCGCTTGAAAAGGGCTTTTACGAGGAAGAAGACCTCAACGTAACGATCAAGCCCGGCGGGCCGGATATTGCCCCTGCGCAGGTCGTTGCGGGCGGCGGCGCGGATGTTGTGATTGATTGGATGCCTTCGGCTTTGGCGGCGCGCGAAAAGGGCCTGCCATTGGTGAACATTGCGCAGCCTTATAAGAGCTCGGGCATGATGCTGACTTGCTTGAAGGAAAGCGGCGTGACCTCGCCGGCGGATTTTGGCGGCAAGACGCTGGGCGTTTGGTTCTTTGGCAATGAGTATCCGTTCCTCAGCTGGATGAGCAAGCTTGGGCTGTCCACAGAGGGCGGCGATGGTGTGACGGTTCTTAAGCAGGGGTTCAACGTTGATCCGCTGTTGCAAAAGCAGGCCGCGTGTATTTCCACGATGACTTATAATGAGTATTGGCAGGTCGTGGATGCGGGGATTAGCCCGGATGATCTGGTGACATTTAAGTATGAAGATCAAGGTGTTGCGACGCTTGAGGATGGTCTTTACGTGCTTGAGGATCGCCTTGACGATGCGGAATTCAAAGACGAGTTGGTGCGCTTTGTACGTGCGTCGATGAAGGGCTGGAAATACGCCGAGGCCAATCCGGATGAGGCCGCAGAAATCGTGCTTGAGAACGATGAAACCGGCGCGCAAACCGAGGCGCATCAAAAGCGGATGATGGGCGAGGTGGCCAAGTTGACCGCTGGCTCCAACGGCGCGCTTGATCCGGCGGATTATGATCGCACAGTGGCAAGCTTGCTTTCGGGCGGTTCTGATCCGGTGATCACAAAGGCGCCAGAGGGCGCGTATACACTTGAGATCACCGATGCAGCTTTGAACTAAGCTGTTGATAAAGAATGAGTTTGCGGCCCGGGTGAAAGCCTGGGCCGCTTTCGTTTAGAGCAGGATCATCATGCCTTTTCCGGAGGCTTGGCGCAGCGCGTGGACCTCGGCAAGATCGGGATCATTGTGCCAAGCAAGGGCTGCATCGCGATCTGGAAAGCTCAGCACAACCGCGAGATCGGGCAAAGTGAATTCCCCTTCCAGCGCGGTGAGCTCTTTTGAGGCTTGAAGCGCAGTGCCGCCGTGGCGGGCAAGCGCTTCGCCGCCGCGTTTGGCATAGGCAGCAAAGGTTTCGAGTTCGGTCATGGATAGGGTGAAAATGGCGAGGGTTGTCATTTGATTGGCCTTTCGTTTGGGTGATGTGGGCAAGCTATGGCTTGCAGGCCTGATCGAAAATCCGCCATATATGCATCTATCATGTGCAAAAATAATCGGGTTAAGCGAGGGCGCCGCCATGGATTGGGATGATCTGAAATATGTTTTGGAAACGGTGCGCCATGGCGGGCTAAGCGGGGCGGCGCGCGCGCTTGGGGTGAATCACGCCACCGTTTCGCGCCGGATTGCGCACGCGGAGGCGGCGATGGGCGCGCTTTTGTTTGATCGTTTGCCAAGCGGCTATGCGCCAACGGATGCGGGCCGCGATGCGGCGCGTACAGCCGAGGCAATGGAGGCCGCGCAAGGCGAGCTGAGCCGCCAGATTGGCGCGCGGGATCAAGCGCTTAGCGGGAAATTGGTGATCACCGCGCCGCAGCTTTTGATCGAGCATGTTTTGGCGCCGATCCTTGTTGATTTCTGCGCTTTGCACCCTGAGATCGAGCTGCATGTCAGTGCGGCGAATGAACCGCTCAACCTTGCGCAGCGCGAGGCTGATGTGGCGATACGGGTGGCTGATGCGCCGCCGGAAAACCTACACGGGGTGCGCATCGCCGAGCTTTGCGCTGCGGCTTATGTGAGCCCGGCTTACAGCGCGCGATTGGCCAAAAGCGGCGGGGCTTTGGCTTGGCTTCAAATCGGGGCGAGCGGCATACCTCCGCAGGTGCGCGCGGGCTGGGCGGAGGCGCGGATTGGCGCGAGGTTTGACGATATGGTGGCGATGCGCGGCGCCGTTCGGGCCGGGCTTGGGGCGGCGCGCTTGCCCTGTTTTGTGGGGGATAGTGATCCGCTTTTGGTCCGGCTTTCCGGCGTGCCAATTTTCAACAAGTCACCGATCTGGGTTTTGACCCATGCAGACCTGCGCAGGGTGCGTCGGATCGAGGCTTTTACCAGCTTTGCCGCGGCGCGTTTGCGCGGGCTGCGGGGGCTGTTTGAAGGGCATGAGGGCGGATAGCAAAAGGGCCGCGCTTATCTGCACGGCCCCTTACAATTGCGTTTGAATTGAGCCACTTAGGCCTTGTTCATCCGGTTCTCGATCAGATCATCAACAACGCTTGGATCGGCCAGCGTTGAGGTATCGCCAAGCGCGCCGAAATCATTCTCGGCGATCTTGCGCAGGATGCGGCGCATGATTTTGCCCGAGCGAGTTTTGGGCAGGCCGGGGGCCCATTGGATCAGATCTGGCTTGGCGATCGGGCCGATTTCCGTGCGAACCCAGACCTCCAATTCTTTGCGCAATTCATCCGTTGGCTCGACCCCGTTCATCAGGGTCACGTAGGCGTAGATGCCTTGGCCTTTGATCTCGTGCGGGTAGCCGATCACAGCCGCTTCAGCGACTTTGGCATGGGCCACAAGCGCGCTTTCGACCTCGGCCGTGCCCATCCGGTGACCGGAGACATTGATCACATCGTCAACGCGCCCCGTGATCCAATAATAGCCGTCAGCATCGCGCCGACAGCCGTCGCCGGCGAAATAATAGCCTTTGTAATCCGAGAAGTAGGTCTTCTCGAAGCGCTCGTGATCGCCGTAGACGGTGCGCATTTGGCCGGGCCAGCTGTCCTTGATGCACAGGACGCCTTCAACGGCTGTCTCATGCAATTCTTCGCCGGTTTGTGGATCAAGCACGACCGGGTTCACCCCAAAGAACGGCAGGGTGGCCGAGCCTGGTTTTGTCGCTGTGGCGCCGGGAAGGGGGGTCAGCATATGGCCGCCGGTTTCGGTCTGCCACCATGTATCGACGATGGGGCATTTGCCCTTGCCGACGACATCATTGTACCAATTCCACGCCTCTGGATTGATCGGCTCGCCGACGGTTCCGAGCAGCTTAAGATCACTGAGATCGTATTTTTCGACCGGCGCAGAGCCATGCGCCATGAGCGCGCGAATGGCTGTTGGGGCGGTATAGAACTGATTGACTTTGTGCTTTTCGCAGACGGCCCAGAAGCGCCCGGCGTCTGGATAGGTGGGCACGCCTTCAAACATCAGCGTCGTCGCGCCGTTCGCCAGCGGGCCGTAAATAATGTAGCTGTGGCCCGTGACCCAGCCAACATCGGCCGTGCACCAGAAGACATCGCCATCGTGATAATCGAAGGTGTATTGATGGGTCATGGCCGCATAAACGAGGTAGCCGCCGGAGCAATGCACAACGCCTTTTGGCTGGCCTGTGGAGCCGGATGTATAGAGGATGAACAGCGGATCTTCTGCGTTCATTTCAGCCGGTGCGCAGTAATCGTCCGCCTCGAGCGCCATTTCATTATAGTCGTAATCGCGATCATTGATCCAGGTTGTTTGGCCGCCTGTGCGCTTTACGACAAGGCATTTTACTGTGTCTTTACAGTGAAGTAGGGCGGCGTCCGCGTTGGATTTGAGCGGGGTCGCGCGCCCGCCACGGGGCGCATAATCGGAGGTGATCACGACTTTTGCATCGCAGCCATTGATCCGCGAGCCAAGCGCATCGGGCGAGAAGCCAGCGAATACGATCGAGTGAACCGCGCCGATCCGTGCACAGGCCAGCATCGCATAGGCCGCCTCTGGGATCATCGGCAGGTAGATGACGACCCGGTCGCCTTTGCGCACGCCCATGCTCTCCAAAATATTGGCCATTTTGCAGGTCGCGGCGTGGAGCTGTTTGTAGGTGATGTGAAGGGCTTCATCCTCGGGGCTGTCTGGCTCCCAGATGATCGCGGTTTGATCGCCGCGGGTTTCCAGATGGCGATCAAGGCAGTTGGCGGCGACGTTGAGCGTCCCGTCTTCGAACCATTTGATATTGATGTTGCCCGGCGCAAAGGAGGCATCGCGCACTTTGGTGAAGGGTTTGATCCAGTCGATCCGCTTGCCATGCTCGCCCCAGAAGGCATCCGGATCGTCGATCGAGGCTTTATACATCGCCTCATAGGTCGCTTTATCAGCATGGGCCGAGCCGGAAAATTCGGGTGAGGGCGGGTAGGATTTTTCGCTTTCATCAAGCATGGCTGGGCCTTTCGATATTGTAGAAATGGGCGCGCGGGCGGGCCGCGCACCGATTAAATTTAGGGCGTTAGATTGCCAAGTATTCGGCGCGCAGTTCCGCGTTATCAAGTACTTCTTTAGCCGTACCATCAAACACCACGGTGCCCGTATCAAGGATCACGGCGCGATCTGCCAGTTCAAGCGCGCGCACGGCGTTTTGCTCAACGATCACTGTGGTGATGCCTTGGGCCTTGATAATGTTGAGCGTTTTCTCGATCTCATCAACGATAACGGGGGCGAGCCCCTCGTATGGCTCGTCAAGCAGCAGCACTTTGATATCGCGGGCAAGGGCGCGCGCGATGGCAAGCATCTGTTGTTCGCCGCCCGAAAGGGTCACGCCTTCTTGTTTGCGCCGCTCTTTGAGACGCGGGAAGAGCTCGTAAATCCGCTCAAGCGACCAGCCGATGGGCGGGGCGATTTGCGCAAGCTGGAGGTTTTCTTCAACCGTCAGGCCGGAGATGATGCGGCGATCTTCAGGCACAAGGCCGATGCCCGCGATGGAGGCCTCATAGGCTTTCATCAGGTGCAGCGGTTTGTGATCAAGCCAGATTTCGCCGCGTGTCAGCGCCGGATCATCAAGGCGGGCAATCGCGCGCAAGGTCGAGGTTTTGCCCGCGCCGTTGCGGCCCAAAAGGGCAAGGATTTCGCCCTCATGGACGTTCAGGGAGACCCCTTGAACGATGTAGCTTTCGCCGTAATAGGCATGGATATCCCAGACCGAAAAGTAAGCAGGCGCAGTCGCTGCGTGATTGGCATTCATGTCTTGTGGGGCAGTGGTGTTCATCGCTTTGTCTCCATTCCCGCGGCCTTGCGCTTGCAGCACTTGGCTTGGGTTGAGTTCTTATTCATGAGATGTTTCGCCAAGGTAGGCTTCGCGAACTTTTGGATGGCCTTTGATATTCTCGGGCGTGTCCTCAACTAGCGGGGTGCCTTGGGCCAAAACGGTGATCCGCTCGGCAAGCGAGAAGACCACATGCATATCATGCTCAATGATGGCCATGGTGATATCGCGCTTCTCTTTGATCTCTTTGAGCAGATCGATCGTGTTGTTTGTATCGGCGCGCGCCATGCCGGCTGTTGGCTCGTCGAGCAGCAGCAGTTTTGGCTCTTGGACCAAGCACATTGCCATCTCAAGGCGGCGTTTATCGCCGCGCGAAAGGGAGGCGGCGGTCATATGGCGTTTGTCGATCATATTGACGTCGATCAGCATCTGTTCGGCGCGCTCAATAATCTCGCCCTCTTGCTCGACGCTTTCAATCGCATGCATGCGAAAGGAGCCGTCGCGCTTGGCGAATGTTGGGATCAGCACGTTTTCCAAAACCGTCAAATCGCCAAAGATTTCAGGCGTTTGAAAGACGCGGCTGATGCCCATTTGGTTGATCTCATGGGGTTTGCGCCCCAGCACGGATTGCCCGTCAAACATCACCGATCCGGTATCGGGGATCAGTTTGCCGACCAAGCAGTTGAGCAGCGTTGATTTGCCTGCGCCGTTTGGCCCGATGATCGCGTGGACGGTGTTTTCCGCCACGCTGAGGTTCACATCACCAAGCGCTTGCAAGCCGCCGAAGCGTTTTCCAACGCCTTTTACTTCGAGAATACCCATTGTCTGAGCCTCCTATTCTGCGGCCGATGGCGCTGTTTTGCCATCGTCATTGTCTTTTTTGCGGCTCTTGAAGAGGCGGGAAATGCGTTGTCCGCCCTCCATCAAGCCACCGGGCAGGAAGATCACAACCAGCATGAACATCAGTCCAAGGGTGAGGTGCCAGCCTTCGCCAGTGAAGTTGGAGAAGAGCCAGACGAGCGCATTTTCAAGCCCATCAGGCAGGAAGCCAAACCAGCTGTGAAGCACGCTTTCGTTGATCTTGGAGAATATGTTTTCGAGGTATTTGATCACCCCGGCGCCCAAAACGGGGCCCATCAATGTTCCTGTCCCGCCAAGGATGGTCATGATCACAACTTCGCCAGACGCCGTCCATTGCATCCGCTCAGCACCGGCGAGGGGATCCATGGAAGCCAGCAAGCCGCCGGCAAGCCCTGCATACATGCCCGAAATAACGAAGGCCGCAAGCGTATAGGGGCGTGTGTTGAGGCCGGTGTAGTTCATCCGGTGTTGGTTGGATTTCACCGCACGAAGCATCAGCCCGAAAGGCGAGCGGAAGATGCGCATCGAGAGGTAAAAGGCGAGGATCGCGATCACGGCACAGAAGTAAAAGCCGATGTTGAAGGTGAAGACACGCCCCAATGCTTCGAGCTTGTACGAGCTGTTCATCGCCGCGCCAAACAGGTTGGTCACGGGCAGCGAGCCAGCTGCGCCTGCGCTATCAAGGATGCGCGGATCATCAAGGCTAAGTTGTAGCCCGGTTTCGCCGTTGGTGATGGGTGTCAGCACCGAATAGGCCAGAGCAAAGGACATCTGCGCAAAGGCCAGTGTGAGGATCGAGAAGTAAATCCCCGAGCGGCGCAGCGAGATAAAGCCGATCAACAGAGCAAACAGCCCCGAGACGATCACCGAGAGGAACAGCGCTGGCAGCACATTCATGCTGAGCAGTTTGAACATCCACACGGCCGAGTATGATCCGACCCCCAGAAAGGCTGCATGCCCAAAGGAGAGATAGCCAGTGAGGCCAAAGAGGATGTTAAACCCGACGGCAAAGATGCCAAAGATCGCAATGCGTTGCATCAGATCGGGGTAGCCGCCGTTGAACTGCGCCATGGCGCTGCCCTCAGCGAAGGGTTGCAATAAGAAGGGGGTAAGCACCGTCAGCGCCACCACGATCCAGAGGAATTTGGTGTCTTTTTTGTTTAGTCCGAGCATGTTCTTAATCCTCCATCACGCCTTTGCGCCCCATAAGGCCGCGTGGCCGGGTAAGCAAAATGACGATCGCAACGAGATAGATGATGATTTGGTCGATCCCTGGAAAGATGCTTTTGATCTCGTTCATCGAGGCAAAGCTTTCCAGAATGCCGAGCATGAAGCCCGCAAGGATCGCGCCGGGCAGGGAGCCCATGCCACCAACCACCACCACAACGAATGACAGCACAAGGAAATCCATCCCCATGTGATAATTCGGCGAGTTGATCGGCGCATACATAACCCCCGCAAGCCCTGCGACGGCGGCAGCGATGCCGAACATGATGGTAAAACGTTTGTCGATGTTGATGCCCAGAAGGCCGACCGTTTCGCGATCTGCCATGCCGGCGCGTACAACCATCCCAAAGGTGGTGAATTGCAAGAAGGCAAAGACAGCAGCGATCACGCCGCCGGCAAAGAAGAAGTACACAAGGCGCCAGTAGGGATAGATGATCGTGCCGGGATCAAAGCCAAACATCGAGCCAAAATCAAACGATCCGGCAAAGGCATCAGGCGCCCCTGTTTGGATCGGGTTGGCGCCAAAGGAGGCTTTGACCAGCTCTTGCAAAACAATCGCAAGGCCGAAGGTCACAAGGATCTGATCCGCGTGGGGGCGTTTGTAGAAGTGTTTGATCAAGCCGCGCTCAAGCGCAAAGCCGATCAACACCATGACAGGGATCGCAAAGATAATCGCGAGCGGCACAGACCAATCAATGATCGCTGCCCCCATTTCAGGGCCAAACCAGCTTTCCACATAGGGCGTTTTCACAGTGGCCGGATTGCCAAGGAAATCGGTCTTTGTAGGATCAAGCGTGATCTTTGACAGCGAAAGCAGCTTTTGCACGGTCACCGCACAAAAAGCACCGATCATAAAGAGCGCGCCATGTGCAAAGTTAACCACGCCAAGCGTGCCGAAAATTAGTGTGAGCCCAAGAGCAATCAGCGCATACGCTGAGCCTTTGTCGAGCCCATTCAGGATTTGAAGAAATATCGCGTCCATTGTCCCCACTCGATTTTTTGATTTGGTGATAGGTCGTACAGCCTCACGCTTTGCGCGGCGGTTGTATCAAAAAGCAGAAGTTTTGAAGAAGGGCGCGCGAGGAATTCCCCCCGCGCGCGCTCCAGTTTAAGTCGCTTATGCGCCTGGGTTACATTCGCCCAAAGCACCGCCAGCAAACATGGGGTGATCGGGGTCATAAGTAACTTGGGCAGCAGGCGTAACTTCAACAACTTCGAGAAGATCGAATTCGTTTTCTGGGTTTTCTTTACCCTGCACAACGAGAACGTCTTTGAAGCACTGGTGATCGTCTGCACGATACAGTGTTGGGCCGTTGCCCAGACCGTCGAATTCGAAGCCTTCGAGAGCTTCGCCAACAGCACATGGGTTGAACGAACCCGCGCGTGTAACCGCATCTGCATAAAGCATAGTTTGGCAATATACAGTGTGTGCAGCCTGGCTTGGTGGGAAGCCGTACTTGGTGCCGAAGGATTTAACGAAGGCTTGTGAGCCAGCGTCAGTCAGCGACCAGTGCCAGTTTGTCGAGCCAAGAATGCCCTTAACGTTTTCGCCAGCACCACGCGCCATCAAGCGCGAGTAGAGCGGAACAACGATTTCGAAGTTCTTGCCGTTTACTTGCTTGTTTTTCAGGCCGAACTGAACAGCGTTGGTGAGCGAGTTCACCATGTTGCCGCCGTAGTGGTTCAGGATCAAAACATCTGCGTCTGTTTGCAGAACGGGCGTGATGTAGGACGAGAAGTCAGTCGACGCGAGCGGTGTGCGCACGGTGTTAACTGTTTCCCAGCCCAGAGCTTCTGTTGCCGCTTTGATCGATTCTTCCTGCGTCCAGCCCCAAGTGTAGTCGGCTGTCAGGTGATAGGCTTTACGATCTGTACCATAGCGCTTGGCAAGCACTGGTGCGAGCGCCGCGCCAGACATGTAAGCGTTAAAGAAGTGACGGAAACCGTTGGCTTTTTTGTCTTTACCCGTTGTGTCGTTCGAGTGGGTCAGACCGGCCATAAAGATAACGCCAGCTTCTTGGCAGAGGCCTTGAACAGCAATCGCAACGCCCGAAGAAGAGCCGCCTGTGATCATCACAGCGCCGTCTTTTTCGATCATCGATTTTGCCGAAGCACGGGCCGCATCAGACTTGGTTTGTGTATCGCCAGTGACGTACTCAACCTTTTTGCCCAAGATGCCTGTACCGTCCAGAACTTTGGACGAGAACGTGCTCATCATGCCGCCGTCGCCGCCGCCATTCAGGTGCTCAACAGCCAGCTCATATGCGCGCAGCTCATCCGCACCCTCATCGGCATAAGCGCCGGATTGGGGAACGTTGAAGCCAAGCGTTACAGTGCCGCCTTGTGGGGCGTTGGTAAAGCCAGAGTGGCCAGCAGCCCAAGCGGAGCCACCAAAGATTGTCGGAACGGCAAGACCGGCGCCTGCAACAGCACCGGTTTTCAGCACGCCACGACGCGTGAAATTAGATTTGGACATAAATATCCTCCCTTTGCGTTTAGAGCGGCACAAGCCTCCTCTTGCCGGAGCCGCCTATCCTTTTACAGGATGTCGCTGATCATCAAGGGATTTTGATAAGGGTGCAACAAGTGCTTTGAGTATAACGATTTTTTTGTTAAGCCATACACAGGTTGTAAAGGTTAATTGTAAATAAATTATCTCGCGCCCGCAGAAATTGCTTGATCCTAAAGGAGAAATCCCTTGCCCAAACGTGGTCATACCGGCTCCCGCCTTCGCGAACGGCGCATTTTGCTAGCGCTAAAGCAAGGGGATTTGGCGCGCGATGTCGGAATCTCGCCGGCCTATCTCAATCTGATCGAACACAACAAACGCAGAATCGGCGGCAAACTGTTGATTGATCTGGCGCGCGCGCTCGGCGTTGATCCGAGCTTGCTGATTGAAGGGGCCGAAGCGGCGCTTTTGGAAGGGCTGCGCGATGCGGCGGCCTCGCTTGGCGGGCAGGGCTTGGGGAGGCAAGACTTGGGAAGGCAGGGCCTGAGCGGGCAGGGCGCATCGGGCCCGCAAAACGCGCCGCTTGCGCTGATCCCCGAGGTCGATCGCATCGATGATCTGGCCGCGCGCTTTCCCGGCTGGTCGGCGTTGATCGCTGCGCAACACGGGCGCATCGCCGCCCTTGAACGCACAGTCGAGGCCCTCACAGATCGCCTCACCCATGATCCGTTTCTGTCGGCCTCGCTGCATGAGGTGCTCTCAAGCGTCACGGCGATCCGCTCGACCGCCGGTATTTTGGCCAATGGCGAGGCGGTCGATCCTGAATGGCAGGCGCGGTTTCATCGCAACATCTATGAAGACAGCCGCCGCCTCGCCGAAAGTTCGCAAGCTTTGGTGGCTTACCTCGATGCAGAGCCCGAAGCGCAGGAAGGGCTGAGTGCGCCCCAAGATGAGGTCGAGGCTTGGCTCAAAGACGCAGGCTATCACATGCCGGCTTTGGAGGGCGCGGATAAGGGCAAAGTCGGCGAGACGATGATCGCGGCGGCAACCCAGCTGCGCTCGGCCCCGGCGCGCCAACTCGCACGCGGATGGCTGACCCGCTATAGCCGGGATGCTGCGCGCATGCCGCTTGCGCAAATGCAGGCAGCGGTTCAGGAGCTTGGCCCTGATCCGGCGCTTTTGGCGGCGCGTTTTGACGTCTCTCTGGCGGCGGCGATGCGCCGGCTTGGCGCGCTGCCCGTCCCCGAGGGCGAGGCCACGCGTTACGGTGTTGTGATCTGCGATGGCTCAGGAACGCTGACGTTTCGCCAGCCGATTGAGGGCTTTGCCCTGCCGCGTTTTGGTGCGGCTTGCCCACTTTGGCCGCTTTATCGCGCGCTGGCAAATCCCGGAACGCCGGTGCGCACGCAGGTCGCGCAATCCGGGCCAAACGCGCGCCAGTATATCATCCATGCCATTTGCCAGACCCGCGGCGAACCAAGCTTTGATGCGCCCCCCATCCTTGAGGCCACAATGCTGATCACGCCAGCGCAAAAGCTTTCGCAAGAGGCGCTTGGGATCGGCTCAAGCTGCCGGATTTGCGCGCGCGAGGCCTGTGCGGCGCGGCGCGAACCCTCGATCATGGCCGAAGGGCTATAGGGCGCGAAGGGCTTTGCGCGCCGCCAGATTAAGCGCCAATTCCATAAAGGTGCGACAACCGCCTCTTTGACTCGCGTGCCAATCGCGGCGATACAGGAAGGAGATGCGGGGAGGTCCGCAAGCTGAAGGGGAGATCAGCTTATGGGTAAACGTGTGTTATTGATCGAGGATGAGCCAAATATTATTGAGGCGATCCGTTTTGTTTTATCGCGCGATGGTTGGGTCGTTGAGACCCATTCTGATGGGCTGACCGCGGCAGATGCTGTGCGGGCCAAATCGCCTGACGTGGTGATTTTGGATGTGATGCTGCCCAATCGCTCTGGTTTTGAGATTTTGCAGGAGCTGCGCGGGGATGCCTCTGTTGGCGATCTGCCGATCCTGATGCTGACCGCGCGCGGGCAGAAAAAGGATCGCGAAATGGCCGAACAGTTCGGCGCAAGCCGCTATATGACCAAGCCCTTTGCCAATGCAGAGATGCTTGAAGTGCTGCGTGAATTGGCGGGCGAAGGCGCTGCGGCCAAGGCGGGCAAGGCCAGCGGCGCATGAAGCCGCCGAACGCGCCTCTGTTTTTGGAACGGCGCAGCTATCGGCGCCGCCGCTTGATAGATATGGCGCGGCTTTTGCCTGTACTCGCTTGTTTTCTTTGGATGATTCCGCTGCTCTGGTCGAGCGGCGAAGGAACGGCGCGCACCGGGCGCGCGATGCTCTATATCTTTAGCATCTGGATCGTTGTGATTGCGATCTCGGCCTTTCTGTCGCGCCGTCTGGCCCGGACCGAGGCCGAAGATCCCGCCCAAAACGGCGCATATTCCCAAGGGCCGCTGATCGAGACAATCCCGCCCGCCGATCCAAGCATAGGGCGCTAAACCTATGGTTCCATTCAATCTTTTGGTCCTTGTGTGCCTGCTCTACGTTGTATTCCTGTTTCTTGTGGCCTTTGCGGCGGAAAAACAGGCCGAGGGCGGGCGGCTTGGATGGCTGCGCTCGCCGATGGTCTATACGCTTTCGCTGAGCATCTATTGCACGGCTTGGACGTTTTATGGCGCGGTCGGCTATGCGGCGCGCTCGGGGCTTGAGTTTGTCACGATCTATCTGGGCCCGACGCTTGTGATGGTCGGCTGGTGGTGGGCGGTGCGCAAATTGGTGCGGATCGGGCGGGCACAGCGGATCACCTCGATTGCGGATTTGATCTCGTCCCGCTATGGCAAAAGCAACTTGCTCGGCGTGCTGGTAACCCTGCTGGCAGTGATTGGGACGACGCCATATATTGCCCTGCAACTTCAATCAGTTACCCTAAGTTTTGCGGTCTTCGCGGCGGCCCGCCCCGAGACCTGGGCGATGCCCGATCTCAACGCGACCGCGCTTTGGGTCGCGATGGGATTGGCGCTGTTTACCATCCTGTTTGGGACCCGCAACCTAGACGCAAACGAGCGCCATCACGGCGTGGTCACAGCCATTGCGCTCGAGGCCATCGTCAAGCTGGTCGCGCTTCTGGCGGTTGGGATTTTCGTTGTTTGGGGGATCGCCTCGGGGCCAAGCGATATCATGGCGCGGATTGATGCGTCTGAAATGGAAATCTGGGATATTCAGGGCGGGCGCTGGATCGCGTTAACCTTCCTTTCTGCAGCGGCGTTTTTGACCCTGCCGCGCATGTTCCAAGTGCTCGTGGTCGAGAACGCAGACGAGCGGCATTTGTTCACCGCCTCTTGGGCCTTTCCGCTTTATCTCTTTGGGATGAGCCTGTTTGTTTTGCCTATCGCGATTGTCGGCCTTTCGGTGATGCCAGCAGGGGCAAACCCGGACATGTTTGTTCTAACGCTGCCGCTGGCTTTTGATCGCCAAGCCCTTGCGATGCTTGCCTTTTTGGGCGGTTTTTCCAGCGCGACCTCGATGGTTATTGTGGCGGCAATCGCGCTTTCAACGATGGTGTCCAACCATATCGTGATGCCGCTTTGGCTTGCCGGGCGGCGCGAAGGCGCAACCGTTTCGGGCGATGTTCGCTCGGTTGTTTTGCTTGCGCGCAGGCTCTCAATTGGCGGCGTTTTGGCGCTCGGATATCTCTATTTCCGCCTCTCTGGTGGCTCTGAAGCGCTTGCTGCAATTGGCTTGATTTCCTTTACCGGTGTGGCCCAAGCCTTGCCCGCTTTGTTGGGTGGAATTTTCTGGCGTGGCGCGACGCGGGTTGGCGCGGCAGCAGGGCTGATTGTCGGCTTTTCGATCTGGGTTTATGCGCTGTTTTTGCCCTCTTTCGGGGCGGGGGCTTTGATGTCTGAGACCTTGATGGCACAGGGGCCATTTGGCATTGATTGGTTGCGTCCGCAGGCGTTGTTTGGTGTCGTTGGGCTTGATCCGGTTGTGCATGCGGTGCTCTGGTCGCTCTCGCTAAACGCGCTGTGCTTTTTCGTGGGCTCTATTGCCTCGTTTCCGCGCCCAATGGAGCGGCTTCAAGGCGCTCAGTTCGTCAATATATTTGAGCATTCCGCCCATGCGTCGGGCTGGTCCGGAACGGGCGCGGGCGCGGAGGATTTGCTTGTCATGGCGCAGCGCATTGTTGGCGCTTCCGAGGCCCAAGCGCTGTTTCAACGCGCGGCGATTGCCCAAGGTAAACACGGCTTCCTTCCCGACGTAACACCTGATTTCATTGAGAAATTGGAGCGTGAATTGGCAGGCTCCGTGGGGGCGGCAACGGCGCATGCAATGCTCGGGCAGATCGTTGGCGGCTCAACCGTTTCCGTCCAAGACCTGATGGCCGTGGCGGACGAAACCGCGCAGATGATGGAGTATTCTTCGCAGTTGGAGGCCAAATCGTCCGAGCTGGGCCGCACCGCGCGACAGCTTCGCGAAGCCAATGAAAAATTGACTGCGCTTTCGATCCAGAAGGACGCATTTTTGAGCCAGATCAGCCATGAATTACGCACCCCGATGACCTCCATTCGCGCCTTTTCCGAAATCCTCATGGCGGGCGATTTGCCTGCCGCCGAGTTGGAGCGGTATTCGTCGATTATTCACGATGAAACCCTGCGTCTGACGCGGCTGCTGGATGACCTTCTTGATCTATCGGTTTTGGAGAATGGTCAGGTGACGCTCAACACCCAAGAAGTCCTGCTTGGGGCGGTTATGGAGCGGGCGGTGAACGCGGCGACATCAGGCGTTGGCGCGGGGCAGTTGGCGATTGAGCGCGAACGCGCGGGGCTAAATTTGCGGGCGGTGACGGATAGCGATCGCCTTGCGCAGGTGTTCATCAACCTGATAGCCAACGCGGCCAAATATTGCGATGCCGATACGCCAAGATTGCGAATTCTGATGCGCGAGTCTGGCCCCAATGTTGAGATCGATTTTATCGACAACGGGACGGGTATTCCGGTTGAAAAACAATCAGTTATCTTTGAGAAATTTTCCCGTCTTACGGATCAAGCGGCCGCAGGGGGCGCGGGTTTGGGCCTGGCAATTTGCCGCGAGATTATGGCCCGTTTGGGCGGACAGATCGCCTATCTTCCGGGGCAAGGGGGCGCGGCGTTTCGGGTGAGTTTGCCGCGCGTTCCTGAGGATGATTTGGGGCGTTAACGCTGGTTAATTTTCGGACTTTTGGGGGCGGTTTGGGCCGAGTTTTGCGGCCGGGCAGGGATGTGATTGCCGCGCCTTGAGAAAAAGGGAAAATGACGCTGAATCTGCGGTGAAATCAATGATTTGGTAACTTTGGTTTGCGATTTTGGCGGGGAAGCCAGCCGAACCGGAGCCATGACAGAAGAATCCACCCTCACCGCGATGCGCCGCAAAGCCGGCGAAGGGCGCCCCGCGCCCGAGATGCAGGCTATGTCTGCCGCCAAAGCATTGCGTCTATCGCTTGCCCGCGCGGCCGAAGAAATGGCGGGCTTGGTGATCACAGTTAAGGAATTCGAAGAGCTGCGGATGACTTTGGGGGCTTTGCCGGAAGGCCTGCCTGAGCATGCGCTTCACGCGATGATCCAGGCCGAAGATGGCGCGTCGGGGCTTGTTTCGATGGATGCACAGATGATCGCGGCTTTGATTGAGCAGTTGACCACTGGGAATGTGCGTCACAGCCAAGCGGATGCGCGCGGCGCAACGCCAACGGATGCAATTATCGCCTCTGAGCTGATTGACCGGGTGCTTACGCTGTTTGAAGAGACCGTTAGCGAAGCCGCTGTGCCGCCCAATGTTGGCGGCTATCGCTATGTTGCGCCGTTTTCGGAGCCGCGCGCGATCGGACTAACGCTGGAGGATATTCGCTACCGCTATTACCGGCTTGTCCTTGATATTGGCGGCGGCGCGAAAACGGGCATTTTGCTGCTGATGATGCCGCTGCAACGGCCGCGGGCGAATGCAGGCGCGGGGGCCGCGGCTGAGACGCGCGCGGAGTGGAGCCAGAAACTTGAACAATCCGTTGCCGGGGCGCATGCGCCGATGACGGCGGTTTTGCACCGGGTTGATCTCTCACTCCTTGATGTTATGGCGCTCGAGGTTGGCGGTTTGATCCCCGTGTCGCGCAAGGCCTTGAGCAAGGTGCGCCTTGAAGGGGCGGATGGCGGGTTGGTGAGTTTTGCGCGCCTTGGCCAATCTTCGGGAAGTCGGGCGGTTCGTATTCGCGTTGATATTGAGGATGGAGAGGATGAAAGCCCCGCCGAGATGAGCGGGATGGCGCAAATGCCGCCCGGTTTGGCCGCCTTGCCCAGCGGGCTTGGCAATTTGAATTCGGGGATGGATGGGCCTTTGGGCGATCCTAATCCGGGAGGTCTTGGAGATATGGATGGCGGCGGATTGGCCCCTATGGAGGGCGGGCTACCTGCGCTTGATGGAGGAGATTTGCCCCCCTTGGGCGATGCTGGTTTGGCCCCGTTGGAGGGAGGAGGGCTTCCACCTCTTGGCGAAGCTGGGCTGCCGCCCCTAGGAGATGGGGGCTTGCCGCCTCTTGGTGACGGTGGCTTGCCGCCACTCGGCGACGGTGGTTTGCCGCCATTGAATGATGCAGGATTGCCCCCGCTTGAGGAGGGCGGCCTGCCGCCACTGGGCGAAGGCGGGCTTGCACCGCTTGGCGCAGGCGGATTGCCGCCACTTACCATCGAATAATACTGGAAACTATTTTATGAAACATCGGTGGGCTTGACCTGAGTCAACGCGATGATGTTTCCTCTCTGCGATACTCACTTTGTAAACAAGGAGGATCGCCATGTCTCATTTAGCCAAACGTAAATCGACCCTTCTCGCCCGGTTGGGCGAGCTGGATCGCCGCGCCCATAAATTGGACGACGCTTTGGATGCGCCCAAATCCAAAGATTGGGAAGAAAGCGCAGTTGAGCGTGAAGGCGACGAGGTCATGGAGCAGATGGGCAGCGCGGCTTTGGCCGAAATGGAGGGTATTCGCGCGGCTTTGGCGCGGTTTGATAGCGGGAGCTATGGAGCCTGTGTCGATTGCGGGGCCGAGATTTCGTCCAAACGGCTCGATCTTTTGCCTGCCACACCGTTTTGCAAAGATTGCGCGGCAAAACACGCGCATTGATCCGCACCAGCCTTAGCAAAACGCCAATCGCGCGCGCATTGCGCCGCATTAAATAGTTAGGAACTCGATATGAAACCCGAAGATAGCAAAACACTGCGCGCGGTCGATCAGGCCGTTGACGATGTGATCCATGACGCAGACAAGGCGCAGGCTGTGAAGGCCGCGCTGCATAAGCGGCTTGATCCAGAAGTGCGTGCCAAAAAGGCCGCGCCGAGCGAAGATGCCGCCAGCGACGATGCCGATATTTTTGACAATATGCCTGTGTAGCTGAGCCCTTAAGCGCCTTTGCCTTTGGTCAGTTTGGCAAGAGCTTCAAGCTTGCCAAGGGCGGCGCCGCTATCAAGGCTTTGTGCAGCGATTTCAACGCCCTCGGGCAAGGACTTCGCGCGATCTGCCACCATCAGCGCGGCGGCAGAATTGAGCAAAACCGCATCGCGGTAGGCGTTCTTTTCGCCGCTTAAAACGGCGCGCATGGCTTGGCCGTTTTGTTCGGGCGTGCCGCCAGTGATCGCTTCAAACGGATGGACGGGCAGGCCGGCATCCTCTGGATGGACCTCCTGCAAAGTGACCACTCCATTTTCAAGCGCAGCAACCCAGCTGATGCCAGTGATTGTCAGCTCGTCCGTGCCGTCTGACCCATGCACGAGCCAAGCTTTTTGCGAGCCAAGTTGGCCCAAAGTTTCGGCCATGGGGGCAATCAGATCGCGGGAAAACGCGCCCGTGAGTTGGCGTTTGACGCCGGCGGGATTGGTCAGCGGGCCGAGGATATTGAAGATTGTGCGGGTGCCAAGCTCGGTTCGGGCGGGCATCACATGGCGAATGGCAGGGTGATGCATCGGGGCCATCATGAAGGCGATGCCGATTGTCGCGAGCGCTTCTTCAACGATCGACGCGCCGACCATGACCTCGATCCCATTCGCGCCCAAAGCATCCGCCGCGCCGGAATTTGAGCTGAGTTTGCGATTGCCATGTTTGGCCACGGGCACGCCTGCGCCCGCAACGGCAAAGGCGGTCGCGGTTGAGATTTGCAGCGTCGCTTTGCCCGATCCGCCCGTTCCGACGATGTCCATCGCGCCGTCGGGCGCCTTTACCGGAACGCAATGGGCGCGCATCACGCCTGCGGCGGCGGCATATTCGCCAACCGTTTCGCCGCGCGTGCGCAGCGCCATCAACAGCCCGCCGATCTGAGCCTCTGACGCTTCACCGCGAAAGAGAATGTCAAAGGCGGCTTCGGCCTCATGCCGTTCCAGCGGGCGATCCGCCGCGGCGGCGATCAGTGGTTTGAGAGCGTCGCTCATGCGGGCACCGCCATTTCATCAAGGAAGTTTTGCAGGATTTTATGCCCGTGTTCGGAGGCGATGGATTCGGGATGAAACTGCACACCGTGGATCGGCAATTCGCGGTGCGATAGCCCCATAATTGTCCCGTTTTCGAGCTCTCCCGTGATCTCAAGGCAATCGGGCAGAGTGGCGCGATCCACAACGAGCGAGTGATAGCGCGTCGCAGCAAAAGGCGAGGGAAGGCCTTTGAACAGGCCTTTGCCCTGGTGTTTTATCGCGCCCATTTTGCCATGCACGATCTCATCGCAGCGCAGCACGTGCCCGCCAAAAGCTTGGCCAATCGTTTGATGCCCAAGGCACACGCCCATCAATGGAATGCGCGCCTCGGCCGCAGCCAGCGTGAGCGGCAAGCAAATGCCCGCTTCATTTGGCGTCTTAGGGCCGGGGGAAAGTAGGATGCCCGCAGGCTTAAGCGCCATCGCTTTTTGCACATCCAACGCATCATTGCGCCACACTTGAACGTCAGCGCCCAATTCGCCCAAATAGTGGACGAGATTATAGGTGAAACTGTCGTAGTTATCGATCAAGAGCAGCATGGTGCAAACCTTTGGTAAAAAGGGGTGAACCCCGTTTAATGTCACGCTATACATGTGAACAACGCGCAGTCTAGGGTCAAGGGCGCGGATAAAAAATGCGTCGGGGATGGCGCAAAATGGAGTGGTTATATGGCGCGTGGAATGTTCTCAGGGGTAATCTGGGGTGGCTTGTTTAGTGGGCTTGGGCTCGCGGTATTGAGCCAATCGGCAGGGATGGTTACCATGAGCGCGGCAAATGCGCCGCAAACTGTGCAAGAGCAGGCGCCTGAAAATGTTGCTACTGGCAGCGAAGCGCCCGCCTCTGGGGCTGCTGAAAGCGCAGGACAAGGCCAAGCAGAACAGGCTCAAACTGAGGCGCCGGATGCACCGGATGCAGTAGATACCGGCACGGATGCGATGCAGCCGCCCGCAGGCGAAGAACATAGCGCGCTGAAAGCCACACCGAGTGCGGATGCGCCGGTTATGCCGATGCCCGAGGCCAATGCGCCAAGTTCCGCCGCCGCAGATACAGCACCAACAGCGGGCGCGCCTGCCGCGACACCGCGCGACACCGCGCCCGATGTGGCCGCCGAAATTGAGCGCCCCGTTGCCCCCTCGCTGGGCGAAGAGCAGGGCGCGGTTGTGGTTGGGCAAACGGGCGAAACAGCGGCGAGCGGTGCGCCTGCCAAGGTCCCTGCGCAAAGCGAAGAGAGCCTGCCGGATGCTGGCGCTGAGCCAAAGCCAACGAAAAGTGCTGCGGCGGTTGAAAGCGGCGATCCCGCAGATGAAGAGGATGCCGAAGAGGCCAGCTTATTGGCCAAGCCGGGCGCAATCGGGCAAGCGCCGGCGCAGCTCGGTGTTAAGAGCGAAGGCCTTGGAAATCTTGCACAAAATGTAAAAACAGGGCGGTTGGCAAGCATCGGTTCGACGCCTGAGGCGGCAAGTGATGCCGCCGAAATCAGCGCCGCCCCCCAGAGCGACAAAGCGATAGAACGCTATGCTCGCGCCTTTGAGAATCCCGAAAACCGCCCGCTCATGTCGATCGTTTTGATTGATAATGGTGCCGAGTTGTTGAGCGCAGAAGAGCTGAAAAACCTGCCCTTCGCGGTTTCATTTGCGATCGATGCAACGCGCGCAGATGCGGCGCAGACAGCCGCCATTTACCGCGCTGCCGGGCTTGAGGTTTTGAGCATTGCCGCCTTGCCAGAAGGGGCGCAGCCAAGTGATGTCGCGGTTTCGATTGAACAGGCTATCGGGGCCGTTCCTGAAGCGGTCGCGATTATGGATGTGCCAGCGGGCGCGTTTCAATCGGGAAGTGCGGTTGCGACGCAAGTTGTGGCCAGTGCGGGTTCGTCCGGGCATGGCGTTTTGAGCTATGCGCGCGGGTTGAATGCCGCCGAACAGATTGCGCGGCGCGGCGGCGTTCCTGCGGCGATCATTTCGCAAACTTTCGATGGTGGGGGGCGCGATAGTTCGGCGATGAAGCGCTATTTGGACAGTGCTGCCTTTCGCGCGGCCCAGCAGGCGGGCGTTGTTGTGGTTGGGACCACAACGCCAGAGGTTTTGGCCGCCCTTGCCGAATGGCGCCTTGGCAAACGCGCCGCCAGTGTCGCACTTGCGCCGGTTTCGGCTGTGTTGCTGGCGGAATAAACGAGCCTTTTGAGGCGCGCATATATCTAAAAGGCGGGGAGATACCCGCCTTTTTCAGCCGTAGTTTTTAAGCGGGTCGCTTAGCGATTGCCTTGGCGGGTAAACAGGCCTGCGTCTTCGGCGGCTTGGCGTATCGCTTTGGATTTATTGACAGTTTCCATATATTCGGCTTCTGGATCGCTGTCATAAACAACGCCGCCGCCCGCCTGAATATAGAGCTTTTCATCCTTGAGAACGGCTGTGCGCAGCGCGATACACATATCCATATCGCCATTGGCCGAGAAATAGCCCAAGCCGCCGCCGTACACGCCGCGCTTTTCTGGCTCTAGCTCGTCAATGATCTCCATCGCGCGGACTTTTGGCGCGCCGGAAACCGTCCCTGCGGGCATCCCGGCAAAGAAGGCCGACAGCGCGTCGTGATCATCCGATAGCTCGCCCGTGACGTTTGAAACGATATGCATCACGTGGCTGTAGCGCTCGATGATGAATTGCTCGGTGGGCTTAACCGTGCCGATTTTGGAGACCCGGCCCGTATCATTGCGGCCCAGATCGAGCAGCATCAAATGCTCGGCCAATTCCTTTTGATCCGCGAGCAATTCGACCTCGAAAGCTTTGTCTTGCTCAGGCGTTGCGCCGCGTGGGCGGGTGCCTGCGATGGGGCGAATGGTGACTTCGCCATCAAAGACCCGCACAAGGATTTCTGGCGAGGCGCCGATCACTTGGAAGCCGCCAAAGTTGAAGTAAAACATAAATGGCGAAGGATTGGTGCGGCGCAAGGATCGATAAAGCGCGAAAGGCGGCAGCGGGAAATCAACGGTCCAGCGCTGCGAGGGCACGACCTGAAAGATATCGCCTGCACGGATATATTCCTTCGCCTTTTCAACGGCTTGCAGATATCCGTCATGGGTAAAATTGGAGATAGGATCGGCGACGGGGGCGCTGTCGCCAAGGTCATGGCTGTCTGCGGGCGTTGCGCGTTCAAGATCGCGCACCGCGTCCATCACCCGCTCGGCGGCCTGCGCATAAGCGGCGCGCGCCGACAATCCAGAGCCCGCCCAAGCCGGAGAAACAACGATCACTTCGCCCTTCACCCCGTCCAAAACCGCAATCACAGAGGGGCGCATCATCACCGCATCCGGCAGGCCCAAAGGATCGGGGTTCACATCCGGGAGATGTTCAACCAAGCGGATCATATCATAGCCCAGATAGCCAAACAGCCCCGCAGAAGAGGCGGGCAGGTCGGCGGGCAGATCGATGCGGCTTTCGGCAATCAGCGCGCGCAGACTGTCGAGCGGCGCAGCTTTCTCATCAACAAAAGTGTCGGGATCAATACGGGCAGCGCGATTGATTTGCGCCGCCTCACCGCGACATTGCCAGATCAGATCCGGCTTCATCCCGATGATAGAATAGCGCCCGCGCACCTCGCCGCCCGTCACGCTTTCGAGCATGAAGCTGTCTTTGCGCGCTTCGGCAAGTTTGAGCATCAGGGAAACCGGCGTATCCAAATCGGCCGCGAGGCGCGCATAAACCACCTGATTTTCGCCATTGCCAAAGCGGGCAGCGAAATCATCATAAGCGGGGGTCAAGCTCACCATTTTGGGTTTCCTTACAGTCGCTTAGGGGATGTTCGCATGGACCGCATTGATTGCGGCTTGGCGGATTTCAATGCCGACTTCGGCGCGGATCGCTCCGGTGAAGGCTTCCAAAACATCTTGGCCAAAACTCTGGGCCGTTTGGTTTTCGATTGAGGCGCGGATGCGATCGTTTTCCGGCGCGTCTGGGTCGGGCGCGTTGATCGCTTCCACAGTCGCGAGGAAGACCGTTGCAAAGCCATCAATCTCTTCGCTGGCAAGAAATGGTGTGGCCAGATCGGCGGCAAAGGCGTCGCTCAGCAAGTCGCGCGGCGTGCCGTCCAAAAAGCCGGTGCGCTGCGCATCTTCAACGCGGGTGACCTCATAGCCCAGATCATCAATCGTCTCGCCCGCAGCAAGGCGCGCGACAAGCGCATCCGCTTGTTCTTGCAGGCGTTTTGCCGTTTCCGAAGCTTCCCAGCCTTGGATCACAGCCACTTGCACATCGGCTTGTGGCTGAAGGGCAGGGCCCTCTTCGCTGTCCAAACGGAGCGCAAAAATGCCGCCGTCAAAAAGCGTAATAATCTCGGGAAAATCGTCAACTGTGACGGCTTGCGCCTCTTCAAGGAATTCCTCATTCGCTGCGACGCCTTCGCTCATGCCCGGTGTCCAGCGCAGGGTCCCAAGCTCGAATTGCGGCTCTTTGGCAAGCTCTTCAATGGTTGCGCCCGAGGCGAGCAAATCATCAAGCGCATCAATGCGTGCCTCAATATCGCGGCGCGCTGCATCGGCCATATATTCATCGGCCAGCTCTTCACGCGCTTCCTCGTAAGTGACCTCAGAGGCGGCCAGAATCGCATTTACGCGGATCAATGCAGGGCCAAGATCGCTTTGCACGGGGCCAACAATGCCCGGCCCGTCGAGCGCAAAAACATCTGCGCCAGCTGCGCCCAGATCGGTCTGAGCGACATCGCCCATATCCGTATCGGCAAGGCTTAGCCCGCGCCCTTCAACAAGCGTCTCAAAGCTGGCCTCGCCGCTGTCAAGCTGGGCGCGCGCGGCGGCGGCCTCTTCCTCTGTGCCAAACACGAGGCGCTCAACAAGGCGGCGCTCAGGCGTGACGTAATCGGCGATCCGCTCTTCATACAAAGCGCGCAAAGCAAGATCATCCACCGCATCAATATCCATCACCATTTCGGGCGAAAGCCATGCATAAGTGATGTTTTTCGCCGCAGGCAGGGTGAAATCCTCTGGGTGCGCCTCATAATAGGCGGTCAAATCCGCCTCGCTTGGCTCCCCGAGGCTCTCGGTCAAATCGTTCGGACCAAGGGCAATCCAAGCCAGATCGCGCTGCTCGCCGACCCATGCCATAAGCAAATCGGTTTGGGCTTGCGGGGCCGTGGCACCGGCCAAAACCGCCGCCTGAATGAGGTTGCGCGAAAGATCGGCGCGGATTTGCCCCTCAAATTCGTTTACCGTCAGGTTGGCTTGGCGCAGGGTCGCGCGATAAGCATCGGCATCAAACTTGCCGTCCAGCCCCTGAAAATTCGGGATCGCAACGATCTGGTCGCGCACAGAAGCATCGCCAGCCGAAATCCCGGCGCGCTGCGCTTCATCTTCCAAAGCGGCCTGATTAACCAAACGGTCCAAGACATTGCGATCAATGCCAAATTGGCGCGCCTGTTCCATGGTAAATCGGACATTGGTCTGCGCTTCAAAAGCGGCCAACTCGCGGGTCAATTCGCGGCTATAGCGCGACACGGCGATCTCAGTATCGCCGACCTTGCCAACCGAAGAGATCGAGCCGCCAAAATTGGCTGTCCCAAACCCTGCAAGTCCAACAACGAGCAATAGCAAAAGCCCCCCGCCAAACAGTTTTGAAACACTTCCCTTAGCGCCACCAGCCATGCTTCGCCCACCTTTTGAATAACGTTCGAGAATGTCTATGCGGAAGGGGCGGGCGGGGCAAGATCACAGGCTCAGGTTTTCTAGGGCTTTGCCGTGCAGATCGCCCAAACCGCGCCAAACGCAGCTCTTCTCATTCACAGTTGTGTAAATATCCTCGCCGAAGGCATTAAACTCTTCACAGAGCCGCCCTCAAACCAAGATCAATCCTTGCCGCGATAGGGCTCAACATATTGAAGCGCCATATCCCAAGGGAAGAAAATCCATGTGTCTTGCGAGACTTCGGTGATGAAGGTATCGACCTGCGCATTGCCCTTTGGTTTTGCGTAAACGGTGGCAAAATGCGCGTTGGGATAAAGCGAGCGGACCAATTCAAGCGTTTTGCCCGTATCAACCAGATCATCAACAACCAAAACCCCGGTGCCATCGCCCATCATATCTGCGTCAGGCGCTTTGAGAACGGCGGCATGCGCTTGGTCTTGGTGGTCGTAGGATTTGACCGAAATCGTATCGACCGTGCGAATATCGAGCTCGCGCGCCACGATCATCGCAGGTGCCATGCCGCCGCGGGTGATCGCCACAACTGCTTTCCATGCGCCGCCATCCGGGCCGCGCCCATCAAGCCGCCAAGCAAGCGCGCGCGCATCCCGGTGCAACTGATCCCAGCTAACATGAAAGCCTTTTTCATGGGGCAAACGGTCGGTCATAGTGCTCTCCTCAGGTCAGCGCGAGCTTGGTGCCAAGCAAGGCCAGAAGCCCGCCAAAGCAGCGATCGATGGTTGTCTTTAGGTTTAGATAGCCACGGCGCGTGCGTTCAAGCGAAAAGATGCGCGCCACGATAATGTTCCAGCCGCAATCGTTCACAAAGATCATCGCGAGAATAACGCCAAACGCCCAAAGCGGCGCGTCGACCGGGATAAAGGTCAAAAAGATCGTTCCGAAAAACACCGCCGGTTTGGGATTGGCAAGCTGGGTGGTGATGCCAAGCCAGATCAAGCCAAGCGGCGAAAGCGCGCGGCTGATCGCTTGATCGCCCTCCTCAATCGGATCGGGCGCATGGCGCCACATTTTCCAAGCGAGATAGATCAGATAGGCCGCGCCGCCAAATTTCAGCGCTGTAAGCAGGGCAGGGGCGTGTTTGAACAAAAGCCCAAGTCCCAAAAGCGCCGCAACAGCCCAGACACAAGCGCCAAGCCCGATGCCAATCGCAAGATACGCGCCCCGGCGCATGCCTTCTTTCAGAGAGGTGCGCGCAGCCAGCAAAACAGCCGGACCGGGGGAAATTGCCGCCGCAAGATGGACGAAATAAATCGCAGCAAGGGCGGCAAATGTCATTCTTTAGGCCTTTGAGATGTCAGGCGCATCAACCGCCTTCATGCCAACGATATTATAGCCGCTATCAACATGATGAATTTCGCCCGTAACGGCCGAGCTCATATCAGAGAGCAGATAGAGCGCGGAATTGCCCACCTCATCTTGATGAACCGTGCGGCGCAACGGCGAATTATATTCGTTCCACTTGAGGATATAGCGAAAATCGCCAATGCCCGATGCGGCCAAAGTTTTGATCGTGCCAGCAGAGATCGCATTAACGCGGATGCCATCTTTGCCAAGATCCTCGGCCATATAGCGCACCGAAGCTTCCAAAGCGGCCTTGGCGACGCCCATCACATTATAGTGGGGCATAACTTTTTCAGCGCCATAATAAGAGAGCGTCAGAAGCGAGCCACCATCGGGCATGATCGCGGCGGCGCGCTGTGCAACGGCGGTAAAGGAGTAAACCGAGATATCCATCGACATCTGGAAATTGGCGCGGCTGGTGTCAACGTAGCGGCCGCGCAGCTCATTTTTATCTGAGAAACCAATGGCGTGAACAACAAAGTCGATCTTGCCCCATTTGGCCTTCAGCGCTTCAAACAAAGCATCAAGCGAGGCTTCATCGCCCACATCGCACTCAATGATCGTATCCGAGCCAAGTTCTGCTGCAAGTGGGCTCACCCGCTTTAAAAGCTGCTCGCCTTGATAAGAGAAGGCGATTTCGGCGCCCTGTGCGGCAAGCGCTTTGGCAATGCCCCAAGCGATAGATTTATCATTGGCAAGGCCCATGATGAGCCCGCGTTTCCCTTGCATCAATCCGTTCGACATATCTCGCCCCTCAGCTGCTCAATTAACGGCGTCCAGACCCTTTATGCCTTTCAGGCACTGTTATCAAGCGGCGTGAAAGGGTAAGAACTGGGGTAAATCGGCGACCAAAGGAAAAAAAATGTCAGGGCGTGAAGGAATTTTTGCAGGCGACGATCCGTTCGAGATTTCGCGGAAATGGCTGGCTGAAGCGAGCGAAAAAGAGCCCTCCGACCCCAATGCCGCAGCACTCGCCACGGTTGACAAGGACGGTTTGCCAAACGTGCGCGTGGTTTTGCTCAAAGCGATTGAAGACGATGCCTTTGTGTTCTTCACCAACTACGAGAGCCAAAAGGCGCAGGAGCTTGAAAGCGGCAAGGCGGCCTTTGTGATGCATTGGAAATCTTTGCAGCGGCAGGTGCGTGTTCGCGGGATTATTGAGCGCGAAACCCAAGAAGCCTCTGATGAATACTATCAATCGCGCGCGCTTGGCAGCCGGATTGGCGCTTGGGCCTCGCAGCAATCGCGTCCGCTGGCTTCAAAGATGGCCTTGGCAAAAGCCGTTGCTGCGGCCGGAATTAAGCATGGAACGGCCCCAAAGCGACCGCCATTTTGGGGCGGCTATCGTCTCCTTCCGGTTGAATTCGAGTTCTGGGCCGCGGGCGAGTTTCGCCTGCATGATCGCTTCCAGTGGCGTCGCGAAAACCCCCTTTTCCCATGGGAAATAACCCGCCTAAACCCCTGACGTTCACGTTACGTGAATTGCAATACACTGAAATTTAACTAATTTTTGGACTTGCATGTAAGGGCTTCGTGGCTCAGTTTCGCAGTTAGGGATAAGAGGCGTTGGGACGCTGATTGGGATGATTATGACTGATGAACTTGGGGCGATGCCCGTGCTTGGCCATGTTAAGTGGTTTGACCCTACGAAAGGGTTTGGATTTGTTGTGGCCGAAGAAGGTGGCCCCGATATTTTGCTGCATGCCAATGTGCTGCGCAATTTTGGGCAAAGCTCGGTCGCGGATGGGGCGCGTATTGAGCTGACGGTTCAAGAGACAGCGCGCGGCATTCAGGCAATTGAGGTGCTCGATATCGAGCCGCCCGAAAATGACACGCCATTGATGATGGATGATCTGGGCCCTGAATTCGAGGAGGGTCTCGACGCTGAGCTAGAACCCGCTCGTGTGAAGTGGTTTGATAAGGGCAAGGGCTTTGGTTTCGCCAATATATTTGGTAAACCAGAGGATGTCTTTGTTCATATCGAAGTCCTGCGTCGCTCTGGCCTTGCCGATCTTCAACCGGGTGAGGCTGTTGGCCTGCGCGTTGTTGATGGCAAGCGGGGCCGTATGGCAGCGCATGTGACCGCATGGGACGCAGCGCTCAAAGAAGACCTTTGATCAAGGCAGCGCTCGCAGGTTTGCTGGGCGCTGTTTTTCTGCCTTTTGTGGCGATGGCCGATTGCGAAGCGGGCCGCGTGGCGCTGCGCGGCGATTGGGGGCAGGCGACATTTGGCATCGAGCTGGCTGATTCTGCGGCCGAACGGGCCGAAGGGTTGATGAACCGCAAAAGCTTGCCAAAAAGTGCCGGGATGCTTTTCGTTTACCCCAAGCCCCAGCACGCGACCTTTTGGATGCGCAATACGCTGATTCCCCTCGATATGATTTTCATCGATCCGCGCGGCCAGGTTTTGCATGTGCATAGCGAAGCGATTCCCCTTGATGAGACGGTGATTGATGGCGGCGAGGGGGTTACCCATGTGCTTGAGATCAACGGCGGCCTCGCAAAGGCCCTTGGAATTGCCGTTGGCAGCCAAATTCAGCACGCATCTTTCGATCAAAGCAAAGCACTTTGGCCTTGTCGCTAATTTGCTCTTTTCAACCCGGTTCAGGCGGGTTAGAGAGGCGGCGTTCGGGGCGTAGCGCAGCCTGGTAGCGCGACGGTTTTGGGTACCGTAGGTCGCAAGTTCGAATCTTGCCGTCCCGACCACTTCTTCACCCACATCACCACATACAAGTTGTAGAGACTCACGCCTTCGGGCGCTGTGGTCTCTTTTGCTTATTTTGGTCGCAGCGTTGCTCAAATAGGGGGCAGATTGTGGCGGATGATTTGCCGGAGGTGATTTGTTTCGCACCGCTATCTTGGGGTTTTTGGGGCGAATGCAGGTGCAGCATACCATATGTTGTGTGTCGGTTTTGTGTCGTTTGCGGATCAAAGAGGCTTAGGGCGTGCGAAAAAGTTACACACAGGACTTATCCACAGGGCTTCGCGTAATGGGTGAGCCTTTCGGGCGAATAGGCTGAAAAACAAAAGGGAATTTGGTTAACGGCGGGGTGTTCGAATCAAGCCGCTCTGTGGGCGATTTCCGTCAACTTTAAAAAGTTTCCAAATCGATAAAAAGAACGTTGACCGAACGAGCCAATCTACTGCACATTGTGGAGGCTGATCGGGATGCCACTAGATTTAGTGGTTCAGGGGCGGCACAAGGGACAGTGAAATCAGGACGATTCAACCTCTAGAGGTTGCCACGCGGGCAAAATAAGGCTTGCGGCGATGCATTGTA
This sequence comes from Halocynthiibacter sp., assembly GCA_047631555.1. Lineage (GTDB taxonomy): Bacteria > Pseudomonadota > Alphaproteobacteria > Rhodobacterales > Rhodobacteraceae > JBLHZY01. Next base: position 1,098,232 of record JBLHZY010000001.1, on the reverse strand, counting down.
AATTTGTGCTGTGCCAATTGGCGCGTAATGGGCGTTTCCCCCGCAAAAGAGGGGTGCGCTGGGTAGGTTTTGAACGAAAGTCACGGGGCACACTTCCAGATGAAAATTGAACGCAAATTCACCAAAGCAGGCAAAGACGCATATGCGAGCTTGAGCTTTTCAACGATTTGTTCGGAGATCCGCAATCCAGACGGCACGATCGTGTTTAAGCTGGACGATTGCGAGATCCCAGCGACATGGAGCCAAGTTGCCTCTGACGTGATTGCGCAGAAGTATTTCCGCAAAGCTGGCGTTCCGGCTGCGATGAAACGGGTCAAAGAAAAGGGCGTTCCTGAGTTTCTTTGGCGCTCGGTTCCTGATGAGGCCGCTTTGGCCAAGATGGACAAAGACAAGCGCTATGGCGGCGAGAGCTCGGCCAAGCAGGTTTTTGATCGTCTTGCCGGCGCTTGGACCTACTGGGGCTGGAAGGGCGGTTATTTCACCACTGAGGCCGATGCGCAGAGCTATTTTGACGAGATGCGCTATATGCTCGCCACACAGCGCGCCGCACCAAATTCGCCGCAGTGGTTCAACACTGGCCTGCACTGGGCTTACGGCATCGATGGGCCGGGCCAGGGCCACTATTACGTTGATTACAAATCCGGCAAACTGACCCGCTCTGCCTCGGCCTATGAGCATCCCCAGCCCCACGCCTGTTTCATTCAATCGGTTGCGGATGATTTGGTTGGCGAAGGCGGGATCATGGATCTTTGGGTGCGTGAAGCGCGCTTGTTTAAATATGGCTCTGGCACGGGCACAAACTTCTCCTCGCTTCGCGGCGCGGGGGAAAGCCTCTCTGGCGGTGGCAAATCTTCGGGGCTCATGGGCTTTTTGAAGATTGGTGATCGGGCCGCTGGTGCGATCAAATCGGGCGGCACAACGCGCCGCGCCGCTAAGATGGTGATCTGTGATATGGATCACCCCGATGTTGAGCAATTTATCAACTGGAAAGTGCTTGAAGAGCAAAAGGTTGCCTCCATTGTTGCAGGCTCCAAGATGCACGAGCGCCAGCTCAATGAGATTTTCTCCGCGATCCGTGAATGGGATGGCTCCTCTGAGGATGCGGTTGATCCGAATAAAAACCCAAGCCTTAAGTCCGCGATCAAATCGGCCAAAAAGGTCGCGATCCCAGAGACTTATGTTAAACGCGTTTTGGATTATGCTAAGCAGGGTTACTCTTCGATTGAGTTCCCCGTGTATGACACAGATTGGGATAGTGAGGCTTACGCCTCCGTGTCGGGCCAAAACTCCAACAACTCTGTGCGCGTCACCGATGCCTTCCTGAAGGCCGTTCAGAATGATGCGGATTGGGACTTGCTCAACCGCACAGATGGCTCCGTTTCCAAAACCGTTAAGGCGCGCGATCTTTGGGCAGATGTGGGCCATGCCGCTTGGGCCTGTGCTGATCCGGGCATCCAATATCACGACACGGTCAATGCGTGGCACACATGCCCAGAGGATGGCGCGATCCGCGGATCGAACCCTTGCTCTGAGTATATGTTCCTTGACGATACGGCCTGTAACTTGGCTTCGATGAACTTGCTGACCTTCCTCAAGGACGGCGAATTCCAGTCCGAAGATTACATGCACGCGACCCGCCTTTGGACGCTGACATTGGAAATCTCCGTCACAATGGCGCAGTTCCCCTCCAAAGAAATCGCGCAGCGCTCTTATGATTTCCGCACGCTCGGCCTTGGTTACGCCAATATCGGCGGCCTGCTGATGAATATGGGCCACGGGTATGACAGCGTTGAGGGCCGCGCGCTTGCCGGCGCTTTGACGGCGATCATGACCGGCGTTGCTTATGCGACATCAGCGGAAATCGCGGGCGAGTTGGGCGCGTTTTCGGGCTATGAGCGCAACAAAGAGCATATGCTGCGCGTCATCCGCAATCACCGCAACGCCGCTTATGGCAACAAAGACGGCTATGAAGATCTCGACGTCAAACCCGTTCCATTGGATCACAAAGGCTGCCCAGATGCGCGCCTTGTTAAGCTGTCCAAAATGGCTTGGGATGAGGCGCTGCGCCTTGGCGAAAAACACGGCTACCGCAACGCACAGACCTCTGTGATCGCGCCAACCGGCACCATTGGCCTTGTGATGGATTGCGACACGACCGGCATCGAGCCTGATTTCGCATTGGTGAAATTCAAGAAGCTCGCAGGCGGCGGCTACTTCAAAATCATCAACCGCTCGGTGCCTGCAGCGCTTGAAAAGCAAGGCTACGGCTCTGCGCAGATCGAAGAGATCGTATCCTATGCGGTTGGTCATGGCTCCATCGGCAACGCGCCGGGGATCAATCACACAGCCCTGATCGGTCACGGCTTTGGCGAAGCGGAAATCGCCAAGATCGAGGCGGCTTTGCCAAGCGCCTTTGACATCCGTTTTGTGTTCAACCAATGGACCTTGGGCGAAGAGTTCTGCACCAATGTTCTGGGCATCCCAGCGGCGAAATTGAACGATCCGTCGTTTGATCTGCTGCGTCACCTGGGCTTTACCCGCAAGGACATCGAGGCGGCCAACGACCACGTTTGCGGCACGATGACGCTTGAAGGCGCGCCCTTCCTCAAAGAAGAGCATTACGGCATCTTTGATTGCGCCAATGCCTGCGGCAAAAAGGGCAAACGCTACCTTTCCGTCGCCAGCCACATCCATATGATGGGGGCGGCACAAAGCTTCATCTCGGGCGCGATCTCCAAAACGGTGAACATGCCCAATGACGCCACAATCGAGGATTGCCAGGACGCATATGAGCTTTCCTGGAGCCTTGGGATCAAAGCCAACGCGCTTTATCGTGATGGATCGAAGCTGAGCCAGCCATTGGCCTCTGCGCTGATCGAGGATGATGATGAGGCCGAAGAGATCCTCACCAATGGCTCGATGCAAGAGAAGGCCATGGTGATCGCTGAGAAGATCATCGAGAAGGTGATCATCAAAGAAGTCGCGCGCGGCCGCGAGAAGCTTCCTGAGCGGCGCAAAGGCTATACGCAAAAAGCGGTTGTCGGCGGGCATAAGGTTTACTTGCGCACCGGCGAATATGAGGGCGGCCAGCTTGGCGAGATCTTCATCGACATGCACAAAGAGGGCGCAGGCTTTCGCGCGATGATGAACAACTTTGCCATCGCGGTCTCTGTTGGGCTTCAATACGGCGTGCCGCTCGAAGAGTTCGTCGATGCCTTCACCTTCACCAAGTTTGAGCCCGCTGGCATGGTTCAGGGCAACGACAGCATCAAAAACGCGACCTCGATCTTGGATTACATCTTCCGCGAGTTGGCTGTGTCCTATCTCGATCGCACCGATCTGGCGCATGTGAAGCCAGAGGGCGCAAGCTTTGATGATATCGGGCGCGGCGAGCAGGAAGGCGTTTCCAACGTTCAGACGCCGTCTGAGGCGGCTTCGGCCAAATCGCTCGAAGTTCTCAAGCAGATCAGCTCAACAGGCTACCTGCGCAAGCGGATGCCGCAGGAATTGTTTGTTGTCCAAGGCGGCAGCGGCGCGGTCGCGCTTGATGGCAGCGTCGAGACGATGGAAGCGGTTGCATCCATGGTTGAAGCGGGCGGCGGTTCGGCGACTGTCTCGCTCAGCTCAACGACTTCATCAGCCGCTGTCAGCACCTCGATGGATCTGCGCAGCAAAGCCAAGATGCAGGGCTATGAGGGCGAAGCTTGCGGCGAATGCGGAAATTACACGTTGGTGCGTAACGGCACCTGCATGAAATGCAACACATGCGGCGGGACATCCGGCTGCAGCTAAGAAATAGGCTAGGGGCCCCGTACAAGGCGGGGCCCATCGTAGCGTAACAAGTTCCGGGGTGGGTGCGCTCGCCTCTGACGCGGATAAGGCCGCAGGCATAAAATCACCGAGCGGTATATAAGTGAGCCTTATCAGCGAAACTGGGGGTCCTTCGGGGCCCCCATTTTTATTTGGCACTGGGGGGGCGCAGAGGTATTTTCAGCGACAGCCAGCGAGCTATATCAGGCCCCGCCCATGACAACGGGAATTGCCATAACACCCAACACCACCCTAGATTTAGAGGCGATAAAGGAGCGCGCAGAATGCCTGTGGAATATGAGTTGAAAAGCGGCGTGCCGAGCGCCAAGGATTTTTGTCGCCTGCGGGCCGTGGCCGGGATGACCCCGCGCTCTGAGGCGGCGGCAGAGGCGGGCTTGCCGGGAACATTGCACGGGGTGTTGGCGCTCGCTGAGGGGCGCGTGATTGGCATGGGGCGGATCGTTGGCGATGGCGGCTTGGTCTATCACATCTGCGATATGGCGGTTGAGCCAGGCTTTCAGGGGCGCGGCATTGGGCGCGCGATCATGGCGGCGCTGATGGCGCATCTTAAGGCCGAGATCAAAGCCGAGGCCTATGTCAATCTTTTGGCCGATGGGCCTGCGCGTTTCCTTTATGGCGAATTTGGGCTTGAGCTGACCGAGCCAGAAACGCGCGGCATGGGGATGTGGCTGCGGCCCTAGGGCGGCGCGATTTGCGCTGAGTTTCGCTTAACGCGGGGTCGGTATGAGCAAAGGCGCGCCGAGGTATGAGCGGAATTTTTCTTGCGATCTGAGTGTTTTAGCCAAAGTGCGCCGATGTAGAGGGCGGGCGTGTGAGGGGGCTTGAGCCTGGCTTTCCCAAAGGTCAGACATCCCGTGAGCAGGCCGATGAGCCTGCTGCAACGGGGCCTTCGCGCCTCATAGATTGGAGTTTATGACCATGACAAAACTTACCCTGACTGCCGCTGCAACTGCTGCGCTTCTTGGCGCAATCGCGCTGCCCGCCTTTGCCGATACGATGGTAACGGATGCGAATGACGATGGCGTTTTCTCAATGGAAGAGCTGATGGTTGCTTATCCCGAGCTCAATGAAGAAACCTTCACCGCCGCTGATACCAATGCTGACGGTGTTGTTGATCCGGACGAGCTTGCAGCGGCAGTAACGGCCGGCCTCTTGCCCGCATAGGCCACCAGACAGCGCGACAAACGCGCTGATTTCCCACATAAGCATTCCCCCGTGCGCGCAAGGCCCCGATGATTTTCGGGGCCTTGTTTTACGCAGTACCTCAGCCTGATCGTTTGGCCGCGATTTCGGTATGGTTTATCGTGAGTGGTGAAAATTTCGCCCGTGCTTTTGGCGTGCTTTAGGCAACAGCAACAAGACGCGGCGAGTTTAGCTGCGCAGCACCGCGCAGGGCATCTTCAAGCGCATTAGAGAACTTTTTTTGGACCAGACGCAGCTTCGTACAGTATCGAAACGAACCGCTGTCCTTGTAATCGATCTCGACCAAATCGCCGTTTTCAGCACTATTCAGATCATCGCCAAACACCTCGGCGCGCGCAGCATAAGCCAGCTTGTCTTGGTCTTCGCACCAGATGACAGCCGTGCCTTTTGCGCGGTCGTGCCACAATATCACCCCATAAACCATTTCGAACCCTTTTGAACGCACCCAACAAATCCCGTCCAAAAACCATACAATTAACGAATGGGTACAAAAAAGCCGGTATTTCGTATCTTACCTTTAGGTCAATGACGCTATTTGGCGTCATCGGTTGCTCGGATTCTGATCAACTTTATGCATGTTAGGGTTAACAATGTTGCCTTTTGGCGCCAGATTCGCCACTCTTGGGGGGTTGCCGGTGTATTGACGCTATATCGCGTCTAATGCTGCGAAGGGCGAAAAGGCGAATTTATTTGCCTACTGAGGGGAGGGAAAACGCGTGAAAAAGCCAAATGAGCGCGGTCAATCAAAACCCAAATCCAAATTGAACGCTGCCCAAACGCGGGCTGTCTTCTCGGACAATCTGCGGTTTCTTTTGGAGGGGCGTCCCTCTGTTGCGCATGTTTGTCGTGAGATCGGCATCAATCGCACCCAGTTCAATCGCTATCTCTCAAGCGAGGCCTTTCCGCGCCCCGATGTGCTTTCGCAGATCTGCGATTATTTTGAGGTCGACGCGCGGATATTGCTTGAGCCGCTTGATCAAATCGGAGCAAGCAGCACTGAGCAAATGCATGGAGATGCGGATCAGCAGATCAGCAGTTTCATCGAAGAGTCGGGCATCGGAACCGTCGATCAATCGCGCCTGCCTGAGGGTTTTTACAATCTCTTTCGGCGCGCCTCTATGGAGGAGAGCCTTGCCTCGTCCATCGTCTGCAAGGTTTCTCATCGAAGCTCGGGGCGCACAACAATCAGGGCGATTGTGCCGCGCAATGTCAGCGTATTGCTGGGCCTGCCCATGACAATCAAAGACCGGATCCTTTATGGGCCGGTGCTTCAACATGGGCTTGGGGTCTCTTTTTCGCTTTTGATGAAGAATAGAAAAATCGTTCAGTATAATTTTGTCGAGTTTTCATATCTTGGCAATGATCGCATCCATTTTGGCAAATCCCTTACGACGCATCGATTTGGGACGGGGGCCAATGTTGTGATGCCTGTGATGTTGATCCGTCTTGATGGCGATTGGGCAGAGCTTATGGCCTCGGTACGCGCGTCGGGGATCAAAGAGATGAAGCAACTGCCAAGCAATGTGCGCAGTTTTCTCATGGACGAGGATACCTAGCCGCGCTTTGGGGCCTTCGCTGCGCAAAGCTTGGAGCCATTGCACAGCGCTTTTTGTTTTGGCCTTTGAAGGCGGGTGCTAGAACGGCGCCACGGCTAAGCGCGTCCCTTTTAAGATCGCGCCGAGACTAAGCGCACCCCTTTAGATCGCGCCACGGCTAAGCGCGCCCCTTTAGATAGCGCCGCGGCTCAGCGCGGCGACACCAGTGCGCGCCACCTCAACAAGCCCAAGCGGGCGCATCAGATCGGCAAAGGCATCGATTTTTTCCGGCGTTCCGGTGATCTCAAACACAAAGCTTGCAAGCGTGCTATCAACCACATTGGCGCGAAAAATATCGGCCAAGCGCAGCGCTTCAACCCGCTGATCGCCCTTGCCAGAGACCTTGAACAGACCCAATTCGCGCTCAACGCTGGGGCCCTCAACCGTTAAATCATGGACCTCGTAGACCGGAACAATCCGGCCAAGTTGCGCTTTGATCTGCTCGATGACGGCAGGCGTTCCGGTTGTTACGATTGTGATCCGCGAGCGGTGGCCGGTGTGATCGACCTCGGCAACGGTGAGGCTTTCGATATTGTAACCGCGCCCGGCAAACAGGCCAATCACCCGCGCCAAAACGCCGGGTTCGTTTTCAACTGTTACGGCGAGCGTGTGCCGCTCAATCAGGTCCGAATTTGGATCGCGCAGATCGTAAGCGGAATGGCTGCTTGAGCCTTTGTCGATTTTCAGGGCTGACATATCGCTCTCTCCTATACCAAAACCGCGCCGCCGGATTGGATTGCGCCGCTTGTATCGGCATCCCCCAGCAGCATTTCATTGTGCGGTTTGCCCGATGGGATCATCGGGAAGCAGTTTTCGTGTTTCTCTACGTTGCAATCAAAGATCACCGGGCCGTCGTGTTTGATCATCTCCATGATCGCATCATCAAGGTCCTTTGGATCGGTGCAAAGGATGCCCTTGGCGCCAAAGGCTTCGGCCAGTTTGACGAAATCAGGCAGGCTTTCCGACCAGCTTGAGGAATAGCGCTCGCCGTGAAGCAATTGCTGCCACTGGCGCACCATTCCGAGGCGCTCGTTGTTGAGGATGAACTGTTTCACCGGCAGGTTATACTGCATCGCGGTGCCCATTTCTTGCATGTTCATCAGCCAGCTGGCCTCGCCGGCCACGTTGATCACCAAGGCATCGCGATGCGCCATTTGAACCCCGATAGAGGCGGGGAAGCCATAGCCCATCGTCCCCAATCCGCCCGATGTCATCCAGCGGTTTGGATCCTCAAAGTTGAGGAATTGCGCCGCCCACATCTGGTGCTGGCCGACTTCGGTGGTGATGTAGCGATCCATGCCTTTGGTCAGCGCTTCAAGGCGCTCAAGGGCATATTGCGGCTTAATGGTTGTGGTTGAGGGTTTGTATGTGAGGCATTTAACCGCCTGCCATTCCTCAATTTGTTTCCACCATTTCTTGAGCGGCGCGCCTTGAACCTTGCGGCCGCGCGATTTCCAAACCCGCAGCACGTCCTCAAGAACATGGCCCACATCGCCGATGATTGGCAGATCAACGCGGATGACTTTGTTGATCGAGGAGGGATCAATATCGACGTGGACCTTGATCGAGTCGGGCGAGAAATCTTCGAGGCGGCCAGTGATGCGATCGTCAAAGCGCGCGCCGATGTTGATCATCAGATCGCAGCCGTGCATCGCCATGTTGGCCTCATATAGCCCGTGCATGCCAAGCATCCCGAGCCAGCCTTTGCCCGAAGCCGGATAAGCGCCAAGGCCCATCAAAGTCGAGGTGATGGGAAAGCCGGTCGCATCGACCAGTTCGCGCAAAAGCTGGCTTGCTGCGGGGCCGGAATTGATCACGCCGCCGCCGGTATAGAAAACCGGGCGCTCGGCCTTTTCAATCAGCGCAACAAGATCGGTGATGCTCTCGATCGAGGCCTTTACCTTGGGCTGATAATGCGAGGTGTTGATTTTGCTCGGCGGGGTATATTCGCCCTCGGCAAATTGCACGTCCTTTGGGATATCGATCAAAACGGGGCCCGGGCGCCCGGTCGTTGCGACATGAAACGCTTGGTGCAAGGTCGCGGCGAGCTTGTCGGTATCCTTCACCAGCCAGTTGTGTTTGGTGCAGGGGCGGGTGATGCCAACGGTATCGGCCTCTTGAAAGCCATCCGTGCCGATCATGAAGGTCGGAACTTGGCCGGTCAAAACAACAAGCGGGATCGAGTCCAGCAATGCATCCGTCAGGCCGGTTACCGCGTTGGTCGCGCCGGGGCCGGAGGTCACAAGAACAACGCCGGGCTTGCCGGTGCTGCGCGCATAGCCCTCGGCGGCATGGACCGCGCCTTGCTCATGGCGGACAAGAATGTGCTGAATGCCGTTCTGCTGAAAGACCTCATCATAGATCGGAAGCACAGCGCCCCCGGGATATCCGAATATTGTGTCCACACCCTGATCGATCAGGGCTTGAACCACCATTTTCGCTCCGCTCATCTGACGTGTCATCGCTTTTCTCCGTCTCGCACATCTGTTTGGTCGTATTATTGGCCAAATGGCCGCTTGTCTTGGTCGCGTTCTTACTCGTCTTTGTCGCCGCTTTTGGCATCGTGCTTGGTGCTGATAGATCTGCGCCCATAAAAAAAGCCCCCGATTTGGCGGGGGCGCATGGGAAGCAATCTGGCTTACCGTTACCGGCCCATGCGCGTATCTCTGACTAGGACGACAATCTTCAACATAGCCCTGAGGCTCCTTTACGTGTTTTGCTGACATTATGAGCGCTTGCAGGGGGCGTCAACCGCGAATGCGCGATAAATCTGTCGCTTGACGGGTGAAATCTTTGCAAATGTTGCGAATTTGCCCGAATTATCGACATTTTCAGCAAATTTCGCGGCGATTGGCCACAATTTTTGTGCCGTGCGGGCCCAAAACGGCCCCGGCGGGCGCGCATTTGCGGGCAAAAAAGGCGCGAATTTATCCGGATCAAATGTGCCGACCTAGCCCTTTAGCCTGTCTTAAAACACATGTTGACCAGAAGGTCAGCTTTGGGTTTTCTGACCGGGCAATATGATCCGCTCGGGCCGTGGCGCTTAAAGCAACAGTTCAAGTGGATGCTTTTTGCCGAGGTTCAGGGCCAATAAAACGCAAAAAGCTGGATGAGAATTTGACCAACTCCCCCCCCAAAGCGAAAAGCCCCAAGAAACTGAGCGCCAAGACAATGCGCAAGTTGGCGCTTGGGGCCTTTGCCTCGGCGACGACGATGTGGATCATCGCAGGCTTTTGGCACAATGATCTCGGGCCAAAGATGCTTGGCGGCGAGGGCGAGCAGTTGAGCATTCAGGCGCTGAGTCTGACGTTTGTTGTCTACCTAATTGTCGCCTTGGTAATTGCACGCACCTTCATGATCCTGCCCGAACACCGGCGCACAATTCCGGCGGGCATGCGGATCGGGGCCTATGCGGGCTTGCTTTGGGCTGTGCCGCACTCGCTTCTTGGTGCGGCGGGCGCGGGTGATCCATTGGGGCCGGTTGCATTGGATGCGCTTGGCCATCTGTTGGAAGAGGGTTTGGGCGGCATCGTTTTTGGCGCGGCCTATCTTATTGGCAACGGGCAAAACACCGACAGCTAAGCGGATATTTTCGCGCGGATCAGGGCGAAAATGCGCGGCCAGAGTGCGCCTTAAGCCGGGGTGTGCCGCAGACCAGATTGCACCTAAAGATTGACGCCAGTTCCTTGCAAAACCCCATGTTCAAGCGCATAGCGGGTCAGGCCTGCGGTTGAGCTAATGCCAAGTTTTCGCTTGATATTTTTGCGGTGGGTTTCGACCGTGCGCACCGAGATTTCCAAGGATTGGGCGACGTCTTTGTTGCTCTGGCCCTGCGCCAATTCCAGCAGCACGGTTTGTTCGCGCCCGGTAAGCGGCTCGCGGCCATCTTTTGTTTTGGGTTTGAGCGAGGCAGCGGCACCTGTGCAAAGATATTGCCCGCCCGCCATCACCGTAAACAGCGCGGTGCGGATTTCTTCTGTGGGGACGTCTTTGAGGATATAGCCGCGCGCGCCATGCGCCAAAGCGGCCGAGATGTATTCGGGGCTGTCATGCATTGAGAGGATGACGATGCGGGTTTTTGGCGTTTGCTCGAGGATCATTTCAGCGGCCGAAAGCCCGCCAATGCCGGGCATGTTGAGATCAAGCAAGATGACATCGGGCAAGAGCCGCGCCGCCGCCGCAACCGCCTCGGCGCCCGATCCAAGCGTGCCAACGACGCTGATATCATCCCATGTCTCAAGGATCGCGCGGATGCCCTCGGCGACCATGGGGTGATCATCGACAATCAAGACACGGATTGGCGCGGTTGGGGCTGTTTCGCTCATGGCTCGGCCTTTGTGTTTCCTTGCGGGGGCAAGATATGGGACAGGGGCAATTGCGCCTCGATCACGGTTCCGTCGCGCGAAGATTTGATCCGCAGCGTGCCGCCCAATTGGGCCGCTCGTTCTTGCATATTGCGCAGGCCAAGGCCAGAGCCAGTGGCATCGGGGGGCGCGGGTTTGATCCCGGTGCCATCATCGGCAATGCGCAGGGTCGCGCCGTTTTTATGGCCGTAAAGGCGCAAAGAGACGCTATGCGCATTTGAGTGGCGCTCGATATTGGTCAGGGCTTCTTGGGCGATACGATAGAGCGCGGTTTTGCCGTTTTGATCCAGGCGGTTGGAAAAGACGACCGTTTCAAGCTCGGTTGTGATGCCGGTGCGGGTTTCGAATTCTTCGGTCAGGGCCTGAAGCGCGGGGCCAAGGCCAAGATCATCCAACACTCCGGGGCGCAGATCGCGGCTGATCCGGCGGACCTCTTGGATGGCGCTGCCAAGCCCCTCAAGCCCGCGATCCAGATCGTCGCGCGCGCGCGCATCGCCCATGTCAACGCGCCGACGCGCCAGATCAAGCGCATAGCGCACCCCGACCAGAATTTGCGAAATGGAATCGTGCAGCTCGCGGGCAACCCGGCGGCGCTCTTCTTCTTGGGTGTCGAAAATCCGCTGGGTCAGCTCTTTGAGCTTGGCGCCGGCAAGGCGGCGTTCGTGAAGATTGATCAACACGCCGCTGGCAAAAACCAACAGCATTGCCGCCATGGTGATCCCGCCGATGGAATAAAACGTGCGCTGCACGCGGGCCTCGACCTCGGCGCGGGCTGTCGCGACGGAGGTCAAAACATCATCGACGAAAACCCCGGTGCCAAGCGCCCATTGCCAATCCTGAAGCCCGACAACATAGCTCATCATTTGGCCCTGTTCGCCGGTCGAGGGCTTGGCCCAAAGATAGCTGTGATAGCCCGCGCCGCGTTTGGCCAAGCGGATCAGCTCGTCAACGATGGGCGTGCCTTCGCTGTCTTTTAGGCCGGTCCAATTGAGCGTTATCAGCTCGGTTTGGCGCGGCGCCACGAGATTTGTCCCGTCGTAATCATAGACAAACAAATAGCCTTCTTGGCCGTAGGTCATCGCCGCGAGGATCTGCGAGACGCGCTGTTTGGCGGCCGCATCGCTTGGCAAGGCGCGCCCGTATTCGGAAAAAACAGCCGCGCGCGCCAATGTTATGTAATTGCGCAACTCTTCGCGCTTGGCCTCGATCAGGCGGTGTTCAAGGGCGGCGATCTCGCGCTCGGCCAAGGCGCGGCTTTGCGCAGCCACAACAAAGGCGATGGCCGCAACCGACATCACAAGCGGGATCGTGGCCAGCAGGAAAAGCCGCGCGCCATAGCCAAGGCGAAGGGGGAGAAAGGGGATGCGCAAGCCTAACACGTTTTGATTTTGCCTTTGGTCGATTTGGGGCAGGGCGCGGGCCTGTGATCTTTCGCACGGTGGCGGGTGCGCGCTCGAATCGCAAGATGGCGTTTTGCACAGGTGAGGTCAAATCCAGCATCAACACGAGATAAATCGCCCAAATCCGGCCCATTTGGCGCGAATTTTGCGCGATCTACGCATAACTTGGTATTTCGCCTTGCTGCGCAGCAAGCTAACCTTCGCTCACTCGACATGGCGCAAATCTCTGGGAGGAGACGCGCCGTTTCCAATAATCTTCTGGGAGGAACACGAATGGATCGTCGCTCATTTTTGAAAAATACAGCGCTTGGTGGCTCAGCTGCGGCTGCTGCTAGCCTTGCGGCCCCGGCTTATGCTCAGGGCAAACGCACGCTGACGATGGTAACGACTTGGCCCCGCGGCCTTGCTGGTGTTTGGGATTCGGTAGAGCGTTTTACAAACAACGTTTCCGACATCACCGACGGCCAACTGACAATCGACGCAAAAGGCGCAGGCGAGCTTGTTGGCGCGCTGGAAGTGTTTGATGCGGTGACAGCTGGTCAGGCGGATATGTATCACGGCGCGGACTACTACTTTGTTGGTCAGCATCCTGGTTTTGCTTATTTCACCGCCGTGCCATTTGGCATGAGCGCGCCTGAAATGATGACATGGTACTACGGCCAAGACGGCAAAGACCTGCACCACGAGTTGGGCGAAGTCTTTGGTCTGAAATCGTTTATTGCTGGCCAAACGGGCGCGCAAGGCGGCGGTTGGTTCCGTGAGCCAATCAAATCGGCTGATGATTTCAAAGGCCTCAAGTTCCGTATGCCTGGCCTTGGCGGCCAAGCGCTTTCCAAGCTTGGCGCTTCTGTTCAGGTGCTTCCAGGTGGGGAAATCTATCAAGCGCTCTCAACTGGCGCTTTGGACGGTACTGAGTGGATCGGCCCATGGTCGGACGAAAAACTCGGCCTGCAAGAAGTTTGTAAAAACTACTACCCTGCTGGTTTCCACGAGCCAGGCGCCGCTCTTTCGGTTGCTTGTAACTTGGAAATGTTTGATGGCCTCTCGACTGCGCACCAGCGTGCAATCGAAGTGTCCGCAGCGGATGCACACCAAGCCAACTACTCGCTCTTTATCGCCAATAACGGCCCAGCACTTGAGCGCCTCTTGGGCTCTGGTATCCAAGTTCAGTCCTTCTCGGATGATGTTTGGGATGCCTTTGGTGCGGCGTCTAAAGAAGTTCTTGATGGCTTCATGGGCGACGAGCTGTTTGCCAAAATCCACAACAGCGCTCAGGCGTCTATGGCTGCATCTTCTGGCTGGATGTCGGTTTCCGACAGCGCTTACACCGCACAGCGCAACCGCGTTCTGGCGGCAATGAAGTAAGAGCAATTCGCTTTTAAAATCATACGATTGCGCGCGTTTCTTCGCGCGCAATCACCTTCTTGGGGGGATGGGGTATGCTTGCAGCGCTTGGCTGGTTCGCGCAAAATGTTGCGTATGGATTTTACAACATCATCTATGCGGTCACGCATCTTGGCCAATGGCTCAATTGGTCCGATAAAGAAGCGCTCCTGAGGTTCGTCTACTATGGCGGTTCGGTCGAGTTCTTCTTTGCTATGTTCGATATTTTTCTGGTCGTTACGATCATCGGCTTTCTTTACCGGCCCTTCATGTGGGGCTGTGTGCGCGTGCTGGAAGGCATCGCGAATTTCGTCGGGCGCACGGCGGCTTGGGCCGGTCTGATCATGGTGATGCAACAGATCATCGTGGTCTTTTTGCAATCGATCTTTCGCCTTGGCGAGATCACGCTTTCGCCGCTTGGCCTTGGCTTTACCCAATCGGTTGGGTGGTATTCCGAGGGGCTGAAATTCTGGAACGCGGCTGTTGTGGCGCTTTGTGTGAGCTACACATTCGTTCAGGGCGGGCATGTGCGGGTTGATCTGGTCTATTCGGCCGTCAACCATCGCCGCCAACGCGCTATCGATATGTTTGGCGCGATCTTTTTTATGATGCCGGTCGCGATCCTGACTTGGATGTACACTTGGTATTTCCTGTGGCGCAATCTGATCACACCGAAGGTTTCGGCCTCGGATAAAATCGAATTGATGATGCGCAAGGCGCGGATCGTGAAATGGAATGTTGAAACGATTGGCTTTTCGCCTAACGGGTTCAACGGGTATTTTCTCTTTAAAATCCTAATGTTGTGTTTCGTGGCTTTGGTGATGTTGCAGGCTGTCGCCTTCTTCTACCGCTCGTATCTTGAGCGGCGTGAAGGCGAGGGCTCCATCGGCAAATACATGGATCGCGACACATTGGGCGAAGGCGAAGAAGCCTATGAAGGCACGCATTAGGGGCAAGGGCTGGATATGTTTTTCGGATTAGACGGCGTTGAGGTTGGCCTCATTATCATCATGCTTTGCCTGTTTGGCGGCATTCTTTCGGGCTTTCCGGTGGCCTTTGCCATTGGCGGCGCGGGGATCATTGCCTTTGGGCTGATCGCGGCGCTCGATGGGGCGGGGCTGTTGATCCACCATGCGATTGATACTGGCTCTGCGGGCTATATCGAGCTGGTGCGCGCGGGCAATGCGCCGATAAATATCTCCCATTTCAGGTATCCTGATTTGCCGACGGTGCCACAGGCGTTGTTTCCCAATGGTTGGGAAAGCGCGATGGATAAGAACCTGTCCTTCATCGTCAACCGGATGAACGAGCGCGTATTTGCGGGCGCTTCTATTGAAACACTGCTTGCTGTTTTGATGTTTGTGATGATGGGGATCGTGCTGGAACGCTCCAAAATCGCCAATGATTTGCTGACAACAATGGCGCGGGTCTTTGGGCCATTGCCCGGCGGCTTGGCTGTTTCGGTTGTGGTTGTTGGGGCCTTCTTGGCCGCCTCAACCGGGATCGTTGGCGCGACCGTTGTGACCATGGGCTTGCTCAGCTTGCCGACCATGCTGCGGGCGAATTATTCGCCCGAGCTGGCGACAGGCGTTATCGCGGCGTCGGGTACATTGGGCCAGATCATTCCGCCCTCGATTGTGATCGTTTTGCTGGGCACTTTGGCGGGCGATATCTATGCCTCGGCCCAAGAGGCGCGCGCGCTTTCGGTGGGCTGTTCGGACGCGCTGACCTATCTTGGCAAGGCGGCTGTTGTCTCTGTCGGGACCTTGTTTCAAGCGGCGATCCTGCCGGGCGTTTTGCTTGCGCTTTTATATGCGGGCTATGCCTTTGTGTTTGCGCTGGTGCGGCCGCAATCGGCGCCGCCCGTCGTGCTTCAGGCCAATGTCAGCGGCGAAGTGATCACGCGCAATCACGGGCTTTTGTGGTTTATCGCGGTGCCGGTCATTTTGATTGGTGGGGCGATATTGATGGGGCCTGCGGGGATCGCGGGCAGCCAAAGCACGCGGGTTTCCAACTTCTCCCAAGCGACCCAAGAAAGCACGTTGCGCACCAATGTCTCCGAGCAATGTCAGGGCGCAATGATCGAGCTGCACGGCCAAGAGGCTTGGGATGATGCGATCACGCAGCGCGCGGCGCTTGAAGCTGCGGGCGGCGCGCAGGCGGCAGAAAAGCTGAGCGACGAAGCCGTCGATCAAGCCCGCATCGACAAAATCGCCGCCGCTGCGCCGATTGGCACGGGCGTGTTGGTTCTGATGGTGCTTTATGCGCTGATGCTGGCCTTTGCGCGCGGCGTGGCGCCGTCCTATTCGGCGCGCGATCTTGCGATTGGCGCGGCGGGGATTGTGTTGATTGCGGTCACGGATGCGCTGTTTGTCGGCCCGCTGACCAACACAGGCACGATGCTGTTGATGTTTATCCCGGGGCTTGCGCTTTGTTATATTGGCGCGCGTGCCGGGGGCGGGATGTTGGCGCGCAACGAGCTGTTCCGCGTTGTTTTCCCACCGCTTTTGCTGATCGTGGCGGTGCTTGGCTCGATCCTTGGCGGGATCACCAATCCAACGCCTGCGGCGGCTTTGGGGGCGGGCGGCGCGATCATGCTGGCGGCGTTTCGCAAGCTGCGTGACGAGGATAACCCGCGCGCCAAGCTGATCCTGAAGGCAGCCTTTGCTATCGTGGTTATGATCTTAGCGGGCGCGAATTTCGATCTGCGGATGACCCGCGAAAACGTCGCCGTTTGGGATATGGTCGCTTATGGCGTTGCGCTGATCGCCTTCTACTTCTCGATGTTTGGCATCCTTTATGGCGCTTGGGTTTTGTGGCGCACGGCCGTTCTGACGCCGGTTGTGCGCGAGACGGCCAAGGTAACCTCGATGGTCTTTTCGATCCTCATTGGCTCGCAGTTGCTGAACCTTGTGCTGATTTCCTTTGGCGGCGAGCATTACATTCAGGATTTCCTGCGCAGCTTTGACAGCGAAGTGAAGGTCTTTTTGATCGTGATGCTGGTGCTGTTTGTGCTCGGGTTTGTGCTTGATTTCCTTGAGATCATTTACATCGTTGTGCCCATTGTTGGCCCGGTGATTTACGGCGGTACGATGGATCCCAAATGGGTGACGATCATGATCGCGGTGAACTTGCAGACAAGCTTCCTCACCCCGCCCTTTGGCTTTGCGCTGTTCTATTTGCGCGGGGTTGCGCCGCCCTCTGTGACGACGGGCCATATTTACCGCGGCATCATCCCGTTTGTGCTGATCCAAGTGGTTGGTCTGGGGCTGCTTTGGACCTTCCCATCGGTGGTGACGATTGTGCCGAACCTGTTGGGGCGCTAGGGCGCGACGCGCAAAGAGACAAAGCAAAAGGCCCGCGGATTTCGCGGGCCTTTTTGGTTTTGTCGGGGCCAAAGGTTTCGCACAATCAGCAGGCGCTATCGGGCGGCGCGATTTGGGGTTTGTTGAACAAAATCCGCAGGTTGCGCTTGAAGATATTGGCGCGGATCAAGGCGGGCAGGCCTTTGAAAAAGTCGCGCGCCGAGCCTTTGCCCGCACGCCCCAAAATACGCGCCAGCACCCATGGCGGAACAGGGCGAAAATAGCTTTTGACGCGCGCATCCTTCCCGGCAAGCAGCGCTTTGAGGGCGCTGCGGGTGGCCGATGGGTTGTTCCAATCGGAGGTAAAAACAACGCAGCCATTGGCATTGATGATGAACACAGCATTGGGCATCGCGCCATATGCGGCATGGGCATGGCCCTCAAAATCATCGATCAAAACAAGCCGCGTCTCGCCGTCTTCAACCCGCAAGCGATCCGCGCAGGCGCTCTTTTCGGCAAAGCTTGCGTGGCTTGGAATATCGACGCCGGGATGGGCTTCGCGCACGTAAAGTATCGCATGTGCGACGCGCGGATTATCGATCTCAAGCCTGCCCATGATCTTGCGCCGCCCTTGAAAGAGCGGGCAGGTGATGCTGCCCATTTCCAGCACCAAAAAGTCACCCTCAAAATCGAGCAAATTATGCGGCGCGCCTGTGCTTGTTGTTAGGGCAAAATCGGGGGCTTTCTGGCCAAGCTTGGGGCCGGATTCCACATCGAAATCATAGTCTTCGGTTTTGAAACTGTCGTAGTTATAGCCGGGCATCTTGATCCTCCTTTTCGGGGGTCTAAGGCGCCGTGCTCTGCGGAAGGCCCGCTTAACTTTTGGCGCGCGTATCGGGCAGATTGATCCTTGCGACCTGTTCGGCGATGGGATCAGAGGAAAGCGGATGGGTATCGGCGGCGTAATCGGCCGGATCGCCGAGCGGCTGCCAATCCCCGTCTTTATAGACCTCAAGCCCTTTGAAATTGGCCTTATAGCCCATTTTCGGCGAACCCGGCACCCAGTAGCCAAGATAGACAAAGGGCAGGCCCGCTTCGCGCGCGATCTCGATATGATCGAGGATCACATAGGTCCCAACAGATTTTTTGACCCGCTCGGGATCGTAAAAAGAATAGACCATGCTCAGCCCATCTTCGAGCACATCCGTGAGGCACACGGCTGAGAGGGGCCGCTTGCGCCGGCCAGGCTCTGGATCGGCGGTATATTCAACAACGCGGCTGCGGATCGGGGTTTCTTCGATCATCGCGGCGAACTCGAAAATATCCATATCCGCCATGCCGCCATCGGCGTGACGGGTATCAAGATAGTCGCGAAACAGCGCATATTGAGCCTCGGTTGCCCAAGGGGATGTCGCTTCGCGGCGCAGATCAATGTTGCGTTTTCGGGCGCGCTTTTGGCTTTTGGATGGGGCGAAATCAGCGACCCGGATGCGGGCCGAAAGACAGGCGCTGCATTCGGCGCAAGAGGGGCGATAGAGCACGTTTTGCGAGCGGCGAAAGCCTTGTTTTGACAGGGTATTGTTGAGCTTTTCAGCAAATTCGCCCTGCAGCGCGGTAAACAGCTTTCTTTCCATCCGGCCCTCAAGATAGGGGCAGGGCTGGGGCGCTGTTACATAGAACTGTGGGGCGATGGGAAGGGTATGGCGCATTGATCTGTCATTGCATGGGTTGCGCCTAGGTTAGCAATCTATGGGCGCGCCGCCAAGCCCTCGCGCGATTAACTGCGTATAGGGTTAAGGCGGGGCGGGTTTTGCGGGCCGATCGAGGGGCCAGTGGGGGCGCTGTGCCCCGAAGGTTTCGTGGCCTTCGGGGCGGGATTGCTGCGCGTGGATCAGTATTTACGCGCGCGGTTGATCGCCGCTGTGCTCAGGATGTGATCGCTGAGCCCTTGGGCGCGCGCACCCGTCATCATCAGAACGACCGAGGCGACTTGGGGCAAAAACATCGACATCGAGATCGAGAAAAGGATCGTATGGGCCGCTGCAAGTCCAAGCCCAAAGCGCGCGCCAGAACTGTCGCGCAGCTCAATCCCTGTAAGGCGCATGCCGATTGTGGCCGAGCCATTGGCAAGCGTGATGATGCGATACGCAAGGCTCACAACCAGCCACAAAAAGGGAAGGAAAAACAGCGCGGTAAAGGCGGTAAACGGGATGATCACAATGGTCAGAACCGTCACGATCACCGTATCAATCACAAAAGCCACAAGCCGTTTTGCCGGAATATCGGCGTAGAATTCAGCTTGGGTTTCGGGATCAGGGAGGCCCCAATGCGGGTCTGAGGCGCTGTCTGAAGGGTCTGTCGTGCTCATCTGGTTTGGCTCCGATTGGTGCGATGATGGGGAATAGATAGGGGCGGGGGCGGGGTGTTGCAAATCGCTCGGCCACATTCTGCCCGTTCTAATTTGACGGGCATTTGGATAGGCGCGTTTGTATTGGGGTGGTGCGCCCCTATTTCCAGAGGCGCACCGAGGGAAGACGATTGGGGATGGGTCGATCCCAAAGAGGCGCGGGGACTATGCGTCTTCTTTTTCGTCCTCATCTGCATCGACATCTAGGCGGGCAGCTGTTGCGCGCTCGTCCATGAAATCATCGAATTCCGATTTGTCCTTGGCTTCGCGAAGGCGCTGAAGGAAGGCTTCAAAGCTGTTTTGCTCTTCTTCCAAGCGGCGCAATGTTTCGGCTTTATAGGCGTCAAAGGCGCTGTTGCCTGAGGATTGGAACCCATGACCGTGGTGGTGACGATGATGGTGGCGGGCCGCATGGCAGCCGCGTGAGGATCCATTAAACATTTTCTTGCTCCAGATCATATAAAAGAGAATGGCGAGACCGACGGGCCAGAAGAAAATCATGCCCAAGATCATAGCCGCCATCCAGGCGCCTTTACCTTTGCTATCAAGCCAGTTTTCGGCCCGGTGGGGCCATGAAGCGGCGGTGGCGGTTGTCATATGGGTCTCTCCTTTTGGTGGCGCTAATGGCCGTTGGGGTTCTGCGGGGCGGTATGTTACGCCCTTTCACATTACCAAGATTGGGTTTTGCTGGCGGCTTTGCAAGATGCTATGTGAATGATTTTTACATTATTTTGTATAATGGTTTTAAATCAACCTGTTATACGCCAAAATATTTGAGATAAAGTCGCTTGAGGTATCGGTTTTCACGGCCCATTCAAGCCATGTTCGCGCTATTTTCAGCGCCAGGCATCGATCCGCTTGACCGCAGGCGCGCGCCCGTTAAACCTGAGGTATGAGCGATTTTGCATCCCGTATGACCCGCAGCCCCGACGCGTTTGAAGCCGAGCGCGGCGCAGAGGCGCGCGCGCTGATGGGTTTTGAGGGCGTGCTTGGCGATCTTATCGAGGGAACGGCGGGCTGCTCGCCCTTTCTCAAAGGTTTGATCGAGCGCGAGGCTGATTGGCTGCGCCCGGCGCTTGCTGATCAAACGCCCGAGGCGGCGCTTGAACAGGTGCTTTCGGCGATCTCATTGATTGAAGGGCCCAAGGAAATGGGCGAGGGCTTGCGCGCGGCCAAGCGGCGCGTTGCCTTGCTTTCGGCGCTTGCCGATTTGGGCGGGGTCTGGCCCTTGGCAAAGGTAACGCGTGCGCTGACGGACCTTGGCGATGCGGCTGTTCAAGGCGCGATGCGCACGCTCTTAAGCGCCGAGATCGCGCGCGGCAAAATTCCCGGCGCTGTGGCCGAGGATGCCACAACCGGCGCGGGCATGTTTGCGCTCGCCATGGGCAAAATGGGCGCGCATGAGCTGAATTATTCCTCCGATATCGATCTGATTTGCCTGTTTGATGAAAGCCGTTTTTCTGCGCAGGATTACCTTGAGGCGCGCTCGGCCTTCATCCGGACCGCGCGCAAAATGGCGACGATGCTGTCGGATCGAACCGCCACGGGCTATGTGTTTCGCACCGATCTGCGCCTGCGCCCTGATCCTTCTGTGACGCCCGTTTGTGTCTCGATGGACTCGGCTGAGCGCTACTATGAGAGCGTCGGGCGCACATGGGAGCGCGCGGCCTATATCAAAGCGCGGCCCTGCGCCGGGGACATCGCAGCGGGCGCGCGGTTTTTGGGCGCGCTGGTGCCCTTTGTTTGGCGCAAGCATCTGGATTTTGCCGCTATTCAGGACGCCCATGATATGCGGCTAAAGATACGCGATCACAAAGGGTTACACGGCCCGATTGTCCTTGAAGGGCATAATATGAAGCTCGGCGCGGGGGGCATTCGCGAGATCGAGTTTTTCACTCAAACGCGCCAGTTGATTGCCGGCGGGCGCGATCCCGATCTGCGCGGTCGCGAGACGGTTCCAAGCCTGCAAGCCTTGGCCGGCAAGGGCTGGATTTCGCAAGGGGTGGCGGATGCTTTGGGCGAAGATTACGTCGCGCATCGTGAGGTCGAACACCGCCTGCAAATGATCCGCGATGCGCAAACTCATGACCTCCCGACAAGCGCGCCGGGCATGGCGCGGCTTGCAGCGTTCATGGGCCAATCCGAGGAAAGCCTGCGCATCGATCTGCTGGATCGCCTGAGCCGGGTTGATGAGCTGACGGAAGATTTCTTTGCGCCGGGGCTGGGGCTTGATGCGGATCACAAAACCCCCAAAGCGGGCGCTTTTGACCCCGAAACCTTCGCCCTTTCGCCCGCCAGCGAAGAGATGATTGGCCGCTGGCCGAGCTATCCTGCGCTGCGTTCTGAGCGGGCGCGCGAAATATTTGAGCGGCTGCGCCCCGAGCTGATTGCGCGCCTGAGCCGGGTTGATAAGCCGGATGAGGCCTTGGTGCATTTGGATGGGTTTTTGGGCGGGCTTCCGGCGGGGGTTCAGCTCTTTTCGCTCTTTGAGGCGAACTTGCAACTTGTTGATCTTGTTATAGATATCTGCTCGACCGCGCCGCATTTGGCTCAATATCTGGCCCGCAATTCGAGCGTTTTTGATGCGGTTATTGGCGGCAATTTCTTTGCCCCTTGGCCAGAAGAGAGCGGGCTGCGGGCCGAGCTTGGCAAAGCGCTTGGTGCCTTGGCAGATTACGAGGCGCGTTTGGATGCGCTGCGCGGATGGGCCAAGGAATGGGATTTTCGCATCGGCGTGCATCAGCTGCGCGGGTTGATTGATGCGGATGAGGCGGGCGCGCAATATGCCGATCTCGCGCGTGCGGTTTTGGGCGAACTTTGGCCCTATGTGCTCGCTGAATTTGAGCGCAAACATGGGGCAGCGCCGGGGCGGGGCGCGGCCGTTTTGGGCATGGGCAGTTTGGGGGCAGGGCGGCTGAATGCGGCCTCCGATCTCGACCTGATTATGATCTATGATGCGGCGGGCCAAGAGGCCTCTGAGGGGCGGCGCCCGCTGGCCAGTCGCGCCTATTACGCGCGTCTCACACAGGCATTTGTCACGGCCTTAAGCGCGCCGATGGCGCAGGGGCGGCTTTATGAGGTCGATATGCGGCTGCGCCCGTCGGGGCGGCAAGGGCCGGTCGCGACATCCTTGCCAGCGTTTGAGACCTATCAGCGCGAAGAGGCTTGGACATGGGAGCATCTGGCGCTCACTCGGGCGCGCTGTGTGGCCGGGAATTTCGCGCTGTGCCAAGAGGTTGAGGCGCTGCGCTGCGCGATCCTTAGCGGCCCAAAAGATGGCGCGATGATCCGCAAAGATACCAATGATATGCGCGCGCGTTTGGCCGAGGCCAAGCCGATGTCGGATCAGTGGGAGGCCAAGCAAGGCCCGGGCCGGATGATGGATATTGAGCTGTTTGCCCAAGCGGCCGCCCTGCTTTTTGGGGCCTCTGATCGGGGCGTTTATGCGCAGATCGAAGCGGGCGTGGCTTCTGGCTGGATCAGTGCCGGTGAGGGGGCTGCGCTCAAAGCGGCTTACCGGCTGACATGGCGTTTGCAATCGGCGGCGCGCCTGCTAGCGGGCGAGCGGATCAATCTTGAGCAGCTTGGCAAAGGCGGGCGGGATTTTCTTTTGCGCGAAACCGATGCGCCGTCAATCGAGGCGCTTGGCCAAGAGCTTGCAACTTTGTGCCAGGCAGCGGATACGGTGATCTCAGCGGCGCTGAGCCGTGCTTTTCCGCAAGAGGCCTGATATGAGCTTTGATCTACAAGTGATTGATCCCGCAGGACTTATCCGTGAATCCTATCGCATCGAAGGCATCCGGATTGAGGAATGCCGCTCGATCTTTCTGGATTGGGCGATCAAGCTTCCCGCCGAGATCGCGCCTGAAAAAGCGCTGCAATTTCTGCTGGAAACCTACGGCAAAGAGGCGGATCACCCGATGAGCCAAGTGCTTATCGAGGGGCTTGGAGAGGCAGCGAAAAAGGGGCGTCGCGGCGGAAGTGCGGCCCGCCACGCTGCCAATTCGCCTCGCTAGATCAGCGCGAAAGCTGCGAAGCTTCGCGCGCCAAAGCCTCGATCCCCGCCCAATCGCCCGCCTCGATCAGATCATTCGGCGCAACCCAAGAGCCGCCCACGCAAAGCACATTGCTCAGCCCCAAATAGGCCTGCGCGTTCTTTAAGCTTACGCCGCCCGTGGGGCAAAATCTGATTTGCGGAATGGGTGCGCCAATGGCCTTCAAAGCAGGTGCGCCGCCCGAGGCCTCGGCTGGGAAAAACTTCTGAACCGTATAGCCGCGCTCTAGCAAGCGCATCGCCTCAGATGCCGTTGCAGCCCCTGGCAAAAGCGGCAGATCCGCTGCCTCGCAGGCCTCCAAAATCCGGTCTGTCGCGCCTGGCGACACGCCAAAACGCGCGCCCGCCGCCACGGCCGCCGCAACATCTGCTGGCGTCAGCAGGGTGCCCGCGCCAACCGTTCCGCCTTCAACCTTGGCCATCTCAGAGATCGCCTCCAATGCGCAAGGGGTGCGCAATGTCACCTCCAAAGCGGGCAATCCGCCAGCGACCAAAGCCTCGGCCAAGGGGCGGGCAATCGCGGCATCATGGATCACCAAAACCGGGATAACAGGCGCAAGCCGGCAAATCGCTTCAGAGCGTACACTTGCCTCAGCAGGAGTTATCATCTTGTCTTCCTTATCAAATTTGCGCCGCACTCGGCTTTTCTTGGCTCAAATACTCAAATTGCAGCCTAAACAACCACGGCCGCGCCCTCAGTGGCATTGCCGACATTCGCGCGGAATGCTGCAAACAATTCGCGCCCGATGCCCTGCTCGTTGGCCGAAAGATCAAGCACAATAGCCTCGCGCGCCTCAAACCCCTCTTCCAAAACAGCCAGCCGCCCGGTCGTTGCATCAAGCTCAATCATATCGCCGTCGCGCAGCTTGGCCAAAGGCCCGCCATTGGCCGCCTCGGGCGAGACATGGATCGCCGAGGGCACCTTGCCCGAAGCGCCAGACATGCGCCCATCGGTCACCAGCGCGACTTTGAGCCCGCGATCTTGCAGCACGGCCAGCGTAGGGGAGAGCGAATGCAGCTCGGGCATCCCGTTGGCCTTTGGCCCCTGAAACCGCACCACAACAATCGTATCAGAGGTAAATTCGCCCGCCTGAAACGCCGCTTTAACCGAATGCTGATCATTGAAAACACGGGCTGGCGCGCGGATCACATGGCGCTCGGGTGCCACAGCCGAAACCTTCATAACGCCGCGCCCAAGATTTCCGGAAAGCTCTTTGAGGCCGCCTGAGGGCTGAAACGGATCGTTGGCAGGGCGCAGGATTTTCTCGTTGAGGCTTTTGCCAAGACCGTCTTCCCAGACCAGCTTGCCCTCAATAATTTTTGGGTCGCGCGTATAAAGCGCAAGGCCATCGCCCGCGACCGTCTTAGTATCGGGGTGCAGCAAACCGGCGGCCAACAGCTCGCCAATCAGATAGCCAAGGCCGCCCGCCGCATGGAAATGGTTCACATCCGCAAGCCCGTTTGGATAGACTTTCGCCATCAAAGGCACGGTCTCGGAAATATCCGCAAGGTCTTGGAGATCAAGGATGATCCCGGCGGCGCGCGCCATGGCGGGCAAGTGCAGAACAAGGTTGGTCGAGCCGCCCGTGGCCATCAAGCCGACGATGCCGTTGACGAATGCTTTTTCATCGAGGATCTCGCCAGCGGGGCGATAATCATTGCCAAGGGCGGTGATTTCCAGCGCACGGCGCGCGCCTTCCATCGTTAAGGCATCGCGCAGCTCGGTGCCCGGATTGACAAAGCTTGCGCCGGGCAGGTGCAGCCCCATGAACTCCATCAGCATCTGGTTGGTATTGGCGGTTCCGTAGAAGGTACAGGTGCCGGGGCCATGATAGCTTGCCATTTCGGCCTTCATCAGCTCGGCGCGGTCAATCTCTCCGGTGGCGAAAAGCTGGCGGACGCGGGCTTTTTCGTCATTGGGCAAGCCAGAGGTCATCGG
The DNA here is from genome assembly GCA_047631555.1 of Halocynthiibacter sp. Lineage (GTDB taxonomy): Bacteria > Pseudomonadota > Alphaproteobacteria > Rhodobacterales > Rhodobacteraceae > JBLHZY01. The sequence continues at coordinate 1,072,751 of JBLHZY010000001.1, read as the reverse complement.
GCCTGCGGGCAGGAAGACGGCCGGGATATGGCCAAAGGTCGCAGCGGCAATCACGAGGCCCGGCACGATTTTGTCGCAAACGCCCAAGTAAACGGCCGCATCATAGCAATTATGCGAAAGGCCAACGGCGGCGGCCAAAGCGATCACATCGCGCGAAAACAGCGACAGTTCCATGCCCGGCTGGCCTTGGGTTACGCCATCACACATGGACGGGACGCCGCCTGCGACTTGGGCCGTGGCGCCAGCAAGGCGGGCCGCCTCGCGGATTTGATCGGGGAAGGTCTCGTAAGGTTTATGGGCCGAAAGCATATCATTATAAGCGGTGATGATGCCCAGATTGGGCGCGCGCGCGCCTGCCAATGCGTCCTTGTCGGCCTCCATCGCAGCGTAAGCATGGGCTTGGTTGCCGCAGGTCAGATGGGCGCGCGCCGGGCCTGCATCGCCAGCCATTTTGATCTTGGCAAGGTAGGCGGCGCGGGATGCGGCTGAGCGCGCGATGATGCGATCCGTGACGGCGGCAATGGTTGGGTGCAGGGTCATGTTCGCTCCTAAGTGGCTCATTTGGTCCGCCATTTTGCGCAGCGGACTTGTGCTTTCGGGGGAGTATATACCGTTAGCGCTAACGGTTCCAGACGGAAATCCAGAAGATTTGCCGCAGGGGATTGGGGCCGCCAAGCGCTTGATATGGCGAAGCCTTGCCAAGGCTGCATAGCGGCAATGTTGGATTGTCTGTGGTCTGGTCAGGGATGCTGACGTATCTTCACTGCATACGGGAGGCTGATGTAACAGCGAAGGAAAACCGATGAGCAATCAATCACCAACCGCACAACTCGACTACTTTGAAATCGAACGCCAAGCCCGCCAATTGCGCGCTGAGGCTGCACAAGCCGGTGTAAAAGCTGCGAGCGCTTGGGTGAAATCTAAATTTCATGCGCTCACGCATCTTGGCCAAGGCCAAACAGCATAAGAGAAGCGCGCATTCGCGTAACTGTCTCTAATCGCTGCATATTATTAGCGATCGGCGCAACGTGCGCTTGAAGATGCCCTTATGAAAACCTTGTGAAAACCCCGGAAATGATCCGGGTTTTTCTCATTTCGGCCTCATTTCTAAAGCAATTGTTAACCAAGAATTAACGGGCTGAAAGAAACAAGAGGTAACACAATGAACATCACCAAAATGATCGCAATGGGCGCCTTGATCCTGAGTGCATCCGCTTGCCAGATGAACCAAACAGCAACCGCAACACGCGCCGCTCCCCTTGAGGGCCCCGTGATGTCTGCCGCTGCCGCAGAGCCAACAATCGTCGCGCCGGACTTTAAAGTGGCGTCGATCAACGTGACGGTGCCGCGCACGCTTAAGGTCTCTGAGGCCAATATGTTTTACCCAATCGCCGATATCGTTTGGCGCGGGGATGCTTATGGCGACCGCCACGAGCAAGTCGAGGCAATCTTCAACGAAGGCCTTACCAAGGGCGCTCAGATGACATCCGGCGCACGCGACGTTGTTGTTGATGTCGAAGTGATCCGCTTTCACTCGCTGACAGAGCGCACACGCTATACCGTTGGCGGCACGCATTCGATCACCTTTGCAATGACTGTTCGCGATGCAAAATCCGGCTCGGTTCTTCAAGCGCGCCGCATTATTAAGAGCGATCTCAAGGGCTTTGGCGGCAACGCGGCCGTGATTGCAGAGCGCATGGGCCAGACCCAAAAGGTGCGTATCACGGATCACCTTGCGAAAGTTCTCAATCAAGAGCTTGCCCGCCCTGTTGCTGGCTAAGGTCTAGATCAAGATCGTTTGCAGCATCACGCAAGGGCGCGCATTTAGCCTTTGCCGGAGGCGCAAAACAGATTAGGAGGGGGGCATGAATATGCCCCCTTATCCCGTTGTACGCCTTAATCCCAAAGCAAATGCGCGCGCCATTCGGCACGGCTTTCCTTGGGCTTATGATAATGAAATCGTCACAGATCGGCGCACTCGCGGCCTTGAGCCCGGCGCCATCGCTGTTCTTGAGGATAGTGACCGCACGCCCATGGGGCTTGTTGCGGTCAATCCCAACTCCAAGATTTTCTGCCGGATGCTGGATCGCAATGTTGAGGCGGTGATTGATCAGGCATGGTTTGCGGCGCGCATTGAAGCGGCGCTCAAGCATCGTAACCAATTGTTTGATCAGCCTTTTTACCGACTCATCCATGCCGAGGCAGATGGGCTTCCTGGCGTTGTGATTGATCGCTTTGGCGACACGGCAGTGATCCAACCCAATGCCGCTTATGCGGATGCGTTGATTGAGCCATTGGCGGCGGCGTTGGCGTCGGTTACGGGCGTTACCAATATCGTCAAAAACGGCACCGGCCGCGCGCGCAGCCTTGAGGGGCTGGCTGAGGAGACGACTGTCATGCAAGGCGCGGTTGAGGCGGCGATCCCTGTTCCGATGAATGGGGCGATTTATATGGCTGATTTGATGGGCGGGCAGAAGACCGGGCTGTTCTTTGATCAGCGGCCAAATCACGCTTTTGCGCAGCGCTTGATTGCGCCGGGGGCGCGGGTTTTGGATGTGTTTTCCCATGTTGGCGGCTTCTCTTTGGCGGCCTTGGCAGCGGGGGCGGGATCGGCGCTTGCGGTGGACAGTTCCGAGCCTGCGCTTGCTTTGGCATCTGAGGGCGCCGCGCAAATGGGCGCCTCCGATCGCTTTGAGACACGCAAGGGCGATGCCTTTGCCGCTTTGGAGGCTCTGGCCGAAGAAGGCCAACAATTTGAAGTGGTTATCTGTGATCCGCCGGCCTTTGCACCGAACAAAAAGGCGCTTGAAGCGGGCTTGCGGGCCTATGAGCGGGTCGCCAGACTGGCCGCGCCTTTGATCGCGCCGGGCGGCTATCTTGGGCTTTGCTCTTGTAGCCATGCGGTTGATCTGTCGCGCTTTCGCGCAGCATCGGCGCGCGGGATTGGGCGGGCAGGGCGCACGGGCCAGCTGATCCATACAGGTTTTGCCGGGGCGGATCATCCGCTCATGCCGCAGCTGGCCGAAAGCGGATACCTTAAGGCTTTGTTTTTCCGTCTGAATTCCTGATCTGGCATGGCGCAGAAGGTTCTTCTTGATGCCTGTGTGCTTTATCCGACGGTGATGCGCGAGGTCCTTTTGGGCGTTGCGCGGGCGGGGCTTTTTACCCCGCTTTGGTCGGCGCGGATCTTGGAGGAATGGGCGCGGGCGGCGCGCAAGATTGGCCCCGAGGGCGAGATGATTGCGCGCGGCGAGATTGCGCTGATTGAGGCGGAGTTTGCGGGGGCTTCTGTGCGCGCGCAGCCGGGGCTTGAGGCGCGGCTCTATCTGCCAGATCCCAATGATATCCATGTGTTAGCCGCCGCAATCGCGGGCAGCGCGGATATTATCCTGACCAAAAACGCCAAGGATTTCCCGCGCAATATTCTGACTGAGGAAGGGCTTGAACGGCGCGATCCTGATGGGTTTTTGTGGCAATTGTTTTGCGACTATCCGGCAGAGGTTATGGCGGCGGCGCAGGCGGTTCGGGCGCGCGCAGAGGTGCTTTCGGGCGAGGCTTGGGATATGCGCAAGCTGATGAAGAAAGCGCGCCTGCCAAAATTGGGCAAAGCGCTTGCCGCGGCGGGCAAACTTTAAAGAGTTTAAAGTTTCTGAGCGGCGTATTTTAAAGATTTATATGAAAAAACGGCGTGATTTTGGCATGGCTCTTGGGCAGGCTCTTGGGCAGGCTTTGGCTGGTTGAGCCGTTTGCGCGGGCGCGCTGTGCGGGGGGCTGGTTTTGAGGGGCTGTTTTGCTTTGGCCTCGAATTAAGAGGCGGTTGCGCCGAGCCATTTTGCCTCGTTCTTCTCGATCGCTTTGATGCGCTGTTCGGCCAGTGGATGGCTCATCAACCATGCGGGCGGGCGGCCATGGTGCGAGCGGGTGAGCGCCTCTAATTTGGTGAAGAGCGATTTTTGCGGGCCTGCTGTGAGGCCGGATTTGATCATCAGGGCGGTGGCATACTCATCCGCTGCATATTCATCGGCGCGGCTGATCCCGGCGGCGAGAATCGAGGTCACATAGGCGGCGATATAGACCCCGATGAAGGGGATGAAACGCGAGATGATGATCGTTAGCGCGGTGCGCAGGGCGTTTTGGCCGGAAAAATCGATCAGGCGGCGTTTGGCATGGCCGAGCGCCACATGGCCCAATTCATGCGCAATGACGGAGGCCATTTCATCGGCGCTGACTTCGCCCGCACGGTAGCGATTGAAGAAGCCCCGCGTGATGAAAATGCGGCCATCGGGCGCGGCAAGCCCGTTCACCGGCTCGATCTCATAGATGAAGACCGGGATCTCATCGACGTCCAGCGCATGGGCCATGCGGGCCGTGACCGCGCCAAGCAGGGGATCGCGCATGGGTGTCGAATTTTCGGTGAGGTTGCGATGGGTTTTGGCCACTGAAAAGCGGTAGGTGACGAGGCCGATAATGACGGCAATGAGGCTGTAGAAGATCAGGGTCATGCAGGGAATATGGGGCGCTTGGGGCGGGGCGGCAAGGGGCTGGTTTTGGCGGTTTGGGTTTGGTTTGAGGGGTCTGTGTTTGGTTTGGGTGTTGGGATGAGTATTTGGGCCAAGAAAAAGGGGGGATTGGGCTGTTTTGGGATTGGGGTTGTGCCGGGTTTGGGAAGGCCTGAGGGGGCGGATGCGCGGATTTTGATGAGGGGAATGGCGGATTTGGGGCCAAAGCAGACGTTTTTAAATCTTGCTGCCTGCGCTCGCATCGCGGAAAGCTGCTGCGCCGCTGCGCAATCCCTGCTGCGTCGCAGAAGCGATGGCGCTCTTTCAGGCAGTTTGCAGCAAATCTGAAGCCGCGAATGCACATTTTGCGGACTTAGTTGCCGTTCGCTTGTTTGAACGCAATGGCCGCTCCCAGCCCAAAGCGGTTATAATTGCCATCAACTGCAGCGGTGACAATTGCGAAATGCCGCGCTCTCGGCTAGTGATGAGTCAACCGCGCTCATCTTACGGACACAATTTCTTGAATATCAGAGAACAAATTCTCCGCTCATGGGTTTCGACGGGCGACCAAGAGAAAATTGTCGTGACGGACAAAACTCAGGTACTTTCGCGTTTGTTTCATGGCCATTGCCCGATCGAAGCGGCAATGCCTTACTCCAAGGCTGATCTGCCTCCGGCACGTTTCCAGCACTCAATGACAGAAGAAGATTTACGCTTTTTCTTCAAACAAGCTGAACGTGCCCCGCGCTCAATGCTAGAGATTGGTAGCTTTTGGGGAGATACGGCCATTTTGGCCGCGCAAACCTTCGGTGTGCCAGTTGTTTGTGTTGATACCTGGCTCGGAGGGTTGGCCGTTTGGGGAGATGCGCCGCCGAATGGGTTCTTGTATCAAGATTTTGCCAAGAACAAAAAGGTTCTGGGTCGATACTTGCGGACTCGTACTCCAGTAGAAATTCCGCCGGCCACGACTTTTTTCCGCCAGTTCGCGTCTAATGTTGTAGAGCAAAATCAGCAGTCGTTGATCACGCCGCTTCGGCTGCCTTCCCCTTCCGCATTGCGTTTGATCGGTGCACATGGAATGCAATTTGATGCGGTTTATGTGGATGGATCGCATGACTTTATTGATGTCTACATAGACATTACCCTCGCTCAGTCGGTCTCTACTAAGGAGGGGGTCATATTCGGAGACGATTTTCAATTACCGGACGTGCGTGACGCTGTTACCAGCTATTGTCAGGATGCTGGTTTGGAGTTCTCGACCTACTCACTTGGTAAGGAAAAACGCAGATACTGGATGATTCAACCGGGCAAGTCCTGAATTTGGCCTATTGGTAAGCTGTAAGTGATTTGCGCGAAAGCCGCCGGTTTTTGGGCCGCAGATAAAGGGCCTCAAACGCCTTTTCCATAATGATCAGTGGATGCAAGGGGCTGGTTTTGGGAGGATGTGGGGTGTGTGTGTTTGGTTTGGGTGTTGGGATGAGTATTTGGGCCAAGAAAAAGGGGGGGATTGGGCTCGCGCCGGGATTGGGGAGGCAAACTGTTGAACCTTCTAGGGATTGGTCCAAGGTTGGAACTGGGCTTACAAATGAGAATGGGAAGCGCCGGAACTCCCGGGTCATGTAGCGAATGGCGGCAAGGAGCCCAGTTCGACCGATGCTGAACTTTCACCAAAAGGCCTAGAAACGACGAAAGCTGACTTTAGAAATAATCTCTCAGGCCGCCAAGCAAGTCTTTGTAAGCTGTCTCAACTGTTGCTGCACGGTGTTCGTTGTGGCCTTATCAGCAAACAATTCGGAGAAAAGTGCTCAATGTCAGATCAAACAAACTGCCCAGTATGCGAAAATGCGACAGCCACAGCAGGACCCACAAGTGGCGATTACCAACACTACAATTGTCCCTGTTGTGGTGATTTCAAAGTCTCAGGGACTGCCGTTTCGATACTAAATAGCAGAAAACTTTCAGAAAATCCCAAAAATGCAGCATCGCTCGGTCACTGGCTTCAGGAGCAACAGCGTCTCGGTCGCAGTCCAATGCTCACATCTGACACCCTCCAGAGCCACAACGAAAGTCCACATTTTCCAAATGTCACCACTCAACTCGCGAACCTGCTAAGGGTGATGGGAGACACTGTCGGCGAACCGGGGCCAACTTTCGGTTTTCCACCAGAAGAAGTTCAATTCAAGGTGGGCTGCAAGACAAAGCAAGGTCTCGTTGGCCTTGGAAAACATCTTCACGATCAAGGCCTTATTGACGGAAAAGTAGGTGCTACTGGTCAAATTACGGCAGCTCTTACAGTGGCAGGTTGGATAAAGTACGAGAGCATTCTGGAAGATCATAGTGTTGGTCGAAAGGCCTTTATCGCGATGCCATTTGGCAAACCAGACCTTGAGAAAGATTGGTTGCCGAAACTGCGGGTTGCAGTGAAACAAACTGGATATGAGTTAGAGAGAGTCGACGACAAACCCGAAGCGGGTTTGATTGACACGCGCATGAAATTACAGATCAGAGAAGCGCGCTTTTTGCTGGTGGAGTTAACGCATAGTAACCATGGCGCATACTGGGAAGCTGGCATGGCGGAAGGGCTTGGCAAACCCGTGATTTATCTCCACCGAAAAGATAGTGACGGAAAACCACACTTTGATGTAGAGCACGCGTTTAGGGTTCAGTGGAGTGCCGAGGAAATGGACACAGCGCTGGACACGCTCAAAGCTACAATTCGCAATTCTATGCCTGACGCTGTGATGACAGACGGAGTACAAAGCCGTCATTCGCTGCAATAGTTACGATAGCAGCTAAGTCCGCAAAGCAGGCACTGCGGCTCGAGAGCAGCCCACGCTTGGCTCTCTTAGCGGCCGAGCTCTTTCATGCCGCGCTCGATGCCTTCTAGCGTCATGGGGACCATGCGGTCTTCGAAGATTTCTTTAATCATGCCAATGGTTTGCGTGTAGTCCCAGTATTTCTCTTGGGTCGGGTTGATCCAGAGGTGATCGGGCCATGTTTCGCGGGCGCGTTGGAGCCAGACGGAGCCGGCTTCTTCGTTCCAATGCTCGTTCGCGCCGCCGGGCATGGCGACCTCGTAGGGGGACATGGTGGCGTCGCCCACGAAGATGCATTTGTAGTCGCCGCCGTATGTGCGCAGGATTTCGGCCGTTGGGATTTGGGCGGTCCAGCGGCGTTTGTTGTCGCGCCACACGCCTTCATAGAGGCAATTGTGAAAGTAGAAATGTTGGAGGTGTTTGAACTCGGCGCGGGCGGCCGAGAAGAGCTCTTCCACGACTTTGATATGGCCGTCCATGGAGCCGCCAACATCCAAAAACAGCAGCACTTTTACCGCGTTGCGCCGCTCGGGGCGGGTTTGGACATCAAGGTAGCCGTGCTCGGCTGTGGCGCGGATTGTGCCGTCGAGGTCAAGCTCGTCTGCGGCACCTGTGCGCGCCCAACGGCGCAGGCGTTTCATCGCGACTTTGATGTTGCGGGTGCCCAGCTCGACCCCATCGTCGAGGTTCTTGAATTCGCGTTTGTCCCAGACTTTGACAGCGCGGCCATGGCGGCCCTCTTTTTGGCCGATGCGCACGCCTTCGGGGTTGTAGCCGTAGGCGCCAAAGGGCGAGGTGCCTTCTGTGCCGATCCATTTGGATCCGCCTTGGTGGCGGCCCTCTTGTTCTTTGAGGCGCTCTTGGAGGCGCTCCATCAGTTTCTCAAAGCCACCGGCGGCCTCGATCTCGGCTTTTTCCTCGTCCGAGAGGAATTTTTCGCCCATCTTTTTGAGCCATTCGGCGGGGATATCGACGGCATCCACCACGTCTTGCATGGAGATGGCTTCGAGCCCTTTGAAGGAGGTGGCAAAGGCGCGGTCGAATTTATCGAGGTTGCGTTCGTCTTTGACCATGGCGGTGCGCGCGAGGTAATAAAACCCATCGACATCATAGGTCACAAGGCCGCGTTTCATCCCCTCAAGAAAGGCGAGGTATTCGCGCAAGGAAACAGGGATGCCGACGCCGCGCAGGTTCTCAAAGAAGGGCAGAAACATCGCTTAGAGCATCCGTTCAAGAATGACCGTAAGGAAGAGGCCGATGAGGATCGCAATGATCGCGAAGACGGCGATATATTGAAGGATATCAAGGCGGTTGCCGCCTTTACGCTTGGCCGTAGCAAAGCCGATAAGCCCGCCGATTAGAGCACAGATGATGACGATCATTAGGCGCTTTTCCTATCCGTTGCGCCCCGCTGGTGAGAGCGCGGCAATCTCATTGAGACGTGTGCGCACATCCCGGTCCGAGCCAAATCCATAGCGCGCCCAGCCCAGAGAGTCGAGACGAACGGCGCGTGCTTCTGAGGCGCGGCCAAGCAATTCGAGCGCTTCGGCTTTGACCATCAAGAGCGTGGCCAGGAGGGCGGCGTTTTCGGAGGCGGCGACGGAGGGGAGATTCTCATTCACGATGGTAAGCGCCGCGCCCGCTTGGCCCGCCGAAAGCGAATAGGCCGCAAGCTGCATGGCGACATGGGCCGAGTGCAGGGATGTATCGCGGCGGGCGCGGTAAATCTGATCGGATTGCAAAAAGGCGGTCAGGGCTTGATCGGCGTTTGTGCCCATCGAGAGGCGGCCCAGAACAAAGAGCGAGAAGGCGGTTCTATTGTCGTTCCAGCCCTGCGCGCGGGCGATTTCGACGGCCCGTTTGGCCGAGGCAAGGCGCGCCGAGGAGGAGCTGCGCGGGCCAAGGGCGCCTTCAATGGCATCGGTCCAAGCGCGCGGCGTGCTGGCTGTTGGGCCAGTGCCTGCGTTGATCCCGCGGGGATTTTCGCGCGCAAGGATTGCCGGAAGGCGCGCGGCGACGGCTTCGCGGGTCATGCCAGAGCGCAATTCCGGCGCGTAATAGGCGCGCAGCATCAGCATATCAAAACCGGTCAGCACGGTATGGAAATTGTCGTCGTTAAAGACGCTGTCGGTAAGGCGATAGAGATCATTGAGCGGGCCGAGCGCTTGGGCGAGCTCTTCATGCAAACAGTCGCGCACCTCTTGGGGCGAGACATCGGCGGGCAGGAAAATCGCCAGTTTGGTGCGGGTTTCCAGCGTCGTCCAATCAAGCAGCGCAGAGCGGCGCAGGCGTTTGTATTCGGCCCAGCTTGAGACGCGGGGCGCAACAAAACAGGCCGCTTGGGGCACGAGGCGTTGCAGCTGGCCTTGGGGGATCGCCTCGATGGTAATGGCGGCCTCGGCGGATGCGGGCACTTGCATCACCGGGATGCCGGCTTCGTTGCGCAGGCGGCCAAGCAGGCGGGACAGATCGCGATTGAGGCTCGCAGTCGGGGTGCCGGTGACGCGCAGGGTGATCGGGCCTTCAAAGCGGGTAAAGATCGGCAATTCGCGCCCGCTTTCGAGCTGAAACGCGAGGGCGAGGAAATCTTGGGCGAGGGCGATGTTGGATTTGTCTGTTGGGGCGGTGGTGCGCGCCTGAAAGGTCTTCATCGGGGGCAGGGTGACCGGCAGGGCCGAGGGCAGATTGGCGGCGCGTTTTGCCATAGGGGCGGGCGCACAGGCGGCCAGCAAAGCGCTGAGCGCCACAAAGCAGATCGGTAGAAAACGCATCAATCTAGGCCCCCTAAGGTATTTGTTTGGGCAAAGGCCCTGTCGTTATATCTGGGCATGCGCCCGGCAGGTTTGCTTGGGCCGATTGGCCGTTGGCATTGGCGACATATGCTTGGCGCATCATACGTCAGCCTCGCGTATATTTAATAAATGGGGTCTGTTTGCCGACCCGGTCGTAAAGTTTGCGCGCCGTCGTGTTGAACTCCTGCGTCAGCCAATAGACCGACGCGGCGCCCTGATCATCGGCCGCCTTATAGACCGCTTCGATCAACCCGCGGCCAACGCCCAAACCGCGCACCTCAGGGTCGGCATAGAGATCCTGCAAATAACAGGTGTTTTCAATATGCCAGCCATGCCGGTGAAATAAGAAATGCGCTATGCCGACCGGTTTGTCATCAACTTCCGCGATGAACCCATGAAAATCATGCGGATTTTCGCCGATTAGGCGCTTGAATGTCTCGTCGTAAACATCTGATTTCAATGAGGTTTCATAGAAATCAAGGTAGCCCTTCCAGAGGCGTGACCATTCTGTTTTGTCTGAGGCGACAATTTTACGAATGGTTAACGATTGTGTCATTTAGCGCCTTTCTGGTGTTTGGATCGCGGGGCGGATGAGCGGGCTGAAATTGGGTTTGCGTGACGCTGGGGCAAGGAATACAAGTTTAGAGGCGCTGGAGCCAGTGATAATTGCGCCGATCTGCGCACGTTTCGGGGCGGCATTCGTTGGGGCGCTGGGGCAAAATGGACCGGGGCAAAGCCGGGATACGGCTAGGGCGCGGCGCGAATTTCGTCGTCAAAGGGCAGCATGATCGTGATGGTTGAGCCCTCTTTCGAGCTGCTCAGCAACAGGCCGCCGCCCGATTGCACCGCAAACCCCAAGACCATCGACAGCCCAAGGCCAGAGCCTTTGCCTACGGGTTTTGTGGTAAAGAACGGCTCGATCACTTTGGCTTGGATTTCGGGCGAAATGCCCGGCCCAGTATCGGCAACGGAAAAGGAAATATAGGGCCCAGGGGCGAGGTTCTTGCCGTCGGCGCAGGCGAGGGGCTCGGTAATATCGCTTTGCAAAACAGAGACATGGATCGCCCCGCCAAGCGGCATGGCATCGCGCGCATTCACGATCAGGTTCACCAGCGCGGTGATCAGCTGATCCTCATCAACCAGCAGCACGGTCGGCAGAATTGGCCCCTCCATTTCAAGCGCGATGGAGCTTGGGATCAGGCGGCGGGTGAGCTGATGCAACTGCTCCAAAATTGCCTCGACGGAGACGGCCTTTTTGATCATCGGCGAGTTGCGCGAATAGGCCAGAAGATGGCGCACAAGCCCGGCGGCGCGCATCGCAGCGCTATGGGCATTTTCGATCAATTCGTCGCGGTCTTGGGCATCATCGGCGAGATGATATAGCTCAAGGTTTCCTTGAATTGCGGTCAATATGTTATTGAAATCATGTGCAATTCCGCCTGCGAGCTGGCCGACGGCCTCCATCTTTTGGGATTGCAGGGAGCGCTCGCTTGCTGTGTCTTTTTCGCGCCTGCGTTTGCGCGATGTCAGGATGGCGATGGTGAAATAGGCAATGGCGCAAAGAGCGGCGAAAACCATCACCAGCTGGGCTGAAAGCTGCTCAACGCGCGGCACCCAATGCCATGTCACCGCAAGGATCGCGATGGCAATCGTTGCGACTTCAAGAGCAATCAGAACGCCAAGATCATCGGCCCGCCAGATCAAAAAGATCGCCATGCAAAACAGGCCCATGCCCGAGGAAAACACCATGGCGACATCGTCTTGGGTCAACAGATAGGCGGGCATCCAGAGGAAGGATGCGATCACTCCGGCAAAGATCACATTGGCGATAATATAGTCGCGATAGCCGCCCACATGGGCGCGCTGGCGCAAAAAGACGAAATAGAGCGCTTGGACGGCGAGAAATCCGCCGAGCCAGACCCAAGCGATGGCCCAGCCAGTATAAAAGAACAGAACGACGCCGGCAAAAGCCACGGCACCAAAGCGCAGAACAACCTCGTAGGGGGCGCCGTATTCCGTTTTGTATAGGTGGGCGATCTTGCGACCGTATGGCATGGGGATTTCCAAGCTGGTTAAGTCCAGCCTAACGGGAGGGGGGCGTCTTGGTCAATTAATGCCCAAAGTTGACCTAGCGTGAAGGGGCGCGCCTGACCGGCGAATGAAAAAGGCCGCGCGGGCAGGGATGCACCGCGCGGCCTGTTGTTGTTTGCGGCGAGAAGCGCGCTAACGTTGGCGGCGCGCCATGAAGGCGAGGCGTTCAAACAGATGCACGTCCTGCTCGTTTTTCAGCAAGGCCCCGTGCAACTTTGGCAGGGCAGAGGCGCCGTCGCGGGCCAGATCTTCGGGGGCGAGATCCTCGGCCAAGATCAGCTTGAGCCAATCAAGCACTTCGGAGGTCGACGGCTTTTTCTTCAGCCCGCTTGTATCGCGGATTTCATAGAATTGCGTCAGCGCGGTTGTGAGCAGCTGCGGCTTGATGCCGGGGTGATGGACCTCGACGATTTGTTTCATCGTTTCGGCATCGGGAAAGCGGATGTAGTGAAAGAAGCAGCGGCGCAAGAACGCGTCCGGCAGCTCTTTTTCGTTGTTTGAGGTGATGATGATGATCGGGCGATTCTTTGCGCGGATCGTCTCGCCGGTTTCATAGACGTGAAACTCCATCTTATCGAGTTCTTGCAACAAATCGTTGGGAAATTCGATATCGGCTTTGTCGATCTCATCGATCAGAAGGACGCATTTTTCATCCCGCTCAAAGGCCTTCCAGAGCTTGCCTTTTTTGATGTAATTGGAGACATCATGCACGCGTTCTTCGCCCAGCTGGCTATCGCGCAGACGCGACACAGCATCATATTCGTATAGGCCTTGGGCGGCTTTGGTTGTCGATTTGATGTTCCATTCGACCATTTCGAGCCCCAAAGCATCGGCAATCTGGCGCGCCAGCTCTGTTTTGCCTGTGCCCGGCTCGCCTTTGACCAAAAGCGGGCGCTCTAGCGTTACGGCGGCGTTTACGGCGATTGTCAGATCTTCGGTGGCCACATAGGCCTTGGTTCCATTAAATTTCATGCTATTTTTCTGGGCTCTATTTTTATGTGTTCGGGCATACATAGCACAGGATCACATTGCGGCAACATGGGGTGATCCGCTAGTGACAACCTTGTGCCGTTGCGTTACATGACGCCCGAGAGTGGAAGTCTTGGGGCTGCACTTGGGAGAATAAATGCACCGCTTAGTGGCGTATTTAGGGAGTAAAGGGATATGGACATGAAGGCAGAGGTTTTCTTGCCCGATGATTATCGGCCGGCTGAAGATGAGCCGTTTATGAACGAGCGTCAGACTGAGTATTTTCGCCGTAAGTTGCTGCAGTGGAAGGCAGAATTGCTGGACGAGAGCAAGCACACCATTGAGGGTTTGCAAGACGGAACGCGCAATATCCCCGACATTGCGGACCGCGCTTCTGAAGAAACCGATCGCGCGCTTGAGCTGCGCACCCGCGATCGCGCCCGCAAGCTGGTCTCTAAGATTGATGCGGCGATCCGGCGGATCGAAGAGGGCGAATATGGTTATTGCCTTGAGACCGGCGAGCCGATTTCGCTTAAGCGTCTTGATGCGCGCCCCATCGCCACGATGAGCCTTGAAGCGCAAGAGCGTCATGAGCGGCGCGAAAAAGTGCACCGCGACGATTGATCCGGGCCTTGGTGTGACGATTAGGCCCTTGCGGGCTTGGGGATCACCGGGCCTAGTGCGGCCAAGCACGAAATAAGTTTTGCAGCATCGCTTCCATTTCGGGCGCGGTGCTGTTTTGCATTTGGGGCTGTGTTTGGGGCGGCTCAGAGAGGGCATGGGATGTTGATCGGGCAAGAGATTGCGATTGTTGGCGCCGGGATTGGCGGGCTTGCCATGAGCATTGCCTTGGCGCAGCGCGGGGCCTCTGTGCGGGTCTTTGAGCAGGCGGATGCGATCTCTGAGGTTGGTGCGGGCTTGCAAATTTCGCCCAATGGTTTGGCGGTTTTGCGCGCGCTTGGGGTTGATTTGGCGCATGGGGTGCGCTCGGGCGCGGTGCGGCTGTTGGATGGGCTTTCGGGGCGCGAAATCTTGCATCTTGATCTGTTGCGCCATGCGCCGGATCAGGCGTTTCAGCTTTGGCATCGTGCTGATTTGATTGAGACATTGGCGGCGCGCGCGGCTGAGCTTGGGGTTGAGGTCGCGCTGTCGCGCGCGGTAGTTGCAGCCCATCAGAGCCATGGCGGGATCACGCTTGAGTTTGGCGATGGCGGGTCTGAGGAGCTGGCGCTGTTGATTGGCGCGGACGGGCTGCATTCAAAGCTGCGCGGCTTGCTTAATCCGGGGCAGGCGGCGCCGTTTTTCACCGGCCATGTGGCTTGGCGCGCGCTTATTTCGGGCGCAGGGCTGGCCCATCCGGCGCAGGCGCAGGTCCATATGGGCCCCAAGCGGCATGTGGTCACCTATCCGCTGCGTGGCGGCGAATTGATCAATATTGTCGGTGTGGTTGAGGCCGCAGATTGGGCCGAAGAGGGCTGGCATCATGCGGGCGATCCGCTTGAAATGCAGCGCGAATTTGCCGGTTTTGCGCCGGGGTTGCGCGGGCTTTTGGGCCGGGTTGAGACGGTCAATCGCTGGGGGTTGTTTCGCCATCCGGTCGCGGCCAATTGGCATTTGGCGGGGGCGGCGGCGCTTTTGGGCGATGCGGCGCATCCGACCCTGCCGTTCATGGCGCAGGGGGCGAATATGGCGCTTGAGGATGCTTGGGTCCTTGGGGAATGTTTGGCCCAGAGGGGCGCTACGGAGGCGCTTGAGGCCTATCAGATCAAGCGGCGCGCGCGTTGTGTGCGCATCGTTGAGGCGGCCAATCGCAACGCAAGCGCCTATCATCTTTCCGGGCCTGCGCGCGGGCCAGCATTGGCCGCGATGCGCCTTGGCGGGCAGATCGCGC
The DNA here is from genome assembly GCA_047631555.1 of Halocynthiibacter sp. Taxonomy (GTDB): domain Bacteria; phylum Pseudomonadota; class Alphaproteobacteria; order Rhodobacterales; family Rhodobacteraceae; genus JBLHZY01. The sequence goes on along the minus strand of JBLHZY010000001.1, from coordinate 1,057,693 downwards.
CGAAAGCGCCGCTTAAGCGGTTCGATTGGATTTATCGTTATGATGTAACGACTTAGGGCGCGACCTTGAGGCTTTGAATCAAGCGGTGTTCAGCGCGTCAATGATGCCGCCAAAGTCTGCGGCCGTGAGCGAGGCCCCGCCCACAAGCGCGCCGTCAACGTTGGAGACGCCAAAGATGTCGCGCGCATTTGAGGGTTTCACCGAGCCGCCATAAAGCAGCCGGGCCGAGCGGCCAACGCCCTCGCCAAAGCGCCGCTCAAGCCGGGTGCGGATGAAATCATGCACTTCGCCGATTTGATCCAAGCTGGGCGTGAGCCCGGTGCCGATGGCCCAGACCGGCTCGTAAGCGACGATCAGATTTTCGCCGGTGACCAGATCGGGGATCGAGCCTGCGAGTTGGCCGACGATGATATCAAGCGTGTTGGCCGCTTCGCGCTCACTCAAGGTTTCGCCGACGCAGACAACGACTTTGAGCCCGGCCTCAATCGCGGCGCGGGCTTTGGCGCGCACCAGCTCGTCATCTTCCTCATGATCGGTGCGCCGCTCGGAATGGCCGAGGATCACATGGCTTGCGCCTGCATCTTTCAGCATGGCGGCGGAAATATCGCCGGTATGGGCGCCGTTTGGCGCGGCGTGGCAATCTTGGCCGCCGATGGCGAGCGCGGAGCTTTGCGCCATTTCAGCCGCGCGCGCGATCAGGGTCGCGGGCGGGCAGAGCAGCAGTTCGGATTTGGGATCGGGGTAGGCGGCAATCAGCGCTTTGATCTGTGCAAGATCATCGCTTGTGCCGTTCATTTTCCAATTGCCCGCTGCAAGTTTGCGCCGCTGTGTCATGCTCTGGCTCCGATACTGTGCTGTTTGGGGCAGGGTAGCGCGCGCGGTGCGGCGCGGGAAGGGGCAAATGGGGCGGCGCGCGAAAAGGCGCTGTATTGCAGGCGCTTAGAGGGCTTGGAGCGCGCGCTGCGCCCATGCGCAGGCCGCGTCGGGATCCTCAAGTGCGGCTTCGGGGAGGCTCCAGTAGCCCATGGTTTTGCCCGGGCCTGCGACGAATTGATCCGCCCCCTCGGCGGCCAACGCGGCGGCGAAATCGCCCTTGGCTTTGAGATAGACGCGCCCGTCGCGATCTAGCGAGGCGAAGATTTGGCCGTCGTGATAGATGGCAAGCCCGCCCATCATGCGCCGATGGGTGATCGCGCCAAGGGGGGAGAAAAGCTCAATCGCGAAGGCAATATCGGCATCTGTCAGGGGCATTTATTTGGCCTTTTTGGCAGCTTTGCGGGCCTTTTGCGCGCGTTTTTTGAGGGCAGCTTCACGGGCGGGCGCGAGGGCGAGATTGGCCCAAATTATTGCCTCGTCAGGATCGTCCATGCCCGCTTCGGGCAGGGAGATCATGGATTTGACTTCGCGCATCCCGTTGGCGCGCTGATAGGTGAAGAATTCTGCGCCCGCTTCAAGGAATTGCGGCGCACTCGTCTCATCGCATTTCATCCAGATCGTATCATTAAGGATCGTGGCAAACATCACATCCTCTTCGACATAAAGGGCGGTGCCGCCAAACATGCCCCCTGTGCCGATTGTCCCGAGCCCGGCAAAGAGATCGCGCGCATGGGCGATCAATTCAGGGGAGGCGGGCATCGCTTAAGCCTCTGAAGGATCAGCGAATTTGATCGATTCCCCGCAGCCGCAGGCATCGACCACATTGGGATTGCGAAACTTGAAGCCGCTTTCCAGCAGCGAGACCTCATAGTCGATCTCTGTGCCAAAGAGGAACATCTGCGCCATCGGGGCGATCATCACGCGCGCGCCGCTTTCTTCCACGACTTCATCATGGGGGTCGACGTCGGCGACATATTCCATGGTATATTCCATCCCCGCACAGCCGCCCTTTTTGACGCCAATGCGCAGCCCCTTGGAGCCATCTTTTTCCATCAGCTTTGCGATTTGCACAGCTGCTTTGGGGGAAATGGATACGGCTTGTTTTCCGGGGATGCCAAACATTTGGGTCTCTTTCAAAGGGGTCGTGGCGCGGGGGCTAGAGGGGTTCGGTTGACGGCGTGTGTTGGTTGGGTCTGTGTGACTTAAGGTAAGGTGCGGCGATTAATTTTCAATTGGCGCCGCTGGGTCTTCTTTTGGGGCCGATTACATGAAGCCAAGCTCAAGGCGGGCCTCATCGGACATCATTTCCATGCCCCAGGGCGGCTCCCATGCAAGGACCACATCGACCTGTTTGACGCCGGGCAATGGCTCGATCGCATCCGCCAGCCAGCCGGGCATTTCGCCTGCAACGGGGCAGCCGGGCGCGGTAAGGGTCATCACCACGTTGACCGCGCCATCTTCAGCGATATCAATGGTATAGACCAGACCGAGATCATAGATATTGACCGGAATTTCCGGATCATAGACCGTACGGCAAGCCTCTACGATTGGATCGTAAAGCGGGTGATCAGTGCTGGAAGGCGCGATTAGGGGGGCGCCCTCAATGGGGTTTGTTTCGGCGGTCATGGAGGCCTCATTCTTTTCTGACTAAAGATATAGGGAATAGCGCGGCAAAGGTCCAGACAGCGCAAAGGGATTGTGATGTGGCGGTTGGGTCGCGCTGCGGCATTTGGGGCGCGCATTGCGCTTCTCTCTATGGGGGCAATTGGTGTAGGGCTGAGCGGGACAGGAATAACGCGCTGTGCTTTGGCGTATAGGAGACGATATGCAAATTCTTGAAGAAGTCGCGGATGATCTGGCGAAAAAAGCTTTGGCCGCTTATGGGCGCACCGGGGACGAGGGAATTTTGGATCGGATCGGTGAGGTTTTGGGATCGTCGTCGCAAACGCTGATGGAGGCCTATTTGACCGCCGTTCGGATCCGGCGCGCAGAGATGCGGGCGCGTACTTTGCTGGCGGATTTTGAAAAGAACGTAGCGGATGTTGAAGCGGGCGGGGGCGAAGCGCGCAACTGATGCTTTGGGCGCCGCAAAGGGCGCGCAGGCAAGAGCGATAAGATGAAAGACGGCGCGGGCCAAACACGGGGCCAAGTTGAGGATGCGGAGCGGCAATGAGCAAGAAATTTTCCTTTGAGGTGAAGGCCACGGATGGGCGCGCGCGCTTGGGGCAGATTGATACGCCGCGCGGGGCCATCCGCACGCCGGCGTTCATGCCCGTTGGCACGGCCGCGACCGTTAAGGCGATGATGCCCGAGAGCGTTGCAGCGACGGGCGCGGATATTTTGCTGGGCAATACCTATCATCTTATGCTGCGCCCCGGGGCCGAGCGGATTGACCGGCTTGGCGGCTTGCACAAGTTTATGAATTGGCAAAAGCCGATCCTGACCGATAGCGGCGGTTTTCAGGTGATGTCGCTATCAGGCTTGCGTAAGATGTCCGAAGAGGGCGTCAAGTTTAAGAGCCATATTGACGGCTCGGACCATATGCTCACCCCTGAGCGTTCAATGGAAATTCAGCGTTTGCTTGGCTCTGATATTGTCATGGCCTTTGATGAATGCACGCCGTTTCCGGCGGAAGAGGCGGTCTCGCTTGAGAGTATGCGCATGTCGATGCGCTGGGCGCAGCGCTCGCGGGATGCTTTTGGCGATCGGCCTGGGCACGCGCTTTTTGGTATTCAGCAGGGCAGCGTATTTCGCGAGCAGCGCGAAGAGAGCGCACAGAAGCTCAAAGAGATCGGCTTTGAGGGCTATGCGGTTGGTGGGCTCGCGGTTGGCGAGGGGCAAGAGACGATGTTTGAGGTGCTGGATTATGCGCCTGACATGCTGCCCCAAGATAAGCCGCGCTATTTGATGGGGGTTGGCAAGCCGGATGATATTGTCGGGGCGGTGGCGCGCGGGATCGATATGATGGACTGCGTTTTGCCGTCGCGATCAGGGCGCACGGGGCAGGTGTTTACCCGCCACGGCGTGGTCAATATCAAGAACGCGCGCCATGCAGATGATCCGCGCCCGCTTGATGAGGCCTGCACATGCCCGGCCTGCAGCAACTATAGCCGGGCCTATTTGCACCATGTGTTTCGCGCCAATGAGATGATCTCGGGGATGTTGCTGACTTGGCATAATTTGCATTATTTCCAAGAGCTTATGGCCGGGATGCGCGACGCGATTGGCGCGGGTCAATTCGCGCAATTTCAGGCAGATTTTCACAGCACCCGCGCGCAGGGCGATATCGAGCCATTATAGGCGGCGGGTCTTTATTGGCGGATTAGGCGGCGGGTCTTATGGCGCGTGAGTCTATATGGCGCGGTGTTTGGTTTGCGCGCTGATGCGCGGGGGGCGTTTGGATTGCGCGCTGATGCGCGCGTGGCGTTTGGTTTGCGTGCAGCGTTTGCTCTATGCGCTTTGGCGTGCGAGGTGCGGGGCCGGGAGAGGCGCCATTAGACCGTTAGGCTGCGTTTTGGTTTTTGCGGCGGCTCTTTTTGCGCCTGACGGGTTTGCTTAACGCGCCCTTTGACCTTTGCCGGGGCTGTGGTTTTTCCGGAACGTTTTGCTTCAATGCTGAGGCGGTCCTCGATGGCTCTGATGGTTGTGTTGATGTGGTCCTCATAGTGATCGCTGAGCATCGGATGTAGGAAAACGCTAAGCGGGATCGCGAGCGCGCGCGCTTCGATTTTTACCGTATGAATGTCATCGCCATTTGGGGTGATTGTGATCGCGTACCAGCCATGGTGAATGACCCGTTTTGGGTTTGCGTCTGCGGGCTCAAAGTGAATGCGGAAGTACCGGCCGGGTTCGATTTCCTCGAGGCGAACACGCGTAATCCGCGACAGGGCCGGGTTATTGCCACGCGTGCTAAAGATGGAGATCCATTCGCCCTCTGGTGCGTTGGGTTCAGAGAGGAACTGGGTTCCGGGGAAGATGAAATCCTTTTCATGGCCCGGTGCCGGGATCAGCATGCGCCAGAGCAAATCTCCGGGGGCCTTGATTTGGAAATGCGAGGAGGTGATGGGGGAGTCGATGCGGGTAAAGGGATCAAGCAGATTGCCGTAGAGCAGCGAATAGCTCAGTGCGATGCCGCCAAGCCCGACCCCGACAAAAGCAACGGGATGGCCGAGCAGATAGTCGCCAAACGGCGTATAGCGCAGCACAAGCGCGCCGCAAACTGACGGTATGACCATGGTTTCAATGAGCTTTTCGCCTTGGGGCAGGAATCTTAGCGCAACCAGGATGTAGGCATAGGTAATGCCTGTGCAAAAGATCGCAAAGAGAATGACGCGCTCAAGAAAGGGGATGTCTCTAATGATCGGCGCCGCCCCGAGGAGGAATTCCAACGCGACGGTTCCACCCAAAATCCCAAGCAGGATGCGGCGTTTTTGGAGGAGGAGAGTTGCGAGCATAGCGGACCTCTGGATTGGGACTTGGCGGTGAGTGGCGCGGCGCTGGGCCATTTAGGCGGCGCGCCGGGCCATTTAGGCGGCGAAAGGTTGTGCTTTGGATCGAAGCGGCGATGTTGCGGGCTCTTCTGCGTTGAGCGATTTGCAGATTTGCTTTTGAACCGAAGAGCGCATGACCCGCATATAGACTTGAAACGCATCACCCAGATACCAGAACAGCCGATAGCGGATTGGCACGTTGCGCAGCTGAGTTTCCAATTGCACGGCGGTCGAGCCATCGCGATTTGGGGCAAATGTCAGGGCGAACCAGCCGTTGAGATTGGCAATGGCGCCTTTGGCATCCACCGGATCAAAGGTGAAGTGAAAGTAGCTGCCGGGCACGTTTTCAATCATCGTCAGTTTGTTCAGTTGGTGGACGGCCCAAGGCTGATTGATCAGGCTGATGGTCCAGCTGTTTTCATCATCATCGTCGGCGTTCAGGAAGCGGGTGCCTTTGAACAGGTAATCGCTTTTGTGATCGGGTGATGGGACAAGCGAACGCCAGGCGTGCTCAGGGGTTACATTCACGTTGAAAGTGCAGGACATGACATCGAGATCGCGCATGGTGAAGCGATCCAGCATCGGGCCGCAGAACATCCATTGAAACAGCCCGAACGAGGCTATCAGCGCCAAAACGCTTAGCACGCCGCCTTGGGAGATCGGATCAATCGTCGGAGAAATCAGGGCCAGAACGGCAAAGGGCGCAAGCGAGCAGATCGCGGCATCAATGCGGGCAATAACGAGCGGGCGGGTGATCAGCACGGACGCGTAAAGGGGGATGACGAAAAGCGCCCCAAGAAAAAGGATCGCCAAGACCTGCGCCAGCATCGGCAGGCCTGCCATGGTTTCAGCGCCAATGCCCCAAGCCGAAACGTAGCACATCCCGAGCCCAACAGCGATCGCCATGCGACGGCGTTGGTAATAGAGCAGTTTTTTGATCATCGCTCTTCTCCTAAAAATGCGCCGGGGCGCGGTGATGGCTATGGGCCGTTGCCCGACGATAGGGCGGATATGTTTCTGTTTCGTTCAGTTCACAATTGATAGCGGTTTGGGTTGGATTTCAGTGGGGCGCAAATTGGGCGCTTTTGGGCCGAATACACCAAAAACTTTTGCTTTCTTGTTAACGATGATGAGATTCGCAAAGAGCGTTTTGGCGCGGGGCTTGCGGGCAGTTTGTTGAAGATAAAGGGAAAATTTTAGAAAAAGGCGCTGGGCGCGGGCGCGGCGCGGCCTTTGTGGTAAGGGCGGCGCGCTTGGGGGCGTTCACAAATTCGGCGAAAAAGGGCGCGCGGTGCGGATCGCGTATAAAAGGCAAGCTCGCAAAATGTTGAACATGTTGCACAGACGCAGACAATCCGGGCTGAATTTCGAAATATTGCTCCGATTTGGGATTAGTGACACAAAAATTAGGAAAACCTTGGGGAAATATCGCTAAAACTGCGCAAAAGGGCGTTGCTCCGCGCGCCGCTCAAGGGCAGACTAACGCCCAAGCCGTATCAGGACGTGGTTGAATAAGAGGGATGACCCCCCAGATATAGAGCCATGACCGCAGAGAGCGCAGCGTTGCCACTATAGTGGGGCCAAAGTTCTCTGGCACAGTTAAGGAATGAGCATGAACGAGCACGTAACCCAAACCTACCCCGTCCTGCCTTTGCGCGATATTGTGGTGTTTCCACATATGATCGTGCCCCTGTTTGTGGGCCGCGAACGCTCTGTGCGCGCGCTTGAAGAAGTGATGGGCGACGATAAACAAATCCTGCTGTCGAGCCAGATCGATCCGGGCATTGATGATCCAACTGCTGACGGGATTTATCGCGTTGGGGTTTTGGCCAATGTTCTTCAGCTGCTCAAGCTGCCTGATGGCACTGTTAAGGTGCTTGTTGAGGGGCGTGAGCGGGTTAAAATCACCGAATTTCTTGAGAATGACGACTTCTTTGAAGCGGCCGCGATTGAGCTGAGCGAGCTTGAGGGCGAACCTGAGACGATCGAGGCGCTGGTGCGTTCGGTTGGCGATGAGTTTGAGCGCTATTCCAAGATCAAAAAGAACATCCCCGAAGAGGCGCTTGCCGCTGTTGCCGAAACGCGCGAGCCGGCCAAGCTGGCTGATCTTGTGGCGGGGCATCTTGGCGTTGAGGTCGAGCAAAAGCAGGAGCTTTTGGAGACGCTTTCTATCGAGGAGCGGCTTGAGAAGATTTACGGCCTGATGCAGGGCGAAATGTCTGTTTTGCAGGTTGAGAAGAAGATCAAAACGCGGGTGAAAACCCAGATGGAGCGCACCCAGCGCGAATATTATCTCAACGAGCAGATGAAGGCGATCCAGAAGGAGCTTGGCGACGGGGAAGAGGGGGCCAATGAGGTCGCCGAACTTGAGGCGCGCATTGCTGATACGGATTTCTCTAAAGAGGCCCGTGAAAAGGCGGAAGCCGAGCTTAAGAAGCTTAAAAACATGAGCCCGATGAGCGCCGAGGCGACCGTTGTGCGCAATTATCTCGATTGGATGCTGGCCATCCCATGGGGCACCAAGAGCCGGGTGAAAAAGGATCTGGGGCGCGCGCAGGCCGTTCTGGATACGGATCACTACGGGCTTGAAAAGGTTAAAGAACGCATCGTTGAATATCTCGCCGTTCAGCAACGCTCGAAAAAGCTTAAGGGGCCGATTATGTGCCTCGTGGGCCCTCCCGGCGTTGGGAAAACCTCGCTTGGCAAATCGGTCGCAAAAGCCACGGGGCGCGAATTTATTCGCATCTCCTTGGGCGGCGTGCGCGACGAGTCCGAGATCCGCGGCCACCGCCGCACTTATATCGGCTCGATGCCCGGCAAGATCATTCAGGCGCTGAAAAAGGCCAAGACAACCAATCCGCTGATCCTATTGGATGAGATTGATAAGATGGGCCAAGATTTCCGCGGCGATCCCGCCTCGGCGATGCTTGAAGTGCTTGATCCGGAACAGAATTCAACCTTTGTGGATCACTATTTGGAGGTCGAATATGACCTCTCGAACGTGATGTTCCTGACCACAGCAAACTCGTACAACATGCCCGGGCCGCTGCTCGACCGCATGGAGATCATTTCGCTTTCTGGCTATACAGAGGACGAAAAATGCGAGATCGCCAAGCAGCATTTGCTTTCCAAGCAGATCAAGAATCACGGGTTGCGCAAGGGCGAATTCACCCTTTCGGATGACGCCATTCAAGAGATGGTGCGCACCTATACGCGTGAAGCTGGGGTGCGTAACCTTGAGCGCGCCATTGCCAAGATCGCCCGTAAAGCGGTCACCAAAATCGTGCGCAAAGAAGAGACAGCCGTTAACGTGACCCGCGACAATCTCGAGGATTACCTCGGGGTGAAGCAGTTCCGCTATGGGCTGGCGGAGAAAGATGATCAAATCGGGGTCGTTACTGGCCTCGCTTGGACCTCTGTTGGCGGCGAATTGCTTCAGATCGAGGCGCTGCGCTTGCCCGGAAAGGGCCGGATGAAGACGACCGGCAAGCTGGGCGATGTGATGAAGGAAAGCATCGATGCGGCCTCCTCTTATGTACGTTCGATTAGCCCTGAGATCGGCGTGAAGCCGCCGCGCTTTGAGACGATGGATATTCACGTCCACGTCCCGGAAGGGGCGACGCCAAAGGATGGCCCGTCGGCTGGTTTGGCGATGGTCACCTCGATCGTTTCGGTGCTGACGCAGATCCCCGTGCGCAAGGATGTCGCCATGACAGGCGAGGTGACGTTGCGCGGCAATGCGCTGCCCATTGGCGGCTTGAAAGAGAAGCTTTTGGCGGCCCTCAGAGGCGGGATCAAAACGGTTCTGATCCCGCAGGAAAATGCCAAGGATCTGCCGGAGATCCCGGACAATGTGAAGGAAGGTCTTGAAATCATTCCTGTTTCGCATGTTTCCGAAGTGATCAAGATTGCGCTGGTACGCGCGCCAGAAGCGATTGAATGGGATGAAGAGGCCGCAGCGGCCGCCCAGATGGATCGCATGGCCGGTCCGGTGAAAGATGAGCCAGGCGCAACCGCGCATTAGGGCGATCTGATCCGCCTTAGGGTGTGAAAACGAGACTAATTGCGGCGCGTTCCTCACAGGGCGCGCCGCTTTTCTTTTGCCTGCTGGGATCCATTGCGCCGGATTATTCGGGGTAGGGCTGTGCGCGTTAACCTTTGCCAAATGGGGCAGTAGCCAAGTCGTGCCGGATCGGTTATTATTTCCCATAGCGAAACAATAAAAACCAAAAGGCGAAACAATGGCATCGCGTAAAACCTCGAAGAAATCCAAGCCGGCCCGCAGCTACTCTCCCTCGGCCACAACCTCGGCCGTGCCATCCCCAGCCGAAAAAGCGCCGAGCCATATGGCCGCCGCCGCCGCAAGCGCAGCAACGACCGCCAAGGCCGCGACCGCGCAAGCCTCGGCCGGCGACGCCGCCGCTGAGACAAGCGACGTTCAGGTTGTTATCCGGCGCAAGGAATTTGTTGAGCGGGTCGCGGCAAGCTCTGGTCTGCGCAAAAATCAGATTAAGCCAGCAATGGAAGCGGTTTTGCGCGAATTGGGCGCGGCTTTGGCCGCAGGCGAAGCGCTGAATATTCCGCCCCTTGGCAAGCTGCAGGTAAACCGCATTCGCGAGGCCGAAAACGCCACCGTGATCGTGGCCAAACTACGCCGCAGCAAGAATATGCTGGCAGGTGGCGCGCCCAAATCCGAGAGCGAAGATGATCTAAGCGACGCGGCTGAATAGGCGCGATTTGCGATCCGCGACTTTGGTGCGCGGTAAGAAATACTCCCTCAAAGCGCGTGGCATGGTTTTGCTGCGCGCTTTTTGGTTTAGGGCCAAGGCCTTGGGGCCGTTTGCGCGGCCGATTTTGCCCGCCGCCCGCTTGCAATTCAGCCAGGAAACAGCCACAACCACCGCGCTTTTGGGGATGATTATCGCCGAGCCAACAACCATTGGTGGATTTGAGACGTGACAGAGCATGCAACGGATTTTGGCCTCGATATGGCGCGTGTTTTGCCGCGTCTTGATGTGCCGCCGCTCTATATTCTGCGCCATGGCCAAACCGAATGGAACGTTGAGGGGCGCATGCAGGGCCATCTCAATTCTGACCTGACGGCGCGGGGCAAGGCGCAAGCGGCGGATCAGGGGCGCATCATGGCGCCGCTTCTGGCGGATCAGCAATTATCATTGTTTTCCAGCCCCTTAGGGCGCGCTGCTCAGACGGCGAACATAGCGCTTCGGGGCCATGAGATCGCCTATGATCCGCTGGTTTCAGAGATTTCGGTTGGCGGTTGGGAAGGCCAGCTGCGCGGCGATATCATCGCGACCTATCCCGCTGCCAAATCCATCACGACTTCGGACGCGGATAGTTTTGCGCTTTATCTGATGGCGCCAGACGGAGAGGATATTCATGCCGTTGAGGCGCGTTGCAGGGCGTTTTTGGCCGGGCTTGGCGGGCCTTCGGTGATTGTGACCCATTCCATAACAGCGGCCGTTTTGCGCGGCATCGCGTGCGGGCTGAGCCTGCGCGAAATGCTGGCGCTGAGCCATGAACAGGGCTGCGTGTTTCACCTTGAGGGCGGGGTTGAGCGGATCTTACGCGCGCCGCAAGAGGGCGCTCTCTAAGGCGCAGCGGGCGGCTCTGCGCGGCGTGTTTTGCCAAATCCGATGCGAAATTCGGCTCAAACAAACGCAATTGGCTTCAATCGGATTTTCTTTGCAATTTGCCCTTGCGCTGGGTTTTGGTTTCCGGCTATTAGCCCCGCAGCGGGTCGTTAGCTCAGTTGGTAGAGCGCTTCGTTTACACCGAAGATGTCGGGAGTTCGAGCCTCTCACGACCCACCATTTTCCGCTTTGAAATTGCTAAATCCGTCTGGTTGCGATCGGACTGTTTTTTGCGATTGGATATTGGGGAAAGGGTGAAAATTTTGCATGCTTTCGCCCGCCAATCATCCAAGTCTTCCTCTGTTCATGCCAAAACCAGCAATAAATTGCAATTTTGCGGACAGTCACGTAAGGCATACAGCTTCTAGCCAGCATTTCAAAATCGTGCGCACCGTTTGTCGACATCTTTGACGGGCGCGCCGAATTTGGCTTTGTGGATTGTCAAAACAACGTTCGTCCACAGTTGGCTCAGATCATCGTCGAAAATCGACAATGACTTCAGGGGGTAAACCCCCAGATTTGGAATAAAATATGAGCGAGCTAACCTTTGGCGTCATTGGGACGTCCAAGAAGGTAGATGAACGGCGTGTCCCGATTCATCCCGACCACCTGACCAGATTGACCGAAACTTGCCGCAAAAAGCTGATTTTTGAAGAAGGTTACGGCGAGCCATTTGGCATATCAGATGCTGAAATCGCCGCGCAAACCGGCGGTGTTGCGTCTCGCGCAGCGCTGTTGTCGGACATTGGAAATGTTATCGTTGCCAAACCCACGCTGAGCGATCTTGAAGAGCTAAAAGAGGGCGGCATCCTTTGGGGCTATCCGCACTGCGCCCAACAACGCGCAATCACGCAGGCCGCGATTGATCGCAAACTGACCTTGATTGCTTTTGAGGACATGTTTGTCTGGAGCCCATCTGGGCAAGTTGGAAGGCACACGTTTTATAAGAACAACGAGATGGCTGGGTACTGCGCCATTTTGCATGCGCTGCGATTGAAGGGAATTGATGGCCATTACGGCAATCAGCGCAAGACCATCATTTTCAGTTTTGGGGCGGTCAGCCGAGGGGCTATTTATGCGCTCAAAGCGCATGGGTTTAGAGATATTACCATTTGTATTCAACGCCCTGACCACGAAGTGCGCGAAGAGGTTCTGGATTGCGAATACGTGCGCATTCGCGAAGGCGGCGCAGGCGAAGCGCGGATGTTGGTCGTTGAGCATGACGGCTGTGAACGCCCTTTGTGCGAACTGATCGCCGAGGCGGATATCATCGTAAATGGAACCTATCAGGATACGGATCATCCGTTGGATTTTGTCACAGAAGAGGAGAAATCCTGCTTGAAGCCGGGAAGTTTGATCGTGGATGTGAGCTGTGATGAGGGCATGGGCTTTTATTTCGCCAAGCCAACGACCTTCAAAGAGCCCATGTTTAAGGTCGAAAAAACCGACTATTACGCTGTCGATCATACCCCGAATTATCTGTGGGAAAGCGCGTCTCGCTCCATTTCTGCGGCTCTTGTTGTGTATCTGCAAACCGTCATAAGCGGGCGCAGTTCTTGGCAGGAAAATGAGACAATCCGGCGCGCCTTGAACGTCGATGCGGGCGTTGTCGTGAAGCCAAGCATTCTTTCTTTCCAGAACCGACAGCTAGAGTATCCGCACTTGGCGCTTGCCTAAAAAGGGATGTTTCCAGTCGAATAGGCGGCGCAATTCCTGACCTCCCGCCATCGCCGCGATAACGGCCTTGGCGGGATTCGCACCCGATTTGGTTTTGCGCATTCCGGTGGTTTCGGCCACACCTGATGAGGTGATGCAGATTTGCGCAGGCGGCGCGGTTCGCGCGCAAATCCAGCCGTTTATGCGCGATTTTGCGGCCCGGATACACACCGCCCACATCAAATCCACACTTGCCGCCATTTCCGCGCGTTTGATGCTTGACGAGTGAAGCGCGCGGCCATAGAACGCCCAAACGTTCGAGGCTTGCCTTGGGCGGATAGCGGGCGGTTGTAGCTCAGTTGGTTAGAGTACCGGCCTGTCACGCCGGGGGTCGCGGGTTCGAGTCCCGTCAACCGCGCCACGCTATCCATCCAAATGCCCCGAGCTGATGCGCGGTTGTAGCTCAGCTGGTTAGAGTACCGGCCTGTCACGCCGGGGGTCGCGGGTTCGAGCCCCGTCAACCGCGCCACTCCTTTTTGCCATTATGATGATTTTCCCATGCACTTAGGGGGATTTTGGCCGTTGTATTGGCGCGTTTTGGCGCTGCTTGGCTGCGATGAGGCGCTTTGGCGCATGGAAATGGCGCGGATCCTCCCCATATTGGGAGAATGATAAAATTCATTGATCAAACATCGCTCGGCTTCTTTGCGCTTGCCGCTTTTACACTGGGGCTTGCGCCGTTTGCGCCGCCGCATCTTTGGGAAAAGCTGGGGATGCTGTTCACCGGCGCGCTTGGCGCACCGATGGATATTTTTGATCTGGCGCTGCACGGGGCGCCTTGGCTGTTTTTCATCGCCAAGATCGTGCGGGTTGTGCAGGCAAAGCGCGCCGAAAAGGGTTAGGCTTCAGCGAGTTTGGCGAGGATGCGCGCCCAGCTACGGATGCCTTTGTGAAAGCTCACGAGGTCGTATTTCTCGTTGGGCGAGTGGATTTGATCATCATCCTTGGCAAAGCCGATCAGCATGGCATCGGTATCAAGATAGTCCTTGAAATAGCCCGCAATCGGGATCGAGCCGCCGCAGCCAACGAAGGCCGCCTCTTTGGGCCATTCATCGGAAAGGGCGGCGCGGGCCGCTTCAAAGGCGGGGTGGCTGGTTTGCATTTCAGCCGCGGGGGAGGCGCCGTGGGGATGGAATTCGACCTCGCAATCTTTGGGCAGGGCGGCGCGCACATAGGCGTGAAAGGCCTCGCGGATGGCGTGGGGGTCTTGGGTGCCGACAAGGCGAAAGCTGATTTTGGCGCGCGCTTCAGCCGGCAGCACGGTTTTGAACCCGTCGCCAGTATAGCCGCCGATGATGCCGTTGACTTCGCAAGTGGGGCGCGACCAGATCATCTCAAGCGCGGATTTGCCCGCCTCTCCTGCCGGGGCGCTCAGGCCCACATCGCCAAGGAAAGCGGCCTCGTCAAAGCCGAGCGCCTGCCACTGGGCGGCAATATCGGCGGGCAGATCGGGCACGCCGTCGTAAAAGCCGGGCAGGGTGATGCGGCCTTGATCATCGTGCAGCCCGGCAATGATGCGGCTAAGCACACGGATCGGGTTGATCGCTGGCCCGCCAAACATGCCCGAATGCAAATCTTTTGACGCGCCTTTGATCACAATCTCTTCGCCCATCAGCCCGCGCAGGCGGGTGACGATCGTCGGCGTCTCGCTGCCAAACATGCCCGTGTCGCAGATCAGGGCGACATCGGCGCGCAGCTCTTCGGCGTTTTCCTTCATGAATGGGATCAAGGAGGGCGAGCCGCTTTCCTCTTCGCCCTCAAAGAAGAAGCTGATCTTGGCAGGCAGCGCGCCGTGAACGGCAATCCAGGCGCGGCAGGCCTCAATAAAGGTCATCAACTGGCCCTTGTCGTCCGAGGCGCCACGGCCGCGAATGATCGGGCCCTTTGGCGTCTCTTCAAGGCCGGGATCAAACGGGTCGCGCTCCCAAAGTTCAAGCGGATCAACGGGTTGGACGTCATAATGGCCGTAGAAAATCGCGTGGGTGCCGCCCGAGCCTGCATGGCCAACGACCATTGGGTGGCCTGGTGTGGGGCGTTTTTGCGCATCGATTCCGATGGATTGCAGATCATCAACAAGCCAATCCGCCGCCTCATCACAGGCGGCTTTATAGGCCGGATCGGTCGAGATCGAGGGGATGCGCAGCAGATCGAACAGGCGGGCGATCGCATCGGGCAGATCGGAATCGATACGGGCGAGAACGGGATCGAGCGTCATAATGAGGCCTTTGGTTAATGGGTTGTTAGGGCAAAAGTATCAGCCTGCGACCGGCTGTCCAGTGGCGCATTCGTTCGGTTTGATTTAGATCATTTTAAAAGGGTCGGTGAACAGGCTAGGTATCGTTCACATAAGAAAAGTGGAATACATTCTTTATTCCGGCGAAAAGTGCCGTTAGGATGAGCCTGCTAAGAGACGCACGAAGGAGATATGGGTGGATTATACGGCCAAGCTGGATAGTGCCTTGCAACAGTTGCATGATGAGGGGCGCTATCGCACCTTTATCGATATTGAACGCCGTCAGGGCAATTTTCCCCATGCGATTTGGCGCCGCCCCGATGGGGATGAGCAAGACGTAACTGTCTGGTGTGGCAACGATTATTTGGGCATGGGTCAGCATCCGGTCGTTTTGGCGGCGATGCATGAGGCGATTGACGCGACGGGCGCAGGCTCGGGCGGGACACGCAATATTTCCGGCACAACCGTCTATCACAACGCGCTTGAGGCCGAGCTTGCCGATTTGCACCGCAAAGAAGCGGCCTTGCTGTTTACCTCGGCCTATATCGCCAATGACGCGACGTTAAGCACGCTGCCCAAGCTGTTCCCGGGGCTGATTATTTATTCAGACGAATTGAATCATGCCTCGATGATTGAAGGCGTACGCCGCAACGGCGGGGCCAAACGAATTTTCCGGCACAATGATGTTGAGCATCTGCGCGCGCTTCTGGCCGCCGATGATCCTGCTGCGCCAAAACTGATTGCCTTTGAATCCGTCTACTCGATGGATGGCGATTTCGGCCCGATTGAGGCGATCTGCGATCTGGCGGATGAGTTCAATGCACTGACCTATATTGACGAGGTTCACGCGGTTGGCATGTATGGCCCGCGCGGGGCCGGTGTGGCCGAACGCGATGGGTTGATGCACCGTATCGACATCATCAACGGCACTTTGGCAAAGGCCTACGGCGTGATGGGCGGCTATATCGCGGCATCAGCAAAAATGTGTGATGCGATAAGGTCTTACGCGCCGGGCTTCATCTTTACGACCTCCATTCCGCCAGCGGTTGCAGCGGGCGCTGCGGCCTCTGTGCGGCATCTGAAAACCGACAATGAACTGCGCGAGCGTCACCAGACCCAAGCGCGCATTCTCAAGATGCGTCTCAAGGGGATGGGCCTGCCGATTATCGATCACGGCAGCCATATCGTTCCGGTCATTGTTGGCAATCCTGTGCATACGCAAAAGATGTCGGACATGCTGCTTGAAGAGCATGGGATTTACGTCCAGCCGATCAATTATCCGACCGTTCCACGCGGCACAGAGCGGCTGCGTTTTACCCCAAGCCCGGTGCATGGGCCGCGCGAAATGGATGCCTTGGTCAATGCGATGGACGCGCTGTGGTCCCATTGTGCGCTAAATCGCGCCGAGTTGGCCGGCTAATTAGCATCTAAGGGTGCGCAAACACACAGAATATGGTAATATCTCCTTAAGACGCTGAGAATGGTCAGGCGATTCGTCAGCAATTGGGGATACAGATGGCAGTGATGGGGCAGTTCCTATGATTGGTCGGTGGGCAAAACCATCGGCTCAGGAAAGCGAAGAACCGAAGGGTTTTGACGCTTTTGAACTGCGTTTGGGCGATCTGATGCGAGGCGAACGCGCCACGCTGGCCAAATCCCTTTTGGATGTGCAGCGCGAGCTCAAAATCAAAGCGACCTATATCGCCGCGATTGAAAACGCCGATCCAACAGCCTTTGAAACACCCGGTTTTATCGCAGGTTATGTGCGCTCTTATGCGCGCTACCTCGGGCTTGATCCCGAATGGGCCTATGAGAAATTCTGCCTTGAGGGCAATTTTGCTGTCGTGCACGGCATGTCGCCTGCGGCCTCTGGGGCCAAGGCGCCCAAAACATCGCCCAAAGATACGGTGTCGCGCGATCCTTTGGCCGATCCAAATGCGATTTTCGTTCCGCGCGGCGAGGCGATGCTTTCCAAGATTGAGCCTGGCGCGCTTGGCTCTGTGGCGGTGCTTTGTGCGCTGATCCTTGGGATTGGCTATGGCGGCTGGTCGGTTTTGCAGGAAATTCAAAAGGTTGAGTTTACGCCGCTTGATCAAGCGCCCGGTGTGGTTGCGGATTTGGGCAATGTGGATGCGGGGCGCGATCAGATTGCCTCGGCTGCGCCCGAGATGGCGACAGCGGTTCCAAGCGCGGATGCCTTTGATCGGCTGTATCGCCCGCAGGCGCTTGATGTGCCGGTGATGGTTGCGCGTGACGGGCCGATTGCGGCGCTTGATCCGGGCCTTAATGGCGGGCTTGGCGGCTTTGCTTCAACGGATGTGATGCGCGGCGATCGTGCGCCCAATATCGGCGGGATCGCGGCGGGATTTGGCGCAGAGGGCGCCGGCATTCAAGTTGTTGAGGCGGATGTGCCTGAGGTTATTCTCTTTGCGGTGCGCGCCTCTTGGGTGCGGGTCAATTCCGCGGATGGCACTGTTTTGTTTGAGAAAGTTCTCGATGCGGGCGAGCGCTATGTGCTGCCTGCGACCGAGCAGCCGCCGCTTTTGCGGTCGGGCAATGCGGGCGGCGTTTATTTTGCCGTCAACGGCGAGGTTTACGGCCCGGCGGGCGATGGTCCTTCGGTCGTGAAGAATATCGCGCTTGGTGTGGATGTGATCAAAGAGGTCTATCAAGTGGCCAATTTGGATAAGGATTCCGCCTTGGCCGAGATCTTCAATGTGGCTGACGCGCAGGCCGCTTTGCTTGCGCCGGTTGGCCCAACGGGCGCTGTGCCAGTAGCTGAGTAGCGCCGCGCCGCTGATTTTCAGAGTTTTGACCGCTAAAACCTTGCCCTGACCGGGGCTGGGGATTATCTGTTTGGCAACGCAAAGCGCGAGCGCAAGCTTTCGCAGGTATCAGCGCGGAAGGCTGTTGTTATGTCCCTGAACGATCCCAAATCGCTTGCCGCTATTCGCCCTTGGCGCGCCATTGAGCGGCGCAAATCCCGCCAGATTATGGTTGGCAATGTGCCGGTTGGCGGCGATGCCCCGATCACCGTTCAGACCATGACCAACACCGATAGTGGCGATGTCAAAGCCACGCTTGGCCAAGTGATCGCGGCTGCCGAAGCCGGGGCCGATATCGTGCGCATTTCCGCGCCGGATCAGGCCGCAACCGCCGCTCTTAAAGAGATTTGCCGCGAAAGCCCTGTGCCGATCGTTGCGGACATTCACTTCCATTATAAGCGCGCGATTGAAGCGGCAGAGGCGGGGGCGGCTTGCCTGCGGATCAACCCGGGCAACATCGGCGACGAGAGCCGTGTGCGCGAAGTGATCAAAGCGGCGCGCGATCATGGCTGCTCGATCCGCATTGGCGTTAATGCGGGCTCGCTTGAGAAGCATCTGCTTGATAAATATGGCGAACCTTGCCCCGATGCGATGGTCGAGAGCGGCATGGATCACATCAAAATCCTGCAAGACAACGATTTCCACGAATTCAAAATCTCGGTCAAAGCTTCGGATGTTTTCTTGGCGGCTGCCGCCTATCAGGCCCTGGCCGAGGCCACGGATGCGCCGATCCATCTTGGCATCACAGAGGCGGGCGGGCTGACCTCGGGGACGATCAAATCGGCCATCGGCATGGGCAATTTGCTTTGGGCCGGGATTGGCGACACGATCCGGGTTTCGCTTTCTGCGGATCCGGTTGAGGAGGTCAAGGTTGGCTATGAGATCCTCAAATCGTTGGGGCTGCGCCATCGCGGCGTAAACATCATTTCCTGCCCGTCCTGTGCGCGCCAAGGCTTTGACGTGATCAAAACGGTTGAGGCTTTGGAGAAGCGGCTTGAGCATATCAAGACCCCGATGAGCCTGTCGATCATCGGCTGTGTGGTTAACGGGCCGGGCGAGGCCTTGATGACGGATGTTGGCTTTACCGGCGGGGGCGCGGGCTCTGGCATGGTCTATCTTGCGGGCAAGCAGAGCCATAAGCTTTCTAACGAGCAGATGGTCGATCACATCGTTGAGCAGGTCGAAACGCGCGCCGAGGCGATTGAAGCGGCTGTTGCGGCTGAGGCGCAAGCGGCGGAATAAGCGCCCGAAGCGCGGATTAAAAAAGGGGCGCCGGGTGATGGCGCCCCTTTTCGTTTGGGTCGTGAAGGTTTTGAGCGGCCCGCGGGCTTATTCGCTTTCTTGGCGCAGTTTGTAATGGCCGATGAAGGCCGCCGCGCTAAACAGGCCGATTGCAATCCAAGCCAGCCGGAACAGATGGACCGGGAAGATCGGATTGAAGACAAGCGCGATCGCGGCGAAAATCCAAACATAGGAATTGGCCGCATTGTTGTTCAGCGCAAACTCTTTCCAAGCGATAAACCCTGCCGCGCCCGCAACGATCCAGCGCAGCGCGATGTAATAGACATAAGGCAGCGGCAGCACCGCCACCAAAAGCATGATCGCCGGGGCCAGCCAAAGCCATTTTGAGATGTCGATTTCCGGGCGCAGGCCGATTGGCGGCGCGCCCGGTTGATCTTGGTCTTGGCCTTGATCCTGATCCTGGTCTGACTGGGTCATCCTAAACTCTCTTGGTTCGGTGAACGGGCGGATTTGCGGGGCTGTGCGCTATTCGGCGGCGCGCAGTTCGGCGACGATTTTCTGCATAGTGTCGAGCGGCACATAGCCACGCACCAGATTATCGCCCATCACGAAGGTCGGCGTTCCGGTGATCGCAAGGCGTTGGGCGAGCTCGGAGTTGGCTTGCAGAATGGCGTTTGTCGTGTCCGAATCCATCTCTTTGCGGATCGCTTTGATATCAAGGTCAAACTCCTTGGCCAGACGATCAAGCGACTTGTCGGAAATCCCGCCGCGCTGGGTCATCAATGTATCGTGGACCTTGGCATAGGCTGCGTCGCCAGCCACAGCGCGGGTTGCAATGGCAAAGCGCGACCCCAATACAGAGGTTTCGCCCAGAATGGGGAACTCTTTGACAATAAAGCGAATATTCTTGTCCGTTTCCAAAAGCTTGCTCACTTCAGGGTGGGCCTTTTTGCAATAGCCGCAGTTGTAATCCATGAATTCAACGATGGTGATATCGCCATCGGGATTGCCGCCGACCCAAGAGCCTTCATCCTCAAAAATCTCTTTGAAATTGGTCTTTACCAGCGTGAGATCGTCAGCGCCTTGCGCTTCGTCTTGGCGTTTTTCCAAGACGGCGATGGCTTCCATCAGCACTTCGGGATTTTGCAACAGATAGGCGCGGATTTCGGCACCAAAGGCTTCGCGCTCGGCGGGGTTCATTGTGCTGGCGTCAAAGGCCGCGGCGGGCAGGGCGAGCGTTGCGGCGAGGGCCAGCGGGGCAACCGCGCGGGCAAGAATTTGGCGAAGGGTCATATCATCTCACTTTTCTTTGGCGCTTGTGGCGCGCCGGTTTGGCCTTAGCTTGGGCCTATCATATTTGAGCGGCGCGGCAAGGCACAGCTTGGCGCTTGGCCATTGACGGCGCAGGTCTGTGATGCGACCCAATAGCTCCAAATGCCTCTCTCCCAAAAGTTTGGGCGATTATGGAGCTGAACATGAGAAACTCAAGGCGAAGTGCGGTTGATCCCTTTATTGTGATGGATGTGATGGAGGCTGCGCGTGCGGCTGAGGATGCGGGGCGTCATATCATTCACATGGAGGTTGGTCAGCCGGGGACGGGGGCGCCGGGGACAGCGCGCGCGGCCCTAAGTGAGGCGATGGAGGATGGCGCACCGCTTGGCTATACGGTGGCGCTTGGCTTGCCGGCCCTGCGCGCCAGAATCGCCGCGCTTTATCTGGATTGGTATGGGGTGACGCTTGATCCGGCGCGGGTGGTGATCACCTCCGGGTCATCGGCGGCGTTTATCCTGGCGTTTACTGCGCTGTTTGATGCGGGCGCGCGCGTTGGACTGGGCGAGCCGGGCTATCCGAGCTATCGCCAAATCCTCTCGGCGCTGGATTTAGAGCCAGTCGGCATGCAGAGCTCAAAGGCCAATCGCTTGCAGCCAGTGGCGGGCGATTTGCCCGCAGATTTGGCCGGGCTGATCGTCGCCTCGCCGGGCAATCCATCGGGAACCATGCTTGATCGGGCGGCCATGGAGAGCCTGATTGCGGCCTGCGCGGCGCGCGACATCGCCTTTATCTCGGACGAGATTTATCATGGCATTCAATATGATGGGCGCGCGACTTCGGCGCTTGAGATTTCTGATGATGTCTATGTGATCAACTCGTTTTCGAAGTATTTCTCGATGACGGGCTGGCGCATTGGCTGGATGGTTGTGCCGCCCGATCATGTGCGGGTGATTGAGCGTTTGGCGCAGAACCTGTTTATTTGCCCGCCGCATGCAAGCCAGATTGCCGCCCTTGGCGCGCTTGATGGGATTGAAGAGCTAGAGGGCAATCTCGCGGTTTATGCCCGCAATCGCGCGCTGATGATTGAGGGGTTGCCCGGCGCGGGCTTTCCCGATTTCGCGCCGCCGGACGGGGCGTTTTATATCTATGCGGATGTGAGCGCGATCACTGATGATAGCCGCCAGTTGGCCGCGGATATTTTGGAACATGCGGGCGTTGCGGTGACGCCGGGATTGGATTTTGATCCGCTGCGGGGCCATCAGACCCTGCGCTTTTCTTATGCGCGCGCCACAGCCGATATTGAGGAAGGTTTGCGCCGTTTGGCCGCCTATATGGCGCAGCGCGGCTGATCTTATGGCGCGCCGGGGCAGGGCGCGGTATAAGGCAAAAAACAATGCATCAAGAGGCCAGCATGAGCAGACTAATCGGCGCAGCATTGGGGATCGGACTTGCCGCCTTGTTTGGCGCGGGAACGGCCATGAGCGAAGATGCCGCAGACGGGATTGCAGAGGGGATTGCGGCGGCTTTGGCCAAGGAGCTGGCCCAAGATTTGGCGCGCGAAGAGGCCGAGCAAAGCCCCGCGCAATCGGCGCCGGCCCCCGCACCACAGATTTCACAATCGCGCCGGCTTTCGGCGCTTGCGCGGGTTTTGCCACAAGGCGCGCGCCTGTTTGACAAGGGCCGCAGCACTGTTTTGGAGCTTGCGCTCAGCCAGCCGGTTCCGTTTCGAATATTCACAGTCGATGCGCCGCCGCGCCTTGTCGTTGATTTTTCCGAGGTCGATTGGGCCGGGTTTGATCGGCTGGGGTTTGAGGGATCAGATCGTGTTGGTGAGGCGCATGTTGGGCTGTTTCGGCCGGGCTGGTCGCGGATGGTTTTGGAGCTAAACGAGCCATTGGCGCTAAAGGAAGCGGGGATGCAGACCGGTGCGGGCGCGCCTGAGGGCGGCGCATTGGTGCATTTGCTTTTGGCCCCAGTGAGCGCTGCTGAATTTGCCGCCGAGGCGGGCGTTCCGGCGGATGCGCTTTATGCAGGGATGTCCGCGCGCAAGGATTTGCCGCCCGCCAAGACCCGCCAGAGCGGCGATGCGCCGCTTGTTGTTGTGCTTGATCCGGGGCATGGCGGGATTGATCCGGGTGCCGAGAATGGCGAGATCGACGAGGCCGATCTGATGCTGACTTTCGCGCGCGAATTGCAGGAAATGTTGGTGCGGGCGGGGCAGTTTGAGGTTGTTTTGACGCGCTCTGAGGATGTGTTTGTTCCGCTTGAGGAGCGCGTCTCGATTGCGCGCAGGGCGGGGGCGGATGTGTTTTTGTCGCTGCATGCGGATGCTTTGGCCGAGGGGCGCGCCTCGGGGGCGACGATCTATACGCTTTCGGATCGCGCCTCGGACGTGGCTTCGCAAAAACTGGCCGAGCGCCATGATCGCGCGGATTTGATCGCGGGCGTTGATTTGAGCGCGCAGGACGATGTCGTTGCGAATGTTTTGATGGATTTGGCCCGCACAGAAACCGCACCGCGCGCGGATGCTTTGGCCGATGCGCTTGTGGCCGAGCTTGCGCCAAGCGTTGGGATGCACAAACGGCCACGGCTTGAGGCGGGGTTTTCCGTGCTGAAAGCGCCGGATATTCCGAGCGTTTTGATAGAGTTAGGCTTTCTTTCCAGCCCGCGCGATCTTGGCCGTTTGAGCGATCCTGCATGGCGGGCCAAGGCCGTTTGGGCGATCCGGGATGCTTTGATCAAATGGGGCGAAGCGGATGCAGCGCAGGCGCAATTGCTGCGCCAGTAGGCCCGGGATTTGCGCTGAAACTCTTGTGCTATGCGCGGATCAAACCAATGTGATGCGGTGTGTGGCCGGAAATGGCTCAATTGCGCAGCGTCGCGCTTTGACCCGGCCTCAAACTGCGTATAGTGAGGGCGACAAATAGGTGTGAGGGCGCGGCATTGGTCAGGTATTTCCTTTCCTTTTTAGGGACGATATTTTCGCTTCTGACGATCGGCGCTGTCACGGCTGCGCTCTTCATCGGGGGCATTTTTTGGTATTACGGCCAAGACTTGCCCAACCATGAGCAGCTTGCCAGCTATACCCCGCCCACGATCAGCCGAATTTACTCGGGCGAGGGCAAAATCATTGATGAATTTGCACGAGAGCGGCGGTTGTTTGTTCCGGCTGAGGACATTCCTCAAATGGTCAAATTTGCCTTCATTTCGGCCGAGGATAAAAACTTCTACACCCATAAAGGCTATGATCCGCGCGGGATGATTGCGGCGGCTTTGGATGCGGCGCGCGGCGGGCGGCTTCGCGGTGCCTCGACCATCACACAGCAGGTGATGAAGAACTTTTTGCTGTCTTCAGATCGCTCCGCAGAGCGCAAAATCAAGGAATTGATCCTTGCGGCCCGCCTTGAGCAGACCCTGAACAAAGAGAAAATCCTAGAGCTTTATCTCAACGAGATTGATCTTGGGGCGCGCTCTTTTGGCGTCGCGGCGGCGGCGCAGAGCTATTACAACAAGACCTTGGCCGAGCTGCGCCCAGAAGAGGCGGCCTATCTCGCGGCCTTGCCCAAGAAGCCATACGGCCTTGATCCGGTTGATAATTATGACGAGGCCGTGAGGCGGCGCAATTTCGTGCTCAAAGAGATGCATGAGAATGGCTTTCTGTCAGGCGTCGATTACGATGCCGCTGTTGCGACCCGATTGCTGACGGTTCAGAACGGCGATTACGAGAGTTTCCGCCGCGCTTTGCCGTCGCGCGATTACTTTACGGATGAAATTCGCCGCCAGCTAAGCCGCAACTTTGGCGAAGAGGAATTCTTCAACGGCGGGCTTTCCATTCGCGCGACCTTGGATCCGGAATTGCAGAACAAAGCGGCCAATTCGCTTCGTGCGCGCCTTGAAGACATTGATCGCAGCTATGGTGTTTGGCGCGGCACCCGCAAGGTGCTTGAGCCGGGGCAATTGGCGGATGAGGCGACATGGCGCGCGGCTTTGGCCGAGGTCAAAGTCGCCCGTGATATCGATCTGGAAAGCCAGTGGTATCCGGCCGTTGTTTTGGAGATTGCGGATGGAAATGCGCGCATCGGGATTGAGGGCGTTGAGAATGATGCCGATGGTCATTGGATCCCGGCAAAGGATGCGCAATGGGCGCGCAAACGCAAAGAGGATGGCTCTTTGGCCAAACGCGCAAGCGGCGCGGGCGATCTGGTTGCGGTTGGGGATGTGGTGCATGTGCGCCGGATGACGGCCGATAGCGATGGCAGCTTTATTCGCTGGACCCTGCGCCAAGTCCCTGATGTGCAAGGCGGATTTATGGCGATGGATGTTAACACGGGCCGTGTGATCGCGATGCAGGGCGGCTTTAGCTATCAGCATTCGGTGTTCAACCGCGCAACCCAAGCGACCCGTCAGCCCGGCTCTTCGTTCAAGCCGTTTGTCTATGCCTCTGCGCTTGATAGCGGCTTTACCCCTGCAACGATTGTTGTTGATGCGCCGATTGAGATCAACACGCCGCAAGGGGTTTGGCGGCCCAAGAATGCCTCCAAACAGTTCTATGGCCCCACGCCGCTGCGCACCGGGATCGAGCAATCGCGAAACCTGATGACGATCCGTTTGGCCGAAGAAGTGGGCATGGAAACCGTGGCCGCCTATGCCGAGCGCTTTGGCGTTTATGAGAATATGCAGCCGTTTTTGGCCAATGCTTTGGGCTCGGAAGAGACCACTTTGTTTAAGATGGTGACGGCTTATGCGATGTTTGCCAATGGCGGCGAACGGGTTGAGCCGACGCTGGTTGACCGGGTGCAAGATCGCTGGGGCAAGACGGTTTATCGCCATGATCAGCGCATCTGTAATGAATGCGCCGAGCCGCAGATTGCCGAGGGAAAAGCGCCAACGATCGTTTCAAACCGTGGCCGTGTGATGGATGCGATCACCGCCTATCAGCTGACCTCGATGATGCAGGGCGTGGTGCAGCGCGGGACAGCCAAGGGGCGGGTTAATCTTTCGGTGCCCGTTGCGGGCAAAACCGGCACAACCAACGACGGTAAGGACGCTTGGTTTGTTGGGTTTACCTCAAATATCGTGGCCGGCTGTTACATCGGATATGATCGCCCGCGCTCGATGCCCGGCGCTTCGGGGGGCGGGTTTTGCGGCCCTGTGTTCAACAGTTTCATGCAAGAAGCGACGCGCAAATATGGCGGCGGCAAATTCCGCGTCCCGCCCGGCGGGCATTTCATGAAGATCGATCGCTTTACCGGCGCGCGCCTGTCGGATGATGCCATCGGCCCCAATGTTGTTGCCGAGTATTTCCGCGATGGCGAGGAGCCGGTCTTTGGGATCACCTTTGACGGGGGCTTTGCGATGGGGGCCAATTTGCCGCTGTTTTCTGGCGAAATTAACAATTCCGGCGAGAAGGTTCGCACCTCAACCGGCGAGGTTGTGATCGTGCCCAAGAAGGCCACGCTTGGAACGCTTTCGGCAGGCGGATTGTACTAGGCACAGCTTTTGGTTGAAGCGGCTCTGGGCTGAAATTACGGACGGGCGGGCATGGAATATGCCTGCCCGTTTTTGTTTGCGCGCTGCGTTTCTGAAATGAAAACAATCGCTGATTCCGAGGCGTCATTGTTCGCGCTCTGCGGGTGCCGTCTGAGGGGAGCGCCCAAAATCCAAGCGTTTTTACCAAATAGTCAGGAATGGTTAACCCTTACGCTTGACGTCTCGGCATTTGCCCGCGCAATCTGCGCGTGTGGTCCGTGTTGCGCCTTGTCTAGGGGGGCAGGCATCGCGGCGACCAGCACCTTTCACGAAGCTGACATATGCTTGTGATGTTGCGGTGCGAATTGTGCAGAAACGATTTACCGAAAGGCCTCATTATGTCGCGAAACTCTCATCACAACTCTCATCACAGCCACCATCATCATGCCCATCACGGGCCCACCAAGGTTTTTGGCAGCTGGGGCGCAGACGTTCTTGCCGGGACGGCGGGGCGGGACATTATTTTTGGCCTTTGGGGCGACGATGAGATTTCGAGCGGCGCGGGCAATGATATTGTTCATGCGGGTTTTGGCGATGATCTGATCATTGGCGGCGCGGGCAACAATCGCTACTTTGGCGGGCATGGTTTGGATACGGTTTCCTATGCCGGATCGATCACCGATTATGAGCTAAACGCAGGCTGCCGCCCATGGAGCCCCATCTCGATCACGCGCCTTGATGGTGCGGCTGAGGGGGCGGGCGTTGATCGGCTTCACAGCATCGAGGCGATCTATTTCGCCGCTGACGATTACACCTTTCACCTTGATGGCACGAATAACGCGGTTCTTGCGGGCGACGATGCGTTTGCCACGGATGAGGACACAGCGCTTGTTATTGAGGGCGCGGATTTGCTGGCCAATGACCTTGAGTTTGATGGCGATGCGATGGCGATCACCGGTGTCGATGCGACCTCGGCCTCGGGCGCAAGCGTAAGCCTTTCGGGCGGCCAGATCACCTATGATGCGGGCGGGATTTTCGACGCATTGGGCGAAGGCGACACGGCCGAAGATACCTTCACCTACACGGTTGATGATGGCAAAGGCGGCACGGATACCGCCACGGTGACCGTTTCCATCACGGGCGTAAATGATGCGCCCTCGATCATCGCGCCTGTGAGCGTCAGCGTGGCGGAAAACACCACCGATATTCTGGCGGTGATCGGTGCGACGGATGCTGAGAATGATGCGATCACTTACGGCATTTCGGGCGGCGTTGATGCGGCCTTTTTCGCCATTGATGCAAGCACTGGCGCGCTGACCTTCCTTGGTGCGCCCGATTTCGAGACGCCTTTGGACGATGGCGGCGACAATATTTATGACGTCGAGGTTTCGGCCACGGATACAGGCGGCGCCAGCGACACGGCAGCAATCGCGATTGAGGTGACCGATGTTGCTGAGGGCCCCGGTTTTGAGATGCGTCTCAATGAGCTGCACTATGACAATGCGGGCGGCGATGTTGGCGAATTTGTTGAGGTGCGCGTGACCGCGGGCGCGGATATCTCAAGCACTGGGGTCTATTTGTACAATGGCAATGGCGGCGGCGTTTATGCCTCCTCCGGCCTAAGTGCGATGAACATGACAACCGACGGCACCTATGATTATTACGTCTGGTCCCCCAGCTCGATCCAAAACGGCGGGCCGGATGGCTTTGCCTTGGTTTGGGACGGCAGCGTTCAGGAATTCTTCTCTTATGAAGGCGAAATGACCGCGACGGATGGGCCTGCTGCGGGCTTAACATCGGTTGATATGGGCGTCTCTGAGGATGGTACCGGCGCGGTTGGGACATCATTAGAGCGCGATGCGGCGGGCATTTGGCAGGGCAGTGCGCCTTCCTCGGTTGGTTATGACAACGAGAGCGAACCGCCCGTTGATCCCGTCGATCCACCGCGCCTCAATGAGATGCATTACGACAATGCAGGCGCGGATGAGGGCGAATTTTTTGAAGTCCGTGTGGCGGCTGGCGCAGATGTCACAGCGCTGAGCGTTGTTCTTTATAACGGCTCAAACGGCGCTGTGTATGACACGGTTGCGCTTGGGGATGCTTCCATGACCATGACCACAGACGGCACCTATGATTATTACGTGTCGACAGGCCATGCGCTGCAAAATGGATCGCCTGATGGGATTGCATTGGTTGATGGCGCGGATGTGCTTGAGTTCTTCTCCTATGAGGGCACTTTCAACGCAACGGGGGGCCCTGCTTTTGGCCTAACCTCGATCGATATCGGCGTCTCCGAGGGAAGCAGCACTGCGATTGGTCAATCGCTTTGGCGCGATGGTGCGGGCGTTTGGCATGGGCCAGATGATCAAACCCCGGGCGCGGCGAACGAGGCGATTGAGCTTCGGATCAACGAAATCCATTACGATAATGCTGGCGCGGATGCCGGCGAATTTGTTGAGTTCCGGGTCACGGCTGGCACGGATGTCTCAAACATGTCGGGCGAGCTTTATAACGGCAGTGGCGGCGCCTCTTATGCCACGGCTGATTTCTCGGCGATGAGCATGACGACAGACGGCGCCTATGATTACTACGTCTGGAACCACGCAGGCATTCAGAACGGCTCGCCGGATGGGGTTGCTGTTGCGATTGGCGGCGTGGCGGTCGAGTTCTTCTCTTATGAGGGCACATTTGTGGCGACGAATGGCTCTGCGGCGGGGATGACTTCGGTTGAGATGGGCGTTGCCGAAGCCAGCTCAACGGCCATCGGCGAATCGCTCTGGCGTGATGCTTTAGGCGTTTGGCAGGGGCCGGCGGAAGATACGCGCGGGGCGGCCAATGATGATGGCGGGCCGGTTGATCCGCCCGTTGGCGTTGAGGCGCTGATCTCGGCCGTTCAGGGCGCAGGCGCTGAGTCTGCCATGGTTGGTCAGACGGTCACTGTTACGGCGATTGTCGTTGGGGATTTCCAGAATGGCGACGGCGACGAGATGCGCAATCTTGGCGGCTTTTACCTCATGGAAGAGGGCGCGGATCAAGACGCGGATGCCGCAACATCAGAGGGCATCTTTGTCTTTGAAGATGCATTGCTGGCCGATGTGAATATCGGGGATCGGGTCACTGTAACCGGGGTTGTCGGCGAATTCTTTGGCAATACACAGATCACCGCAAGCGCCGTTACGATTGATGAGGTCGGGGCTGTTACGGACGTAAACACGATGGCGGTTGATGTCAGCCTTGATGCGATTGATGCTGTGGTTTCGGGCGGTTCTGCCTATGTGGCCGATATGGAAGCCTATGAGGGGATGTTGATCAACATCACCGATACGCTCACCGTAACCGAGACCTACAACACCGATCGCTTTAACGAGGTGCGCCTCACTGCGGGGGATCGCCCTGAGCAATTCACCCAGTCCAACGATCCAGATGTGGCCGGATATGATGCCTATTTGCAGGATATCGGCTCGGATTTGATCATGCTTGATGATGGGCTTAGCGGGCAAAACCTGCCGATCCTTTCGGAGGCGGATATCAATGGCGACGGGGTCTTTAATACAGCGGACGGTTTTGGGATGGGCGATACGATCACCAATCTCACCGGCGTTGTCGATTATTCCTTCTCCAATTACCGGGTGCGCTCGGTTGAAGATGGGGTGAATACCTTTGAGGACACCCAAGAACGCGATGCAAGCGCGCCTGATGTTGGCGGCAGCCTCAAGGTCGTTTCGTTCAATGTTCTCAACTACTTCACCACCATTGATAATGGCGGCTCGACGGCCAATGGCTTTGATCCTCGCGGCGCGGATACCCTTGAAGAGTTCACCCGCCAGACAGAAAAGCTGATCACGACTTTGGTTGCGCTGGATGCGGATGTTCTCGGCCTCGTTGAGCTTGAGAATGACTTCTCTACAGGCAGCGGCAATGCCATCGCCTATCTCGTGGCCGAGCTGAACGCGACCCTTGGCGGCACGATCTATGATTGGGTTGATCCAGGTTCAGATCACGTTGGCGGCGATGCGATCTCTGTTGGGATGATCTACAAAGTTGCGAGCGTCACGGTTGTTCCTGGAACGGTTGATTTCCTCACCGATGCTGATCTTGATCCACTCGGGTTTGGCGCATTGGATGCCGATGGGCTTGGCGTCTTTGAGGGCGCGGGCACCAACCGCTCGCCGCTCACCGCCACCTTTGAGGATATCGCAACGGGCGAGGATTTCTCCGTTACGGTGGTGCACCTCAAATCCAAAGGCTCGGGCTCTGGTAGCAATGCGGACATGAACGATGGGGCAGGCGCGTCGGACGAGATGCGCGAAGAGGGCGTTGATGTGATCACTGCTTGGCTCGATGCGGTCGCCGATGAAGACAGCCTCGTGCTTGGCGATTTCAACGCTTATGGCGCGGAAGATCCGATCGATGCGATGCTGGCCGATGGCTATACCAACCTTGAGGAATCCTTCAATCCCGGCGCCACAACATATGTCTTTGATGGCCAAACCGGCACGCTGGATTATGGCTTTGGCAACAGCGGCATCATGGACAATGTCACCGGCGCCGCTGCTTGGCATATCAACTCGACCGAGCCAGACGCCTATGATTACAACACCGACTTTGGCCGCGATCCGGCGATGTTTGATGGCGAAGTGCCTTACCGGACATCGGATCACGATCCAATTGTCATCGGGCTTGAGTTTGCCGATATCGGCACAACCTGATCCTGAAATCACGGCGCATTTAGGAACGCATTTGAAGGGCAGCTTTTGGGAGCTGCCCTTTTACCTTTTGTGCGAATAGGATATTGATGCGCCCAATTCATTTCGCAAAGGAATCCCCGTGCGCGCCGAAATCCAAAACACCGTGACAGCCATCGGCAAATCGCTCGATCTGCTTAAGCAGCGAATGGATTGGGAGACCGCTGCGCATCGCCTTGAAGAGTTCAACGCGATGATTGAGGACCCTGATCTTTGGAACGATCAAGAGCGCGCCCAAAAGCTGATGCGCGAGCGCCAGAGCTTGATGGATGCGGTCGGCACGGCCGAAAAAATTGCCCAAGAGCTTCAGGACAATATCGATCTGATCGAGCTTGGCGAAATGGAAGATGACAATGAAGTTGTGTCCGAGGCCGAGGCCGCGCTAAAGGCATTGGCCGAGCGGGCTGCGCAAAAAGAGCTGGAAGCTTTGCTCAACGGCGAGGCGGATGCCAACGACACTTTCCTTGAGATCAACTCGGGCGCGGGCGGCACGGAAAGCTGCGATTGGGCCTCGATGCTGGCGCGGATGTATGTCCGCTGGGCCGAGAAAAAGGGCTATAAGGTCGAGCTGCAATCCGAGACCGCGGGCGAAGAGGCGGGGATCAAATCCGCAGCTTACAAAATCTCGGGGCACAATGCTTATGGCTGGCTGAAATCGGAAAGCGGCGTGCACCGGCTTGTGCGCATTTCGCCCTATGACAGCGCGGCGCGCCGCCATACATCATTCAGCTCGGTTTGGGTCTATCCGGTTGTCGATGACAACATCGATATTGAGGTGAACCCTTCGGATATCCGCATCGATACCTACCGCTCTTCAGGCGCGGGCGGGCAGCACGTCAACACCACCGATTCCGCCGTTCGGATCACCCACGCGCCCACCGGCATCGTTGTGACCTCAAGCCAGAAATCTCAGCACCAGAACCGCGATATCGCGATGAAAGCGCTGAAATCCCGGCTCTATCAAATGGAGCTCGACAAGCGCAATGCGGCCATCAACGAGGCGCATGAAAACAAGGGCGATGCGGGCTGGGGCAATCAGATCCGCTCTTACGTTTTGCACCCTTATCAGATGGTCAAAGACCTGCGAACCTCGATGGAAACCTCTGATACGCAAGGGGTTCTGGACGGGGATTTGGATAAGTTCATGGCCGAAACGCTGGCGATGGATGTGGCCGGAAAAAGCCGCGCTGAGGCACAGGGCGAATAGGCCGCTGCGCGCCTGATTGCAGCAATCGATCCCCATTTTGGCAATGACAAAGCCTTTGCATTCAAGGGCTTGAATTTTTGTGCCCCCCGGCCAAGACTGCGCCTGCGCGCGAAGAAAAAATAGGAGGGGGCATGGCCGATTTTGAGCATGCACCAATGGATGCTGTGCCGGATATTCGGCGCATCGGCTTTGGCGATTTGCGCGCGGCTTTGGGCGCGGGATGGCGGGATTTTCGCGCCGCTCCGGCCTTTGGGCTGTTCTTTTCGGCGGTCTATGTTTTGGCCGGGATTGCGCTTGTTGGGCTTGGGGCAGGGACGGTCATTTGGACCTTTGCGCTTTGCCTTGGGTTTCCGCTGATCGCGCCCTTTGCTGCCGTTGGGCTTTATGAGGTGAGCCGCCGTTTGGAAATGCAGGAGCCGCTGGAATGGCGCGCGATTTTGGGCGTTGTTTGGGCCGAGAAGGATCGCCAAATTCCTTGGCTCGGGGCGATCATCCTTATCTACTTTTTGTTCTGGTCGTTTCTGGCGCATATGATTTTTGCGCTCTTTATGGGCCTTTCAGTGATGACCAATGTGAGCAGTTCTTATGAGGTATTCCTCACCACAAATGGGCTAAGCATGATCGGCGTTGAGATGGTCATCGGGGCCGCGTTTGCCTTTATGCTCTTTGCAATGACCGTGGTGAGCTTGCCGCTTTTGCTTGATCGCGAGATTGATTTTGTCACTGCGATGCTTGTCTCGATCCGCACGGTTGGGGCGAATTTTTTCATGATGTGGCTTTGGGCGGCGATGATTGCGGCGGTCTGTTTGATCGCCATGGTGCCGGCGTTTTTGGGGCTGTTTGTTGCGCTGCCGGTGCTTGGCCATGCGACATGGCATTTGTATCGCCGCACGTTGAGCCGGGCGATAAGCGCGGCTTAGGACAGAACGTTTGAGGGCAGGGCGTTTGAGGGCAAGGCGTTTGCGCAAAGAAAAAGGGCGAGGATTTCTCCCCGCCCTATAATTCCTGCCGCGCTGTGCGGCTTATTCTTTTGCCGCGTCGCCCGCGAGCTTATTCTTTGCGTTGGCTTGCAGCGGATCATCTTGGCGCTGAACAGAGCCTTCAAAATGCGCACCGCTCTCAATGGCGATTGTCTTGTGAATGATATCGCCTTCAACGCGCGCTGTTGATGTCAGGCGCACTTTGAGCCCACGCACGCGGCCAATGACGCGGCCATTCACAACAACATCGTCGGCAATCACTTCGCCCTTAACGGTGGCGGTTTCGCCGACGGTCAAGAGATGCGCGCGGATATCGCCTTCAACCGTGCCTTCGATCTGAATATCGCCAGTGGATTTCAGATTGCCGGTGATGGTCAGATCGGTCGAGAGAATCGACGCGGGTGGTTTTGCCTTTGGGGCAGAGGGCTTGAACTCGCCAGCCGGTGCTTTGCTTGGGGCAGGGGCCGTTGATGGCGCCGTTGCCGCTTTTGCATCGCTCTCATCGGCTTTAGGGCCGGGTTCATTGATCCTGCTTTTAGAAAACATCTTTTGCCGCCTTGATATAGGTCATCGGATTTACAGCCTGCCCGCCTACACGAACTTCATAGTGCAAGTGGGTTCCGGTGGAACGGCCGGAGTTTCCCATATCACCGATTTGCTCTCCGCGCGATACCCTTTGGCCGACTTTCACGCGAATTTTAGCTTGGTGTGCATAACGGGTCTCGATTCCGAACTCGTGTTGGATCTTTACGAGGCGGCCGTAGCCCGATTGCCAGCCTGCATGGGTGACAACGCCGTCAGCCGTTGCATAGATCGGTGTGCCGTAAGCGGCGGCGAAATCTGTGCCTGCATGCATGCGGCCCCAACGCTGACCAAAGCCCGATGTATAGCGAAAGCTCGATTTGAGCGGCATGCCGAAGGGCGCTTTTTGCGCAGCGATGCGGTAAAGGTTCATCCGGTCCATTTTCTCAAGGATGCCGTTGGCGCGCAGGCTGTCGGCATCAGGCTCTTGGCCCATGGTGGAGAAGGTGATCGGGGCGGTCGGGCCGCCTTGGCCGGAATAGCCACGGCGCACCGTATCGAGAATTTTGTCGGTCGGCATGCCCGCGGCGCGGAACATCTTATCAAGTGGCTCGATCGAAACGGTTACGGCATCTTCGAGCTGTTCAAAGATGCGATCATTCTTTTCTTCCATCAAATCGCGCTCATGCTCAAGCTTGGCGGCGTATTCTTCGGCTGATTGGGCGGCGGTATACATCGCGTCGCGCTCAGCGGAGGTCGATTGCAGGGCTTGGGTCAATACATCAAGCGTGCTTTCAACATCGCCTTGGGCCACGATCACTTTGTCATTGAGTTTGCCATCAAGCTGCGCCGTCAGGTGATCGGCCTCGCCGCGGGCGCCATCGCGCTCTTTCATTGTGCGGCGCAGGGTCGATTGGATCACTTCGATGCCGGTCTCAAGCTCTTTGCGGCGATCTTCAGAGGCAAGGAGCGAGCTTTGCATTGTAGAGATTTGACCAAGCGCCGAGCTGAACCGTTGCTGCGCCATGGCCGCTTCATCGGCGCGATTGTCGCGCTCGGAGGCAAGCGCATTGAGGCGCTGCTCATAAAGGGCCTGCTCGCGGGCGGCCTGTTCGCGGATATTTCCCGAACCGATGGAGTCCATCAGGATAATCGCTGTTGCGACAATCGCCCAAGCGACCGTCGCCGAAGAGCCAACGAAGGCGAAAAGCTGTGTTGCCGGGCCAAGCCGGATATAGCGTGTTTCCGTTTCCGAGCGCAAAAAGATGCGCCGTTCAGGAAAGGTACGCTCAAGCAAAGCGTTCAGTTTTGTTGTTAGCAATTTCATCAGCTGAAGTGTCCCAGTCTGTCACATCCCGTTTCGTCCGCCGTAGTCCCCACACTCAGCAGTTAACAAAGGGCTTACCGACCCGAGGAGTCCGTGGCAACTTTTTTGGGCATCAAAATGAAGAAACATGCGGAAATAGTTGATGAACGGCGGTTTTCTGCCGATGAAAAAACCGTCATGGGCGCAAAACGTGGTTAATGGCGCGGGATCGCCGCTTGCCTTAAGGGAATGGGTTTTCACATTTGGGCGCGTCGGTTGGCCCAAGGCGTGCGGCTCTATTTTGCTTTGGATTGCGCAATCTCATCGGCCAAGGGCCAGTAGAAATCGGGCGGGATGCCGGCCTCGGCGCGTTTTTCCTCGTTAAAGGGCGGCTTGAGCGCGCCGTGAAAATAGGTGCGGACCAGATCGTGAAAAACCGGCTTTGGATCGCGATCATCGCGCCCGCACATGAAGTGAAACCACTTTGATCCATAGGCCACATGGCCGACCTCTTCGCCGTAAATCACGTTGAGCGCCTCGACGGTCGCCTTATCCTTGGCGTTTTGGAAGATTTTGATCATGCCGGGGGTCACATCAAGCCCGCGCGCCTCCAAAACCATCGGCACAACGGCCAAACGCCCGAGGAAATCATCGCGCGTATCCTCGGCCGCGCGCCACATGCCCGCATGGGCCGGGAGCGCGCCATAATGGCTGCCCGCAGCTTCAAGACAGTCGCATATCAGATTGAAATGTTTGGATTCTTCGTCCGCGGCCTTGACCCAATCATCATAGAACCCCATCGGCATTTTGATATGGCCAAAGCGCGCAATCAGGTCCCAATGCAGATCAACGGCGTTAAGCTCAATATGGGCCACCGCATGTAGGATGGCGATACGCCCCTCCGGGCTTCCCGGTTTGCGCCGGGGCACATCGCGCGGATCCAGCAGCTCGGGTTTTTCGGGGCGGGCCGGGGCAAGCGGCGGGCTGGCCGCTCCGATTTCAATCAAAGTGCCGCCTGGCTCTCGCGAGGCGCGCCATGTTGCGGCATGTTCATGCGAGAGGGTGGTTTTGTCGCGCCCATCGGCCGTATTGAGAACTTCGCAGGCCATTTGCGTTAGCGTTTTGGCGATATATCCGCTCATAGGGCGCGCACCTCGTCCAAGACCGCCGCAACATGGCCTTTGACGCGGACTTTGGGCCAGACTTTGCGAATGATCCCGTCTGCCCCGATTAAAACAGTGGTGCGGATGATGCCCTGAAAGACCTTCCCATACATCTGTTTGTCGCCCCAAGTGCCATAGCGCTCGCAGGTATCGCTCTCAAAATCCGACAGCAAAGGGATGCCAAGCCCATGTTTGGCAACGAATTTGTCGTGCTTGGCAATTGGGTCCTTGGAGAGGCCAAGGATGACGGTATTGGCCTTGGCAAAATCCGGCAGAAGGGACGTAAAATCAAGCGCTTGGGTGGTGCAGCCGGAGGTATCATCCTTGGGGTAAAAGTAGAGCACAACGTTTTGCCCGCGCAGATCAGAAAGGGAAATTGCGCCGCCGCCGCTGGCCATATCGCGCGGCAAGGTGAAATCGGGGGCGGGTTGGCCCGGTTCGATCAAGGGGGCAGGCGTGCTCATCTTAAGTCCTTTCGCGCGGTTTTGGCTTTGGGCAGCTATATCACGCTGCTGTGCGAAGGGAATGTCTGTTGGCACTGGTAAGAGCGCGCAGTATTAGAGATAATCGGCCAAAGCGAGCAAAGCCTCGCGCAGTTGTTTGGGGCCTTGAGCCTTTATAATGGGCAAAAGCCCGCACGGTATTATGGGCTAAGCCCGCTGGGCCAAAGATGAGCAAGAAGACCCCCGAAAAGCCAAAGCGCAAGGTTACTGCGCGAAAGCCGAAGGCCGCTGTTGTGGTTGAGGCTGGCAAAACGGCTGAGGTTTTGGCGGCTGAAGCGGAGGCATTGCGCGCAACCCACGCCGCCCCCGAAGGCCCGGTTGAGCCGGGTTTGAAGGCTGATGGGCCTGCGCCTTTGGGCGAGATTGACGACCATCTGATCGGGGTTCACGCCGATGATGGCATCGCGGTTGATGCTGAAATTGCCCATGATGTTGCCGAGGATGAGGCCTTGCTGGCCGCGGGCAAACCACGGCGCAAGCGCAGGTGGCACTGGCATGTTTCGGTCTGGTCGATCCTGACGATCATTGTGGTTTCTATCGTTTTGATCATTGCGGGGCTGTCGCTTTATGGGCGTCCGGTGAATGCGCCTGTTTGGCTGACCGAGCGGGTCGAGGCGCGGGTCAATACGCAGATGGGGGATACCGGGCGCATCTCTTTGGGGCGCATCGTTTTGCTGGTGGATAAGCGGGGCGTGCCGCGTATCACGCTGCGGGATGTGGGGCTGTTTGATGGGGGCGGGGCGCAGGTTGCGCAGCTCAATGATGTACGCGCCTCGCTCTCGATTGATGCGCTGCGCGAGCGCCGCCTTCAGCCGGATGTTTTGCGGCTTTCGGGCGCGCAGGCGGTGCTGCGGCGGCGGGCGGATGGGCAGTTTGATATCTCGTTTAACGCCGGATCAGGCGCCTCGACGGGATCGCTTGGGTCGGCTCTGGCCGAGATTGATCGCGCCTTCTCGCGCGCGCCGCTCAAAGAGGTTACCTTGATCGAGGCAAGCGATCTGACCCTAACGCTTGAGGACGCGCGTTCGCATCGGCTTTGGCAGGTTACGGGCGGCGCTTTGAGCTTGCGAAATACCGATCAAGCCGTTGAACTTTCAATGAATTTCGAGGTCTTTAACGGGACCGAAGAGCTTGCTCCGATTGAGCTGAATTTTACCAAGCCAAAAGGCGGCGGCAACGCGGAATTTGGCGCACGTTTCAAGAATGCGGCGGCCGCGGATATCGCGCTGCAATCGCCAGCACTGACGTTTTTGAGCGTTTTGAACGCGCCGATTGCCGGGGCTTTGCGCGCGCAGCTTGATCAAGAGGGCCAGCTCGAAGCGCTGACCGGAACGCTTGAGATCGGCCAAGGCGCGCTTGAGCCGATTAAGGGCGCGGTCCCGGTCGGATTTGAGAAGGGGCGCGCCTATTTCACCTTTGATCCAGAGCTGGATCGGCTGCGCTTTTCGGAGGTTTCGGTGGCGACGGAAACGATCAGCCTGCGCGCCTCGGGGCAGGCCTATCTGAGCGATTATGTGCAGGGATGGCCAACCGCGCTTTTGGGGCAATTTGCGCTGGCGGATATGAAGTTTGCCTCGCCCGAGATGTTTGCCGAGCCGATTTCAGCGCAAGAAGGCGCGATTGATTTCCGCCTGCGGCTTGATCCGTTTACGATGGATATTGGCCAAGCCATGTTGCGCGATGGGGCGGAGCGGATATTGGCCAACGGTCAGGTGCGTGCGCGCAAAGAGGGCTGGGATGTTTCGGCCGATTTGGAGATGGCGCAGGCCAGCAAGGCGCGCGCTTTGGCGCTTTGGCCGCTCAATGCGATCCCAAACACGCGCAGATGGATCGATGAGAATGTCAGCACCGGCGCGCTGCACAATATCAAAGGCGCGCTGCGCATCGCGCCGGGCCAAGAGCCGCGCTATTCGGTCGGCTTTGGTTTTGACGAGGCAGAGGTTCATTTTCTCAAGCATTTGCCGCCGGTTACGGCAGGCGCGGGCTATGCGACGATCGTTGAGAATGCCTTTGCTTTGGTGATCGAGGAGGGCGGCGTTGCGGCGCCCTTGGGCGGCGTGGTTTCGCCCAAAGGGACGGTCATTCGCATCCCAGATATTCGCCAAAAGCCTGCATCGATGGAGGTTTCTCTGGCGGCGCAAAGCAGCACAACCGCGGCGCTTTCATTGCTCAATATGCCGCCCTTCAACATATTGCAAAGCACTGATATCAAAGAAGATGTCGCCCAAGGCCGCGCCGATTTGACCGCCGATATTGCCTTTCCATTGAAGAAGGAATTGCAGCTCAGCGATGTCAGCTATGCCGTTGCGGGCGTTTTGAGCGATATCAAAAGCACCGAGCTGGCCGCGCCGCGCGTTTTGTCGGCCAAAGAGCTGCAAATAACCGCCGGCCCGGATGCGGTCGCCATTTCGGGGCGGGCGCGATTGGGCAAAGCCGTGGGCGAGGGCGCTTGGACGCAGCGGATCGGCGCGGGCCAAGGCGGGCGCTCTTCGGTTTCGGGCGTGGTGACGCTTGATCAGGGCTTTTTGGATGAGTTTGGCATCGCGCTTCCCAAAGGATCGCTGCGCGGGCAAGGGCGCGGGCAGTTCTCGCTTGATCTGCGCCCGGATGCTGCGCCGACATTTCGCCTCACATCAGATTTGAATTCTATGGGGCTGCGGCTTGATCCGCTTGGCTGGTCCAAGGCGCGCAATCGCACTGGGCGGCTCGCGGTTGAGGGACGGCTCGGCCCCAACCCGGCAATCACCGCGCTTGATATGTCTGCGCCGGGGCTGAGCGCCAAAGGCGGCCGTGTTTCCTTGCGCAAAGGCGGCGCGCTTGACGAGGCGAAATTTTCCAATGTGAAGGTCGGCGGATGGCTTGATGCGCCGCTGCGCCTAGTGGGGCGCGGGGCGGGCAAGGCTGTTGGGGTTGAGGTCACGGGCGGGCGGATTGACGTGCGCAAAACCTCCTTCGGACAGGGCGGCAGCAGCAGCGCCGGATCGAGCGCGGGTCCGATTACTTTGGTGCTGGATCGCTTGATAATTTCAGAAGGCATATCCTTGCAGCCGTTTCGCGGCCAATTCACCAGTGGCGGCGGATTTCAGGGCGATTTCAATGGGTTGGTGAATGGCTCTGCCGCTATCAAAGGCGCGCTTGCGCCCTCTCGAAACGGCCCGGTGATCCGCATCAAAGGCAGCGATGGCGGCAAGGCTTTGCGGGCGGCTGGCGTGTTTGAAACGGCGCGCGGCGGGGCGCTTGATTTGATCCTGACGCCAGTTGCCGCCGAGGGAACCTATGAGGGCCGTTTGACGCTTAAAGACACCAAGATCGTTGGCGCGCCGGCGCTGACGGAGATGCTTTCGGCGGTCTCTGTTGTGGGCCTGCTTGAGCAGCTTTCCGGGCCCGGCATTCGCTTTACCGATGTTGAGGCAGATTTCCGGCTCGATCCCAAAATGGTCACGCTTTATCGCTCGTCGGCTGTCGGGCCGTCGCTTGGGGTCTCTCTGGATGGGCGCTATGATTTGACCAGCTCAAAAATGGATATGCAGGGGGTGATTTCGCCGGTGTATTTCCTTAACGGGATTGGCCAGATGTTTACCCGCAAAGGCGAGGGGCTGTTTGGCTTTAACTTCAAGCTGAGCGGCGGCGCGTCTGATCCGGTGGTGAAGGTAAATCCGCTTTCGATCCTCACACCGGGGATGTTTCGCGAGATATTCCGCCGCCCGCCGCCAAAACAGCCCGCGCAATAGCCCCGCGCCATGGGCTGGCGCCTTTGGGGCGGCGATGATATGGCGCGGAGAAGCGACAAAAAACGAGATACCCCGCATGAAACTTTCCGATTTTGATTTTGACCTGCCAGAGGCTTTGATCGCCACGCGCCCGGCGCGCCCGCGCACATCCTCGCGTCTTTTGGTGGCCGGGCCGGATCAGATAGAGGATCGCCATGTCTTTGATATTATAGAGTATTTGCGCCCTGGTGATCGCTTGGTTCTGAATGACACCAAAGTGATCCCAGCCCGGCTCTCGGGCCACAGAACGCGCCAATCGGCCCAAGGCGAGGTCAGCGCGCGCATTGAAGTGACCCTGCTTGAGCCCTGCGCCGAGGCCGGCGTTTGGCGCGCTTTGGTCAAGCCGTTGCGCAAGCTCAAAGACGGCGAGGAGATCATCTTTTCGCCCGATCTCAGCGCGACGATGCTTGGCCGGGAAGAGGATGCGGCGCGCTTGCAATTCAATCTTTCGGGGCCGGATTTTGATGCGGCGCTGGATGCCGCAGGGATGATGCCGCTGCCGCCCTATATCGCGGCCAAACGCGCCTCTGATGCGCAGGATCGCGAGGATTATCAGACCGTCTGGGCGCGCAATTCCGGCGCTGTGGCCGCGCCAACGGCTTCACTGCATTTTGATGACGCGCTGCTGGCGGCTTTGGCGGCAAAGGGGGTTGAGCGCAGCCATGTGACGCTGCATGTGGGCGCGGGGACGTTTTTGCCGGTCAAAGTCGACAATCCTGATGATCACAAAATGCACGCCGAATGGGGCGAGGTGAGCGCACAGGCGGCGGCCGAGATCAATGCGACCCGCGCGGCGGGCGGGCGGATTATCCCCGTCGGGACGACCGCGCTGCGCCTGATCGAAAGCGCTGCGCCAAAGGTCGGGGAGATCGCGCCATGGGTCGGCGAGACCGATATTTTCATCCGCCCGGGCTATGAATTTCGCATCACAGACGCGCTGATGACCAACTTTCACCTGCCAAAATCGACCCTGATGATGCTTGTCTCTGCCCTGATCGGCCAAAAGCGCATCCGCGAGATTTATGCCCATGCGATTGCGCAGGAGTACCGGTTCTTTTCTTATGGCGATGCGTCGTTGCTGCTGCCCGGCGGCGCGGCGGTTACAAATTAGATCAAATTCACCTAACATTCATTCCTCTAGCGTCACATGACCGAAACGAGCGCTGTGATGTCGCAATTGTATGGTTTTCCGGTCGCTTGCGGCCCCATAGGCAGGGGTCTCGCTTGTTCCTGATCGCTTAAGAAAGTTTGCCCGATGCTCCAAGTCCTGAAATCTGCATGGCCGCTGTTGTTGGGCATGATGCTGTTGATGGTCGGCAATGGGATGCAGGGCACGCTTTTGGGTGTGCGCGGCGGGATTGAGGAATTTTCGACCTTCTCGATGTCTGTTGTGATGTCGGCGTATTTTGTTGGCTTTTTGGGCGGTTCGCGGCTTGCGCCCGAGATGATCCGCCGGGTTGGGCATGTACGGGTTTTTGCCGCGCTTGGCTCGTTCATTTCGGCCGTTTTGATCCTTTATCCGACGGTCACGGAGCCATGGGCCTGGAGCATCCTGCGGGTCGTGATTGGCTTTAGCTTTTCAGGGGTTTACGTCACCGCCGAGAGCTGGCTGAACAACGCCGCGAGCAATCAAAATCGCGGCAAAGCCCTGTCGCTTTATATGATGGTGCAGATGATCGGGATCATCGCGGCCCAAGGGATTTTGGCCGTGGGCGAGCCGTCGGGCTATATCCTTTTTGTGATCCCCTCGGTGCTGGTGTCGATCTCCTTTGCG
This sequence comes from Halocynthiibacter sp., assembly GCA_047631555.1. GTDB lineage: Bacteria > Pseudomonadota > Alphaproteobacteria > Rhodobacterales > Rhodobacteraceae > JBLHZY01. The sequence goes on along the minus strand of JBLHZY010000001.1, from coordinate 1,015,949 downwards.
CCGATCCTTTTGTCGGTCAATCCGACGCCGGCGTTCGAATCAACCAAGCGTATGGACCTGCCGGGCCTGTGGAGCGCTTCGCCGCTTGGCTGTGTCGGGATTTTCCTGATGGGCGGGGTGTTTTCGGCGCAGTTTGGCATGGCGGCGGTTTATGGGACGATCGCGGGGCTGAGCGTTGGCGAAATCTCGGCCTTTGTCGCTGTGATCTATGTGGGCGCGGTGGTGTTGCAATATCCGATTGGCTGGCTGTCAGACCGGATGGATCGCCGGCTTTTGATCCTGATTGTGGCGGCTGTTGGCGCTGTTTCTGCCGGTGTTGGGATATTTTACGACACGCATTATGCGGTTCTTTTGGGCGTTGCATTTATGACGGGGGGCGCGGCTAACCCGCTGTATTCGCTGCTTATTGCCTATACAAATGATTTTCTGGAGCCAGAGGATATGGCGGCGGCTTCTGCCGGGCTTTTGTTTATCAACGGGGTTGGCGCGATTGCCGGGCCTTTGCTGACCGGGTGGTTGATGGGGGCCTATGGGCCGGGGGGCTTTTGGCTTTTGGTCTCGGTGCTGATGCTGGCCGTTTCGATCTATGCGGGCTGGCGGATGACGCGCCGCCCGGCCATGGCGCATGAGGATACTTCGGCTTATGTTTCTGTCCTGCCAACGGCGGGGGCTGTCGCGATGGAGGTCGCGCAGGAATGGGCGATTGAGCACGCCGAGGCCGAAGAAGCGCTCGAAAATGCGGCGCAAACCTCACTCAATCCCTAAAATTGTCTCCATTGCTTGCTTTTAAACAGCGGTTTTGCAACGCTCCAATTAGGGCGCGTGAAAAGCGCGAGAGCAGGGACATGGCGGGGGCCAGTTAAATGGATAAACCACAGGAAATTCTGAGCTTTTGGTTGGATGAGATTGGCCCGAAGGGCTGGTATGACGTTGATGAGGCGCTTGATGCGCGCATCCGCGAGCGGTTCTTGCCGCTATGGGAGGAGGCTGTTGAGGGCGCTTTTGCGCTTTGGCTGACATATCCGACCGGCAGCCTTGCCTATATCATCCTGCTCGATCAATTCTCGCGCAATCTGTTTCGCGGAGCGGGCAAGGCCTTTTGCTCGGATAAATTGGCGCTCGCGGCGGCCAAAGCGGCGATCCAAAAGGGCTGGGATTTGCGCATCGATGAGCCTGCGCGCCAGTTCTTCTATCTGCCGTTGATGCATTCGGAGAACCTATCAGACCAAGATCGCTGCGTGCGCTTGATCGCCGAGCGGATGCCGATTGGGCGCGAGGGCACTTTGATCCATGCGCAGGCGCACCGCGAAGTGATCCGCGAATTCGGCCGCTTTCCGACGCGAAATCAGGCGCTTAACCGCATTTCAAGCGCGGATGAGGCCGCTTACGTTAGCCAAGGCGGCTATGGCGCAAAGCTGCGAGAGCTTCAGGACAGCTAGCCCGCATCACAGATTTGAACGGCCTTTGGGCAAGGGCGATTGCCGCGCGTTTCAAGATAGTTTAATATCAAACTAATTTGAAAAGCGAGGAGAGTCGCATGTCTGTCAAATCTTACGATGTGGTTGTAATTGGCGCGGGGCCGGGGGGCTATGTCGCGGCAATTCGCGCCGCCCAACTTGGCAAATCGGTTGCGATTGTTGAGCGGGAAAACCTCGGCGGGATTTGTCTGAACTGGGGCTGTATTCCGACCAAAGCGCTGCTGCGCTCCTCGGAAGTGTTTCATTTGATGGAGCGGGCGGCTGAATTTGGCCTCTCGGCGCAAAAGATTGATTACGATCTTCCCGCGGTGGTCAAACGCTCGCGCGGTGTGGCCAAGCAGATGGAAGGCGGGGTCAAACACCTGCTGAAAAAGAACAAGGTCGAGGTGATTATGGGCGTCGCTACGATCAGCGCGCCCGGCAAGGTTTCGGTTAAATCCGAGGCCGGCGCGCAGGAGTTGACAGCCCCCGCGATCATCCTTGCCACAGGCGCGCGCGCGCGCGAATTGCCCGGCCTTGAGGCTGATGGTGATCTGGTCTGGACCTACCGCCATGCGCTTAATCCGCCGCGCATGCCAAAGAAGCTTTTGGTCATCGGTTCCGGCGCCATCGGCATCGAATTTGCCAGCTTTTACAACACGCTCGGGGCGGATACGACCGTTGTTGAAGTAATGGATCGTGTGCTTCCGGTGGAGGATGCAGACATCAGCGCCTTTGCTAAAAAGCAGTTCCAAAAGCAGGGCATGACGATCATGGAAAAAGCCATGGTCAAGAAGCTCGACCGCGCCAAAGGCAAGGTTACGGCCCATATTGAGACGGGTGGAAAAGTCGAAACCCACGAATTCGATACGGTCATTTCTGCCGTTGGGATCGTTGGCAATGTCGAGGATCTCGGGCTTGAAGCGCTCGGCGTTGAAATTGACCGCACCCATGTCATCACGGACGAATTCTGCCGCACCAAGGTCCCCGGACTTTTTGCCATTGGCGATATCGCCGGCGCGCCTTGGCTTGCGCATAAAGCCAGCCATGAAGGCGTTATGGTGGCCGAATTGATCGCGGGCGGCCATCCGCACCCCGTTAAGCCCGAAAGCATCGCCGGTTGCACCTATTGTCAGCCGCAAGTTGCCTCCGTTGGCTACAGTGAGGCCAAAGCAAAAGAGCTTGGCTATGAGATCAAAGTTGGCAAATTTCCCTTTATTGGCAATGGTAAAGCGGTCGCATTGGGCGAGGCTGAAGGCATGATCAAGACCGTCTTTGACGCCAAAACAGGCGAACTTTTGGGCGCCCATATGATCGGCGCGGAAGTGACCGAATTGATCCAAGGCTATGTGGTCGGGCGCGCGCTCGAGACCACGGAAGAAGACCTGATGAACACGGTTTTCCCCCATCCTACGCTCAGCGAAATTATGCACGAATCCGTGCTCGCCGCCTACGGGCGCGCCATCCATATCTAAAGAAAAGGGGCGCCAGATCATCCGATCCGCGCCCCTTCCCACATTTGATATGCATAAAGCCAAGCTTACTTTTTCTTGGTATAAATACTCAAAAACAAAGCCTTAGCGTTCAATCGCCCCGCCAGCGACGGCCCAATCGCGCAGCCCGCCCAGATTGCGCACATCTTCATAGCCCATTTTCAAGAGCATCTGACCCGCCGCATTGCTGCGCGCGCCGGACGCGCAATACAGCACAAGCGGCTTGCCCGATTTCAGAGCGGGTTCGCATTCCGGGCTCGATGGGTTGGCCCTCATTTGAAACGAGGCAAGCGGCAGATGCAGCGCGCCCGCCGCCTTGCCCGAGGCCTTAACCTCATTGCCATCGCGCACATCGATCAAAACGATCAAGCCCTTTGCGGCTTCGGAAATGGCCTTCTGTGCGTCCATGTGCATTACGCCTGCGCCCGCCCGTGGGTTGATAAAATTCAGCATATTGGTCCGTCCTGCTTTGGCAAAGTGGATATCACCGTCCGTTTGATTTGGTCGGCGTCATGATTGCCCCTGATATATAGTAAAACTTGAATGTATCAAGCCCCCGCAAATTCGCGCCTTCTGTTTAGCACAGTTTCGTGGGGTCGCGAAGGGATTGTTCACCCTATGTTCACACTTTTGGGTTGGAGACTCAGCGCCGCTGCCCTATCTGTTAACCGTCGAACAGGGGCGTGAGCATGGCCGAGCAGAAAAATATCGAAGTCCGCGGCGCGCGGGAGCATAATCTCAAGAACATCGATGTGGATATTCCGCGCGATAAATTGGTGGTGATTACCGGGCTCTCTGGCTCGGGCAAATCGAGCCTCGCGTTTGATACGATCTATGCCGAAGGGCAGCGCCGCTATGTCGAAAGCCTTTCGGCCTATGCACGCCAATTCCTTGATATGATGGGAAAACCTGATGTGGATCACATCTCGGGCCTCTCGCCCGCCATCTCGATTGAGCAAAAGACAACCTCGAAAAACCCCCGCTCAACCGTCGGCACAGTGACCGAAATTTACGACTATATGCGCCTGCTTTTTGCCCGCGCCGGGACGCCCTATTCTCCCGCAACGGGCAAGCCGATTGAGGCGCAGCAAGTCCAAGATATGGTCGATCAGGTCATGGCGATGGAGGAGGGGACGCGCGCCTTTTTGCTCGCCCCAATCGTGCGCGATCGCAAGGGTGAATACCGCAAAGAGTTCCTTGAGCTGCGCAAACAGGGCTATCAGCGGGTCAAAGTTGATGGCGAATTCTATGAATTGGAAGAGGCCCCGACGCTTGATAAAAAATTCCGCCACGATATCGATGTGGTCGTGGATCGCATCGTTGTGCGCGAAGGGCTGGAGACCCGGCTTGCCGATAGTTTCCGCACAGCGCTTGATCTGGCTGATGGTATCGCAATCCTTGAAACGGCCCCAAAAGAGGGCGATCCCGCCCGCATCACCTTCTCGGAAAAATTCGCCTGCCCCGTTTCCGGCTTCACCATCCCCGAGATTGAGCCGCGGCTGTTTTCCTTCAACGCCCCCTTTGGCGCTTGTCCAACATGCGATGGCCTCGGGGTCGAGTTGTTCTTTGATGAACGCCTCGTGGTGCCCGATGTCACGCTGAAAATTGCCGATGGCGCGCTCGCCCCTTGGCGCAAAGGCAAGAGCCCGTATTTCCTGCAAACCATTGAAGCGATTGCCAAACATTACGGCTTCAAACAATCGGCCAAATGGAAGGATCTCGATCCGGCCATTCAGCAGGTTTTCCTCTATGGCTCGGGCAAGGAAGAGATCAAATTTCGCTATGATGAGGGCGGGCGGGTCTATGAGGTTTCGCGCGCATTTGAAGGCGTGATCCCGAATATGGAGCGGCGCTACCGCGAGACGGATAGCAACTGGATTCGCGAAGAATTCGAGCGTTATCAAAACAATAGGCCCTGCGGCGATTGCGAAGGCTATCGTTTGCGCCCCGAAGCTTTGGCTGTGCGGATTGGCGATTTGCACGCGGGCCAAGTGGTTCAGCTTTCCATTCGCGAAGCGGCCGATTGGTGCGAAAAAGTCCCCGCCGCGCTGAGCAATCAGAAGAATGAAATCGCCCGCGCCATCCTCAAGGAAATCCGCGAACGGCTCGGGTTTCTCAACAATGTTGGCCTCGAATATCTGACCCTCGCGCGCAATGCCGGAACCCTTTCGGGCGGCGAAAGCCAGCGCATCCGCCTTGCCAGCCAGATCGGCAGCGGGTTGACGGGCGTTCTTTATGTGCTCGATGAGCCCTCGATTGGCCTGCATCAGCGCGATAATGATCGCCTGCTCGGAACGCTGAAAAACCTGCGCGATCAAGGCAATACGGTGATTGTGGTTGAACACGATGAAGAGGCGATCCGCGAGGCGGATTACGTTTTTGATATCGGCCCCGGGGCAGGGGTGCACGGCGGGCAAGTCGTCGCCAAAGGCACGCCGGCGGAAATCATCGCGGATCCCGCCTCGCTTACCGGGCAATATCTCTCCGGCGCGCGCTCCATCCCGATCCCGGAAAAACGGCGCAAGGGCAACGGCAAAAAGGTGACCGTGGTCAAAGCCAGCGGCAACAATCTGCGCAATGTCACGGTCGATTTCCCGCTTGGGCAGTTCGTTTGTATCTCAGGCGTCTCGGGCGGCGGCAAATCAACGCTGACGATTGAAACCCTGTTCAAAACCGCCTCCATGCGGCTCAACGGCGCGCGCCAAACGCCCGCGCCTTGCGAGACGATCAAAGGGCTTGAGCAGCTCGACAAAGTCATCGATATCGATCAGCGCGCCATCGGCCGCACCCCGCGCTCCAACCCGGCAACCTACACCGGCGCCTTCACGCCGATCCGCGATTGGTTTGCTGGATTGCCGGAGTCCAAAGCCCGCGGCTACAAGCCCGGTCGTTTCTCTTTCAACGTCAAAGGCGGGCGCTGCGAGGCCTGCCAAGGCGATGGCGTGATCAAGATCGAGATGCACTTCCTGCCCGATGTCTACGTCGAATGCGAGACATGTAAAGGCCAACGCTACAATCGCGAAACTTTGGAAATTCGCTTTAAAGGCAAAAGCATAGCCGACGTTCTTGATATGAATGTCGAGGACGCCCAAGACTTCTTCAAAGCCGTCCCAAGCATTCGCGACAAAATGGATGCGCTGATGCGCGTCGGCCTTGGCTATATCAAAGTCGGCCAACAAGCGACGACCCTTTCGGGCGGCGAAGCGCAGCGGGTGAAACTCTCCAAAGAGCTCTCCAAGCGCTCAACCGGGCGCACCCTCTATATCCTTGATGAGCCCACAACCGGCCTGCATTTTGAGGATGTGCGCAAACTCCTCGAGGTGCTGCACGAGCTGGTCGATCAAGGCAATTCCGTCATCGTGATCGAGCATAACCTCGATGTGATCATGACGGCTGACCATATCATCGACATCGGCCCCGAAGGCGGCGATGGCGGCGGGCAAATCGTGGCCACAGGAACGCCCGAAAAGGTCGCCCAATCCGAGCAAAGCCATACAGGCCGCTACCTCAAAGCAATGCTCGAGGGTAAAAAACGCATCGCCGCAGAATAAAACGCCGCCCTTAAGGCGCGCCCCATTTCACAGTTGTGCAAATATCCCCGCCGGAGGCTCCACCATAAGCCCCCGGCGCGATGCCTAATTCAGGCGATAATCCGCTAGACCAACGCCCCTTGTGCATCAATCCGCGTGTTCCCGCGCAGATAAGGATGCAGCGCGGCGGGCAGGGTGACAGAGCCATCTTCTTCTTGGCCGTTCTCCAAAACCGCTATCAAACAACGGCCAACCGCAAGACCCGAGCCATTGAGCGTATGCACAAACTCGGGCTTGCCGCCAGCGGCAGGCTTGAAACGCGCGTTCATCCGGCGGGCCTGATAATCGCCGGCAATGGAGACCGAGGAAATCTCGCGATACTGATCTTGGCCGGGGAGCCAAACCTCAAGATCATGGGTGCGCATCATCGTCGCGCCCATGTCGCCATCACATAGCTTCACCGTGCGATAGGGCAGCTCAAGCGCCTCCAAAATCGCCTCGGCGCAGCGGGTCATGCGGGCATGTTCTTCTTGGGACTGATCCGGATGTACGACCGAGACCATTTCGATTTTTTCAAACTGGTGCTGGCGCAACATGCCCGAGGTATCGCGCCCCGCCGAGCCCGCTTCAGAGCGGAAACACAATGAGTGTGCGCAATAGCGGCGCGGCAGGTAATCTTCTGAAATTGTTGTGTTATTCACGATGTTGGTGAGCGTCACTTCTGAGGTCGGGATCAGCCACATACCATCGGTTGTTTTATAGCTGTCCTCGCCAAATTTCGGCAGCTGGCCGGTGCCCAGCATCATCTCTTCGCGCACCATCACAGGCGTGTTGGTCTCCGTCAGGCCATGGTTTTCGACGTGAAAATCGAGCATGAATTGCGCCAATGCGCGATGAACCCGCGCCACTGCGCCCGAGAGCAAAACAAAGCGCGAGCCGGACAATTTGGCCGCTGTTTCAAAATCCATCCCCGGAACCACGGCGGCAATTTCAAAATGCTCTTTGGGGGTAAAGGCGAATTCGCGCGGGCTGCCCCAAGAATTGATCTCGACGTTGTCGTTTTCATCCGCGCCAACGGGCACGTCTTCATAAAGCCCGTTTGGCAGCTCAAGCATACGCGCGAGCAGGCGGGCGTCTTGGGCTTTGGCCTCATCGTTGAGGCGGGCGACTTCGGCTTTTTTCTCGGCCACAAGCGCGCGCAGACGCTCAAATTCGGCCTCGTCACCGCTTGCTTTGGCGGCACCCACCAGCTTGGAGGCGCGGTTTTGCTCGGCTTGGGCTGCTTCGGCGGATTGGATGCAGGCGCGGCGCGCCTCGTCCATAGCCAGCACTTCCGCAGAGATGCCAGAAAGCCCACGGCGCGCCATTTGCGCATCAAAAGCGGCGGGGTTTTCGCGGATCGCGCGGATATCGTGCATGGTTTTATCCTCAAAAGGGCTTGTTTCGCGGGCTTTATGGCGGATTTTGCCGGGGTTGGAAACTGGGTTTTGCGCTCCTATCTAAAGCGCGCGGCACGGCATTTTGAAATGCGCAAATTGGGGGGGCGTTTTGTTGGCCCGGTTTGCTTGTGTTCGCTTAGGGGCGGCGCTAGTGTGCGCGCCAATTGAACAAGGGGCGAGGGCCCCAAAACCAGCTAAAAGGACGACCAAATGTTTGCATCTCCTGCTTTTGCACAGGCTGCCGGGGGCTCGGGTGGGTCTGCGATGATGAGCCAGCTGCCTTTCCTTCTGATCATCTTCGGGATCATGTATTTTCTGCTGATCCGTCCGCAGCAAAAGAAGGTCAAAGAGCATAAAGCGATGGTTCTGGCTGTGCGCCGCGGCGATCAAGTGATCACGCAGGGCGGCATTGTTGGCAAAGTTGTGAAAGTGCGTGATGACGCCGAAGTTGAAGTTGAAATCGCGGATGGTGTAAAAGTGCGCGTGATCAAATCGACCCTCGCAAACGTTGTTTCAAAAACAGAACCTGCGGCCTAAAGGCGGATTGGCGCGGCCTTTCGGGGCTGTGCCATCGCATTGGCACGGGGCTAAACTAGGGCAGGCATATGCTGCAATTTTCGCTGTTCAAACGGATCGTAATTTGGGGCGTTTGCCTGCTGGGCTTGGCGTTTGCCGCACCCAACGGATTTTATACGCGGGTTGAGGGGCATAATGATGCGCGCGCCGCGATCGAGGTTCAGGGCGAAACGCCGCAGCTAGCGGCTGCGCGCGATGCTTGGCCCTCTTGGGCGCCAAATGCGCTGGTGAACCTTGGGCTTGATCTGCGCGGTGGCGCGCATCTTTTGGCCGAAGTGCAGCTTAATGATGTCTATGAAGCGCGGATGAAGGCCTTCTGGCCAGAGCTGCGCCGCGCCCTTCGTGATGAGCGCGCCACTGTTGGCACGATCCGCGAAGTGCCCGGGCCTGCGGATGAATTGCATATTCAAATCAGTGAGATAACAGGGATGCCGACCGCGCTTGAGATCGTGCGCGCGCAGGCAACCACTGTTGTGTCGCTCACCTCCGTTGGCCAGACCGACATCGAGGCAAGCGCTGTCGGCAACACATTGGTTGTGAAATTCACCGAGGCAGAAAAGCTTGCCACGGATGATCGTACCATCCAGCAAAGCCTTGAGATCATTCGCCGCCGTGTGGATGAGGTCGGCACCCGCGAGCCGACCATTCAGCGCGTTGGCAATGATCGTATCTTGATCCAAGTGCCCGGCATCGGCTCGGCCGCAGAGCTAAAAGCCTTGATCGGGACAACCGCGCAGCTGACTTTTAACCCCGTTGTCAGCCGTACAACGAACGCCTCACAAAGCCCCGGCCCGCGCAATACCTTGCTGCCAGCGGCGGATGAAGAGGGCGTTTATTATATCATTGAGGATGCGCCCGTTGTGACCGGCGAGCAGCTCACCGACAGCCAGCCGAGCTTTGATCAAAACGGCCGCCCGGCGGTAAGCTTTAAATTCAACGGCTCCGGCGCGCGCAAATTTGGCGACTATACTGCCGAGAATATCGGCGCGCCTTTCGCCATCGTTTTGGATGATGAGGTCATTTCGGCCCCGGTGATCCAATCGGCCATTCGCGGCGGCTCCGGCCAGATTACCGGCAGCTTTTCCATCGAGGAAAGCACCAATCTGGCGATCCTTTTGCGCGCGGGTGCTTTGCCGGCCAAGCTGAACTTTCTTGAAGAACGCACCATCGGGCCAGAGCTTGGCGCGGACTCGATCCAAGCCGGGAAGATCGCCTGCATTGTGGCCTTTGCCGCTGTGCTGATCTTTATGGTGCTGAGCTATGGCACCTTTGGCCTCTTTGCCAATATCGCGCTGATCATCAACGTCGGGCTGATTTTTGGCCTGCTTTCGGTTGTTGGCGCGACGCTGACTTTGCCGGGCATCGCCGGGATCGTTTTGACCATCGGGATGGCGGTTGACGCCAATGTGCTGGTGTTTGAGCGGATCCGCGAAGAGCTGCGCACCGCAAAAGGGGCGGGGCGCGCGATTGAGCTTGGCTATGAAAAGGCGCTTTCGGCCATTATCGACGCCAATATCACCACTTTCATCACCGCTGTGATCCTGTTTGTCATGGGTTCGGGGCCGGTGAAGGGCTTTGCGGTGACGCTTGTCTTTGGGATCATTACGTCGGTCTTTACCGCGATCTATGTGACCCGCGCGATCGTTGTGATGTGGATGAACCCCAAGCGTGCCAAGGGGTTTGAGCTTAAGGGGCTGAAGCTTGTGCCCCAAGAGACCAAATGGGATTTCTTTCGCCGTGGCCGCTTTACCTTTGGCGCCTCGGTGCTGGCGGTTGTTTTGTCCATCGGCTTGTTCGTGATGATGGGGCTGAATTTCGGGATCGATTTTCGCGGCGGGACGACCATTCGGACCCAATCGACCCAGGTTGTTGACGTGGGCGCATATCGGGCGGCCATTGCGCCGCTTGGGCTTGGGGATGTCTCTGTAACGGAGGTGTTTGACCCGACATTTGCTGCCGATGAAAACGTCGCCATGGTACGCATCGAGGCGCAGGACGAGACGGACGCGGTTTCGGTTGAGACGGTTGCAGCCGTTGAGGCGGCGCTGCAAACGGTCGATCCTTCGATCTCTTTCCCGTCGGTTGAAAGCGTCGGGCCCAAGGTTTCGGGCGAGCTGGTAAAGACGGCGATTTATGCGGTTATTGCGGCGATTGCGGCGGTGCTGTTCTATATCTGGCTGCGCTTTGAGTGGCAGTTTGCGCTTGGGGCTGTGGCGGCGCTGATCCACGATGTGTTGATCACAATCGGGATATTTGCGCTGTTTGGCATCCCGTTTGATCTGTCGATTATTGCCGCGCTGCTTACGATCGTTGGCTACTCGCTCAATGATACGGTTGTGGTGTTTGACCGGGTCCGCGAGAACCTGCGCAAGTATAAAAAGCTTGAGCTCGGCGGTGTGTTGAATCTCTCGATCAATGAGACGATGAGCCGGACGGTGATGACATCGGGCACGACGTTGCTGGCGCTGATTGCGCTCTTGGTCTTGGGCGGCGATGTGATCCGCGGCTTTGTTTTTGCGATGACTTTGGGCGTGATTGTGGGGACGTATTCTTCGGTCTTTGTGGCCTCGAATATCCTGCTCTGGCTTGGGGTGAAGCGCGATTGGTCCAAGGCGGACGGCGGCGCAGGCACGCAATTTGGCGAGACAGCGGCCAAAGTGGCTGAGCAATCATCCGTCAAACCGGGCGCATAATGCGCTGTTTGGCCCGGGGAGGCTGACATGGAATTCACCGAAATGTCCTTCCCCGAAGCCACCCCAATAGAGGGCTACGGCCCCGGCTTTTTTCGCGTTGGTGGGGCGGTGCATCACGGGCCTGTGCTTGTGACCAAAGCCAAGATCGTCCGCTGGGGCGGGTTTGAAGATGCTGCCACACTGGCCGCTTTGGCGGATGAACTGGATATCCTTTTCATCGGAACCGGGGCTGAGATCGCGCCTCTCCCGCGCGCCTTTCGCGAAGCGCTTGAAGCAGTCGGCCTTGGCGCAGAGCCGATGGCATCGCCAACCGCCTGTCGGACCTATAACGTGCTGCTCTATGAGGGGCGGCGCGTGGGTGCGGCGCTATTGCCGGTATAGCGCGCGGCTGTACGCTTTCGCCTCTGGCAAGGATCGGGTAAAACACTGGCATGGATGCGCTTTTAACCCTTGATGATATTGCCTGCGCGCGGGCCGGAATGCCGGTTTTGGCCGGGGTAACGCTTGCGCTGATGCCGGGCAAAGCGCTGATCCTGCGCGGGCCGAATGGATCGGGCAAGACGACCCTTTTGCGCACCATCGCCGGCCTCCAACCTGCCTTGCACGGACGCATTGCGGGGGGCGAGGATCGCATTGCTTATGCGGGCCATGCCGACGGGATCAAACACACATTGAGCGTGGCGGAAAATTTGGAGTTTTGGGCCGGGGTATATGGCGGCGGATCGATTGATGCCGCGCTTGAGGCCTTCGATCTGATCGCGCTTCAGGGGCGCGCGGCGCAAAGCCTATCGGCCGGGCAAAAGCGCCGTCTTGGCCTTGCGCGCCTGATGGTGACGGGCCGCCCGATCTGGGCGCTGGACGAGCCGACAGTCTCGCTTGATGCGGCTTCCGTGGCGCTGTTTGCCAAGGCCGTTCGCGGGCATCTTGCAGGCGGGGGCGCCGCGATTATGGCGACGCATATTGATCTGGGTATCGAGGCGGATGTGCTTGATCTGAGCGGTTATCGTGCAGGCGCGCCTGATGGGGCCTTTGATCGCGCCTTTGACGAGGCGTTCTCATGATCCGGCTGTTTGCCCGCGATCTGCGCCTTGCGGTGCGGGCCGGTGGGGGCTTTGGCCTTGGGCTGGCGTTCTTTTTGATCGTCACTGTTTTGGTGCCCTTTGGGGTTGGGCCGCAAAGCGCGACGCTTGCGGTGATCGCGCCGGGCATCCTTTGGCTGGGCGCGCTTTTGGCCTGTTTGCTTTCGCTCGATCGGATATTTGCGCTGGATTATGAGGACGGCTCGCTTGATTTGCTCGCCACGGCGCCTGTGCCGATGGAGGGCGTTGTCGCGGCCAAGGCGCTTGCCCATTGGATCACAACCGGCTTGCCGCTGGTGATTGCTGCGCCGATTTTGGGCGTTTTGCTAAACCTGCCAAGTGGCGGATATCTTTGGCTTATTGCCTCCCTTGCGCTTGGAACTCCGGCGCTTTCCTTTATCGGGACATTTGGCGCAGCGCTCACTGTTGGCCTCAAACGGGGCGGGCTTTTGCTATCGCTTTTGGTGCTGCCGCTCTATATCCCGACGCTGATTTTCGGGGCCGAGGTCGTTCGGCGCGGGGCCACGGGGATGGAGGCCGCAACGCCGCTGGCGATGCTTGCCGGGATCACGCTGGCCTCGGTGGCGCTGCTGCCTTTTGCCTCCGCTGCGGCAATTCGCATGAATTTGCGCTAGAGCGGGGCGGGGTGTTGGCAAGGATGTGTATTGCGAGACCGGGCATGAGGGGCTAGATCAAACATATGTCGATTTGGGAATATGCTAATCCGAGAAAATTTATGGGCTGGTCGGGCAAGCTCCTGCCGGTCGTCTCGCTGTTGGCGGGGGGCGCTTTGGCGATCGGGCTGATCTGGGGCTTTTTCTTTACGCCTGCGGATTATCGCCAAGGATCGACGGTGAAAATCCTCTATATTCATGTGCCGAGCGCGATGATGGCGATCAACATTTGGATTATGATGCTTGTGGCCTCGCTGATCTGGATCGTGCGCCGCCATCATGTCAGCGCTTTGGCGGCCAAGGCGGCGGCGATGATTGGGGTCACGATGACGCTGATCGCGCTGATTACCGGGGCGGTTTGGGGCCAGCCGATGTGGGGCACGGCTTGGGCTTGGGATCCGCGGCTGACCTCCTTTTTGATCCTATTTTTGTTCTATTTGGGCTATCTCGCGCTTTGGGCGGCGATTGATAATCCGGACACGGCGGCGGATTTGACGGCCGTTTTATGCCTTGTCGGATCGGTCTTTGCGGTGCTGTCGCGCTATGCGGTGAACTTTTGGAATCAGGGGCTGCATCAGGGCGCTTCGCTGAGCTTGGACAAGAAAGAGAACGTCTCGGACGTATTTTATATCCCGCTTTTGTTTACGTTGGCGGGGTTTGTTTTGTTGTTTATCGCGTTGGTCTTGCTGCGCACCCGTACGGAAATACGCGCGCGCCGATTGCACGCGATTGAGATGCGCGAAAGGATGCAAAGCTGATGCCCGATCTGGGAAAATATGCCTTTGAGGTCTTGTTGGCTTATGGGGCGACGGGGCTTTTGCTTGGGGCTTTGCTCTGGGGATCGCTGGCGCGCGGCGCGCGGATGAAGCGGCGCTTGGCGCAGGCCGAGGCAGCTTTGGAGGCGCGCAAGAATGGCTAGATTTTCGCCGCTGATGATTGCGCCGCCGCTGATATTTGCAGCACTTGCCGGGCTGTTTGTCTTTGGCATGGGGCGGGATGATCCGGATGCATTGCCGCTTGCGCAAGCGGGCAAAGCGGCGCCTGTTGTGTCGTTGATGCCGCTTGGCGATGGGCCGTATTTTGACGATGCCTTGCTGCGCGCGCCCGGTGTGAAGCTGGTAAATTTCTGGGCCAGCTGGTGCGCGCCGTGCCGGGCCGAACATGCCCAGCTTGAGGAAATGTCCGCCTCGGGCATTCAGATTTACGGGATCAATTATAAGGACGAGCCGGAAAAGGCGCTTGGATTTTTGGCCGAACTTGGCAATCCTTATGCCGCCCTTGGGGCCGATCCGGAGGCGCGCAATGCGCTTGAATGGGGGCTTTACGGGGTTCCGGAAACTTATGTGATTGATGGCAATGGGGTGGTGACATTTCGCTTTGCCGGGCCGATCACCGCTTCGATCATGCAGAGCACCATTTTACCGAAAATCGCCGAGGCGCAAGCCACGCAGTGATTGATCAGGCCGTTGCCATGATCGCGAAAAACGCCAGCATCAGGATCAGCTCGGGGAGCGGCAGGGGAATGGCGTTTAGCAGGTGTTTCATGCCTCTAAGCTAGGGGCGAAATGGTTAACACTCCATATGCTGAGGCGCGAAAGCACGGAAACAGAGCGTTTCCGCCTATTGCTCTAAAGACGAAAAAGGGCCCCGGCATTGCTGCTGGGGCCCTTTTTATTGGGATATGCGAAGCGGTTTAGCCTTTGGCCAAGTTGCGCAGCACGTAGTGCAGCACGCCGCCGTTTTCCACATATTCTTTTTCCGGAGCCGTATCGATCCGGCATTTGATCTGGATGGTTTTCTCGGTGCCATCGGCATAGGTGATCGTGCAGGGCACATCCGACAGCGGCTTGAGATCGCCCGCAAGGCCAGAGATAGAGACCGTTTCAGAGCCGGTGAGGCCAAGCGATTTGCGCGTGTCGCCGCCGGTAAATTCAAACGGGATCACGCCCATGCCAACCAGGTTGGAGCGGTGAATACGCTCGAAGTTCTCCGCGATAACCGCTTTGACGCCCAAAAGCGCCGTCCCCTTGGCCGCCCAATCGCGCGAAGAGCCCGCGCCATATTGCTCGCCCGCAAAGATCACCAGCGGTGTGCCGGCCTCTTGGTAGGCCATCGAGGCGTCATAGATCGAGGTTTGTGCGCCATCCGGGCCTTTGGTGTAACCGCCCTCAACCCCATCAAGCATCTCGTTTTTGATGCGGATGTTGGCGAAAGTGCCGCGCATCATCACTTGGTGGTTGCCGCGACGCGAGCCGTACGAGTTGAATTCGCGCACGGGCACGTCATGGGCTTTGAGGTATTCGCCAGCAGGGGTTGTTTGGGTAAACGAGCCCGCAGGAGAGATGTGATCGGTTGTGACCATATCGCCCAAGATAGCGAGGACTTTGGCGCCCTTGATGTCGTAGATTTCGCCTGCGTCTTTGGCCATGCCTTGGAAGTAGGGCGGGTTTTGGACATAGGTCGAGTGGGGCGGCCAATCATATGTTTCGCTGTCTGTGGTCTCGACCGCTTGCCATTTCTCATCGCCTTTAAAGACTTCGGCGTATTTCTTGAGGAAGGCTTCGCGGGTCACTGTCTTTTCGACCAGATCGGCGATCTCTTTGTTGGTTGGCCAGACGTCCTTGAGGTAAACATCTTGGCCATCTTTGCCCTTGCCCAAAGGCTCGGTTGTGATGTCGATGTTCATGTCGCCAGCAAGCGCATAGGCCACCACGAGGGGAGGCGATGCGAGGTAGTTGGCGCGTACATCGGGGCTGATGCGGCCCTCAAAGTTGCGGTTGCCCGAAAGCACGGCCGTTGCAACAAGGTCGCCCTCGTTGATCGCGTCCGAAATCTCAGACTGAAGCGGGCCGGAGTTGCCGATACAGGTTGTGCAGCCGTAGCCGACAAGGTTGAACCCAATCGCATCGAGATCTTCTTGAAGGCCAGCGGCCTCAAGATATTCCGAAACGACTTGGCTGCCCGGTGCGAGCGATGTTTTCACCCAAGGCTTTGAATCCAAGCCCAATGCGCGCGCTTTGCGGGCCACGAGGCCAGCGCCGATCATCACATATGGGTTGGATGTGTTGGTGCAAGAGGTGATCGAGGCGATCACGACTTTGCCCGAAGACATCGTGTAATCCTCGCCCTTAACAGGCACCTGCTTGTCGTTGGGGCGCTTGAACGTCTCTTTCATTTCATTGGCAAAGGCGGCCTTGGAGGCCGTTAGAGCCACGAAATCTTGCGGGCGTTTGGGGCCGGAAATGGCCGGCACGATTGTGCCCATATCCAATGTCATTGTGGCTGTGTAGATGGGCGCATAATCATCGCCGCGCCAGAAGCCGTTTTCCTTAGCATATGCCTCAACGAGGGCAATGCGATCTTCGTCGCGGCCCGTGTTGCGCAGATAGCGAAGGGTCTCGCCATCGATCGGGAAGAAGCCACATGTCGCGCCATATTCCGGTGCCATATTGGCGATTGTCGCGCGGTCTGCGAGGGGCAGATGATCAAGACCCTTGCCATAAAACTCGACAAATTTGCCAACAACGCCCATTTCGCGCAGCATTTCAACGATCTTGAGCACGAGGTCGGTGCCGGTTGTGCCTTCAACCATCGAACCTGTCAGCTCAAAGCCAACAACCTCTGGGATCAGCATCGAGATCGGCTGGCCAAGCATTGCGGCTTCGGCCTCAATCCCGCCAACGCCCCAGCCAAGAACCGCGAGGCCATTGACCATTGTTGTGTGGCTGTCTGTGCCCACGAGCGTATCAGGATAGGCAACTTCTTCGCCGTTTTGATCGGTGTCGGTCCAGACGGTTTGAGCGAGGTACTCAAGGTTTACCTGGTGGCAGATGCCAGTGCCGGGCGGCACAACGCGAAAGTTGTTGAACGCGCCTTGGCCCCATTTAAGGAACTGGTAGCGCTCAAGGTTGCGCTCATATTCGCGGTCAACGTTCATCTGGAACGCGCGCGGATTGCCGAACTCGTCGATCATCACAGAGTGGTCAATCACCAGATCAACCGGGTTGAGCGGGTTGATCATCTGCGCGTCGC
Source organism: Halocynthiibacter sp. (assembly GCA_047631555.1). Classification (GTDB taxonomy): domain Bacteria; phylum Pseudomonadota; class Alphaproteobacteria; order Rhodobacterales; family Rhodobacteraceae; genus JBLHZY01. The sequence continues at coordinate 998,976 of JBLHZY010000001.1, read as the reverse complement.
CACCCAATGCTTTGATCCCGTCGCGCATCGCGGCCAAATCAACAACAGCCGGAACGCCGGTGAAATCCTGCATCAAAACGCGGGCAGGGCGATAGGCGATTTCGCGCGGGTTCTTGCCGCCCTTATCAGCCCATTCAGAGAAGGCTTTGATATCCTCGACAGAGACGGAAAAACCGCCATCTTCAAAGCGAAGCATGTTTTCCAGCACCACTTTGAGCGCGGCAGGAAGCTTGGAGAAATCTCCAAGGCCGGCGGCTTCAGCGGCGGGAATTGAATAATAGGCAATGGATTTGCCGCCCACAGTTAGGGTCTTGCGGGTTTTGGCTGTGTCTTGTCCGACAGTGACGGTCATGGGGTCTGGCCTCCCTTTTGGGTTTCAGGGGTTACGCTGGTGATGCTTTTGGCGGGTTTGCTCTTGGCAATCAAGGGGGCAGGAGCAAATATTGTATACCGTTGTGCACAAAGGGGCGTTTTTCGCCGATCTTTGTTGGTTTATTGACGGTGGCGGCGGGAAATGAAGGATGATGGACGCCTAACTCTAGGGAAATTCTGGCGCAAGAGAAGCGCATCGACATGAAGATTTGATGAAGTGCGGATATGGGGGGCGCACTTGGCAAGGCGCGGGGCCAAGCGTTGCCCGATTGCCCAAGATTGTGAGCTTGTGTTACCGATTTCTCGCAAAACCTTGATTGGCGCGGGCGCGCTGGGGCAGGTAGGGAGGAAGGGCAAGCAGCATGGGGCGCTGTTTGGCCAGATTAGGGGACGACATGCGCAAATCTTTTGGTGCACTCAAAGCACTCGCCATTGGCCTTATGGCCGCGACGGGCGCATTTCCTGCCCCGGTTTTGGCCGGTGATGGGCCGGTTGTTGTTGAGCTGTATACCTCGCAGGGATGTTCGTCTTGCCCGCCGGCTGATGCCTATTTGGCCGAGCGTTTGGTCGGGCGCAAGGACGTGCTTGCGCTGGCGTTGCATGTGGATATTTGGGATTACATCGGCTGGAAAGACAAGTTCGGCGCGCCTGAATATACCGCTCGTCAAAGGGCCTATGCGGCGCGCGCCGGGCATCGTTCGATCTATACGCCTCAGTTTATCGTTGGCGGGCGCGATCATGTGGTCGGGCACAAGCCGACGGAGCTTGCCAATCTGATTGCAGCGCACCGGGCCGGGCCGGATATGGTTGAGATTTCTGCCACCAGCACTGGCGGGGCTTTGGCCGTTTCGATCACGGCATTGTCTGCGGCCAAAACGCCGCGCGAGATGATCGTACTCGTTGCTTTGTATAATCCGGGCGCGGATGTGGCCATTAAGCGGGGCGAAAACGCCGGGCGGACGATCCGTTATGCCAATATTGTCACCGATCTGATCGAGCTTGGGGCTTGGGATGGGCGCGGCCCGTTTGCGGCGCGCTTAGAGGGCATGGGATCGCGGCGTGCGGCGGTGATTGTGCAGGGGGCTGGAACCGGGCCAGTGATTGGCGCGTCTTACGTCAAATAGGTTTAAAATCAGATATTTACCGGCTTATCTTTAAGCAGATTTTGCGCCCGCTCGGGCTTCCAGCGGCGATGGATCCAGAACCATTGCTCCATGTGTTTGCGGGTGAGCGCTTCAAGGCTGTCATTGGCGGCTTGGGTCATTTCTTCGGGCGTCCCGATAGGAATGGGCGCCTCCACCACCATTTTGAAATCAAGGCCGTTGGCCTGACGGATGCCGTAGATCGGGATCAAGGGCGCGTTGTATTTCAGCGCGAGTTCGGCGGCCGAAAGGGCGGTTGGCGCTGGTTTGCCAAAGAAGGTCAGCGGCGCGCCGTGGCCCATATATTGATCGATAAGCAGCCCGGCCATGCCGCCTGCGCGGATGGATTTGAGCAGCCTGGCAAAGCCGGAGCGATCGCGGGCAAAAAGCGTCTCGCCGGTGGCGCGCATGGCGTTGACGTAATGCCCATTAAAATAAGGGTTTTTCATCGGGTTATACAGCCCGCCGATCTCCATACCGCGCCCGGCAAGGGCTGCGCGCGGCGCCAAATAATTGCCGAAATGGCCGGTCACCACAATGACGGGGCGGCCCTTTTCATGGGCCTCCATAAGTGCGGGCAGGCCCGGGCCTTCGATCGGCGCTTTGGCCATCCGGTCCATGAAAGCGGCGCCGGAATACATCTCTATCAGAGTCCGGCCCACATTATTGGGAACAGCGCGTGCGAGGCGCGCAACCTCATCCTGAGGCAAATCGGGGCGCACATAGGACAAATTATCGCGCACCCGCTGATCATATCCTGCAAGCGGCGCAACGATCCGCGCAAATATCCAGCCCATCAAGCGCACGCGCGGCCCATAGGGCAGCAGGCGCATGGTGCCAAGCAAGGCGCGCGCAGCAATATCTTCCAAGCGATGTTGGAGCGAGGACGGGGGCGACGTTTTGTTCATTTATGACGCATTCGCAAAGGGTTGCGCGGCAAAGTTTGCACCAGAACGTGCTGATTGGCGCACGAAAGCTTGCTGCGATACGAAGGCGTTTTTTGAATTTTGCGTCATGGCGCGAAATTAGGCTGGAATGGCGCGCATGTCCATATGGGCTGGTGGTCTTGGGCGGCGTTTTCGGCGCGCATTGGGCTTGCGGAATGAGGTACTCGCGGCGCGAGGCGTTGGGGCGCTATTCCTCTTCGTCTTCGGCAACAAGGAACAATTCGCCCTCTGCCTCCAGCTCGCGGATCGTGGCGACGACCGTGCCCATGGCTTCTTCGGCGTCTTTCTCTTTGACCGTGCCGATGGCGTCGATCTCTTCGCGCAGACTGTCAGACATCCGTTTGGACATATTGGCGAGGATGAAATCGGTCGAGGGTTTGTTTGCCTCGGTGCTGCCGGCCATCGCTTTGATCAGCACTTCTTGATCAATGTCGCGGATAACCTTGGGGATATCGCGCGCGTCGATGCGTTTGGCGATATTTGCGTAGGTAAAGATGGATTTGCGGACCAGATCGGCAAAGGCTTGGTCGTCCTCAGAGAGGCCGGCGAGCACATCATCGCGGGTTGCGGCGGGCGAGAAGTTGAGGATGGCGCCGACGCGTTCGACCGGGCCATCGGCAAAGGCGCGCGCGGGCAGGGCATCAAGCTGCGCCGAGAGGGAAATGCCGATTTTCTGCACAACATGGGGCGCAATCGCCCCTGTCAGGGAAACCGCATAGGTGATTTTGCGCGCGCGCGTTCCGGGCAGCATGCCAAGCAATTCGGCCGCTTTGGAGACTTTGAGCTTGGAGAGCAGCACCGCGCCGACCTCAACGCTTTCTTTTTCCAAAACCGGCAGGAGGCGGTCGACATCAAGGTCTGAAATCCGCTCCCATGGATCGCCGGTAAGCGAGAACCCTGCCTGTTTGCGCAGGCGCGCGACTGTAGACGGCGAGATCGTCCCATCAAGGACCGTAAGCGCGCCTTCAAGCCCACCGGGGAAGCTGAGGCCGATCGACTCGAGCTCTTGGAGGAATTCATCGACCACAAAGGACAGCGTATCGCGATCAATATAGCGCATTGTCGTCATTTGGCGGGTCAGTTCGACCTGCATTTCTTCGGGGAGTTTTTCGAGCGATATCACCGCCCCTTCAGAGAGCAAAAGCCGCACCACGATGGCCGCCTTTTGCTTGCGCGACATCACGGGTGCGCTTGGCATCTCCGGAAAGGCGGAAGGAAAGCTATCAAGACCGGGGGCAAGCGAGGGCAGGGCAGACAAATCGGTTTCTCCAATTGGCGGTGTCTTGGCCAACATGGCGAAAGAGGATTAACGCAAGACTACCAAACGCAGAGTATTTAGCGCAAATTTCGCTGTAATTTTGGGCGCAGGGTTTGTTTGAGAGCGGGGGCGTTATGAGTATTTTTGCCAAGAAAAAGCTGTGGGTGGCTTTTGGGCCGCTGGTTTGGGGCGGCAGGTTGGCTTTGGGGCTCGCGCCATTGCGCAAGCGTTTTGATCTGGCGCCAAGGGGTTATAGTTGTTGCAGTGAAGTTCGGCTATGAGGCCATCTTGCGCTAATGCTGCGTTGCCACCAATGTCTGCTACAGTGTCGGCCACACGTGTTTGAGAGGAAAGAGCGCTATGTCGCAAACTCAGAGATACGTAGCGCTCTTCGGAGCCGCTATAATTGCGCTCGGCTTTATTCCCGTTCCTTTGACGGACCCTGTGCTACCGAAGGCAACTTGGCTTGAACTGGTGGTGGCTGTTTTGCCTCTACTACCTTTGATCATCACGTTGTTTGCAGTCGCAAGCAATCGCAGAATGCCAATAATTCTGGCTGGGATTTTTGCTGTATTAGTCTTGGTTTCTGGGACGGTCCTGACCTTCATATTAATGGCGTTTTCTGGTGGTGGCACGGAGATGGTAACACTTCACGGAGCAGCATTAACATTGGCTTGCGCCACGTCCATAATGTTGATTTCCAAAGTCCAAAATAGGACAATGTCTATTGTATTTGGCATATTTTCACTTCCCATGTTGGTCGGTGTATGGTCGTTAGCGATGGTTCCTATCGCTTACTCAAGCGCCATCAAAATTTCGTCAAATCGCGGTTTCTGCATCGGTGACCACAGCCCAACAAACAGAGAACTGGCCTCTATTGCTGGTCTGCGCGGTTTGTCATTTTACACGACCCGATCAGGCTACAAAATTGGGGACACTTGGTACTTTCACGGGCTGCTTCTCGTCGAAGATGATGGTGCCACAAGCGTGTACAATTGGTCACCTCGAAATATGGAGTTTCAAGAAGTGGAACGGCCCTTATCTTTGATAGCAAGCCCATTTACGGCTTGCGAACCTAGGATAAGTTTTCTTCAAGAACTCCACATAGATTAGAGAGTAAAGCAGAATATGTGGACATTGGTTGGCGGTTCTCGAAAGCACCCTTTGTCCCGCACTGCGGACCTTGGGCGAAAGCAAGTTCAGGGGTCTCTCCGATTTGCGGGAGGTTGCGTACGTCCGCTTTGGGCTCTTAGTGTTGATGAGCCTATGGGATATTGAGCTTCAACGCTGCAAATACAGCGAAGTCAGCTGTGAACTCTATGCGGTCGTTCGTTCGAATTGACAGGCTAGCCTTAGAATGTGAGCTTCTCGCTCACTAAGAGAAGGAAAACCGAATGGAGTTCAACGAGCTGGAACGGGAGGCGCTAAAAGCGCTGTGTTCCTATTGGAAAGACAAATATCCTGCGCTCACGAAGCAAGTCGAAGCAGTGCGCTGTGTTCAGCGGGAAAACACGGGTGGCGGTTTCTTCACTGAACTGCATGTAGACCAAAATGTTATACCTAGGTTGACTGGATCGTCGCCAATCAACGGGCATTATGTCAGAGTGGCTGGGATGAAATATGACATTGGTCTCATCCTGTTTTTTAAGGACGGTTATTTGAACCTGCTCGAAGGATACTCAGTCGGAGGCGAAAATACGTCAAACATCGACTTTTCCAGAGATCGCTTTGGAAAGATCACATGGAAGCCTGAGCAATTTGTAACGTGAGATAGGCAATTGATGTCCTATCCGTCCCGCAAAGCCGACCTTGGGCGGGAATAGCTTGAAGGATATCTCTGATTTCCGCGAGGTTGCGAACGCCCTGATCCCGTGGGCTGCGGGAATTGAAGCGCTTATCGGTGGCGTGTTGCGCTCCCCGAGAGGGGGAGCGCTGCGTTTTGGGGCTTAGCCGAAGACGCGTTTGAAGATCGTGTCAACGTGTTTGGTGTGGTAGGCGAGGTCGAATTTTTCCTCGATTTCCTCAACGCCAAGCGCTGCGACGACTTCTTTATCGGCCAGCAGTTCGGTTTTGAAGTCACAGCCCGTTTCCCAGACTTTGAGCGCGTTGCGCTGCACGAGGCGGTAGGCATCTTCGCGGTTTACGCCGGCTTGGGTCAGGGCGAGCAAGACGCGTTGCGACATCACGAGGCCGGGGAATTTGTTCATATTGGCGAGCATATTCTCGGGGTAGACCAAGAGCTTATCGATCACGGAAGTGAGGCGGGAGAGCGCGAAATCAAGGGTGATTGTCGCGTCTGGGCCGATGTTGCGCTCGACAGAAGAGTGCGAAATATCGCGCTCGTGCCAGAGGGCGACGTTTTCCATCGCGGGCACAACGACCATGCGCACGAGGCGCGCAAGGCCGGTTAGGTTTTCCGTCAGCACGGGGTTTTTCTTATGCGGCATCGCAGACGAGCCCTTTTGGCCCATCGAGAAAAACTCAGCCGCTTCAAGCACTTCGGTGCGCTGCATATGGCGGATCTCGGTCGAGACGTTTTCGATGGACGACGCCACAACACCAAGCGCGGCAAAGAAGGCGGCATGGCGATCGCGCGGGATCACTTGGGTGCTGATCGGCTCTGGTGTGAGGCCAAGCTTGGCGCAAACATGCTCCTCAACGGCCGGATCGACATTGGCAAATGTGCCAACAGCGCCGGAAATCGCGCCGGTTGAAATCTCGTCTCGGGCGGTCTTGAGGCGGGCAAGGTTGCGATCCATTTCGGCATAGAAACGCGCGAAGGTCAGGCCCATTGTTGTTGGCTCGGCGTGGATGCCATGGCTGCGGCCGATGCGGATGGTATCTTTATGCTCAATCGCGCGCTTTTTCAGCGCAACAAGCAGGCCTTCAACATCTTTGATCAGGATGTCGGAGGCGCGCACGAGCTGCACGTTGAAACAGGTGTCCAACACATCCGAGCTGGTCATGCCTTGGTGCACAAAGCGGGCCTCTTCAGAGCCGACATGCTCGGAGAGGTGGGTCAGGAACGCGATCACATCGTGCTTGGTTTCGGCTTCGATCTCGTCAATGCGGGCGACATCAAAAGTGACGTCTTTGGCCTTCCAAACCGCCTCGGCATTTTCGCGCGGGATCACGCCCAGATCGGCCATCGCATCGCAGGCATGCGCCTCGATCTCGTACCAGATGCGGAACTTGGTCTCGGGGGACCAGATGGCAACCATTTCGGGGCGGGAATAGCGAGGGATCATGATGCGGCCTTTGGCTAGGAAGAGGGCATGGATTTGGCCGCTCTTTAGCGGGCGCAGGCCTTAGGGGCAAGGGCTGGGCGGCTGCTTGGCGATTGCGCGGGGCAGGTTGGGACCAATGTTTGCTTTTTGCAAACGAGGATTTGCGGGGCGAGAGGGGGAAAATGGCGCATTTGGGGGCATGTTGGGGGTATTTTGCCCGGTTTTGGGCGAAACGCGCGCTAATTTGGCGCATCCGTGCCAGACGGTTTTGGGAATCACTCAGTTTGCGTTAATCTTTGAGCGGGGATGAGGAATCTGAGTAGTGGTGAAATTTACGCAAAAAGAGGCTTTGACAGAGCTGGCAAGAGCGACCCGGGAAACCGTCGGGTCTTTGGTCGTTTTGATCACGGAAGTCTTGCCTTCGCATGAAGCGATATTGGCGAAATCCGGCCCGACGTTTCCTTTGCCAGCGACGGGCATCATCCCGCTTGATCATTCGATTTGCCAGCATGTTGTTGCGATGGATTATCCTTTGGTCATTGAAGATGCGCTGACGCATCCGCTTGTTTTGGGCAATAAGGCGGTCGAGCAATTGGGGGTTTTGGCCTATTTGGGCGCGCCGATTTATCAAAGCGGATTGGTGCCTATCGGGGCGGTTTGCGCGATAGAGACGCGCCGACGCCGCTGGAGCGATGAGGATATCGAGGCGATCAAATTGGCGGCTGGCAAAGCGACCGAAATTTTGCGCGCATAGCCCGGTGTTGGCGCAAATCTGGCCGTTGCCGCCGCGCCCTTGCGGGCCTAAACTTGCGCAATGAGAGAGTTAAGCGAATTTTTGGGCCCTTGGCGGCTGTTGCGCGAAATCACCGATTTTAGCGGCGGCCCGATGGGGCGGATGAGCGGCACGGCGCGGTTTGATTTGGCCGGGCCTGCGGATTTGATTGAGGGCGCGGTTTTGGCGGGCGATGTTGTCTTGCGCGAAAGCGGGACATTGCGCCTTGGGGACGGGGCGGCGATGGCGGCGCAGCGCAGCTATATCTGGCGCGCAATGGGCGATCAAATTGCTGTTTTGTTTGAGGACGGGCGCGATTTTCATCATTTTGAGCGCGGGGCTGTGCGGCCAGAGGCGCATCACGATTGCCCGCCGGACATATATGATGTGCGCTATGAATTTGCTGGCTGGCCCGGCGCTTGGCGCGCGATTTGGCGGGTGCGCGGCCCGCGCAAGGATTATGAGAGCCGCACAGATTTTACCCGCGAGAGCGTTTGATCCGCGCGCAGGCGTGCCAAACCTTGATCGAGATTTGGCGGTCGCTCAAGATATCTGCTCAAACCATGGGCAGATGCACCGTTTTGGGGCGCTAAAGGTCGATTTTTGGCGCAGCTTGGGCGTTAACATCGCCGATCTGGGGGCTATGCCTCTTGCGCGGGGGCGCGGGCTGGGGCAAAACAACGCCAACGCATTAGAGGAGACAGGCGCAATGGCGACACTTACAAAAGACATGGTTCTGAGCGAGGCGTTCGGCGCCAAGTCAGGCACACAGCTTTATATCAAACAGGCGGTTTTGGTCGCTCTTGGGATTATCGTTTTGGCCGTAAGCGCCAAGATCGCTGTGCCCATGTGGCCCGTTCCGATCACAATGGGGACCTTTTCGGTTCTGACCATCGGCGTGGCTTATGGCCCGCGTCTTGGGCTTATCACGATCCTTGGGTATCTTGCTGTTGGCGCGCTTGGCTTTGATGTTTTCGCCGGCTCTTCGGCTGAAAAAAACGGCATCGCTTATATGATGGGCGGCACAGGCGGCTATTTGGTTGGTTATGCGCTGGCCTCTTTGATGCTGGGCTATCTGGCGCGTCTTGGTTGGGATCGTTCATTCGGCAAAATGGCCGGTGCGATGCTGATCGGCAATGCGATCATTTATGTGCCTGGCCTGCTGTGGCTGGTTGTTCTTTATGGCATTGAGAAGCCAATCCTTCAGTGGGGCCTCACACCGTTTTTGATCGGTGATGCGGTGAAGCTCGCGCTGGCAGCGCTTTTGGTGCCTGCGGTTTGGAAGCTGGTTGGCAACGCGCGCAAGTAAGCTGCGATTGCTTTTGAGATTTGAAAAAGGGGCGTGGCCGATGGCTGCGCCCTTTTTGCATGAGATGTGGCGCGCGGCGGTGCCCTATGAGGGCTGTTGCGGCGGCTTAATTCTGCGCGGGGAGCACGGTTGTTGTGATTTCGCTTAGGGCGAGGCTTTGCGCGGGCGCGCGCATGCCCGTGGCGGTTAGGGTAAAGCCAAGGACCAGCGCGAGGCTGGCGGCGATCACACCGCCGAGCACAAACACAGAGCGCCAGCGCGGCGGCGTGGGCGGATAGTCTTGATTGCTTGGGGGCGGCGGCAACAGGCGATGCGACACCCGCGCCACAAGATCAACGCGATCTTTTGCCGGGCCGCGTTCGACCCGCGCATTGCGATCCTTGCCAAGGCTTTCGCCCGGCGCGATCAAAGTTTGGCGCTCGGCGCAATATTGGATGAAGCCAAGCCCGAGGCGCATGATATCGGCGCGCGGCAAGGCGCTTGGGGCGAGGCTGACCTTTTGGCCGAGGAAATGTTCGGCCCCTTCAAAGCGCAGCTCGGTGAGGGCGCGGCCTTCGCGATCTGTTCCGGCGGCCTGCGGGATCGGATGAACGAAGAGCGCCCAAGGCGCATCGACGCGGATGAGGGCGCTATATTGCGCGCCCGTCAGGATTTGCGAAGAGGCGCTCCAGTAAAGGGCCATGGGGGATGTGGCGCGCGCGATGGCGCGGGTCAGCGCGTGCAGCAGGCGCAGCTGCTCGGTGTAGGAGGCGGCTGTTTGCGGCTCAGGGCTCAGGGCTGTGATGTTGAGGGTCATGAAGCTTTCATGGCGCTCGATCATCGAGGCCATCATGCCCAGATAAGCGCCCAGATAGGGCGAGCGCAGCGCATCCTGAAAATCTGAGGCGCAGTGCGGTGTGGCGCTATGGGTAAAGGTCAGGCGGTGGGTCTCGCTTTGGAAATGCTGCTCGATGGGCGCATTTGGGGCGAGGTGCTGAACTTGGGCTTCGATGGGTTTGAGGCCGTGGCGCTCTAGCAGGGATTGCAGGCGGCGATCATCTTGCATGGGCAGGTGACGATAGAGCAAGCAGGCCTCGGTTTGCACCGGGCGCGCGCTGGCAGTTTGATCTGCGCTCACGCTTGGGCTTTCGAGCGGCGCGTCAATCACAGATGTCGCTTGAAATTCAGCCCTGAGATTGGCCTCGCGTTCAGCCTGTAATTCGCTTTGGTTTTGCGCCGCGCCTTTGGAGCGCAGAGTGTTTTGATCCCGTTGGTTATGCATCTGCGCCTCGTTAAATCGTTTACCCAGAGCTAAGCCTGCATGAAAAAGGCGGCAAAATTGGGCCGAATGTGGCGCAAAGCTTGGGCGGGACGCGCGCATTTGAGGCATGTTTTGCAGGGTTTGTTAGGGATTTGGTGCGGGATTTAGTGCGGCTTGCTCCAGCGACCGGATAGGCATGCGGAGGGGGCCGGGAGCCTGCGGCGCGGATATTTGGACAACTGTGAAACGCAGGTGCGCGGCAAGATACGCGGTGTTTTGAATGGCGGGAAAGGCGGGATGGGTGGCTTTGGGGGAAAGGCTATCATTTCAAGCCAAAAACCAACTCACATAACAGGATTTTATGGGGGAAAGGGGACTATCGCGGCATTTCTGTAGGGAGGGGTTCGGTACGTTTCCCTTTGCCACGGCTGCGTCGAAACTGGCTTTGGTATTCTCGCCGCTGTTTTGTGATTTCATACAAAACAATGCCCGAGCTTGTGCCGAGATTTAAGCTTTCAATCATACCGAACATTGGAATAGCAACGCAGGTTTCACACCGTTCAATTGCAAGTTCGCTTATTCCGCGTGTTTCGTTTCCGAACCAAACTGCCAGTTTTGTATGTTGCTTATAGTCGCCTTCATGCAGGTAGACATTGGTCTTTCCCTTAACATGTGGGGAGGTCACTACCGATACAAATCCATTTTTTTCGAGATGAGCGAGGCAGTCTTCTGTGCTGTCGAAACGTTTTACAAATGTCCATTTAACCGCCGAAACCGAGGTTTTTGAAAGGGACTTCGTTTCTCGCATTTCTTGCCAGTCATCAGGAAGTGAACCGCGAGAGTCGACAATATAGACTTTCTCAACCCCAAGAGCATTTGCATTTCGGATGACCGTTCCAATATTTTTGATATCGGTAGGGTTTTCGATCACTGCAACAAGATTTTTGCACCTGAACGCCTTTATCGCATCCGCGCGTTGTCGAACGGAAACTTTGGGTTTTTTGACTTCATCCTGTTCCATAAATCACTTTTACCAAATAGCGCAGAAGGAGCAAGTTGAGTGCCCGCGCGCAGTTTTCATCTCCCCTCAAACGCGCGCAGCATATAGCCCGTTGCACGGTGAGCAGAGTTTAACTCGGACTGAGAAGTCGTGCAGGGAAACTCACTTAATTGCCTGTTGGTTTTCAATATTTGAAAGCCTCTTCAACCTGTCGCGATAGGAATGAAGAGCCGCCTTGATCAGGATGGATTAGTGCAATGAGGGCCTTACGTGCGCTCTTTTACGCTTCAAGCGTTTAAGGGCTATCGAGAATCTTTGGAGCTGTTTTCCCTCACACGTCTGAGCGCAGGATTTTGAACCCGGATATTTGGACAGTCGTGAGACGGGGCGCGCGCGGCGGATTGGGGAGCGTTTTGGGCGGGGCGGTTTGGTCCAGAGGAAACGAAAAAGGGCGCCCGCGATGGGGCGCCCTTTGGATGGGTTTTGCTGGGATTAGCAGCTGTAGTAGTTTTTGAATTCTACTGGGTGTGGTGTGTGCTCGTACTCGTACACTTCGTCCCATTTCAGAGCTGCGTAGCCCTCGATCTGGCCTTTGGTGAATACGTCGCCAGCAAGCAGGAAGTCTTGATCTTTTTCAAGCTCTTCAAGGGCTTCGCGCAGGCTTGCACAAACGGTTGGGATCGCTGCCAGTTCTTCGGGCGGCAGATCGTAGAGATCTTTATCCGAAGAGGGGCCTGGATCGATTTTGTTTTTGATGCCGTCAAGACCAGCCATCAACAGCGCTGCAAAGCACAGGTATGGGTTGGCCGAAGGGTCAGGGAAGCGGGCTTCAACGCGTTTTGCCTTGGGGTTTTCGGCCCATGGGATGCGAACACAACCCGAGCGGTTGGACGCCGAATAGGCGCGCAGCACGGGGGCTTCAAAGCCTGGGATCAGGCGTTTGTAGGAGTTTGTGGACGGGTTGGTGAAGGCGTTGAGCGCTTTGGCGTGCTTAAGAATGCCGCCGATAAAGTAGAGCGCTTCTTGGCTGAGGTCTGCGTATTTGTCGCCAGCAAAGAGGGGCTTGCCATCTTTCCAGATCGACATGTTTACGTGCATGCCTGTGCCGTTATCGCCGGAGATTGGCTTTGGCATGAAGGTTGCTGATTTGCCGTAGGCGTGGGCGACGTTATGCACGATGTATTTGTACTTCTGCAGCTCATCCGCTTGCTTTGTGAGCGAGCCGAAGACGAGGCCGAGCTCGTGTTGGCAGGAGGCAACTTCGTGGTGATGCTTATCGACTTTCATGCCGATGCGCTTCATCGTGGAAAGCATTTCGCCGCGGATGTCTTGGCCATCATCGATTGGGTTTACAGGGAAATAGCCGCCTTTAACGCCGGGACGGTGGCCTGTGTTGCCCATTTCGTATTCTGTGCCGGAGTTCCAGGAAGCATCGAGCGCGTCAACCTCATAGGAGACTTTGTTCATCGCAACCGTGTAGCGCACATCGTCAAAGAGGAAGAATTCCGCTTCTGGGCCCATATAGGCTGTGTCGCCGATGCCTGAGGCGATCAGGTAGCTTTCGGCTTTTTGCGCGGTCGAGCGCGGATCGCGGTCGTAGGCTTCGCCAGTGTCTGGCTCAACGATCGAGCAGTGAATGCAGAGCGTTTTCTCGGCATAGAACGGATCGATATAGGCGCTTTCTGTGTCGAACATCAGCTTCATATCGGACTGATCGATGGATTTCCAACCGGCAATGGAGGAGCCATCAAACATGAAGCCCTCTTCGAGGAAATCTTCATCAACTTCGTCAACGATCACTGTCACGTGCTGCAGTTTGCCGCGCGGATCGGTAAAGCGGACATCAACATATTCGATGTTTTCGTCCTTGATGGTCTTGAGAACGTCCTTGATGCTCATGTGACCTTATCCCTTCTGTGTGTTGTTATCGTGGCGCGGGCTTGGCCCGGCCTTTGGAATTCTGTGGGTGTTTTAAAGCGCGTCTTGGCCGGATTCACCGGTGCGGATGCGAATGGCTTGTTCAACCGAGGAGACGAAGATCTTGCCGTCGCCGATTTTGTCGGTTTTTGCGGCGTTGATGATGGCTTCGATTGCGCCGTCAACCTGATCGGCGGCCAGCACAACTTCGATTTTCACCTTGGGCAAGAAATCCACAACGTATTCGGCGCCGCGGTAAAGCTCGGTATGACCCTTTTGGCGCCCGAAGCCTTTTACCTCAACAACAGAGAGGCCCTGAACGCCGATTTCTTGCAGCGCTTCTTTGACCTCATCCAGTTTAAACGGCTTGATGATCGCTTCGATCTTTTTCATGAGACCTCGACTCCCTAAACTATGTCCGATTGGTGTGAGACCACTTCTCTTGGGGGGCCACAATTCGCTAGGGTAAAGTGAGGCAGCGGAGCCGGGGAAAATTGAGGGTTGAGGCGAATATTTGTGCGCGGTGATTAAAAAGTAATCACTTTGAAAACTTTGAGGCAGTTGTGGCTTGGCGCGCGCTGGTCTGCCAAGCTCGGGCTGACAGGGCGGGAATACCCGCAAGCGCATCGGGCAAGGGGGCGGGCAGGGCGCGCTTTGAGTGGCGGGATAAGGAGAAGGCAATATGGATCGTGGGGCAAGGGAAATAGGCGGCGGTGCGCGGCTTGTGGCGGCGCTGCGCAAGGGCGCGAGCGGGCATAAATACGATCACGGTCATGCGCTGATCCTTGCCGGGCCTTCGGGCAAAACGGGCGCGGCACGTTTGGCGGCGCGGGGCGCTTTGCGGATCGGCGCGGGGCTTGTGACGCTTGGGGTTGAGCATGGCGCGCTTGTTGAGGCGGCGGCGCAGCTCAGCGCGATTATGCTGGCTGAGATTGGCGATGAAGCGGCGCTTGGGCAGGCGCTGGGGGATGCGCGGATCACTGCGCTTTGTATCGGGCCGGGGTTTGGCATTGCGCGGGCGCGGGCGTTTCTGCCGGGCGTTTTGGCGGCCAAGCGCGGCTGTATCTTGGATGCGGATGCTTTGAGCGCGCTGGCGGATGCGCCTGAATTGCGCGCGCAGTTGCATGAGCTTTGTATTCTGACGCCGCATTTGGGCGAGTTTGCGCGGCTGTTTCCGGATTTGGCGGCGCGGATTGGCGAAGATGGCGCGCTTGAGGCGCGGATTGGCGCGGTTCGGGAGGCGGGGTCGCGGGCGGGCTGTTTCGTCTTGCTCAAAGGCAGCGTGACCGTGATCGCGGGGCCAGATGGGCGCACTTGCGTTCACAATTCAAATGGGATGCGCGCGGCCCCATGGCTGGCCACGGCCGGATCTGGCGATGTTTTGGCCGGATTTATCACCGGGCTTATCGCGCGCGGTTTTGCGCCGATGGCGGCGGCGGAGGCGGGCGTTTGGCTTCATGCTGAGGCGGCGCGCGCCTTTGGGCCGGGATTGATTGCCGAAGACCTGCCAGAGGTGCTGCCGCAGGTGTTTTTGGCGCTTGGGGTTTAGGCGATTTAGGCGGCCGGTTTGGGTGTGAGGGGTTGGTTTTGGCGGTTTGGGCCGCTGCGCTTGGGTTATTGCGCGACCATTGCGGGGCGCGGGTTTTGAGGCGCTGATGTATCGGGCTGAAGCGGAAGTATCGGGCCGGCGCTGATGTATCCGGCGGGCGCAAGCAGGTTGGTATTGCTGAAGACGCGAATTTCGCAAAGCGCGCCGCGCCGTTTCAGGCTTCAAAAACAAAACGGGCGCGCATTGCACTGCGCGCCCGTTTTGGAATTGGCTTTTGAGTGCGCCGCTGTGGCGCTGCGCGGTCAGACCAGCGCGGGCAGCTCTTGCTTTGCGTTTTGCCCTGCGGCCAGTTCCATGCCGTTTACATAGATGACATGCGGCGCGTCGAAAATCAGGGTAATGATCTGTGTTTCAACGGCTTTTGAAGCTTGGGCGATATATTCGCCATCAATCAGACGCTCAGCGGGAACAAGCGCTTGGGCTTGGCCGTAAAGCGCTTTTGCGCGCCAATCGCGGATCAAAACACGCTGGCCGGGGGCCATTGTGATCGGGGCATCGGGGCGGTCAACGCCAAGGGTGCCGGGTTTGATCGTGACGGGGCGCATTTTCACTGTGGTGATTTTGATATCACGAAGCGTGGCCACACCGCTATCGCGGGTGATGATGCGATCGCCGGGCGAGAGAAACTCAACCGGTAAAGCGCCTTCCAGCGTCATGATCGAGCTGCCAGCGCAGAGGCCTGCAGCATTAGAAATCTTGGTCTGTGTATTTGGACGCTGTGCGGTGTTTGTTTCCGCGTCACGCCCCTGTGTCATGTTAGACATTGGGGATACTCGCCTTGTTCTGCCTCAAGTTTTTGCACCACAATATGGCAAGATTCCGTTACCGCATATGTTTTTTTTACGGCGGTGCGATTTGCTCTCGCCACATTTGTGCCCATTTGTTAGAAGGCGCGCAGTGCGGGTGTGGCGGAACTGGTAGACGCACCAGATTTAGGTTCTGGCGCCGCGAGGCGTGGGGGTTCGAGTCCCTTCACCCGCACCACTTTTCCTTATATTTCAGTGATTTATGGCCGATTTCGCGGGGCATCTCTGTGTGGGGTCGCGATCTACGCGCCTTCTGGCGTCGCGCCGCTCTTATTGCGGGTTGGGATTCTGTTGCCCGCGCGGCCCCAATTTGACCGCCTGTGTTGCTCTATTATAACGCGTGCAAAGAATTAACCGGCAAAGTTCTGTGTGGTGGGCCTGTGGATCGGCTTGGTTTCGCGCCAAAAGCCCGCCCATCTCGCGCCATTTCGCCTTGCGCGCAGGGCTTTGGCCCCATAGAAGGGCGCTTGATTTATATGGGTCGCGCGGTCGCGGCCGGATTAAGACGTAGAAGGACACCATCATGCAGGTCACTGAGACCCTCAAAGAAGGTCTGAAGCGCGGCTATCAGATCACTGTCACCGCCGATGAATTGGCCGCTAAGGTCAATGAAAAGCTCATTGAAGCGCAGCCTGAAGTTGAGATGAAGGGCTTTCGCAAGGGCAAGGTTCCTATGGCGCTGCTCAAGAAGCAGTTTGGCGAGCGCGTTTTGGGCGAAGCCATGCAGGAAGCTGTTGATGGCGCGATGAACGATCACTTTGAGGCTGTCGGCGAACGCCCTGCGATGCAGCCTGAGATGGTTATGGAGAATGAAGATTGGAAAGAGGGCGATGATGTTGTCGTTGCTCTTAAGTACGAAGCGCTTCCCGATGTGCCTGAGGCCGATCTGAGCAAGATCAAGCTTGAGCGCATGGTTGTGAAGGCGGATGACGCTGAAGTTGATGAAGCTTTGGGCAATCTTGCTGGCACGGCGCAGAACTTTGAAGATCGCAAGAAGGGCTCCAAAGCCAAAGACGGCGACCAAGTTGTGATTGATTTCCTCGGCAAGGTTGATGGCGAAGCCTTTGAGGGCGGCGCTGCGGAAGAATATCCGCTGGTTCTGGGCTCCAACTCGTTCATCCCCGGCTTTGAAGAGCAGCTTGTTGGCGTTAAAGTTGGCGATGAGCTCGATGTTAAGGTTGCGTTCCCTGCGGAATACCAAGCCGAAGCGCTTGCTGGCAAAGACGCTGTTTTTGAGTGCAAAGTGCACAATGTAAAAGAGCCAAAGCCCGCCGAGATCAACGACGCTTTGGCCAAGCAATTTGGTGCGGAAGATCTTGCTGCGCTTAAAGGTCAAGTTGCCGAGCGCCTCGAAGCGGAATACGCGGGCGCGAGCCGCGCGATCATGAAGCGCACATTGCTTGATGAGTTGGATAAACTGGTGAAATTCGAGCTTCCTGAAGCGCTTTTGGAGGCAGAAGCCGGCCAGATCGCGCATCAGCTGTGGCATGAAGAAAACCCAGACGTTCAGGGCCATGATCACCCAGAGATCGAAACCACAGACGAGCACAAGACACTGGCCGAGCGCCGCGTGCGCCTTGGGCTTTTGTTGGCCGAGCTTGGCCGCAAAAACGAAATCCAAGTGACGGATGCGGAGATGACGCAAGCGGTGATGAACCAAGCGCGCCAATATCCCGGTCAAGAGAAGCAATTCTTTGATTTCGTTCAGCAAAACGCGCAGATGCGCCAGCAGCTCCAAGCGCCAATCTTTGAAGACAAGGTTGTTGATTGGGTGTTTGAGCAGGCAACTGTGAGCGACAAAGAAGTGTCCAAAGAGGATCTTCAGAAGGCTGTTGAAGCTCTCGACGACGAATAGAACTGCCGTTCAGGCAAATGGAATGGGGCTGCCTTCGGGCGGCCCTTTTTCGTTTCTGAGGTTTGGTGTTGAGGGGGTGCCCAATAGTGCCAAGGAGTGTTTGACCTGGTGACATTTAGGCGCGAAGGGCGCGGTCGGGGAAATGGCGATTTGAGGCAGGTTTTGAGGTAAGCGAGCCGCAAGTGGCGCCGCCTTTGCTGATGGGTGGGGAGCCTCCGGCGGGGATATTTGCACAACTGTGAATAGGCTGCGCCAGATGAATTGGGGGCGTTCGTTTTGGGCGCTTGGGGGGATTTGGGCTTGTGTTGCGCGCATATGGACGGGGCGCTTGCTTTGGGCGTGAATACTTGGGCTTTCACGGTTGTCTTAAATATCCCCGCCGGAGGCTCCGAGAGGGGCAGCAAGCGATATGGCCCGTTCAAAAGAAAAGGCCGCGCGGATTGCTCTGCGCGGCCTTTCTAAATGTGTTGCGGAAGAATTAGGCTTCGTCGGAAGCTTCTTCTGCGGCAGGAGCGGGTGCGCCTGTGTCGTCGTCATCATCAGATGCGGCAGCGCCGATATCGTCGAAGAGTTCGGCGATTTCGAATTCTGCTTCTGCTTCTGCTTCAGCGGCGAGTTCTTGGATCGATTTGCCTTCAGCTTGCAGCTGCGCTTCTTCTTGCGAGCGTGCGATGTTGAGGGTGATTGTGGCTTCCACTTCTGGGTGAAGCACAACAGTTACCTCGTGAAGGCCGAGATCTTTGATGGGCGCTTGCAGGACAACCTGTTTGCGATCCACTGTGAAGCCTTCGGCGGTCGCTGCATCTGCGGCGTCACGGGTTGTGACGGAGCCATAGAGCGAACCGGAATCCGATGCGGAGCGAATCACGATGAAAGTCTGACCGTCGAGCTTTTCGCACAGTGCTGCGGCTTCTTTTTTGGTCTCAAGGTTCTGCGCTTCGAGCTGAGCCTTTTGACCTTCAAAGGACGCGATGTTTGCTTTGGAAGCACGCAGCGCTTTGTTTTGTGGGAGCAGGTAGTTGCGGGCAAAGCCTTGCTTTACCGAAACCACATCGCCCATTTGGCCGAGTTTGGCCACGCGTTCAAGAAGGATAACATCCATTGATTTTCTCCTTATTTAACGGCGTAAGGAAGCAGAGCGAGGAAGCGGGCGCGTTTGATGGCGCGGGCGAGCTCACGTTGCTTCTTGGCCGAGACGGCTGTGATGCGTGACGGTACGATTTTGCCACGCTCAGAGATATAGCGCTGAAGGGTGCGTGTATCTTTGTAATCGATCGCTGGCGCGTTGTCGCCCGAGAAGGGGCATACTTTGCGGCGGCGGAAAAATGGTTTGTTTGCCATGGTTTAAGGTCCTTTCCTAATGCCGATCAACGGCGCTCGCGGCGTTCGCCACGGTCGCTGCGTTCGTCGCGTTTTTGCATCTGAACCGAGGGAAGCTCGGCGTGATCGTCGACTTTGATGGTGAGAACACGCATCACATCGTCGTGCAGACGCATCAGGCGTTCCATTTCCTGCACGGCGCCAGTTGGGGCATCCGAGCGCAGGAAGGCATAGTGGCCCTTGCGATTTTTGTTGATTTTGTAAGCCATCGTTTTGACGCCCCAGTACTCGCTATCCACGAGTTTCCCGCCATTGTCTGACAGGACGGCACCAAAATGTTCGATAAGGCCTTCGGCTTGCGTGTTGGAAAGGTCCTGACGCGCAATTAGCACATGCTCATAAAGCGGCATGTAAGCTCCAGTTCTGTTCGAGCGCACTTCAAAGAGCCGGGCCAAAACCTTCCGCGACCCGCCCACGAGAGGCTGCGCTGTTTCCGTAAATTTGCGGAAGGGTGCGCGCGTTATACCTATCTGGGGCGGCGGGGCAAGAGAATATGGGGTTTGGCGGGGATTTGGTTGGGGAGGGGCGGCAGATTTGGGGGTTTGACTTGGGCACCTTTTAGGGAACTGGGCGTTTGGAGGCGTAATAGTGCCAAGAAAAGCGGGGTCGAGAGGGGGGCGGCGACGCGGGGGCTGTTAAGGTCTGTGGCATTGGCGGGGCTTTCGCTGCTTTGGTGTTTGGGCTTGGTTGGGATGGCGGCGCAGCGGATTTGCGAGCGAAACAGCGGCGAAAGGCCCCTGAACAAGCTGAATATTTGGTTAATTTTTCACGAATTCCCAAATTTGCTCAGGGAAAGCCGCAATCTTGCCTGTTTTCGCGCGGAAGTTGTTGGCGAGATGAGAGTATTCTCTAAAAGGAACGGAACGATGAACGCTTATACGGATGTTAAGGTTTCTGGTTCGAGTAAAGGCGCGAACGCCTTGAGTTTACGCGATACATATTGGGGCTATGTGATTACCAACGATACAGCGGCGCGTCGCCGTGCTGTTTTGGTCGAGGTGTTGAGCATATCCTTTGGCGTTTTCCTGATGATGGCGGCTGTGGGCCAATGGGCTTTGCCGGGATCATCAACTGGCGTTGAGATGTGGGCGATGAAGGGGGCGATCTCGGTTGTCTTTGGCATTCTGGGCGCGATCTTGTTTTGGTATGGGCAGCGCGGCTTGGCATACGAGGTTCAAGTCGATGTTGTGAAGCGCGAGGCACGCACTGTTTTGCGCAATCGCCGCGGGATAACCCATGTTTTGGATGCGGTGCCGTTTAGCCAGGTCGGATCGGCCTTTGTGAACCGCGCACGCACGCCATTTGGCGCGTCTCGTTTGTATATGCGTCTTGGCGAGAGCCAGACTTTGATTGAAGTGGCCAGCGGGACCGAGAGCGAATTGAATTTGCTTCATACCAAGTTGAGCCGCGATATGGCCGGGGCTTCGACGGTTCCTGCGCGCCCAATGCGGATGACGGCGCCGGCCACGACCTTGCGCGGGAAGGCGCAGGCTGCTGCTTAAAGTGCGCGGGAAGGCGCAGGCTGCTGCATAATATGTGCGGGAAGGTCTGGGCGATGGCTTGAGGGCCAAACAGGCCAAAATCCGACAAACGATGAGGAGAGGTGTGCTGATGGCGCGCCTCTTTTTGTTTGGGGGTGAGCTCACTGTTCGTTTTTGAACATGAGCTGTGTTGACCTGCGGAATTGTGCGCAGGCAGGATTGGAGACAGGGTCGCGGGAGTGAAATTTGCCATGGAGCAACCGATGAAGTTTTCAATGTTTAATGCCGCTGTTTTTGCCTTGGGTATGAGTGCCGCGGCACCTGCGATTGCCGCCCCTGAAGCCTATGTTTTGGATGCAAGCCACAGCCAAATCCTCTTTACATACAACCACTTGGGTTACTCGACAGGGATGGGTATGTTCTCGGGCTTTGACGGCCAAATCACGTTTGATGCCGAAGCGCCCGCCGCCTCAAGCGTTACGGTTTCTTTCCCGGTTAAGAGCATGTTGACCGGCTGGGAAGCCCGCTTTGCGCATTTCATGTCGCCCGATTTCTTTGATGCGGCCGACGATGAAATGGTCACGTTTGCGTCAACAGGAATTGAAGTGACAGGCGATACGACGGCCCTGATCACCGGCGATCTGACGCTGAATGGCGTCACAAAATCGGTTATTTTGGATGCCAAGCTGAATGCCGCGGGCGAGCACCCAATGGCCAAGGCGCCATGGGCGGGTTTTGATGCCACGGTTGCTTTGCTGCGCTCGGATTACGGCCTTGGCGCCTATGCGCCGTTTATCAGTGATGAGGTTTCGGTTGTTATCTCTGTGGAAGCGATGAAGGCTGAATAAGCTGAGGCTTTGATTGGCTGAGCCTAGCTTGGCCAAACGCTACACATAAGCCGCCGCTTGGAGTGATCCGGGCGGCGGTTTTGTTTGGGGGGATGGGCGGAGAGCGGTCATTCGCTGCGCGTGCAAAGACAAAGGTTGTGAGAATTAGAGCTGACATTGTTCAATGCGTTAAAGCGCGAGCACCCGGCGCCCTTATTTGTTTGACGCGACCCATCGCAGGCCCACATTGCAGATGAAGACGTAGCTTCCTTCGCGAACTACGGGAGTGGCGCCAGCGAGGCACCGGTTGCAGCTTGGAACGCATGTTTTAGCTCTCTCACACATACTTCCTTTATGTCTTCCCGCTGGCCACTTGCCAAAGCCATAAGGGTGCATCGTTGTGCGCGGCTTGCTGAGCCATAAATCGCTTGGTCGCCATCAAGAACGGCCAAGTATTTAGCGCCCTCAGCAAATTTGAGAGATACCAAAATGGATCCGGCGAATTCGCTGCCTGTAGTGTCCTGCTCGCTGCGGTGTTTTAGGCTTCGATACATGGCATAAAGTGCGTGGTTTGCGGCAGGATACGCACCATAAAGGAGAATGGCATTGGACGCATCCAACGTCTCGGCCGTTTCGAAATCTCCGATACGTTTGGCCGGAAAGGGCAGCGATCCGTTGGTGTGCTTATACCTCAGTGAGGCATATGTTTGAATGCCGCCGTTGTTGTGAAGGAACCATTCGCTCAGCAAAGGATCGTCTGCAAGAAGCATGGTTTCAGCGATGGTTTCATAACCCGATGGGGCGGTCCTCGAACCTACCCAAAATCCGATAAAGCCTGCTAGCGCCACGGCCAATCCGCATAAGATCATTTGAGGTTTCATGGTGAATGCACCGCGTTGTTCCATACGTAACTCTTACTTTGTCTGCGCGCTTCAACCACGAGCTCTGCTTCATTACTAGCATATGTTGTGCTGGGAATATCAAACGTGATCTGGTCAATATAAAGGTCGGACCCATCCCGACATTTCATTAACGCTTCTGCAATGGTGTCATATCCAGCATCGTTGCCGTTGCAATGACGCCAAAATGCCCGCCTAAACATAAATATGAGCCGCAAAGAGCTGGCGTTCGCTAATTTGCAGTCAGTTCACTAATGTCCATGGGGAGAGCGCAGCTACCATTTCTTCGTGTGACATGCCGAGTTCCATCATTTGGGTATAGGCGAAACTTTGGGCAAAATCGCTATGTCGCAACTGGTGCGAATGAAATGGCTGTAACTCTAACCCGCTGCCACTTGATGCTTTCAGGGCGTCAATAAATGTATGTATGACCGCATCAGATGCGGCTTTGTTTGTGCCCCCGCTGCGAAGGAGCTCTAAGTGGATGTGGCTATGTCTGCCAATCAGGATTTGGTCAAAAATTGAGTTGGCGAAGGGGCGCGGCAATACGATCAATCCATCAGCTGGCATGGTTGGATAAAGCGGCCCCATATCAAAAGTGAAATAGGGAAAGTTGACCGTTGCGCTGAAGGTTTCGACAATAGATTGCGGGGAAGACGCTTCAAAATCCTGAACAGCGGGATAGGGTAGAAAGTATTGGCGGATCGTGCTCTCACGCGCGGCGTCATTTTCTAGGCCCTCAAGAAAACGGCTCAAAGATGGATCGGCGTCCGCATCTGATAACTCTTGAATGAATTGATCTTTTAGTCGTGGTAACCATGCTGCAAGTGCAACGGGAATTGGCGCATGCAGAAGAACGCATTGCGCCAAGATTGCATTCACCATCGGACTAAGCGTACCTCGCCGATCCTGCGGCATGAGTTTTCGTGCCAGGAGCATCCGGGAAAGCTCAATGGTTTCGGCTGCGCCAAACTTCGGGAGATGTATGAGATCAATCATCGTATTGGGTAATCCTCAAATCCGGGATATTCGTGCAAAACATTAGGCCCCCCAACCACATTTGTCATGTGCTCTGGGCACCGCCAACCTGCGCCTGAGGCCATCGTGCCGATGGACCAAAGGCCTATTATGCACTGACTTTCAAAATGGACCACTCAAGTGGAACGCTCAGGCGAATGTCGGCAACGTAGGATGCAAATGCGGCATTTCCGATGAGTGGCGTTTGTCTCCTTTGGGGCGTTTGTGATCGCCCATCCATGTAAAATTAAATATTTGCTGAAAAGCGGCTTAAGTCGGCATTGAGCCCATTTCACCAAGCCTCTGCACTTCAGCGATTGGCCGACCACCACTTATCTTGCCCCAAGAGCGTACCAATGATGGCCTCTGAAACCCAGTTGTCTATCGCCGCGCCAACCCCTGCACCAATCAAAACATAGAGCCAAACCCAGTGCATTATCTCGGATACCTGGTCGCGGACATACTTGTCCAATCGCGGTGCCGCAAACAGGCCGCAAGTCGATTTTTCCGCAAACTATACAAGACATTTGGTGAGCCGCGGGTGATTGTCACTGATCAACTTCGAAGTTACGGGGCGCCCTGAAGCAGTTTGCTACCGTCAATCCAGAGCCGACGCACATTGGATCTGGGACGGCAACATACGTTGGCCAAGGTCCAGCCTGATCGTGTCGGAAGGATCATGCTTGATGATGTGCGAGGCGGCAGAATTGCGATGTTTAGGTCGTGATCTGCTACCTCATCGGCGTGCCAATGATAGGATTCCATCACACTGACAATGCCCTCATGTGCGTGGCCATGATCCGCAATCTCGGCGTGATGCTCGGTGACAATCTTTGCCAGTTCGGTGATATCATGCGAGACCACACGAGAGTTTGACGACGAGATCATGCCCACCGCCAAAACGGTGGTCAGCGCTATACTCAAATAGCGCTTCACGATCCGTGTCATTCTACTCTTTCCCGCAGGTCTTGGCCCACTTGCCTCATCCCCCTAGGGGGGTTACCTATTTGATATGACAAAACACGTACCTCATGCAGCCCACCCGGCAATCGTCAAGCGGCTGAAACGCGCCAACGGGCATTTGGTGAGCGTCATCAAGATGATTGAAGACGCGCAGCCCTGCACCGATATCGCGCAGCAACTTCATGCCGTCGAGAAGGCGGTTCAACAGGCCAAGCGTACGCTGATTCAGGACCATATCGACAATTGCCTCGACAACGCCTTAACCGGTTCGAGCGGCTCCCCTGTCGCCGCTGAGTTCAAGGCGATCACCAAATACCTGTGAGGGATAATTCATGCTCTCCGTCCTAACCGACCGCACCTACCGTCACTTGTTCTTGGCACAAATCGTGGCGCTGCTTGGCACTGGGCTGGCCACCATTGCACTGGGGCTTTTGGCGTATGATCTGTCAGGTGAACGGGCCGGTCTTGTGCTGGGAACGATATTCACGATCAAGATGGTCGCCTATGTGGGCATAGCCCCCATTGCGGGGGCCTTCGCTAATCGTTGGCCGAGACGGACCATGCTTGTCAGCCTCGATCTGGTTCGAGCCATCGTGGCGCTTTGCCTCCCCTTTGTGAGCGAGGTCTGGCAGGCCTACATCTTGATCTTCGTGCTGCAATCCGCCTCAGCTGCCTTTACGCCCACGTTTCAGGCGACGATCCCCGACATATTACCGCAGGAAGACCGCTATACCCGTGCCTTGTCGCTCTCACGGCTGGCCTATGACCTTGAGAACATCATCAGCCCGATACTGGCCGCGATCCTGCTGACCTTCCTCAGCTATCATATGCTGTTTGTCGGTACCGTGATCGGGTTTGTCGGATCGGCCTTGCTGGTCGTGTCGGTGCTACTGCCGAGCCCGCAACCAACAGCCCCGCGGGGCATCTATGAGCGCACAACGCGAGGGATGCGGATTTACCTCGCGACGCCGCGCCTGCGCGGGCTTTTGTCGCTCAACCTCGCCGCAGCGGCGGCGGGCGCGATGGTGCTGGTGAACACCGTGGTTCTGGTCCGCTCTGATCTTGGTCTGGGTAATGCGCAGGTCGCAATAGCCCTTGGAGCTTTTGGCGCTGGATCGATGCTGGCTGCATTGCTGCTGCCCCGGCTTCTGGATGACCGCCCCGACCGTCCCGTGATGATCGGCGGAGCCGCTTTGCTTGTCGTCTCGCTGCTAAGCCTGTCACTGATGTCAGCCATCTATGAAACGCAGTGGCTCCCACTTCTCGCAGGCTGGCTGATCATCGGGATCGGTTATTCCGTCGTGTTGACCCCATCAGGACGGTTGCTCATGCGATCTGCGCATGCGGAGGATCGCCCCGCTGTCTATGCCGCACAATTCGCCCTATCCCATGCCTGTTGGCTGGTGACATATCCCCTCGCAGGCTGGCTAATCACAGTGACTGGTCCAACAACGGCTTTTGCTGTCTTGGCATTGCTCGCAGGTGTTGGATTGGTCAGCGGGGTTGTTTTGTGGCCGCAAAAGGATGGCGGGCCAGTGCGGCACTCACATGAGGATCTGCCCAGAGATCACCAGCATGTGCGGGATGGCAGAACCCACAGCCATCCAATTGTTATAGACGACTATCATCAGCACTGGCCACGTTTGAGATAAACTGAGACTGGCCAACAGAATAGCGGAGATTGAACCAATTTTGGTTAAGGTCTCCTAAATCCGCTTAGCGGGCCTCTGAGCCCTCAAGTTATTGCGCTTCTTCACAAATGTCCGCTCTGGGGGAGCTGCATTGCGGCGCGGCTGTCCTTTGCGAGCGGCCCAAACGCTTAGATTTCAATAGCTTCTGCTATTGTTAACGCATCCTCAAGTTCAACAGCCAAATAACGAACTGTGCTGTCCATCTTGGTATGGCTCAGCAGCAGATGAACCGCACGCAAGTTGCCCATCTTTTTGTAAATCTGGGTGGCCTTCGTGCGCCGCATCGAATGGGTCATAAGCGGTTACTTCCAACCCGATGGACCAGACCCAGTTCCGCACGATCCGAGCATATTGGCGCGTTGAGATGTGAAGGCGCTCGTGAAAACGCCCAGGCCAGAGAAATTCGGATCCGACCATCAACGGGTCTCCCATCCACTTTGCCACTGAGACGCGGGTGCCTTCGGAAATCTCGAACCGGACTGGTTTTTGGGTTTTGCTTTGCAGAACAGATGCGCGCGCTTTGATCTGCCCTGACGCCATAACATCCATGACTTTTACCCGAACGAGATCGCAGCCGCGCAATTTGCTGTCGATCGCCATATTGAACAGGGCAAGGTCGCGATGGTTCTCGGTCAATTCGAGCCGCCATACCCTCCCACAACGTCAACCACACGTAGACAGCGCTCTATATCGCAAGATGTGCAAACGCAGCAAAGGCCCGGAAGGAGCTCTCATTGTGACCAATGCTGCGCGGTGAACGGATGACCGCAAGTTGCGTAAAGCGACCGTTGGTGACACGGGCAAATCGACCGCGTCCTGCGCTTGGTTGCCCTACTTCGGTCCATAGCTGCCGACTCCTGTCGAGCGACACGTTTGCTTAGCATTTCATAGTCGTCTGACCCACGACAATGCCCGTTCGACGCCGTCACACGGGCTCAAAAAAATCTTCAAACACGAAATCTTTCACCCCATCGCCAGGAATGTCGCGCCCCAAACTCTCGGAAAGAGTGGTGTGACGCTCCGGATGAATTAGTCTGGCTTCCATCCGGAATCCGATGCCGTGAAAATCTGTGATTTTCAACGGAGGGCAATGGGCTGAGAACATCTGTGGAAAATGCAAAATGTCATCGACGTAGTCTTGAATGGCCTCACCTTTCGGTATTGTGGGGAGGTCTTTTTCAAAAAATATCTTCCACCTGACTGGTTTTCCAATATCTACAATTTCAGTTTGGTGGAGCTTATTGAAGTGATATTGCTGCGCATACTCCGTATTCCACGCAACAAGTTGAAGCCTACAACCTTCGAGATCGATACTCGCTTCCCCCTTAAACAAATCACGTACGTTCAATTTGCGCTGTTCACGGGCGGCAACCGAAATCGGAGCCAACGAAATACGGGCATAGCGAGACAAGGCTTCCGTGGCAGATTTATACATCTCACCGATCGTGTACTCTTGGGAAAATTCGAATGTTCCCTCACCATAAGCCGGCTTTAGCGTCTCCACTCGCAATGAGGCTAGGTCGATAGGTTTTTCAAGTATTGGATCGTCGTCAATCGCGAGTGTCCCATACAGTAATATCCGGACCAACGATCCTTGATAGAGACACATTTTCAACGCGTGTACCGGCACTATGATCGGTTGCATCGTTTCACGGATTTCAAACTCTGTTGAGAAAATGACTCGCCTAGCATGAATTGGCTGATCCGGGCCGAGCACATCAGCTTCGGCCTCGACATAGAATTGGCACCTTTTACCGAGAAGGCGTGAGGCAATTGCGGATACCCGAACCTCTACATTTCCTTGGGCACCGGGAAGGTACTCCAATGCGCAGGGAGCCTTGAAAACAGTCATAATAATCCTTTCAAGACATCCATACGAATTCTGTTATGAACGACGCCCAAAAATGTGTCTCGGCGGTGCATCGCGTTGGGCATTCGGCTTCAGTATTTATTCTCTGCTAAATCGGTAGGTATCACCCACCTTCAACTTTCGTTTTACTGGCCTGCGGTAAAACAGCAATAGAATGGATATTGCTGCAAAGCCTACGGCAAGGGCCATTCTTTTTGCGAAGTCCCAGTATCTCGGATCGGAACGTTGGAAATCTAGGACGCGAAGTTGGTCCCAGTCAATTGTGTCATTAAGATACGAAAACTGCCCGCGATTCACCCATGTTTCTTGCATCGGGCGGGACCAACCAACAACATCCATTCTTAACGTAAATAGATCGTGAGACTGATCGCCTTGCTCCTTGGTCTGGGCCCACAAATCAACCAAATCGTCCCGCTCGAAGCGCACCAACAAACGGACAGATTCAGCATTCAGGGCTTCGCCTGATCCTTGGCTTTCCTTCCACGCGGACCAGAGAGAGCCGCTAATTGCGGGCGCCGAGATGAAATCGAATTCGGTTTTATCTTCTACCAGAGCTATTTGGGCCCGGGAAAACACGACATTTGCCCCTGTAATCAGGAGGTACTTTTGATCTGGGAACCCTTCATTTTCGACGGTCTCAACGGAGATCTCGGTTGGTTCACTCTCCGAATATCCTTTGAAAATTGGAAGAACTGCTATCACCAAAAAAATGATGCCTAAAAAGCCAAATCCAAGCCCAATCATGAGGCGCGTAAATCCTAAGAACTCAGTCGAAAAGCTTTCCACCAGCTCTATGTTTCGACCTCCCAAACGCAATCGTTTCATAACTCACTCCCAACCGGCTAAGCGCTCGGCTTAAACCACAGCCTGCTGCCAATCTGCGGCAAGTTCAAGTAACGCCTCTTTGACCACTTCATCAATTTCTACACATGTAACAACATCATACTCCTGCCAACCCTCATCGCTCCGGTAAGCATTCGTGACGGTAAGGTACCCACAGCCTGTTTCTTGATGATAAAGGGTTATGGTGGCACGGTTTTCTCCATGCTCAAGTAAATCCTTTTTCTCTAAGTGGGCGAGGATCGATACTTTTCCAGAGCTGAGGCCCGCCACAATTTCTTGAGGGTTCTCGATTAGTTTTGCATCAGCAAGGCGGGTTACTCGAAACCATTTTCTGTCTGCTTCGCTGTAGGGAATCTTCGCTGCCGAGTGACATTTTATCGGCGCAAACACTACAACCAAAAGAGCTTCCAGAACCCAAACCACAAAAAGCCAGCTTCCGGTCCAATGGATGGGGACTTCTGACCTGAAGTGAGTAACCCAAGTTCCGGTCATATTGATTTCAAGAATTCGATCCCAAAGTAATTGAGGACGAAGGGTATATACAAAGAGACTGTCTATGAAATCGTAGTTGTCTACCAAAGCAACCCAGAATCCCCACTGGAGATAGAGACACTCAAGGCCGACGAACAAACCAACCCAAGAGGCAAAGAGGGGAGAGCGAACATGCCCGCACTTGATCACCAGGAAACTGGATAACAGTGCAATCGTATAACCAAATCCTGCCGCCGCCAGTGGGTTTAATATCTCGAATAGATCACCCCAACCCACATTGGGTACTTGGTAGATAAAACTGGCATAACAAAAAGAAAGTAACGGCGAAATCACTAAGCAGGTGACGGCAAAGAACGCCAGATGAACCGGTGAAACATGCCCGGAGGGTAGGTAGGATTTTGGCGAATACTCTATGGCTGACACATTGTTCCCCGGCAAGTTAACGCCAGATACAAGGCTCTGCCGTTTTTCTTTCAGTGTTATTTCTCCTTTGCACAATCAGGTTAGATCTCCATTTGGACATAAAATTGCGCATTGAAGTATCCGTACATTTTTCCGTCATGAGCGAAAATCCGCAATACCGACCTTTCCGGGGAAAGTATCGAACCTGAGTATCGTTCATAATCCAGCTCAGGTGTTGCCGACAGCGTTGTCACCTCAAAACTGTTCAGGTCCAGTAATTGAATATAGCCGGAGCTTGCTTGCGAGTTTTGTCTATTCTCACCAAGAGAGGCCCGGTAGGAGAACAGGGTATCGTCATCATAATATTCCCATATCGCAGCGGCGACAGGTAAAGAAAAACTCTGGACAAGTTTCCACTGCGCCTCTGCTTGCAGATCAAACAGATATATCGCGTGATTTTTCTGGTGCCGGAGCATAACAAAAAGCTGCTCCGCGACTGAATATACGGATACGATGGTCGCTCGATTATGTCCCGCTTCGGCGTTGAGGACTGGCACTGGCGACAGACCAGCCCACTCATTCGATGCGGGGTTGTATACCCAATTCACAGGCTCCCCGTTTGAGAAAAGCAGGTCCCCACCAAAGGAGTATAGCAGCCTCTCATGCGCCTTCAAAAAGCTATTGATTATGCCTGTGGGCGGCGGCGTCCATTTGGTTGAGATCGCCTCGCCAAATGGTCTTTTGTGATAGGCTGAGAGATGTTTAGGGCCCGGGCTTCCACGGGTATGATAATGAGTACTGGCGTTAAGATAGAAAACATCCTCAAAATCAGTCAGGCTGGGCGTCTCAATCTGGGGAAAATGTTCGTCCAGTAGAGCCGCCTTTTCCCGCAGTATCTCCGGGACTTCCTGCAAAGGCAAAGCCATCCAATTGGTTGCGTTTTCATCAGCTTTTAGGAGAGTTGTTTGGGAGGCGTTCTGGCGATGTTCATGAGCTATGGAATAGGAACTGTCAGACCCCTGTTGCACGTCCAGATTCACCAAAAAGTGGCCAGAAGACTTGATGCGGATTTTATTGCCCTCGATGGACAGCTCTTTCTGGCCCGGGCTGTCAAGTGGGTTCAGGACCAATTGGTATTGGCTTTCGTCCAAGCTCAAAGCCTGCTTTTTGTCATTTCCAAAAAGGGTAGGTTTGTACTGATAGAACGATAGCGGGTAGTCGTAGATACCTGGCCCATTATAGGCAAACAGAGGTTCTGGAAACTCGACGAATACGACTTTATTTCTAAAGTTTTGCAATCGGTCCCAAGACCAGTTTCCACTGGTGCTCGTAACAAAACTAATAGCAACAATTACCAATCCCCAAATACCTATCTTGAGCAACTGATTGCCCGAATTTTTCCGGAAATTGTAATCCTGTGGCGTCGCGGTCCCCGGCGCTTGAGCCTTCGGGGTAACCTCTCGATTTTCGATCTTGGCTCCGGTAAAGAGCGCAACATCCTGCGCAACTTGCAGCATCACCTCTGTATTCGGGTGTTCCAGTATAACAATCCCCCGATTTTTCCCTCTGGCCTCCAATATATAATTCGGTTTAGCGTCACCGTTATCCTCATCACGCAAAACGAGACCATCTATATCCTGATAGGAAAGACTTGAAATTCTTACTTTGAACAGAAGCTTAACATGGTGCTCAATGGCTTTTGAGCTTCGCTCAATAACAATATGAGAGCGACCAAACATCAGCCCGGTGCCAGCGATCATCAATACGATTGAAAGAAGGTTCAAAAGTGTCGTGGCCACAAAATCATTGTGAAACTGTTGTTGATGAAGGCTGTTGGACAACAGGATTAAGATCAGGCCCATGAGAAAAATGGGGATACCAAAGACGGCCAGAAATCCACCACCTCGGACAATCTCAATAGCGCCGTCCCGCTTTTTTACTAATGCCATAATAGTATAAGCCTGTTTTTCTCTAGGAAGTTCAATTCAAAAACCGTCGGATATCAGTGCGATTACGGCCACGGCTATCGGAAAAATAGCGCCAGCCAATAGCGCCAAAATGACAACAAATCTCCTGGCGCCACGTAGCCGAAACGCGAGAAAAGGCCCTGCTACAAGGTTTACCAAGCAGACAACTATGATGCAAACTACACTCAATCCCAAAAAGGCAATTGAAGTCGACCAGGTAGGGTAAAATCCCAGATTAGCAATCAGAGCAGGCAAATAGGGTAAGGTACAGGAAGCCACGTACCAGGGAGTGAGCTTCTGCGCCGCTGCTGCCGATAAATTCATTTCGACACAGTTAACTTTTTCGCCTATGCGGTCAAGTTTTGTCTAATTGTGTTATGGAGCCTTAGGGTTTTCCCTTAAAAGGTGTAGCCCCGCAGTCAGCCCCAACCATGACTTCTTAAGGAGCCTAATCCTGGCCTCCTCCTGTTTCGGTGATTGGCAAGAAAAATATCCTCGATTTCGATCACGGATTTAACAACGCCGTTGCAATTGGGTAGGGTCCACTAATGCCCACATATAACAGCGCCATTTCGACCAATCAAAACTCATGGGTCGGTTAACTTTGATCAAATTCGCCGGTAAGTTATGGACATGACCGCCATTCGGCGGAATAGCCGTCTTGGATTACATAGATGCCGCTGTCATGACGCATCAATATCACCCGATGGGTATATTGTTCACCTTCAGCAAAACAAATGGCGTCGTAAATGATCGCGTCTAATCCACGAATGTTCGTTGGTTCCGTTAACTCACAGGAATTTTCGACACCTTCCAAGTGCCCGTTCACCACTCCGACTGCCCCAAGCTCCGCGCCAATTTCGCTGGGTTTGCAGGACCAGCTGTCGTAGCTCCCGGCGGGCGCATATAGGCCGTCAAACGGTGTGGCGTATGCCATTGATGTTGACGCTATCAATGCGGCGCAGAATACCAGTTTCTTTCCGGCAATCATTGGTTTCTCCCTGTTAGTTAAGTTTAAGTCGAAACATTACGCGATCTGTAGATCATTGCCAAACCCACGACCGCTATTCCGGCGCAATCAGATCCTGATAGTATCGCTCGACGCCGCAATAACGAGGCCAAGCGCACCGGTTTTGGTCTAGTGGTACAGGCTTAGGAATGGATGATCCGCGCGCGTGTTACTGCAAAATGAAAGTCTAGCGCGGGATCTACCTGAAGACATACCCGTCCCTTGTGATTGAATAACGCAAATGCCAATACCGGGAGCGGCGCGCGTTGCTTCGACATTATACGAGGCAAAATCTGTTGACGCTTAACCGGTGCTTTGTTGGACCGTTTAGCTCATCTCGGCCACATCCTTGAGATGAACGGTGAGAGCATCCGGATCAAACACAGCCGCAACTCCAGACAACAAAAACGGCACGACCAAGTGCAGAATAATCTCGAATGCTGCGGCCCAATTTCACGCCGCGACATGGCCCCGATTTAATCTGCAATGGATGCCTTAGAAAAAATAGAAAAACAGCCCCACTGCCATGAAATATGGGAGCGAGCATAGCATTTCGGCCCGGGCCTGACGGCATTGATGATCTTTTGGGGATCGGCGGAAAGGCTTGGCCTCGGTTGATGGCTATTTATAAGTCGGTCAGGGAATGGAAGGGGCCGCGATTCAGTCTTCGCTTTGCCTAATTGAAAATGGCTAAGTTGTAGAATGAAACACTAGAAAATGGGCAAAGAGGCGCCCGCGATTACCTGTTTATGGGATTACCTGCCGGGCACGAGTCAGGGATGGCGGTGATTTATCTGACGACGTTGCTATTCTTAACTGGCAGTCCTCCGAGCTCCAATCGACACAGGGCACTTTGCCGTTTGCTAATCGTGAACCAGAGCAAAGCGTGCCACCATTTACGTCATGATGTTGGCGAGAATAGAAAAATTCGAACATTCCCAATAGCAAACGTTCTCGAAGTGTAATCGTTGATAGACTCTGCTTGGAAATATCGCTTGCACAGAGATTTTTGAGGTGCTCATCGGCTTCCGCGCTGTCATGAACCCAGATTGCATAGGTTTCACCGCCCCGTTCGTCGTGTTCTGCGGCACCATCCAGATTGCCATTGAAATCGGGGCTTACCCAGACGTCAAAATTGGCTTTCATTTGGGCCAGCAGATCATTGGCGGTGATCGTTGAAGGCACAATGATCAATCGCTCATATCCGTCGGTTTGTTGCGGAATTCGTACATTGGATAGATCAACGCTGTGCCGACCAGCTTGAAAAAATAGAGACCAAGCAGCCATTTGGCGCGTTTCCAATGCCAAACCCATGTTGTCTTCCTTTCGACCGGAAAGAAACAGTTTGGCGTCTGATCGGCTGATCGAGCCGTTTTCGAGGCCTGTCCTGAATTCGCGAGCAAGCGCATGTATTTCGTCCGATTTTTTGCCCTGCATTGGCAAGTCTCCTACATTGGGCACCATCCACAAATCGCCTATTTGGATTTCACTCTGCACTCTCCAACAAGTGTTGACGTCAGACACTCGTATCTCATTCTTTGGCGATTGTGGTAAGGTGAAAAATCACAAGAGGTTATAGTCTTTGCTACCGTGAAGGGAGCCTTGGACAACAGAGTAGCCGTGCACATACCAATATCTCAAGACCTTTAAGGTAGTCTTTGAATAGCTTTCTCACGGTACAGCTTAGAGGATTTGGTAGAATAAAACTTCCCGATTTTGAGTGATTTAGAATTCACCATTATTGACGTGCTCAATTTGAAGCGGTCGTTGAAGTAACTGCAGCGAACGTTCGCTTTGTCCGCTCAACCGACCTTCATGGCTGTTCAGGCCCATTTGATCCTGTCTGAATTTGTCAGATGACCGCTTGGAGCCCAAACTGTCGCTTTGAATCAGCATCTCACGGAGCTGAACAGCTGTTACGCGACCAATAACTTCTGGACATTGCAAGCGCTCCAGCGATGCTGCTCAACTGCACGCTAATTCCCACTCCTTCGACTTCGTCGAACCGCGCATCAACATTCGAGAATTCAGTGACTCCCGACATGAAATTCACAATCTGCAGGTCAGGTTTTCCGCGTTTGAGCTGGAGATCAAAGATAAAGCGCGCGAATTCATCAAGGTCACCAGAAGCACTCTGACTAATGCGAGATATGGTATTTTCGCATATAAACAGACCTATTCTTTGGCCCTTAACTTCCCATTGCCCCGGGAGTTCTCGTGGAAGCGGGGCAAGCTGCCAGCCGCGAGAAATTGCGTGCTGTTTTGCTTCTTCAAGTGAACTTCTAAGTAGAAAGCCCCCTGGAAAATCCATCGTTCCTGCTCTGGCATTATCAGAAAAACAGAGCATCCCGGTTGCGAGAATACCGGTTAACATGGCGAATGATATGGTCGGCTTCTTGTATTGCATTTGGTTAGTTTAACCTACTTAGGGACAACTTTCCAACGTCACTTTGCCTGCAGAGCGACGCTACCGCCGACAAAATGCTGCGCTGAGCACGAATGGCTGCTCCGACCGGCCGCACCGCAGCATTTTGATTGGGTGGCCAAGGTACGCTATGGGCCGAAAACCGCCATCCCCCCCTCAATCCCTCTCTGCACTCAGCGTAATCGTCACGGGCACTTCAAAGCCCAAGGTTTTCTCGTCCGTTTTTGCGCCGATGGTGAAGGTTTGGCGATCAAGGGTGAGTTGGCCGGTGGCTTTGGCTGTGTTGCCCTCAAGGGTGAGGGCGAAGGGCAGGGTGGCTGGGGCTGTGATGCCTTTGAGGGTGAGGGTTCCGGGGGCTGTGTAGCCTGTTTCTGATTGCAGGATGGGGGCGGTGAAGGTCGCTGTTGGGAAGGTGGCGGCGTCAAAGAAGTCTGGGCCCAGCGCTTGGGCGGAGACGGAGCCAAGGGAGAGCGAGGCGATGTCGATTTCGACGTCGATTTGGCCTTTTACCTCTGATGCTGCTTCTGGGTCGAAAGAGATATTGGCGGCCCAGTTGGAGAAATTGCCTGCAACGGTCGAGCCGAATTGCATCACTTCAATCGCGATGTCGCCTTGCGTTACCGTCCATTCGCTTGTGGTTGGAGCAAGGGTCAGAGGGGATGCGCTTTGGGCCTCGTCAGATGGGGCAAGCAGGGCAAAAGCGGCCGCGGCGGCAAAGGCGAGGAGCGCGAGGGCGGCGGGTTTGGCAGCGCCTGTGTGGTCCGAGGCGGGCGGCATGTCGGCTGTTTTGCGCGGGAGCATGCGCTTGAGCGTGCTGTCTTTGTCGATGATCGCGTGTTTGAGCGCGCCAGCGATATGAAGGCCCACAGTGATCATCAGCACGAAGTTAAAGCTCTGGTGCATGGCGCCGAAGGCCGTCGCGAGCGCTTGAGATTGCGGGATGAAGGGGAGCGATTGACCGAAGGGCCAGTTGATCGGGGCAAAGCCTGATGTGGCGGAGTGGTGGAGGAAGCCGGTAAGCGGCACAGCGATGATCGCGATATAGAGCGTCCAGTGGGCTGTATGGGCAAGCAGGGTCTCGGCGCGGCGATTTGGGTGAAGCGGTTTTGGCTGTTTTTGCGTGAGTGCCCAAAGGATGCGCAGGATGGCGACGGTGAGCGCGGCCATGCCGATGGTTTTATGGGCGGTAAACAGCGTGGCTTTGAAGGCGAGCTCGGCGCTGGTGCCATAGGGGAGCTCATGGGCGATGAGGCCGAGCGGGAAGAGGATAAAGATCAGGATCACCGTGAGCCAGTGAAGCGTTTTGGCGACGGAGCCGTATTGGGCGGGGGAGTTGTTGAGGGACATGGCGAGTTGATCCTTTGGTGTTTGGGAAAGCGTAGACCAAGTTTGCGCTGGGCGGGAAGGGGCAAAGATGCACAGGAGAGGCGCAGTGGCTGCACAATCAGGTGAAGAAGCGCGATTAACTGGCTGGGGTCCTTGGGGCGTTGTGCTTTGGCGGCAAAGCGCGGTGGTTGTGCGGGCTTGCTGGGTCTGGGTGATACCGGAGTTTGGCGCTTTTGGGCGCGCATGGCGGAGGTCGTTTGCCCGGGGGTGCTGGTTGGAGCGCGGGTTTGGACCGGCCTGGGGAGCGGCTTGGGGAGCGGCCTGGCACTGGCCTGGGGAGCGGCGAGAATTCAGTGGCCGGTGATCTGGTGCGATGTGTGGCTGTAGGGGGCGGCAGGACGGGGCGGATGTAAGGGGGCGATGTGCGCGATGTGGTGCGGCGTGGCTTTACCTAGCTGCGCCTGCGCGTTAGACCAAAGCCAGCATATAAGAGGAGTGGGCAGCATGACCCGAGCATTCGTATTTCCCGGCCAAGGCGCGCAGACAATCGGCATGGGGCAAGCCTTGGCTGCGGCCTATCCTGCCGCTAAGGCGGTATTTGATGAGGTTGATGACGCGCTGGGCGAAAAGCTAAGCGCGCTGATCTGGGAGGGCGATCAGGAGGCGTTGACCCTGACCCAAAACGCCCAGCCCGCATTGATGGCGACATCTTTGGCCGCAATGCGCGCGCTAGAGGCCGAGGGCGTTCGCATGGATATGGCTGCTTTTGTTGCCGGGCATTCCTTGGGCGAGTATTCGGCATTGGCGGCGGCAGGATCGATTTCAATCGGTGATACGGCGCGGCTTTTGCGCATTCGGGGCAAAGCGATGCAGGAGGCTGTTCCTGTTGGCGTTGGAGCGATGGCCGCTTTGCTCGGGCTTGATTTTGCCGCTGTAAAGGCTGTTGCGAAAGAGGCCGCGCAGGGGCAGGTTTGCCAAGCGGCCAATGATAATGATCCGGGGCAGGTTGTTGTTTCGGGGCATCGCGAGGCGGTTGAGCGGGCGATTGAGATTGCCAAGGCGGCCGGGGCCAAGCGGGCGGTTTTGCTTCCTGTATCGGCGCCATTTCACTGTTCTTTGATGAAGCCGGCAGCGGCCGTGATGGCCAATGCGCTTGATGACGTTGATATTTCTGCGCCAAGCGTGCCGCTTGTGGCGAATGTTGAGGCGGCGGCGGTGAGCGATCCGGAGACGATCCGCTCGCTTTTGGTTGAGCAGGTGACGGGATCGGTGCGGTGGCGCGAGTCTGTGGGTTATATGGCCGCGCATGGCGTTGACGAGATTTGGGAGATCGGGGCAGGCAAGGCTTTGTCCGGGATGATCCGGCGCATTGAGCGCGATATCACTTGCAAGGCCGTTGGAACGCCCGAGGATGTGGCCAAGGTTATTGCCGAGCTTTAGGCGCGGGATGCGCTGGGCGGCTGGTGATATGAGTATTTAGGCCAAGAAAAAGCTGGGCGCTGGGCGCGGTTTTGGATGGTGCGAGAAAAGAGCGATTGAGGAGTAAGAGAGATGTTTGATCTGACAGGGAAGACGGCGCTTGTAACAGGCGCTTCTGGCGGGATTGGTGGCGCGATTGCCAAGATGCTGCACGGGGCGGGGGCGACTGTTGCGCTTTCGGGGACGCGGATTGAACCGCTGGAGGCTTTGGCGGCGGAGCTTGGCGAGCGGGCGCATGTTTTGCCCTGCAACCTGAGCGACGGGGAGGCGGTTGATGCTTTGCCCAAGGCGGCGATTGCGGCGATGGGATCGGTAGATATTTTGGTCAACAATGCCGGGATCACCCGCGATCAGATTTTCATGCGCATGTCGGATGAAGATTGGTCTTCGGTGATTGATGTGAACCTGACATCCACCATGCGGCTTTGTCGGGGCGTGATGCGCGGGATGATGAAGGCGCGTTGGGGGCGGATTATCAATATCTCCTCCATCGTTGGCGCGACGGGCAATCCCGGCCAGGCCAATTATGCAGCCTCCAAGGCGGGCGTTGTTGGGATGACCAAGAGCATCGCTTATGAGGTTGCGAGCCGCGGGATTACGGCCAATTGCGTCGCGCCTGGCTTTATCACCACGGCGATGACCGACAAGCTGAATGACGAGCAAAAGGCCGGGATTTTGACCCAAGTGCCGGCTGGTCGGATGGGCGAGGCGGATGAGATTGCCGCGGCTGTTTTGTATCTGGCGAGCGCGGAAGCGGGCTATATGACCGGCGCGACGCTGCATGTGAATGGCGGGATGGCGATGCTTTAGGGCGCAAATCGCGACAGAATTTGGGGGCGCGCTTGAATTGGCGCGCCCTTTTTACGTATTGGGGCAAGGGTTTTGGAAGGGGTGCGCGCGCGCCATAAGCGGATTTTGGGGCCTATCTGGGCATTGAGCGCTGCGTTATGCGCCTATCTTGTGGTCCGGGGTTGACAGAATCCGCGCCGCGCCCAACATGTTGAAGCGCCCGACAAAGCATTTGCCATAGCGCGCGAGTGTGCTAAAGGGGGCGAAGATTTTACTGGTTTGCACCATTTGCAGGCCAGATCTGGACATGAATATGTTTGGGTGAGCGGCCATCGGCCAAAAGCAAAAGCGGGCGGTATGCCCCGATTAGAACGTGAGGAAATACCATGAGCGACATCGCAGATCGCGTAAAGAAAATCGTCGTCGAGCATCTCGGCGTCGAAGAGGACAAAGTAACGGAAACGGCTTCGTTCATCGACGATCTTGGCGCAGACAGCCTTGATACTGTTGAGTTGGTCATGGCGTTTGAAGAAGAGTTCGGCATCGAAATTCCTGATGATGCGGCTGAAACCATTCAGACATTCGGCGATGCAGTGAAATTCATCACTGAAGCTTCCTAAGCGGCTTTTCCCTTAGAGCTATGAGATTGAGGCGCGTTCGGGCAACCGGGCGCGCTTTTTCTATGGGTGGTTTCTAGAGTGGTTTGGTTTGGGTGGATTGGTCTGTTGTGAGGTTTCGCGCGTTTGGGGCGGGTTTGTGTATTTGGGCCGGGAAAAGCCTGATGCGCATTATCGCGCCAAATTTGGCGGGAATTTGGGGGCGGGCGTGTGCTTGCTCTTTTCCATTCTTGCAATGCCGTGTAATCAGGGGTTGAGTTACAAAAAAAGGGGGGCAGTTCATGCGTCGAGTGGTAATCACAGGTTTGGGTTTGGTCACGCCGTTGGCTTGCGGCGTTGAGGAAACGTGGAGCCGGCTTTTGGCGGGCGAGAGCGGCGCGGGCACGATCCAGCGGTTTGATGCGACCCATTTGGGCACGAATTACGCCTGCGAAGTTCCGCGCGGCGATGGCAGCGATGGCACGTTTAACCCTGATGATTGGATGGAGCCAAAAGAGCAGCGCAAAGTTGATGATTTCATCCTTTTCGGGATTGCCGCTTCAACGCAGGCGCTTCGCGATGCCAATTGGATGCCTGAGGCTGAAGAGGATCTGCTGCGCACCGGCGTTTTGATCGGCTCTGGCATTGGCGGGCTGTCCTCGATTGCCGATACGGCGATTTTGCTAAAGGAAAAGGGGCCGCGCCGTGTTTCGCCGTTCTTTATTCCGGGCTCTTTGATCAATTTGATTTCCGGCCAGGTGAGCATCAAATACGGCTTTAAAGGCCCGAACCATTCGGTCGTTACGGCCTGCTCGACGGGCGCACATGCGATTGGCGATGCCGCGCGGCTTATTATGCTTGGCGATGCGGATGTTATGGTTGCAGGCGGTGCGGAAGCGGCGATTTGCGAGCTTGGCATTGCCGGGTTTAACGCCTGTAAAGCCCTGAGCACCAAGGGCCGCGACAATCCCAAAACAGCGAGCCGCCCTTATGACGCGGATCGCGATGGGTTTGTCATGGGCGAGGGCGCGGGCATTGTTGTGCTCGAGGAATACGAACACGCGGTTGCACGCGGCGCGAAGATTTACGCCGAAGTTGCGGGTTATGGGCTTTCGGGCGATGCCTATCATATCACCGCGCCTTCCGAGGATGGCGACGGCGGTTTTCGCGCCATGGAAGCGGCGATTGCGCGCGCGGGCATCACGCCTGCGGACATCGATTACATCAACGCGCATGGCACCTCGACAATGGCCGATACGATCGAGCTTGGCGCTGTTGAGCGGATGCTTGGCGATGCGGCCGATACAGCGACGATGAGTTCGACCAAATCCTCTATCGGGCACCTATTGGGCGCGGCGGGATCGGTTGAGGCGATCTTCTGTGCTTTGGCGATCCGCGATCAGGTCGCGCCGCCAACGATCAACCTTGATAATCCGGCCGTGACACCGCGCCTGAATTTGGCTGCAAACGCCAAGCAAGAGCGCAAAATTGATGTCGCTTTGTCCAACAGCTTTGGCTTTGGTGGCACGAATGCCTCGCTTGTCTTGAAGAAGGTTCAGGCCTGATGTGGCGTCATATCGCCTCAAACGCGCTATCGCTTTTTGTGGTGGTGCTGTTTTTGGCCGGGGGGGCTTTGGTCTGGGGCAAGGCGCAGTTTAGCGCTGAGGGGCCTTTGAGCGAGCCGATTTGCCTTCGGGTGCCGTCGGGCAGCACGATGAGCAAAGTTTCGCGCGATCTTGAGGCGCAGGAGGCGATCTCCAACAGCGCGATTTTCCGGATTGGCGCGGAGTATACGGATAAGACGGCGCTGCTGAAGGCGGGGTCTTTTCTTGTACCTGAACATGCGAGCATGGAGCAAATCATCGAGCTGGTAACGCGCGGCGGGGCCTCGACCTGCGGCACGGAGATCGTTTACCGCATCGGGATCAACCGCGTTCAGGTTCAGGTGCGTGCGCTTGATCCGGCGACCGACAAATTCGTTGAGATTGCCAGTTTTGAGCCCGGTGAGGCAGGCGAAGAGGGCGCGGTTGTGCCCGAGGCCTATGTTGCGCGCCGCGCTGAGGCCGATACGCGCTACCGTATTGCTTTGGCCGAAGGGGCGACCAGCTGGCAGATTGTTGAGGCGCTTAAGCAGGCTGATTTCTTGCAAAGCCCGCCTGCGAGCCTTCCTGCCGAAGGATCGCTTGCACCGGATTCTTATGAGGTGCGTCCGGGCGCGAGCATCATCGAATTGATTGCCAAGATGACGGAAAAACAGGCGCTTCGCCTTGAAACCGCTTGGAAGGATCGCGCCAGTGATCTGCCCTATGACAGCAAGGAAGAGGCGCTGATCATGGCCTCGATCGTTGAAAAGGAAACGGGCCTTGCTGACGAGCGGCGCCAAGTTGCCAGCGTTTTTGTCAACCGGCTCAATAAGGGGATGCGTTTGCAGACCGATCCGACCGTGATTTACGGCGTGACCAACGGGCAGGGCGTTCTTGGGCGCGGCCTTCGCCAAAGCGAGCTGCAGCGCGAGACGCCGTATAACACCTATGTGATCGAGGGCCTTCCGCCGACGCCGATTGCCAATCCGGGACTTGCCGCGATTGAGGCGGCGCTGAACCCAGACGATACGCCCTATATCTTCTTTGTGGCCGATGGCACGGGCGGGCATGCTTTCGCGACGACCTTGGCCGATCACAACGCCAACGTATCGGCTTGGCGCAAGATCGAGGCAGAGCGGGCCGCTGCTGAGTAGGCTTTGAGCGCTATGAGATAGAGAGCGGCCCGGGGGAAACCTTGGGCCTTTTTCTTATGAGCTTGGCCTGGTGCTTTGCTGGCGATCTTGACTTGTCTATATATAGACTATATATCTGTAATAAGACAAATCGGCCAACAAGGAGGCCATGATGCAACTTGCAGAGTCCCATGATTTTAGCGCCCATCCTCAGCAGGGTGGGTTTCATACCCTTACTTTGGCGGATCGCAAACGGGCCAGCGGCCCCGGGCTGCGGGCCTTTCGCGCGATTGCGGCGCAGTGGGGGCTTAGTGAACGCGAGCGGATTGTGATCCTTGGCGAGCCGGGGCGATCAACCTATCACCAGTGGATGAAGAAGGCGCAGGCGGATGAGCCCGTGACCTTGCCGCTTGATACGCTTTTGCGGATATCGGCGGTGCTCGGGATTTATAAGGCGCTTGCGATCCTGTTTGAGGATCCCAATCAGGCGCAGGTCTGGCTGAAGGGCGCGCATAAGGGGACGCTGTTTAGCGGGGCCTCGCCGCTTGCCTATATTCTGGATGGAACCCATGACGGGATTATGAGCGTGCGCCGCTATTTGGATGCCTGGCGCGGCGGGCATATAGGGCACGGCGCGCCGGAGGGCAGCTTTGAGCCGGTCGGGGATGCGGATATCGTTTTCGTATGAGCGCCGCGTTTGGCGATTATGAACAGGTGGCCGCGCCAAAGGGCACGCGCCGGTTGATCCCGTCGCGGTTTCCCCCTGTCTCGGCGTTTGAGGATGTTTGCTCAGCGGGCGATCTTGAGGCGGTGATGGCGCTTGAGGGCTGGACGAATGAT
Source organism: Halocynthiibacter sp. (assembly GCA_047631555.1). Taxonomy (GTDB): domain Bacteria; phylum Pseudomonadota; class Alphaproteobacteria; order Rhodobacterales; family Rhodobacteraceae; genus JBLHZY01. The sequence goes on along the minus strand of JBLHZY010000001.1, from coordinate 956,510 downwards.
CGGCTCGTCGCGCCACGGCTGGCGCGGCTTGAACGCAGCGAGCAGGTCTATGGGCGCGAGAATGCCAGCATCATTATGGCGGCGTTTTTGCATGGCTCGCCGAGCGGTTTGCGCTTTTCGGATGCGAGCCTGGGCGCTTGGTATGCCGCGACTTCGTTAACAACGGCGGTGCTTGAGGTTGCCAATGGGCTGCGCAAGGAAATCGCTTTGAGCGCGCTCACCAGCAAGTCGGAAACCTACCGCGAATATAGCGCTGATCTTGGCGGGGCCTACCTGGATATCCTCGGCAAGCACCCCGAATTTCACGACCCCGATGATGCAAGCTACCCGGTGCCGCAAGCCTTTGGGCGGGCCGTTCGGGCTTTGGGGCCGGGGGCAGAGATCGCCGGCATCCGCTATGAAAGCGTGCGCCACAGGGGCCATGCGAACTGGGTTTGTTTTCGCCCGCCACAGGTTTTGAATGTTGTTCAGGCGGCGCATCTGCGCGTTGAAGTGCCCGCAACGGGCAAGGTTATTGTGCGCAAATTGGACTGAACTGCTGCGGTTTTTCAATGGTGAGTGGTGCGCGCGGCGCGGCAGGGCTTTGCGGCGGTGCATTTCAGCGGGCGGTGAATTTGCCTTAGATTTCGGGCGATTGCACAAAGCTCTAAAGCAGCGGCGCTAAGCCTTAACCCCTTGTTAGCCTTAAATTTCTTGACTTTCGGGACGATGCTAAGTAGCTTTTGGGCATGCTAGAAGAGATGAGTAAAGCGGCCCGGGGGTGACCCCGTTGCCGCCTTTTTTATCTCTCTTGTGCGGAGCGCATAAGAGGCAGAGCAAAATACATGGCAAATCTTAGAAAGACCCGCGGCACCACAGAACGGCATAAGCTTCTGGCGCAGGCCTGGCCGGGATCGGTTGCGGTCTATTCTTCGGCCTCGGATGCGGGCTATGAGCTGAACCGGCTTTTGCCCGCAGCCTCAATCATCGGGACGACGCAAACGCCCTTGTTCAAGGCCCAAGCCGGGCTTTGGGATCGTGGGCCAAGTGTTCGGGTGAAACTCATTTCGGGGGCTTTGGCCTCGGCTGAGTTGGAGGCGGTTTTGAATGGGGCCAATGTGGCCGCGATCGGCGATGGATCAGGCGCGAATTGGGAGATTTTCCAATTTGGTGAGGCTGAGCTGGTTGGCGAGCGGACCTATGAGCTGAGCTTGCGCCTTCGCGGGCAGGCGGGGACGGATGCGTTGGATGCTGAGTGGCCTGCGGGTTCGCTTTTCGTGCTGCTCAATGGCGCGCCGCAACAGATTGACCACGCACAATCGGCACGCGGATTGGCGCGGCATTATCGGATTGGCCCCTCACAGCGGCCCTATGATGATCCCTCCTATCAGCACTTTAGCGAGGCCTTTGATGGCATCGGGCTGCGCCCCTTTGCGCCGGCGCATCTCAATGCCGCGCGTGACAGCGGCGGCGATCTGATGATCACTTGGGTGCGCCGTACACGGATCGATGGCGATAGCTGGCAATCGGTTGAGGTGCCATTGGGCGAGGCCTCAGAGGCCTATATTTTGCGGATTTCGCAAGGCGGCTCGCTCATCCGCAGCGAAAATATCTCAAGCCCGGCATGGGTTTACACAGCTGCACAGCAAGCCAGCGATGGCGTCACAGGGGCATTCACGCTCGAAGTTGCACAGGTCTCCGACACCTTCGGGGCCGGGCTTTTTAGAAAGGTAGAAATCAATGGCTGATACGTCTCGTCTTGAATTGCCGCTGGTTGAGCCAGCACAGGCGCAAAAACATGTGACCGTAAACGAGGCGCTGACGCGGCTTGATGGTTTGGTGCAATTGGTTTTGCAATCGGTTACGACCACGCTGCCACCGGCGCTTGCCAATGGTGGGGATTGTTATGGGGTGCCGCTTGGCGCGGTGAATGATTGGGCCGGGCAGGAGGGCAAGATCGCCATCTATTCCGGCGGTGGGTGGACTTTCGCACCCGCTCAAACCGGTTTTCGCGCCTATATCGTCGATCAATCGGCGCATGCGAGCTTTGATGGCACGAATTGGTCGGCGGGCGCTGCGGCGACATCGGCCAATGGGGCCGCGATCATTCAGGAAGTGATCGAGATCGATCATGTGATTGGCGCAGGCGCCACGAGCGATGTGATTGCCGCCTTGCCGGCCAATGCCGTTGTCTATGGGATCACTGGCCGGGTTCTTGCCGAGATCACCGGGACGCTCACGAGCTTTCGCATCGGGGTCAGTGGTTCGGACAATCGCTATGGTTCAGGGCTTGGGCTATCAACGGGCTCGTGGCTGCGTGGGCTGACGGGGACGCCGCTGACCTATTATTCGCCAGAGGATTTGATCCTTACGGGCGAGGGCGGTGATTTTGCTGGCGGAACATTGCGTATTGCAGTGCACTTGCTGCGCCTGACCTTGCCCTCCGAATAAGGGCGATATTTGCGAAAATTTTGACCGTCCCTTGCGCTGCATGGGGCGGTTTTTTCTATTTGGATCATAGGGTTGGATGCGTATTTCGAAATGTGATCGGAGAAATCACAGCTTTGCGCTTTGAGAATGGTATCAGTTTGGTGTAAACATCGGGCAATCAAAGGATTTTGCTGATGGCCAAGACACGCACGAAACTGACTGAGCTTGATCCCGTTTGGGACCGGATCTCTGACGAGGCCCGCCAAGCGGTTCTGGATGAGCCGTTTTTGGGCGGTTTGGTGCATGCCTGTGTGCTGCACCACGCGACCTTGGAGCAGGCTTTGGCCTACCGTATGGCGCAAAAACTGGCTTCCTCGGAGATGAGCGAGCAGCTGCTTCGCGAGATTGCGGATGAAGCTTATGAGAGCGATCCCTCGCTTGGCCAATCGGCGCGCGCGGATATTGTTGCCGTTTATGACCGCGATCCGGCGTGCATGCGATTTTTGCAACCTTTGTTGTATTTCAAAGGGTTCCAAGCGATTCAGGCCTACCGGGTCGGGCATTGGCTTTGGCAGCAGGGCCGCAAGGACTTGGCCTATTTCATCCAAATGCGGGTCTCTGAGCAATTCGGCGTCGATATTCATCCGGCGTGCCGCGTTGGAAAGGGGATCTTCTTGGATCACGCGCATTCGATCGTCTTTGGCGAGACGGCCGTTGTCGGGGATAATGTTTCGATCCTGCATTCGGTAACGCTTGGCGGGACCGGCAAAGAAGATCAAGATCGCCATCCGAAAATCGGCGATGGGGTGATGATTGGGGCTGGGGCGAAGGTTCTTGGCAACATCAAAATCGGCCATTGTTCGCGGATCGCGGCGGGTTCGGTTGTTTTGGAAGACGTGCCGTGCTGCACGACGGTTGCCGGGGTTCCGGCGCGCATCGTGGGCGAGGCGGGCTGTGATCAGCCCTCCGTTTCGATGAACCAATTGCTTGGGATTTGTGCTGATCCTGAGGAGTGATCTCGGGCGCGCGGCTATTGTGGCGCGTTTGGGGATTTGAGTATTTGAGCCAAGAAAAAGCCGAGGTCACGCAGAGATGACTTCGACTTTTTGTATTTTTATCAGGGGGTTGCGCGGCGATGTTAAGCCAGCATCCCCATTGGGTTTTCCAGACTATTTGTGATGGCGGCAAGCAATTCTGCGCCCAAAGCCCCATCAATCACGCGGTGATCAACCGAGAGCGTGACCGACATCACGGTCGCGATTTCGACCTGGTTCTCGGCGTTGACCACGGGCTTTTTAACGCCAGCCCCAACCGCAAGGATCGCACCATGCGGCGGGTTGATCACCGCGTCAAAGTTGTCGATCCCCATCATTCCGAGGTTCGAGATTGCAAAGCTGCCGCCTTGGTATTCGTGCGGGGCGAGTTTGCGGCTCTTGGCGCGGGTGGCGAGATCTTTCATCTCGGTTGAGAGGGCGGAGAGGCTTTTGCTTTCGGCGTCTTTCAGCACGGGCGTGAAGAGGCCGCCCTCAATCGCAACGGCAACCGCGACATCGGATGGCTTGAGCTGCAGCAGGCGATCCGAGGCCCAGACCGCATTGGCCGTGGGCACTTGCTGTAGGGCGAGCGCGCAGGCTTTGATGATGAAATCGTTGATCGAAAGCTTCACGCCGCGCGCTTCGAGTTGTTTGTTGAGCTGGCTGCGAAAGGAGATCAGCGCATCGAGCTTGATATCGCGGCGCAGGTAGAAATGCGGGATGGTTTGTTTGGCCTCGGTAAGGCGCGCTGCGATGGTTTTGCGCATGCCGTTGAGGGCGATTTCTTCATACTCGCGGTCCGCATACATTTTGAGCACGGTTTCTGTGCTTGGGCCGGTTGGGAAGGCGCCGGATGGCGCGCTTGGCGCGGCGGGTGCGGATGCAGCTTTTGCCGCGCTGGCCGGGGCGGCGGCGCTTGCAGGGGCGCCGGTCACATCGGCTTTGACGATCCGGCCTTTGGGGCCAGAGCCTTGGATCGTTGCCAGATCAACGCCGTTTTGCGCGGCGATGCGGCGCGCCAAGGGCGAGGCGAAAAGGCGTGTGCCATCAGCGGCTTGCGGGGCCGCGGGGGCCGGTGCGGCGGCTTCGCTTGCGGCGGCGGGCGCAGGGGTCGCTGCTGCGGGCGCAGGGGCATCGCTTGCTTTTGGCGCGGGTGTAGCGGCAACATCATCGGCGCTTTCGCCGTCTTCAAGCAGAACAGCAATCGCGGTGTTTACTTTGACGCCTTCAGAGCCTGCCGGGATCAGAATTTTGCCGATCACGCCTTCATCAACGGCCTCGAATTCCATCGTGGCCTTGTCTGTTTCGATCTCGGCCAGCAGATCGCCGGAGGCGACCGTATCGCCCTCTTTGACCAGCCATTTCGCGAGCGTGCCCTCTTCCATTGTGGGCGAGAGCGCGGGCATCAGGATTTCTATCGGCATCATGCTCTCCTAGCGATAAGTAACTGATTTCACGGCTTCAATCACCTCGGCGGTGGTGATGAGCGCATGTTTTTCAAGGTTGGCGGCATAGGGCATGGGCACGTCTTTGCCGGTGCAATTGATCACTGGCGCGTCGAGATAATCAAAGGCGCGCTGCATGATCGTGGCACCCAGATGATTGCCGATGGAGCCAACGGGCCAGCCTTCCTCAACGGTCACGCAGCGGTTGGTTTTCATCACGCTGTTGAGGACGGTGTCGTAATCAATTGGGCGCAGGGTGCGCAGATCGATCACCTCGGCGGAAATGCCCTCTTTGGCCAGTTCATCGGCGGCTTCAAGCGTGTATTGCATGCCGATCCCGAAGCTCACGATTGTGACGTCTTCTCCCTCGCGCCAGATGCGGGCTTTGCCGAAAGGAATGGTGAAATCGTCCATGACCGGCACGTCAAAAGAGCGGCCATAAAGCATCTCGTTCTCGAGGAAGATCACCGGGTTTGGATCGCGGATCGCGGTCTTCATCAGGCCTTTTGCATCTGCCGCAGAATAGGGCATGACGACCTTGAGACCGGGCACCATCGAGTACCAAGCGGCATAGTCCTGCGAGTGCTGCGCGCCTACGCGGGCCGCCGCACCATTGGGGCCACGAAACACCATCGGAGCGCCCATCTGGCCGCCCGACATATAGAGCGTTTTCGCCGCCGAATTGATAATATGATCAATGGCTTGCATGGCGAAGTTAAAGGTCATGAACTCAACGATTGGCTTGAGCCCGCCAAAAGCAGCGCCCACAGCAATCCCAGCAAAACCATGCTCGGTAATCGGCGTGTCAATGATCCGTTTTGCGCCGAATTCATCGAGCAACCCTTGGCTAACTTTATAGGCGCCTTGGTATTCGGCGACCTCTTCCCCCATCAGAAATACCTCCGCGTCGCGGCGCATTTCTTCGGCCATGGCATCGCGTAGGGCTTCGCGCACGGTCGTTGCTTTCATTTCTGTGCCAGCGGGGTAATCGGGCGCAACGTTGCGCGGCGCGATTGGGGCGGCGGCGGCTTTGGCAGCAGGCTTTGCGGGCGCGGCTTCGGCGGCGGGGGCAGGCGCGGCGGCGGCGGCAGGGGCCACAACCGTATCGGCGCTTTCGCCCTCTTCGAGCAGCACCGCGATGGCCGTGTTGACCTTCACGCCTTCGGTCCCTTCCGCGATCAGGATCTTGCCGATCACGCCTTCATCAACCGCCTCGAATTCCATCGTGGCTTTGTCTGTTTCGATCTCGGCCAGGATATCGCCAGAGGCAACGGTATCGCCCTCTTTAACGAGCCATTTGGCCAATGTGCCTTCTTCCATCGTGGGCGAAAGCGCGGGCATGAGAATTTCGAGTGCCATATTATTCTTCTCCAGCGATCGGAGTGATCATTCCGACGATATTTCCTTGACCGTCCTCAACACAGGCCACGCGGCCAACGCCCGGATAATCGGCGGGTGGCAGCGCTTCGGCGCCACCGTTTTTGAGCGCCCATTCATAGGCCGCATCGCAGTCATCGACCTCAAATGTCATGGTTCCGCCGCGCACAGCGCTGCCTGCGGGATGGGCTGTATCGGGGCGACGAGACAGGCCAACGGTGCAGCCTTTGCCTGTGCCGATATCGCGGCCAGTTGCCAGATGGTATTCCCACTCCTCAGCACCCGGCATTGGCGCATAAGTCCAGCCAAACAGGCCTGTGTAATAGGTCTTTGCAGCGCTTACATCGGCGACATAGATTTCAAAATGAGGCATGGTTTATGCCTCCGCGTAGATGTCTGTCCAAAGTTCCTCGAGCGCGGGCTCGGGGCTGGCTTTGGCAAATTCGGCGGACGCGTTGACGATGCCCTTGATCTCTTTGTCGATGGCTTTGAGATCATCTTCGGTGGCGTGTTTGCCGGTGAGCAGCATGGCGCGGATCGCTTCAATAGGATCGCGCTCTTCGCGCATTTTCTGCACCTCTTCGCGGGTGCGATATTTCGCCGGGTCAGACATCGAGTGGCCACGGTAACGATATGTTTTTACTTCAAGAATATAGGGGCCTTTGCCCGCGCGGCAGTGCGCGACAGCCTTTTGCCCGGCTTCTTTGACGGCCAGAACATCCATCCCGTCAACCGCTTCGCCTTTGATCCCGAAGGCCTCGCCGCGGGTGTGGATATCGGCCGAGGAGGTCGAGCGCTTCATCGCGGTGCCCATGGCATATTGGTTGTTTTCGATGACGAAAATCACCGGAAGCTGCCAGAGCGAGGCCATGTTGAATGTCTCGTAAACCTGGCCTTGGTTGGCTGCGCCATCGCCGAAATAGGTGAAGGTCACGCGGCCGTTTTCGTTGTATTTGTCGGCAAAGGCGAGCCCTGCGCCAAGCGGCACTTGCGCACCAACAATGCCGTGGCCACCGTAGAAATGCTTTTCTTTGGAGAACATGTGCATCGAGCCGCCTTTCCCCTTGGAATAGCCGCCCTCGCGCCCGGTCAATTCGGCCATAACGCCGTCAGGGTTCATCCCGCAGGCCAGCATATGGCCGTGGTCGCGGTAAGATGTGATGCGTTTGTCGCCTTCTTCGGCGGCAGCCTCTAGCCCAACAACAACAGCCTCTTGGCCGATGTAAAGGTGACAAAAGCCGCCGATCAGGCCCATGCCATAAAGCTGGCCAGCCTTTTCTTCGAATCGACGGATCAAAAGCATATCTGAGTAATGCTTCAGCAGGTCTTCCTTGGAAACGTTTGATTTTCCAGCGGTTTTTCGGGTCGCCATGCGGCCTTCTCCTTGGAGCTGCGAGTATAGTTTAGTGTTAAACTATTTATACAGCAGCGCGCGGAGGAATGCACATGGTTTTTGAAAAGGGGTTCGAAAAACGACTGGTTAGCGGATGACGATCTCGTCGCCGCGCACCATGCCAAGCACATCGCGGGCCTGTTCATCGAGCAGATCAACATCGAGAAATTCATCCGAGAGGCGGTGAGTTTTGTTGCGCATCATCGCCAGCTCAATATCAAGCCTATCGATCTCTTTGCGCAGATCTTTGGCTTCGGCTTCGATTTGGATGCGGCGGAACAGGCCAAAATCGCCCTGCACAGAGGCGAACGCAAAATAGGTGCCGAGGGAAAAGACGACGGCGAAATATATAACAACCCCAAAACCGGGGCGCTTGCGCGGGGCGTTCATGGAAACCTGCTCACTCGATTTATTAACTCTGCCTCGGCACGCCTCTTTAGCGGGTGTGCTCAAGGGAATCATTGCACAAGCGAATCGCTTTGTGAATCCCCTAAATTGGGAATCTTCGTTATTTATAAGGTGCTTGGGGGAAGGGGGCTTGGGCCTCTACCACATGTAGCGGTAGGGGCCATTTGTATGGGGCGCGGTTGGTATGGCGCCGTTGGGCCGGCGGTTACGCTTTGCCTTTGTAGATGTCGATCAGCTGGCCAAGCATGGCGAGCGCTTCGGCACGGTCGCGTTGGAACGAGTTGCGCCCAATGATCGAGCCGTTGCCGCCGCCATCGCGGATCGCGCGCGCATCGTCATAAACGCTGTCAGCGCCCTTTTTCGCGCCGCCCGAGAAGACAACAATGCGCCGTCCGGCGAATGAAGCATCCATGCAATTGCGCACGCGCGCCGCTTGGCTCGCGATGTCGATTTTCAGATCTTGATAGACCTTCTTGGCCTCGGGCAGCATCAGGTGATCGGTGCTCAGCTTGATCTTGATGATATGGGCGCCGAGCAGGGCGGCGATTTGGGCGGCATAGGCCGCCACGTCGATTGCTGTTTCGCCGTCTTTGGTGATCGCTTCGCCGCGCGGGTAGGACCAGATCACGGTTGCGATGCCTTTGGCCGCGGCCTCTTTGCGCATCGCGACGATCTCTTCGTACATATCAAGCTGCGCGTCCGAGCCGGGGTAGATGGTAAAGCCGATGGCCGCGCAACCAAGGCGCAGCGCATCATCGACAGAGGCCGTGACCGCTTGGTTCTTGCCGGCCGTGTCGGACATGAGCGAGTTGGCCGAGTTGCATTTGAGGATCGTTGGGATTTGGCCGGCGAATGTATCCGCACCCGCTTCCAAAAGGCCAAGCGGGGCGGCGAACGCGTTAAGGCCCGCGTCGATTGCCAATTGGTAATGGTAGTGTGGATCATAGCCGCCGGGGTTGGGCGCGAAGGTGCGCGCGGGGCCATGCTCAAAGCCTTGATCGACCGGCAGGATGATCATTTTGCCCGTGCCGCCCAATTTGCCTTCCATCAGCATTGAGGCGAGCTTGCCTTTGACGCCGGGCGTTTCGCCCTCATAATTGGCAAGAATCTTTTGAACGGCGCGGGTGGTTTTCATCACTATTTCCTCGGATCAAACTGGATTTGACCCTCACCTAACAGTCGCGCGGCGCAATGCAACATTGGTTGCGCTAACGCCATGGATGGTTGCGCTAACGAGCGGTTTTTGCGTGAGAAATTCGGGTAATCAGGCCCAATTGTTGCCGATTGGCGCCAGTAACCTAGGTTTCAAGCGCTGCGACGCCGGGCAATGTTTTGCCCTCCATCCATTCCAAAAACGCGCCGCCTGCGGTTGAGATATAGGTGAAATCATCGGCCGCCCCGGCTTGGTTGAGCGCGGCGACAGTATCCCCGCCGCCCGCAACCGAAATCAGCTTGCCTTCGCGGGTAAGCGCGGCGGCTTTGGCGGCGGCGGCATTGGTGGCGGCGTTGAAAGGCGCGATCTCAAAGGCGCCAAGCGGGCCGTTCCAGATCAGCGTTTGGGAGGCCTCAAAAATCTCGGCAATACGGGCAACCGATTGGGGGCCTGCGTCCAAGATCATCGCGTCTGCAGGGCAAGCATCAACCAGCAAAGTCTCGCTTGCCGCGCCCGCCTTAAACTCGCGCGCCACGACGATATCGAGGGGCAAAACGATCTCGCAGCCCGCTTCATCGGCCTTTTTGAGGATGTCGAGAGCGGTATCGGCAAGATCATGCTCGCAGAGCGATTTGCCCACATTGATGCCTTTGGCCGCCAGAAACGTATTGGCCATGCCGCCGCCGATCACCAGATATTCAACCTTGCGCACAAGGTTGCCGAGCAGATCAAGCTTGGTCGAAACCTTGGCCCCGCCAACAAGCGCGACAACGGGCCGCTTGGGCGTCCCAAGGGCGGTTTCAAGCGCGCTCAGCTCGGCCTGCATCAGGCGCCCGGCGCAAGAGGGGAGCAATTGGGCAATGCCTTCGGTTGAGGCATGGGCGCGGTGCGCGGCGGAGAAAGCATCGTTGCAATAGATATCCGCAAGCGCGGCCAGCTCTGCAGCAAAGCCGGGATCATTGGCCTCTTCGCCGGGATTAAAACGTAGGTTTTCCAGCAAGATAACCTCGCCTACCTGCATGGAGGCGACATAGGATTTGGCCGATTTTCCGCCCGAGATATCGGCAAAAATAACCTTCTGGCCAAGCGCCTTTTCCAAAGCCGGCAGAACGATTGCAAGGCTCATCTCTGGGATAACTTGGCCTTTTGGGCGGCCAAAGTGCGCCGCCAAAATCGGCTTGCCGCCGCGCGCCAGAATATCGCGCACCGTGGGCACGATCCGCTCGATCCGGGTTGCGTCGGTAACCTTGCCGTTCTCGACGGGGACATTGATATCCACGCGCGTCAAAACAGATTTTCCGGCAAGATCGAAATCGTCGAGGGTTTTCCAGCTCATCTTTGGCTCCTTTTGGGCAGCGTTCGGGGCGGCGGCCTTTGCCTCTCACTATTGGCCCCAGAAAGGGGACGGCGTCAACATCGCCCTTTCCCTTATCTGGTGCGCGCCTTAGTGTGCCGGCCAAACATATAAGGAGTTGCCGCAGATGGCCGATATTAAAGATCCCGAAAACACGCTTTTGATCGAACTCAAAGACGGCACCGTCACAATCGAGCTTTTGGCCGATGTTGCCCCGCTTCACACAGCCCGTATCAAAGAGCTCGCCCGCGCAGGCGCCTATGATAACGTGGCTTTTCACCGGGTGATTGACGGTTTCATGGCGCAAACCGGCGATGTGGCCAATGGCAATATGGAAAAGGATTTCAACATCCGCTCGGCGGGCACTGGCGGCTCTGATCTGCCCAATGTGAAGGCGGAATTCTCTAAGCTGCCCCATGATCGCGGCACCATTGGCGCGGCGCGCTCCTCGAGCCCAGATTCAGCTAACTCTCAGTTTTTCATCAACTTTTCCGACAATCACTTCCTCAACGGTCAATATACCGTTTATGGCCGCGTGACATCGGGCATGGAGCATGTCGATGCGATCGCGCGCGGCGAGCCGCCAATGGCGCCGGATCGGATGATCTCGGTGAAAGTTGCTGCTGATGCGTAAGATATTGGCAGTTGTGGCCGCGTTGGCGGCGGGGCCGGCTTTGGCCACAGGGCTTGAGATCCAGATTGAAGGCGAGAACCACAATGGCCTTGTTGTGATCGACCTGTTTGAAGATGTGGCGCCGCTGCATGTCAAACGGATCACCGATTTGGCCGCTGAGGGCGCTTACAATAACGTGGTGTTCCACCGGGTGATTGATGGGTTCATGGCGCAAACCGGCGATGTTGAATTTGGCAAATTTGGCGCGGATATGCGCCGTGCAGGAACGGGCGGCTCGTCCTACCCCGATCTGAAAGCTGAATTCTCGGATCAGCCCTTTGAGGCCGGTGTGATCGGCATGGCCCGCTCCTCAAGCCCAGATTCCGCCAATTCGCAGTTCTTCATCATGTTCGCGCCTGCGCCGCATCTCAACGGGCAATATACCGTTGTGGGCAAGGTCGTTTTTGGCATGGGCGTGGTCAATGCGATCAAGCGCGGCAAAGGCGGCAATGGCGCGGTGATTGGCAAGCCTGACGTGATGACATCGGTGCTTGTTACCGAATAATCGGCGAAAATGCGCTATGCAAAATTGAAGGGGCGGCCTTGCGGGGGCGCCCCTTCTTCTTTTGTCGGCTTGGTTAATTCAATGTTTTCAGACTGTTGCCATCATAGGCGGGCGTTTTGGGGGCAAATAAGTCGCGTCAAATCCAAAGCGGGGCTTGTATTCACCTAAACATATTCGTATTTCTGCAAGTGTAATACTGAACCACAGCAATACACGGCCATAATTCGCTAAACGAACCGGCCCCAGAAATAGGAAATGCGCGCAATGACGCATCACAACGCACAAATCTCGATCCGGGTAGGGCTTGCCCGATGATCACAGAATTTACACCCTATGCTGCCCTTATTGGCGGCGCGCTCATCGGCCTCGCTTCGGCGCTTTTGATGATCTTTCAGGGGCGCATTTTTGGCGCCACAGGCATCTTGGCCGGGGTTATCTCGCCTGCGAGTTCTTCAGACTGGGCTTGGCGCGCGCTTTTGCTTGCGGGCATGGTCACGGCGCCGCTGCTCTATGCGGCCGTCATGGGCGAATTTGCCCCGCTTGATGTACCAGTTTCGCGGCTCTCCTTGATTATTGGCGGCGTGATTGTTGGCGTCGGTGTGACGCTTGGATCGGGCTGTACCTCCGGACACGGCGTCTGCGGCATGGCCCGCCTTTCGCCGCGCTCCATCGCGGCCACGGCGACCTTTATGACAACCACAGCGATCAGCGTCTATGTGATCCGCCACGTGTTCGCAGGATAGAGCAATGAAACATCTGACAACCTATATCATCGGCGTCATCTTTGGCCTTGGCATCACCATTTCGGGCATGTCCAACCCTGCGAAAGTTGTGAATTTCTTTGACTTTGCAGGGACTTGGGACCCATCCCTTGCCTTGGTCATGGGCTCTGCCTTTATCACCGCGTTTATCGGCTATCGCATCGCCTTTCGCCGTCCGGCCCCGATCCAAGAGCCTGTTTTCAACGTCCCCACAAGCCGCAAGATTGATGCGCGCTTGATCGGTGGCTCGGCGATCTTTGGCATCGGCTGGGGCATCGCAGGCTTTTGCCCCGGTGGCGCATTGCCTGCCCTTGGGACGCTCGACCCTGACGTTCTGATTTTCTTTGCCGCGCTTATGGTCGGCATATTCATCGCGCGCGCATGGATGCGTTATTCATCGCGCCTCAAAGCGCAAACAGCCTAAATCTGCGCCCTATAAGGAGACCCTTTATGCAATCGAATTACCCTGTAGAAATGGACGTTATTCCGCCCGTAAAGGCCTTCTTCGATCCGGCCACCAATACGATCAGCTATGTGGTCAAAGATCCCGGCTCCAACGCCTGCGCGGTGGTGGATTCAGTGATGGATATCGACTATGCCGCTGGCCGGATCACCTATGATCATGCGGATCAGATGATCGCCTATATCGAGGCAGAAAATCTTGATCTTCAATGGCTTATCGAGACTCACGTCCATGCGGATCATCTCTCGGCGGCGCCCTATATTCAGAGCAAACTGGGCGGTAAAATCGGTATCGGCGAGAATATCACCGTGGTTCAAGAAACCTTCGGTAAAGTCTTCAATGAGGGTACAGAATTTCAGCGCGACGGTTCGCAATTTGACCGGCTCTTTAAGGATGGCGATACCTACAAAATTGGCGGCTTGACGGCCTTTGTGATGCATACGCCGGGCCACACGCCGGCCTGTATGACCCATACGATGGGCAACGCGACCTTTACGGGCGACACGCTGTTTATGCCTGATGGCGGCTCGGCGCGGGCGGATTTCCCGGGCGGGGATGCTGGGATCTTGTTTGATTCCATTCAGAAAGTCTTGTCGCTGCCCGAAGATATGCGCCTGTTTATGTGCCATGATTATGGGCCCAATGGCCGCGATATTGAGTGGGAAACCACTGTTGGCGCGGAAAAAGAGCACAACATTCACGTGGGCGCGGGCAAATCCAAGGCGGATTTCGTCAAGTTTCGCACCGAGCGCGATGCCCAGCTGGATATGCCCAAGCTGATCATCCCATCGTTGCAGGTAAATATGCGTGCCGGTGAGCTGCCGCCAAAAGATGAGCAAGGCAAAACCTTCCTCAAAGTGCCGGTCAACGGGCTTTAAAGCGACGACAAAAGGCGGGGCGGCGATACGCCCTGCCATTTTTGGAAATCATCAAATGCGCGCTGATTTGCGCCCATGGGAGAGAAGACATTGGAAATCAAAGCCCTTACAAATGCGCTCTCGGTTTCGGCGCAAGTCGCGCTTGATGATATGAATACCCTTGCAAAACAAGGCTTTCGCGCTGTGATTTGCAATCGCCCTGATGGCGAAGCGCCGGATCAGCCAAGCCAAGAAGAGGTGGCGGCGGCGGCGAAAAAGGCCGGGCTTGCCTTTGTCTATTTGCCGGTAACGCCGGGCGTCGTGCGCGAAGAAACCGCGCGCGAATTTGGTGCAGCTTTGCGCGAATTGCCCGGGCCGGTTTTGGCCTATTGTCGCTCCGGAACGCGCTCGGCGACCCTGTGGTCCTTGGCGATGGCGGGCGAAAAGCCGGTGGTTGAAATCCTCTCGGCGACCAAAGCGGCGGGCTATGATATGGGCGGTGTGGCGCGGCGGATTGCCAATGGTGGGCGCACGCCTTTGGACCAAGCCGACGCAAGTTTCGATGTGGTGATTGTTGGCGCTGGGGCAGGCGGGATCGCTGCGGCTTCATCGCTCAAAGCGCGCAAACCCGAGCTTGAAATTGCGCTGATTGATCCGGCCGATGTACACTATTATCAGCCCGGCTGGACGATGGTTGGCGCGGGCGTCTTTGAGCCCGAAAAAACTGCGCGCACGATGGGGTCGTTGATCCCGCGCGGCGTGCATTGGATCAAATCTGCGGTGGCTGCATTTGAGCCGGCGAATAACGCGCTGGTGCTCGATGGTTGCCGGGTTGTGAAATATACGCGCTTGATTGTGGCGCCCGGGCTTAAGCTTGATTGGGGCGCGATTGAGGGGCTAGAGGATACGCTTGGCAAGAATGGTGTAACCTCAAATTATCGTTATGATTTAGCGCCTTACACGTGGAAGCTCGTGCGAGAATTGCGCCAGGGCCGCGCGATATTTTCCCAGCCACCCATGCCGATCAAATGCGCAGGCGCGCCGCAAAAAGCGATGTATCTCTCGGCGGATCATTGGAGCCGCAGCGGCGTTTTGAGCGGGATTGATATCCAGTTTAACAATGCAGGCGGGGTGCTTTTTGGGGTCAAAGATTATGTGCCCGCGCTGGAAAGCTATATTGCGAAATACGGTGTCAAAACCAACTTCATGCATAATCTTGTGGCTGTTGATGGGCCTGCGAAAAAGGCGATCTTTGAGGTCAGCAAACCTGATACGCCGGTGGAGCGGGTCGAGGTTGAGTTTGATATGCTGCATGTCGTTCCGCCCCAATGCGCGCCCGATTTTATCCGCGTCTCGCCGCTGGCCGATGCGGCGGGTTGGGTCGATGTTGATCAGGCGACTTTGCGGCACAAAACCTATGAGAATATCTGGTCCTTGGGCGATGTGATGAACGCGCCCAATGCCAAAACGGCCGCTGCTGCGCGTATGCAAGCCCCGGTTGTTGCGGCCAATGTGGTCGCCGATATCGAGGGGCGTTCTGCGGCGGCGCAGTACAATGGTTACGGCTCTTGTCCGCTAACGGTAGAGCGCGGCAAGATCGTTTTGGCCGAGTTTGGTTATGGCGGAAAACTGCTGCCATCCTTCCCGGCATGGATGATCGATGGCACCAAACCTTCGCGCGCCGCATGGCTTTTGAAGGAAAGAGTTTTGCCCCCAGTCTATTGGCGGGCAATGTTGAAGGGGCGCGAATGGATGGCCAAACCCGAAGCGGTTTTGGTCGATCATGCGGCTGAATAGGGGGCGCTGAGGTGCAAATTTCCAAAGCTAAGTTACGCGGCTATTTGCCAATCCTTGAGTGGGGCAAAACCTATTCTCGCGAGACATTGATCTCGGATGGGATGGCCGCTTTGATCGTCACGATCATGCTGATCCCGCAATCGCTGGCCTATGCTTTGCTGGCCGGTTTGCCGCCGGAAATGGGGCTTTATGCCTCGATCCTGCCGCTGGTGTTCTATGCGATATTCGGGACGAGCCGTGCGCTTGCGGTCGGGCCTGTGGCGGTTGTCTCTTTGATGACGGCGGCAGCGCTTGGGGATATGGGGCTGAGCTCGGCGGCAGAGTATGCTGTCGCTGCGGGAACGCTGGCCTTTGTCTCGGGTGTTGTGCTTTTGGCGATGGGTGTTTTTCGGCTTGGCTTCCTTGCAAATTTCTTGAGCCACCCGGTGATTGCAGGCTTCATTACTGCCTCTGGTGTGTTGATTGCCGCCTCGCAACTCAAGCACATTCTTGGCATTTCAGCCTCTGGATCGACTTTGCCCGAGCTCATTCTTTCACTTTTCGAACATTTAGGTGAAATCAACTTTCCGACGCTTCTCATCGGGATCAGCGCGACCGGGTTTCTTTTTTGGGTCCGTAAGGGGCTGAAACCTTTGTTGATTTCTGCAGGCCTTAAACCGCGGATGGCGGAGCTTTTGGCCAAGGCCGGGCCCGTAGCAGCAGTGGCGGTCACGGCGTTTTTGGCCTGGGCCTTGGGGCTGGATAAGGCGGGGGTCAAGATCGTTGGGGCCGTGCCGATGGGCCTGCCGCCGCTGACTGCGCCAAGCCTTTCACCAGCGCTTTGGGAGCAATTGATTGGCCCGGCGATCCTAATTTCGATCATCGGATTTGTTGAGTCTGTTTCAGTCGCCCAGACCCTTGCGGCCAAGCGGCGCCAGCGTATTCAGCCGGATCAGGAATTGATCGGTTTGGGCGCCTCTAACATCGCTTCGGCCATGTCGGGCGGCTATCCGGTGACGGGCGGATTTGCCCGCTCTGTGGTGAATTTTGATGCGGGTGCTCAGACCCCGGCGGCGGGCGCTTATACCGCCATCGGCATCGCCTTGGCGGCGGCCTTCTTGACGCCTGCGTTATTCTTTTTGCCCAAGGCGACGCTGGCCGCGACGATCATCGTTGCTGTGCTTAGCCTCGTTGATTTCTCGATCCTCAAGCGCACTTGGGACTATAACCGCGCCGATTTTGCCGCCGTTACGGCGACCATTCTGCTGACGCTTTGGTTTGGCGTTGAGATGGGCGTTTCGGCCGGGGTTGGCCTGTCGATTGTGCTGCATCTTTATAAGACTTCGCGCCCGCATGTGGCCGAAGTTGGCCTTGTTCCGGGGACGGAGCATTTTCGCAATATCCATCGTCACAAGGTTCAAACCTTGCCGCATGTTGTGGTGATCCGGGTCGATGAGAGCCTGTATTTTGCCAATGCGCGCTTCTTGGAGGATTACATTTACGACCGGATTGCGCGCGACAGTGAAGTGCGCGATGTGGTGTTGATGTGCCCGGCGGTGAACGAAATTGATACTTCGGCGCTGGAAAGCCTTGAGGCGATCAATGCGCGGCTCAAGGATCTTGGCATCCGGCTGCATCTCTCGGAAGTGAAGGGCCCTGTGATGGATCGCCTTGAGCGGACGCATTTCTTGCAAGAGCTCGGCGGGCAGGTCTTTTTGTCGCAATATGAGGCGACCCAGACGCTTGGGATGGCCGATCCAACACCGGTTGAGGCGGTTGAGCCCGAAGCCCCCGCCGCTTAATCCAATGCGAAAAGCTTGACGTGAACCTGCCCGGCAAAGCGCCCGCCGGAGCCGATAAACAGCGTATTATTGACCCAAGAATAGCGCGGATCGCCGCTTTCTAGGCGGGCGTGGGTGCGCATATAGTATTCGCCCGGATCGACATCTTCGCCCGCAGCGATGCGCGCAACGACCGCCGCCGCGCCGTGGCGGTAGCCGTAGTTTTTGATCTCAATCGTGGCGCCGTCATCGGTTTCAATCGCATAGCGGGTATCAAGCTCGGCGGTGCCATCGCTCCAGATGGTTTGCCAATCCGCGCCAAGATTGAGGATTTTCCCATTGATTTCAGGCCCATGTGCGCGCCCGCCGATGATCGGAATGATGCGCCGTGCGCCTGCGCGCCCATGGCCCATTTCGCGGATCGGATCGAGATTGACCTCAAGATCGCAGACATGGCGCAGGCCGGGGGCAGAGATTTCAAACATGGGATGCCTTTCCGAGTATTTGCGCCAAAAGCGTGAGGCGCGGGGGATTGGGCCAGATGGTTGGCGCGGTGAGTTTGCGCTTGAAGTGCGGCGCGGTTTGCAGGTATTGTTCTATCGGTAAACAATATCCGAAGCACCAATTATTTGATGCTTTGAGTTTGACGACAGAATGAATGGGGGGCGCTCAATGGCAAAGCTAAAAATCGTACAAGAGGCGAATGAGGCGGGGAGCGGCGTTTCGCAGAATGATTTGCTCGGGCTTGTTGGCTATAATCTCAAGCGCGCCTACATGCTGATCCACGGTGATTTTCGCGCCACATTAGAGGCGCTCAACGTCAGCCAGCGGACGTTTTCGGTTCTGTCTGTGGTGGTTGAAAATCCCGATATCAGCCAATCTGATGTGGCGCGCGCGCTTGGGATTGAGCGCTCCGGCACGGTTGTGATTGTGGATGAGCTTGAGAACCGCGACATGATTGAGCGCAACAAAGTGCCCGGCGATCGGCGCGCTTATGCGCTGCGGGTGACCAAGGTCGGGCAGGCCGCCTATCGCGAGGCATTGGCGATTGTGCAGGCGCACGAAGATACATTTCT
Source organism: Halocynthiibacter sp. (assembly GCA_047631555.1). Lineage (GTDB taxonomy): Bacteria > Pseudomonadota > Alphaproteobacteria > Rhodobacterales > Rhodobacteraceae > JBLHZY01. Next base: position 938,045 of record JBLHZY010000001.1, on the reverse strand, counting down.
AAGTAATTTCAGCGAAAAAGAACGTACCGTGTTGCGCGAGCTGTTGAGCCGCATTCACGGTGTGAGCCTGACAGAGGAGTAAGGCATGCAGATTTCTGGGGATATGGCCGCCGTTGTGACGGGCGGTGCATCGGGCTTGGGCGCAGCTGTGGCTGAGGCTTTGGCGGCAGCGGGCGCGCAGGTGACGATTTTTGATATGAACGAAGAGGCGGGCGCTGCGAAAGCGGCAAGCCTTGGCGGGCATTTTGAGCGGGTTGATGTATCTGATGCGGGCGCGGTTGCGGCCGGGTTTGCGGCCGTTGAGGCGCGCGGTGTGCCGCTTCGAGTGGTGATGAATTGCGCCGGAATCGGCCCTGCGGCCAAGACCGTTTCGCGCGGTGAGGCCCATGATCCGGCGCTGTTTGCCAAGGTGATTGGGGTCAATCTGATTGGCTCGTTTAATTGTGCCTCGCAAGGCGCGTTGTTGATCAGCAAAGCCGAGCCGATCAATGAAGATGGCGCGCGCGGCGTGATCCTTTCAACCGCTTCTGTGGCGGCTTATGAGGGCCAGGTCGGGCAGGTCGCTTATGCGGCCTCAAAGGGCGGGATCGTCGGGATGACATTGCCCATGGCGCGCGATCTATCCCAGATCGGCATTCGCGTTTGCACCATTGCGCCGGGGATTTTCCTCACCCCGCTTTTGGAAGGTCTCCCTCAAGAGGTGCAGGACAGTTTGGGCAAGCAAGTGCCTTTCCCATCGCGCCTTGGCGCACCGGCGGAATTTGCCTCGCTTGCGCGCCATATCGTTGAGAATGACATGCTGAACGGTGAAGTGATCCGCCTTGATGGCGCCATTCGGATGGCGCCGCGCTAGGCGATTTGTGGGAAAGACATGATGCAAGATACAACAAGCGCGCCCGCGTTTTGGGCGCCAGAATTTACAGTGGATCGCCGCGAAGACGGGGTGATTTATATGGAGCAAGTGGCAGGCGACGTGCCGGTTGTGCGCGCAATGCCGGATCGGCTTGTTCATTGGGCCAAGGAGCGCCCGGATGCGCCCTATTTGGCGCAGCGGGTTGATGGCGGCGATTGGCGGCGGGTGAGTTTTGCCCAAACGTTGGCGATTGTGCGCAGCCTTGGGACGGCGCTTTTGGCGCGCGGTTTGGGGCCGGATCGCCCGGTCTTGATCCTGTCGGAAAATTCGCTGGATCATGCGTTGCTTGGGCTGGCGTGCCAATATGTGGGTGTGCCCTTTGCGCCGCTTTCAACCGCCTATTCGCTGGTTTCCTCCGATCACGCCAAGGTCAAAGACATCTATGCATTGCTCAAGCCGGGGATCGTTTTTGCCCGCGACGGCGCGGCCTATGCGCGCGCGCTTGGCGCGATTTCGGGCGGGGATCACGCGGTTCTTTGTTCGGTGAATGCCCCGAAGGGCGCGCTTGTGTTTGATGATCTTGTGGCGACAAAAGCGGATGAAACGGCCGAGGCGGCATTTGCGGCTTTGACCCCGCAAACAGTGGCGAAATATCTGTTTACCTCTGGTTCTACCGGCTCGCCCAAAGCGGTGATCAATTCCCAAGCGATGATCTGTTCCAATCAGGCTTTGGTTGAGGATTGCTTTCGCTTCTTGCGCGATAAGCCACCGGTGTTTGTCGATTGGGCGCCGTGGAATCATACCGCTTCTGGCAACAAGGTCAGCGGCATGGCGCTTTATCACGGCGGCACGTTTTACATTGATGAGGGCAAGCCAACGCCTGCGGGAATGGCCGAGACCCTGCGCAATCTGGCCGAGATTTCCCCGACTTGGTATTTCAATGTTCCGGCTGGTTATGAGGCGCTTGTGCGGGCCTTTGATGCGGATTCTGGTCTGCGGGATAAGTTTTTCGCCAAGCTCGATATGATGATGTATGCGGGGGCCGGCATGGCGCAGCATACGTGGGATGCGTTGCTTGCTCATTCGCGCGCGTCCATTGGGCGCGAGGTTTTGCTCACCACAGGTTTGGGCGCGACGGAAACTGGCCCTTTTGCGCTGCAATGTGCAGAGCAGCATGCGCAATCGGGCAATATTGGCGTGCCTGCGCGCGGGGTGAAATTGAAGCTTGTGCCCAATGGCGGCAAGTTGGAGGCGCGGATCAAGAGCCCGTCAATCTCGCCGGGATATTACGGCGATCCGGCCAAATCTGCGGAGATGTTTGACGATGAGGGCTTCTATTGCCTTGGCGATGCTTTGCGCCCGGCTGACCCGGATGATCTGACGCGCGGCTTCTTTTTCGATGGGCGCACGGCGGAGAATTTCAAGCTCAACACTGGCACATGGGTTGCTGTTGGGGCTTTGCGCGCAGGCATGGTCAATGCCTTTGGCGGGTTGATCCGCGATGCGGTGATTTTGGGCGAGGGGCAAGATTATCTTGGCGCGATTGTGCTGCCGGATATGGCCGCTTTGCGCGGGCTTGCGCCTGAGTTGGGCGCTGATGCCGCGCTTGCAGTGTTGCTCGCGGCACCGCAGGTTCGAGAAGCGTTGCACGACAAGCTTGCTGCCTTTGCTGGCGCGGCCACGGGTTCGGCCAGTCGGGTCAAGCGGATGGTGTTTATGCCGGATGAGCCGAGCATGGATCGCGGCGAGGTGACGGATAAAGGCTCGATCAATCAGCGCGCGGTGATTGCCAATCGGCCAGAGTTGGCGGAGGCGATTTACGCCGGGGGTGAGGGCGTTTTCATCGCCTAAGGGGCTTTGGCGCGGTTGGTCATCGCCAAGTAACAGGTTTCTGGGGAATGGGGTCGCGGGGTTCGCGGCCCCTTTTTTGTTGGATATTGTGCAAGGGCGGGAGCCTCCGGCGGGGATATTTGCACAACTGTGAAAGCTGTGCGGGGGCATTGCCGCGTTGGATTATTTCTTGGGCTTGGTTGGGTATTGCGCAATATAAAAGGCGCGCCCGGTTTTGGGGCGCGCCTTCATTTCGTTTGGTCTTTGTGTGGCGTTAGTAGAAGAGCCAGACCGTGAGCAATGTGATGGATGGGAAGGCCACAAGGATCACCACGCGGATCAGGTCGGTGATCACGAAGGGCAGGGTGCCGCGGAAGGTTTCCGATATCGGGATGTCCTTGGCCATCGAATTGATCACAAAGAGGTTCATCCCCACGGGCGGGGTTATCAGCCCGACTTCCACCACGATGAGCACAAGGATGCCGAACCACAGGCCGAAGTCTGTCGCGGACATGCCGAAATCGAGCGCCATCATGATCGGGAAGAAGATCGGCACGGTGAGCAGCACCATCGAGAGGCTGTCCATCACGCAGCCAAACACCAAGTAAAGCGCGAGCACGACGGCGAGCACTGTCCATGGGGAGAAGCCCTGCATCGCCACCCATTCTGCCGATTGTTGGGGCAGTTGGGTCAGCGCAAGGAAGCTGTTGAAGAAGCCCGCACCAAGCACGATCAGGAAGATCATCCCCGTTGCATTGGCTGTGCTCAGGATCGCTTCTTTGGTTTTGAGCCATGTAAGCCCGCCGGTCACCAGCGCAAGCAGGCCAGTACAGGCCGCGCCAACAGCCGCCGCTTCGGTTGGGGTAAAGATACCGCCGTAGATGCCGCCGACCACGATGAGGAAGATGGCGAGCACCGGGATCACCGGCAGCAGCGCTTTGAAGCGTTCGCTATAGGAGAGGCGTTCGCGGGTGCCGCAGCTGTCGGGGTAGATGCGCACGTAGATCGCGATACAGATCATATAGCCGATTGCCGCCAAGATGCCGGGCAGGAAGGCGGCCATGAACAGTTTGGCGATGTTTTGCTCGGTGAGGATTGCATAGATCACCAGGATCACGCTTGGCGGGATTAGGATGCCTAGGGTTCCGCCGGCAGCGAGCGCACCTGTGGCAAGGCGGCCCGAGTAGCCGTATTTGCGCAGTTCTGGCAGGGCGACTTGGCCCATTGTGGCAGCCGTTGCGAGCGAGGAGCCGCAGATCGCGCCAAAGCCAGCGCAAGCGCCAACAGCCGCCATTGCGACCCCGCCTTTGCGGTGCCCGAGCCAAGATTCAGCCGATTTGAACAGGGCCGCTGACATGCCGCCAAGGGTTGCGAATTGGCCCATCAGCAAGAACAGCGGGATGATCGAGAAGGAGTAGTTGGAAAAGGTGCCGTAGGTTAGGTGTTTGAGCTGGCTCATGGTCATGATGGTGTTGCCATTGACCAGATAGGTGCCGGTAAAACCGATGCTGAGCATGGCAACCCCGATGGGGACGCGCATGAAGATCAGCAGCAAAAGGACGGGAAAGGACGCGAGCCCAATTTGTAGGTCGCTCATTGGGCGAACTCCTTTTTGGCGCGCCCAATGGAGCGGCCAAAGCAATAGAGGGATACGATCACAAAGACGACAGCGCCAAGCATTGCAGCGCCGTAGGCAAGGTAGACCGGGAATTGAAGGATGAATGTGGTTTCGGAATATTGCTTTTTATCCAGCATTCCGAGCCAGAGTTGGCGCGCAATCAGGGTCGCGACAACAAACATAAGCCCGTCTGCGACAATATCGATCGCGGCATTGAGGTGACGGCCAAAGGCGGGCTGAAACAGATCGACCGAGGCATGGCCCTTATGCAGATGGCACCAGGGCAGGGAGGCAAAAACCGCAAAGCCGATGCCCATTTCGACCATCTCAAAATCGCCGGGAATGGAGGTAAGGCCAAAGACCGTTAGGGCCCGGCCAATGATGGAAACACAAGACATGATCACGACCGCGAGCAGCACAAAGCCGCCCAGCAAGGCTGTGTATCGCGCCAAAACATGTATGGAACTGGTCAGAAAGGAGCGTGCCATTGTGGTTCTCTTTCAGGGTGGTTTTTGGATATTTCGAAGGGCAAGGGCGCAGGTGTTTGATGCCATGCGCTCTTAGGATATGCGGGCCGAAAGCAAGAAGCTTCGGCCCGCATATTTGTGAGAGAGCGCAAGAGTGCGCCGCTCTCGGTTTCCTGACTTACTTCGGTGTTTTCTCAGCGATCAGCGCTTTTGTGCGCGCGATCAGAGCTTCGCCGTCGATGCCTTTTTCTTTCATCTCAGCGATCCAAGTTGCAACAACTGGCTCGGCAGCGGCTTTCCAGCGGGCCACTTCGGCTTCGTCCAGAATATCGATTTTGTTGCCTGCAGCGATAGCGATATCGCGGCCTGGCTTATCAAAATCAACCATCACTCGAGCGGCCTGTGCCGAAAGCTTGGCACCGGATTCGCTATCCAATGCGGCGCGTTGCTCGTCTGAGAGGCTCTCGTATTTGGCTTTGTTCATCACCATGATGATGGCCGCAGTATAGAGCGAGGCATCACCAGAGAATTCGGTGTGATTGTGCACCAGTTCGGCCAATTTGATCGAGGGCGTTACTTCCCATGGGATCACTGTGCCGTTGATAACGCCTTTGGACAGACCTTCAGGAATGGCCGGAAGCGGCATGCCGATGGGCTGAGCGCCAAGCTCTGTGAGCAGGTTGTTGATCACACGTGTTGGGCCGCGCACTTTGAGGCCTTCCATGTCTTCAAGCTTGGTCACGCCATCGCGCGAGTGGATAAGGCCGGGGCCGTGCACCCAAGCAGCAAGCACTTTGAGGTCTTTATATTCGTTCTCTTGGAAATCTTCCTCGATCAGCGCTTGCAGAGCCAAGGATGTACCGACTGTATCGGTCATCATGAAGGGCAGCTCAACAACTTCGGAGCGGGGGAAACGGCCAGGCGAGTAGCCAACAACTGTCATGACAATATCAACAGCGCCATCTGTCGCCTGTTGCATCAGCTCTGGGGGACGGCCGCCAAGCGCCATCGCATCAAAGTGCTGGATTTTAACGGAGCCGCCGGAGGCCGCTTCAACAGCTTCGCCCCAAGGCTTCAAAAGGTGCTTTGGCAGCGTGGCAACTGGTGGCAAAAATTGGTGCAGTTTCAGCGTTACATCTGCAGCAAGTGCAGCGCCTGACGACATTGCAAGCAGGCCAGTGGCCAGTGCTGCGGATGCTGCCATCGCGGTAAAGGTACGACGTTTCATTGATCTTCCTCCCATTGGTGGGGTGCCCGTTTTGGGCTTGCCCCGATCGTGATTAGATACGGTTGCAAAAGTGATTTACACTGTCAACCAATTAACCTGTTTTTCGCGCTAATTCCTCAATTAAGATGCAATGTGCAGAGCTAGCTCCGTTCTGTTTACATGATTCTTTTGCATCGGGTTATCAAATTGGCGTTTAACGAAATTTCGGCGCCCGTTTCTCCAAAAAGGCGTTGAGGCCTTCCTCGGCGTCCGGGGTTGTTTGGCTTAGGGCTGCGGAAAGGCTTTCGGCATAGAGCCCGTCGCTATGGCTCATGTCGCTGATGCGGGCGATAGAGTTGACCATCAGGTAATTGGACATCGGGGCGTTGCGCGCGATCTTGCCGGCCAGATCCATTGCCAAGGGCAGGGCCTCGGCCTCGCCAACGCTATAGTGACACAGGCCAAGGGCCTTGCCCTCATCCGCGCCATATTTGCGGCCCGTCAGCATCATTTCGGTCATGCGATCTGCGCCCAGAATGCGCCCAACCCGCACGGTCGCGCCGCCGCCGACAAAGATGCCGCGCCGCCCCTCGGGCAGCTGAAATTGAACGCTTGGCTCAGCAATGCGCACATGGGTTGAGGTCGCCAATTCAAGCCCGCCGCCCATCACAGCCCCCTGCATCGCAGAGACAACAGGCAGCCCGCCGAATTGGATTTTCTCCATCACGCCGTGCCAGCCGCGCGAATGGCGCATGGTTTCTTCGGCCGAGCGGCGCACATGTTCGCTTAGATCAAGTCCAGAGCAAAAATGCCCGGCGCAGCCCGTCAAAACAGCAACGCGCGCCTCTTTGGGCGGGGCCGAAAAGAAGGCATCCAACGCGCCAAGCAAGGTATCATTCATCGCGTTGCGCTTATCTGGGCGATACATTGTGAGGGTGGCGATTCCCTCGCTTAGCTCAATTTTGAGGACGTCTTCTTTGGAGGTATGCGCGTTCATTGGGTCAAATAATCTCATTGTTGGCGGCGGTGTTTCGTCTGGATGTGTGTAAATCATAATTGTTCGGTTGAATAGCAATATTTTTGCTGTATGAAATCTGTAAGAGATATATTCAAATGAACGTGTCGCGGCTTTTTCGGGGGCCGGGGGCGCGCTCAAATTCAAGAGAGGGCCGCGCAATGGGCGGCCGGAAGAGGATAAGATGGTCGATTTTTCCAGCGTGCGCGCGATTGATTTTCACACCCATGCAGAAGAGCCCTGCGGCTGCCATGCGGATGATGGCTATGACGATCTGCAAACGACCATGGCCAATTATTTCGGCGCCCCTTGGCAGCACCCGCCAACCATTCCCGAAACGGCCGCGCATTATCGCGCGCAAAACATCGCTGCGGTGATTTTTCCCGTCGATGCAGAGCGCGAAACCGGCTATCGGCGCTATTCCAATGATGAGGTATTGGAGCAGGTCAAAGACAATTCCGATGTGTTGATCCCGTTCGCCTCAATCGATCCGCATAAGGGCAAGATGGGCGTGCGCGAGGCGCGCCGCTTGATCGAGGATCACGGTATCAAGGGCTTCAAGTTTCACCCGACTTTTCAGGGCTTTTACCCCAATGATCGCATGGCTTACGCGATGTATGAGGTACTGGCGGAATACGGCGCAGTCGCGCTGTTTCACACGGGGCAAACCGGCGTTGGGTCGGGGATGCCGGGCGGCAATGGGATGCGGCTAAAGTATTCTAATCCGATGTATATTGATGATGTGGCGGTCGATTTTCCCGATATGCCGATCGTCATGGCGCACCCCTCGTTTCCTTGGCAGGAAGAGGCTTTGGCCGTCGCGCAGCACAAGCCGAATGTCTATATTGATCTGTCGGGCTGGTCGCCGAAATATTTCCCGGAAATTCTGGTGCGCTATTGCAATTCGATCCTAAAGAAGAAGGTTTTGTTTGGCTCGGATTGGCCGATGATTTCGCCCGAGCGGTGGCTTGCGGATTTCGAGAAGATCAAGATCAAGGACGAGGTGCGCCCGTTGATTTTGAAAGAGAACGCGATGCGTCTTTTGGGTGTGAGCGCTTGATAGGCTAGGTCGGCGCTCCCGCCAAACAGGCGATTGCTGGCGCAATCTGTGTTTGTTGGGGGTGCGCCTCGCTGTGCTCGGCGGGCCTGCGGCGCGAGTATTTGGTCCAAGAAAAAGCTGAAGGTTTGTGCCTTTGGCTTTTTGCATTTGTGATCAGGACTTGCGCATGGGGCGCGGCTTTGGTTGGGTCTTTGGCAGGATATGCGGGAGGCTTTTATGGCGCTGGAAGATGCAAGCAAGCAGGTGGACCTGGCCTTTAACCGGGCTGAGCGGCGCGGATTGGCCTATGAGAATGCCTTTGGCGGGGCGCTTTCGTTTTTGCGCCGCCGTTATTCCAAGGATTTGGCCGGGGTCGATCTGGCGATCACCGGCGTTCCCTTTGATCAGGCGGTGACAAACCGGCCCGGAGCGCGATTGGGCCCGCGCGCCATTCGCGAGGCGAGCGCTTTGCAGCCTTTTGATGCGCCTTATGGCTGGGGATTTGATCCGCTCAGCACTTTTGACATCATTGATTACGGCGATCTGGCCTTTGATTATGCACGGGTTTCTGAGTTTCCGGTCGCCCTTGAGACGCATATTGCTGGGATCATTGCGGGCGGGGCTGGCGCGCTGACTTTGGGCGGCGATCACTATATTTCCTTGCCGATTCTGAAGGCGATGGCGGCCAAACACGGCCCGCTTTCCTTGATCCATTTTGACGCCCATAGCGATACTTGGCCGGACGATGACATGGAGCGGATTGACCATGGCACGATGTTTTACAAGGCGGTGAAGCTGGGGCTTGTTGATCCGGCGCGCTCGGTTCAGATCGGCATCCGGACGGACAATCCCGACACGCTTGGCTTTCATATTATTGACGCGCGCGCGGTTCACGAAAAGGGCGCGGCTTGGGTCGCATCTGAGGTGCACCGGATTGTCGGGCAGGAGGCGGCCTATTTGAGCTTTGATATTGATTGCCTCGATCCGGCCTTTGCGCCGGGCACGGGCACGCCGGTTTGGGGCGGTTTGGCCAGCTGGCAGGCGGCGGCGATCCTGCGCGATTTGGCCGGGGTGCGCCTTGTTGGGGGGGATATTGTCGAGGTCTCGCCGCCCTATGATACGAGTGGGGCAACGGCGATTGCGGGGGCGCATGTGGCGATGGAAATCCTGTGCTTGTATTGCTGGAATAAGATGAAGAGCGAGGGCTAGTGATTTGAAATTTATACTTATTATTGCATTGGTGTTTGTGGCACTGCAGGCCTATGTGCGCCTGATGCCAACCGCGGCGGCGCGTTGGCATGTCGATCCGTTTGCGGCGGCTGATCCGGCGAAAACGGGCGGGCGGTTGATTTTGCGCGCGGCGGATTTGCCGTTTGAGAATGGCGCGCAGGCCTTGGGCGCGGCGCAGGATCAGATGCTTTTACTGGCGCGGACCAAGCGGATCGCGGGCCGTGTTGAGGATGGGCGGATCACCTTTGTCACCCGCAGCAAATTCTGGGGGTTTCCGGATTATACAACCATTGGGATGCGCGCGGGCGGCGCGGGAAATGAAACGAGCGAAGAGGGCGCGCAATATCAGATCGCAATGCTGGCGCGGCAGCGCTTTGGGCTTGCTGATATGGGGGTTAATATGGCCCGCCTAAAACGGATCGCAGCCGCTTTGCGAGGCGCGCAATGATCCGCGCGCTTTGCCCAGCCACTTGACCTTGGCGCGCCCAAAAGGCATTGCAACATTATGGTTCCTTTAGACAAACTTATGCAGATTTCGCGCCGCTCGGAATTCCTTGAAGCTGCTATGGCGCAAGGGGATGGCGATTTGGCAGCCCTTGGGCGCGAATACGCTGAATTGCGCCCGGTTGTGCTGGAAATCGCTGCCTATCAGCAGGTTTTGCAGGATATTGACGAAGCCGAAGCGATGCTGCGCGATCCTGAGATGAAGGCTTTGGCCGAGGAAGAGCTGCCTGCCTTGCGCGCGCAATTGCCGGGGCTTGAGAAATCTTTGCAGCTGGCGCTTTTGCCCAAAGATGCGGCCGATGCGCGCCCGGCGATGATCGAAATTCGCCCCGGAACGGGCGGCGATGAAGCCGCACTTTTTGCCGGGGATTTGCTGCGCATGTATCAGCGCTATGCCGAGGCGCAGGGCTGGAAATTCGAGATCGTTGAGATGTCGGAAACCGAGCTTGGCGGGATCAAAGAAGTGATTGCCAACATCAAAGGCGAGGGCGTTTTTGCCCGGCTGAAATACGAGAGCGGCGTGCACCGGGTTCAGCGCGTTCCTGAGACGGAAAGCGGCGGGCGCATTCATACATCTGCGGCGACTGTGGCGGTTCTTCCTGAGGCGCAAGACGTCGATATTCATATTGATGCCAATGACATACGCATTGACACGATGCGCGCGAGCGGCGCCGGTGGACAGCACGTCAACACCACGGATTCCGCCGTTCGGATCACCCATATTCCCAGCGGGATCGTCGTTGTTTCGGCCGAGAAATCCCAGCACCGCAACCGCGAGATTGCCATGCAAGTGCTGCGCTCACGGCTCTATGATGCCGAGCGCCAAAAGCTGCATGATGAACGCTCAGGTATGCGCAAAAGCCAAGTGGGATCGGGCGATCGCTCCGAGCGGATTAGGACGTATAATTTTCCGCAGGGGCGCGTTTCGGATCACCGGATCAACATGACGCTTTATAAGCTTGATCAGGTGATGCAGGGCGATCTGAATGAATTCATTGATGCGCTCACGGCGGATGATCAGGCCGCGATGTTGGCCGAGATGGAGGGATGAGCGCAATTTCCAGCGCTCAGACCGCCACGCAGGCTTTGGCGATGGCCCTGAAAATGGGGCGCGAGCAGCTTGAATTTGCGGGCGAGGGGGCGATGCGCGAGGCGCGGATGCTTTTGGCCAAGGCGGCCGAGATTTCGGCTGATCGGCTGTTTGATCTTGAGATTGCGGATTTCAGCGATGATCTGATGGCGCGCTATATGGGCCTTGTTGAACGGCGCAGAGCGCGCGAACCGATGTCGCATATTTTGGGGCGCCGCGCCTTTTGGGGGCGGGATTTTATCGTGACCGCTGATGTGCTTGATCCGCGCCCCGAGACCGAGACCTTGATTGCCGCGGCGCTGAAAAAGCCCTTCACCAAGCTGCTTGATTTGGGGGTTGGGTCCGGCGCTATCCTTTTGACATTGCTGGCAGAAAACCCGATCTCCACGGGGATTGGCAGCGACCTCTCAGAGGCGGCTTTGGGGATCGCGGCGGCCAATGCCGCGGCGTTTGATCTGCGCAACCGCGTGCAGTTTCAAGCCTCGGACTGGTGGGAAAACGTTAGCGGCCAGTATGATCTGATCGTCTCCAACCCGCCCTATATTGCCGCTGATGAGATGGCGGGCCTCGCGCCGGAATTGGCGCATGAGCCGCGCATGGCACTGACGGATGAGGCGGATGGTTTGAGCGCGTACCGGATCATTGCCGCGGGTGCGCTCGCACATTTGGCGCCGGGCGGCTGGTTGATGGTTGAGATCGGGCCAACGCAGGGCGCGGCCGTTGCGGATATGTTTCTGGCGGCGGGGCTCAAGGCGGTACAGATTCTGCCCGATATGGATGGGCGGGATCGGGTTGTGCAGGGGCGCGCGCGAAGCGTCTGAAACGGGATGGTCGGCGAAAATCGGCATGTTTTTAGGGATATTCGCCGCTTTGCATGTGCAATTTGCTTAAAATGCACCATTAAGGCTTGTTTTTACGGGGTAGTCGTGTTTACTCAGGCCACGCAGACGGTGGGGCCAATTGCCCCCCTCGCTTTTAATCAACAAAACGCGTGACCTTCGGATGATGCATCCCCGCTCTTAACGACGCGGCACAGGTTCAGGCAAAGCCCTTGCAATAGGCTGGAACAATCACCCTATGAGATCTCCTAAATCACGTTCGCGTTCGAAGTCGAACAATCGCAATCGCTCGGTTGGCAATATTGTTAACCGCGTGTTCGAAAGTTCGGGCCCTGAGGGCAAAGTGCGCGGTACGCCGCAGCAAATCATCGAGAAATATAACCAGCTTGCGCGCGATGCGCAGCTCTCGAATGATCGGGTGGCGCTCGAGAATTTCCAGCAGCACGCAGAGCATTACACCCGGATGTTGGGCGAAGCTCAGCGCGAACAAGACGCGCAGCGCGAACGCCAAGAGGCCCAGCAAGCGCAGCAAAATAACAATCGAAATCAAGGGGATGGCGGCCAAGGCGGCGACCGGAACCAGAACAACAATCAAAACAACGGCGGCCAGAACGCCCAAAATAACGGCGGCCAGCACGGCCATCAAAACGCCGGCCAGCAAGGCAATGATCAGGGCAATCAGCAAGGCTCGGGTCAAGGCAATGAGCAATCTGGGCGCGATGACGCGAGCACTGCGCCGCAAAATGAGCGCCGCCGCCGGGTTGAGCCACGCCGCAATAAACCAGCGCCTGTTGGCGATCCGGGCGCGGGCGATCAGCCAGATGTGATTGATCTTGGGGCCAGCGATCAGGGCGGCCTTGTTGCCACGCCGGAAGAGGGCGCGAGCCCCGCCGTTGAAGCCGCACCAAAGCCGCGCAAACCGCGCGCGCCACGCCGCAAGAAGGTTGAGGATCAGCCCAATGCAGCCTCTGATGGCCCCGGCGATGCCCCCAAACCCGAAGCGCCCGAAGCCGCTGAATAAGGCGGATTGAACGGCCTGTTTGGGCAAAAGTTAAACAAATTTTGACCCCGGCGAAGTGGCAGCACTTTGGCGGGGTTTTCTTTTGCTTTGCGGGAAGGTTTGGGGCGGTTCTTTAAAGAGTTTACAGATTTTCGGAGGCGTATTTTAAAGATTTGCAAGAATTTCGGGCCGGTTTGGGGCCATTTTGAGGGCCAAGAGGCGCGGGCGCGCGGGCTGTTAAGGAGCGCGAAAGACTTGTCTGACAGGGCGCAAAAGGCTTGTCACATATGGGCCGAGTTTGGGCCTTGGTCTGGAGCCGGATTTTGGGCCAGCTTTGGGCAGCTGACGGGCGCGCGCAGAAATGGGCGCAGAAATGGGCGAAGAGGCGGGCGCGGAGACGGGAAAAGGATCGGGACCGCGCGCGCCCGGCGCAGGCTGGCGGCGGGTTTGGCGCGGGGTTGGTTTGGCGCAGAGAGATTTTGCAGGGGCGAGATTTGCGCTGGCGAGATTTTGCAAAGAGAGAATGCTGCGCGAGATTTTGCTGGGGCGCGTTTGGCGCGCTTAAGCTTGCTCGGCGGCGACTTCGCGGGCGAGGGCGCAGAAGGCCTCGATCGAGACTTGCTCGGCCCGCTCGGTCGGTTTGATTCCGGCGGCCAGAAGATGCGCTTCGATATCGGGCGAGATGGCTTTGAGCGAAGAGCGCAGCATTTTGCGCCGCTGATTGAAGCCCGCGGCGACGACCCGGCTGAGGACTTCGGCATCCGCTTCAAAGCGCGGTTTTTCCAGCGCCGTGAGGTGAACGACTGCCGAATGCACTTTTGGCGGCGGCGAGAAGGCCTCTGGGGGCAGCTCCATCACGACCTTTGCCTCGGCGCGCCACTGGGCGAGAACGGCGAGGCGCCCATAGGCCTTGGAGCCGGGGGCGGCGACGATGCGATTGGCCACTTCGCGCTGAAACATCAGCGTGAGGCTTTCCCAGAAGGGCGGCCAGTCTTTTGGCGTTAGCCAGCGGACCAAAAGCTCGGTTCCGATATTGTAGGGCAGGTTGGAGACGACCTTGATCGGCGCTGTAAGGTATTGATCTACCTCGATTTTCAGCGCATCTGCGTTTTGCCATTCAAGGCGGCCCGGATAGGCGGCGGCGATTTGGTCGAGGATCGGGGCGCAGCGGGTATCTTTCTCAATCGCGAGGACTTTGCGCGCGCCTTCGGCCAGCAATCCGCGCGTCAGCCCGCCGGGGCCGGGGCCGATTTCTAGGATATCCGCGCCGAGCAGATCGCCGGCTTTGCGCGCGATTGCCGCCGTCAGATTAAGATCGAGCAGGAAGTTTTGCCCCAAGCTTTTGCGCGCGGCCAGCCCGTTGCGCTCGATCACGGCGCGCAGGGGGGGGAGATCGTCTATCGCGCTCATGGGTTTGGCCTTTTGGTTTGGGTTAGGTCTTGGCGCGTGCATCGGCCATTTGGGCGGCCATTTCAAGGGCTGCGATCAAAGAGGTCGGATCGGCGCGCCCGGTTCCGGCGATATCAAAGGCGGTGCCGTGATCGGGCGAGGTCCGAACGAAGGGCAGGCCGAGGGTAATATTGACGCCGCCAGCGAAATCGATGGTTTTGATCGGGATCAGGGCTTGGTCGTGATACATGCAGATCGCCGCATCATAATGGGCGCGCGCGGCGGGGTGAAACATCGTATCGGCCGACATTGGCCCGCGCAGATCGAGGCCCTCTTTGCGCAGGCGCTCGAGCAGGGGGATGATCATCTCGATCTCTTCGCGGCCCATGGCGCCGCCTTCGCCTGCGTGCGGGTTGAGGCCTGCGATGGCGATGCGCGGATTGGGCTGTGCGAAATCGTTGATCAGGGCTGCGTGGGTTGTGCGGATGACTTGTTCAAGCAGCGGCGCGGTGAGGGCTTTTGGGACCTCGGCAATTGGGATGTGGATCGTGGCCGGGACCACGCGCAGAGCGGGGGCGGCGAGCATCATCACCACTTGCGCGCCCCCTGCCAAAGCGGCGAGAAATTCGGTATGGCCCGGGTAGGCAAAGCCTGCGCCATCTTGGAGGGCTTTTTTATGGATTGGCGCGGTGCAGATGGCCGAGGCCGCGCCCGATTGGACAAGGTCAACGCCGCGCGCGATGGCGTCGATCACGCCTTGCGCATTGGCCGGGTCCGGGGTTCCGGGGGTATTTGCGCCGCCAAAGTCATGGGGCAAAACTGGCAGGGCGCGCGCGCTTGCTTGGATCGCTTCGCTTGGGTCTGAGATCAGCGCAATGGGCGCGTCTTGGGGCAGGTGGCGCGGGTCGCCGATCCAGAAAAACGGTAGGTTGGAGCCAAGGTTGCGCCAAGCTTTGAGCGCGATTTCCGGCCCGATGCCTGCGGGTTCACCGCAGCTGAGCGCGATGGGGGCGCGGCTCATGGGAGGCGGATATTGGCGTTTGCGCGCAGCTCTGCAAGGTAAAGATCGGCCTGCGCGGAGAGGCGCTGATTGAAGATGCCTTCGGAGACGGCGGCCAGGTCTGGCTGTTCTTCTTCGCTGAGGTGCGTGCGTTTGCACAGCATCAAAAAGACCAGCGTTTGGCCATTGGCGCGGGTCAGCGCGGTTGAGGCTTCGTTCTCATCGAGCTTGGCCAGTTCAATGGCGATGTCATTGGGGATATCGGCGACGGATTTGGTGCCGCGCTCTAGTGTGCTTTCGGGTTCGCCCTTGGCTATCCCATAGAGATCATTGCAGGTTTTGGCTTTTGTGCGCAGCTGTGCCGCCCGTTTGAGCGCCGCTTCCGAGCGCCCGCCCGCGATGTAATAGGCGGCGTATTCAATGCTAACATCTTTGGGGGCCGCAGCGCCGGTTTCTTCAATTGCGCGCAGTTGAAACAGGGCAAGCGCGTTGCCCGCGTTGAGCGGTCCGGCGACTTGACCGACTTGCAAGACCGTGAGCGCGCCTGCGAGTTGGGGCGGCAGATCGGCGGCATCGACCCAGTTGACCCGCCCGCCGGCGCGCCCGGTTGGGGCGGCGGAATATTGGCGAGCGTAGGAGGCGAATTGCGTCAGGCTTGTTGTCGCGGCGATCTTATTGGCCAGCGTGGTTGCGCGGGCCTGTTCGCCGGCATTGCGCACGGGCAGGAATATCTCGGAGAACAGCAGGCGCACACCGGCGCGCTGCGCAGAGGGAGCGACGGCAAAGCGCAGGTCTTTGTCGCTCACGACCGTGTTGGCGCCGAACTTGGCCTGCACGACTTTGCGCCAGAGCAGCCCGACCGAAACGAAATCGCGAAAGGTCTCTACGGCGACGTCGTTTTGCTCCAAAAACCCGTTGAAATCTTCCATCGAGAGGCCACCGCGCGCGGCGAATTCTTCCATCCCGGCGGTAAGTTCTTCTGGGCTTAGGGAAAGCCCCATGCGTTTGGCAGTTTGGGCTTGGATGCGTTCGTTGGTCAGCGCGTCCAGAGCCACTTTTTCCAAATCACCCGGCGAGGAGAGCGCTTGCATGAAGCTCATCCGTTGGCTGAGTTCAAAGCCGGTGATGGCGCGATCATTGACAAAGGCCACCGGCGTAAAGAGGTTTTGCGCGGCTGCGGGCAGGGGGGCAAAGGCGGCGCTTAGCCCAAGGACAAGGCCCAGAGTTGCGGCGCGCAGTCCCAGTTTTGCGGGGCGCAGTCCCAGAGTTGCAGGGCGCAGGCCCAGAGTTGCGGGGCGCAGGCCCAGTGTTGCGGGGCGCAGGCTTTGTGCGGCGGCGCGCAGGGTTGGTATGAATTTCATCACTGCCCGTGCGGTCTTTTGTGCGGCGTTTATGGTCTGCATCATGCCTTGCTCGTCCCGGTCTTGGTGCGAATTGATCGCTTTTGGTTTTCTATGCGCGCTGCGCGTATTTTGCCGCTTTGCCTTATCGGGCGCAAGAGCGGCGGTAATCTCGTCCATCATTGGTTCCGCCAAATCCCGAAAGCGAGATTTGCAAGGCGGCTGTCGTGGTTGGCACCAGACTAGACGAGGAAGTGAACCTGCGCGAGACCGAAAGATCAACGTTCAGGCATTCATTGCGATAGCCCAGCCCAAGCCCCGCGCTTGCCGCGCGACCTGCGACGAAATCATAGCGCCCTTTGAGGGAGCCGGTCCAGTGCCGGTTGATCCGATAACTGCCGTCAAAGCGCATCTCGGAGGTGCGCAGGGGGCGGTTTTCGGCCGTATCGGCGATCATATAAGTATAGCCGGCGGTCGCGTTTAGCTTTTCGCCGGACCAGTTGAGGCGGGTTTCCGATTTGCTTAGCGCAAAGCTATCCGAGATCAGATTGCGCGACATCAGCGTGGTTTCCTGCCCAAGCCCCATGGAGGCGCCAAGCAGCCAATCCGAGCGGGTGCCATTCAGGCCCGAGGCTTGGGTAAAGGCGGTTTGGGGCTGTTGGTAGAACACCCGCGCAATGCCAAGGGAGGCGTTCCATTCTTTGTCTTGGGCGGCAGCGGCGGCATAGCGGCTCCAGGTAAAGCCAAGGGCGGCGCGCAAGCCGCGCTCTTTGCGATCCGATCCCGGAAAGCGCGCAAGCGAGAGCAGATTGCCCTGATCAAATTCGACCAAAGCGCTGTCTTCATTGGGCACGGTGGCGCGGGCTTTGCCGGACCAGGCAATCTGGGCAACGGGTTCAAGGATTTGCGTGCCGCCGCGTTTTGTTTCTTGGCGGATCAGTGGCCAGCGCAGCTCTGCCGACAGGGCGGGGGTTATTTGCGACTGAAAGCGGTCATAGGTGCTGTCTTGGGAGATGGCGTAAAAGTCCGCGCTAAGATCTGCACCGATGCGCGCCAAAACCCCGCGCGGCAAAGTCCACTCGCGGCTCCATTCAAGATCGGCGCCGATATGCATCCCATCGCGGCCCAAAATATCCGCGGTAGAGGCGCGCCCATAGCCGTTGAGCGCGAGCGACCATGCGCCGGTTCCGCCAATGCCTGCTGGCTCAAAGCGCTGCTCATAGAGCACATCGCCAAGCAGAAAGGGCAGCTGATCGGCGGTTGGAATTTCCGAGGCGCGCTGGGTTCGGATATTGATCAGGCGGGCCGAGAGATATTCATCCCGTTTGATCCGCGTCAAGGCGATTTCATTGCTTAGGCGGTCTTTGGATGAGTAGCCGTAATCCAAGAGATAGGCTGTATCGGAGGTCAATTCGAGCCCGAAACTAAGCGTATAGTAGCGCCCAATATCAAAGCTGCCCGTGCCAAAGAGATAGGCGCGCGTCGCCCCGCTGCGCAGGCTATCGCGCGACACTGCGCCATTAAATTCGATGTCGCCGCGGCGAAGCGCTTGGCGATATTGAAACCCGAGCGTCGTTGTGACCGGCGACAGGATCGGCGTCAGGGTGACATCGGCGTGATCGCCAAGGGTGATGAAATAGGGGAGTTTCACCCCGGTTTTCAGCTGGCTCGTGGCGAAAAGCGAGGGGATCAAAAAGCCGGTTGCGCGCTTGACGGTTGGATCGGGCAGGCGCAGGCGGGGCAGATAAAACACTGGCACGCCGCCGATTTCAAAGCGGGCTTTGTGAAAGTAAAGTTGGCGGGTTTGGGTATCGTGGATGACCTTTTCAGCGCGGATTTGCCAAAGCGGGGTCGGATTGGCGGCGCAGGTTTGGCAGCTTGAGGCGACAGTTTTGTAAAGCTGGGTATAGCGCCCCTCAACGCGGGCAATCTCGGCGGCGGCCATCTGCAATTGCTGATCAAGCACGAGGCGCGCGGAGGTCAAAATCCCGTTGCGCAGATCGGTATCAAGGGCGGCACTATCGGCAAGGATCACCGTTCCATTGCCATCAGTGAGCGTGATCGGCCCTTGGATGGTCAGGCTTTCATTGGCTTTGTCATAGCGCAGGGCGGTGGCGCGCAGGCGGGTGCCCTCAAAGTAAATCTCGACATCGCCATCCGCAACAATCACTGAATTTCCAAGGACTTGGACCCGGTTGGCCAAAAGCGAAACGAGGCCTTGGCTCTGGGCCGTGGCGGCGCGGGTCGGGCGCTCTTGGGCGCGTGCGGGCGCGCCGAGCGGGGCCAGAGATAGCGCGAGCGCGGCGCCCAAGAGGGCCGGGGCCAGCCGGGCCGCGCGCAGGGTTTTGAGGCCGCGCAACATCAGCCATCCTCCAGATGCAGCAAAAGGCCGAGGGTCAGCAAAATGGCGGCGATGGGCGGGCCCCAGACCGCAAGGGTGACGGGGATTTGCCCGTTTTCGCTCATGATTTTGGCGAAGTTGCGCAGGAAATAGATGCCAAAGGCCAGCAGGATCGCATAGAGCACCATTTGCCCGGTGCGCCCGGCGCGGGTGTGGCGCATGGTAAAGCCTGCGCCGATCAAAACCATCGCGACCAGCATCAAGGGCAGGCTCAGCTCCATCTGAAACCAAACGCGATGGGTGCGGGCGGAAAAGCCGGCCCCCTCAAGGCGATCAATAAAGGCCGGAAGTTCCCAGATCGGGATGATGCTGGGCGTGCCAAAGCTATCGCGGATTTGGTCGCGGGTCAGGTCGGAGGTCAGCATGATCAGGCCGGCGCGGGTTGAATCGCGCTCGGGGTTGGCGCGGCGGCCCTCTGTGCTGCCTTTTGTCATGGTTTCGAAGTTCCATTCTTTGGCCTCCGTCAGTCGCCATGCGCCGGGGATCAGCTCGGCCTCGGCCGCCTCGATCCGGTAAGAGGGCCGCCCACCTTCGCCAAAGCCAAGGAAGGTCACGCCAAACAGATGGGTGCCGTCCAGATTGGAGCGGGCAGCGCGAATAACGACTTGGCCGTCCTCGCTGCCTTGGCGCAGCCAGAGCCCCTCTCGGCTGACCGAAAGCGTCTGAGATGTGCCGCGCGCAGCAGAGACGACTTGCTCGTATTGTTTGGTTGTGGCGGCCACGATGGGATTAAAAATCGCCACGCTCAGCAGCCCGATCAGCAGCGCCATCAGCACAGGCGAAAGCAAAGAGCGCAGCGCCGAGCGCCCCGCCGCGCGGGTCACCACCAGCTCAGAGCTGCGCGCAAGGCCGAGATAAAGCGTCAGCGTTGAGAGCACCATGATCAGCGGCAGAATTTCATAAAGGCCCTTGGGCGCGTTGAGCAAGGTGATCTTCAGGATCCAACCCATGCCAAGCGTATCTGTGTCAAAGCGGCGGATTTGCTCGACCATATCGAGCAGCAGATAGATCAAAAAGAACAGCCCAAAGACCATGCCAAAGGCGCGGGCAAACCGGTTGGCAAAATAGAGATCAAGCTTCATGTTGTGCTCGCTTTGCCGGGGCTGTCTGGTGCGGGATCGCGCGGCAGGCCAAAGCGGCGGCGAAACAGGGCCGGGCGCGCCGCTGCCCAAAGGATCACCATCAAAATCCCCGCGCCAAGCAAGGGGGCGGCATAGACCGCAGGCCAAGCGCCATCGTTTTTCAGCGCCACATCAATCATCGCATTGTCAAAGCTTTTGAGCCCCAAAAGCAGCACGATCGCAAGGATGATTTGCCGCCAAAGCCCAAAGCGCGAAAAGCCCCCCAAAAGCAGGGTCGAAAAGCCAAGCAAAGAGGCGACAATCGCCAGAAGCGATTGGGAAATCCGCTCGTGTCCGGCCTCGACAAGCTTGTGACGTTCTGTGCCGGTTTCGGCAAGGATCGCGGGGCTGGGCCAAAGCAGATCGGGCGTTGGCAGGGCCGATATGCCGCGGCTTTGGGTCAGGCTGCTTGGCAGTAACGTCCCGATATCATAGGCAAAATCGCTAAAGGAGGTCACCGAGAGGCGCTGATCCTTGATCTCTAATGTTTGGGCCATTCCGTTGATCATCACAAGCTTTGGCCCCGTGGCCTCGGCGATCAAAAGCGCGCGCCGGGCGGTATAATTGGTGCGGGTCACGCCATTGCGCGAGTCCGACAAAAACACATCGAGCAATTCGCCCTCAGGGCTGATCTCGCGCACATAAAAGGTGATGCCATCGACGGGGTGCACGAAGGTTCCCTCGGTCAGCAGGCGGGCGGTGATGTTTTGCGAAATGCGGGCTTGGCGCTCTTTGAGTTCGCGCACCGATGTCGGGACGAGGATATGCGTCAGCACAGCCAGCAAAAGCGCCACGATCAGCCCGAAATAAAGCACCGGCCGCACCAGCCGATAGGGCGAATAGCCCGTCGCCTGCACCACAACCAATTCGCTTTCGCTGCTTAGTCGATTGGCGACAAAGATCGAAGCAACAAAGGCCGAAATCGGCAAAACGATGCGGATCACATTGGGCAGGGTCAGCGCAGTGATCTCAAGGAATGTGCCCGCCGATTGGCCGCTCGCGATCAATGTATCAAACAGCAAAACGGCGCGATTGACCCAATACACAAGCACCAAAACAAGTGAGAAAAAGCCAAACAGCATCATCAATTGCGACAAGAGATATTTGTCGAATTTGGCCACGCAAGGCCCCCCGTTTGAAATCAACCCTCAATTGGCGTGACATTAGACCAAGCGCGCGGTGGGGAAAACTCATATCTGCACCCTGCGCGCAGTTGTTGGGCCGCTCGGCGAAAACGCGCGGTCTTTGGTGCATTTGGTTTGCGTTTTGAGGGGCGGTTTTGGGGGCGGATTGGAGGGCGGATTGAAAGGCGGGTGATCGGCGTTTGCGCAAGCCGCTGGCCATGCGCGGGGCGGCGCGCTAGGAATAGGCAAACAGCATCGGAGAAGCCCATGACCACCCCAGCCAAAATCCAATTTGCCCCCGTAGATATCGAGATTATCGCCAGCTTTGAGGGGCGTGTTGCGCTTTGTCTTGGCTCTGAGGGCAAGATGGATCGCGCCGCGCGCCGGGTCAATCGGCTGACACGCGGGGCGGTTGAGCGCTTTGCCGGATCAAAGGCATTTGCGGCGCTCAAAGAGGGCGAGGCGGCGGAAATTCCGGTGCCCCAAGGCATGGCGGCGCAGGTTTTGCAGATCGTCAAGATCGAGCGGCGCGCGGATGTTGAGGTGACGCGCAAAGCGGGCGCTGCGATTGGCAAAGCCTTTAAGGGCGGCGATATTCTGGTTCTGGCGGGGGGGCTGAAATATGCAGGCGAGCTGGCGCTTGGTGCGGCCCTGCGCGCCTATGCCTATTCCGATCAAAAGAGCAAAAAGCCCGATGCTTTGGGCGCGATCACTGTGGCGGTCAATGCGCCAGAGAGCTTTGATGCAAGCGCTGTTACGGCCCTTGCTGAGGGCGTTTTCTTTACCCGCGATTTGGTCTCTATGCCTGCTAACGTTCTGACAACGCAGCATTTTGCTGATGAGCTTGTGGCGTTGAAATCGCTTGGGCTTGAGGTTGAAGTGCTTGAGGAGAAGGATTTAGAAAAGCTCGGGATGGGCGCGCTTTTGTGTGTTGGTCAAGGTTCAGACAGCCCCTCCAAAGTCGTGGTGATGCAATGGAAGGGCGGCAAAAAGGGGGCGGCTCCTTTCGCGCTTGTCGGCAAGGGCGTCGTGTTTGACACGGGCGGGATTTCGATCAAACCGGCGGCCGGCATGGAAGACATGACGATGGATATGGGCGGCGCGGGCACGGTTTCGGGCGTGATGAAAGCGCTGGCGATGCGCGGCGCCAAGGCCAATGTTGTCGGCCTCGTTGGGATCGTTGAAAACATGCCTTCGGGCAATGCGGTGCGCCCCGGCGATGTGGTCAAATCGATGAAGGGTGATACGATCGAAGTGATCAATACGGACGCTGAAGGGCGGCTCGTTCTGTGTGATGTGATGTGGTATGCGCAGGAGCGGTTTAAGCCGACAGGGATGATTGATTTGGCGACGCTGACGGGCGCGATTATCATCGGGCTTGGCCATGACAATGCGGGCGTTTTCTCCAATGACAATCCGCTGTGCAATGCCTTTTTGAAGGCCGCGGGCCAAGAGGCCGAGGGCGCGTGGCGCATGCCGCTTGGGCAGTCTTACGACGACCAACTCAAGAGCGCGATTGCCGATATGAAGAATGTTGGCGGGCGGCCTGCGGGCTCGATCACTGCGGCGCAGTTCCTTAAGCGGTTTGTGCGCGATGAGACGCCTTGGATTCACCTCGATATTGCCGGTGTTGCTTCGGTGAAATCCGATACGGCTCTGGCCCCCAAGGGCGCGACAGGTTGGGGCGTTTTGGCGCTTAACCGGTTGATTGCAAACATGTTTGAAGCTGAGGCCAAGGAATAGGGGCGCGTAATATGGGCGCGGTTTACTTCTATCATCTCACCCATAGCAGCCTGGAAGACACGCTGCCCATGTTGCTTGCCAAGGCGCGCGGCGCGGGTTGGCGGGTTGCGGTGCGCGGGCGCGATCTGGGGCAGCTTTCACGGCTTGATGCGCGGCTCTGGACCCATCCGGCCGAGAGCTTTTTTGCGCATGGATTGGCGGGCGGTGATCATGATGCGGCGCAGCCGGTTTTGCTGACCACGGCGGCAGAGGCGGCGAATGATCCGGCCTGTGTGATGGCGATTGGCGGGGCCGAGATCAGCGGCGAAGAGGTGCAGGCGCTTGAGCGGGTCTGCATCCTGTTTGACGGGCATGATTTGGAGGCGCTAGAGGGCGCGCGGGGCCAATGGCGCGCGCTGACGGGCGCGGGCTGTTCGGCGCAGTATTGGTCGCAAGAAGGCGGCGCTTGGGAGAAAAAGGCCGAGGCGTGATGGGGGCGATCCGCGCGCGCTTTGCGGCTGCGGGGCGTGGAGGGGATGAATTTGTGTGATCCGTGCGGCCCTGTCGGGGCGTCAGGTGTGGCGTGAAATGTCTTGGGCCAAGGTCACTGCGGCCAAGGTCGCAGCGCTTGGGGCGGCGCGCCCAAATCAGCGCGTCAGGACCAGACGATCTTGGGCGATTTCGATCTTGGAAAAGCGGCTGAGATAGCTCATCCCCAAGAGCGAGCCGAACATTTCGCCATCATTCACATAGGCGGGGATTTTCTTATCCTCAAAGTCGCCCAAGCGTACATCCTCAAGCGTGATGCGCGCGGTGCGCACGGTGCCGTTGGCGGTATTGGCGATGCTGTTAAAGCGCAAGCCCTCCAGCGAGACGCCAACTTTGCGCGCGTCTTCGCGGGTTAAGACGACCGAGCTTGCGCCAGTATCTACAACGAATTCAACGGTTTTGCCGTTGATCTTCACGTCGAGGTAATAGTGCCCATCGTTTGAGCGGGGCACTTCGATTTGGCTCTCAGAGACCATCGCTTGGCTTGGCACCATCTCGCGCTGCACGTCGCCCCAAAGCCCGTAGGCCGCCATCACGCCGATAAAGATCAGCCCCCAAAGCGCCATTTGCCGCAGCATTTGGCTGAGGTTGCCGCGCGATTGCAGGATGAAATAGCCCAGAAGGGCCGCGCCCAAGATGCTGAGGTAAACCAATTGGCTGAGGTCGATGCTGTCCATTTGCGCTCCGTCGTCTGTCGAAGTTGATATAGGGCGCGCGGCGGCGGTTTGCCAGATTGCGCGCGGATCAGCCGAGCATGGGGGCGAAATTGATGCCGCGCAGCCCGTCGATCACGAACTGGACCGAGAGCGCCGCGAGCAGCATGCCGAGCAGGCGGGTGACCACATTGATGCCGGTTGTGCCCAAGATCCGCGCGAGCAATCCACCGGCCAGAAAGAAGATCAGCACAAGCGCGAGCACGGCGCAAAGCACACCGATCACGGCGATGAATTCAAGCGGGCCGTCGGCCTCATTGGTGAGCAGGATGATCGAGGCGATGGAGCCGGGGCCTGCGATCAGCGGCGTGGCGAGCGGGAAGACGGAGGGATCATCCGCTGTGTCGGCCTCGCCGGAATGGGCCTGATTGCCGCGCCGGGCTGCGCGCCGCTCGAACAACATATCAAGCGCGGTGAGGAACAACAGCACGCCGCCCGCGATCTTAAAGGCCGACATGGAGATGCCCGCAAAGCCAAGCACCGCCTCGCCAAACAGCGCAAACAAGATCAGCACAAGAAAGGCGACGCCAACGGCGCGAAGGGCAATGGCGCGGCGGTGCGCGCTATCGGCGCCTTGGGTCAGGGCGACAAAAAGCGGGGCGAGGCCGATGGGATCAATGATCACAAACATCGTAAAGAAGGCCGTGACAAGCGCTTGAAGTTCCATGCTCAACCCTTTGTTTTATCGACAATTAATGCCGTTTACTTTAGCGCCTTTTCAAGCTTGTCCTGGGCGCTTAGCCACATGGCTTCGGCGCGATCTTGCGCCTCCATCACTTCGGAATATTTGCGCTGCCAAACGGCGGCCTCATCAACGCGGCCATCTTCATAGAGCTTTGGATCGGCCAGTTTCTTAGCCAATTTATCGCGCATATCGTGAATTTTTTCAACGCGCGCCTCGCATTTGCGCACCTCGCTGCGCAGCGCTTGGATTTCTTCGCGCGACGCTTTTGGCGCTTCGGGTTTGGCCGGTTTGGCTTTGCCGCCATTGGCATTTGTGCCTTTGCCCTTGCCGGAGGTATCCGGGGTCAGCAGCATTTTGCGGTAAGCTTGCAGATCGTCCTCGTAGGGCTCTACCGCGCCGTCTTTGACCAGCCAGAGGCGATCGGCGACCATCGAGAGCAGGTGCATATCGTGGCTC
The DNA here is from genome assembly GCA_047631555.1 of Halocynthiibacter sp. Classification (GTDB taxonomy): domain Bacteria; phylum Pseudomonadota; class Alphaproteobacteria; order Rhodobacterales; family Rhodobacteraceae; genus JBLHZY01. Next base: position 912,853 of record JBLHZY010000001.1, on the reverse strand, counting down.
ACCAGGATCACCGCGCCGGAATAGCGGGTCAGCGCGGTGACAAGCGCTTCGCGGCTCTCAATATCGAGGTGGTTGGTTGGCTCATCGAGGATCAGCAGATGCGGCGCGGGCAGGGTGGCCAGCAGCAGCGAGAGGCGCGCTTTTTGCCCGCCCGAGAGGCGGCCAACTTCGGTTTCGGCCTGATCCGCACCAAGGCCAAAGCCGGCAAGGCGGGCGCGCAGCTTGGCTTGGCCCTCGGCGGGGCGCTCGCGAAGGAGGTGCTGAAGCGGGGTTTCGTCAATGTGCAGCTCATCGACTTGGTGCTGAGCAAAGAAGCCGATGCGCAGCTTGTTGGACGAGACCATTTTGCCCGACATTACTTCAAGGCGGCCCGATAAGAGCTTGGAAAGAGTGGATTTTCCTTCGCCGTTGCGCCCCAGAAGGGCGATGCGATCATCTTGGTCGATGCGCAGGTTTAGCCCCTTGAGGATCACCGTTTCGCCGTAGCCTGTGCTTGCGCTTTCGGTGGCAATAATCGGCGGCGAAAGCTCTTCTGGCTCGGGGAAGGAAAAGACCGTGCGCGCCTCGTCTTCGGGGGCGGTGATGGTCGTCATTTTTTCGAGCATTTTGACGCGGCTTTGGGCCTGTTTGGCTTTGGAGGCCTTGGCTTTGAAGCGATCCACGAAGGATTGCAGATGGGCGCGTTTGAGGTCTTGTTTCTTGGCCTGAGCGGTTTGGATGGCGCGTTGTTCGGCGCGTTGTTTGGCAAAGCTGTCGTAGTTGCCGGTGTAATAGGTCAGCTTGCGGGCATCCAGATGCAGGATCGCGCCGACGGCCCGATTGAGCAGGTCGCGGTCGTGGCTGATGATCAGGACCGTATGGGGATAGCGGCCCAGATAGTTTTCCAGCCAGAGCGCGCCCTCAAGATCGAGGTAGTTGGTCGGCTCATCGAGCAGCAGGTAATCGGGCGCAGAAAACAGCACCGCTGCAAGCGCGACACGCATCCGCCAGCCGCCGGAAAAGGCAGAGCAGGGCATGCGCTGTTCTTCATGGGTAAAGCCAAGGCCGCGCAGGATCGAAGAGGCGCGCCCCTCGGCGCTCCAGGCATCAATATCGGTGAGGCGGTTTTGGATCTCGGCAATGCGGGAGGGATCTTGGGCGGTTTCGGCCTCGGTCAGCAGGGCGGCGCGCTCTGTATCGGCGGCAAGCACCGTATCAATCAGCGAGACCTCGTTGCCGGGCACCTCTTGGGCCACGCCGCCGATGCGGGCGCGATCCGGGATGGTGATGGTGCCGCCCTCAAGGACGAGCTCCCCACGGATCAGCTTGAACAGCGTGGTTTTGCCCGCGCCATTGCGGCCAATCAGGCCAACCTTGTGACCTGTCGGGATTGTTGCGGAGGCGCCTTCAAAGAGGGGGCGGCCTTCAACGGAATATGTGATGTCTGATATGCGTAACATGCGAGGCACATGCCTTAAGCGCGCGGGCGCGTCAATCGACAAGCGTATTGGGCGACAAGCGTATTGGGCGGCAAGAGCGTCAGGCGGGCGCGTTTGGGCCATTCGCGGCTTTTCATAGCCCAATTCCCATGCTAAGCGAGCGCCAGCAAATTTGGTGGGCATGGTGCCCGCCGCCCCTTAGAAAAGGCAGATCTCCCATGGCCCTAGAGCGCACATTCTCGATCATCAAACCAGACGCAACACGCCGCAACCTGACTGGCAAAATCAACGCCAAGTTCGAAGAAGCTGGCCTGCGCATCGTTGCGCAAAAGCGTATTCACCTCTCAATCGCACAAGCCGGCAAATTCTATGAAGTTCACGCAGAGCGCCCCTTTTACGGCGAATTGTGCGAATTCATGGCCTCTGAGCCAGTTGTTGTTCAGGTTTTGGAAGGCGAAGGCGCCATTGCCAAAAACCGCGAAGTGATGGGCGCAACAAACCCAGCCGATGCAGCCCCGGGCACAATCCGCGCGGAATTCGCAGAATCTGTTGGCGAAAACTCGGTGCATGGTTCGGATGCGCCAGACACAGCCGCACAAGAAATCGCTTACTTCTTCTCGGGTCTTGAGCTGGTTGGCTAAGCCGCCGCTTTCGAGCTGAGCAACGATTGGGCCGCGCTTTGGGATAACCGAGGCGCGGCTTTTTCTTTGCGGTGATGTTTGAAGAGGGCTTGGGCGGGGCGTTTGTTTGGGCGGGGGCGCTTGTTTGGGCGGGCGCTTGTTTGGGCGCGTGCTTATGTGCAACCGGGGGCGCTTATTAGAGGGCGGGCGCTTATTTGCGGGCTGACTTTGCGCTTGGGACAACGCCGATGCGATCCAAGAAACGCTCTATTCCTTCGGGAACCCCTTTGGGGGCGCCATCAGGGCCGGGCGCTTTGGCCTTTGTTTTGAGGGCGTCGAATATCTTGCGCAGGGCGGCTTTTTCGGCCCCTTGGCAATCGTTCCAAGGGCGCCCCTGAAGCCCCATCACAAGCGCATAATAGGCGATGAAATGCGGCCTTGAGCCATTGCGCAGCAAGCGAAGGTAGGCCTCATCGGGCCCAAGCGCGCGCAGCTGAGCCGCGTTCATTATCCCGGCGCGCGCATAGAGATCCTCGGAGGCCGGGCCAATATTGCGGATCGCCGAAACGGGCGCATCTGCGTCTTCAAAAGAGTGTTCAGCGCTCATTTCAATTCCAAACCGACGGGGGCAAACCGATCAGCATAAGGCGATTGGTTGAGCCCGTTAGTTTAGGGTCATTGCCGCTGTGTGCAAGTCATGAGCGCGGCCGGTTCGCGCACTTGCTTAGATGCTGGCCCAGTCCGAATAGCTGAATTTCGGGCTTGGTGTGGGGGCGGGTGTTGGCTTTTGCGCCGGTGTTTGGCCCGCTGATTTTGGCTGTTGAGCCGCTTGTTGTGTCGTTGTCATCTGCCTGCTCCTTGTTAGGGATTTGTGGCCGAAAGGATGGCCGGAAACGCTAATTATCTCTGTCTGACAAGGCTTTCATTTCGCGAAACCTTCAAGGAAAGCCAAGCATGACGATGGGGCAGTCGGGGGGCTGAAATGTGGCAATTTTGGGGCGGGCGGGTCCTGAGGTTGAAATGCGTTTTGGATCAATGGGTTATAGGGTTAACAAAACGTGCAACTTCCCGCCATGGGCTGAAATGTTTTGAAATATTCTTGCTTTGCTGGGGCGGGCCCGGCGCTGCCGTACGTTTTGAGCGGGTTTTGTGTGGGTTTGGCGCGGGTTTGGCTGGCGGTTTGGCCAAGGGGCAATTTGCAGATTTGGTGACCCGATTTTGCCCGGCCTGTCCGGCAATCTTTTGAATGGGCAAAGGCGCGCGGCCGCTTCGCCCCGGGCGCGATAATGCGCTGGTTTAGTGCGAGAAACCGCCCTAACCTGCGGGACCAAACAGGCCAGCGGGAAGACAGATGAGACAGATAAGCGTAGTTGTTCCTGAAGACATCGCCGCGCGGCTTGTCTCGAAACTCTCTGAGCTAACGCATGCGAATGTCTCGGTTGGCTGCAATGAAAATGGCGCGCGCACTGTCGGGGTCGTTGTCGATGCCTCCGATAGCCAAGCGAGCATCGACCTGATCCAAGGCATGCTTTCGGGCCGCTCGGATTGGCAAATTCGGGTTCTGCCGGTTGAGGCGACGATCAATCCAAAACACGCAAAGGACGTTGATACGGTTGAGACGCGGGGCAAATCGGTTTCGGCCTCGCGCGAAGAGATTTATCAGGATGTTGCCAAACAGGCCGAGCTTTCGCGCGATTTCATTTTTCTGACGGTGCTTTCGGCGATTGTGGCGGCGCTTGGGATCAATGCCGACAGTGTTGCGGTTGTGATTGGGGCGATGGTGATTGCGCCGCTTTTGGGGCCGCTCTTGGCGTTTTCGTTTGGCTCGGCGCTTGGGGATGTTGGGCTGATGACGCGTTCGGCGCGCACTGCCGGGGTTGGGCTTGCGATCGGGTTTTTGACCGCCTTTGCCATTGGCATGATTGTTGAGGTGAACCTTGAGAGCAAAGAGCTGTTGGATCGCAGCGAGATCGGCCTTGATAGCATCGCACTTGCGCTTGCCTCGGGCGCGGCGGCGGCGCTTTCGGTAACGACGGGGCTTTCGAGCGCGCTTGTCGGGGTGATGGTTGCGGTTGCGCTGCTGCCGCCTTCGGTCGCGATTGCGATGTTTAGTGGGGCGGGCGAATATGGGCTGGCGGGGCGCGCCTCTTTGCTGCTTTTTGCCAATATCGTGAGCGTCGGGATCGCCAGCCAGATCGTATTTTTGGTACGGGGCATTCAGCCGCGCACATGGCGCGAGCAAAAGAATGCCAAGAAATCTCAGCGGGTGAACCTGCTGGTCTGGGGCGTTTTGCTGATTGGGCTGAGCGCTGTGGTTTGGTTTGGTTGGTTTTAGGGAGGCCGGGGCGGGCTGTTCCAAATTCCATTTTTGCTGTGCACAGCCCCGTCCTTGGGCTAGCATTCAGGCAGTCATTTTCAGTTAATTCCTCATTGAAGCGCGGACGCCCCCATGTTGATTTTTAGCGAGTCCCAAATTCAAGCCTTCCAAGATGACCGATTTGATCAGCTTTGCGACTGGTTGCCGGCGCATCTTCGGACGCATTTCGCGCCGCAGGTTGGCGCTATGGACGCGGCAGCTTTGCGCGCTTTGATCGACCAGAGCGTTGCGCGCGCCCGCCAGATCGGCACAACCAAGACCGAAACGACCTGTCAGTATGTGCATCTTCGCGTGCTCTTTGGCGAGGGGTTCGAAGGGTTGGATTGGGTGGCTGATACATTGGCCAGATCGAACCTGAAGGGCGACGCGATGATGGGGCGGCTTACCGAGCTTGCCCATAGCGCGCTTGAGCAGGAGGAGGCCGCCGAATGAGTATGACCAGTACAAATTCCGGCGGTGGCGGCGGGAAAAAGAAGCGCAATAGTGGGCGCAAGAAAAAGGGCAATCCGCAGGCAAAACAGCTGGCGGCGGCGGATAAAGGCGTCAAAAAGGGCGCGCCAAAGGTCGAAGTTGTGACCGTTTGCGAAGAGTTGGTCAATGTGATCACGCCGGTGATTGAGGGCGATGAGCTTGTCTTGCTCCACACCGATTTCGTCAATCCGGGCGAGACGACCCTTTCTCATTTCAACGTCAGTGTTCATCAGAGCAATCCGGGCCATGCGCCTGCCAATCTCGGTGTTGAAATAACCTATGGCGGCGAGATCGCTTGCGAGGTGAACGGCGCTGCTTTTGCCTCTGGGGATACGGGCGGGGCGGCGTTTCGGCTGGATATGCGCGGGGTCACACAGGGCGATTGTGTTATTTCGGCGCGCATTACCGGCAACGCGGACCCGCGATGGCGTTTCGAAGACACGCCGCCCAAAACGGTCCTTGTTGAGAACCTGCGGCTCGATGCCTTCCTTTATCGCGATGGCCGCACGGTGGACGCTGGGCGGGTCAATAATTTGGCGGCGGTCGATCCGCATGCTGCCGGAACCCCCAAAACCCGCGAGCTGCACAAGCGCAACGACGGCATTTTTACCTTCGCCCGGTTTGGAATGCGCGCGCCGCGTGCCGCATTTTGGGACAAGGCAGAGCGGATCACCTTTTCAACCAACGCCGGCCCGGTTGAGACCTATTCCAACCCCGCCGCAACGGTCCAAGTGCTCAACATCAATGCAGGGAATTTTAACAACAATATTTCCGAATTCCGCGTGGCGACAACCGGCGCTGTGGGGAATTTGCCGGGCGAGCCTGGGGGTAGAATTCAGTACCATAACTACCCGGTAAAGGCGCCCGAAAAGCAGATGACGGATTGCTATGTCTCTTGTGGCGCAACGGTTCGCAATACCAATCGAGAGCTTTTGCTTGGGGATTTGGTGAAATTGCAGGCGTTTTCGTTCGACGATTATCTTGATCGCAACGTCTATAACGAATGCCGAACACGGGTCTTGGCCGATAATGCCGACGCGGCGAACCATGTCGCCGTTGCCAAGGCCGCCGCTCATAAATACTACGACAATGAGAGCGGGTTTTGCCGAAATTATACCCATTATCCGGGCGGCTGGAGCGCGTTTAAGCCCTTCATCAAAGCCATTCACGGCAGGAATTGCATCGAAAGATATTACAGCAATGGGCAGGGGCGGTGGATCGATCCGGTGGCAGGGCGCGGAAGCGCAGCCCAAGCCGCCACTCGCGGAGCCAATTTTATTCAAACCTATCTCTTGGATGAGCACGCCATCGCACTGCATAACACCACCAAGGGCCTGCTGCGCACGCATATCCTGAACGAGCTCGTAACGAATAACGGCTGGAACCAAGGCCTCGATAATTACATCCAAGCTCCCGTTGGAGGCGACCTTTGGGCGCCCTACGGATTTTCGCTTGGGGATGGTGCGCCCGGAACCCATGCCGAGGTGCTTGCTGTCAATGAAATGATCGCCGCAGGCGTCCCCGCAGCCGAAATCACCGTCGCGACCTATATGCTCAAGTCATTGGGCCGTCAGGGCAAACGCTTTGTTGCCTGCTATAATTGCGACGGGATCTTGGGCGCGGGCAATGTCAGAGTGATCACAGATTGAGGATGAGCCCGATGAAACGGATAAAGAAAAGCGCGCTCACGACCGATGAGTTAGGTGTTTTGCGTCTTGGGACGCAGGCCTATAGCGGCCTTGCCTATGTGGTCACGCCCGAGGGGGGTGTTGGCTCGATTGAGCGGGTCGAGGCGGGGCGTGTTACGGGGCTTTCTGAGGATTGGTTTGATCTGCCCGAAGGTGGCGCGCGGGTTGATCGCGCGATGCTGGAGGAGGCGGGCGATCATGGGCCGTTTTTGTGGCGCGGTGCGGCGATGAACGGGATCGTTTATGGGTTTGATTCTGAGGGCATTTGTTTTCTCGAAGAGCTTTATAAAGGCGGATTGCCCGCCGATGAGGCGCGGCGCGCGTGGTATGTCTCGGGGGGGGCGAAACAGGCTTTTGAGGGCGAAGAGGGCAGCTCTTGGTTTGAAGACGGGCGCTTGCAATCAAAACGGGTCGAGGACAAGACGCTGTTTAATATGGTCCTGAGCGATGGCCGCCTGCGCTCGCTCCTTATTGAGGAGCGCAGCCTTTTTGACATCACCACCCTAAGAGGCATGGGGTTCGCCGAGGAATTCTTTTTGATTGGGGCGGGCATTGATGCCGGTTTGATCGCCGCCCTTTGTCAAAGCACCCCTTTGGCAAAGGTTCAGCAGTTGCGGCTGATCAGGACAAGCGTCGGCCCAGAGGTTTTGGACAGTCTGGCCGCATTTGACGATCTCACGGCGCTTTGGCTTGAGGGCAATCCTGCGCTTGGCTCTGACGAGGCCGATCTGATCCGGGCGGCGCTTGCGGATTGCACTGTTCATGTCCAAGAGGCCGATGATGAAGAGGCCGATGGTCAAGAACCAGATGATTAAGAGGCCGATGATCAGGAGCCAGATGATTAAGAGCTAGGCGATCAGGAGCCAGACGCGGAATAGGCTAAGCCCTGCTGCGCATTTGGTAAAATCAGCTCTGAGCGCCGCATAAGCCGCTTGCGCGTCGCCCCATTAGGCCCGTGGCGCATTGGGATAGTGGCTTACCCCTGCGACTTCGAATGCATCGATCCAGTCAAACAGCCGCTCGCGCTGAAAGTCGGTTGTGATATTGAGAAAGACCCCCATCACGCGCGGATCCCAATATCGAAAGAGGACTTCGCGGGGCGGGTTTGGGATCTGTGCCTGATTGTAGCGGCGCAGCGATTTTCGCAAGGTCAGAATATCCACCGGCGATTGGACGTAGTAGCCCCAAGGCAGCTCATCGCCTATTTCGGCAAGCATGGTTTCGATGTCGGGCGCCTGTGACAGGCGCACAAGCCATGGGCCAACCTCAAGCAGTTTTCGGGCAAAATTTCGCGAAAAGAGCGGCTCGATCCCATCGCGGCGTTTGTCGGTTAGGGCGGCGCGCAGGGTCTCGGCGACGGCAAGGTCGATAACGGCATAGCGCGCAGAGGGCATCTTGGCGCGCTCACTTTGCGCGGCGTTTTGGGGCGATTGTGCGCTCATGCTGCGGCCTCGCGTTTTAGGCGGGCCCGCTCGCATTTCTCGCAAAACGGCGCGCCAGACTCGGCCGCGGCCTTAAGGCTGGCGATCTGTTGTTCGATATCCATGTCCGGTTCGATCGCTTTGGGCGCAGGTTCGGGGCGCGGCGGCGGCGGGGGCGCTGCACGCGGTTCGCGGCGCGGCGCGGCAGGTTCGGGGGCAGGACCGGCAACCGAGCCAGACATTCTTGGGCGTTGTTCATGCGCGGCAAGCGGGCTGTTCTCGATCCCGTCCTCATAGAGGCAAATGCCGCCAGAACAAAGCAGCCGGGATAGCCGCTCAAGGATGTTATGATCGTCAAACTGATGGAGCAGGGCGTCGGTCTGCGCCGATCGCAACATGTCGCGAAATATGCTCATATTCGTGCCGCCAAGGCGCGCATTTCGCAAAAAGCTGAGCGCGCTATATTGGTCGGAAAAGCGTATGGCTTCTTTGTCGCCACTTTGTTCGGATCGATGAGCAATGGTCAGGTGCCGGCCCAAATAATCAATATGTCTCATGCGGGCGCCCCTATGGGTTAAACCGATCCGTTTAAAGATCGCACAACTGTACCTGACTGGCATTAAGCTATGGACCGGATCAACTTGTGGCAAGCCGTAAGAGGGCGCGCGGTTCACCTCGCTCGCGTCAGGGCAGATTTTTTGCGCCGGTTTGGGCCGCGACTGAATGTTATGGGCGGCTCGAAAGCCCGCGCCTAGGGGGCGGCGCGGCGGCCCATATCTCATTGGATATCGGCCTGTGCGCTGCCCCTTAGGCCCGTTGCGCGCCGCGCTTAAACGATCTCGAGCAGCAGCTTTGTTGTGTTCTCTTTGGTCATCTCAACCGGATTGCCGCCGGTGCTTGGGTCCATCAAGGCGCCGGCTACGATGCGTTCAATATCGGGGTTCTCAATGCCAAGGCCGGAAAGTTTTGGCGGAATGCCCAGCGAGGCGTTGAGCGTATCGACATAGGCGCAAAAGCCATCAAAGCCGCCAGAAATGCCAAGGTAATCGGCCGCATGCCCCATCACATCAGTGATCGCGGGGCGGTTGAATTGCAGAACGGCAGGCATGCAGATCGCGTTCGTTGTGCCGTGATGGGTGTGATAAATCGCGCCGATCGGGTGCGACAAAGCATGGATCGCCCCGAGCCCTTTTTGAAAGGCCGTGGCCCCCATTGCCGCCGCCGACATCATATGCGCGCGCGCTTCGATATCGGTGCCGTCCGCATAGGCGCGGGGCAGATATTCTTTGACCAAGCGCATCCCTTCCAGCGCCATGCCCTGCGACATCGGATGGTAATGCGGCGAGCAAAACGCCTCGACGCAATGGGCAAAGGCATCAAGCCCGGTTCCGGCGGTGATAAATTTCGGCATCCCGATGGTCAGCTCTGGATCACAGATCACCACAGAGGGGAGGAACTTTGGATGAAAGATGATCTTTTTCTCAGAGGTTTCGGAATTGGTGATGACGGAGGCGCGGCCTACTTCAGAGCCCGTGCCCGCCGTTGTTGGCACCGCAACAATCGGAGCAATGGCGCTTGCGTCAGCGCGGGTCCACCAATCGCCAATGTCCTCAAAATCCCATAGGGGCCGCGTTTGCCCGGCCAAAAACGCAACCAGCTTGCCCAGATCAAGCCCGGAGCCGCCGCCAAAGGCCACGACCCCATCATGCCCGCCCTCGCGGTAGGCTTTGACACCGGCTTCGGCGTTCTTTTCATTCGGGTTCGGGTCCACATCGCTGAACATCGCGCGGCCAAGCCCGGCCGCCTCTAGCAGATCAAGCGTCTTGGTTGTGATCTCCATATTGGCCAAGCCACGATCCGTCACAAGGAGGGGCTTTTTGATGCCGGCCGCTTTGCAGGCATCCGCAATTTCCGAAATACGGCCCGCGCCAAAGCGGATTGCGGTTGGGTAGGACCAATTTGCTGTGATGCTCATTGTCGTTAGACCTTTTTCATATGGTATGATTTTGGACGGGTCAGATTGTGATAACCGATCGGGGATAATCCGCCGCCGCGCCCTGTGTCTTTGCAGCCGGTCCAGCACAGGCCGGGATCGAGATAATCGGCGCGGTTCATAAAGACGGTGCCGGTTTCGATCTGATCGGCAATGGCCTCGGCGCGCGCAGCATCTTGGGTCCATAGAGAGGCGGTGAGGCCAAAGTTGCTGTCGTTCATCAGGCGGATGGCTTCAGCGTCGTCTTTCACCGGCATGATGCCAACAACGGGGCCAAAGCTTTCCTCGCGCATGACGCGCATGTCGTGGCTCACATTGGTCAGTATCTGCGGCATGAGATAGGCGCCGCCATCATTGGGAAAACGGGCCGGATCAATATGGGCAATAGCGCCTGCGGCTATCGCCTCGGCAGTTTGGGCGCGCACCAGATCAGCAAAACGCACATGCGCCATGGGGCCAAGCGTTGTCTCTGGGTCAAGCGGATTGCCGAGTTTGTAGTCGTTGACGATTGCCACGGCTTTCTCAACGAAGCGATCAAACAGGCTTTCATGGACATAGATCCGCTCAATCCCGCAGCAGCATTGGCCGGCGTTGAACATCGCGCCATCGATCAATGTGTCAACCGCCGCGTCAAGATTGGCGTCATCCATGACATAGCCGGGGTCTTTGCCGCCAAGCTCAAGGCCGATGCCGGTGAAGGTTCCGGCGGCTGCGATCTCCATTGCTTTGCCGCCGCTCACGGAGCCGGTGAAATTCACAAACTCAAAGGCACGGTCGGCGATCAAAGCGGAGGTGGTTGCGTGATCCAAGAAGACGTTTTGAAAGACCTCCCTTGGGATGCCTACAGAGTGAAACGCCGCCGCCATCCGCTCGCCGACCAAAGGGGTTTGCGAGGCGTGTTTGAGCAGCACCGCATTGCCCGCGATCAGGGCAGGGGCCACGGTATTGATCGCCGTCATATAGGGGTAATTCCACGGGGCGACGACCAGAACGAGGCCGTGCGGGACGCGTTTGATCAGGCGGCGAAAGGCATCGCTGTCCTCGACAATGATCGGGGCAAGCGCGTCTTTGGCGATCTCGGCCATATAGCTCGCGCGCTCGTTAAAGCCGCCAAATTCGCCGCCATAGCGGATCGGGCGGCCCATTTGATGGGCGAGTTCGGGCACGATTTCGTCGTTCATCGCGCCAACGGCGGCAACGCCTGCTTGGACAAGGGCGATGCGCTCAGAAAGGGGGCGCGCGGCCCATGATGATTGCGCCGATTTTGCGCGGGCAACGGCGGCGTCGGCTTGGGCGCGCGTGAGGGTCTCGCGCTCGGCATAAAGCGCGCCGTCGATGGGAGAGAAGCACTGGATCGTCATGGATTAAGCCCTTTCAAAGCCGCGTGCGATTTCCCAATCGGTGACGGCACGGTCAAATTCTTCTTGTTCCCACTCGGCGGCGCGGGTGTAGTGATCGATCACATCCTCGCCCATGGCTTCGCGCAAAAACGCCGAGCCGCGCAGCGTTTCGGTTGCGGCGCGCAGGGTTTGGGGGATGTCGGCGGCCTTGGCATCCTCATAAATATCGCCCGTCGTTGCAGGGGCAAGTTCAAGCGCGTCCTCGATCCCTTTGATCCCAGCAGCGAGCATCGCCGCTTGGGCCAGATAGGGATTGAGATCAGAGCCGCCGATGCGGCATTCAACGCGCAGGCCTTGGGTATCTTCGCCGCACAGGCGAAAGCCAGCGGTGCGATTGTCAACGGACCAGACGGTTTTGGTTGGGGCGAATGTCCCCTTAGCAAAGCGTTTGTAGCTGTTGACGTAGGGCGCGAGAAAATAGGTATAGTCGGGTGCGTATTTGATCAGGCCGGCCATATAGTGGCGCATCAAATCGGACATACCGTGGGGCTTGGATTTGTCAAAAAACGCCGCTTTGCCGTCTTTCCAGAGCGATTGATGCACATGGCTTGAGGAACCAACCCGGTCTTTATCCCACTTTGGCAGGAAGGTCGCGGCATGGCCATTTTGCCAAGCGATTTCCTTGATCGCGTGTTTGGCGATGGAATGATAATCGGCGCAATCAAGCGCAGGGGCATAGCGGATGTTGAGCTCTTCTTGCCCGGCTTCGGCCTCGCCTTTGGTATTCTCAACGGGCAGACCTGCGGCAAAGAGATGGTTGCGGATCGGCCGCATGATGCTCTCTTCTTTGGTGGTCTGGAAGATGTGATAATCCTCGTTATAGCCGCTGATCGGCTCAAGATCGCGAAAGCCCTCTTTGCGGATGTCGTCCAAGCTTTTGGCAAACAGGAAAAACTCAAGCTCGGTCGCCATTTTGGCCTCAAGCCCCAAGGCCTCAAGGCGCTTGATCTGCTTTTTGAGAATGGCGCGCGGGGAATGGGAGATCGGTTCATGGGTGTGATGATCAAGGATATCGCAGAGCACCAGCGCCGTGCCTTCCAGCCAGGGAAGGGGGCGGATCGTGCTGAGGTCCGGGGCCATGACATAATCGCCATAGCCGCTTTGCCAGCTGGTTGAGGCATAGCCGCTTGGCGTGGCCATTTCGAGATCGGTCGCGAGCAGGTAGTTGCAGCAATGGGTTTCTTTGAAGGAGGTTTCGACAAAGTTTACCGCGTGAAACCGCTTGCCCATGAGGCGGCCTTGCATATCGACAAAACAGACAAGAACAGTGTCGATCTCGCCGGAGTCGACCATCGTTTTGAGGGATTTGAAATCGTTTGGTTTTGTCATGGCACTGCTCCGACGAATGGTGGCCAGCCCGAGAAGTCGCGCTGGCCTTTGATTTAGATTATCCGAACGTATAGGGAGGTCCAGCCTTGCCGATCACGTCGTTATAATCACGGAAAGTCTGCACGATTTTGGCGTTCAGTTCGCTTTCTTCGGCGATTTCGCTCCAGAAGACTTTTGCCGCATCCTCGACCACGGTCCATTCTTCTTGCGGAATTGAGCGCAGTTTCAGCTTGTCGCCGGTTGCGCGCAGGCGGGCCTCGCCGCCCCAATACCATTGGTTGCGATAGGTGTGACCCGCTTCAATGCCCGCCATCACGATCGTTTTGAGATGCTCTGGCAAATCGGCCCAAGTTTTCTGATTTACAAAGAACGATCCGATCCAAGCGCCCGAGATATTGTTGGTCAGGAAGTAGTCGGTCACGTCTGCCCAGCCGACGGTATAATCCTCGGTGATGCCCGACCATGCCATGCCGTCAAGCTCGCCGGTTTGCACCGCAACTTCCGCGTCCTCGTAGGGGATCGAGACAGGCACAACGCCGAATTGGGACAAAAAGCGGCCCGCCGTTGGGAAGGTATAGAGCTTGAGCCCATCAAGATCGGCAAGCGAGGTGATCTCTTTTTTGGTGTTGAAGTTACAGGGATCTTGGCCCGCAGCCGAGAGCCATGTGACGCCGACTTTGGCGTATTCTTCGCGCCAGATATCGGCCAATCCGTATTGTTCAAACAGCACCGGCACATCGAGGGAATGTTTGGTGGCAAGCGGGAAGTAGCCGCCGAATTGTTGCAGTGGCGTGGGCGAGGCCATCGAATCATCGTCCGAGTGCACCGCGTCAATTGTGCCGCGTTGAAGCGCTTGGAACAGCTCGCCGGTTGGGACGATCTGATCGGCATAGAACAGTTCGATCTCAAGTTCGCCGTTGGCCGCTTTGTTGATGTAATCAATCACCGGTTTGGTCACATGTTCGCCAAGGGCAGCGCCTGCATAGGTCTGAAAGCGCCATTTGATGGCGGTTTGGGCGCGCGCCACAGTTGGGGCGGCAAGCGCCGCAGCAGTGCCGCCCAAAGCGGCGGTGCGTAAGAATGAGCGTCTCGTAGTCATGGTCTTCTCCTTGTTTAAGTGATTGCTCCGTTGGGGAGTCTTCTTCGATTAATTTGCGTAGATGAGATTGGGCAGCCAGAGCGCCAATTGCGGAAAGATCATCACAAGTGCCAGAGCGCCGACCATGACCAAAACGAAGGGTATGATGGAGCGGTAGATATCTTGGATCGATATTTCCGGCGGGGCCATGGCGCGCATCAAGAACAGGTTATAGCCAAAGGGCGGGGTCATATAAGCGATCTGGCAGGTTATCGTATAAAGGATACCATACCAGACCAGATCGAACCCAAGCGCGCCAACCAGCGGCACATAAAGCGGCGCGACAATGACCAGCATCGCCGTATCATCCAAAAACGTGCCCATTAGAATAAACGACAATTGCATCAAGATCAGAATGACCCAAGGCGAGAGGCCCAAGCGCTCGGTGAACAGGCTCTCGATCGCTTTGACCGCGCCAAGCCCATCGAAGACCGCGCCAAAAGCCAGGGCGGCAAGGATGATCCACATAAACATGCAAGTGATGCTCAATGTGTTGCGCACCGAGTTCTCAAAGACCTCGCGCGTCATACGGCCCTTTAGAACGGCGGCCATAAAGGCAGCAAGCGCCCCAATGGCAGAGCTTTCAACCAGCGAGGTCCAGCCGTTGACAAAGGGCACCATCATCACCGCAAAGATGCCGATTGGCAAAAGTCCGGCGCTCAGAAGGCGCAGCTTTTCGCCGCGTGGCATGGCGCGTTCTTCTGCCGAAAGGACCGGCCCCAGTTCGGGATTTTTCCAGCACCGCACCGCGATATAGATGATGAACAGCGCCGCCATCATCAGCCCCGGGATCACCCCCGCAAGCCAGAGCTGGCCCACCGGCTGGCGCGCGATCATCGCATAAAGCACCAGCACCACAGAGGGCGGCACCAAGATGCCCAGACTTGAGCCGGCCTGAATGACCCCGGTCACCATCCTTTTGTCGTAACCACGTTTGAGCAATTCGGGCAGCGCGATGGTCGCGCCGATGGCCATGCCGGCCACGCTCAGCCCGTTCATCGCCGAAATCAGCACCATCAATCCAATGGTCCCAATCGCCAGCCCGCCCTGCAGGCCGCCCATCCAGACATGAAACATCTTATACAGATCGTCGGCGATTTTACTTTCCGAGAGCACGTAGCCCATGAAAATAAACATCGGCAGGGTCAAAAGCGGATACCATTTCATCAGCTTCATGGCCGCGGCAAAGCCGATGTCAAAGCCGCCCCGATCCCCCCAAAGCAACAGCGAGGCAACAACCGCGACAAAGCCAATCGCGCCAAAGACCCGCTGCCCGGTAAGAAGCATCAGCATCATGGAGGAAAACATCAAGGTGGCGATCAATTCATAAGACATCAGATTTCTTCACCTTTGAGCCGCAGCACGTCTTTCAACAGCTCGGAAATGCATTGCAGCAGCATCAGGAAAATCCCGATGATCATCACCGTTTTGACCGGCCAAAGATAAGGGCGCCAAGCGCTCGATGATCTTTCCATATGGCCGATCTCTTCGCTGCCCGTGACAAGCCCGCCAAAGAAGGAAAACGGCTCGCTTCCCCAGTAGCCCAAGGAATAGGCGGTCGAGCTGATCGCGCCATAAATCAGCACAACAAGGTAGAAGATCAGGAACAAAACGGTGATCAGATCGACCCATGCTTTCTTGCGCAGCGACCACTCGCCATAGAGCAGGTCCATGCGCACGTTTGAGCCAAGCTGGATCGAATAGGGCCCGCCCAAAACGTAATAAGCGACCATGGCAAACTGGGCCATTTCAAGCGTCCAAAGGGTCGGGGTGAAGAAGGTTTTGTTGATCGAGGAGATCAGCAAAATGCCCATAATGACGAAAATGCCATACATGATCACGCGCCCGACGCGATAATTCACCGCGTCAATCGCGCGGATATAGTGGCGCATGATGCCGGTCATTGCACATCCCTCGCAGCGTTCCATTGTGCCAGGCTTTCGGTCAGCCAATTGACCAAGGTCTCGGCCATTGCCTCTTGCTGTTCGGGGGTTTGGATAAGGTCGTTGCGGATTTCGAGCATCACGTTCAAATGCTCCGCTTTGAGCGCGTGTTCTTTGAGCGTATGGGTCACGCCGTGCTCGGGGCCATAGGGCGCATTGCGCTGAACGTTGGCCTTGGTATGGGCGGGCGCGAGGTGCAGCATGATATCGGCAAGTCGCGCATCGCTGTCGTGCAAAATGCCGATCTCAACCGCGCGCGCCTGGCCGAGAAAAAGCGGGGTAAAGCTATGGACGGTCGCAAGAATGGCGCTTGGTATTGCGGCGATTGTTTTGGCCAATTGATCGTGAAACGGCGCATAGTAGCGCTCGGCCCGCGCGCGCCTTTGCTCATCTGAAAGGCCGAAATTGCCGGGAACCTTGATCGCCTCGCTCTGGGCGGGCATCGCGTCCTCTGCGCTTGGCGGGCGGTTGCAATCATAGACAAGCCGCGAAATCCCCGAAGCCACCAGCGGCGCATCCAGCCGCGCAGACATCCCGCGCGCAACCCCCAAAGCGCCCGGATCCCAAGCGATATGGCTGCGCAGGGCCGCGCCCTGCAGCCCGAGATTTTTATACGCCTCAGGGATAAAGCAGCTGGCATGTTCACAGACCACCACCACACTGGATTTCCCACGTGGATTTTCGACGATCACAGGGTCGCCAGACGTAGAGTGCCGCGCATGATTCATTTAAACATCCCCTAGGCCAAGGTGCTTGTTGTGCCGGACGCTTGTCAACAAAGTTTAGAAAATAATTTCACAGCGGTGAATTGTTTGATACAAAAATAGACAGAATGGAGGGGGAATGCCCCAAGACATGCAAACAATATCCGATCGCATTCAGCAAAAGTTGGACGATCTGACCCGCGCCGAGCGGCAGCTTGCGCTGTCTATTCTTGAGAATTACCCCGCATCTGGGCTTGGTCCGCTGTCGGCTTTGGCCAAGGACGCCAATGTTTCGGTGCCGACAGTTGCGCGGATGGTGCAAAAACTTGGCTACAAGGGCTATCCCGATTTTCAGGCGGAATTGCGCGAAGAGCTGCGCGCCAAGGTCAAAGACCCGATTGCCAAACATGATACATGGGCCGAGGCCGCGCCCTCAGAGCATTTGCTGAACCGCTTTACCGAAGCGGTGATCGACAACATCCGCCTGACCCTTGGCCAAATCGATCCAGTTGCCTTTGATCGGGCTTGCGCATTGGTCGCGGATCCGGCGCATCAGCTCTATATTGTCGGCGGGCGGATCACCCATACTTTGGCCGAATATTTCTTTATGCATATGCAGGTCATTCGCCCAAATCTGACCCATGTTCAGTCTACGTCAAACGCCTGGCCGCACTATTTGCTGAATGCAAAGAAGGGGGATGTCTTTGTTATTTTCGATGTGCGCCGCTACGAAAACAACACTTTAAAGCTCGCTGAAATGGCCCATGCGCGCGGCGCCAAGATCATTCTATTTACCGATCAATGGCGCTCGCCTGTGCATCAGCTTGCCGAAATTTGCCTTAGCTGCCGGATCATTGTTCCCTCGGCTTGGGACTCGGCGGCGACGACGATGCTGCTTTTAGAGACGATGATCTCATCGGTGCAAAACCTGCGATGGGATGAGACGAAACAACGGATGGAGGCCCTAGAGGAAATGTTTGATCAAACCAAACTGTTTCGCAAATTTACCTAGTTTGGCTGCGGCGCCAAGACCGCCGTGAAAATGAAATGAATTGCTAACTTTGGCGATAAATGTACTAATTTTCGGTGAGACCCCGCGAAAACAGCACCGTCATCTAAGCGTCATACAGCCGCTCTATTGGCTGGGACGCGCGACTGGGTGCGACGGGAAATTCACCGGTTGGCTGTTAAATATTGGAGAATAAGATGAAATCGAACCTGATCCTTTCAACTGTTGCGGCGCTGGCTTTGTCGTCGTTTGCGGCAAATGCCGAAACATTGCGCTTGCTCACATGGGGCGGTTACGCGCCGGATGACGTTGTTGCCATGTTCCAAGAAAAGACCGGCCACACTGTCGAAGTGACCAAGTCAAACAACGAGGAAATGATCGCCAAACTGCGCGCGACCAATGGCGGCGGCTTTGATCTTGCCCAGCCAAGCCAAGACCGGATTGCTGGCCCGCAGGCCGAGTTCGGCATCTACAAACCGATTGATATGTCCAAGATCGACACGAGCCTTTTCATCCCCTCCATGCTGGAAGCGACCAAGGGCAACACGATGATCGGCGCGGACGTCTTTGCTGTGCCGCATATTTGGGGCACGAGCGGTCTGGTTTTAAACACAGTGATGGCTGGCGATGTTCTTGATTATACCGATCTGTGCAATGCGTCCGTGGCGGGCAAAGTCTCTTACCGGCTTAAGCGTCCGACGCTGATTGGCTTTGCCTTTGCGATGGGGCTCGATCCATTTGCCGCTTATGGCGATGAGGCGGCCTATAAGGACATTCTTGCGCAGGTCGAGGCCAAGCTTGTTGAGTGTAAACCAAACGTCAAAACCTATTGGGATGGCGGCGACGAGTTGAAAAACCTGCTGCGCTCGGGCGAGATTGTTGCGGCGATGGCTTGGGATACAGGCGGCTGGCAGCTCAACGATGACAATGCCGACATCACCTTTGTTGCGCCAAAATCCGGCGCGCTTGGCTGGATCGATACTTTTGCATTGCCTGCGCGCGGCCGTGCAGATGAGGCGGCCTATGCTTGGATCAACTTCGTGATGCAGCCCGAAATTGCGGCGATGATCACCACATCGGCGGGCAATTTCACCGCCTCCCAAGGCGGCGATGCGGGCGTGGCGGATGCTTTGAAAGCCAAGTATCAGGCCAGTTTCCCACAAGCGGATATCGACAATATCAAATGGTATCCCACTGTGCCTGCTGGTCTGGAAGCGCTTGAGGGCGCGGCTTTGGACCGGATCAACGCGGCCAAGTAAGGGCGCTGATTGAGCGAAAGGGAAGTGCGGACCTCGCGCTTCCCGTTTTTATGAAGGCGCGAAATGATGAGCGAAACCCCCGATCTTGAATGCCGCGCCTTGTCGAAAAGTTTCGATGATTTCAAAGCGGTCAAAGACATCACTTTCAGCGTCCCCCAAGGCACCTTCTTTTCGATTTTGGGCCCCTCGGGCTGTGGCAAAACAACCTTGCTGCGGATGATTGCGGGCTTTCAAAAGCCGAGCAGCGGGGATTTGTTGATCAAGGGCAAGTCGGTGCTCAATGTGCCGCCCAACAAGCGGCCGGTCTCGATGGTTTTTCAGCATCTGGCGCTGTTTCCGATGATGAATATCGGGGCGAATGTCGGATTTGGGCTGCGCCAGCGCGGCGTTAATCGAACCGATATCGAGAAACAGGTCGCCCGCGTTTTAGAGCGGGTTGGGCTTGGCGGCGTGGCGGATCGCCCGGTGAGTTCGCTTTCGGGCGGGCAAAAACAGCGGGTCGCGATTGCGCGCTGCATGGTTTTGGAGCCGGATGTTTTGCTGCTGGACGAGCCTTTGGGCGCGCTTGATCTCAAACTGCGCGAGCATATGAAGATCGAGCTGAAACAGCTGCAATCGGAATTCAACACGACCTTTGTGTATATCACCCATGATCAATCCGAGGCGCTGGTGATGAGCGACCAAATCGCGGTTATGAACAACGGCGTGTTTGAGCAGACCGGGACCGCCAAAGAGCTTTATTACGAACCCTCAACCGCCTTTGTCGCAGGCTTTGTAGGCGAGGCGAACCGCTTTGCCGCGACGATCAAAAACCGCGCAGGCGAGGGCCTTGTGATGGAAACGGCGCAGGGCCAAGAGCTGCGCGGGATGGATGCCGCTGGCGGGCTTTCCATCGGCGAGAAGGTCGAAATATTTGTGCGCCCCGAAGCGGTGCGCCTGTCGCGAAACGGGGCGGATGTCGCAGGGCTTGGTAATGCCGGGCAGGGCAGGGTTGAGACCGTTTTGTTTAACGGTGCCAACAGCCAACTCATCCTGCGCGATGAGCAAACGGGCGCTGAGATGAGCGTCGCGCTGCCGCAAACCGGCGAGTTTCGCGATCTGTCGCGCGGCGATCTGATCCACTTTGGCTGGGAACATCAGCAAACACGGGTCTACGGCGCGACGGGGGGGCAGAATGGCAACTGATCGCTCCAAGCTGGCGTTTTGGCTCTTGTTGGCGCCGCTGCTGATCTGGCTGGTGACGCTGATCATTCTGCCGCATGTGGGGATGTTTTTGGTCTCTTTGCGCGAAAAGGTTGGCGTGCGCGAATATGAGACCAGCTTTGCCAATTACGCGGTCTTTTTCAACGAGCCGCTCTATTGGAATACCTTCGCACGCACCGCCTATATGTCGATCGCGGCGACGGTCTTGACCCTGTTTATCGGTTTTCCCATCGCCTATTACATCGCCAAATTGACGCGCGGGCGGACCAAGACGACGCTGTTCCTGATGTGTCTGATCCCGTTTTGGGTCAGCGAGCTGGTGCGGACGTTTGGCTGGATGATCTTGCTGCGCGAAACGGGGGTGTTTTCCAACGCGCTTCAATATCTTGGGCTCGCGGCGGGGCCGGTTGAGATGCTGTATAATGACGCCGCGATCATGACCGGGCTGGTCTATACCTCGATGCTGTTCATGGTCGTGCCGCTGGTAACGACGCTGGACAGTCTTGACGATAGCCTGATTGAAGCGGGTTATGATCTTGGCGCAAGCGGGTTTGGCATTCTGCGCCAGATCGTAATCCCGCATGCGATGCCGGGCATCGTTTCGGGCTGTATTGTTGTGTTCATGCTGAGCCTTGGAAATTACCTCACACCGATCCTTTTGGGCGGCAAGGACAGCCTGTGGTTTACCGGGATGATTTACAGCCAGTTCATCACGCGATTTAACTGGGAATTGGGATCGGCCTTTGGGTTCCTTTTGCTTGGTCTGTCGTCGCTGATTGTCTTTGTTGGCCTCAAACTGACCGGGCAATCCTTGAGCAAGACGATGGCGCAGACATGATCACCGGCATCCCTCAAAGTCGCGCGTTTAAATGGTCTTATCGGGCCTATGTGACGCTGTTTTTCATCTATCTGGCGTTGCCATTGGCGACCGTCTGCGCCTTTGCCTTTAACGACAGCGTGTTTCCTTCCTTGCCTTGGGAAGGGTTCACATGGGCTTGGTTCTTTGGTACGGATGCGCCCTATATCGGGGTGTTCCATGAGCGGCCAATCCTGCGCTCACTGATCACGTCGGGGGTTGTGGCGTTCTGGGTATCGCTGCTGGCGGTCTTTGTCGGGACCTGCAACGCTTTCCTCTTTGTGCGCCACGATTTTCGCGGCAAGGGGGTCCTTTATATCCTGATGTTGCTGCCGCTGATCATCCCCGGCATTATTCTGGGGATTTCGATCCTCGTCTTTTCCTCAACCCTGGCCAATTTCCTCGAAGACGCGACGGGGCTGTGGTTTGACGGGCTGCGCCCCGGGCTGATCCTTGTTATTTTGGGGCAGTTTTCGTTTATCACGACCTTTGCGACGCTGGTGATTTCGGCCCGGTTGCAGAAGTTTGATCCAAGCCTTGAAGAGGCCGCCCTGAACCTCGGTGCCACGCATTGGGGGGCTGTGCGGGCAATCACTTTGCCGTTTTTGTTTCCCGCGATGGCGGCGGCGGGGGTTGTCTCTGTGCTGATGAGCTTTGAGAATTTCAACACGACCTTGATGCTTGTCGGCTCCGACGCGCCGCTAACGATCACGATGTTTGATCGATTAAAGCTCGGCTCGACGCCGGTGCTCAACGCGGTGTCATTGCTGTTGATCGTAGTCTCGGCGCTTCTTGGGCTTGCGTCATTGCTGCTGCAAAAGCGGCAGGACTAAGGGCCCTCATTTTAGTGGATATCAAAGCGCGGGGTTTCGCGCTTGGGCGAGGCGCGCGCAGCATCGCCATTTGTGCCAAACAGCGGGTGTGAGACCGGATTGTTGGCCATCCGCTCTGTCAGCGGGTCAAAGCCTATGATTGACGGGGTTTGCCTAATTCCAAGGAAAGCGGGCCTCTGTTAAGTCGGCAAGACCTCACCCGCCAGAGTAACAGCGAAGCTCTCGACTTGGGCTTTTGCGGCCGTTTTAGCAGGTTTAGAGTTGGGGATGGTTTGGGACACAGAAATTGCCCCATGTTGGCGGCGGCTTTTTGGTTTCTTAAATGCGCTTGGCAAGCTAGGTATAATTAATGACGTTAATTGAAAGCCGTCTGCTAGAGCTCAGTAATCAAACGTGAAAGTCGCCCGCTTATGTTTCACTCTTATGTCTATGGTTCGCTGCTTGGAAGCATCGTTAGTTCGTATTTGTTGGCGAGCTTTTTGGGCTGGTTGATCAAGTTTGCGGCGCCTTGGGATTACAATCAGCGCTTTGTTATGGGTGCAATTCTTACGGTGTTTTTGGGCGGGCTGTTGAATGCCTTTGGCGCGGGCACTGCTGGTTTCGAGGACAGAATATCCAACGTGATGCAAAATGGTGTCTGGTA
This sequence comes from Halocynthiibacter sp., assembly GCA_047631555.1. GTDB lineage: Bacteria > Pseudomonadota > Alphaproteobacteria > Rhodobacterales > Rhodobacteraceae > JBLHZY01. The sequence continues at coordinate 890,548 of JBLHZY010000001.1, read as the reverse complement.
TGTTTGGTCACAATTCTATGGCGCCGCTTCAATGCTCGGGCTTTATTTTGCAGTGATCACTTTGTTTGGCAAAGGCCGCAAGCACGACGAATGAAGCGGTTTGAGGCGGCCGCTGGCGGATCCCAAATTTCGCGTTGTGCTGATGAGATGAAAAGGTGCTGATGAGATGAAAAAGGGCGACCCGTGAGGATCGCCCATTTTTGTAACCAATGGTTAAATTGGCTCCGGCGGTAGGGATCGAACCTACGACCAATTGATTAACAGGTATCAGGTTACCACCACCAACAGGCCCCAATACGTCATAAAATTAAGGTAAAGCACTGATTTGCAACGATAAACAAGTTGGTCAATCAGTCAGTGGATCGTAATGTGTCGTTCTGAATTGTTGCAAAGAATGTTGCAAAGGAGCGCACATGCCTAACTTACCACTGACCAAACGTCCGAACGTCGCCAAGATCAAACACCCAGACAGCGGCACGGTTTTCTATTCCGACCCATCCCTCAAAACTGACCCCGATGCGAAGGGTATCCGCCTTGCCGTTGGCGCACGGCAGAAGGTGTGGTGGGTTGCACGCCGCATCGACGGCAGGGTGAAACAAATCCGCTTAGGCGAATGGCCGACGTTGCCAGACGTCTATGCTGCCCGCGATGTTGCAAAGGAAAAGATGTCCGCTGTGACGACAGGCACCGACGCGACATCGACAGGCATCAAGACCCTGCGTGATGCACTTGAGTCCCATATCCGTCAGTCTGACGCGTCCGCAGTCACGCATGATTACTACCGTGCGCAGGTTGACCGCCATATGTCCGATTTGTTCGGTATGCCGCTTGAGGACGTCAATCTTGCTCATCTTGAAGACGCGCTGCGTTCGCACAATGTCGGCACGCAAAAACATCTAGCGCAGATCATTCGGACATCGTTTAAACGGGCGGCAGTCGTGCGTCGGTGTTTCAACGTCGCGGATGGTCTCAAGGTGCAGACTAAACGCTACCAACCTGACAACGCGGTCAAGTTTGACGCTGCCGAAACATGGCCCGCACTCGACCTGATCCGCGCGAAGCGTGCGCGTAACTCGACCATCGCAACGGCATACGAGTTGATGCTGTTCACGGGACTGCGTGCGGGTAATGTGATCGCACTGCGTTGGGATGACATCGACTTCGATGCCCGCAAACTGCGCGTCGCTGTGTTGAAGAATGGACGGGGAGGGGTCTTCCCACTCGCTGACCGCGTTGTCGCGGCGCTCGATGCGCTGCCGCGTATATCGGGTTGGGTATTCCCGCAGCACGACGCAACCAAACACATCTACCACCCAGAACGGTTGTCAGATGATACCAACATCCTCCGCCCGCATGATTGCCGCCGCTTGTTCACAACGGCAGCACGACGCGCGGAATTGCCCGCATACATCATCGACCAGTTGCGCGGCGACGTCGAAAAAGGTGTGCAGGGAATTTACGACCAAGGCTCTGCATCGCACTCCCACGCGAACAAGATCGCCGAACAGATTGAGGTAGAATGTGGTTCAGTACCTAAACTGCGCGTTGTGTCGTAGGCGGTCTGCCGCTAACGTCACACGCGTTGGGGTCACACCCGACAAGACCATATCACGCCCCGTTGACGCCAGTTTGGGGGCCGTGTGAAGGCTCCACTGGCAAATGCCTGCGTCTCAACGAAACGAGATATAGGAGCCTGATATGGACAATCTCATTGAAGAAATCCGTGCGCTGCGCGACGATGTTGCAGCCTTGAAGACGCAAGAGCGTTTCCCACCCCTTATGACACCCGCGCAATGCGCGGACTTCCTTAGCAAGTCGGAGGAGGTTCTGTATTTATGGCGAAGGGATCGAACAGGTCCGCCGTTCCTGCATGTGACATCGCGTTCGATTTACTATCATCGCGACGAAGTCATTGCGTGGGCGCAGAGTCACCGAGTAGAAACAAAGTAAAAAGGGGCAGGCTTTCACCCACCCCTTCGGTATTGATAACTGCGACGACTACGACAACGGCACAGCGAACCTTTGAACAACTCGCTTATAGCACGTCGCAACATTGCCCCATACCGAAGATTGAGGTGACGGCACGCGATTAAGCAGATGCTAATATCAAGAGTCAGTGGCGCGAAGAAGCAGCCAATCCGCAAACAACTACGCCCAGACGGCACCGAGGTAAAAAGGGTTCTGCCAGATGGCCGAGAGGTGTCGCCCGTAGACTGGCCCGCCCGTTGGTACGGTCACACGCACGACGTCGGGATCAATGAGGTCGCCTCGCTCTATAGCGGTATCAAATCTCACGAATGTCTTATCCTCGGCGGACGACCTGACGGTCGCATCACGGGCGACGAGCGACCTGACTTCCGCTTACCGCCTGTCGATATGATGGTCCTAGACGTTGATGGTATGCCCTACGCCGACGGATGCACGGACGAAACACTGATTGCCGATCCTCGTAATACAATCAAACGCCAATTGGATGTGATGTTCGGTGAAAACAACCCTCTGCACTGTGTCGTTGCATTGTCGTCGCGTGCGGGTTTCAGCGGCACCTTCCGCGCACACGTTTGGGTCGGGCTGTCAACGACGCACAACGCCCCCGACATCGCCGCACTGCAACGCAAGCAGGGGCATGACTATCTTGACGCGGGCATCTTTCAGGCGGGCCGCGTGCTATTCGCAGCGCCGCCCGACATCGAGAATGATCCGTTCGAGACGCGCGTGTTCGAGTTCGTCAATGAAGGGTTGGTGTTCGATTTGCCCATCGCATCGACGGAGGGCATGGTTGCGCTGACAAAACCCGTTCAGCGCGGCAAGTTCAATCTCTACCAGATGAACGCGGAATTGCTGAACGCGGGGGAGTTCATCTCGGAACAGTGTTTCAACTTTGTGCTGTCGGCCAAGCGTGCGGGTCTCGACGAGGATGCGGCAGTCGATGCTCTACGTGGGGAGTTCGAGCGCATTAACGTCCCGCAGAAAACTTGGAAGCGAATGGCCAATCCGCGTATGCGCAGCACCACGGGCGGGTATGACGCCTCGCTCGGTGAGGCGCGACGCATGTTCCGCAAGATGCGGGCGGGGGAAACGACGGTTTACGGTAACGCCGCCTATGTCGAACCACAAACGACGCTCGACGCCGCGTCTGAGGCGCTGAGACGCGCTGTCGCAGCGCAGATCGACGAGACAGGCACGTTCCTGAACAAGGTGACGCTAGGCGTGGGCAAAACCCACGAGATCGTCGATCTTGTTACGTCCAATGACATCAAGGCTCTGATACTTGCACCTAGTCATGAACGCTGTGAGGAGATTGTTGACCGCTTGAATGATGCACGTGAAAGACGACTTTGGTCCGTTCTAGATGAAGTCGGTCAGTTCGACGAAATTGAGGAGACCTATCTCGAACGCCCGTGGGCGGCGTGGCGCGGTCGATCAGCGGAGGGCATGTGTTCACGCCTTCCTGCTGTAAACGCCGCATTCTCCGCGGGCGTGTCGGTTCACAAGCACATCTGCGGTTTTCCATCTGAGGGCGACGGTGACATGGTAGAACGGTGTCCCGCGATCTCCACGTGCGCCTATGCGGATCAGGTCATGAACTTCTGGCGCAACAACTGGGTTGCACCTGTCGCGATGATCTCGCACCTATCGCGCATCGCATCGGGTGTGGACGTTGTGATCATCGACGAGGGTTGCGTGGACAACCTCGCGGGTGGTCGGTCTGTTCCGCTAGAAGACATGCTTGCCCCGCGTGACGGCATACTCGGTCAACTATCGCATCAGGCGCACGGCGACCTTCTGAAAGGCAAGCGGACGTTGACTTTAGAACAGGTGACAGAGGCGCTCGATCTAGAACTTGAGGCGAAACCGACACCGCACATTGAACCCAACATGACAGATGACGAGATCGTCGAACGCTGTAACCCAGGATCGTATCGGTCAGGATGCGTGTCGATCTGGCGCGGGCTGCAATCAGAATTCGCGGGCGGGCAAAACCATCTGCACACTTGGGCGCACACCTACAAGGAAGAGACGGGCGAGGAGGTCACGCGCTGGTACGCGGATGTTGCGTGGCGCAAGAAGGCGCGATTGCTCGAAAAGGTTGAGACCGTGCTGCTGTTCGATGCGACACCGAACATCTGCGCTGTCAAAGCGCACTGGCCCGACGTTGAAGTGGTCGACGTGCAAGCACCTAACATGAATCTCGACGTGGTTCAGGTGCAAGACGCATCGGGCAAGGCATCGCAACTGCTCAACCAACTTCCGAAGTCGGACCCGAATTACAAGGCGGAGGAGGCGCGTGTCGTCAAGGCCCGCGCCAAGATCGCCAAATGGCTGAACGCGCAGATCGGTTACACCATTGTCGTCACCAAGAAAGCGCATCGAGAGGCTCTTGAGAAGGAACACACCTTCGCCCGCGTGTCATTTGCGCACCACGGCAATGTCGAGGGGCAAGACGTCTGGGAGTTTCCAGATGGCACACGATTGCACGGTGCTGCCATTGACAACCTTGTCGTGCTCGGTCGCAATACTCCAATGCCTTATGTGATGGAGCAGATCGCGCGTCAGCATCACTGTGACGAGGAACCGATCAAGCAGATGGGGTGGTATCGCACAGAACATTGGGAACTCGCGAACGGTATCGCGGGGTATCGTCTGCGGCACGATGATCCACGTGTCGATGCGGTGATCCACAACGTCGCGGTTGATGGGCAGATGCAGGCGATTGGACGGATGCGCGGTGTGCGCCGCATGAAGCGTGGGCGTGTGTTCATCATGCACTCGATGCGGTTGGATATTGCTGTGACGGAATGCGTGACTGCTGCTGCGATGATGCGGAGAGTGGGCGACGTCACGTTGCTGTCCCGCAAGGAAGTGGATCGTGTGTTCGGTACGGGCGAAGGTGGTGCATCGCGCACGCTCAAGCATGTCGAGGCAACGCACAAGTATTGGCGGGAGGCGGGCCAGACGCAACCTTACCGTTGTGCCATTGCTGTGGGTGCGGACGTCGATCAGTGTATGTCGGAGTTAGGCGCATTGCGCTGGTCAGCGGCGTGATGTTGCTGGGCAGTTGTGCAGCGCGATTGTTGCTGAGATCGTGGTTCAGCGGAGATGTGCGACGCTTCTATATATAGTACTTATAATGGAAACGTCGCACATCTCGCTAACCGCAGGATTATCGCCCAATCGTGGCGGTCGCTTTACCTGCCACACTTCTCAGCCGCCCGCGTCGTTTCTGTGAATAAGTCGCAACTGGATGTGCCGACCTATTGATGGTTCATCAATTGCTTTGCGGGGTTAACCGCTTGATGTGCTTGGTTTCACTCAATCATTTTGCAACAACTTTGCATTTCCAACCGCGAAAACTGCCTAAAATCGCGGGACGCTCAACACCTTTTTAGGCAACGAACTGCGATACTGTACGACGTCGCGGCGTTGAAAACGTCGCAAATGCGCTAGAGACTCGATCTGCTGAGGCTCACGTGGTCGTCTTGGTCATTTCCGACCCAGTACGTGCCAATCCAGTGCTGGGCGTATTGATTGATCAGTCTTTGGGGCATCATCGTAGTTTATCCGGTGATTTGCTGGGTCACTTAGAAGTTTCGCTGTTTTTGAGTGGAACCCTACACCGAGCGCTATTGGCGTGCAGTGCAAGATACGATCTGCGCCCTGATCCTCAATCGACTTAACCTGTAAGACAGACGCACATGTCTGATGACCAGAAAAGGAACATGTAATTGACGTCGTTCCGTACATGTTGCGTGTGTTAATTTGATACTTGACCTTTATTTTTCGTTTGAAAGTTTGAACAGCAACTTCTGCATTCTCAACGTCTTCGTGGATTTTCTTGAAATACTGAGCGCGGTTCAGGAAGATTAGTCTTCCTGGTCTAATCATCTCTTTAATGAAGGTGCGGTTCCAAGTGCTTTCATCAAGATGAATTGGTTCGCCTAATTCAACAAATCGGTCAACCAATTCGCTGTAGAGTATGTGTAACGCGATGCTCTCGGTATGCGGATACCAGTCATAGACCGTATTCCTGAGATATGTGCCTGATGGTGTAAGCCCATTTGGTTGGATAAGGATTCCGCGCTCATCCACGATGCCTCCCCGCTTCAAGCGCGAGAACAAACTTTGATCGACTTCATCTAAGAGCGCTTTGGGCGCTGTCTGGAGGAGCCTGCTGTGGTTGATATAGCCCCACGCAACTCCGACGCTCAGAAATTCACCAACAGTAGCACATTGTCCGGATTTGGACGCCGCTACAAACCTATTGTCGCGAACAGTCTCAATCCAACTTGCTCTAAACTTCTTCAAGCGGTCAGGTGAAAGATTAAGGGACAACTCTCTAGTAGTATGGGCTTCGTCATGATGAGACTGACAAAGCAAAATGAGGTTATCCGTGGTGTTATTGGCGTTGTTCTTGTCAATGTGATGTATCTGATCACCTTTTTCCCCGCAGACTGCGCATGAGAACGCACTTTCATACATAATCTGATGTTTCATTTTGGCGGGAATGGGCGGGCGTTTTGACATTGATCTTCCAAGTTAATTGGCTTCGTTTCTAGTCGTTCGACAAGGCGTGTGTCCATACCGTGCCGACAGGAAAGCAGATGACCTGACTGCGAGCCACTGCGTCTCTAATTCACAACAGCCTGCAAGCACAGCACCTTAATCCATGACCAAAAGACCTGATCGACCGCGTGAGCAGCACAACGGCAGGTCGTATTGTGATCATGTTGCAGGCTCCGCGCGGCGGGAGCAACACGAGGTCCGACATGGTGCCTCCCCGAACCCCGCCACGCATTACACAGAAAGGACGCCACATGCGTTTCAACCTTATCGAAGTAGGCGACGACGCCTGCCGCTTGACCGAAAATACCTCATCCTGCTCAACAGGTCTCACGATTCCAATGGCGAAGACTGATCTTGTGGAATTGATCTTAACCTTCCTGCAAGAACCCGAACGCCGCGACGCATCATCGGGTGCAATCCGCATCGAACGTATGCGCGACGGCCCACGTATCCATGCGGGCGCAGGCGATTTCACAATCCCCTATGCGCACGTGTTCCCGCTGGTGATCGACAATGAGTAAGATTCACCACCGTTCCTATGACAAGTATCAGGCGTACTACGCCCGCATCGACGATGCGCTTGAAGGTCAGGACGCCATGCGTGCGAACGCTGCCCAATACCTGCGCAAGATGACAGGGATGCAGTCGTCTGAGTTTGAAGCATACGCCCGTGGCGGTTCATACTACCCAACGGCAGAGCGCACACTACGCGGCATGACGGGCCTATGCTTGACGCACGCCCCGACAATCGACCTACCTCCGCGCCTTGAACCGTTCCGTCAGTCGGCCACCTACCAAGGCAACCCGCTGTCCGTGTTCATCGAAAACGTGCTGGCGGCGGTGCTGTCCAAAGGCCGCTACCTTGCGCTGCTGGACTATCCGCCAGACGGCAACACCGTCACGTCGCTACCTTATCTGTCGTGCTTCAACGCCGAATCCATCATGGATTGGAAATACTCCCTCGTCGGCGGCAAGGAACAGGTCACATATCTGCGCCTGCGTGAAGACGACGACGATCTGGCCGATGAAGGCATCGAACAACACCTCGTCTGCACCTTGGAACCCTTCCACGTTGATCCGCAGAACGAAGACATGTTCGAGGACAACGAGAAATTAGGGATCGTCTACAAGGTGCGCCGCTACCATGTGAAAGGCACTGACGAAACGATGGTCGGTGAAGTTGCGACACCGCAGGTCAACGGCAGTTACCTCAAAGAAATCCCGATGGTTTGCTTCTCGCCAAGCAACCTGACCCTCGACATCGAAAAACCCCCGCTCCTCGACATCGTTGATCTGAACATCGCGCACTGGCAAAACTCGGTGGACCTCGAACATACAGTCCACTTGGCAGCACAGCCTACATTCGTGCGCATTGGTGCAAGTCGTGTGGACGAAAAGAACAATACCATCGGGCCGGGTGCGGTATGGGATTTGCCAACTGGCGGCGATGCCAAAGTGCTGGAAATCACAGGCGAAGGCGCACGCGTGACACGCGAGGCGATGGTGGACAAAGAGGCGCGGATGGCGTCGCTCGGCGCTACCTTCATCACGGACGGCAAGGTGCGCAACGAAACGGCAACGACGTCGCAGATTCGCAATCGTTCGGCCAACTCCCTGTTGTATTCGTCGCTGGAAATGGTCGAGGCGGGTTTGACGAAACTGCTGCAATGGGCAGCGGATTGGGTGCAGCCTAATTCGACCGTGACTGTTGAGTTCTCGCGCGACCTTGTGTCGGCCACCGCTGACCCTGCGATGGTGGGCGCGTTGTTGAAGGCTTGGCAGTCAGGTGCAATCTCCCACGAAACCTTCATCGACAACATGCGGCGCGGTGAGGTTGTCGCGTCTGACCGATCCTATGAACAGGAAAAAGATGCCATCGAATCCGAAGGGGGCGACATCAACATCATCCCCGTGATGCAGACGCAGGACGTTTAAACGATGATCCTTGACCCGACTCTTGGACATCATGCGTCCCGCGTTCCACCAGAGCACCGCCTGATTGCATCCGTGATCTCACGGGCGGTGCTCGACCTCTTTTCAAAGGTTTCACTCGTTGCAAACGACGAGGAGGCGGACACTACAAAAGCGGAGTCATTGCAGTTTCTGACTGCGACGGGTGGTTCGTGGGCGCAACGACGTCGCGAACTGTGCCTCGTCGTTGACGTCTGCCCGGACAAGTTGCGCCGACGTGTCATTGCGATCCTTGAGGGCGAGGACGTTGCGCTGACCGATGAACGCCACGCCTTTTCGGACATCGAACGCGCCCGCGCACTTTGGTATGATCAAGCACGACGGGCAGCAGACGCCCAGACTGCACGTGTCGCCCAAGCACACGTGCGCTCTGTTCGACGTCGCGCTCTTGCGGACATCGAAGCGGAACAGGCGGCACAAAAGGATACGAACGCGAGCAAGCGAGACGCGATCCACGACGCGCTTGGTCACGGCGTCATTGCGGATGTCGTGGTCACGTTGATCAACGGTCCTCTAACAATCCGCGAGATAGGGTTCGCTATCGACGGTGCAGCGGATTCCGAGACCATCCGCGCACGTCTGCTGCGCGCTCGTGACAAAGGCGTCGTGCGCAAAGACGGCCCAGAGTGGCACTTGGACCTAAACCAATACGCAGAAGCGGCCTAAAAGACCTGATACTTCTCTTTAGCGAGCAATCACAGTGACTTATGTTGATGGTAGATGGATGGTTAGGCCTCATATCTGCTCCTATGAAACGTGCGGGGTGGGAGGTCGAAAGGCCTCCCATCTTGCGTTTAGGATCAGAAAAGGAACATCCAAATGACTACCCCAAATGACGAGACCACGACCACGAACGACGATCAGGCAGCGGCATTGATTGCGGCGCTTGTGCCGAAGATCACAGAGGCGCTTTTGCCGACCCTCACGGAATCCGTCGAAAAGCAGATCAGCGGCGTTGTGACAAAGAACACGGAACTGCTCGGCAAGTTGTCAGCGGCGAAGACCGAAAACGGCACGATCCAAGAGCAACTGGCCGCGTTGACGCAGCAGATTGGCGCGGGTCAGCAGAAACCCACCGAGATCGTGTTGTCGAAAGCAGATGCTCGTGACACAGCAAAGTACCGTGCAGCACGCGCCCAAGCGGCAGAGGCGGGTATCCCGTTGACGATTGATCGTGGCGCATGAGTACCTTACCTGAAGGTCACGTGATGTCTGTCGCGGATGCAGCCCAAAAGGTAGCGCGGCGCTATCTCGAGTGCACGATGCCGAATTGCACAGAAACGCACATCACAATCTTGCAGTGTTGCATCATCGACGTGCTGGCTGCGGGCGTGACTGATGCGCGTTTTCTTGAGGACGTAGGCGAGAATCCTATCTACCGCCGAAAAGCGAAGAGCGTGTTTAAACACGTAGGCGCGGACATCATTGAGCTGATCGAACGAACGGAGGGCGCACAACGTGGCACCTCGTCATAAGATAGACGATGAACTCAACGAGTCGAAGCAGAACGCGCTGATCGTTGAAATTATCAACGGTCGGTCGTTCGCGGACGTCGGGCGGCAACTTGCCATTTCTGATACGTCAGTGCGCCGTTGGTGGGCGACAGTGCCCGATGATCGACGCCTCCTTGTTGCGGCCCGTGCAAAGCAAGCGGCGGAGTTGGCCGAGAAGCGTGAGGCTGCGGACATGATCGTGTCTGACGGCGACGACATCGACAACGATCTGCGCTGGCTCGTCAAACGCCTGCGCAAGACTATTGAGGCGACGGAGGGTGACGACGACAAACTGCTCGAACTCGCCCAGATGCGTGAAATGCGGATGCAACTCATGGACATCGGCAAAGTGCGCGGAATGTTCAACAACAAGATCGATGTGTCGATCAACCTTGCATCGTCACCGCAATTCATCCTGCTGCGGCAGATCATCCTCACCGTGCTTGATCGCCACCCAGAAGCAAAGGCCGACTTCTTGGCCGAGATGGGTCATTTGCAGGTGCTAGAACATGCTCGACAGTAGCGAATACAACGATCCAGAACTGCTCAAGTTTCTGGGCGGTCTGACCGTATCGCTAGACCCGCTGCAACGCTTTCGTTCGGCGCTCGGTGAACCGCGTTCGTTTCAGGCGGAACTGCTGACATCGACGTCCTCGCGCGTCATTGCGATGGCGTCGCGCCAACTTGGTAAGTCAACTGCCGTTGCCTGCCTGACGTGGGACGCGTTTCTGCGCGGGCTGACCGTCGTTGTGATCACGCCGACAGAAAAGCAGGCGAAAGAATTCCTGTTGCGCGTGAAAGAATTCCGCGACGCGGACCCATTTGCGCCAACTGGCATCGCGTTCCTCAAGACAGAGGTGACAGCGACGAACCACAAGGGGCGCATCCTCGCAATGCCCGCGACAGAAAGTGCGCGAGGTTTCACGGCGGACGTGCTGGTGCTCGACGAGGCTGCACAAATCTCGGACGACGAGATTGCGGCTGTGCTGCCGATGCGCAAGAAATTGACGGGACGTCTGGTCGTGATCTCAACGCCTTTGTGGCGTGAGGGGTACTTCTACGAACGCTGGACGCAGCCCAACGACTACCACAAGATTCTCGGTCATTACCGCGAAGTGCCAGAACTGGCCGACGTGATCGAACGCGAACGGCAGGACATGTCGGCGCAGCGTTTTGCCCGCGAGTATGACTGCCAATTCAGCGGATCAGGCGAACCGCTCGTGTCGTTCGCCACCCTTCAAAAAGCAATGAACAACAAGGAGACAGCATTGTGTCTGACATGATCGAACGGAAAGACGGAACCCTTGTGTTGCGCACGAACGCTGACCCCGCAGGTGCCGGACATCAGATGCTAGGCTGGCGTCGGTATTCGGTCGGCCTCGACGTCGGAGGGCGCGGTGACGATCCGTCCGCGCTAACGATCATCAAGTCAGAGTCGCGGCCATACCTGACGGGCAATGGATGGGAGCAGTCGTTGACGACGCCGCAGTACTCCGTCGTTTACACGGAGACCGTCAAACTGGGCGAGGCAACGGACCTTGTCGATTGGACCGTAAGCAAGTTGCGGCAGTTGCGGAACTGGCGTCTGACCTTTGACGCGACGGGCCTTGGTGCGCCTCTGAAAAGCATGTTCGATCAGGCAAAAGTGCCGACAATGGCCGTCACCATGACGGCGGGATCGTCGATCAACCGCACAGGCGACCGCGCCACGGTATCCAAGAACGTGCTGTTCGAAAATGCGGCGACAAAACTGGAAACGGGTGAACTCGTCATCGCGCATGACCTGCCCGAACGCGAAGACCTAATCCGCGAGATCAGCAGTGTTGAGTTTGCTGTGACGTCTGCGGGCAACATGACCTTGCAAGGTGGTGGACGCGGGCATCACGCGGACAGATTTGTCAGCACTGCGTTGGCGTTGATTGCAGAAACCCATCTGCCCGAACAGCGAATGACGACGACAAAGTTGGTCAACTACTGGTGACACCGGACGTCGCTACTCACGCAGTCTGGTTCGCCGTGGGAATGGTCGCCATGTGGATCATTCTGCACTGACCGCCCAAAAACCGCCCAAGTCTTGTGCGACGCAGGCGCATGACAGATTTTCTCAAAGTATTACCCATAGACGCACCGCTGCCCGTCCCTGTTGACGACGATGCGACACGCAACGCAAAGTCTATCCGCGCACGCATTGCCCGTAGGCAGCGAAGTCTGAAAGCGATTGCCGTGATCGAACAATCTCACAACATTGGCGTTCTGCTGCCTTCGAACAAGATGCGCACGGCAAAGTCGGACAAGGCAGAACGCAAACAAGTCGAGGCTGCATTGGCGCTCGGTGTGCGCGTGCATCGCATTGTCCTCGAATATCACGGCATTGCGCAGGAATAACCTGCGCTGTCGTAGGGCTGACGACCCGTATCTCGTCGTTGCCCAATGACATCGACGAGATACGGGCAAACACCCCCGAAAAACGACGCGCTGTGCGGTGTGTTGGGCATTCAGGCCTAACGAGACCGCGCACGACACAACCGCGCTGTGCGCCTCGCTTATTCGGCGGCCATCGCCAAGGTCTGCCGCGCACGCACCTGCAAATGATAAGGCAGGGGGCGCGGTGTTCGATCAGGCATTCCCGCAAGAGCATCAAGCGCACGCAGACGACCCAAGCGCGGGTACGTCGTGCGCCACTCAGGGCGCAGGTATAGTGGGAAGTCGCGTGATGGCCGCGAGTCTGCTTTGGACGTGATGAATTGCATATGAGCCTCCGTTACTGCGAGGCTCATTCACTTGGACGGTAATCAGGCGGCGCGTCAACCAGTGTCGTTAATTCGCGTCGCGCCGTGCAACCCATTGGGTGTGTTCGCGTGAGAACGCTAATTCTGCTTCGTTGATGAAGTCGGACAGTTCTTCTTCGGTCTTCACTGCCTCTGAATTACCTTTGATGATGCCAATCTCGTGCGCTGTCAGATTGTAACTTGCCATCAACTCGCCGTGCCGCTTCATTTGCAGCCAACCAAGGGCTGACGTCACAAGGACTATCATTGGATCGAAGGCGAGTGTGGCATACGGCAGACCAAGCTGTTCCGCGTTCAGTGCGACCGCTGCAATGAGATAGAGGACAATTGTTGCCCCGACCCAGAAGGACAACGCGTGCTTGTTCGCCTTTGATTTCTTGGAATACCAACTCCGTTGGTTATCAATGCGATTCTTGACGTAGTAGGCCATGCGTTCTTCGAGTGGCAGTTTGCGAATGTCGATCATTGACGCAGTGACCTGCTCTGACGCTGCGGTTTCAAGATTTGCCGCAATGTGTTTGTTGGCCTGCAAGATGTCTCTTAGGAGGTTTCGTAAATTCGCCTTCGGAATCTCAATGCTGTCGGTATCCTCAAACGGATGCGCACGCATTGAAAACCGCCACGTCGACGTCTTCACGGACTCTGCAAGGGCACGGCAACGATACCAGTCCTGATCGAGTTTGTTCACAATCTTGTATACGAACAGGCCCGCAAGCACGACCAACAGCAAGGTGATCACAAGTGGGTTGACCCCAGACAACCCGCGCGTTGCGGACGCGATGCTGACAAGGAACAGCAGCAGGTATTCCGACCTGATCGTTCGCAAGAACCGCTTCTGCGCCTTGATCGAACCATTATTGGCGCTGTCGTATAGGGCGGGGTATTCTAGATCAGGTGTCGTCAAGTGATTGCCCTTATCCCAGCCACGATTGAATCTGAATTCCAATACACCACTTCATCGGAGGCGAGCGTGACAGCAGCGGGCATAACCTGCGCACCGCGAGGTCGCACGCCCAGAATCGGTTTGCCGATGCTTTTCGCGTAGTCCATCTCGAACTTAATCCAGTCGCTGTGGTTGGCCCACATACCGCCGATGATGATCACGCAGTTGACGGGGTTGATCTGGCCTTTCAGTTCATCCCGCATTTTGTATGCGGCCATGGGACCGAAAGCCTTGGTTTCCGGCACAGAGTAATTGGAGTAATTAAAATATGGTCTGTTGTTAAGCAGGTTGACCATCGCATTGTAGCGTTCGCTGTAAGACCACGAATGACTGATAAAGAGCCTTGTCGACATGTAGTGCCTTTCCGATAAACCGATCCCAACGGATAGATACCACACATAGAACCAATGGGGAACACTGCATTTACAACTCTGACGGGATCGACACTGGCCCAATAAAATGTTGCAAAGACGTTGCAAAGCGACTGAAAACAACGAAGGCCGCACTGATGTGCGGCCTCGTATCGTCTTGATATTGTTTAGTTTAATTGGCTCCGGCGGTAGGGATCGAACCTACGACCAATTGATTAACAGTCAACTGCTCTACCGCTGAGCTACGCCGGAACACTGGCGCGTAATAGCAATGGGTTTGCGTGGCGTCTAGAGGCATTTGCCCGAAAGGGTGAAAAAGATTTAGGACGCCAAAGCGCGCGTGGAATGGGGCGTTTGGGCGGCTTGGTGCTTGGGCGGAATTTGGGGCGCGGTGTTGCGGGGAATGGGCGGATTGCGCTGAGCTTGGGTTAGATCAGGGCGAATTGGGCGCTGAGGGCGAGATGGGGCGCGGCGGTGATTTGGTCGCGTCTGTGCAGATCGATGAGATGGGCAAAGACGTTGCGCGCAGCGGCGGGCAGCAGGGCAGGTTCGATATCGGTATAGACGGCGCGGGTCAGGGTCGGGATGTCTTGGGGGCCGGATTGAAGCGCTTGCAGGATCGCGGCCTCGCGGGCGCGGCGGTGATTGATCAGCCATGTGAGGCGGGCGGTTGGATCGGTGATTGGATCGCCGTGGCCGGGGTGAAGGGTATCAAAGTTGCACGCGAGGGTGCGCTCGCAGGAGGCCATGAAATCGGTCAAATCGCCATCGGGGGGCGAGACGATCGAGGTCGACCAGCCCATGACCAGATCACCGCAAAAGGCGAAGTTATTGGCCGGGTTGCTGGCCGCGTCTTTGGGTGCAAAGCTGAGGTGATTGCCGAAATGGCCCGGTGTCCAGAGGGCCTGAAGCGCCCATGATTTGCCCTCGATCACCTCGCCATCTTTGAGCAGGATATCGGGGGCGAAATCCGGATCAGCGCCCTCGCCGCCGCCAAGATCGCCGGCTTCGCTTGTCGCTTTGAGGGTCTGCATCACAGCCGAGAGCCCGGCCTCGGAGGAGCCAAAGGCAAGGATCGGCGCGCCAGTGGCGAGCGCTATATCGCGCGCGAGCGGGGAGTGATCGAGATGGGAATGGGTGACGAGGATATGGCTGATCCGCTCGCCGGGTTTGAGCGCGTCCAGCAGGGCTTTGGCATGGATTGGATCGCGCGGGCCGGGATCAATCAGAGCCAGATCGCCTTCACCGTAGAGATAGGAATTCGTGCCCCAATAGGTAAAGGGCGAGGGGTTGGGCGCGATGATGCGGCGGATGCCGGGGGCCAGGGTCATGGGGCTGTCGGGGCGAGGCTGCATGATATGGGCTTTCTTTTCGGGGTCGGGCTGCGCTACCAATAGCGCATGTTCTTTGCTTGGCTCAAACGTTACATGCCGCGCGGGCTTTATGGCCGGGCCGCTTTGATCTTGCTGGTGCCGATTGTGGCTGTGCAGCTTGTTGTTTCTATTGTCTTTATACAGCGCCATTTTGACGGGGTCACGCGGCAGATGTCTGCGACGATGATCGCGCAGGTGACCTATCTTTTGGATGAGGTGGATAGTGCGCCGGATCGGGCGGCGGCTGAGGTTCGGGCGGGCGAGATTGGCGACGTGCTTGGGATGGAGGCGGCGTTTCTGGATGAAAAGGACGCAAGAGGCCACTGGATGAAAAATGTCCGACTGACGTTTTTTGATTTCTCAGGGGGGGTCGTTTTTGACGAGTTTTACGCCACCGATCTGCCGCTTACATTTTTCGACCTGATCAGTGATTGGCGCCGTGTCTTGATGATCTTGAAAACAGAGCATGGCGATATGGAACTGAGCTTTGCGCGCGACCGTGTTTCGGCCAGCAATCCGCATCAGCTCTTGGTGTTGATGGTGGCGACGGGCGTCTTTATGTCCTTTATATCAATCATCTTTTTGCGCAATCAGCTGCGCCCGATCAAGCGGCTTGCGCGCGCCGCAGAGGCCTTTGGCAAGGGCAGCGTGATCCCTTATTCGCCCTCTGGTGCGCTGGAAGTGCGCCTTGCGGGGGCGACGTTTTTGGACATGCGCGCGCGCATTGAGCGCCAGATTGAGCAGCGCACGATGATGCTTTCAGGCGTCAGCCATGATCTGCGCACGCCGCTGACGCGCTTTAAATTAGGCCTCTCGATGCTGCCTGAAAACGAGGAAACGGCCGATCTGATGCGCGATGTTGAAGAGATGGAGCGGCTGCTCGATGCCTTTCTCGATTTTGCCCGGGGTGAGGCGCTGGATGACCCCAAAAAATGCGATCCCATGGCGCTTGTGCGCGGGGTTGTTGAGCGGGCAAAGCGCGGCGGCGCGCCGGTCGGCCTTGGCGATATGGCCGGGGCAGGGGAGGTTTGGCTGCGGCCCATGGCGATTGAGCGCGCCCTTGGCAATCTGCTCGGCAATGCGCTGCGCTATGGCACGACGGCGCGCGTTTCGGTCAAGATCAGCGAAAAGGCGCTTCTCATTCGGGTCGAAGATGATGGGCCGGGCATTCCAAAAGACAAGCGCGAAGAGGCGCTTAAGCCGTTTGTGCGCCTTGATGCGGCGCGAAATCAAGATAATGGCTCGGGCGTCGGGCTTGGGCTTGCGATCACCTATGATATCGCGCGCCGCCATGGCGGAACGCTGCGCCTTGGGGCCTCTGAGGGGCTTGGCGGGCTAGCGGCGGATATCGTTTTGCCGCGCTAGGGCCGATTAGGGCGTATCTTGATTGAGAACGAAGACGCCGTTTTCTCGCACAGAGTGGGGGGAGGTCCCCCCTTGCACATGATCAACGGTGATCTTGCCAACAATCTCGTCGGCATTGGCGCCGACAAACAGCCCTTCATATGTTCCGGTTGTTTCGTAGTATCGGTAGGAGTCATCGGGATATTGTACTGTGGGGTCTGGATTATCGGGATCATCCGCCGCGCTTGTTGCGGCGCCCAAAAAGGCCCCGTTTTCAATTCCGCCAAGCTCTAAGGTGATGTCTTTGGTTTGTCTTATGTTGCTGTATCCTGCGGCCAAACTATCCGTTGTTCGGTTTGTGATCGCGCCACTGACCCGTGCGGTTGCAAAATCCGCGCTTAGAGAGACATCGCCAGAGAAAAAGGCGGTTGCCGAATTGTCATAGGTTCGGACGGGCTGGCCGCCCTCGCCGCTTACGGTCCCGGCGTATAGGCCTTTATAATTGGCCGCGCCGGTCACCGGCATTGTTGTGTCGCCTGTGCGCTCAAGCTGGATCGTGCTGATGGCATAATCCACTGCATCGTGGCTTTTGATCAATGTGGCTTGGCCTGCGCCCGAATTGGTTTCGCCGCGCCATAGGTTCTGCTCGGGCCACTGCCAGAAGCTCGTTGCTGTACGATAATAGTCGATGGCTTTGGTGCCTTGTCCGGCCGGGATATCGGCTTCGGGAGAGTTTTGAAGGCCGCTCAGGATGCGGCTATCGACAACGATCTGGGTGACATCGGCGTTGTTGGTCACGGCGTTATTACCGACCGATTTGGTTTGATCCGAAACCGTATAGGGCGCTGCAGGCGGGCCGGCGGGGAGCTTGATTGCGGTTGTTGCGACGGGCCCGCAGGCGCCGGCGGCAAGCAATGTACAGGACAATAATATGGTGCGGATGGACATGATCGAACCCTCAAACTTGTTACATCGCGCCTTGTGGCGCTGTTGCGTTAACCATTAGCAAGTCGGAAAAAAGCGCACAACCCAAGGCTGCGAGGCCCCGGGCAATTCGCCCGAATAAATGGCGCGCGTTGCAAATCTGCCGCCCTTTGGCGCGCGATTTTTAGCATGTTTTGAAGAGGTTAGCGCGCAGTGCCCGGGCCACGGGCGAAATGTGCAGGAAGGTTGGTAGGCCCGGAGGGACTTGAACCCCCAACACAAGCGTTATGAGCGCTCTGCTCTAACCAATTGAGCTACAGGCCCCCGAAAGGCCTTCCTGCGCGCCCTGATTATGCGCGGCTGGCGGATGGGTCAAGCCTTGCCTTGCATGGGCATGGCTGCAATAGTTTTCCTTCAAAATTGGGGGGAAAGTCGATGCAAGTTAAAATCGGGAAATTCACGGTCACGTCCATTGTCGATGCCATAGATATCGACGGCGCGCCGCTCGTCTCTTACGAAGCGCAGGCGGCCGCGGCGATCTATGCCGCGGCGGGGATCGATTTCGTTGAGGACAAGATAACGATGTCGATCCATGCCTTTGTTATCGAGGGGCCGGGCATCTGTATCGCGGTTGATACGGGCTCGCCGCTGAGCTTTGCCAATGGCATGGCCTCCAAGTATGGCGAGAATTTTCGCGCCGCCGGATTTACGCCTGAACAGATCACCCATGTGGTGCTGACCCATCTTCATATCGATCACGTCGGCTTCATGCGCGATGCTTCGGGGGCGGCGTTTTTCCCTAACGCTGAATTGCTCCTCTCAAAGGCCGAGTTGGATTTCGTCATGGATCAAGAGATTTACGACGCTGGCCCGCCCGCCAGACAATCCTCGATGGATTTGGGCCGCGCCTCGATTGCGCCCTATAAGGCGCGCACCCGCGCGATTGACGCGCCCGGCGAGATCGTCCCGGGGCTTACTTTGGTGCCGCTTTATGGGCATACGGCGGGTCATTCGGGGGTTTTGATTGAGGATGGTGAGGCGCGGCTATTGATCTTTGGCGATGTGGTGCATCACCCTGTTTTGCAATCCGCGCGCCCCGATTGGGCTTGCATATTTGATGCGTCCAAACCGCTTGGTGAAGCAACAAGGCGCGGGGTTTTTGCCCAAGCCGCCGATGAGGGGCTGCTCGTTGCGGGCATGCATTTGTCGCCGCCCGGTTTTGCCCATGTGCGCCGGGCCGGCGACGCCTTTGCGATTGATCCAATTTCCTAAGCGTTTTGCGCGCCTGATTGATTTACAACGCGCGCGCTATGGTCTATCGCGTCATGCAAATTCGGCGCTTTCTGGGGATTGACATGACTGACGCAAAAAACGGCCTGACCTACGCCGATGCTGGTGTGGATATTGATGCAGGCAATGCGCTTGTTGAGCGGATCAAACCGGCAGCCAAGCGCACCGCGCGCCCCGGTGTGATGGCAGGGCTTGGCGGCTTTGGCGCGCTGTTTGATCTCAAGGCGGCGGGCTACTCTGATCCGATCCTTGTGGGGGCAACGGATGGTGTTGGCACCAAGCTGCGCATCGCGATTGATACGGGCAACGTGGCGACAATCGGGATTGATCTGGTGGCGATGTGCGTCAACGATCTTGTCTGTCAAGGCGCTGAGCCATTGTTTTTCCTCGATTATTTCGCGACCGGCAAGCTGGATCTGGATCAGGCGACGGCGATCATTGAGGGCATCGCACAGGGCTGTGCGCTTTCTGGTGCGGCGCTGATCGGCGGGGAAACCGCGGAAATGCCGGGCATGTATCACGACGGCGATTTCGATCTTGCCGGCTTTGCGGTTGGCGCGATGGAGCGCGGCGCGGATTTGCCAGCGGGCGTTGCGGCGGGCGATGTTCTGCTTGGGCTCGCCTCAGACGGGGTGCATTCCAACGGCTATTCCTTGGTGCGCAAAGTGGTCGAGATGTCTGGCCTTGGCTGGGCCGATCCATGCCCGTTTGAAGAGGGCACATTGGGCGAAGCGCTGCTCGCGCCGACGCGCCTTTATGTCAAACAAAGCTTGGCGGCCGTGCGCGCAGGCGGCGTTCACGCGCTCGCCCATATCACCGGCGGCGGGTTGACTGAAAATCTGCCGCGCGTTCTGCCTGATGATCTTGGCGCCGATATCAATCTGGATGCTTGGCCGCTGCCGCCGGTGTTCAAATGGCTCGCGACAACGGCCGGAATGGCTGAAAGCGAGCTGCTCAAGACCTTCAACTCCGGGCTTGGCATGGTGCTCAGCGTCGCGCCGGATCGGGCCGATGCTTTGATCGCATTGCTTGAGGGTGAGGGCGAAACTGTCTTCAATATCGGCACGGTCACCAAAGGGCAGGGCGTGCGCTATACCGGCGCCTTGCTGTGAACGAGGCCGCACCAAAACGCGTCGCCATCCTGATCTCAGGCGGCGGCTCTAATATGGTGAGGTTGGTGGAAAGCATGCAAGGCGATCACCCGGCGCGCGCCTGCCTTGTGGCATCCAACGTGCCCGGTGCGGGCGGGCTGGCGAAGGCTGAAAGCATGGGCATTGCAACGGCCGTGATTGATCACAAAGCCTACCCCAAAGACCGCGAAGCCTTTGAAGCGGCCCTCAATGACGCGCTTGAGATCGCCGCCCCAGATATCATCGCGCTTGCTGGTTTCATGCGCATCCTTACGCCGGGCTTCATCACCCGCTGGCAGGGCAAAATGCTCAATATTCATCCCTCGCTGCTGCCCAAATTCAAAGGCCTGCACACCCATGCCCGCGCCATTGAAGCGGGCGAAAGCCATGCGGGCTGCACCGTGCATGAGGTTACAGCCGAGCTAGACGGCGGCCCGATCCTCGGCCAAGCCAAAATCAAAATCGCGCCCGAAGATACGGCCGAAACGCTCGCGGCAAAAATCCTCCCCCTCGAGCACGCGCTATACCCAGCCGTTCTGCGCCGCTTTGCAGTGAATGACCGCACCCGCGTCGAACTATAAGTTCGCAAAAATAGTGAACTATAAGTTCGCAAAAATAGTGATCTATAAGTTCGCAAATATAGTGATCAGTAAGTTCGCAAAAATAAATCTCGATAAGATCGCAAATACAGTGATCGGTAAGATCGCCAAATAGAACTCTGTAAGATCGCGGAAATTGGGCTCCCAAAAAATCGCGAATGCTGGCCGAAAGACCGCAATCAGCCTCCCCCAAAAATTCACTCCGGTCCAAACTCTTAACCGCGCCGATTTGTCCGCGCCAACACATCTCGCCTCAAAACCATCCAAACAAAACCCCGCCCTGCGGCCCCCAGACCCCCCATTTCACAGTTATGCAAATATCCCCGCCGGAGGCTCCCAAAGCTGGCCAAATCTCCCAAACGCCCGCCATCCCTTCCCATTGCCTGCAAAAATCCCTATCAACGAATACAAACGCAAAAGCGCAACAAGCAGGCACCTATGATCACCATCACAACGACTGAACAGCTGGCCGAATTCTGCACCCGGGCAAAGGCCCGCGCCTATGTCACCGTCGACACCGAATTCCTGCGCGAACGCACCTATTATGCCAAACTTTGCCTCGTTCAGTTGGCGCTTCCGGGGGAGGCTGAAGAGGATGCTGTACTGGTCGATCCGCTGGTCGATGGGCTCTCGCTCGAGCCGCTCTATGATCTGTTTCGCCATGAAGCCACGGTCAAGGTTTTCCACGCCGCGCGCCAAGATTTGGAGATCTTTTATATCGAGGGCGGGGTGATCCCCAAGCCGCTGTTTGACACGCAAGTTGCGGCCATGGTCTGCGGCTTTGGCGAACAGGTCGGCTATGAGACATTGGTGCGCCGCATCGCGCGCGAAGCCGTTGATAAGACGTCCAGATTTACCGATTGGTCGCGCCGCCCGCTCACGGATGCACAGCAAACATACGCGCTTGCTGATGTTACGCATCTTCGGGTGGTTTATGAGCATCTGGCCCATGATTTGACCCGCTCCAAGCGGCAAAAATGGGTTGAGGAAGAGATGCAAATTCTCACCTCGCCCGCCACTTATGTGATTGATCCCGAGGACGCTTGGCGCCGGGTCAAAACCCGCACGAATTCCGGCAAATTCCTTGCCGCCGTCAAAGAGCTCGCCAAATTTCGCGAGACATATGCCCAAGCGCGCAACGTGCCGCGCTCGCGGGTCTATAAGGACGACGCATTGCTCGAATTGGCCTCGACCAAGCCGCAAAACGAACAAGACCTGTCGCGCTCGCGTCTGCTCCTTCGTGAAGCGCGCAAAGGCGATATTGCCGCCGGGATTTTGGAAGGTATCGCTAAGGCGGCCAAATACGCGCCCGAGGATCAGCCAAAGCCAGATATGAGCCGCGATAAGCTGCAAGTGAACCCGGCGATTGCCGATATGTTGCGCGTGTTGCTCAAGGCGAAGTCCGAAGGCGCGGGGGTTGCGCAAAAGCTGATCGCGACGGCCGCTGATCTTGATCTGATCGCGGGGGGGCGGCGCGAAGTGGCGGCGCTTAATGGCTGGCGCGCGGAAGTGTTTGGCGACGATGCGCTGCGGCTTTGTGCGGGCGAAATTGGCCTCGCGGTCAAAGGCCAGAACGTCGAGATATTCGAAACCTAATCGCGCAAACGCGTTAACTCATTCAAACCAAAGAGAAATTTGGCGCGCTTTAACGGCGCGTTGAAAGCGTGTTGGAGGCTGAGCGCACGGTGATCCGTTTGATCCCGGCCAGATCCTGCGCAGACAGTTTCACCGCCACATCCACTTCGCGTTGCAGTTTCGTTCCGACAATCTCGGTCTCCAGCGGCGGGCGCATGCGGAATTGAAACGCCAATGTGCCCTCGTCGCTTTCAGGCGCTTTGATCAGCTCTGCATCCCAATAGCCAAGGACAGGGGTGAGACCACGCACCCGCAGGATCGCGCCGTCATAAAGCTTTTCGATTTTCAGCTCGGAAACCGCGGCGACATAGGGGCGCGCATCCTCGGCGCCATAGCCGCGGGGCAAAAGCGAGGACGAGCCATCAAAAGCCGCTCTCTCACCGCGTCCAAACCAATTGAGCGGGTTAAACCGCGATTCCGAGACGCGCGCACAGCCAGTAACCAGCGCAAAAACCGTAACGATTAGGATGATCCGCGATGTCATGCCGCCCCCTGAAATACCCTGTTCAAGGCCTAACGCAAATGTGACGCCTTGAAAAGCCAGTTTGGCAAGCGCGCCGCCGGTGATTTTTGCGCGCGCGGGCAACTCTGGACCTTTGCGCGCCATCGGCTTAAATCAATTGGGCAAAATGATCCGCGCCCTGAAGGAATTGTGATGGCCAGTGCTGCCTTTGAAGACATTGCCGAAACCTTTGATTTTCTCGACGATTGGGAGGATCGCTATCGCCATGTGATCGAGCTTGGCAAGGCGCTGCCCCCGCTTGAGGAGGCGCTCAAAGTGCCCGCGACCAAGGTTGATGGCTGCGCAAGTCAGGTCTGGCTGTACCCGCGCATTGAGGGCGATACATATGATTTTGCCGGCGAGAGCGACGCGATGATCGTGCAGGGGCTGATCGCGATTTTGCATGCGCTTTATGCAGGGCAAAGTTTGAAAGATGTGGCGGCGATTGATGCGCAGGCGGAACTGGCGCGCCTTGGCCTATCGGATCATCTTTCGGCGCAGCGCTCAAACGGGCTGCGCGCGATGATTGTGCGTATTCGTGAAACGGCGGCGGCTGCTGCGGCTTAAGTCTTGCGCGGCAAATCCTGTGCGACCCAGTCTTTGAGGCTGCTCTCAAGATCGCCATAGCCGGTAAAGCGCTGCTCATATTCCAGGCCCAAACGGGAGGCCGCCTCGCGGGCTTTTGCCTCAATGGCAGGGTCTTTGCTTTGCGCGAGATAGACGAGCTTTTCGTAGTTGCCAAAGTAGATGTCGCGCAGCTCGGGGTGTTTTTCCAAGCCCAAAGGGCGCCAGACGAAGGCATCAAATTGGCGCGCAAGGAAGTCGGTGAGGAAGAAAGATGTCACCTCTTCGCGCGCTTCAAAGGAAGCGTTGCCATCAAAAAACGAATAACAATGGGGGCCTTTGATCATCTGGACCCCCAATTCCTTGCACTTTTCGAACAATTGCCCGCCTGTGCCGCAATCTGCGTAAGCGACGAAAATATCAGCATAATTCGCGCGATGCTTGCGCACCGCCTCTTCAACGGCGCCAGTGATCCGGTCGGGATAGACATGCAGGATCGCGGGCAGGCAGGTGATATCTAAGTGATCCCAGCCGCCCATATCGCGCAGCGCAATGATCTCGCGGGCGAGCGCCCCGCAGGCAATCACAAGCACGCGGCCTTGTGCACCCGTGGCCAAGCCGGACATCTCCAAGACTGGCAAGCCTCGTTCTGTTAGGTCGGTATCGCTGAGGGTTGGATCGGGGCGGGAGGTCATTGCAGCGCTCCTCAAGGGCGGGCTGATTTGGGGCCTGTTTGGGCCGTTGGGCGCGCTTGATGCCGCGCGCCCATGTGTTTGAAAGCGCGTTTAGCCAGCGGTTTGATTGTGCTTGCGGGCGATATAATCTTTGGCCGTTTCCACCGCCACAGCCGCATCACGGCAATAGGCATCTGCGCCGATCGCGCGGCCGAATTCTTCGTTCAAAGGCGCGCCGCCCACAAGCACGATATAGTCGTCGCGCTTGCCTTGGGCTTTGAGCGTATCGATGACGACTTTCATGTAGGGCATGGTCGTGGTGAGCAGGGCGGACATGCCCAAAATATCGGCCTCTTCGGATGCGAGCGCTTCGATATACTCATCCGCCGCCGTGTTGATCCCAAGATCGACGACCTCAAAACCCGCGCCCTCCATCATCATCGCCACAAGGTTTTTGCCGATGTCGTGAATATCGCCCTTCACCGTGCCGATGACCATTTTGCCCATCTTGGGCGCGCCGGTTTCGGCCAGAAGCGGCTTGAGAATGGCCATGCCGCCCTTCATCGCGCCCGCGGCCAGAAGCACTTCGGGCACAAAGAGGATACCATCGCGAAAATCGTCGCCCACGACCTTCATCCCGGCCACAAGCGCCTCGGTGAGGATCTTGTAGGGGAGCCAACCGCGGCCCAGCAGGATGTTGACCGATTCTGCGATCTCGTCCTTCATGCCGTCATAAAGATCGTCGTGCATTTGCAGTACGAGCTCTTCGTCGGGCAATTCGCTTAGGATGATTTCTTGATCTTCAGACATATCCGTCTCCATTCAGGGCGCGCAAACGGGCGCCTGGGGCTATATAACCTTGATGCGGCAGGATGAAACTGCCCACTTTACCGATTGCGACAGAGCGCGCGTTATTTGCGGCGCTTTGGGCGCGGTCTTGCTTTGCAATGTTCTCATTTCGTTCTATATTTGGGGGATGAATCATGCTGACACACCCGATATGCCCGAAAACGCCACCGAAAACGCCGCTGTTGATGCGCCCAAAGTGGCGCTTGGGCTGCGCACGCCGGGGCGCGCCGCGCTCTCGAATGAAACCGGGCGCTTTGAGCCGAGCACCAGCGAGCCGGTGTTTGATGGCTGGGACATTCCCTATGAGGATCGCGCTTTGCGCACCACGACGCGGATCGAGATCCCGCGCAGCATCATAAGCCGCAATTCCTCGCCTGATCTGCCGTTTGATCGCTCGATCAATCCCTATCGGGGCTGTGAGCACGGCTGTATTTACTGCTATGCGCGGCCCACTCACGCGTTTTTGGGGCTCTCGCCGGGCTTGGATTTCGAGACGCAATTGATCGCGCGCCCCGGTGCGGCCGCCCAGCTTGAGCGCGAGCTTTCGGCCGGCAAATACAGCGCCACTCCGATCAAACCCATCGCCATTGGCACCAACACCGATCCCTACCAGCCGATCGAAGCCGAGCATGAGGTTATGCGCGACTGCCTCAAAGTTTTGGCCGCGTTCAATCATCCGCTGATGATCACCACCAAGGGGACCTTGATCGAGCGCGACATTGATATTTTGGGCGCCATGGCGGCGAAGGGTTTGGTTGGTGTGGGCATATCCATGACGACCCTGTCCTCGCAACTTTCGCGTCAGATGGAGCCGCGCGCGCCCGCGCCTGCGCGCCGCCTCAAGATGATTGCGCGCCTCAGCGAGGCCGGCATCCCAACGCGGGTGATGCTCGCGCCCGTCATTCCGGCGCTGACCGATCATGAGATCGAGGCGATTTTGAAGGCGGGGGCTTTGGCTGGCGCGCGCTCGGCTGAAATGATCATGCTGCGCTTGCCGCGCGAGG
Source organism: Halocynthiibacter sp. (assembly GCA_047631555.1). Taxonomy (GTDB): domain Bacteria; phylum Pseudomonadota; class Alphaproteobacteria; order Rhodobacterales; family Rhodobacteraceae; genus JBLHZY01. The sequence continues at coordinate 864,529 of JBLHZY010000001.1, read as the reverse complement.
TTGCGCCGCTGTTTATTGAATGGCTTGAGCGGGTGATGCCGGATCGGGCTGCGCGGATCATGGGGCGGGTGCGCGAATTGCACGGCGGGCGCGATTATGATCCGGAATTTGGCAAGCGGATGCGCGGCGAGGGGGCCTTTGCAGAGCTTGCGGCGCAGCGCTTCGATCTGGCCTGTCGCAAGCTGAGGCTGACGCGGGATATTCGCGCCTTGCGCTGCGATCTCTTTGCCGTGCCGCCGCGCGCGGGCGATCAGCTTTCGCTGTTCTAGGGAGATATGCGCGCGGGGGTGCATGGCATGTAAGCCTTTGTGATCTTTATGATTTAGGCGCGGAGGCCGATGTTAATTATGCGCGCGGGCCGCGACGGCGGGTGCGGGCTGGCGCTGCATTGGCGTCTTCGCCTGTGCCGTCCGAGGCCGAAGAAAAGCCGCCCATGGCCGCCTCAATTTCTGCAAGATCGGGGCGCGGGCCGGGGGTGCGGGTTTCCAGCGCTTCTTTCATCGCGCGCAGGTGCTCGGGCGTTGTTCCGCAGCAGCCGCCGATGATGGTTGCACCACAAGCGCGGGCAAGCACGGCGTATTGGGCCATCAGCTCGGGCGTGCCGTCGTAATGGATATGGCCGTCGTGGAATTTGGGGATGCCTGCGTTGCCTTTGGCGATGATCGGGCGGGCTTTTTCTTCGGCCGAGAAGCCAAGGATGGTGCGCAGCAGATCAGCCGCGCCAACGCCGCAATTGGCGCCATAAGCCAGCGGCGGATTGCCAAGCTTTTCAACCATTTGCACCATGGCAGAGGAGGTCATCCCCATCATTGTGCGCCCGGCTGTATCGAAACTCATCGTGCCACACCACGGCATATCGGCGCGCGCGGCGGCCTCGGCGCAGGCTTTGTATTCTTCGGGCGCGCTGATCGTTTCGGCCCAAAGCACATCCGCGCCGCCGGCCTTTAGCCCTTCGGCCTGTTCGTGAAACATCTCAACGGCGAGCGCATGGGTGAGCGGGCCAAGAGGGGCCATAATCTCGCCGGTGGGGCCCATGGAGCCGGCCACGATCACCGTGCGCCCGGCGCGATCCGCCACTTCGCGGCCGATTTCGGCGGCGGCTTTGTTGAGCTCATGGACGCGGGATTGGGCGTTGTGAAGTTTGAGGCGCGCAGCCGTTCCGCCAAAGGAATTGGTGAGGAAGAGGTCGGAGCCTGCATTGACCGAACCTTCATAGAGCGCGGTGATTTTTTCGGGCGCGTCTGTGTTCCACAGCTCGGGCGCTTCGCCGGATTCGAGCCCCATGTTGAACAGGGCGGTGCCGGTTGCCCCATCGGCCATAAGCCAATCGCGCGTTTCGAGAAGGCGGGAGAATGCATCGGTCATTGGTTTTCCTTAGGCGTTGGCTGCGGGTTGCACGAGGCGCGATTTCTGAGAACCCGCGTGAGTAATAGCAGGCTTGGGCGCGCACAAAGTGGCCCCCTTTGGGCCCATGTGCCACGCGCGGGCGCGCGGCGCAAATTGATTAATGTCATGATGATTATGAATGGGATGAGGGTTGGGGCGCTGGTGCGGCGCGGCGGCCGGGGTTTTGGGCGCAGAATTGGCGCGTTTTGGCAGGCGTTTGGCGCGGCAAGGGGTTGTAATTCAACGGTTATGTTGCAGGATCATTGGCTGCGTTGGCGGCGCGCGATTTGGCGGACTTTGGCCGCAGCGCCACTGGCGGCGCGCAGGCCTGCGCGGACTTGCATGGGATTTATGCTTGTGCGTTTGGGCGGCGCGGTGATGCGGCGCAGGATGCCAAGCCCGGCGATGGCGAGGCCAAAGCGGCTTGGCGCGGCGGCATAAAGCGTCTCCCAATTGGGGCCAAAGGCCTTTTTGAAACGGATCAGCCCTTCGGCGCCGGATTTGCTTTGGAGGCGTTTGCGCAGGCGGCCAATCAGGGGGCTTTTATCCGCGCCTTGCCACGGCACAGCCGCCAAAGAGACGCGCGGGCAGCCGTATTTTGCCGCCGATTTGATCGCTTCAACGATGAGCAATTGCATCACGCCCTCAGCCGCGGCATTGCTTTGGCGCATCAAGTCGAGGGTCATTTCATTGCGGGTTTCGTGGAAGGTGGCAAAGGCGACAAGCGTCTCGTCGTGCCAGGCGAGAAAGACCCTTTGGCAGCTGACATAATCCTCGTCAAAGATACCCATCGAAAAGCCCCGCTCGCCGCCGCGCGCCGCTTTCCATTCATCAGCGACAGCGCGCATTTCCGCCATTGGCAAGCGGCGCCCGCCTTCGATGATGCGCAGGCCTGCGTCCTCGGCTTTGCGCAACAGGCGGCGCAATTGGCGGCGGGATGCGCCTTCGGGGGTAAATTCAGTCGGGGTGATCCAAGCCTCGCGCGCAACCGGCAGAACGGCCCAACCGGCGCGGCGCGCCACGGCCGCCATTCTGCCCCCGCATTTATAGATCGCGGGCAGAAGATAGCGCGCTTGGGCGGCTTCGCGCAGGGCGATGCGCGCCGCTTCGGGGCAGCCGCCGCGGATCATCGGATCACTCAGCATCACCAGCGATTGGCCGATGGGCGCAGCAAGGGCGAGATGTTGGCCCGCATGAATGCCGTTTTGGGTGGTTTGGGCCGCTGTGAGCAGGGCAAATTCGCCTTGGCGCAGCAGATTTACCTCGGCGCGCGGCGCGGCAAAGAGATGCGCTTCGAGTTGGGGCGACAGGAAGGGGGAGCGATCTGTTTTGGTCAAGCTGGCGCGGGTATCAAGGGCCGTTTCGCGCGGGCCCCGCAGCACAAAGACAATCGCGATTGTTGCCGGAATGATATGATAAACAACGCGAAATCCCAGTGCGGCGGCAAGCAGCGGCTCTGTCGGGGCATGAGGCATAAGCGCCAGCAACGTGACCTCAAAGGGGCCGACGCCGCCCGGTGTTCCGCCCAAAAGGCCCGCGCCAAGCGCAAAGATAAACGAGGAAATCAGCAGCGGCAGCGCGATATCAAGCCCCGGCGGCAATAGCACATAAAGCGCCATGCCCGCCAGAACGGTATCGGCCGCGGCAAGGCCAATGACAGTCGCCATTGCGCGCAAGGATGGCAAGGGCAGGCGGGCGAGCGCGCGCGGCGGCCAGACGGCCAGCGCAGCCATCACAATGCCGATGCCGATGGCGATAAAAACAAGGGTTTTGGACCAAGGCAGGGCGGGTTGAAAAATCATGATGCCAAGCCCGGCAACAACCGCCCAACCGGCCAAAAACGAGAGCGAAACCGCCGCCGAGAGGCGCAGCGCCTGCCAAAGCGTCATCTCAGGGATCATCCGCCAGCGGATCAGCGCCCCGGTGATGGCGCCAAGCCCGACGGCTTGGGCGATGGCGATGGCAAGGATACCTGCGCGGCGCGCGGATTTTTGCTTGATGCCGGTGCTAAGCTGGCGATGCACAACGCAATCATAGCGCCCAACGGCCCAAAATGATGCCGCGCTAAAGACCAGCGCCAGCGCCCATTGCCCGCCCGTGACAGAGCCGAGCGAGGCGTGAATGGCGGCAAAATCCAGCGTTGCGGCATATTCCCAGACCCAAAAGAGCAGCGCACACATGATGCCGACCGGCACAAGCTGCCGCAGGGCCAGTTTGCGCAGATCCCTGCGTCCATCGCGCAAGGTCGGATCCTCAGCGATTTGAGGGTCAGGGCCATCAGCAGCACCGTTCGCCGCGCTTTTCAGCTGGGCGGAGGTCTGCGCGAGGAAAGGGTCATGTTGTGCCATAGGAGTGGCTTAGCAGCCGTTTCCTTCCAGCCGCTTAACGGGCACAATTTTAGCGAAATTTAGGTAGGTGTTTTTGGATGCCCTAGAGGCAAGGCGCGCGTATCAACTGCGCGTTTGCTGGCGCGCTTGAGTGACTCAACTACGCGGTCGAATATATTGAAATATAGGGGAAATGGCGGGGAGGGCGCGCCGGTTTGGGATGCAGGGCCAGCGCGGCCCCGCATCAATTCTTATAAGCGCATCGGCTTAGTTGCTGGCCAGAAGCTCGGCTTTGGCAGCGGCAACACATTCGGCCATTTTGGCGCGGATCGTGGCCTCATCAGCCTTGCCGCCCAGATCGCCGGACACTTTGCGAAACACATCTTCATGGCCCGCTTCTTCGAGATCAGATTTGATCACTTCGCGCGCGTAAAGATCGGCCTCTTCGCCGGTTTTGCCCAAAAGCTCTGCGGCCCAAAGACCGATCTTTTTGTTGGCGCGGGCATCGGCCTTGAATTGCATCTCTGCATCATGGGCGAATTTCGCTTCAAATGCGTTCTCACGATCGTCAAACGTTGACATGGCTTTCCTGCTCCTTGAAATGATCTTACCGAGTTGCCCTTGATATGCCCTCGCAAGGGCGCTGCTGCAAGGGGTTTGCGCTCAGATTGCGCCAAATGCGCACGCTCATGGCCGCCAAAATCACTTATTCTTGCGGCGGGATCAGCCTTGGCCTATAGGGGCAGCAACGGGCGCGGCCGGATGGCGCGCCACAACGTCACGGAGAGCGCATGGCACGCCGCAATAAGATTTACGAAGGCAAAGCGAAAATCCTGTATGAAGGCCCAGAGCCTGGCACTTTGGTGCAGTATTTCAAGGATGACGCGACCGCCTTTAACGCCGAAAAACATGCCACGATTGATGGCAAAGGCGTGCTCAACAATCGCCTCTCCGAGTTTTTCATGACCGGGTTGACCGCGATTGGCGTGCCCAATCACTTCCTCAAACGGCTGAATATGCGCGAGCAATTGATCCGTCAGGTTGAGATTATTCCGCTTGAAGTGATCGTGCGCAACTTTGCCGCGGGCTCTATGGCCAAGCGGCTTGGCATGGAAGAGGGCACAGCGCTGCCCCGCCCGATCATCGAGTTTTCCTATAAGGATGACGCGCTTGGCGATCCGCTGGTGCCTGAGGAATATATCATCGCTTTTGGCTGGGCCTCCCAGCAAGACCTCGACGATATCTTTTCGCTCGCGATGCGGGTCAATGATTTCATGTCGGGCGTTATGTTTGGCGTCGGCATCAAGCTGATCGATTTCAAAATTGAGATTGGCCGCGTTTGGGAAGGCGATTTCATGCGCTTGATCGTCGCGGATGAGATTTCGCCCGACAGCTGCCGCCTTTGGGATATCCAGACCGGCCAGAAGCTGGACAAAGATGTGTTTCGCCGCGATCTGGGCAGCCTGACGGACGCTTACACCGAAGTTGCCCGCCGCCTTGGCGTTTTGCCAACCAATACCGGCCCGGTTACCAAACCGACCCTGATCAACTGAAAGGCCTCGATCTGATGAAAGCCCGCGTCCATGTTATGCTGAAAAACGGTGTTCTTGACCCCCAAGGCGAGGCCGTGCGCCATGCGCTTGGGGCGCTCGGTTTTGAGGGGGTCAATAAGGTCCGTCAGGGCAAAGTGATTGAGCTTGATCTGGCCGATGGCACAACGGAAGCGAGCGTCAAAGAGATGTGCGAAAAGCTGCTCGCGAATATGGTGATCGAGAGCTACACGATTGAGCTAAGCTAGCGCGCCGCGCTAACGATCCAATACCCGCTGAACAAACAGAGTGCCACGCAAGTCGCGCTCTGTTTTGCGTTTGGGCGGGCTTGCGGGTCGGGCGGTTTTGCCCCTGCTGAACCGGTGAAATGCATGTGATCCCTTCGCGGGCTTACACCGCTTTTCTCATGCGTATCCAGCGGCTTAGCGCGATGATCGCCCATATTCCTTCGGCGATGAAAAACGGGGTTGAGCCGATGAGCCACGCATATGTCGCGGCCAGTGCGCAGCCTGCGGCAAAGATCAGCACAAAGATTGAGTGGCGCGCCTCAAGCGCATAGGCGCCGACCATAATCACCACGGCGATAATGCCCAATTGATCGATCATGCGGGCTTCCTTTGAAGGGGCGCATCGCTTGGGCTGGTCAGGCAATCGGCAAGGCTTGGGCAGGCGCAGCTTTCGAATTTTGCCAGTAGATCGTCCATCTTTTTGGCCTCCTCTATTTGGGCGCGCAGGGCGGTCCGTTTTTCGCTTAAAAACGCGCTCCAATCGGCCTCTGGTCGGCCCGCACCAAAGCCCATTTTCAGCAGCCGCTGCGCTTCGATCAGGGTAAAGCCGGCCGATTTGGCGAGCTTGAGAAAGCGCAGGGTCAGGATGGTTTGCGCATCAAATTCGCGCCGCCCCGAAATGCGCCCAACAGAGCGGATCAACCCGCGCCGCTCATAATAGCGGATCGCGGATGTGCTCATTCCGATTGTCTCAGCAACCGCACCGATCTGCATTGCTCTTTCCTTTCGTAACTGCTGCGCGCTTTTTTCGAGCATAGAGAAAATAAGCCGCGCCGCCCATGGCGATTAGCCCCAAGACGGCCAATTCCTTGCCCACGGCTGCAAGGCTTATGCTGGCAGCGCCGATCCCGGCAGCGGCCAAGAGAAGCGGCGCGGAACAGGCCAAGCCGCAGACCCCAAGCAGCGCGAAAACCTTGAGCTTGCCGCGCGGCTTGCTGTTTTTATCCGTGCCAAGGCTTAAGAAGTTCTGAGCGATCTCAATGCCTTGCCCTTGGCTGCGCACGGTCAGAGTTAGCCCCTCGGCACTGCTGGCGATGCGATGCTCAAGATAGTCACAGCAGCCTTTATCAAAGGTTACCAGCCGCTCGATTTGGGCGCGCATTTCGGGCGAGAGGGCAAAGCGCAGCCGCACGCCATCGCTCAGCTGCTCGCGTTCCAAAACCTGCGGCGCAAGATCGGCTTTCAAACGGGCGGTTTGGGCGCGCTGCTCGGGCGACGTTGGGGTGCAGGCGACGGGCTTGCTCAGGTTCAAATCATCCATGATAGGTCTCCTATTTCATCAGATGACGCTCTCGATAGCGGTTGAACCATGGTTCAAGTCAAGCGCTTTAATACGCGCCCCGCGCAACGATCGAATGCCCCTTCAAACACTTCAACGCCGCGCCCCTTGATCCAAAGCAATGCGCCCCCGCGCCAAACCCGTCAAAATATCCCCATCGGGAGGATCAAACCATGGCCGCAACAACCAAAGCCGCGCTGCTCGAGATCAGCGAAAAAGAATACGCCAAACTGCTCAAACTCATCGCCCCGATCAAAGCAGAGTTCGCGATGCAAAAGCGCGCCGAAGACACCTCGATCAAAGATGTCATCGCCCACCGCGCCCACTGGATCACGCTGTTCATGAACTGGTATGCCGATGGCCTCGCCGCAAAACCGGTGTATTTCCCCGCCGAAGGCTACAAATGGAACGACCTAAAACGCTACAATGCAGACCTGCGAAAATCCCAAGCCAGTGTTGACTGGTCGGCCGCAAAAGACGCCCTACAGGCCAACCACAATGCCCTCATTGCCTTCCTCAAAAACACACCCCAAGACGCGCTCTATGGCGGCCCGATGAAAGGCGCCAATAACAAATGGACACCCGGTCGCTGGGCGTAAGCTGCCGGGCCAAGCCACTATCGATCCGCTGCAAAATACATCCGTGCTGCGCTAAAGGCCGCTTAATAGGGCGTGCAGTCGCCTGCTTTTTCTTGGCACAAATACTCAATTCATCGGCGCGATCCAGCCCGACGCTGCTATTTCAACCACCAGCCCGCAATCCACTTGACCCTGCGACGCGCATCCCCTCAATTGGTGCGAAATTGAATTTCGTTGGGAGAAGACCATGCGCGCAGCCGTTTTGAGAGAATACAACAAGGATCTGTCGATTGAAGAGGTCGCTGATCCGGAATGCCCCAAGGATGGCGTTGTTCTCAAAGTGCATGCCTGTGGCATCTGCCGCTCTGATTGGCATGGCTGGACGGGCGAGCATCCCCGCGTCAAACCGGGGCAGATCGGCGGGCATGAATATTGCGGCGAAGTGATTGAAGCGGGGCCTGCGTCCAGCTGGAAGGTTGGCGATACGCTTGTCGCGCCCTTTATCCTTGCCTGTGGCACCTGCCCAAGCTGCCAGTCGGGCCATCAAAACACCTGCCCAAATCAGCGCCTTCCGGGCTTTCTTGAGCCGGGCGCTTTTGCCGAATATGTCGCGGTGCCGCTTGATCACAACCTTGCGCGTTTGCCAGAGCAGCTCTCTGCGACGGTCGCGGCGGGGCTTGGCTGCCGGGTGACAACGAGCTGGCATGCGCTGACGGGGCGCGCAGCCTTGCAGCCCGGTGAATGGCTGGCCGTGCATGGCACAGGCGGGATCGGGCTTTCGGCGGCAATCTTAGGCAAGGCCATGGGCGCGCATGTGATCGTCGTTGATATCGTGCAGGAAAAGCTCGATCACGCGCTCTCTTTGGGGATGGATTTGGCCGTTAATGCCGCGGATGGCGGCGCGGCGGAGAAGATCAAAGAGCTGACAGGCGGCGGCGCGCATGTCTCTGTCGAGGCGCTTGGCATTCCGGCAACGACCAATGCCTCAATTGAATGCCTGCGCCCCTTGGGCCGGCATGTTCAGGTCGGGATGCCTGTGGGCCACACAGCGCATATGGATATCAATATGTCGGCCGTTTATCAGGGCAATCTTGCGCTTTTTGGCACGCGCGGCATGCCCAGCTGGCGCTATCCGAGCCTTCTGGGCTTGATCACCTCTGGTTCTGTCGATATGTCGCCCTTGATCGCACGCGAAGTGCCGCTTTCACAGACGGGCGCGGAGCTGGCCATGTTCAATGGTCCAACCCCTCCCGGCGTGGCGGTGATCACTGATTTTACCAGCTAGGGAGCTGCCCCAATGAAAGCCGCTGTTCTTGTCTTCCCCGGATCCAACTGTGATCGCGATATGGCTGTGGCCTTTGAGCGGGCAGGGGCGGATGTCACGATGGTCTGGCACAAGGAAAGCGAACTGCCCCAAGGGATTGATATCGTTGGGGTTCCGGGCGGCTTTTCTTATGGGGACTACCTGCGCTGCGGGGCGATTGCGGCCAACTCGCCGATCACCCAAGCGCTCAAAGCGCATGTGGCGCGCGGCGGCTATGCGCTTGGGGTTTGCAACGGGTTTCAGGTCCTCACAGAGGCGAAAATCCTGCCCGGTGCTTTGCTGCGCAATGCGGGGCTGAAATACATCTGCCGCACGGTGGGGCTGCGGGTCGCAACCACGGCGAGCGATTTTACCTCCGGCTATGCCAAGGGCGCTGAAATCAACATCCCGATTGCCCATCACGATGGCAATTATACCGCCGATGCGGCCGTTTTAGACGCGCTCGCCGCAGAGGATCGCATCGCCTTTACCTATAGCGACAATCCCAATGGATCGGCGCGCGATATTGCGGGCATCCTTAGCGAAAATCGCCGGGTTTTGGGGATGATGCCGCATCCCGAGCGCGCTTGTGAAGCCGCGCATGGCAATACCGATGGGGCGGCCTTCTTTGCCTCGCTGTCGGCGGCGCTGATCCCGGCCTAAGCCTTTGAAATCAATTGCGCGCGGGCAGGGCGCGTGGCGCGGCCTAGGCTTTGCGCTTTTGCCTTGGCGTTTGGCCGCGAAGGCGCAGGCCGCTTTGTCTTCGCGGCGGCGAATTCCCGCTGCATATCGCAATCTCGCGCTTGAGGCGGCGTCTTAGGGCGCGTATCCTGCGCGCATGAACGAAGGTGCTGCTCTTTCGGATAGCGGAAATCTGCGCACGCTCACATGGGCGGGGCGCTTGGCGGTTGCTTGTTTTGTTGTCGCTGCGATTGCGATTGTTTGGATTACAAATCAATTGCTTACCGAGCGTTATACGATCTCGACCCGCAACCGGGCCGAGGTGCGCCAAGCGCTTTATTCGGGCAATTTGATGAGCGAGCTGCAACGCAATTCGATTGTGCCGCTGTTGCTGTCGCGCGATCCCTCTTTGATCGGCGCGCTCAATTCAGACGATTTTACCCAAAGCTCGCAGCGGCTGATTTCCTATGTAGAGGAGATCGGCGCCGCCTCGATCCTGTTGCTCGATGAAACCGGGCGGGTTGTGGCGGCGACGGACCGCGCTGTGATCGGCGAGACCCAGCGCCAAACGTCCTATTTCATCGAGGCGCTGCGCTCGAGTGATACGATTTTCCAGACGGTGCTTCGCGAAAATGGCGCCTATGATTTTACCTATTCGCGCAAGATCGAGGTCGGCGGGACTTTGGCCGGGGTCATTGTTGTTGAGGTTGATCTGCGCAAGTTTGAGCAAAGCTGGTCGGGGATTTCGGATGCGGTTGTGGTGACCAATACCGAAGGGATTGTGATCCTCTCGACCGAGCCGCGTTGGCGCGGGAAGACCGAGGGCGAGGCGCTTGCCCTGCGCTCTGTTCCTTCGGCGATTGCGCGCGCGCTGCGGTTGACTGCGGATTGGACGGCGCTTCCGGCGGATGCTTACTTGAGCGGTGAAGCGGTGATGCGGATGGAGACGCGGGTTCCGTTTCGCGGCTGGCGGATGACCTCATTTACCACCTATGGCTCGGTGCGCGAGCGGGTGAATGGCGTGCTGGCGCTTGAGATCATGGGCTTTGCGATCCTGCTCGCGGGCATCTTTTATCTGACCTCGCGGCGGGCGGTTTCGCGCGCGGGTCTCTTTGAGCAGGAATCGGCGGACCTTCGCCAGCTTAACGCCGCCCTACAGCGGGAAATTGCCGAGCGTGAGAAGGCCGAAAAGAACCTGCAAGTCGCCGAACAGACCCTTGCGCAAAGCTCCAAACTGGCCGCTCTTGGCGAGATGTCGGCGGCGGTTTCGCATGAGCTCAATCAGCCCCTTGCCGCGATGAAAACCTACCTTGCCGGGGCGCGGCTTTTGCTGACCCGTAAGCGGCCCGAAGAGGCGCTTTCTTCCTTTCAGCGGATCGATGATTTGATCGAGCGGATGGGGGCGATCACCAAGCAGCTTAAGAGCTATGCGCGCAAGGGGTCAGATGCGTTTGAGCCCATAGATATAAGGGGTTCGGTGAATGCCGCGCTCTCGATGATGGAGCCGCAACTCAAGCGCCGCGAGGTCGAGATTATTCGCACCATGCCGCGCGAACCGGTCTTGATTATGGGCGATCGGATGCGCCTTGAGCAGGTCTTGATCAATCTGATGCGCAACGCGCTGGATGCGACCAAATCGGTTGAAAACCCCTCCGTTGAAATCCTCGTAACCGGGGGCGAGCGGGCGATGATTTCGGTGCGCGATAATGGCGGCGGGATTGACGATCTTGAGGCGCTTTTTGAGCCGTTTTACACCACAAAGGCGCCCGGCGACGGCGTTGGGCTGGGGCTTGCCATTTCCTCGGGCATCGTCAACGACCTAGGGGGAAGGTTAACGGCGCGCAATGGGCGCGGCGGCGGGGCTGTATTTGAAGTTTCGCTTCCCATATTAGATCAGGCAGCTGAAGCTGCGGAATAGAAGAGAGCGGGTGCTAACATGGCGACAGCAATGAAAATCGCGATTGTGGATGATGAGCAGGACATGCGCCAATCCATCAGCCAATGGCTCGCGCTTTCGGGTTTTGACACAGAGACATTTGCCAGCGCTGAGGATGCGCTCAAATCACTGGGGACCGATTATCCCGGCGTTGTTGTCTCGGACATCAAAATGCCCGGCATGGACGGGATGCAATTTCTCAAAAAGCTGATGTCGGTGGACAGCACTTTGCCGGTGATCATGATCACAGGCCACGGCGATGTTCCGATGGCGGTCGAGGCGATGCGGGTCGGGGCCTATGATTTCTTAGAGAAGCCGTTCAACCCGGACCGGATGACCGAGCTTGCCAAAAAGGCGACCGCCAATCGCCGCCTCACCCTTGATAACCGCGCTTTGCGCCGCGAGCTTTCGGATGGCTCTGGCTTGATGAAAAAGCTGATCGGCTCAAGCCCGGTGATGGAGCGGCTGCGCGAAGATATCCTCGATCTGGGGCAAGCCGATGGGCATGTGTTGATCGACGGCGAAACCGGCACGGGCAAGACCTTGGCGGCGCATGCGCTGCATGCGGTTGGCGCGCGGCCGGGGCGCAAATTCGTGGTGTTCTCCTGCGCGGGCCATGAGGAAGATACCCTTGGCAAGCGTCTGTTTGGCCCGATGGATGATGGCGGCTCGCTGATGCCCTTGATTGAGGAAGCGCGCGGCGGCACGCTTGTTTTGGAAGGGATCGAGGCGCTGCCGATGCCGCTTCAGGCGCGCCTTCTGACCTGGATCAACGAACAAGGCACGCCGCCCGAAACCCGCATCATCGCGATCTGTAATCTGCAAGAGCAGGGCAAGACCTGCGAAGACGCGCTGCGCCCGGATCTGTTTTACCGCCTTGCCGCGATGAAGATCACATTGCCGCCGTTGCGGATGCGCGGCGAGGATATCTTGACGCTGTTCACCCGGCTTTCTGAGCAATTCTCGGATGAATATGGCTGCGACGCGCCAGAGATCAGCGCCCAAGAAGCGGCGCAATTGCTGCAAGCGCCATGGCCGGGCAATATCCGCCAGTTGATCAATGTCGCAGAGCGCGCGGTTTTGCAAAATCGCCGCGGTTCTGGCTCGATCGCCTCGCTGCTTATGGCCGAAAGCGACGAGGATTCCGCCACGATGACGACCGAGGGCAAACCGCTTAAGGAATACGTTGAGGCCTTTGAGCGGATGCTGATCGACAACACGATGCGCCGCCACAAAGGCTCGATTGTGAACGTGATGGAAGAGCTTTGCCTGCCGCGCCGCACACTCAATGAGAAAATGGCGAAATATAATTTGACCCGTTCGGATTATCTCTAAGCGGGCCAATACACGCAAAAGTTGAGCAATTTCGCAGGATTTGCGCGGTTTCCCTGCGCGTAAGACCATGGCCGCACGGGCGCTAATATGCAGCCCGTGCGATTTTGCCCATTGTAATCGCGCCTGCATCCCCTTTATGTTCATGAGACGGAAGAGTGCCCCAATGGCCCTTGTTCCGGTGTAAAGATTCGCTGGCCAACAGGCCCCGTGCAGGCAAAAGCGCCGCCGCCGCCCCCTGGTCCAGACCGATAGTGCCGCAAGGCAACGTAATACGCTCGAAGTTCAATTCATTTGGCCGGGCATTAAATGGGTGCTGCTGAAGCGATTATGTTTCGCAGCATCGGAGAAGAAACGCGATGAAACGCGCAGAGCAGTTATACGAGCGGGGAAGGGCCATTTATGCCCTCTTTATGCTCATGACTCTGCCTTCATTCGCCCATACAGAACATCCCCCATTAAAAGCAGGCCCCCCGGGGCGCGCAAATGATGTGCGATGCCGAGAGATTTCATGGCTAAGAAAATGCTTATCGACGCCACCCACGCAGAAGAAACGCGCGTTGTGGTGGTTGATGGAAACAAGGTCGAAGAGTTCGATTTTGAGTCCGAAAACAAACGCCAGAATGCTGGCAATATCTATCTAGCAAAAGTTACGCGGGTTGAGCCGTCGCTTCAGGCGGCCTTCGTGGATTACGGTGGCAATCGCCACGGTTTCCTCGCGTTTTCAGAGATTCATCCTGATTATTATCAAATTCCGGTCGCTGACCGCGAAGCGTTGATGGCCGAAGAGCGCGCCTATGCCAAGGCTCAGGAAGACGAAGAAGAAAAGCCCAAGCGGCGCCGTTCGCGCGGCGGTCGTGGCCGTGCCAAGGCCGAAGAGACAGTTTCTGACGATGCAATCGAGGTCAAAGAACCTGCGATTGGCGCGATGGATGTTGTTGATCTGGGCGAAGAGAATGGCGATCAAGCCGCCGCTTCGGACACAGTGGAAGAGGGCACATCGCCTGCGTTTACTGTGCATGAGACGCCGGTCGAAGAGCCAGCGGATGACGATGCCGCAGCTGTTGAGGCGGGCGCTGAAGCTGCCTTGGCCGCAGAGGATGGCGACGCGGGCGATGACGCAAGCGACGAGAACGACGACGACAAGCTTGAAGCCACGGACCGCGATGAGAATATCGAATCCGTTGCTGATGAGGATGTTCAGGAAGAAATCCGTCAGGTGCGCAAGCCGCGCCCGCGCAAATACAAAATCCAAGAAGTGGTCAAGGTTCGCCAGATCCTTTTGATCCAAGTTGTCAAAGAAGAGCGCGGCAATAAAGGCGCAGCGCTTACGACTTACCTGTCGCTCGCTGGCCGGTACTGCGTTTTGATGCCCAACACGGCGCGCGGTGGCGGGATTTCCCGCAAGATCACCAATGCCGCCGACCGCAAGAAGCTTAAAGAAATCGCTCAAGAGATCGAAGTTCCAGAAGGCGCGGGCCTGATTGTTCGCACCGCCGGCGCGCAGCGCACCAAGAGCGAGATCGGCCGCGATTACGAGTATCTTCAGCGCCTCTGGGAGCAAATCCGCGCCCTGACGCTGAAAAGCATCGCGCCGGCGAAAATCTATGAAGAAGGCGATCTGATCAAACGCTCGATCCGCGATCTTTATAACAAAGACATCGACGAAGTGATCGTTGAAGGCGAAGCGGGCTATCGCACCGCCAAAGACTTCATGAAAATGATCATGCCGTCACACGCGAAAAACGTGAAGAATTACTCCGAAAGCCTGCCGCTGTTTGCGCGTTTTCAGGTTGAGGGCTACCTCGCCTCGATGTTCAACCCGACAGTGCAGCTGCGCTCGGGCGGCTATATCGTGATTGATGTCACCGAAGCGCTTGTTGCGGTCGATGTGAACTCGGGCCGCGCCACCAAAGAAGGCTCGATCGAGGACACCGCGACCAAGACCAATTTGGAGGCCGCCGAAGAAGTTGCCCGCCAAATGCGTCTGCGCGATCTGGCCGGTCTGATCGTGATCGATTTCATCGATATGGACGAGCGGCGCAACAATGCCGCCGTTGAAAAGAAGCTCAAAGACAAGCTGAAAACCGACCGCGCGCGTATCCAAGTTGGCCGTATTTCCGGCTTTGGTCTGCTCGAGATGAGCCGCCAGCGCCTGCGCCCCGGCATGTTGGAAGCCACGACCCAACCTTGCAACCATTGTCACGGGACCGGGTTGATCCGCTCGGATGATAACCTCGCTCTGACAATCATTCGTGCGCTCGAAGAAGAGGGCACGCGCCGTCGTTCCCGCGAAGTGCTGGTCAAAGCGCCCGTGTCGATCATCAACTTCCTGATCAACAACAAGCGCGAACATATCGCCCATATCGAGGCGCGTTATGGCATGGCCGTGCGTCTTGAGGCCGATCCGTTCTTGATCTCGCCGGATTATTCCATCGAGAAGTTCAAAACCGCGACCCGTGTTGTGCGTGAAGCGACGGCGGGCGTTGTCTCGGTCGACAGCTCGCTTATGGATGAGATTGACGATGCGGTTATTGCGGCGGACGAGGCCATCGAGGCCAAGGTCGAAGCCGAAGTGAATGGCGAGATTTCAGGCGATGCGCCTTCGGGCGAAGAGGGCGATCAACAGCCCCGCAAACGCCGCCGCCGTCGTCGTCGTCGCAAGAACGGCAATGGTGAAAACGGTGAGAATGGCGCTGAAAACGGCCATGCTGAAAACGGCGAAGGCGCGGCTGAAGCAACCGATGGATCAGATACCCCCGCCGCTGACGGTGAAGAACCCGCCAAGCCAAAACGCACCCGCTCGCGCGGTGGTCGTGGTCGCAAAAAGTCCGAGGATACTGGCGAGGCAACAACTGATGCCGCCCCAACAGAGGCCGCGCCCGCAGAACCTGCTGTTGAGCCCGCCGCTGATGACGCGCCCAAGCCCAAACGGACCAGAACCCGCAAGCCAAAAGCCGCGCCAGAGGGCGAAGCCGAGGTCGCAACTGCGCCCGCAGCAGAACCCGCGCCTGAAGCAGAAGCGGCCGCAGAAAAGCCCAAACGCGTGCGCAAACCACGGGTGAAAAAGGCCGATGCAGAGGCCGCCGCCGCTGAGGCTGCGCCAAGCGATGCAACACTGGCAACGGATGCAAGCGAGGCGGCGGTAAAACCCGCCCCCAAACCGCGCAAACCGCGCGCCTCTCGCGCTAAGCCAAAGCCCGCCGAGGCCGAAGCGCCAGTAGCTGAAGCAGCCGAAGCCGCGCCCAAAGCTGCAAAGGCCAAAGCGCCAGCAGCCAAAGCCGAAGCAAAAGCCGAGGCCCCCGCGCCAAAGGCTCAAGCCGCCAAAGCGCCGCCCGCTCCAAAAGCGGATGATGCGGATAAGCCTAAGAAAAAAGGCTGGTGGTCGCTCACGCGCTAAGCTCTAAATCCCTCAAAATAAAACGGGCGGCAGATCCAATCTGCCGCCCGTTTTGCATCTCAATCCCAACGCGTCGCAAGCTTTCCCGCCTCACACAAACCTCTCCAGACCTCTGCCCATCACCCAAACACCAAGGCCCAAAGGGTCTCCTCGCCATTTCACAGTTGTGCAAATATCCCCGCCGGAGGCTCCCGGCCCAACAGCAATCGCGCGCTCAATCAAGGCGCGCCAAACCGGCCTAACCTTTTGCTTTAATGATAAAAACAGGGGCCTCGGCCAAAACAACCTCATACTCTGCCTGTGCACAAAAATGCGGGATATCAATCGCGGCCATCGGATCATCCGCCTCAATGCGCAACAAAGCCCCAGCCTCCATGCCCGCCAAAGCCTTGCGCACCCGCAAAACAGGCAAAGGGCACAAAAGTCCCAAAGCATCGATCTCAATTGCAAATTTCATCCCTGTCGCATAATCGCGATGTTTCAACCTGTCCACTAAGATGTGACAACCCGTCGGGTGACGCGCGCGCTCACACGCGTTAGAACAGATTATATGCGGTGCCGCCGCACCTCAAAACCGCCCAAACCAGTGCCAACCCAGCAGGCCCAAAGGATCACAATGTTCGGATTAGACCTTCTGGATGCAGGCCTCTTGCCCGCCATGATCATCGCCCTGTTTGGCGGGATGCTCTCATTCTTGTCGCCCTGCGTGCTGCCCATCGTGCCCTCTTATCTGGCCTATATGAGCGGCATCACGATGAATGAACTCAGCGGCGAAGGCGAGGCGCGCCGCCGCCCGATCCTGCCGGCGATGTTCTTTGTTCTTGGCCTCTCGACGGTGTTTTTGCTGCTTGGATTTACCGCCTCGGCCCTTGGCAAATTCTTCATCGGCAATTCGCAAATTTTCTCAAGCGTGGCCGGCCTGACCATCATGCTGTTTGGCCTGCATTTCCTTGGCATCATCAAGATCGGCTTTCTCAATCGCGAGGCGCGCATGGACGCGGGCGATCAGGGCGGCAGCGCGTTTGGCGCCTATATCCTCGGCCTTGCTTTTGCCTTTGGATGGACGCCCTGTATCGGCCCGCAGCTTGGTGCGATCCTGACGCTGGCAGCTGAAGAAAGCTCGATCCTGCGCGGCACGATGCTGCTTGGCATCTATGCCATCGGGCTCGGGGTGCCCTTCCTTTTGGTCGCGGCCTTCTTCCCACGTCTGCGCGGATTGATGGGCTGGATGAAGCGCCATATGGATCGGATTGAGCGGATCATGGGCCTGCTGCTTTGGACCATCGGGCTGATGATGCTTACGGGGGGCTTCTCGCGCTTTTCCTATTGGCTGCTTGAGGTCTTTCCCTTCCTGCAAGCATTTGGTTAAACACCCTATTTTTGCCAAAATTCCCCTGTATACTGCGCCCGAGTAAGGGCAGAAATGAGTATGTCGCAGGATCAAGACCAAAGCGATCAGCGGGCCGAGGGCGCGCCAGATCAGATAGACGAATGGCCCGGTGATGTGGCCAAGCGGCAGGTCTTTTATATCCCCGGCTATGATCCCATTCACCCACGCCGCTACCGCGAATTATACCGTAAAGAAAGCGCGCTTCAGGGCGAGATTTCCGGCTATGAGATCGCGCTTTCGCCAAAAACTGGCGGCGCGCGATACGGCTGGCAGGTAGAGGCAAGGATCGAGGGCGCAGATGTCCATGCGGATGTCGATGTGCTGGTCTGGTCGGATATTGTGCGCAACTCGATGAGCCACGGGATTGCGGCCACGTATGGCCAGCTTTTTCGCACCGCTTACACCTATATTTCAACCGGCGTATTGCGCCGCCTGATGTGGTTGCGCAAAGGCCCGGTGATCGCAGCGCTCTATCCGGTTGGTATGCTGATCCTGCAAGCTTTGCTCGCGATTGCGCTGTTTTTTATCCTCAAAGCGCTGGTGTCTTGGCCGCTTAATGCCGGGCTTTCGGCCTTGCCGCAAAGCTGGCAGGGCGGGCTTTTTGTTGGCGGTTTGGGCTGGCTGGTTTGGCTCATTGGCATAGGCGCGGGGGGCTACAGCGCCTATTGGTTGCTCAATTGGTTCAAGGCCAAAGACGGCAAGTTTTTCGCCCATTACCTGATGCATGATTACGCCTATTCGGCCCGTTGGGGCGGCGCCAACCCGGAGGCACTTGAGGCGCGGATGGCGGAATTTGGCGATACCATCGCGCAAGCGCTCAACTCAGACGTGGACGAGGTTTTGATCGTTGGGCATAGCTCCGGCGCGCATCTGGCGGTCTCGATTCTGGCCGATCTGATCCGCGCGGGCCGCGTGCCGGCCATTGGGCCAGAGCTTGGCTTTCTCTCGCTCGGGCAGGTCATTCCGATGATGTCTTTTCTGCCCAAAGCACAGCGCCTGCGCCGCGATCTGCATGATCTGAGCCAGAGCGATGCGCTCACTTGGATCGACGTCACCGCGCCCGGCGATGGCTGCGCCTTTGCGCTGTGTGATCCGGTGGCGGTCAGCGGGGTCGAGCCAAAAGGCGGCAAGCTTTGGCCGCTGGTCATCTCGGCGGCCTTTACGCAGACCTTGCAGCCCGAAACATGGGCCGCCCTGCGCTGGCGCTTTTTCAAGCTGCATTTCCAATACTTATGTGCTTTTGATAAGCCCGGCGATTACGATTACTTCCAAATCACTGCAGGCCCGCGTTCGCTCGCTGAGCGCTATGAGGGCCGCAAACCTTCGCAAAGCCGCATCGACATCGCAGCCTCGCCCTATACGGATATGGGCGAATGAGCGGACAAGACGCGCCAAATCTGCCGCCAAAGCCGCCCTCGCGGCCCGAGAAAACCAGCCTGCGCAATTACGTTCGGCTGTTTCGCAAGGATATCCTCTCGGCCCAACCGGCCAAGCTTTATCGCGCTTGGATGGCCGAGTTTAAGACCCCGTTTTTCCGCTCTTTCATGATCAATCAACCGGCGCTGATCCGCACCGTTCTCAAAGAGCGCCCGCGCGATTTTCCCAAGTCTTCACGGATCAGCGAAGGCCTGCGCCCGCTTCTTGGCAATTCGGTTTTCTTGACCAATGGCGAGACATGGGAGCGCCAGCGGCGGATCATTGATCCGGCCTTTGAAGGCGGGCGCATTCGCGATACGTTTCCTGCAATGGTTGCTGCGGGGCAGGCGGCTGTTGCGCGGCTTGGAGCGCTTGAGGCGGGCGAGGATGCGCCGCTTGAGATCGAGGCGCAGACAAGCCATGTGGCGGCGGATGTGATCTTTCGCACGTTGTTTTCGATCCCGATTGAGCATGAGATCGCCGCGCAAGTTTTCTCTGAATTTCGCCTTTATCAGCGCGCGCAACCCATTCTCAATATCGCCGCCTTCATCCCGCTGCCGCGCTGGATCCCGCGCTTTCACAAGGCCGAAACCAAGCGCACCGCGCGCAATATTCGCGCGCTGATCACCAAGCTGACAGCTCAGCGGATGGCGCAGATCAAAGCGGGCGATGCGCCGGACGATTTGGCCACCAAGATCATGACGACGGCTGACCCGCAATCGGGCGACATTTTCAGCACCGATGAGATGGTCGATCAGGTCGCGATCTTCTTTTTGGCCGGCCACGAGACGAGCGCCTCGGCGCTGGCTTGGGCGCTTTATCTGCTGGCCACCAATCCTGAGGCGCAGGCACGCGTGGCCGAGGAGGCCGCCGCTTTTGGCCCCAATCCGAGCTTTGGCGATCTGAGCAAGCTGCGCTACACGCGGGATGTTTTCCGCGAGGCATTGCGGCTTTATCCGCCCGTGCCGATGATGGTGCGAGAGGCCACGCAGCCGGAGGAATTTCGCGAGCGCCGCGTGCCAAAGGGCGCGCAGATTGTGCTCTCAGCTTGGCACTTGCAGCGCCATGAGCGGATATGGGAGCGTCCGGATGAATTTGATCCAGAGCGCTTTGCAACCGAGAACGGCAAGGCTTGTTTGCGCGATGCCTATATCCCGTTTTCGGCGGGGCCGCGGGTCTGTACGGGGGCGGGGTTTGCCATGGTTGAGGGGCCGCTTTTGCTTGCGATGATTGCGGGCGCATTTGAGTTGCGCGCCCATGGTGCGCCGCCTGTGCCCGTTGCGCATCTGACGGTGCGCGCCAAGGATGGCATTTGGTTGACGCTTAAAAAGCGCGCCTAAGCGGCTAAATTCACTAGGCTTTTTTGGGCTGCATCACCAGCCAGATCAACGCGCCGCCCGCCAGCATCAAGAAGGGTGCCATGGCAAGGTTCACCGCTGTCCAGCCTTCTTGCGCCGTCCCGCCTGAGCAATTCATCAAGCCGCCTGAGGCAAGGGATGCCAGTGTCACACAGCCAAAGACGATCATGTCGTTCATGCCTTGTACGCGGCCGCGCTCTTCTGGGGCGTGGGCGCCAGCAAGCATTGTCGTTGCCCCGATGAAGCCGAAGTTCCAGCCGATCCCAAGCAAGACCAGAGCGCCAAAGAACTGCGGCAGCTCAACCCCGGAAAGGCCGACAACGCCCGCGCTCGCAAGGATCGCAAGGCCGATGGCAACGATCCGCTCGACGCCAAAGCGGGCGATCAGATGGCCGGTGAAAAAGCTTGGGATAAACATCGCGAGCACATGCGCTGTGACCACATCCGCAGCATTGCCCTGTTCATAGCCGCAGCCCACAACCGCCAGCGGTGTTGAGGTCATCACCAGGTTCATCAGCGCATAAGAGACCATCGCGCAGATGATCGCCACGGCCACGCGCGGGGTGCGCAAAAGCTCAAGCCGGGAGCGGCCCTTTGGGGCGTCTGCGGCGGGGGCTTCGGGCGTTGGGATTTTGAGCGCAAAGAACAGCCCGGAGCCGATGATATTGATCAAGACGACGGCCAGATAGGCGCCCAGAAACGGGATGACATAGGCGTCGGATGTGGCTTTGACCAGCTGCGGCCCGATGATCGCCGAGGCAAGCCCGCCGGCCATCACATAGGAGATCGCTTTGGGGCGAAAGGCCTCGGAGGCGGTATCGGCGGCGGCAAAGCGAAAGAAGCCTTGGGCGGACATATAGACCCCGGTGAGCAGCGAGCCTGCGAGGAAGATCGCAAAGCTCGCCTGATAAAGCCCATAGGCCGAAATGATCGCGCCAAGAGCGCCTGCGCCCGAGCCGATCAGAAAGCCGGTGCGCCGTCCGTATTTCTGCATGATGGCGGAAAGCGGCGTGGCGGCGAGCATGGAGCCAAGCACGATGAGCGAGATTGGCAGCGTGGCAAAGCACAGGTTGGTCGCGAGCGATTGGCCCGCCAACCCGCCGATTGTAAACAGCATCGGCATTTGCGCGCCCAGAAAGGCTTGGGCCGCAACGAGGATCCAGACGTTGCGCATGGCGGCTTTGTCGGCGGGGATTTGGCTTTGTGCATTGCTCATTGGATATGAGTAGCGGCGCTTCGCGGGCTTGGGAAGGCGCAAAAGCGCGCGGTACGATCAGGAATTGGAATGGGGTTCAGCGCAATCAATGATATGTGCAAAGGAGCCGCAGGTTTTGCCGCTTATCAGGCCCATCGGGGCAAGCGTATTGCCTTCGGCATCACAGGCTTCAAACAGCGGAGTTCCTTGGGCGCGGATTGTGCTGGCGTAGTGGAATTCATGCGCTTTGAGGGGCGTGGTGAAGGGGTTTGTGGGCGCGCCTAAAGGGGTGAGGTCGCGGTAGCCGAGGTGCAGTTTGCGGCGCTCAAAGCTTGTCTCTAGGTCGAGCAGGCCGAGCATTTCATGGCGCGCGCCGCCCGCATCTATCAGCCCTTGTCCAAGCACCATATAGCCGCCGCATTCGCCGTAGATTGGCGTCTTAAGGGTGGCGTCCTGCATCGCTTGGCGGAAGGTCTTGGCGGCGGCGATTTGGCCTGCGTGCAGCTCTGGGTAGCCGCCGGGAAGATAGATGAGATCGGCCTCGTTGGCGGGGGCCTCATCATTGAGTGGCGAGAAGAAGCTGATTTGTGCGCCCGCGGCGCGCCAGTCTTGGATCAGGTGCGGGTAGCTGAAGGCAAAGGCCTGATCGCGCGCGATGGCGATATGTTGGGCCTTTGGGAAGAGGGGCGCGTGGGCTTGGTCAGCTTGGGCCGGGGCCAGCGGCGCGCTTGGCAGGGCGGCAAGATCGACGTTGGCTTCGATGATATCAGCGGCTGTTTCGAGCCAGCTGTCAAGGTCCGCGCGCTCGGACGCTTGGACAAGGCCGAGGTGGCGCGAGGGCTGATTGAGGCGGGGATCACGCGGGATCGCGCCGAGGACGGGCGGGCCTTTGGCATCGGTAATGGCGCGGCGCAGCATGGTTTCGTGGCGCGGCGAGCCGACTTTGTTGAGGATCACGCCGGCGATATTGAGGGAGGGATCAAAGCGGGCAAAGCCCGCAATCAGCGGCGCGATGGATTGGGCGATATGGGAAGCGTCGACCACGAGGATTACCGGGATTTGAAAGAGCCGCGCAAGATCGGCGCAGGCGCCTTTGCCCGAGGGCGGCGCGCCGTCAAACAGGCCCATGGCCCCCTCGATTATCAGCAGATCATCGGCGGCAGCATTGGCGCGTGCGAGGGATTGGAGGCGCGCAGGCCCCATCGCCCAAGCATCCAGATTGAGGCAAGGCGCGCCGCAAGCGGCCTCGTGAAAGCGCGGATCGATATAATCGGGGCCGGATTTTGCGGCGCGGATTTGGGGGGTGGATTTGCGCCGGGAAAGGGCGCGCAGCAGGCCTAGAGTGATGCAGGTTTTGCCGCTGCCGGACATGGGCGCGGCGATGAGAACAGCGTTTTGGCCGGGCGCGCTCATCCGATTTGGGCGGGGCGGCCCCGGCCAAGGGGATCGAGATTGCGCGGCGCATCGCCTTGCATCATCCCTTGCCAATCGAGCACTTGGCGCATCAAGACCGAGCGGCCAACGCAGATGATGGCGGGCGGCTCAAGGCCGGATTTTGCGAGGTCTGCGACGAGGGTTCCCAGCGTCGTTTCAAGCACTTGTTGATCGGGGGTGGTGGCGGAGGTCACAACGGCGACAGGCTCGTCTGCGGGGCGGCCAGCGGCGATGAGTTCGCGCGCGATTTGCGGCGCGTGTTTCATCCCCATATAGATCACCAGAACTTGGCTGCCCTCAGCCAGCGCTTTCCAGTTGAGCGAGCCGGGCGTTTCGCCGGATTGATCGTGGCCGGTTACGAAGGTCACCGATTGGTTTACGTCCCTGTGTGTCACCGGGATGCCCGCATAGGCGAGGCCGCCGATGCCCGCCGAGATGCCCGGGATGATGCGCACGGGGATGCCATGCTGAACCAGCGTTTGGGCCTCTTCGCCGCCGCGCCCAAAGACAAAGGGATCGCCGCCCTTGAGGCGCAGGACGCGTTTTCCGGCGCGGGCGAGATCGACCAGCGTGAGGGAAATATCGACCTGTTTGGCCGAGGGTTTGCCGCCGCGTTTGCCTGCATACATCCGCTCTGCATCCGGGCGCGCCCAGTTGAGGATCGCGGGTTCAACGAGGGCGTCATAGACGATGACATCGGCCTGTTTGAGCGCATTGAGCGCATGCAGCGTCAGCAGGCCGGGATCGCCGGGGCCGGCGCCACAGAGCCAGACCCAGCCCGGATTTAGGGTTGGCCAGTCGGATGCAGGCAGGTCGGGGGCGGTGATATCATGTGAATCGCTCATATCTGCTTTATGCCTTGGTGAGGCGGGAAGGGGAAGATGATGTTGGGGCGGTGTTTGTGGGATATTGAGCCGGTGATTGGCCCAGTGATTGGCCCAGTGATTGGTGCTGTGTTGGAGCCTCCGGCGGGGATATTTGGACAACTGTGAAAGCGGGGCGATTGGGGCTTTGATCTGGGGCGTGTTGATTGAGGTTTTACCTGAGCGCGGGCTGGGTATAGGTTGCAAGATATGAATGATGCGCCCAAAGAATTGCGCCGGGGTTGGACCACGGGCGCTTGTGCCACGGCGGCTGTTAAGGCGGCTTTGATGGCGCTTTGGGGGGAGGGATTTCCGACGCGCGTTCGGATCACTTTGCCACGCGGGGAGCGGCCTGAATTTGCGCTTGAGATGCGTGAGTTGGGCGACGGGTTTGCGCGGGCGGGGATTATTAAGGATGCGGGCGATGATCCTGATGTTACGCATGGTGCGCTGATTTGTGCTCAGGTGCGGGCTTGTGATCCCGGCGCGGGCGTTGTGTTTCGCGCCGGTGAGGGCGTTGGGACGGTGACGATGGCGGGATTGCCGATCGGGCCGGGCGAGCCAGCGATCAATCCTGTGCCGCGTTTGATGATGGCCCAAGTTGTTGAGGAGATGGCGGCGCGATTGGGCAAAGCGGGGGATATTGAGATCACGATCTCTATTCCGGGCGGTGAGGCGATTGCGCAAAAGACATGGAACCCGCGGCTTGGGATTGTTGGTGGTTTATCGGTTTTGGGGACAACGGGGATTGTGCGGCCCTTTTCCTGCGCGGCTTGGATTGCCTCTATTCATCGCGGTGTTGATGTGGCGCGTGCGGCCGGGATTGATCATGTGGCGGGCTGTACGGGGGCGACGTCTGAGCGGGCGGTTCAGGGGCTTTATGATTTGCCGGATCAGGCCATGCTGGATATGGGCGATTTCGTTGGCGGGCTGTTGAAATATGTGGCCAAGCACCCGGTTGCGCGGGTCACAATTGGCGGCGGGATTGGCAAGATGGCCAAGCTCGCGCAGGGCGAGATGGATTTGCATTCCAAGCGCAGTCAGGTCGATTTGGCCCATTGGGCGGGGGCGATTGGGGATACGCGTATTGGTGGCGCGAATACCGCGCTTGAGGCTTATAGGATTGCGGGTGAAGCGTTTACCGGCGCGGTTGCGCGGGGCGCTTTGGCGGCGATTGAGGCGCGCTTTGGCGGGCTTGGGATTGCCTTTGATATTGTTGTGATTGATCGCGCGGGCGAGATTATTGCGCGCGCCGGGGCGGTTGCATGAGCCTTTTATTGCTTGGCGGTACGGCAGAGGCGCGCGCATTGGCGCGAGAGCTGGCGCGGGCCGGGATTGAGGCGGAGGTTTCTTTGGCCGGGGTGACGCGCGCGCCTGCGGTGATGGACTTGCCGGTGCGGATTGGCGGATTTGGCGGGGACGCAGGATTTGCGGCCTATTTGGCGGCGCAGGGGATTAGCGGCGTGATTGATGCAACGCACCCGTTTGCCGAGGTGATGAGCGAGCGGGCGGCGCGGATTTGCAGCGCGCGCGGCGTGGATTATCTACGGCTGGAGCGGGCGGCTTGGGAGGCGGGGCCGGGCGATCTTTGGCACGCCGTTGCGGGCTTTGGCGATTTGGCGGGGCTGATCCCGAAAGGCGCGCGGGTTTTCTTGGCCACGGGGCGGCAAAGCCTTCCTTTGTTGGGGGATTTGGCGGCGGGGCGGCATTTGTATTTGCGCCAGATTGAGCCGGCGAAAGTGGGTGCGCTTGACGAGGTTGAGATTGTTTTGGGGCGCGGGCCGTTTTCCATCGAGGAAGAGGTTGCGCTTTTGCGCAAGCTTCGGGTTGATTGGTTGGTGGTGAAAAACGCTGGTGGGGCAGGTGGCCGGGCCAAGCTTGAGGCGGCGCGGATGATTGGGCTGCCCGTGGCCCTCATAGAACGCCCCTTTGTGGCGATGATTGCGCGGCCCGCTGGCAGGGATGGCGCACTAGTGCGGGATGTTGAGGCGGCGCTGGATTGGGCGCTTGTGCGGATGAGGGGCGGGGAATGAGTATTTATGCCAAGAAAAAGTTGGGTCTGTGATGAGTGAATTGGTGCATCCAGTCGCGGGGCGGATCATTCAGACGCCTGCTTGTGTGGCTGAAGGGGCGGCGGCATTGGCGGCTTTGGAGCCGCGCTTTGGGCATGCGTTGGCGCTGACCGGGGCTTTGCCGTTGCGGCGGCGCAAGGATGGGTTTGCGGCATTGTTCAGCGCGATTGTCAGCCAGCAGGTTTCTGTTGCGGCGGGGGATGCGATTTGGGGGCGGCTTAAGGCGGCCGGTTTGATTGGGCCGCGTAAGATTATGCGAGCGAGTGACGAGGAGCTTCGGGCTTGTGGGCTCAGCCGTCAGAAGATCCGTTACGCGCGCGAACTCGCCGGGTCTGGCATTAAATTCAATGCGTTGCGCGACGTTCCTAATGAAGAAATATTTGCAACTTTGACAGCTGTTCCCGGGATTGGGATTTGGACGGCGGAGATTTACGCGATGTTTTCTTTGGGCCGCGCGGATGTTTTTGCCCCCGGGGATTTGGCGCTTCAAGAGGCGGCACGCATGCTGTTTGATCTGCCCGAGCGGCCCAAAGAGCGGGCGTTTCGCGAGATGGCCGCCGATTGGGCGCCGTGGAGAAGCGTTGCAGCCCGGCTTTTATGGGCCTACTACCATGTGGCAAAAGAACGGGAAGGGATCCGATGACACGTAGCCTTGAGAGCAAGAACCGCGCCGCCAAATCCGGCCAGACCAACTCGGTTGTGATTTTTCTGCATGGGTATGGCGCGGATGGGCCGGATCTTTTGGGGCTGGCGGATCCTTTGGCGGATCACCTGCCCAATACGGCGTTTTATGCGCCCAATGCGCCCGAGCGTTCGGTGGCAAATCCGATGGGATTTCAATGGTTTCCGATCCCCTATATCGACAATTCCTCTGAGGAAGAGGCCGCCGAAGGCCTGCTGCGCGCGACCGGCGACTTGAATGCTTATCTGGACGAGGTGATGGAGGCTGAGGGCGTTGAAGCAAGCGACGTTGCACTTGTGGGCTTCTCGCAAGGCACGATGATGGCGCTGCACGTGGCGCCGCGCCGGGATGCGCCATTTGCTGGGGTTGTGGGCTTTTCGGGGCGCTTGTTGCAGCCGGAAATGCTTGAGGATGAGGTGGTTTCCAAGCCGCCGGTCTTGTTGATCCATGGGGATGCGGATGATGTCGTGCCGCCGCAAAGTCTGCCCGAGGCGGGCAATGCGCTTACGGCTGTTGGATTTGACGTATTTGCCCATGTTTCCAAGGGAACGTGCCACGGGATCGCGCCGGATGGGCTTTCTGTTGCGCTTGCGTTTTTGCGTGAAAAATTGGGCTATGACGGGCAGTAAAGCTCAAGTTTTCGGCCTGATCGAAACGAAATGTTAAGGAAGTGGCGGCATTTTGCCTGCGTAGGTTGACGTTGTCCGGGTGCGACCCTACCTTATAAGGGACTGGTTGGAGGATTATGCGATGGAACTCTTGGTAAGCGTCTTTTTACTTGGTGCTGCGGCATTGTTGACGATCCATGCGATGCGCTCTGCTCCAAAAGCGCGCCCGATCCCGATCCGCAAGGATGATCGCCGCCCACGGGGCTAAGCGCAAACGCCAGACTTTCAGAAATGTTTGATATGAAGCGGCCTTTTGGGCTGAGTTTAGGCGTGAAGGCTTTCGCGCAACCGATCAAAACCGTCATATCCGCGTTACCAAAATCCAATAAGAACCCGCAGGAGAGCCGCCATATCAAGGGGGTTGTCAGGCAAGAGCCGCGATATATAGTGTTCTCAAGAGGGTGAGAATTTGCCTTGCTGCTGGCCCGGAATTGGGCACCGAACGGGAGCGTTTGATTAAGGATGGACGGAAGTTTTAGAACGGATTTTGTCAGAGAGCCGGGGCGGTTGCGCCAATATCCGGCTCTGGTGCTCAATGCGGATTATCGCCCGCTGAGTTATTACCCGCTTTCTTTATGGCCTTGGCAAGAGGCGGTAAAGGCGGCGGTTCTGGAAAGGGTTGATATCGTTGCACAATACGATGAAGTCGTGCGCAGCCCCTCCACCGAAATTCGCATCCCTTCGGTCGTCGTCCTCAAAGATTATGTCAAACCTCAAAAGCGCGTGGCCTTCACGCGCTTTAATTTATTTTTGCGGGATGAATTTCTCTGCCAGTACTGCGGCGCGCGTGGCGATCTGACCTTTGATCACGTGATTCCACGGGCGCGCGGCGGGATCACCAGCTGGGAAAACGTTGTGGCGGCCTGTAGCCCATGCAATCTGCGCAAGGGCTCGAAAATCCTGCACCAATCCGGCCTTTCCTTGCGCAAACCGCCGCGCCGCCCCAATGCAGAAGAGCTGCGCAATATGGGGCGCAAATTCCCGCCCGGTCATTTGCACGAAAGCTGGATGGATTTCCTCTATTGGGACGCCGAATTGGACGCTTAGCTTCGCCTGTTTCACGGTTGCTCAAATATCCCCGCCGGAGGCATTAAACTTTTAACTTCGTGCCAAATCCGCGCCGATCAGGCCGAACAACTGGCCCCGCCAAGCACGCAGAATTTCGCACAATGCGGATGGTTAAGCGCGACATCGCCCTCGGCCTCTGCCAAGGATCCGCCAAGCTCAAATTCCGCGTCATAGGCCAGCAATGTACAGGCCAGAACGGCCGGGCGATCCGCCCCTTTGCGCTTGACCACCATACGCGAGGAAGAACACATCACATCACGCGGCGATTTGCCCAGAATATCCCAACAATCCACTGTGATTTCAGGCACATCCGCCTTGATATCCATCTCAGGGAAAAGCACGGTTTCGCCCGGGTTCTGCGCGTCAATCGCATAGCCGCGCGCCTTATACAGCGCCGCAAACCCAGCACGCGCCGCCGCGTCGCTTTCATCCCAAAGACTGCGCCCGGCAACGGCCATTTTGACGCCGGTCTCGCGTAGAAAATCCATCCCCTGAAGCGTTTTGTCAAAGGCGCCTGTGCCGCGCATCGCATCATGGTTTTCGCGGCTGTGATGATCGAGCGAGATGCGCAAAGTCAGCTTGCCGGGGTAGGCGGCATTTAGGCGCGCGATCCCCTCGCGCATGGCCGGGCGCATCATCGGCAGCATCGCATTGCTCAGCACCAAAACCTCATAACCGCGGCTCAAAGAAAGGCGCAGCATCTCGATAATTTGCGGGTTCATAAAGGGCTCGCCGCCGGTAAAGCCGATCTCGCGCACGGGCCATTTACGCGCGTCAATCTGGTCGAGGAAATCATCGACCTCCTGGGCGGTGATATAGACCAGAGCATCGTTCTCGGGCGAGCTTTCGATATAGCAATTCACGCAGGTGATGTTGCACAGGGTGCCCGTGTTGAACCAAAGCGTGCTCGGCTGATCAAGCGCGACGCGCGCGCGCGTTTCGCCCTTTGCAGTCCAGATTGGATCGCTAAACTTTTCGCCACCGCCCCTTAGTTCATCTTTCACGCGGAATTCTCCCTAAATCTGCTTCTGGCCAAGGTAGGTTCTTGCTCGAGGAGAGAAAAGCCGCCATTTGAGACCTAGCGCAGTTGTGATGGTCGCGCTGCATGCTAGACTCGGGCTGAGTTGGGCGTTATGAGGGGCGCGTTAGCGCTAACGGCGCGGGCAGCGGCATATGGCCGAATGCGGTATTAAGGAGAGCCAAATGGTTTCGCGCGTCATACCTGTTGAGAGCTTTGATCTTGTCATCTTTGGGGGGACGGGCGATCTGGCACGGCGCAAGATTTTGCCGGGGCTTTATCGGCGCTTTTGTGCAGGGCAAATGCCGGAAGACGCGCGCATTATTGGCGCGGCGCGCTCGGAATTTGGCTCGGCGGAATACCGCGAATTTGTCCGCGCAGCGATTGATGAATTCGTTGCCAAGAATGATTGCGGCCCCGAGCGGATCAACGATTTTCTTGAGCGTTTAGAGTATATTGCGATTGATGCCAAAGGCGAAGCGGGTTGGAAAGAGCTCGCAAAAATGGTGCGTCGCGATATTGTAAATGCTTTCTATTTCTCGGTCGCGCCGAGCCTGTTTGGCGATCTGGCGCAGCGCTTGCATGATTACGGGATCGCCACCGATGAAAGCCGCATCGTGGTCGAAAAACCCTTTGGGCGCGATCTGGCTTCGGCCAAGCAGCTCAATGCCGTTCTGGCCGCCCATTTTGACGAGACGCAGATCTACCGTATCGATCATTACTTGGGCAAAGAGACGGTGCAAAACCTCATGGCGGTGCGCTTTGGCAATATCCTGTTTGAGCCGCTGTGGAATTCGCAATTTGTCGATCACATTCAAATCACGGTGGCGGAAACGGTCGGCGTTGGCGGGCGGGGCGAATATTATGACCGCTCAGGCGCGATGCGTGACATGGTGCAAAACCACTTGATGCAGTTGCTCTGCCTGATCGCGATGGAGCCGCCAAGCCGCTTTGAGCCGGATTCCGTGCGCGATGAAAAGCTTAAGGTTATCAGAGCATTAGAGCCGGTTGATTATCATCATATCGTGCGCGGGCAATATGCCGAGGATGGCGATACGCCGGGCTATCGCACGGATGCGGGCGATTCCAAAAGCCGTACAGAAAGCTTCATTGCAATGCGCCTGCATATCTCCAATTGGCGGTGGGCCGGGACGCCGTTTTACCTGCGCACAGGTAAGAAATTGCGCGCGCGGGCCTCTGAAATTGCGGTTGTGTTCAAGGATGCGCCGCACTCGATTTTCGGCCCCGAAGCAGGCAATCACCGCAATATTCTGACCATCCGCCTTCAGCCCAATGAGGGCATGACCCTGAGCGTGACGATCAAAGAGCCGGGGCCGGGCGGCATGCGCTTGATCGATGTGCCGCTGGACATGTCCTTTGCCGAGGCTTTGGGCGAGGACGCGGATGATATTCCAGATGCCTATGAGCGCCTGATTATGGACGTGATCCGCGGCAACCAGACGCTGTTTATGCGCGGCGATGAGGTCGAGGCGGCATGGGCTTGGACCGATCCGATTATTCAGGGTTGGGAGGATCGCCACGATGTTCCAAAGCCTTATGAGGTTGGCTCCTTGGGCCCCGAAGATGCAGCCGTTATGATGCATCGAGATGGGCGCAAGTGGCGGGGTATAAAGCCTTGAAATTTATCGAGTATCCAGATCGCGAGCTGATGCTTATGGATCTCGCGGATACGCTTGCGGGCGATTTGCGCAATGCGCTTGAGCGGGGCGATCGGGCCTCTTTCTGTGTGCCGGGCGGGACAACGCCGGGGCCGATTTTCGATGTGCTTTCGGCGGTGCATTTGGATTGGGACCGGGTCGATGTGATGCTCAATGATGAACGTTGGGTGCCGGAAAGTTCGGATCGCTCAAACACTGCTTTGTTGCGCAAACGGCTGCTTGTTGGCCCGGCAGCGGCGGCCAAATTGATCCCGCTTTATGCGCCGGTTGAGCGGGCCGAGGAGGCGATGGAGCAGCTTTCGGCGGGGATCGAGCCCTGTTTGCCGCTGTCGGTTTTGCTGCTTGGAATGGGCGCGGATATGCATACGGCCAGCCTGTTTCCCGGCGCGGACCGTTTGGAGGAGGCGCTTGCAAGCGATGCGCCTGTGCTCTTGCCGATGCGAGCGCCCGGAGCGGCCGAGCCGCGGATCACGCTTTCTGCGCGGGTTCTAAACGGCGCTTTGGCCAAGCATATTGTGATAATGGGCGATGAAAAACGCGCCGCTTTGGAGGCCGCGCGCCATCTTGCGCCGCACAAAGCGCCGGTGGCATCCGTGCTGTCGGGCGCGATTGTGCATTGGGCAGCTTGATGAAGATCGCTGCGTAAATGATTGTAAGGAAAAGAAAATGATTGATTGGAAAGCACTGGAAAAGGACGCGCAGCGCGCAACGCAAGTTCCGATTATGGATCTGTTTTCAGCCGATCCAGACCGGGCAGAAGGCTTTTCGGTTCAGTTTGGCGATATGCTTTTTGATTATTCCAAAACGGCGATTGATGCGCCTGCACGCGCCGCTTTGATCGGGATGCTTGAGGCGGGCGATGTGGCTGCCAAACGCGACGCGATGTTTCGCGGCGAGCCGATAAACGAGACCGAAGCGCGCGCGGTTTTGCACACGGCTTTGCGCAATCTTGATGGCGGGCCGGTGATGGTTGACGGGGCGGATGTGATGCCCGAAGTGCGCCGGACCTTGCGCCGGATGGAGCGGTTTTCTGAGGGGGTGCGCCGCGGCGAGATCGCAGGCCAAGCGGGCGCGGGCTTTACCGATGTGGTCAATATCGGGATTGGCGGCTCTGATCTTGGGCCGGCGATGGCGACCCTTGCGCTGGCGCCCTATGCCGATGGGCCGCGCTGCCACTTTGTCTCAAACGTTGATGGTGCGCATATTCATGACGTTCTTAA
Source organism: Halocynthiibacter sp. (assembly GCA_047631555.1). GTDB lineage: Bacteria > Pseudomonadota > Alphaproteobacteria > Rhodobacterales > Rhodobacteraceae > JBLHZY01. The sequence goes on along the minus strand of JBLHZY010000001.1, from coordinate 832,407 downwards.
GGGGCTTAACCCGCTGACAACGCTTGTAATTATTGCCTCCAAGACCTTTACCACCATTGAGACCATGACCAATGCCCAAACCGCGCGCACCTGGCTTTTGCCGCATGTGGGCGAAGAGGGGATCGAGCGCCATTTTGCCGCCCTTTCCACCGCGCGTGATCGTACGACAGCCTTTGGGATTGATCCTGATTTGGTCTTTGGTTTTGAGGATTGGGTTGGCGGGCGCTATTCCATGTGGGGGCCGATTGGGCTTTCTTTGATGATCGCGATCGGGGCCGAACATTTTGCCGCGTTTTTGCGCGGGGCGCAGGCGATGGATCACCATTTCCTTGAGGCCCCGTGGGAAGAGAACTTGCCTGCGATGCTCGCGCTTGTTGGGGTGTGGCACAATCAGGGCTGCGGCTATGCCACGCGAGCAGTTTTGCCTTATGATCAACGGCTTGCGCGCCTTCCTGCCTATTTGCAGCAGCTTGAAATGGAGAGCAACGGCAAGCGGGTTGCGATGGATGGCAGCGATCTTGAGGTTGCCTCTGGCCCTGTTGTTTGGGGCGAGCCGGGGACCAATGGGCAGCATGCGTTTTATCAGCTGATCCATCAGGGAACGCGGATTGTGCCTTGCGAATTCATGGTCGCGCAGCGCGGGTTTGAGCTGGATTTGGCCCATCAACATCAGCTTTTGGTTGCCAATTGTCTTGCGCAATCTGAAGCCTTGATGCGGGGGCGCTCGCTGACAGAAGCGCAGGCTTTGATGGCGGCAAAGGGCCTGAGCGAGCCCGAGCTTTCGCGCCAAGCGCGGCACCGTGTTTTTCCGGGCAATCGGCCTTCAACCACGCTTGTTTACCCAAAGATGACGCCGGAAATGCTTGGCAAGATCGTCGCACTTTATGAGCACCGGACCTTTGTTGAAGGGGTGCTTTTGGGGATCAATTCCTTCGATCAATGGGGTGTTGAGCTTGGCAAAGAGCTGGCTGTGGCTTTGCAGCCTGTCTTGGCGGGCGAGGCAAGTGCGGCGGGCAAGGACGGCTCGACGCAGATGTTGGTTCGGTATTTACAGGGCTAATTTAAGCGCATTATCAAATAGTTGCGCGCGATACTTAACCTAAAAATTCGGTAAGTTTCAGCGCGGCTTTTGGATCACCCTTGATCTTGAGTTTGCCCGTCATCACAGCGGGCATGACTTTGACAGAGCCATCCATCAATCCAAGCAAGGTTTTCTGCGAGGCGAAAATCGCGCAATCGCCGCGCTTCTCGCTCATCCGCGCGCCGTCGCTGTCAATCAGAAGCGTTCCGACGTTTTCCACCACCAAAGCGATGGATTGATCAAACTGCGCGCCATTGAGGCGGGTGTTCAAGTCGGCAATTGCGGTGGTGAGGATATCGTTCATTTCGGCTCCTGTCTTTGGCGCAGAGTGGACAGGATTGAGGGCTTGCGCCACAGGGCCGTTGCGTCAATTGCTTGCAAATCGGGGCAGGGCGCGGGGATTTGGAGCGGGTGAAGGGCAGGCAAATTCAAGTAATATAGGATTTACTTCCACTCCTTGAATCAATTTGTATAGTTGCTTCAATAAAGGATTACCGAATTTCACCCTTATTAGAAAGGGAGCCATAAATGACATTGATCGTAATAAACCTTACTGACCCTGGTGGCTTTAATGCGCTCTCCGATTCAAGAGTATCTAGTGACATGGGAGACCGAATCTCGAAGGTAACTGATAGTTTAACCAAGCTATTTATTGTCCCTTTTCTGTTTACTTCGGCCAAGAAGGGCAAGCATAAAGTCGGTAATGACGGAATGCGAAAGCGGTATAGTGGAAAATTCGGTTTCGCATTTTCTGGCAGTACACTTGCAGCGACAACGCTTCATGCAATGGTTTCGAATGTTTTGCTAAATATGCACGATTTCAATGGTACTTCAAAAGCGCCACAGTTTACCACTATCGCCGAGGTTTTTCTTCGCTGCGCCAATCTTCTCAATCAAGAGACTCAAGTCAATCCTATGAGATACGAAGCAGCAATTTTTGGTTATTGCCCGAAATCGAAAACGCCGCGTGTGTTTTTTTTGAAGTGGCTCCAAACCGAAGAAGGTTCCGAAATTGGGATGCAAGAAATTGCTTTGAAAACTGGTGACGTTTTTGCTTTTGGATCAGGAAAAGCACACTTCTATCGATTAGCGGAAGCCGGGAAAAAGACGAAACGTAGTATTTTTGATTTAACAATTGAAGCAATTCAAACTAACCCGGACAAAGGAACTGGCGGGGCGCTACAGGCAATGTCCATTGCCAAGGCAAAACAAGAGTATCATGCTGTATTGCAAAAGTCGGTAAACAACCCTTTAGAGGTAGAAATTTTTGTTGCCGGTATTAGAGCAAGCGCTCTACAGCAAATCGATGGATACACTCTCGGGAGGATTGCTATTGGTGCTGGGCTACGTAGTTAGAGGACGCTCACCCTACTCATTGGATTTACCTGAATTGAGGAATTTAATGGTTGTAAGCTATTGTAACTTTAATCAGCTAGCTTGAGCAAAAAAAGTCTATCAAACCCACAACACTGTGAATTTGGAGCGGGTGAAGGGAATCGAACCCTCGTATTCAGCTTGGGAAGCTGCTGCTCTACCATTGAGCTACACCCGCTTATGGGGGTGGAGGTATTCAAAGTGCTGCGCGGCGTCAAGAGGGGGCGCGGCGGATTTGGCGCGGTTTTTTGTTAGCGATCGCGCCGCCGTTTGCGCCCGCCACCATCGCCTGCATTGAAGCTGGGTTCAGGGAGGGTGATTTCGCCCGCAAGTTCGGTATAGGGCGCGGTTGCGTGGGGAATGGCGGAGGCGGCGACGAAATGCTCTTGGAAGCGCGGCTCGATGGCTGTCTCGACTTTGGTGATCTTGCGCACCAGCGCCTCGATGTGGCGGCGGGCCTTGCGCGAGGCTAGCGCGATCTGCGCGCCTGTGCCCGCAGCATTGCCTGCTGAGCTGACGTTTTTGAGCGCGCAGTCGGGGATCATGCCAAGGATGGCGGCGTGTTTTGGGCTGATATGCGCGCCAAAAGCGCCCGCGAGGATCACCCGTTCAACCCGATCAACGCCGAGCTCGTCCATGAGCAGGCGCGCGCCTGCATAGAGCGCGGATTTGGCCAGTTGGATGGCGCGGATATCGCCTTGGGTGACCATGATGCGCGGGCCGCCGTCGGCGGTTGCGTCATGCAGCAAGTAGGCGTGGGTTCTGCCTTGCGGCTCAATGCGGGGCGCGCCGGTTTGTTCGGCGGATCCAATCAGGCCGGAGCGATCCAGCAGGCCAGCGGCGCGCATTTCCGCCACGGCCTCGATGATGCCCGAGCCGCAGATGCCGGTGATGCCGCTTGTGGCGGTGGCCAGATCAAAGCCCGGCTCATCTGACCAAAGCTCAGAGCCGATGACGCGAAAGCGCGGCTCTTTGGTCACTGGGTTGATCTCGACCCGCTCAATGGCGCCGGGGGCGGCGCGTTGGCCGGCAGAGATTTGCGCGCCCTCAAAGGCGGGGCCTGTGGGCGAGGAACATGCCAACACGCGGTTTTTGTTGCCTAATATGATCTCGGCATTGGTGCCGACATCGACGATCAGGGTGAGGTCTTCGGCCTTTTCGGGCGCCTCAGACAGGGCCACGGCAGCCGCATCTGCGCCCACATGGCCTGCGATACAGGGCAGGATATAGGTTTGGGCTTGCGCATTCAGGCCAAGATCAAGCGCGCTTGCGGGCAGGTTGATCGCGTCCGATAGCGCCAGTGGGAAGGGTGCTTGGCCAAGCGGGGAAGGGTCGATGCCGAGCAGCAGGTGGTGCATCACCGGGTTGCACACGAAGACCGCCTCGAAAATATCCGAGACGCTGATTTTGGCCTCTTGGGCGAGATCGGAGGCGAGTTGAGCCAAGGCCTCGCGCACGGCGCTTGTCATTTCGGCCGCGCCGCCCTCGTTCATCATCGCGTAAGAGACGCGGCTCATTAGGTCTTCGCCAAAGCGGATTTGCGGGTTCATCAGCCCGCCGGAGGCAACGACTGCGCCGGAGGAAAGATCGCTGAGATGGGCGGCGATGGTCGTTGAGCCAAGGTCAATCGCAAGGCCATAGAGCGGCGCATCATGCAGGCCAGGCCAGAGCGCGACAACTTGGTTTTGGCCCTCAACGGCTGCGTTGATCGCCACGGTTATTTTGTAATCGCCTTTGGCGAGCACGGGCTGAAGCGTGGCGAAAAGGCCTGTGGGAAGGGTCGCGTTTTGGACATCCCATTCGGTTGCGAGCGCGGCTTTGAGGCGTTCCCAATCGCCCAAGGGGGCGTGCATATCGGGGGCTTCCAGCTCGACATAATAAAGCCGGGTGGCGGGGTCCATCTCGATCACGCGGTCTGTGGCGGCCTTGCGGATCACCTGTTTGTGGACTTGGCTTTCGGCCGGGACATCAATGACGATATCGCCCTGAACCGTCGCCTGGCAGCCCAAGCGGCGGCCCGGTTTTAACCCGCGAATGCGATCATAGCGTTCTTCCACGGCATTGATCGGCGAGAGCGCCTCAATGCGCGCGGTCAGCCCATGTTTGGGGAATTCGCCGAAGGAGGGCTGCACTTGGCATTTCGAGCAGATGCCGCGCCCGCCGCAGACGCTATCCAGATCAACGCCAAGTTGGCGCGCCGCTGTAAGCACAGGGGTTCCGGCGGCGAAATGGCCGCGCTTGCCTGAGGGCATGAAGATTACCAGCGGATCGCTCATCGTTTTGTCCATCAATTGCTCGCCTCGGCGCAGGATGATCCAATGCGCGCGCGCCGTATAGGGGCGGGCGGGATTTTCCTGCGGGTTGTGGCGGTTAGGCCTGTTTTGGATCAGCCGCGGCGGCGTGCGGAGCGCCCAGTGCGCCCACCGCGCCCGCCACCAGCCGCCGCTTTAGAGGCTTCGGCAAAGGGCGTTCCTTCGGCCACCGCATCCAGAACGCGGCTAAAGTTGATCCACTGGCCGCCGTTGGCATCGTGGTTCATCAGCAAGTTGGCCGCGCGGATCGCTTCCATTTCAACCGGGCGCACCGGGTTCATGATCGCGCTGGTCATGCCTGCGCCAATCGCCATGGGCAGGAAGGCCGCATTGACGCCGTGGCGATGGGGCAGACCAAAGGAAACGTTGGACGCGCCGCAGGTGGTATTGACCCCGAGCTCATCACGCAGGCGGCGCACCAGGGCGAAAACTTGCTGGCCCGCTGTCGCCATCGCGCCGATCGGCATCACGAGGGGATCAACGACGATATCATGCGCCGGAATGCCGAAATCGGCCGCCCGCTCGACGATCTTTTTAGCCACGGCAAAGCGGACATCCGGATCCTCAGAAATGCCCGTATCATCGTTGGAAATCGCCACAACGGGAACGTTGTATTTCTTGATCAAGGGCAGCACCAGCTCGAGGCGGTCTTCCTCGCCCGTCACCGAATTGACCAGCGGGCGGCCATTGGCGGCGGCAAGCCCAGCCTCAAGCGCGCCGGGCACCGAGCTGTCGATACAAAGTGGGACATCAACAAGCCCCTGCACCAGCTCGATCATTGCGCGCATCAGGGGCGGCTCTGTTTCATTTGGGTTTGGATTGGAGTTGTAAACCACGCCCGCGTTTACATCCAAAACCATCGCGCCACAGGCTACCTGCTCCAAAGCATCCCGCTCAACAGTGCTGAAATCGCCTGCTTCGAGCTCGGCGGCGAGCTTTTTGCGCCCGGTTGGATTGATCCGCTCGCCGATCACGCAGAAGGGTTCATCAAATCCGATGGTGACGGTTTTGGTTTGGCTTTCAAGAACGGTGCGGGTCATGAATTTCGGCTTTCTGTTTGATTTCGCCGCTTTATAGCGGGGCTTTTTGGGAATTGGCAGGGGTGCTTTGGGCGGCTTGGATATTGGTGGGCGCGGCGCAGGTTTTTTGCGCCCAAGTCGCGGCCGTTTCAATGCCGCCAAGGGGGAAGAGATGCAGCTGCGCGATATTGCTTTTGGGATGCGCGGCTTTGTGCGCGGCGAGATCGGCGAGCAGGGCATCGGGCGTATAGGGCAGCACGAGTTTGGTCACATCCATCGCGCGTTTTTGCAGCACGCTCAGCGAGGGGCCAACGCCGCAGGCAATGGCAAAACGGATCAGCGTTTGCAGCTTGGCGGGGCCTGCGATGCCAAGATGGATCGGCAGGGTGATGCCCTCAAACTGCAGGCGCTCGGCCCATGCGATCACCGGGGCGGCTTCAAAGCAGAATTGCGTGGCAATGGCCATTTGCGCATCGGTGCGATTTGAAAGCGCTTGCTTGATATGCAACGCCTCCATCACGGCGCGATCAGAGCCATCGGGATCGATATCGCGGTTGCCCTCTGGATGGCCTGCGACATGCAGGCGGGTAAAGCCAGCCGCATCAAATGCGCCGCTCTCCAAAAGCTGAATGGAGGAGTGAAAATCGCCGACTGGTTTGGCGTTATTGCCTGCAAGCAGGAGCGCTTGGCTGACATTTGCCTCGCCGCTGTAACGGGCAATCCAATCCTTGAGCGTGGCTTCGTCCTTGATGATCCGAGCGGGGAAATGCGGCATGACCTCGTATCCGGCGGCGCTGAGGCGCGCGGCGGTGGCGACCATATCCTCAATCGGGGTGCCATCAATATGGGCGATATAGACGCGCGTGCCCTTGGGTAAAAGGGCGGGGAAATCCGCGATCTTGGCGGCGGTGCGCGGCATCACCTCGATCGAGTGGCCGTTGAGCAGAGCAGCAACCGCGCCGGGATTTGACGCAGTTGGTTCGGGTTTCTTGCGAAAGTTAAGCAAAGCCATGGCGGCCTCCCATATGCGCAGACGCGTCATTCGCGTCCATCATTTGCGATCAGGGATTTCAGCCGCTCTTGGGGATATTCTGCCTCAAGTTTGGCGGCCTGAGCATCAGCAACGGCAGCGTCTTCGCCCTCGACCGAAAACGGCGCGGCTTTGCGCCATTCGGCAAGGTAGGCATCGCTATCACGCGCCCCGATCTTCATGGCGGCGCGATCAATCGCTTGCTCGAAGCGCTCTGACAGAGGGCGTTTGGTGCCGCGGCGGCCGCGGCCCACCATCACCTGAGCTGGAATATCGCGCCAGTAAAAGATCGTAACATCGGCCATTGGCTGATTCTCTCCTGTTCGTAGTTTTTTCTACGCAGTGGGGCCCGCATAACGGGGGCGTTTTTCGACATGGCTTGGCCCGAAGGCGACGTTTTGAGCGCGCGCAGGGTTTTGGGCTTTTGCAGGGCTATGGCTAGTGCAGGCGGGGATTTGAGGGAAGGGGGCGCAATTGGAAAACTTCTCATGAAGGTTATGAGGGCGGGCGAGATTGCCGCAGGGGAAGGCGCGTTTGGGGGCGGCGGCGCGGGGGAAATCGGATCGAATTGGGCGGATTGCAAGATTGCCAAATCACCCCAGTGAGCGTAACTTATCCACAAGCCAATATATTGGAGGGCGTGATATGACGCCCAAGCGTCCCAAAAGTGGGGCTGCGTTCCCAAGACCGGTTGAGCGCGCTCTGCCTGCGACCCCTGATCCCGCGACGCTTTATGCAGCGCTTGATTTGGGTACAAATTCTTGCCGTATGTTGATTGCCCAGCCAAAGGGCAACCAGTTGCATGTGGTTGATAGCTTTTCCAAATCTGTCCAGCTTGGGGCAGGGTTGGAGGCGACGGGGCGGCTTTCGCGCGCCTCGATGGCGCGTACCGTTCAGGCGCTGCGCGTGTGCCGCAAGAAGCTCGAAAAACACGAAGTGACCCGGATGCGCCTTGTCGCAACCGAGGCCTGCCGTCGCGCGCGCAATGCCGGTGATTTCATCCGCTATGTGCACCGCGAGACCGGGCTGAAGCTTGATATCATTGAGCCAGAGGAAGAAGCGCGGCTTGCGGTGATTTCCTGCGCGCCTTTGGTGAGCACCAAGACCGAACAATTGCTTGTTGTGGATATTGGCGGCGGCTCGACCGAGCTTGTTTGGATCGATCTAAGCCAAGTGCCCAAGCTGGATCGCCCGCGCGCGATTATGCGCCTTCATACCGGGTTTAATCCGGCAGCGGGCAGCCCGTTTCCCCATGCCAAGGTCGTGGATTGGATTTCTGTGCCGCTTGGGGTTGCGACGTTGAAGGATCAGTTTGAGGACGTCGAGGACGATTCTGCGCGCTTTGCTTTGATGAGCTGGTTCTTTGAGGAAAGCATGTCGAGTTTTGCGCCCTATGCGGATGTGCAGGCGCGCGAGGGCTTTCAGATTATCGGGACGAGCGGCACGGTCACAACCGTTGCGGCAAGCCATCTTGGCCTGCGCCGCTATGATCGCAACCGGGTGGATGGGCTACGGATGACGTCGGATCAGATCGACAAAGTGATCCGCGACTATCTGGATCTTGGCCCTGCGGGGCGGCGCGCGGATCCACGGATTGGGCGAGATCGCCAGACCTTGATCATGTCGGGGGCGGCGATTTTGCAAGCGTTGTTACGGGTTTGGCCGACGGATCGCTTGTCGGTTGCGGACCGGGGGCTTCGCGAGGGGCTCTTATATGCGCAGATGTCTGCGGACGGTGTGCTTGAAGATGGGCCGTATTAGGCATAGGTGCGGGCTTCGGTTGAGATGTCGCGCGCTTTGTGGCATTGGCCGCAGTGAGTATTTAGACCAAGAAAAAGCCGGACGGTTTTTTCATATTGGCGGGATTTGAGACATGGCCAAGAAAACAAGCGGGCGCGGAGAGCGCGATTTGCGCGTTAAGGTGAAATCGGCGCGGGGGCGTAAGCTTTCTTCGACCCTTTGGCTTGAGCGCCAGTTGAACGATCCATATGTCAAACGCGCGCGGGCTGAGGGCTATCGCGGGCGGGCGGCGTTTAAGATTTTGGAGCTGGATGACAAGTATCGCTTTTTGGTTCCGGGCGCGCGGATTGTTGATTTGGGCTGTGCGCCGGGGGGCTGGTGTCAGGTTGCCGTGAAGCGGATCAATGCGCTTGGGGATCGCTCAGACAAGCGGGTCGGCCGCATTATTGGCGTCGATTTGCAGGAGATTGAAGCCATCACTGGGGCCGAGCTGCATCAGCTTGATTTCATGGCCGAAGGCGCGGATGAGCAGGTTAAGGCCTGGCTTGGCGGCAAAGCGGATGTTGTGATGAGCGACATGGCGGCGGCCTCCTCTGGGCACAAACAAACCGACCACTTGCGCATCATTTCACTTTGCGAGGCGGCGGCCTATTTTGCCTTTGATGTTTTGGAAGAGGGCGGCACCTTTATCGCCAAGGTTTTGGCGGGCGGCGCCGAGGGGGATTTGCAGCGCCTTCTCAAGCTGAAGTTCACCAAAGTCATGCATATGAAGCCGCCGGCGAGCCGCTCGGATAGTTCTGAGAAGTTTGTGGTCGCGACCGGGTTTCGCGGCAATTCGGTTGAGGATGACGAAGAAGCCTAAGGGCTTTGCGCCGGGAGATCTGGCGGTATACGATGGGCGAAGGCTTTGGCCACGGTCACCGAAAGCACGATCCGCAAGACATGGTGCGCCGCCACATAAACCACTGATATATGAAGTGAAATCGCCACGAGCGACATTTCCGCAAGCCCGCCAGGGGCAAAGGCCAGCACCACAGCTTCGATCTTTTCGTCAACAAGCGCGTGGATCAAAAGCGCCGTTGCCACCGCCAAAGTCATCGTCACACAGATATTGCAGAACGCCAAAAAGAGCGCCTTGAGAAAGGCGTTGGCGCGCATCCCAACAAAGCGCGTTCCAAGCGAGACGCCGATAACAAGCTGCGTGGCCTCGATCAAATGGCGCGGCGGCGAGGCGGTGATAACGCCGGTGAGATGGCCAATCCCAGAGGCCAGAATTGGCCCGGTGATGATAAACGCCGGCATGCGCAATTTGCGCCCGCCAAAGAAGCCAAGCACACAGATAAGCACCTGTTTGATCACCTCCGGCGCATCCAAAACCGAGCCGACAGGCGCTTGGATTTGTGCGCCCGCAGCCGAGCCGACAGCCGCGCCATTGAGCATGCTAAAGGCCAGCGGGACGAGCATGATGGTCAGGATCAGGCGCATGAATTGCAGCGCGGTTAGCATGCGCACATCCGCGCCCGCTTCTTCGCCCATGGCAATGCTTTCGAGCAGGCCGCCGGGAACGCCAGCGTAATAGGCGGTATTTTGGGACAGGCCACCGAGGCGATAATAGCCCCAGTATCCGGCATAATGCGCGACCGGAATATAAAGAATAAGCGCAACCAAAGAGGGCCACCAACGGCCGATTTCCTCGAGGATTTCCGGGGTAAAGGCCGCGCCAATCGACAGGCCAATGATCGGAATGAAAAACAGCCTAAGCCAGAACGGGACCTTGGGCGGCTGCCCGCCCGGCTCAAACCCGAGGATGGCGAGCGCGCCGACGGTCGTAACAGAGCCAAGCAACATCGGCAGCGGCATGCCCAAAGCCTTGAAGCCAAATCCGCCCGCGATGCCTACGGCGAAGGTGAGAAAAAGCGTGCCCGGGTGTATCTCTTCGCCGGCAATTGTGACTGTACGCATGGGGTTACTCGCGCGGGCGCTTTCTTTGGCTGTGCTTTGGGGCGAGTGTTTCACTCATTTGACGCTTGGGCAAGGCCGTCGCTTTGGCCTGCGCCGGGCAGGGTGCAGAAATTGCGCGCAGGCGGAGCAAAAGCATTGACGCGCTGGCGGCCACTTCATAGCCTAGATGAAACTGCAAAACTGAATTTTGCATGGCGAAAGGCCGAAACGGCCGACATGGGAGGAGCTTTGATGACAAAGCAAGGATCAACATCCGTTGGGATGGGGAAATCGAAGGGCATGGGCTTTGCGCGCGCTTCGGTTTTGTCTTGTCAAATACACACCGCCTTTGTGCCAACCCAACCCAACAAAGGAGATGCCGCATGAGCGCGCTAAATCGTCCGTGGTATAACCTCTATTCCGAAGGTGTAGACCCGCAATTTGTTCCCGAAACGACCACGATCAATGCGTTGATGAAGGTCGCGTTTGAACGCTTTAGCGATCTGCCGATGATCGAGTATTACGGGCAGGAATTTAGCTACGGCGATATCTGCGATAAGGCGGCACAGGTGGCCGCGGCGCTGAAGGCGGAAGGGGTTGAGCGGGGCGATCGCATTGCGCTGCATCTGCCCAATTCGCCTTGGCATCCGATCTTTTTCTTTGGGGCTTTGACGGCGGGCGCGGCGGTGACGCATCTGTCGCCGCTCGATGCAGAGCGCGAAATTCAGCACAAGCTTGAGGACAGCGGCGCCAAACTGGTGATCAGCCTAAGCACGCCGGAATTTGCCAACCGTTTCAAGCTGTTGATTGATGAAAGCGTCTGCCCCAAGGTCGTGCTTTGCCCTGATTTCGTCTCGGCGGCGGGGCGCGAATGCCCGATCTTTGCGGGCTGTGTCTCGGCTGAAGATTTCCTTTCTGGCTTTGAGGGCGCGGCATATGAGCCGGTTGATATGCGCCCCGATGAGATCGCTTTGCTGCAGTTTACCGGGGGGACGACGGGCGTTCCCAAGGCGGCGATGTTGACCCATGATAATCTGGCCTCAACCGTGCAGATATACTGCGAGGCCTCCAAGAATGAGGTCGCCTCAAAGCCGGGCCATTCGGGGCTTTTCTATTCGCCGTTGTTTCACATAATGGGGCTGAGTTCGGGGATGTTGAAGCGCGCCAATGAGGGCGGGATGATGCGCCTTCGGTTGCGGTTTGATGCGGCAAGCGCGGTCGATGAGATCGAAAAACATGGGGTGTCCTCGCTTGGCGGCGTGCCCACGACATGGATCGCGATCATGCAGGTTCCCGGCATTGAAAAGCGCGATCTCAGCTCGCTTGAGTATATCGCTTCGGGCGGCGCGCCTTTGCCGGTCGAGGTTTACAATCGGATCAAACAGTTGACTGGGCGCAAGCTGCGCGGCGGCTGGGGGATGACGGAAACAGCGCCTGCGGGCACCTCGGTTCCGATGAATATGCCCGATGAAAAGCTCGGAACGATTGGCATTCCCTTGCCCGGATTGGACATGAAAATTGTCGATGTGGATGACCCGAGCCGCGAGATGCCGGTTGGCGAAGCAGGCGAGATGATCATCAAGGGGCCCAACGTGACCAAGGGCTATTGGCAGCGCCCCGAAGCGAGCGCGGAATGCTATGTGGGCGAGTATTTCTTGACCGGGGATATCGGCTATATGGACGCGGACGGCTGGTTTTATATTGTCGATCGCAAGAAGGATATGATCCTATCGGGCGGCTTCAATGTCTATCCGCTGATGATCGAAAATGCGGTGCATGAGCATCCCGATGTGGCCGAAGCGATCGCAATTGGCGTGCATGATGAGTATCGCGGCGAGAGCGCCAAGGTTTTCGTTGTGCTCAATCAGGGTGCGCCGGAATTTTCGTTAGAGGAGTTGCAGGTATTTTTGGCCGATAAGCTGGGGCGGCATGAAATTCCGCGCCATTTGGAATTCCGCAAGGAGCTGCCGCATACTGCCGTTGGCAAGCCCTCGCGCAAGGATTTAAAGGCCGAGGAAGAGGCGCGTTTGGTCAATGTTTAGGCCATAAAGGCGCGGCTTTGACGGCAAATGAAAAGAAAAAGGCGGCCTCTTACGGGGCCGCCTTTTTGGTGTTTTATCGGTGGTTGGCGCTTTAGCGCTTCCAGCCCAGAGTTGCTGCGAGGCGGTTTTGCGCGGCGATATATTCGCGCTCAAGTTGGTCAACCAATTCGCCGGCGGACATGATTTTATCAATTGCGCCAATGCCTTGGCCCGAGCCCCAGATTTCTTTCCAGCTTTTTGGCTTGGAGCTGCCCCCGCCGAAATCCATCTTTGTTGGATCGGAGATTTCAAGCGCTTCGGGATCCATGCCCGCATTGGCGATCGAGGGCTTGAGGTAGTTGCCCCAAACGCCGGTGAAGAGGTTGGAATAGACGATATCGGATGCGCCGCCCTCGACGATCATTTGTTTGTAGGCCTCTTGGGCGTTGGCCTCTTTGGTCGCGATGAAAGCCGAGCCCGCATAGCCGCCGTCCGCGCCAAGCGCTTGGGCCGCAAGGATGCTGTCGCCTTTTGCGATTGCGCCGGAGAGGAACAGCGGGCCTTCAAACCAGCTGCGGATTTCTTGGATCAAGGCAAATGGCGATTGCGCGCCCGCGTGGCCACCCGCGCCAGCCGCAACGGCGATCAGGCCATCGGCGCCTTTTTCAATCGCTTTATGGGCAAAGCGGTTGTTGATCACATCGTGAAGCGCAATGCCGCCGCAACTGTGGGCCGCGTCATTCACCTCGACGCGCGCGCCAAGCGAGGTGATCCAGATCGGCACTTTATGTTTGACGCAAATCTCAAGGTCGCGCTCAAGGCGGGCATTGGATTTATGCACGATTTGATTGACCGCATAGGGGGCGGCGGGGCGATCGGGATTGGCTTGGTTGTGGCGGTCCAGCTCTTCGGTGATGTGGGTCAGCCATTGATCCAGCTGGATCGGATCGCCCGCGCCTTCGCGCGCATTGAGCGCAGGGAAGGAGCCAACGATCCCGGCCTTACACTGAGCGATGACAAGCTCTGGATTGGAGATAATGAACAGGGGCGATCCGATCAAAGGGATGCGCAGGTTTTGCAATGCGTGTGGCAGGGCCAAGTCGTGTCCTCCTCAGGAAATTTCGCGGGCATCCTCCCGGCGCCGCGGTTGGCGCGAGTAAAGTATGAGGGCGGGGCAATGGCAATGGCTGAGCGCAGTTATGCCGCAGGGTTAGTTTTGAAAAATGAGCATAGGCGCGCGGGTTTTGGCGCGGCTTTCATATGAGCGTCTGAACGGGGCGAAGCGAGCTGCTGCCCGTTGATGGCTCAAGCGTTTGCGGCATCCGGGGGGCGGTTGAGCTCTGCTTCGCGGGCGAAAACTGCGAGCAATTCCGCTTGGCGCATGGGGCGATAGAAATAATAGCCCTGAACGTAAGGAAGCCCGGCTTTGCGCACGTTTTCAAGCTCTTCCTCTGTCTCAACCCCTTCGGCGATGGCCGGAATATTCAGGGCTTTGGCCATGCTGGCCACGGCATTGAGGATCAAAGGCCCGGCGTGATGCTGCGATGAATTGACCACGAGTGAGCGATCGATTTTGAGCGTATCGCTAGGGTATTGGGGCAGATAGTTGAGCGAAGAATAGCCCGCGCCAAAATCGTCAACCGCAATCAAGACTCCGGCAGCGCGTAGGCGGGTAAGGTTGCGAATAACTTGGTCGGAGTTTTCCAGCAACTCGGATTCTGTGATCTCGACACAGAAGCGTTTTGGTTCGGCCCCGTGTTGCTCGATCATGCGCAGGATGGTCTTGTAAAAATCCGCTTCCGTCAGCTCATGCGCCATCACATTTACAGTGACCATAACGTGAGCGGGCCATTCTTTCATCGCCTCCAATGCTTGGCTGATGACCAAGGCGCTGAGGGGCGCGATCAGGTGAGAATAGCGCGCGGCGGTGACGATTTGCTCTGGCGTGATTGCGCCAAGTTCAGGGTGATCCCAGCGCATGAGCGTTTCGCAGCCCGAGATTGTTTGATCCTCAAGGCGCACGATGGGCTGAAACTCGCAATAGACTTCGCGGGCGCGAATGGCGGCGGGCAGGTCGTTGGCAATCCGGCGCTGTTCAAACAATTCGCGCCCCAAGGTTGGATTGTAGTGTTCGAGCCGGGCGCGGCCTTTGTTCTTGGCGAAATAAAGCGCGCGATCCGCCTCTTTTTCGAGGGTTTCAAGATCGGCATTGCCGCTGTCGGCGCGCGCCACGCCCATGGAACAAGAGAGATCAAGCTGCGCACTTTCGAAAGCGAAATCCCGGCAGATCGCGCCAAGGATTGTATCGGCCAGATCCTCAACATCGTTTTGTTCGACATCAAAAATACAGGCCAGGAATTCATCCCCGCCTTTGCGCGTGACAAGCCCGTTGTCGCCGACAATGGCCGAGAGCCGGGTTGCAACGGTTTGGATCAAGACATCGCCCGCCGCATGGCCATGGGTATCGTTAACGCTCTTGAGGTTGTCTGCGTCGATAAAGATGAAAACCACGCAGCGCTTGCTGGTTTTTGCGTTGAACTTCTGCATGCTTTTTTGCGCCTTCTCATGGAAGGTTGGCGCATTCAGCAGGCCCGTCATCACATCATGTGTGGCAAGGAATTTGGCATTTTGTTTGGCATGGTATTCGGTTGTGATGTCTCGCGAAAACCCTTCATAGCCGACAAGCATCCCGGATTCCGAGATCGATTTGCGTACAAAAACCGAGAAAATCCGCTCGTGCGGGGTGCCGGTTTGGATGCGCAATGTGATGTCAAACTGGGTTGGGACGCCGTCGGGCGGGCCGGTCAGCCGGCTGAGCATTGCTGCGTCGCTGTCTTTGATGGGGCTGGCGCCGGCGCGCCCCAAGAGGCCGCGAAGGGGCATGCGATCGACGTTCATGCCGGGCAATTGCATCGAGGCGAGCATGCCGGGGGCGATGTTGCGCATGCGCAGGCCCGCATCACAGCTCCAGAGCCAAGCCGAGCTGGCTTGCTCATAATCGCCCATCAATAGCGTGATCACATCGCGCTGTGCCGCGGCTTCTTCTTTGCGCAGGAATTCGCCCAGAAACAGCATCGCGTGTTTGGCAATCGCTTGGTAAACGAGGATCATAAATGTAGCGGAGACAAAGGCATAGGCCGCACCAAGCGCATTGCCGTGATAGATCAGTGAGCCAAGCCCGACGACAATCACCCAAGTGCTAAACAGCACCGCCGCGAGCGGAACCGGATAGAGCGCAAGCGCGCCGCCCGCGACCATCCCGGCCGTCACGGAAGAGATAAACCCGACATGCACAGGCGTTGCGTCGATCAAGAAATAAAGCGGCGGGAAGCTCCAGAGAGAGGCGAGCAAAATCGTATGGGTGACGACCGCCCCGGAGGCGCGCACGGAGGCATGGGATTTGCCCAATCTGATCGACTTGCGGTTGGCCAGAATTGTCATCAAGCCAAAGAGCACAGCAATGCAGCTCCAGATCACCGGCGCGGTGCGCGGCGCGCCATGCAGGAAGGCGTCAAGCACGGTCAGAGTGACCGCATTGATCATCGCGATTGCGGTAACAGGGATGGTGATTGAGGAGATCGAGGAAATCTGCGCAAAGCGAATGCGCCCGAGCATGTCTTCGGTCAGATCAATATTGGGGATTTTCTTGCGGGCTTTTCGCAAAAAAGTCAGCGTTACCCGGTCAGAAAGCTCACCCAGTACCGTATAGAATTTTCGGGCGATCATTCTTTGGCTCCACCAGTGTGCATTAATATATCTCTATAAATGATTAACGCATTGTTAACATTTAGCGCCGCCATCAGAATCACCTTACGTCAAGAGGGTTTACGCTTCGTTGGTTTTGGACGGTTAGGTACAATCCTATGTTTTTTCGAGGGTGAGCAGGGGGAAACGCGCTTGGCCACAATCGATTTTGTGCAGAGATATAATTGGCCCATTTTTACGCACTTACTACTTTACAATAAAATTTACCGAAGCGTTCTGGACCAGATAGTCTGGATCCAAAGTAACACCCATTAGAAACTCCGGGCCATGAAATAATTTAAAATACCAAGGCGCGACAGATTTCGCCGGAAACGGCTTGTCACTTCTCCAATAGGCGTTGACATGCGACCAGCCCTCAAGGAAATGCCCTTTGCGCTTTGTATGTGCGCTTGCCGTAAACCCCACGGCTTGAAACCATTGCACAGACAAGTCCGGGTTAGCGATCACATTGTGAATTCGAGCCAAGCAAACTTCCATTCTTTCTGGATTGGTCTGGGCCTCCCAGTTGATTTTTTGAAGATCAAAACCCTTTGGCCCGCTGGCCTCTTTGGTCAAGCAAGACGCGGCATCAGGAAACCGACCCAGCGCAGCCATATATATCTCCTTTGAGGTACCCCCAAAGGGTTGAAGCTCATGATCAAAGTCCATGTTTTTTCTGCGAAACTTCACGGCAGGGATAGGCTCAATCAGGTTTTCAGAAATGCAATTCCCAGAGCTACAGCCGATATTATACAGCACCGTTGGGTTTTCAGATGCGCTTTGGGCAGAGGCGTTTTGCGCCAGCAGGGATACCAAAACAACGATGTAAAACGCTAAACTCTTCATGAATGTAACGCTAGCCAGAGTGGCCCTACAATTCAACCGCGCGCTGATCTGCGCGGCAGAATGGTTGGGCGATCTTGGCTTGAGGGGCGGGGTTTGTCGTTTGCGAAAAATCCCGGTTGCGAACCGGCTGAGCGCTTCAATATGCTCTGCTGGCCGCGCCTTTAGGCCGCGACGGGCGTGCTTGGGTAGCCAGCGTTTTGCAGAATTGTTGCCAGTGTTTCGCGCGGCAGAGCGCTTTGGACCGAGACCGTATGTTCCGCCAGATCGCAGGCGACGTTGGCGGCGCTGTCGGCTTGTTTGATCGCGTTTTCGATGGCGCTGGTGCAATGGCCGCAGCTCATGTCGGGCACGTTGAATTTCATTTGGGGTCTCCTTGGGTCTGGTCGCATGTTTATGGCCGAATGCTGTTTGATCGAGATGTAGGGTTTCCAGCTGGGGGAAGGTCAAGAGGGCGCTTGGGCACTGCGCAAAAATTCCGCTCACATTCCAAGGAAACTCAGAAGATTACCCGCAAAACGCATCAAAATCCCTTTGCGCAGAATATTCGCGCTTCTTTCTTGACCTTCCAGCAACTGGAGGCATTAGATGCTGAGTTCAAGCAGTTTTCAGGAGGCCGCCATGACCGCGCCAAATTCCTTCACCCTTTCAATCAATGGCATGACTTGCGCCTCTTGTGTGGGGCGTGTGGATCGTGAATTGTCGACGCTTGAGGGGGTTGCGAATGTCGCGGTGAACTTGGCCTCCGAGACGGCGCGATTTGAGCTGAGCCGCGCGGATAAATTGCCCGAAGTTGCGCAAAAGCTGGCGGATCTTGGCTATCCGGCGCGCAAGGCGACTGTTGTTTTGAATATCGAGGCGATGACATGCGCCTCTTGTGTTGGGCGGGTTGATAAGGCGCTGTCGGCTGTGGATGGGGTGCTTGAGGTCAATGTAAATCTCGCCTCCGAGACGGCGCGGGTAAGCTTTTTGGAAGGGGCGGTGGATATCTCGACGATCCTTCGCGCGGCAACGGATGCGGGCTATCCGGCGCGTGTGGCCGAGGCGGCAGAAACCAAGGATCGCGCGCAGCGTAAAGAAGAAGAGGCGCGGGGGCTTGCGCGCCGTGTGGCCTTTGCGGCGGCCTTGGCCTTGCCGGTATTTTTGATGGAGATGGGCGGGCATCTGATCCCAGCGGTTCACATGTTTATCGGGGCGACGATTGGCCATCAGGCCAGCTGGTTTATTCAATTTGTGCTGACCACGGCTGTTTTGATTGGTCCCGGGCGGCAGTTCTATCTCAAGGGCTTTCCGGCGCTTTTCAAAGGCGCGCCGGATATGAACAGCCTTGTCGCCGTTGGGACGGGGGCGGCTTATGCCTATTCCGTTGTGGCGACATTTCTACCCGGTTTGATGCCTGATGAGGTGCGTGCGGTCTATTTTGAGGCAGCGGCGGTCATTGTTGTTTTGATCCTTATCGGGCGTTGGCTCGAGGCGCGGGCCAAGGGGCGCACGGGGGCGGCCATTCAGAAGCTTTTGTCGCTTCAGGCGCAAACGGCGCAGGTGATGCGCGATGGGGTTTTGGTCGAGGTCGACATCGATGCGTTGCGTATTGGCGATTTGATTGTGGTGCGCCCCGGCGAGCGGCTTGCGGTTGATGGCGAGGTCACTGAGGGCACCAGCCACATTGATGAAAGCATGATCACTGGCGAGCCGCTGCCCGTTTCGAAGGCTGCGGGCGATGCGGTCACGGGCGGGACGGTAAACGGCCAAGGCAGCATTACATTTCGCGCAACGCGGGTCGGGTCTGATACGACCCTGTCGCAAATTATCAGCATGGTCGAAGAGGCGCAGGGCGCGAAATTGCCGATCCAAGGAATGGTCGATCGGATCACCCTTTGGTTCGTACCTGCGGTGATGGGGCTTGCGCTATTGACGATCTTTGTTTGGCTGTTGTTTGGCCCAAGTCCGGCGCTGACTTACGCGCTGGTTGCAGGGGTCTCGGTTCTCATTATAGCTTGCCCCTGTGCGATGGGGCTTGCCACGCCAACCTCGATTATGGTCGGGACTGGACGGGCGGCGGAAATGGGGGTTTTGTTTCGAAAAGGGGATGCGCTTCAAGGGCTTAGCGGCGTTGCTGTTGTCGCGCTCGACAAGACCGGAACCGTCACTATGGGCCGCCCCGAGCTGACCGATTTGATCGTTGCTGAGGGGCGCAATCGCGGGGATGTCCTTTCTTATGTTGCCGCTGTTGAGGCGCGCTCGGAACATCCGATTGCCGAGGCGATTGTGCGCGGCGCGCGGGCCGAAAATGCGCCTGAGATGAGCGCGCAGGATTTCACCTCGATCACCGGATTTGGCGCGCGCGCGCTTGTTGAGGGGGTTGAGGTTTTGGTCGGTGCGGATCGTCTTATGGCGCGCGAAGGGATCGATACTGGCGCGCTTGCCAAAATCGAAACCGAGCTGGCGCTCAAGGGGCGCACGGCGCTTTTTGCCGCCATTGATGGAAAGATCGCGGCCGTTATTGGCGTTGCGGATCCGGTCAAGCCAGCGAGCCGCGCCGCCATTGCCGCGCTGCATGCCCAAGGGCTTAAAGTTGCGATGATTACCGGCGACAAACTCGAAACTGCCCAGGCCATTGGTCGCGAAATCGGCATTGATCACATCATTGCAGGCGTGCTGCCCGAAGGCAAAGTCGCGGCCCTAAATGATCTGCGCAAACATGGCAAAATCGCCTTTGTCGGCGATGGGATCAATGATGCGCCTGCGCTTGCCTCGGCTGACGTTGGCATAGCCATCGGCACGGGCACGGATGTTGCGATTGAAAGCGCGGATGTGGTGCTGATGTCAGGCGATCTGCGCGGCGTGGTCAACGCCATTGAGGTGTCGCGGCGCACCATGAGCAATATCAAGCAAAACCTCTTCTGGGCCTTTGGCTATAATGCAGCGCTTATTCCGGTGGCGGCGGGCGTGCTTTATCCTGCTTTTGGGGTGTTGCTCTCGCCGGTTTTGGCGGCGGGGGCCATGGCGCTTAGCTCGGTCTTTGTGTTGAGCAATGCGCTGCGCTTGCGCCGGGTTGCGCCTTTGATGGACGAAACACCGCTGGCGCCCAAGTGACATGATCCGCGTTTGGCGGCGCCCAAATGCGCAAATCCGCGCGCTTTTCAGGCCGCGCGCGGCTGCTTATGCTTTTGGGTGGTGTACAGCGCGCTTTGATTGCATGGGGCTTCTTACATCGGGCGTTCAGCCAGCTTGAGACAGGAATTTACGCCAATCGCCAAGATGAGAAATCTCCGTTGCGCCTTTGATGCCGCTGGCCTCGCAGATAAATCCTTTGACCCAAGTCTTATCGGATAACTCGATCGATCCAAGCCCGAGCGGCGCCGGAATACCCTCTAGAAACGCGCCAACACCGGCCTTTGGCATCGACCAAATCTCAAGCGAGATTGCGGCGGCTTGGGGCGCGTCGGATCGCACAAGGCCGGGGCGGGCAGGCGGGCCACCAGCCAGCGCGTAAAACTGGTATTGCGCCGCGGTTTGCGCCTTTCGCACAAAGCGCGCACCAAGATCCGTCAGCTGCCAATTCAGCGGGAGATCCGACATATGCGCGCCGCACACGGCCAATTCGATCGTCTCAGTGGCCGGTTCTGGGAGAGGTGCCGGAGCGGGCAATGCATGCGCCGTTGCGCCCATATTGCGCGCGCACCCCGCTTCAAAGAGGCGCGCAACAGCCGCCACTTTTGCGTCTTGGCCAGCGGCGGCAAGCAGGGTGACGCTGCCGGGGCGCGCGTCGCTTCTTGGCGCTGTCGGCACAGCAATGCCGCACATATCAAGCAAGTTGACGAAATTGGTATAGGTGCCAAAATTCGAGTTGGGCGTTACGGGATCGGCGTTGAGATCAGCAACGGAATAGAAGGTCGGAATGGTCGGAACACAGAGCATATCAAGCTTTTCAAGCATCGGCTCTGCGGCGCGCTTTAGGTCTGCAAGCCGGTATATGCCGCGAAAGGCGTCGGCGGCGGACATGGATTCGGCATGGGTAATGATCTGGCGGGTAACGGGAAATACGGCGTCTGGGTCTTGGGCGAGCAATTCCTGAATAACCGTATAGCGCTCGGCAACCCATGCGCCCTCATAGAGCATGCGCGCGATGGCATAGAGCGGCTCAAAATCGATGTAGTCGATCTTTGCGCCGCTTGCTTCCAGCAGGGCGATGTCGCGCGCAAAGGCGGCTTTTTGGATGTCGTCGCCAAAGAATTCGATTGAGGCTGCATCCGGAACGCCAACCCGCAATTGCGCAGGTGCCGCGCTCAGGGCTTCATGGGGCAGGGGTTTGGAATAGGCGTCTGCTGCATCAAAGCCGCGCGCAACCGCGAAGGCCGCATAGGCATCCTCAACCGTCAGCGCAAAGATCGATATCGTATCCAAAGTGCGGCAGGCCGGAACGACGCCCGTCGCAGAGAGCGCGCCAAGGGTTGGTTTGAGCCCAACAATATTGTTCAGCGCGGCCGGGACACGGCCTGATCCTGCCGTATCCGTTCCAAGCGAGAAGGTCACAATGCCGTGGCCGACAATAACGCCAGAACCGCCCGATGATCCGCCCGGAACGATCAAGGGATCTACCGAGTTTAGCGGCGCGCCGTAGGGGGTTCGCACGCCCACAAGGCCGGTTGCAAACTGATCAAGATTGGTTTTGCCAATCATAAGCGCACCCGCAGCGCGCAGCTTTGCAATGACAAAAGCATCCGCCTCGGGCGTGTAGGCATAGGCGGGGCAGGCGGCCGTCGTTTCGATCCCGGCGACATCAATATTGTCTTTTGCAGCAAAGGGTATGCCCCATAACGGCAGGCTCGGATCATAGGCACCAAGCGCTTTTGCCTGAGCGCGCAGGCTGTCGCGATCGCACAGATGGATGAATATCCCCGGATCATTTACTGCGTCGAGCCGTGCAAAAATCTCGTCGATAACGGCAAGTGGGCTTGTGCCTGTGGCATAGGCCTGCGTCAGGGCGGCGCGGGTAAAGGGAAGATCGCTCAGCATCATAATTCTCCGAATATTTAAGCAGTTTGGCGACGTGCCGTTGGCTTTGGGGCTGCGGACAGCAACGATTTTGTATAGGCGTTTTGCGGGTTTGACATGACGTCCTGGGCGGGGCCTTCTTCGACGATTTCCCCATCCTTCATGACGATCACATGATCGCAAAGCAGTCGCACAACATGCAGGTCATGGCTGACAAACAGATAGCTCATCCCAAGCTTGGCGCGCAGGTCCACCAACAGGTTCAAAACGACCGCCTGAATAGAGACATCAAGCGCTGCAGTGGGTTCGTCAAGGATCAGAAACTTTGGCTCAAGCGCCACAGCGCGCGCGATCCCAACGCGGGCCTTTTGGCCACCAGAGAGCTGATGGGGAAAGCGCTCGAGAAGGGGCAATGGCAATCCGACCAGAGCGGCCAATTCCTCGATCCTTGCGGTCAGTTTTGCGCCGCGCATCCCTGCGAGCCGGCGCAAAGGTTCGCCAATGGTCTGGCGCGCGGTGTGGCGCGGATTGAGGCTGTCGGTGGCGTCCTGAAACACCATTTGGATATCTGCGCGGCGCGGGTTGCGCGCAAAGCCCTTGGCTGGGATGCCCGCGATATCTTGCCCGTCAAACAAGATGTCGCCGCTGGTTGCATCCATCAAACGGACAAGAATTTCCGATGTCGTGGATTTTCCGCAACCGCTTTCCCCAACAAGACCAACGCTTTGGCCTTGTTTGATGGTGAAGGAAATCCCCTTAACCGCATGGACCGGGCCGGATTTGCCTTGATAGGTTTTGATCAGATTGCGCACTTCAAGCAGGGGCCGATCATGGACGGTATGCGCCGGTTCGGCGCGCCGCTCTTGGGGCGGTAAGAGGCTGCGAATGCTTTCGCCAACGCGCGGCGTCGCATCGACAAGTTTGCGCGTATAGGGGTGTTGGGGGGCGCCAAACAGCTGATCTGGATCGCCCTGTTCGACGATTTCGCCGTCTTTCATCACTATGATGCGATCGCAATATTGCGCGGCAAGGCCAAGGTCATGGGTAATCAAAATGCTGCTCATATCGCGCGCGCGGATCAGGTCACGAACGAGATCCATCACCGCCTTTTGCGTGGTGATATCAAGGCCGGTTGTCGGCTCATCCGCGATCAACAGGCGCGGATCGCAAGCCAGGGCAATTGCGCAAACAATGCGCTGACACATGCCGCCAGAAAGCTCAAACGGATAGGCCTCGTAGCGCGCTTCGGGGTCATTGATGCGCACAGCTTTAAGCGCGTCTATGGCCTTTTTGCGGGCGTCATAACGGGTGGCGCGGGAATGCTGGCGCAACACGTCTTCGATCTGATGACCGACTTTGCGGATGGGGTTGAGTGCAGCGCGCGGATTCTGAAAAATCATCGAAATTTCGCGACCTCGGATATCGCACATATCGCGCTCTTTGGCGCGCCGAAGGTCAATGCCGGAATAGGTCGCTTCGCCGGCCTTTATCATGCCGCCTGCATCCAAAATACGCATCAACGCATAAGATGTCACCGATTTCCCAGAGCCGCTTTCGCCAACAATTCCAAGGATTTCGCCCTTGGAAAGCTCAAAACTGATCCCGCGCACAGCATCGACCTCGCCTCTGCGGGTTTGGAACGAAACAGCAAGATCTTTGACGCTCAGCATTGCCCTCAAGTCCTTTTACGTGGATCGACAATGTCGCGCAAACCATCGCCCAACAGGTTGAAGGTGAAGACCGCGAACATCAGCCAAAGCCCCGGAAAAACTGCCATCCACCATTCGCCCGAGACGATGAAATTTGCCCCCTCGGCGACCATGATCCCCCATTCAGGCGTCGGCGGACGCACGCCCAATCCGATGAAGGACAGGCCCGCAGCATTCAAAATTGCCCAGCCAAGATTGAGCGAAACTTGAACCATCATTGGCGGGAGAGCATTGGGAAAGATATGCATCGCGAGCACGCGAATGTCGGAGTTTCCGGCCAGTTTTGCCGCTTGGACAAAGCCTGCTTGGCGGCGAATGTTGACCTCTGCGCGCACAAGGCGGGCATAGAAGGGCACATTGATGATCGCCGTTGCATAGATGATATTTTCGATCGTGTTGCCAAGGGCGGCAACGATTCCCATCGCCAAAACAAACAGCGGAAAGGCCATGATGGTATCAAGAATTCGGTTGAGAATGATATCGAGCCAGCCGCCCCAATACCCGGCAATACAGCCCAGAAAAGACCCGATCACAAACGAAAGCGCCACAGCCGCTATAGAGATCGACAGATCCAATCTCGTTGCCGTGATGACCCGCGAAAATACGTCGCGCCCAACGTTGTCCGTCCCAAACCAGTGATCCCAGGACGGCGGATTGAGCGCGTTTGAGGCATTGGTTTGGAGAGGGTCATAGGGGACGAGCGCGGGGCCAAAGATTGCTGAGAGGACGATCAAAGCAAACATCACAAAGGCCAGAAGCGTCACCGGATTTGTGCGCAAGACATAGAGGAAATGATCGAACTTTCCCGCCGACTTTGTCTGGGGAATATTCGCTGAGTTTGTTTGCGGTTTTGCGGGCGCATCCGTGCCGATATTGCTCATTTTGAGGTAAATCCAATGCGCGGGTCGATCACCGTATAGAGGAGGTCGATGACAAGATTGAGCCCGACAAACAGCAGCGCCATCGCAAGGACAAATCCTTGCACGGCCGCATAATCCGAGACCACGAGCGCCTCGACCGCATAGGATCCAATGCCGGGCCAGGCGAAGACTTTCTCAACCAGCACATTTGCTCCAAGCGCAAAGGAAAAGACCATGCCAAGCGTCGTTACGACAGGGAGCAGAGCGTTGCGAAACGCATAGCCATAAAGCACCTTTCGATTGGACAATCCGGCGGCGCGCGCGGTGCGGATAAAATCAGAGGAAAGCGCGGTTAGCATCGCGGCGCGGGTCATACGCGCAATCGGAGCAAGGGTGAAAAGCGCCAGCGTTATCGCCGGAAGGATCAGCTGTTTGGCCGCGCCGAGCCATGTTTCCCAATCGCCCATCAAGGCCGCATCAATCAGATAAAAGCCAGTCACTCGATCCGGATCAAGATAGATGAAATCCAGCCGCCCAATCGGCGATGGGGCAATGCCGAGCAGGTAGTAAAAGATATAGATTAGCAAAATGCCGGTGAAAAACGTCGGCAAAGAGACGCCCGCAGTGACCAACACGCGGCACAGGTGATCGATCCAAGATCCGGGGCGGGTCGCGGCCAGAATGCCCAGCGGAATGGCGATGCCACAAGAGAGCAACAAGGCCGTAAGGGTGAGCTCAAGGGACGCCGGCAGCCGGTTGGCAAGGTCACTGGCCACCGATTGACCGCTTGAAATGGATTGGCCCAAATCCCCCTGTAGCAAATCCCCGACATAGATAAAAAACTGTTGGATCAGCGGTTTATCCAGACCCAATGCGATGCGGATCTCTTCGATTGAGGCCTCATCAGCAGCAGCGCCCGCAAAATAAACCGCCGGATCGCCGGGCAGCGCGCGGGTCAGCAGGAAGCTGATCACCACGACGCCGACAATCACCGGAATTGATTGGGCCACGCGCAAGGAGATTGCGCGCAGCCGCGGGTATGCGGACGCTTTCATGTTTTAGCTTGCGGCCAAGGGGCGCACATCAAGCTGGCGGTGGAACCAAAACTCATAGCCCTCAGCCCCATGCGTCGCCACGTTCAGCGCAGGCTGATAGAGCGGGATGCGGGGCAGGTCCTCAAGGACGATCTCAAACATGCGTTTGATCTTTGGGGCGTATTCGGGATCATCCATCGGCATATGCAGCGTTGCATTTACCAGATCCTCTACCTCGTCATTGCGGTAGTTCGATGAGTTAAACAGATGCCCTTCCTGGTAGGCCCAGAAGAAATAGTAATCCGGTGTATTCAGCCAACCGCCGAAGTTTTCCAGATGCAGGGCGAGGCGTTTTTCGACCAAAGCGGCGGTGCGCCAATTTGCGCCGGGGATTTTGTCGATTGTGGCTGTGATGCCGATTTTGGCGAGGTTTTCTTGAATGAGAAGCGCTGCAGGCTCCATCCATGAGGCCAAGCCAAGGTTGATCGACAAAGGCACTTCAAAACCATCCGGGAAGCCCGATTTCGCCATATGTTCGCGGGCTTTGTCGAGATCGGTATAGTACTGGGTTTTGCGCGGCCAAGCGATATCGTTGATCTCAGTTTCGCCGCCCCAAAGCGGGGTGCCGCGCCCATAGGCTGCGGTTTGGAAAATGTCCTCATAAGGAACCGCATAGGCCACGGCTTTGCGCACGTCGGCGTCTTGGAAGGGCTCGAACTTGGTGTTGGTACACAGGCAGTGAATGCAGTTTTCAATCGGGGTCGAATAGACGGCGATATCGGAGAGCTTTTCGAGCTCGGCGGCGTCTTTGTCTGGGATGCCGAACGACATCTGAACATCCCCGCGCTCGATCAAAGCGCGCCGTGTTGAGGGGCTTGGCACTTCGCGCAGAACGATGCGTTTGAGCGCCGGAAGCGGGCCGCCGACCCATGCATCGTTGCGCTCATAGACCAGCTGTTCGCCGGGCGTCCAGCGCAGCACTTTGAAGGCGCCAGAGCCTGCGGGCGTTGTGTGCAGATATTCCATGGCCCAAGGATCGTCTGCCGTTGCATTGGCTTTGGCCACAGCCGAATTGATCACAAACGGAACCGGGACGGCAAGATCGGGAATGGTCAGTTTGGAGGGGCGATCAAGCGTGATGGCGAAGGTCTTATCGTCAAGCGCTGCAAATTGTTCGGGGCGTTGCAATCCGCCGGCTTTCATCTGAACCGAAGGAAAGCCGCCGACAGAGACCGCGCGATCAAAGGACCATTTCACATCATGCGCCGTTACCTTGCTGCCATCCCAAAATGTGGCGTTTGGCTTGATTTTGAAGGTGATGGTCAGGCCATCCTCAGAGACAGTCCAGCTTTCGGCAAGCTCTGGCACGATGGTGTCATAGTCATAGGAAAGCCCGCCGCCGGGCGCTTCTTTGGTCCCAAAGGAAACCAAGCGATCATAGCAATTGACCGCGACCTGATAGGAGGGGCGGTTGGTGCCGGTGCGGTGCAGATCAAGGCTGTTGATCGTTTGGCCAGTGACAACAACCAATGTGTCCGAGCCTTTGGCAGCCGCTGGCATTGCGCGCAGAAATGGTAGGATCGATGCCCCGGCCATCCCCATCTTCAGAAAATTCCGTCGTGAAGTCGTGTCAGTCATTATTTACCCTCTCACTGTTGTGCTCGCCTGTGAGATTCGGCGGTTGCGATAAGGTTGCTCTGGATTAACGTTTACTTCTATTGCTATAAAATCAGTATACCGATGCATTTTTTGCATCGCTCAAAAGGATTTGCCATCTTATGAAGCACTTAAAGACGTTTGAGATGATTGAATCCGTCGTGCGCGCCGGTTCAATCCGCAAAGCGGCGGAAGATATGAATATCACCGCCTCTGCTTTGAACCGCCGCATCATTGGCTTTGAGCAGGAGTTCGGTTGGACCATCTTTGAGCGCCTGCCGCGCGGGATGCGGCTTAACCCTGCGGGTGAGCTTTTGATGCAGCATATCCTGACCCAAAGGACCGATTTGGCGCGCGTGCAATCGCAGGTCGCAGATCTTTCAGGCGAGCGGCGCGGCCATGTTTCCATTGCCTGTTCTCAGGCGCTTTTACCCTATTTTTTGCCAGAGCAGATAGCGATTTACCGCGCCGCGCATCCCGGCGTTACCTTTACCGTCAATGTGCGGGATCGTGCCCAAGCCGAGCGCGACCTTGCCTCCTTTAGCAGCGATCTCGCGCTGGTTTTTGAGCCGGTGCATATGGTCGAATTTGAGGTGCTTTATGCCTTGCCGCAGGCAGTTCACGCGGTCTTTCGGCCTGACAATCGCTTGGCGAAAAAGTCGCTTCTTCGGCTGCGCGATTGCCTTGGAGAGAAGCTCGTTTTGCCCTCGGTGCATTATGGGGTTCGCCATTTGCTCGAGCTTGCCGCAACGCGCAAAGGTCAAACCTTGACTCCTGCGGTCGAGACGGAATCCTTTGAGTTGATCCGCCATTTTGTGACCCACGAAAACGCGGTCGGATTTCAAATTCCCATTGGCCTCAATTCGGCCGAGCAAACCAATATAACCCATCGGCCAATTTCGGAAAGTGACGTACCATTCGGCCGCCTGCTTCTTGGGCAGATGAAGGGGCGCGCCTTGCCGGTTGCTTCGGCAAAATTTACCCATCAGCTGATCGCCGCCCTGCAAAGCCGCGCAGCTGTGTAGAGGGGCGGATTTTGCCAAGGCATCGCGCTCGTAGCCACTGTTTTGTTCTGGCTCCAAATTAATGTGTCTGGAGCCTAGACAGCCGGTCGGCGATTTCGCGCACCGGCATATTGGCATTTCGCTAGCGGGCAATCTGACGGCGCTCTTCAAAGCTCAGGTGAGAGTAGCAGCGGCCCATATAGTAACGCCATGCAATTCAGAACCTTAGTATAAAATCTATACTTCATTTGTGAATTCAACCCTTAAAAACAGCATTGTCCACCATCGCGTCGGCAAGTAGGCGCTTCAACTTCGTATTCTCATACTCCAGAAATTTGAGTTGATGGGTATCAGTCCCGTTTATGGCACCGTATTTGGCTTTGAACTTGTAGAATGACGCTGGGCTCAGGCCATGTCTGCGACACATCTCTGCCGTTGGCATCCCGGCTTCTTATTCTTTGACCATCCCAATAATTTGGGCCTTGGTAAAAAGAGTCAGTTGCATTGGTTTGCCTCTTCGAACGTTGAGCAAACTCTACATTGAGGTATGGGAAATTTCGGGGGTAGGCCGATGGGCCAAAGGTAAGGAGTTTTGTATATTTACAGAATACGCAAAACTTGTGATCCTTACGCTAGCGCCATGTAAGGAATTTCGGTGGAACTATTTTTGATAATTGGCGGTATTTTGGAGGCGGCGTATTTGGCCTTCGGTCGTAAAACCGTAGTCAAAGGATAAGTGCATCGTTGTGTAGGAGCGGCAGACAAGTGTCCGAAATCACCTCATCAATGTTCCCGGCAAAAAGGGGCGGCGTAAGTCGCCGTACCAAACTTTTTGATTGTATCAGCTCATACAGAAGCGAACAGAAACGTGCATAACAAAAAAATCTCAGCCGCCATTTTTTTTGCGGGATTCATGCTCAGTCAATTCCTTTGGTATCTTGTGGGAAAACCAACGGAGTCTGAATATTTAAGAACGGTCACCTCACACTATTTTAAAACAGCGTCGCAGGAGGGATTCGTGGCATTAATCTCTTTTGAAGACTGCAAAATTACGAGAGGAGCCGAAGTAGATAGTCGTGAAGTTACCGGCGAGTGCCAAAGCGCTAAATCGAATTTGGGAAAAACATATTACTATTTCGCAGCATTGAATTCGGGCGCTGGAATAGACTATTGGGGTATAGAGGAGACTAAGTAATGTCAGGAACAGAAGCCAACCCGCTTACATGGTAATCCCTCCATTTTTAATGGGGCTCAGCCATAGTGTTCATAATGATTTCGAAAACTCCCGCGGGGTGTTACCGAAAATCGGGTTCGACCAATCATTAACATTTTCATAGCCAATTTGCGTATCCACCAGTATCCAGCCCTATACAAACATGCAGGGGGGCAGAAAGGGGGATATCACGTTGAGGTTCGCTGAAATATCATTGCAAAACAATGACTAACGTCGACCTATTGGCGGAGAGACAGGGATTCGAACCCTGGGAACCCGTGAAGGCTCAACGGTTTTCGAGACCGCCCCGTTCGACCACTCCGGCATCTCTCCGCGGGGATCTGGTGGCGCGTGATTTAGCGAGGCGGGCGGGGGTGTGCAACCTCTTTTCGCTCTGAATGTGAATGAGGCGGGGTTTGGGGCGCGAATTGGGGCTGACTTTCGCGGTGCGCATGGTGGGCGGGTCTGCGCAAATGGCGCGAGGTTTGGCAGGACTGGTGCGCAGTTGGGGCGCTGTGCGGCATGGCATATTTGCCCGCATTGGCCGCCAACAAAGAGGCGGCAGCTTCGGGCAGGGGGCTGCTGCGGGTTTATTGAACAAATTTGCGCGATAAATTGGCGCGAACCGGCGGCAGGGGCTTGGAAAAGCGGCGCGCTATGCTTACCCCTTAGGGCAGCATTGGAATGGGCTGGCCTGCTGGGGCGACCTATGATGCGCCCTTTGAGAGGAATGTCGATGTTGCGCTTGATACTCACTTTTTGCGCGGTGCTGAGCGCGCTGCCTGCGATGGCGGAGCGGCGGGTTGATGCTTTGGCGCAGGCTTTGCAAATCCGCGGCGTTGTTGAGGTGATGCGCATTGAGGGGCTTGAGTATGGTCAAGAGATCGCAGCCGAGATGTTTGGCGCGCGCGGTGGCAGCGCTTGGGATCAGGTGATCGACAAGATTTATGATGCGGATGGGTTGGAAGAGGTCGTTCTGGCGCGCCTTGAGACCGAGCTTGAGGGCACGGATCTTGCGCCGCTTGAGGCTTTCTTTACCTCAGAGCGCGGGCAGATGTTTACCGAGCTTGAGTTGTCGGCGCGCCGCGCGATGTTGGACAATGATCTTGAGGAAGCTGCCAAAGAGGCTGCTGTCCATGCCGCCGAAGAAGATACGCCGCGCTACCAACTTTTGGAACGGTTCAGCGCGGCCAATGATCTGGTTGAGACCAATGTCGTTGGGGCGCTGAATGCCTCTTATGCGTTTTATACAGGCCTTGCGGATGGCGGCGCGTTTGAAGAGCAACTGACCCAAGAGCAGATCATCACCGATGTTTGGGGCCAAGAAGAGAGCATCCGCGATGAGACCGAAATTTGGGTGCAAAGCTTCCTTGGGCTGGCCTATCAGCCGTTGGAAGATGCGGATTTGGAGGCCTATATCGCATTGTCTGGGACGGATGAGGGCAAGGCGCTGAACCGCGCGCTTTTTGCCGCTTTTGATGAGATGTATGTCGGCGTTTCGCGCGGGCTTGGGCTTGGCGCGGCGCAGTTCCTCTCGGGCGAGGATTTATAGCCGCTTTGGCCTTGACTAAAAGGCGCATTCCTTAGATAAGCCCGGTTCTGGAGCAGGGATTCTGCCCGGATTTTTTAAATGACGCCCATTGGGGCGCGCCGTTCGAGGCGAAGCGCAAGCTTCACGAACACCCTTTCAATAGGGGGCCACAGAACGCGGTAGATGAAGGAAAGACGCATGTTTGCAGTCCTTAAGACTGGTGGCAAACAGTATCGGGTTCAAAGCGGCGATGTGCTGCGCGTAGAGAAACTCGCTGCTGATGCTGGTGAAACGATCCAATTCAATGATGTTCTGATGGTTGGTACAACTGTTGGCGCGCCGCTTGTTGCGGGTGCTGGGGTTCAGGCCGAAGTTATCGAGCAGATCAAAGGCGTAAAGACGATTCACTTCGTTAAGCGTCGCCGTAAGCACGGCTCACAGCGCACCAAAGGCCACCGCCAGCAACTCACATTGCTGCGCATCACAGATATTCTCGAAAAAGGCGCGGATAAGTCCGGCGTAAAAGCAGCCATCGGTGCCGCTTCTGCTCCTGCCTCCGTTGCATCGCCTGAGGCAAAGAAGCCAGCGGCGAAAAAGCCGGCGGCCAAAAAAGCGGCTGCTCCCAAAGCGGAAAAAGCTGCTGCGCCAAAAGCAAAAGCAGCTCCAAAGGCCAAAGCCGCCGCTGCTGAAAAGAAACCTGCTGCTAAAAAAGCGCCGGCCAAAAAGCCAGCCGCTAAAAAAGCAGCTGATAAGGAGTAAGACCCCATGGCACACAAAAAAGCTGGTGGTTCATCCCGCAACGGCCGCGACTCAGCTGGTCGCCGCCTTGGTGTAAAACTCTACGGTGGTCAAAAAGCGATCCCCGGAAATATCATCGTGCGTCAGCGCGGCACAAAGTTTTGGCCAGGCGAGGGCGTTGGCCTTGGTCGCGACCACACAATCTTTGCCGTTACTGAAGGTGCAGTGACATTCCACAAAGGCCTCAAGGGCCGCACCTTTATTTCGGTTCTCCCGGCAGCAAAAGCCGCAGAATAAACCGAGACCTTAGGTTAAAAATTAGGGGGATCGGCGCCAAGCCGGTCCCCTTTCTCGTTCTCTCCTGCGCCTTCGCTTTGAAGCGCTTTGTTTACAAATTGATAGTAGTCTTGTGATAGCCGCCGTTGCGGCCTCTGGCGCCGCTGGCATCGCCAATTGCGTACCATAAGTTGAAGAATTCCTCCCCGAAAGGAGGGCTATATGACCCTGATAACCCAAGTGGCCCTGCCACCCGTGATTGAGACAGACCGTTTCGTGCTGCGCCCTTTGCGCGCCTCGGATGCGGGGCTTTTGTCGATGTATGCAGGCGATGAACGCGTGGCGCGCTTTACCCGCTCCATTCCGCATCCCTTGCCGCCCGGCTCAACCGAGGCCTTCATCACGCGCGTGCTTGCGCCCGGCAATCCCAATCAAACTTGGGCGCTTGATGGCTCCAATTCGGACCTCAGCGAAGTGCTTGGCGTGATCAGCCTCAATCCAATGGAGCGGGATCAATCCGAAGTGGGCTACTGGGTCGCGCCTGCCTTTTGGGGGACCGGGCTTGCCTCTGGGGCGCTGCGGGCCATCATCGAGACCAATCCGCAAAACTCAAAGACGCTTTTTGCCGAGGTTTTCCAAGATAATGCCGCTTCTGCGCGTGTGGTCAAAAACAACGGGTTCGAATATTTGGGCGAGGCGGAGACCTTCTCGGTTGCGCGCAATGCCATCGTGCCGACATGGACATATCTGCGCAAAATCACCTAAGGGGCCAGCCGCGCGGCAAGTGAGGTCCGTCAAAACTTAACCAAATCAAGGCATTGCCGCTCCAAGTTCATCTGGATCGGCGCGCCGCTTTCGCAAGCGCTGCGCCCCAGGCCGGCTTTTTCTTGGCCTAAATACTCAAAATCTGCCCGCGCAGCGCTGAATTCCACGCCGATTTTACCGAAAACCCCGCCCGCAATCCGATCCATCCCAATGCCCCAAGACTTGAGCAAAGCGCGATAGTAACGTATCGCGGGGCAACACATCCTTTTAAGGCCGCATTATGAAATTCCTCGACCTGAGCAAAGTCCACATTCGATCCGGCGGCGGCGGTGGCGGCTGCGTCTCGTTTCGCCGCGAGAAATACATCGAATATGGCGGCCCCAATGGCGGCGACGGCGGGCGCGGCGGCGACGTCTGGGCGGAGGCCGTTGACGGGCTCAATACGCTGATCGATTTTCGCTATCAGCAGCATTTCTTTGCGCGCAACGGTCAGGCCGGTATGGGCCAGAACCGCACCGGCAAGGACGGCGATGATATCGTTTTGCGCGTGCCTGCGGGGACTGAAATTCTTGACGAGGATCAAGAAACGGTTCTGGCGGATATGACCGAGGTTGGGCAGCGGGTCTTGCTGGCTAAGGGCGGCAATGGCGGCTTTGGCAACTTGCATTTCAAAAGCGCCACCAACCAAGCGCCGCGGCGCGCCAATCCCGGCCTTGAGGGGGTTGAGCGGACCATCTGGCTGCGCCTCAAACTGATTGCGGATGCCGGGCTCTTGGGCCTGCCGAACGCGGGCAAAAGCACGTTTCTTGCAGCAACCTCAAACGCGCGCCCCAAAGTCGCGGATTACCCATTTACGACGCTGGTGCCCAATTTGGGCGTTGTGGCGGTTGATGGGGCTGAATTTGTTGTGGCGGATATTCCGGGCTTGATCGAGGGCGCCTCTGAGGGGCGCGGCCTTGGGGATTTGTTCTTGGGCCATGTGGAGCGCTGCGCTGTGTTGTTGCACCTCGTGGATGGCACTGCCGATGATGTCGCTTTGGCGCATGACACGATTATTGGCGAGCTGAACGCTTATGCCGAGGCGCTTGCCAATAAGCCGCGCGTGACGGTGCTTAACAAGGTTGATGCGATTGCCCCCGAGGAGCTTGCGGAAAAACGCGCAGCTCTTGAGGCGGCCAGTGGCGGGCGCGTCTATGAGATGTCTGGCGTGGCGCAGCTTGGGGTGACGGAAGTTTTGCGCGCGCTGAAGGCCGAGATTTCGATGGACCGGCTGCGGGTAAAACAAGAAGAAGAGGGCGAAGAGGAGGACGCAGCTTGGCAGCCCTAAAGGACGCGCGCCTGCTGGTTGTCAAAATCGGCTCGGCGCTTTTGGTGGATCGGGCCAGCGGGACTTTGCGGGCGGATTGGCTGGCCGGACTGGCCGCTGATGTCGCGATGATCCGCGCGCGTGGCACAGGCGTAATCCTTGTTTCCTCCGGCTCGATTGCTTTGGGGCGCGAAGTGCTTGGCTTGCCTGGTGGCGCGCTGCCGCTTGAGCAATCCCAAGCCGCCGCGGCCGTTGGCCAAATCCGCCTTGCGCGCGCCTATGAAGAGGCGCTTGTCCCGCTGGATATCATTACCGCGCAGGTTTTGATGACGCTTGAGGACACTTCGGATCGCAAACGCTACCTCAATTCGCGCGCCACGCTGGCACAGCTTCTCGCGCTTGGGGTCGTGCCGATTGTGAACGAAAATGATACCGTCGCGACCGATGAAATCCGCTTTGGCGACAATGATCGTCTGGCCGCGCAGATCGCGGTCACCGTGGGCGCGGATCAGCTTATTTTGCTCTCGGATGTGGATGGGCTTTATTCGGGCGATCCGCATGGGGCCGCGCCTGTTGAGTTCTTTCCTGTGGTCGATGAGATCACACCAAAGATTGAGGCGATGGCGGGCGATCCGATTTCGGGCCTGTCCAAAGGCGGGATGAAAACCAAGCTGTTGGCGGCCAAGACTGCCACGGCTGGCGGCTGCGCCATGGCGATTGCCAAGGGCAGCGATCTGCGCCCGCTTCAAGCGCTTGAAAACGGCGCGCGGGCCACATGGTTTACCCCCCAAGGCGATCCGCATGTCGCGCGCAAACGCTGGATTGGCGCGATGAAGCCGCGCGGCGAGATCACTGTTGATGCGGGCGCCATTCGTGCGCTGCACAAGGGCAATTCTTTGCTGCCTGCGGGCGTTATTGGGCTTAAGGGCGGCTTTGGGCGCGGCGCGCCTGTCGCTATTCTTGGGCCGGACGGGGCGCGCATTGGCCTTGGTCTTGTGCGCTATACGGCTGAGGAGGCGCGCTTGATTAAGGGCGCGCAATCTGGTGACATCGAGGCTATTCTAGGCTATCCGGGGCGCGCTGCGCTGATCCACAGGGATGATATGGTGATATGAAAGATCTGGATACAAACGATATTCCCGCTCTGATGAGCACCATTGGCGCGCGTGCGCGGGCCGCGTCTGCCGAGCTTGCTTTTGCGCCGGGTGCCGCCAAACAAAAAGCCCTTGAGGCCGCGGCCGATGCGGTAATGGCGCGCGCGGATGAGATCATTGCCGCCAATGCGCTCGATATGGACTATGGCCGCGAAAAAGGCCTGTCCGAGGCGATGTTGGACCGGCTTTTGCTTGATCAGGGCCGGGTTGAAAGTATTGCCGCAGGTCTGCGCGCAGTTGCGGCGCAAAAGGACCCCGTAGGCGTAGTGATGACCGAATGGGATCAGCCAACGGGCCTGCATATCAAGCGCGTGCGCACGCCGCTTGGGGTGATCGGGGTTATTTATGAGAGCCGCCCGAATGTGACGGCGGATGCGGGCGCGCTTTGTCTTAAGGCGGGCAATGCAGTGATCCTGCGCGGCGGTTCGGAAAGCTTGCACAGCTCAGGCGCGATCCACGCTTGCCTTGTTGAGGGATTGCGCGCAGCGGGCCTGCCTGAGGCGGCGATCCAGCTTGTTCCAACGCGCGATCGCGCTGCGGTTCAAGAGATGCTGACCATGGTTGAGACGATTGATGTGATCGTGCCGCGCGGCGGTAAGGGGCTTGTTGGGCTTGTCCAACGCGAAGCGCGTGTGCCGGTTTTTGCCCATCTTGAGGGCATCGTGCATGTCTATGTGGATGCGGCCGCCGACCCTGAAAAAGCGATGCGGGTTTTGCTCAACGCCAAGACCCGGCGCCCCGGAATTTGCGGCTCGGCCGAGTGCCTTTTGGTGCACCGGGCCGTGGCGGATACGCTTGGGCGCGATCTGGTGACGGCGCTGCTTGCAGCAGGGGTTGAGGTGCGCGCGGATGCGGACTTGGCGCAAGTTGCGGGCACGGTTGCGGCGCAGGGCGATGATTGGGGGCGCGAGTTCCTTGATATGATCATTGCGGCGCGGGTTGTTGAAAGCATCGACGATGCGATTGCCCATATCCGCACCTATGGCTCGAACCACACCGATTGCATCATCACCGAGGATGACGCAGCCGCCGATCGCTTCTTTCAGCGGCTCGACAGCGCGATATTGATGCGCAACACTTCAACGCAGTTTGCCGATGGCGGCGAATTTGGCATGGGGGCAGAGATCGGCATTGCCACGGGCAAGATGCATGCGCGCGGGCCCGTTGGCGCCGAGCAGCTCACGTCGTTTAAGTATCTCGTGACGGGCGATGGGATTGTGCGCGCTTAAAGGGATTGTGCGCGCTTAAAGGGACTGTGCGCGCCTAGAGGGTTTGTGCGCGCTTGAAGGGATCATGCGTGCGTAATAGCGCGCGGGCGGGCCGCAGTCTGGCCGCCTAAAAGCGGAAGATCGCGCCTTGATCCGAGGTCTGAACGCTAAGCTGGCGGCCCATTTCAGCAGCGGCAAGCGGCGCGAGCAGGAATTGGATTTGGGCGGCTGAGACGTCATGCGATGACATCGGATTGCCAAGAACTTCCCATAGATCCGGCTCTATTTTCACCCGATCAGCGATCCCGCTTAGGGTCCAATCATCGCCGTCGCGTGCAACGGTGACATTGCCGCCCCAAGGCATGGCTGTCTCAAAGCACTGGATCAACAAAAGCGCGAGTTTGACTTCGCGCCGGGGGGCATCATCGTCCATCGTCCAATCGATCGAAAACCGCGAGCCGACGGTCATCCCATGCAGGATGTCGCGCACTTCGCGTGCCGAGGTTGCTTGCCCTTCGGAGGCTGCGCCAAAAGCGACGCGGAAAAAGCGGATGCGTGCATTGGCGTTGGTCACGCTTTCAGCAATCAAAGCCATTTCGGGCGAATTGCCCAAACCGGTCATTGCCAAGAGCTCAACCCCATTGCTGATTGCGCCCAAGGGGCTGATAAGATCGTGGCAGATGCGCGAGCCGAGCAGGGCGGTTAGATCTCGTGGCGTTGTTGTCATGCGATCTCTCTTTTGGATTGCGGGCCATTCTGGCCAGTGTCGGATCGGGCGGGCGTGCTGTTTTTGACGCGCCGTTTTAGCAGGGTCGGCTTATGCGCAGGGTCGTTTTAGGCATCTGATCGTGTTAAGAACGAAGTCGCCGTGAAGGCGGTGCCATATGGCGCTATTGGATAAAATTGTAACGGGCAGGGCGGCACAATGTCGATGAGCGATTTGAATGCGATGTTGGAGCCAGGTCAACTGGTGCGCCATCCCGGCCAGCCGGACTGGGGGCTGGGGCAGGTTCAGTCGAACATTACTGGTAAAATCACTGTTATGTTTGAGCATGCTGGCAAGGTTGTTATCGACGGTTATTATGTGCATCTCACGCTGGCGTTACCAAATGGTTAACGACAGATGAATTTGACGCTGGGCAAGGTGGGGATATCTTTGGGGCGAACTGGTCGGCGAATGCGCGCGTTTGCTTGCAATGGGGGGCGGCAAATCGTAGAACCCGCGAGACCTTTCCTAACGGTAAACGCGCCCAAACCCCCTCAGGCCATCGCGCCTTGCCCTCACCACGCCGCAAAGCCCCAAGCTTTCGCCCTTACATTCGGGATGTTTGGCCAGATGTTTGGCGCGAACCCTCAGATCAAGCAGAGTAGATGACAGCCAAACCTCCTCCCCAATTCGAGCTACGATTTGCGCGCGATGAGGCGGACCTGCGCGAGGCGCAGCGGCTGCGCTATATTGTTTTTGTTAATGAATTGGGCGGTGACGGCGATTTGGTTGATCATGATGCGCGCCTTGAGATGGATGCGCTTGATCCGTTTTACCGCCATCTGATCCTGTTTGATCACTCGCGCCCTTTGGGCGACCGGGCCATTGGCGTTTACCGGATCATGGGCAATGAAGAGGCGGCGCGGGCGGGCGGCTTTTATACCTCGGCGGAATATGATCTGAGCGTTTTGCTCGATTCTGGGCAGCAGTTGCTTGAGCTGGGGCGCTCGTGTTTGCACCCAGATTATCGCGGCGGCTCGGCGATGTATCAGCTTTGGAACGGGCTTGGCGCCTTTGTTTTGGAGCATGAGATCGATGTGTTGTTTGGCACCGCCTCCTTCCACGGCACCGATATCGCCGCGCTGACCCAGCCGCTTTCCCTGCTGCATCACCGCCATTTGGCGCCGGAAAATCTTCGGGTTCGGGTGCACAGCCAGT
This sequence comes from Halocynthiibacter sp., assembly GCA_047631555.1. Lineage (GTDB taxonomy): Bacteria > Pseudomonadota > Alphaproteobacteria > Rhodobacterales > Rhodobacteraceae > JBLHZY01. The sequence goes on along the minus strand of JBLHZY010000001.1, from coordinate 793,926 downwards.
TCTTCCAGAGCATGGATTTGATCCCCGATGATCAGGTGGATCGGCGCCGCGCGATTTTGGAGACGCCTGCCTTGATCAAGGCCTATCTGCGCCTTGGCGGCTGTGTGGGCGAGGGGGCCTTTGTTGACCATGCGTTTAACACAACGGATGTTTGTCTTGTGATGGATACGGCTGCGATGAACGCCAAGCAAAAGGCGCTTTATACGCGCAAACGCACCCTTTGAGCGCGGTCTGGCATTCCGACGAGTATCCCGATGATGCGCGCATCACGGCGGGCGGCTGGCTGCGCGTTATTCTGCGCGGCGGGGTGATTATCGGGCTGATTGCGCTGTGTTTGCCGCTTTTGCTGATCGCGCGCGGGTTTGAACGGCTGACGGTCGGCGCGCGCCGGCCTGTTTCGGCGTTTTTCCCCAAGCTTGTCAGCCGGGTCGCCTTTTACGTTTTGGGGATCAAACATACCATCCGCGGCGAGCAGATGCGCCATGCGGGGGCGGTTGTTTCTAATCACGGTTCTTGGCTTGATATCTTTGCGTTGAACGCGCGCAAACGGGTGTTTTTCGTCTCTAAGGCCGAAGTGAGCAGCTGGCCCGGCATCGGCTTTATGGCGCGCTCAACGGGCACGGTTTTTATCAATCGAGATCGCCGCGAAGCGCGCCAGCATATTGAGCAATTTGAAGAGCGGTTGCGCGCGGGCCATAAGCTTTTGTTTTTCCCCGAAGGAACCTCGACCGATACGCGGCGTGTCCTGCCCTTTAAGACGACGCTGTTTGCCGCCTTTTATGCGCCTGAGCTGATCGATTTAATGCATATTCAACCGGTCACGCTCATTTACCGCGCGCCCGAAGGGGCCGATGCGCGGTTTTATGGCTGGTGGGGCGATATGGAGTTTGGCCCGCATCTTTTGTCGGTTTTGGCATCGCGCAAGCAGGGCTCGGTTGAGGTTGTGTATCACGAACCTCTGTGTGTGCGCGATTTTGCGGATCGCAAGGCGCTTGCGGCCCATTGCGAGGCGGTCGTGCGAAGCGCGCTATAAAAAGTAGTGCGCAGCGCGCTTTAAAGAGACCTGCGAAGCGCGCTTTAAAGAGACCTGCGAAGTACGCTATAAAGTGACCTGCGCGGTGCACTTTGACGCGCTGTGCAAAGGGCGCTTTTAATGCTTAGGTGAGCTGCGCTATAAACCTGTTGTGGCGCGCGCTTTCAGAGCTTGGCGGCGCGCGGTTTGGGGCGGCAACGCGGCCCATTTTAACGGTTTACACCCTTGTTTATTGGAAAACGCACCAATTGGTTAATAAGTTAAACCTTTTTTAACCTTCCCTATGACAGGGTGCGCCCTAGGCAATATGAGGTTATCGGGATGGAGCAGCCTGACCGCAATAGCGACGATGGACCCGTCCGTTTGCAAGTCTTCTTGGACGAAAAAGGCGTGCTGCGGCTTTGGTCTGTGCGCCTCGATTTTCAGCGCGCGGTCCATGAGGTTTCCTTTCCCGAATGCAACCGCGTCAGCAATGCTTTGGTGCCTGCTCTGGCCACGCATCTGCGCCGTGTCGCCGATTTGTTGCGCTCAGGCGGGCGGCTTGATCGCCCCGGGCCGATGGTTGAGCTCGATGGCGGGCTGCTTTCGGAGCTTAGCGCGCGGGCCCGCTTTGGAACCTCTGGGTTTGTCGAGATAGAGATCAATTATCAGCATTTCTTTGGCACGCTGTCATGCTTGTTTAACCGCCCAAGTTCGGCGCGCGATGCAACGATCCGGGCGCGCGAAAAGATTGCGGTTGAGGCGCTGGTTGATATCGCCGGGCCATTGCTTGGGATCGCGCAACAAGCAGGAAAAGCCGCCACAGCCGATTCAGAGGACTTTCGCGATCAACTCGCAGAAATTGGCGCGCGGGCTGACGAGTTGGAAGCCAGTTTGCAAATGATGCGCAGCTATCTTGCCGCGCTTGATGCAGGGGCGCAAAGGGCGGCGCCCCAACCCGTTGCGCCATTGCGCCGTTCGGTTTCGGGCGCGGATTCTGGCCATCCGGACGGAACGCCAGAGCCGCACAATGCGACGCGCAATCCAATCCCCCAGCTTTCAGCACATATTGTTGAGTTCCCAAAGGCCGATCCGGCAAAATCCTAGGCGCAATTTGGCGCGCAGGCTTAAGGCAGAACCCTAGAACTTGGGCCTAATTTACGGATCTCAAACGCCGGATTGCTTCATCGCTGCGCGCAAAACCGCAAGCTCGACAGCCGCATCCTCGGCGCGCCAAATCTCGTCGCCAATGCCAAAGAAATCCGTATATGGCGCAAGGGCGCGAATGGTCTCAACGCTTAGCGCGCCTTGGGCCACAACCGGCAGCTCGACAACCTCAGACCACCACTGAAACAGCTCCAGCTCAGCCTTGCTGCCATCGCCAAGCGGCGTGTCGCCCGCCGGGCCAAAGGCCACATAATCCGCGCCGCTTTCGCCCGCAATCAGCCCATCATGGCGCGAGGCCCCGCAAAAGGCGCCGATAATCGCGTCTGCTCCGAGGGTTTTGCGCGTGCTGCGGACCGATCGCGATCCATCCAGCAGATGCACCCCATCAAGGCCAAGCCGCTCGGCAAGCATCACATGTTCGTCAATCACAAGCGCTACGTCGCGGGCATGCGTTATTTCGCGCAGCGCATCGGCGGCGCGCGCGATCTTATCCTCATCTTGGCTCGCCATCGAGAGGCGCACACAGGCAACCTCATGAGCATCCAAAACGTCGCCAAGGCGGGCCGGAAAGCTTGAAAGTTCAAACTCGGGCGGGGTGATCAGATAGATTTGCGGCTGCTCTGTCTCGGCCATGGCGCGCTCCTTTGGCGGTTTGGCGCTCTATAGCGGGGTTTGGGCGCGGGCGGAAGGGGCGGCGCGCAACTGGGGCGCGGCAAATGGCGGGCAAAGGGGGCAAATCGCGCGCTCAGAGGCCAGCAGGCAGCGCGCAGCCTTGATCTCGGCGCGCGCCCCCCATATCAACCGCCTCACACCGATCGCACGATTGATCGCACCGATTGCCCAGATGCCAAACGACGGATGCCCCAAATGACCATGCCAGCCTTCATCCTGATCCGCCCGCAAATGGGCGAAAACATCGGTGCCGCCGCGCGCGCGATGTGGAATTTCGGGCTGGACCGGATGCGCATCGTTGAGCCGCGCGATGGCTGGCCCAATTCGCGCGCCATGGCTTTGGCAAGCGGGGCAGGGCGTCTGCTTGATGAGGCGACGATCCATTCCACCACAGCCGACGCGCTTAAAGATTGCAACTTCGTCTTTGCCACAACTGCGCGCGCCCGTGGTCTGACCCAGCCGGTGATGACGCCCGAACGCGCCATGGAACACGCCCGCTCGCTGATAGCCTCTGGCCAAAAGGTCGCCGTTCTGTTTGGCCCTGAACGCTCAGGCCTTGAGAACGAGGATATCGCGCACGCCAATGCGCTGATCTCGGTGCCGGTCAATCCCGAGTTTGCCTCGCTAAACCTTGCGCAATGCGTGCTGCTCACCGCCTATGAATGGCGCCGCCAAACGGCCGAAATCTTGCCCGAAACGGTCGATATGGCCAAAACCGATTGGGCCGAGCATATCGAGGTCGAAAAGCTTGCCGAACATTATGAGGATCAGCTGGATAAAGCCGGTTTCTTCTACCCAGAGGCCAAGGCTGCGGGGATGAAGATCACCGTGCGCGCCATGTGGAACCGCCTGCCGCTGACCCATGTTGACGTGCAAATTCTCCACGGCATGTTGCGCCAGATGGTCCGCTGGAAAGACCGCAAAGACGAAGATCAAAGCGACTGATCCCTCGCTAAAGAAGGCCCCAAATCGCCCCGCTTTTTCTTGGCCCAAATACTCATCCCCCAAGCCAGCCCCCAAACGCACCGCCCCTAAAGCGCGCCCCACAGCCAAACCACAGCCAAACCACAGCCAAATCCCGCGCCAATCTCTTGCCGTTTGCCCGCGCGCGCCCTAGGTTCCTCAAAAGCAGCTTAAGGATCAAAGATGAGCCAGAAACGATCGATCTTTGAAGAGGTCTCCGAGACCACACGCCCTCAAACCCAAACAGCCCAACCCGGCGCAATTGGCCGCCCGCGCGGCGCGCGCAAAGGCATCCGCGCTTGGCTGATCCTGCTGTTTGTGATGGTCTTTGCGATGATCCTTATTGGCGGGCTGACGCGGCTAACGGATAGCGGCCTGTCGATCACCGAATGGAAGCCCGTCACCGGCGCCATTCCCCCTTTGAGCGCCGAGGCTTGGCAAAATGAGTTCGCCAAGTATCAACAAATCCCTGAATATCAGCTGCAAAACGCGGGCATGAGCCTTTCTGAGTTCAAATCGATTTACTGGTGGGAATGGGGCCACCGCCAGCTTGGGCGCACGATCGGGCTGATCTGGGCGCTTGGCTTTTTTGGCTTTCTGGTGGCGCGCAAAATCCCGGTGGGCTGGACGCCGCGCTTGCTTGGCATCGGCGCGCTTGGTGGGCTGCAGGGCGCGATTGGCTGGTGGATGGTTTCCTCGGGCCTGTCGGGCGAGATGCTTGACGTCGCCTCTTACCGCCTCGCGATCCATCTTGGCCTTGCCTTTATCATCCTTGGGTTCATCACTTGGTTCGTGCTGGCGCTGTCGCGCCCGGAGGCCGATTTGATGCAAGCGCGCCGGGTGCGCGATGGCAAGCTTTTCACCAAAGGCTCGGGCCTGATGCATATGGCGATGCTGCAAATCCTGCTCGGCGCGCTTGTTGCGGGCATTGATGCGGGGCGCAGCTATCCCGATTGGCCGCTGATGAATGGCGCGATTTTTCCGCCCGATCCCTTCAGCATCACGCCGCTTTGGCGCAACTTCTTTGAGGACGCGGGCCTTGTGCAATTCATGCACCGGGTCATGGGGTACCTGCTCTTTGCCTACGGGATTTTTGCTTGGTCGCGTGGCCACGCAAGCGCCAATCGCGCCACGTCGCGCGCCTTTGATCTGATGGGCCTGTTGCTGATCGCGCAGGTCGTGCTGGGGATCATTACGGTCATGCAGGGCGCGCCGCTTTGGCTTGGTCTGCTGCATCAATTTGGCGCGGTTGCGCTTTGGGTTGCGATCCTGCGCGCGCGGTTCTTGGCGCAATATCCCCACGCGCAATCGATTAAGGGAGCCTGATCCATGGGTGCATATGATGATCTGATGGGGTTCGTGCGCGAAACCGGCGCTTTGGGGCAAATCTCGGGGCGTTTGGGCTGGGATCAAGAGACGATGATGCCAAGCGGCGCGGCCGATCAGCGCGGCGAAGAAATGGCGGCGATTGAAGGCATCCTGCATGCGCGGCGTACCGATCCGCGCCTCGCAGAATGGCTCGATCAGATCGACGCAAGCGCGCTTGATCAGGTCGGCCAGGCCCAAATCCGCGAGATAACCCGCGACTATACCCGCAACACCAAAGTCCCCGCCGCCTTGGCCGCCGAGCTTGCCCGCGTTACCTCTGTGGCCCAAGGCACATGGGCGCGGGCGCGTGCGGATGAGGACGTTGCCGCCTTCCTGCCGACGCTCATAAAGGTCGTCGATCTGCGCCGTGAAGAGGCAGATGCGCTTGCTCAAGGGGGCGCGCGCTATGACGCGCTGCTCAACGATTACGAGCCCGGCGCAACGGCCCAAAGCATCGGCGCGATGTTTGATGCGCTGCGCCCCGGCCTTGTTGATCTGCGCGCGCGGATAATTGCCGCGGGCGATCCGCCCAAAGGCATCACCGGCCAGTTTAATGAGGCCGAGCAAATGGCGCTCACCCGTGAAGTTGCCGCCGCTTTTGGCTATGATTTTACCCGTGGGCGGATCGACAAAGCGGTGCATCCGTTCTCATCCGGCTCTGGCGCGGATGTGCGGATCACCACCCGCACCGATCCCACCGATCCGTTCAACTGCATCTACTCGACGATCCATGAGGTCGGCCACGCTTGCTATGAGCAAGCCATCGCGCCGGACTATGCGATGACGCCCCTTGGCAGCGGTGTTTCCATGGGCGTGCATGAAAGCCAAAGCCGGATTTATGAAAACCAACTGGGCCGCAGCGCCGCCTTTACCGGCTGGCTCTATACGCGGATGAAGGCGATTTTCGGCGATATGGGCCTTGCGGATGCGCAGGAATTCTACGGCGCCGTTAACCGCGTCGCGCCCGGCTATATCCGCACCGAAGCGGATGAGGTCCACTATAATCTCCACGTCATGCTGCGCTTTGACCTTGAGCGCGCGCTGATCGGCGGCGATCTTGAGGTCGCTGATCTGGAAGAGGCATGGAACAGCCGTTTTCACGCTGATTTCGGCCTCAAGGTCGATCAGCCCTCACACGGCGTTTTGCAGGATGTGCATTGGTCGGTTGGCCTGTTTGGCTATTTCCCGACCTATACTTTGGGCAATGTCTATGCGGGCTGTCTCAACCAATCTTTGCGCCAAGCAGTTCCCGATCTCGATGCACAACTGGCGCGCGGTGAAACCGGGGCGGCAACCGCATGGTTGGCTGAAAACGTGCAACGCCACGGCGGGCTTTACCGCCCTGTCGATCTGATCACCCAAGCCTGCGGCCAAGCCCCAAGCGAGGCGCCGCTTCTGTCCTATTTAGAAGAGAAATTCAGCGGGCTTTACGGGCTTTCTTAGGCGGCAATACCCTGTGGATAGGCGCCTGCGCCCGACTTTTTCTTGGTTCAAATACTCATAGGGCGCGCTGTGCAGCGGGCGAGAGGATTTGAGTATTTAGACCAAGAAAAAGTCTAAGGGCTTTTGGTCCTAAGTTGGCGTGATGGGCCAGCGTGTGGCGAGGTTTTGGAGGCCGGCTTTGATGATCTCCTGCAAAACGGCTTCATTTATATCCGCGAGCTTGTTGATATAGAGGCAGGCTTTGCCGGTTTTGTGCTTGCCAAGGCGGGCAAGGAGCGGCGCGAAATCGGCGTATCCGGGCATGATGTAGAGAGAGAGCTTGGTCTTTTGCGGCGCAAAGCCCGTGGCAAGCGATGTGCCGCTGCGCCCGGATGCATATGTATAGTCATAGCTGCCGTAGCTGATGATTTTGCCCCAGAGTTTTGGTTGAAAGCCCGAGGCGCTTTGCATGATCTCGTTGAGGCGGATCGCGTCGGCGCGCCGGGTTGGGTTTTCAATGGCGTCTAGGGCGGCGCGGACCTCTTCATTCATGGCTGTGTCCAGTTGGGATCGCGCTTTTCAATGAAGGCGTTGATGCCCTCGGCGGTATCGGCATCCAGCATATTTTCGACCATGACCTGGCCGGTAAAGGCATAGGCCTCTTTGAGCGGTTTTTCGAGTTGTTCATAGAAGGCGCGTTTGCCGATTTTGACCGCCGAGCCGAGCTTGGCGGCGATGGTTTGGGCGAGTTGCATGGTTTGGTCCAGCTGCTCCTCATGGGGGACGGCGCGATTGATCAGGCCCAGTTCGGCAGCGCGGCCTGTGTCGATAAACTGGCCTGTGGTGAGCATCTCAAAGGCCTGTTTGCGCGGGATATTGCGGCTGAGCGCGACCATAGGGGTCGAGCAGAACAGCCCGATATTGACGCCGTTGACGCCAAAGCGCGTGCCCTCCGCGGCGATGGCAAGATCGCATGTGGCGACCATCTGGCAGCCTGCGGCGGTGGCGATGCCGTGGGGCATGGCGATGACGGGTTGGGGCAGGGTGATGATGCGTTGCATCAGGGCGGCGCAGCGGGCGAAAAGATCGGCGAAATAGGCCGCCCCTTTATCGGGGGCTGCGCGCGCAGCGGTCATTTCTTTGAGGTCGTGGCCTGCGCAAAAGGCCTTGCCCGCGCCTGAGAGGATCACCGCGCGGATGGCCGGATCGGCGGCAATATCGTCAAGCGCTTGGGTCAGATCACTGATCATCCCGTCGCTTAGCGCATTGAGGCTGCCGGGCACGTTCATCTCAAGATGCGCGACCGCGCCTGTATCGTTTCGGTTGATCCGTTGCATCTTGTTCTCCCTATGAATTTACGAAAGTGTAGGGGGCAAGTGCTTTTGGGGGAAGACCGAAATGAGCGATGAATTGGCAATGGACGCAGCCGCCTTAGAGGCGTTTTTGGCGCGCGATTTTGGGCAGGTGGCGCAAGATTTTGGCGTTGATGCGGCCTCGATGGAGGGGATCACTGTGCGCCTGAAGGTGGCCGAGCGGCATCTGCGCCCCGGCGGGACGGTCTCTGGGCCGACGATGTTTGGGCTGGCGGATGTCTCGGTTTACCTCGCTATTTTGAGCAGGATCGGGCCAAAGGCGCTGACGGTCACGACCAATTGCTCGATCGATTTCATGCGCAAACCTGCGGCGGGGGTTGATCTTATCGCGCAGACCAAACTGTTGAAGCTTGGACGGGTTTTGGCGGTTGGCGATGTGTTGATGTATTCGGAGGGGCAGGCGGCGCCGGTTGCCCGCGCGAGCCTGACCTATTCAATCCCGAAGGGGTAGCATGCAATAGCTTGGCACGATTTTCAGAGCCGGCGAAATTGTCGGGGTTTGAGTGCACCATCTTCATGGCCGATGTATTTTCAGCGGTAATCTGTCTGAGCTATATGTTTTACAAATCTACAATTAACAGGACTACTTGAACAGCGGCGAATATGACAAAAAGTATAAAACCACTAAATATTAGGATGAAAATGATCCCAAGAAATTTCATGATTTTGGATTTGGTTGTTAGCTTATTGTTCTGGCGCTTTGCAATGCTGGCGAGAATAACTAGAAAGATTCCGATTGGGCCAAGCAGCAGTAAGCCTTCGAAAAAAAGTTGTGAATTTAAAATGTTAGACATTTCGAAACCATTTTCCCTCGTTAAACACCCCCCAAATATGCCCAGATTGCCCTTTTACGCATAGCGCCATGGCGACTTTGGCGCGGATTTGGGCGAAACGACTCCGAAAAGGCACATTTATTGGGGTATAATAATACCTATTTTGCAAGCTACTGATTTTGAACGATTATATCGACGTTCCCGCGCTTGACTGCGCCGCAGAAACCCTTAGAACACAGCAATCCGAATTCCTCGCTAAGGGCGAACACATGAAAACTTTCTCCGCAACACCGGCGGACATTGATAAAAAATGGATCATCATCGACGCTGAAGGCGTTGTTCTTGGTCGTTTGGCATCAATCGTCGCTATGCGCCTTCGTGGTAAACACAAGGCGACCTTCACACCGCACATGGATATGGGCGACAATGTGATCATCATCAACGCTGACAAAATTCAGCTGACGGGCAAAAAGCGCACCGACAAAACCTACTACTGGCACACAGGCCACCCTGGTGGGATCAAGCAGCGCACAGCCAGCCAGATCCTCGAGGGCAAGTTCCCCGAGCGCGTTGTGACCAAAGCGGTTCAGCGCATGCTGCCCGGTGGCAAACTTTCCCGCCAGCAGATGACAAATCTGCGCGTTTATGCAGGTGCTGAGCATCCGCATGAAGCCCAATCGCCCGAAGTTCTTGACGTCAAAGTCATGAACCCGAAAAACACGCGGAGCGCATAATCATGGCTGATCAAATCAATACTCTTGAAGAGCTTGGCGCTGTTGCTGAAGGCACTGTTGCTCCCGTTGAAATGCTCGCACCTGTTGAGCCCAAGCGTGATGAGCTTGGTCGCTCTTATGCGACTGGCAAACGTAAAGATGCGGTTGCCCGCGTTTGGATCAAGCCCGGTTCCGGCAAAGTGATCGTTAACGGCAAAGACATGGACACATATTTTGCACGCCCCGTGCTGCAAATGATCCTGCGTCAGCCCTTTACAGTTGCTGGCCGCGAAGGCGAGTTCGACGTGATGGCGACAGTCAAAGGCGGCGGTCTTTCTGGCCAAGCTGGCGCTGTGAAACACGGGATTTCCAAAGCCCTCCAGCTTTATGATCCCTCGCTGCGCGCTGCCCTCAAAGCAGCCGGCTTCCTCACCCGCGATAGCCGCGTTGTTGAGCGTAAGAAATTCGGTAAAGCCAAAGCGCGTAAGAGCTTCCAGTTCTCCAAACGCTAAGGTGCTTGCGAAAATATTCGGAAAGGGCTCGCCATTGGCGGGCCCTTTTTGCTTTGGGGGGTAGAGATATGGGCGGGAGGCGGAGGTTCGCTGCGGTGTATTAGGGCAATTCTATCCGCTAGGGGAACCGACTTTCGCAGAGAAGTAATTATGACTAAACTTCCCCGTACATCTTGTTAAGTTGCATCTATGATGAAGTGGTTTTCGCACAGGGAATGACGTTATGACGGAAAGGTTTGATGCGCTCAATTTCTCTCAACGCAATGGTTTACAACCCGTTCCAGAGCAGTTGAAACTCCAGCAGGTTTCAACTGAATTTCGCCGTTTGATCCACTATGCGTTGGATCAAGAAATCGACCGGGTCGCTTGTAACGGCCCCATGAGCCTTTATTTCGATGGGGAATGGAAACGAGTTGCCCAAGACTTACACGTTAGGTTCTTTGGTTCACCGATTAATTCGTTCAAAAATAGTCCTTCCGAAATGAACAGAGAGTTGGAGCAATTCATAACCAAGCATACCTATGACAAATTGTTCAATCTGATTGAATTCTTTGCCAAACATCGTGGATGCACAAGCAATTTTAACGAAGACTTGAGCCAAGCATTTGTTGATGCTCGAGCAGCTTACCGCCTGAAAGATAATCTCGTCATTGCGGTAGGTACCAACGAACAAGCCAGTGTGCTGCTAGAAGCGATTGATGAAGCTGAGAACTCGGGAAATAAAGGGGCAAGGCAACATTTGGTTGCCGCAGGGAAAAAACTTGCGGATCGCGATTGGGTTGGGAGTGTACGAGAAAGCATTCATTCCGTAGAAGCGACAGCTGTTAAGCTTGCGCCCGGAGAAACTCTAGGAGCCGCCCTGACAGAGCTTGAAAAACGTGGGAAACTCCACGGTGGCTTGAAGAAGGCATTTGGGGCATTGTACGGTTATACCAGTGACAAGAAAACCGGCATCCGACATGCGAAAGTTTTTGGGGTAGATGAAGCTGTCGACGAAACGGATGCTCTGTTCATGCTTGGCGCTTGCGCGTCGTTTGTATCTTATTTGATCTCAAGAAATGTTTGAACGCCTTGATCCGAAGCTGTTCTGAGTTGACGTAATAGTGGCCACCTAAAGCTACAGGATCGGCCAATGTAATGCATTCTTATTGCAAGGTTCATCGCAACTCTCAAGACATTATCAACGTCCACTCCGGGCCGAATGTGTCCAAGCTACCCCCAAACACGCCGGATATTGCACGCCCCCCCCGATTGCCGCATATTGATCGCATCTATCCTTAGCTGAGAGTTCACACCGTGCTTAACCCCTACGGCGATCTGCCATCGCAGGCCTTTTGGCGCACGGGCGTGGTCAGCACGGATCGCGCGGCCTATCCGGGGCTGTTTGAGCCTAAATTCCCGATCAAAGCTGAGACGAAGGTTGCTACGGCGGGCTCTTGTTTTGCCCAGCATATAGGGCGCTATCTGCGCCAGTCTGGTGTCGAGGTTTTGGATTGCGAGCCTGCGCCTTCGGGGCTAACGGCGGCGCAGGCTAAGCGCTTTAATTTCGGCATTTATTCGGCGCGCTACGGCAATATCTATACGCCGCGCCAGATGGTTGAACTGCTGCGCGATGTGATCGATCTGCGCCTTGATGAGGCGCTGGTTTGGGAGCGGGGGGGCCGCTTTTATGATGCGCTGCGCCCCGGGGTTGAGCCGGAGGGCTGCGAGAGCGTGGCGGAGGTTTTGGCGCTGCGCGAATATCATCTCAGCCGGGTTGGCGGGATGCTGGCGCAGGCGGATGTCTTTGTCTTTACGTTGGGGCTGACGGAAGCCTGGATGGATACCGAATTGAGCCGCGTTTATGCGATTGCGCCCGGTGTGATTGCCGGAGAGTACGCGCCCGAACGCCATGTGTTTCACAATTTCACCTATCCTGAATTGCTTGCCGATCTGGCTGAGATGCGCGCACTTTTGCAAATGATCCAGCCCGATATCAAGATGCTGCTCACCGTCTCGCCTGTGCCGCTCACCGCCACAGGTTCGGATGATCACGTATTGGTTGCAACGACTTGGTCCAAATCGACCCTGCGCGCCGCGGCGGGCGCCTTTAGCGATGCGCATGGGGATGTGGATTATTTCCCGTCTTACGAGATTGTCACGACCTGGGCCGCGCCTCAGGATATGTTTGAAGACAATCTGCGCTCGGTCCGCGCAGAAGGGGTTGCCCAAGTGATGGGGATCTTTTTGGGCGCGCATGGGTTTGAAGCGGGAGACGGCGCGGCCCCGCGCGAGGCTGCGCCCGGGGATGCCCCGCTTGAGGCGCAAGAGGAGGCCGCGCAACAGGCGGAAGACGATCTGATCTGCGAAGACGTGCTGCTTGAGGCCTTCTCAAAATGAAGAAACGCGGCTGTATCATCGGCAATTCCCATGTGGCGGCTTTGATGGGCGCTTGGCGTGAAGAGCCGGCGCGATGGGATGGCATTGATCTGGATTTCTTCGGGATGCCAGGGGGGAATTGGTGGGGTTGCACCTTTGATCCGGTGGCGATCCGGCCCAAGAATGAGAAAGCGCGCGATGCGCTGGAAGGGGTGAATGGTGTTTCGGCTATTCCGCTGCAAGGCTATGATTTCTTTGCGGTTATCGGCCAAAAGCTAAGCGTTCAAACGGCGATTTGGAGCTATCGCTCGGGGGTCTATTTGGGCCTGCCTTCGGTCAATGCGCTTGGCGATATTGAAAAGCACAATCGCCCGCTGCGCTCGCGCGCCTGCTTTGAGCAAGACCTGCGCGATCGCCTCGCCAAGACCAGCGCCTTGCATTTGGCCAAGCGGCTAAGCGATGTGACCGGGCAAAAAGCATGGGTGCTGCCCCAGCCAAATCTGGATATCGCCGTGCGCCAAGATACCGAGGGCTACGAGGGCTTTCGCTATACCGCGCGGATGGGCGATGGCGCGGCGTTGATGGCGCAGTTTGAGGCGCAGGTCGCCGCGATATGCGCCGATCAAGGGCTTGGCTTTGTGCCCCAGCCCGAAGAGACGCGCACTGGCGGCATCTTTACCCAAAGCGAATTTATGCAAGGGTCGCAGCGCCTTACCGGCGGCGGTGCAGCCCACCCAACCCGCGATCGCCTGCACGGCAATGTCTCATACGGCGCGCGCGTTTTGGATGCTTTTAGCAAAGCCGTTTTGGCGGAGGCGGGTTGATGGGATTGCGCAGATTTGCCCGTTCTGACCAAGCCCGCGGCATGGCGATCATCAGCCCTGTGGCGCTTTATGCGCTGTTGCTTTTGGCCATTCCGCTTGGCGCGATCATTTGGATAAGCTTCTGGACGCAAACGGGAATTCGCAGTTTTGACACGGCCATCACCTTTGAAAACTACATTGAGGCCTTCACCGAGCCGCTCTATCGTTTGCTGATGATGCGCTCGCTCGGGATCGCCGGAATGGTCACTTTGGTGACGGTGATCACCGCCTTTCCCATCGCTTATTTCGTCTCGTTTCATGTGCCGGCGCACCGAAAATCGATGTGGATATTTTTGATCACCATCCCGTTTTGGACCTCCTATTTGATCCGGGTTTTCCTGTGGAAAGTGATCCTTGGCTATAACGGCGTGCTCAATTCAGGGCTGACAGCGACGGGGCTGATTGAGGAGCCGCTGAGCTTTATTTTGTATAACGCCAATGCGGTGGTGATCACGCTGGCGCATGCCTATGCGCCTTTCGCGATCCTGCCGATTTACGTGGCGCTGGAGAAGATTGATCGCTCGCTTCTTGAGGCCGCCCGCGATCTGGGCGAGAGCCGTTTGCGCGCCTGTTCGCGGGTCACTTTGCCGCTGGCGATGCCCGGTGTTGTCGCAGCCTCGCTAATCGTTTTCATCCCCACAATCGGCGATTACATCACGCCCAAATTGGTCGGTGGGCCGGGCGGGCTGATGATCGCGAATATGATCCAAACGCAGTTCTTGCGGCTCAATGATGCGCCGATGGGCGCGGCTTTGGCGGTGATTGCGATGCTGATCGTGGGCTTGGTTGCGCTGGTGTTTGTCTGGGCGATGGGGCGGCTTTTTGGCAAGGTGCGGGCGCGATGAGCGGGGGTAAGGGCAAGGGCGGCTGGCTGCGCGGATATGCCTTCGTTTACCTGTTGTTTCTCTATGCGCCGATCCTGCTTTTGCCGCTGTTTGCCTTTAACGACGCAACCGTGATCGCCTTTCCGCTTTCGGGCTTCACGACCAAATGGTTTGGCGAGTTGGCGCAGATCGAGGCGCTGCAAGGGGCGGTCAAAAGCTCGCTCTTGGTGGCGATCACATCGGCGGTTTTTGCAACCATTCTCGGGACTTGCGGCGCATTGGCGGCGACGCGCCATCGCTTCCCGGCAAAGCGCGCGATCATGGGTTTCATCATGCTGCCGCTTGTGCTTCCGGAAATTATCGTCGCGGTTTCGCTGCTTGTGGTGATCTTGCGGGCCGGGCTTGATACAGGGCTTTGGGCGGTGATTGCGGGGCACACATTGATCTGTACACCGTTTGCCATCGCGATCCTCAACTCGGCTTTTGCAGCGCTTGACGGGTCGATGGAGGAGGCCTCGATTGATCTGGGCGAGACGCGCCTTTCGACCTTCCGATTGATCACTTTGCCGCTGGTGATGCCGGGGATTATTTCGGCACTGCTGATCTCTTTCACCATCTCGATGGACGAATTCATCATCGCGTTTTTCCTAAGCTCAAGCGAGCCGACGCTGCCGGTCTACCTTTGGTCGATGCTGCGTTTTCCCAAACAATTGCCCGCCGTCATGGCGCTTGGGACGATCCTTGTGATTGCCTCGATCCTGCTTCTAACAATCGCCGAATATTTCCGCCGCCGCGGCATTGCGCGCGCCGGTGGCAAGCAAACCGGAGGCTTCCTGTGACAGCTGAAAACCCGATCATTTCGCTTAAAGGCGTGCAGAAATATTACGGCGAGTATCACGCGCTGCGCGGCATTGATCTTGAGATTGGCGCGGGCGAATTTTTCTCTCTGCTTGGCCCCTCTGGCTGTGGGAAGACGACGCTTTTACGGGTGATCGCGGGGTTTGAGGATGTCTCGGACGGGGTCGTGATGATTGGCGGCGCGGATATGGAGGGCGTGCCGGCCAATAAGCGGCCGACCAATATGGTGTTTCAATCCTATGCGATTTTTCCCCATCTGAATGTCGCGCAGAACGTCGGCTTTGGCCTGCGCAAACGCAGCGATTTGAGCCGCGCGGATAAGCGCGCTTTGGTCGAGGAAGCGCTTGAAATGGTTGGGCTTACCGGGTTTGGAGAGCGTGCGGCCTCGGCGCTTTCGGGGGGGCAGCGCCAGCGGGTTGCTCTTGCACGCGCGCTTGTGCTCAAGCCGAAAGTTTTGCTGCTGGATGAGCCGCTTTCTGCGCTCGACAAAAAGATGCGCGACCAGATGCAGCGCGAGCTGCGCCGCCTTCAGCGCCATGTGGGTATCACCTTCATTTTGGTCACCCATGATCAAGAAGAAGCGCTAATTATGTCGGATCGCATCGCCGTGATGTTTGACGGCGAAATCGCGCAACTCGCTAATCCGCAAACGCTTTATCGCCGCCCGGTAAGTCGGCGCGTTGGCGAATTCATCGGGGTGATGAACTTTTTACCCGGTACCGCGATGCTCCAAAAATCACGTGATATCGAGGTTCAGGTGGATGGGCTTGGCGCGGCCATTGTAAGCCAAGAGCAATGCCCTGCTGGGATAGCCGGCGGCCCGGTCAGCATCGGCATTCGGCCCGAAACCCTCGCGATTTTGGCCCCTGATGAGCAGACAGAACGCAGCGTGGCGCATGGCGAGGTGGTTGAGGTAACCTATTACGGCGACATGACCTATTACGAGGTGCGCCTTGAGGGCACGGACAAGCTGCTGACGATTTCGATGAAAAATTTTGTTGGCCGCGAGGTTTTGGCGCGCGGCGCAAATGCGCGGATCGCTTGGGATGCGCGCTCCTTGGTGGTGTTTGGCGCGTAATCGGCGGCTATTTGTCCGGCTCAATCAGGCCAAGCCCGCGCAGGTAAATCCCGATGCCGGTTTCAAGCAGATCCTCGGGCGGGAAGGGGCTTTTGGTCCCCGGTGAGCCGCGCGCAAACAGCTCAACAACGCCGTGGCTGAGCGCCCAGATATGGGCCGAAAACATCGCAGCGGGCGGGCGTTTGTCGGCGGGGATATGTTTGGAAAGCTCGGCGGCGGCGCCCTCAAGAACGCCAAGCGCGCGGGTGGCGACCAAATTCAGCTCGGGCGAGCGATTGATCGAGATGCCGCTTTCAAACATCGCGATATAATGGCCCGGATGTTTGCGCGCAAACGCGAGATAGGCGCGCCCGGTGGCCTCAAAGGCGGCAAGGGCGGATGGATTGCCTTTGGCGCGCGCGTATTCCATCAAATCAGCAAAGATTTCATAGCCTTGGCGGGCAATTTCGGCGATCAGATCTTCACGTCCGGCAAAGTGGCGGTAGACGGCTGCCGGGGTGACGCCGGCGCGTTTGGCGGCCTCTGAGAGGGTAAAGCCGGTCGGGCCTTTTTCCTCAATCAAGATCAGCGCCGCATCGATCAATGCCTGCTTGAGATTGCCGTGATGATAGCCGCGTTTATGCATTCCAGATGTCCGGCCCGCCGCAGATTTTGGGGTCAATCGCGCCGATGTTTGATGCGTCTTTGCCCTCAAAATCGATCACACTAAGGATGCTTTGTAGGGCGGCAATGCGCGCGCGGTATTTGTCGTCCGAGCGGATGATCGTCCAAGGGGCCACAGCGCGATGCGAGCGCTCAAATGTCTCGCCAATTGCGGCCGTATAGGCATCCCATTTCTTGAGGCCCTCGACATCGATCCAAGAGAGTTTCCACTGTTTGAGCGGATCGCTTTCGCGCGCGATAAAGCGGCGCAGCTGTTCGGCGCGGCCGACGTTGAGCCAGATTTTGATCAGGGTGATGCCCTCAGAGGCGATCATGTCCTCAAATTCGGGGAGCTGGTGGAAAAACCGTTCGCGCTGTGGCGTATCGCAAAAGCCAAAAACATGCTCAACAACGCCGCGATTGTACCAGCTGCGATCAAAGATCACCATTTCGCCAGCACTGGGCAGGTGTTTGACATAGCGCTGAAAATACCACTGGGTGCTTTCGTCCTCTGTCGGTTTGGACAGGGCAACAACGCGAGCATTCCTTGGATTAAGGTTCTCACGTAAGCGCTTGATTGTTCCGCCTTTTCCCGCAGCGTCGCGCCCTTCAAAGATGATCACAACCCGTTTGCCGCTTGCTTTGATATCCGCCAAAAGCCGCACCAATTGCAGCTGAAGCGCGCCCATCTGATCCTCATAGGCGGATTTTTTCATCCAGCGCTCATAGGGATATGTGCCCGAGAGGATGTCTTTCTTGGAGCTCGCTTCGATGGCGGCGCGCATCTCTTGTGGGGCCTCGTTTTGGTAAAACGCGCTAATGGCGCCATCAAAGGGTAGGGACATTTCGGGCCTCATTGGATCGGGGCGGTTGAGGGGAGTATCGCGTGTATCGCGCGGGGGTGCAATTGGGGGCGCAGCGGCAAGCGCGCAGGCTTTTCTGCGCGCTGCCCAAGCGGTTAAACAGTGCCAATCTTGGCCAGATCATACTGGGTTGTTTGGTATATCTCATTGATCCAATTGCCATAAAGAAGATGAGCATGGCTGCGCCAACGGTTCAGCGGCACTTGGGTTGGATCGTCATCGGGATAGTAATTGCGCGGCACATCAATTGGGGCTCCGGACGCGCTATCGCGGTCGTATTCCTCTTTGAGGGTCAGGCTGTCATATTCCAGATGGTTGAAGATATAGAGCGCGCGGTGCTCTGGATCTTGGACCAAACACGGGCCGACCTCATCCGAGCCAAGCAGTGTGATCAGCGCGGGATCCGCATCGATTTCGGCTTGGCGCATCTCTGTCCAGCGGCTCACGGGGATGATCAGATCATCCGAGAAACCGCGCAAGTAAGGCGAGTTTGGCGCAAGGTTTTGATGGCGATAGCAGCCGAGCAGTTTGGCCGGCAGCAGATGTTTTGGCGTGCCGTGGAAATGGTTGATCATCGCCATGCCGCCCCAACAGACGCCCATGGTCGAATGGACGTGGCTCTGGGTCCATTCAAAAACCTGCGTCAGCTCATCCCAATAGGTGACCTCCTCAAAGGGGAGATGCTCAATCGGGGCGCCAGTGATGATCAGCCCGTCGAATTTTTCGCCCGTGGCGCGGACCTCGGAAAAGGGGCGGTAAAACTCTTCCATATGTTCGGCAGCGGTGTTCTTGGCCTCGTGATCAGACATGCGGATCAGGCTGAACTCGATTTGCAGAGGGGTTGCGCCGATGAGGCGGGCAAACTGATTTTCGGTCTGGATTTTCTTTGGCATCAGGTTGAGCAGACCGATGCGAATGGGGCGGATTTCCTGCTCTGCTGCGCGGCCCACGCCCATCACCATGACGCCCTCATTCGAGAGGACATCAAAGGCGGGAAGGTTTTCGGGCAGGGTGATCGGCATCAGGTTTATCCGGTATTGTTGGTTGGGCTTAATCGGTCTTGTAGGGGGTTGAGATAGGGTTAGTTGCCCTCATTCTCAAGCCTGCGGGTGATGGCGCGCCCAATCAGGGCTTCGAAATCAGCAGGTGTTTTGAGCGCGGCGATCTCCTCAGCGCAGACCTTGACGCCGTAGCGATTGGCCATGGATTCATAGCGCGGCTGGCGATGCGCAAGGGCGCGCGCATAGGTCCAGCGGATGAAGCTATCAGGATCAACGTCGTCCTCAACAGCATTGTTTTCGCTTAGATATTCCTCCCAAGCGGCATCAAGAAACTTGGGCTGATAATACATCGGTTTGGGCGCGCGATCAAAGCGGCGGATCAGCTCGGCGGTATGGGCGTCCGAGCCCTCAATCCACACAAGCAGCATTGTATCGGCAAGCGCTTGCAGCACTGGATCGTGATCGGCAAAGGGATCAGCCACTTCGCAGATCGAGCCGCCGCTGTCGCAGACGAAATTCTGATAGCCATAGAGCTTATCCGCGCGCTCAATGAAATGGGCGCTGTCGTGCAGGGCGGCGATCTCGGCGGTGGCGTGTTGGGCTTGGCGTTTGCGGTATTCTGCGATCGGCAATCCGCCGCGTGCCGGATCACCCGGTTTGCCGAGATAGGTGCTTAGCGGGGCGAGGTTTTCAAAGGTAATGTTGGAGCCAACATAGATGCTATCGCTGCGCAACAGCTCGGCCAGAAAGGGATTTTTCATCGCCTCGGCTTTGAAATTATCGGCGATATGTTCGCCCATATAGCGCGTGCCAATCCGGTAATCGACGGAGTAGTGAAACCAGGCGCGGCTTTCGCGCAGCATGGTCGAGACATAGGTTTTGCCAAGGCCCGACATGCCAAACAGCATCACCCGTTGTTGCGCCGCGTTTTGCCAGCTTTTTGCGTCTTTATAGATCATTTTCGCGCCCTTACCTGCTCTTGCCCCCTTGGTAGCGCCCGGATTGGGGCGGGGTCAATGTTAGGCGCGATCTTCGCGTGCGAAAATGCGCAAGAGCCGCCCATCGATCACAAGCATGCCAAGGGCGATCAGGGCAAATCCGCCGTAAGCTTGAGGGGCGAGGCTTTCGCGCAAAAGCAGCGCGCCAAGGGCCACGGCAACCGGCGTTACCAGCAGGGTGACGAGGGCTGTGTTGCCTGTGCCGGCGGCGGCAAGGATGCGATAATAGAGCAAATATGCGATGCCGGTTGAGAGGATCGCGAGGTAGAGGGTGGCCATGATTGTCTGGCTGGTGAGCGCGAGGTTTGGCGCGCCGCTAATCGCATAGGCCAGCGGGATCATCACCAGCGAGGAACAGGTCAGCATGCCTGTCGCCGCGATTTCGGGGCGGATGCCGGAGAGGCGTGCGCGCGCGAAAGTGGCCGAAAGCCCGTAAGAAACGGCCGCGCCCAGAACGGCGAGCTGGCCGATGGAGGCAAGCGAAAAGCCCTTGAGCGCGCTCAGCCCAATCACCAGCACAACACCGCCAAAGCCAAGCGTGACCCCGGCGATTTTGCGCGCAGTCAGCCGCTCATCAGAAAAGACGATGGCCGCGATGATGATGGCGAAAAAGGCCGTTGCGGCATTCAGGATCGAGGCGAGGCCCGAGGCGATATGCTGCTGGCCCCAAGCGATCAGAATGAAGGGGACGACATTGTTAAACAGCCCCATAATCAGCAAATCGGCCCAAATGCGCGCGCCGCGCGGCAGCGTATAGCCGCGCGCGATCACATAGATCCAAAGCACCAGCGCGCCAAGGCTGACCCGCGAGGCGACGATCCAATAGACGCTCATTTCTTTGAGCATGACCGCATTGGCCATAAACGAGCCGCCCCAGATCAGGGCGAGCGTTCCAAGGCCGATCCAAGCGGCGAGGCTGATTTGTTTTTGGGCGACCATGGGGGCACGCTAGGCCCGTTAATGGCGCGCCGCAATCCGATACTTGCGCCTAAGCGGTGCGGGTTTTTTTGGCGGCGCGGGCCTCGCGCAGGATGTTGATATAGTTTGCGCCAAAGATGAGCGCCGCGCCGATAAAGACATTGATTGCAAAGGGTTCTGCGTAGAAGTTCATCCCGATTATGGCAATCAGCGGCAGGCGCAGGAAATCAACCGGGATCACCACCGTGGCGGGCGCGAGCGACAGCGCGGTTGTCAGGCTGAAATGCGCGCCAAGCCCGGCAAGCCCGATCAGCGCAAGCCATGGAAGCTGCTCAAACGTGGGCAGGGCAATATCGCCGTCATAGCCTGCACAGATTGCACCAAGGCCAAGCTGGATCACCGAGAGCCAAAAGAGGATACAGGTCACCGAAGCATGTGCTTGGCTCGTGAGTTTTTTGGTGAAAATGATCGAGCCCGCAAAGCCAAAGGCGCAGAGGATCGCAGCGATGATGCCGGGCGAGAGCCCTGCGCCATCAAAGGGGTTGGCGACGATCAATATGCCGATAAATCCAAGCGCTGCGGTAAGGGCGCGCATCGCGCTCATCCGCTCATTCAGCAAGAGCGGCGCGAGCAGGGCGACGATCACCGGAGAGGTGAATTCAACTGCGAAAAGTTGGGCAAGCGGGATCAGGGTCAGCGCATAGAGCCAGAGGTTTTGGCCGATGAAGTGACTGATATTGCGGGCGAAATGCAGCGGCATGGCGCGGACAGTGATCGTGTGACGCGTGCCAAAGGCGGAGGAGATCAAAAGGATCGTCACCAGCCCAAGACCGGAGCGGTAGAACATGATCTCGAATGTATCGAGCCCCGCTGCCAGCTCGCGCCCGGCGATGGCCATGGAGGAAAAGCCGATCAGCGCGCCGATCATCCAAAGGGCGGCGCGCACCGGGCGATTTGGCGCGCTTTGGGCGGCTGAATCTGCGGCGCTCATCCCTCTGAAATCTCGTATTTGCGTTTGATATGGCCGGTTTGGGCGAACCAATCGGAGGCGCGGGTGCGGGTCTGGTGGGCCTCAAATGCGGCGCGATTGGCAAAGACCTCGGCCACATCAAAGCGGCAGGGGTCTTCATCCGATTGGCTGACGGAAAAGGCAATGCAGCCCGGCTCTGCCCGGGTTTTGCGGATGTGATCGGGCAAGGCGTCAAGCACCAGCTCGACTTCTTCAGGCATGCAAAGAAGCGCGCCGCGCAGCATGATTTTAGGCATCAAATCCCCCAAACGGGCGTTTGCCCTCGCGTAGATTAGGGCAAGCGCGCGGCAAAAGGGAAGCGGATTACGCGCCTATTCGGTAGTGGGTCACTTTGAAATTTAAAATACGGCGTTGGTTGGTGGCCCGATATTATCCCATTTTTCAGCGATGTCTGAGCAAACGGCTTTCATCTCATTGAACTTATAAATCGGTTTATTAGGTGTGTGATGGGTTTCGCCAGTGTTCGCACACAAAACAAAGCAGAGTTCGGCTTCCGGCTTTGCCTCCTCAATAAATGGAAAATTTGAGAAATATCCAAACATGAATGCAGCCTGAAACTGTGCTACTGCCTCTGCTACCGGGCCGCTCTTCGAGTACCGAAACATTCCTGATCCGACCTTTTGCGTGTTCGCTTTCGTTGTGCGCGAAACTAGAAAATTTGGTCGGAACTTAACGAGAGTGCCGTTGAACTCGCGGTCGAATCTATCCTCCGAACCCGTCATCTCAAAGCCGCTCAAGTCGAACTTGTGGGACACATCGCTAAATGCCTGAACATAGTCAGCGTTCTGGTCAAACACCTGCTGGTCAAAGTCGGTGTCGGCAAGCATGTTGCGGATTTGCTCCGCCCTGTCAGGTAAATCGCCCGGAAGGGGATTCCCTTCTTCAATGTGGTCAGCTAAAGTTTTTTTAGCGATTTTGTGCTGCATGAGTCGGGCGAGAGGGGCGTACTTTCTATCTCGAAGAAGGGTCCGTCGCGCCTGATCGGACGCATCCATATACTCAGCCAACTTTGGCAGTGTAATTGTAGGGTTAGGGACTAAACGATGAGTTTTCTTCAATGATTTACTACTCCAAAGACGTTTCTGAGCACGTTACTTTGAAGATTTCGCCAATGAACTCGCGACTTTCACAGTACGTGTATTCTGATTTCGACCTCAACTCTAAGTACTTCCTCTATCGCTCAAATGCAATCTCAACGGATTTAGAAATAGAAGTTCTCGCGGCGATACCGGATGATGATGCCGCATTTCAAATGAGCCAGCTACTCGGGCTTAGCTGAACGCTTCTTATAGGGTCCGCGCTTCTTTGGTGCTGCATCTTCTGCCTTTTCGACCAAGGCCACAATATCTTCGACCTCCCATGGACCTTCAACAAGGCCAGCGGCCATTGCAGGGGTCATACGAAGCGTCTTGTGGGTGCGAACGAAGTTGTAGTGCATGAAGTGAAGGGCCACCGCATAAGCGTGGTTCTCTGCCTTCTTGCTGAAAGCGTTTGTCAGGCGAGTAAAACGGCGCATACCCATGCGCATTGTGAGGTTCTGGCGTTCAATGTGTGATGTGCCAACGTCTTCCATGATGGGGTTGCCAAAGATCGCCTCTTTCGTCGCGCCTGTGCATTCGGCAGGTGAATACTTGCGCTCGTGGCCTTTGGTACCAGTTGGGTTGCCATACTGCTTGATCAGCATAGCGTAGTCCACATCGCCAGAGAATGCGTCTGTGACCGCTTTAAGGTATCCACCATGTCCGTCTGTGGTCAATTGGATGCGGGTCGCAAGGCGTGACGCCAGATCGAACATAAACTCACGCGCTGTTGCCTGTGAGCGGTCACCTACCGTGTAGCTGATCATTAACTTGCTATCGCGGTCCATTGCGGTCCAAGTCCAGATATCGCCAGCTTCAGCAGGCGCGACTTTGGCGTCTTTCACATTGCGCGCCTTGGCGTAACAGAATGACCATATTTCATCAGCTTGAACATGTTTAGCCTCAACGTCTTTGACGTTTTCATCATGGTAGGCGGCGCAGGCTTTGCCAGCATCTTCGAGCAGTTTTGTGACGGTGTTCTTCGATACGTCAGCAATGCGTGATGTTGCACGAATGGAGTTGCCTTCCACCAGTAAGCGGATGATCAGGGCGCGGGATTTGGTGTCAAGTTTTCTCATAGGCTTAATCTATTTTCAAACTGACCGTTAGTCAAGCAGTATATAAAAACAACGCATGGCGTTAAGTAGCTAATTGACATTAGCCTGCCGCTCTGTCAGATAGATTCAACATGAGAATTGTGTTCGCAAAAGACAGTCTGGCAAGAATCCTTACAGATCAGGCCCACAAAATGGGCCTTCCGTTCACGGTTATCAAAGGCGCACGGAAGACGCTAATAAAGTTAGAATCCGCAGAACTTGAGGAAATCTCAAACTTAGGCGGTTTGGACTATAAGATTCTAAAGGGAGATATCCATGACACACGGCAAGTTCGAGTAAATGACCAATACCGTATACGATTCACTGTTTCTGGTGAGGGTTCGGGCGCTGTTGCGACGATCACCTTCATTGGAGACCCGCATTAAGGAGGCACGTCAGTGAGTATTGCAGAGTTAATGTCTGATGTCCCTCATCCCGGTGAGTTCATCAGAGACGAGATAGAAGCCCGTGGATGGGCGCAGCGCGATCTAGCCTACATTCTTGGAGTGAAGGAGCAAGCGATCAATCCAATCATGTCTGGCAAACGCGGCATAAGCCCAGATATGGCGCAATCGCTTTCCAAGGCGTTTGGGCTGTCTGCTAGCTATTTCTTAAATCTTCAAAAGGCGTATGAGCTTTCAACGGCAAAGGCTGCTGACCCCGCAATCGAGCGCAGAGCATTCTTGCAATCAAAGTATCCTATCCGTGAAATGATCAAGAGAAATTGGTTTGAAGAGACCAGTGATGTTTCGATGCTAGAGGCGCAAATAATGCGTTTCTTTGGCACGAACTCCTTAGATCAGGTTCCGGGGTTGGCGCATAATGCAAGGAAGTCTGGTGACTATTCTCAAACAACCGAGCTTCAATGGGCTTGGCTTTATCGTGTCCGGCAAATTGCCGCTGAAATAGTAGTTCCGAAATATTCGGAACAGAAATTAAAACAAGCGGTAAATGATCTTGAACGCTTCATGACTGACCCAGAAGAAATACGTCATGTTCCTAGGCTCTTAGCTGAATGTGGTGTTCGATTTACAATTGTCGAGACACTACCAAAGGCAGAGATCGACGGTGTTTGTTTTTGGCTTGATGCTCAATCTCCGGTTATTGGCATGACATGCCGACATGACCGGATTGATAATTTTTGGTTTGTACTGCGACACGAAATTGAACACCTGCTCAACAAGGATGGGCAATCTGACCAATTATCGCCTGACATGGTTGACGTTGACTTAAAGCCCGATACAGAAGGCTTACCGCAAGAAGAGTTATTGGCGAACGTAGCAGCTTCACAATTTTGCGCCGATCAGGACGCTTTAGATTCCTTTGTTATTCGCAAGTATCCCTACATGTCAGAGAAAGATACTCTCGGCTTGGCGAGAAGATTGCAGCGCCATCCGGGGATTGTCGTCGGTCAACTGCAATTCAAGATGCATCAACAGTACAGCGTTAATAAGTACGGTTGGCTGGCAAAGCACAAAGTTAAGATTAGGAATTTTTTGAACGGCGCGGTGACTATTGATGGTTGGGGTGAGCCTGCACCCGTGAGTCTGTAAGGAGATCGAGATGGCTAATTACAACGAACAAATGCAAAGCATTTGGCATATGTATGAAGCGGAGAATGGCTCCGTACCTGCAACGGCTAGAGAGGCTGTTGCCTGGGGAGTATCAAAGGGCATGATTGATTTGCCCGAAGTAGACCCACTTGATAAGTTGGCTTCTGACATGTCGAAGGCTCTACGTGAAGAGTACGCAATTGATAAGGATGGTCGAAAATTCCGAGTTAACCATGCGGTTCGGGTGAACAAAGGCGGGGTTCAATACACCTTTTGGGCGATGATGAGAGACGCTCCGCGAGAACACATGCAAAAGGCATTCATTCAGCGGCGTGAGCAAATTGTGGGTGATTGTGTTCAGCTAAATACTGACGTGGAGGCTTACAACGGGTTTAATGAAGATCAAAAACCGCTACAAATGTTGTTTGATTTTAGAGACGATATTGAAGAGCGTAAGCTCTCACTATCGGACGCGGCCTAGCCTTTCTTCCATCTTGCCTCAGCAGCCAAGCGAGCCATTTCTTCTCTCTGCTGGGGCGTGAGGGAAGCGGCTCTCCCCTCACCACCTTTCAATCCACCCTTGCGTTGCCCTGACGTATCAGGCTCGTGCTCAGGCTCGTCACCAGTGGCCATGTCCACAATGAACTTGGCAAGCTGGTTGGCGTCACGGGGTCTTTTAGGTTTATCTGTCATAACTCTAAGATAGTGCCTCGCGCGTAGCCTTGCAACTTGTCGATCCTGCTGACATTTCAAAGTGACCCACTACCGCCTATTCCCATTCAATTGTGCCGGGCGGTTTTGAGGTGATATCATAGGTGACGCGGTTGATCCCTTGGACCTCGTTGATGATCCGCGTCGCGGTTTCGCCAAGGAATTCATGGGTGAAGGGGTAATAATCGGCCGTCATCCCATCAACGGAGGTGACCGCCCGTAAAGCGCAGGCGAAATCATATGTACGCCCGTCGCCCATCACGCCAACAGTGCGCACCGGCAGGATCGCAACGAAAGCTTGCCAGATCTCATCATAAAGCCCGTGTTTGCGGATTTGATCGATGTAAACCGCATCGGCTTTGCGCAGGATTTCCAGCTTTTCGCGGGTAATCTCGCCGGGGCAACGGATCGCAAGGCCGGGGCCAGGGAACGGATGGCGCCCGATGAAAGAGGCCGGCAAGCCAAGCTCATGGCCAAGCGCGCGCACTTCGTCTTTGAACAATTCTCGCAGCGGTTCGACCAGCTTGAGACCCATCTTTTCGGGCAGGCCGCCAACGTTGTGATGGGATTTGATCGTAACCGAGGGGCCGCCAGAAAAGCTAACGGATTCAATTACATCCGGGTAGAGCGTGCCTTGGGCAAGGAACTCGGCGCCTTCAATATCATTGGCGTATTTCTGGAACACATCAATGAAGAGCCCGCCGATGATTTTGCGCTTGGTTTCAGGGTCAGAGACGCCCTCAAGCTTGCCCAAGAACAGCTCGCTCTCGTCTGCATGGATCAGATTGAGGTTGTAGCTTTCGCGGAACATCTTGACGACTTCAGCGGATTCATTCAGCCGCAACAGCCCGTGATCGACAAACACACAAGTGAGCTGATCGCCAATCGCCTCATGCAGCAAAATCGCCGTGACAGAGCTATCAACTCCGCCGGAAAGGCCGCAAATAACCTGTTTGTCACCAACCTGCGCGCGGATCGCCGCAATGGCTTGTTCGCGGTAGGCTTCCATTGTCCAGTCGCCGGAAAAACCCGCCTTGCGGACGAAATTTTCATAAAGCGTCGCGCCATTTGGCGTGTGATGGACCTCGGGGTGAAATTGCACGGCGTAGAAATTGCGCGCAGGATCGGCGGTGATGGCAAAGGGCGCATTGGGCGAGGTTCCAAAAACCTCAAAGCCCGGCGCAATTGCCGAAACATGATCGCCGTGGCTCATCCAGACCTGTTCTTTGCCCTCAATAAACCAGCCGTGCAACAGATCAACGCGGGCCTCCTCGGGGGTTACATAGGCGCGCCCGAATTCGGCCGTTCCGTGGCCGCGCTCAACCTTACCGCCGAGCATATGCATCATCACTTGCTGGCCATAACAGATGCCCAAGATCGGCACGCCGATGGTGAAAACGCTCGCTGGTGGGCGCGGCGATTTTTCATCCAGAACCGAGGCAGGGCCGCCCGAGAGGATCACTGCTTTTGGCGCGAATTCGGCCAAAAACGCGTCCGTGACGTTTTGGAAGGGGTGAATTTCGCAATAGACGTTCAGCTCGCGCAGGCGACGCGCAATCAGCTGCGTAACCTGGCTACCAAAGTCGATAATAAGAAGGCGGTCATGGGATGTTTTGCTCATGGCAATGCAATAGGGCGCGCGCGGATTTGGCGCAAGGGGAGGCGGCGCGGATTCTGCGGCTTTGGGGGCGGGTTTTGCGCTTTGGGCTGACGGGATGTCGCCTTTTTGGAGCGATGCGCCGGAAACGCTGCAAATTGCGCAGGCTTGGCTGCGTAAGAATGGAGAAAAGCGGCAGGCGAGGAATCACTATGGTTGAGACAATTCGGCGGGGCCGTTCGGGCGGCGGGGCGGCGCGACGGGCCGAACGCAGCATCATGCGCATCGAGGCCGCGCCCTATATTCAGCGCCAAGTGCCCAATGTGGATATGCTTTCATCCGAGGCGATTGAGATCATCGAGGCCAATGCCGAGACGATTCTCGAAGAAATCGGCGTTACCTTTAGCGAAAACCCTGCGGCTTTGACGCGCTGGCGCGAAGCGGGGGCGGATGTGCGCGGCGATCGGGTTCATATTCCGCGCGGATTGGCGCGAAAACTATGCGCAACGGCCCCCAGCTCGATCACTCAGCACGCGCGCAATTCTGAGCGCAATGTTGAGATTGGCGGGCGCAGTCTTGTTTTGGCGCCGGTTTATGGCCCACCATTCGTGCGCGATGCCTCCGGCGGGCGGCGCTATGCCACGATTGAGGATTTCCGCAATTTTGTGAAGCTCGGCTATATGTCCAAACATGTGCACCATTCCGGCGGGACGCTGTGCGAACCGACGGATGTGGCGGTGAACAAGCGCCATTTGGACATGGTGCTCGCGCATATGGAGCTCAGCGATAAGCCGTTTATGGGCTCTGTGACCGATCCAAGCCGCGCGACGGACAGTGTTGAGATGTGCAAAATTCTCTTTGGTGAGTCGTTTGTCGATCAAAATACGGTCATGACGAGCCTGATTAACATTAACTCCCCGTTAAGTTTTGACGCGACCATGATGGGGGCGCTTGAGGTCTATGCCAAGGCCGGGCAGGCCTGCATTATCTCGCCGTTTATTGTTGGCGGGGCGATGGCGCCGGTGACGGTTGCGGGAACTTTGGGCCAAGTCTTGGCCGAAGTGATGGCGGGGGTTGCCTATAGCCAGCTGATCCGCAAAGGCGCACCGGTGATTTTCGGCGCTTTTGTGACCTCGATCGACATGAATTCCGGCGCGCCGACCTTCGGGACGCCTGAGGCGAGCCAGATCACTTATGGGGCCGGGCAATTGGCCCGCCGCCTGAACCTTCCGTATCGCTCGGGCGGCTCGTTCAATGGCTCAAAACTGCCCGATGCGCAGGCCGCCTATGAGACCGCGAATACGCTGAATACGGCGCTGTTTTCCGGCGTTAATTTCATGCTCCATGCCTGCGGCTGGCTCGAGGGCGGCTTGGTCAGCTCTTATGAGAAATTTGTGATGGATGCGGATCAACTTGGGGCGCTGCAAAAGCTCGCCTCTGGGATTGATATGTCCGAGAATGCTCAAGCGATGGATGCGCTGCGCGAGGTCGGGCCCGGCGGGCATTTCCTTGGCTGCGAACATACGCAATCAAACTATAAGTCGGCCTTTTGGCGCTCGGAAGTGTTTGATTACAAACCATTTGAGACTTGGGAAGAAGAGGGAGCGCGCGACACGCAGATGCTTGCCACTGATCGGGTTGCAAAGCTTTTGGCGGGCTTCCAAGCGCCTGCTTTGGATCAAGGGATCAAGGACGGGCTTGATGAGTATATAGCGCGGCGCAAAGGCGAAATGCCCGATGAGATCGGCTGATAAACGCGCGACATAATCGCAAAATTATCGTCAAAATACAAAGCGGCGCCCGGATGATCTGGGCGCCGTTTTTTTGTTGTCTCTTTGGCCTAGGCGGCCACCTCTTTTTGCGGCAAAAGGCGCGCCTCGCCCATGATGGCGATCAGGATCTCAACATGGCGTGAAACCGAGTAGCTCGCATCGCCGGTTTGACGCGTTTCTTCAAGGCGCGCTTCCTCATCCATGAGCCGCGAAACGGCCTTTGCGGGCGAGGGCGGGCTGACCGCGCTGATCAAGCGTTTGAGATCACGTGAGCGATCATATTCATCCAAGCCAAAGCGGGCGGCCCGGATCAAAAGGCGGGGGCGGCGAAGGGATGCGAGCAGGGTTGCGACGTCTTTCATTGGGTGGTCCTCCTAGTTGCTGAAACCACCGTTGCACAACCTAAACGGGTGTTGCGTATCCGCGTTTTGGGACGTTCGATCCCTTACTGTAATGTTTATAAAGTATAAACAATCATAGAGATCGCGATAGATATTAACGCTCAGGTAATAAATGCAACCTTAGGTTGTTATTGGCTCTGGCAAACCTCTACTGCCATAAGCATGCATCACGACATGCAGAGGGTGAGCCGAAATGCTGGACTGCGGCGCAAGCCGCTCGAAGATCATTGGGGGAAAATCAATGAATGCTGGATATGAACACCGCTCTGCACCTCGTCTGCCAAACTGGGTGCCACTCGAAGCCAAGAATTACCTGGTGCATACTGAAATGGGCTGCTCGATCCGCGCTTTGGCGCGCGAGGCGGGCTGTCACGCCTCGACCATCATGCGCCAAGTGCACAAGGTTGAAGCGCGCCGCGACGATCCGCTCGTCGATGAAGCGCTCAACCGCCTGGGCCGTATCAATCGCAAAGACCTTTCTGCACCCGCAGGACAATTGAGCGAGGATACCCTTTCCATGAAAGATCAGACGTCCCCTTCAAACGATACGCCCGATCAGGCGACTATTGACCGCGAGGCGCGCCGCATTTTGCGCCGCCTAAGCGAACCTGGTGCTTGTTTGGCCGTGGCCAAAGATATGGATAAAGCCGTTGTTGTGCGCGATTTGCCCGATGGGCGAACAACACGCACGGCCGTTTTAGAGCGCTCGATTGCGCAAGCGATGGCGCTTAAGGAATGGATCGCCTGTGGGCCGCAGGGGCGGATCACGCGCTATCATATTACGGCGGCCGGGCGCACGGCTTTGCGCAAATTGCTGGCCGCTGGCGAAAGCGCGCGGGCTGGTTTTGGCGAAGCGCCTGCGCATTTCGAGGGCGCTTAGGACGAGGCCGATATGGGCAGCGAACCTGCGGGCGAGAAGCCAAAACGCGTGCGCTATAATGTGGCCGAAAGCTCGGTTCAAACCTTGTCGCGCCGCCGCGATCGCGATGGCACACCGTTTTTGAGCCCTGATCTTGTCGCGGCTGCCGAGCGGTTGCGCGAAGATTTCGAACTTGCGCAGATGGGGCCGAATGTTGCGCAGAACTGGGATCATTTTCTAACCGGCGGAACAGATGGCGTCAGCGTTTCTAAGGATGCGCCGCGCGGCCCTGCGGATGCGCGCGATCGGGTGGCAAAAGCGCTGGCTGATCTTGGGCCGGGGCTTGGCGATGTGGCGTTGCGCTGCTGCTGTTTTCTGGAAGGGATGGAGGCGGCGGAAAAGCGGATGGGCTGGTCGGCGCGCTCTGGCAAGATCGTTCTGCGCATCTCTTTGCAGCGTCTCAAGCGGCATTACGAGCTGCATGGGGGAAGTCATTTGATCGGCTGAGTGGGCGCGATGCCGATCATTCAAAGGGCGCAGTCATTGCTGGTTGCGCCCTTTTTTATTGCTTTATCGCAAGGGATTAGCCTGCATCTGCCGCGCGAACGCCCGCTGCATAATCCGGGTGCACTTTTTCCAAAACAGCGAGCCAGCGTTCTTTGACTGCGCTTGAGCAAAGGCCAAAGGCAGCGGCCATGTTTTGATGCAGGCGGGCGCGCTCTTCGTCGTTCAAAACCTCGGCGTAAAGCGCGCGCGGCTGAAGATAATCCGCGTCCGTTTCGGGCTGAGCATAGCGATCCGCATCGCCGTCAATCCGCAAAGGCGGCTCGATCACGCTGGCGTCTGGCTTGGCGGACTGCCCGTATTGGTTGGGCTCGTAATAGGCATCAATATGGCCGGTGCGCGCGCCCATAAAGTTCATCTCGCCGTCTTTGTGATAGGAATAGACCGGGTTTTTCGGCGCATTGGCGGGCAGGGCCTCGTAATGGGTGCCAAGGCGATGACGATGCGCATCCGCATAGGAGAACACCC
The DNA here is from genome assembly GCA_047631555.1 of Halocynthiibacter sp. Classification (GTDB taxonomy): domain Bacteria; phylum Pseudomonadota; class Alphaproteobacteria; order Rhodobacterales; family Rhodobacteraceae; genus JBLHZY01. The sequence goes on along the minus strand of JBLHZY010000001.1, from coordinate 762,417 downwards.
GCGCTTGCAGCATTTTATCGGGCGAAAAGCCGATGCCGGGCACCCGATTTGAGGGGCTAAAGGCCGCGTTTTCAATCATTTGGAAGTAGTTGTCGGGATTGCGATTGAATTCCAACATGCCAACCGGGATCAGCGGATAATCCGCATGTGGCCAAACTTTGGTCAGATCAAATGGGTTAAACGGCGCGCTCAGAGCCGCTTCTTCGGGCATCACTTGGATGTTGAGCTCCCAGCGAGGGAAATCGCCCGCTTCAATCGCGCCAAACAGATCCTCTTGATAGCTCTCGCGGTTCTTGCCGATCAGGGCTTCGGCCTCGTCATTGGTGTAGTTTTTTATGCCCTGCTGGTTGCGGAAATGGAACTTAACCCAGTGCCGCTCGCCCTTGGCATTCCACATCGAATAGGTGTGGCTGCCGTAGCCGTGCATATGCATCGGGTTCACCGGAATGCCGCGATCCGACATCAGAATCGTCACCTGATGGATGCATTCGGGCTGCGCGGCCCAGAAATCAAACATCGCTTCGGGCGAGCGCATGTTGCTCTTTGGGTGGCGCTTTTGGGTGCGGATGAAATCGGGGAATTTGATCGCGTCGCGTACGAAAAAGACGGGCGTGTTGTTGCCGACCACGTCCCAATTGCCCTCTTCGGTATAGAATTTCACCGAAAAGCCGCGCACGTCGCGCTCGGCATCTGCGGCGCCAAGCTCGCCTGCGACGGTCGACCAGCGGCTGAGAATATCGCAGGTTTGGCCGACCTTTGAGAAGATATCCGCGCAGCAATACTGGCTGATATCGTTGGTGACGGTAAACGTGCCTTGCGCGCCCCAGCCCTTGGCATGCACGACCCGCTCGGGGATGCGCTCGCGGTTTTGGTGGGCGAGTTTTTCAATCAATTCATAGTCTTGCAGCAAAACTGGCCCGCGCGCGCCGGCGGTGATTGAGTTTTGATTGTCGGCGATGGGTGCGCCGGCGGTTGTTGTCATTCTCTTATCGTTTGGCATGGGGCCCTCCAATGGCTGCTTTTTGGCTATTTTGTTCGTGTTAAGACCATGATGCGCGTTGGTTTGGATAATTTGAAATTGCAATTTTTAGGCGTAAGTATAGTTTAAAGATATGGATATCACTCTGCGCCAGCTCAGCTATTTTGAAGCCCTCGCCGAAACCCGCTCGTTTAGCGTCGCGGCGGCGCGGGTTAATATTTCTCAACCAGCTTTATCCATTCAGATCAAAGAGTTGGAGACCCGCCTTGAGGCGCAATTGATTGAGCGATTGCCGCGCGATATTCGCCTGACCCGTGCGGGGCAAATCGTGCTTGAACGGGCGCAAAAGCTGTTGGCTGATTCCCGCGCATTGAAACAGGCGGTGCGCCTTCAATCTGGCTTGGCCGGGCGGCTGACATTGGGGGTGATCCCGACGATTGCGCCCTATCTTTTGCCCCAAGCGCTGACCCGCATTCGCGCCGCCGATCTGTCGCTTGAAATTCGCGTTCACGAGGCCCAGACCGAGATTTTGCTTGGTGAATTGGCGCAGGGGCGGATCGATGCGGCGGTCTTGTCCTTGCCGATTGCGCAGGCCGGGCTTGAGGTGCGCGCGCTGTTTGAGGATCGCTTTGTTTTGGCCGGATCGGCGGCGCGAATTGCGGGCTTGCGCGAGCAGGGCGAGGCTTTGCGCCCGACCCATATTCCCCAAGATCAGCTGTTGTTGCTCGATGAGGGGCATTGCCTTGGCGATCAGGCGCTTGAGGTTTGCGGGCTGGATCGGCGCGCGGCGCGGGTTGATCTTGGGGCCTCGTCTTTGGCGACTTTGGCAGGGCTTGTCGCCGAAGGGTTTGGCCTGACGTTTTTGCCGCAAATTGCCCTGCGCACTGAAAGCCAAGCCGCGCCTTCGCTTGCCTTGATGCGGTTTCGCGCGCCCGAGCCGCGGCGCAGGATTGCTTTGGTGCGGCGCAAAAGCAGCGAGGATGCGGGATGGTTTGGCGAGCTTGGCGATTTGCTGGCCGAGGCGGGGGCGGCGCTGCTTGAACAGGGCGCGCAGGCTTGCGATCCGCTATGAGCCTGGGGAAACCCCGCTATGCGTGCGGATTTTGATCGATAGATTGCTGCGTCTGCAAAGAAAAACGGCCCAAGCGCTCTTGCGTTCGGGCCGTTTCAGAATTCAAAGAGGCTTGGCTTACGCCGCGACTTCTTTTGAGGCCTCAGAAAGGTAGCTCAAAACCGTCTCGGGCGAGGAGACGCCATAGGGATCTTCGCCGTGATTGTCGGCCAAGCCGGGCTCTTCAAACCAAGCTTCGATCTGGCCGTTATTCACCACAGCCGCATAGCGCCAAGAGCGCAGGCCAAAGCCCAGATTGTCCTTGCGCACGAGCATGCCCATGCGGCGGGTAAATTCGCCCGCGCCGTCAGGGATGACTTTGATGTTTTTGATCCCTTGCGCCTTAACCCATTGGTTCATCACGAAGGAATCGTTGACCGAGAGGCAGTAAATTTCGTCGATCCCATGGGCGGCGAAATCGGCAAAACCGTCCTCAAATCCGGGCAGTTGAAAGGTCGAGCATGTGGGGGTAAAGGCGCCGGGCAGAGCAAAGAGAACGACCCGTTTGCCAGCGAAATAATCGGCTGTTGTTTTGTCTTCCCAGCGGAATGGATTGTCGCCGCCGATGGCTTCATCGCGTACGCGGGTGTGGAAAGTTACTTGGGGAAGTTTCTGGCCGTTTTTCATGTCGTGGTATCCTCAAAATCAACGTAAATCGCGCGCCATTTGGGCGCTCTTGAGGGCGGGGTAGAACGATTCTTAGGGTGGGTTCAACCGTTTGGGGCGAATTTTCTCGCATGTGCAGCAAAGGCAGTGTTTGAACGTTACATTAACCATCGCTATGGCTATATATGAGGCAAAGGAGTGCAACATGCGTGATCTGAAAATTCCCGGCGAGCGGCATCCTGAAAAGGCGCATCGCGCTGACAATGCGCAGCCCAAAAAGCCAAGCTGGATCCGCGTTAAAGCGCCCGGCGGGCCCGGTTATGCCAAGACCCACGCGATCATGCGCGAGCATAAGTTAACGACCGTTTGCGAAGAGGCGGGCTGCCCGAATGTTGGCGAATGCTGGTCGCAGGGCCATGCCACGATGATGATTATGGGCGAGGTTTGCACCCGCGCTTGTACCTTCTGCAATATTGCGACCGGCAAGCCGCCTGAGGATCTCGATGTGTTTGAGCCGGGGCGCGTGGCCGACGCGGTCAAAAAGCTCGGGCTGAACCATGTGGTGATTACCTCTGTCGATCGCGATGATGTTGAGGATGGGGGGGCTGCGCATTTTGCCCAGACGATCCGCGCCATTCGCCGCCAAGCCCCTGATACAACAATCGAAATTCTAACGCCCGATTTCATCAAATGCGCGCCAGAAGCGCTGGAAGAGGTCGTTGCGGCCAAGCCGGATGTGTTCAATCACAATCTTGAAACGGTCCCCGGGCTTTATCCCGAAGTGCGCCCCGGCGCGCGGTATTTCCATTCCTTGCGGCTTTTGCAGCGGGTCAAGGAGCTTGATCCAAGCATGTTTACCAAATCCGGCATCATGGTTGGGCTTGGGGAAGATCGCCAAGCGGTCATGCAGGTGATGGAAGACATGCGCGCGGCTGACATCGATTTTCTGACAATCGGGCAGTATCTCCAGCCCACGCCAAAGCACCACGCGGTTGATCGCTTCGTCACGCCCGAGGAATTTGCCGCCTATGAAAAGGCCGCTTTTGGCAAAGGCTTCTTGATGGTCTCGGCAACCCCGCTGACGCGCTCATCTTATCATGCCGGCGATGATTTTGCCCGCCTTCGCGCGGCACGTTTGGCCAAGCTTAGCCGCGGTTAATCCAAATATCAGTGGCTTGTAGGCTTATTTTGATGAGCTTTAAGGCTGCGCGGGCACCCGTTTGAGATAGGCGGCGATTGCGGCGCGGTCTTTTTCGGGAAGTTGCGCGAAGTTCTCAACAACAGCCGTCATATGGCCGCCCACTGTATCAAAATCGGGCGTGAAGCCGGATGTGAGATACTCGACGATTTCGTCTTCGGACCAATCAAGCCCGCCCGGCGTTATGTTGGGGATTTCGCCTTTGCCCGCTGGGTTTGGCGCGCCGGACAGCCATTTGCTGCGCTTTGCTCCACCAAGGAAATTGCGCGGCGTGTGGCATTCGGCGCAGTGGCCAAGCGCTGCGGCAAGGTAGCGGCCGCGTTTTTCTTCGTCGGTCAGATCGCCGGGATCAACGACCCATCCTTTGCGCATAAACAGCAGTTTCCAGCCGCCCAAGCTGCGCCGGATATTGAATGGAAAGCCCACATCATGGGCGCGCGAAGGCGTGGCATCTTTGGGCAGGGTTTGCATATAGGCATGGAGCGAAACGAGCTGCTCGGGCCGGGCGTTTTGATAGGAAGTATAGGGAAAAGCCGGAAAGTAATGCTTGCCCTCTGGGGATGTTCCGTATTGCATCGCATTGATCAAATCTAGCGCGCTCCAGCCGCCAATCCCTTGATCTGATGGGGAAATATTTGGCGCATAGAAGGTTCCGAAGGGGGATTTTAGCGCCATGCCGCCAGACAATGTCAGCCGGTCTTCGGCCCCTTCCGCTGCATGGCAAGAGCTACAGCCGCCCGCAATAAAGGCCCGCTCGCCTAGGGCAAGATCAGGGGTTATGCCCGCGACAATTGCCGGATCAGCAACTTTTGGCGCGGTAAGAAACCAAGCGGCGATGGCGGCCACAACAGCCAAAGCAAACAGGCGGCGCAGGGTTCTTTTCATCTCATGTACCTCTAAAAGTTGACTAGCGACCAATGCCGCGCGGCGGGCGATCCAGTGTTAAAAAATCTGGCCAGCCGATGAAATACTCGACCCCGACAAGCGCAAGGCACATCGCAATCACCGCGGCCCCAAGCACGACCCGTTTCCACGAGGGCGGATTGCGCGCGAGTTTTGAGGCGCGCAAGAACCAGCGCGGGTTCACTTTACCGCCTCAGCTGTCTTTTTGGCGCCTGCCTCATCGCCGGTAAAGCGGACTTTGCCGATATAGGGCAGGTTGCGGTTGCGCTGCGCAAAATCAATTCCGTAGCCAACGACGAATTCATCCGGGATTTCAAAACCCGTCCATGTGGCCTTGAAGGGCACCTCGCGCCTTGTTGGTTTGTCGAGCAGGGCGATGGTTTCAATCCGGGCAGGGTGGCGCGAATTCAACAGGCTCATCACATGGGTCAACGTGTGGCCCGTATCGACAATATCCTCAACGACGAGCACATCGCGCCCCGAAATTTCGCCGCGTAAGTCCTTGAGAATGCGGACTTCTCGCGAGGAATGCATGGAGTCGCCATAAGAGGAGGCCTCCAAGAAATCGACCTCAACTGGCAGGTCCAATTCGCGCACCAGATCGGCGATAAAGACAAACGAGCCGCGCAAAAGCCCGACCACAACAAGCTTATCCGTATCTGCATAATGGTCGCGGATATTGCGGGCGAGCTCCTCAATCCGCGCCGCAATGGCCTTGGCCGAAATCATTCGATCTATCACATAGTCGCGCTGCGGCATGTCACCCCCTTGCATTTCCCGCCTCAGTTTAGTTGATCGGGGGCGAATGTCACCAAGCAGATGGCCCAATGACCACACATAATGAGACCCGAGTGATGCCCTATAGTGCGCGCCAGATGTATGATCTGGTGGCGGATGTGGCGAAATACCCTGAATATCTGCCGTGGATTTCGGCCGCGCGCATCCGCTCGACGACTGAGCATGCTGATCACAGCATAATGGAGGCGGATTTGGTCGTCTCCTTTAAGGTGTTTCGCGAGCGCTTTGGCAGCCGGGTGACGATGTGGCCCGCCACGCATCGGATTGATACGGAATATCTGGACGGGCCGTTTAAGCATTTGATCGCGCGGTGGGATTTTGCTGATCTTGATGAGGGCGGTTGCGAGGTCAAATTCTTCGTCGATTACGAGTTTAAGAATGTGATCTTGCAGAAGGTCATTGGCGTTGTGTTCAACGAGGCGATGCAGCGGATCGTGCGGGCCTATGAGACGCGGGCCAAGGCGCTTTATGGGGCTTCTGTTTAGGCGCATCCACGCGTTTTGAAGAATGAAAAACGGCCAGCCCCGTTGCAAGGACTGGCCGTTTTTCTTTTTGTTTAGAGCGCCTTAAGAGACGTGATCGTAGGCGCTTTCGCCGTGTTGGGTGATGTCGAGCCCGGCTTGTTCGGTCTCGGCATTGACCCGGAAGGTCACAAACATGCGCGTGACCAGAACGAGGATCACTGTGATCGCAATCGTCCAGATACCAACCACAGCCAGCGCGCCAAGTTGGGCGATCCATGTGCTATCCTCGACAAAGGCGGCGATCATGATCGTCCCGAAAATCCCGCCAACGCCGTGCACTGCGAAAACATCGAGCGTGTCGTCGATCTTGAACTTGTTGCGGATCAGGCCGACGGCTTCTTGGCACAGAATGCCTGCAACCGCGCCGATGATCATGGCTTGGATCGGGGTCACATAGCCCGAGGCGGGCGTGATCGAAGCAAGGCCTGCGATTGTTCCGGTGACGATGCCAACGAGGGAGGCTTTGCCAAAGCGGATGCGTTCCCAAAGCGCCCAAGTGAGCGAGGCCATAGCGGCTGAGATATGGGTAACTGTGATGGCCATCGCCGCGCCGCCGTCGGCTGCAAGTTGCGAGCCGCCGTTAAAGCCGAACCAGCCGACCCAAAGCATCGCCGCACCGATCATCACATAGCCCGGGTTATGGGGCGGTTTGTTTTTCACTTTGCGTGCGCCAAGCATCACCGCAATCACGAGGGCCGCAAGGCCTGCCGTTTCATGCACCACGATGCCGCCAGCAAAATCGCGCGCACCGATGGCGCCGAAAATCCCGCCATCCGCAAGCATGCCGCCGCCCCAAATCCAATGGGCCACAGGCGCGTAACAGATCAGCATCCAAAGCGTCGAGAAGAGCACAACAAAGCCAAAGGAAATCCGCTCGACATAGGCGCCGACGATCAGCGCAGGCGTGATGATGGCGAAGGTCATCTGAAAGGCAAAGAACAGCACTTCAGGGATGGTGCCAGAAAGCGTATCGGCGGTGATCCCGCTTAGGAAGGCTTTGTTCAGCCCGCCCCAAAAGGCATTGCCCTCGCCAAAAGCGATTGAGTAGCCAAGGGCAAACCAAGCAATGCTCATCGCGCAGGCAATCGCGTAGCAATGCATAAAGACGCTGAGCACGTTGCGCGCCCGAACAAGCCCGCCGTAAAACAGCGCGAGCCCCGGTAATGTCATGAAAAGTACCAGCGCCGTGGCCATGATAATCCAGGCTGTATCCGCTCCGACCATATTCCCCTCCAAAGGTTGTGCGTTTTCGTTTTGAGGGGTCAAAGCGTCTTTGGGGCGCAAAAGAAAGGGGCGTTTGGGGCTTCATGGCGCTGAAAAACTGAGCAATCCGCAAAACGCACAAAAAATGCGCAGGATAGATGGGTAATGCTCACTATCTGGGCGCTTTGTGAAGCTTGGAGGGCGGGGCAGAGCGCCGCGCGCGGGCCGGCAGCGCGGCGCGCGACGGGGCTTAGGGCTAGTCTTGTATCATCGCATCCATCAGCAGTTTGAGCGCGTGATCGACGCTGGCATTGCGCACCGCATCGCGCCCGATCGCGCCAAATTCAACCGTTTCGGCAAAGGTATAATCCGGTGCCGCCACAGCAAAACAAACGCGCCCCTCGGGCTTGTGGTCCGATCCGCCGGGACCGGCGATCCCGGTAATTGCGATGGCGATTTGGGCGTTGCTAAAGGTGATTGCGCCCGCGGCCATTTGGCGGGCAACCGCTTGGCTGACCGCGCCGTATTTCGCCAGCGTCATTTCTTGGACGCCAAGCATGGATTTTTTCGCCGCGTTGGAATAGGTGGTGAACCCCGCTTCAAAGACATCCGATGAGCCGGGTATTTCGGTAAGCGCCGCGCCCAAAAGCCCGCCCGTACAGCTCTCGGCCACAGCGATTTTCCAGCCCTGCGCGCGGGCTTCTTCAAGAATTTCTTCGACCGAGAATTGTGCGCTCATATCATAAATCCGTGCCATAGCGCGCCAAGCGCAATTACCGTGAGCGCGGCCAGAAGCCCCGCGACCATATCGTCAAGCATCACCCCAAGCGGCGTATGTTTGCGATCTGCCCAGCCGACGGGGCCGGGCTTTGTTATGTCATAGAGGCGAAACAGCACAAATCCGGCGATCCAGCCGGGCCAAAGCGCCAAAACATCCGCGCCCATGAACATCGCCCCATAAGAAACGGGCCAAAGCGCAAGCCATTGCCCCGCAACCTCATCAATCACGATCTCGGAAGGGTCGTGATCGGCCTCGCCCCGCGTCGCTTCAATCGTCGCCCACCAGCCAAGCGCAAAAACCGCCAAAGTGGCGAGGACAACAAGAGGAAAGCCGCCCAATTGGTGCAGCAGCCACATCAAGGGAAGCGCCGCCGCCGAGCCCCAAGTGCCCGGCGCAGGGCGCAGGGTTCCAACGTAAAAGACCGTCGCGATCATGCGGGCAAAGCGTTTCATGCGGATACCCCGCGCGCATTGATGAGGCTCGCGGTTGCAATCGCTGCGATCCCTTCTTTGCGCCCGGTAAAGCCGAGCTGCTCAGATGTTGTGGCTTTCACCGAAATGCGTCCTTGCTCAACGTTCAAAATGCCCGCCAAAGCCTCCATCATTTTGCCCGCATGGGGCGTTATCTTTGGTTCTTCGCAGATTAGAGTTACATCTGCGTTACCAAGCGAAAATCCGCGGGCGCGGGCGCGTTCCATGGCATGTGCGAGGAATATCTCAGAGGCGGCGCCCTTCCATTGAGGATCAGAAGGCGGGAAATGGCGGCCAATATCGCCATCCGCAAGCGCGCCGTAGATCGCATCCGTCAAAGCATGCATGCCCACATCCGCATCAGAATGCCCCACAAGCCCTTGATCATGCGCGATTTTCACGCCGCAGAGGATCACATGATCTCCGGGGCCAAACCGGTGCACATCATAGCCATTGCCCAGCCGTATATCCATTTGATCCTCTTTCAACATCCGTTCTGCCCGAGCGAAATCCTCGGGGTGGGTCACTTTTAGGTTTTGCTCGCGGCCTTTGGTGATGGCAATGCGCATCCCGGCTGCGCGCGCCACTTCGACATCATCCGCAGCGCCGCCCGGATGGGCCCGGTGCGCGGCGATAATGGCCGATAATTCAAAGCCTTGCGGGGTTTGGGCGCGAAACAAACCATCGCGCGCCATGGTGCCCGAGACCTCATAGCCTTCGCGGCTTTGCGCCTTTGCCGTCCAAAGCGCATCCGTAATGGCAAGGGCGGGGGCGGCGCCGGGCGCGGATAGCAGCGCGCCGATCACCTCAGATATGACCGCCTGCGAGATCATCGGGCGGGCAACATCATGGATCAAAACATGGGTGTGGCCTTCATCAAGCGCCTCGAGCGCCTCAAGCCCGGCCAGAACCGATCCGGCGCGATCTTCGCGGCCAAAAACGATTTGTGCAGATGTTTCAATGGATTGCGCGTGGTTCTTATCATCGGGATGAATGACAAGAATGATGCGATTGATCTGGGGATGCGTCTCAAAGGCGGCCAGCGTATGGGCGGCGATGGGGCGGCCTGCAAGGCTTTGCCATTGTTTGGGAAGATCGCCACCAGCGCGCGCGCCGCGCCCGGCCGCGACGATGATTGCCGCTGTTTTTGGGGCGGCTTTTGGCTCCGTGCCTGCCGCTGAGCGCGGATTGGGCGCGTTTGGATCGATATCGGGCATTCTGCCTCCGCTGAATTGCTTGATATGTCTAAGTGTTGCGCAAGTTGCTGACAATGGGCGGCGCAGTCATCGGGGTTTTTGCTTAAAAATTAGGCGAATGCTGTTTTTGGGCCGGATTCCCGTAGGGCTGCAATTGCACCTGCCGAGTCGCTCGGCTAGGTCTGAAGGGTAAGTGCACAAGGATTAAGCGTTTGGCTATCAAATTGGCAGATACCACATTTGCGACGCCGGTTTTTCTGGCGCCAATGGCCGGAATCACCGATTTACCGTTCCGAAATCTGGTGCAGGGCTTTGGCGCGGGCTTGGTCGTTTCTGAAATGGTTGCCAGCCAAGAGATGGTACAGGCGCGGGCCGGAACGCGCGAGCGGGCCGAGCTTGGGATTGGCGTGGCCAATACGGCGGTGCAGATCGCCGGGCGCGAAGCAAGCTGGATGGCCGAAGCCGCGCGCATGGTCGAAGCGGACGGCGCGCGCATTATCGATATCAACATGGGCTGCCCGGCGAAAAAGGTTGTGAATGGCTATTCCGGCTCGGCTTTGCTGCGCGATCTGGATCATGCTTTGGGGTTGATCGAGGCGGTGGTTGGCGCGGTTTCGATCCCGGTGACGCTCAAAACCCGGCTTGGTTGGGATGATGCGCTTCATAATGCGCCCGAGCTCGCGGCGCGAGCCGAAGCGGCGGGCATTCAGATGATCACGATCCATGGGCGCACCCGCTGTCAGTTCTATAAGGGGCAAGCGGATTGGGCAGCGATTGCGGCCGTAAAGGCGGCGGTGAACATCCCGGTTGTGGCCAATGGCGACATCACCAATACGGCGCGCGCGCGCGATGCTTTGGCGGCCTCTGGGGCGGATGGTGTTATGGTTGGGCGGGGCATTCAGGGCGCGCCTTGGCTGCTTGCGCAGATCGCTGCCGGGCTTGCAGGGCAGGCCGAGCCGGAGGCGCCAACGGGGGCCGCATTGGCCGAGATCGCCTGCACGCATTACGAGGCGACGCTGGCGTTTTATGGCGCTGATCTGGGCGCGCGGGTCGTGCGCAAACATCTGGGTTGGTATATGGATCGCGCCGCAACGCCGCGCGATCTGCGCCGCGAAGTCCTGACGAAATCAGAGCCAAAACAAGTACTTGCCCTGTTGCCCGACGCTTTAACCAGTCAAAAGGAGGCCGCATAATGCCCGGCGCAAATTCGCTTCCCCCGCTGAATGAAAACATCTGGCCAAGCCTGCCTGTTCCGGCGCTGATTATCGGCGCGGACGACATGATTGTTGAGACAAATCCGGCGGCTGAGCAATTCCTCAATGCCTCGGCGAAATCCCTGCGCGGCAAGCCTGTGTTTGATCGCCTCGCGATTGATGCACCGCTTGAAGAGGCGTTTTTGCGGGTCCGCCGGGATACGGCGCCGATGTTTATCAATAATGTCGATGTCTCGGGCGGGAATGCAGCCCCGGTGCAATGCAACATGCAGATCGCGCCGCTGGTGGGCACGCCGGGGGCGGTGATCCTGCTGATGGAGCCGCGCCAGATTGCGGATCGTTTGGGGCGCGCGCTTTCGGTCAAATCTTCGGCCCGCTCGGCGATTGGCATGGCTGAAATGCTCGCCCATGAGATCAAAAATCCGCTCGCTGGGATCACTGGCGCGGCGCAATTGCTCTCGATGGGATTGCCGCCTGCGGATCAGGAAATGACCGATCTGATCGTGGCCGAAAGCAAGCGCATCGTGGCGCTGCTTGAGCAGGTCGAACAGTTTGGCAATCTGCGCCCGCCGGAACGCAAAGCCGTTAATATTCACGATCTTTTGGACCGCGCGCGCAAATCGGCCAAGGTTGGTTTTGCCGCCAATATGCGCATTCACGAGGAATTCGATCCCTCCTTGCCGCCAACATTTGTTGATGGCGATCAAATGCTTCAGGTCTTTCTCAATCTGCTGAAAAACGCCTCTGAGGCGGCCGGAAAAGCGGGCGGAACCATCACCATCCGCACCTTTTATGATCTGGCGCTGCGTTTGCGGCGCAAGGATGGATCAGGCGGCGCGCTGCCGCTTCAAGTTGAGATTATCGATGACGGTCCGGGCCTTCCGCCCGAGATTGCAGGCGATGTGTTCGAGCCCTTCGTTTCGGGGCGTGAAAACGGAACCGGGCTTGGCCTCGCGCTCGTCTCAAAGATCATCTCGGATCATGATGGCTGGGTCACGGTTGACAGCAGCCCGGGGCGCACCGTGTTTCGTATCTCGCTTCCTGTGGCGCCCAAAGATGCCCCGCAACCATCTGATCTAACATGACTTTACCTTTAACCAGTTGCCTTATCGCTTCCCAACAACCCGACGGAGAATAACCCATGGACGGCACAGTTCTTGTTGCTGACGACGATCGCACCATTCGCACGGTGCTCACCCAAGCGCTGACGCGGGCGGGGTGCAAAGTGCATGCCACATCCTCGCTGGTGACCTTGATGCGATGGGTTGAGGAGGGCAAAGGCGATCTGGTGATCTCTGATGTGATGATGCCCGATGGAAATGGGCTTGAGGCGCTGCCGAAAATCGCCGAATTGCGCCCTGGCTTGCCGGTGATTGTGATCTCGGCGCAGAACAATATCATGACGGCCATTCAGGCCGCCGAGGCCGAAGCCTTTGACTATCTGCCCAAGCCGTTTGACCTTCCTGATCTGATGAAACGGGCCAATCGCGCGCTTGAGGTCAAACGCAGGGCAACCCCGGCGCCAAGCAATGCGCGCGGCCCCGCGGACAACGCTTCGCAAGATGATTTGCCGCTGGTGGGGCGCACCCCGGCGATGCAGGCGCTTTACCGGCTTGTGGCGCGGGTGATGAACACCGATCTGCCGGTGCTGATCACGGGCGAAAGCGGCACAGGCAAATCGCTGATTGCGCGCGCGATCCATGACTTTTCGGATCGGCGCAATCTGCCCTTTGTGGTCGCCAGTGCGGCCGATCTTGATACGATGGATGGCCCCGCGACGATCCTGAGCCGGGCGAAAAACGGCTCGATCCTGTTTGATGAGGTGGGCGATCTGGACGAAGAGGCGCAGGGCCGTATCGTGCGCATGCTCGACAGTTTTACCGACAATGCGCCGCGCATCATGGCGACTTCGCAGAGCGATCTGTCCAATCAGCTGGAGGAGGGCGCGTTTCGCCAAGATCTGTTCTACCGATTGGGCGGGGTGACGCTGCATGTGCCGTCATTGCGCGAACGGGTCGATGATATCCCGCTTCTGGCCGAGCATTTTCTGGGCCGCTCAGAGCGCGACGGTCTTTCAGCGCGCCGTTTTGCCGAAGAGGCGATGGACCTTGTGCGCGCTTATTCATGGCCGGGCAATGTGCGCCAGCTTGAAAATACCATTCGCCGCCTGATGGTGACCTCGTCGGAGGAAGTGATCAGTCGGGCCGAGGCGGAAATGGTGCTGGGGAATCAGCCCGCGATGGAGCCGCTGCAAACCGGCGGCGGGGGCGAGAAATTGAACGCCTCTGTGGCCAAACACCTGCGTCGATATTTCGATTTGCATGGCGGGGTTTTGCCGCCTCCGGGGCTATATCAGCGGATTTTGCGCGAAGTTGAGATGCCTTTGATCGAAATTGCCCTCGATGCAGTGGGCGGAAATCAGGCTAAATGTGCTGATTTACTCGGGATCAACCGCAATACCTTGCGCAAAAAGATCACAGAGCTTGATATTCAGGTGACACGGCGCCGCAAATTGATGTAAAACCGCAACATAAGATGTGGCGAATAGGGCGCAGGCCCAAATGCCACCAAATGAGCGGTATCAAGGGGTGAGCGCGTGCGCGCCAACGTGCGATCTACAACATGGCTTAGGCTGGTTCGCCTGCGCCGAATGCGCCGGTTTCAAAACGGCCTGACGTTAAGCATTGTGGTGCTTGGCCCGGTGCTTGCTGTGGCCACATTTGCCGTGCTTGGGCCGCTGGGGCAGGGCGCGTCTTCGCCCGGGCTGCGCTATGTTTTGCTGGCGGATTTGGTCTATGTTTTGGTGGTGGCGGCGCTGGTGATGCAGCGCGTGGTGCAGATGATTGCCGCGCGCCGGGCCCGCTCTGCCGGATCGCAGCTTCACCTGCGCCTCACGGCGGTTTTTGCGCTTTTGGCGCTGATCCCGACCGTCATTGTTGCGGTTTTTGCCACCATCACGGTGAATTTCGGGCTTGAGGGCTGGTTCTCGGATCGGGTGCGGCTTGTGGTGGGCAATTCCTTGGCGGCGGCGGAGGCTTACGAGCAAGAGCACCGCGAGGATATGACCACGGATACCAAGCTTTTGGCCAGCCTGCTGACGGATGCGCGCCGCCAAGCTTTGATCTATGACGACGGCGATCTGCGCCAGATCCTCTCAGAGGGGCAGCCGCTTGTGCAGCGCGGGCTCTCGGAGGCCTATGTCATTGACGGGCTTGGGGAAATTCGCGCCCGCGGCGAGCGCAGCTATCTGTTTTATTACGAAAAACCCTCCGAGGCGCACCTGCGCGCGGCGATCTCGGGCGAAGTGATATTGATCGAGGATTGGGACAATTCGGAGTTTCGCGGTTTGGTTAAAATCGCCGGTTTTGCCGATCGCTATCTCTATGTGAGCCGCGAAGTTGATGGCGAAATCCTCGCGCTTTTGGATGATACCCAAGAGACCGTGCGCCTTTATACCCAGCTTGAGAGCGAGCGCGGGCGGTTGTTGTTTGAATTTGGCCTGTTGTATCTCGGTTTTGCGGTGATCCTGATCCTTGCGGCGATCTGGCTTGGCCTGTGGTTTGCCGAGCGGCTGGCGCGGCCAGTTGGGCGGCTTACTTCGGCGGTCGAGCGGGTCGGCGCGGGCGATTTTGATGTGCATGTCTTGGAGGAAGAGGGCGACGATGAGATCGCCATGCTGGGGCGGATTTTCAACCAGATGACCCGTCAGTTGAAGGGGCAGCGCGAAGATTTGCTTGAGCGTTCGGATCAGATTGATCGGCGCCGCCGCTTGTTTGATTCTGTGCTTGGCTCGGTGACGGCAGGGGTTGTTGGGCTTGATGCGCAGGGGCGCGTTAGCTTTATCAACCGCTCGGCCGAGCGGCTTTTGGTGCTTGAAGATGGGGTGGCGCCTGAGGCCTTGATCGGCGGTTTAGTGCCTGAATTTGCTGATCTTTTTGCGCAACTACGCCGCACCAAGGCCGAGCTGGCGCAAGAAGAAATCCGCGTTGTGCGGGATGGAAAATTGGAAAGCCTGTTGGTGCGAATGGCCACGCGGCGCGCCAATGACGGAACGCTTGAGGGCTATGTTGTGGCCTTTGATGATGTGACCGATCTTGTCTCGGCGCAGCGTATGGCCGCTTGGGGTGATGTGGCGCGGCGGATCGCCCATGAGATCAAAAACCCGCTCACGCCCATTCAGCTTTCCGCCGAGCGGATCAAGCGCAAGTTTTCGGCCAAACTGGGCGAGGCGGATAGCGCGTCGCTTGAGCAATATACCGATGTGATCGTGCGCCAGACCGGTGATTTGCGCCGTATCGTGGATGAGTTCTCGAAGTTTGCCCGCATGCCAGAGCCCGAGCGGCGCAATGAGGATCTTGTGGCGCTGGTTCAGGGCGCGGTTTTGCTGCAGAGCAATGCGCAGACCGGTGTGAAGATCACGTCTGATTTGCCCAAGGGCCCCGTGATGGCCAATCTTGATCCAACGATGATTGGTCAGGCGCTTACGAACTTGATTAAGAACGCAGGCGAGGCCATTGAAAGCCTTGGTGAAAATGGCCTTCCGAAAAAGTACAAACCACGCATTCACGTTGAAATGACGCTTGAAGGTAGCACCGTTTTGGTGGCGATTACGGACAATGGCATCGGCCTGCCCGAAGATCGCTCGCGCCTGTTTGAGCCCTATGTCACGACGCGTGAAAAGGGGACGGGCCTCGGCCTGCCCATTGTGAAGAAAATTATCGAAGAGCATGGCGGCACGTTGATCCTGACGGATGGCGAAGCGCTTGATCCTTCGGGGCAAATCGGGGCGCGTGCAGAAATGCGCCTTGGCGGGTTAACAAGCGCGGGCCAAACGGGCTTGCGAAAGCCGCGCGAATGAGAGAACAGGAGCATGCGTTATGATTAATGTGGGGGGCCACCATGGGTGATATTCTGATCGTCGATGATGAGCGCGATATTCGCGAACTTATCTCGGATATCCTTAAAGATGAAGGGTTTACGACCCGTCTTGCAGGTAACTCTGATGAATGTATGAAAGAAATCGCCGAGGAGGTTCCATCGTTGATGATCCTCGATATCTGGCTCAAGGACAGCCAGATGGACGGGATCGATATTCTCAAAAGTGTTAAGCGCGACACGCCGGAAATTCCCGTGGTGATCATCTCGGGTCATGGCAATATTGAGATCGCCGTGGCTGCGATCAAACAGGGCGCTTATGATTTCATCGAGAAGCCGTTCAATATTGATCAGCTGATGGTGGTGATCACCCGCGCGATGGAAACCTCGCGCCTGCGTCGTGAGAACAGTGCACTCAAGCGTCGTGAAACCGCCGCCGTTGAGATGGTTGGATCAAGTTCGGCCTTTAAGGTGCTGAAATCTCAGCTTGAAAAGGTCACCAAAAGCAATGGTCGAGTGATGCTGACAGGGCGCGGCGGCTCGGGCAAAGAGGTCGCGGCGCGCTATATTCATGCGCAATCAAATCGCGCGGACGGGCCCTTTGTCGTGGTGAATTCCGCCTCGATTGCGCCGGATCGGATGGAAGAGGTTCTGTTCGGGCGCGAAACGGCCGAGCGCGGGATCGAGCCGGGCCTGCTGGAACAAGCCAACAATGGCATCCTGTTCTTTGATGAAGTCGCCGATATGCCCCTTGGCACCCAATCAAAAATCCTGCGCGTGCTGGTCGATCAGCAATTTACTCGCGTTGGCGGGCGCGACAATATCCGCGTTGATATCCGCTTTATTTCCAGCACAAACAAAGCCCTACAAGTCGAAATTGAAGCGGGAAATTTCCGCGAAGAGCTTTATCACCGCCTCAATGTTGTGCCGATCGAAGTGCCCTCCTTGCAAGACCGGCTTGAGGATATCCCCGAACTGGCCGAGGCCTTTATTCGCCATTTCAACGAGACCCAAGGCCTGCCCGCGCGCGCCCTCAGTGCTGATGCCATCGCTTTGCTGCAAACGATGCATTGGCCCGGCAATCTGCGCCAGTTGCGCAATGTGATTGAGCGGGTGCTGATCCTTGGCGATGGCGGCGATGAGATCAGCGCTGCCGATCTGCCGCAATCCGAAGAGATGCCAAGCGAAGAGGGCAAAGTCGTCCTCTCTGGCGCCATGGCCTCGCTGCCGCTGCGCGAAGCGCGTGAATTGTTTGAGCGCGAATACCTGCTCACCCAGATCAATCGCTTTGGCGGTAATATCTCACGCACCGCAACCTTTGTCGGCATGGAGCGCTCGGCCTTGCACCGCAAACTCAAATCCTTGGGCGTGGTGACAGCCAATAAATCGGGCGGGCGGGTCGCTTATGTTGAAGAAGAGCCAGCTTCATAGTTGCTTAAATATCCCCGCCGGAGGCTCCGACGCCCCGGCAGGCGCGCCCCAATATTCCGGCGCGCCCTCCTAAGAATTGACGTGCCAAGCGTCCTCTGCCATGCCAATCCCTGGCCATATCGAATGCGTTTGGTCCCTAAATGAGGTGAAGACATGAAGGTCATCATTTGCGGCGCGGGCCAAGTCGGCTGGCAAATCGCGCGCCATCTTTCGGGCGAGAAAAACGATGTGACGGTCGTTGATAACAATCCCGAATTGGTGCGCCGCGCCACGGATACGCTTGATGTCCAAGGCGTTTCTGGCTTTGCCTCCTATCCGGATGTTTTGGACCGGGCGGGCGCGCGCGACGCGGATATGGTGATCGCTGCGACCTATTCGGATGAGGTCAATATGGTGACCTGTCAGGTCGCGCATTCGGTCTTTTCGGTGCCGCGCAAGATCGCGCGCCTGCGCAGCCAAAGTTATCTAACGGCGATTTACTCCGATCTTTACCGGCGCGATCACATGCCGATTGATGTTGTTATTTCGCCCGAGCGCGAAGTTGCCGAGGCCGCTTTGCGCCGCCTTGCCGCGCCTGCCGCCTTTGACACGCAAAGCTTTCTTGATGGGCAGGCCCAGCTTGTGGGTATCTCGCTTGATGCCGATTGCCCGGTGATCAACACGCCGCTGCGCCAGCTGACGGACCTCTTTTCAACCCTGCGCGCGATTGTTGTTGGCATCCGGCGCAAGGGCAAACTTTTTGCGCCAGAGCCCGGCGATCAGCTCTTTCCCGGCGATCAGATTTATACGTTTTGCCACACGGATGATCTCAAGCGGATGCTCGAAATCTTCGGGAAGAAATCGCGCAAACAAGAGCGTGTTGTGATTGTTGGGGGCGGCAATGTTGGGCTTGGTGTGGCGCGCGCGCTTGAAGGCCAGACCGTCCGGGTGCGCGCCAAGATCATCGAGAAGGATCGCGAGGTCGCCGAACGGGCCGCCGATACGCTTGAACGCACGATTGTGCTGCATGGGGATGGGCTCAATTCCGAGCTTCTGGCTGAGGCGGGCATTGATCGGGCGGATGCGATCCTTGCGGTCACGGACGACGATAAAACCAATATTCTGACGGCCGTACGGGCCAAGGCGGCGGGCTGCCCGATGGCGATTTGCTTGGTCAATGATCCGACATTGGTGCCGCTGCTTGGCGCGCTTAATATCGACGCCTATATCAATACGCGCGCAACGACCGTGTCCTCGATCCTGCGCCATATTCGCCATGGCCGGGTGCGCGGGGTTTACTCGGTTGGCGATGCAGAGGCCGAGGTGATCGAAGCGCAGGTGCTTTCGACCTCGCCGATTTCCGGGCGCAGCATTCGCGATATTGAGTTCCCCGAGGGCGTGCTTATTGGCGCGATCATGAAGGGCGGCGAGGTGATCAAACCGACGGGCGAGACGAAGATCGAAGAGGGCGATGTGATCGCGATCTTTGCCATGGCGCATGATGTCCCAGAGGTGGAGCGGCTGTTGCAGGTCTCCATCGATTTCTTCTGATGATGGCGCGCCTACTCCAATTGCCACTCATCATTATCTTGATGGGAATCTCGGCGATTGCGATGCTTTTGCCCGCAGCGCATGGCGCGGCCACGATGGATTTTGTCTCCATGCGGGCGTTCTTTTATTCGGCGCTGATCCTGCTGATCCTGGCCGGGTTTGGCGGCATTGCGACGGCCGGGTATCAGGTTCGCCGCCAAGCGCGCTCGCATCTGATCACGCTGGTGGTGGCCTATACATTGCTGCCGGTTTTGCTGGCCATTCCCTTTCATGAGGCCGTTGGTAACACCTCGTTTTTAAACGCCTATTTTGAGATGGTCTCGGCGATCACAACCACGGGCGCGACCCTGTTTGATGATCCTGAGCGCCTGACCCATACGGTTCATCTTTGGCGGGCTTTGGTTGGCTGGATGGGCGGGTTTTTGGCTTGGGTGACGGCGATTGCGATCATGGCGCCGCTCAGCCTTGGCGGCTTTGAAGTGCTGGCCTCAAGCGGGATTGGGCGCGGCGCCTCTGTGCCCACGCCGATCCATAAGGTTGCCGATGCCTCGGAACGTTTGACGCGCTATGCGGGCAAGTTGTTTCCGATCTATGCCGGGCTGACGCTGGTTCTTTGGATCGCGCTTTTGGTGCTTGGCGATACGGCTTTTGTGGCGCTCAATCATGCGATGAGCACCATGGCGACCTCGGGAATTTCGCCCGTCGGCGGGCTGCACGGCGAGGGGGCAGGCTCGGGCTATGTGGGCGAGGCGCTTATTTGTATGTTCCTGGTGTTTGCCCTGTCGCGTCAGACCTTTACCTCCGATAGCGGCGTGGATGGGCGCAATGCTTTGCTCAGCGATCCCGAGTTTCGCCTTGGGCTTGCGCTGGTGATTGGCTTGCCGATCCTGCTGTTTTTGCGCCATTGGTTTGGGGCTTATGAATTGGCCGAGCAGCAAGACATCGCGGGCGCTGCGCGCGCGCTTTTGGGCGGGGTGTTTATGGTGATGTCCTTCCTGACGACGGCTGGATTTGAAAGCGCGGCTTGGGGCGAGGTGCGGCTTTGGTCTGGCCTGCAAACGCCGGGGCTGTTGCTGCTTGGGCTGGCGATCTTTGGCGGTGGCGTGGCGACGACAGCGGGCGGGGTCAAGCTGCTGCGGGTCTATGCGCTTTATCGCCACGGCGAGCGCGAATTGGAGAAGCTCGTGCATCCCTCTTCGGTGGGCGGTTCGGGCGCATCCGCGCGCCGGATGCGTCGCCAAGGGGCCTATGTCGCTTGGATTTTCTTTATGCTTTTCGCGCTGTCTTTGGCTGGGGTCATGGCGGCGCTTGCGCTGTTGGGGACAAGCTTCGAGCAGGCAGCCGTGCTGTCCATTGCGGCGCTATCAACGACCGGACCCTTGGCCAATCTGGCTTCGGATGCGCCGATTTCTTATGGCGCGCTGCATGATGGCGCCAAGATGATATTGGCCGCGACGATGGTTTTGGGCCGCCTTGAGATGCTGGTGATCATTGCCTTTCTCAATCCGGCCTTCTGGCGCCAATAGCTGCGCAAAACACGCATAGATTGTATGCATCTGCGGCATAATCGGCGCCGAGACGCATTTACTCTGGAAACTTCCCGCGCCGCGCGCCATAATGCGTTTACCTAGACGTAATCCCTGCCGCCGAGAGGCAGATCGCATAAAAAGCGCAAGAAAAAGGCACATAAAATGGCTGGTGATAAACAGAATTTGCAGGATGCATTTCTGAACCACGTTCGCAAAACGAAGGTTCCGGTAACAATTTTCCTCATCAATGGTGTGAAGCTTCAGGGCGTTATCACTTGGTTTGATAACTTTTGCGTGTTGTTGCGCCGTGATGGCCAATCGCAATTGGTCTACAAACACGCGATTTCAACGATCATGCCATCCCAGCCGATCAGCCTTTACGACGGCGAAGAATAGCCGTGGAAGAGACTGAGGTTCGCGACACGCGCGCCTGGGTATTGCATCCCGAATTGACATCCGAACGCATTCGTCGCGCCTCTGGGCCGGCGCTTGAAGAGGCCATCGCTTTGGCCGACGCCCTGCCGCATTTGGAGGTGGTTGGCGCCGAAGTCGTGCGCTTGCCCAAGCTCAATGCAGGCATGCTTTTTGGCAAAGGCAAGATCGCCGAGATCAAGACCCGCCTTCAGGAGGCCGAAGCCGAGCTGGTGCTTGTTGATGGGCATGTCTCGCCGGTGCAGCAGCGCAACCTTGAAAAAGAATGGGGCGTCAAACTGCTGGATCGCACCGGGCTGATCCTTGAGATTTTCTCGGATCGCGCCCGCACCCGAGAAGGCGTTCTTCAGGTCGAAATGGCCGCGCTTTCCTATCAACGCACCCGGCTTGTGCGCGCCTGGACCCACCTTGAGCGCCAACGCGGCGGGCTTGGTTTTGTTGGCGGCCCCGGCGAGACCCAGATCGAGGCTGATAGACGCGCCATTGATGATCAAATCAATCGGCTGCGCAAACAGCTTGCCAAAGTGGTGAAAACCCGCGAATTGCACCGCGCCGCGCGCGCCAAAGTGCCGTTCCCTGTGGTCGCGCTCGTCGGCTATACCAATGCTGGCAAATCGACCCTGTTTAACAAAATTACCGGCGCGGATGTGATGGCCAAAGACATGCTCTTTGCCACGCTTGATCCAACCATGCGCGGGCTGGTGCTGCCCTCCGGGCGCGAGATTATTCTGTCGGATACGGTGGGGTTTATCTCTGAACTGCCGACCCAATTGGTCGCCTCGTTTCGCGCGACATTGGAAGAGGTGCTCGGCGCCGATCTGATCATCCACGTGCGCGACATCAGCCATGAGCAATCGCGCGAACAGGCCCGCGATGTTGAGACCATTCTGCGCGATCTGGGCGTTGACCCGGAGATCAAGCGCATGGAGGTCTGGAACAAGATCGATCTGGTCGAGGAGGCCGAGCAAGAGGCCCTGATCACCGCGGCCGAACGCACCGAGGGCACCTATGCGATTTCCTCCCTCACAGGCCAAGGCATGGAGGCGTTTCTCGATGGGATTTCTGCCGCTTTTGACGAGGAAAAAACCGCCCGCGAACTGGTGCTGCCCTTTTCAGAGGGGCGCAAACGCGCATGGCTGTTTGAAGAAGATCTGATCACCAGCGAGACGGTTGAAGAAGACGGCTATCACATCAATGTGCTCTGGACCGCGCGCGAGGAAAAACGCTACCGCGAGCTGTGATCCGCGCAGGCTAGGGCACCACGCCCGCCTTGTCAGCAACGCGCCGCAAGATCATTTCGCGCCGCTTTTCAGCCATTCAACCCAGCCCAACAAAGCTCAATACAATCCCTGCGCCCAGACTTTTTCTTGGCCCAAATACTCACTGGATAACGCGTTCAACAAACGCCAGCCTCTCTCAAGGCGCGCCTATTGCGCCGCAACCGGATGCAGCGTGGTGATCCCAACGGCTGCTGCGCGCGCCAAGGCCGGATCAAGCGACATCGGCACATATTCGCCGCGCCGCCACAGCTCGCCCAGATCATCATAATGACGGCTGAGGAAATGCCCGGATTGCCCGGTCGAGGTCACGAAAACAGACGAATCCGGATCGGCGAAATCATAAACGCCGCGATAGCCCGCGCCATGCACATTCAAAAACGGCATCGGATCGCTGCCCTTGGTCACGCCGCGCATCAGGGTGTTGTCGCCCCCCGATGTGCTCTGGCGGATGTTCACAAACCAGCGCAGCACCGGCACATTGCCAAGCACGGCGTGATCATGGGTTGCTTCATGCGCATCGCCCCAGCGTAGGCTTTCAAGCGCGCCGCCGTGATGCTCTGCGATCCACAAAAGCGCCTCATCCAGCGCGATGCGCGCGATATCCGCGCAGCTTTCCTTGGCCGCCGATTGCAGCACATCACACCAAACAGAGGCCCCGCCAATATCGCGATACACCCGCTCGATAAACAGCGGTTCTACATGGGTGAAACGGTGCGACAGCGGGCCAAGCTCATCGCGGATCAGGCGATCTTGCAGCGCGCGCACCCAAGCCGAATAAATCAGCGGCTCGGGCAGATGTTCGGACATCTCGCCGTTCCATTCGGCCAATAGGGCAAGCGCGCGTTGGCGTTGGCGCTCGGGCGTGCCTTCGGGCGCGGCCTCGCCAGTAAACCATAGCTCGGCCGCGATCAGGGGCAAAAGGCTGCGCGCCGCTGGCGAGACCGTATCAAGCTGGGCCTCGATGAAGCTTTCGCGGGTATGGACTTCGCGGCTTTGCATCAGGCGCTGCCAGCGTTTGACGCGCTCGGTATCGCCCCAAACGTAAGAGATATGAAGCGGAAAGGGGCGATCGATCATCTTGTTGTTTGTATTACCTAAAATCCCGCCCTCTGGCACGGAAAACGAGGGGTTGGCACCATATCCCATGCGCCCATCCCAGCGGTTTTCTTTGATCCAGCCGGGAACGGGCATGCGCCCTTGGCTTTGGTTTTTGGCGTCGCGGCGCGGGATTTGGCCAACCATCTGCATCGCAATGGCGCCTGCATCGGTGAGCGTCATATTGAGCGCAGGGGCAATCACAGAGCGCCCCGCTGCGATCCCTTCCGAGACGGATTTCGCATGCATCATATCAAAGACGCCGTCCATGGTTGTGTCTTGTTCGGAAAGCGCCGTCCACGCGAGCGAAGCAATATAACCGGGGGGCGTTATGGCCGAGAGATGGAACTGATCGCCGGGAATGATCGGGCCGTTTTCGCTCCACATCAGATCGATGGTCTTGGGTTGTGCGTCTTTGATACGGATGATGGATTGACGCGTTTTCAAGGGCTTAAAGCCCTCGGGGGTCAGAACCTCGAGCGGCGCGTCTGGATTGACCTTCTCGATATAGACGTCCTGATCATCCAGATAGGCCGTCGTCAGGCCCCAGCCAAAGCCTTCCGAGCGGCCGGTCATGACAACTGGAATGCCCGGCATGGTCGCGCCAATCACCCCGCCAGAAGCCAGTTCAAGGCGGGCAAGATACCAAACGCCCGGCGCGCTGAAAGGCATATGGGGATCATTGGCCAGCAGGGTTGAACCTGTCGCAGAGCGCGAGGGTGCTGCGGCCCAAGCGTTGGAGGCGCCGCCAAAGGGCGCGCTGCGCACCGGGCTTAGCGGATCATAGGTTTCGGGCGCGGCCTCGGCAAAGCGCTGTGCAGAGGGAAAGAGGCTTGCATAGGCGGGCAGGGCAGCGACCCCGGTTCCGGGCACATCGGGCAGGATATCGCGCACGCGCGCATCGGGCAAAGCGAGCGAGACTTGCGCGCGCAGCACCTCGAATTCCGCATGAGTTGAGGATTGCAGCGCCATGAGTTTGAGCATGGCAAGGCTATCGGCGGGCGACCAAGGCATGATCTCGTTGGAGAAGAGGAAAAACTCTGGCGCACCGCGCCCGCGCGCGCCGGCGTTGACCTCTTGCAGCCATGCGTTGACGCCTGCGGAATAGGCCTCAAGGGCGGCGCGGGTTTGCGGCTTGAGGGAGGCAACCGAGGCTTGGGCCGCCGGATAGATCGCCAAACGGCGCATCAGCTCATCAATTTTGAGGCTGCGCGCGCCGAACACTTCTGAGAGTTTGCCCTGCGCCGTGCGCCGATTGAGCATCATCTGCCACATGCGATCTTGGGCATGGGCAAAGCCGAGGCCAAAGTAAACATCGCCGTCGGTTTGGCCAAAAATATGCGGCACAGAGGCGTTATCGCGCACGATCTCAAGCGGTGCGCTGATGCCTGTCACATCTAGATCGCCCGAATAATCCGGCAAGCTGCGCGAAGCGAGCCAATAGACCAGAAATATCGCGGCGAGCCCCATGAGGATCGCGCCAGTAAACAGGCGAAGCAGAATGCGAAAGAGGCGGGCCATGAACGGGGTGTGATCCTTATCGAGGAGAGGTTGATCGTGTCTTTGCGTTTGAAGCTCTTGGTGCGAGCGGTTAGCCTGTGGCAACTGTTTAGGCGAAACTGCACAGAGGGGAAAGCCATGGCGCGTGTTGCATTTTTAGGGCTCGGAGTGATGGGCTATCCGATGGCGGGGCATCTGGCCAAAGCCGGGCATGAGGTTGTGGTTTATAACCGCACGGGCGCGAAATCGGCGGCTTGGGTGGCGGCGCATGGCGGCGCGGCAGCGGATACGCCAAGCGCGGCGGCTCAGGGCGCGGATTTTGTTCTGGCCTGTGTTGGCAATGACGATGATTTGCGCAGCGTGTGCACGGGGCCCGATGGGGCGTTTGGCGCGATGAAGAAGGGCGCGATTTTCGTCGATCACACGACCGTTTCAGCCGCCGTAACCCGCGAGATGGAGGCAGCATCGCGCGCGCTTGGCCTTGGTTTTGTTGATGCGCCTGTCTCTGGCGGGCAAGCGGGGGCGGAAAACGGCGCGCTTTCTGTGATGTGCGGCGGGGATGAGGCGGATTATGGGGCGGCCGAGCCGGTGATTGCGGCCTATGCGAAGATTTGCAAACGCATGGGCGAGAGCGGCGCGGGCCAGCTGACCAAAATGTGCAACCAGATCGCGATTGCCGGGCTTGTGCAGGGGCTTTCCGAGGCGCTGCATTTTGCCCAAAAGGCCGGGCTTGATGGTGAGGCGGTTGTTGAGGTGATCTCGCAGGGCGCGGCGGGCAGTTGGCAGATGAACAACCGCTACAAAACCATGCTGGCGGATGATTTCGATCACGGCTTTGCGGTTGATTGGATGCGCAAAGATCTTGGGATTTGTCTGGACACGGCGGATGAGAATGGCGCGAGCCTGCCCGTTACGGCGCTTGTGGATCAGTTCTATAAAGATGTGCAAAAGCTTGGCGGGAGCCGCTGGGATACCTCAAGCCTGATCAAGCGACTGACCGCAATGGGCTAGGTGAGCTTTGGCCTGCATGCACCTGATATAAAACGAAAAAGCCCGCTCAGATTTCTCTGGCGGGCTTTATTGTGAGTGGTCTTTCGCTTATGGAATGATGCGCGAATATTTCGTGCCTTCAATCGTCGCGCCTGCAATCAATCCGGTTTGGCCGAAGACAAAACCAACAACGGGCGAAAGCGTGGTCGTTGTATCGGCTGAGACGTTTTCGCCTTGGTTGGCAAAGACATATTCAACATCCGCGCCCGCCGCCCAACCGGGCGAATTGCGGAAATCAGCAAGGGCGGCTTCGGTCATGAAGAACAAGGTATGGGCATATTGCTGCGCACCGATCTGGATGCCAAAGCTGGCTTGGGTCGCGGAATAGTAATCGACCGAGACCTCGCCAACCCGAAGCGCACCGCGCCCATAAGAGCCGCCAATGCCAAAGCCGGCTTTGGTCACCAGCGGCATCACCAGCGTACCAACGGCTTTATCGCGCAGCTCGGTTGTTCCGGGGAAGGTGCTATAGAGGTAATTCAGCGTGGCATCGACGCGCGCATCGATCGTGCTGGAGCCTTGGCCGCGCAGCCCATTGTCGCAGCCCGTCGTCGCCATCAGCCCCATCGCGCCTGCGCCAAGCATAAAGCGGCGCCGCGAGGCGGGGGATTGCAAAAACGGCGTGGAAATCCGCGCGGATGTGTTCTTTGGAATGCTCATGGGGTGCTTGCCCTCTTTCTTGCCTTGATGCCTCTCGCCCGCTTTTTGCTGCGGGTCGTTGAGGCAAATATAGGGCTGCGGGCGGGCGCTGTCACGTTATTTGGTCTGCGGGGCGGGAAATTGGCGCTTAGCCGCGCAAAATCGCTGCCGCCTGCGCCGCGAAATAGGTCAGGATGCCGTTGCAGCCGGCGCGTTTAAACGCCAGCAGGCTTTCCATCATGACCTTTTCGCCGTCAATCCAGCCCTGATCGGCCGCGCCGCGGATCATCGCGTATTCGCCCGAGACTTGATAAGCGAAGGTCGGCACGTTGAACGTATCTTTGACTTGGCGGCAAATGTCCAAATAGGGCATGCCCGGTTTGACCATGACCATATCCGCGCCCTCGGCCAAATCCCGCTCAACAAGGCGCAGGGCTTCGCCGGCATTTCCGGGATCCATTTGATAGGTTTTCTTGTCGCCGGTCAGCGCGCCTGAGGCCCCAACCGCATCGCGAAACGGGCCGTAAAAGCCGCTCGCATATTTCGCCGAATAGCTCATGATCGAGACGTTTTGATGCCCGTCTGCCTCTAATGCGCGCCGCATTGCGCCGATGCGCCCGTCCATCATATCTGAGGGGCCGATGATATCTGCGCCCGCCTCCGCTTGGGCCAAGGTCATCTTTACCAGCGCCTCAACCGTGCGATCATTGACGATTTCGCCGTCCTCAACAAAGCCGTCGTGGCCGTTGATATTATAGGGATCAAGCGCAACATCGGTCATGATGGCAAGCTCGGGAACTTCGGCTTTAATCGCGCGAATGGCGGTGTTGGAGAGGTTGTCGGGCGACCAAGCCTCGGCGCAATCCTCGGTGCGCTGCTCTTGGGCGGTATAGGGAAAGAGGCAGATAGCCGGGATGCCAAGCGCATGAACCTCGACCGCGCGCCGCACCAGCCGATCCACAGAAAGCCGCTCAACCCCGGGCATTGAGGGGATCGGGGTCGCACAATCGTTTCCGGCCTGAATAAACATCGGCAGGATCAGATCATTCACGCTCAGCTCATGTTCGCGCACGAGGTCGCGAAGGGCAGCCGATTTGCGGGTGCGGCGCAGGCGGGCGAGCGGGAAGGGTGCAACCGTTTTGGGCATGATCTGTCTTTCCTTTGTTACACTCCTTGGGTCGCATGGTTTTTGCTTGCGCTCAAGGGTGGGAATCGCCACGCAGGGGCAGTAACGTGCGGCCACTGCATTAAATGGCCCGCAACTATGGCCGCAATCGCTAAGGATCCAGCCTTGAACGTCTATCAGACAATCTTTGAAGTCATCGATATGCGCTCGTTTTCCAACCTTTGGTATTGGATTGCGTTGGCGGTTATCTGGTCTACGGCCTCGCATTTTGTGCTCGGAGTGCCGTTTGATTTGGTGCTGCGGGCGCGGCGCAACGGCGGGCAAGTGGCGCTGGATGTGGCGGATCTGGTGCGGATCAACACCAATCGCATCCTTTATATCGCGCAGGTTTCCGGGCTTTGGCTGATCGGGTTTGGCTGTGCATTTTTGACGGTGCTTGGGCTGCTTGGCTTTGTCTATGATATCGAATTCGCGCAGGCGGTTTTCCTGCTGGCCTTTCCGATGTCGATTGTCGGGGTGATTTCTGTCTCGACGGCCTCGCTGATCTCGGGGGCAGAGCTTGAAGGCGAAGATCTTTATCGCCAGTTACGGCGTCATCGGCTTTACACACAGATCATCGGAATGTGCTCCATTCTGTTTACCGCCATGTGGGGGATGTATCAGAACCTCGCCTACGGTCCGTTTAGTTAAGCGCCGGAAATAATGAGCAAAAACAGCGATCATATTACGCTCGGTGGGGCGCCCGAAGGCTTTGATGCTGCTTTGCTGGCCGAGGAAATGGCGCGGGCTGACGGCCCGGTTATCCATATCTCGCGCGATGATAAACGCATGGCGGCGATGCAAGCGGCTTTGCAATTCTTTGCGCCGCAAGCGGTGGTGATTACGCTGCCGGGCTGGGACTGTTTGCCCTATGATCGGGTCTCGCCCAATGCCGATGTCTCGGCGGCGCGCATGGCGACTTTGGCCGCTTTGGCCACCGGCGCTGTGCCTGGCAAATTCATTCTTTTAACAACCCTTAATGCCGCGACCCAGCGCATGCCCGCGCGCGCGATCCTGCGCGAGGCGGCCTTTGCCGCACAAGTGGGCCAGCGGATTGACGAGGCGGCGTTGCGCGCCTTTTTGGTGCGGATGGGCTTTACCCAAGCGCCAACCGTGCTTGAGCCGGGCGATTATGCGGTGCGCGGCGGGATCATTGATATCTTTCCGCCGGGGCAAAGCGGGCCGATCCGGCTTGATCTGTTTGGCGATGTTTTGGATGGGGCGCGCCGCTTTGATCCGGAAAATCAGCGCACCACCGAAAAGCTCAGCCAGATCGAGCTTGCCCCTGTTTCTGAGGTGATCTTGGACGAGGCGGCGATCACCCGGTTTCGCCAGAATTACCGTATCGAATTTGGCGCAGCCGGCACCGATGATCCGCTTTATGAGGCGGTCTCTGCGGGGCGCAAACATCAAGGGATCGAGCATTGGCTGCCCTTCTTTAACGAGACGCTCGAAACCCTGTTTGACTATCTCCCCAATGCCTCAATTATGCTGGAAGATCAAAGCACTGCATCGCGTCTTTCACGTTGGGATGGGATTAAAGATCAATACGAGACCCGCAAACATGCAATGGGGGCCAAGGGGCGGGTTGATACGGTTTATAAGCCATGCCCACCGGGGCTTTTGTATCTGGATGATGCGGCTTGGGAGCGGGCGATTTCTGCGCATCGCGTCGTGCAGATGCACCCGTTGGCCCAGGCCAATGGGCCCGGCGTTGTTGATGGCGGCGGGCGGATCGGGCGCAATTTTTCGCCAGAGCGTCAGCGCGAAGATGTCAATCTTTTCGATGCCTTAGAGAAGCACATTGAAGCAAAGCGGCGCGAAGGGCATGTTGTCGTGGCCTCCTATTCCGAGGGGGCGCGCGAGCGGCTTGAGGCGCTTTTGGAGGATCAGGGGCTTGTTGGAGCCAAAGCGATTACCGATGCGCGCGATATCCCTGAAGGTAAGGGCGGGGTTTACCTCGCGATCTGGCCGCTTGAGCATGGGTTTGAGGCGCGTGATCTGACGGTGATTTCCGAGCAGGATGTGCTTGGGGATCGGCTGATCCGTCGACCCGGCCGCAAAAAACGGGCGGAAAACTTCCTCACCGAGGCGCAATCGCTGACGCCGGGCGATCTGATTGTGCATGTGGATCACGGCGTTGGCGTTTACCGCGGGCTCGAGGTTGTTGAGGCGATTGGCGCGCGCCATGAGTGCATCCTGCTGGAATATGCGGGCGGCGATCGGCTTTACCTGCCGGTCGAAAATATCGAGCTGCTCTCGCGTTTTGGCCATGATGAGGGGCTTCTGGATCGCCTTGGCGGCGGCGCATGGCAGGCGAAAAAGGCCAAGCTTAAAGAGCGCATTCGCGATGTTGCCGAACGTTTGATCCGCATCGCGGCCGAGCGGCATCTGCGCAAAGCCCCGATTATTTCGCCCCCCGATGGCATGTGGGACGCGTTTTGCGCGCGTTTTCCATACCAAGAAACCGAGGATCAGATGAAGGCCATCGAGGATGTGCTTGATGATCTTGAGGCGGGCATTCCGATGGATCGGCTTGTCTGCGGCGATGTTGGTTTTGGCAAAACCGAAGTGGCGATGCGCGCGGCCTTTGTCGCGGCGATGGGGGGGATGCAGGTCGCGATGATCGCGCCAACGACCCTGCTTGCGCGCCAGCATTTCAACAGCTTTGCCGAGCGCTTTCGCGGCTTTCCGATCAATGTACGCCCGCTGTCGCGTTTTGTCGGGACGCGCGATGCGGCCAAGACCCGCGAAGGGCTGCTGAGCGGCGAGATTGATATCGTTGTGGGCACCCATGCTTTGCTTGCCAAACAGGTGAAATTCAAGAACCTTGGATTGCTAATTGTTGATGAAGAACAACGCTTTGGGGTGAATCACAAAGAGCGGCTCAAGCAGATGCGCTCGGATATTCACGTGCTCACGCTTTCGGCGACGCCGATCCCGCGGACCTTGCAAATGTCGCTCACCGGGGTGCGCGATCTGAGCATCATCGGCACGCCGCCGGTCGATCGCCTCTCGATCCGCACCTATGTCAGCGAATTTGATACGGTGATGCTGCGGGAGGCTTTGTTGCGCGAACATTATCGCGGCGGGCAGAGCTTTTTCGTCGTGCCGCGCATTGCCGACATTCCCGAGATCGAGGATTTTCTGCGCGATCAAATGCCCGAGCTGAGCGTTGTTGTCGCTCATGGGCAGATGGCAGCGGGCGAGCTGGATGATCGGATGAACGCCTTTTACGACGGCAAATTTGATGTGCTTTTGGCCACGACAATCATCGAGAGCGGCATCGATATTCCGACCGCCAATACGATGATCATTCACCGCGCCGATATGTATGGGCTTTCGCAGCTTTATCAAATTCGCGGGCGGGTTGGCCGCTCCAAAGCGCGCGCCTATGCGTATCTGACGACGAAACCGCGCAATAAGCTGACCGCAACGGCCGAAAAACGCCTGCGGGTTCTGGGCAGTCTGGATACATTGGGCGCCGGTTTTACGCTGGCGAGCCAAGATTTGGACATTCGCGGCGCGGGCAATTTGGTTGGTGAAGAGCAATCGGGCCATGTGCGCGAAGTCGGGTATGAGCTCTATCAAGCCATGCTGGAAGAGGCGATTGCCAAGATCAAATCGGGCGAGGCTGAGGGCTTGGATGATCTGGATCAGGGGGCTTGGGCGCCGCAGATCAACTTGGGCGTTTCTGTATTGATACCAGAGGCTTATGTACCTGATCTTGATGTGCGTTTGGGGCTTTATCGCCGCCTCTCAGGGCTGCATTCCAAGGTCGAGCTTGAGGGCTTTGCCGCCGAGCTGATTGATCGCTTTGGCAAGCTGCCCAAGGAGGTCAATACGTTGCTGTTGATCGTGCGGATCAAGGAGATGTGCAAACGCGCAGGCATTGCCAAGCTTGATGGCGGGCCGCGCGGCGCGACGATCCAATTCCACAATGATAAGTTCGCCAATCCGGGCGGGCTTGTGCAATTTGTGCAGGCGCAAAAGGGCCAAGCCAAGGTCAAAAACAACAAGATCGTGGTGATCCGCGATTGGGAAAAGACCTCAAACAAGATCAAAGGCGCCTTTGAGATTGCCAAGGATCTGGCCAAATTTGCCGAGGCGGTTTCGCGCGGCTAAGCCTCTTCAATCAGGGTGCGCACGGTCAGATAGCCAAGCAGCGAGCAGATCAAAACGCCAAGCGCTAGGGGCAGGGATGTCGCGTTGAAGGCCAGCCCGATGGGGGCAGCAATCATCACCGCCAAAACCGTCGAGAGCCCGCCAATGATCGAGGCGGCAAGCCCGGCCATATGGCCCATTGGCTCGAGTGCGAGAGCGTTGAGATTGCCAAACAACAGACCGTTGGAAAACAGCAAAAACACTGTCCAGATAAAGAAGGCCGCAAAGGCTGGCGTGCCCGAGAGCAGCCCCGTTTGGAGCAAAATCAGATAGGCCAAGGTAAAGAGCGTCAGCGCGCCAAATGTCCAGACCACGAGGCGGCGCATACCAAGGCGCATCACCAGCGCCGCATTCAAGATCGTGCCTGAACCAGAGAAAAGCGCCGTGAGCGCAAACCATTTTGGGAAGCTGGCCGCGCGATCAAAGGTGATGTCGTAAATCGGCTGAATGCTTGAAATTGTTGCGAAAAGTTGGCCAAAGCCAAGGGCTGCGGCAAAGGTGCAAATCATCACCCGCTTGTTGGTGCAGACCTCAACGACGCCGTTCATCAACAGGCGCAGATTGAGCGGGCGGCGATCCTTTGGCGGCAGGGTTTCGGGCTGGCGCAGGGTCAGCCATACGGCATTGAGGGCCGCAAAAATGATGAAAGCGCCAAAGATGCCGCGCCAGCCAAAGGCCGGAATGATCAGCGATCCAAGCAGCGGCGCAACAGCCGGAATGAGGATGAAAATCATCATCACAAAGGAGACGATTTTTGCCATGGCACGCCCGGCGTAAAGATCACGGATCACCGCAAGCCCCACGATGCGCGGGGCCGCCGCGCCAAGCCCTTGGAGGAGGCGCGCGGCAAAGAGGGTCTCGAAATTCGGGGCGATCATCGCAAGCAATGCGCCGATCCCATAAAGCGCAAATCCAAACAGGATCGTCGGCTTGCGCCCCATTGCGTCTGATATTGGCCCGATCACGAAAGTCCCGAGCCCAAGGCCAAGCACAAAGGCGGTGAGGATCAGTTGCTCAATATTATGCAGGCCCGGGGTCAGCTCGGCGGCGATTGTCGGCAGAGCGGGCAGCATGGAATCAACGGAAAAGGCCACCATTGCGAAATGCGTGGCCATCAGGGCGATGAATTCGGGCTTTGAGAGCGGGTTTTGGGGCGAAAAGAGGCGCATGGCGGACCTTTATGTCAGGGGTTCAGACCTAACACGCGAGATTTTGGAGGCAAGAGCGTTTGGCGCTAGGCCTGCGCGACGAGTTCTTCGATGACTTGCCCCCACAGGCTTGCGGGCTGCGCGCCGGGCACGGCATGTTTTTGCGCCACGACAAAGGTTGGCACGCCAGTGATACCGCGTTCGCGGGTATGGACGTCGCGGGCGCGGATTTCCTCAATGTCTTCATCCGTGCTGAGCAAGCGGCGCGCAAGGGCGGCATCCATGCCAACGCTGTCGGCGATATCGGCCAGCGTATCCAGATCGCCAATATCGCGCCCCTCAACGAAATAGGCTTTGAACAGGGCGGAGACGGCGGCCGTTTGGCGCCCCTCAATGCCGGCCCAATGAATTAAGCGATGCGCGTTGATCGTATTTGGGGTGCGCTTGATGGCGCCGAAATCAATGTTGAGGCCCGCCGCTTCGGCTGCCTCAAGAACCGGGGCGTAGGCTTTGACCGCGCCGTCTTTGCCGCCGAACTTGTGCTCAAGATATTCAACCCGGTCCATGCCGCCCTCGGGCATGTCGGGATTGAGCTGAAACGGGTGCCACTCGATTTCAAACGGGTGATCGGGGTGCGCAGAGAGCGCGCGATCAAGTTGGGCTTTGCCGATGTAGCACCAGGGGCAGATCGGATCGGAGATTATATCGAGCTTGACCATGGGGCATCCTTTTGGCGGCAATTATTTGGGTTGGGCCTAGAGGGCGCGGGGGCTTGCGTCAAGTTGTGTGGCGGATTTGGGCGGCGGAATTGGGCGCGATTTGCGCAGTGCTTTGGCTGTGCTTTGGTTGTTTTTTTGCTGTGTTTTGGCGGGATGGCGGCTTGGGCTTGCTGCATTGCGGCGAAGGAAAGGAAACTATTCTTCCCGATCACAATTTTCGCGACAGGCGATGTTCTCCTTGATCTATATGTTGTGTTTTGCAGGGTTTGCAACTTTGCAAATAGGCCCATTTTCGCGCTTTGTTCGCGCCATGTTCTCGTTTTTCGGGGCTTTATATGTTGCAGGTCGCATGGCGTGACCTGAGGGAAATCTTTTGCTAAGCTGATGTCAATAAACGAGAAAACTCGTATTCTTTCATTGAGGCCTTCACAGGCGAAACTTATCGGGCGACAGTGACGATGACATATGTTCAAGAACTTCCCTCGCGCAGCAAATCTGGCTCCTCCAGCGGAAATGCCGGCGCACCTAAAGCCCCCCGCAAGCGGGCGCGCATTCCCTTTATGACGCTTCTCGTGGGGGGCGTTACGGCGCTTTCCATCGGGCTTGGTGTGATGAACACCTATCTTGAGGATTGGGCAGTTGCTTATGTCGATTTTGGCGCATTGAGCTCGGTTGAG
Organism: Halocynthiibacter sp.; assembly: GCA_047631555.1. Taxonomy (GTDB): domain Bacteria; phylum Pseudomonadota; class Alphaproteobacteria; order Rhodobacterales; family Rhodobacteraceae; genus JBLHZY01. The sequence goes on along the minus strand of JBLHZY010000001.1, from coordinate 728,200 downwards.
TTCATTTCGGCAGACATCGAAAAAGACTAGACGGCTTCGCGCAGATGTTTGCGTAGCAGTTTGCCATTGGCGTTTTTCGGCAGCTCCGCCACATGGACAAACTTACGCGGCTGTTTATAGCGCGCAAGGGTATCGGCGGCGATATCACTAAGCAGGGCCTCCGCAAGAGGGGCATCGGCAGTATAATACAGGCAAATGACGGTGGTGTTGGCTTTTACAGTCAGCGCCACCGCGGCGCTTTCATGGATGCTTTCATGGGCGTTATAGACGGTCTCGACCTCGATCGGCGAGACGCGAAAACCGCCCGCATTCATCATATCATCCGCGCGCCCCAGATAGGTGATGGCGCCATCCTCGGCCATGAGGGCGGAATCGCCGGTTTCAAACCATAAGTCGGTCTTGGTGGTGTGAAATTTCTCAGCTGTGGCGTCTGGTGCGCCGAAATAGCCGAGCATCAGACCGTTATCCTTGGCGCTGATCGCTAGAATGCCGGGCGCGCCGCGCGCAACAGGGCCGTTTTCGCCAATAATCGCAACCCGGCGGCCCTTTTGCGGATAGCCAAGCGCGCCTTCAGGGGCGGGATGGGTTGGATTGCCGGAAATAAACGTGCTGCATTCGGACATGCCGAAAGCTTCAAAGATGCGGGTTTTGGTGGCGCTGGTCCATGCGTCGCGGATGGCCGGGCTTAGCTTTTCGCCTGCAGAAAGGCCGTGGCGAAGACGGGGAAATGCGGGCATTTTTTGCTTTAAGAGTTGGCGATAAACCCCCGGAGCTGCTGCAAAAATTGTTGCTTTGTGTTTTGCCATCAGCGCGGGGAGCGCAGCCGTTTTTGTGCCCTCAACGGCGATAAGGGCTGTGGCGCCGGCGCTCCATGGATCCATAAGGCCTGTGCCAAGCGTATAGGTCCAGTTGAAGGCGCCCGCGTGCATCAAGCGATCCTCTTGGCCAAGCCCATACCAGCCCTCATGCATCATTTCGCGCGCCCAGATGGCGCGGTGTGCATGGACAACGGCGCGCGGCACGCCGGAGGTTCCGGAGGTATAAATCATATAGGCGGGGCGGTTTGGATCGCCCATCTCATAGGGCGCGGGTGTCAGCTCATAGAGACCGGGAAGCTGCGCGGCGTGCAAAACCGGGGCGGGATGATCGGGCAGGGCAACCCCATCGGCCGCGATGATCAATTGGGGCGAAATTTCCGCCGCGATCTTGGTGATTTCGCGCGATGTCAGCTGGGATGAGGTCGGAATCGGGATCAGGCCTGCCGTGATGCAAGCAAGGTAAGTGATTGGAAAGTCAACACTATTTCCAAGGCGCATCAGGATGTGATCGCCCGGCGCAAGACCGCGCGCCAGCAGGCCGGAGGCAAGGCCGCGCACAGCACTTTCAATTTCGCGGTAGCTCCAGATATGCGCGGGCTGGCCCGGGCTTAGCAGTTCAAGCGCCGCTTTGTCGGGCAGATCATTGGCGTGGCGCAGCACATGGGCGGCCATGTTGAAGCTGGCGGGCGGCGGGGCCTGTGGGCCTTCATCAAAGATCGCGGTTTTCATGGGCTAGGATTATGCGCGGGTTTGTGCAGTTGCAAGGGGGCGGCTTATCGCTTTATGTGATGGAATGAAGAAGACGTCAGAGCCCTCATTGATCCGTTTGGCCCGCGAAAGCGGCGCTGAGGATGCGCCTAATCCGCTTGATTTGGGCGCGCGGGTACGTGAACTGCGCAAGGCCCGCGATTGGACGTTGGAACAGGCGGCAAATCAGGCCGGTTTGGCGCGCTCGACCCTGTCCAAGATCGAAAACGGCCAGATGTCGCCCACCTATGAGGCGCTCAAAAAGCTGGCGGTTGGGCTGGAAATTTCGGTGCCCCAGCTGTTTACCCCGCCGCGCAAGGCGCAGGTTTCGGGGCGGATGGTGACGGTACGATCCGGCGAAGGCGCGGCGCATGCGACCACGACCTATGAGCATGAGATGCTGGCGGCAGGGCTGACGAAAAAGCAGATGCTGCCGTACCGCGCGCGCATTCGGGCGCGGGCCTTTGAGGAATTTGACGGCTGGGTGCGCCACGACGGCGAGGAATTTCTATATGTGTTGACCGGGGCGATCCGGCTGATCACGGAGTTCTATGAGCCGGTTGAGATGCGGCGCGGTGATAGCGCTTATTACGATGCCTCGATGGGGCATAATGTGATCTCGATCTCGGAAGATGATGCGACCATTCTTTGGGTCACATCGCTGGACTAGGCGCGTTGTGGCTTTAGGATTGAGTATTTTTGCCAAGAAAAAGTGAGGCTTGCGGCTGAATTGAGGGCGCGGGGCGTGTTGCGTTTGGGGCGTGCGATCGGGAGGTTTGCGGAGCCGGAGCGTTTGCGGCCATGGGGCATGGTTGCGGCCAAGTTTCGGCAAGGGGAGCGGTTACGGAGAGGATTTACGGATATGAGAGCGGCTTGGCCAAAGGGGGCGGCGCGCTGAAGAGTTAGGGGCGACGGCGCGCTTTGCTTAGAATGGGGCTGTGGCGACTTTGGCAGTGGTCTTGACCGCGCCCTTGGTGATGCCTGTGCCGACGCGGGCGACTGTACAGGCTGATAGGGCCGTTAGGAGAGCAAGCAGGGCGGCGATTTTACATGAAGTTTTCACTGTAATACTTTCTAATTGTTAGACTTAAACCACCACGTGTCGGGCTGAAATCCGACTGTGGCGCCGTAGATTGGGATGCGGTTTGGATAGTGTAGATCGCTGGTATGGGCAATCGTTGCGCTGGTGGAGTACCAGATTGGGATCACGTAATTGCCCGCTGTCAGAATGCGATCAAGGGCTTGGGTCGCGGCGGTGAATTCCTCTTGGGAGGCGGTTGCGAGCATGGTTTCGATCATCGCGTCGGCCGCTGCGCTTTTGAGGCCCATCCAGTTGCGCGTATTGGGGATGTCGGCGCTTTTGGAGCCCCAATAGAGGCGCTGCTCATTGCCCGGCGAAAGCGAGAGGGTCCGAGTATAATAGGCCATGTCGAATTCGTAATCGCGGGTCCGCTCGATATACTGGGCGCTGTCGATCACGGTTATTTTGGGCGAAATGCCAATGCGGTTAAGGCCTTGCGAGAAGATATCGATGATGTTTTGCGCTTCGTTATTGCCCTGTTTGAGCAGGACTTCAAAGGTGAAAGGCGCGCCATCTTTGCCGCTCATAACGCCGTTTTGGATCGTATAACCGGCGGCCTCCATCAGATCCATGGCGCGGGCGATATTTTTGCGGTTGCGCGCGGTCCCATCGGATTGCGGCAGGGTGATATCCTCCAGCGTTCCGGGGGGAAGATCGGCGGCAAAAGGCGCGAGCAGCTCGGCAACTTTGCCGCTTGCCGGGCCGGGCTTGAGGCCAAGCGGCGAGTTGGAGAAATAGGAGGTGATACGGGGCAGGGCGCCGCCTGTGATCGTGTCTGAGATGTACTCAAAGTTGAACGCTTGCAACATGGCCGCGCGCACATGCCAATCGGCAAAGGCGGCGCGGCGCGTGTTCATCACGAAGCCTTTGATTCCAGAGGGAATTTGATTGGGGATTGTGGATTTGACAATGCGGCCTTCATTGACCGCCGGAAAGTCATATTGGGCCTCCCAGCGGGCGGCATTGCCTTCGCGATAGGTGTTGATCTCGCCCGCTTTGAACGCCTCAAACACAACATCCCCATCGCCGAAAAACTCATAGCGGATTTCATCGAGATTGGCCTTGCCGGCCATGAAGGGGATGTCTTTACCCCAGTAATCGGGGTTGCGCTTAAAGGAGATCGAGCGGCCCGGCGTAAAGGCCTCGATTGCATAGGGCGACGAGCCGATGGGCAGGACATCAAAGCCGCTCTCATCAAAGGCGCGCCCCTCCCATTGGGCCTTTTTCAGCACCGGGCGCATGCCCATCAGAAGCGGCAATTCGCGGTTGTCGCTGTTGAAGGTGAAGCGAAGCGAGCGCGGGCCGGTTTGCGCCATGGTTTCAACCTGTTGCCAGGCGGAATGGTATTTCGGGTGGCCGAAGGTGCCCAGGGTTTCATAGCTCCACATCACATCGGCAATCGTCACCGGGCTGCCATCCGAGAAGCGCGCGCCCTCGCGCAGAGTGAATTCCACCCAAGAGCGATCCGGCGCCACATCCACCGATTCGGCCAAAAGCCCGTAAAGCGTGAAAGGCTCGTCGATCGAACGGCCCATTAAGGTCTCGTAAACATGGGCATTAACCCCCCAGGGCGCGGTGCCTTTACGGATGAACGGATTGAGGCTGTCAAAGCCGCCCGGCTCGCCAAAGATGATCGCACCGCCCTTTGGTGCGCTTGTGTTAACGTAAGGGAGAGACACAAAATCCTGTGGAAGGGCCGGGTCACCATACATAGCTATGCCATGGCGCGGCTCGGCAATCGCGCTATCCGTTAACATCACGCAGGCGCAGATGCTCGCTGCACTAAGCGCGTGGCGGAAAAACTCTGATCTCATTTGGTAAACAATGCCCCTGTTGCCCTTATTCTTTGGGGGCCAGACTAGACCGGGAATTTAGCCTTTTCAAACTTTTAGCTTGGCTGTGAGCGCTGGCTCGCGTATATAAGTGTCACTGCTCGATAGGTTTCTTGCCTGTATGAAACCTGCCTCAATAACTTAACGCCAGCTTCGTGCTGGCGTTTTTTTTTGAGCATTTGTTGGGGTTTCGGCGCGGATTGACCTTCGCGTCAGTTGCGCGAAATCGGGGCAGGAAGGTGATTCTGTGGGGTTTAATCCGTGGCTTTGCAGGCGCGAGATAAATTTGCTCTGTTCTTTGCGCGCGCAGCATCTATCTTTCAGGTGTTAACCCAAGGAGCGCAGATATGTCACTGGCCGGAAAAACCGCAATTATTACTGGATCGAACTCGGGCATTGGCCTTGGCGTCGCGCGCGAGCTGGCCCGGCTGGGGGCGCATGTTGTGCTCAATTCCTTTACGGATCGCCCGCAGGATCATGCGCTTGCCGCTGAGATTGCCCAAGAACACGGGGTTGAGGCGCGCTATATCGCGGCGGATATGTCCGATGGCGCCGCTTGCCGGAAGCTGATCAGCGAGGCGGGCGCTTGCGATATTCTGGTCAACAACGCCGGCATCCAACATGTTGCGCCAATTGAAGATTTTCCTGTTGAGACATGGGACCGGATCATCGCGATCAACCTCTCCTCGGCCTTTCATACAACTGCCGCCGCCCTGCCGATGATGCGCGCGGCGGGCTGGGGGCGGATCGTGAATATCGCCTCAGCGCATGGATTAACGGCCTCGCCCTATAAATCCGCCTATGTCGCGGCAAAACACGGGGTCGTTGGCTTTTCCAAGGTCACCGCGCTGGAAACAGCCGAAGAGGCGATCACCTGCAACGCGATCTGCCCGGGCTATGTTTTGACGCCACTGGTCGAGGCGCAAATCCCTGATACGATGAAAGAATATGGGATGGACCGCGAAAAAGTCATCCGCGATATTCTGCTCGCGCGCCAGCCCTCCAAGCAATTCGCCACAACCGAACAGATCGGCGGCACCGTGGCCTTCCTTGCCTCTGATGCAGCAGCCCAAATTACCGGCACAACGATCAGCATCGATGGTGGTTGGACAGCGCTTTAAGCCGCGCAGATCGTCAGTTTATGAAAGCCTGTGTTTCGCAGTTGTCTAAATATCCCCGCCGGAGGCTCCCGAATGGGCTGCTCTTCGCGGCGGTTTTTAGGTGAGCTTGCGTGCGTAAGTCTTTCTAAAACAAGTAAATTCGCAGTGAGGTGCCCCGCTGCGTTTCATATAGGCTCGTTTTGCAAAGATGCTTAGCGCGCAACCCCTGCAAAGACCGCCGCCAAGATCAACATGACAATGACATTGTCCTTATTGGCCGAAGAGGTTTTCGTCGCCGCGACGATAACAGGCGCTTCAATTTTCGGTTCACTATAGCCGCCAGAAAGCGCAGGTGTGCTCAACAGCGCGGCGGTGACGGCCAATATGCCAATTTTCTTCATAACTTTCCCCAAACCCAGTTTACCGCGTTTCGCGGTGGATTGCTGCTTTTCCCCTGTCCGGCCAGCACCGGACTTCCCTAAGGGAAGAGCCTGCATTTTGTGGCATATTCAGGGATTTCTGGCAAGGGGGCCGCTACATTGTGTGGGGCAGCTCAGATTTGGCAAGTGAGCAGGTTGCGCGCGCAGGGGGCAAAAAACGGGTAAGTGGCGCGCGAACCGCGCACGAGCGTTTTAGCTTTCGGGCAGGGCTGGCGGCTGGTTTGGATCTTTGGCATTGGGGTAAACCAGCCCGGCAGAGATCACCAATTTGGCTGCGTCCTCAACGCTCATATCGAGCAGGATCACGTCGGATTTTGGCACGAACAGCAAGAAGCCCGAGGTCGGGTTGGGCGTTGTCGGCAAGAACACAGAAATCATCGGCTCTTTGGGCGGGGCGCGCAGCGCGATTTCGCCTTTTGCCGGGGTCGAGATAAAGCCGATGGCCCAGATGCCGGGGCGCGGATACTCAATCAGGCAGGCTTCCTCAAAGGAGGTATCGCCTTGGGCAAAGACCGTTTCTGCGATTTGTTTCAAGCCGTTATAGATCGATCTTACCACGGGTGTGCGATCCACCAGCCCTTCGGCCCAGCGCAGAAGCGAGCGCCCGGCAAGCCCTTTGGCGAGCCAACCAACGAAGATCGTGAAGAACAAAAAGATGATAACGCCGACGCCGCGCAGGTTGATCCCGATATATTGTTCGGGGCGAAATTTGCCCGGCACAAAAGGCAGCACCCAGCCATCGATCCAGCCAATCACCGTCCAAATCACATAGATCGTCAGGCCAATCGGCGCGACCACGACAAGCCCGGTGAGGAACGAGGCACGCAATCCGCCAAACAGACCGCGTTTGCGGCGCGGTTCTTGTTGGTCTTCGTCAAAGGGGCTGGGCATATTTGAAAAGTTCCAGTGAGTTAGGCGCGTTTTGCTGCGTCATATTTAGGCGCTCCGGCGCGCGCGCACAATAAGGCGAGACGTGCAAACATTGGCTTAACGGGGCAGGGCGCCTAATTCGAGGGCAATTTTGGCCCCAAGGCGCGCATTGTTGAGCACAAGGGCGGTATTGCAGGTGAGCGATGCACCATTTGTCAGCTCGTTGATCCGGGCGAGCAGGAAGGGGGTGACCTCTTTGGCGGCGATGCCTTTGGCTTGAGCCTCGCTGAGCGCTTGTTCGATGACGGGCGAGAGGACCTCGGCCTTGATTTCATCGCCCTCAGGGATCGGATTGGCGATCAACTGGCCGCCGGGCAGGCCAAGGGCGGCGCGCATCCTTGCGGATTTGGCGATCTCAAGGGCCGTATCGGCGCGCAGGGGCGCTTTGATCCCGACTGAACGCGACCAGAAGGCGGGCAGATCGTCTTGGCCATAGGCAAAGACCGGGACACCGAGGGTTTCAAGCACTTCGAGGGTTTTGGGCAGATCAAGGATGGCTTTTGCGCCGGCTGCGATCACGCTGACCGGGGTATGGGCCAGTTCGCGCAGATCGGCGGAGATGTCAAAGCTGAGCTCTGCGCCGCGGTGCACGCCGCCGATGCCGCCTGTGGCAAAGACCTCGATTTGGGCCGCATGGGCGGCGATCATGGTCGCGGCAACGGTTGTGGCGCCGTTTTCGCCGCGCGCCATACAAACGGCGAGATCCGCGCGGCTGAGTTTGGCGACATCTTGCGCTTGGCCGAGGTTTTCGAGCGCGTCCTCAGAAAGGCCGATGTGCAATTTGCCATTGAGCACGGCGATCGTGGCCGGGACCGCGCCACCCTTGCGGATTTCGGCCTCGACTTGGCGGGCGGTTTCAACGTTTTGCGGATAGGGCATGCCGTGGGTGATGATCGTGCTTTCCAGCGCGACAATGGGGGCTGCGTTTTTGCGGGCGTCAAGCACGTCGGGGGAGAAGGTCAGGGGCAGGGTCGTCATAGGGGCAGATCTCCTGAGATATAGGCAGCGGCACCATCGAGCGCAGCTTTGAGGGCGGTCTCACCCGAAGCACCAGAGGCCTCGGCGGCAATATGCGCGGCCATGAATGTATCGCCTGCGCCGGTGATTTTGGTCACTAGAACGGGGGGCGGGGTGAGGCTTATTGTATCGGTTGCATCGGCCTTGGTGGCGGCGCGCCCGCCGTCTGTGACGAGGACGCGGTGTGCGCCTTTGGCGATGAGGGCGGCGGCGGCCTGTTGGGAGGTTTCAAAGGTGCGGTGGCTTAGCAGGCCGGCTTCTTCGAGGTTTACATAGAGGGTTGCGCGGGGGTGTTTGAGCAGGGGCAGGAGGCGCTCGGCTTTGCCGGGGCTTGCTGGTGCGACGCGCAGATCGGCGGCCTCAAAGGTTTGGCTGGTGGCGATTTCGCGCAGCAGGTCGGTGGTGAGGTTGCCATCAAGCGCGATGAGGCCCGCATAGGGATTTTTCTGATTGCCGAGGCGGCCGTCATGCAGCGGGCGCAGGATTTTGGCGCCTGCGGCCTCTAAGGAATGGGCGTCGGCAATGGCGGCGATGAGGCCGTTGGCGCCCTCAATGGCCATGTAGCGATCCGTTGGCAGATCTTGCGAGCGGTAGAGGAATTCGGTGATAAGGCCGCGGCTGATCGCTGCGGTGATGAGCTCGTCGCCTTGGGCATCGCGCCCGACCGCGCTGAGCAGGGCCGGGGTCAGGCCAAAGCGCGCAAGGGTCATCGCAATGTTCATCGCCACCCCGCCGGGCACCCGCGCGATGCGGCCCGGCACATCAGATCCCAAGCGCATCGCCACGGGCGCGCGCCCGATCATATCCCAAAGGACCGAGCCGATGCACAGGATGTCTGGTTTTACGTTCATGCTTGGTGTTTGGCGCGGATTTGGGGCTGGTGCAAGGTTGGTTTTGGGGCCGGTTTTTTACGGGCTTAGATCGAGGGCGTATGGGCTTGGGGGCGATGCGGGAATTGGCGGTTTGTTTTGGCAGGTGTTGGAGCCTCCGGCGGGGATATTTGGACAACTGTGAAAGGGGGGCGTTGCGTATGGCACCTTGGGGTGTTTGGCGCGGTGAGAGGAAGGGTGAGAAGAGGGGTGTGAGGGCGGTTTTGGGCAGGGTTTTGAGGAGGTTTTGGGCTGGGGTTGGGTTGCGTTTCATGACGCGTGGCGCGGCGGCATTTGGGCGGTTTGTTTTGGCGCGTGTGGAGCCTGCGGCGGGGATATTGGGGCAGCTGTGAGAGGGGGCGATTATAGGGTTTGGATCGGGTTTGGAGCCTCTGGTGTGGGTGCATGATTGAGGGAGAGCGATTTGGGCAAAGGGGCCGCGTGATGGAGGGCTTGGGTTTGGGTCTGAATTTGGGCTTTGGATATGGTGAAATCGGTTGCGCTGGGGGAATCGCTGGTCTATACGCGCGCTACTTCACAGGCGAGGCTTGGGCCCTCGGGGGATAAATCCCTGAATGGTCCGCCGGTTGGGCATCTGCCCTCAAGGCTTCGCCGAGGCGCAAACCGGAAAAGGAATATTGGACATGGCGCTCCCTGAATTCACTATGCGTCAGCTTTTGGAAGCTGGCGTTCACTTTGGTCACCAAACCGCACGTTGGAATCCCCGCATGGGCGAATTCATCTATGGTGATCGCAATGGCATTCACATTCTTGACCTCACACAGACTGTTCCGCTGCTTGATGCCGCGCTGAACGTTGTGCGTGAGACTGTCGCTAAGGGCGGCCGTGTGCTGTTTGTTGGCACGAAGCGTCAGGCGGCTGGTGCTGTTGCGGAAGCGGCTGAGAAATCGGCACAGTATTACATGAACCACCGTTGGCTCGGCGGCACGCTGACAAACTGGAAAACTGTTTCCCAGTCGATCGCGCGCCTCAAGCAAATCGATGAAGCCCTTTTGACAGGCGCCGAAGGCCTGACAAAGAAAGAGCGTCTTCACATGGAACGTGACCAGACCAAGCTCCAGGCTTCGCTTGGTGGGATCCGTGAAATGGGCGGCGTTCCTGATCTGTTGTTCGTTATCGACGTGAACAAAGAAGATCTGGCCATTGCGGAAGCCAAAAAGCTTGGCATTCCTGTTGTTGCGGTTGTGGATACCAACTGTTCGCCTGATGGCATTGATTACATCATCCCAGGCAACGACGATGCAGCCCGCGCGATCACGCTTTATTGCGATCTGATTGCACGCGCAGCACTCGACGGTATGACTGCGCAAATGGGCGCGGCTGGTGTTGATCTTGGCGCGCTTGAAGAAGCGCCTGCTGAAGAAGCTGTTGCAGCACCTGCTGAGGCTTAAGCCCTAGCGATTGCTACGAAAATGATACCGGGTGCAGGCATTCTGCGCCCGGACCCGTTTTAAAACCACATTCGAGGAGAGCCGATATGGCCATCACCGCAGCATTGGTGAAAGAACTGCGCGACAGCACGGGCGCAGGCATGATGGACGCGAAAAAAGCGCTGACCGAAACCGGCGGCGACATGGAAGCCGCTGTTGATTGGCTTCGCACAAAGGGCCTTGCAAAGGCTGCTAAGAAATCTGGCCGTACGGCCTCTGAAGGCCTTGTGGCTGTTGCGGTTGCAGGCGGGCGCGGCGTTGCTGTTGAAGTCAACTCTGAGACCGATTTTGTTGCTAAAAACGCTGAGTTCCAGACGATGGTTGCTGGTGTTGCACAGGTTGCTTTGGGCGCGGCTGATCTGGAAGCGCTTGCCAGCGCGGACATGGGCGGCAAATCCGTCGCCGACACGATCACAGCCAAAATCGCCACCATCGGCGAGAACATGGGCCTGCGCCGCATGGCCTCTGTTGAGGGCGATGTTGTTGTGTCTTATGTGCACAATGCGGTTGCGGACGGCATGGGCAGCATCGGTGTTCTGGTCGCGCTTAAGGGCGCGGACAATGGCATCGGCAAACAGATCGCAATGCATATTGCGGCCGCCAACCCTGCGTCGCTTTCCGAGGCTGATTTGGACGCCTCCGTTGTTGAAAAAGAGCGCCAAGTTCAGATCGACATCGCGCGCGAAAGCGGCAAGCCTGAGCAAGTGATTGAGAAGATGATCGTTGGCCGGATGAAGAAATTCATGGCTGAAGTGACGCTTCTGGGCCAACAGTTCGTGATCAACCCAGATGTGACTGTGGCGGATGCGGCAAAAGAAGCTGGCGTTGAAGTCGTGGCCTTTGTGCGCCTCGAAGTTGGCGAAGGCATCGAGAAAGAAGAAGAAGATTTCGCAGCCGAAGTTGCGAAGATGAACGCAAAGTAAGCGCTCCCTTCTTTGAAGCATTGATTGGGCCGGTCCTTAGATGGGGACCGGCCCTTTTCTTTGCCCGCTCGGCGAATCGCCACGTGCCGCCGCGGCTGATTGGGTCAGAGGATGACGGCAGGGAATTGGGCCAAAGGATCAGGCGAGCGAATTAGGGGAGCGGATTAGGGGCGAGGATTTATGGCAGGGAAATTGTGCAAGGCGATTAGGGCAGGCGATTGGCCTGGCCGAAACGGTTCTTTGCAGGGTTTGATTTGGAAAGGCTCGCTGATCTGGGGTGCGGTGCGACGATTGGGGCGTCGCACCGCGGGCAGATCACGCAGGCTTCAGATTGGGACATGAAGCGCGCGTTTTTCTGGCGCCAGCCCCCCGATTGACTATACACCGGGAGGCGAGCATCCGGTTTCCCGGCAGCCAATTTATCACTGTAATCGCAGCGCATCCGAGGCCCTGTTCCTAGGCTAAAGCCACCACTCACGGAACAATTGCATTTTGCACCTTTACCTATGGGAAAGGTAGTCTGGTATTCCCTACCTGACCGGATGGTCAAATTTTTAGCCCGCTTCGAGGACGAAAATTTGGTTCTGAATGGAGGCTTTGAAAACCGCCTGCGCGGTGGTTTCAACATCCAAAGTTTCGCGCGCAAGGCGCAGATGTTTTTCCACCGTGGCCGGGGTCAGCCCCATGATCAGCGCGATGTCGGCAGTGGTTTTGCCATCACCAACCCATTCAAGCGCCTCGCGTTGGCGCCGGGTGAGGTTCTTGCGTTCGCCTTGATAGGGCAGGTTGATGATTTTGAGGTGGGCCATATTGTTCATCACAATAATTTCGCGCCCGTGACGCGCCCACAGATCATCAATCTCGCTTTGGGGCACACCCGCCTCCGCCGTCAGCGCAATCGCGCCCTTGGCCCGCACCGAGACATCCTTGAAGCTGATCGAATAGCCCGAGGTTACCCCGTGGCTTTGGTTGAACTCAACAACTTGGCGCTCGCTATCTGTCAGCGCATCGGCGTGTTCGGCCATCCAGCTCCAAGAACAAGCGCCGACGTTTTCAACCGCCCAACGCACCATCGGCGCATGAAAATACATCCCCTGATTGACGAAGCGGTCGACATATTTCTCATCGTGGTTTGACAGGATCAGCCAATCCTGGCGGTCGCCAAAGCTGTTGGCCGTGTGAAACCGGGTAAAGCCATAGAGCAGGCGATCAAACCCGTAATTGGCCATTGTGCGGCAGTGGAGATCCCACAATTCCTCGATGGTTTGCACTTCGGTGAGGCGCTCAAGATATGCAATTGTCAATTCGTCCTCCTCGAAGTTTTGCGCAAGGTCGCGCTGCGTTTTTAGTCGCGCTTGAACGGGGGCGTTACACGGTACCAAGGAGGGATCCGGCAAGAGGCGGTTCGCGCGCGTAGGTGAAATTTGTTGTAACAAGATGCGTCTTCTTTCTCAAATGAGCAATGGGGTGTGAAAAATGGATTGGTAAAAAAATTGGGTATGCAATTTGAGGGCGCGACGGCGTTGCGCGGAAATGGGAAAAATTTCGCAAGATTTGCACATATGAAATCAAAGCGCTTTGAGGGGTGGGGCCGCAGCACATCAGGAAGAATAGTCTTTTTGGCAAGCGATGGATGCCTGCTTTGGTGGCGTTTTGCGGATGAAATTTGCGGGGTGGGCAAGGTTTTTGGGGCGAATTGGGCCTCTTTTGGCGTGATGATTCTGTGGATGCTGGGCGGGTCGGGCCCGTTTTGGCGCGTGGCGGCATTGATTGGGGCAGGGCGCAGGCCAAACGGTTCTTGCCGTTTTGAGCGATACGCGTTTGGATGGCGTGGCCCGTTTTGGCGACCAAAGAGGATAGAGCTGTGAACCGTTACCCCCGCGATATGACCGGATATGGCGCAACGCCGCCCAAAGCCGATTGGCCCGGCGGCGCGAAAATCGCCGTTCAGATCGTTTTGAACTATGAAGAGGGCGGCGAGAACAACATCCTGCATGGGGACGGGGCCTCTGAGGCGTTTCTCTCAGAGATCACCGGCGCGCAGCCATGGCCCGGGCAGCGCCATTGGAACATGGAAACGCTTTATGAATACGGTGCGCGCGCCGGATTTTGGCGGCTGCACCGGATGATGCACGATCTGCCGGTCACGGTTTATGGGGTCACCTCAGCGCTTGCCCGTGCGCCCGAGCAGGTCGCGGCGATGAAGGATGCGGGCTGGGAGATTGCCTCGCACGGGCTCAAATGGGTCGAGCATAAGGACATGGATGAGGCCGAAGAGCGCGCCCAGATGGCCGAGGCGATCCGCCTGCATACTGAAGTCGTCGGCGCGCCTCCGCGTGGCTGGTATACGGGGCGCTGCTCCAACAATACGGTGCGCTTGGCGGGCGAGACTGGGCAATTTGCCTATGTGGCGGATAGTTACGGCGATGATCTGCCTTACTGGGATGAAAGCTGCGGGCGCGCGCAATTGATCGTTCCTTATACGATGGACACCAACGATATGCGCTTTGGCATTCAGGCCGGGTTCACCACGGGCGATCAGTTTGAGGCTTACCTGCGCGACAGTTTTGATACGCTCTATGAAGAGGGGGCATTGGGTGCGCCAAAGATGCTCTCGATTGGGCTGCATTGCCGGATCATGGGCCGACCGGGGCGGGCCGCTGCTTTAAGACGCGCGCTTAATTACATGAAATCGCATGAAGATGTTTGGTTTGCAACGCGGCTCGAGATTGCCGAACATTGGGCAAAAACCCATCCCCATAGGCCAAAACTGCGGCCTTCCCAAATGAGCGAGGCGGATTTTGTCGCCCGATTTGGCGGAATATTTGAGCATAGCCCTTGGATCGCGGCAGGCGCGCATCGGCTTGAGCTTGGGCCAACCCATGATAGCGCTTTGGGCGTTCACAGCGCGCTTTGCCGGGTGTTTCGCAGCGCCACAGAGCAACAGCGGCTTGGCGTTTTAACCGCTCATCCGGATCTTGCGGGCAAACTGGCGGCGGCCAAGCGGCTGACGGCGGAATCGACGGCTGAGCAGGCCTCTGTCGGGCTTGATGAGCTGACGGATGACGAGCGGGAAAAGTTTACCGCGCTGAATGATGCCTATACGGCCAAGTTCGGCTTTCCTTTCATTATTGCGGTGCGCGACAATACCAAAGCCTCGATCATGGCGGCCTTTGCGCGGCGGATTTCCAACGATCGGGAGGCGGAATTTTGCGAGGCCTGCAAACAGGTTGAGCGGATCGCCGAGCTGCGTTTGATCGAGGCCTTTGCGCATGAATGAGGTGATCCGCCTTGAGCCGCTGAGCGCGCAAGCTTTTGCGCCCTTTGGCGATGTGCTCGAGGCGGTTGGCACACCGGATAAGATCATCAATGCGGGGCTTTGCGGGCGCTATCATGACCGCGCCACGCTTGATTTTGGCGATGGAAAAGCCGGCATCAGCCTGTTTAAATCCCAGCCGCGCGTGTTGCCTTTCGCGCTTGATCTGGTCGAGCGGCATCCCGAGGGCAGCCAAGCGTTTTTGCCGATGAGCCTTGATCCGTTTGTGGTGATTGTTGCGCCTGATTTGGGCGGCAAACCAGGCCTGCCGCGCGCCTTTTTAAGCAGTGCCGGGCAGGGGATCAATTTTCATCGCGGCACATGGCACGGGGTTCTGACGCCGCTTTATGAGCCGGGCCTGTTTGGCGTTGTGGATCGGATAGGAGAGGGCGCAAACCTGCAGGAATACCGCTTTGATACGCCCTATTTGATCGAGGCGTAGCAAGACAAGATTGAGGCCCATATGGCCGGATCATCGAGGCAAAATCGCGCCAAAGCTACTTTGGCAGCAGGCTCATATGGCGGTTCACATCCTTATAGAGCAGGTAGCGAAACGGGCCTGTACCGCCTGCATAACAGGCTTGCGGGCAAAAGGCGCGCAGCCACATGAAATCGCCCGCCTCAACCTCGACCCAGTCGCTATTGAGCCGATAAACCGCTTTGCCTTCAAGCACATAGAGCCCATGCTCCATCACATGGGTTTCCATAAACGGGATGGTCGCGCCGGGCTGCAACGTGACGATATTCACATGCATATCATGGCGCAGATCATCAGGCGCAACAAAGCGCGTGGTGGCCCATTTGCCATCCGTATCGGGCATCACTGTGGGGGCAATATCGGCCTCATTGGTGATGATCACTTCGGGCGCTTTTAGGCCGGGCACTGCCTCATATGATTTGCGGATCCAGTGAAAGCGCAGCATGTCTTTGGTCTTGTTATGAAGGGTCCACTGAGCGCCAGCCGGCAGATAGGCATAGCCGCCGGGCGCAAGCTGGTGTTCCTTGCCATCGACAACAAGCGCGGCGCTGCCCTCAACGACAAACAAAACGCCCTGAGCAGCCGGATCGTTCTCTGGCTGATCAGAGCCGCCGCCGGGCGCGACTTCCATGATATATTGCGAGAAGGTCTCGGCAAATCCGCTCAAAGGGCGCGCCAGAACCCAAAGCCGCGTATCCTCCCAGAACGGCAGGAAGCTGGTGACGATATCGCGCATCGAGCCTTTGGGGATAACGGCATAGGCCTCGGTGAAAACCGCGCGGTCTGAGAGGAGCTGCTCTTGGCCCGGGTGCCCGCCAGTTGGGGCATAATATTTCGGTGACATAAGCGCTCCTTTAGATTTCGCGGCGCGTGGTCGATCATCTGCCTGCGCGGATCACAATAACCGGACAAGCTTTGTTTTCGCAATGGGGTGAGTGATGACCTGAACGGCGCAAATTCCGCGGCTCTGTGGTCGCGCTGAGAGGTTTTCGGCGGGTGATTGGTCGCTGAGGGGCCTTTATAATGCGTTTTGGCATATCTATATTTAACATAATACTGATTATGAGATAACTTGATCCGATTTACTACGCAGAGAGAGATTGCCCAATGGTGAACAATGTGCTGCTTGAGCTTTGCAGTGTAAGGCTTTGATTAGGTGCGGTAATGCCGATCATCCAAGCGCATAGCCCGCGCCGCGCACGGTGCGCAATGGATCAGAGCCGCCATGCTGGCTAAGCGCTTTGCGTAGGCGGCCGATATGGACGTCGACGGTGCGCGTATCAACGTAGATGTCTCGGCCCCAGACCCGATCGAGCAGTTGTTCACGCGACCAGACGCGGCCGGGTTTTTCCATGAATGTGCTGAGCAAGCGAAATTCGGTTGGGCCGAGTTTGAGCGATTTATCGTTGCGGGTTACGCGGTGGGTTTCAGCATCAAGCACGATGTCCTCGTATTCGAGCCGTTGGCCGACGGTTGCCGGGCGTGTGCGGCGCAGCTGGGTGCGCACGCGGGCCATCAGCTCGACGATGGAGTATGGTTTGACCACATAATCATCCGCGCCGGTTTCCAGCCCCCTCACCCGGTCAACTTCCTCGGAACGCGCACTCAGCATGATGATCGGCACATTGCGCGTCTCGGTGCGGGTTTTGAGGCGGCGGCAAATCTCGATGCCGCTGACGCCGGGCAGCATCCAATCAAGCACGATCAGATCGGGGGTTTCTTCTTCAACCAGCAGCAAGGCCTCGTCGCCATTTTCCGCCCGGCTGACGCTAAATCCCTCGGCCTCTAGATTGTAGGCCAGCACTTCGCGCTGCGCGGGTTCGTCCTCAACGATCAAAACGCGCGGCTGGGTGGCGGACATTACTTATCGCCCTCTTGCCAGGTTTCGGTTGAGGTATTGTCGCCCTTGGTGCGGCTTTCCTCGGGCATCTCGCCGGTCACAAGATAGATAACTTGCTCGGCGATTGAGGTTGCGTGATCGCCCATGCGTTCGATGTTTTTGGCGATGAAATGCAGGTGCATACAGGCGGTAATATTGCGCGGGTCTTCCATCATATAGGTCAGGAATTCGCGGAAAATCGAGGTATACATTTGATCGACATCGAGATCGCGCGCGCGGACCTGTTCGGCCAGCCCAACATCGCGCTGAATATAGGCATCGAGCGCCATTTTGAGCATCTGCTCGACCTCACGCGCCATGCGGCGGATGGATTTGGGCGAGCCCCCTACTGGCTCCATTTGCAGCAAAACGCCGGTGCGTTTGGCCAAGTTTTTGGCGTAATCGCCGCAGCGCTCAAGGTTGCCCGAGATTTTCATCACCGACAAAACCGTGCGCAGATCGCCGGCAATCGGGCCACGCAGCGCAATGACGCGTGCGGCCTCTTCATTGACCTGTTCTTCGAGCGCATCGATCTGTTTGTCGGCCTTGCGCACCTTCACCGCGAGCTCTTCGTCGCGGGTCTCAAGGCTGCGGGCCGCATCGGCGATATTGGCCTCAACCAGCCCGCCCATTTTCATGATAAGCGCTTGAATTCCTTCAAGATCGCGATCAAAGGCGGAGGCGATATGTTGTTCGTTCATGCTCATGTCCTTACCCGATCCGCCCGGTGATATAGCTCTCTGTGCGTGGGTCTTGTGGGTTGGTGAAAATCTGTCCGGTTTCGCCGTATTCAACGAGGTTTCCGAGGTGAAAGAACGCGGTTTTCTGGCTGACGCGGGCGGCCTGTTGCATCGAGTGGGTGACGATGACGACGGAGTATTGCGCGCGCAGCTCGTCGATCAGTTCTTCGACTTGGGCCGTGGCGATCGGATCAAGGGCCGAGCATGGCTCATCCATCAAAAGGATCTCCGGCTCGGTCGCCACAGCGCGCGCGATGCACAGGCGCTGTTGTTGGCCGCCTGAAAGGCCGGTCCCGGGGGCGTCGAGCCGGTCTTTGACCTCGTCCCAGATCGCGCCGCGGCGCAGGCTTTTCTCGACGATCTCATCCAGCTCGGTTTTGTTTTTCGCCAGACCGTGAATGCGCGGCCCGTAAGCGACATTGTCATAGATCGATTTGGGAAAGGGGTTGGGCTTTTGAAACACCATGCCGACCTTGGCGCGAAGCTGCACCGGATCGACTTTGGGATCGTAAATATCCTCGCCATCGATGCGGATATCGCCCTCAACCCGGCAGATATCAATCGTGTCATTCATCCGGTTGAGACAGCGCAGGAAGGTCGATTTCCCACAGCCCGAGGGGCCGATAAAGGCGGTTACGGTCTTGTCTTTGATCTCAACATTGACGTCTTTGATCGCGTGGTTCGCGCCGTAATAGACCTGAACATTGCGGGCAGTGATTTTGGTATCGGTCATATCGGTGGCTCGCTGGGTTAGTCGCATATCATTCATTTTCGGGGCTCCAATTCGCGGCTACCAGCGGCGCTCAAAGCGGCGGCGCAGGGTGACGGCGAGCACATTCATGCAGACCAGGAAGATCAGCAAAACGATGATGGCCCCCGAGGCGCGTTCAACAAAGCCCGGATCGGCGCGCTGTGTCCAATTATAGACCTGCACGGGCAGCGCCGTCGAGGGATCGCCAAAGAGGCCGGTTTCGGGGCTCCATGCATCGGGGTATTCGGCGACGAAGGCCACCATGCCGATCAAGAGCAAGGGCGCGGTTTCGCCAAGCGCTTGGGCAAGGCCAATGATCGTTCCGGTGAGGATGCCCGGGGCGGCCAGCGGCAGAACGTGGTGAAACACCGACTGCATTTTTGAGGCCCCTACCCCAAGCGCTGCATCGCGGATCGAGGGCGGCACAGATTTCAGCGAGGCGCGGGTTGAGATGATTATCGTTGGCAATGTCATCAATGTCAGCACCAGCCCGCCGACGATGGGCGCGGATTGGGGCAGATCGGCAAAGTTGATAAAGATCGCCAAGCCAAGGATACCAAAGACGATGGATGGCACCGCAGCGAGATTGGAAATATTGACCTCGATCACATCGGTCCAGCGGTTTTTTGGGGCGAATTCCTCAAGGTAGATCGACGCGGCAACCCCGATGGGAAGGGCAAGGCAAAGCACCACCGACATCATATAAAGCGAGCCAAGGATCGCCACGCCAAGCCCGGCCGCTTCGGGCCGTTGATCGGAGGCATCGGGTGCTGTGATAAAGGCCCAGTTGAATTTGGTCTCGAGCAGGCCCGCCGTTTTGAGCGCCTCTGCCAGCTGCAATTGCGCGGGCGTGACATTGCCATCAAGGGCGGCGCTTTCCATGCTGACGCGGCCCTTATAGTAGCCATCGATGCGCCCATTGGCGAGCATCTCAAAGGGGATCGTTTGGCCGATGGCCTTGGGGTGCGCGAGGGTGAAATCACGCACTTGCGCAGGCGCGGCTTTAGAGATCAGCGCGCCGATTTCTTTGGAGCTGATGCCCTCAATGGCGATGCCTTGGGCCTCCATCTCGGCCACTAAGGCGTTCTTGAGCAGGGTCGCATAGCCAATGGTCGTGACCTTGGCCATCTCGGCGGGATCGCGGTTGCCCTTTTTATCCAGCTTGGCCTCGATCAGCTCAACAGGAATGGTGATATAGGTCTGGCGAAAGGCCGAGCTGCCGGTGCCAAAGATCGAGATCAAGAGCATGATCAGCGCGGCAATCCCGATCAGCACAGCTGCCAGACCGTAAGCCTTGAAGCGCGCCTCGGCGGCGTTGCGTTTGCGGGTGCGCGTGTCGGGCGCAAGCAGGGAGGTTTTGGGCACGGATGCGCCTGCGATTGGATCGCTCATTCGTATTGCTCCCGGTATTTGCGCACGATGTAGAGCGCGATAATATTGAGCCCCAGGGTGATGATGAAAAGCGACAGGCCAAGGGCGAAAGCGACCAGTGTTTCGGGCGAGGCAAAGTCTGTGTCGCCGGTCAATTGGCTAACGATTTTTACGGTGACGGTCGTCATCGCTTCAAACGGATTGATCGCTTCGGCAAGGCCGGATTGAAGCTGTGCGGCCGCCGCCCCTGCCCCAAGCACCACAATCATCGTCTCGCCAATGGCGCGGCTGGCGGCCAGAAGGATCGCGCCGACAATGCCGGGAAGTGCTGCAGGAACAACAACTTGGCGGATGGTCTCGGATTTTGTAGCACCGAGGCCAAGTGAGCCGTCGCGCATGGATTGGGGCACGGCGTTGATGATATCGTCTGAGAGGGAGCTGACAAAGGGGATGAGCATGATGCCCATCACAAGCCCTGCTGTCATCACTGATGCGCCGCTGTTGCCAAGGCCAAGCGGTTGGGCGAGATAATCGCGCAGCATCGGCCCCACGGTGATCAGCGCAAACAGCCCGTAAACGATTGTCGGAATGCCGGCGAGCACCTCGATCAAGGGCTTGGCCACAGCGCGCATCTTAGGCCCTGCATATTCCGACAAATAGATCGCAGCAAACATGCCAATGGGCACGGCAAAGAGCAGCGCGATGAAGCTGATATAGAGCGTCCCCCAAAGCAGCGGCAGGATGCCAAGCGCGCTGTCGCCGCGAAAATCGGGCGACCATGTGAGGCCAAAGAGGAAATCTTTGACCGGGTATTGGGTAAAGAAATTGCGGGTCTCAAACAGCATTGAAAGAACAATGCCAAGGGTCGTCAGAATGGCGATGGAGGCAGCAGCGATCAGCAGCATCATGATCCAGCGCTCAGCCGAATTGCGCGCGCGCAGCTCGGGTTTGGTTTGGATCAAGGCCAGTGCAAAGCCGCCAAATGCGACCGCAAGAAGGGCATAGTTGCGGATCGGGGCAAGCGCCTCAAGCGCTGGAATAAGCCGCGCGGCAATCGCCCAGAGCAGCATCAAAGCGATGGCCGGGATTGCAGCGGAAAAGGCAACATTGAGCCCGTAGAAATTCAGCAAGGAATGGGGGCGTATCCCTTGCGCTTTGGCCAGCGAGGTGACCCGCGCGCGCCCCAGGAAATAGCCCAGAACAACAAGTGCAATCACACAAAGAGAGAGCGCAAGAAAGGTCATTGGATGATCCCAGGCAAGGAGGCGTTTTTTGGAGTGTGCAGCAAGTGGTGGGGCTGTGCAACGCGATGCACAGCCCCGATTTCTCGATTACATCGAAGAGCCCATTGGCGCTTCGTCCGCCACGATCGTTTGGGTCTTCTCAAGCTCTGGGTCGGAGACAAGGCCGTATTCCGCCAGAGGGCCATCAGGGCCGGCCATATCATCGGAGATGAAGAACTCGGCGTATTCTTTGAGGCCGGGGATCACGCCGATATGGGCTTTTTTGATGTAGAAATAGAGCGGGCGCGATACGGGATATTCGCCGGACGCGATGCTTTCGGTTGAGGGCACGATGCCGGACATTGTTGCGACTTGCAGCTTGTCTGTGTTGTTCTCATAGAATGAAAGACCAAACACGCCGATGCCGTTTGTATCGGACTGAATGCGCGCCAATGTCTCTGTGTAATCGCCATCGATATCAACGGTGCGCCCGTCTGTGCGCAGGGAGATACAGGCCTTTTCGGCGGCTTTTTTGTCGTCGCCAAGCGCGGCTTTGATCACCTCAAAGTCGCCGGTTTCTTCGCAGCCCGAGAGGATCACTTTATCCTCGAAAACTTCGCGTGTGCCGTGCTTTGTGCCGGGGATGAAGGCTTGGATTTCTTGGGCGGGCAGGCTTGGGTCGATCTGGTTCCACATGGTGGCAGTGTTATCGACCAGCTTGCCGTCAACCACGGTTTGCGCCGAGAGCGCTTTGTACCAATGGGCGGGTGTGAACTGAAAACCATTGCCGTTGATGTCCGAGGCAAAGACGATGCCATCATAGCCGATGCGCACTTCAATGATGTCTGTGACGCCAGCTTCGGCGCAGGCTTTGACTTCTTTTTCCTTGATGGCGCGCGAGGCGTTGGCCACGTCGATTGTATTCTCGCCAACACCTTCGCAGAAGCGCTTGAGGCCAGCGGATGAGCCACCCGATTCAACAACCGGTGTGGGGAAGTCGAAATTCTCGCCAAAGCTTTCGGCGACAATCGCGGCATAAGGCAGAACGGTCGAAGACCCGGCCACTTGAACTTGATCGCGCGCGGTGGCGGCTGTGGTGCAAACGGCAGCGATCGCCAATGTAGAGGCGGTCAGTTTCACAAAAGACATTTGATGCTCCTAAGCAGTTTTGGGCCAGACAGCGGCCCCATCCCGGGGCGAATGCGCCCTCACGCTGCGGTTTAGGGCGCTTGCACAATGCTTTTGTGACAGGTTTGTAACAGCCATATGACAAAACCCTTAATCGGTGTCTTTCCCTTGCGATATTTTGCGTCCGCCAAGGGGCGCGCAACCATATATGGCGCGCGCTCGCGTCTATGTTGCTGGAAGGATTACAGAAAAACAGCTGCCTTGGCCTTTGTGGCTTTCGATGCGCATCCGGCCGCGATGGCGATTGACGATGTGTTTGACAATCGCAAGCCCAAGGCCCGTCCCGCCCATTTCGCGCGATCTATGGCCATCGACGCGGTAAAATCGCTCTGTGAGGCGCGGGATATGGGCCGTGTCGATTCCATCGCCCGTATCGGCCACATCAATGCGCACGGCGGGCGCGCGCAGGGTTGGCTCTTGATCATGCGCGGTCAGACAGATTGAGACCTCGCCCGCGCCCTGCCCGGCTTTGCGCCCGTATTTGATCGCGTTTTCAATCAGATTGCTCAGCACTTGGCCAAGCTGATCCGCGTCCCCTGGGATCATCACGGATGCCTCGACGCCCTCGATCGAAAGGGCCATGTTTTGGGCCTCGGCCAAGGGGCGCAGGCGCTCGATTGTCATGGAGATTTGCGCGGCAATATCGACTTGGCCCATCGGGCGGACGCGCGCCTCGCCCTCAACCCGGCTCAGTGACAACAGATCGCTGACAAGGCGGTTCATCCGGCTGGCTTCGTGCTCCATGATGCCCAAAAAGCGGGCGCGCACGCTGGCGTCATCGCGCGCCGGGCCGCGCAGAGTTTCGATAAACCCAAGCAAGGCAGTCAGCGGCGTGCGCAGCTCATGGCTGACATTGGCGACAAAATCGCGGCGCATCTGGCCGGCTTGTTGCAAGGCGGTCGTATCCTCAAAGCTTACCAGCACGCCGTCATTGGCAGGCACAGCGCGCACCAGATATTCGCTGTCGCGCCCGGTTTCGCTCACGGTGATCCGCGCCTCGCCCGCTTGATTGAGCCGCAGGGCGGCCTCGATGCAATCGAGCAAAAGTGGTTGGCGCAAAAAGGTAACATAGTTGCGCCCCTGCGCACCCTGCCCGAACAGATCGCTCGCCATCGGGTTGATCGCGGTGATTCGTTCATCCGCCCCAATAAGCACCAAAGGCAGAGGCACGGCGGCGAGCAACGAATGGGCGTCTTGCTGGTTCATCTGGGTTATTCCTGCGCGCAGGGGCGGCGTCCATTGGGGATGCGAATTTGGTCTGGGCCTTGGCAAAAGCGCTTTTGCCGCAGAGTTGCGCGCCTTGATGCGCAAGTCAAACCGATGGCAAAATCGCCAAATCTTCGGGTTTTCGCTTGTTGTTCGAAAGTTTTCCGATTCGCAAAAAACGAAAAAAAATCGTTAAGGTTGTTGCTTTTTGCTCAAATTCTTCGCTTGATTGTATTCACAGGCCCTTCGCAACATTGAAGTGGCACCCAAAAGACAGGCGATTTGGCTCTCATGGTCTACTATAATGATCTCGACGTCATAGATTTGAAGCGCAGCCGTGAGGCGATTGCAAAAAACACCGGACCGAACATTTTGGCGGTAGGTGAGCTCGATACATGGATTGGCGCTGGCAAAATGCCTTTGCGAAATTCCAAGATTGCCTTGGCAGAATTCTATGAAGTCGGCCCGGATCTTTTGATGATGTTAAAGCCAGATTATGTTGTTTCTCCAACGCTTTGCCGGAGTTTCGATTGCATGGATCTGGCCTCGATTTTGCAGGCCAGCGGCTTTCGCGGCAAGTATCGCGCGCTTGCCTATAACCTGCCAAATCCCGAAATCATCCGCCGCGAGGTCTCTGCTTTGTGTACGGATTTGGACTTTGGGTTTTTCGATCCCGGCGTGATGGATTTCGTTTCGATGAACTAGGCGATTTGGCTGAGAATCGCGTGTTTCGGACGTGATTTTAAGCGGCGCGTGGGGGCATTGGCTGTTTTGACCGGCTGGACAAATTCATAACCTTACGGCAGGCAAAATGCCGCTGAATCGTTAATAGTCGCCCCAATGCCTTAGTCCAATGCGCGCAATTCTTCGCGAAACCGGCGCATGTTTTTCTGATAGCTCAGCGCTCCTAGCGCGATGCGCGCCGCCTCTTCATCGCTAAATGTGCGCACGACTTTGCCGGGCGCGCCCATAACAAGCGATCCGTCGGGGATATGTTTTCCCTCGGTGATCAAGGCCCCTGCCCCGATAAGGCAGTTTTTGCCGATCACCGCGCCGTTGAGCACGGTTGCGCCCATGCCGATCAGCGATCCATCGCCAATCGTGCAGCCATGCAGCATGACCTTATGGCCGATGGTACAATTCTCGCCGATTGTCAGCGGGAAGCCCATGTCGGTATGCAGCACGCAATTCTCTTGGATGTTGCTGCCCTTGCCCAAAATGATCAGCTCATTATCGCCGCGCAATGTCGCGCCAAACCAGATCGAGCTGCCCTCGCAGACCTTCACCTTGCCCATCACATTGGCATCAGGTGCGATCCAGAAATCGCCGTTTTCGGGAAGCTCGGGGCGATGATCGCCAAGGGCGTAAAGGGTCATTGGCGTTCCTCGAATTCGCGGTTGAGTTTGCGTACGCGATCAACAAGGTCGGGCTGTTGCGAGATGCGCATCCGTTCGGCCAGCACGATGGTTTTGAGCCGCTCGAAGGTTTCGTCCAGATCGTCGTTGATCAATACATAGTCATATTCGGGCCAGTGGCTGATCTCGTCGCGGCTCTTCTTCATCCGCGCTTCAATCACTTCGGGCGCGTCTTGGGCGCGGGCAATCAGGCGGCGCTCCAGCTCTTCCATCGAGGGGGGCAGGATAAAGATCGACAGAACATGTTTGCCCAGCACCGAGTTGCGCACTTGTTGGCCGCCCTGCCAATCCACATCAAACAAGACATCCTGTCCGGCGCTGATCGCTTCATCGACGGGCCCGCGCGGCGAGCCATAGAGATTGCCGAAAACCTCGGCATGTTCGAGCATTTCACCAGATGCGATCATCGCCTCAAATTCATCGCGGCTGCGGAAGTAATATTCGCGGCCCTCTTTTTCGCTGGCGCGCGCCGGGCGGGTTGTTGCGGAGATGGAAAAGCGCACATTGCTATCCCAGTCGCGCAGCCGCAGCGAGAGCGTCGATTTGCCCGCGCCGGAGGGCGAGGAAAGAATGATCAAAAGTCCGCGTCTGTCAGCCATATTCTATTCCACGTTTTGAACCTGTTCGCGCATCTGGTCGATCACGGCCTTGAGGTCAAGCCCAATGGAGGTCAGATCCGCCGCGCCGGCCTTAGAGCAAAGCGTATTGGCCTCGCGATTAAATTCTTGGGTGAGGAAATCAAGTTTGCGCCCGACGGGGCCGCCCTCGGCCAGAAGCGCGCGCGCCGAGGCGACATGGGTATGGAGGCGGTCGATCTCTTCGGTGATGTCGGATTTGACCGCGAGCAGAGCCAGCTCTTGTGCGATGCGATCTGGGTCGGCGGGTTCTGTGCTCTCTAGGATGCGCGCAAGAGCGGTTTTGAGATTGGCGGCGACTTGGGGTTTGCGCGCCTCGGCCGCTTTGGCGGCGGCCCCTGTGAGGCGCGCGACTTCTTCAAGCTGCGCCTCAAGCACTGCGCTTAGCGAGGCCCCCTCGCCTATGCGCATCGCCTCGAAGCTTTCGATCAGTTCCGGCACCTGGGCGAGCAGCGCTTTGAGCAGCGGCGCGGCATCGGCCTCAATGCGCGGCGCTTCCATCACGCCGCGCAGGGCCATGATCTGGGGCGCGGTTGCAGGGGCAAGCGGCATGCCCGCATCATGGGCCGCCGTTTCGATCTGGCTAAGCGCTTCAAGGGCGGCGTTGAGGGCGGCGGGATTGACGACCGGTGCTTCGCTGGCCTCGTCGCGGGTCAGGCGCAGGTTGAGCGTGACATTGCCGCGCGAGATGGCTTTGGAGGCAGAGGCGCGCAGCGCAGGCTCAAGCCCCTCGATCCAATCGGGCACGCGCAGGCGCAGATCAAAGCCGCGCGCATTGACCCCCCGCATCTCCCAGCTCCAGCTAAAATTTTCCTGTGCGCCGCGCAGATTTGCAAAGCCTGTCATTGATCGGATCATGCTGTGTTAACCACTCGGGCTGAATTTTCACCAATTGAGGCAGTTTCATGGCATATTAACGACTGAGTAAGGTTTCTTACGATAAGTATTAACAGACGCCTCAAGTGCCGCGCAGTGAACAGCCCGGCGGTTTTGGTGTCAACCGGATGGTGATGACTGTGAAAACTGAGTACGCAAAAGACAACAATGTCATTTCTCTTATGCCCCGTAGGTCCGAGATGAATTACCCAGCAATTGCTCAGGTAGAAGCCTATTGGGATGGGCTGCGCAATGGTCGCGCTGTTCCTGCGCGCTCCGAGATTGATCCGCGCGGTATGAATGACGCGCTGGAGTATGCGTTTATCCTTGAGCGTATTGCTGCGGGTGTTGCGCGTTTTCGCCTTGCAGGCATGCATCTGACCGATCTGATGGGCATGGAAGTTCGCGGTATGCCGCTCACAGCAATGTTTACGCCAGAATCGCGTGCGAAAATCTCGGCTGCGATGGAAAACGTCTTTGAAGGCCCTGAAATCATTCAGATTTCTCTGCGTGGAGAACAGGGCATGGGGCGCGGCGCGATGGATGCGCAGCTCTTGCTTTGCCCGCTGAAAAGCGACCTTGGGGATGTGAATCGCGTTCTGGGTTGCTTGCAATCGCGCGGTGATATTGGCCGCCAGCCCCGCCGCTTTGAGGTTCTAGAAATTACCCGCCGCCCTATTTTGGTTGACCCAAATGCGCCTGCGGCAAAGACACCTGCAAAGCCTGCGCCTATGCCCGGTGCAGCACTGCCTGCGCGCGGTACGCTAAAGCCTGCGTCTGAAAAGCCAAGCGCACGCCGTATTCCAGCGGGATTTGCCGAAGCAAAGCGCGCCTTTGATGCGGCTGGCGGCTATAACAACACCAAGGAAACCGCGGCCAAAACTGCGCAAAAAGAGGCCCAAAAGCGCCCTGCTTTGCGCCTTGTGAGCGATAACGATGATTAACAGAGCCGCGTTTTAGAGGGCCAAAAGAGCCACAATTCGCGCGAATCTGGCCGATCTGACAGGTTGGAAAAAGGCAAAAGCCGGGCAAATTGCCCGGCTTTTGTTTGTTTCTGTTAATATCTCAGCGCCACATTTGGGCCAAAACCAATCGGATCAGCTGGCTTTCGCCGCCGCCAATGTACGACGTTCGCCCAGTTCTTCGGCCACAAGGAAGGCAAGCTCTAGCGCTTGGCTTGCATTGAGGCGCGGATCGCAGGCTGTATGGTAGCGATCCGAAAGATCCTCATCCGTGACCGCGCGAACACCGCCGGTACATTCGGTGACATCCTTGCCGGTCATCTCAAAATGAACGCCGCCCGGGATTGTCCCTTCGGCTTTATGCACGCCAAAGAATTCCTGAACCTCCCGCAGCACGCTTTCAAAGGGCCGGGTTTTATAGCCGGTGGTTGATTTGATCGTGTTGCCGTGCATCGGATCGCAAGACCAAAGCACATTGGCGCCCTCTTCATTCACTGCCTTAATCAAACGCGGCAGATGTTCGCCCACGGAGCCGGCACCAAAGCGCGCTATCAGCGTCAGGCGGCCTGCCTCATTTTCGGGGTTCAGCTTGGCCATCAAGACTTTGAGATCCTCAGGCGTTGTGCTCGGGCCGCATTTCAGCCCGATTGGATTTTGCACACCGCGGCAGAATTCAACATGCGCGCCGTCAGGCTGACGGGTGCGATCGCCGATCCAGATCATATGGCCCGAGCCCGCAACCGGCAGGCCCGAGGTGCTATCAATCCGGCAAAGCGCTTCTTCATATTCCAAAAGCAGCGCCTCATGGCTCACGTAAAAATCGACCGTGGCCAGGTCGGGATTGTTATCGCCGCTCATCCCGGCTGCGGTGATGAAATCAAGCGTATCTTGGATGCGCTCGGCCATATCGCGGTATTTTTCGGCCTCGTCGCGATCGGTAAAGCCCAATGTCCAAGAGTGCACCCGGTGAATATCGGCAAAACCGCCCTTGGAAAAGGCGCGCAGCAGATTGAGCGAGGCCGCCGCTTGGGTATAGGCCTGCAACATGCGCGCGGGATCAGGGATGCGCGCTTCGGGGGTGAAATCAAAGCCGTTGATGATATCGCCGCGATAGCTTGGCAGCTCGACGCCGCCGACGGTTTCGGTTGCGGCTGAGCGCGGCTTGGCGAATTGGCCCGCCATCCGGCCGACCTTCACCACAGGCACTTTGGCGCCATAGGTCAAAACCATCGCCATTTGCAGCATCACTTTGAATGTGTCGCGGATGCCATCTGCGGAGAACTCGGAAAAGCTCTCTGCGCAGTCGCCGCCCTGAAGCAAAAACGCCTCGCCGCGCGATGCGCGCCCAAGCTCGGCCTTGAGCCGGCGCGCTTCGCCCGCAAAGACGAGCGGCGGATATTTGGCCAGTTGCGCCTCAACAGCATTCAGCGCATCCGCATCCATATAGTCGGGCATCTGGACCCGAGGCTTGTTGCGCCAGCCAGTTTTTACCCAATCATTCATCGCTCTTCTCCGGTATATCTCAAATTGATCTGACCCGAGTTAGCGGTATCAGGCCTTAATGTATAGGGGTTTGCGCGCGGGCTGAAAACAGCGAAATGTGCGTCCAAAGCTATGTTTTGCGCGATGGACGCTTGATCGCGAAAGGTAAACCTGTTTCGGTATCTATCTGAATTCAATGTAAAGTGAGCCAAAGATGCGATCTGATCCGTCTTCCCCAAAGTGCGACGCCGATGAGGCGGCCGGGCCTTTGGATGATGCTGCGGCGGTGCGCCAAGGCGTGCGCGGCGCGCAGCGGCGGTTTATTTTTGTGCTGTTGCATCAGTTTTCGTTGCTGTCGTTTTCGGGCGCGATTGAGGTTTTGCGGGTTGCCAACCGGATGGGCGGCGCGCCGCTATATAGTTGGCAATTGGTTGGAGATGGGTTTGAGGCGGGCGGCATAGCCACCTGTTCGGCGGGCACGGAATTTCGCCTTGATGGCGGGCTTGAGGTTCTGGACCGCGACGACACAATCATTCTGTGCGGCGGGCTTGATATTGCGCGTGCCACGACCAAGCCGGTGTTGAACTGGCTGCGTCGCGAAGCGCGGCGCGGGGCGGCGATTGGCGGGCTGTGCACAGCGGCGCATGCTTTGGCGGCGGCGGGATTGTTGGATGGCAAGCGCGCCACCATTCATTGGGAAAATGCCGATAGTTTCATGGAAACATTCGAGGATGTGACCCTGACGAAATCGGTCTTCGTGGCTGATGGCAATCGGATGACGACGGCGGGCGGCACCTCTTCCATTGATCTGATGCTGCGGCTTGTGGCCGATCATCATGGGCCTGATCTGGCCAATGCGGTTGCGGATCAGCTGATTTATTCCTCGATCCGCACCTCGCAAGACACCCAGCGTTTGTCGGTGCCAACGCGCATGGGCGTGCGCCATCCCAAGCTTGCTGAAGTCGTCAAGATGATGGAGGCCAATATTGAGGATCCGATTTCGCCGGCGCGTTTGGCGGCGGATGTTGGGCTTTCCACCCGTCAGCTTGAGCGGCTGTTTCGCCGCTATTTAAGCCGCTCGCCCAAGCGCTATTATATGGATCAGCGTCTGTCCAAAGCGCGCAATCTTTTGATGCAGAGCGATATGTCGGTGATCAATGTGGCGCTGGCCTGTGGATTCTCTTCGCCGTCGCATTTCTCCAAATGTTACCGCGCTCAATATGAAACCACGCCCTATCGTGAGCGCGGCAATCACTAGGCAAACTACCCTAAGTTGTACGCCCTTTTGGCGCCGGTCCCGCGCGCGCCCTTAAGCGACCGTTTGGCACTAAAATACGCCGTAAAACGCCCCAATTCGGCACGATCCGCTTGCCCTTAGGTCGGCCAAACGAGGGGCCTTTTCATTTCACTGCGCCCGTTCTAACCTTCGCGTCAGGACAATGATCCATAATGGGAGACTAAAATGAAAAAGCTGCTTATCGCGACCGCCGCATGTGCGTTGATGGCGGGCTCTGCAATCGCAGGTGGCCACGCCAAAGAAGCCAAAATCGGCGTGATCCTCGGGTTTACCGGCCCGATTGAATCGCTCGCACCACATATGGCCGATAGCGCCGAATTGGCCTTCAAAGAGGTCAATGATTCAGGCAAATTCCTTGATGGTGTTACGCTTGCCCCCGTGCGCGCAGATAGCACATGTATTGATGCAGCGGCCGCTTCTGCTGCGGCTGAGCGTCTTGTGACTTCTGACAATGTTGTGGCCATCATGGGCGCGGATTGCTCAGGCGTGACGGGCGCTGTTCTGGCCAATGTGGCGGTGCCAAACGGTGTTGTGATGGTGTCTCCATCGGCCACATCTCCTGCGCTTTCTGCGGCTGAAGACAATGATCTGTTCTTCCGCACATCGCCATCGGATGCACGCCAAGGCGAAGT
The DNA here is from genome assembly GCA_047631555.1 of Halocynthiibacter sp. Classification (GTDB taxonomy): domain Bacteria; phylum Pseudomonadota; class Alphaproteobacteria; order Rhodobacterales; family Rhodobacteraceae; genus JBLHZY01. Next base: position 697,541 of record JBLHZY010000001.1, on the reverse strand, counting down.
TCTCGCCGGCATTTTGGGCGAGCAAGGGGTTAAATCCGTTGCTGTGACCTATACGAATTCCGATTACGGCAAGGGCCTTTCCGACAGTTTCGTTGCGGCCTTTAAAGCGGCGGGTGGCGATGTCACAATCGTTGCGGCGCATGAAGATGGCAAAGCCGATTATGCGGCTGAAATCGGTGCGCTTGCATCTGCTGGCGGCGAATTGCTTGCGGTTCTTGGCTATGCGGATCAGGGCGGCAAAGGCATCATCCAAGCTGCCTCCGACACTGGCGCGTTTGACACGTTCTTGCTTGGCGATGGCATGTATGCCGACAGCCTTGTTGAAGCGCTCGGCGATGTTCTTGAAGGCTCTTACGGCGCGGTTCCTTGGAGCCAAGGCGAAGGCGCTGATGCATTTGCAGCCCTTGCAACTGCGGCTGGGATCAACGGCGAAAGCTCCTACACACGCGAAAGCTATGACGCGGGCGCATTGATCGCTATGGCGATGATGAAGGGTGGCGAAGCCACACGCGGCGCGGCTGCTGCCAACCTTCTGGCCGTGGCCAACGCACCGGGCGAAAAGATCCTTCCCGGCGAGCTTGGCAAAGCGCTTGATATCCTCAAAGCTGGCGGCGACGTCGATTATGTTGGGGCCACAAACGTTGAGCTGATTGGCCCAGGTGAAGCGGCGGGCACATACCGCTACTACAAAATCACTGGCGGCGGATATGAGACTGTGAGCTTCAAGTAAGTTTGCGAAATTGAAGGGGCAGCGCGCAGGTCGTGCTGCCCTTTTGCATATGCGGCGCTTGCTTTGCGCCTCGAATAAGGATCGCGCGCGATGATCGGCGTCCAAAATCTTCATAAACATTTCGGCGGGTTTCACGCTGTTGATGGCGCCTCGATGGTGATTGCTGAGGGCAGTATCACCGGGCTGATTGGTCCCAATGGCGCGGGCAAAACCACGTTGTTTAATGTCGTTGCAGGTGTGCTTGCGCCCACCTCCGGCAAGGTCACCATGCAGGGCGAGGATATCACTGGCCTGCCCCCGCATGAGCTGTTTCACCGCGGGCTGTTGCGCACCTTTCAGATCGCCCATGAGTTTTCCTCGATGAGCGTGCGCGAGAACCTGATGATGGTTCCGGGCCATCAATCCGGCGAGATGCTTTGGAACGCGTGGTTTGGCCGTGGGCGGATTGCCCAAGAGGAAGCGGGCCTTTTGAAAAAGGCTGATGAGGTTCTTGATTTTCTGACAATCTCGCACCTTCGGGATGAGAAGGCGGGCAATCTCTCGGGCGGGCAGAAGAAGCTTTTGGAGCTTGGCCGCACGATGATGGTGGATGCAAAGATCGTCTTTTTGGATGAGGTTGGCGCAGGCGTGAACCGCACGCTTTTGGGCACGATTGGCGATGCGATTGTGCGACTGAATAAAGAGCGCGGCTATACGTTTTGCATGATTGAGCACGATATGGATTTCATCAAGCGCCTGTGTGATCCAGTGATTGTGATGGCGGAGGGGCGCGTTTTGGCGCAGGGCTCGGCGGCGGAAATTATGCAGAATGAGGCGGTGATTGAGGCCTATCTTGGCACCGGTTTGAAGAACAAGGTTGCGGGGGCAAGCGCTTGAAATTTGACGCGGCGATTGGAGGGGCTGTTGGAGCCTCCGGCGGGGATATTTGCACAACTGTGAAAGGCAAAGCGCACATAATTTCAGGGGTTTGGCATGTCTGAGATGTTTTTAAGCGCGACCGGCATGCGCGGCGGCTATGGCGGCGCGGATATTTTGCATGGCTGCGATTTAGAGGTCGCGCGCGGCGAGATTGCTGTGATTGTCGGGCCAAATGGGGCCGGGAAATCGACGGCGATGAAGGCGGTTTTTGGCATGCTTTCTTTGCGCGAGGGTTCGGTCGTTTTGGACGGCGAGGATATCACGGCGCTTTCTCCGCAGGCGCGGGTGGCCAAGGGGATGGGGTTTGTGCCGCAGACCCAGAATATTTTTACCTCCATGTCTGTTGAAGAGAACTTGGAGATGGGCGGGTTTTTGCGCCGGGACGATCTTACGCAGACGATCGAGCAGATTTATGAGCTGTTTCCGATCCTGCGCGACAAGCGCAATCAGGCGGCGGGCGAGCTTTCCGGCGGGCAGCGCCAGCAGGTTGCCGTTGGGCGGGCCTTGATGACGCAGCCCAAGCTTTTGATGCTGGATGAGCCGACGGCGGGGGTTTCGCCGATTGTGATGGACGAGCTGTTTGATCGCATTATTGAGGTCGCGCGCACGGGGATTTCGATTTTGATGGTTGAGCAAAACGCGCGCCAGGCTTTGGAGATTGCCGATAAGGGCTATGTTTTGGTCCAAGGCGCGAATGCTTATACGGATACGGGCGCCGCTTTGCTGGCGGATCCGGAGGTTCGGCGGACGTTTTTGGGGGGCTAGACGTTTCGTTGCGGCAGATTTGGGCGGAATTGGAGCGGATTGGGCCGCTCGCCCGTTGCCAGAAAAACTGCGGCGGGGTATGCACACTATATAGTATTGTCTAACGTGTTGGGCACAATTGGTGCAGGGATGCACGGCTCGGGAGCGGGCCATCAGGAGGATGAGTATATGAAACGGGTGATTTTCGCGATTGCGGCTTTGGCGAGTTTTTCGGGGCCAGTTCAAGCGGCGGGCGTTGGGGCGAAATGTGTGATTGATCAGGTGTGCCCGGTTGGCAGCGCGTGTATTGAGCCAAAAGATACGACTGTTATGACGCTGAGCAGCACCATTCCGCCGCGCTTTATCGCTGAGGTGGCGGGCGTTGTTTTTGGCGCGCTTGAGGTTGCAGGGGATGCACCAAACCGGCGCGATTTTGTTGGCCGTTCGCCAACGGGCACGGCCTATTTGATCTCAATCGTGCCGCGGGTTGGCATGATGGCGACAGCGCATCCGGCGGTTCCGGGGGTTTTGTTGCCGGTCACAATGACGGGCACGTGCGAAGAATAAGGCGGCGCTTGGCTGAGCGCCTCTCGGAGGGACGATGGATTTTCTAAACGCGCTCGTCGCGCTGACCAATTTTGTGATCGTTCCGGCGACGGCTTACGGCGCGCAGCTTGCGCTTGGGGCGCTTGGCGTGACGTTGATTTATGGCATCCTGCGGTTCTCGAATTTCGCCCATGGCGATACGATGGCCTTTGGCACGATGGCGACGATTTTCGCGACTTGGGGCCTGCAATCCATTGGGGTTTCCTTTGGGCCATTGCCGACCGCCCTGCTCGCTTTGCCGATTGGGATTGCGGTGACAGCGGCGTATGTTTTGGCCACGGATCGCATTGTTTATCGATTTTATCGACGGGTGAAAGCGGCGCCGGTGATGCTGGTGATTGTCTCGATGGGGGTGATGTTTATCACCAACGGGATTGTGCGGCTGTTCATCGGGGTTGAGGATCGCAACTTTGCCGATGGCGCGCGGTTCATCATTTCTGCGCGTGATTTCAAGGCGATGACCGGGTTAAGCGAAGGGCTCGCGATCCGCACATCGCAGGGCATTACATTGATCACGGCGCTCATTGTTGTAGCTGTGCTGTTCTGGTTTTTGAGCCGGACGCGGACAGGCAAATCGATGCGGGCCTTTTCGGACAATGAGGATTTGGCGCTGCTTTCGGGGATTTCGCCCGAGCGGGTCGTGATGATTACTTGGATCATTGTGGCGGCTTTGGCGACGATTGCGGGCGTGCTTTATGGGCTGGATAAGAGCTTTAAGCCGTTTACCTATTTCCAGCTTCTGCTGCCGATTTTTGCCGCGGCCATCGTGGGCGGTTTGGGCTCGCCTTTGGGGGCGATTGCGGGCGGGTTTGTCATCGCGTTTTCCGAGGTCACCATCACTTATGCGTTCAAAAAGGTGCTTGGTTACCTCGCGCCGGAAGGGCTTGAGCCGAGCAGCCTCGTGCAATTGCTCTCGACCGATTACAAATTTGCCGTGTCATTTGCGATTTTGATCATCGTTTTGCTGTTTCGCCCGACAGGGATATTTCAGGGGAAATCGGTATGAGCCAGAGCCTGCAAACCCCGCCCAAGGGCCTGCCGATGCGCGCGATTGTGCTGTTTGGGCTTGTTGGGGCGCTGCTGATTTTGGTCGGCTTTGTGCAGACTTGGAATGTCGCGCTTGGCATTCTCAACATGGGGCTGATTTCGGCGATTATGGCGCTTGGGGTCAATCTTCAGTGGGGCTTTGCCGGGCTGTTTAATGTCGGCGTTATGGGTTTTGTCGCGCTTGGCGGATTGGCGGTTGTGTTGACCTCTGTCGCGCCGGTCGAGGAGGCATGGCGCGCAGGCGGTTGGCGCGTTTTGGCCGGGATCGCGCTTGGTGTTGGGGTGATTGTTGGGGCAGTGATTTTGCGCGCGCGGATGGCGCGGGGCAATGCGCGCGGCTTGGCGACGATGGCGCTTTTGATCATTGGGTTTTTCGCCTTTCGCGCGGTATTTGATCCGGCGGTTGAGGCGATTGAGGCGGTTAATCCTGCGGCCACGGGCTTTCTTGGCGGGCTTGGATTGCCGGTGCTTTTGGCTTGGGTCGTTGGCGGGATATTTGCGGCTGGCGCGGCTTGGATCGTTGCCAAAACGGCGCTTGGGTTGCGCTCAGATTATCTGGCGATTGCGACGCTTGGGATTGCTGAGATCATCATTGCGGTGATGAAAAACGAGGACTGGCTGAGCCGGGGCGTTAAGAATGTGATCGGCCTGCCCCGCCCTGTTCCTTATGAGATTGATTTGCAGGGGTCTGCGGAATTTGTCGCGCGCGCGCAATCTGTTGGCATGGATCCGGTCGTTGCCTCAACAATCGCGGTGAAGCTTGGCTATGCGCTGTTGTTCACCTTCGTTTTGCTTGTCCTGCTGGTCGCGATGGAGCTTGCGCTCAAGTCCCCATGGGGGCGGATGATGCGCGCGATCCGCGACAATGAGACTGCTGCCGAGGCCATGGGCAAGGATGTGAAACGGCGCCATTTGCAGATTTTCGTGCTTGGGGCGGCGATTTGCGGCGTGGCTGGCGCGATGATGACAACGCTGGATGGCCAGCTGACCCCCACAACCTACAACCCGCTGCGCTTTACATTTCTGATCTGGGTGATGGTGATTGTTGGCGGTTCGGGCAACAATTGGGGCGCGGTTCTGGGCGGGATTTTGATCTGGTTTCTCTGGGTCGAGGTCGAGCCGATGGGCGCGTTGATTGTCGGGGTGATTACCTCGGGGATGGCGGATGGCTCGGCGATCAAAACCCATCTGATCGATTCCGTCGCCCATATGCGATTGCTGACGATGGGGCTGGTCTTGCTGCTCGTGTTGCGCTTTGCGCCGCGCGGCATGTTGCCGGAGAAATGAGCGCGCAGGACGCGGGCATGCAGGGCGTTGTGATCCTTTTGTTTGCGGCCGGATCCTCAAAGCGAATGCGCGGCGCAGATAAGCTTTTGGAAGTGATCGATGGCGAGGCGATATTGCTTCGCCAAGCGCGGGTGGCGCTTGCAAGCGGTGCGCAGGTTATCGCCCTTTTGCCCAGTGATAAGCCGGCGCGAAATGCCGCTCTTGCGGGGCTGGCGCTGCGCCAAGTTACGGTTGCTGATGCTGCAGACGGGATGAGCGCGAGTTTTCGCGCAGGCATCATTGCTTTGCCAAAGGGGGTAGAGGCCGCGATCATGATGCTTGCAGATATGCCGCAGATTGAGGCGCAGGATATTGCCCGTTTGATTGCTGCATGGCGGGAGGCGCCTTTGCGCCCTGCCCGGCTTTGCGGCCCTGATGGGCAGCCCGGCTCGCCGGTATTGTTTCCGGCAAATTTCTTTGAGGATTTGGCGCGGATCGAGGGCGATGAAGGCGGGCGATCTGTGCTTAAGGGGCAGCAGATTACGCTTGTGCCCTGCCCGGATGCGCGCGCTTTGATCGATCTTGATACGCCTGAGGATTGGGCCGCTTGGCGCGCCGAACGGGCGAAATAATCGACCTATTCAGCGCGCGGCAAGGCTGTTTTGCTTAGGCCAGCAGAAGCGCGGCCTCATGTTTGCGCAGGCTTTTGCGGGCCGAGGAATAGCTTTCCAACCCTTCGGTCTGTGCAAGCTCAGGGAAGAGCGTAAAGATTTCTGCGCGCTCCTCTTTGGCCAAGCCACCCATGGAAAAATCGCCGGGTTGGAAGCTTTCTGTCCAGCACCCATCCGAGAGAACGACCTCGTGATGATCGCAGAGAAAGTGGATATAGGTCGCATCGCCCTGCGGCGCGGCCTCGATCCCGTCCATGGTCAAAAGATGCTTGGCGGCGATCAAAACTTCGCGTTCTTCAAAGTGCAGCTCGGCTTTATCGGAGGTGATCAGCACGCGGTGATTTGGGCTGACGCGCATGTCGCGTTCGGGCAAGCCGTTGCCAAGCGCGCCTTTGCGGATCAAGACCGGCGCAAGATCGGGGCGCTCGGCAAAGACCGATTGAGCCACAGGGCGCGCGCCGATCCAGCGGATTTCTTGGGCGCCATTGTCGCGGGTAAAGACGCGATCCCCCGGCTGCAATTCCTCGACCATGCGCTCGCCTGTTGGGGTCGCGATGGCCGTTCCTGGCGTAAAGCAAATGACCTGTTCAATCTCGCTGAAATTGACCCGGCTGGTGATGTTGCCGGCCGCATCCATCAGCTCGACTTGGCCGCTTTCGGTTAGGGGATCATTGCCGGTATAGTTGATTTTGAAGCTGTCATAAGCGGTGCCAAGACCGGCGGAGAGATCGAGGATATCGATGTCTGTGCCGTCGCTGTCTTCGCCGCCGATGATCACTGCATCGCCTTGGCCCGCGATCACGAATGTATCGCTTTGATCGCCGCCATCCAGCGTATCTGCTGCGCCGCCCGCGATCAGCGTATCCATGCCGATCCCGCCGAAAAGCTGATCCGTGCCCGCACCGCCATCCAGCAGATCATCGCCCGCTTCGCCGTAAAGCGTATCCTGCCCGGCGCCGCCCAAAAGCGTATCATTGCCCGGGATGATCGGCGTGATCACCGCATCATCAATCAGATCGCCATTCATCGAGAAACCGGATTGCGTTGAGCGGGTTTCAAGCGTGAAAGTGATCGCGTTTTGGTTCTCAAACTCGGCGCTGAACCATGCGTCTTGATCGTCGGGGCTGTTGGCCTCGGTGCCGGTCGCGCGGACTTGGCCGCCCGGCTCTGTGACCACAAGCGAGCTGTCGGAGGAGACGCCAAATGCGGTGAAAGAGCCGCCATCGACGGTTACGCTTTCGGAATTTGTCCCACCGTTGCTATCGAGATCGTTGAAGGTGGCGGTCGAGTTGAGCGAGACAGGTTCATCCGTGTCGGCGCGGTAGAACTCAAGGCGGAAGGTCGCGGTTTCGCCTTGGTCATAACGGGTCGCGCCATAGCCGGAATTGAGAAGGATTTCAGAGCCTTGGCCGCCTGTGAGGTCGACGTTGAGGCGGGAATCGGTCGTGCTGACAAAGACAAGTTTGCCGTAAACTTGCGTGCCGTCTTCAAGGGTTGCGATATTGTCGTAGATGACGCTATCGCCGATTTGGGCGTTGTTATTGCCGCTTGAGGTCTCAGAGCCGGCGCGCACATTGGCCGCCGAGAGGCGCAGCGCGGTCGCATCAAACCCATCAGAGGCCACAGCCGTTGCGCTATCGCCATAGAGCAGATCATCGCCTTCGCCACCATCAACCAGATCACTTCCGCCCAAGCCTGACAGCGTATCTTGGCCGCCAAAACCATAGAGCGTATCGGCTTCCGCAGTGCCGTTGATTTGATCATTGTTGGAAGTGCCGTTGAAAATGGGCATGTGGCGCGTCTCTCCTTTTTGGCCCCAGCAGCGGGGCACACTCGTTAACCAGGCGCGTGGCAGCGCTGCCTTGATATGACCTTGGTTTGCGCCAAAGCGGGCGAGATGTCATGGGGATTTCTGCGCGTGCAGCATCAGATTTCGCCGAATTTGGGGATCGGGCTTTGGCGCGCGTGGCCCAATTGATTAAGATTTTGCACATATTCGCCACGGTTTGCCGGGCAATGCGCGGGGATTTCGCAGCATTGGTGCAAATCGCGAAACAATTGAGCGAAAGCCCGCTCGTTCGGAATTTCTTAAAAGATGATTAAAATCGTTGCGTCAGATTGACGGCGAGGCGAAACAGAGCGCTTTAAACGGGCGGATTGTTTCGATTTTGGAAACGCAATGAGGCGCCGGAAAGGTCCGACGCGCGCGTTTTGCGAATCTCAACGCGTTTGGTGGGAATGAAAATGGCCAGGAGAGCCCCCGCCCCCCGGCCAGATTTTCGGCGCCGCGCAAGAGGGTTTCTCCTGCGCGGCGCCGAGCTGCATAACTCTTAGTCTACGAGTAGACGTGCTTCGTGCTTCTTCAGCGTGCGGCGGGCAGATTGGTATGCCTCGATGCCTTGTGCTGTTTTCAGCTCGGGGAAGAGCTCGAGGATTTCGTTGCGTTGCGCATTGCCGATCCCTTCGAGTGTATAGTCCCCAGGCTGGAAGCTTTCTGTCCAAGCGCCGTTGGAAAGCACCACTTCGTGATTGTCGAACATGAAGTGGATGTATTGCGTCCCCATCGTTTCGACTTCGTGGATGCCACGGTTGTTGACCAGGTGTTTGGCGGCGGCCAGAACTTCGTTTTCTTCGAAGTAGAGCGCCGTTTTATCGTTGGCCACCAAGAGGCGGTGGTTTGGCGATACCATCATGTCACGTTCTGGCAGGCCGTTGCCCAAGGAACCAGCACGCACCAAGATTGGCTTCAAGTGTGGGTTCAAAGCGAGCTGCTTCCAATCCATATCTTTTGCGCCGAGCCAGCGGATCTCTTGGATGCCATTGTCGCGGGTGATGACTTTATCACCGACTTTAAGCTCTTCCACGAGGCGCTCGCCTTTTGGTGTCGCGATGGATGTACCCGGTGTGAAACATGGGATCACATTCTCGATTTCCGAGAAGGTCATCGTGCCTGTTACCGGGCCGCCAACACCGTCGAGGAACTCAACCGTACCAGCTTCGCTATCCGCTGGATCGTAAGTGATCCGGATCGCACCAGAGCCGCGAAGATCGAGCGTATCGATGTCGTTGCCGTCTGCGTCTTCGCCGCCAAGAACCACATCGCCAGCTGTTGCGCCGTCGAAGTAATCGTCGCCTGTGCCGCCTTGCAGATCGTCAGCACCTTCGCCGCCGATGATCAGATCATCGCCTTCGCCGCCCAGGATCGTATCGTTGTCGATACCGCCATCGATTGTATCGTTGCCAGTGCCGCCCATGAGCAGGTCATTGTCGTCTTGGCCTTCGATATAGTCGTTGCCAGCGCCGCCATCGACAGTGTCGCGGCCGTTGGTTGGAACTGGATCAGTCGCGTCTGGTGCTTGACCATAGAGCAGCGTGCTGTCGCCAGCATTGATCACATCGTCGCCGTCGCCGCCTTCGATATAATCGGAGCCGTGGCCGCCAGTGATTTCATCGTTGCCGTCGCCGCCATAGATGAAGTCATCGTCGATACCGGCATGGATCGTATCGTTGCCAGTGCCGCCATAGATTGTATCGCTGTCGTCGCCAGTGAAGACGTAATCGTCGCCAGCGCCTGCATCAACAAAGTCACGGCCATCGTTTTTGTTTGGATCGCCAAGCGGGAAGTGTGGATCGTCGCCTACATAATCCGAAGCCGCATCGATACCAGCGATGATGCTGTCGTTGCCAGCGCCACCGTAGATGGTGTCGTTGCCGATCGAGCCGTCGATTGTATCGTCGCCGTCGCCGCCGTCGATGTAATCGTCGTCGATGCCTGCGTCGATGCTGTCGTTGCCAGCGCCGCCGTAGATTGTATCGGCGTCGTCGCCAGTCAGGATGGTGTCGTTGCCTTCACCGCCGTCAACATAGTCGCGATCGTCGTTTGGTGTCGCATCAGCCGGAAGGCCGGGAACGGGCGGGTTATCAAGGATGGGGTTGGTGCCGGAAACGTCGATGTAATCATCGCCGAATTCGCCATTCGCCACATCATTGCCGTCGCCACCATAGATGGTATCAGCGTTGTTGCCGCCGTTCAGCGTATCGTTGCCAGTGCCGCCATCGAGGAAATCGGTGGTTGGCCCGCCAAGCAGAAGATCGTCGCCCTCGCCGCCGTAAAGCGTATCAACGCCTTGGCCTGCATCAAGCGTATCATTGCCTGCGCCGCCAACGAGAAGATCGTCGCCTTCGCCGCCAGAGAGGTAATCGTCGCCCTCTTCGCCGTAAAGATCGTCGTCGCCATCGCGGCCCCAAACTTCATCGTCGCCAAGGCCAGCAAAAACCGTATCGTTGCCCGCGCCTGCTTCAACGATGTCGTCGTTTGGTGCTTCGCCGGGCAGGATTGCATCGCCTGCGTCAATCATGTCGCCCTGTGGATCGCCTGTGTAGGCAAGGTCGATCAGATCGTCGCCCGATGTGCCGTCAACGATCCCGTCGAGTGGCAAGCCAGGGATGCCGATTGCGATCAGCTGCTCTGGTGTTGTCACTGCCGAGGCAGGAATGCCAACCAATGTCAGGCTTTCGCCGTTCGGGAAGGTCAGTACTGCGTCGCCATCTGGGTTTTCTGTGGTTGTGACATCGGCCACGTTCACAGGGTTGCCATCGGCATCGTTCAGGCCGGAGACGTCAAGCGTATCGATGCCTGTCAATGTTCCGTCTGGGTTGGTGATTGGTGCGTCGAAATCAAGGATTGTGTCGTCGCCGTCACCATCCGAGAAGATCACAACATCTTTGTCGCCATCTGGGGTTCCGTCGCTGTCTTTGCCAAGGCCGACTGTGTCGTCGCCTTTGCCCATGTCGGCAACATCTTCGCCTTGGCCAAGATCAACAGCGTCGTCGCCATTGGAGCCAGTGACTGTGTCATCGCCGGAGCCGAGCAGAACGTTTTCGATTTCTGCAAAGTTCGCGTCATCCGCACCCGACGAGATCGTGCCGGTTTCTGGATCGGTGAAGGTAACGGATGTGTCGGTTGTAACGCCGGTTGCATCCAGTGTGTCGCCGTTTGTTTCGCCGGTTTCGCCGCCAACAATTGTGTCGTCGCCGAATGCGTCTGTGAGCTGAATTGTATCGTCACCGCCTTCGCCGAAGATTGCGTCAGCGCCAACGCCGCCGTTGATCAGATCATTGCCAGCCCCGTCCACAACAACGCCAGTTGGGGCGTCATAATAGATGTCGGAGATGTTGATGCCCGAAAGACCGGAGCCAACGTTTGTGTGGATCACTTCGATGCGGGCAACGGGGCCTGCGATCTGAACGAGAACCGAGTTGGAAGTCGCTGTTGGCGATACATCATGGGTGTTGGCCGAAGTGGCTGTGTCTGCGCCAGCAACACTGTCTGTGTTGGTCAGGGTCAGGTTCGAGCCAGCTGTCAGATCAACGTCAATTGCGTTGCCAGCGGCATCATAGGCACGGATTGTGACTTGGCCGCGGTTGGCATCGATATCCGAGATGCGGAAATCAACGTTCTCTACAGTATCGGAGAATTCGATGTTGTAGGTGCCGCTTTCGCCTTCTTCAGCGAGGGAAGCGAGGCTTGAATTGTCGTTTACAGCCGAACCTGCGCCATCAATACCGGAGATAACAACATCTTCGCTCTCAAACGAGCTTTCAACGCCAATGCTGTCGTCAGAGTGGTGATACCAGCTGTGTCCTGATGAAGTCACTGTGGGCGTTGTGACGGTTACGGTCACGTTGCCTGTGTCTTGGGTCAGGGTTTGATTGTTGAGGCTTTCCTCATCATCAACGCTGCCGCCGCCGCCGTTTGTATCGGGGATTTTGTTCCAGTTGAAGCTTTCGCGCTCCATCTCAACGTTGGATGTGCCTGTGTCGCCGTAGATCTCATCGTCGCCTTCGCCACCAAAGATCGTGTCGTCGCCAGCACCCGCATGGATGATGTCGTCGTTGGGCGCTTCGCCAGGAAGGATCGCATCGTTGTTATCAACCATGTCGCCGTGCGGGTCGCCAGTATAGGCCAGATCGATGAGATCATCGCCTGTTGTGCCCGAAACAATGCCGTCGCCTGTGCTGACAACGTCTTGGTCGAAGATCGCGACGTAGTTGATATCGCCTTTGAAGAATTGGTCATATTCGCCGTCGTTCACTTCACGTGCGCCGAAGGTGAAGTTTTCGTCGTCGTTGTCGCCAACATCAAGGGAGAGACCTGTGACATCGTGCTCTTGGGTGAAAGAGGCGCCGGTTGTGACGTTCTCAACAACCATGCTGCCGCCAGTTGTTTCGTCCCATGTGTAGGCTACGCGTACGTCATCACCTTCGTTGAAGAAACCAGTCGCAGTGGAGAGCTGCACGGACTGACCGCCATCGTAGTGATTAACTTGTACTTGGCCGCTGGCTGTTACTTGGATGTTGAAGTAACCCTCGGAGTTGCGATCGCAATACTCGCCGCGGTTCACCAGAACATCAGGGCTTGAGCCGACGTGATCTTGCTGAGTGAATTCAACCATCACTGTGCCCGCGCTCAGATCGAACGGCGCGTCAGCTCCGGAGACGTCAAAGTAATCGTGGCTGCCATCAAGGTGCAGAGCGCCATTGGAGATGTTCGCGCCGCCGTGCAGGTGGCCGTTTTGAGCGATCCCATCGGCAAGGCCGGTGTCGTTCAATTTCGCGCCATCATTGAAGTCCCAAAGACCAATCAGATTGTCCGCGCCGGGCGCGTCAAAATCATTGTCCGTGGTATCTGTCGGGGTTGTGGTCCCGTGATGTGAGTGTGTCCACCAAAAAGTCATTCGCTCTCTCCATTACTTCCGGTGCAGCAGCACCCCGGGAAACCCGGTAAATATTAATCCGTTACAACCTACGAGAGCGACATACGCAAAAGCCAAGCAGCGGCACGCACATCGCAATCAGGTATTGTCTGAAGAAGGAGATGCACGCGTTTCAGCGGTGCACTACGGCAGCGAGGAGCATATCCCTCACTTCCGCACAAGATTGTGTTCCAGCAGAAATCGCAACTTGCGACCCCACATAACGGACACACATTCCCGCTCCCTACGTTCAAACGCAGGTTGCATGTGCGGCCGCCCCCGTGGCCTTACAGACATCGCCCCCCAGTTGGGCAAGGTCTAATCTATGGAATGTGTGCCGCCATCAAAAGCAAAAAAGACGAGAATGTGTTCGCCCAGAGGCCAAAAAAGAGACGCAACAAGGCGTTTTGGCGACCTTTACCAAGGGGAAACGCGCCGATTGTTTCTTCTCAGAAAACGCTTTCCCTTAAGGAAGGTTAACGACGGAAAACGCTTGTTTATTCAAGTTTTCTGCATCTGCGAAAGATTTAGGTAAGGTTTGGGCGGCGTTGGCGCTTGTCTTTGCGGGAACAGGATTGTCTGCGCGGGGTCAACAAAAGGAGGTGCGCAGATTTCGGCACAGTGGTTAACAGCGCAGCGCAATGTTTAGGCAAGCACCCCCGCCAATCTGTAACCAATGATTTGAAAAGAACCCTATTGTTTACGAAACGCGCAAAACGTTGCAGGTGCGCGCCCGAATCATTCCTTAATTGGGCGCCATATCAGCGAAGGAATGCTCAGATAGATCGGCCCCTGCGGCGGGAACTGGCCGCGCGGCGCTTCAATGACATATTTCTGCCCTGCGAGGTTAACCATGATCAAGCGCGGATGCGGGGATATTGTTTGCGTATCGCGCGGCTCTTGGTCGCAGATGTTTGCGCGCAAAGCGGGTCCGGCGGTGCTTTGCCCTGGATCTGCAAGGCTTGCGATGATCGGGCCGATGGGGCGCAGCATGCCGTTTGGCTGATCTGGCGTTTTTGTGGGCTTTGCGCCCTGCCCGGTCGCGCTCGCGTTATGGGCGAGCGATATGATCTGCCCATCTGCAAGCTCAAAGCGCTGCGCATCAAGCGCGCGCGCGGGGATCGCTATCGGCTCTGGCCCCCAGCCGGCGCATCTTCCTGCCTCAATGCGCAAGACCCGCTCGGCCAAGGCGGCAATTTCGCGCGCTGAGTGGCTGACCAAAAGTGCCGGCAGCGCAAAGGCATCTGTGACGCGTGCAATATAGGGTATGATCTCGTCGGCGCGCGCAGCGTCCAATCCGGCGAGCGGCTCATCCAGCAACAACAGCCGAGGATCGCAAGCCAATGCGCGCGCAAGCGCAACCCGCTTTGCCTCGCCGCCCGAAAGCGTCGCGGGGCGCCGGGTCAGCAGTGGGCCAAGATCAAGCGCCTCGGTGATTTCGTCTTGGCGCGCCTGTACGACCCCGCGCCGCTTGGCCCCATAAGATATGTTCTGCGCGACGCTGAGGTGTGGGAAAAGCCGCGCCTCTTGAAAGACAACGCCGATTTGGCGCGCCTCTGGGCGCAGGTGGCTCCAATCCGCGCCGTCGCATTCAATGCGCGCGCGCGCTGCCGGCTCAAGCCCGGCAATCACCCGAATGAGCGATGTTTTGCCCGCGCCGCTTGGGCCGGAGATCGCGGTAATTCCTTTAAGCGGTATGGTGGCCGCCGCCTCAAGCGCAAAGCCTGCGCGGCGCAGCGTGATATCAAAAGAGAGCTCAGCCATGACGCTGGCCAATCGGTCCTGCGTGGCGCGGGCCTGATCCGGTGAGGTAAACAATGCTCAGCACGATCATTGAGAAGGCCAGCAAGCCCCCGGCCAGAAGATGCGCGCGGCCATAGTCCAACGTCTCAACCGCTGTGAAAACCTCGATCGAGATCACCCGCGTTTTACCCGGAATATTGCCGCCGACCATCAGCACCACGCCAAATTCGCCAAGCGTGTGGGCAAAGCTAAGGACAGCGGCCGAGAGCACGCCTTTGCGCGCCAGCGGCAAGGCGACGCTGCGAAAGGCGTCAAAGCGGCTGGCGCCAAGGGTGCGCGCCGCCTCGATCAAACCGGGGCCAGTTTGGGCAAAGGCCGTTTGGATCGGCTGGACCGCAAAGGGCAAAGAATAGAGCACCGAGGCGAGCACGAGGCCAACAAAGGAAAAGGTCAGCGTCTCGCCCGTTATCTTAAGAAAGGCCGCGCCAAGTGGTGCATCGGGCGACATCAGGATCAGCAGATAAAAGCCAAGAACCGTTGGCGGCAGCACCAGCGGCAGCGCGGTGATCGCCTCGATCAATGGGCGGATACGCGCGCGGGTTCGCGCCAGCCACCAGCCAAGCGGCAAAGCGATGGCAAGCAGGATCAGTGTGCTTAATGCTGCCAGTTGCAGCGACAAAGTGATCGGCCCCCAGATATTCATTGTGTGGCCGCGCCTTTGGTTTGGGGCTGGATGGGTGTTTGCGCGGCGACCTTTGGCTGCGCGTTCTGGAGCGCTGCGCCTTGGCTGTCCAAGCCGCGCGCGCCAGTTTCATCGCGCATCGTTGTGAGCAGATAGCCCTCTTGGCCAATGATCGCGCGCGCGGCCTCGCTTGCCGTTGACCACTCATAAAAGGCGCGCGCCTCTGGCCTGCCTGAAATAAGGGCAACGTTTTGCCAAACCGGTGTGTGGCTCTCTTGGGGAAGCTCAATGGCGCGAAAATCGCGGTGGGCTTTGATTTGGCTAAGCTGGGATTTGGCGATGATCGCGCCATCGCTTGTTTTGAGCGCAAAGAGCGAGGCGGCAAGCCCGGCGTTGGCCCCGTAGATCAGTTTGAGATCGTTGAGCGGATCAAGCCCGGCCCAGCCAATCGCTTCCATCGCGGCGATCCCATAAGGGGCAAGGGCCGGATCAGCAATGGCAATGACCTTGCCCTTCATCAGCGCGCCAATGGTTTGGGCGCTCATTGGTTCGGCCTGTTCGTCTTGGTTCACGACCAAGACAGGAACGCCAATCGCATAGGCGCGCTGTGCAATCGCCTTGCCGTTTGCCAGAAGCTTTTCAGGGCGGGCCTTATCGGCGGAAAAGAAAAGATCAAAGGGCGCGCCGCGCGTGATCAGGGCAAAATGCGCGCCTGTTGAGCCGGCGCTTAGGGTGATCTCTGGAGCGTCGGGGAATTCGGTTTGATAGCTCTGGATCAATGTTTCAAGCGTCGGGGCAAAGTTGGAGGCCACGGCGATGCGCAGCCGCGTTTCGGCCTGTGCGCTGATCGGCAAAGCGAGAAGCCACGCGCCCAAAACAGCCGGACCAAATGCAATTGCTCTAAACCTCATCCTCTGTCTCGTGCCATCCCTGCCTGATCCGGCGTTTAATAGGCCGCGTTGTGCGCGCAGATGCAAGGGCTGGTTGGGAAGATCGCGCGCCTGCGGGCCAGACTTTCGTCTTAGCGCGGCGTCGGTCTTTGTGCAGAGGCGGGTGAGACTTAGCGGCTCAATTGTTTCGCAAGGATGGAAACTGCTGATAAATCTAAACCCGATTCATCATCCCTTATGATCCCGTCCTGAGTTGGCCGGAACAGCGATGAGAGCACAATGGCTTCAGAACCCGCTTCGACAAGTCTGCCTTCTTGTAGCGCAAGGAATGTTGCTGCAAATGCTTGTTTCTCACTGGCATCAAGCCCCAAATGACGTTCGCTCAAGAAGATCTTATATTGCAATCGGATGGTCCACAGCAGCACTGAAAACATCAAAAATAATCCAGAGATTGTTAACGGGCCCCTCACAGAAAAGACACGCTCGCAAGTTGCCTCTGAAGGGGCGCCTTTGGGGCAATATTCCTCAAAAAAGTATGATGCAATCTCCCCGGCTCCGAAAAATGAAATACACAACGCGAGGGCTATTGCAAAAATCGAGAGTCCAGAAAATACCAAAAACGCTACGACTGAGGCCTTCCTGTGGGCCGCAGCTCTTTTCGTCCATAGCTCAACGGGGCTCTTTAGAGTTAGCTGAGTATGGAAAAGATCGAGGAGGTGATCGAACTTGGACTTCTGTTCTTTGAACCTATTGAAGGCTGCGCGCTGAATAGATTTGTGGCGGGCGTCGGCTTGCTCGTCCTTTGTTTTCGCCTGTTTATCATTCTTTTCAAGTTGTTCTTCGAAACTATCGGTGAGCTTATTTGTGAGCGCGATAAAATCGTTTGATTGATTTTTGAGACGTGCATCAAGGATGACGGAAAATTCTTTGTTCGCTTTGTCTAGCGCTTCGATCTTCGCTTTTGCGTTAACAACTTCCAACGCAAGGCTTTCTGCATGTGATTCAGCAGATCGTGCCGCCCCTGCGAGTTTTTTGGAGCTGACATTCTGAAAAGGAAGGGCTTGCGCAACATAAGCGCTGTCTAAAAGTCGTCGGCCATTTGGAATGCGTGCATTAATTCCATGGGTATTTGTCGGTATGCCTAAAGGAGTTGCTATCGATGCTATATACACATCGAGCGCTTGCTCCTTGTGCCCGTTTTCATGCAATCCCAGAATCAATTGCCCTTCAATTGAGGTCGATACAGGTGGCGCTATCGAGGCCCCATTCCGGTTTGATGTGATATTATTGAATGCGGCCAAATCATCGAGGTTTTCGCTTAAGCTTACAAATACTGACGCTAGGCTGTGGGCGCTGATCGTTCTATTGTTGTTGGCTTTAAACGCGATATTCTTAGGATTGCTTTGAAGCTGGGTTAAGAAATCCAGCCAAACGTCTCCCTCTTTATCAAGATATTTTTTCATTGATGATTTTGTTGGAAAGGAAACAGGTTCGCTTCCCGCGCAATGAACGATCAAATCTGATTGAGACATAAAAATCCGCACCTACATAAATGAACCCACATTTATCATAACCATCAGGAATGCGCTTACTAGCCATATTGATCGTTTCAATAAGTTTCAGGGCGCAAACTGGTTAAGGTTTAGGGGAACGGTCAGACGCTGAATTCTCAAATGGCGGGGAACTGGTTCAATCAGTCCGTTCCGCCATCGATCAAAAATTGGGGTAAGTGGTGCCCGAGGCGAGACTCGAACTCGCACGCCTTGCGGCGGGGGATTTTGAATCCCCTGCGTCTACCATTCCGCCACTCGGGCCACTTGGCGCCGGAATATCCCCGGTTGCGCGCGGCGTCAACGCCCAGATTGGCGAAACTGACGCTTTGGTGAAAAATTCCCGCGCGGCGCGCTTGGCTTAGGCGGTTTGGGGCATCGGGAGCAGCGGCGCGCGGGCGTTCAGCGCCTCAATATCCATTCCCGCCAGCGCCTTATAACCGCCTGCAATTTTTTCAAGCTCCTCTGCGCTCAGCACATCATGGATATGGGCAAAACCATCCGGGGCCTTAAGCGCCACGATATCCAAGACCTTATCCGGCCCGTCGCCGCGATTGGCCAGAACGATGGCATTGACCACCTCGCGCCGCACATCCTCATAGGCCTGCAAAGCCCCTGCCCCGATGCCGTGATCCCGCAGCTCGCGCGCCAAAACCCGACCGTCGAGGATCGCTTGGCTCGCGCCGTTCGAGCCGATGGGATACATCGCGTGCGCTGCATCCCCGAGCAAAGTCGCGCGGCCATGGGTCCATTTGGGCAGCGGGTTGCGATCCACCATTGGGTATTCATAAATCCCCTCGGCCTCTTCAATCACCTTGGGGACATCGAGCCAATCAAAGCGCCACTCGGCAAAGGTATTGGCGAAATCTGCGCGCGCGCCTTCGCGGTTCCAGTCTTGCTCGCGCCATTGATAATCCTCGGGCAGCAGCAGATCAGCGATCCAATTGATCAGGCAGGTGCCGTCGTCAAACTCTTGGATCGGGTAGCAGACGAATTTGGCGTCGCGCCGCCCGGCCATCGCCATGGTGCGCCCGCCAAGGAAGTTCGGCCCGCGGGTCACGCCGCGCCACATCATCACGCCGCCCCAATGCGCCGCCCCTTCATCGGGGTAAAGCTTGGCGCGCGCGACCGAGTTGATCCCATCGGCGGCAATCAAAACCGCGCCGCGCGCGCTTGAATGTTTCTCGCCGGTTTCGCGATCCATCAGGTCGATCTCAACGCCGCCCTCTACCTCGCGCCAATCGCTGAGTGCTGCCCCCATCACAACGGCCTCGGCCCCGGCCCGTTTTATCACCTCATTGAGCAGCATCATCTGCATATCGCCGCGATGGATCGAATATTGCGGCCAGTTGTAGCCGGCAAACATGCCCCGATCCTCGCGCCAAATCTCGCCGCCTTGGGCCGCGTAATAGCCGACCTGTTTGGTGCGCAGCCCGATCGCCTCGAGCTGATCCTCAAGCCCAAGCTCAAACAATTCACGCACCGCATGGGGCTGAACATTGATGCCCACGCCAAGCGGGCGCATTTCGCGCACCGCCTCAAAGATGCGAAACGGAATGCCAACTTGATGGAGGCTAAGAGCAAGAGTGAGGCCGCCGATCCCGGCCCCTGCGATCAGAACTGTCATGGATGTATCCTTTAGAGCTTGCGGGCGCTGAATGTGTCGCAGCTCCGCAGGTCGCCGCTTTTATATCCGGTGGCAAACCAACGCGCGCGCTGCTCGGAGGTGCCATGGGTGAAGGTGTGGGGCATGGGGCGCTTGCCTGCGTTGCGCTGCAATGTGTCGTCGCCGATTTGGCGCGCAGCGTTCATCGCTTCTTTGATGTCGCCCGCCTCGATTGAGCCGAATTGCTTGCCTGCCTCGCGCGCCCAGATGCCTGAATAGCAATCGGCCTGAAGCTCGATGCGCACTGAAATCGCGTTGGACTGGGCTTCGGTTGATTTCTGTCGAACGGAATTGGCCTGCGCCAGAATTCCAAGCTCATCCTGAACGTGATGGGCGATCTCATGGGCAATCACGTAAGCGGCGGCAAAATCGCCCTTGGCCCCAAGCTGGCGTTCAAGCGTGGTGAAGAATTCGGTGTCCAGATAGGCTTTGTTATCGGCCGGGCAGTAAAATGGCCCCGTGGCGCCATTGGCCCCGCCGCAGGGCGATTGGGTCGCGCCTTTAAAGAGCACCAAAGTGGCGGGCTGGTATGGCCCATCGACTTGTTGCTCGAAAATCCGCGCCCAGACCTCCTCAGTATCGGCCAAGGTCACAGAGGCAAATTCGGCCATGCGCTCATCCTGCGCGGTGATCTCGCCGCCGCCGCTGGAAGGCGCCAAGCCGCCGCCATTAAGAAGCGGGGTCACATCAACGCCAAGGAAAGCCCCGATCAGCAAAACCGCAATCAAGCCGATCCCGCCAAGCTTGGCGCCGCCCGCGTGGGTCCCGCCCGAACGCGCCCGGCGATCCTCGATATTGCGGCTTGTGCGCCGACCTTGCCATTTCATCCCATACTCTCCGGTCTCTTTTCACGGCCAGAACATAGGGGCATCGCCCCCGCGCGCAAGATGAAACCCGCTTGACCTGCGCGTTGCTGCGTGGCGTAACAGGCAAAACCGATAAAAACCGACCTAAATATCAGCAGGCTTTCCCATGTTGCGCAGACTTTACGATTGGACCCTCTCTTTTGCCGGCCATCCGCGCGCGCTTTGGGTGCTTGCCTTTGTTGCCTTTATTGAAAGCTCGGTCTTTCCGATCCCGCCGGATATCCTGATGATCCCGCTGATCATTGCCCGGCCCCGATCGGCGTTTAAAATCGCGGCCGTGGCAACTGTGGCTTCTGTGCTTGGCGGCATGCTTGGCTATTATATCGGCTGGGGCCTGTTTGAGAGCGTCGGGCGGCCGATGCTCGAATTCTACGGCAAAGAGCATTACTTCGAGGAATTCCGCACGACCTATAATGAATGGGGCGCTTGGGCGGTCTTGATCGCGGGCGTCACCCCCTTCCCCTATAAGGTCATCACGATCCTGTCGGGCAGCACGGGGCTGTCGCTGCCGGTCTTTATTATTGCCTCCATCACGGCGCGCGCGCTGCGGTTCTTTATCCTCGCAACCCTGCTGTTTTACTTCGGCGCACCAATTCGTGATTTCATCGATAAACGCTTGGGCTTGATGTTCACGCTCTTTGTTGCTCTGCTCCTTGGTGGCTTTATCGCCCTGAAATACCTCTAGAGAGTTCCATGCGCCTCAAACCACATCAAATCCTCGCCTTGATCGCTGCGGCTGGCTCTGCGGCCCTCTTGATTGGGGCCTTTGGCTTCCAACTGATGGGCTATGCGCCGTGCAAAATGTGCCTCTGGCAGCGCTGGCCCCACGCCGCCGCAATCGCTATCGGCCTGCTTTTGGCGCTGTTTGGCTGGCGCGCGTTGAATTGGCTCGGGGCGCTTGCTGCCCTTACAACGGCGGGCATCGGCAGCTATCACACAGGGGTTGAACGCGGCTGGTGGCAAGGACCAACGTCCTGCACAGGCTCTGGCAATGATCTTTCCGGCCTGTCGGGCGCTGATCTGCTGAGCACGACAATCAAAGACACAATCATCATGTGCGACGAGGTTGCCTGGCAGTTTCTAGGCCTCTCGATGGCAAGCTGGAACGTTGCCTTTTCGCTGGCATTTGCCGCCATCTGGTTCGCTGCCGCCCGCCGTCAAGACGCCTAAACCAAGCCGATCCAAACCAACCACACCACCTGGCTTTTTCTTGGCCCAAATACTCGCGCCGCAGGCTCCCAAGCGAATTTCAAAGCGCATTTGACAAATTATTTCACAAAATCAATGCTTTACGCGCCCAAAACCGTTGCGCGTCATATTCCTTACCCACAAGCATTGCACCCCATATCCCGCATCTGATAGTATCCCCACAACTATATATAGACTGCGGTAAACAGCATCGGCGGACCACGTGAACGACACTCCGGAAACCCCTGAAAACGAAGAAGAAAAGCGGCCTGAGCGGGCGGTCTATGATGGGCCGACGATCTCTATCACAGAAGAGATGAAAACCGCCTACCTCGATTACGCGATGAGCGTGATCGTGAGCCGCGCCATTCCTGATCTGCGCGACGGGCTCAAACCGGTGCACCGGCGCATCCTTTATGCGATGAATGAAGTCGGCAATACGCATGACAAATCGTACCGCAAATCGGCCCGCCCGGTTTCCGATACGATGGGTAAATATCACCCGCACGGCGATGCCTCGATTTATGATGCGCTGGTGCGGATGACCCAACCGTTTTCGATGTCTGTGCCGCTTCTGGATGGCCAGGGGAACTTTGGCTCGATGGACGGCGATAAGGCGGCGGCGTTTCGGTATACCGAAGTGCGGATGGAAAAGGTCGCAGGCTTCCTGCTCGCCGATATCAACAAAGATACCGTTGATTTCCAAGACAACTACGATGGCAAAGACCGCGAACCAACGGTCCTGCCCGCCCGCTTCCCCAATATGCTGGTCAACGGCGCTGGTGGCATCGCTGTGGGCATGGCGACCAATATTCCGCCCCATAACCTGGGCGAAGTGATCGAAGCCACGCTGGCGATGATCGAGAACCCCGATATTTCAATCGAGCAGCTGATGGAGATCATCCCGGCGCCCGATTTTCCAACCGGCGGTGTGATCCTTGGGCGCGGCGGTGCGCGCAAAGCCTATCTTGAGGGGCGCGGCTCTGTTGTGATGCGGGCAAAAGTGCGCATCGAGGAGATTAGGAAAGACCGCTACGCCATTGTTTTGGATGAGATTCCCTACCAAGTGAACAAAGCGACGATGATCGAAAAGATCGTCGAGCTGGTGCGCGACAAACGGGTTGAGGGCATCAGCCATGTCCAAGACGAATCCGATCGCATCGGCGTTCGGGTGGTGATCGAGCTCAAGCGCGACGCGACGCCCGAAGTTGTCCTCAATCAGCTCTACCGTTTCTCGCCGATGCAAACCAGCTTTGGCTGTAACATGCTGGCGCTGAATGGCGGCCGCCCCGAGCAACTGCTGCTCAACGATTTCTTGAGGCATTTCATCACCTTCCGCGAGGAAGTTGTTGCGCGCCGCACCGCCTTTGAGCTGCGCCGCGCCCGCGAACGCAGCCATGTTCTTTGCGGTCTCGCTGTGGCTGTGTCCAACGTCGATGAAATCGTCGCTACGATCCGCTCTTCGGCCGATCCGTCTGATGCGCGTGATAAGCTGATGACCCGCCGCTGGCCCGCCCATGACATCATCGAATATATCAAACTCATCGATGATCCGACCCATAAGATCAACGAAGACGGAACCTATAACCTCTCTGAAATCCAAGCCCGCGCCATCCTTGAGCTGCGCCTTCAACGCCTCACCGCGATGGGTGTCAAAGAGGTTACGGATGAGCTTCAAGAACTCGCCGCAAGCATCCGGGAATACTTAGAAATTCTCGGTTCACGTGCGCGGATCATGGAGATTATTTCCAACGAGCTGATCGAGGTTCGCGATCAATTCGCTGTGCCGCGTCGCACCGAAATCCTCGACTGGTCCGGTGATATGGACGATGAGGATCTGATCGAGCGCGAAGATATGGTCGTGACCATCTCCGCCTCCGGCTGGGCCAAGCGCACGCCGCTTGCCGATTTCCGCGCCCAACGTCGCGGCGGCAAAGGCCTCTCTGGCATGGCGACCAAAGAAGACGATGTCGTCACCACCCTATTCGTGGCCAATACCCATACCCAGCTGCTGTTCTTTACGACCGATGGCATGGTCTACAAGCTCAAAACCTGGCGCTTGCCGGTTGGCGGGCGGACCTCAAAAGGCAAAGCCATCGTCAATATCCTGCCGATCCCAACCGGGGTTTCTATCGCGGCGATCATGCCGGTCGATGCGCCCGAATTGGAATGGGCCAACCTGCAAATCTTCTTTGCAACCTCGGCAGGCGACGTGCGCCGCAACGCGCTTTCGGATTTCACCAACGTCAAAGCCAACGGCAAAATCGCGATGAAATTGCCCGAGAATACAACGATGGTAAACGCGCGCATCTGCACCGAAGACGATGATATCATGCTGACAACCGCCTCCGGGCGCGCGATCCGCTTTCCCACCACCGAAGTGCGCGTCTTTAAAGGGCGCGACAGCACAGGCGTGCGCGGTGTGCGGCTGAATGAGAATGATGAAGTCGTCTCCATGTCGGTGATCCGCCACTTCGAAGCCAGCTCTGAAGAGCGCACCGCTTACCTCAAAATGCGCCGCCAATTGGCCGGAGCGGATGAGACCGGCGACGAGGATGAAGATGCTGTTGAGGGCGCAATCACGCCTGAGCGTTTCGAGGAAATGCAAGCGGCCGAGGATCTGATCCTGACCATCAGCGCCTCGGGCACAGGCAAACTTTCCTCCAGCCATGACTACCCGGTGCGCGGGCGCGGCGGCATGGGCGTTGCGGCGATGGACAAAGCCATGCGCGGCGGCCCGCTCGTGGCCTCCTTCCCCGTGGCCGAGGGCGATCAGATTATGCTGGCAACCTCAAAAGGCCAATCGATCCGCTGCCCCGTTGGCGGCATCTCCTTCCGCTCGCGCTCAGCTGGCGGCGTTAAGGTCTTTGATACTGGCAAAGGCGAAGAAGTCGTCTCCGTTGCTTGGATCGCAGAGCAAGACGAAGACAGCGAAGATCAAACCAATGGCACGGACACAACTGCAACCGAGCCCCCAACATCTGAAGGCTAACCGCCTTTCACAGTTGGAAAAATATCCACGGGGGTCCGGGGGCAGTCAGCCCCCGGCCTCTCTGTTTAAAACGCCGCTCAATCTCTTTACGGCACGTCTCAACACATTACATTCCTCATCCAATCCCTGCCCCAGAAAGCCCATATGACCAAAATCCTTAACATCGTCGGCGGCGGCATGGCCGGATCAGAGGCCGCATGGCAAGCCGCAAATGCAGGCATCCAAGTGGTGATCCACGAGATGCGCCCCAGCGTTGAA
Source organism: Halocynthiibacter sp. (assembly GCA_047631555.1). Lineage (GTDB taxonomy): Bacteria > Pseudomonadota > Alphaproteobacteria > Rhodobacterales > Rhodobacteraceae > JBLHZY01. The sequence goes on along the minus strand of JBLHZY010000001.1, from coordinate 672,969 downwards.
ACCTTCGCCCACCAAACCGGCGATCTGGCCGAAATGGTCTGCTCCAATTCATTCCGCTCAGATGATGATGAGCAAAACGCCGTGGGACTGCTGCACTGGGAAATGCGCCAAGCCAATGGTCTGATCATGCAAATGGCCGATCAGCATCAGCTCCCGGCTGGCGGCGCCTTGGCTGTGGATCGAGAGGCCTTTTCTCAAGCGGTTACAAAGGCCTTACACGCCCATCCTAATGTTACGATCAAGGATGCAGAGATCACCGAACTGCCAGCGGATGGCACTTGGATTTTTGCCACAGGTCCGCTCACCTCCGCAAATCTCGGCGCCGCCATCGCCAAAGAGACCGGAACCGATCGCCTTGCCTTTTTCGATGCCATCGCGCCGATCGTTTATGCCGATAGCATCAATATGGATGTGGTCTGGGCGCAATCGCGCTACGATAAGGGTGAGACCGAAGAAGAGCAGAAAGCCTATCTGAATTGCCCGATGGATAAGGTCCAGTACGAGGCCTTTATCGACGCATTGCTTGAGGCCGATAAAACCGAATTTCATGAAGGCGAAACCGCGACCTATTTCGATGGCTGCTTGCCGATTGAGGTGATGGCTGAGCGGGGCCGCGAGACACTGCGCTTTGGCCCGATGAAGCCCGTTGGCCTGACCAATGCCCATGATCCAGAGACCAAAGCCTATGCGGTCGTTCAATTGCGCCGCGACAATGCGCTTGGCACGCTTTACAATATCGTTGGCTTTCAAACCAAGATGAAGTACGGCGCACAAACTGCTGTTTTCAAAACAATTCCCGGCCTTGAGGATGCCTCTTTCGCGCGCCTTGGCGGCATTCATCGCAACACATTTCTCAATTCGCCCACGCTTCTTGACGATCAGATGCGGCTCAAATCCCGCCCCAATATTCGCTTTGCAGGCCAAGTTACCGGGGTTGAGGGCTATGTGGAATCTGCGGCCATGGGCCTTCTCGCGGCGCGGCTTGCAATAGCCGAGCTGAGCGGCAAGCCCTTGCAATCCCCGCCCGGCACGACAGCTATGGGCGCGCTGATCCATCACATCTCAGGCGGCGCAGAGGCCAAGACCTTTCAGCCGATGAATGTGAACTTTGGGCTATTCCCGCCGGTTGAGGGGCTTAAAGGCGGGCGGCGGGGCCGCAAGGATCGCTACAAAGCCTATACGGATCGCGCGAAGGTTGATTTTAAACAATGGCTTGAAGGGCAAAGCTAATCCATGGGCGCAGGGCAGTATATCACCCGCTTTGCGCCAAGCCCCACGGGACCATTGCACCTTGGCCATGCCTATTCCGCGCTGATGGCTTTTGAGCGAGCGAAGAACGCAGGCGGGCAGTGTTTACTCAGGATTGAGGACTTGGATGCGGCGCGCAGTCGCGATGCATGGGAAGCGCAGATCTATGCCGATTTGAGCTGGCTCGGGATCACTTGGTCGCAGCCAGTTTTGCGCCAATCAGAACATGCAGAACGATACGAAGCGTCCCTAGATATACTTTCCAAACAAGGCCTTATCTACCCTTGTTCATGTACGCGCGGCGAAATCCGCGCCGCCCTTTCTGCCCCGCAAGAAGGCGCAGAACATATCCTTTATCCCGGTACCTGCAGTGGCCGCGATATGGCCAGCCGCAAGACCGGAGATGCGCTCAGGTTTGATCTTGAAGCTGCTCTCAAAACCCTGAAAACCCCGCTTATCTACTCCGAAACGGGCCCTGAAACCTCGGGCCCCCATGAAATTAGCCCCGATCAGCTGCGCGCGCAGATTGGGGATGCGGTTTTGGGCCGCAAGGAAGGCGCTGTGGCCTATGCATTGGCCTGCGTGGTGGATGATGCTTACCAGGGCATAACAGAAGTCGTGCGCGGCGCGGATTTGGCAGAATTTACCGGGCTTCAGGTCTTGCTTCAGCGGCTTTTGGGCCTTCCGACCCCGCTATATCATCATCACAGGTTGATCCGTGATGACGCGGGCAAGCGCTTGGCCAAGCGCGACGATGCGCGCGCGATTTTGAAATTTCGCGAAGATGGCGCCAGCCCCGAAGATATCAGAGCGATGGTCGGGTTTTAGCCCCCTATTCCATGGGCTTAGACAGCTCAATCTCAACGCCATCGCGCACCGCCGTATAGAAACAAGAGCGGCGATTGGTATGGCAAGCGGGCCCGGTTTGGCGCACCACCACCAGCAAGCAATCGCGATCGCAATCGAGCCGGAAATCGACCAGCTCCTGCACATGGCCCGAGCTTTCGCCCTTGACCCAAAACGCCGCGCGCGAGCGCGACCAATAGGTCACCCGCCCGCTCTCAAGCGTGCGCGCGACGGACTCGGCATTCATCCAAGCCATCATCAGGACCTCGCCCGAGGCCTCATCCTGCGCAATCGCCGGAATAAGACCTTGGTCGTTGTATCGCAGGGTTGCAGGGCTAAACATCTTTGCGCATCCTTTGCATCAATGGTTCGATGCCCTATCTAAGGGAGGACCGCAGGGAAAGAAAGCCGGAGCTAAATATGTCTGATGCTGATCTCGTTTCGCTCTACTCGGGCCGTATTCTCGCTTTGGCGGCGGATATTCCCCATTTGGGCCGTTTGGAGGCGCCGCAGGCCAGCGTGAAGCGCCGCTCGCCGCTCTGTGGCTCTACTGTGACGGTCGATCTGGATATGGAGGGCGGGCGCGTCTCTCGGTTTGCTCAAGATGTGAAGGCTTGCGCGCTTGGGCAGGCATCAGCGGCCGTTGTTGGCGGCGCAGTGCTTGGGGCCAGCCGTGAGGAAATCGCGCGCGGGCGTGATCAGCTCTTGGCGATGCTCAAATCAGATGGCCCTGTTCCGGACGCGCCTTTTGATGGGCTTGAGGTCCTGATCCCGGCCCGCGACTACAAAAATCGCCACGCCTCTATCATGCTTTCGCTCGAGGCAACCTTGGAGGCGGTTGACGCGGCGATTGAGGGAAATCGCGCTTAATAGGCCAGTAAGAGATTGCTGCTAAAACCTGCCTTGAACAAAAAGGCAGCGATTGAATGACCCCAGCTATTAACCATGATCACAGTATTGAAACCCCAAGCGATCCGCGCCTAACCCTTCTTGCGGAACTCGCGTCAAACCTTGGGTTCGAGATCGTTGATGTCGCCGGATTTTTGGATCAAGTGGCGGCGCAATCCAGCGATCAACTGGTGGCGCTTAAGGAAGTCTCTTCCTCTGTTGGCTTGATGCTCAATGCCAATGCGGATGTGCGAACGACGGTAGCCGAAGTTACCCAAACAACGGCGCAAACTCTTGAAACCGTTGAGAATTCCGTTGAGTACGTGCGCAGTGCCGGGCAACGCTCGCACAATGTCGCGACATGGGTTACGGCGCTCAGCGAGCGGATGGTGCAGGTCGCAACGAGTTTGGAAGCGGTAAAGGCCAATAACACCGAGATTGCCGCCATCGCGCGCCAAGTGAATATTCTGGCGATCAACGCTAAAATCGAGGCGGCGCGTGCGGGCGATAGTGGGCGCGGCTTTGGGGTTGTGGCCGAAGCGATCAACGAGCTGTCGCAAAAAACGGCTAAGGCTGCCGAGGGAATCGCCGGCAATGTGAGTACCCTATCTGGCTGGGTCGGAACTCTGCGGGATGAAAGTGCTGGCGTTTCTGAGGATGCTGGCAAGGTGATTGAGGGCTCCTCTGAAACCGATGTCGCGCTGAATAATATCGCCTCGGGCGTGCGCACTACCAATGAACAGGCGCTGCGCATTCAAGATGGGGCTGGTAAAGTGCGCCATGCGATGGATCAGTTTGAGCCCGCCTTTGCGCGCATTTCCAAAACGGTCGAGCAAACGGCCGCCGGCATTCATCAATCCCAAGAGCGGGCCAATGCGCTGATCGATTCGACCGAAAGCATCGTGCAACAAACCGTTGGGCTTGGTGGCCAGTCTTCTGATGGGCGCTTCATCAACCGGGTGGTTGAGGATGCCGCGCATATTTCGCAGCTCTTTAGCGATGCGATCCATGCCGGGGTCATCCGGCTCGAGGATCTGTTTGATCGGCAATATCAGGCGATTGAAGGCTCCAACCCAGAGCAATATTTGACCCGATTCACCAAATTCTGCGATCAGACCTTGCCGGCAATTCTTGATGGCGCGCTGGAATTTGATCCGTCTGTCGCGTTTTGTGTTGCGGTTGATCCCAATGGCTATGTGGCAACCCACAATAAGAAATTTTCGCAGCCCCAAGGCCAGGATGTGGAATGGAACACGGCCAATTGCCGCAATCGGCGCATGTTTACCGATCGGGTTGGCTTGAAAGCCGGGCGCAATACCGAGCCGTTTTTGCTTCAGGTCTATCGCCGCGATATGGGCGGCGGGAATTTTGCGCTGATGAAGTATCTCTCGGCCCCGATCTTCGTAAAAGATCGCCATTGGGGCGGCGTAAGCTTGGGCTACAAAGCTTAGCGCGCTCACTTTTTCAGCATTTCAGACATCGGTTGCGCAAAAAAAACCGCCGCTCTCCAAGGGAGGCGGCGGGAAGTGGCTATCTGTCATTGGCGGCTTTCGGAGGGAATGAGGTAAACCCCGAAAAAAAAGCACGAGCAGGCAAATGATCGGGCAAAGCATATCCCGCTAGGGGACAGGTGGAGATATGCACAATGCCGCCAACAGATCGCAGGCAGAAACAGGGACGTTACAAAAGGCCGGGCAAGTGAAGACCACCGACAAGGATCACAGCGAGCGCTGCCATCCCGGCGAAATCTTGTGCCAGCGTTGCGTGGGAGCGGCTGAGTACAGATTTGATTTCAGTCATCATCGGCTTGGCCTCTTGGTTACGTTTGTTGCACCTTTGTTCTCATTTTTGAATCGTATTGTAAAGAACTTTTTGAGAACAAACGCGAACAAAATACGCCAAAACAGCCTAACCCACTGAAATCAAACGAATTGCCCTATCCTGCTCCATTAACCAAAGAAGAACACGCGCCGCCTTGCCGCGCTCTGATGTTAGGTCTGGGTCTGCCACCAAAAGCGCGCGCGCATCATTTTGGGCCAAAGCCATCAATGCGGATTGGCGCTCAATATCCGCAACCCGAAAGCGCGGCAGCCCCGATTGCGCCGTTCCGATCAGATCGCCTGCGCCGCGCATGGCGAGATCTTCCTCTGCGATGCGAAATCCATCTTCGGTCTCGCGCAGAATTTCCAACCGTCGCCGCCCGCCTTCGCTCAGCGGATCGGCAAACATCAACAAACAGGTCGAGGCCGCAGCCCCGCGCCCGACCCGCCCGCGCAGCTGATGCAGTTGCGCCAGCCCAAAGCTTTCGGCGCGCTCCACCACCATGATCGAGGCATTGGGCACATCAACGCCAACCTCAATCACCGTGGTCGCCACCAAAACAGAGGTCTCGCCGCGCTGAAACGCCGCCATTGCAGCATCCTTTTGCGCCGGCGGCATTTGCCCATGCACGAGCCCAACAGCCCCCTCGCCCAAAGCCGCGCGCAGATGTTTGAAACGGGCCTCGGCCGCCGTCAGATCGCTCAGCTCGCTTTCTTCAACCAGCGGACAAACCCAATAGGCTTGGCGCCCGTCTTTGATCGCGCCTCGAAGATGTTCAACCACCTCCTCCATGCGCCCCATTGACACAAGCGCGGTCTTGATTGGCAGGCGTCCGGGCGGCTTTTCATCTAAGATCGAGACATCCATATCGCCGTATTGCGCAAGGCTGAGCGAGCGCGGGATCGGCGTCGCGGTCATCACCAAAACATCGACAGCAATCCCTTTCGCGCCAAGCTCCATGCGTTGGGAGACGCCAAAACGATGCTGCTCATCGATGACGGCGAGGCGAAGATCGTGAAATTCGACGTCCTTTTGGAAAACCGCATGGGTGCCGACCAAAATGTGAATATCGCCGCGCGCAAGGGCTGCCAATTTACCCGCGCGCTCGCTGCCTTTATCGCGCCCGGTGAGGCATTCCAAAACAACGCCGGCTTCCTCGGCCAAGGGGCGCAGGCCCTCAAGATGTTGGCGGGCCAAAATTTCCGTCGGGGCCATCATAACGCCCTGCCCGCCTGCCTCAACCGCGACCAAAAGCGCCATGAGCGCCACATAAGTTTTGCCCGCGCCCACATCGCCTTGCAGCAATCGGTTCATCCGCAACGGCTCGCCCATATTGGCCGCGATCTCGTCAATGGCGCGCGATTGGGCACTGGTCGGCTTATAGGGGAGCGCTTTCATCACGCGGTTTCGAAGTGATCCGTCGCCTTTGGTTGGAAACCCTTTGCCGCGACGCTGCGCTGCGCGGGCCAAGGCGAGGGTCAGCTGATGAGCAAAAAGTTCATCATAAGCGAGGCGTTGGCGGGCTGGCGAGGTTGGGATGATCTCATCCGGGCTCAGCGGCGCATGGGCCATCTGCAAGGACTTCTCAAAACCCGGCCAACTTTCGCGCGCGCGCAACGCCGGATCGATCCATTCCTCAAACGCGGGCATAAAAGCGAGCGCGCCGCGCACGGCTTTGGCAACGCCGCGCTGAGTGAGACCCGCGCTCAGCGGATAAACCGGCTCAAACTCCGGGATGTCATGCGCCTCATCAGGGGGCAAAATATAATCGGGATGAACGATCTGGCCCATGCCATCAAACATCTCAACCTTGCCCGAAATGATCCGGCGCGCGCCCTCGGGAAGTTGCGTCGAAATCCAATCGCCCCCCCCGCGGAAAAAGACGATCTGAAAGGCGGTTTTTGCATCCTCAACAGTGACCCGATACGGCAGGCCGCGGCGCGCAGGCGGCTGATGGTTGAGCACGGTGACCTCAACGGTAATCATTCCGGGCGCTTGAATATCCAAGATTGAGGCGCGCCGGGTGCGATCAACGCCGCTATGGGGCAGCGTAAAAATCAGATCGCGCGGTTTTTCGACACCAAGCGCGGCATAGGCCTTTATCGATTTCGGGCCAACGCCGGGCAGCGTATCAAGCGCGCCAAACAGCGGGAAAAGCTGGGTCGGGCGGCCGCTCATAAGCCATCTACCAGGGCGATCCAGGCGTCCTCATCAATGATCTCGATGCCCAGATCAGCTGCTTTTTTGGCTTTGCTGCCTGCGCCCGGCCCAGCGATCAGCAAATCGGTTTTCGCGCTAACCGAGCCTGCAACCTTGGCCCCGAGGCTTTCGGCGCGGGCCTTTGCTTCGGCGCGTGACATCTTTTCGAGCGTGCCGGTGAACACCAATGTTTTGCCTGCAACCGGGCTGTCGCTACTGATCGGCGCGGCATCGATGATGTTGAGATGGGCCACCAGCGCGTCAATTGCGCTGCGTTCAAAGGGTTGATCAAAGGCGGTGATCAGCGAATTTGCCATCACATGCCCAACGCCATCAATATTGTTAAGCTCGTCCCAATCGGGCCCCTCTGCGGCGCTGGCCTTGGTTATTGCGGCCTCAAAGGCGGGCCAGCTGGCATAGTGATTGGCCAAAAGCGCGCCGCTGTTTTCGCCGACATGACGGATGCCAAGCGCGAAGATCAACTTGGCGAGCGGCACTTCACGCGCCTTTTCAATGGCGGCAAAGAGCGCCGCGGCGGATTTTTCGCCCCAGCCTTCGCGATTTTTGAGTTGCTGCAATCCGGTTCCATAGCGCGATTGGAGCGTGAAAATATCTGCGGGCGTTTTTACCCAGCCATCGTTGTAGAATTGTTCAATCTGTTTGGCGCCGAGCCCGTCGATATCAAAGGCCGCGCGAGAGACGAAATGCTTCAATTTTTCAACGGCTTGGGCAGGGCATACGATACCGCCAGAGCACCGGCGCACCGCATCGCCCTCTTCGCGCGGCGCGTCTGAGCCGCATTGAGGGCATGTTGTCGGGAAGACGTAAACTTGTGCGTTTTCGGGGCGCGCTTTGAGATCAACATCGGCGATTTTCGGGATGACATCGCCGGCGCGGTAGACTTGCACAAGATCGCCGATCCGGATGTCTTTGCCGCCGCGAATGTCTTCGCCTTTGTTGGAGCGGCCGGCAATATAATCCTCGTTATGAAGGGTCGCGTTGGAGACGACGACGCCGCCAACCGTAACCGGGGTTAAGCGCGCAACGGGACTGAGCGCGCCGGTCCGGCCGACCTGAATTTCGATGTTTTCAAGCCGGGTCCAGGCGAGTTCGGCGGGGAATTTATGGGCGATGGCCCAGCGGGGCGTGGTTGATCGAAACCCGAGGCGCGCTTGCAGGGCAAGATCATCAACTTTGTAGACAACGCCATCGATATCATAGCCAAGCTCTGCGCGCTGGGTTGATATTTTTGCGTAATGGGCGAGCATTTCTGCGGGGCCATTGCAAAGTTTGGTCAGGGGATTGGTTTGAAAGCCGAATTCCCGAAGCATTTCGATCGCGCCCATTTGGGTTGTTGCCAGTGGCGCGCTGAGATCGCCCCAAGCATATGCGAAAAAGCGCAATGGTCGCGCGGCTGTAATTTTGGGATCGAGTTGGCGCAGCGATCCGGCGGCGGCGTTTCTTGGATTGGCGAAGGGTTTTGCGCCACGTTCAGATTGGCGCTTGTTAAGGGCGGCGAAATCCTCGCCGCTCATATAGACCTCACCCCGTACTTCGAGAACCTCGGGCGCATTTGGGATGGTAAGGGGAATGTCTGAATGCGCAGTACCGGGGGCGGTTCGCAGGGCAATCGCGCGGGCATTCTCGGTGACGTTTTCGCCGACAGCACCGTCGCCGCGCGTCACCGCATGTATGAGTTCCCCGTTTTCATATCGCAGCGAAAGCGAAAGCCCATCGATTTTTGGCTCAGCGCTATAGGCAATCTCATGATCAAGGGAAAGAAATTTGCGCACAGAGGTATCAAATTCAACAATATCCTCGTCGCTAAACCCGTTGGAGAGCGAGAGCATGCGCACTGTATGTGTGATTTTCGCAAAGCCCTCGGAGGGGGCCGCGCCGACTTGATCGCTTGGGCTGTCTTTGCGCTTTAGCTCGGGGAAACGGGCTTCAATTTGCGCGTTTCTAAGCTTTGCAGCGTCGTAATCTGCATCGGTTATTTGGGGGGCATCTTTGGAATGATACGCGACGTTTGCACGCAGCAAAATCTCTGCAAGCCGCTCAAGCTCACTTGCGGCCTGATCCATTTTGAGATCGGCGACGTTGATTGCTTCGGTTTTAAATGTTGGGTCGTGCACGAAAAACCTCTTTGTATCCTCTCAAATCATTAAGTGGAGAGGCCAAAGAGGTCCAGCGATCTATGAGTGGTGGCATTGATTTTGGCGGGTGAAGACCGGCCCAATTGCCGGAAATTTCCAGTTGGGCCTTGGGCCCAAGAGGTGTGTTTTGGAATTCATCCGAGGCCGCACCGCCGAAACGGTGGGCCCAGGAGGATGAGAATGGTTATGCGGATCAGGCGCCGATGGCCATTTGATGATCGGCAACAGGTTCGGGATCGCGCAGCACATAGCCCCTGCCCCAAACCGTTTCGATGTTGTTTTCGCCGTCTGTGGCGGTGCTTAGCTTCTTGCGCAGCTTACAGATGAACACGTCGATAATTTTGAGTTCAGGCTCATCCATGCCGCCATAAAGATGATTGAGAAACATCTCTTTGGTCAGCGTCGTGCCTTTGCGCAGGCTCAACAGCTCAAGCATTTGATATTCTTTACCGGTGAGGTGCACGGATTTTCCGTTGGCTGCGACGGTTTTGGCATCGAGATTAACCTCAACCTGACCTGTGCGGATCACCGATTGCGAATGGCCTTTGGAGCGGCGAATAATCGCATGAATGCGTGCCACAAGCTCTTCGCGGTGGAACGGTTTTGTCAGATAATCATCTGCGCCAAAACCAAAGCCTTTAATTTTATTCTCGGTGTCATCGGCACCAGAGAGGATAAGAATCGGTGTTTCGATCCGCGCGAGGCGCAATTGTCGAAGCACTTCATGCCCGTTCATATCCGGTAGATTCAGATCCAGCAGGATCAAATCGTAATCGTAAAGTTTCGCCAGATCGATACCTTCTTCACCCAAATCCGTCGCATAAACGTTTAGATTCGCGTGAGTTAGCATCAACTCGATGCTTTTTGAGGTGGTTGGATCGTCTTCTACCAACAAGATTCGCATGATGGGTCTCCACTGTTAACCATTCTTCCACCATCAGCATGATCAAAAATGGTTAACTACACGTTACCAGTACCTGAAGTCATAATCATTCTACCTAGAGTTGTCTATATTTCTGTACAGAAGTTGCCTTCAAGGCAACCTCACCGTGACGATTCACCGCCGCTTGCCAGGTGCGAAACTCCTCTTCGCTGAGATCATAGGTCTTTAGAATTTCGCTTTCAGAAACAAGCCCATAGGCCACAGCCTTGACCAGAACCGCCTTGCGTGACGCCACCCAGCGCCGCGTCTCTGGGGACGGCAAATCAGCGCGCGTCATCACGGAGCCATCTGGCAATGTTACAGCCCTTGGGCCATCTACTTTTTTCAAATACATACGTCTCACCCTCGTTTAGTTCGCTTCAGATGTGACGGATGACCCTTAAGACAGAGTGAAACCGCCCCTTGAGAATAGGTAGCATTTTCATATATTCCTCAGACTTCCTGAAAGGATTGCTTCATGCCTCATGATGGTGCCCACCCGCTCAATTCCCTTGGCTTTGCCAAATCGCCCGCTGAGACGCGCGTCGTTGTGGCGATGTCTGGTGGGGTGGATAGCTCTGTAGTTGCAGCAAAATTGGCCGATGAGGGCTATGATGTGATCGGGGTGACGCTGCAACTTTATGATCACGGGGCGGCGCTCGCGAAAAAGGGCGCCTGCTGTGCGGGGCTTGATATTCATGATGCACGGCGCGTCGCCGAGGAGATGGGATTCCCCCATTACGTCCTAGATTATGAGAACATTTTTAAAGATGCGGTGATTGATGAGTTTGCCGACAGCTATCTGATGGGGGCAACGCCGGTTCCTTGTATTCGCTGCAATGAGCGGGTGAAATTCAAGGATCTGCTCGCAACCGCGCGCGATCTGGATGCCGATTGCATGGCGACGGGCCATTATATTCAGCGCGCAATGGGCGTAAACGGCCCCGAATTGCACTCGGCGGCGGATGCAAACCGCGATCAGAGCTATTTCCTCTTCTCAACCACCAAAGAACAGCTCGAATTCCTGCGTTTCCCGCTTGGCCATCTGCCCTCCAAAGCCGAAACCCGCGCCTTGGCGGCGAAATACGGGCTCTCGGTCGCTGACAAACCTGATTCGCAGGATATTTGCTTTGTCCCCAATGGCAATTACGCCGCCGTGATCGAAAAGCTGCGCCCCGGTGCGGCCGAGCCGGGCGATATTGTCGATACCGATGGCAATATCCTTGGCCAGCATGAGGGCGTGATCCATTATACCATCGGGCAGCGGCGCGGCCTTGGCATCGGGGGCCTCGCAGAGCCGCTGTTTGTCACCAGCCTTGACGTGGACAAACGCCAAGTGATCGTCGGGCCCAAAGAGCTGCTCGCGACGCGGACAATTCCGGTGCGCGAAATCAACTGGCTTGGCGATGCCCCGCTTAGCAGCCAAAAAGAATGGCATGTTCTGGTGCGTGTGCGCTCGACCCGCCCGCCGCGCGAAGCGATCATCCGCCCGATCTCGGATACTGAGGCCGAGGTCGAACTGATCACGCCCGAAGAAGGCGTCTCGCCGGGGCAAGCTTGCGTCTTTTACGACCCCGACAGCCCGCGCATCCTTGGCGGCGGCTGGATTTGGCGTGGGTATTGAGGCAACAGCTCTGAGCTTTTTCTTGGCCTAAATACTCAAAGAGCAACAGCCAATTAGATCGCATCGCTTCTTCAGGCGAGCCCGTCCAAAACAGCCCGCGCGGCCCGTAGGCCCGGTGCTTCAGCGCCCTGCCCCAAAGCCTCCATCGTTTGCGCCATCGCCGCGCGCTGTGCTGCGATCGCGGCTTTATCGTCGATGAGCGCGCCAAGTGCTTTGGCAATCGGCGTAGGTTTGCAAGCTGGCCCAAGGAACTCGGGGATTGCGTGGTTACCAACGATGAGGTTCACCAAAGTGACCGTATCAATGCGCGCCATGCGGCTCATGATTTGCCAGCTGAGCCAAGACATATCATAGGCGATCACCATAGGCGTTTTTGCCGCTGCCAGCTCAAGCGAAACCGTGCCAGAGGCGGCCAAAGCGAGATCAGCCGCGCCGAATGCGGCGCGTTTGGTGGCTTGGAAATTGGTGAGGTTCTCCATGCCTTGCGCAAGGATCAGAGGGCGCGGCCCATTCCAGCCCTTGGTTTCTTGCTCCAATGTCTCGCGCAGGTGCGGCAAGGTCGGGATAACGATCCGCGCCTCTTTATGCTGCGCATAGACGGCCCCCAAAGCCTCGCCAAAGATCGGGGCCAAACGACCAACTTCTGAGCGGCGCGAACCGGGCAGCGCGAGGATCAGCTTGGCCTCGCCCAGATTATACTTGGCGCGAAAGGCGGCAATCTCGGCCCCGCTTGCAACGGGCTCGGCCACAACCGGATGGCCAACAAAATCGCAGCGCATCCCGGCCGCTTCCATATAGGGCGGCTCAAAGGGCAAAAGCGCGAGCACATGATCCACATGGCGCGCCATTTTCGCCGCCCGCCCGGGCCGCCATGCCCAGACCGAAGGCGCGACATAATGCACGATGCGCAAATCAGGCCGCGCAGCGCGCACAATCCGATCCACCCGCAGGCAGAAATCCGGGCTATCGATCCCGATCAAAACATCCGCGCCAGAGGCAATCGCCGCCTCAGCTGTTTGACGAATGCGCCGCTTGAGCATGCGATACTTGGGCAGCACCTCAGCAATGCCCATCACGGAAAGCTCTTCCATCGGGAATAGGCTCTTGAGCCCTGCGTTTGCCATTTGCGGGCCGCCGACGCCTTCAAACTTTATCCCTGGCGCAAGCTCAGTCAGCCCCGCCATCAACGCCCCGCCAAGGCGATCGCCCGAAGGCTCGCCGGCAATCAGGAAGGCTTTGCGCGCGCCCATCTATAAAGCGCGCAGGAAAAGCCCTGCGGCCTCAACCACAGAGAAGGTCTTGCGCCGATCCAAAACGATCACACCGCCCGCTGGGATCACAAGGCCGGCAAGGCCTGCATCGGCGACCCGTTTGATTGTTTCAGGGCCGATGGTCGGCATATCAATGCGCATGTCCTGACCGGCTTTGGGCGCTTTGACAAAAACACCGGGGGCGCGGCGCAGATGCGCGGGCGTTTCCCCGACAAAGCGCAACAAAGCGTCCGTGCCTTGCAGGGTCTCAATCCCCAAACACAGGCCAGAGGCCACAACGCAGCCCTGCCCCAGATCAAGCCCGGAGAGATGGGCCAATATCTCGCGACCGCGCGCGGCATCCGTGGCCTCAGCCTCAGACATCTCGCGGCCCGCGCCTTCACCCGGCTCAAGGCAAAGAGTGGGGACAATTTCATTGGGTGCGCGCACTTTTAGGCCGTTCTCTTCAAACAGCGCGATGATCACCCGCAGCAATGCATCATCCCCGCCCGAGAGCGCCGGCAAAAACCGCGGCGCAAAAGCGAGCAGCGTGGGATCAAATTTGCTTGGATCAAGGGATGGGCGCGCAATGCCGCCGGCAAAAACCACCTCGCTCACATCTGCCTCTTTCAGCGCGGCAAACAGGCTGCCGATGCGCTCAATCTCAAAGGGCAGCGCTTGCGCACAGTCAGGAACCGGAACCTCTTGGCCTGCCATAACGGCAAAGAGTGGCGGCGTGCCCTTGGCGGCAATTTTCTCGGCCAACAAATGCGGCAAAGCGCCTGTGCCTGCGATGATCGCGATCTGGCTCATTTTGGCGTCAGGAACGAACGGTCGCTCGCGCCTAGAATAAAATCAACGATCTCGCGCACATAGGCGCTTTCGGTTTCCTCGCCCAAACGGCGTGCGCGGTCCTGAAAGGAACCCTCGCCTTGGGCCAGCATCTGAAAGGCGGCCCGAAGCGCTGTGATATCGGCGCGAGAAACGCCGCGCCGCTTCAGCCCGACCAAATTCAGCCCGTCGAGCTGGCCGCGCGGCCCCTGCACAAGCCCGTGCGGGATCACATCATTGGTCACCATCGTGACCGCGCCGATAATCGCACCGTGGCCAAGGCGAACGAATTGATGGATGCCCGAAAGTCCGCCAATAATCACATCATCCTCGATGATACAGTGGCCGGCGACCGCGACCTGATTGGCCATAACGATCCGGTTGCCAAGCTGGGCATCATGGCCGACATGCGCGCCGGTCATGATCAAATTGTCGTCGCCAATGCGGGTGACTCCGCCGCCGCCCTCTGTTCCGGTATTGAGGGTTGCGCCTTCGCGGATACGGTTGCGCGCGCCGATGATCAGGCTGGTGTGTTCGCCGGCGAATTTCAGGTCTTGAGGGATTTCGCCCACACAAGCGAAAGAAAAGATAACGCTGTCTTCGCCGATGCTTGTGTCGCCGGTGACGACGGCATGGCTCTTTAGCTCGACCCCGCGGCCAAGGCGCACCTGTGGGCCCACGCAAGCGAAAGCGCCAATAACACAGCCCTCGCCGATCTCGGCCCCCGGCTCAACAACAGCAGAGGGGTGTATTTTCGCACTGGCTGCAATCGCCATGAGCTTACTCCTGCGGCATGTCCATCATTGCGGTGAATTCAGCCTGTGCGGCCAATTCGCCATCAACTTCGGCCCGGCCGGTAAATTTCCAGATTTTAGAACCGCCACGCTTGGTTTCGACATGCAGCTTAAGCACGTCGCCGGGAACGACTTTGCGCCGGAACTTGCAGCTGTCGATCGCCATGAAATAGACGAGGAATTCCTTATCGGCCAAGTCCTGATCGACCCCAACCATCACGGCGGCCGTTTGGGCCATGGCTTCGATGATGGTCACGCCGGGCATAATCGGCGCGCCGGGAAAATGGCCCTGAAAATGCGGCTCATTGAAAGTGACGTTTTTGATCCCCGTGGCGGTTTTCGCGCCAACAATATCGACGACTTTATCAATCAACAAAAACGGATAGCGATGCGGGATAATCCGTTGGATCAGATCAATATCGGCGATTTTGGGCTGGTCACTCATCTTTGGCCTTTCCATTCTTCTTATCGTTTATTGTCGATATCAAGGCGCGCGCGGGCTGACAAGCGCGCTTACTCTTGTGTGCCGGAGGCCGGGGCTTCTACGGCGGGAGATTGCAGCGCTTGGGACCCATCATTTTCGCCATTTTCTGGCGTAGGCGTGGTCACTTGCGGCGCGTCGGGATCTTGCTGGGCTTGGGTTTCTTTGAAGGCTTCATTGACCATCTCAAGCGCCTCAAGGGTCACATCGATGCTTTCTGCTGAGAGGAACACCTGCTGGCGTTCAAACATAACGCTGGCGCCGCGTTCGCGCGCGATTTTGGTCAGAACGGGGGTGAGAACCTCTTGGAAGGTTTGGCGCCCAGTTGCGCGGATCGCTTGAACCTCGGTTTCCTTAACGCGCTGCTCCTCGCGAAGGGCTTGAACGCGGATGTCAAAGGCTTGGGCGCGGGTGCGAAATTCTTCAAGGCTAAGGCTTGCGCGCTCGTCCGTGAGAGCTTTTTCTTGGGTGGTGAGGCGGGCTTCGATCTCGCCGTTTTCAGCGATCAGGATTTGCGCGGCAGCATTGAAATCCTGTTCGATCTGAACGCCATAAAGCGAATTGGCGAAGATGAAATCTGTATCGACGGTTAGGATATTGGATTGGCTCGGCGCGAGTGGCACGCCCGCGTCCTGTGCGCGCAGCGGCGAGACAAGGCCCGCAAAAGCAACACATGCAACCGTCAAGACCAAGCAAAGGACCCGGCCCGCCGCTTTGCGCCAAGCCGCGCTTTGCGCGGCAATGCGGCCCGCTCTATCTGAGCGCGCGCGCATTAGAATTGCGTCGAGATGGAAACATCAAAGCGCTGCTCTTTATCATAGCTTTGCTTTTTCACAGCGCGTGAGAAGTTAAACCGCAGCGGGCCAATTGGCGTTGTCCAGAAGATCGAGACACCAACCGACGAGCGCAAATGGGCGCTATCATCAACCGTGCCCAGATTGTTATCGAGGCCCCAGAGCGACCCAGCATCAAAGAAAAGACCGCCCTTGATGCCGTATTCTTCAGGCAGACCAAGGGGAAATTCGGTCTCAAGGCGGGCAACCGCATAGAAATTACCGCCCAAAACATCGGTTCCATCGCGCGGGCCAATGCCGCCGGGGGCAAAGCCGCGAAGCTGTGCAGGGCCAAGATTGAAGCGATCATAAACCCGGCTGTCGCCGCCCAGAGAATGAATTGCACCGCCCTCAAGGGTTGCGCGCAGGGTCACTTGATCGTTCAAGATTTTGGTCTCGGCGCTTGCAAGGGCAGTTGTTTTGATATGTTTGACGCTGCCGCCAAGCCCGGCAAAATCTTGGCCAAACTGCAGCTTCATCCCCGCGTTTGGATTGAGCCCAGTGCGGCGATTGTCAAAGGTATATTGATAGCCAAGCGAGGAGGTAAATTCTGCACCACGCGCCTGATCGGCAAGAAGAATGGCAGAGCTTGTCGCGGCGACATCGAAAATCTTGTTGCGGGCAATTTTGTAATTCAAGCTCAACTCGCCCGCTTCAGAAACCGGAAAGGTCAGCGAGGGAGAGGCCGAAATCGCCTCAGTTTGATAGGCGGTATAAGAGTATTTTGATTCCGCATAGCGCGCAACAAAGGTGAAGGTCAAATCGCGGCCAAGGAAGGCCGGTTCTGAGAAGACAAACTTGCCCGATGCGTCTTCTGTTCCGAGGGTTGCATCAAACTCAAGGCGCTGACCGCGGCCAAGGAAATTGCTCTCAGAGATATTGAGGCTAAGGCCAACGCCCGAGCTTGCGGCGTAGCTTGCACCAAAGGTAAAGGCGCCGGTCGGCTTTTCTTCAACGTTTACGTCGATAACAACCTGATCCGGGCTTGAGCCTTCGGCGGATTGCACGTCCGCGACGCCAAAGAAGCCAAGGGCGCGCACCCGCTCCGCCGCTTCGCGAATTTCGCGCGGGTTAAACGGATCGCCTTCAACGGTTTTAAACTGGCGGCGCACGACGCGATCAAGGGTCGTGGCATTGCCCTCAATATCGATGCGCTCAACAAAGATACGCGGCCCGCGCACCAGCGCAAACTCGATATCAAGCTCAAGGCTGCGATCTTGGCGGGTGATGCGTGGCTCAACACGCAAGAAATTCAGGCCGTTCTTCGTTGCGACCCGCTCCATGCGGGCGATCACGTTTTCAACGGCAGAGGGCGAATAGGTCTGGCCCTTGCGGATGTTCATCACGGCTTCATATTCATCCGGCTCAACATTGGGGAACTCAGAGATGACGGTCATCTCGCCCATGTTATAGCTTTGGCCTTCGGAGACGTTGAAGGTCACGAAAAAGGCGTTGCGCTCGCGAGAGAATTCCGAGGACACATCTTGGATGCGAAAATCAACATAGCCGCGCGACAGATAGAAATCCGTCAGGACTTGTTTGTCGAAATTGATCCGATCAGGCGCATAGGTATCGCTTTGCAACAAAGTGCGCAAAAGCCCGGCTTGTTTGGTCTGAAGTACCCGGCGCAGGCGCGCATCGGAAAACTCTTGGTTGCCAACAAAGGAGAGGCGCTCGATCTCAACAACCCGGCCTTCAATCACTTCAAACACCAGATCAACCCGGTTGCCATCGCGCCGAATGATCTTTGGGGTCACGGTCGCGGCCAAACGGCCCCGCTCTTGATAGGTCTGGGTGATCGCGGCGGCATCGGCCTCGGCGGTTGCCGGGGAATAGATGCGGCGCTCTTGGCTGCGGATCACCTCTTGCAAGACGGGATCTTTGATGCGGCGATTGCCCTCGATGCTGATCCGGCCAATCGTTGGAAACTCAGTGACCTTGATCACCAATTTGCGCCCCTGGGGCAGCATTTCAACCGTCTCAAACAGGCTCGATTGCACCAGACGCTGATAAGCATCATTCAGCTCAGCCGCCGAAACGGTCTGGCCGCGCGAAATCTTGGCATAGGTAAGAATCGTTGATGGATCGACGCGGTTATTGCCCTCGATCGCAACAGAATTGAACGAATAGCTCTGTGCAAAAGCGGCTTGTGGGGCGATCAGAACCGGCGCGAAGGCCAAGAAACCAACGAAAACGGCCCCTCTAAGGCGTGCAAGCCCGGTTGCTGTGTTTCGGCCGCAAATCTTCGAAAAGGTCAGCATTCTCAATAATCCATCGATCCCCACATATAGTGGTCTGAGTATCGGGATTATCCAGACTTGTCAAAAGGCAGATGCCGTTTTGGCCGTGTTTTTAACGCTGTATTTCACAACAAACGGCGCAAAATTGCGCCGCCAAGGAGATCAGATCGATATTGCACCCTGCAACATCTGGTTTTGCTTAGATAAACAGCGTTCCAACATAGGAGCCTGCAACCAGCGCAACAGCAATCGTTGCCCCGTAAAGAAGGCGATCCCAATTGAGATCCGCAAGGAGCGAAAGGCTCCGATATCCGCTTTTAATCGCTGTCATAATACTGCCTCCGCCAAGTTACCTCTTAGATATGCAAAGTAAATGTGGCGTAATTTGGGCGCTTGGATGCGGCTTTGGGAACAATCGCTAAATTTTTAACGGATTTGCACGAATGCAACAGATCGACGCGCGCCCTCTCACAAAGAAAAGGCGCGCGCGGCGCACGGGACTATTTACAGAACAGATCGTTGGTCAGCCCAAAGACCATCAGCGTCAGCACAAGCGCCATGCCCATATACATCAGAATACTATAGACTTTTTCATTGGGCGGGCGACGAAACACGCCTTCATAAGCGTAAAAGACAAGGTGCCCGCCATCAAGCATCGGGATCGGGAACAGGTTGAGCAATCCAACCGCCGTTGAGAGCAGCGCAATGAAGGAGATAAAGCTGTTGGCGCCCTGCCCGGCCATGGCGCCCGCTGTTTCGGCAATGCCAAGGGGGCCGCGCAAATTGCAGGTCGAAATTTTGCCGACGATCATGTGATAGAGGCCCGAAAGCGAGTTTTCGATCACGGAATAGGTTTGGCGCGCGCCGAATTTGGCCGCGTACCAAAGGCCTGGCGTCTCTGTGTCGGGGGTAAAGAAATAGCCCGCCGAAATACCAATCAGCCAGCGGGTTTCAAAACCACCGCCCTCAGCCGGAAGATCGCGGCGGCGCGGGGTTAGAGTTAGGGCAAGCTCTTCGCCTGCGCGCCAAACGGTGATGGCCAGCGGCGCGCCGTCTGATCCGGTAACGGCGGTGCGCAGCTGATCGAATGTGCCGATTGGGGCGCCATTGATCGCTGTAATAACGTCGCCTGCCTGCATATCGGCATCAATCGCGGCGCTATCGGGCGAGATCATCAGCGCCAGCGGCGGCATCGGATGGGGCCCCTGCGCCGTTACCTCTTTGCCATCGCGCAGCACGGTATAGGTCAGCGATGCCTCTTGCGGCAGCCCGTCAACATATTCAGAGAAATCCTCAAGTTTGGGTGTTTCCATCCCTGCAATTGAGAGGATGCGATCGCCGGGCGCGAGCTCTTGGATGCCGGGAACGGGGGTAAGTTCGGCAATGGTCAGTGGATCAGAGGCACGGCCCTGCACCATCAAAATGGAGGTAAAAACGATCGCCGAGAGGATGAAATTGAACACAGGGCCCGCCGCAACCGTAAGCGTTCTGGCCCAAAGCGGCGCGCCTTGCATGGTTTCGCGCTTTGCCGCCTCATCAAGCCCATCAAGCGCCTCGTAATCCGTGGCCGAAGCCGCATTGGCATCGCCGCGAAATTTCACGTAGCCGCCAAAGGGAAGTGCTGCGAGCTGCCACTGGGTTCCGTGTTTATCGGTGCGCGAAAATAGCACGGGGCCAAAGCCAAGCGAAAACACATCCGCTTTGATGCCGGTCCAGCGGCCAACGATATAATGGCCAAATTCATGGATCGCGACGATCACAGATAGGGCGATAACAAAGGCCACAAGCGTAAAGAGCGCGCTGCCAAACTGGGGCACAAGGCCTGCGAAATCCATGGGTTAGTCCTTTTCTGCTCTGCGCCGTGCCACGCTTTCGGAGGCTTTCAGGCGCGCAATTCGATCCGTTTCGATCACGTTATCATAGGTAAAGGCGGCATGAATGTGGCCCCCCGATGCGCTATCTTGGCCGCACATCTGCGTGAGCACATCCTCAACCACACGCGCCATATCACAAAAGCCGATCTCGCCTGCAATGAAATGATCAAGCGCGCGTTCTTTGGCGGCGTTAAAGGCCGCGCCCGCCATGCCGCCCTCGCTCATCACTTCACGCGCGAGGCGCAGTGCCGGGAAGCGATTGGCATCGGGCTCTTCAAAAGTCAGCGCGCCGATGGCGGCCAGATCAAGCCGGGCCACAGGCAGCGCGCGCCGCGCGGGATGGTGCAGCGCATAGCCGATGGCATGGCGCATATCGGGCGCGCCCATATGGGCCATCACGCCGCCGTCACTATAGGCAACAAGCGCGTGAATGATGCTTTCGGGGTGGACGAGGACCTTGATCTGATCGGACGTAAGGGCAAAAAGCTCTTTAGCTTCAATCACTTCGAGCGCTTTGTTAAACATCGAGGCGCTATCAATGGTGATCCGCTGGCCCATATCCCATGTGGGATGATTGCCCGCCTGTTTCAGGGTCGCTTTTTCGAGCGCGGCCTGATCCCATGTTCGAAATGGCCCGCCCGAGGCGGTGATGGTAACGCTCTCGATCTCCTCAAGCCGCCCGCCTTCCATCGCCTGCATCACCGCCGAATGTTCGCTATCGACGGGCAAAAGGGCCGCGCCATGTTTGGCGGCAGCGGCGCGCATCAGCGGCCCGGCGGTGACCATGCTTTCCTTATTGGCAAGCGCGAGGGTGGCGCCTTGTTTGAGCGCTTCCAAACCCGGCGCAAGGCCAGCCGCCCCCACGATGGCCGACATGGCCCAATCGGCGGGGCGGCTGGCGGCGTCCGTAATGGCGCCCTGCCCGGCGGCGGCTTTTACGCCTGATCCCGCGAGCGCTTCACGCAGCGCGCTCAGCTTTCCCTCATCCGCCGTAACCGCAATATCGGCGCCAAACTCAATCGCATCGCGCGCAAGCTGGGCGATATTCTGCCCGCCCGTGAGCGCCACAACATCATAAGCCTGCGCATCGCGCCGGATCAGATCAAGCGTGCTTTGCCCGATTGAGCCTGTCGCCCCAAAGATGGAAATTTTGCGCATATGCCTGTTTGGTCCTTCTAGAGATCAAACCATAGAAAAACATACGCGGTCAAAACCAAACTGATCAATGCAACCATGATGCAAGCGCCGATAATGGCATCAAAGCGATCCAAAAAGCCACCATGGCCCGGAATGAGATTTGAGGAATCTTTGATGCCGGCGCTTCGTTTCATCGCGCTTTCCACGATATCGCCCATTTGCCCTGCGAAAGAGAGAGAGACTGCTATGAGCATACCCATTATGACGGAGCTATGCTCACTTGCGTCAAAAGAGGAAAATATCCCTCCAAAAATTGCTGCACCAATCCAACCAGCAATCGTCCCAGACCACGTTTTCTTTGGGCTTACTTTGGGCCAGAATTTCGGCCCACCGATCAAACGACCCGCGAAATAGCCAGCAACATCGGTAATCACGACAACTCCGATGATGAAAAGCAGCAGAACCGCTGAGTCGTACCAACGAAAGACATAGAGAACGACGGCCGTTAATTGTATCGCGAGCGCGTAGGACGCATGAAGTTTTCGTTTTTTCGACAGCAGAAATAATCCGACAAAGCTCGGCAGGACAATTGATACAGCGAAAGGAACCAGCACAAAAATTGAATCGACCTGAGTTGAACCAGTTAGGTCCAAAAACTCATCTAAAAAGTTATTACCTAAGAGGATCACACCACCAATGATCCCAAGCCAGATCGCCGCCCTTTTCTTTTCAGGATCGCAAATGCGCGCCAGTTCCCATTGCATCAACCCGGCGCAAATCGCGAGCATCACGAGCAACACGGGCCCGCCGAGCCAAACGGCAAGCGCTGCCACGGCCGCCATCGCGACGCCAGAGATCACGCGCGGGGCGAGGTCGCTCCAATTGCTCATGCTTTGACGGCTCCAAAGCGGCGGTCGCGTTTGGCGTAATTATTGACGATATCGGCGAAGATATCCTTGGTGAAATCGGGCCACAACGTCTCGATGAATTCATATTCCGCATAGGCTGATTGCCAGAGCAGGAAGTTGGAAATGCGCGCCTCGCCTGAGGTTCGGATCACCAGATCAGGATCGGGGAGCACGCAAGTATCAAGATAGCGCGGCAGGGTTTCTTCATCGACGTCCGCTGGATCAAGCTTGCCTGCGGCCACATCTTCAGCCAGGCGTTTGGTTGCGCGGGCAACCTCATCGCGCCCGCCATAATTGAGCGCAATGGTGAGGTGAACGCGGGTGCATTCCTCGGTCAGCTCTTCCAGCTCATCCATCATTTTAACGAGTTTGCTATCAAGACGCACACGATCACCAATAAAGCGAACCCGCACTCCCTCTTTGAAAAGCTCCTTGGCCTCTTTCACAATATAGCGGCGAAACAAGGACATAAGGCCGGAGACCTCGGATTGGGTTCGTTTCCAGTTCTCGGTCGAGAAGGCAAAGATGGTGACGTATTTTACGCCAAGATCCGGGCAGGCATTCACAACTTCGCGCACCCGTTTTGCGCCCGCGTGATGGCCGAACAGTCGCGGTTTGCCGCGCGATGTGGCCCAACGGCCATTGCCGTCCATGATGATAGCCACATGGTTTGGCCCGCTATGTTCCATGTCTTTCATCTGCCCCTCGTAATATACTGGCAGGCCCCGCTTTGGGCGTGACTTGCATTTTGGCGCAAGAACGCGCCGAACTTCGCACGAGTCTGGTGCGCAACAGAGGTTAAACTTGCATGATCTCGGCTTGTTTGCTTTCGAGGGCAGCGTCTACGGCGGCGATGTGTTTGTCGGTAAGGGTCTGAACCTCATCGGACCAGAATTTCTGATCGTCTTCGCCAAGGCTGTCTTTGACTTTCTTGATCTGATCCATCCCGTCGCGGCGCACATTGCGCACAGCAACACGGGCGCTTTCGGTATATTGGGCCGCGACTTTGGTCAGTTCGCGGCGGCGTTCTTCATTCAGCTCAGGGATCGGGAGCATGATGATTGTGCCGTTGAGCTGCGGATTGATGCCAAGGCCGCTTTCGCGGATGGCTTTTTCGACTTTGCCAACGAGGCCCTTATCCCAAACATTGATCGTCACCATGCGCGGCTCTGGTACGTTGACGGTGCCAACTTGATTGATCGGGGTCAGCGAGCCGTATGCATCGACCAACACCGGCTCAAGCATCGAGGCCGAGGCGCGCCCGGTGCGCAGGGATGCAAATTCAACGCGCAGTGATGCCATAGCGCCTTCCATGCGGCGCTCTAGATCGTCGATATCCAGTTCAAAATCATCTGCCATTGCCCAAGTCTCTTCTGTTGTTATCGCGGTGTTGCACCCTCATTGAGGCGCTTTTTGCATGTATATCAAGGGTTATGCACTGATGTAAGGGGGAACCGATGCGTGGTTACACCCCTCCTTACCTGCGCTTTTGGTGCGCCCCTGCGGCCCTTTGAGGCCTAATCATGAACCGTTGTATATGTGCCTTTGCCTTCCAAAATGCCGCAAAAGCCGTTGGGCTCGTCCAATGAGAAGACGATGATTGGCAGGCTGTTGTCGCGCGCAAGCGCAATCGCCGAGGCATCCATTACGCCCAGATGCTTTTGCAGCACCTCATCATAAGAGACCCGCTCATAGCGCTTGGCGTCTGGATATTTGGCCGGGTCTTTATCATAGACGCCGTCAACCTTGGTGCCCTTGAAGATCGCCTCGCAAGACATCTCATTGGCGCGAAGGGTCGCGGCGGTATCGGTGGTGAAATAGGGATTGCCTGTGCCGGCGGCAAAGATGCAAACGCGGCCCTTCTCAAGATGGCGGACAGCGCGGCGGCGAATATAGGGCTCGCAGACCGTGTCCATCGGGATGGCCGAAATCACCCGCGTATTGATATCGAGCGCCTCAAGCGCGCCTTGCATTGCAAGCGCATTCATCACTGTGGCGAGCATGCCCATGTAATCGGCTGTTGTGCGCTCCATCCCTTGGGCGCTGCCCTGAAGGCCGCGGAAAATATTGCCGCCGCCGATGACCATGCAAATCTCAACGCCCATCCCGTGCACGGCTTGTATTTCGCGCGCGATCCGCTCAACAGTTGGCGGATGCAGGCCAAAGCCTTGCGGGCCCATCAGCGCCTCGCCAGAAATCTTTAGCAAAACGCGGCGATATTTTGTGGAGGGTTGGCTGCGCGCGGGCTCGGACATATGAAGGGCTCCACTTGGTTTGAGATGTCGGGGGCAAAATGCTGCAAAAAGGCGCAAGGTTCAATGCGGGATTGGGAAAAGTTTTCCCCCTAAAGCGGCGGGTTTGGCCCGCCCCTAACCAAAGCGCGGGGGCACTCGCCTGATGCGCGATATCTTAGCACAGATTTCACCCGAACAACCGGTCCTAATTGCTGGCCCTACCGCAAGCGGTAAATCGGCGCTTGCGATGGAGATTGCGCAGCAGTCTGGCGGGGTGATTGTCAATGCGGATGCGTTGCAGGTTTTTGCCAATTGGCGGGTGCTGACGGCGCGCCCTTCACTTGAGGACGAGGCCCAAACGCCGCATGCGCTTTACGGCCATCTGCCGGGCGATGCGCAATATTCCGTGGGCCATTGGTTGCGCGATTTAGCGCCGTATTTAAACGCAAATGCGCGCCCTATTATCGTTGGCGGGACGGGGCTTTACTTTACTGCGCTGATCGAAGGCTTGGCGAATATCCCCGCCACGGCGCCGGATATTCGCGCCCTTGCGGATGAGCGGATGGCGGCCGAGGGGCGCGCCGGAATGTTGGCGGAGTTGGACAGCGAGGACCCCACCTCAGCGGCCAAAATAGATCGGCTTAATCCGGTGCGGGTTCAGCGCGCTTGGGAGGTTTTGCGCAGCACCGGGCGCGGGATTGCGGCTTGGCAGGACGAAACCCCGGCGCCGCTTTTGGCGCTTGAAAAAAGTGCTGCATTTGTGATGGATGCGGATCGCGATTGGCTGGCGGAGCGCATTGATCGGCGCTTTGACATGATGATTGAGGGGGGCGCGCTTGATGAGGCGCGCGCGAATCTCTCGACATGGAACCCGTCTTGGCCCTCTGCAAAGGCCATTGGCGCAAGCGAACTAATCGCACATTTGCGCGGTGAGATGCCTTTGAGCGATGCGCGCCGATCTGCGCAGGCGGCAACCCGCCAATATGCCAAGCGCCAACGCACATGGTTTCGGTCTCGGATGAAGGCCTGGCACAAGATATCGTTAGGGTAACTAGGGGCCATTGCAGCGCGGCAACAATCAGCTTAGGCGCTAGAATCGTTGAATAAAATCCTATGGCTGAAAATTGGATTGGGCTAAACTAGCACAAATCGAACATGCCATAGGATAGCCCCCTTGATGACCGCGATCCCCGAAAGCCCTGCCCCAAGCTACCGCGTAACCCCGCTCAATCGCTTTATGCAAGGCGGCAAATGGCGGATTGAGGCGATGCGCTCTTATCGCCAGCCGATGCTTTTGTGGTTCACGCGCGGCCAAGGGCGGATCACCGTTTCGGGCGTTACCCGCGGCTTTGGCCCGCATAATCTGGTCTTTCTTCCGGCAGGGACGATGCACGGGTTTGAAGCCACGGGGCAGGTTTTCGGCTCTTCGGTTTTTCTGCCCAATGATCCAACCTTGATGTTGCCCAATGAGCCGATCCATCTGCGCTTTCGCGATGCGGTTCAGCAGGGCGAACTGACGGTTATGATTGATAACCTATCGCGCGAACTTGAGCGTGATCTGCCTGCGCGCGATCGCGCCCTTGGCCATCACGCCGGGCTGATCTCGGTCTGGATTGAGCGGCAGATGGATTTGATGCCCGAGATGGAGATGCACCCGGATGCCTCCCGCCGCTTGGCCGCTGCTTATTCGGCGCTGGTTGAGGAAGATTTCATGAGCGGCAAGGCGGTTTCTGATTATGCCAAAGCGCTTGGCGTGACCTCGACCCATCTCACCCGCGCCTGCAACATCGCCTGCGCGCGCCCGGCCTCGGCCATTTTGAGCGACCGGATCCATTTTGAAGCGCGCCGCCTTTTGGCCGATACCAAGATGCCGGTAAAAGAGATCGCCGCCGAGCTTGGCTTTGCCTCTGCGGCCTATTTCACCCGCGCCTTTCACAAGCAAACCGGTGCAACCCCGTCGGATTTTCGCACCAAAGGCTAAGGCCTTCCCCGGATCATATCGGCCGTGTTTTGCGCTTTTGAGAGGCGCGAAAGCCATAAGCTCACGTAAAGTTTCGGGGTTTCTAGTTGCATTCCGAAGGGTTTGTCGCTTTCTTACTGTCGAAATGTCGTAAACGGACCAACTGCGAGGGGGCGTCAACGCCGTTGAGCCAGATTGGCAAACAGGGAAAGAGACGACAGGTTGCAAAGGATCGAGAACGTTGACGATCGATCTTTAAGGGGCGTTTGCTGGCTTGGCCGCAACGCATCCGCGCAAGGAAAGCCGCTCGCTTTGTTTTGCGCCAAAATCCCAGCACAACTCACCACATAGTTTCGTTACAGCAAGATGCGTTTAAGTGGCAGCTCACATGCCACGTCTTCAGGGAGATAAACATGACCAAGAATTCCAAGCCGATCCATACAGCGGCCAAAATGTATGCCGACGAGTTCAAGCAAGGCCTGCTGGATCGCCGCGAATTTCTTACCCGCGCAACTGCGCTTGGCGTTGCCAGCACGGCCGCTTATGGGCTGATTGGTGCGGCGCCTGCCAAAGCCGCGAGCCATATGACCCCGCAAATGGGCGGCACATTGCGCGTTCAGATGAAGACCCGTGGCCTCAAAGATCCGCGCACTTGGGATTGGGGCGAAATGGCCAATTTCGCCCGCGGCTGGCTTGAATATCTTGTGGAATACAACAGCGACGGGACATTTCGCGGCCGCTTGCTTGAGAGCTGGGACGTCAACGAAGACGCGACAGAATACGTTCTGCATGTGCGCAAAGGCGTGACATGGAACAATGGCGATGCCTTCACCGCCGCCGATGTTGCCCATAACATCGCCCTTTGGTGTGATGCGACTGTGGACGGCAATTCGATGGTTTCGCGCATGTCTGCGCTTGCTGATCCAGAGACCAAAGCCCTGCGTGACGGCGCGGTCGTGGTCAAGGATGATCACACGCTGGTTTTGAAGCTAAACGCGCCGGATATCACGATTATTCCGGGCATGGCCGATTACCCATCCGCGATTATGCACAGCTCCTATGCGGGCGGCGATCCCTCAGAGTCGCCAATCGGCACAGGGCCATATCTGCCCGAAACCAACGAGGTTGGCGTCAAACAGATCCTGGTGAAAAACGCCGATCATGCTTGGTGGGGCGAAGGCGCCTATCTTGACCGGATCGAATTTATCGATCTTGGGGTTGATCCTTCTGCGCTTGTGGCCTCGGCCGATGCGGATGAGATCGACATGACATATGAGACAACGGGCGATTTCGTCGAGGTGCTTGATGGGCTTGGTTGGTCCAAATCCGAAGCGGTCACGGCCAATACGGTATGTGTGCGTTTCAACCAAAACCAAGCGCCCTATACGGATGTGCGCGTGCGCAAAGCGTTGCAAATGGCGGTTGATAATTCGGTGATCCTTGAGCTTGGCTATAATGGCCTTGGCACGGTTGCCGAGAACCACCACGTCTGCGCAATTCACCCCGAATATGCCGAGCTTCCCGCGCTAAAGGCCGATCCTGCCGGTGCCAAAGCCTTGATGGATGAGGTGGGCGCCTTGCCGGCCGAGCTTGAGCTGATTTCGATTGATGACGAGTATCAATCGGCGACTTGTGATGCGGTTGCTGCGCAAATTCGCGACGCGGGCATTGATATCAAGCGCAAGGTCATTCCGGCCGCAACCTTTTGGAATGATTGGCTTGTTTATCCGTTCTCGGCGACGGAATGGAACATGCGCCCGCTTGGCGTTCAGGTTCTTGCGCTTGCGTATCGCTCGGGCGAGGCTTGGAACGAGGCGGCGATGGCCAACCCTGAGTTTGACACGCTGCTGACGGAGGCGCTTTCGATTGCCGATGCTGATGCGCGCCGCGAAGTGATGGCCAAGCTTGAGAAAATCATGCAGGACGATGGCGTGATGATCCAGCCTTACTGGCGCTCGACCTTCCGCCATTTCAAGGACACGGTGCACGGCACAGACATGCACCCAACCTTCGAGATGCACGTCTATAAATGGTGGATTGAGGCTTAATCTGCCCCCTTCCCAACCATCAGCTCTGCGCCTGCATGCCGCTCGCGCAGAGCTTTCTTTTATGTGCTGACAATTGCGACCCGCGCGCCATTTGGTGCAACCACTATAGGGAGAGGTAGATGCTGCTGTTCTTGCTGCGCCGCTTTGGGGTGATGATCCTCACCGCGCTATGCCTTACCTTCATCGTTTTCTCGCTGACCAATCTTGAGCCCAATCTTAAAAAACTCGCCAAGTTTGAGGGCAACAATCGCATGGGCGATGCTGAAGTCGTCAGCTGGCTCGATCGTCACGGCTATGCGCGCCCCATGGTTGTGCGTTATCGCGAATGGCTCGGGGTTGAACCCGCTTGGATTGGGGAAAACAATGAGACGGCGCGCTGTGATTTGCGCGAAGATGGCAGCCGGGCGCGGTTTTGCGGCGTTTTGCAGGGCGAATGGGGCCAATCGACGGTGTTTCGCGATGATGTCAGCGCGATCATCGCCAAGCGCCTCTGGCTTACCGGCAAGCTGATGTTTTGGGTTATGGTGGTGATGGTGCCGCTTGCGCTGATCACCGGCGTGTTGGCGGGGATGCGCGAGGGCTCCAAGCTTGATCGCGGGCTGTCGGCCTTTTCGATCCTAACGACGGCGACGCCGGAATATGTATCCGGGGTGATCTTGATCTCGGTTTTTGCCTCCTCGGCTGTGGGGCTGAAATGGTTTAAGGGAACGGCGACCTCGGCAGCGGACGCGATCACATTTGCCAATTTTACCCTGCCCGTTTTGACCATAGCGCTGTTTGGTGCGGGCTACGTGGCACGAATGACGCGCGCCTCTATGGCCGAGGTGATGACGGCGCAATATATCCGCACGGCGCGCCTCAAGGGGCTTAGCTTTGGCAAAGTCGTGCTGCGCCATGCGCTTCGTAACGCGCTGATCGCGCCCTTTACCGTGATCATGCTGCAATTCCCTTGGCTGCTCAACGGCGTTGTCATCGTTGAAATCCTCTTCAATTTCAAAGGCTTCGGATGGACGCTGGTTCAAGCCGCAGGCAACAATGACATTGATCTTATGCTGGCCTGTTCGGTCGTTGCGGTCTTTGTGGTGCTGGTCACGCAGCTGATTTCGGACATCGGCTATGTGCTGCTCAATCCAAGGATACGCATTTCATGAGCCCCGCCTGCGCCGCCTCTTTCATCCCCTCTCAGCAGGGAGAGCCATAATGAACGCGCTCACTTGGCCGCAAATTATCCTTGGCATATTTGTTCAGCTTTGGCCGGTTTGGGCGGCGCTCACGGTGATGTTTGGCGCCTCTTTTGCGTTCAGGGCGCGCCTTGGGCTTTATGGCAAACTGATGGGCAGCCGGATTGGCATCATCGGGCTAAGCGTTGTGATGTTTTGGGTTTTTGCCGGGATATTTGCCGATCAAATCATCGCTTTTGATCCGCTCGCGCAGCTTTCTGGGATGAAAAACAAAGTGCCCGGAACGGCGCTTCAAGACGGTTCTGGGCATTATTTGCTCGGTGGAGATAGCCTCGCACGCGATGTGTTTAGCCGGATGATCATGGGCGCGCGCGATGTGTTGATGATCGCGCCGCTGGCGACGTTGTTTGCTTTCATGGTCGGGATCACGCTTGGCCTGCCTGCGGGATATTTCGGCGGCTGGTCAGATCGGATCTTGAGCTTTCTGGCCAATCTCGTGCTCGCCTTTCCGGTGATCCTGCTGTTTTATCTGCTGGTCACGCCGGAGATTGAGCAAACGGCCCTGCCCGGCAATTTGGCTGGCGTTCTCTTTCTTTTTCCGGTGATTTTCGTGCTTGAATTGATCAATACAAAGTACCGCTTTGACCAAAGCCGACGGATGATTTACGGCGCGATTGCTTTGGTGATCGGGCTTTGGATTTACGCAGGTCTCGCGTTTGATGCCGATCCAACCGGGCTTATTTCGATGCCGGGCAATATATTGATTGTCTTTGTTTCGGTGGTTTTCGTGAATGCGCCGACGGTGTTTCGCATCGTGCGCGGGATCGTTCTCGATCTCAAAGCGCGCGATTATGTCTCTGCCGCGCAGACCCGTGGCGAGGGCCCTTGGTACATCATGCTTTGGGAGATTTTGCCCAATGCGCGCGGGCCGCTGATCGTCGATTTCTGCCTGCGCATTGGCTATACGACGATCCTGCTTGGCACGCTTGGCTTCTTTGGGCTTGGGGTCTCGCCGGAAAGCCCGGATTGGGGTTCGACGATCAATGAGGGGCGGCGTTTGTTGACGATTTATCCGCACCCTGCCCTTGCGCCGGCCTTTGCGCTGATGAGCCTTGTGTTTGGGTTGAACTTGCTGGCGGACGCGCTGCGCGAAGAAAGCTTGAAGGATTAAGCCCATGCAAGCCACTGATATAACAGAGCAAAATAGAGCCGCCGAATATGACGGCCCGGTGCTTGAAATCAACAACCTCTCGATTTCCTTCTTTACCCGCGATCATGAAATCCCCGCCGTGATGGATTTTTCCTGCACGATCCGGCCCGGTGAAGCGATGGGTTTGGTCGGCGAAAGCGGTTGCGGGAAATCGACTGTGGCGCTTGGGGTGATGCAATATTTGGGCCGCAATGGGCGGATCACTGAGGGGGAAATTCTGTTTCGGGGCCGCGATCTCTGCCAGATGGGTGAGGACGAATTGCGCGGTTTGCGCGGCTCTGACATCGCGATGATCTACCAAGAGCCGATGGCCTCGCTCAACCCGGCGATGCGGATTGGCCGCCAGCTTATGGAGGTCCCGATGATCCATCGCGGCGCCTCAAAAGATGTGGCGGCAGCCGCGGCGATGCAGATGATCGAAGACGTCGGCCTGCCCGATCCCAAGCGGATTATGCGCGCCTATCCGCATCAGCTTTCCGGCGGCCAGCAGCAGCGGATCGTGATTGCAATGGCGCTGATGGCCAAGCCCGCTTTGCTGATTTTGGACGAGCCGACCACCGCGCTTGATGTCACGGTTGAGGCCGGGATCGTTGCGATGGTCAAAGGGCTTGGGCGCAAGTACGGCACCTCGCTTTTGTTCATCTCGCATAATCTTGGCTTGGTGCTGGAGGTCTGCGATCAGGTCTGTGTGATGTATAGCGGCGAGGCGGTTGAAACGGGCGCGATTGAGGATGTGTTTGACGAGATGCGCCATCCTTATACGCAAGCGTTGTTTCGCTCGATCCCCCTGCCCGGCGCGGATAAGAACGCGCGCCCGCTCATGGCGATTGAGGGCAATTTGCCGCTTCCGCATGAGCGCCCCAAGGGGTGCAATTTCGGGCCACGTTGCAATTGCTTTCAGGCGGGTGTTTGTGACGTGAAAAAGCTGCGTATGGAGCCGGTTGAGGGATCTTCGCGCCACAAAAGCCGCTGCATATGCGCCGATCAAATTGATTGGGACGCGCCGCCGCCAAAACCCGAGCGCCAAGATCGGCGCGCTTTGGGCGATGTCGTGCTGAAGGTTGAAGACCTTGGCAAATATTACAAAGTTGGTGGCAACGGGCTGTTTGGCGGCAAGGCCGGGCGGGTCGTTAAGGCCAATGAAACGCTGAGTTTTGAGGCGCGCGAGGCAGAGACATTGGCGATTGTCGGCGAGTCCGGCTGCGGGAAATCGACCTTTGCCAAAGTGCTGATGGGGCTTGAGGCCGCGAGCACGGGAGGCATTGATTTTGAAGGTAAAAGCCTTGGCAATATCCCGATTGAGGCGCGCGACGCAGCCACGATTGCGGCGATCCAGATGGTCTTTCAGAACCCGTTTGATACGCTCAACCCGTCGATCACTGTCGGCAAGCAGATCATCCGCGCATTAGAGGTGTTTGGCATCGGCAAGAGCCGCAAAGAGCGGCGCGCGCGTATGCTTGAGCTGCTTGATCTTGTTCGTCTGCCGCGCGAATTTGCCGATCGCATGCCGCGCCAGCTTTCGGGCGGGCAAAAGCAGCGTGTCGGGATTGCGCGGGCCTTTGCGGGGGATGCGCGTATTGTCGTCGCAGATGAGCCGGTATCCGCGCTTGATGTCTCCGTTCAGGCGGCGGTTGCGGATTTGCTTATGGATATTCAGCGCAGCCAAGGCACGACGCTTTTGTTCATCAGCCATGATCTTTCGATTGTGCGCTATCTCAGCGACCGCGTCTTGGTGATGTATCTCGGTCATGTGGTTGAGCTTGGCACGACAGAGCAGGTTTTTGCGCCTCCCTATCACCCCTATACCCAAGCGCTTTTATCGGCTGTTCCCATCGCGGATACCTCGATCACCAAGGAGCAAATCGTGCTTGAGGGGGATATCCCGTCGGCAATGAATCCGCCCTCTGGCTGCCCGTTTCAAACGCGCTGCCCGATGAAGGATCAGGTCCCGGATGGGCTTTGTGATCGGGAGGTTCCGGCCATTCGCACAGATGCGGCGGGCCATCAGATCAAGTGCCATTTGTCCGAGGAGATTTTGGCCCAGATGAAGCCGGTCTTTAAGCTGAACGCGCGCAAGAAAGCTTAGGCAGGTTTTCGCCAATGAGCGGCCCTATCCTGCCTCCGGGTAAGGGCGGCGCAGGCTCCGTCGCCAAATTTTCGAGAATCAATGCAATGGACGCGCTGGTAAAACAGCTCGAAAATCGGCGCCGTGTTTAGCTGCCCCAGATTTTGCGGACGTAGTTTTTTGTTTCGCGGTACGGGGGAACGCCGCCGTATTTCTCGACCGCGCCGGGGCCTGCGTTATAGGCCGCAAGGGCCAGCCGCCACGAGCCGAACTTGTCATACATCATCCGCAAATAGCGCGCGCCGCCGTTGAGGTTTTGCACCGGGTCATGCGGATTGACCTTCAGCTTGGCGGCTGTGCCCGGCATCAACTGGGCCAAACCGATTGCGCCTTTGTGCGAACGGGCGCGGGCTTTCCAGCCGCTTTCTTGCTGAATGAGCCGTAAAAACAGGTCTTGGGGCACACCATAGCGCGAGGCGGCAGCGCGGGCATTGGCAATATGCGGCCCGTTGTACTTGCCCGTATAGCGCAGGTTTGAGCTTGAAATTGTCACAGCGGATTTGGGCTGAAGGCGGCTCGAGTTGGAATATTGCGTCGCCGCGCGGCGATCCAAAACATCCGTCTGCGCGCTAAAAACCGCGCCGCGAGATTTGGAAGAAAACACCAGCTTATCGGCCCAAGCCGCACTTCCTGCGCCAAGGCTCAGCGAAAGA
The DNA here is from genome assembly GCA_047631555.1 of Halocynthiibacter sp. Lineage (GTDB taxonomy): Bacteria > Pseudomonadota > Alphaproteobacteria > Rhodobacterales > Rhodobacteraceae > JBLHZY01. The sequence continues at coordinate 639,506 of JBLHZY010000001.1, read as the reverse complement.
ACAATCGCAAGTCGCAACAGCTTAGCGACCATAGGCAATCTGATACCCGACAAACCAACAATCCCCACCGTTTCGTTGGCGAGATATTAGAAACAACGCGCCCCTTTGGCCAGCCCAATGCGCCGCTTTGCCCCTCGCACATGCAGCGAGGGACCATTCGCGCGCGCCAAAAGCTTGGCACAATCGCTGCGGGTTAGCGATTTCTTGCTTTCCTTGCGCGCTTTGGGATGATGTAACAACGCAAACGTTTTTCAAGATTCTACGGGAGAGATCACATGGCAGGCTCGGTTAACAAGGTCATTCTAATTGGCAATCTGGGCCGCGATCCCGAAGTGCGCAGTTTTTCCAACGGCGGCAAAGTCTGCAATCTGCGCATCGCGACCTCCGAGACTTGGAAAGATAAATCCACTGGCGAGCGCAAAGAGCGCACCGAGTGGCATTCGGTCGCGATCTTCCAAGAGGGCCTCGTGCGCATTGCCGAGCAGTACCTCAAAAAGGGCTCGAAAGTTTATATCGAGGGCAAATTGCAAACCCGCAAATGGCAGGATCAATCCGGCGCGGATCGCTATTCAACTGAGGTGGTTCTGCAAGGTTTTGACGGCACGCTCACCATGCTTGACGGTCGCGATGGCGGCTCGCAAGGCGGCGGTGGCGGCGGCTATTCCGGCGGCCAAGGTGGCGGCGGCGGTTACGACAGCGGCCCACAAGGCGGCGGCTATGATAGCGGGCCACAGGGCGGTTCGCAGGGCGGCGGCGGCGGCGGTGGCCGCTCGGATATCGACGACGAAATCCCGTTCTAGGGCGTATTAACGCTTCGAGATTGGCTTAACGGCCTAAAGCCGCTCTTGCAGGACACTGCGAGGGCGGTTTTGTTTTGGGGAAAACTTTTCCATTGAGACATATTCTTGGTTGCGGCTGCATCGTCTTCAACGAGGCCCGAGGATCAAACCGCCACAGACCACAAAATAATCTGGCCATATCTCTGCGTCCGCTGCTATGAATTTCCTATGAGAAATTTAATCATTGCCGCCGTTACTCTGATTTTTGTCGCCAGTTGCTCCTCGTCATCGAGTTTCTATTGGAAACGCCAAGGGGAGTATAAATTCTTCCCCACGGGTATTTGGGGAGAAGATGCGACAGATGACTCTTATGAGAGATGGTTTGGCAATCAACTTGCGTCGATGAAAGAAAAACCGCTTTGGGTGCAAAACGATTCCGCGCCCGAAGGCCGAACCATTCGCTTGACGTTCCTTCCTTCGTTCGGCCAAGGAAAAATGATTTCAATTTCATCTCAGAAAAGCGAAACGCCCCACTATAGGCTCAAAGTTTTGAGCGGTTGGGGGGGATATAGGCCTGGGAATTTGGCATATGAAAAGGACGGAGTGGTTGAGCCTCAGGCCTTTGCAAAGATAGAAGCCTTGCTGGCGAAAATTGATCCCTTTTCTGGAGATCTCCCTTCGAAAGTTCAGAATCCAAAGTTTGCATGCTTTGACGGAACCCAGACGGTTTTGGAATTTGTGAATTCGGAAAACTATGTCGCGATAACTCGCCACGAATGTGACATGCCCCAAAATGATCCTATAAGAAAGCTGATCAATACCTTTAACGAAGTAAGCGAGGGGCATCTCATTGCAGAGGGTACGTTTTTGGCCCGGGAATAACTTTTCAACAGATAAAGGGTTGGGCAGTTCTGGCGGCGGTGGCCGTTCGGATATCGACGACGAAATCCCGTTCTAGGGCGTATTTACGCTTAAAGTTTAAGTTTGGCTCATTACAAAATACCGTCATTGCAGGAAATTGCGAGGGTGGTATTATTTTTGGGGTGGCTGCACTGCGTAACCGAGCTGCCTTTGGTATCAAAAAAACCTAAGTCTGCTTTGGAATGAAGGCGCGAACTATTGTTTATGATAGTCAATATCCTTAGGCAGTCTTAATGGAAGAATTTATTCAACGGTTTGAGACCGACTTCAACTTTGTAGAATTTCCACATGGGATGTTCTATCAGTTCGACATAGGGCTCCGATTTGAACTCGGCGGCGAGGAAAATCCAACTTCCCGACCTCTAAAGCGCTTCACACAAGCATTTTCCCGAGCCGATGCCATTTCCTCAAAGGTCTTCAGTAATTCATCGTCGCTGTGGCTATTGTCGTCTACGTATGGACCTGAACCTCCAGCAAAAAGAAGACTGAAACCTTATAAGTCCTGTGGTCTTACAAAATCATCGTTTGAATATCTTGGGGCCACTCCGCAGAAAGATAACGATCACATCGAAGAGTTTGGCTCGGACCTTCATCGCCATTGGGATGCAGCTAAACTTGTTGACGGAGAGCAACTTCGGGAAGTTCTTTGGCTTACTCTGGGCTCGGAACTTGGCATCAAGCCAACAGTACATGCCGACACGTACATCGTTGATTTTGATAGGAGCATCGTTCTCCATCCCTACGATGACCGTGGAATGGACGTTGTGTCCATGGACAAGAAGCATTTGGTTCACCTGTATGACCACCATAAGTCGTGGCTCCTTCAACATGATACCCCAAAGATGAAAGCCATATTCGAACTTTGAAGTCGCCAAAGCGGTCATCTATCCACGGAGCAGCATAGGTAACTCTGGGCTAAAACTGGTCATTGCTGTTATGATCGTGCCAGTCTTTGAGACGCGAAGCTAATTACTTCATGAATCGGGCTCGGAGCCCTCTGGCCTTTTTATCGAGACAAAAGCCTACCCGCGCATCGCCAAAGCATCCACCAGCACGGCGCGGACCGCATCCATATCTACATCGGTGGCCACAAAAGCCTCGCCGATATCGCGTGCGAGGATGAAGCGGAGTTTGCCGTTGAGGACTTTTTTATCCTGCGCCATCAGCGCCAGAAGGGCATCGGCATCGGGCAGGTCGCCCTCGATATCCCGTAGATCAACTTTGGTGCCCATTTTGCGCAGGTGCGCGATCACGCGGCTTGGGGCTTCTTGCGAGCATAGGCCAAGGCGGGCGGAGAGCTCGAACGCGAGCGCGCAGCCGATGGCGACGCCTTCGCCGTGCAGTAGGCGGTCTGAATAGCCTGTGGCGGATTCGAGCGCGTGGCAGAAGGTATGGCCAAGGTTCAGCAGCGCGCGATCGCCCTGCTCGGTTTCATCGCGCACAACAATTTCGGCTTTCATCTCGACGGAGCGGCGCACCGCATAGATGCGCGCGGCGGCATCGCCTGCGGCCATTTTGGGGGCGTTTTCCTCGAGCCAGGCAAAGAATTTCGCATCGCCAAGAAGCCCGTATTTCACCACTTCGCCGTAGCCCGCCAGAAAATCGCGCGCGTTCAGGGAATTGAGCACATCGGTATCGGCCAGCACCATTGAGGGCTGATGGAAGGCGCCGATCAGGTTCTTGCCTTGGGGCGCGTTGATCCCGGTTTTGCCGCCGACCGAGCTATCGACTTGGGCCAAAAGCGAGGTCGGGATTTGCACAAAGCGCACGCCGCGGCGCAAAACAGCGGCCGCAAAGCCTGCCAGATCGCCGATCACCCCGCCGCCAAGCGCGACAATCACATCGTTGCGCTCGACCTTTTGCTCAAGCAGCCATTCAACCGCGCGGCTAAACTGCGGCCAAGCTTTTGTCGCCTCGCCCGCAGGCAGCGCCAGCGAGACCATTTCGATCCCCTCCTTGGCAAGGCCCGCCCGTAGGCTTTCCAGATGAAGTGCTGCGACATTCTCATCCGTCAGAACGGCCACCCGTTTGCGCGCCAAAAGCGGTGCGATCTGTGCGCCTGCATCGCCAATCAGCCCGGAGCCGATGCGCACGTCATAAGCGCGCCCCTCGAGGGGCACATGTACCGTTTCAATCGTCATTTGTGCGCTCCTCAATCAATTCCGGAAAGGCCTTCAATGCGTCGGCCACTTTATGCGCCATTTCCTCGATGCTGAGCCCCGGCTCTGCGTCAACGATCACTTGGGCTTTGGCGTAAAGCGGATTGCGTGCCTCGCCCAAAGCGCGCAGGGTTTCGCGCGGATTGGCGGTGCGCAGCAAGGGGCGGGTCGATTTATGGCGCACCCGCGACCAGAGCAGATCAAGATCGGCCCGCAGCCAAACCGCCACCCCGTAGCGCGCAATGATCTCGCGGTTCTGCGCGCTAAGATAGGCGCCGCCGCCGGTTGAAAGCACCATGCTTGGCCCCTGCAAAAGCCGGGTGATGACTTGGGTCTCTTTGGTGCGAAAGAACGGCTCGCCGTCGCGCTCGAAAATCTCGGCGACTTTGCGATCGGCGGCGCGCTCGATCTCAGCATCGGAATCCAGAAAGGGCACATCAAGCAGGCGGGCAAGCGCGGTCCCGACCGCCGTTTTGCCAGCCCCCATCATTCCGACAAGCACAATCGTCTTTTTCAAGTCATAAGCCAAAAGGCAAAGTCCCGCGCATTAACTTCTCGCAGGCTTCAATGGCGTGATCTTGCCAAAAATGCCATATATAAAACAATCAGACCGCGCAAAGATGCGGCAAATGCGCAAAAGTTGCGCCAGAAAGGCAGGAAATACATGCTAAGAATTTTGAAACTGCTGTTGGTTTTGGTGGTATTAGGGTTCTTGGGGTTGGTTGGTTTTGCGTATTTGGGCGATCTTTCGCCGAATGCAAAGGACGTCCATCAGCCCATAGTTTTGAATATTGAGTAGGTTTGACTGGGTAAATCGGGCATGGGTAAGAGACGCGGCATTTTTGGAGAGTTTGGGCGGATGGCAACTGTGGCCATTGGCGCGCTGGTTTTGCCTATTGTTTTGCTCGCCCCGGCCGTTGCGCAGGACAAGCCGCTTTCGGCAATTGATTGGCTAACAGATTCGGTCGCGATGCCTGTGGCGCTGCCCCTTCCCTCAACGACGCCCGGTGGAGAGGTCGCAACTTCGGCGCTTCCCGAGGATGTAAGCGTGATGCCGCTTGGCGGGCCGGTTGCCGATAGTGTTGGGCTTTTGGCCGCCTCGCAGACCGGGCTACCGGCGCGGCTTTGGGGGCGATCCACCAGCAGCGATATTGCCCGGCGCCTCAGCGGGCTGCAAAGCGATCTTTTGCCTGCGGCGCGCGATTTGGTGCAGATGCTGACCTTGGCAGAGCTTGATCCGCCCTTTGACAGCGGCCCAGATGCGATCCTGTTTCTTGCGCGGATTGATGCGCTTTTGGCGCGCGGCGCTCTGCGACCTGCGGAGGAGTTGATCCTGCGCGCCGGCCCCGATCAGGCGCAAATCTTTCGCCGCTGGTTTGATATCTCCTTGCTGCTTGGCACAGAGGATCGCGCTTGCGCCAAATTGCGCGATACGCCCGCGCTTTCGCCAACCTTTCCGGCGCGTATCTTTTGCCTTGCACGTGGCGGCGATTGGGATGCGGCTGCGCTTACCTTGGAGACCGCCGAGGCGCTGAACCTGCTCTCGGAGGCGGATGACGCGCTGCTTGCGCAATTCTTGCATCCCGAGCTTGCCGAAGAATCGGGGCGTTTGAGCGCGCCGAGCAATCCCAACCCGTTGGTGTTTCGCATGTATGAGGCGATTGGTGCGCCGATGGTGACAAGTGCGTTGCCGCTTGCCTTTGCCCAAGCGGACCTGCGCTCCAACATCGGCTGGAAGGCGCAATTGGAGGCCGGCGAGCGGCTGGCACGCGCCGGCGCCATCACGCCCCAACAGTTGCACGACATCTACCTAGAGCGTCAGCCCGCCGCATCGGGCGGCATTTGGGATCGCGCAAAGGCCTATCAAACCTTTGATAAGGCGCTTGAAAGCAAGGATACAAAGGCCATTGCCGCCGCGCTCGCCCCGGTTTGGCGCGCGATGGAAAGCCGCGAACTTGAGGTGCCTTTTGCCGCGCTTTACGGCGCGCGCCTTGCTGACATCCCGCTTGAAGGCCCGGCCAAACAGCTCGCTTTTCGCATCGGTCTTCTTGCGCCCGAATATGAAACGATCGCGCGCGACTATACGGTGCAAAACGAGGCCGAGCGGTTTTGGAAAGGCCTCTCGCAGGGCGATCTGAGCGCAACCCAAGCCCCCGACGCCTATAGCGAAGCGGTGCGCGATGGGTTTGCGGCAAACGCCTTGCCGACCCGGCTTAAATCGCTGGCAGAGAATGATCGCATGGGCGAGGCGATTTTGCGCGCGGTGGCGCTATTGTCTTCTGGCTCGCAAGGCGATCTGGACGAGATCAGCGATGCTTTTGCCTTTTTGCGCAACGCCGGGCTTGAGGATACGGCGCGCCGCGCGGCCCTGCAATTGCTGCTGCTTGAGCGGCGCGGATGAGCCTGCGCGCCCCCAATGAGCGCTGGATTTCCAATTTTCTGGCCGCCCAAGCTGCCGAACTTGGCGCCGCCCAGAATACGCAATCCGCCTATGGGCGCGATCTTCTCGCCTTTTCCGACTTCCTTAAATCCAAGCATTTCAACGAGGCCAGCCGCGCCGATATCGAGGCCTATCTGATCGCTTGTGAGGCCGAAGGCTTGGCCCTATCGACCCGCGCGCGCCGCCTTTCCTCGATCCGCCAGCTTTACCGCTTTGCCTTTGAAGAGGGGCTGCGGGCCGACAATCCAGCGATCCAAATCAAAGGGCCAGGGCGCGCCAAAAGCCTGCCCAAGACGCTTTCTGAGGCGGATGTGGATGCGATGCTGACCGCTGTGCGCAGCCTTGGCCGCAACGCGCAAGAGCGTCTGCGCAACACCTGTTTGATGGAGCTCCTTTATGCCACAGGGATGCGCGTCACCGAGCTGGTTTCCCTGCCCGATAGTGCGGCGCGCGGCGCGCCACAGATGCTGCTTGTGCGCGGCAAGGGCGGCAAAGAGCGCTTGGTGCCCCTGTCTGGCGCGGCGCGTGACGCATTGGCGGCTTGGCTCAAAACGCGCGATACAGCCCAAGAGGCGGCGCGCAAAAAGGGCGCGCCGCCCTCGCATTTCCTCTTTCCCTCGCGCGGCAAGCTGGGCCACATGACCCGCATCCGCTTTTATACGCTGATCAAAGAGATCGCCGCTGCCGCCGGTATCCCCCCGGCAAAAGTCTCGCCCCATACGCTGCGCCATGCTTTTGCAACGCATCTCCTTGCGGGCGGCGCCGATCTGCGGGCGATCCAAACCCTGCTTGGTCACGCGGACCTTTCCACCACAGAAATTTACACCCATGTGCTTGAAGAACGCCTGCGCGATCTGGTGCAACAGCATCACCCGCTCGCCCAATCGCGCTAAGCGCCCTTGAATGAAACGCGCACCAGCCCCATAACCAGCCCAACACCCTGCCCCGCTTCCCGCCTTCCGCCCGATCGTGCTTTCCCTAATTTTGGCCCCAGATATGACACCCGACCTCCCGACCCTTTTTGATACTGCCTTTTGGTTGACCGCTGGCGGCATCGCGATCCTATTGCTGCTTTCGGCGCTGTTTTCCGGCTCTGAGACGGCGCTGACGGCGGCCTCGCGCGGTAAGCTGCGCAATCTGGCGGATCGCGGCTCCAAGGGGGCGGAAAAAGCGCTGCATATCACCGAGGACAATGAGCGGCTGATCGGCTCGGTCCTGCTTGGCAATAATCTGGTGAATATTCTGGCGACCTCGCTGGCAACGGCGCTGTTTACCCGCGCCTTTGGTGATAGCGGCGTGGCGCTTGCGACTATGGTGATGACGCTTCTTGTGCTGATTTTTGCGGAAGTTCTGCCCAAAACCTATGCGATCACCAATCCCGAAACGGCCGCAGCCCGGGCTGCTACGCCGATTTCCATCGTGATCCGGCTGTTCTCGCCCATCGTTTATGCGGTGCGCGCGCTGGTGCGGCTGATCTTGCGGATGTTTGGCGTTCAGACCGATCCAGACAGCCATATCCTTGCCCTGCGTGATGAGATCGCGGGCGCTATTTCGCTGGGCCACTCAGAAGGCGCGGTTGAAAAAGAAGATCGCGATCGCCTGCTCGGCGCGCTTGATCTGGGCGAGCGCACGGTTGAAGAAATCATGCTTCACCGCTCGAAAATCGAGATGATTGACGCGGCCCTGCCCGCCCAAGAGGTGCTTGAGCTGTGCTTGCAATCGCCCCATACGCGCCTGCCGCTTTACCGCGATGATCCGGAAAATATTGTCGCGGTGATCCATGCCAAAGACCTGTTGCGCGCGATGTATGCGTTGCGCACAAGCGCGCGGTCCGAAGCCGAGGCCTTTGCCAAATTCGATGTGCTCAGCGTGGCGATGAAGCCCTATTTCGTTCCCGAAACCACAACGCTTGACGATCAAATGCGCCAGTTCCTGCGCCGCCATACGCATTTTGCGCTGGTGGTGGATGAATATGGCTCGCTGCAAGGGCTGATCACTTTGGAGGATATTCTCGAGGAAATCGTCGGCGAGATTACCGATGAGTTCGACCTTGATGAAGAGCACCCGCTCAAACGCACCGAGGCTGGTGATTGGCTTGTTGAGGGCAGCACAACGATCCGCGATCTCAACCGCGTGACCGATTGGAATATGCCGGACGAGGAAGCCAATACGATTGCGGGCCTTGTGATCCACGAGTCCCAAACAATCCCGGCACAGGGGCAGGTTTTTTCGTTTCACGGGTTTCGATTTGAAGTCTCTGAGCGCAAGGATAACCGTATCACCAAGCTGAAAATTCGCCCGCTTTAAGGCGGCGCGGAGCAAGCGGATATAGAAATGGCCCCGAGATAGATCGGGGCCATATTCGTTTTATATCATAGCGTTAAAGCGCAATCCTAACGTGATTTGAACAGGCCGCCAAGGATGCCGCGCACGATGCGCCGCCCGGTTGTGCCCTTCAATTCCTTCAGCACAACATTGGCAACAGCGCCGCCAAAGCTTTCGTCTTTCTTGCTGCGTTTTGTGCGGCTGCGCGAGCTGGATTTTTCGCCGTCATAACGGCGGGCTTTGCGAAACTCGCGCTCTTCTTCTTCAAGGCGATCCTCTTCGGCTTCGGCCTCTTCTGCGGCTTTGGCCGCCGCTTCAGCGCGCACTTGCAAGCGCTCAAAGGCGCTGTCGCGATCGAGTTTGGCCTCGTATTTTCCGGCTATGGGCGACGCGTCCATCGCCGCTTTGCGCTCAGCATCGGTGATCGGGCCAAGCTGGGAGGATGGCGGGCGGATCAGCGTGCGCTCGGCAATGCCAGGCGCGCCTTTCTCGATCAAAAATGATGTCACCGCCTCGCCTGTTCCGACATCGCGAATGGCGTCTTCAACCGAAAAGCGCGGGTTCTCGCGGTAGGTTTCGGCCGCCAGGCGCAGCGCCTTTTTATCGCGCGCTGTAAAAGCCCGCAGCGCGTGTTGGATGCGGTTGCCAAGCTGGCCGAGGATATTGTCGGGAACGTCTTGGGGATTTTGCGTCACAAAATAAACGCCGACCCCTTTTGAGCGGATAAGGCGGGCGACTTGCTCGACCTTTTTGACCAGCGCTTGGGGCGCATCATCAAAGAGTAAGTGCGCTTCATCAAAGAAGAAAACCAGCTTTGGAATGTCGGGATTGCCGACCTCGGGCAGTTCTTCAAACAGCTCTGAGAGCAGCCAAAGCAGGAAGGTTGCATAGAGCCGCGGCGATTGCATCAACTTGTCCGCGGCAAGGATCGAGATGCGCCCGCGGCCATCCGGATCGGTGCGGATAATATCGTTTAGCTCAAGGGCTGGTTCGCCAAAAAGATTGGTCCCGCCTTGGTTTTCCAGCACCAAAAGCGCGCGCTGAATGGCGCCAACCGAAGAGCCAGAAACATTGCCATAGCGCAGGCTTAAATCATCGGCATTCTCGCCGACCCAGACCAGAACGGCGCGCAGGTCTTTGAGATCAAGCAGCGGCAGGCCTTCATCATCGGAGAGGCGAAACGCGATGTTGAGCACGCCTTCTTGGGCCTCGGTCAATTCCAACAGGCGCGACAGCAACAGCGGGCCCATTTCAGCAACCGTGGTGCGGATCGGGTGACCCTGTTCGCCAAACAGATCCCAGAAAGTCACCGGAAAGGATTTATAGGCGAAATCGGCAAAATTGATCGTCGCGGCGCGTTTCATGAAGGGTTCGTGCAATTTGCCCTGATCCGAGCCTGCAACCGCAAGCCCGGAGAGATCGCCCTTCACGTCAGAGAGGAAAACCGGAACGCCCGCCGCGCTAAACCCTTCGGCGAGGATTTGCAGCGTGACGGTTTTGCCGGTGCCGGTTGCGCCTGCGATCAGCCCGTGGCGATTGCCATACTTGAGCAAAAGCTCCTGTGCGTCGCCGTAGCCTTCGCCGCCACCGCCTGCGAAAATCCCATTGCTCATTGTCAAATCTCTCCTGCCGTTAGGGCCCGTTGCGAGGCATGTTTGGGCCCCTGTCTGTTCGCACAATACTTATTTAACCAAATGCTGCCAGTATAGGTTTTGTTCAAGTGGTGTTTCATTGCTTGATTGACTTCCTCCCTGTCAGACTGGCCGCGCCTCACTTTATGGCGCGGCTTTTTTTATGGCGGGGCGGAATCCTTGCCGCTGGGGCAAGAAATTCGTTGACGCAAAATAGCAAAATTCGTAGCGTTTGCTCAATGATGACCGGCTAAGTCCGGCAGGGAAGACTTCAAACGATCATAAAGATCAGAGAATTGGGCCAATTGCGGGCCCTTTTCTTTTGGCATTACGCAATCAAGTATTTTCACAGCTGCGGCAATTCCCGCCTATTGCGCCATTTTCGGCCTGACAGCGACAAACCCCCGTGATAAATCAAATTAACACTATCGCAAAAGACAGGACTCTCATGAATATTCTTTCCAAAAGTGCCGCCAGCCTTGCTCTCTTTGCAGCCATGAGCGCTTCGGCCTTTGCCCAAGATACAGCCACAACGGCCCCGGTGACCGAGACTGCGCCCGCCACTGAGGCGCAGAGCACACCGCCCAAAGATGCTGCTGAAATCCTGTCCATGGGCACCGAAGTGACGGATCCAAACGAGGTCGGAACGAGTTACACCCTCTCGACCCATGGCGATTGGGAGCTGCGCTGCATCAAAGCGGCTGAGGGCCAAGACCCCTGCAATCTTTATCAGTTGTTGAAAGAGGCCGATGGCAATCCGGTTGCTGAAATCTCTTTGTTCAAGCTGCCCGATGGCGGCCAAGCCGAAGCCGGCGCGACGATCATCACCCCGCTTGAAACACTGCTCACCGAGCAAGTGACGCTTTCGGTCGATGGCGGCAAAGCCAAGCGTTATCCGTTTACTTTCTGCGGGCAGATCGGCTGTTTTGCGCGGATCGGCTTGACTGGCGCGGATATCGCCTCGTTCAAGGCAGGCTCTGCGGCAAAGATGTATATCGTGCCGATCGCAGCACCTGATCAGAAGATCGAGATCGCGATTTCGCTGTCTGGGTTTACGGCGGGTTATGCAGCTGTATCTGAGGCAAATGCGCCTAAGCAATAAGAACAGCCCCTTTATGAGACATCAAAACGCCGCGCAGTTTTTTTGCGCGGCGTTTTTGTTTATTTACAGTGCGTTGCGGCGCGTTCTTTATGCGACTTTGCGCAGCGCTAGAACCGCATTGAGCCCGCCAAAAGCAAAGGCATTGCTCAAGACCACATCGACATTTGCATCGCGCGCCACGTTGGGCACAATGTCCAAAGCGCATTCGGGATCAGGCTCTTCATAGCCGATTGTGGGCGCGATCACCCCGTCGCGCAGCGCCATTATGCAGGCCAATAATTCGACCGCGCCGGTGCCGCCGATCAGATGGCCGTGCATGGATTTGGTCGAGGACATCATCAGCTTATCGGCGTGATGGCCAAGCGCATCTGCCACGGCGGCGCATTCGGTTTTGTCATTCGCGGCCGTGCCTGTTCCGTGGGCGTTGATATAGCCGACTTCAGCAGGATTGATTTTTGCGTCGCGCATCGCGCCAGAGATCGCGCGCGCCGCCCCCTGTTTGGAGGGCATCACGATATCGGAGGCGTCTGACGTCATGGCAAAGCCGATCACTTCGGCGAGAATTTCTGCGCCGCGCGCCTTTGCGTGTTCGTATTCCTCAAAGACAAAGATCGCCGCACCCTCGCCCTGCACCATGCCATTGCGGTTCATTGAAAACGGGCGGCAGGCATCTTTGGACATCACGCGCAGCCCTTCCCAAGCCTTCACCCCACCAAAGCAGAGCATCGATTCAGAGCCGCCGGTGACCATCGCGCGCGACATGCCGCAGCGGATCATATTAAACGCTTGGCCCATGGCATGATTTGAGGAGGCGCAGGCGGTTGCCACGGTAAAGCTTGGCCCTTTGAGATTGTACTCCATCGAGACATGGCTACAGGCCGCGTTGTTCATCAATTTGGGCACAACAAAGGGATGGACGCGGTTTTTGCCCTCTTCGTAGACGGCGCGGTAGTTTTCGTCCCATGTATTGACCCCGCCGCCCGCTGTTCCCAGCACAACGCCCGAGGTTTCTGCCAATTCGCCATCAAACTTCAGCCCTGCCTGAGCAAGCGCTTCGGCGGCAGCGATCAGGGTAAATTGCGTCACCCGATCATAGAGCGCGATCTGTTGGCGATTGAAATGCGTCTCGGTATCCCAATCGTGGACCTGCCCGCCAATGCGGATCGAGAGCCGCTCAACATCGCGAAAGGCCAGATCAGAAATGCCGCAGCGCCCCTCAGCCATGGCTTCATAGGTGGCAGCCGCGTTGAGCCCAAGCGCATTAACCGTGCCTGCCCCGGTGATCACAACCCGTTTCATGCGGCCTGATCTGCGACCAGTTTTTCAACGGCCGCAACAATGGAGGCCAATGTTGAGATATCAAATTCGCTTTGCACCGGGTCGTTGGCATTGAAGGGCACGGTGATATCGAAGGCCTCTTCGATCGAGAAGATGCTCTCGACCAGCCCGAGACTATCGATGCCGATATCCTCTAACCTTTGCTCCAGCGACAGGTCTGAAACATTCAACACCGCCTGTTCGGCGATGATTTCAAAAATTTTGGTCTTTACGCTATCGCTCATAGCAAAATCCCCTCTCGTTTGGATGCAGATTTAAGCCTTATCATCCAGCTTTGAAACAAGTTTTTGAAGCTCGGCGAATTCGCCTGCCATGCGAGGCAAGCGGCGCAGGGCTTTGTACATATCCATGTGGGTCTCCATCTTGACCGCGGGATAGCCAAGAACGACCCGGCCCGCAGGCACTTTGGAGAGGATCTTGGTTCCGCCGCCGGCAACGACATTGTCGCCAATGGTGATATTATCGCTGACGCCAACCTGGCCGCCAAAGATTACATTATTGCCGACTTTGGTGCTGCCCGCGATGCCAACCAGAGCGGCAAACAGGCAATCAGAGCCGACCTCAACGTTATGGGCGATATGCACGAGGTTATCGATTTTGGTGCCGTTGCCGACCCGGGTTGCGCGGATGGTGCCGCGATCAATGCAAGAGTTCGCGCCAAGCTCAACATCATCGCCAATGATCACCGTGCCAAGCGAATGGATGCGCTGCCAGCTTTGGGCCTTTGCAGGCGCGGCGGCCTCGCCCAAGGTTTCGCGCGCGCTTTCAACGGCGTTTTTCTCGACCGTGGAGAAGGCCAGTCCATCCGCGCCAATAACGCAGGACGGCTGGCCGATGAAGCGATCGCCAATGGTCAGATGCCCGCCGATGCGCGCGCCTGCGTAAAGCAGCAGATCATCGCCGATATGCGCGCCCTCAGCAATCGAGCTGTGGGCTGCAATCCGGGCGCGCGCGCCAATGCGCACATTTGCCTCGATCACGACAAAGGGGCCAATGGCCGCGCCTTCACCGATCTGTGCGGATGGATCAACGATTGCGCTTGAGTGAATGCCCGGCGCGATTGTCGGGCCCTTGTCCAAAAGCGCGGTCAGCCCGGCCATTGAGACTCGGGCGCGCGCCGTAAAGAGCGCCGCTTCCAGCCCCAATTCGGCCCAATCGGCCCCGGCCCAAAGCAGCGCGGCTTTTGCGCCGCCTTTGGCCAGACCGCCTGCATATTTTGGATCCATCGCAAGGGCGAGATCGCTTGCGCTTGCGTCATGGGGCTCGGCCGCCCCTTCAATGATCAGATCAAGATTGCCCGCAGCTTCAAGGCCAAGCGCCTGAGCGATTTGTGCGATTGTATAGGACATAGTGCTCTCCCAATGAGGCGCGCGCGCTGCGCACCTCTTTGGAGAAAGACTTAACTATCTACAGCGCGCAGCACCACCCCGGCCTTTTGCAAAGCTGAGAAAATTCGCGCATCGCGGCCATAAACGTCGCGGCGGTATTCAAGCCCGCCCTTGGGAAGGCCCATGGCTGTACGATAATCGATATGCACAGGCACAGGTTCATCCAATGCAACGACGCTTTCAGAGCCTGTTCTTAGGTGAGACTGAAACAGGGCTTTTGGATCGCGGCTTTGTTTGGCCAGCAAAGCATAGGCGAAATCAAAGGGCTGATGCAGGCGGATACAGCCATGCGAAAAGGCCCGCGATTCCCGGCCAAACAGTGATTTGGCCGGCGTGTCATGCAGGTAAATGTTGTATTTGTTCGGGAACATGAATTTCACCAGACCAAGCGCATTGCCATCCGAAGGCGGCTGTTTCATCGCGAAGGGAAAGGTCTTTTCAGTATAGGCGCCAAAGTTGATCGAAGAGCGCGGCACAGTGCGCCCGCGGCTGTCGAGGATTTTCAGATGGCCGGCTGCATTTGGGTTCTTTTTCATCAGCGGCAGATATTCTTTGACGGTGATCGAGCGCGGAACATTCCAAGACGGATTGATCACCATATGCTCCATCACATCGGAGAATTCGGGCGAGCGGCGGTCTTCTCGATTGGCGCCCACAACTGAGCGGGTCTCGAATGTCACTTTGTCGTTGTCGATGATCTTGGCGCTGAAATCGGTGAGGTTAACCCAGACGTGGCGCTTGCCGAGCGGCTGGTTGTTCCAGCGCTCGCGCTCCATAGCGACCAGCACAGAAGCGAGGCGTTTTTCGGGGCCAACATTGACCTCTGTCATCGTGCCTTCGCCAACAACGCCATCAGGGTTGAGCCCGTGACGCAGCTGAAATTGTTGGACGGCTTGTTGGACAGAAGCGTCATAGGTTTGCGTGGCCGAGCGGCGCATGATGCCCATGGCGATCAGGCGATTGCGCAGGGCAACAACGGCCGGGCCCGTGGCGCCGGGCTTGAGCGTTTTGCCGGGAACCTGTGGGCCCCAGCCGCCGCGCGCCAATGTTTTCTCAAGGGTCATTTTGCCCTTCATCAGGCGGGTATATTCGGGCGTTGTTGGTGCAAGTTGGCGCAAAAAGGCCGCTGGCGTTGATTTGGCGAAATTGGCCAATGTCGTTGCGCGGTCGCGGTATGGGACAGCGCGCACAAGGCCGCTATCAACTTTGCGCGGGGTCAAAACGCCGGTTTGAATATCGGTCGCATAGCGCAGGAACAGGCGGCTGAGTTCGACCTCAACCTTGCCCAAGTCGCGCTCGGATTGAACCTGGCGCAGATTGGCGCGCAGAAATTCGGTGTCATAGGATTTGGCCGGAAGCCCGTGATCATCGGCCGATTGAATGGCCCGCAGCAGCGCTTGGCGGCGCGAACGATCGCGGCCCGAATTGCCGGTCCAGATCGGCTGATAGCCGTTGGCCTTATAAAACGCCGAGAGCGCTTTGTCGTTTGAGGCCGCAGAGGCAACCGACTGCATGAAAGCGGTCACTTGCGCCGTGGCGGGCGTGCTGATGAGAGAGAGGGCAATAACCCCAAATAAAGCGAAAACTGCCGCGAACTTGCTGCGGACTAGCACTGTCGATGTCATAGGACCCTCATACGTCTACAATTATTTTTCTTAACCTAGCGTAGCCAGTCGCAAGATTGCAGGGGAAAAACTTAACATACCGCGCAAATTTCCGCTTATGGCCCGGTTTTGCGATCACAATTTGGATAGTTATCATCAAAACGATCTTGGTTAACCTCACCCTAACCACATTTGCGCAATATTTCGCCTAAGAGCAGTCAAACGAGGAAAGGACATGTGTTCAGGGCTTGGTCGACGAATCGATATGTGCCATAAGACGGTACGCACCGGGGGGTGAGTAGCAGGCAAAGCCATCTAATTGGCAACAGGTAGCGGGACACACGCAGAGATATGACGGATCAGAGATCTTCAGGCTTAACACGCCGGACTTTGCTTGGCGCATTCGCAGCGACAACCTTGATCGCGGCGCCAACGTACTCCAAAGCAGCGGGTTTTCTGCGCGGCGGCGGTGATATTCGCCGCATTCGGATGTATTCCGGACGCACGGGCGAAAGCATCGATACCATTTATTGGATCGAAGGCAGCTACATCAAAGACGCCCTCAAAGAGATCAATTACTTCATGCGCGATTGGCGCACAGATGGCACCAAATCCATGGATGCGCGCACCGTTGATATCATGGCCGCCTCTTTGGCGCTGATGGATACAACCGAGCCCTACATGCTTTTGTCCGGCTATCGCAGCCCACAAACCAATGCGATGTTGCGCTCGCGCTCGCGCGGTGTGGCGAAAAACTCACTGCATATTAAAGGCCAAGCGGCTGATCTGCGGCTCAATTCGCGCTCCATCGGCCAAATGGCCAAAGCGGCGGCGGCCTGTGCCTCTGGCGGCGTTGGCAAATATCGCGGCTCGAATTTCGTACATATGGATTGCGGCCCCGTTCGGACATGGAACGGCTAGTCTTTCGCCTGAATGCCTGACTGAATTTTGAAGCCGTGCGGATCTCGCGCGGCTTTTTCTTTTGGGGGGTGCTGTTGAGGATGTGTCACTCAGAAGTTGGGGCAAGCAATTGAGCCATGCGCGGGCTCTCGGTGTTTTAAGAAAAACACCTGCCGCTCGAATGATCCAATTGGTGGGATGTCGTAGGCTTTTTAAAGAAAAGCCCTTGGCTCTCGGTGTTTTCAGGAAAACACCTGCCGCTAGAGGGGCGCGATTTTGGCTGAGGTATTCGGCTTTTCGAAGAAAAGCCTTTGGTGCACCCGTCGCGATTCGAACGCGAGACCTCTGCCTTCGGAGGGCAGCGCTCTATCCAGCTGAGCTACGGGTGCATTTGGCCCTTTCTATAGGGCAAAGGAAAACGCGCTGCAATGGGTTTGCGGCCAGAACGCGGCTTGACAGGCTTCACCTCCAACGCAAGAATTAGACCAATCAGTCTAGTGAGTCGAGGGGATACCTAGTGCCAAAATATACCGATGAAGAAATGCGAAAGTTCTTGCATGAAAATGTGCGAACTCAAGGGTTTAGCGGCTGGCTCAAACCCACACCGATTTCCTATGCCAAAGGTGAAATCGAATTCATGATCACCGTGCGCGAAGACATGACCCAACATCATGGCTTTGTTCACGGCGGAATTTTGGCCACGCTCGCGGATAATGCCTGCGCATGGGCCGGCGCATCGGCCACCAACATGGATGTCGTAACCTCAAACGTCACGGTGCATTATCTTGCCCCGGCGCGCGGCACGATTGTGCGGGTTAAAGGGCGCGCCATTCGCGCGGGCAAACGGCTGGTGACGACCCAAGCCGATCTCTATGCCGAATCTGAGGGCAAAGCGCCGGTTCACTGCGCCCATGCCATTGCCTCCATCGCCATTCTTGAAGACAGATCATGAGCCAAACCCCTGCCCCAGATCAAAAACCAACCCGCGAGCGCTTGATCCGCGCAGGGCTGGAATTGTTTCAAAGTCGTGGGTATCACGCGGTTGGTCTGGCTGAGATTTTGACCAAAGCAAAAGCGCCCAAAGGTTCGCTGTATCATCATTTTCCGGGCGGGAAATCTGCGCTTGGGGTTGCGGTTATTGAGTGGCTTGAGCAAGAAATCACCGCTCAGTTTGATGAGGCCGCCGCGCGCAAAATCCCCGCGCGCAAACATATCCAGCGGCTTTATAAGGACACAGGCATTTGGGTCGCGGCCAATGAATGGAAGCAAGGCGCGCTTTTGGCCGTAATGGCGCAGGAATTGGTGCCCAATGATCCCGCCCTAAGCGCCGCCATCGCCAAAGCTTACCACAGCGCAAATAGCGCCTTGGCCAAAGCGCTTATCGCGGGCGGCTTGCCTGCGGATAGCGCTGAGCGGATCGCGATCACAGCTCTGAGTGGCTTGGAAGGCTGCGTTGCCCGCGCCCGCGCCGCGCGATCTGTTCAACCCTTTGATTTAATGGCCGAAAGCATGGATGCCCTGCTACGCGCCGAGGGGCTCGCTTAAGCAAACAGCTCATGACAAAGCTCAAGCGCATCGATCAATGTGTCGACCTCTTGGCGCGTGTTATACATCCCGAATGAGGCGCGACATGTCGCGGTGAGGCCAAGATGATCCATCAAAGGCATCGCGCAATGGCTGCCCGCGCGCACTGCAACGCCGCGTTTATCAAGCACGGTCGAAAGATCATGCGCATGCGCCGCGCCGTTCAGCGTTAGCGAGAAAATCGCCGCCTTATTTGGCGCTTTGCCCTGAATATTGACCCAGTTGAGCCCTTCAAAACGCCCCGTTGCATAGGCGCAGAGATCCGCCTCGTGGGCGGCGATATTCTCCATCCCGACGCCCATAAGATATTCAAGTGCTGCGCCAAACCCGATGGTTTGCACAATGCCCGGCGTCCCCGCTTCAAACATCATCGGCGGATCATTATAGACAACCGCATCGCGCGAAACCTCGCGGATCATATCGCCGCCGCCCATAAACGGGCGCATCTCGGCCATACGCTCGGGGCGAATATAAATCGCGCCAGAACCCGAGGGGCCATAAAGCTTGTGGCCGGTGATCGCATAGAAATCGCAGCCAATGTCGGCGACATCAACGGGCTGGTGCACAGCCCCTTGCGAGCCGTCAACCAGTACAGGAACACCCAATTCATGCGCGCGCTTAGTGATGGTTTTTACATCAACTATGGTTCCTAACACATTGGAACAATGCGTAATTGCGATCAGTTTAGTCTTGGGTGTGATGGCGTCCAGAACGGCCTGCGGATCAAGCGATCCATCGGCTTCAATATCGACCCATTTGATCACAACGCCCATCCGCTCGCGCAGGAAATGCCATGGCACGATATTGGCGTGATGCTCCATGATGCTCAGGATGATTTCGTCGCCCGCCTTCATCCGCGGCATCGCCCAAGAATAGGCGACCATATTGATGCCCTCAGTCGTGCCGGAATTCAGCACAATATGATCCTCAGAGGGCGCATTTAGAAAGCGCGCAATCGTGCCGCGTACGGCCTCGTATTTGTCGGTAGATACATTAGAAAGGTAATGTAAGCCCCTGTGAACATTAGCATATTCATGGCTATAGGCGGTGTTGATCGCATCAATCACCACCTGCGGCTTTTGCGCCGAAGCGCCGTTATCAAGATAGGTCAGCGGTTTGCCGTTCACTTGGCGTGACAAGATCGGGAAATCGGCGCGGATCGCATTGATATCAAGCATTACTTGGCCTTTTTTGCAGGAAATTCAGTCGCGAGAATTCCCGCCCCTAGAAAGATGGCAAACCCCAAGGCGAGCAGGCCCGAAGTGAGCAGTTGCGCAGGGCCGTTGCCGATAAACCCCACCGTAAGCCCATTGAGCAACGCGAGCGGCGCAGAGGCCAAAAGCGCCCAGAAAAGAGCGATGCGCGCGGTGAAAAAGCTGCCCTTCCCGCCGATGGCGCGCAGCAGCAAATGAATGATCGCCGCGAGCGCATAGAGCACAATCGGCATGATCATCAGCCAAGCAACCCCTGCCCCCGTCAGCCGCCCACCGAGCGGAATTTCGGGATCCAGAAAGGCCGCACGCGAATGCACTGGCCACTGCGCGATGAAAACCATCAGACAGCCCAGCATCACAATGATGATCGCCTGAACCTCGCTGCCCGCTTGAGCCGCGCGGCGCGCAATCACCTGGCGCGGCGCGCGATAGGTTTGCGCGATATCAGCAACGAGCCCCATGACCTAGCCGCGCCGCCGTTTGAGCCAGGCTTCAAGGCGCGCAAGAATATCGGCGGCAATCGCCTCATCCTCGATCTCCTCAATCGCGGCCGCAAGGAAGGACAGCACGAGCAAATCTTGCGCATCCGCTTCGGGAACACCGCGCGAACGTAGATAAAACAGCGCCTCTTCATCAATCGCGCCGGTGGTGGAACCGTGCGAACAGGCCACATCATCGGCGTAGATTTCAAGCTCGGGTTTGGCGAGGAATTGCGCATCCTCATCAAGCAAAAGCGCTTGGCTGATCTGGTAGCCGTCGGTTTTCTGCGCGCCGGCTTTCACAAGAATTTTGCCTTGGAAAACGCCCGTTGCCCCGTTGCGCAGCACCTTTTTAAACACCTGACGGCTTTCGCAATTCACCGCGTCATGGGTGATAAACACCGTGTCATCGTGATGAAAATTGCCGTCGCCAAGCGCAGCACCCGCTACATGGGCCATCGCGTTGTCGCCCTTAAGTTCCATGATCACCTCATTGCGCGTCATCACGCCATTGGCCGTCATGGTGAAGCTTTTGAAGGTGCTTTCGGCGCCAAGACGGGCAAAAATATGCGTCGCGGCGCGACGTTCGTGATCGCGGCCTTGCGTGCGGATATGATGGAATTCAGCGCCGTCAGCGATATCGACTTCCATGACCTTATTGAAGCGCGCCGCAGCCGGGCCATTTTCCAAAATCGTCAAAGAGGCGCCCTTCTCGACCTTTACAACATGGTGCAAAACGGCGTCGGAAACTTCCGATTTATGGAGGTAAATCAAGCTGATAGGCTTTGCGGCCTGCGCTGTTGCGCGGATTACCATGCCCTCAGAAGCGCGCGCAGTGTTGAAGGCGGCCAATGGACGGGCGACCGGATTTTGGCCGTTGTTTTCCAACACACCAAAGACATCGCGCGCCCAGTGGATATCCGCCGCACAGGCCGTTTGAAGCGGCTCGATCTCGACGCCCGAAAGCGCAAGATCGTCTGACGCGCTCGCATCATAAACACCGTCCACAAAGACAATTTTCAGCCGGTCGATCCCATCAAATACCGGCACTTCCTCCGGATCAAAAAGGGCCGCTTTGGGGGCTTGGGCCACGGTCAGGCTGGTTGGGTCGGTGTATTTCCAATATTCATCGCGCCGCCCGGGCAGGCCCATGGCAAGAACGCGCGCTTGGGCCGCTTCACGCGCCTTTTTGGCCCATTCCGCCCCATCCGGTAGGTTGCCAGCCGCGCTTAACCGCGCCTCGGCCGCATCCAATTTTGCTTGCAATACGGCCATTATGCCTGCTCCGCCAGCAGATCGGCATAGCCGTTGTTTTCAACCTCAAGCGCGAGGTCTGGTCCGCCGGTTTTGATGATCCGCCCGGCCGACATGATATGCACCACATCCGGTTTGATATGATCGAGCAGGCGCTGATAGTGGGTGATCACGAGGAAAGAGCGCCCTTCCGAGCGCAGCGCATTGACCCCGTCAGCCACAAGTTTCATCGCATCCACATCGAGGCCGGAATCCGTTTCGTCAAGGATGCACATCTTTGGCTCAAGCATCGCCATCTGCATGATTTCATTGCGTTTTTTCTCGCCGCCGGAAAAGCCAACGTTGACCGGGCGTTTGAGCATATCCGCATCGATTTTGAGGTCTTTGGCCTTGGCGCGCACGATTTTGAGGAAATCGCCGGCGCTCAGCTCTTCTTCGCCGCGCGCTTTGCGTTGCGCGTTTACTGCGGTGCGCAGGAAGGTCATGTTGCCCACGCCGGGAATTTCAACCGGGTATTGGAAGGCCAAAAACAGGCCTGCTGCGGCGCGTTCTTCTGGCTCCATATCGAGCAAATCTGCGCCTTCGAGCGACGCGGAGCCATCAGTCACTTCATAGCCATCGCGCCCCGAAAGCACGTAAGACAAAGTCGATTTGCCCGAGCCATTGGGGCCCATGATCGCATGCACTTCGCCTGCGCCAATCTCCAGATCGACACCTTTGAGGATTTGCTTTTCCTCTTCTTCAAGTTTGACGTGCAAGTTGCTGATTTTAAGCATAATAATCCTCGTTCGGCATGCGTTTTTGGGCGATTGCATTAACTGCATCGCCCTTGATTTTGTGTGAATTTACGTTGTTTGCGGGGCGGGTGTTGCCCCATGCGGCCTTGTTTACAGCTCGTAAACGAAGGCCTGAATGGCAAAGGTGTTCGCGGGCAAGCTGGCCGTCGTTTGGGCCACCCAATCTTGCGAAAAGGCTTCGGCAAAGAGCGCTGGTTGAAGGTGCACGAGATTGTGCCACATGCCCAGCATCGCGATCATTCCGGCCATGCGAAACGCCAGATGCACATAGGAATTGGGGCTGAACAGCAGCCGCAGGATATAAGCGATCAGCATGCAGGTTGCGATCACGCCAAAAGCCAGAGCCGGGCTTTGAACAACGGCATTGAGCTGCGCGTTTTCGGTCAAAGCGGCGAGAATTTTGAGCTTGTGAAGCCCGAATTGCGCGATCAAGACAGCGCTCGCGCCAAGAGCCGCGGCCAGCGGATAGGTAAAGGGTTTGAACAGGCTGATCAGCAACGAAAAGCGGCGCGTTTGGCCCCTTTTCGCCCGTTTGCGGGTTATTCTGCTCTGATTTTCGTCCGTGCCGACATAGACCGTGCCCATTGTATTGGCGCCGCCCTTTTCGATCCGTCCTAAACGCTCGTGAAACGAGGTCGATTGCCTGATGCTCATGCGATATTCTCCGTCCGCAAAGTGATTGCGGATCATTTTGCCTAAGATTTGGGCAAAATTGCGGAGGAAAGGCGTTCATTAAGATCATGTTAACATTTTACTGCTGACGCAGCATCAACTCCATGATCCGGGCCATGTTCTCGACGGGAAATGGCGTTGGTTTCAATTCAAAGCGGACCATGCGGCCGCGCGTCTCTTGGATCGGCGCGAAATCTTCCACGACCGAATAGCGTTTGCGCCCGATATAATCGTCGTAAAGCACCGTCACGGGCGCCTGCGTGCGAAACAGCGTCGCCAGAAAACAGCCAACCCGAAAGCGCCCATCAATCAGAACGAGATCGGGCTGCACAAAGCCTTCGCTCTCCCAGATGCCGAGCGGATAATGCGGCCAGCGGTTGAGCTTTTCATGATCGTTGGGATAGCCCCATTTGCGCGTCTCACCGACATATCCGTCGTGCAGGTGCACCTCAGATTTGGGCGGATTGTCGCGAAACCAGCCGCGCATCATGCGCAGCCAAGGCCGGGCATTTTCGACGCTAAAGATCGTTTTGCCCTCCAGATCGCCGCCCATAACCGTGCTGCCACCGGAGCCATATTCGAGGATCACATTGGCCTTCGCATAAGCCTCGCGCACCCAGTCTGCCTCGGCCTCGGGGAAGGTCATTTCCGGGCGGGATATGGTTTGCTCGCCCATGCCTCAGGCCCCCGTGATCAACCGGATTAAGACCGAAGCGCCAAAGCCAAGACCCGAGCCGATGATGGCCGTGCCAAAGACGGAGCCGCGAAAAAGCCCGGAGGTTTTGCCATTGCGCGCGCGGATCGAGAGGCCGATGACCAGCCCCAAAAAGACGCCAACAGCCACGCCGAGCGAGCCTTGCATTGCGAGGATGAGTTCTGGGGGCATGATCTATCCTTTCCTCAAAAGCGGCGCTTAACCGACTGATCCTTCAAGAGAAATCGCAACCAAAGCCTGCGCTTCCATGGCAAATTCCATCGGCAAGGCCTGCAGAACATCCTTACAGAACCCGTTCACAACGAGGGCAACTGCCTCTTCCTCATCCATGCCGCGCTGACGGCAATAGAACAGCTGTTCATCATCAACTTTGGAGGTCGTTGCCTCGTGTTCAACGCGCGAAGAATTGTTCTTCACCTCGATATAGGGAACCGTGTGCGCGCCGCATTTATCGCCGATCAGAAGGCTATCGCACTGGGTATAGTTGCGGCTTTCTTTGGCTTTGGGGTGCATCGACACAAGGCCGCGATAGGTATTTTGCGCCTTGCCTGCGGAGATGCCCTTTGAGACGATCCGCGACTTGGTATTGCGGCCAAGGTGCACCATTTTCGTGCCAGTATCGGCCTGTTGCATATTGTTGGCAATCGCGATGGAGTAAAACTCGCCCTGGCTCTCATTGCCGCGCAAAATGCAGCTTGGGTATTTCCAAGTAACGGCAGAACCGGTCTCAACTTGGGTCCACATCACCTTGGCGCGATCGCCGCGGCAATCAGCGCGTTTGGTGACGAAATTATAGATGCCGCCGACGCCGTTTTCATCCCCGGGATACCAGTTTTGAACGGTCGAATATTTCACTTCGGCATCTTCTTCGATGATGATTTCCACAACGGCCGCGTGAAGCTGAGCGACATCGCGCTTGGGCGCGGTACAGCCCTCAAGATAGCTCACGTAAGAGCCCTTGTCGGCGATGATCAGCGTGCGTTCAAACTGGCCGGTGTTTTCTGCATTGATGCGGAAATAGGTCGAAAGCTCCATCGGGCAACGCACGCCCGGCGGCACATAAACAAAGGACCCGTCGGAAAACACGGCCGAATTCAGCGTTGCGTAGAAATTGTCCGAGACAGGCACAACCGTGCCGAGGTATTTCTTCACCAGCTCAGGATGTTCGCGGATCGCCTCTGAAATCGAGCAAAAGATCACGCCAGCTTTCTTCAGCTCTGCCTGAAAAGTCGTGCCCACGGAGACGGAATCAAACACCGCATCAACCGCGACGCGCCGCTCGCCTTCGGGCATTTCAACCCCGGCCAAGAGCGCTTGTTCTTTGAGCGGAATGCCCAGTTTTGCATAGGTCGCGAGAAGTTTTGGATCAACCTCATCAAGCGATTTTGGCTTTACTTCCATAGACTTAGGACGCGCGTAATAGTAGATATCCTGAAAATCGATCTCAGGGTAATGCACCATCGCCCATTTGGGCTCGGTCAGTTTTTCCCAGCGGGCAAAGGCCTCAAGACGCCACTCAAGCATCCATTCCGGCTCTTCGTTTTTCTCAGAGATCAGGCGGACGATATCGGTGTTGACGCCCTTTGGCGCATACTCCATCTCGATCTCGGTTTCCCAGCCGTATTTATACGCGCCCGCAAGCGTTTTCACCGCCTCAACGGTTTCTTCCTCAACGCCTTCTTTTGCTACGAGATCATCTACTGATGCCATGTCCTGTTCGCCTTTTCTTTGTCATCCGGCCTTCAGGCGCGCCATTTGGCGGCTGAAAGCTGCGCTCCAAGCCTGCACAAATTGCGCAGCCTCTTGCTGTGTCGTTTGAGGGCCGATTGAGATGCGGATCGCACAAGCGGCGTCCGCCTCAGAATAGCCCATCGATGTTAGCACGTGGCTTGCCTTAACTTTGCCCGAGGAGCAAGCCGATCCCGCCGAAATCGCGCATCCGGCCAGATCCATTTGCATCACTTGCGTCTCGCCCTTCCAGCCCGGCGTGATCACACAGGCCGTATTGGGCAAGCGCGCAGCACCCTTCCCAACGCATATGGCCTCGGGCGCGATTTTCTCAACCTCTGCCTCGATCCAATCGCGCATATCCGCCACGGCGCGCCATGCGCCCGCTTCCAAATCTCGCGCTGCCGCCTCGGCCGCGGCGCCAAATCCGGCAATTCCGATCACATTCTCAGTGCCAGCCCGGCGCCCCATTTCTTGGCCGCCGCCCTTGATCAAAGCGGGCAAATCCGTGCCGCGTTTGATCACCAAAGCGCCGATGCCTTTGGGTCCCCCAATCTTATGCGCCGAAATCAGCGCCATCTGCGCGCCCGACCAATTGAACGCCCAGACGATCTTGCCAAAGGCCTGCGTTGCATCGCAAAGCGCCAAACCTTCGGGCAATTGCTGAATGATCCCGGTCTCTGAATTGGCCAATTGCAGCGCGGATGCCCCCGGCTCAACAACCTGCACCGCGCCGTCCGCGCCGCAGCTCAAATCCTCAATCGCCCAAGCGCGCACCGCGTCATGCTCGATCCCGGAACAGTGCAACTCGCGCCCCGCCATCGCCAAAGCCGCGCCTTCGGTTGCGCCGGATACAAAGATAATATCCGCGCCATCCGCGCCCAAAGCGGCCGAGACCTGCGCGCGCGCGCGTTCAACCAAAGCCTTCGCGGCGCGCCCCTCGCCGTGCACGCTGGAAGGGTTGCCGGCAAGCTCCATCGCGCCAATCATCGCCGCGCGCGCCTCATCGCGCAGCGGCGCTGTCGCGTTCCAATCCAGATATGCCCGCTCAGCCGCCACTCAAACGCACCCCTTTTTCTTGGCACAAATACTCTCGCCGAAGGCATTCCGCCCCCGCGACAAAGCTCTGCAATATCCAAGGCTCAAAGCCGCCATCAGCCCGCGCCCTCATCAATGATCTCAAGCAAGGACGGGACCGCAGGGCATGGGCTCAACTCATTCTCAACCACATCCGACAGCCGGGTTTGATGAAGGAAAACATAGACATGCGCCGACAGCCCTTCCCACAAACGGTTGGTCATGCTTTGTGCGCGGCTCCCCGAAACAGCGCCAGATGCGCCCGCGCCTGTGTGCATCGCAGAGACCGTCTCATCGACCGCGCCCAACACATCCGACACCCGGATTTCAGAGGCGCGCTTGGCAAGCCGATAGCCGCCGCCGGGGCCGCGCACCGAGGCCACAAGCCCAGAGCGGCGCAGTTTTACAAAGAGCTGTTCGAGATAGGGCAAGGAAATATTCTGCCGTTTGGAGATATCGGCCAGAGACAGCAACGTCCCTTCTGGCTGCAAGGCCAATTCGGCCAGTGCCACCATTGCATATCTGCCCTTCGTGCTTAGTTTCATAGCGTTCACTCCGCAAACAGATTGACCTCAGGCGGTAAGGGCCTTACCTCGTTAGCACAAATCCGCCACCCGGCGGTGATTTAGAATTGTTCTAAGGTGCCCGAGTGAATTCGTCAAGTATTCCTCCCACGCATCCCAAGGAGACAGGGACACAGAATGCCCGAAGTGATATTTCCTGGCCCAGAAGGCCGGCTCGAAGGCCGCTATCATCCGCAAAAACAAAAGGATGCGCCGATTGCGATCGTGCTGCATCCGCATCCGCAATTTGGCGGAACGATGAACAACCGCGTCGTTTATAATCTGCACTACGCATTTTATAACATGGGCTTTACGGTTTTGCGGTTCAATTTTCGCGGCGTTGGCCGTTCGCAAGGCGAATACGATCAAGGTGTGGGCGAGCTTTCCGATGCCGCTTCCGCGCTTGATTACCTGCAATCGATGAATTCCAACGCCAAGCATTGCTGGGTCGCGGGCTTCTCGTTTGGCGCGTGGATCGGCATGCAGCTTTTGATGCGCCGCCCAGAGATCACCGGATTTATCTCCGTCTCGCCGCCGGCCAATATGTATGATTTCAGCTTTCTGGCGCCCTGCCCGGCCTCTGGCTTGGTGATCAACGGCACAGCAGATCGCGTCGCACCGCCCAAAGATACCCATACGCTGGTAAACAAACTCCACGAGCAAAAAGGCATCACAATCACCCATGAGGAAGTCGATGGCGCAGGTCATTTCTTTGAAGACCCTCACATGGAACAAATGATCGGCACGGTTGACGGCTATGTGCGCCGCCGCCTGACGGAAAGTAGCCGCTAAAATATGAGCGCGCAGCTCCACGCCCAATTCGCCTTCCTTCAGGAATGTGATCGGCTGAAATCTGGGTTGCGCGCCACACGGCTGAACGACGGCTCTCGCCAAGAAAATACCGCAGAACACAGCTGGCATATCGCGCTTTATGCGATGGTGCTTGCGGATCAAGCGGGCCCCGGTGTTGAGATCAACCGGGTGATCAAGATGCTGCTTATCCACGATATTGTTGAGATAGACGCGGGCGATGCGCCCATTCACGGCGATTATGATGCGGCCGAGTATGCGCGCAAAGAAGTGGCCGCGGCGCAGCGCATCTTTGGGCTTTTGCCCCTGGCCCAAGCGGCCGCGTTTCGCGCGCTTTGGGAAGAGTTTGAAGCGGCCCAAACCCCCGACGCCGTATTCGCCAAATCCATCGACCGGGTGCAGCCTGTGCTTTCCAATCTGGCCAATGCGGGCGGCTCTTGGATTGATTATGACGTGACGCTCGATCAGCTTGATAGCCGCATTGGCACAAAAGTTTCGCGCGGCGCGCCGATGGTCTGGGCCTATGTCCGACGCCTCGTCGCCCCTTGGTTTGAGACGCGCGGCAGATAGTGCTTCAAATACCGTATACCTTTGTATACCGCCTTTCCATCATCGCCCTTTTGCGCTAACATGCGCCAAACTGAATTTCCTTAACGAGAGGCCGTCGCATGAGCAAGATCAAGGTAGAAAACCCCGTTGTTGAGCTGGATGGCGATGAGATGACCCGCATCATGTGGGATTTTATCAAGCAAAAGCTGATCCTGCCCTATCTCGATATCGATCTGAAATACTACGATCTTGGCATGGAAGTGCGCGACGATACCAACGACCAAATCACCATCGACGCGGCCGAAGCGATCAAGAAATATGGCGTTGGGGTGAAATGCGCAACGATCACGCCGGATGAACAACGGGTCGAAGAATTTGGCCTCAAAGAGATGTGGCGCTCGCCCAATGGGACGATCCGCAACATTCTTGGCGGCGTTGTGTTTCGCGAACCGATCATCTGCAAAAACGTGCCGCGCCTTGTTCCGGGCTGGACCAAGCCGATTGTGATCGGGCGCCATGCCTTTGGCGATCAGTATAAAGCCACCGATTTCCGCTTCCCCGGCAAGGGCAAGCTCACGATGAAATTCACCGGCGAGGATGGAACCGTGATCGAACGGGATGTCTATGATGCGCCCGGCGCAGGCGTTGCGATGGCGATGTATAATCTGGACGAGTCGATCCGCGATTTCGCCCGCGCGTCCTTGATGTATGGCCTCAACGTTGGCTGGCCGGTCTATCTCTCGACTAAAAATACCATCCTCAAGGCCTATGACGGGCGCTTCAAGGACATCTTCCAAGAGATTTTCGAGGAAGAATTCGAGGCGCAATTCAAAGAGGCGGGCATCACTTATCAGCATCGCTTGATCGACGATATGGTCGCCTGCGCGATGAAATGGAACGGCGGATTTGTCTGGGCCTGCAAGAATTACGATGGCGATGTGCAATCGGATACGGTCGCCCAAGGCTTTGGCTCGCTTGGCCTCATGGCCTCAAAATTGATGACGCCGGACGGCAAAATCGTTGAGGCCGAAGCCGCCCATGGCACCGTAACCCGCCACTACCGCCAGCACCAAAAAGGCGAGGCCACTTCGACCAATTCGATCGCCTCGATCTATGCTTGGACCGGCGGGCTCAAGCACCGCGCCAAGCTTGATAACAATGAAGCGCTGACGAATTTTGCCGAAACGATGGAGCGGGTCATTGTTGAGACGGTTGAAGCGGGCGATATGACCAAAGACCTCGCCCTTCTGGTTGGCCCCGAGCAAAAATGGCTGACCACAATGGGCTTTCTTGAAAAGGTCGATGCCAATCTGCAAGCCGCCCTAAACTAAAGACCACAAGAATTGGGGGGGCCGAAACGCCTCCCCTTTTTCTTGGCCCAAATACTCATCTTATTTTTGCAGCCCTCGCATCCGTTGCGTCACAAAATCGCGCGCATTTACCTCGCCTACGCTTTATCGCTGGCCTTTTTCGCACATGCAGTATAGGCCGCGGCCAAACGCATCATTGGACGGCTTTCATGGAACTTCGTAACATTGCTATTATTGCCCACGTTGACCACGGCAAAACCACTCTTGTGGATGAGCTGCTGAAGCAATCGGGCACCTACCGCGAGAACCAAGCGACGACTGAGCGCGCTATGGACAGCAACGATCTTGAGCGCGAGCGCGGGATCACCATTCTGGCCAAAGCCACCTCTGTTGAGTGGAAAGACACGCGGATCAACATCGTTGATACCCCCGGTCACGCCGATTTCGGCGGCGAAGTTGAGCGGATTCTGTCGATGGTTGACGGCGTTGTTTTGCTTGTGGATGCGGCCGAAGGCCCAATGCCACAAACGAAATTTGTGCTCGCCAAGGCGCTTGCTTTGGGCCTCAAGCCGATTGTTGTGGTGAACAAAGTTGATAAGCCTGACGGCGAACCTGATCGCGCGCTCGACGAAGTGTTTGATCTGTTTGCCTCACTGGATGCATCCGACGCACAGCTCGACTTCCCGCATATGTATGCCTCTGGCCGAGCTGGCTGGTGCGACGAAACATTGGACGGCCCGCGCAAAGATTTGAGCGCGCTGTTTGATAAAATCGTCTCCCATGTTGAGGCCCCTGCCCAACAAGCCAATGCTGATAAGCCCTTCTCAATGCTGGCAACAACGTTGGGCGCGGATCCCTTCTTGGGCCGTATCCTCACGGGCCGTGTTGAGACCGGGACGCTCAAATCTGGCGATGCGCTGCACGCGCTTTCGCGGGATGGCAAAAAGATCGAATCCTTCCGCGCGACCAAAATTCTCGCCTTCCGCGGTCTTGGCAAAACACCAATTGATGAAGCGGTTGCAGGCGATATCGTCTCCATCGCGGGCATGAGCAAAGCGACTGTGGCCGACACGCTTTGCGATCCTTCTGTCACAGAAGCGATCCCGGCCCAGCCGATCGATCCGCCCACAATCACCGTGACCTTTGGCATCAACGACAGCCCGCTTGCTGGCCGCGATGGCAAAAAGGTTCAGTCGCGCATCATTCGTGATCGTCTGATGAAAGAAGCCGAAAGCAACGTTGCGATCAAAATCTCCGACACACCGGGCGGCGACGCTTTTGAAGTTGCTGGACGCGGCGAATTGCAGATGGGTGTTTTGATCGAAAACATGCGCCGCGAAGGCTTTGAGCTTTCGATCTCGCGCCCGCAGGTTCTGTTCAAAACCATCGACGGCGTGCGCAATGAGCCGATTGAAGAAGTCACCATCGACGTGGATGATGAATATTCCGGCGTTGTGATCGAAAAGCTCACCGGCGTTCGCAAAGGCGAGATGACCGAGATGCGCCAGACCAACGGCAAAACCCGCATTATCGCGCTTGTGCCTGCACGCGGGTTGATCGGCTATCACGGCGAGTTTTTGACGGATACGCGCGGCACTGGTGTTATGAACCGTGTGTTCCACGACTGGGCACCGCACAAAGGGGCGATCCCTGGCCGTCGTGCTGGCGTTTTGATCTCGATGGAAAATGGCGTCTCTGTGCCTTATGCGATCTTCAACCTTGAGGACCGTGGCCGCTTCTTTATCGGCGCGCAGGAAGATGTTTATACGGGCATGATCATTGGCGAACATAGCCGCGAAAACGATCTCGAAGTGAACCCGCTGAAGGGCAAGAAGCTCTCTAACGTGCGTGCTTCCGGTACGGATGAAGCGGTGCGTCTGACGACGCCAATCACCTTGTCGCTTGAAGAAGCGATTGCCTATATCGACAATGATGAATTGGTTGAAGTGACGCCAAATTCGATCCGTCTGCGCAAGCGTTATTTGGATCCGAACGAGCGCAAGCGTCAATCGCGCTCTGCCTAAGCGATTGTTATAGATAAAGAAAAGGGCTCGCCGGTTGGCGGGCCCTTTTGCATTTGCGGGTATGATGTTTGAGTGCGCGCGCCCAGTTTGGATATTTATCCAACTGTGAAAGGGGCGGCGCGGATATTTATCCGAGTTCTTCAACGATCATAAGATCGCGCTCTGAGGCGTGGCGCGCAAAGCTGAGCGCGTGTTGGTAGGCATCGGAGTGATAGCAATCATGCGCGGCCTGTAGGCTTGGGAAGCGGGCGACAACATTACGGGCGCGATCTTTGCCTTCGAACTGTTCGTATTTGCCGCCGCGCACCAGGAAATTTCCGCCGTGTTCGGCGATTACGCCGGTTGCGAGGGCGGCATATTTTGCATAGCTTTCTTCATCGGTGACGTGCACATGGGCGATCCAAAGGGCGGTCATATCAGGCTCCTATCAGTTTTTCTGCGGCGGCAATTGCGGCCTCGGCTTTGCTGGCATCTGGTCCGCCGCCTTGGGCCATATCGGCGCGGCCACCGCCGCCCTTGCCGCCCAATTCAGGCGTTGCAGCGCGCACCAGCTCAACGGCGGAGACTTTGTCCGTCAGATCGGCCGTTACGCCAGCAGCCACGGCCGCTTTGCCATCGCTATCGGCAATAAGAAGTACAGCTCCCGTTCCAAGCCTTTGTTTATGCTCATCAATCAGCGCAGGAAGGTCCTTGCCAGAAACGCCAGAGAGAACCTGCGCAAGGAAGGGAATGCCATTGATATCTTTGGGCTCGGCTGCGCCAGATTGGCCCGCGCCGCCGCTCATGGCGAGCTCTCTGCGCAATTGTGCGACCTCGTTGGACAGCGATTTGCGTTCGTCCATCAGGCTGCGCAAGCGCTCTTCGACCTCGGTTGGTTGGGCTTTCAAAGTGGCGGCGACGGCGTTCATCCGATTGGCCGCCTCCACGAGATGGTTAAGCGCGGCCTCGCCGGTCAGCGCCTCGATGCGGCGCACGCCAGAGGAGGAAGCGCTATCGCTGAGCAGCACACAGATGCCGATATCGCCGGTTTGGCGCACATGGGTCCCGCCGCAAAGCTCGATCGAATAGGTCTGGCCGTCGATCCCTTTGCCGCTTTGGGATTTCCCCATGGAGACAACGCGCACCTCATCGCCGTATTTCTCGCCAAAGAGAGCTTGGGCGCCAAGCGCGCGCGCATCGTCAGGCGTCATGATGCGGGTCTCAACGGGCGTGTTTTGGCGGATGAAATGGTTGATATCGGCCTCAACACGGGCAATTTCGTCCTGCGAGAGGGCTTTGGAATGGCTGAAATCAAAGCGCAAACGGCCAGCGGCATTTAGCGAGCCGCGCTGTGCGACATGATCGCCAAGGGCCTCGCGCAGGGCTTCGTGCAGAAGGTGCGTTGCGGAATGGCTGGCGCGAATGGCGCTTCGCCGGTCATGATCGACCTTGAGCTGCGCGCCTTCTTTGGCGGCGATCCGGCCCTTGGTCACTTCGGCAAAATGGATGAACACCCCGGCGACTTTGCGCGTCTCGGTGATTTTGGCCGCGCCGCTGTCGGTTTTCAGCTCGCCTGTATCGCCGATTTGGCCGCCGCTTTCGGCGTAAAACGGAGTTTGGTTGACGACGATTTGCACGGTTTCGCCTGTATCGGCGTGTTGCTCATGGGCGCCGTCGCGGATGATGGCGAGCACTTGGCCCTCGGCCTCTTCGGTATCGTAGCCGAGGAATTCAGTGGTGCCGTGTTCTTCGGCGATGTCAAACCAGATCGAGGCATCGGCCGTATCGCCTGAGCCGGACCATGCAGCGCGCGCTTTGGCTTTTTGCGCTTCCATTGCGGCTGTAAAGCCTTCGGTTTCAACCTCACGGCCCTTTTCGCGCAGGGCATCTTGGGTCAGATCGAGCGGGAAGCCGAAAGTATCATAGAGCTTAAAGGCGGCCTTACCGGGAAGGGCCGCGCCTTCGGGCAGGCCGCTTAGCTCGTCGTCAAGTAAGCGAAGTCCGCGATCAAGGGTCTCGCGAAAACGCGTTTCTTCATTGCGCAATGTCTCTTCGATCAAGGATTGGGCGCGCTGTAACTCTTTGTAATGGCCGCCCATTTCACCAACAAGTGCGCTGACAAGACGGTGCATCACCGGATCTTTCGCCCCCAAAAGATGCGCATGACGCATGGCGCGGCGCATGATCCGGCGCAGGACATATCCACGGCCCTCGTTGGAGGGCAAAACGCCATCAGCAATCAAGAATGAGGTTGAGCGCAGGTGATCGGCGATGACGCGGTGATGGACATTTCCGGGGCCATCGGGATCGGCGCTGGTGGCATGGGCGGAGGCCTCAATCAGCGTGCGCATCACGTCTGTGTCGTAGTTATCGTGTTTGCCCTGAAGCAGCGCGCCGATGCGTTCAAGCCCCATGCCGGTATCGATGGACTGGTTGGGCAGATCACGCAGAGAGCCGTCTTCGAACTTCTCGTTTTGCATGAAAACAATGTTCCAAATCTCGATAAACCGGTCGCCGTCTTCGTCCGGACTGCCGGGAGGGCCGCCCCAAATGTGATCGCCGTGATCATAGAAAATTTCCGAACAAGGCCCGCATGGCCCCGTGGCCCCCATCGACCAAAAGTTATCATCCGTGGCGATGCGAATGATGCGATCATCTGGCAGGCCTGCGTATTTCTTCCAGATATTCGCGGCTTCATCGTCGGTGTGATAGACGGTGACGAGCAGCTTATCCTTATCAATGCCGAACTCTTTGGTCAGCAGATCCCAAGCAAAGGGGATCGCTTCCTCTTTGAAATAGTTCCCGAAAGAAAAGTTGCCGAGCATCTCAAAAAACGTGTGGTGGCGCGCTGTGTAACCGACGTTATCCAGATCGTTATGTTTGCCGCCGGCGCGGACGCATTTTTGCGAGGTCGTCGCGCGCTGATAATCGCGTTTTTCAACGCCTGTGAAGCAATTCTTAAACTGCACCATACCTGCATTGGTAAACATCAAAGTTGGATCGTTGCGCGGCACAAGCGGCGAACTTTCAACGATCTGGTGATCGTGGCTTTCAAAGAAATTCAGGAAGGTTGAGCGGATATCGTTCAGGCTGGCCATGGATGCGCGGAGCTCTCAAAAAATGTTGTTCCAAACCCGTTTACGCTTGCGCGGCGGGCCTGTCCACAGGGCGGAGATTTTCAGGGCTGAAAAGTGAAAAGGCCGAGCATTTGCCCGGCCTTTCAACTCAAATATTGCGCGAATTACTCTTCTACGAGGTCCTCGGGGCCATCGTCATGGGCCAATTGCGCTTCTAGATCAAAATCGAGCCCATGTGAGGCGCGGATTTTATCTTCGATCTCAAGGGCAATATGTTTGTTTTCCTTCAGGAATTCTTTGGCGTTTTCGCGCCCCTGCCCGACCCGTTCATCGCCGTAGCTGAACCAGCTTCCGGATTTTTCAACGATGCCTGCCTTCACCCCAAGATCGAGCAATTCGCCCATTTTGGAGATGCCTTCGCCGTACATGATATCAAATTCGACCTGTTTGAAGGGCGGCGCAACTTTGTTTTTCACGACTTTAACGCGCGTCTGATTGCCGACGACTTCATCACGATCTTTGATGGCGCCAATGCGGCGGATATCAAGGCGCACGGAAGAGTAGAATTTCAGCGCGTTGCCGCCTGTCGTTGTTTCCGGCGAGCCGAACATAACGCCGATTTTCATCCGAATTTGGTTGATGAAGATCACAGTGCATTTGGTGCGGCTGATGGAGCCGGTCAGTTTGCGCATGGCTTGGCTCATCAAGCGGGCATGAACCCCAACCGAGCTGTCGCCCATATCGCCTTCGAGTTCTGACTTGGGCGTCAGGGCGGCCACGGAATCAACGACAACCATATTCACCGCGCCGGAGCGTACCAATGTATCAACGATTTCGAGCGCCTGCTCGCCTGTATCTGGCTGCGAGATCAGCAGCTCATCAAGGTTAACGCCAAGTTTGCGGGCATAAATCGGATCAAGCGCGTGCTCGGCATCGACAAAGGCGCAAACGCCGCCTTTTTTCTGCTCTTCGGCAATGCAATGCAATGTCAGCGTTGTTTTACCGGAACTTTCGGGGCCATAAATTTCAACAACGCGGCCCTTTGGGATGCCGCCAATTCCAAGGGCAATATCAAGCCCAAGGGAACCTGTTGAGGTAGATTCAATCTCGGCGATCGGATTGTCGCCGCCGAGTTTCATGATAGACCCTTTGCCGAACTGACGTTCGATCTGAGCCAGCGCTGAATCGAGCGCCTTTTGTTTTTCGCTATCGCGCTTATTGTTCATGTCTACCGACGCTGTTGTGGCCATTGTACTGATCCCTTATTCCATACCCGCAGGTGGGCGGCAATGCTGCTTATGTTCGCCTCTTGTTCTGTTAACCCTTATGAGATCAAAAAGAGAACATTTCAACTAAAATTTTGTTTGTTCATTTTGACGCAGGCTTGGTTAACAGCTGGTTACCAAGATTTGAAAAAGTGAAACGCCGATGGAGATCGTCAAAATAGGCGTAAAAACAATGCACTAAAGGAAGTTAGTGAATTTGTTCCTGCACGGTTGCGGTCAGCTCGGACAAGGAGAATGGCTTGGGTAAGAAAACCGAATTGGGGATTCGCGCTTGTTGTTCTGCGAAGCTTTCTTCGGCGTAACCCGAGACAAACACGACTTTCACACCGGGGCGTTTTTCCAAGGCAAGCGAAACCCAGCTTGGCCCGTCAAGACCCGGCATGATCACATCCGTCACAAAGACATCGACTTTCAGGCTCTCATCCTCAAGCGTATTGAGCGCCTCTTCGGCGTTTTCAGCCTCAATTACCGTATAGCCGCGCATTCTAAGGGCGCGCGAGGCAAAGGCGCGCACGGGGGCTTCGTCTTCGACCAAAAGGATCACGCCGCTTTCGTGACTTTGTTGTTTGGCCGCGGCGGGCAAGGCTTTTGGCGCCTCTTTGCTAATGACCTTGTCATGCGCGGGCAGAAATAGGGTAAACGACGTCCCCTGCCCGACGATGGAATCGACGAAAATGAAGCCGCCAGTTTGTTTGACGATACCGTAGGCGGTCGAGAGGCCAAGGCCCGTGCCCTCGCCGGTTCGTTTGGTGGTAAAAAAGGGCTCAAATACTTTTTGCAGCTTGTCAGCCGGAATGCCCGAGCCCTTATCGGTCACTTTCACAACGACGTATTTTCCCGGCGGCACAGCAACACGATCCCGTTCATAGGGGTTTGTGAGATCCTCATTGCGGGTCTCGATCGAGATTTCGCCGCCCTCGGGCATAGCGTCGCGCGCGTTAACCACAAGGTTCATGATGACCTGTTCGATCTGGCGTTTATCGGCGCGGATCATGTGCAGGCTCGGGTCATGATCGAGTGCAAGGCGTACTTTTTCCCCGACCAATCGATTGAGCAGATGGGTCAGATCAGAAAGCGCGTCGCGAAGATCGACGACCTCTGGCTTGAGGGTTTGTTTGCGCGAAAACGCGAGCAATTGCCCGACAAGTGAGGCGGCGCGATTGGCATTCTGGTGAATTTGGACCAGATCGCCAAAATCAGGGTCGCCTTTATCATGGCGCAGAAGGAGCAGGTCGCAATGGCCCGAAATCGCCGTGAGCAGATTGTTGAAATCATGCGCGACGCCGCCGGCAAGCTGGCCGATGGCCTGCATTTTTTGGCTTTGGACGAACTGCGCTTCGAGGGTTTTCAGCTCGGTCGCATCGTTCAGAACCGCGATAAGCGCGACTTCATCGCCTTCAATGACGCGGTTCAGGGTTATCTGCAGGAAGGTTTCGCCCATGGGGCGGGTCGCGCGCACGATCTCTGGTTTGAGAACGGTGCGCCCTTCTGCGGCCTCCATCAGCCAATCGGTAACGGAGCGGCCCAATCCTTCGACGAGATCGGCAAATTCGATGCCGGAAACTTCGGGGGTAGCAAGCAGATCGCGCGCCGGGCGGTTGGCAAGCTGAACATTGCCCGCGGCATCCATTTTCAGCAACGGAACGGGAAGCGCATCCAGCAGTTCCCAATCGCCAGCACGGGCGGATTTTTGCGGCATAAAATAGAGTTCGCGCCGCCCGGCTGCACTAATCACTTCGGTGATTTGGCAGCGCATTTTGCCGTCTTTGGCGGAAATCTCATGAATATCGCCGGGGCGCAGCGGCAGATCATTCACGATGCGATCAAGCGCGCCTTCACGCCCGCCAAGCAGGGTGCGCAGCGCTTCATTCATATGCAGCACGGTCCCGGATTTGGAGACCGCCATCATCGGCAAGGCAATGGCATCCGCGCCGCGATCTAGGTTTTGTTCGCTTAGGCTTTCCAGCCGCCAAAGATAGCCATCATCACCGATTTGATGCACGCTTAGGCGCACGTGGCCGCTGCGGGTCACCGCATCTTCGCGCGCCGCTCCATGGCTTTTTGCGCGGGTTTGAAGACGCTGAAGCGTGGCGCCGGGAGAGGCAAAGACCTCGCCCAATGCCGTCAGCAACGAGCGCCCGCCAACCCCGCCAAATTCCTCTGTCGCCGCTTGATTTTGATAGCCAATCATCCCGTCGCCATTGGTGGTAAAGGCGGGTGCTGCATCATAGGCGATAAAGCCTGCGATGGTTTCATGCACACGGCTGCGCGAGCGCGTATAGCGCTGCACAAGGACGCGCACGATCAGCACGATCCAAAGCAGCGTTATCCCAAGGATCATAAAGCCAATGCCAAGGCGCGGATCGGGGGAAGCAAATGCGCCGCCAATGGCAACAACCCCGAGCGAAGCAAGATAGATGCTTCCGGGAGCCAATTTGCGCGCGGCGCGGGTGATGGTATCAGGTGCGAGCGCCGTTTCGGACACTTGGCCTGCCTCCCTTGAGAATCGTTCCCCTGACTTTTGCAAGTTTTTGGTTAACCTCACCTTAAGATACGCCAAAATCGGCGCTCTTTGGGTCGCCTCAAAAGCATTCACCCATAGGTTGTGTAGCTTTGAAAGTCTTAACGCGTCAAGAGAGCACAGAAAAACCCATCGCCACCGTCAAGCGGGGTTAGGGTCTGGGACTTGACGATTTTCCACTCTGGGTGGCGCTTTAGGAAGGCCGCGATCTGCGCCTCATTCTCTTGGTCAAAGAGCGAGCAAGTCGCATAGGCAAGCACCCCGCCCGGCGCGACGAAACCGCATGCTTTATCAAGGACTTCGGCCTGAATATCGCAAAGCTCTTGGAGGCGTTCCTCGCTTAGATCCCATTTGGCATGGGGCGCGCGCCGCCATGAGCCAGAGCCTGTGCAGGGCGCATCACAAAGCACCAGATCAAACGTGCCTTTTGGCGCGCCCGGCTCGGCATAAGTGATGCCGGGAATGGCCGCCCGTTCGGCCCGTGGCGCGATATCGCTCATGCGGCGCGGGTCAATATCATGGGCGGTAAACTGGGCTTTTGCGCGCGCCGCCATGGCCAGCAATTTGCCGCCGCCACCGGCGCAATAATCAAGGATTTTCTGGCCATCTTGAAGCGGTAGAAAATCAACAATCGCTTGGCTGGCCGCATCCTGAAGCTCAACCAACCCATCCGCATAGGCTTGGGAATTGGCAATGCGGCGCGGGTTGCTCAGCACTTCAAGCGCGCTTGGGGAAAGGGCGTGTGGCGCGGTCTCGACCCCATCAAGGGCAAGGGCGGCGACCATCTCATCGCGGGTGCTGCGCGCAAGGTTGACCCGCAGAAACACCGGTGCGCGGCTTTGCATAAGGCGCAAAACAGCCTCCGCTTGCGCCCCCAATGCCGCATCGAATTTCGTCAGCAACCAGGCGGGGCAATCCAGCGCAATATCGCGCGGCGCCTCGGCCAAGCTTGGTGCATCTGCGGCCTCTTCATCGCTCAAAGGCGCAGGCGCAAAGCGCGCGCCGGTAAAAAGATCCTTTGGGTCCTGCCCCTCTGCCCGCAGCGCGCCGATCATCAAAGCCCGCCCGCTTGGGCCGCCCTCGCCCGCCCCGCCAAGCCAGGCAAAAGAGCGCATCCGGCGCACCGCCTCAAAGACCAAGTCGCGAATGGCGGCGCGATCGCCCGATCCTGCATAGCGATTGGCACGTGCCCAACGGGTCAGCACCTGCTCGGCGGCGTTGCCTGCAAGGATGTCATCCAGAATGTCGATGGCAGCAGAGATACGGGCCGCAGGGATCATGGCATTTGCCTCTCATTGGGGCCACACATCGCGCGCCACCCTGGATCAAAAAAGGCCCGCCGCCCCAAAAGCAGCAGGCCTCCAATTCTTATGTGGACGCCTTAGCCGATCCGGTAATTCGGGCTTTCGCGGGTAATCTGAACATCATGCACATGGCTTTCTTTCAAGCCAGCACCAGTGATCTTAACAAATGTGCAGTTCTTGCGCATCTCTTCAATCGTGCCATTGCCGGTATAGCCCATTGCCGCGCGCAAACCGCCGACAAGCTGGTGAATAACCGCGTTGGCACTGCCCTTATAAGCGACCTGCCCTTCGATCCCTTCAGGCACAAGCTTGTCAGAGGCGGCATCCTTTTGGAAATACCGATCGGCCGAGCCGCGCGCCATGGCGCCAAGCGAGCCCATGCCGCGAAAGCTTTTATAGGAGCGGCCCTGATAGAGGATCACTTCGCCGGGGCTTTCATCCGTCCCGGCAATCATCGAGCCGACCATGGCACAAGAGGCCCCCGCCGCAATCGCCTTGGCAAAATCGCCTGAGAACTTGATGCCACCATCCGCAATCACCGGAACATCGCCCGCGGCAGCCGCGCAATCCATAACGGCCGAGAGTTGCGGCACGCCGACGCCGGCCACCATCCGCGTGGTACAGATCGAGCCGGGGCCAATGCCAACCTTGATGCCATTGGCGCCTGCATCAATCAGCGCGCGCGTGGCCTCGCCTGTGGCGACGTTGCCGGCGATAATCTGCACGGTGCTGGAGAGCTCGCGCGCGCGTTTAACCGCAATCGCGACGCCCTCGGAATGGCCGTGGGCTGTATCAATCACGATGATATCGACGCCTGCATCGACCAAAGCCTCGGAGCGCTCAAAGCCTGCATCGCCAACGGTCGTGGCGGCGGCAACGCGAAGGCGGCCCAGTTCATCCTTACAGGCCGAGGGGTTCAACACGGCTTGCTCGGTATCTTTTAGGGTCAACAGGCCGGTCAGCTTGCCCGCTTCATTGGTCACCAAAAGCTTCTCGATCCGGCGCGAACGCATCAGGCTCTTGGCCTCTTCAAGATCAGCAGGTTCGCGCAGAACGGCCAGATTATTGACCGTCATCATCGCGCTTACTGGCGTCTTGTCGCTTTCGGCAAAACGCATGTCGCGGTTGGTCACGATGCCAACCACATGGCCGCGCTCATCGACCACGGGAAAGCCGGTAAAGTTATACCGCTCGGCCAAGGCGCGCGCGTCGGCCAAGGTCTGATTGGCGGTTAGAGTGATTGGGTTGTAAACGATGCCGCTCTCAAAGCGTTTCACACGGCGTATCTCGCGCGATTGCTCTTCAATGGAGAGGTTGCGATGCACAACGCCAATGCCGCCCGCCTGCGCCATCGCAATCGCCATGCGCGCCTCTGTCACCGTGTCCATCGCGGAGCTGAGCAGCGGGATATTCATGCTGATGGTTTGGGTCACACGGGTGCGTGTATCAGCTGTCGACGGCAGAACCGTGGAAGCTGCGGGAACAAGCAGGACATCGTCGAAGGTGAGTGCCTCGCGAATCTCCATGGGGTCTCTCCTTG
Source organism: Halocynthiibacter sp. (assembly GCA_047631555.1). Taxonomy (GTDB): domain Bacteria; phylum Pseudomonadota; class Alphaproteobacteria; order Rhodobacterales; family Rhodobacteraceae; genus JBLHZY01. The sequence continues at coordinate 598,436 of JBLHZY010000001.1, read as the reverse complement.
GATGAGTTCGTTTGACGCGTCCCTATCTCACTAAAGCGCCCGCCTGAAAAGGCCTATTTGAAAGCCGCCCGACCGAAACGGCAAAATAATCGCCACAAATCTGACTTAAGGCAGCAAAACGGCGCTGCCATGGCCAATAGGTCGCAGGCTGCGCCCCGGCTTATTCTTGGTTTGAATTCGCAAATTCATGGCCCAGAATTTAAGCGGCCCCGCCCAAACGGCGCGCGCGACAGCCCGACCTCACTAAAGCCAAAGTCTCTCAGCGCACAAATCCCAGATCGCAAATCCCAGATCACAAATCCCGGTGGCCAAATCCCGGTGGCCAAATCCCCTTGGCTCTAACGCCCCTAGGCCTGCGCTGCATTCGTCGCCACGGCAAGTTTCCCTTTGGTCCAAGCTTGCATGATCTTTACCGCGATCCAGATCACCGCGATGCTTGCAAAGGCCAATCCAACCCGCCCCAACAGGCCAAACAGATGCGGGCCAAAGGGCTCGACCGCCAGCATCGCATTGCAAAACGCCGCCATCGGAAAGGTAAACGCGCCCCACATCGCGCTGAACCCGGAAATGGTCAGCCAGCGCACCGCAATCAACAAGGCCGCAAGCGCGATCACCGCAGCTACGGCAAAGCCAATGGCGATCTGCTGATAGCCCAAGCCCGCCGCGACAATGGCGAAAAGGCTAAGCGGTGAGAGATGGATGGCAAACAGCGGGCGCAGCGGCTCTGGCGCGCGGTTGCGGATGAATTGCACAAGGCTGATCCCCCAGATCACCGCGGCAATCGGCATCGTCCCCCAAAAGATCAGGCGCGCGCCCTCGACATAGCCCAAGGGCAGGCCCGCCAACGGCAAAACGATAAAGCCAACAAAGCTTAGATGCCAAATCGGCGTTACGGTGCGCTGCTCTTTGGGGCCGCTTAGCAAAACATAGATCATCAGGATCGCCAAAAGCGAATGCGTAATCACAGCCGCGCCAAAAGCGACATGGGCGATCTGCGGCGCAACCGGGATCAAGGCGGCGGCAAAAAGCATCAGCGCAAGAGAGGCGGCCGCGATCCCTGCCCGGCCCGGCAGGATCTTGAGATCATCCAAGATTACAGATGGGCGGCGCGCCACTTTGCTTGCATAGGCCAGCAGAGCAAAGACAAACAGCAAGCCGACCGCGCCAAGCAACATCTCTCCGATCCACTCGGGCGCATTGAGGCTTTTGGCGGCGGTGCGCCAAGCAAGGCCGATGCCAAGCAGGCCCAGAATGGGCGGAAAGATTGCGGGCGGCGTGCGCGCCCAAAGCGGCGGTTTTGGATTGAATTGCATGAGGTCGCCTTTTTGCCTTGGAGGTGCTGCGGCGCGAAAGCATCGCGGCGCGCCATTTATATGCGGGTTTATGCATGGATTTTGCGCTGTCGAAAAGGGCTGTGTTGGGGAAATGCGGCGCCCATGCTTGGGAGAGTGCCGCGCGGATCATGATGAAAAAGCCGGCGCCCGCTTAGGGGCAAAACCCTACCCAATTCTGCGTAGAGAACGGCTTTTTGCGGTCTTAGAAAAACGATTGGCCAAAATAGAGATTGACCCACAAACCCTAATCGCTAGGCTTTCGCATGGGAAAATTAAGGTTTTCAGGGAGGAAAATCATGAAAAATCTACTGGGTAAAACAGCCCTTGTCGCGCTTTCGCTAAGCTTTGCTGGCGAGGCTATGGCCACAGAATGGAATGTCTCTGTTTGGGGGTCGCGCCGCGCCTTCACCGAACATGTTGAGAAGCTGGCTGAGCTGGTCTCGGCAAAAACCAATGGCGAGTTCACGCTTAGCCTTGGATATGGCACGCTTTCCAAGAACAAAGAAAACCTTGATGGGATCTCCATCGGCGCCTTTGAAATGGCCCAGATTTGCGCGGGCTACCACGCGGATAAAAACCCAACTTTGACCGTGCTTGAGCTGCCCTTCATTGGCGTCAGCACACTGGCCCAAGAAGTTGCCGTTTCCAATGCTGTGTATCAGCACCCGGCGACAGTTGCTGATCTGGCGCGCTGGAACGCGAAGCTTTTGATGCCTTCGCCAATGCCACAGTACAACCTTGTCGGTGTAGGCGATCCTGCGGCGACATTGGACAAGTTCAATGGCATGCGTGTGCGCGCCACAGGCGGCATCGGCAAAGCCTTCTCCGCTGTTGGCGCTGTGCCGACATCGGTGACCGCGACAGAAGCCTATAACGCGATGGAAAGCGGCGTTGTTGATACGGTGGCCTTTGCGCAGCACGCGCATTTCGCCTACCGCACCATCGATATTGCTGAGTGGTGGACTGAGAACCTCAACCCCGGCACAGTGAACTGCCCAGTTGTTGTCAACACTGATGCTTATGCAGCCCTGACGGATGCAGAGCGTGAAGCGCTTGATAGCTCGGTTGAAGAAGCGGTTCAGCACTATGTTGACAACTATGAGCAAAACGTTCTGTCCAAATGGGAAACCGTTTTGACTGAGAAGAACGTGAAAAAAGTTGTTCTGGAAGACAGCGTGATTGCTGAGTTCCGCGAAAAGGCGGCTGGCCCAATTCGTGATGAATGGATTGCCACAATGGAAGGCCAAGGCATTCCTGGCCAAGAGCTTTATGATCTCGTTCAGACAACTCTGAACAAGTAAAAGCAAATGGGGCTCCGCACGCGGGGCCCCTTCCTTTCTTTTAGGGTGGCCATATGTCCTCATCCCCTGTCTTAAGTGACAGCTCTGCGCTGTCGCGCTTTGATCGTGCGTATTTTAAAATTGAATCGGCAATGAACCTCGCGGCCGGGATCACGATCTTTGCGCTGGTTGTTTTGGCTGTTGTGCATGTTATCTCTCGCAAACTTCTCAATGCGCCCGTGCCCGGCTATGTCGATTGGACACAGCAGTTCATGGCGATCTTTGCCTTTTTGGGGCTGAGTTATTGCCAGCGCGAAGGCGGCCATATCCGTATGGACATTGTGATTGGTCAGCTGCATCGCCGCCCGCTTTGGATCGCTGAATTCCTCTCGATCCTGTTTATGCTCTTTGTGGTCACGGCCCTGGTTTATGGGACGTATTTTCACTTTGAGCGCAGCTTTGATTTTGCCCGCCCGCGTTGGTCGTCTGATAGCTCGATTGATATTGGCCTGCCGCTTTGGCCTGCCAAATTGGTTGTTACGGTCTCGATGGCTGTGCTTTGGGGGCGGCTTGTGTTGCAGCTCTGGGGCTTTGGGCGCGCTTACCGTCGTAATGAAGAAAAACCCGTGGCCGTCCCGCTTGTGATGGACGCCACAGAACAAGCGATGGCAGAAGCCGAAGCTATGGATGGCGCTGATGGATAGTCTTATTGACATGAAGGCGCTGCTTGAAGGCGTCGATATTTTTAACCTGTCGCTCTGGCTTTCAGGCTTGCTGCTTGTGCTGGTGATTATTGGGGTGCGGGTTGCGTTTGCCACGGCCTTTATCGGCTTTATCGGGCTTTGTGCCTTTTTCATGCAAAAGCAGGGCTTTGACAAAGGCCTGATCACCGCGATGAAGCTTTCGGGCCAAGTTCCGCATTCAAAATCAACGACTTATGCGCTGTCGTTGATCCCGACCTTCATCCTCATCGGTTATCTCGCTTATTACGCAGGCCTGACCAAATACCTGTTTGAAGCGGCCAAGCGTTGGGTTGGCTGGGTGCCCGGCGGGCTTGGTGTTGCGACGGTTTTCTCGACCGCAGGCTTTGCCGCCGTTTCTGGCGCCTCGGTGGCGACATCGGCCGTTTTCGCGCGTATCGCCATCCCCGAGATGCTTGAAGCGGGTTACGACAAACGCTTTGCCGCAGGGGTTGTGGCCGCTGGGGGCACGCTTGCCTCGCTGATCCCGCCCTCGGCGATCCTGGTGATCTATGCGATCATCGTTGAGCAATCGGTGGGCAAACTGCTGCTGGCTGGCTTCCTGCCTGGCGCGGTCTCTGCGCTGATCTATGCGGCCCTCGTGATCGGCCTTGCGAAATTTCGCAAAGACCTTGGACCGCCAGTGCGCGGCTTTACCTGGAAGCAGCGCTTTGAGTCCCTGCCCGGCACTTTCCCGATCTTCCTTGTCGTCTTCATCATCGTCTACTCGATTTACTTTGGCTGGGCGACGCCAACAGAAGCCGGCGCGCTTGGGGCCTTTGTCGTCCTGATCATGGCGATCTGGAAGGGGATGAAATGGGGGCAGCTCTCGTCTGCTCTGATGGAAGCGGCCAAGCTCACGGTGATGATCTTTACGATGATCTGGGGCGTGCTGATCTATGTACGCTTCCTTGGTTTTGCCAAATTGCCGACCGTGTTTGCCGATTGGATCGGTGGGCTGGAACAACCGGCCTATATGACCTTGCTGATCATCCTTGGCGTTTACGTCATCTTGGGGATGTTCATGGATGCCATTGGCATGCTGATCCTTACCCTTCCGGTGACCTTCCCTGCTGTCATGGCGCTTAACGGCGGGCCGGATGTTTCGGCGGCGGATTCTGTGCTGGGTATGTCGGGCGAAAACTGCGCGATTTGGTTTGGGATTATCGTGGTGAAGATGGCCGAGCTCTGCCTGATCACCCCGCCGATTGGGCTGAATTGCTTTGTGGTGGCTGGTGTTGCACAAGACAGCAAATTGCCGATCTCCGTCCAAGACGTATTTCGCGGCGCCTCGCCCTTCTTTGTGGCGGATGTTGTGACCGTGGCGGTTCTGATCTCCTTCCCGGGCATCGTTCTGTGGCTGCCGAACCTTCTATAGGTCTCTCCCCTGCCACCAGCGCTGATGGCGCTTTTGGCAGGGGATATCGCGCCGGATCAAGGATTGCGCAAAGCGGCAAGACTTGATGCCTCCGGCGGGGATATTTGCACAACCGTGAAAGGCTGTGCTCACTTGCTTTTTTCATGGGAATAGGCTCAAAGAGCGGCGCTCATGGGCATCGCTCAGGGCCGTTCTTTGAGCCGCGTTTAGGCTTTAGCGGTAGAGTAGCGATTTGCCCTCTGAGAACAGATGAACCTTCTCGGGCGCGGCGGTGAGTTTAACGGTTTTTCCGCGCAGATCGCTGTGAATGCCCGGCAATTTCCCAATCACTGCCTCGCGCCCCTCTTGCGGAGTAAAGTACAGCAGGGTGACTTCGCCAAGCGCCTCGACAAAGCCAACAGTGCCGTCAAAAAGGAAGTCCTTCTTGGCCGCGACCATATCTTCGGGGCGCACACCAACATTTACCGCAAGGCCCATGTCAGCCTTTGTCGTGGGCACGTTGGAAACGGCGACGGCCCCATTGCCCAGATCAACTTTGGTTTTTGCACCCGTGGCGATGATTTTGCCGGGGATCAGGTTCATCGCGGGGGAGCCGATGAATTGGGCGACGAATTCATTTTCGGGGCGCTCATAGAGATCAAGCGGCGAGCCGACTTGGGCGATGCCTTTGTTGGCCAAAACGACGATGCGATCAGCAAGCGTCATGGCTTCAACTTGATCATGGGTCACATAAATCATCGTCGAGCCCGGCATTGCTTCTTTGAGCTGGGCGATTTCGATCCGTGTGGCGACGCGCAGGGCGGCGTCCAGATTGGAGAGCGGCTCATCGAACAGGTAGACCTTAGGATCGCGCACGATGGCGCGCCCGATGGCCACGCGTTGGCGCTGCCCGCCTGAGAGCGCTTTGGGCAGGCGATCCAGATAATCGGTAAGTTGGAGGATACGCGCGGCATTATCAACGGCGGCGTCGATTTCGGCCTTTGGCATTTTGGCGATTTTAAGCGCGAAAGCCATGTTGTCGCGCACGGTCATATGCGGATAAAGCGCGTAGGATTGAAACACCATGGCAATGCCGCGTTTGGCGGGGGGCACATCGTTCATCACTTCGCCGTCAATCTCGAGCGTGCCGCCGGAGATGCGCTCGAGCCCGGCGATCATGCGCAAAAGGGTGGATTTGCCACAGCCTGAGGGGCCGACAAAAACGATCAGCTCGCCGGTTTTGATATCAAGATCGATGTCCTTGAGGACATTAACTTTGCCGCCGTATGTTTTGGCAACGCTGGTTAATTTTAGATCGGCCATGTCGTATCTCCTGATATCCAGCGTTAGAATGCGCGGCGCAAAACTGCGGTTTGCCATGGGGCGAGGCTTAGGCTTGCATCGGCATTGGGCGACGCACCGCCCAGAGGCGCTGCGATGTTTTCCCATGCGCCCGCGGGCAAGGTTGTTGTGGCGACGTCATCGCCCATATTGAACAGGCACATGACCTCTTCGCCATTGCTTTCACGCAAGAACGAAAGCAAATCGCCTTGCGCTTTGAGCGGCGATTGGGCGCCAAGGGCAAGGGCATTGCTGTCATGGCGCAGGGCGATGGCTGCGCGGTAGTGATGCAAGAGCGCCGTTGGCATATCTTCGGCGGCGGCGACGGATTTTGCGAGGTGATTTGCCGCGACCGGGAGCCATGTTTTGGGCGCTTGCGAGAAGCCACCATTTGAATTGCTTTGCTCCCAGACCATCGGCGTGCGGCAGCCATCGCGCCCCTTAAACTCGGGCCAAAAGGCGATGCCGTAGGGGTCTTGGAGATCTTCAAAGGCGACATCTGCTTCGGGAAGGCCGAGCTCTTCGCCTTGGTAGATACAGGCCGATCCGCGCAGGCACATCATCAACGTGGTGAACAGGCGCGCGGCGGCGTCACTGAGGCCCCAGCGGGATATGTGGCGCACAACATCGTGGTTGGAATAGGCCCAGCAGGCCCAGCCATTGGGCGCAGCGGATGTGAGTTTGGCCATGACATCGGCGACATAGGCAGCCGTTGGTTGATCGCCAGAGAGCAGCTCGAACGCATAGCACATCTGCATCAAATCATTGCCCGCAGTATATTGGCCGAGGATTTCAAGCCCGCGCTGTGCGTCGCCCACTTCACCCACGGCGGCTGCGCCATACGGTTCCATCACGGCGCGCAATTTGCGAAGAAAATCAAGGTTTTCCGGGCGGTTCTTTGAGTAGATATGCTCTTGCCAATTATAGGGGTTTACCGCGGGGGCAATGGTCGCGTTGCGCGCCTCGGCGGGCAAAGCCGGGTTGGAGCGCAGCTCGGCATCGTGAAAGTAAAAGTTGATCGTATCAAGGCGAAAGCCATCAACGCCGCGCTCAAGCCAGAAGGTTGCCGCCTCAAGCAAGGCGGTCTGAACTTGGGGCTCGTGGAAGTTGAGATCGGGCTGCTCGGTGAGGAAGTTGTGCAGGTAATATTGCATCCGCCCTGCGTCCCACGCCCATGCCGAACCGCCAAAGATTGAGAGCCAATTGTTGGGCGGCGTGCCGTCTTCTTTGGCATCGGCCCAGACGTACCAGTTGCTTTTGGGGTTGGAATGATCTTTGCGGCTCTCGACAAACCATGGGTGCTGATCCGAGGTATGCGAGAGCACCAGATCAATCATCACTTTGAGGCCAAGCTGATGGGCGCGCGCGATCAGGGCATCGAAATCGGCCAAAGTGCCAAACATTGGATCGACATCGCAATAGTCCGAGACATCATAGCCGAAATCCTTCATCGGCGAGGTAAAGAACGGCGAAATCCACAGCGCATCGACACCGAGCGAGGCGATATAGGGCAGCCGCGACGTTATCCCGCCAAGATCGCCGATCCCGTCATCATTGCTGTCCTGAAAGCTGCGCGGATAGACCTGATAGATCACCGCACCGCGCCACCAATCATGGGATTGGGTCAGCTGTTTGAGGGTTTTTTCTGCTGCGCTCATCTGTATTTATCCGCCTTTGACCGAGCCGGCCAGCAGGCCGCGCACGAGGTATTTTTGCATTGCAAAGAAGACAAGCAGCGGCACCGCGATAGACACGAAGGCCGAGCTTGCAAGAATTTCCCAATCGCCGCCACGGCTGCCCAAAAGTTCGCGCAACTGGCCTGTCATCACCAGCTGGCCTTCTGTGTTGCCAAGAAAGACGGTCGCGACCAGCAGATCGTTCCAGACCCAGAGGAATTGGAAGATCGCAAAGCTGGCAAGCGCGGGGAAGGACAGCGGCAGGATGATGCGGCGGAAAATCTCGAAATCTGTCGCGCCGTCAACGCGGGCGCTCTCGATGATTTCGCGCGGCAATCCGGCGATATAGTTGCGCAACAGATAGATTGCGAGCGGCAGGCCAAAGCCCGTATGCGCCATCCAAATGCCAAGGTAACTTTTGCCAAGGCCGATAGAATTGTGCAGCTTTAGCAAGGGGATAAGCGACATTTGCAGCGGCACAACCAAGAGCCCAACGACGATAGCGATCAACAGCGCGCGGCCGGGGAACTCCATCCAAGCAAGCGCATAAGCGGCAAAGGCGGCGATCAGAATCGGGATGATTGTCGCGGGAATTGTCACGGTGAAAGTGTTGATGAAGCTTCGCGCGATACCCTCAGAAAAGAGCACGCGATCATAGTTGGCGAGCGTGAAGCTTGGGGAGGTCAGCGAGGTCGCAAAGAGGCGCAGGCCCCGGTTGCCGCTTGGTTTTTCGGCGTAGGTAATTGTGTAGGCGCCTGCGGTATCGATGGAGATATTTGCGCCGGATTTATGGGGGGCAATGTCGCCCGGTTTGAATTCGGTCGGGCTTTGCGAGGTGATGCCAAAGGCGGTCACTTCGCCCTGCCCGCTTTCAAACACGCTGCCTTCCAGAACCCATTTATCGCCGATCTGTTTTGCCTCTTTTGGCGCATCAGCACGGGCGACAATATTCTGCTCGGAGGCGGAAAGCGATGTCCACCAGCCGCTGGTATTGATCTGGTCGCGATCTCGAAAGGAAGAGATCAGCAAGCCAAGGGTTGGGATGGTCCAAGCGAGGACAAGGATGACAACGGCGATGTTGACGGCCCAGCTGAGCGCCGGGCGCGAGCCTGCGATATTATCCATCAGCGCATCTCCTTGCGGGCGTTGCGAATATTCCAGACCATGATCGGCGTGACCATCAGCATGATCACCAGCGCGACCGTCGAGGCGCGCCCATAATCGGCGCCCCGAAACATCCAATCAAACATCAAGTTGGCCAAAACTTGGCTGCCCCATTGGCCATTGGTCATCGCCAAAACGATATCGAAAACCTTGAGAACGGTGATGGTGATCGTGGTCCAGACAACGGCGATTGTGCCCCAGATTTGCGGCACTTTGATCTTGAAGAAAATCTGCAGCGGCGATGCGCCGTCCAAAATCGAGGCCTCGATTGTTTCCTCAGAAATGCCGCGCAGGGCCGCCGAGAGGATCACCATGGCAAAGCCGGTTTGGATCCAGACAAGGATGATCATCAGGAAGAAAGAATTCCAAAATGGCGTGGTGATCCAAGCATGCGGCTCACCGCCAAGCGAGACGACAACAGCGTTGAGCAGGCCGATCTGATCTTGATCCTCGGCGCGAAAATCATAGACGAATTTCCAGATCACAGAGGCGCCAATGAAGGAGATCGCCATGGGCATGAAGATCATCGATTTGGCGAAATTGCCCCAGCGGATGCGGTCTGTCAGCGCCGCCGCAACAAGGCCAAAGAAGGTCGAGGCGGCAGGCACCACGAGAAGCCACAGGATATTGTTGAGAAAGCTTTCGCGGAATTTGGGATCACCGGCGAGCCACTGGTAATTGTCAAAACCGATGAAGTTCTCGCCGGTTCGATCGTGAAACGAGAGCCAAAGCGAGTTGAACACCGGATAGACGAGATAGAGCCCGAGCAGCAGGATTGCCGGTGCGAGAAAGAGCCAAGGGCGAACCGCATTGGCGCGATTGATATTGCGCCCGGCATTTGCGCCGCGCGCAGGCCAGATGGCATCGATTAGAACGTTGGAAAGGTAAAAATAAGCAACGCAGCCAAAGACACCGACAATCATCGTGCCAAAGGCAAAGATCAGCTGGTCCGTCATGTTGCGCCCTCCCCAGGAGCCTTCAACGCCCTGCCCGTTTGGACATCAGGCGGATAGCTGCCCGGCGCACATGCGGCGCGCCGGGCGTTTTTATCAAGCCGTTTGGCTTACTTAATCGAGTCCCAAGTCGCTTGGATCTCGGTCGCAACGGCGGTTGCGTCCTTGCCGCCAGTGTAATCAACCATGCCGGTCCAGAATACGCCTGCGCCAATCGCGCCGGGCATCAAATCGGAGCCGTCAAAGCGGAACGTATCCGCGCCAAGCAGGATTTCACCCATGCCGCGCGCCGCGTCGGAGGCATAAACCGCAGGGTTTGCATCGTTGTGCGGTGACAAGAATGCGCCGTTGGCCATCCAAATCTCATGCGCGATTGGGGTTTTGAGGTAATCCATCAAAGCGCGCGCGCCGACTGAATCGTTGGTGATGGTCGCCACTGTGCCCGCGCCCAGAACTGGCTTGCCCAGATCCTTGGAGGCATATGCGGGGAAGTAGAAGAAATCCGCATCTGTTCCAAGCTCGGTGCCCTCTGGGAAGAAGGCCGGGATGAAGGAGGCTTGGCGGTGCATGTAGCACTGCGGAGGCGACGAGAACATCCCTTTGGGGCTGTCGCGGAAATCGGTCGAGGCAACTGCGCCGGCACCACCAGCAACATAGTCGTCATTGCGGGCGAACGCGCCGAATTCCTCAATCGCGGCGACGATGGCCGGATCGTTGAACGGGATTTCATTGGCAACCCATGCGTCATAAACAGAAGGCGCGGAGGTGCGCAGCAGCATGTCTTCGACCCAGTCGGTTGCTGGCCAGCCTGTCGCCGCGCCGGAACCCAGCCCGATGCACCACGGGGTGCCGCCGTCGGCAACGATCTGATCAGAGAGGGCTTTGAGCTCTTCCATGGATTGCGGGATCTCGTAGCCGGCATCCTCAAAGTTATCAGGCGAATACCAAACCAGCGATTTCAGATCGACGCGATAAAAGATGCCATAGAAATTCTCGGCGCCCATTTTGTCTTTGTAGGTCGCCAGATCAACCCAGGATTGACCCGCCGCATAGTTGTCACGGACCCACTGCGCATCGGCTTCGGCAAGCGGCGTAAGCAAGCCGCGCGATGCCATATCCGCCGCCAAGCCCGGCTGCGGGAAAATCGCGATATTGGGGGCGGAGCCTGCTTCTGCATCGATCAGAATTTGCTGCTCAAAGCTGTCGGAGCCGGAATACTGAACATCCGCGCCAGTGGCTTCCTCAAAGTAGGACATCGCAGCCTCGAAGCTGTCTTTTTCAGCGCCAAGCCATGTGCCGAAAACGGTGATAACCTCGCCTTTGAGGTCCGATTTCTTCAGCGCTTCATAGCTGTCCCAGCTGAAATCGCCGTCCCCCGGAGCGAAAGGAAGATGGCCCGCAGCGGTGGCTGCACCAGCGGTCAGGGCAAGGGCAGCGGCCCCTGCAACTAGGGTATATTTCATGATATTCCTCCCAAATGAAGATGATGCCTTACGGCCCATCCGAAACCTTTTTCTTAAGCGCTCGGGCGAGAATCCCCCTTCCAAAGCGCTTTGAGTGACGTTAGGGTGATCAAATTGAGGCGGTCTGTCAATGAAGCATTCAGAACTGTTAGCGCTAGACATTTTTTAACAGAGCCCTTACCGCCAATACGAGCATAGCGAGAAACCTACGCTTGACCATGTTTTTGACGCGCCCTGCACAAGCGATTACTGTGCGCCCTGCGCGCCGGAGTAACGGCTGGCAAAATTTGGCTGATTTGAGCAGGAAAACGGATGAACCTTAAGCAACTTTCAGCCCATCTTGGACTTTCTCAAACGACCGTGAGCCGCGCCCTTAACGGCTATCCAGAAGTCAGCGAAGCGACGCGCGAGCGGGTCCAGTCTGAGGCGCGCCGGGTCAATTATCGCCCTGATACGCGCGCCAAAGGGCTTGCCACGGGGCGCACCATGTCAATCGGACATGTGATCCCGATCTCGACCAAACATGAAATTGTGAACCCGGTCTTTGCCGATTTTATCGCTGGCGCGGGCGAGATTTATGCGCAGCACGGCTATGACATGCATCTCTCGGTTGTGGCCGATACGGATGAGGCGAAAATGTATCGCGATCTGGCGACCAAAGGATCGGTTGATGGGATCATCGTTCACGGGCCGCGCGAGGGCGATCCGCGCATTGCGTTGCTCGAGGAAATCGGCATGCCTTTTGCCGTTCACGGGCGCACGGGAACCGCAAATGAGAGTTATGCTTGGGTCGATATTGATAACCTTGGCGCGTTTGAGATGGCGAGCGAATATTTGATCTCATTGGGCCATCATCGCATTGCTTTGATCAACGGGATCGAGCAGATGGATTTTGCCGAACGCCGCCGCGAGGGCTTTGAAAACGTACATAAATCTCACGGATTGGCGGTTGATCCGGCACTGATGTTCAGCAATGAAATGACCGAACATTACGGCTATTCAAGCACCCGAAAAGTGCTTGATCTGCCCGATCCGCCTTCGGCAGTTCTTGTCTCTTCGATCATCACTGCCATCGGCGCACGCCGCGCCATTCAAGAGCGCGGATTGAAGCTTGGCAAAGACATCTCCATCGTTACCCATGACGACGATCTGAGCTATTTGCGCAATGGCCAAGACGAGGCGATTTTTACCGCGACGCGCTCGCCGGTTCGCGACGCTGGCGTGATCTGTGCGCGCGCGGTTTTGGCGCGGATCAATACGCCAATGGCCGCCCCCGAACAGACGCTTTTGCAATGTGAGTTGATCATCGGCGCGTCAAGCGGCCCCGGCCCTTTTGCCCCGAGTTAGTGCCAGATGATCCCCGCCATTTCCGATAGTTTCGCCCGTTCAAGCTGCACCACCTTGCTGCCTTTATGTTTGTGCCAAAGGATGCCCCTATGACCCTCTCTCGTTCTGATTTCCCCAAAGGTTTTCTCTTTGGTGCGGCCACGGCGGCCTATCAAATTGAGGGCCATTCCTTTGGCGGCGCGGGCTCGACCCATTGGGATACATTCGCGGCCACGCCGGGCAATGTTGTTCGGGCCGAAGATGGGGCTGTGGCTTGCGACCATTATCATCGCTTTGAGGAGGATCTTGACCTGCTGAAAGACGGTGGTTTTGATGCTTACCGCTTCTCGACCTCTTGGGCGCGGGTCATGCCTCAGGGGCGCGGCGCGGCCAATCCCGAGGGGCTCGATTTTTATGATCGCTTGGTGGATGGCATGTTGGCGCGCGGTTTGAAGCCGTTTCAAACGCTTTATCATTGGGAAATGCCCTCGGCTTTGGCCGATTTGGGCGGCTGGACGAACCCGGATGTTGCCAAGTGGTTTGGCGATTATGTTGAGGTGATTTCGGCCAAGATCGGCGATCGCATGGAAGCAATCGCAACGATCAACGAGCCTTGGTGCGTTGCTTATTTGAGCCATTTTCTTGGGGCGCATGCGCCGGGCAAGCGCGATATCCGCGCCACGGCGCGCGCGATGCATAATGTGCTCAAAGCCCACGGCGAAGCGATGACACGGCTGCGCGCCATGGGGCAAAAGAACCTCGGGATTGTGCTGAATTTTGACAGCGCTCATCCGGCAAGCGACAGCCCTGCCGATGTCGCCGCTTCGGCGCGCCAAGACGCTTTGTTTAACCGCTGGTATTTAGAGGGCATTGCCCATGGCAATTACCCGCTCGAGGCGCTTGAGGGGCTTGCGCCTCATCTGCCAACTGGCTGGGAGGAGGACATGAAGATGATCTCGCAACCCATTGATTGGCTTGGTGTAAACTATTATACGCGTCACACGCATGCGAATGATCCCGGCGCGCCATGGCCCGCCACGCGCGATGTGCCCGGCCATCGGGCAACGACGCAGATGGGCTGGGAGATATATCCAGAGGGCCTGCGCGAATTTTTGATGCGCGGCCATGATGCGCTTGGCGGTAAGCCGCTTTACATCACTGAGAATGGCATGGCTTGGGCGGATGAGCTGCGCAACGGGGTCGTGCATGACCAAGAGCGGATGGACTTTATCAAAGCGCATTTGGGGGCCGTAAAAGAGGCCATTTCGCAAGGCGCGAATGTTCAGGGCTTTTTCTATTGGTCGCTTTTGGATAATTATGAATGGTCGCTTGGGTATGAAAAGCGGTTTGGCATGGTTCATGTCGATTTTGACAGCCAAAAACGGACGCCCAAAGCCTCCTATCACATGCTTGCAGACGCGCTAAAAGCCTAAACCTTTCGCCTCATCCGGAGCCACGTTCTAATGCCAAAATCCGCCCACCCTGCCGATACGCTTTCTCTCGTTGCTGATATTGGCGGCACCAATACACGGGTCGCTTTGGCGCGCGGTTCTGTGCTTTTGGAGGGGTCTATTCGCCGCTATGCCAATGCCGGCGCGCCGGGCCTTGAGACGGTTCTGCGCCGCTACATCGCCGAGGAAGGCGATGTGGATTGTGCCTCGAGCTGCGTTGCTTTGGCGGGGCCTGTGCGCGATGGCGTCGGGACCATGACCAATCTGGATTGGACCATTGATCGCGATACATTGATGCGCGCGACAAAGGCCGAACATTGCGCCATTCTCAATGATCTACAGGCGCAGGGCCATGCGCTTGGCCATGTCGACGCGCAAAACTTGCGCACAATCATTTCCGGCCCCGAACAAGCGCCCGCGCCGACGGCCGCGCAATTGGTGATCGGGGTTGGGACGGGCTTTAATATGGCGCCGGTTTTGAATGCGCATGGGGGCCGCTTGGTTACGCCCTCTGAGGCGGGCCATGCCAACCTGCCGATCCGCAATGAGGCCGAGCTGCGCCTGTGCCAATATGTTGAAACCGCACATGGATTTCCGGCGGTTGAGGATGTTCTTTCGGGGCGCGGGCTTGAGCGGATTTACCGCTTCTTAGGCCATGAAGCGCGCGATGAACGCGAGCTTTTGGCCGCTGATATTATGGCCGCTGTCGCAGATGGGTCTGACCCGCGCGCGCTTGATGCGGTGAAACTTTTTGTGCGTATCCTTGGCACGGTCGCGGGCAATCTATCGTTGATCCAGCTGCCCTTTGGCGGCGTCTTTCTTGTCGGCGGGGTTGCGCGCGCTATGGCGCCATATATGGATGAATTTGGCTTTGCGCAGGCGTTTCGCGACAAGGGCCGCTTTGCCGGATTTATGCAAAACTTCTCGGTAACGGTGATCGAAGACGATTACGCAGCGCTCACTGGCTGTGCGAGTTTTCTGGCCCAAACGCCCGCCGCCTAAACGCGGCCTTTAGGGCAATATCTCGCCCGCACAGGCCATGGCCCCAGCCCGAGGACTTGCCGCCTTCCCGCGCCTGCTCGCTTAAATTCCCCCAGAAACAACGGCTAAACCAACGACTCGCAAAATAAACTGCGCGCCGTAACTCTGTTTTAACGCAATCCGCCCTACACCTTTCAAACAAGTCGAATTGTAAGGGAACGCGAGATATGTTTTGTCCAAATCCAGAAGCGCTGAACACAGGCCATAAAGGGCCTCGAAAATGAGCGGCGCTATCACGCTGGATAGTCGCTTGGATTACCAAGCCATCGCCCCGCTGAGTGATGCTCTGAAAGCCGCCCCTGCTGGGGATATGGTGCTTGATGCGTGCAATGTCTCGCATGTGGGCGCACAGGCGCTGCAAGTTATCCTGAGCGCGATCAAAACCCGCGCCGCTTCTGGCGGTTCCTCGCGGATCATCAATGTCACCGACAATTGCATCGATCAACTCAGCCTCTTTGGCTTTACGCCCGAATCTCTCACAGAACCGGAGGCCTGGACATGAGCATCGAAGTTCTCGCTGTCGATGATAGCCGCACTATGCGCGATATGCTTAATCTCGCGCTGACATCAGCCGGGTTTACCGCCCATTTGGCGGACGATGGTGTGCATGGTTTGGAGGTCCTTGAAGGGCTCGCACCGGATGTGATTATCACCGACATTAATATGCCGCGCCTTGATGGATTTGGCTTCATTGACGCTGTGCGCAAAGAAGAAAAATGGGCGCGCATCCCGATCCTCGTCCTTACCACTGAAAGTGCCGCAGAGCTGAAAACCAAGGCGCGCCAAGCGGGCGCAACCGGTTGGATCGTCAAACCGTTCGATCCTGCAAAGCTCGTCAAAGCGCTCCAAATGGTTGCTGGCTAAAGGAAAACCTATGTCCGATCCAATGGCAGAAATCCGCGCTTCCTTCTTTGTTGAATGTGAAGAACTCCTCGAAAGCCTCCAAGACGGGCTTCAAGCGATGGACGATGGAGAAGATGATCCCGAAACGATCAATGTCGTTTTCCGGGCGGTTCACTCGATCAAGGGGGGCGCTGGCGCTTTTGGGCTGGATGATCTTGTGCATTTCGCACACCGCTTTGAAACGGCTATGGACGAGGTTCGCACCGGGCGGTTTCAACCTGATCCTGCGGCGCTCAAAATCTTTTTCCAATGTGCCGATATCCTTGCCGATCTGGTCCGCGCCGCGCGCGATGACGAAAGCATCGGCGAAGATGTGACCGGCCCCGTGCTTGCCGCTCTTGAGGCGATGGTGGGCATGGAGGAAGAGGTCGAGGAAGAAATTGATTTCGCGCCTATGACGCTCAGCCTTGATCTGGGCGCGGCGGCTCCGATGGACCTTCCCGATCTTGATGCCGCCGCGGAGATCGCACCAATACCTGGCGCACTCCCTGATCTTGCCGCACCGCAAGCAGCGGCCCCATCTGGCCTGCCCGATCTTAGCGCCCTGCCCCCGCTTGTTGACGCAGTTGACGATCCAATTCCAGAGACGTCAAAGTTCAATATTTTCGAGGTTCATTTCACCCCGGAAGATACGCTTTATTCAAGCGGCAACGAGCCGATTTACCTGTTTCGCACACTGCGTGATTTGGGCGATGTTCATGTCACCTGCGAAACCGCGCGCCTTCCATCATTAGAGACACTCAATCCAGATAGCGCGCATCTCTCTTGGCGCCTCACCATCACAACTGAGGAAACCGAAGCCGCCGTGCGCGAAGTCTTTGATTTCGTTGATGGTCTTTGCACATTAAACGTCACTCACAAATCGCAACCCGCCGCGATTGCTGCGCCCTTGGATAGCGGCCTTGCACCGCTTACTCTTGAGCAGCCCGAGCCGGCGCCTGCCGCTCCTGCGGCGATCCCAAGCACCAACACATTGCCGCCGCTAGCCGCAGCACCAATTCCGCCCGCGCCAATCGCGGCGCCTGCTTTGCCAGAAATAACGCCTGAAGCCGCGCCCGCAAAGGCCGCCGCGTCTGCCGCTGTTGAACCAACAGAGGCAAAAGCCGTGAGCAAACCTGCGCCCGCCGCCAAGCTGAGCGAGCCCAAAACCTCAAATGCGACCCAGCCACGCGCAACAGTGCGCGTCGATCTTGAGCGGATTGATAGGCTCGTCAATCTTGTTGGGGAATTGGTGATCAACCAAGCCATGCTCAGCCAGAGTGTGACCGAAGCAGGCTTTGCGCCAAACTCCCCTGTCGCAACTGGCCTCGAAGAATTTATGCAGCTCACGCGTGACATCCAAGAAAGCGTGATGATGATCCGCGCGCAGCCGATCAAATCGCTGTTTCAGCGCATGGCGCGGATCATTCGCGAAGCCTCTTCTGCCGTGTCAAAAGAAGTCCGCCTCAACACCGACGGCGAAAATACCGAAGTTGATAAAACCGTCATCGAGCGCCTTGCAGATCCGCTGACCCATATGATCCGCAACGCCGTTGATCACGGCCTGGAAAGTACAGAAGACCGTCTCGCAGCCGGAAAATCAGCCGAGGGCCATGTTTCACTTTCTGCCAAACATCGCTCTGGGCGCATTGTTATTGAAGTTGCAGACGATGGCGGCGGGATCAATCGACCCAAAGTGCGCCAAATCGCGATTGAAAAAGGTCTCATCCCAGCGGATGCGCAGCTTACCGATAGCGATATTGATAGCCTCCTTTTCCTTCCCGGCTTTTCCACGGCCTCCGAGATCTCAAATCTCTCGGGGCGCGGCGTTGGTATGGACGTTGTACGCAGCTCAATCCAATCGCTTGGTGGGCGGATCGCAATCACCTCGACGCCTGGCGTCGGAACAACCTTTTCCATCTCACTTCCACTGACGCTCGCGGTTCTTGATGGGATGGTTGTGCGCGTCGCAGGCGAGACGCTCGTTGTGCCACTTACCGCCATATTAGAAACGCTAACGCTCACCGAAGAAGATCTTCGCACGCTGGGACCAAGCACCCATGTGGTGCAGATCAGAGGCGGATTTGTACCGCTCTTAGATCTGGGTGCCGAACTTGGCTATCGCGGTCCAAAGGAAAGCTATCTCGGCGGGATCGTTTTGTTGATCGGTCAAGAGGATGGCAATCGCGCCGCCTTGGTCGTCGATGCCATCGAAGATCAGCGTCAGGTCGTGATCAAGGGGCTCGAAGCAAGCTATGGGCGCGTCCCGGGCATTGCCGCCGCAACCATTCTTGGCGATGGGCAAATCGCGCTGATCCTCGATCCGGTAGACCTTGTTACCCAGGCCAGCGGCAATACTCGCAAAATCCCAACCAACCTTTCTTTAGCAGGATAACGTTATGAACGAGAGTGTAAAAAACACAGAAGCAACTTGCGAACTGCTCTCTTTCCGTCTCGGCGGGCAGGACTATTCTGTTGATATCATGTCGGTACGTGAAATTCGCGGATCGGCACGCGCAACATCCCTTCCCCATGCTCCGCCCTTTGTGCGCGGCGTGATCAATCTTCGCGGAACGGTTCTTCCAATCGTCGATTTGGCGGCTCGTCTAGGCCTTGAAACTGGCCCGGATACAGAGCGAAACGTCATTATTGTTGTGGATCAAGGCTCGCGCACCGCGGGTCTGATGGTTGATGCCGTGTCTGATATTCTGGCCATTCCAGAGAGCGAGATGCAAACGCCTCCCGATATGGCGGCCGACAATGCACGCGCCTTCGTATCTGCCCTTACAATCGTTGACGGGCGAATGATCCGCGTCTTGGATCTAGACGCTGTTATGCCCCCTCAGGGCGAGGAGGCCGCTTGAACGCCCACATAGAACAAAGAAGCGCACATGGGGAAATGTCTTCACAGGTGTTTCATGAAATCGCGGCGATTGCCCATCGCAAGGCAGGGCTTGTTATTTCGGAGTCCAAAAAAGCGATGGTCAAATCGCGCATAACACGCCGGCTGCGCGTTTTGTCTCTTCCTAACTACGAGGAATATCTGAGCCTTGTAAACAGCGCCGAAGGCACCGCCGAGATGCAACATTTCATCTCGGCGCTTACAACAAATGTCTCGCATTTTTTCCGCGAAGGGCATCATTTTGATCTGCTCAAAAACACTATTTTGCCACCCCTCCTGAAAAAGGCGGCCACTGGCGGGCGCGTTCGAATTTGGTCTGCGGGCTGCTCGAACGGTCAAGAACCCTATTCCATCGCGATGACATTGCTTGGCATGAATCCAAAGGCGTTTGAGAAAGACATTCGAATTTTGGCAACAGATATCGACCCTGAAGTGATTTCACATGCGCGCGCCGGCATCTATCAAAAATCAATGGCCACGGGCTTGGAGCCAGAGCATGTCAGCAAGTATTTCGACACGGTCAATCATGATGGCGAGCTGTGTCATTCAGTGAAAGAACCACTTCGAAAGTTGGTGTCTTTTCGACAGCTAAACCTTCATGATAAATGGCCGATGAACGGCAAATTCGACGTAATTTTTTGCCGAAACGTAGTGATCTACTTTGATGAACCCACCCAAGCGGTTCTGTACAAAAATTTCTCCGATGCGGTCGCCAAAGGTGGCTGGCTCCTGCTCGGCCATTCAGAGCGCATCACTGAAAACGTTGCCAATGTCTTTGAAACGGTCGGAGTTACGGCCTATCGCCCCACGGGTTCGACCCAAAATGAAAAAATGCTAACCCCAAGTGCCCTCTTGGCAAAAGGAGCCTGACACATGGCGTTGCGAGACCAACTTAGAGTTATGGTTGTTGATGATATGTCGACGTCCCGTGGCCTCATAACCAACGCGCTTGATAGCTTTGGTGTGCGTCAGGTTGGTTCAGCCTCAGATGGCGCGATCGCATTGCAAAAACTTGAAGCGACCCCAGTTCACTTGGTTATTTCCGACTACAATATGCCCGGAATGGACGGTCTTCAGCTTCTACATGCGCTCAGAAGCCATGGTCCTACGGCGGGTGTTGGTTTTCTGCTGATTACTGGGCGCGCTGATCGCGAAATTATCGAGCGGGGCAAACAACTTGGTATGAATAACTTCCTGAAAAAACCGTTTGATCCGGCAAGTTTACGCGGCGCTATCGAAGCGATTGTGGGCCGGCTATGAACGGGCCGGTTTCGGCTGTTAACGCGCAGAATATCGCCCGCGTGTCCCAAAACGATGAGGCTTCGATAAAGGTTTCTGTTTTGTCACGGCGCATCCAGGATGAGCTGTTGTCTTTGGTCATTCTGGCCGCGGAGGTTCAAGTTGCACTCGGCCCAACATTGGCCGAAGCGCAATCGCTCTCTCCCTCCGTGCAACGTAGTCTGCAAGCCATTGATCGTTTGCACCAAACACTCGATGATTTGGGCCGCGTGATGGGGCACCTTACCCATCAAATCCCAGACGGCACAATTGATGTCGATCCACTCAGTCGGGTTATCCGTTTGCGGCATCTTGCCCATAAATTATTCGACGACGTTGATGCCCCCTTCGCACTTTCTGAAGACGATTCAGGCGACATCGCTTGGTTCTAGTTTTTTCATACCACTGAATTGAAAAAGCGCGCCTGTCGGCGCTCTTTTTTTGTCGGTATTAGACTTGGCGGATAGCAAATGCGCCCTAGAAAAGTTCCAAACCGCTTTCATCCTCTACAGGCGCCACAACCCGTTTTGTCTCTTTAACCGCTTGGTCGGCGACCAGTTTTTGGCGCGCCCTCCCCTCCTCTGCCAAAAACTCCACGCGTCGTGCATGGGTCCCGCCGAGACTTTGCCCGTCGCAGGGAATGTTTTCTCGGGTTAGGTAATCAATCACAAATTCCGCATTTTGCTGTCCGGCATCGGTCAGGCCGGCACGCAAATTTGCGCCGCCAAATACTTTCGCCCGGAAATTTCGCCGATCGCCGCCTTGACGGATCATTGCATTGATCAGCATTTCCATGGAGTTCGCCCCAAACCGGGTCACCGTTCCATCTTCCGAGCTGCCATCGGGCAACAAAAAGTGATTCATGCCACCAATCCTTGCAATCGGATCCCAAAGGCACGTGGCAACGCAGGATCCAAGTATGGTCGAGATAACGTCCCCTTGCGCAAAACCAACAGCATGTTGACCTTGACTGATATAGCAAGAGTTAGGACCTTTTGTCGCTGATTTACTCATTCCAATACCTTCTTACGACAAGCACATCGCACCAATATTTCGCGAGAAATTGCGTCGAGGTCGACCCATTGTTCAACACCACCCATTTCGCCAGCAACACGAGGCATTCCAAAGACAACGCAACTTTCTTCCGATTGGCCAATTGTTCTTGCGCCCGCATTTCTCAACTCGCGCAAACCAGCGGCCCCATCGCGCCCCATTCCAGTTAAAATGGTCGCGACAACACGCCTACCAATCGGCACTGCTGAGCGAAAAAGCCGATCTACAGAAGGGCGATGCCCCGACTCTTCGGGTGCTTTTACAAGCGAAACGCGTGATCGTATTCCGGAGCTATCCAGTTCTAGGTGAAACTCTCCACCCGGCGCGATCAAAACCTGGCCCGGCAAAAGCTCTTCCCCGTCTTTTGCAAGTCTGACCGTTGGAGCAACAAGGGGCTCCAATCGGGAGGCGAAACTTGCCAGAAAAGGCGCAGGCATGTGTTGCGTGATAAGCGTTGGCGGGCAGTTCTCAGGAAATCCCGTTAGGATCCGCTCGATCGCTTCCACGGCACCTGTCGACCCGCCGATCAGCGCGATGCGATCAGATCCGGCAAACACCGGCAAAACTGGTTTTGGATCATTTTTGTTTCGCCGCGCAGGCATCTGCCGCACTTGTGCTGCGGCCGCCATTACCAGCGTATCTGCCAGTTTTCCAAATACCTCAGAGTTTCCGGCTTGTGGCTTTTCAACGCATTCCACGGCTCCAAGGGAAAGAGCCTCGATCGCAGCTCTGCTGCCTTTTCGAGTAAGTGTTGAAACCATAACCACGGGCATTGGACGATGCCGCATCAGGCGCTCAAGAAATTCCAGGCCGCTCATGTTGGGCATTTCAACATCAAGCGTCATGACATCCGGCCGATACGCATTTACAGCATCGCGCGCTTGTGTGGCGCTTGCGGCCTCTGCAACAATTTCCAATCGCTGGTCTGGTTCGAGCACAGCACGAAGCAAACGGCGGATCGTTGGTGAATCATCGACTATCAGTACCCGCGTCTTTCGCATGCGCGTGTCGTCTCCCTGGAATATTTGTTCTGGTTAAATCTGCAACTCAATGCATCACTCAAAAATCTTCCCAACCTTCATCTATGGTTGCTTCAACAGCGGGGCCGTTCACGACTTTGCGTGGGACGGCGGCTGGTGGCGTTTGTTTTGGCGTTTGTTTGGTTTCACGGATTGATTGAAATCCGGCAGTGACGACGTTTGCAGGCGTGTTTTGGGCATTCGCACTGGCGCCTGGGATGATGAATTTCGACATTGTGGCGTTGAGCGTTTCTGCTTCTCTTGTCAGGGAATGGCTCGCCGCTGTTGTCTCTTCAAACATGGCCGCGTTTTGCTGTGTCACCGCATCCAATTGGTTCACCGCGTCGTTGATTTCGGCAAGCCCTGAAGCCTGCTCTTTGGACGAGACGGCGATGCCCGAAACATGGGACGCGATTTCCGACACCGAGCTTACAATTCCGCGAAGAGCTTCGCCTGTTTCCCCAACGAGATCTACGCCGCGTTTCACATGCCCGCCGGATTGAGAAATCAGCTCGTTGATTTCGCGTGCGGCATCAGAGGATCGTTGTGCAAGCGCGCGCACCTCCGAGGCAACCACTGCAAAACCACGACCCGCTTCGCCCGCTCGCGCGGCTTCAACGCCAGCATTCAAGGCAAGTAGGTTGGTTTGGAAGGCAATATCGTCGATGACAGACGTAATTTTGGAAATTTGCCCTGACGATGTTTCAATTTCCGACATCGCGGTTACGGCCTCTTGCACGACTTGGCCGCTTTTCTCGGCGTTGGTTTTGGCAGACGCGACCATTTCGGAAGCCTGTGTTGCGCCGTCGGAGGCTGAGCGTACAGAACTTGTCAGTTGATCAAGAGCGGTTGCTGTTTCTTCAAGGGTCGCCGCTTGTTGTTCGGTGCGACGTGAGAGGTCATCCGCCGAGTTTGATATTTCCAAAGCTTCGCCGCGGATCGAATTGGCGTTTTCAACCACACTGCGCAACGCCTCCAGAAGATTGCCCACGGCCGAATTGAAATCTGAGCGAAGGGTTTCATATTCCGGCGCAAATTCTTGGGCAATTTTTGTTGAGAGATCGCCTTGGGATAGGGATTTGAGCCCTTTGCGCAAGGACTCCACAACGATGTCTTGAGCTTGTTGCATTGTGCGCCGCGCGGTCTCTGCCTCTTGGAGGGCACGTTGCGAGGCGGTGACATCATTTCCAAGAAGGATAATACGGAAAGTGCGGCCGGTAAAATCTTGAACCGCGCTGAAAACACCATCGAGAATGGAATTTTCACCGTTCTGGTGGCGGATTTCAAAGCGCCCGTAAACGGATTCTCCGGCGGAAACGCGCTCCCAAAGATCGCCGCGTTCGGCCGCCAGATTGGGATCAAACTTGAACAATTCGTTTTGGGACTTGCCCACAAGCACTTCGGCCGATTGCCCGATTGTGGCTGCAAAATTTTCGTTGGCTTCGCGCAGCTTGCCATCCATGCCAAATTCAGCTTTGCACTGATTTCGATTGATCGTTTCAATGATGGCTTGGTTTTTGCGTTGAAGGGTTACGTCTTTCCACTCCATCACGCAGCCGATTTGCGCGCCTTCTGCGTTGCAAACGGAGTTCACATCAAGGCTAAAATACACGTCATCAACTTTGATTTCGGTACTCAGCGGAAGTGATGCAGGATCGGAAAGGAGCGCGCGCACCTGATCGGGATTTTTGTGAAAAATATCAATCGTTTTGCCAATCAAATGGTCTGCATCAAACCCATCCATATGACGGGCAAAAGACTCTTCATGCAGCTTCATCAATTCACTCGCGGCCGAGTTGGTATAGATGATTTCAAAATCCTGATTGATCATCATCAGGGATGCTGAGGAGCCTTCAAAAGCCGCTCCTTTGAATTGGCCGTCCCGTCTGCTCGCCTCTGCGTCTTGCAAAGCGACCCGAAAATCATCGAGCGCATTGGCAATGCCACCGATTTCGTCGCCGCGGTTGGTTCCTGGGACCGATCCAGTGTAATCGGCATCCGAGACTTTTCGCATCGCTGTTTCTACCGATGTAAGCGGTTTGGAGAGCGAGCGCGCGACCAACAAGGCGATTGCGGCAACGGCCAAGAGCATCAATGCGCCTTGCCAAAGAAACTTAATTCCTAGGGCGCGCGCCGGCGCCAAAATTTCGCCCATATGCTGGCCGACGACGAGCCCATAGGTTTCGCCAAAGAAGTTCACCGGGCTGTAGGCCGCAAGATATTGCATCACCTCTTCACCGATCAAAACATCATCAACAAGAACGCCCGTTTCCCCGGAAATTGAGCGTTTTACCGCTTCGGTCGGGATCATGATTTTCAAGACTTCATCGCCCTCGAGGAGACGAAGATTGGAGCGAAGGTAGAGGTCCGAGCCAACAAGAAAGGCTTCGCCTGATTGGCCCAATCCGGAGGAGCGCTGCATAATCATATCGATACGGTCAATTGGCAGCTGAAACGCGATGGCGCCAACCACAGCACCGGAAAAATCGATCACTGGCGTTGCGATGAAGCCTGCTGGCGCGTTGTTGGAGGGCGCGTATACAGAGAAATCCTCAAAAACCAATGTTTCCGTGGTCTGGGCCATGGCTTTTGCATAGACCCGCCCGAGGCCGCTTTCTTTGAGCTCACCTGTGAGGAGGTTTTGCGCGAAATCCACCTCTTTGAAGACCGTGTAAATCACGTTTCCTTCTGTATCGAAAAGAAAGATATCCACCAGCCCAAGCTCTACTTGGAGGGCGTGAAAATAGGGATGATACACCGAATGCACGTAAGAATAAGGCGAGCCATCTTCGGAGGTTTCGAGCATATTACGCTCGCTTGGCGGATAGGGATTGTCGGTAATCCAGGATTTGTGCAACGTGGCAACCGGATCGCCCTCAATCCCAGCGAACATCTGTGTAAAGCCGCGCAACGCGTCTGTTACGGTTGAGGATAATGTCTGCGCCATCAGCGTTCCGCGCAGGTTCTCTTCCCAGCCAAGAATTTCCGCGGTGCGCGCGTCTTCGACGGTTTGGAGAAGCTTCTCGGATTCTGTATGAAGCGAATTCGCAGCGTTGTTATAGAAGACAAAACTAGAGATGGTGAGGGCCGCTGCCGTTAGAAAGATCATGATTGCTGGCAGTTTGATCGCCAGTTTAATCCGCTTAAACATATTCCAAAATCTCACTTTGAGGGCAGAAAACAGGCATTTTGCCTCCTCTCGACCGCGTTGCTAAGCAGGAAAATGCCGCTCAAGCGTGAAGATTCGTTTAAGTCAGAAAAATAACTTCAATCCGCCCGCCTCAGGCCCCTGCCCCGCCTGATCCCCAACGCCTGACGGGCCGCGCGCGCCGAGCCTATGCCCGCTGAAATATTTGGCGCGCCCTGCCCCTTTCTTGCGCCCGAAATCGCCCTAATCAGGCACCTATTCTTTCGCACAACGCTGCATTAGGCTGCCCACAGCGGATCAAAGCGGATCAAAGCGCAATGGGTTTTCAATGACATCCTCCATCTCTCGGGAGCAGCTTGTGCTCTATGCGTTGCTGACCTCGCTCACAGCAATGAGCATTGATGCGCTCTTGCCCGGGCTGCGGATGATCGACGCGCAGATGGCAAATTCCTCGCGCTTTGCGGCCCGCCATTTGATCACCCTTTTCGTCGTCGGAATGGCATTTGGCGAGCTGGCTTTGGGGCCGCTGTCGGATGCCATTGGTCGCAAAAAGGTGCTTCTGCTTGGCTTAGCTCTCTACTCAGCTGGCACCTTGATCGCGATGGCTGCCGGAACGCTTGAAGTGCTTGTTTTTGGCAGGATTTTGCAAGGCGTAGGGGTTGCTGGACCCAAGATCGCGACACGCGCGATGATCCGCGATCAATTTGAGGGGGATATGATGGCGCGGGTCATGTCCTTCATGTTTGCGCTTTTAGTCTTTGTGCCAATGCTTGCCCCCCTGCTTGGTCAAGGCGTCATCGCAGTTGGCGGGTGGCGCGGCTTGTTTGTGGCCTACCTTATGATCGCAATGGGGGTTGCTTTGTGGCTGATTAAGCGACAGCCAGAAACGCTCCTTGCGATGAACCGCATCGCCTTTCAACCCCGGCTTTTGCTTGGCAACGGAATGCGCATTTTGGGCAATCGCCGGGTCTCGCTTTTAATCACAGCGACGGGATTGGTTTTTGGGGCGCAACTGCTTTATTTGAGCACGGCTGCGCAGCTATTTTCCGACGCCTTTGAGATACGGGAATTGTTCCCAATGTATTTCGCAATTCTGGCGGCGGGGGTCGGCATCGCATCCTATTTCAACGCAGGGTTTGTGCTTCGGTTTGGGATGGAGCGGATGGTGCAAAGCGCGCTCATCGGCATGGCGCTTGTTGGGGGGGCGATGCTTGTCGCGGCGCTAATCTGGGCAGGCCGACCGCCGCTTGGCCTCTTCATGCTGCAAGGTTTTGCAGGTTTCTTTGCCATCGGGGTTTTGTTTGGCAATCTCAACGCGATGGCGATGCGTTCTTTGGCGCAGCTTGCCGGCCTTGGCGCGGCGCTCATTGCCTCTGGCTCAAGCCTCGTGGCGGCGCTTTTTTCGAGCGTTTTCAGTATGTTTTACGATGGGTCGACCTTATATTTTGCCGCTGCGTTTTTCGCTGCTGCTGTGGGCGCGCTGCTTTTGCTTGGTCTGTCCAATCGCGATGATAGCGCGCAAATTCAAGCGATGAGATAGCGCCTAAAAGTCCCGAAATTCCAATGCGGCCACGGCTGGACTGTGTTTTGCGCGGGTCTGGCAAAACTTTTGGCCATTGCAAAGGGCCGCGATCAAAAGCCTCTTTGCCCGGCGTTTTTGCGGTTTTCTCTGATGGGCGGCGAAATTGTTCTGTCAGAATAATTATTATTGTTGACGCTAACATGATTGCAAGACAGTCTTGTCGAATTGCATCCTCGGGGGATCATTTGTCGAATACAAATACACAGGCGCAAGCGCCGCTGGAAACCAATGGTTTGGGCACAAGGATGCGTGCGCAGCGGCACCGTTTGTCGATGACATTGCAGCAGCTTTCGGCCGCCTCTGGCGTTTCGCTTGGCTATCTGAGCCAGGTTGAGCGCGGGAATGCGACGCCGACGTTGGGCACGTTGAACCAGATTGCTTCCGCACTTGAGGTTGAGGCCGACTATTTCGTGCGCACACCGCGCGCGGTTGATAGCCTGACACGCGGCGTTGCGCGGCCAAAATTTGCCGTTGCCGGATCTTCCATTGAGTATGAGCAGATCGGCGCTGAGCGCACCGGGCATGAGCTGACATCCTATGTGATGAATGTGCCGCCCGGCTATGCCTCAGAGGTCGTGACCCACGTCGGCGAGGAGATCATCTATATCCTCGAGGGCGAAATTTCGCAGATGGTCGGCGAGCGGGAATATCTGATGACCGCAGGTGACAGCCTGCATTATCTTGGCACCACCCCGCATTGCTGGTCCAATAAAACCCAGAAGCAGGCCCGCATTCTTTGGGTCGGTCGCATGGAATACGATAAGTCCGGCGAGATCGGACAAGCTGAGGTCAAGCGCTCGGACAATGTGCGCGAAATGTTACCACTCAGGCGTTGAAATTAACGTGAAATAGGCGGGCTCAAGAAACCGCCAAATAGTAAAAACTCGTCAACAAGGAGAAACATCTGATGTCTATCAAGAAGCTTATGGCCACTGGTCTGTTGCTCAGCACGCTCGGCGTGTCGGCACAGGCGCAATCACTGGTCTATTGTTCAGAAGGCTCGCCCGAAGGGTTTGATCCGGCGCTTTATACCTCCGGCACAACCTTTGATGCGGCCAGCCATCCGATCTACAATCGCCTGTCGGAATTCAAGGTTGGCACCACCGAAACCGTTCCGGGCCTGGCTGAAAGCTGGGACGTGTCTGAGGACGGCACCAAGGTAACGTTCAAGCTGCGCAAAGGGGTGAAGTTTCACTCAAACGCGCAATTCACCCCAACGCGCGATTTCAACGCAGACGATGTGATCTTCAGCTTTGATCGCCAAGGCAACGCGGAAAACCCCTACAATCAGGTGTCCGGCGGGACTTGGGAATATTACGGCGGCATGTCGATGCCCGATCTGATCGGCAGCATCGAGAAGGTTGATGACTATACGGTTGTCTTCAATCTGACCCGTGCAGAAGCGCCAATCATTGCCAATATGGCGATGGATTTCGCCTCTATCGTCTCCAAGGAATATGCCGATGCGATGCTGGCGGCGGGCACCCCGGAGATGCTGAACCAAGCGCCGATTGGCACAGGCCCGTTTGCCTTCCAAGCCTATCAAAAAGATGCGGTGATCCGCTATCTGCGCAATGACGACTACTGGGGCAATAAGGCCAAGGTTGAAGCGCTTATCTTTGCGATCACACCTGATGCCTCTGTGCGTTATCAAAAGGTTCAAGCCGGCGAATGCCATGTCATGGCCTATCCAAACCCTGCCGACGTCAAGGCGATGCAAGACGCCAGCGACATTGTGGTGATGGAGCAAGAAGGCCTGAACGTCGGTTACTTGGCCTATAACACCCAAGTCGCGCCCTACGACAATCCCAAGGTGCGCAAGGCGCTCAACATGGCGATCGACAAACAAGCGATCATCGACGTTGTGTTCCAAGGCTCTGGCCAGATTGCCAAAAACCCGATCCCGCCAACCATGTGGTCCTATAACAATGCCGTTGCGGACGACAGCTATGATCCAGAAGCGGCCAAAGCGGCGCTTGCAGCTGAAGGCGTGAGCGATCTGTCGTTGAAAATCTGGGCGATGCCCGTTCAGCGCCCCTACAACCCCAATGCGCGCCGCATGGCCGAGCTGATGCAGGAAGACTTCTCCAAAATCGGTGTGGATGTGGAAATCGTCTCTTATGAGTGGGGCGAGTATCTTGAGCGCTCCAAAGCGATTGATCGCGACGGCGCTGTTTTGCTTGGATGGACCGGCGACAATGGCGATCCCGATAACTTTCTGGCCGTGCTGCTCGGCTGTGATGGTGTTGAGAAATCCAACCGTGCGCAGTGGTGTAACCCGGAATTTGACGCATTGATCCAGAAGGCCAAAGTTCTGCCAACACAGGCAGAGCGCGCCAAGCTTTATGAAGAGGCGCAAGTCATCTTCAAGGATCAAGCGCCATGGGCCACGATTGCGCATTCGGTCGTTTACATGACCATGCGCCCCGAAGTTGAAGGCTATGTGGTGCACCCGCTTGGTGGCCATATCTTCAACCAAGTCGGCCTTTCACAATAAGTGAATGCAAAACATCAAGGGGTGGCGTGGAATGCGCCGCCCCTTTCTTATTTTCGACAAGCCAAGGCGCATCATTAATGTCCCTGAGATCACAACATCGCCGCTCCGCCCCTTGGGCATTGCCCGTTTTGAGCGGATTTGGGCGCGCAAATGGGCCGGCCTTGCGCGATGGCTCTGTGCTGTGCGATGGCTCTGACCTTGGGATTGATGCGCGGCTTTCGGACACTGGCTTTCATCTTCTGAGCAATCCCTGCGAAATCGCGGTGGTGAAGCCATGCTGAACTATGTTCTGGGCCGCCTGCTTACCTTCATTCCGACCTTCATCGGGGTCACGCTGATCTCGTTTAGCTTTATTCGCGCGCTGCCCGGCGATCCTATTCAGGTTATGGCAGGCGAGCGCGGCATTTCGGACGAACGCTATGCTGAATTGGCGGCGCAATTTGGCTATGACCGCCCGATCTATGTGCAGTTTTGGGAATATCTGACAGGCGTTTTGCAGGGCGATCTGGGCACCTCCTTTGTGACCAAACGCCCGGTCTGGGACGAATTCTTTACGCTGTTTCCGGCAACGCTTGAGCTGTCGTTTTTTGCGATGATTTTTGCTGTGGCGCTTGGGCTGCCTGCGGGGGTTATCGCGGCGGTAAACCGGGGCAAGTTTTTTGATCGCGCGCTGATGTCTACAGCCTTGATCGGATATTCAATGCCGATCTTTTGGTGGGCGCTGCTGCTGATCATTGTGTTCTCTGGCAATCTGCAATGGACGCCGGTTTCAGGGCGCATTGACCTGCTGTATTATTTCCCTGATCCGACCGGCTTTATGATTATCGACAGCCTCGCCTCTGGCCAAAAGGGCGCGTTTATCTCTGCGGTGCGTCACCTGATCTTGCCGACGATCGTTCTTGGGACGATCCCGCTGGCGGTGATTGCGCGCCAAACCCGCTCGGCGATGCTTGAGGTCTTGGGCGAAGATTACATCCGCACCACGCGCGCCAAGGGCATGTCGCCTTGGCGGATCAATGGCATTCATGCGCTGCGCAATGCGTTGATCCCGGTGATCACAGTGATCGGTCTCTCGGTTGGCACGCTGCTTGCGGGCGCCA
Organism: Halocynthiibacter sp.; assembly: GCA_047631555.1. Classification (GTDB taxonomy): domain Bacteria; phylum Pseudomonadota; class Alphaproteobacteria; order Rhodobacterales; family Rhodobacteraceae; genus JBLHZY01. The sequence goes on along the minus strand of JBLHZY010000001.1, from coordinate 567,849 downwards.
TCCTGACCGAGACGATCTTTAGCTGGCCGGGCATCGGCAAATGGATGGTCGATAGCATTTTTCGGCGCGACTATCCGGTTGTTCAGGGCGGGCTGTTGCTGATTGCGGTGATGGTCATGGTGGTGAACCTAACGGTCGATATGCTTTACGGCGTGATCAACCCCAAGATCAGGAAGCGATAGGATGAAGAGCGCCCCTTCAAACGATGCAGAAATGATCGAAAGCCGCCCCGGACATCTGCGCGAGTTCTGGTTCTATTTTCGCGAAAATCGCGGCGCGGTGATTGGGCTTTGGATATTTGCGGTCTTTGCGATCCTTGCCATTTTCGGGCCGTGGATCGCGCCGCATGATGCAACGACGCAGTTTCGAACGATGACCTTACAGCCGCCAGCTTGGCAAGACGGAGGGTCTTGGACCCATATCCTAGGCACGGATCCCTTGGGGCGCGATATGCTTTCGCGGCTGATTGTGGGCGCGCGCTATTCCTTCTTTGTGGGGGTGGTGGTTGTGACAATCGCCGCTTCTGGGGGGATTTTGATCGGGCTGATCGCAGGCTTTGCGCCCAAGTGGATCGACAGCATCATCATGCGGGTGATGGATATTGTTCTGGCCTTCCCGTCCTTGCTTTTGGCGCTGGTTCTTGTGGCCATCCTTGGGCCGTCACTCACCAATGCAATGATCGCCATCGCCATCGTTTTGCAACCTCACTATGTGCGCCTGACGCGGGCAAGCGTGCTCTCTGAGCGGCAAAAAGATTATGTCACCTCGGCGCGCGTGGCGGGCGCGGGCATTGTGCGGCTGATGTTTATCACCGTGCTGCCCAATTGCCTCGCGCCGATTATTGTCCAAGCGGCCCTGTCCTTTTCTACGGCCATTTTAGATGCGGCGGCGCTTGGCTTTTTGGGGATGGGCGCGCAGCCGCCAACGCCGGAATGGGGCACCATGCTTGCCGAAGCGCGCGAGTTTATCCTGCGCGCCTGGTGGGTCGTTACTTTTCCGGGCATTGCCATTCTTGTCACTGTGCTGGCCATCAATCTGATGGGCGACGGGCTGCGCGACGCGCTCGATCCAAAACTGAAGCGGAGCTAGGCGGATGACCCTCTTGCGCATCAGAAATCTCAGCGTCGATTTTGCCACGGCCACAGGCCAATTTCGCGCTGTGGACGGCGTTGATCAGGATGTAAACGACGGCGAAATCCTTGCCATCGTCGGCGAAAGCGGATCGGGGAAATCCGTCTCGATGCTTGCGGTGATGGGCTTGCTGCCTTGGACCGCGACGGTAACGGCCGACGAGATGATATTTGACGGGCAGGATTTGCTGACAATGACGCCCAAAGCCCGGCGCAGAATTGTCGGCAATGACCTTGCGATGATCTTTCAAGAGCCGATGTCCTCGCTCAACCCCTGCTTTACAGTTGGGTGGCAAATTCGCGAGGCTTTGCGCGTTCATCTTGGAATGGGGCGGCGCGAAAGGCAGGCCCGCGCCATCGAGCTGTTTGAGCAAGTCGGCATCCCGGATCCGGAAAAACGCCTCTCGGCCTTTCCGCACCAAATGTCGGGCGGGATGAACCAGCGCGTGATGATCGCCATGGCCATCGCCTGCCGGCCCAAACTTTTGATCGCGGATGAGCCGACAACCGCATTGGATGTAACCATTCAAGCGCAAATCCTTGATTTACTTGCAAATTTGCGCAAAGAAACAGGCATGGGGCTGGTGCTGATTACCCATGATATGGGCGTGGTCGCAGAGACGGCCGAGCGGGTCAGCGTTCAATATGCGGGGCAAAAAATCGAAGAACAGCCCGTTGTTGCGCTGTTTGAAACGCCGCATCATCCCTATACGTCGGCGCTTTTGGATGCATTGCCAGAGCGCGCCACGCAAAAGCGTTTGCCAACAATTCCCGGCGTTGTACCGGGCCAGTTTGATCGCCCCTCGGGCTGCCTCTTCTCGCCTCGCTGCCAGTTTGCCAATGCAAAATGCAAAGCCGAAATACCGCCCGCTTTGAGGGCTGATCTTGGCCATGCGCGGTGTTTCTACCCGCTGAATTCAAGCGCGAGGGTGGCGTCATGACAGAGCCGGTAATGAGCGCAACCGCCCTTGAGCGCCACTATGAAATCAGCGGCGGATTGTTTCGCGGCGCGCGTATATTGAAGGCTGTGGCGGGGCTCGACTTTACCCTTTATCCGGGCAAAACCCTTGCCGTTGTCGGCGAAAGCGGCTGCGGGAAATCGACGCTTGCGCGCATGGTCACGATGATCGAAGAACCGACGGCAGGATCGCTGCTGCTAGAGGGCAAAGCCGTTGTCCCGCATGACTGGGCGTCTTTGCGCAAATCCGTGCAAATCGTGTTTCAAGACCCCTACGGATCGCTCAATCCGCGCCAAAGGATCGGCGCAATTCTGGAAGAACCCCTCAAGATCAACCGCCCCAATATGAGCCGCGCCGAACGCACAGCGAAGGCGCGCGAAATGCTGGGGCTGGTGGGGCTGCGACCAGAGCATTTCGACCGCTATCCGCATATGTTTTCCGGCGGGCAGCGCCAACGGATTGCAATCGCCCGCGCTTTGATGCTCGACCCCAAAGTTCTGGTGTTGGATGAGCCCGTGTCGGCGCTTGATCTGTCCATTCAAAGCTCGGTGCTGAACTTGCTGGTCGATCTCCAAGAGCGGCTGCAACTGGCCTACCTCTTTATCTCGCATGATCTTAGCGTTGTGCGCCATGTCGCGGATGAGGTGATTGTGATGTACTTGGGGCGCGCCGTTGAAAAAGGCAGCCGCGACGCGATCTTTAGCGCGCCATTTCATCCCTATACCAAGGCGCTCCTTTCCGCGACGCCGCAAGCCGATCCGCGCGCCAAGAAAGAGCGGATCAAGCTTGAGGGTGAGCTGCCTTCGCCGCTCGCGATCCCCCAAGGTTGCCCCTTCGCCCCGCGCTGCTGGAAAGCGCAAGACAGATGCCGCGCAGAGCAGCCAAGCCTTTCGGATGAGGCCCATTCAGCGGCCTGCTTTTTTCCCGAAAATGGCGGGGCCTTAGCCTGATCAGAAGGGCCTGAATGGCTGTTTGTTGCAAGGGCAAGCGCTAGCCTAGATAGTCAATGATCGGGCAATCCGGTCTGTGATCGCCGCGACAGGCGGTGACCAGATGGGACAACTCATCATGCAAGGATTGCAATTCGCGTTGCTTTTCTTCGATCTCTTTGAGCCGCTTGGAAGCGATGCGTTTTACTTCGGCGCTGGTGCGGTCTTGGTCCTGATAGAGGCCGAGCAGCTCTCGGCATTCTTCAATGGTAAATCCAAAACCACGCGAACGCCGGATGAACACCAGTTTGCGCACGGCCACATCATCATAGGTTCGATAGCCTGCTTGAGATCGCGAGGTTGCCTCAACAAGGCCGATATCGCCGTAATATCGAACAGTTTTTACCGGCAGGCCGGCGGCTTTTGATGCGGCTGAAATATTCATTGATCCTGACCTCTAGCATTCTAGTTACTGGAGAGATTAGGGCGTGTGCGGCGAATATTCAAGAGGACCGGCTGCGCAAATACCGGGCAATTCAATGCCAGTGAGGCGGGCAGTTGAAAAGGTGGAGAGTCGCCAAAATAAATTTGTCAGGCAAAAGCCGCGCAAAGCACCTCGCCCCATATCGAGCGCTCTCGAAGCTGTGATGCAGATATGTATTGACCTTCCACAAGGGGGAAGGACTATCCACGCAACAGTAGAATAGGAATGAGGCTTGGCTATGAAACCCGCACTAATTATTGGCGCAATTGTCGTTGTCGGCGGCCTTGCTTTTGCGATGTGGCCCGCCCCCGAGCCGGTCCCGCAGGCCAACACCGGCGCCCCAACATCCCGACCAACGCAGTCGGGCAGCGCCTTGGCCGAGGTTACCTTGCCGGAGACGCTTTCGTCCAACGCCCTGATCGGCAAGCGCGCTTATGAAGCGGCATGCGCGGCTTGCCATGCGCCCAACGGGGCCGGTCAAGATGGGGTCGCGCCGCCATTGGTTCACAAGATTTATGAGCCAAATCACCACGGCGACGAAGCCTTTCAGCGCGCCGCTGCGGCCGGGGTTCGTTCGCACCATTGGGGCTTTGGCAATATGCCCCCGGTTGAAGGGCTTACGCGCGGCGATGTGACGATGATCGTTGCATATATTCGCGAACTTCAGCGCTCCAATGGGATCAACTGATGGGCATCTCATCGATCGGCGCCTTCGATATTTCATTCAAATAGTGATGCGGATCGTGCCGCTGCCATAGCCGCGACCTCTGCGCCCAAATTAAGCAAAATTGCCCCGCCAAGATCAAACCAGATAATACCGAAATGATGAGAACCATGAACAGAAGACAATTCCTCGCGACCGCCTCCGCCCTTGCGATCCTGCCGATCCCAAGCCTGGCCGCGCAAAACGCGCCTCGTCTCAAGGCCGAACAGGTCACACGGCAAATCTTGCCCATGGGCGAAGGCGCGACGGCCATGCTCGGCTTTAACGGCTCAATGCCCGGCCCTGAGCTGCGGCTGCGCCGTGGAGAGCGGATCGCGATCGAGGTTGAGAATGGGCTTGAAGAGGGCACCTCGGTTCATTGGCATGGTATTCGGCTCGAAAACAAGATGGACGGCGTGCCGATGCTGACCCAAGAGCTGATCAACCCTGGCGATACCAAGACCTATAGCTTTATCCCGCCTGACGCCGGAACCTATTGGTATCACTCGCATTATATCTCGCACGAGCAGGTTGCGCGCGGCATGATGGGCCCCTTGATTGTTGAGGATGATACGCCCCCCGATGTGGATCACGATATTACTGCTTTGCTCTCCGATTGGCAGTTGAACCAAGACGGCAGCCTTAGCGATGAATTCTCCGATATGCACAGCGTTGCGCATGGCGGCTATATGGGGAATTTCGCGCGCGCGTTCTTGTCCAAAGAGGCCGTGCAAATCGGGGATCGAGTTCGCCTGCGGCTGATCAATGGGGCGACCAATCGCATCTTTCCTTTGGCGGTTAGCGGCGTGCGCGGGAGGGTCGTGGCGCTTGATGGCATGGCTTTGGCCGCACCGCGCGCCTTGGGCGAAATCGTTTTGGCACCTGCGCAGCGCGCCGATCTGATCGTTGATATTGAGGGCCCTGTCGGCATTGATATGGTGAGCAATCAGGGCAACTATCGCTTGGCCGATCTTGCTGCTGAGGGCCAAAACACAAGCCGCCAAACCAGCCCGATTTTGCCTCTCGCCCCTCCCGAATTGCCGACCCCCGGCACAGAGACGCAGCACCTCACCCTGACGATGATGGGCGGCGCTATGGGCGGGCGGCATGGCGGCGATAATATCTGGTCTTTCAACGATATCTCTGATCTTGGGGATGCACCATTTGGCGCCTTTAAGCGCGGCGAAACCGTTCGGATCACCATGGTCAATGACACCTCCTTCCCCCATGGCATTCACCTGCACGGCCATCATTTCTATGAGATTGGCGAGGGCGATACCCTTGGCGATCTGCGCGATACAACGCTTGTTGATGCAGGCGAGCAGCGCGATGTTCTCTGCGTTTTTGACAATCCGGGCCGCTGGTTACTGCATTGCCATATGCTGAGCCATGCGGTTGGCGGCATGCGCACTTGGGTAGAAGTGGCATGAGATGGCTTGCGGCTATCCTTCTCTTTGCGGCCGCTCCTGCCCTTGGCGATCATGAGCTTGAGGGGCGCGACATTACAGCGGGCCGCGCGCTTTATGCGCAGAACTGCGCCTCCTGTCATGGCGCAAATCTTGAGGGGCAGCCCAATTGGAAAGAGGCCAATGAGGCGGGCGTGCTCCCTGCCCCGCCGCATGATGCATCCGGGCACACATGGCATCACGATAATGCGCTTTTGTTTGAGTATACCAAGCTTGGCGGCAAAGAGGCCTTGGCGGCGCGCGATGTGACCAATTTCAACAGCGGGATGCCGGCTTTTGGCGGCGACATTTCAGACGAGGATATCTGGGATATTCTAGCCTATATCAAATCAACATGGCCAAAACGCGCGCAACTTGCCCAAGAAAGCCGCAATCCGCAACACTGATAAAGCCCCTAAGCAAGCGCGTAACGCCCGCGCCCGGTTCGCGCCATCCGCCCCTCTTTGCAAAGCGCGCGCAGGGCTCGATAGCAGGCCTCGTGGGTGAGATTGATGCGGCTGGCAAGCTCCACAACGCTCGCGTCAAAATACCCCGCCTGAACGGCCGCAAAGACGCGCTCCTTGGCGCCGCGAATGGCCAGAATCTCGATACGCGCGCGGTAGTGTTGAACCTGCGCTGCAAGGAGCCTGCTGAAACTTTGGGCAAAATCCGGGTCGGCGCGCATCATCGCGGTTATGCCGTCTTTTGCGATCTTCTGGACCTGTCCGCTTTGGGTGCAGATAGCATCGCAGTGATAGTGATCAGAAAACAGCGATGCCTCGGCAAAATATCCCCCCGCAACCGCGCGATGCAGGGTCAAAACATCCCCGCCAAGGCTGGTGCGTTGCAGGGTAACGCAGCCCCGAAGAACCCGGTACAAGCCAGAGGTTGCTTGATTTTGGCGAAACAAAACATCGCCTTGCTGCATGGAAATCAACCGGTGCGCATTGGGCGGCAAATGGGAAAATGGATCTGGCAACATATGATCCAAATCATAAAGCCCTGCGCGCATCTTGGCTAGGGTAAGAAAAACAGGAGCGAGCAATGAAACACATTCTACTTTCCGCAGCGCTGTGCTTGGCAGCAACAGGCGCCATGGCCCAACATGCCCACCAGCAAAGCCCCATCACCGAGACCGGCCAATCGCAATTTGCCGCCATCTCAGAGATTGTCGCCGCGCTGCGCGCCAATCACATGACCGATTGGGCAAAGGTCGATATCGACGCCTTGCGCGCTCACCTCGTGGACATGGACAACGTCACGACCAAGGCAGAAGTCGCCCGCAGTTCGGGCCCGTTGAGCATGACCTTCACGGTGACTGGCGACGCCAATGTTGCGCCCTCCATCCAGCGCATGCTGCTGGCCCATAGCCCGATGTTGGAGCAAGAAACAGGTTGGAGCGTTGCGGCAAAGGCAACGGCACAAGGCGCAACAATGGAGATCCACGTCGCCTCGCAAGACGAGCTCACCCAGATCAAAGCGCTCGGAATTTTCGGCATAATGACCATCGGCGCACACCACCAAGAGCACCATATGCTGATCGCAACAGGTCAATCGCCGCATTAAGAGCGGCAATGCCGGGCGGCAAAAGGGCGGGAAATCAAACAAACTGAGGGGGTGGTGGCGGACAGACAGGGATTCGAACCCTGGAGACGGTCTCCCGCCTACACACTTTCCAGGCGTGCGCCTTCGACCACTCGGCCACCTGTCCGTGAGGCGCTACTTACCCAATGACACCGCCCCTTTGCAAGCACCAATCGAGTGTTTTTATGCCGACGCGACAACCTGTGCTTTTAATTGTCCAAAAGCAGGTTCACACGGCGGTTTTGGCGGCTTTTCTTCTCGATTTTGCCAAGGCGGACCCGGCCGATCTCGGAGGTCCGGGCAACATGGGTTCCGCCACAGGGCTGAAGATCAACCTGATCCGCGCCTTCGCCAATCGCGATTAGGCGCACGCGCCCCGCCCCCATCGGCGGCATGACGGACATGGTTTTGACTAGGCCCGGATTGGCGCGCAGCGCCTCATCAGTGATCCAGCTCTCGGTGATGCGCAGATCGCGCTCAATCAAAGCGTTGAGCGCTTCTTCGATGGCGTCTCGATCCTCAATCGGCTCGGGCATATCGAAATCAAGACGACCCTTTTCGGCGCTGATCGAGCCGCCCGATACCGGCAGCGGAATAACGACCGAGAGCAAATGCAGCGCAGTGTGAATGCGCATATGGCGATAGCGGCGTTGCCAGTCGAGCTTTTGGATCAGTTTGGTGCCCGGGCCGGGCAGATTGGCAGGCTCGGCGGGGACCAAAACGATCGTTTCGCCGGGGCCTTTGATCGTTGTGGCGATGGCGAGGCCCTTGCCATCCCATTCGATGCGGCCGGAATCGCCGGGCTGCCCGCCGCCTTGGGGGTAAAACAGCGAGGCTTCAAGGATCACGCCGCCTTCGGGCGTAATATCAAGCACTTGGCCGCTGGTTTCCTGCAAATAGGGATCGTCGCGAAACAACAACTGGGTCATGGGATCAAACCTTTGGATCGCTTGGCTTATCGGTTTTGGCGGCTGATTTGCGCGGCTTTGAGGTCACCTTGATGCCTGCTTTGGGCGCGGCGGCCTGCGCGGAGCTTTGGGCGGGATGCAGGGCCTCTGGATTGCGCAACCAGATGTCGCGCTGTGCAAAGGGGATCTCGATTTTCTCTTCGGCAAAGCGCGCGGCGATTGCATGGTTGAGATCGGATTGCACATGCATGATCAACTTAACATCGGGCAGGATCGCGCGGATTTCGAAATCAAGACTGTCCGCGCCGAAGCCAAAAAACAGAACTTGCGGCGCAGGGTTGAGCGAGACCATCGAATGGGCCTCGGCAATCTCGCGCAGGATGCTCTCAACGCGCCTTGTGTCGGTGCCATAGGCGACGCCAACGCGGATCGTGACGCGGCCAACCGAATTGCCTCGGGTGTAGTTTGTCACCTGCCCGGAGATCAAATCGGCATTGGGCACGATGACGTCGGTGCGATCAAAAGTCTCAATCCGGGTCGCGCGCACAGAGATATCGCGCACAAAGCCCATCTGCCCGCCGACCTCGATCCAATCTCCCTCGGAAATCGGCCGCTCAATCAGCAAAATGATGCCAGAGACGAAATTCGAGACGATGTTTTGCAGACCAAAACCGATGCCCACAGAAAGCGCGCCTGCAACGATTGCAAAGGACGAAAGGTCGATCCCAGCCGTCGTAACCGCGAGCAGCGCAGAGAGGAAAATCCCGACATAGCCAAGCCCGACCCGGACCGCATTTTGCCCGCCCAGATCAAGCCGTGTTTTGGGCAAAACGGACGAGCGCAATGTGCGCTGGACGACGCGCGTAATCAGGTAGCCGATGGCAAAAACAAAGGCGAAGGTTAGGAAGTTTGTCGGCGATATTTGCACCTCGCCGATGCGCACTCCGCTGCGAAACCGCGCCCAAAGTTCGGTTAGGTCGGCGACGCGCGCGCCAAGGGTAAGCGCAAAAACCGGCAAGGCTGCGATCACCAAAGCAAATGACATCAAAACTGGGACCAATTCCTCGCGCGCGGTCTTTTCATCCTTGCGGGTAATCAGCGCGTAAACATCTGTAAGAAGACGAGAAATGACGATCAAAAGGCCAACAAGCGCGAGGCTTCTTATGGTTGGCCAAAGGATGCCCTGCGCGGCGGAATAATACCCGATCCCGGCCAAAATCGGCGCGCCAATCCCAACGATCATCGCCGCGCGACCGGCAAATCCAATGACGGAATCGCGCAAGTAATGGCTCGATTGGCCACTATCGGAATTGCGCAAAAGGCTGCGCAACAACTGACCAAAACGAAACAAGATCAGCCCGGCGATCGCCAGCAATGGAAAGCTCAAAATCGCCCGTGTCGTTTCGCTGTAAAGTTCATAGGCAAAGATGATATTGAGCGGTGCAACAAGGCCAAAAAGGAACCCAAGAGCCGTTGAATAGGCGCGCGCTTCGGCGGCCTTTTCGGGGACGAAATCGAGGATCGGATCGGGATGAATTTGCATCCGCGGAAACAGCCGCCCAGCAAGCCAACGCGCGCCAAACACCGCAATCCCAAGCAGGATCAACCCATCGGCAATGATCTGGCCGCGAAAGCCCAAAAGCCCGGTTGAATTCAGCGCAGATGTCAGCGCGATGAGCCCGAAAACGGGAACGATCAGCTGCCCAAGCGAGGCGAAAAAACCGCTAAGCGCGCGCGTTGCAGGATTGTCGCCAGCGCGGCTTTGAACCATGAGCGTCAGCTGCTCCATCCACATCCGCCCGCGCACCAAAAGCACCAACGCAACCGCGAGGAAAAACAGCGTTACAGGTAGGTTTTCGCGGGCTTCAGCGCGCTGAGATTGCGAGGCGAGCGCGGATTTGCCTTCGTTGTAAAGGCCAAGGCCGGTATCGCGCATATCGGCCAAAGCGCCGGGCCATTCGACCGGATTTAGCGGCGATGGTCCAAGCTGCAACAGCTCGTTTGTTTGGCGGGTGCGCAGCAAAGTATCGATCTCGCGGATCAATCCATCGGCGCGCGAATAGGCCTCAACGGCGGTTGCGCGCGGCGCGGTCAGAGTATTCATCTGAGCGGCCAGCTCTTTGCGCCGCTGCGCTATTTCGCTCGCTTCGCTTTGCCCTTCTGCGGGCAGCGGGCCGAGGGAAGAAATCTGTTCCGCCAGCGTATCAATCCGCGTTTGGTTGATGCTTTGCGCGGCTAAAAATCCTTCGCGCCAGGTGGCCAATTCCGCGCGCAGCGCCTCAAAGGCCCCGCTTGAAGCACGCGCCTCGGCCAGATCGCTTTCAGCCCGTTTGGCGAGCGCGTTCCATTCTTTATAGTTCGGCCCGTTTTCCGCAGCAGTTTGCGCATAAAGAGATGTCGCGCCAATCGTTAGGGGCGCGCAAAAGCCGATGGCGCCGCCCAAAAGCAGCGCCAAAATCAGCAGATAACGAGAGCAAAATGCGCGCATCAATCTTCATAAACCTCAGGCATTTCGGCGGGCTCCGCATCAAGCCATTTGGGCACGGGAAGCCCAAGCCCATGCAGAAACTCGGGGTTAAACAGCTTGGATTGGTAGCGGTTGCCATAATCGCAAAGGATGGTCACGATCGTGTGCCCGGGGCCAAGTTCGCGCGCCAAACGCATCGCGCCAGCAACATTGATGCCGGTCGAGCCGCCAAGGCAAAGCCCCTCATGTTCGAGCAGATCAAAGACAATCGGAAGCGCCTCTTCATCGGAAATTTGATAGGAATAATCGGGGGTAAACCCTTCCAGATTGGCCGTAATACGCCCCTGCCCGATGCCCTCGGTGATTGAGGAGCCCTCAGATTTAAACTCGCCCGTTGTGTAAAAGCTGTGCAGCGCGGCGCCCATCGGATCGGACAGCGCAACCTTAACACCCTTGGGCTGAAGCACCATGCCGATGCCGGCCAATGTTCCGCCCGAACCAACCGCACAGGTAAAGCCATCGACCTTGCCATTGGTTTGCTCCCAAATCTCAGGGCCGGTCGTTTCAACATGGGCTTGGCGATTGGCCACATTATCAAATTGGTTGGCCCAAATAACGCCGTTTGGCTCGGTTTTGGCGAGTTTGTTGGCAAGCCGCTCAGAGTAACGGACATAGTTATTGGGATTTTTGTAAGGAACCGCAGGGACTTGCACCAATTCAGCGCCCGCAAGGCGGATCATGTCTTTCTTCTCTTGGCTCTGGGTCTCGGGGATCACAATAACCGTGCGAAAGCGCATCGAGGCCCCTACAAGCGCCAGCCCAATGCCGGTATTGCCCGCAGTCCCTTCAACGATCACGCCGCCGGGCTTAAGATCGCCGCGCGCGACCGCATCGCGGATGATGAAAAGGGCGGCGCGATCCTTAACGGATTGGCCCGGGTTGAGGAATTCCGCCTTGCCCAAAATTTCGCAGCCTGTGGCCTCGGACGGGCCGTTGAGACGGATCAAAGGCGTGTTGCCGATGGCCTCTGCCAGATCTTTATTGATGCGCATGGCTGCTCCTATTCTTGCATGGCGGTTCGCTTGCCGCTCCTTGAATGTGTAGAACTCACGTGCTGGAAACTCAAGCGTATGCAGGGCAAATTGGGAGGGAATTCTACGGGTTTGAAGCACTTGCGAACAGCGTCCTGCGCGGCGCTTTGCATGCAGGACCTCTAATCCGCTCTTTCGGGGGACGTTTGAAGGCTTTGCAAGTGGGTGCGATTGGCGGCAAGCCACTGCGCGCTTAATATCAGCGGGCCGTTGTTGATTTCGCCCGTTTCAATCGCTGCCATCAGCGCGCCAAACGGCACCCGGATCGAGCGAATATCCTCGTCCTCAATGTCCAGTCCCGCGACGCCTTCAATATCGTCGGGCAGGTCAGCGAGCGCCACATAAGAATAGAGATATTCGCTGACTGCGCCCGGCGAGGGATAATACTGGGCGATTTTATGCAAAGATTTGAGCGTGAGATGCGCCTCTTCAATGGCTTCGCGATGCGCCGCCGCCTCTGGCCCCTCGTCTGGGTCAACCCGCCCGGCAATCGGCTCAAGCGACCAAGGATTGGCGTCGCCGCGGATATAGGGCCCGAAGCGAAACTGCTCGACGAGCAAAACGCAATCGCGCACAGGGTCATAGGGCAGCACCGTCACCGCATCGCATTGCATAAATCCTGCGCGTGTTATTACCGCGCTTTGCGTGCCGCTATAGGTTTTGAAACGAAGATCATCCTCTTCCACGGCAAAGAAGTTTGAATATGGAAGCCTTTGATCTATAACAGTAATATCAGATCGACTGCGCGGCGTACTGAAGGAATTTGGGCGCGCAGATTGGGCGCGCAGGGCGGAAGCGGCGCGCGCTTTCATCAATGGATAGCGGCGTCGCAAATCGCTTTCGCTGAACACTTTTGAGCCGAAATACCGCATCAATTCGCGGATAGCCTGCACGGCGATTTTTGGTGCCTCGCCCTGCAAGGTCACGCGCTCAAACGGTGTTTGTTGCAAAAGGGGCGCGGAAAAATGGATCAGGTTTTGATCGGACGTAACAATCGCTTGCGCCTGAGCTTCGAAAACTCTGGCTGCAAATTCAAGCCGTTGGCGCGCGTTTTCGGACAGCCCGCGCAGGATCACCCCATGCGCCCTGCGTTCACTATGCTCAACCAGCTGCCCAAACGGGCTTTCAGCCGCGCAAACGACGTCAAATCCCGCAAGGCTTGCCGCCTCGCCCGCCGCATCTATGCCCAAAACAGCCGCTTGCATGGCCGCATCTTCCATCAAGCCACAAAGAAAAATATCGCCGTAAATCACGAGGTTCGTTTGCTCGTATACCAAACGACAACGCCGCCAATCGCCCCGCCTATAATCAGCGGGCCCATCACAGATGGGGTTGCGATCAGAATGGCGTAATCCTTAATTTGACCGACCATATCGACCAAGGCTTCAACCGGCCCGTCATAGCGCATCCGGATTGAGCGGCGATACATTTCATAGCCGCCAAAAGCGATCAAGGCCCAGAAAACAAACAACAAAGACGTGGTGATACCATAGCCGATTTGTTGGCTCAGCTGATCAAATGCGCGCCGCCCCATGAAGCGCCAGCCCATAATCACCCCGATAATTGCGTTAATATAGTAGTAGTATCCGAGCGCTGTCCCCTCGGGCAAAAGCGGCACAACCAAGCCCGCGCAAATCCATGCCAGGGCGCCAAACCAAACCGCTGCAATCAATTGTGGAAATGTAACCATGGGGGCCCGCATTGCATTTGTTATGAGCGCTGCGCTCGTTTGGCGTAAATTTCTGCGCAAAATGCCTTTGGGGCAAGCCCTCGGGCACGAATTTTGCGCCATCGTTGCATTTGCGCCTGTTTTTGAGGGGTTATGAAGCGATCTGCGCAGGAATTTCGGGGGTTTCGGAAGCCTGACGATGCCACATGGCCGCATAGCGCCCGTTCTGATCGAGCAATTCATCATGGGTGCCCTGCTCGCGCACCAACCCATCCTCAAGAACGATGATCCGGTCCGCATCGACAATGGTTGAAAGGCGGTGCGCGATGGTCAGAACCGCGCGCCCCTGCGCCATTTCGCGCAGGCTTTCTTGGATGTCGCGCTCGGTTTGCGTGTCGAGCGCACTTGTTGCTTCATCCAGCAACAGGATCGGCGGATTTTTAAGAAGCGTGCGCGCGATGCCAACACGCTGTTTTTCGCCGCCCGAAAGCTTCAATCCGCGCTCGCCAACTTGGGTTTGGTAACCCTCCGGCAGGCTGGAGACGAAATCATGAATTTTAGCGGCCTTGGCGGCGGCTTCGACCTCGGCGCGGCTGGCCTCCGGGCGGCCATAAGCGATGTTGTAATAGATGGTGTCGTTGAACAAAACCGTGTCCTGCGGGACAACGCCAACGGCGCTGTGAAGGCTGGCTTGGGTCACATCGCGCAGGTCTTGGCCATCGATGCGCACAGCCCCTCCCGCCACATCGTAAAAGCGAAACAACAGCCGCCCGATGGTCGATTTGCCCGAACCAGAGGGGCCGACAATCGCGATGGTTTCGCCGCGTTTTACACTCAGATCGACGCCTTTCAGAATGGGGCGCTCGGGATCATAACCAAAGGCGACATTCTCAAAAACGACCTCGCCCGCTTGCACATTTAGAACTTTTGCGTCTGGTTTATCGACGACTTCGGCCGGTTGCTCTAACAAATCGAACATCTCGCCCATATCGACAAGCGCTTGGCGAATTTCGCGGTAAACCGTTCCAAGGAAGTTTAACGGCATGGTGATCTGGATCATATAGGCGTTGACCATCACAAAATCCCCAACCGTCAGCTGGCCATTGCCGACCCCAATAGCGGCAAGCACCATGACGCCAATCAGCCCCAATGTGATCAAAAAGCTTTGGCCAAAATTGAGCGCGGCGAGCGAATAGTTGGTGCGCAAGGCGGCATCCACATAGCGCTCCATCGAGGCATCATAGCGGGCGGCCTCGCGGGCCTCGGCGCCGAAGTATTTTACCGTCTCGAAATTGAGCAGACTGTCGATCGCCTTTTGATTGGCGTCGGTGTCTTGATCGTTCATTTCCTTGCGGATTTTGACCCGCCATTCGGTGATTTTGAAGGTAAAGGCGACATAGGCGGTGATCGTCGCCACGACGATGACCAAATACCGAACGTCAAACACCACAAAGAGCACAACCGAGACCATTGCCAGTTCAAGGATCAGCGGTCCGATCGAAAAGAGCAAAAAGCGCAACAGGAACTCAACACCTTTGACGCCGCGCTCCATGATCCGGCTCAGCCCGCCGGTTTTGCGGGTGATGTGATAGCGCATTGAGAGGCGGTGAATATGGCGGAAGGTTTCCAGCGCAAGGGCGCGAAGGGCGCGCTGCCCGACGGGGGCAAAGACCACATCCCGAAGCTGTTGAAAGCCCACGTTCATCACCCGCGCGCCGCCATAAGCGACCGTCAGCCCCACCGCCCCAAGCGCCATCAGCCGCGCCGAAGAGCCGCCATCGCCAGCCAAAACATCGACCGCTGCCTTATACAAAAACGGTGTCGCCACGACGATGATCTTAGCGATCAACAGCATCACAAGCGCCACCGTGACGCGCCGCCGGACCCAAGCCTCATCCGCGGGCCAAAGATATGGCATCACCTTGCGAACGATTTTCAGGCTGCCTTTTGGGACTTTTGTCGTTGTGATGGTGGCGTGTCTGCTGCTCATGAACTCTCGGCCTTTTGGTATGGGCCATTGGCCCCTATTGGCGCGCGCGCAGCAGACTTGTTGATCTGTCGCCTAGCTTAGCCTATAGATATGTTAATTCAACAATTCATGAGTAGTTGAAATATGGAAGATGGTAAAGCCCTCGATTGTCTTGCGGCCCTAGCGCATGAGACGCGCCTTGCAATCATGCGCCTTCTCGTGCCGCAGGGCAAAACCGGCTATTGCGCGGGGGAAATCGGCGGGCGTTTGGGCGCAAAGGCCTCGCGGCTGTCGTTTCATCTTGCTGCACTTGAGGGCTGCGGGCTGATCACATCGCGGCGCGAAAGCCGGCATGTGTTTTACTGCGCGCGGCTCGAAGTTCTGGGCGGGTTGATCTCATATCTCTTTACCGATTGCGGCTGTTGCGATCCGGCCTTGGGCGGGCATTGCAGCGGGATCGAGCAGCTCAATCCCTCTGGCAAAATCCGCCCGTTGAGCTAGCGTTCGGGCAGCGCAAAGACCTGCCCCGGATAGATCAAATCGGGATCGCGAATGGTCGCTTTGTTGGCCTCAAACAGGCGCACAAACAGCATTCCATCGCCGTAAGTCTCTGATGCTATTCCCCAAAGTGTATTTCCCGGCTGAACGGTCATGCGCGAGACTTGCACACCTGTTGCGGGCGTTTGCTCCTCAGCGGGGCGCGTAACATTGGTTTGTTTTTGGCTCGCCGCGAGGCTGGCAAGGGCGGCGGGATCTTCGCGTTGAAAGGGGGTTTCGGCGCGCGAGGCGACGCTGCCATCGGCGCCAAGCTGATCCACACGCAGCGTATAGACCCCTGCATCGATCTGCGGGAGCGGGGTTTTCCATTGGCCATCGGGCGCGATTTTTGCCGTCTTCAGCGGGGCGTTGTCGATATAGACCCGCACCGATCCATTGGCAGGCGCGCGCCCGGCAAGCTGCACATCGCCTTCGGCGTCATAGGTGATTGTATCGATCACAACTTGCGCCTCGATATTGGGCCCTGCGCCGCTTTGAACCACACGGATGCCCTCTGAGGAGGCCACCAAAACATCCGGCGCCTCGGGGGCTGCGGCGGTCTCATTGGGGGTTTGGGCGGGGGGCTGAGCTGACGCTGTCGCTTGGTTTGGCGTGTTTTCGGCCTGAGTTTCGACCTGAGTTTCGGCCGCTGTTTCAGCCAGATTTTCAGCCGGTGTTTCAGCAGTTTTGGCCGGTTCTGTTGTCGGTTCGGCGGTTGTTTCTGGCGCGCTTACTGCTGGCGTTTCCTGCGTACTCAGCGCCGCTGTTTGGACATTTCGCGGGGCGATAATGAAGTTGCGCTTTTGGGTGATCGGTTTGCCATCGGCATCAATTGCGGCAATCTCCAACAGGCGCTGAAGGCCGTTGGGGGCAATTTCAAACAGGGCAACGAATTCGCCGCCGCTTTCTTGGACCTCTCTCAAGGGGGCGCCGTCGAGATCAATCTGAATGGTGCTTCCGGGGGCCGATGTGCCGGCAATAATCGTCGCGCCGTCGGCATCTGTGCGAAAAATATCAACCAAAAGCTCAGGCAGCGCGTTCGGCGCATTTGCTTGAGACGTGGCGGCCAGCGGCGCGGGCGCTTCGGGCGCTGTGGCCGTGGGCAAAGCAGCCTCGGACAGGGCAACTTCTGGCGCCGGGCGCAGCCAAATCATATAGCCAACAACGGCCAGAATGACCGCGATCGCGCCCCCAATTGCCAGCCGCGTCGTCAGCGCGCCGCCCTGAATATTTGCCATGCTCGTCTCTCCCCTGTGCGCTGATCCCCGTCCAGCGCTTGAGAGAGCATAACAACCAAGGTAACACGGGTCAAAACCGCATTTCGCGAAAGGGACATCATGTCATCGCCCAAAATCACCGCCAAACTCTCTGTCTGCGTTTATTGCGGCTCGCGCATGGGGGCCAATCCGGCCTATGAGGCGCAGGCGCGCGCCTTGGGCGGCATGCTCGCGGCGCAGGATTTTCGGCTTGTCTATGGGGCGGGCGACATTGGGCTTATGGGGGCGGTTGCCAATGCCACGCAGGAGGCCGGCGGCGAGACCTTTGGCGTTATCCCGACGCATTTGTTGACCCATGAGGTCGGCAAACGCGATCTGACCCGCTTTATCATCACCGAGAATATGCATGAGCGCAAAAAGGTTATGTATATGAATTCAGACGCAATTGTCGTTCTGCCGGGCGGTGCGGGATCGCTTGACGAGCTGTTCGAAGTGCTGACATGGCGCCAGCTTGGGCTGCATGAAAAGCCGATCTATTTGATGAATGTTGAGGGCTATTGGGATCCGCTTGTGGCGCTGATGGATCATGTGGTTGAACAAGGGTTTGCCGATGCATCCATCCTCGATTTCATCACCGTCTTGGCGGATGCTCAGGCTGTGGTTGCCGCTTTGCGCAGCGATCTTTCGCGCGAAATTGCCGAATAGGTATAAAGCGCGAGGGCGGCCCAGATCAGCGGAAAGGCGATGGCGTGGGCGCGGGTAAACACCTCGCCATAAAGCCCGACGGCGATGGCAAATTGGATCGTTGGGTTGAGGTATTGCACAAGGCCCAGAGTGGCGTAATTGATCCGCTTGGTGGCATAGGAAAACAGGATCAGCGGGACGGCCGTAAGCGGGCCTGCAAAGATCAGCAACAGGCTTACTTGCCACTCCGTGCCGAAAAAGGCGCTTTGGATTTTGGCCGCGGATTGCGCGCCTGTTTGCGCCGCGCCCAATGCATCCCCTGCCCCCGCGATGCCCTGCCATCCGGCGAAATGCACCCCAAGCAGCCAGATAATCGCGAACGGCGCGAGCAGGACAACTTCGCCTGTGACGCTGATCACCGGCCCGGCCGCAAGCCCCCGCTTGGCCACGCCATAAAGCGCGAAAGTGACGGCCAGAACCAAGGCCACCAAGGGCAATTTTCCAAGTCCAATGGTCAAAACAAGCACCGCAATAAACACGGCGCCAATCGCGATTTTCTGAACCATTCCAAGGCGTTCACGGTAGGCGATCGTTCCAATAAGAACGGCCAGAAGCGGGAAAATGTAATAGCCAAAGCTCGCATCCATCGCATGGCCGTTTTGCACCGCATAGATGAAGAAAAACCAATTGGCCGAGATGGCCAGAGCGGCAAAAGCCACGATGCGCATTGAATTGCGATCCTTGAGCAAGGCCCAAAGGACAGGCAAGCGGCGCTGCGCTCCTAGGATCACCAGAAAGAAAATCAGCGACCAGAATGAGCGATGCCCAAGCACTTCGAGGGGCGGAATATCGGCGAGAAATTTGTAATAGAGCGAGGAAAAGCTCCAGATCACGCAGGCGGCGATCATGGCGGCAATGCCTTTGGCGGGCTCGCTCATTGGGTTTCCTTTGGCTGAAATCGAGGGCTCAGTAGCGCATGAAGCGCGCGCGGGCGCAATGTAAAAAGGGGCGCGCTGCGGCGGGCGAAATGGCTTGCGCGCGCAAGGGGATCAAGGGCGCGGATCAGCAAAAAGGGCGCTCCGATTGGGCGCCCTTTTCTCAGAATTTGCGGTGCATTCGCGCCTTAGAGGCGGCCTGCCACGTTTTCCCAATCGACCAGCTTGTCGAGGAAGTTGGTCAGGTAAGCGGGGCGTTTGTTGCGGAAATCGATGTAGTAGGAATGCTCCCAAACATCGCAGCCCAAAAGCGCCGTTTGACCAAAGCAAACAGGGTTCACGCCGTTTTCTGTTTTGGTCACTTTGAGCGCGCCGTCGGTGTCTTTGACCAGCCATGCCCAGCCAGAGCCGAACTGACCTGCGCCCGCAGCGGAGAATTCTTCTTTGAATTTATCAACCGAGCCAAAGCTTTCGGTCAGTGCAGAGGTAAGTTCGCTTGGCATTGCATTGCCGCCTGGCCCCATCATTTCCCAAAACTGGTTGTGGTTCCAGAGCTGCGAGATGTTGTTGAAAATGCCGTTTTGCGCAACCGAAGTGGCGTTATATGTGCCCTTGATGATCTCTTCGAGCGATTTGCCATCCCATTCTGTGCCCGCGATCAGCTTGTTGCCATTGTCGACATAGGCTTTGTGGTGCAGATCGTGGTGATATTCGAGCGTCTCTTTAGACATGCCAAGATCGGCCAAAGCATCATGTGCATAGGGAAGATCGGGAAGTTCGAAAGCCATTTTAAGCCCCTTTGTGCGTTAATTTCGTTGGTCTATACCTGTGCCGCCGCGCGCGCAGGGTCAAGCCCTTTTGGCGCAAATAGGCTAAAGTCCCCTTGAGGGGCGCGGCCGGGATCTGCCTCTTTTTGCCCCGAAAAATGGAGGGGCTGTGGCAAGGGCGGCGCGGTTAAAAAACGTTCAATTCGCTGCCCGGTTTGGCCGATGTTTTCAGCAGCTCAAACACATATTGTGCGACCGAGCGAAAGCAGATCAGCTCGGCGCTTTCTTCCTCTTCGGTCCAAAAGGCGGCCGCGGTTTGGGCAATCCGCGAGCGGCGCAGCATGCCGGGGGCGAAGTGGTCCGGGGCGATATCGGCAGGCGTAAGCTTGGCCAAAACATCGCGCCACTGCGCGCCTTCAATGCGAAAGCTTGTCCGCGCGTCCGACACAACCGTGATGAGGGAATGGATATCGCCAAGCTCTTCGCGCAGGGCAAGGGCGCGGCGCGGCGCATCGCTGTAGTCGCATAAGATAAGCGCCTCATCCGGCGACATCCAGAAAACGGCGGCCTCTTCGCCAAATTCTGCGCCGCCCTGTTCGGGCATCTCGCAGCCGGTTTGCTTTTTCACCAGTTTGGCGATCTTGCTATTGGTCAGGTCTGCGCGCAGCGAAATCATCCCGCGCACCGGCTGCTCTGAAATCGTAACGAAGCCTTCAAATCGCGCGCCGTTCAGCGCCATGACTGGATCATGCATCTGGCTTCACCCCTTCTTTGTCATAGAAAACCGGATCGCAAATGCGCGCATGGATTACGCCTGCATCCTTGCCAAGGCGCGGAAATTGCAGGACTTCTCCCATCCGCTCGGGGCCGTTCTCGATCAGCCCCATGGCAATCCCCTGCCCCATCGTTGGCGAATGATAGCTCGAAGTGACGCGCCCGATCATCTTGCCCTGCCCCAGTTCATTAAGCGTATCCGGCTCAACAGCATAGGCCCCATCGGGCAGCACAGAACCATCCAATGTCTCCAGCCCAACAAGCTTCCAGCGCGCCGGATCGACCATATGACTGCGCGCCTGCGCCCGTTTGCCGAGGTAGTCAGTTTTCTTTTTGGAGATCGCCCAACTAAGCCCAAGATCCTGCGGAATGACGGTCCCGTCGGTCTCGTCGCCGATCATGATAAAGCCCTTCTCGGCGCGCAGAATATGCAAGGCTTCGGTGCCATAGGGCATCAAGCCAAGCTCTTCGCCCGCGGTCACACAAGCCTCCCAAAAGGCGCGCCCTTGGGCGGCAGGAACCGCGATCTCATAGCTCAATTCGCCCGAGAACGAGATGCGGAAAACCCGCGCCCCAAAGCCTGCCAACTGGCCATCGCCCCATTGCATAAAGGGCAGCGCCTCGCGGCTGACATCCATCCCGCCAAGCGCTTCCAAAAGGGCGCGCGCCTTGGGGCCGACGACAGCGATTTGGGCATATTGTTCGGTGATATTCGCAGTATAAACCTGCCAATCCCACCATTCGCACTGGAGCCAATCCTCCATATGCGCATGAATGCGATCCGCGCCGCCGGTCGTCGTATGGCACAGGAACGCCTCCTCAGAGAGGCGCGCGACCACGCCATCATCGATCAAAAAGCCGTTCTCATTACACATCAACCCGTAGCGGCATTTGCCCACCGGCAAGCTGGACATCAAATTGGTATACATCATATCGAGAAAGCGCCCGGCATCGGGGCCGCGCACGATGATTTTGCCAAGGGTCGAGGCATCCAAAAGCCCGACATTTTCGCGCGTGTTGATCACCTCGCGCTGAACGGCATCTGCATGGCTTTCACTGCCCTTCGGGTAGCAATAGGGACGATGCCAATGGCCCACCGGCTCGAAATAGGCGCCTTTGGCCTCGTGCCAGGCGTGGATCGGGGTTTTGCGGATCGGCTGAAACAGAGCGCCGCGCGCCTCGCCGGCAATCGCGCCCATGGATATCGGCGTATAGGGCGGGCGAAAGGTCGTTGTGCCGACGTGCGGGATTTGCGCTTGAAGCGCATCAGCTAAGACCGCGAGGCCATTGATATTGCTCAGCTTTCCTTGATCGGTCGC
The DNA here is from genome assembly GCA_047631555.1 of Halocynthiibacter sp. GTDB lineage: Bacteria > Pseudomonadota > Alphaproteobacteria > Rhodobacterales > Rhodobacteraceae > JBLHZY01. Next base: position 546,278 of record JBLHZY010000001.1, on the reverse strand, counting down.
CATGCCAAGCGTTGTGTATCGTTTGGTATGTTCAACGCTTTCATAGCCCTCTCGCGCCGCCAATTGTACATCAGAAACCTTCACGTCATTCTGAAAATCGAGCCACATTTTTGCGCGCAACTCTGGCCCTGCGCCTTTGGGCATGATCCAGATCGGCTCCATCGGTTGGGCCTTCTCGGGTGCGGCCGTGGGGGCCAATGCCCGGCTCGCTTTGCCGCCTGTCTCTTGCGCGGCCGCCTTGCCTGCTGCATGGGCGTTTTGCAAAATATCAGCGGTTTCAAGTGGGCCCGCCGCCGCCCCTGCGCAATGCATAAAGCCAAGCCCATCTGCGCCGGTTGGGGGGCGGTTTGGATCGGGGCGGAAATGCGATTGCGCCTCGTCCCAGATCAGCTTGCCGCCGCAATGGGACCAAAGATGCACAACAGGCGACCAGCCGCCAGACATGGCAACCGCATCGCAAATGATATCCTCGCGCGCGCCGCCCATGCCCTCAATCGCGCTGACGCTGACCCGCTCAACGCCCTTGTTGCCATGGACCTGTGCAATGCCGCGCCCTTCCAGAATGCGGATGCCCATTTCGCGCGCGACCTGTGCCAAGGGGCCGCTGGCATGGGCGCGCGCCTCGATGATCGCGGCGATCTTGATCCCCGCCTCATTCAGCGCAATCGCGGTGCGGTAGGCATCATCATTGTTGGTCACAATGACGGCGCGCTGCCCGACAGCGACGCCCCAATTGATCAAGTAATCGCGCATCGCCGAGGCGAGCATCACGCCGGGAATATCGTTGCCCGCAAAGGAAAGGGGGCGCTCAATCGCACCGGCCGCATTGATGATCCGGCCCGCCCGAATGCGCCAAAGTCGATGGCGCGGACGCCCGTCAATGGGGCTGTGATCGGCGATCCGTTCATAGGCAAGCGCATAGCCATGATCATAGATGCCTGCGCCCATGCAGCGGCGCATCATGGTGACATTGTCAAATTTTTCAAGCTGTTCTACGGCGTTCTTAATCCAATAATCCGCCAGTTCATCGCCGATTTTGGCCCCATCAACCGGCGCACGACCTCCCCAATGGGCGGTTTGTTCGATCAGCATCACGCGCCCGCCGCCCATTGCTGCGGCTAAAGCGGCCGTAAGCCCCGCGATCCCGCCCCCGATAATCAGGACATCGGTGTGCAGGTAGGCGTGCTCATAGCGATCCGCATCGCGCGCGCTTGGGGCGGCGCCAAGCCCGGCAGATTTGCGAATGATCGGCTCGAAGATATGTTTCCAAGCGACGCGCGGGGCCATGAAAGTTTTGTAGTAGAAACCGGCGGGCAAGATGCGCGCAAACTTGGCGTTGAGCGCGCCCACATCAAAGGAAAGGCTTGGCCAGTGGTTCTGGCTTTGGGCGGTGAGGCCATCGAAAAGCTCGGTCGTTGTGGCGCGTTGGTTCGGCTCAAAACGCGCGCCCTGCCCCAGCCCGACAAGCGCATTCGGCTCTTCCGCGCCAGAGGCCACAGCGCCGCGCGGCCGGTGATATTTGAACGAGCGGCCCATCAGCATCTGCCCATTGCCCATCAGAGCCGAGGCAAGTGTGTCGCCCTCAAACCCTTCTAAGGCCCTGCCGTTAAACCTAAATTTCAGCGGCTTAGCGGCATTGATCAGCCGTCCACCGGCAGGAAGGCGAAAGCTCATTGCTTGGCTCCCTTTTGTGGCGCGCCCTCAAAGCCGGACCACTGCGGGCGCTTTTTCTTGATGGCGTTGATCAGCGCTTTGGGCGGGGCTTTGCTTTGTGCAGGATAGGTTCCAAACACCTCCAAAGTCGCGGTGCAGCGCGCCGCGAGGAACCATTTTCCGCAGCCATAGGCATGGCGCCAGCGCTCAAAATGGACGCCTTTGGGATTGTTGCGCGCGAAAAGGTAGCCCTCAAAATCGATGTCATTGGCCTCTGGCCCCATCCGTTTGAGATGGGCTTCGCCGCCTGGTGCCAGCTCGGTTTCATCGGCCATCACGCCGCAGCATGGGCATTCTAGGATCAGCATGACGCCTCCATTTGGATTAACTTCGCGCCATATACTCTTGTTTTAACACAAATCATCCGATCCACCCCAAAACCAGCCTCATCGCCAAATCGCCAAATCCCCATTGCAAGGTTGCCAGCGTCAGCAGGATAATATTGCGAGCATTGGTGCGCTCTGCCGCTTGGCGCAGCCCGCTAAAATGCCCCTCTTCGCGCAGGTAATCGGTCAGGAATCCTTCGCGCGGGATGTCTTGGGGCGCGACGCCTTCTTTTAGCACCTCAAGTTCAAGCCCGTATTCGTGCAGGATGCGTTCAACCGCCGATTGGCGTTTCAGCTCGATCTGCAGCAAACGATCGGTGAAAAACAGGATCGCAGCAGCCACGCCAAGCGAGCCAAAACGATGAAACGCGCCGCTATTTTGCGCATAGAGCGCGCCGATGGTCCCGAGCAAATAGAAGGCAAGCGCGATGATCGCGACAATGCGTGAGAGGCGCGGCGGGAGCGTTTTGGCGAGGCTGGTTATCATGCAGGCGCCCCTTCGAGATTGCCCAACCCCTTGAAATCAAGCCCGTAAATTCCCATTTCTTGAGCATGGACCCTATTTTGAAGATTGTACCCCTTGGGATAATGGCGCTGATTGCCGTTTTTGTCGTTTGGCGAGGTTTGCACCGCAAGGGCGATTCGACCCATAACCAAGCGCGCGGTGGTGGCGTTCATGCCCCGCGAGGCCGGCTCTAAAAAAGGGGCTGTCGGCGCTAATTTAATCCTAAAAATCAATGCGCTACCCCTGCCGCGACGCTTTCATCAATGAACCGACCCTCGCGAAAACGCTCGATCCCGAAAGCCGCGGCCAGTGGCCCCGGCGCGCCTTTTGCCATCATCTCGGCCATGGCCCAACCTGATCCGGGGATGGCCTTAAAGCCGCCCGTGCCCCAGCCGCAATTGACGAAACAGCCCTTCAGCGGCGTCGGCGAGATCAGCGGCGAGCGATCCCCCGTCATATCGACAATCCCGCCCCATTGGCGCAGCATTTTGAGCCGCGAGAGCATCGGGAATGTCTCGATCAAGGCGCGCACGGTTTCCTCGATATGATGGAAACTGCCGCGTTGGGTAAAATTGTTAAACCCGTCCGTGCCGCCGCCAATCACCATCTCGCCCTTGTCCGATTGGCTCATATAACCATGTACCGTATTGGCCATGACGACCACATCCATGCAAGGCTTTATCGGTTCGGAAACAAGGGCTTGCAGGGCAACGGCTTCAATAGGAAGCCGAAACCCGGCCATTTGCGCCAGCTGCCCTGAATGGCCCGCAACGACCATTCCCAGCGATTTACAGCCGATATGGCCTTTGCTCGTTTCAATCCCTGTGACCCGCCCGGCGCTTTGGCGCACACCGGTGACTTCGCATTGCTGGATGATATCCATGCCCATATCCGAGCAGGCGCGCGCATAGCCCCAAGCGACCGCGTCATGGCGCGCTGTGCCGCCGCGCGCCTGATAAAGCCCGCCCAAAACCGGATAGCGCGGCCCCTCAAGCGCGATGATCGGGACCAGTTCTTTGACCCGCTCGGGCGAGATAAATTCGGTTGTCACGCCTTGTTGGGCGTTGGCGTAAGCGGTGCGTTGATAGCCGCGCACTTCGTGGTGAGTCTGGGCGAGCATGATGACGCCGCGCGGGCTGAACATCACATTCATATTAAGGTCTTGGCTCATCGTCTCATAGAGACTTCGGGCTTTTTCATAGATCGCGGCGGAGGGATCTTGGAGGTAATTCGAGCGGATGATCGTGGTGTTGCGCCCGGTATTGCCGCCGCCAAGCCAGCCTTTTTCGATCACGGCAACATTGGTGATCCCGTGGTTTTTGCCCAGATAATAGGCCGTCGCCAGCCCATGCCCACCAGCGCCAATGATGATCGCATCGTAGGCTTTCTTTGGCTCGGGCGAGCGCCAAGCCCTTTCCCAGCCGGAATGATGGCGCAAGGCTTCGCGCGCGATGGCAAAGGCGGAATAGCGGCGCATGAAGGCTCCTTTTGGCGGCGTGAATTGGCGGCTTTGGTTGCGCCAAGTGTTACATGAAGTTTGCGCAATACAAGCCCTTGAAGGCAAGCGGCACTTTGGGCAATGTTTGCGACACGCGGGCCATTTGCGCCGCTTTTGGGGCGAAATGGCCTGCCAGATAGCGCGGGCCTGCGGCGCCAAATGGTCACGTTTGAGCGATGAGGCTTTGCATCCACTGCGCGCTTCTTTAGACCATTGCCAAAGCGCGGCCCAAACAGGCGCTGCGCAGGAAAAGGGTAAATCATGGCTGCACAAAGTGCTACATTCTGGATCATCGCAGGTCTGATTGCCGCATTGAGCGCCTTTGCATTGGCGCTTGCGCTGTGGCGCGGGCGCGGCTCTGGCGCTGCGTTTTCTGCACAAGCGGCGGATGTGGGCGTGTACCGCGATCAGTTGAGCGAGATTGATCGGGATTTGGCGCGCGGTGTTTTGAGCGAGGATGAGGCCGCGCGGGTTCGTCTTGAGATTTCGCGTCGCTTGTTGGAGGCGGATCGCACAGGGCGCGCCGCCGTCAAACAAGAGCCGATGCGCCGCCTTGCCGGATGGGCGCTTGGTGCGGCTGTCTTGATTGGCGCTGTGCTGCTTTATCTGCAACTTGGCGCGCCGCGCTATGGCGATTTGCCGCTTGGCAAGCGCTTGGCCCATGCCGAAGAGCTGCGTCTCAATCGGCCCTCGCAAAGCAACGCTGAGGCGCGCGCTTCCCTGCCGCAAACCTCGACCGCCAACCCAGAACACCTTGAATTGATGGAAAAACTGCGCACTGCGATGAAAGAGCGCCCCGGTGATCTTGAAGGCTATCAGCTGCTCGCACGCAATGAAGCCAGCTTAAGCAATTTTGCCGCCGCCGCGCAGGCGCAAAACCAAGTTTTGTTGATCAAGAGGACGAATGCCGTCGCGCAGGATTTCGCGGATTTGGCCGAGTTGATGATCCTCGCCGCCGGGGGATATGTCTCGCCCGAGGCAGAGCGTGTGTTGAGCGAGGCGCTGCGCCGTGATCCGCAAAACGGGTCTGCGCGCTATTATGTTGGGCTGATGTTTGCCCAGAATGATCGCGCCGATCGCGCCTTTGAATTCTGGCGCGCCCTGGTCGAAAACGGCGCTCAGGACGCCCCATTTACCCAAGCCGCGCGCGCCAATATTCTGGATGCTGCGGCCCTTGCTGGCATTCAATATGATTTGCCCGATGTAGCGCCCAACGGCCAGCCCGGCCCAACGGCTGCGGATATCGAGGCCGCGGGCGAGATGGATGAAAGCGCGCGCCAAGAGATGATCAGCGGGATGGTTGAGCAGCTCTCGGAGCGCCTTGCAAATGAGGGCGGCCCGGCCTCCGATTGGGCACGCCTCATTGGGGCGCTAAGCGTTTTGGGCCAAACGGAGCGCGCCCAAGCCATCGCCACAGAGGCCCTCATACGCTTTGAGGATCGCGCGCAAGACCACGCTTTGATCGAAGAGGCCGTGCGCCGCGCAGGGCTCAAAGAATGATCTTAGAGAGCATCGAAGAGCTGGCGGCGATCCTGCCGCGCGATGGCGCTTTGGCCGGGCTTGATCTGGGCGAGAAAACCATCGGGGTTGCGGTCTCTGATCTGCGCCGGATGGTCTCTACTCCGCTGGAAACGATCCGGCGGCGCAAGTTTACGCTTGATGCTCAAGAGCTGCTTTTGATCACCCAAAAGCGCGATATCAAGGGGCTGGTCCTTGGCCTGCCGCGCAATATGGATGGCTCTGAGGGGCCGCGCTGCCAAAAGACCCGCGCCTTTGCCCGCAACCTTGAAAAGCTCACCGATATCCCGATCAGCTTTTGGGATGAGCGCCTCTCGACGGTCGCGGCCGAGCGCGCTTTGCTTGAGGCCGACACATCGCGCAAGCGGCGCGCCGAGGTGATTGATCACGTGGCAGCGGGCTATATTTTGCAAGGCGTTTTGGATCGTCTATCGCATATGGGCGCGCTGTGATGCCTGCGTCTAAAATCCAAAGCCCCTGCATCGATACATGTGTGATTGAGCCTGCCTCGCGGCTGTGCATCGGCTGTTTGCGCTCGATTGATGAGATCGCCGCTTGGGGCGGGATGAGTGATGCGGCGCGCGCTTTGATCATGGCCGAGCTGCCCGCGCGCAAGCCACAACTGAGCAAGCGCAAAGGCGGACGCGTGGCGCGATTAAAGCGCTAAGTCGTTGATACAGCGTGTTTAATAGCCAAGCGCCTTGCGCAGCATATTCAGAGCAACAATAATCAAAAACGCCCCGAAAACCCGCTTGAGCGGCTTGGGATCCATCGCATGGGCAAGCTTAACCCCGAGCGGCGCAGTGAGCAGCGTCATCGCAATCACCAGCCCGAAGGCCGGCAGATTGACCGCGCCGATCGTATAGGGCGGCGGCATTTGCCCATCAATCTTGAGCAGCAAAAATCCGATCACGGCTGGCACAGCGATGATCACACCAAACCCAGCCGCCGTTGCCACGGCGCGGTGAATTGCCATGCCATAAAGGCTCATCACTGGGACACCAAAACTGCCCCCGCCAATCCCCATCAGCACCGAGAGAAACCCAAGCATTGGCGAAAGAGCGGCGCGCGCTGCGCCCTTTGGCATGGCCGCACCAAGCCGCCATTCAGAGCGGCCAAGCCCCATATAAAGCCCGATCACGATGCCCAAAACGCCAAAAATCGCCTGAAGCAAATCCGAGCGCAGCCGCGCCGCAATCGCCGCCCCGATCAGCGCGCCAATGATGATCCCCGGCGCCCATGTGCGCAGCACCTCCCAATCAACCGCGCCTTTGCGATTGTGGCTCAGGACCGAGCGAATGGAGGTCACGATGATGGTTGCAAGCGAGGTCGCCAAACAGATCTGCATCAGTTGCGGCCCGCCAAACCCAAGCGCCGAAAACGCGTAGTAAAATGCGGGCACAAGGATGATCCCGCCGCCAACGCCAAGCATCCCGGCCATGACGCCGGCAAAGGCGCCGATAACGAGCAAAAGAGCGATCATCGGCAAAAGGCTGGCTAAATCGGGCATGAGGTCCTCGCGTTTACGTTTGGCGCAGCTAAGCCTGAATTGCACCGGGTCTCAATGGGCAATCACAACTTTGCGCCGCAAGCTTTAGGCGGCTATTTGAACCGCGCCAAGCGCCTCATGCAGGACTTCAAGCCCGACATCAAACCCCTGCCCCTTTTCCGACAGAACCCGGCGCCATTGCCGCGCACCGGGCAGGCCCGCAAAGAGGCCGATCATATGGCGGGTGATTTGCGAGAGCTTGCCCCCGGCGGCCAGATGCGCGGCGATATAGGGCTCCATCCGGGCGATGATTTCCGCGCGGCTTACCGGCGGCGTTTCACGGCCAAAAATCTGCGCGTCGACTTGGCTTAAGATATCATAGGGCTGATGATAGGCCGCGCGCCCGATCATCACACCGTCCATGCCCGCCTCCAGATGGCTTTGCGCTTGGGCCAAGGTTTCGACCCCGCCGTTGATCGAAATATGCAGATCGGGAAAGGCCCGTTTCATCGCATAGACCAGCTCATAATCCAGCGGCGGTACATCGCGGTTTTGCTTGGGCGAAAGCCCCTGAAGCCAGGCTTTGCGCGCGTGGATGGTCAGCCGCGTCACACCTGCCTCAACCATGGTTTCCAAAAACGCAGGCAGTATTTCCGCCGGCTCTTGATCATCGACCCCGATACGGCATTTCACTGTCACTTCAGCACCTTGCGCCGCGCGCATCGCCGCAACGCATTCCCCAACCAGCGCGGGCGACTTCATCAAAATCGCCCCGAACGACCCTGATTGCACCCGGTCCGATGGGCAACCCACATTGAGATTGATCTCGCCGTAGCCCTCATCCGCGCCCAACCTGGCCGCCAAGGCGAGCTCGGCCGGATCCGATCCGCCAAGCTGCAAAGCCACGGGCTGCTCTTGCTCTGAGAAGCCCAACAAATGGCGCGCGTCCCCGCGGATCAAAGCAGCCGAGGTCACCATCTCAGTATAGAGCAAAGCCTCCGCCGAGATCATTCGGTGAAACACCCGGCAATGACGATCCGTCCAGTCCATCATCGGGGCGACGGAGAGGCGGGCGCTATGGGTTGGGTTTTTACCTTTGTCTTCCATGACTTAACCTATTTAGAGCCTCCGGACCCAATGCAGGGCAAAGCCAGAATTGTTGCGATTTCAGGGCCTTAGTGACCAACCTGCGCAGCGGTCATGGTATCAAAGCAAGGACGGCATCGCTAGGATATACTTGGCCAAAGGCGCGCGAGCCTTAGCCGCGGAGCACGCACAAACCAGAAAAGCAAAGGCATTCAACTGTGAGAGGCCCGGCAAATCCTCTTTCCTGATCACATCGCAGCACCCTTTCAGGCCCACGCGCTGCGCGCCCTTTTAGATGATTTCATCCTCGTCAAACAGCGCCGCTTCTTCAAGTTGCGTGGCAAGATCATCGACGGCGGCTTCGGCAACGTCGTTGGATTTCACCGCGGCAATATGGAAAAGCGCATCGCCCTCATGGACGACCGGCATGACCGCGCGCCCGACAATTATACCGCTGTAGCGCGTCGCGACCTCGATTTCTTCCTCGCCAAAAGGGTCTGAAATCGCGGCAACAATATCGCCCTCTTGGACGACATCGCCTTCGGCCTTAAAGATGCGCAACAAGCCCCCGGCGGGCGCACGCAGCCAATTGCTGTTGGCGCAGACAAGGGAGGCGGCCTTGGGTTTGGCGATCCCGGCTGAGGGCAACATGCCGATTTCGTTTAGAACCCGCAATATGCCGGCCAAGCCAGCCCGCACCGACATCTCGTCAAATCGCATGCCTTCGCCCGCTTCATAGAGCAAAACATCGACGCCCAATTTCTTGGCCTCTTGGCGCAAACTGCCTTCGCGCAGCGCGCTTGTGAGAATGACTGGCGCGCCAAAAACATGCGCCAATTTCAGCGTCTTTTTATTGTTGGCCGAGACGCGTACTTGCGGCAAGTTCGTGCGGTGAATGGCGGCGGAGTGTAGATCGATGCCCAAAGAGCAGCGCGCCACGATCTCATTGGTAAAGATATGCGCCAGCCTTGAGGCCAGCGAGCCATTGGGCGAGCCGGGAAAACAGCGGTTAAGATCGCGGCGATCCGGCAGGTAGCGCGAGTGATTGAGAAAGCCAAAGGTGTTGACGATCGGCACAACAATCAAGGTCCCGCGCAGCGATTTGAGGTTCTTTGTGCGTAGCAAACGGCGCACGATTTCAACGCCGATGACCTCATCGCCGTGAATGCCCGCGCTGACAAACATGCTCGGGCCGTCATGGCGCCCGTGGATGACATGGGCCGAGAGCGTTACCGGCGTATGATCCGACAAAGTGCTGACGGGAAGATTGATGGTTTTGCGGGTTCCTGCGGCAATTCTGCTGCCCGCAATCTCAAAATCTGGTCGTTTTGTCATCCCTTGCCTTTTGTCTTGGTTGCATTGGGCTTTGCATTTTTCTCAATGTATTCAATGATCTTACCGGCGATATCAAGGCCGGTCGCCTTTTCAACGCCTTCAAGGCCGGGCGAAGAGTTCACCTCCATCACAACGGGGCCGTGATTGGCGCGCAGCATATCAACGCCGCAAACATTCAGCCCCATCGCCTTGGCCGAACGGATCGCGGTTGAGCGCTCTTCGGGGGAAAGTTTGATCAGCTCGGCCGAGCCGCCGCGATGCAGGTTTGAGCGAAAATCGCCCTCGGCGCCGGTGCGTTTCATCGAGGCGACGACCTTGCCGCCAACGACGATAGCGCGGATATCTGTGCCGCCGGCTTCTTTGATAAATTCTTGCAGCAGGATGTTAACCCCCGCGCCGCGAAACGCCTCAACAACCGATTTGGCCGAGCGATTTGTATCGGCCAGAACGACGCCGATGCCTTGGGTGCCCTCAAGCAGCTTGATCACCACAGGCGCGCCGCCCGCAAGCTCAAGCACTTCGTCGGTTTGTTTGGGATCGTGGGCGAATGTCGTTACCGGCAGGCCTATGCCATCGCGCGCCAACAACTGCATCGAACGCAGCTTATCGCGCGAGCGTCCAATCGCGACGCTTTCATTGAGAGGATAGACGCCCTGCATCTCAAACTGGCGCAAAACGGCCATGCCATAAAAGGTAATCGAGGCCCCGATCCGCGGGATGATCGCATCGTATCCTTGCAGGATTTCCCCGTTGTAATAGACCTCGGGGCGGCGCGAGGCGATGTTCATGTAGCAGCGCAATGTGTCGATAATATCGAGAGTATGCCCCCGCTCTTCGGCCGCTTCTTTGAGGCGCGTGTGGGTATAGAGCTTCGCGTTTCGGGCAAGCATTGCGATTTTCATGGTTTGGTTCCTTCAAAAACAGGCTTGGTGCTGACGAGGTAAGATTTGCCCGGATGCACGGCAATATTGCGGCCACGCAAGGCGCGACGCCCCAGTATAAGCGGAAACCGCATTGTTCCGCGATCCGTCAGCGATATATCGATTTTCCATTTGCGCCCGGCCAGGATCATCAGCGTGCGGATAACGATCCGTGTTTCCGGTGTGCCGCTGGTATTGGTGATGTCCCGTTTGGTGAACACTGGAAATTCGCAGATTCTGGACGGCGTTCCGGGAATTTCGGGGCTGCGAAACCGCACCCATTTTTCCGACCCTTTGTAAAAGGTCTCAATGTCATCCGCATGCAGGGCCGTTGTCTTTGCGCCGGTATCAACCTTTACCGCGAAGTCCTGAAGGCCCAAATCTGGCAAGCTGATACATTCATGCCAGCCGATCACGGTCAGTGGATCTGACATATGGGTCGAGTCGTTTTTCATGCTTTGTTGTCCGCCCAATGGATTGGTCCCCCAGTTTGCGCCATCACCCCAGAAGTTACCAGATGCGATGCGTTCAGTTACCATGCGCAAAGAGCGCCGCAATAGCCTTTTCAAGCGCTTGCAGCATCGCTTGCGCACTGTGAGAGGCCTGAACAAAGCGCCGCCCTTCGTCTTTTAGCGCCGCGCTTAGATGGGGGTCATTGATCAGTCGCGCGACGGCCTCTTGGGTTTGGCGAGGCGTTTGCGCCAAAAGGAAATGACGCCCAGCTTCAAGATTCAGCCCTTCAACGGCTTTGGCCGTTGCAACAATCGGGCATCCAACCGACAGCGCCTCAAGCACCTTAATGCGCGAGCCGCCCCCTTCGGTGATTGGCAAAACGCAGATATCGGCGCGCGCATATAGTGGGGCGATCTCGGCAGGGTTAGCGACCAGTTCGACATGGCGATAACGGGCCAAAAACCTGCGCAAACGCGCGTTCGGGCTGCGACCGGCGACGATGAGATGGGCCTTGGGGAACTGTTTTTGAATGGCAGGCATGATCTTGCGAACAAGCCGTCGCACCGCAGATTTGTTTGGCGCATAGCCCAAATGCCCAAGGTAAAGGATCACAGGCTGCACTGGCGCTGCCTCCGGCCGGATTGGGGGAATTTCCTCGCACCAAAGCGGCCGCACATTTGGAATATTCGCAAAACTGGCCGGCGTCGTTTTAAGCGTTTTTTCGGCTAAAGCGGCATCATCATCAGAGCAAAACCAAACCGCATCCGCCATGGCAATCGCGCGCTTTTCGAGCCGTTTTGCCGCGCGCCATCGTTGCCCAAAAAGCGCAAGAGCAAGCGCGCGCAGGGCTGAAGGAAGCCGGGCGCGATCCATTTCCTTCAACAGCGCGCTTTCAACATTGTGGAAGTCAAACACGATCCGCGCCGTTGGAAAAGCTTGCCGCGCCATTTGCGCATATTCAAAAAGCCAAACGCTCTCAAACACAATCAAGTCTGGTGTATCGGGTCCAAAATCTGCAATAAAAGGGTTAACATCTGAATCTGTGCTTGGGTGATTCAGGGCCTCAATCGCAATTTGGCGAACGGAGCCAGACTTTCGTAAACACTGAGCTATTGCATGATTTCGAAGGTCTGCGCCCGAGATCGGCGTTTCGTAAAAACTCTGATAAATTTGAACAAAATTCATTGAGAAACCATGATTCCGAAAATCATTCACCAGACGTGGCATTCATCGAGCTATACGCGAAATGACGGAACGCCCGCAAGTTGGCGCGATCAAAATCCAGGATGGGAGCACCGCATCTGGCTTGACGATGATCTCGAAGCCTTTGTTGGATGGAACTATCCTGATCTGATCGAACTTTACCACAGCTATCCCAAAATGGTTCAACGGGCCGATCTTGGCCGCTATCTTTTGCTGCACCATTTTGGCGGGATCTATGCCGATATGGATACCGATTGCTTGGCCCCGCTCGACCCGATCGAGGATGAGACGCGGATAGTGCTTTGTGATGAGCCGCGCGCGCATTGGGGGCCAATTGCAGATTTCGGCTTTGAGCGGATGATCTTTAACGGAACGATGGCAAGCCCGGCGGGGCATCCCTTTTGGCTTTTCCTTGCGGATCGCGCCTATCGTTGTCGCAGTGCGGCGCATAAAAATGTCCTGACCTCGACCGGTCCAATTCTGCTGACTGCGGCACAAAGAGACTGGGGCAAGGCGGAGGATTTTTCGCTCAACTCCTGTCATCTCTTTGCGCCGAATTTGAACGGTGGCGGTGCCGCGCCTGATCCGGTTGAGGGGGACCACGCGGCTTTGCGGCTGTCTCAGCACAATTGGTCAGGCTCTTGGTTTTCCGAAATACAGGAAACGCGTTTTCGCAAAATCAAAGGACAGTTGCGAAAATGTAGAGCAAAGCTCAGCCGCCCTGCCCCTGCAATGGGTCCAGCGGACCTTGCCAAGCTTGATCATGCGCTGTTGCTTTCAAAACCTGCGCCTATTGATCCTAAAAACCTGCCCCAGATTGCTGTTTTCGTACCGGTAAAAGATGGGGCGGCGTTTCTTGAGCGCCATATGGAGCTGATCAACGCGCTTGACTGGCCCAAGGATCGGCTCCGTCTGGTCTATTGCGAGGGCGACAGCTCTGACGATAGCCGCGCCCAACTGGAGGCGCTGAAACAGCGCGAAGGCGTGCAATTTGCCGGTTTTGAGATCCTGACCCATACGGCGGGACTGGCGCTCGCGCGCAAAGATCGCTGGAAACCAAAGCACCAATTTACCCGGCGCAGCACCTTGGCTGCGGTGCGCAATACGATGATCCGCGAAGGGCTTACAAAGGACGATGTTTGGGTTTTGTGGCTCGATGTTGATGTTTGCGCCTTTGCGCCCGATATTCTCAAGACCCTGCTGAACGCCGGTGAAAAAATCGTAACGCCCGAGTGTGTTCTTGATGAGGGCGGTCCAAGCTTTGATCTCAACGCCTATCTGGAACAAGGCCGATCGTTAAATTCTGAGTATTTCAAACACGTAAAAGCGGGGCTGTTTCAGCCGCCATCGACTTTCTGGCGCCGACTTCACATGCAAGATTTGCGCTTTTTGGATAAAACCCCGCTCAATGCCGTGGGGGCGACAATGCTTTTGGTCCATGCATCGGTCCACCGCGCCGGCCTTGATTTCCCTGAGCGCCCCTATCGCTATCTCATTGAAACAGAAGCGTTTGGTCGAATGGCGCATGACGCAGGACTTGTCCCAGTTGGCCTTCCCAATGTTGAAATTCGCCATGTCAAAAGCTGAAATCAATTCGGATAACTTGCTCGTACTGATCGTGAGCTGTCGCAAATCTCCGCCTGAGCGCCTTGCCTCTGCGCAGGCCACGCTGGCCGATCTAAATCTGCCGCTTGATATTGAAATTATTGACGGATTTGTCGCAGAGGACGCTCAGGTCGATCAACTCTATGATCATAGAAGCAATCGAATTTGGGTAAAACGCCCGCTGTCGCGCACCGAGATCGCAGTCTATGCCAGCCACCGCATGGCCTGGGAGCATCTCGTTGCAAGTGGGCGGCCAGGGGCGCTCATTCTTGAGGATGACTTCGCCGTCAGTGCGCGAGCGCCGTTCATCAGTGCGGCGCGCAATTGGGAAGAGCTTCTTGGCTACGGGCGCGATATTGTTAAGCTGTTTGATTTCGAAAAACGCCGGGTGAACCACGTCTATTTTGAAACGCGAGTGGGCGATCTTGATCTGGTAAAATGGGCCTCGCCAAACGCTGGAATGGTTGCCTATTTCATCGCCAATAAGGGCGCAGAAAAGTTTCTATCCCGAAAACGGATTTATCGCCAAGTAGATGAAGACATCAAATATTTCTGGGAACTTGGCCTAAATATCTGGTCTGTCTCGGACAATCCTGTCGCTGAAAAAAGCCACGAGCTTGGCGGAAGCCTTGTAGAAAAGTCGCGCCAAGACGCCAAGCAACGCAAGCTTTTGCGCAGTTTTTGGGGCAACCTGCTCGCTGTTGATCGCAAATCGCGAACCCGGTTCTATTTGGCCCTTGAATGGCTTAGGCGCCTTCGAAAATAGACCCAATTTTGCGCCCATTTAGGCAATCCACGCGAGGTTTGCTCAAAAGCCTATCAGGACTTATATTCGCGACGTCGCAACGCATGGGAGCAAAGGTATGAAACGCCCAGCAAATCCCATTCCTGATCACATTGCCAAGCTGTTGCGCGCAGAAGGGCTTCGAGAACTTTACGATCAGCGGCCATGGTATCAGCGCAACGATTACATCGGCTGGATTTGCAGCGCCAAGCGCGAAGAAACGCGGCGCAAACGCACGTACCAAATGCTCGAAGAGCTGCGGGCGGGCGATGTTTACATGAAGATGGCTTGGCGCGCTAAATCCTAATCGAGCGTGCTAGCCATAATATAATTGGTCGAAAAAGGGATTGAAGCTCCCTGATGATTTATATCCAAGCCTTTGAAATATATAAGATATTACCGCTTTCGTGCATCTTTGCAAACTGAGTTGAGCATATGCGCACCAAAAAATACGTTGGGGAACTCTTGCCTGCACACCCCTGCCTGATAGCACTTTCGCAACATCAGGAGAGAAGCATGCCCGAAACACTAAATTCCAAAACCCAAACTCTTTTTCGCCCCCTCAAGATCGGCTCGCTTGAGCTGGCCAACCGCATCGTTATGGCCCCGATGACCCGCGATATGGCGCCAAATGGCATCCCGGCTGAGGACAACGCCGCCTATTACCAACGGCGCGCTGAAGGCGGCGTTGGACTGATCCTAACGGAGGGCACCGTGGTCGATCGCCCCTCCTCACGCAATCTGCGCAACGTGCCGTTTTTTCATGGCGATGAGGCGCTCGCTGGCTGGAAAAAGGTTGCCGATGCGACCCATGCTGCGGGCGGCAAAATCGGTCCGCAAATTTGGCACACAGGCTCGACTCGCTCGGCCGGAAAATGGACGCCTGAGGCCGAGGTCGAGAGCCCCTCGGCGCTTGTTGGCCCTGATGATCCGCGCGGCAATGCGATGAGCGATGCAGATATTGCCGACACGATTGATGCCTTTGCGCGCGCTGCCGCAGATAGCGAACGGCTTGGCTTTGACATGGTCGAAATTCACGGCGCGCATGGCTATTTGCTCGACCAATTTCTTTGGGATGGCACCAATAAACGGGACGATAAATGGGGCGGCAAAACCCTTCCTGAGCGCTCGCGGATGATGGTTGAACTGGTCAAAGCGGTGCGCGCCGCGGTCAGCCCTGATTACCCGATCTTCTTGCGTTTGAGCCAATGGAAGCAGCAAGAATATAGCGTCAAACTGGCCAAAACCCCGGCCGAACTTGCCGCATGGTTTGAGCCGCTCGCAGATGCGGGCGTCGATGTATTCCATTGCTCGCAGCGCCGTTTTTGGGAGCCGGAATTCCCCGAACTTGATGGCGAAGAGGGCCTCAATTTTGCCGGTTGGGCCAAGAAACTTACCGGGAAAATCACCTGTTCGGTGGGCTCGGTCGGTCTTGAGGGCGATTTCTTCAAGGCGTTTCGCGGCCAAGGTTCTGAGGCGGCAGGGATCGAGAAATTGGTTGAGCGGATGGAGCGCGATGAGTTCGATCTGATCGCCGTTGGGCGCATTCTTTTGAGCGATCCAAGCTGGGCCAACAAGGTTCGCACTGGCGCGCCGCTCGAAGGCTTTAAGGCCGAGTCACTGGCGGCATTGGTCTAGATTATCGGCCCAAAAATGATTGCGGCGCGCGGCTAATCCTGCGCGCCGAAATCCGCTGCAATACCGGGTACAATTTCGAAATTGAGGCCCGCGGCTTTGGCCGATTTGGCGAGCGTTTTGCCCTCAGTACTTTGGCAATTTTTCACCAAAATACTGATCAAAGCGCCGTTTTTTGCCGCTTCAATCGCTTGCGCGATACAGGTTTCAAAATCGGCCTCGCCATAGGCAATTCGATCCGCATCCCGGCGCGCCAATTCCAGCGCCCCTTGCTGCAAGTCACCGTTATAATAGATAAAATCAGCCTCTTGCAGGCGTTGAACCGCACGCAGGGTCAAAAGGTCTTGCGGCCCCGGCCCGGCCTCAATCAAAGCGATCGCGCCGCTTGGCACATGGTTTGGCGCAGAGCCCGATAGGATCGCCGATTTGATCTGCTCAGCCGCCTCGCGCTCAGCGCCGCGCGCGTGAAGTCGGCGCGGATCGCCCGCAAAAACCCAGCGCCAAAGCCCGCGCCGCGCAGGCCGCGCCACGTGCTGCGCCACCGCACCGCGAAGGCGCCCTGCAAGCCCGACAAGCTCGCCCAAACGCGGCTCGAGGATTTCCTCCATCCGGGTTTTGATCTGGCGGGCCAAAACTGGCGCTGCCCCTTCTGTTCCGATGGCAATCACCAACGGATCACGGTCCACAATCGAGGGGGTCGTGGCCTCGCAAAGGGCTGGCTGATCGACGACATTGACCACAACACCGGCCTCACGCGCGAGCGCATGGATCGCCGCATCATGGCCCGGGCAGCCCGACCCGATAAAGACAAGCGCTGCGCCGCGAAGGCGATCCGGCGTGATTGGGCCCGCGTCATGGCGCGCGCGGCCTTCTTCGACCAAAGCGGCCAATTCGTCGTCAATTAGCGGCGCTAAAAAGCTTATCCGGGCCTCGGTTTTGAGCATGAGGCGGGCTTTTTGCGCAGCTTGTTCACCGCCACCGATGATCAAAACATCCCGCTCGGCCACGCGCAAAAACATTGGGAAAAATTTCATGATCTCTCCTCAGCGCGCCGCGTTTGGCGACATTGGCGAAAGGCGTTCTTGCCAAAGGGCGCGCGCGCGCGCTTCGCCGTCGGGCTCGCCCAAAGTTTCTAGCGCGAGCGCGGCCGTCGAGAGGACGATTTCGCGCGCAAAACCGTCGCTCAGTTCGCCGCTCCAGAGCCGCGCCAAATCCCGCGCCTCATGGCCCATATCGGCCAATTTGCGCGCCGGTTCATCCAAGGTTGCGGCAGCGCTTGTTTCAAATAGCGCACCGTCTCGAAGCCCATAAAGCGCTGCGTCTTTGCCTGGGTGGCGCTCAAATTCGCCGCCGCCGCCTTTGATCACGGTAAGCCCGTTGAGGCCCAAAAGCGCGCAAGCATTGGACTGCAATTCTCGGTACGGCGGATGAAAAACACCTTGAACCGCCGCCTGCGCGCCGCCCGGATTTAGCACGCGTAAACAAGTGTTTATCGCAGAGCGCAGCCCCAAAATATCCCGCAGGCGCAGCAGATCATAGGCCTTCGGGGCAAAGCTTTCCAAAGGCAGATAAGCGATCCCATCGCGCGCCAAAAGAGTAGATGCACCGGCGAAATCTTGCGCCGTTTCGATCCCGGCATGATCGAGGGCGCCGCGCACAGAGGCCACTTGGGATTGATGCGAATTCCAACCGTGGAGCAAAACAGAATGCCCGGCGCGCGCCACGAGCTTGGCCGCCAATAAAAACCACGGCGCGCCGCGGGTTCGCCCGGCCGCATAGCTCGGCCAATCAAGCGCGGGAGCCTTGCCGGGCCATGGATCGAGCGAGCCGCGCAGCGCCTGAACGAAGCCTGCAATTTCCTCAGGTATCTCGCCGCGATAGCGCATCAGCATCAGCAAGGCGCCGGTGGCTTCGGGCGCGGCTTGGCCCGAGAGGATGATCTCCATCGCCTCGAATGCCTCGGCTTGGGTCAGCGAGCGCGCGCGGCCCGGACCGCGGCCCATGATCCGAACATATGGCGAAAGGCTATTCATATTTTGGCTGCTCGCGGTTGAAAAATGCTGGCGCGAATGTGCAGGAAGCGCCCGAGCAGCGCAAGGCCAGCCGAGATACGCGGGCGGATTTCTTCGCCTCTTCAGCGCATTGGGGCCCGATCGATCGGGGCGCGGCCTTGATGCGCCTTAAACTTATGCATCTTTCGGACGCCGCGCGCCCTTAGAACGAAAACGGCGCAACCTCATGCCTGCGCCCAAGGGTAAAGGCATCCGCAACATGGACCATGGGCGAAAGATCGACATCCGAGGCCCCTTTGGCCAAAAGCGCCGCCATATTTGCGTAAAGGCGCGGGTATTCGCCGCCCAAAGGCGCGGCCTCTGAGTTTGGCTGAGGCTGTTCGATCCCGTCGATCAAAAGCCGCGCGCCGCCGTCTTCAAGGCGAAGGGTGCCAGTCTTGGTTTGCACCTCAATCGTCCAGATTTGATCGCCCTCTTGGCGCCAATCGAACTGCGCGCGAAGATCAGCGCCGTTTTGCGCGGCAAACTGTAGATCCGCCGCGATAGGCGTTTGATGATTGGCCGGAAAATAGAGATCAGCGCCATTGAGGTGCAGCGCATGGGGCATGATTTCGGTCACGATGGAGAGCGCGTTGATGCCCGGATCAAAAACGCCAAGCCCGCCCGCCAGCCAAATCCAGTCTTGGCCGGGATGCCAGCGGCGCACATCCTCTTTCCAGATCACCTCCATTTTGGTGATCTCTTTATCCGCGAGCCATGCTTTTGCAGCGCTGACTTGGGCGGCCTCGCGGCTGTGCCATGTGGCGTAAAGGCTACGATTTTGCGCCTGAGCAAGGGCCTCAAGCGCGTGGACCTCTGCCAGCGTCGCGCCGGGCGGTTTTTCGAGCATCACATGGCGCCCGGCCTCGAGCGCAAGGCGGGCAAACTCAAAGCGCGGCACAGGCGGCATACAAAGCGAGACAACGGTGATATCTGGGCAGGCTTGCAGCATCTCGTTGAAATCGCTGAAATTTTGAATGCCCTCGACGTCGCCATTGCGCGAAACGGCGGCCCTGAGATCAAAATCAGTACTCGCGGCAAGCGCCGGAATATGCTGATCCCGGGCGATTTTGCCGATGCCAACAAGGGCAATTTTATGCGGTTTTGAAGCGGCCATTAATGAGAATCCTTGCCCACAGCGTTGCCGCGCGCGCCTTTGAGAAAATCCAAATCCGCGCCCGTATCGGCGCCCTCAACATGGGCGTGATGGAGCCAAGCATAGCCCGATGCAGGCGCAGCCACCGGGGCTTTCCAAGCGGCAAGGCGCGCTTCAAGTTCGGCCTCAGGAATATCCAAATGCAGGCTGCGCGCGCCGACATCAAGTTCGATCATATCGCCGGTTTGCACCACAGCCAGCGGCCCCCCAGCCGCCGCTTCGGGCGATGTATGCAGCACGACCGTGCCATAAGCCGTGCCCGACATGCGCGCATCAGAAATGCGCACCATATCGGTAATTCCTTTGCGCAAAACCTTAGGCGGAAGGCCCATATTGCCCACTTCGGCCATGCCCGGATAGCCCTTCGGCCCGCAGTATTTGAGCACCAAAACGCTGTTTTCATCGACATCCAGCGCCTCGTCATTGATGCGCGCTTTATAGTCGTCGATGTCCTCAAAAACGAGTGCCGGCCCGCGATGTTTGAGCAGATGTGGAGAGGCGGCGGAGGGCTTGAGCACTGCGCCTTTGGGGGCGAGGTTGCCGCGCAAAACGGCGATACCGCCTTGTTGTGTTAGGGCTTTTTCAACTGGCAGGATCACCTCATCGTTGTAGTTCACCACGTTCTTAATCTCGTCCCACATGCCTGCGCCGGAAACCGTCAGCGCATCTTTGTGGAGCAGGCCCGCATCGCCCAGATGGCGCAAAACGACCGGCAAACCGCCGGCATAATAGAACTCTTCCATCAGGTATTTGCCCGAGGGCATCAGGTTTACAATCGTCGCAACATCGCGCCCGCAGCGATCCCAATCATCCAGCGTAATATCAACGCCAACGCGCCCAGCAATCGCCAGCAAATGGATCACCGCATTGGTCGAGCCACCAATCGCGCCATTGGTGCGGATCGCGTTTTCAAAGGCTTTGCGGGTCAAAATGTCCGAGGGTTTAAGATCGTCCTTTACCATCTGAACAATGCGCCGCCCGCTCACTTGCGCCATGACGCGGCGGCGCGAGTCCACGGCCGGGATTGCTGCATTGCCCGAAAGCGCCATGCCCAAGGCCTCGGCCATCGAGGCCATGGTTGAGGCGGTGCCCATCGTGTTGCAGGAGCCGGGCGAGCGGCTCATTGAGGCCTCTGCCTCGAGGAAATCGTCTGCATCCATCTCGCCCGCTTTGACCGCTTCGGAAAACTTCCAAAGATGCGTCCCAGACCCGACCCGTTCGCCGCGAAAATAGCCATTCAGCATCGGCCCGCCGCTGACCACGATTGAGGGAATATCCGTGCTGGCCGCGCCCATAAGCAGGCTTGGCGTTGTCTTGTCACAGCCGACCAAAAGCACCGCGCCATCCATCGGCTGGCCGCGCATCGCCTCTTCAACGGCCATGGCCGCAAGGTTGCGAAACATCATCGCCGTGGGGCGAAAGCCGCTTTCCGAGGCCGAGAAAACCGGGACTTCAACCGGAAAGCCGCCGGCCTCTAAAATGCCGTGCTTTACCCGCTCTGCAAGATCGCGCAGATGGGCGTTGCAGGGGGTCAATTCAGACCATGTATTGAGGATGCCGATCACCGGACGCCCATCAAACATATCATGCGGCAGGCCTTGGTTTTTCATCCACCCACGGTGATAAATTTGATCGCGACCTGTGCCGCCGAACCACTCTTGCGAGCGGAGTTTGCGGGGCCATTTGGCAGGTTTGAAACTCATCATATCCTCACAATTTACCAACGGTGACGAGGCCAGTATCGGCCTCTTGAACAAGCGGATTGCGCAGGGGCAAACCAAAGGCGGGCGCTTGGATTTCAAAGGTATCGCCTGCTTGGGTTTTGATCCCATCCGCGACAGAAAGCGTCGCTGTGCCAAACATATGCACATGCAGATCGCCGGGCTGACAAAAGAGCCCATATTTGAAATGGTGATGCTCTAGATTGGCCAAACTATGAGACATATTCGCTTCGCCCGACAGGAAGGGTTTGGACCAAAGCTCGCGGCCATCGCGGATGATCCGGCTGGTGCCTTCAACCGATTGCGGCAGTTCACCTAGCAGGATTTCCGGGCCAAAAGCGGCGGGGCGCAGCTTGGAATGGGCAAGCCAAAGGTAATTGCCGCGCTCGGTCACATGATCAGAGAATTCATTGGCAATGGCAAAGCCGATCCGCTGCGGCGCGCCGCCTGGGCCGATCAGGTAAATCCCTGCGATTTCAGGTTCTTCGCCTGCATCCAGCGCAAATCCGGGCGAATGGATCGGCGCGCCGGGGGCGACAGCGGCATGCCCGTTGCCTTTGTAAAACCACTCAGGCTGCGCGCCGATTTGGCCCGCTTCCGGCTTGCCGCCTTCAAGGCCGAGGCGGAACATTTTCATACTGTCGGTGAGGGCTTCATCAGCATCCGCTTTGGCGTGCATCGCATCGCGCGTGGAGGCCGAACCAAGATGGGTCAGCCCTGTTCCGGTGAGGTGAAGATGGGCCGGATCGGGATGAGTGATCGGCAAAAGCATGCGCCCCTCGGCGGCGGCAGCTTCAAGATCGATCGCCGCGCCGAGCCCGTGGTTTTGGATCACCTCGGCGATGGATTTGCCGCTCGCAATGGCCTCTTGTGCAAGGCTCAGCGTCGAGCCTGCCCCCTTAACCGCATAGGCCTCGGACCCTTCGCGCGCGACGACAATGATGCCGCCAGACCCGTTATCGACTTGTGAAATAAGCATCCCGCTATCCTTGCTTTCGCTTGTTATACACATCAAAAATCACCGCCGCGAGCAGCACAAGACCCTTGATAACTTGTTGATAATCAATGCCAATCCCCATGATCGACATCCCGTTATTCATCACACCCATAATGAAGGCGCCAACCACAGCGCCAACAATCTTGCCGACCCCGCCCGACATGGACGCGCCGCCAATAAACACCGCAGCAATCACATCCAGCTCGACCGCAAAGCCTGCTTTTGGCGTCGCTGTATTGAGGCGAGCGGCGAAGATCAGGCCTGCAAGGGCGGCGAGCATCCCCATGTTGACGAAGGCAAGGAAGGTAAGCCGCTCGGTCTTGATACCCGAGAGTTTGGCCGCTTTTTCATTGCCGCCAAGCGCATAGACGCGCCGCCCGATGGTCGTGCTCTCAGTCAGAAACGCATAGATGATTGTCAGCACCGACATGGTGATCAAAACGTTGGGAAGGCCGCGAAATGTGCTCAGTTTAAAGACGACAAACAAGAGCGCGCCCGCGACGATAATATTGCGCCCGATGAAGAAGGCGCGCGGCTCATCCTCAATCCCGTAGGCCGCGTTGCGGACCCGTTTGCGCAGACCAAGCCAGACGATGGACCCCGCCCCGATCAGCCCCAAAACCAGCGCCAGAAGATTGACTTTGCGCACGTCAAGGAAGGTCGCCAGACTTTCGCTGAATGCGCCGGCAAAGATGTCTGGAATGAAGCCGGTTGAGAGCAGCTGGAACTCTTTTGGAAACGGCCCAACAGATTGCCCTTCGAGCAGCCAAAGCGAGAGGCCGCGAAAGACGAGCATCCCTGCGAGCGTGACAATAAAGGCGGGAATTTTCCAATAAGCGACCCAATATCCCTGCGCCGCGCCGATCAGCCCGCCCATGGCAATGCAGATGATCAATGTCGCCCAAACCGGCCAATCGTGATTGACGATCAAAACGGCCGCAAAGGCCCCAACGAAGCCCATCACAGAGCCAACAGAAAGATCAATCTGCCCCGCGACGATCACAATCAACATGCCTAAGGCCATGATAATAATGTAAGAATTCTGCAAAAACAGATTGGTGATATTGACTGGGCGCAGCAAGGTGCCACCTGTGACGATCTGGAAAAACCCCATGATCGCGATCAGCGCAAACAGCAGCCCGTATTCGCGCATATGGCTGGCCAGATAGGCGCCAATGCCCTTTAATTCCGTCTTGGCCTCGGCCATTTGCTCTCTCCCCTAGTCCGTTACGATGAGCGACATTATGCGCTCTTGGTTGGCCTCGGCCGCGCTCAATTCGCCGACCAATGCCCCCTCGTTCATTACGTAAATCCGATCGCACATGCCCAAAAGCTCGGGCATCTCGGAGGAGATCATCACGACGCCTTTGCCCTGTGCGGACAGGTCGTTGATGATCCCATAAATCTCAAATTTCGCGCCCACATCGATGCCGCGCGTTGGCTCATCCAAAATCAAAACCTCAGGCCCGGCAAAGAGCCATTTAGAAAGCACAACCTTTTGCTGATTGCCGCCTGAGAGGTTCATCACGCGCTGAAAAACCGACGGCGTGCGGATGTTCATCGCCTCGCGGTAGCTCTCTGATACTTTGGTTTCTTCGGCCTCGTTGATCACGCCTCTGTTTGAGACGGCGGGCAGGTTTGCCAGGGTGATATTGCGCTGAATGGTTTCTTCCAGAACGAGGCCAAGGGATTTGCGATCCTCGGTCACGTAGGCCATGCCCGCCTTGATCGCGCGATCCACTTGAGAGACATCAACTGCGCGCCCGTGCATGCGCAGCTCGCCCGAAATATTGCGCCCGTAAGAGCGGCCAAACAGGCTCATCGCAAGCTCGGTGCGCCCCGAACCCATCAGCCCTGCAATCCCGACGACCTCGCCCGCGCGGACATGGAAATTGGCGTCTTTGATCACTTGGCGCTCGGCATGTTCGGGATGCCAGACATTCCAGCCCTCGACCTCCATCAACATGTCCCCGGCAACGCGCGGCCGCGCCGGATAGCGATCGGACATATCGCGCCCAACCATATCGCGCACGATGCGATCCTCGGTGATCTCGTCTTTGCCAAGGGTCGATACAGACGCCCCATCGCGGATCACGGTGACGGTATCAGCGACGCGCTTCACTTCGTTGAGTTTGTGGCTGATGATAATCGAGGTAACGCCTTGATTTTTAAGCTCAAGCAGCAAATCCAAAAGCGCTTGGCTATCGGCCTCAGAGAGCGCGGCAGTTGGCTCATCTAAGATCAAAAGGCGGACGTCTTTAGAGAGGGCTTTGGCGATTTCAACGAGCTGTTGTTTGCCCACGCCAAGCTTATCCACAAGCGTTGTTGGGGCTTCCGCGAGGCCGACTTTATCAAGCAGGGCCTTGGCGCGCTGAAAGGTTTCGGGCCAATTGAGAACGCCTGAGGGGGCGATTTCATTGCCCAAAAAGATGTTTTCGGCAATGGAAAGGAGCGGCACAAGTGCCAGCTCTTGGTGAATGATAATGATGCCGCGCGCTTCGCTTTGCGAGATGTTTGAAAAGGTCGCTGCTGCGCCATCGTAATGGATTTCGCCGTCATAGGTTCCGGCTGGATAGACCCCGGAAAGCACCTTCATCAACGTCGATTTTCCGGCGCCGTTTTCGCCGCAGATCGCATGGATTTCGCCCTGCTCAACGCTCAGCGTGACATTATCAAGCGCCTTTACACCGGGGAATTCCTTGGTGATGGCGCGCATTTCTAAAAGCGAAGTCATAGGGATCCTTTGGCGCGGTTTGGGAGGATCTTTGCACAGGTTGCCCCGATTTAAGAGCCCTTTAAGCGCGCCTGATCTTTGGTATTTGCGATAAAATTGGCCCGCGCCGCCCCATGGGAGAGGGTGCGCGGGCCTTGGGCTTATGGGCGCAGATTACTTAACCTGATCCATTGTGTAATAGCCCGATCCGATCACAATTTTTTCCCAGTTCGAGCCATCAACCGCGAGCGGCTCCAGCAGGTAAGATGGGATCACTTTGACGCCATTGTCATAGGTGCTTGTGTCGTTGATCTCTGGTGTGCCGCCCGCAAGAAGCGCGTCCACCATGCCAACCGTTACGCGGGCCAATTCGCGCGTGTCTTTGAAGACGGTTGCGTATTGCTCGCCTGCGATGATGGATTTCATCGACTGGACTTCGGCGTCTTGGCCAGAAACGATGGGCATCAAAAGATCGCCAGAGCCGTAACCGACGCCTTTGAGCGAGCTCAGAATGCCGATGGACAGCCCGTCATAGGGGCTCAAAACGCCGTGAACTTGCGCGTCGGTGTAATGCGCAGAAAGCAGGTTATCCATGCGCGCTTGCGCAACGGCCCCGTCCCAACGCAACGTGCCGACTTTGTCCATGCCCATCTGGCCGGACACGATATTCACATCGCCTGCGTCAATCATTGGCTGGAAGACGGACATCGCACCATTGTAGAAGAAGTAAGCGTTGTTATCATCAGGAGAGCCGCCGAAAAGCTCGACATTCCAAGGCTTTACGTCTGGGAAGCGCTCTTTGAGGCCTTGGACAACTGTGCCCGCTTGCTGAACGCCAACTTTGAAATTGTCGAAGGTCGCGTAGTAATCGACATCGCCGCTGTCGCGGATCAGACGGTCATAGGCGATGACTTTGATGCCCGCTGCGGCGGCGTTTTCCAGCGCGTTTGACAGGGTTGTGCCGTCAATCGCGGCGATCACAAGCACATCAACACCTTTGGTGATCATGTTCTCGATTTGCGCGAGCTGGTTGGGGATATCATCCTCTGCATATTGCAAATCGGTCTCGTAACCGGCGGCTTTGAATTGCTCGACCATCGAGTTGCCGTCAGAAATCCAACGTGCGGATGATTTTGTGGGCATGGCGATGCCGACTTTGCCGTCGGCGGCGAAAGCTGCGCCAAGCGCAAGGGCCGAAATCGCGGCGGCTGTGGCCAATGTTTTAACGAAAATTCTCATAGTTCCTCCCAAGGCCGCTTTGGCGACCGCGTCGTTTCTTTAAGCCTTAAGCGGCGTTCTATTTACTCAAAATACAGCGTCGTTTTTGGCCCTATTGCACATACCCGTCAAATTATGTTTAGCTATCATTACATAACGTTTTTGATATGAATTGGGGAGAGGCCTGATGGCAGCTACTTTGCTCGCGCGTGGGCTGAAATTATCGCATTTGCGCTTGGCGGCGCAGCTTGGGCGGCTCGGGTCTGTATCGGATGCGGCCGGTGCGATGCGGATATCCCAACCGGCAGCCTCGCGCCTTGCTTCTGAGGCCGAAGCGATCCTTGGCGCACCGCTCTATTTGCGCGAGGGGCGCGGGATTGTTTTGACAGCTGAGGGGGCCGCTTTGGCCTTGCGGGCCGAGCGGATATTGGCAGAGCTTGAGGATGCGGGGCGCGAACTTGATGAGATGCGCGAGGGGCTTAGCGGGGTTGTGCGCATCGGCTCGGTGACCGGCCCTGCGGTTGAGCATGTGTTGCCGATGCTGCGTCAGGCGCGCCTTTCCCTGCCGCAGGTAAAGATCGAAATCGTGGTGAATACCTCTGATATTTTGGGCGAAATGCTGCTTGATGGGCGGCTTGATTTTGCCTTGGCGCGCACCCCTGCGGGCCATGATCCAGCGTTGTTTGAGGCGCAGGTGGTATCGGTTGAGCCGGTCAGCTTGATTGTGCGGCGCGGCCATCCGGCCTTGCGGGAGGCGCCTTCCCCTGCGGCCAGCCTGATGGAATATGATTGGGTTTTGCCCTTTGAGGGCGCGATTTTGCGCCGGGCGGTTGAGGCCGAATTGGCCGTGCATAAATTGGCGCTGCCCAAGCGGATTTTGAACACATCGTCATTTTTGCTGACCATGGCGACGATCGCGCAGACAAATGCCATCGCGCCGATCGCCTCGTCTGTGGTGCGCGCATTTGCGACCGCCGAGGGGCCCGCGCCGGGCATTGTCGCCCTGCCCTCGCCGCTTATGATCGAGGTCGAGCCCTATGCGCTGATGGGGCGCGCCGGGCGGCGGCTGCCCCCTGCTGCGGAGGCGGCGCGCGCCATTTTGAGAGAGGTGATCAGCGCGCCGAAATAGGCCGCGAAGGCCTTGCTTTGGCGCGCTGAGATCGGCTTAGCCGAGGTCGTCTGGCAAAAGCGCTGCGGGCATATTTTGATAGCAAACCGGGCGCAGGAAGCGGCGGATTGCCATGGTCCCGACGGAGGTTGCGCCAAAATTCGTACTCGCCGGATAAGGCCCGCCGTGGACCATCGCATCGGCAACCTCAACGCCCGTTGGAAAGCCATTGGCCAGCACCCGGCCCGCTTTGCGCGCAAGGATCGGCAGGAGCATCTGCGCGCTTGCCGTGTCGCCATCGTCCATGTGGATTGTGCAGGTCAGCTGGCCCTCAAGGCTGCGCGCGACCCGCAGCATTTCCTCTAAGCTCTCGACAATCACAACCAGCCCGAGCGGGCCAAAGACCTCTTCCCCGAGCGCCTCATTGGCGAGCCAATCTGCGCCAGTTGTGACGAAAAGATTGGGCGTTGCGTTGCGCAGATCGCACATCGAGGTCAGCAATGCGCGCACGCCTGTGGTTGCTTCCAAACGGTCGCGGCCGGCGCGATAGGCATTGGCGATCCCGTCGGTCAGCATGGTTTGCGCCGCTGCGGGATCAAGCGCTTTGGTGGCAGCCTCAATGAAAGCGTCTGCCTCTGGCCCCTCCATAACGACCGCGACGCCGGGGTTGGTGCAGAACTGGCCTGCGCCCATTGTCAGCGATCCGGCCCAACCAGCGCCAAGCGCGTCGCTGCGCGCTTCAAGGGCGGCAGGCATCAAGAACATCGGATTGACGCTGCCAAGCTCGCCAAAAAACGGGATCGGAACATCGCGCTGCGCACATAGGTCAAACAAGGCGCGCCCGCCTGCGAGCGAGCCGGTAAAGCCAACGGCCGTGATCAGCGGATGGGTGACCAATGCTTCGCCGCTTTCACGCGTGCTCGATTGGATCAGGGAAAAGACGCCGGGATGGACTTCGCTCGCTTGGATCGCGGCATGGATCGCTTCGGCGACAAGCTCGGATGTTCCGGGATGCGCCGGGTGACCTTTGACGACAACAGGACAGCCCGCCGCCAAAGCCGAGGCCGTATCGCCGCCTGCTGTGGAGAAGGCCAGCGGGAAGTTTGAGGCGCCAAAAACTGCCACTGGGCCGATCGGTTCTTGGATCATGAACAGCTCGGGGCGCGGTAGCGGCGCGCGATCTGGCAGGGCCGCATCATGGCGGCGGTCAAGATAATCCCCGGCTTCAATATGATCGGCAAACAGGTGCAATTGGCCGCAGGTCCGGCCCCGCTCGCCCTCAAGGCGCGCCGCTGGGAGGCCGCTTTCTTGCATGGCAATTTCAGTGAGATCCGCGCCGCGCGCCTCGATCTGATCGGCTATGGCGCGCAAAAAAGCCGCGCGCGAATGGCGCGAGCTGGCGGAATAGCTCCAGAAGGCCTCTTCCGCGGCTTCGACGGCCAGATCGACATGATCCTCGCTTGCCTCGCTAAAATTATGGGGCGTGCCCGAGGCCGGGTTTGACTGAAAACGCGCGTCGGGATTGGCGACCCATTCGCCTGCGATCAGATGTTTGCCATGGGGGGTAAAGCTCATTTGGAGTTCCTTTTCGCAGGCTGTGAAGCCGTGACTTTAATTATCATACTTTTGAAAGAGCCGTCCCGGAATTGCAACCCGGTTTCAGCGCCATCCGGTTAGAAACCCGAATGCCAGCACAAGGACCGGCAAAGTTAGCAATGTAAACAATAGGTTCCAGCCCCACGTTAAGCGAAGCGGCGCGATCCCTGCGGCGCGGCCAACCATCAGCACGACCGTAGAGAACGGCGAAAACGTCATTGAGAGCGCCCAACCGCAAGAAATCGAGAGCGCAAGCAGCGTTGGATCGGCGGGCAGAACCGGCAGCGCCCCAAACAGCGCGCCAAAGAAAACCGCCATCATAATCGGCGAGAGCGCGAGCAAGGACAGCAGCGCGATCACAATCGGGATGAGGCTAAGCAAAACGACGTCTGGCATCTGTGAGAGGCCAAGCGCTTGGGCCAAGGCCTGCGCCGGGATCAGGCCTGCGGCGGCTTGGCCGATGAAGCCCGATGTTGCCAATGTTACGGCGATTGGGCCCGAAAGGGGCAAAGAGAGGCGGGCGATGCCGCGCAATCTTGTGGTCAGCGGCGCGCCGCCTTTCGCGCGCGCTTGCACGATGAGCCAGCCGATCAACATCACCGGAATTGAGAGCAGCAAGCCAAAGACCAATGTGTCGCCCGTGAGGCGCATCATGATCACGCTCAGCCCCAAAAGCCAGCCGCAAGCCGCTGCGAAATAGGCCGCCGCGCGCAGCGGGAAAACCGATGTCAGGCGCGCCGCTTGGCCGACATAGCGGCGATGGCGCAAGCGATCCTCAAGGCCGCCAAGGACCATCATCACGAGGCTTAGGGCAAAGCCAATAAGCATCCAGCGTTGGCGATCAATGCCGGGGATCAGCTCCATCAAGGCCAGCGGCGCAAGGGCCGTCGGCGACCAAATCACCATCCATGCAAAGCCGCGCAGCAGCGCCGAAATCTGGCGGCGTTCGCGCAGAGGATTGAGCGGATCACCCGGCGTTGAGGTTTCAATCCCGCGTTGGATCAGCGGCACGAGAAAGCTGACAACGCCAAGGTTGAACAGGATCGAAAGCGCCGCCGTGCCCGAATTGAGCGCGTAATAGCGCCGCCCCGGAGGCTGGCGGGTAAGGGTTTTGCCCAAGGCCTCGACCGAGGGCGATGTTACGGCGGCTTCATAGAGCAGGCTGAGCAGAAGGATGAAACTCATCAAAAACGTCGCCTGATTGAGCGCGCGCGCGATAAGCGAAATCGAGAACCCTTCATGCAGCCAAATGGCCCCGCAAAGCCCGGCGCAAACCGTAAGCAAATAGGCCTCGCGCGCGCCAAATCGCGGCACAGCCAGCAGGATCACAAAGCCCATAGCGACCCATCCGCAGATTTGCAGGATCTCGCTGCCAAAGCTGCGCGCGCTCAGCTCAAACAGCATCACAGCGATCATCGCGCCGCTCGTCGCCCAGTTGAGCGCCGCCCTATCTGCGCGCAGCTCAGCCATCTTTGGCGGGGGTCTCAGAGGGCGATGTTTGCGCGGCTGTCGCGGCCCTGCCCGCGCGAATGGATGCGATCAAAGCAAGCCCGATCAGCCCGGCCCCGATCAGCCCAGTCACCGCCTCGGGAACCTCAATCAGCGACTGGGCAAACATGATAACCGAAAGCGCAAGGATCGAATAATAGGCCCCATGTTCGAGATATCTGAAATGCGCCAGAGTTTGCCGCTCGACCAAAAGGATCGTCATTGAGCGGACATACATCGCGCCCGTCCCAAGCCCGATGGCGATCAAGAGCAGGTTCTGCGTCAGCGCAAAGGCCCCGATCACCCCATCAAACGAGAACGACGCATCCAACACCTCAAGATACAAAAACGCCCCCAAACCGCCCGCTTTGGCCGCCCCTTTGATGGCGCTTGCCTTGCCATCGAGCAGCTGACCAATAACCTCAACCCCGGCAAAAACCACCAGCCCAAGCAGCGCCGCAAACAGAAAAGCCGCTTTGTTTTCAAGGTTGTGCTGCGCCATTGCAAAGCCAAGCACAAAGATCAGCACCAAGGAAATTTGCAACCCGCGCACCGGCGCCATACGGCGCAAACGCCGCTCAAAGGCCGAAATCCAATCGACGCTTTTTCCCTCATCAATGAAATAGGTGAAGCCCACCATCATCAAAAACGCGCCGCCAAAGGCCGAGATCGCAAGATGGCTTTCCTCGATCAAATGGGCATAGCGCGCAGGCTCGGAGATCGCGATCTCAAAGGCTTCCCAAGGGCTTATCCATGCGGCCACCGCCACAACAATCAACGGAAACAGGATGCGCATGCCAAAAACGGCGATCAAAATGCCCCATGTTAAGAAGCGCTTGCGCCAAATCGGATCCATATGGCGCAGCTTGTCTGCGTTGACGATGGCATTATCAAAGGAGAGCGAAATCTCCAAAACAGCGAGCACCGTGGCGATCAAGATAAACGAAAGCGCGCCCGATGTGCCGCCGCTGGCAAAGCCCAACCAACCGGCCAAAACAATGCCAAGCAGCGTCGTGACAAACGCCCATTTGAGATAGTGAAACACTGGCATCATTGGCCTTTCAAAGGGGCAAGCGCGGCGGCGTAAAAGGCGCCATTACGCGGATTTATGTCGTCAGATCAACCGGGCTGATCAAGGGGTGCCCGGCAAAAAACGCATCGATATTTTCAACCACCATCTGCGCCATAGCATCGCGCGTCTCCACTGTTCCAGAGGCGTGATGAGGATGCAGAACCACATTTTTGAGCGCAGCAAAACGCGGGTCGATATTCGGCTCATTGTCAAAAACATCCAGCCCCGCCATGCCAAGGCCGCCCGTTTCAAGCGCCGCGAGCATCGCCGCCTCATCAATCACCGATCCGCGCGCGATATTGATCAAACAGCCCTTGGGGCCAAGCGCGCTTAGCACCTCTGCATCGATCATCTTGGCCGTTTCCGGCCCGCCAGCGGCGGCGATGATCAGAATATCGTTTTGCGCCGCGAGCGCGTGTAAATCGGGCTGAAACGCGTAGGGAACCGGCTTTTCGCTGCGGCCAAAATAGGAGATCTGCGCGCGCATCGGGGCCAAACGATCGGCAATCGCAAGGCCAATCCGGCCAAGCCCGACAATACCGATTTTCGCGCCCGAAACCCGGTGATTAAGCGCCAGCGGCCCCTTCGCCCAAGCCCCGCTGCGTACATGTTCATCGCCGCGCATCATATCGCGCCAAGCGCATAGCATCAGCGCAATCGCTGTATCGGCAACGTCATCGGTCAAAACATCCGGCGTATTGGTCAGCGCCGCCCCGCGCGCGGCCAAGCTTGGCAAATCGATGGCGTCATAGCCAACGCTCATGGTGACCGCGAGCTCAAGATGGGGCAATGCGGCGATTTGATCCGCGCTAAGGCCGGTTCCGCCCGTTGTCACCAATGCGCGCACCCGCGGCGCAACTTGCGCCAAATAGCCCGGCTTATCGGCCTCGCGATAGTATTTGAGCAGCGTGTAGCGGCTTGCCAAATCCTCCATGAAGGGGCGCATGAGGGGCGAAATGATCAACAGGTCTGGCTTCATCGAATAACCGTAAATTGCTTCTCAAAAAGGGATAGCGCTCTTTGCGCCGGGCAACAAGGCAGGGCAAAGCTGCGCGGCCTTTTCGGACGGTGCAAAGCTGCTGGCGCGCTCGGACTTTGGCCCAAATACCGCGCAGCTGGCGGCGCCGGGCGATCAGGGCCGGGCATATTCCACATAGGCAAAATGCCCGCTACCGGGCGCCCAGCAAGGCACATTGATCGTCCCCTGCCCGCCAAAAAGCGACACCAGATCGCGCGCCGCGCCGCCCCTTGCCGGCATAAGGCGCAAGCGAACTTCAAGGTCTGCGGGATGCCCAAACGTGCCCTCAGGATAGGCAAGATAGAGCACATGCGCGCCGTCTGGCGAGGGATGGGGAAACCAGTTGATTGCGCGATCGTCGCTCATCTGTTCAAGGGCTGTGCCGTCTGCCGCCACGCGCCACAGGTCCATCGCGCCGCCACGATCGGAATTGAACCAAACCCACTGACCATTGGGGGTATAATCGGGGCCATCGTAATGATGATCGCTCTCAACAAGACAGCGCTCGGCCCCGCCCCCTGTTGGGCAGGTCCAGATGCCAAAGCGCCCCTCACGCACCGCCGTATAGGCATGGCGCGCGCCGTCGGGCGACCAGCCGTGCCACCAGCTCGGCACGTTTTTGGTGATGCGTTTTGGCGCGCCGCCCGCAATGGGCAGCTCGTAAATCGCGCTTTTATTGTCGGCGCTGTGATCGGAAATCGCGAGGGTCTGGCCATCGGGGCTGATGCCATGATCATTGTTGAGCCGGGTGAGATCGCCTGTTTCAATGGCGCGCAATTCCGGCTTTTCAAGCGCGACCCGGTATAGTTTTCCGCCGCCGTTGACGATCAAAAACTGCCCGTCGGGCGACCAGTTCGGCGCCTCGATATGCAGCTTCGTTTCAAGCAGGATTTGGCTTTCCTCGACGCCCAAATCATAGATACACAGCCGGCTTTTCCAGCTCATTTTGCGTCCTTGGGCAGATAGGCAAAGCGGGTAAAGCGCGCCTCTTTCCCCTGCCCTGTGATGTCAAAAGCGACCATGCCGACGAAAGCCCCGGTAAAGGAGCCATGCTCGCCGCGCCCGCCCTCGTCTGAAATGACGCTGGCATCGAGCGCAGGACCGATGGCGATCCAATCGCCGGTTTGGCGATAGAAAAACTGCTGTGTGGCGTGATCGACTTCGACCCGAAGCGCGACCGGGCCGGGCGCGATTTTGATCGGCGTATCGGCGGGCTCAAGCGCTGCGTCGGGCCAATCCCCTGCGCAAGACATCAGGCTCAACGCGGGGCCATCTGCATCACTCAGCAGCAGCGCATGAAACTTGTGCCGGTTGTAATAGGTCGTCAATCCGGCGGCTTGTTGATAGGTCTCAGGCGCGAATTCGACAGTGGTTTCAGCCACATAAGAAAGATGCTCTTGGCGGCACGCGACAAGCGCCTGCTCAAACCAAGACCCAATGCTTTCGCGTCCGGTGAGCACAAGCGCGCCCGGCTCGGCGCGAAAAATGCGGTCCGGCTCGGGCGTGCGCAGCCATTGGAAATCTTGCGGCAAGGTGCCTTGCGCAAACTCTGTAATGCGCGCTTTTGGCGGATTTGGCACCGCGCCATTCAGCCCCGGCACCTGCGCGCGCGCGACCATTCCGCCGCCCTCAAGGTAAAGCCAATCGTCGCGCCAGATGCATTTCTCAAGCCCAGTTTCGCGCCCCAACGGGCAAAAGCGCCCCGTGCCATCTGGCCCCTTAATCGGGCGGCCCATGAGGAAGGAATGATAGTCCTCGCCGCTTTCAGTCTCGACATATTGGCCATGGCCGGTGCGCTGGATCGGGCTTTGGGGCGCATCGGCGGCGCAGAGCAAATGCAGATCGGGGTGATCCTCATAAGGCCCCCAAATATCGCGGCTGCGCGCCATGCTCACCGCGTGATCATAGCCGGTGCCGCCCTCGGCGGTGGTGAGGTAATAGTAGCCGTTGCGTTGAAACAGATGCGGCGCCTCCGTAAGGCCGCGCTTTGTCCCCTCATAAATGTTGCGCACAGGGCCGGTGAGCCCGCCCGCCTCTGACCATTCCTGCAACAGGATGCCATCAAAGGAGGCATGCGCGGGATTGCCGCCGGTTCCGGGGCCGCGATGATTCCACTGCACATTGGCGAAATATTTACGCCCCGAAGCATCGTGAAACAGGGTCGGATCAAAGCCTGAGGAATTGACATAGATCGGATCGGACCATGCGCCATCAATCGTCTCGCAAGTGGTGATGTAATTATGCGCGTCCTTGAAGGCCCCATCGAGGCGTTTGACATCCGTATAGACCAGCCAGAACTTGCCATCGGCATGGCTCAAACACGGTGCCCAGATGCCGCAGGAATCCGGGTTGCCGCGCATATCCAAGAGGGCGGCGCGATTAAGCGGGCGCGCAACCAACGTCCAATTGACCAAATCGGTTGAGTGATGGATTTGAACGCCGGGGAACCACTCGAATGTCGAGGTCGCGATGTAATAATCCTTGCCGACGCGGCAAAAACTGGGGTCAGGATTGAAGCCGGGCAGGATCGGATTTTGGATCATTTCTTTGGCTTTCGTTGGGCCGCGCCCTGCGTTTGCTCCGAGCTTTGCGCCCAAAGATTGATCTTTTCCTCATCGGCATATTCATCGATCAAGGCGAGCTCTTCTGCGCTAAACTCAAGGTTGGAAACGGCCCCTACGCAATCAAGCACCTGGCTTGGCTTTGAGGCCCCGATCAACGCAGTCGTAATGCCCCCGTTGCGCAGCACCCAAGCGATGGCCATCTGCGCCAAAGTCTGGCCGCGCTTTTGAGCGATCTCATTGAGCTTGTTGAGGTTTTCAACCGCCCGCGGTGAGATCATTTCGGGCTGCAGGCTCTTGCCTTGGGTCGCGCGCGAGCCCTCGGGAATACCGCCAAGATACTTGCCCGTCAGCATGCCTTGCGCCAGCGGGGTAAAGGCAATCGAGCCAATGCCAAGATCGCTCAGCGTCTCTTTGAGGCCGTCGCGCTCGACCCAGCGATTGAGCATATTGTAGCTGGGCTGGTGGATCAAACAGGGCGTTCCAAGGTCGCGCAGAATGGCGGCGGCCTCGCGGGTACGCTCAGAATTATAGCTCGAAATGCCAGCGTAAAGCGCCTTGCCCGAGCGCACGATTTGATCGAGCGCGCCCATGGTTTCCTCAAGCGGCGTGTCGGGATCGAAGCGATGCGAATAGAAGATATCGACATAGTCCAGCCCGAGCCGTTTGAGCGATTGATCACAAGAGGAAATCAGATATTTGCGGCTGCCCCATTCGCCATATGGCCCATCCCACATCTCGTAACCGGCCTTGGAACTGATGATCAGCTCGTCGCGGTAGCCGGCAAAATCCGTGCGCAAGATCTCGCCAAAAGCCTCCTCGGCGCTGCCCGCAGGGGGGCCGTAATTATTGGCCAGATCGAAATGGGTGATGCCATTGTCAAAGGCCGTCTGACAGATCGCGCGTTTGGTCTCATGCGGCGTATCATGGCCGAAATTATGCCACAGCCCGAGCGAGATCGCCGGGAGTTTCAGCCCCGATGCGCCGCAGCGCCGGTAAACCATTTTTTGATAGCGATCGCTGGCGGGCACATAGGACATAGGGCATCTCCGGGGGTGTTTTGGCGCGCCTGAAAGCGAAGTTTCGGGCGCGCGATTGATTTAACCAAGCAGTTTGGCGGCCTCATCAGGCGTGACGGCTGCGGGGCGTGCGCAAGAGGTCTGCATCTCGATAAACCGCCCCTCTTCGCCGGATTTAAGCGCGGATGTCATCACTTCGACCACGTGCAAAGCCAATTCAAGCGAGCAGCGATGCGGGCGACCCTCAACGATGGCTTGGGCCATATCAGCAAGACCAGCGGTGCGATAATTCGCGACCATCCCTTGCTTATGATCTTGATTTGGTACGCCAAATGGATGCTCTGGCTGGGCCAGCTCAGAAATCACGCCGTCTTTGCCTGCGGTCTCAACCTTGCCGCCAAAGAAGTTCGGATCGGGGACATAAATCGAGCCTTTGGTGCCGTAGAGCTCCATATTTGCATGGCGATGCGAGAAGACATCCCAAGAGGTCGAGAGGGTGATTGTCGCGCCGGAAACAAACTCCAACAATGCGTGAATATTGGTCGGAGTTTTGACCGGGATTTTTTCGCCGTTGCGCGGCTCTGAGGTGATGGTGCGGGTTGGCGAGGCCGAGGATGTTAGCGCTGCAAGGCGTTTGACCGGCCCCAAAAGTTGCACAAGGTTGGTGACATAATAGGGCCCAAGATCGAGCATCGGGCCGCCGCCGGGCAGAAAGAAGAAATCGGGATTTGGGTGCCACATCTCCATGCCTGCGCTCATCACATGGGCCGTGCCCGAGGTGATCTCGCCAATCTCGCCGCTGTCAATTATCGCCCGCGCCGCCTGGTGCGCGCCGCCCATCCATGTATCGGGCGCAGAGCCGACGCGCAGCCCTTTGGCCGCCGCGATCTCGCGCAGGGTCTCGCCTTCTTCCAAGCTCAAAACCATCGGCTTTTCGCTATAGGCGTGCTTGCCGGCCTCCAAAATCTGCTTGGTCACGGCAAAATGCGCGTCCGGTATGGTCAGGTTCAGAACGAGCGAGATGTCATCCGCGGCGAGCAAGCCCTCGACCGTTTCCGCGCGCACGCCAAACTCCTTCGCGCGCGCCTCAGCGGCCTCCATATTCATATCAGCAACAGCGCGCATCTCTAACGCTTTGAACAGCGGGGACAGCTTCAAATAGGCGGCCGAGATATTGCCGCAACCGATGATGCCAATGCCTAATTTTTTCATTATTTCAATTCCTTAGAAAGATCGAACGGAGGCGATTGCACGCCGCGAGAAACGGGTATCGTCGGAAGGGTTGTCATGCTCCATGACGAAATATTTCGCGCCCGTCTGCTCCAATGCGCCCATCAATGCCGCCCAATCCATCACACCGTGGCCCACATCGGCCCAGCCATCTTCATCAGCATTTTCGCCCGGTGCGGCGATGTCTTTGACATGCGCGGCCGAGATGCGATCGGCGTATTTGGCGATATAGGCCAGCGGATCAGCCCCGCCGCGCTGCACCCATGCAATATCGAGCTCAAGCTCAAGATCGGGGCCGCCCTCTAGGATCAGATCGAGCGGAATATCGCCCTGGGGGGTCGCGGCAAACTCAAAATCGTGGTTGTGCCAGCCAAAGCGCAGGCCCGCCGCGCGCAGCGGAGCGCCCGCCGCTTGAAGCCGCGCGCCAAAGGCTTTCCAGCCCGCGCTATCGGTGGGGCGATCATCGGGCATCACAAAGGGCACATAGACCGCTTCGATGTCGAGTTCCTTGGCGATATCCAAAACCCGCTGCGGATCGTTTTCGACCATATCTAGGCTGAAATGTCCGGTCGCCATATGCAGATTATTTGCCTTGAGCGAGGCCTTCAGCGCCTCAAGCGCATCAAGCTCAGCATAGAGCGCGCCGTAGCCCTCAACTTGGGCATATCCATCCTTGCCCAGCATCTCAAGCGTCGCGTCAAGCGGGCCAAAATTGCGCGAAGAATAGAGCTGATAGGAGAATTTTGTCATGGTTTCATATCCTTAAGGGGCTCATTTGAGCCAAGTATCATAGTCGGAAACAAGGAGATGGCGCGGGGCCGTATCCTCGGTAATCTTTGAAAAGCGGCCGATGGGCTCGCGAAAAATATTGTCGGTGCGATCATCATTGACGTTGGACACCTCGCCGATCAAAACCCGCGCCCCCTCGCCCCAAAACGCATGCCAGCAATCGGGCTCGAGCGTGACGCTTTCGCCCGGCTCAAGGCGCAAACGATCCCCGGCGTGCAGGCGGCGCAGGCTGCCGTCGGTGCGCACCACAACATCCGCTTCCTGATCGATTGAGCCGTCGCTGCTCGCCTTGAACAACTCCAAAACAAGCGTCCCGCCCCCCTTATTGATGATGTCCTCGGTCTTGAGGCTATGGCGGTGCATCGGGCTGATCTGATCTTGCCCTGAAATCATGATTTTCTCGGCGTAAAGCATGCCCATCCCGGCCTTAACATTCGCGTCTGATCCGTTGCGCACGGTGAACAAAAACAGCCCCAGATCGGCGAATTTGCCTTGCCCGTAATCGGTGATATCCCAGCCAAGCATATGATCGCGGATCATCGCGCTGTCATCAAAGACGCGCGCGCGCATTTCCTCGGGCGTCCAATAGGCAAAGGGCGGCAGGATATAGCCATGGCTGCGGATGAATTGATCGCTCGCGGCGATGATTTCGTTGATCTCTGAGCGGTTCATGGCGCGGCTCCGTAAGTTGCAGAATGCAGATCGCGGATGGTGAAATTTGCGCCTGTTCCCTCTTGCGGGGTAAAGCGAATTTTGGCGTCGCTCCCGGGAAAAAGCGCAAAGGCATTTTGGCTAAAGCGCCCGGGTTGATCGGCCTCTAGCGAGACGTAGAATGCTGGCGCTTCGCAGCTTAATGTGATGGTTGCGCCGCTCTCGTCCCAGTCTACAGAATGGCGGATAATGGGCGCTTGCAGATCATAGGACTTCCACGGTTTGGGCGCAAAAACATCGCCCGAAACCGTCCCGTCGCTGGCCTTCCAGGTAAAGGCGACCAGTTCGCCCGCGCGCACCACGCCCTCAGGAATGCGCAAGATTTCGCGCGCCTCGTCGCCAATGGTCAGCTCTGCCTCGGCCAGGTGGCGCATCGTACCGTCTGGTGAAAAGCAATTGACGTTAAGTATAAGATCAATATCACCCGGCAAGTCATTGATACCGCTAAAAATAAGCGCGCCATACTCGGGGCGCACGCTTACCAGAACCGGCTGAAAAAAGCCCTTCGCCATATGATGCAGTAGCTTCCAATTGCCGCCGTAATCTAGGCTCGACCAGCTTGCGCAGGGCCAAGTATCATTGAGCTGCCAGATCAGCGCGCCCATGCAATGGGGCCGCAAACCGCGCCAATGGCTGACGGCGGTTTTGATCGCGAGGCCTTGCTGAACTTGGCTCAGATAAACGAAGTTTTCGAAATCCACAGGGAAGCGAAAATAGCGAAACATCGTCTCGGCAATCCGCGCATTTCCGCCTGCATTTTTCTGATGGCTCTCCAAAACGGGCGCGGCAATGTTAAAGTCTTTCGGCTCGGCAAATTGGCGAATGACGCTCATAGACGGGTAGCTTTGAAAGCCAAATTCCGAACAGAACCGCGGGCTTACATCCCGGTAATGCTCAAAATCGCGCCCCTCATGCCAAACGCTCCAAAAATGCATATCGCCCGCGCTATCGTCATGCCAAGCGTCGCCAAAGCTAAGTGGTCCGGGGCTCGGGCTTGAGGGCCACCAATTCGCGCCCGGATCAGCCGCGCGCAGGGCCGTTTCAATGCAGCGATTGAGCCGGTCATAAGCGACCAAATAGCGATCGCGATCCGCGCGGCTTTCCTCATACCAGTTAAGCGCGCCGACCAATTCATTATCGCCACACCAAAGCGCGATAGAAGCGTGATGCTGCAAACGTTCAACATTTTCAGTAACTTCTGCGGCGACGTTGATCAAATATCCATCGTCACTTGGATAGAGATTGCAGGCAAACATAAAGTCCTGCCAGACCATCAAGCCAAGCTCATCGCACAGATCATAAAACCAGTCCGGCTCATAGCGCCCGCCGCCCCAGACCCGGATCATGTTCATATGGGCATCAACCGCAGAGACGAGCAATTCACGCACCTCATCGGGTGAAATCCGCCCGTGCAGCGCATCCGCCGGGATCCAATTCGCGCCCTTGGCAAAGAAATCGCGCCCGTTGACGCAAAACTTAAAGCCAACGCCTGCATCGTCCGGCTCATTGAGCAAATCAATCGCCCGCAACCCAATGCGCCTGCGCGCCTCAAATGCATCGCCCGAAATGACCAGCTCGTGCAACGCCTGATCGCCCTGCCCCGCAGGCCACCAAAGCGGCGCGCCCATCAGCAAAATCTCGGCCTTTGCCACGCCGCCCATCACCTGCGCCTCAGCCGCGACACCGCATATCTCAAAGCGCAGCGCGTTCAGTTCGCCCTTAACCCGCGCCGTTAATTCAAGTCGCACTTGCCCCGTTGCAGAGTGATCCTGCTCTATATGAAGTGCCTCAAGCTCGGGCTTTTTCTTGGCACAAATACTCACTCCCCCGCTCACCCCAAATGGTGCCAGCGCGATGTTCCAATCCCAGCCAAAATCGCATTGCTGTTTGCGCAACATATTGCCGTTTGGAATGGGCGAATTGCCCTTGTGATAGGGCACAACAAAAGGCTGCTCCGCCTGAAGCCGCGCGCCCTCGCGCACCAGAGATAGGAACCGCAGCTCAAGCGTATTGCGCCCCAAAACGGCCCCGCTCAAATCCGCGCGCCATGTGCGAAACGCATTGTCCGCCCGCAGCAAAAACGCGCCGTTGAGCCAGATTTCAACGATCCCATCAAGCCCGCTTAGGATCAGCTCGCTCTCAAGATCGTCCAGCTCAAAGGCGCAAGTCGCGCTCCAATCGCGCTCAGCAATCCAGCGCAGATCATACTCGTTGCGGCCCCAATAAGGATCGGCAATCTCGCCCGCCTCATGAAGGGCTGATATCGCATCAAAGGGCAGCGCAACACCCAGAGCATATTCGCCCTGCGTATCGCTAAGCTGCCAATTTTCGCTAAGATGCATCACCATTTTGCTCCGTTTAAAGCCGCAACTCAGTGGCTTTATCAAACATCGAGGCGCGCGCCGGATCAAAGCCGATCTTCATATCATCGCCCACCGAAACGCTCGCCTGCCCGTCCATCCGGACTCGAAACGGCACGCCGCCAACCCGCGTCCAAACAAGCGTATCCGAGCCCATAGGCTCAACAATTTCGACCTTCCCCGTGGTGGTAAAGGGCGCTTTGCCATCGACCACGATATGTTCGGGGCGAATGCCAAACCAAGCGTTGCCATCCACCGCGCCGCCGGGACCAAAGCCATAGCCTTTGAGCGGAATGCGCAGATCGCCCGCGATGAAATCATCGCCCGAGACGGCGCCTTCAAGGAAGTTCATCGCAGGAGAGCCAATGAAATCAGCCACATACTTGTTGACTGGCGTGTTGTAGATCGCGGCCGGCGTATCGAGTTGCTGGATCAAGCCGCCTTTCATGATCGCGATCCGGTCCGCGAGGGTCATCGCCTCGACCTGATCGTGGGTCACATAGATCATCGTGTTTTTCAGCCGTTGGTGCAGCTGTTTGAGCTCAACCCGCAGATCGGCGCGCAGCTTGGCATCAAGGTTGGAAAGCGGCTCGTCAAAGAGGAAGACATCGACATCGCGCACAAGCGCGCGGCCAATGGCGACCCGTTGACGCTGGCCGCCGGAAAGCGCGCCGGGTTTGCGCTTGAGCAACGGTTCGATTTGCAGAATTTCAGCGGCGCGCGCGACCCGTTTGGCGATCTCTGGCTTTGGGACGCGGGCGTTTTTGAGGCCAAAGGAAAGGTTCCCCTCGACGCTCATCTGCGGATAGAGCGCATAGGACTGAAACACCATGCCAAT
Source organism: Halocynthiibacter sp. (assembly GCA_047631555.1). Classification (GTDB taxonomy): domain Bacteria; phylum Pseudomonadota; class Alphaproteobacteria; order Rhodobacterales; family Rhodobacteraceae; genus JBLHZY01. The sequence continues at coordinate 504,562 of JBLHZY010000001.1, read as the reverse complement.
GCCGCGTTTGCTTGGCTCGGCCCAAGTGACATTTTCGCCGTTGATATGGATCTGGCCGCCACTGACATCAAGAAGCCCGGCGATACAGTTGAGCAGCGTCGATTTCCCGCAGCCAGAGGCCCCGAGCAGCACAAGGAATTCGCCTTGGCCGATATCAAGGTTGAGGTCTTTGAGCACCTTCACAGCGCCAAAAGCCAGATCGAGATGTTTGATGGAAACGGATGGGTTTTGCATTTTCTTAGCCTTTCACCGCGCCCGCAGCGATGCCGCGCACGAAGAGTTTGCCGGAGGCAAAATAGATGATCAGGGGAACGAGGCCGGTGAGAAGGGTCGCCGCCATATTGACGTTGTATTCCTTCACCCCTTGGACCGAATTCACGATGTTATTGAGCTGCACAGTCATCGGGTAGAGATCGGGTTTGGTGTAGATCACCCCAAAGAGGAAATCGTTCCAGATGCCTGTCACTTGCAGGATGATGGCCACGACGAAGATCGGCAAAGCCATGGGCAGCATGATCTGAAAATAGATGCCCCAGAACCCGGCGCCATCGACGCGGGCCGCCTTAAACAGCTCCTCTGGGACGGAGGCGAAATAGTTGCGAAACAGCAGCGTCAGGATCGGCATGCCAAAGACGGTATGCACACCAACAAGCCCCCAAAGCCCGCCGTAAAGGCCAAGCTCGCGCAGGATGATCACGATAGGATAAATCATCACTTGGTAGGGAATAAAGGCGCCGATGATCAGGATGGTGAAGAAGACCTCAGAGCCTTTGAAGCGCCAGTTTGAGAGCGCATAACCATTGACCGAAGCCACCGCGATTGAGATCAGCACCGAAGGGATCAAGATTTGCACCGAGTTCCAAAAACCCCGGCTCAGACCGTCGCAGTTGATCCCCGTGCAGGCCTGAGACCACGCTTTGACCCATGGCTGAAAGGTCACCTCAATGGGCGGCGAAAACACATTGCCAAGGCGGATTTCTGGCATGCCTTTCAGCGATGTTACGACCATCACATAGAGCGGCACGAGATAGTAAAGAGCGACAAAGATCAGCGTGCCATAGAGCATGATATTGGTGCCGGAAAATCTTCGCTTGGGGCGCGGACCTGTGGGGCCAGAAAGCCCGCTATCGGCGGCGGATGTGTTGGACAAATCAACCATTTTTCTTGCCTCCGTATTGTAGGTAAGCCCATGGGATCAAAATGATAAACACAGAGACCAACATCATTGTTGAGGCGGCAAAGCCTTGGCCGAGGTTCTGGGCTTGGAACATTTTGTCATAGACGTATTTGGCCGGCACTTCAGAGGCGAGCCCCGGCCCGCCGGATGTTTGCGCAACAACCAGATCATAGACCTTGACGATGCCCGATGCGATCAACACGAGGGCGGTAATAAAGACCGGTTTCATCATCGGGATGATCACCACGATGTAAGTTTTCCATGTTGGGATGCCATCGACTTTGGTGGCTTTCCAGATGTCCTCGTCAATGCCGCGCAGGCCTGCGAGCATGATACACATAATCAGCCCCGTGCCCTGCCAAAGCCCGGCGATCAGGATACCAAAAATCACGATGTCGGGGTTATAAAGCGGGTCAAACGTGAAGCTTTCCCAGCCCCAGCCGCGCACAATTCCCTGCACGCCGAAATCGGGATTGAGGATCCATTGCCAAACAAGCCCGGTAACGATGAAGGAAAGCGCAAAAGGATAAAGGAAGACCGTTCGAAAGATGCCCTCAAAGCGGATTTTGCGATCCAAGAGAGCGGCCAGCGTAAAGCCGATGATCAGCGTAAATATCATCGACAGGATGCCGTAAATTGCGAGGTTCTCGATGGAGATTAGCCAGCGGCGCGTTCCCCAGAGGCGCTCATATTGATCGAGCCCGACGAAATCGAGCTTGGGCAACATGCGTGATTTTGTGAAGGAGTGGACGACTGTCCAAACCGAGCACCCAAAGAAAATCACCAGCGCTGTGGCAACCATCGGGATGGACGCGATTTTCGCGCTCATGTTTTTGAAGAGCTTAATTGGCGGGCGCGAACTTTGCGCAGGCCTTGCCAATACAGGCGGTTCTGTTGCGGTCATTTTGGTCCCCTTTGGCGCCTTCCGAGCATAAAGATATCGAGGACGCGCCACGTTGGGCGCGCCTGATGTTCATGCAGTTACCGGCGCGCCGATTGGCACGCCGGTTTTTTGGGAGGTCGTCTTAGTCGGCGTCAGCGATGAGAGCAGCGTAACGCTTCTGCGCATCTTCAGCCGTGATTGAGGGATCGTTGAAGAACTCAACCATGAGATCTTCGATCTGTGTCGAAGTATCTGCCGAAAGCACCTGATCGCCCGATGGCATTACGCCGCCGTCTGCAAGGATTTTGAGGCCCTTTTGCATACAATCATTTGCTGTAGAGAGATCGACATCGCCGCGCACTGGCAGCGAGCCTTTCTTGAGGTTGAACGCGACCTGAACCGCAGGCGAAACCAGCAAAGCGGCCAGCTCTTTTTGCGCAGCTGTTACTTCAGCGTCGTCATTCACTGGGAAGTAGAAGGCATCACCACCTGTGGAGATCACTTCGTTTTCGCCAAGGCCTGGAAGGCAGGTATAATCCGTACCGGCCACTTGGCCTGCAACTTGGAATTCGCCTTGCGCCCAATCGCCCATGATCTGGCCGCCAGCAGCGCCGGTGATCACCATGTTTGTCGCTTGGTTCCAGTCTTGAACCTTGGAGTTTGATGCCATAGCGCGCGCATCGGCTGCCGCTTTAAAGACGCGGGCCATTTCTGGGCCTGCGGCAACATCAGCGTCCTTATCGATGTTGATCTTCTTCCAAACATCAACGCCGCCAAGTGCAACCGCGATCACACCAAAGGCGCCGGATGTCTGCCAGCCCTGCTGTCCCATCGCGAGAGGCACTTTGCCAGCCGCTTCGAGGGCCGGCGCGGAAGCTGCGAATTCATCCCAGTTTGTTGGCACAGGAATGCCTGCATCGGCGTAAGCTTTATGGCTCAGCCAGATCCACTGCCATGAGTGGATGTTGACGGGCGCACAGTAAATTTTGCCGTCCAATGTGCAGCTCTCAAGCAGACCCTGAGGGTTGATCAAGTCTTTCCAACCGTTTGCTTCGGCAACATCTGTGATGTCGAGCAGAAGGCCCGCTTCGATCAATTCCTCGGCTTGGCGGCCGTGGTTGAGCTGAGTTGCGCCCATGGGATCGCCGCCCAGAATACGCGAAATAATGATCGGGCGTGCAACGCCGCCGGAACCGGCAATCGCGCCATCAACCCATTTGTGATTGCCGCCTGCATCAAGCGCTTTGGCAAGCTCAGCAACCGCTGCCGCTTCGCCGCCTGAAGTCCACCAATGTGTGACTTCGAGATCTGTCGCATAGGCCGAAGCCCCCGCAACACAGAGCGCCGTGGCGCCCAGAAGTGTTTTCATCATTTTCATTAAGTCGTCCTCCCTTGGTTATCTATATCGTTAATGTGGAGCCTATAACGTTATAGATTTCGTAATCAAGCTGGATTCTGCGCAAAAGCCCCCATATACCAAATTGATGAAAGCAAATTTGCGCATCACGGAATTTTCCAAGCGGGTCAAAGGGTTTAGCGCTAACAAAGGCGCGCCCTGCGCATCCGAATCATTTGGAAAAAGGCAACGTTTAGAGTGGTTTCTGCGCTGCGGCGAAGAAATTGTTGACCAAATAGGAGGAGAGAATCACGATGTCTGATGCGAATCCTCCACCAAATGCCGCCGATCTTCTCAAGCCCGGCGAACGCCCGACCCTCAAGACGATTTCGCGCATCACTGGCCTTGCTGTGGCCACCGTCAGCCGCGCGCTTTTGGATGCCTCCGACATCTCTGCCGAGACCAAAAAGCGCGTGCATGAATGTGCGGATCAGCTCGGATATCGGCCCAATCGCGCCGGGGTTCGCCTGCGCACGGGCAAAACAAATGTGATCTCGCTTGTGCTCTCGACCGAGCATGATCTGATGAGCAACACGGCCAAGCTGCTTTCCTCCGTCGCCTCGGGCCTGCGGGGCACGGCCTATCATCTGGTTGTCACGCCCTATTTCCCCGATCAGGACCCGCTGACCCCGGTAAAATATATCGTCGAGACGCGCTCCGCAGATGCGGTGATCCTCAATCAGATCGAACCAAAAGACCCGCGCATCGAATATCTGCGCCGGATGAAATTCCCATTTGCGACGCATGGCCGCTCTGATTGGGCCGATGAGCATGCCTATTTTGACTATGACAATACGGCATTTGTTCAGATCGGCATGGAGCGATTTGCCGAACGCGGACGCAAATCCGTTCTGTTGATCGCGCCGCCTTTGGGCCAGAACTATTCGCAAAACATGTTAGAGGGCATGCGCCGCGGCATAGAAAAAACCGGGATGAACGGGCGTGTGCTTGCGGGTGTAAACTCGGACTATCCCGGCGATCGGATCGAGGCGGCCGTGATCGCACATATTCAGCAACATCCCGACATTGATGTGATCATTTGCGGCTCAACAACGGCCACTTTGGCGGCGGCAACTGGGGTTGAAGCCCTGGGCATGGTCATCGGCCAAGACGTTGATATCTATTCGAAAGAAGCCATTCCGCTGCTGCGCCGTTTCCGCAAGGAAATCATATCGGTCTCAGAAGATGTCGAAACCGCTGGCGGCTTTTTGGCCAAGGCGGTTTTGAGCCAGATCAAGAACCCAACAGCCGCCCCGATGCAGGGTTTGGAAACGCCGTCCTTTGAGCCCAAGCCGCGCTTGGTCGCCGGGAAAATCGGGACCCCAAAATCATTTCGCACAGACTGAACACTGACTGAACACTGACTGAGACCTGCCCAACACCATCGCGCCAAATTGCGCGCGCTTAACCCTACGGAGATTTGATCATGGCCAAAACAATGAAGGGCCCCGCCCTCTTTCTTGCGCAATTTGCCGGCGATGCGGCGCCCTTTGACAGCCTTGAGAATATCACCAAATGGGCCGCAGGCCTTGGCTATAAGGGCGTGCAAATTCCGACCTTTGTTGACAGTCTTTTTGATCTCGAAAAAGCAGCAGTATCAGATACTTACTGCGATGAAGTGAAGGGGATTTGTGCGGATGCAGGCGTTGAGATCACCGAACTTGCGACCCATCTTCAGGGCCAACTTGTTGCCGTAAACCCGGCCTATGACACCGCCTTTGATGCCTTTGCGCCCAAGGCAGTTCACGGCAAGCCAAAAGCGCGCCAAGAATGGGCCGTTGAGCAGATGAAAAAGGCCGCGCTGGCGTCCAAAAAGTTGGGGCTCACAACATCGGTCAGTTTCACCGGCTCGCTTGCCTTTCCCTATCTTTATCCTTGGCCGCAGCGCCCGGCGGGCCTGATTGAGGAAGCCTTTGCCGAGCTTGGCCGTCGCTGGACCCCGATTTTGGACGTTTATGATGAATGCGGCGTCGATGTTGGCTATGAAATTCACCCCGGCGAGGATGTGTTTGACGGGGCAACATTTGAGATGTTTGTTGATGCAGTTAAGGGCCATTCGCGCGCGCAGATCAATTATGATCCCTCGCACTTTCTCCTGCAACAGCTTGATTATCTTGACTTTATTGACATCTATCATGAGCGCATCTGCGCCTTTCATGTCAAAGATGCCGAGTTCAATCCAACCGGGCGCCAAGGCGTTTATTCCGGTTATCAAGGCTGGACCAATCGCGCCGGGCGCTTCCGCTCGCTTGGCGATGGTCAGGTCGATTTTGCCGGAATTTTCTCGAAATTGGCGCAGTATGACTATGACAGCTGGGCGGTTTTGGAATGGGAATGCTGCCTCAAATCGCCCGAGCAAGGCGCGGCTGAGGGCGCGCCCTTTATCGAGGCGCATATCATTGAGGCCACGGAAAAAGCCTTTGATGATTTCGCCGGGGCCGAGGTCGATCAAGCACAAATTCGCAAGATGTTGGGGCTTTAAAGATGGCGCGTTTGAAGCTTGGGATGGTCGGCGGCGGGCAAGGCGCATTCATCGGCGGGGTGCACCGGATGGCCGCGCGGCTTGACGGGGAATGGGAGCTTGTTGCCGGCGCGCTCAGCTCCGATCCAGCGCGCGCGAAAGCCTCGGCAGAGGAGCTGAACCTTGCGCGATCCTATAGTGATTTCAATGAGATGGCGCGCGCGGAAGCGATGCGCGAGGATGGCATTGATGCGGTTGCCATCGTCACACCAAACCATATGCATGCCGCCCCCGCTATCGCCTTTCTCAATGCGGGCATCAACGTGATTTGCGACAAACCATTGGCCGCGACCATGCAGGATGCTGAGGCGATTGCCGCCGCCGCGCGCGCTTCAAAGGCGCGCTTTATCCTGACCCATAATTACACGGGCTACCCAATGGTGCGCCAAGCCCGCGAGATGATTGCGCGCGGCGATCTTGGCAAAATCCGCGTCGTTCAGGCCGAATATGCACAGGATTGGTTGACCGAACCGGCGAGCGGCAAACAGGCCGAGTGGCGCGTCGATCCGGCGCGTTCTGGCGCGGGCGGCTGCGTTGGCGATATTGGCACGCATGCGTTTAATCTGGCGTCTTATGTGCTGGGCGAGGCCCCTGCCCGATTGGCGGCGGATTTGCAGGCTTTTGTGCCGGGGCGACAAGTGGATGACAATATCCATGTGATGCTGCGTTATGGCTCTGGCGCGCGCGGGATGCTTTGGGCAAGCCAGGTTGCGCCGGGCAATGAGAATGAGATCAAAATCAGGGTTTACGGCGAAAAAGGCGGGCTGGAATGGGCGCAGAGCAGCGCCAATACGCTGCGCTATGCGCCCTTTGGCGCGCCGGTTCAGACGCTGACGCGCGGAGGCGCCGCGGCAAGCGAAGCGGCTGCGCGCGTCAGCCGTATTCCGGGCGGCCATCCGGAGGGTTATTTGGAGGCCTTTGCGACGATTTATTCCGAGGCCGCCGCCCTTATCCGCGCGGATCGCGCCGGGATCGCGCCCGATGGGGCCGTTCACGCGCCCGATTTGGAGGATGGTCTTGCGGGGATGCGCTTTATCGCCGCCTGCATTCGTTCTTCAAAAAATGACGCTGCTTGGGAGGCGCTATAATTTGTTAACCATTCCTTCATGACGTTGGGTTAAGCAGGCGGTGCAGAGCGGCCTCGTTGGGCCGACCGTGCAGTCTGCGATTAATTCGTTCGCCCCGTGTCGCTTTTCAGCGACGCGGGGTTTTTGCTTTAAAAGCAACGCCCTACAAACAAAAGGCGCGCCCCTTTCAGAGCGCGCCCTCTTTCGCAAAGCCTGATCTGGGGGATCAGAACTTCATCGAAACCCGCAAAGCAACGGCCGTCGCATCGACATTCGAGCCAGAGCCCGCAAATCCGCTAAACTGGTTTTGCGTGACCTCGCCGCCAACGACGATCCGGTCTGTGACCATGAAATCAACGCCGACACCGTAGAAATATCCGGTATCTGTGTAGGATGTGCCGCCGATTGTGGCGTTCCCGAAGGCCGCGCCGCCAGTTGCATAAACAAGCGCAGGGCCAGCATCAAAACCGGCGCGCAATTTGGCGCGCGCGAGGCTATCAAGGCTATTGCCGCCGCCCAGATCAATACGCGAGGCGTTAAAATCGATCTCGCCACCGATCACATAGCTGCCAAAATCATAGAGGTAACCCGCCTGCGCGCCGTACAGCAGCCCGTTGCCATTACCTGCGCCAATGTTGGCCTTGCCATAACCAAGCTGAACACCGGCGTAGCCACCCGTCCAATCGGTGCCGGGGGCGGTATAGGGGGCTGCGGCGGCAATGACCGGGGCGGGCGCGACCGGATCAAGATTGCCCGCGAAGGCGGCGGTTGAGGCAAGTGCGGCCAGCGCCGAGGCGGCCAGAATTCGAGTACTCAAAGTCATAATTTCACTCCTGTATTTGCAAGCGAGCCCATGCAATTGCCGGGCTATGGAATAGAAATGTGTGGGTTTGGTGCGGGTTTAAAGAGCCATTTTCGCATTTGCTCGGGCGGGGAGAGAACTGCGCGAAACGGCGCCGAAACGGCGCTTTTGGGCGGTGAAATTTGCGCGGAAATTGGCTGATTTTCGGCACCATGATCACTTCTGTGAAATCTTTTGCGACAGCGCGTGATCGCCTGGCGATTGCCGGCCTATCCTTTAGGCTAGGCGGAACTATGGAGTGTTTTGTAATGGTTCGCCGATTTGTCCGCCTGCTGTCCGTCGTGTTTGCGCTTTTGGTGCTGATGCCTTCAGCCAATGCCCAAACCCTGCCCGATTTCAATGACCCGATGATCAACGACTGGGCGCAGCGCTATAGCGACAATGATGCGCGCAACTTTGCACACAAGATCAACAGAATTCGCGCCAAAACCGGGGCCGAGATTGGCATTGTGACTCTGCAGAACAGCGCGGATTATGGCTGGGAGACGCGGGAAGCATTGATCAGCGCGCTCTTTGGCAAATGGGCCGATACGGATGCGCGACGCACACGCGGCATCTTGGTTTTCGTTGATTTTATTGGCGACGATCCAGAGGCGCAAATCGCACTTGGCACAAGCTATTCCGCCGCCGCCGCAGATACCCGCGAAGGGCATCGCAGGCTCGCGCTTGGCCCCACAGTACGAAGGCGGGCGCCTTAACATTGGGATGCTGCACGCGCTTCAGGAAATCCATAACTACATCGCGCGCAGCAAAATTGCCCCCGCAGCAAGTGAGCGATCGAAAACTTTAGCGTTTTTAAAGGGATACCTGGGCTACTTCATCGCCGTGCCCGCCGTGCTTTTTGTGATATTCCTAAAAAGATGGCGTCAGATTTTGGTGCGTTTGCGCCGCTGCCCTCAATGTAAGCACCGCACTTTACGCATGCGCCGTCAGACCGTCATTCCCGAAACGGGCATGACGGATGGTTACGGCGAAGAGCGGATTACCTGTAAAAGCTGCGATTTTTATCTGTTCGGAAAATATGTGATTTTGAAGCGCAACACCGAAGGCATTCTTGGTGGTGGGTTTGGTGCTGGGGGAATACTTAGCCGGCGCGAAGGTGCGCGCGGCTCTTATGCGGGCGACCCTGAAAACAGGGAGTTTGGCTCTGACGGGCGGCGCGCATATGGCAGCCACAAGCACGATGACGGCGCGCATAGTGCACATAAAAACCGCGGCCGCAGGCATTAAGGGGCACTTGATTTGGTGTCGTGCGCCGCGGTCTTGGCCCCCTTGGCGAAGCTGTGCGCATCCCCTAAGCTGGCGAAGTAACTCAGGAGACCTGTTGATGATGACCCGCCTTCTCACCCCTCTTTTTGCCGCCCTTTTGGTGCTCTGCTTGGCCCAGACAGCCGCCTACGCCAAAACCCTCCCCGATTACCAAGACACGATGATCAATGATTGGGATGATATTCTTGATGCAGGCCAAGAGGCCGAAATGCGCGCCAAGATCAAAGCGCTGCGCGATGAGACCGGGATTGAGCTTGTTGTTGTGACGCTGGCCAGCCGCGCGCCTTATGGGTGGGATCAGCTTGAGCCCTTTGCGACAGCGCTGTTCAACAAATGGGGCGTTGGGGATATCGTTCGTGACGACGGGATCATGGTGCTTTTGCTGCGCGAAGACCGTGAGATGCGGATTGAGGTCGGGTCGGGCTATAGCGCGGCATACAACCGGGTCGCGCAAAGCCTTGTTGAGACAGACTTTTTGCCGCATTTTCGGGAAGGCAGCTACTCCAAAGGGCTGATGGCCGGCACGGATGCGGTGATCTCAGAAATCGCGCGCCCAATGGCCTCTGGGCAGGAGGCACCCAAGCTCAGCAAAGAGGCGCGGCTTGGCCTTACGCTGAACTATATATTTGGCGCGATCGCGGCGATTGGAACCTTTTTGGTGTTTTTCGGACGCCGACTTTTCACCCGTTTTCGCCGTTGCCCAAGTTGCGGACGCCGTGCGCTTCATTATACCCGCAAGACCACGATCCCCGCCTCGCTCAAAATACCGGGGATGGGTGAGCGGCGGGTCAAATGCGCGCGCTGCGATTATTACAAAGCCACGAAATTCACGATCGCAAGCACAGGCAGTTCGCATTCTTCTGGCGGCTCCTCCGGCGGATCGTTTGGCGGCGGATCAAGCTCTGGTGGGGGCGCTTCGGGACGTTGGTAGCGCGCTTAACTCGCCCGTTCTTCGAGCGCCATCCATTCTTCTTCGGCCGCGTCTAGGGCCGCTTGGCGCTCGATCAAAGCATCCGTGGCTTTTTGGAATTTCGCTGGATGGGCGGTGAAAAGCTCGGGGTCCGAGAGGAATTCAACCAGCTTGGCGATCTCGGCCTCTAGGCGCTCCATATCGGCTGGCAATGTCTCAAGGCGGTGTTGTTCTGTATAGGTCAGGCCAGTATCAGCAGCCCCTTTTGCGCCCGTTTCTTGCTTTAGCTTTGCGCCGTTGCCCTTTGATTTCGCTGCTGTTTTCTCAATCGCATCCGCGCTGCGTTGGTCGCGATAATCAGACCAGCCGCCGGGATAGAGCGTCGCTTTGCCATCGCCCTCCATCGCCACGGTCATCGTCGCCACCCGGTCAATAAAATCGCGGTCGTGTGAGACAAGCAGGACGGTTCCGGCAAAATCTGTCAGCAATTCTTGCAGCAGATCAAGCGTTTCGACATCCAGATCATTGGTTGGCTCATCGAGCACCAAAAGGTTGCTTTCGCGCGCCATGATGCGGGCCAGCAAGAGCCGGGCCTTTTCGCCGCCAGAAAGCGAGCGCACAGGCGCGCGGGCTTGGGCGTCAGTGAAGAGAAATTCTTTGAGGTAGCTGACCACATGGCGGGGCGTGCCGCGCACCATGACCTGATCGGCAACGCCGGAAACGCGCATTTCAGCGTCCCCGGTAAGGCTTTCCCAGAGGCTCATATCAGGATCAAGTGCGGTGCGGTTTTGGTCAAACACAGCCATTTCAAGTTTGGTGCCAAGCTTGATTATGCCGCTGTCGGGGGCCAGCTCGCCTGTGAGCATCTTGAGAAGCGTGGTTTTGCCCGCGCCATTGGGGCCAACAAAGGCAACCCGGTCGCCGCGCGCGATCTTAATCGAGAAATTCTCGAGGATCACTTTGTTCTCAAAAGATTTTGAGATTTCAATGGCTTCAACGACTTGTTTGCCAGATTTTTGGCCAGAATCGAGCGCCATGCCGGCTGTGCCCGTCCGGCGGATCATCGCGGCGCGATCGGCGCGCAGATCTTGTAGCGCGCGCACCCGGCCCATGTTGCGCTTGCGCCGCGCAGAGATGCCTTCAACGGCCCAACGCCCTTCGGCTTTGATCTTGCGATCAAGCTTGTGGCGCTGATCGTCTTCCTCATCCCAAAGCTTATCGCGCCAGCCTTCAAAGGCATCAAACCCTTCCTCAATCCGGCGCACTTGGCCGCGATCAATCCACAGGGTTGCGCGGGTCAGCGCGCGCAGAAAGGCCCTATCGTGGCTGATCAGAACAAAGCCTGCGCGGGTTTGTTTGAGCTCGTTTTCGAGCCAGCCGATGGCCTCGATATCAAGGTGGTTGGTGGGCTCATCGAGCAGCATCAATTCGGGCGCTTCGGCCAGCAGTTTGGCCAGAGCGGCGCGGCGTTTTTCCCCGCCAGAGGCCGTAGCGACAAGCCCTTCGGGATCAAACTTTAGCCCTTCGGCGACGATATTCACGCGGTATGATTCCGCTGGATCAAGGCCGCTGGCGGCAAAATCGCCAAGGGTTTCAAAGCCGCTCAGATCGGGCTCTTGCTCCATATAGCCAACCTGCACACCGGGCGCGAGGATCACCTCGCCGCGGTCAGATTCCACATGCCCCGCCATGACCTTCATCAGCGTCGATTTGCCCGAGCCATTGCGCCCCACAAGGGCCACCCGGTCGCCGGGTTGGACCACCAAAGAGAGGTCGGAAAAGATCGGATCCCCGCCAAAAGTTAGCGAGATATCGGTGAGCTGAAGGAGGGGTGTGCGTGCCATTGCGCCTCGCTATCTGCGCGCGCGGGCGGCGTCAATGCGGGAAATGTTGCGGGCGCGAATTTGCGGTGTTTTGGCGGGAATGCGCATGGTTTGGGCGCGATTTATCAGCGATTTATAGAGGGTTTTGGCAGGTTTTGGCGGATTTTGGCGGGGATCATCATCAAGCTGCGCGCAGGGTCAGCCCGCAACGGCGCGCAAAAGGCGCTTTCTGGCGGGCGGGATGGCAGCAATCTCAAGCCCGGTGAAAACATGCAGCGTGTTGAGGTCGCGATCCACGACCGCGTGATCCGAAACCCAGCCGCCCATGACCAGATAGGTGCGCAGCAAGGGCGGCATTTTCAGCATGGCTTTTCTGGCGTCGGGTTTGCGGCGCAGGCGGGCGGCAAAGCGAAAGACATTGGGCGCTTTGACGCGGGGCAAGAAGCGGGTTGGTGCGAGGTGACGCGCTTTGAGCATCGCAAATGCATCGGAGTATTCGCGCGCATCCGTGCCGTGAAAGGACGAGCAGCCAAACAGCATTTTGATCCCGGCTTTATCGACATAAGCGGTCATTGCGCCCCAAGCGACGCGCAGGATATCGGCATCGCGCCATTCGGGATGGATACAAAAGCGGCCCATCTCAAGCATGGGCCCTTCGAAATCAGCAAGCGCTTCAAGGCCGTAATATTGCGCCGAATAGCTGCGGCCAATGTCTGCGCCGCCGGAAATTTCGAGGATGCGAAAGGTACAAACGAGCGCGCCGGATTTGACCTCTTCAACAAGGACATGGCGGCAGGTTGTGTCAAATGCGTCGGCATCGGCCTCACGGTCGCGCGGGTTTTGATCGCGTGTTTGCTCTGTAGTGCCCGCTTGATTGCCAGATTGGGCGCTTTCGTCTGCGACGTTTAATTGCGCGCCGTGGCTTGCGACGTTTGATTGCGCAAGGTTCCCCGCGACGTCTAATTGCGCGAGATTTCCCGCGACGAAGGCAAGATAGCGCAGCCGTTGCGCTGCGGAAATATCCGCCTCACTCTGCGCAAATCGCACCGCATAGCGGCCTTTGCCTAATCCCAGCATCTGGCTCCCCTTGCCTGCCTATCCCATCGCGGCGCAAAACCCTTGTCCTGTGCCGCGCTAGGCTTACATATGGTTCGTCACTTGGTATCACACAAGATGTGACAAAGTATTGACGCTTAAGCGGGAAAAGGATGGCAGCAATGGCGAAAGTTGAAAAATCACAAGCGGAATGGCTCGCGCAGCTTGGTGAAGAGGCGTTTCGTGTGACCCGTCAGGCCGGAACCGAGCGGGCCTTTTCGCATCCCGGCTTTCCAAAGCAGCCCGGCAAATTCACCTGCGCCTGTTGCGGCGAGGTTCTGTTTACCCAAGGGACCAAGTTTGAAAGCGGCTGTGGTTGGCCATCCTTCTTTGCGCCCGCATCCGGCGCGCCGATTGCCGAACATGTGGATCGCAGCCTTGGGATGGAGCGCGTCGAGGTCACTTGCGAGAATTGCGGCGCGCATTTGGGCCATGTGTTTGAGGATGGGCCTTTGCCGACGGGGCAGCGCTACTGCATCAATGGTGTCGCGCTTGGGTTTGAAGCCGAAGATTAGGCGCGCCCTCGCCCCGATGATTTGGCAATGGGGGCGATCCTCACGCGATAAGACAAATAAAACGCGCAGGCTTTGGGCCTTGCGCGTTTTTTAAATTTTGGCATCAGCCGTTTGGCGATCAGAAGTTCGTATTGCCAAACAGATCGTCATTGGTGACACGGCCAAGGTTGCCGATCAGCTGTTTGAGGAAGGAGATGCCTTGGATGTTGGACTCCGTCACGCGGCGCGACAGTACAATCGCTTTGCCGTCTTCAAGCCCGAAACGCTCAACATTGCTCACGACGCCCTTGTCGTTAAAGCTGATCGCGACGATGGAACGCTCGATCTCTTTTGGCTCGTTATAGGTGAAATGTTTGAAGCGCGATTGCACATAGTACCAGCCGCTTTGCTCCAAAATACCTTGAGAAGTTGGCCGCCCAACCGCAATTGCGACGTCTTCCTTGGTCGAAACGCCGACCTCAACCAGCGAGAGCTGATCATCATCGGGCGCATAGCCATGATTTTGGAATTGTGGTGAACAGGCCGCCACAGCCCCAAGCAAAAGCACTGCAGCAAGTGATTTGCGCAGATTTCGCCGCAAATTTCGCCCCTGTGCGAAGATCGTTTGGATCAGATTTGACATACCGCCCCTCTTGCCATGTTCCCCTAGGCCTCGTATCGGCTTACAGCGTGTTTAAGAACCTTTCAAGACGGAGCCTCCTCAGGTGACAAGTGAAAACGAATTTCCATGGTCCCATTTGGTGCGAATTGCCGAATTGGGCGGGCGCAAAACCAACCGCTATAAGCTAGAGCCCGATGCAAAGCGGCGCGCGGCTTTGGCCTCTGATTTGGGCATTGAAGAGGTGCACAAGCTGCGCTTTTCGGTCGAGCTGACGCCGATTGGCAAGCGCGATTGGGCGCTTTCGGGTCAATTGGGCGCGACGGTGAAACAACTCTGTGTGGTGACGGGCGCCCCGGTGAGCACGCGCATTGATGAGCCGGTGACGCGGACTTATCTCTCGGAGATGCCCGAGATTGTTATTTCCGAAAGCGGCGGCTCTGAAATGGAGATGCCCGAGGATGAGACGGCCGAAGAATTGCCCGCAGTGATTGATCTTGGCGCTTTGATGGCTGAAGAGCTTGCGCTTGCCCTGCCGCTTTATCCGCGTGCGCCCGGTGCTGAGCTTGCACAAACCGCATTTGCCGAGGCCGGTGTTGCTCCAATGACAGACGAGCAGACCAAACCGTTTGCTGGCCTGAAAGCCCTGCGTGACAAGTTGGAAAAAGACAACTAAACGGTGCTTCAAGAAAAGCCTTGCGCGGGGCGGGATTCGCAGTATGTTCCCGGCCTCGCTCGCAATATGGGTTGATCATTGATACAGGTTGCGCATATGACGCGCAGACAGCTTGTTTTTAAGTGATTTGCTTTGAGCCAAGCGGCGACCATTTGGCCCTGTGCCGGGATGGAAAACGAGATACCGGGGCTTCGGCCTTACCAAAGTTCGCGGGGCTCACGCTCCATGATACCTTCGCGGGGCTTGGCCCCATGATACCTTCGCGGGGCTTGGCCCCATGATACCTTCGCGGGGCCTAGCCCCATGATACTTTCGCGGGGCCTAGCCCCAACGGAAACGCCGGGAATGCCCGTCGCCCGTAACAAGACACAGGGGCAAGTTATGCCCCCCGAATTCGAGGTTGTGACATGGCTGTCCCACAGAATAGAATTACGCGCTCCAAGCGCAATATGCGCCGTGCGCACGATGCTCTGGTTGCTGGCAATCCAGCTGAATGCAGCAACTGCGGCGAACTAAAGCGCCCGCATCACGTATGTTCCGCTTGCGGCCAATACGATGATCGCGAAGTTGTGGCGCAGGCCAACGAGATCGATCTCGACGACGAAGACGCGGCGTAAGCCCCGCAGATTGGGCGCGCGCGCATGTCAGATCAATTGACAGACACGCAGACGGGTGCCTCTCGCATTACTCTTTCGGTTGACGCCATGGGCGGCGATCGTGGGCCGGCGGCTGTTGTCGCCGGCGTTGCGCGTTCTGCGAGCAAGAATTCTGACCTTTCCTTCATTTTGCACGGGCCTGAGGACGAGCTGAACAAGCTTGTGCGCAAGAAGCGTGTTTTGACGGGCCGGGTTGAGGTTCGCCATGCCGAGGGCGTTGTCGCGATGAGCGACAAGCCGAGCCAGGTGATGCGCCATGGCAAGGGGACTTCAATGTGGTCGGCTGTCGAATCGGTGCGCGCGGGCGAGGCTGCGGCCTGTGTCAGCTGCGGCAATACTGGCGCGCTGATGGCGATCTCGATGCTGCGTCTGCGCCGTCTTGCAGGCGTCAACCGCCCCGCCATTGCTTGCCTTTGGCCTTCGCGCAATCCCGGCGGCTTTAACGTCATGCTGGATGTGGGCGCGGATATTCGCGCTGATCAGCAGGACCTTTTGCAATATGCTCTGATGGGCGCCTCTTATGCGCGCAACGGCATGGGGCTGCCCCTTCCGCGCATTGGCCTGCTCAACGTTGGCACAGAAGAACACAAAGGCCGCGCCGAGCTGAAAGCCGCCCATGATATGATTGAGCGCGCCGCGGGCGTTGGCGAATTTGAATTCGTTGGTTTTGTTGAGGGCGGCGATATTCCCTCAAGCAAATGCGATGTGATCGTCACGGACGGGTTTACCGGCAATGTCGCGCTGAAAACCGGCGAAGGTACGGCCAAATTGATCGGCGATCTGCTCAAGGACGCGTTCAAAGCCACGCCGCTTTCGCGCATTGCCGCCCTGCTCGCTGTGACCTCCATGCGCCGCCTCTCAAAGCGCATCGATCCACGTCGCGTGAATGGCGGGGTGTTTTTGGGGCTGAATGGCACGGTGGTGAAATCCCATGGCTCTGCGGATGCAACCGGCGTTTCTGCCGCCCTAAAGCTTGCCTATACCCTTGCAAACTCAGGATTTTCTGAACGCCTTGCGGCGCGGGTTGCATCGGCCGACTTGGCAGGCCAAGATGAGCCTCTGAGTGGGCAAGAAAGCGAAAAAGACACATGAAAATTCGGGCGCAGATCCGCGGCGTTGGGCATTATTTGCCCGAGCGTATTGTCGAGAATGCAGAATTTGAAGCGAGTTTGGATACCTCCGACGAGTGGATCCGCACCCGTTCGGGCATCGAGCGGCGCCATTTTGCCGCCGAGGGGGAAACCACCTCGATGTTGGCGATCAAAGCCGCCGAAGCCGCGCTTAAAGACGCAGGCTTAACGGCGAATGATCTAGATGCGATCATCGTCGCCACCTCAACCCCAGACCTGACCTTCCCTTCGGTTGGGACAATGGTGCAATCTGGGCTTGGGATGAACAAGGGCTTTGCCTTTGATGTTCAGGCGGTTTGTGCAGGCTTCGTTTATTCGCTGACCAATGCCAATGCATTGATCGTTTCGGGCCAAGCCAAGCGGATTTTGGTCATCGGCGCAGAGACATTCAGCCGCCTGATGGATTGGACGGATCGCGCCACTTGCGTTCTGTTTGGCGATGGTGCGGGGGCTGTTGTCCTTGAAGGGGTCGAGGCGAGCGGCACATCGGCGGATCGCGGCATCCTTGCCTCTGATCTCAATTCCGACGGCAGCTACCGCGATATGCTTTATGCCGATGGCGGCGTTTCAAGCACCGGGACCTCGGGCAAAGTGCGCATGCAGGGCAATCCCCTGTTTCGCCAAGCCGTTGGCAAATTGGCCGAAACAGCCGAAGCCGCGCTTGAAAAAGCCGGGCTTGGCGCGGACGATGTGACTTGGGTCGTGCCCCATCAGGCCAATATTCGCATCATTGAAGGCACGGCCAAAAAGATGGGCCTGTCGATGGATCGCGTCATTGTCACGGTCCAAGATCATGGCAACACCTCTGCCGCATCGATTCCCCTCGCACTGTCGGTTGGCAAGCAACAAGGGCGCATCAAAGAGGGCGATTTGATCGTAACAGAGGCAATCGGCGGCGGTTTGGCCTGGGGATCGGTAGTTTTACGCTGGTAATTGCCACTTAAGAGCGTGATGCAAGCTGTTGATATTGACTCGTAAATTTGAACCGCCCTATGGTTGCAGATAGCAATCCTTGGGGGAACAGTATGAGCGACAAAACACTGACACGGATGGATCTTAGCGAAGCGGTCTTCCGCGAAGTTGGGCTAAGCCGCAACGAATCCGCGCAATTGGTAGAATCCGTGCTTGGGCATATGTCCGACGCGCTCGCTTCAGGCGACACGGTGAAAATCTCATCTTTTGGAACATTCTCGGTCCGCTCCAAAGCGGCGCGTGTTGGGCGCAACCCGAAAACCGGCGATGAAGTGCCAATCCTGCCACGCAAAGTGCTGACATTCCGGCCTTCGCACCTGATGAAAGATCGTGTCGCGGCTGGCAACAAAAAGTAAGGCGCGCAGGTGATGGATAAGTCTCGCGACGCGTTTCGCACCATTAGCGAGGTCGCCGATTGGCTGGGCACGCCCACGCATGTTTTGCGTTTCTGGGAAAGCCGGTTTACGCAAATAAAGCCGATCAAACGGGCTGGCGGGCGGCGCTATTACCGCCCGGCGGATATGGAGCTGCTTGGCGGCATCAAGCAATTGCTACACGACGATGGGATGACCATTCGCGGCGTACAAAAACTGCTGCGTGAGGAAGGCGTGCGCCATGTGGCCAGCCTTTCGCAACCCGTCGAAGATGAGCTGATGGATGCTGAAGTCGAGCTCGAGGCCGAGGCAGATGCCATCGACGCCGGCGAAGAGGCGCCCATGGCCGTTGATGTGCCCCAAGAGGCCGAGGCGCCAAGCGACAATGTTGTGCCGATCATGCCGCCGCGCGAAACAACGGCCGCTCCGGACACGCGCCCTGCCGCCCCCGAAAAAGGCTTTTCCATTCAAGGCGATTTCCTTGCCGAAGAAACACAAGCCGCTCCGATAGCGCCCGCTGCCGATACCGGGGCCGATGCCGCGGTTGATGGGGATGAGCTTGCCGAGTGGATGGCGCCTGAGCCGCCCGTCGATACCTCTGATCAAGACGCGCCAGATCAGGCCGCTTTCGATCAAGCCACCTCTGATCAAGACGCCCAAGAGCAAGCCGCATCAGACGAACACAGCGTTGATTGGGACGCGCAAGATGATCTTGCCCAAACCTCCGATTTCGAAGATGGCCTTTCGCTTGATGAAAATGCGCCCGCCGCAGAACCGCTTGAAAGCGCAGAGGCCCTTGCGCCCGACGACGAGCCTGCGCCTGAGGAAACCGCTGCGCCGCCATTGAGCGCAAAGGAAATCCCCGCCGATCCAAGCGACGACGACGATCTGCCTCAATCGGATTATGCAGCGCTTTATGCGTTGCGCCGCAACAAGGAGGCCACCATCGATCAAGAGGCCCTTGCGGGAATATTCAGCCGCCTTTCGCAGCTGCGCGACCGGATGTAGGCCCCTGTTTTGCCCGTTCCCTCGTCTCGCTCGGCTGGCCCGCTAAAGGCTGATGAAAAAAATCCAAAGATCAGCCTTGTCCCTGCGTGGAAAAACGGTATGAAAGCCCCAGTCGGGCTATGGCGCAGTCTGGTAGCGCGTCCGTCTGGGGGACGGAAGGTCGCAGGTTCGAGTCCTGCTAGCCCGACCAATTCAAATACGCTCGTCGCCCAAAAGGCGCGGGCGTTTTTGCCATCTATGGGCCGGATCGGCGCATATGCGGCTGTGCAGCGCGTCACAGCAGCACCGCAAGGGGGAAGACGATGAGCCAGAGCCAAGAGATCACCGCCGGAACCGGCGTTTTGCCGAGCCAAACCCTGAGCGACCTGATCAAAACCGGTGTGCTCAGCGGCAGCCCGGCGATCCTTCCCGAACAAATTCAGCCCGCCTCGCTTGATATGCGCCTTGGCACCAAGGCCTACCGCGTCCGCGCCTCGTTTCTGACCGGCGCAGGCAATACGGTCATGGAGCGGCTGGAAGAATTTCAGATGCATGAGATTGATCTCTCGGGCGGCGCTGTGCTGGAAAAGGGCTGTGTTTATGTGGTCCCTTTGATGGAAAGCCTCGCCCTGCCCGCAGATATTCAGGCCGTGGCCAATGCCAAAAGCTCGACTGGGCGGCTTGATCTATTGACCCGGCTGATCACGGACGGCGGCGTTGAATTTGATCGGATTGCGCCGGGCTATACTGGCCCGCTTTACGCTGAAATTTGCCCGCGCAGCTTTTCGGTTTTGGTCCGCCCCGGCATGCGGCTCAATCAGATCCGTTTTCGCCACGGTCAGGCCGTTCTCAGCGATCCCGAGCTGGCAGCACTCCATAAGGCTCAGGTCTTGGTCGATGGCGAGCCGGTGATTTCCGAAGGCCTCGGCTTTTCGGTCGATTTGCGCCCCGAGGGCAGCGATCTGGTTGGCTACCGCGCCAAACCGCATACCGGCGTGATCGATCTGGATCGTATCGGCGCCTATGATCCGGCGGAATTCTGGGAAGAAATCAGAACGACTGAGGGCCGCATCATCCTTGATCCGGGCGCGTTTTACATTTTGGTCAGCCGCGAGGCGGTACATATCCCGCCCGATCACGCGGCCGAAATGGCGCCGTATTTTGCCATGGTCGGCGAATTTCGCGTTCATTATGCGGGCTTCTTTGATCCCGGCTTTGGGCATTCTGACGCTGGCGGCGCAGGATCGCGCGGCGTGCTTGAAGTGCGCTGTCACGAGGCGCCCTTTGTGCTTGAGCATGGGCAGGTCGTGGGCCGCTTGGTCTATGAGAAAATGGCCGCCATTCCGGACATGCTTTATGGCGCGGGCATTGCCTCAAATTACCAAGGGCAAGGGCTGAAACTGTCCAAGCATTTCGCCGCGCCAAAGACATGAACTTTGCCGCGTAAAGCTATGTAATTGCTTAGAAACGTCCCATACGACGGCCAAGCTTTGCGGCTTGGCGCGCGCGTTTGCTTGTCTCATTGGCGTTTTGCTCGCGCAGGGCTTTTTGCGCGGGCGTTTCATCCGCTGGGGCGCGGCCGCGACTGGCACGATTGATGCCTGCGTTGATGCCGCGATTGAGCAGCGGACGGAGCACCATCCGCACCACCATATTGATCAGTTGATTGGCATTCATTTCGACATCTCCTACTGAGTTGAGCATTGTTTAACACGCAATTGCGCCGATTTCACGGCCCCCTCCTCGCGCGCTTAATCTTCCTCAAACATTTCGACCTGATCCTCATCGTCCTCGTCTTGGGGTTCGAGCGCATCAAGCCCCGGCACCGGGCGGCTTTCGAGCAGGCCAGCCGAGCGAAGCTCTTTAAGGCCGGGCAGATCGCGCGCGCTTTCAAGGCCGAAGTGATCGAGGAAATCCTGCGTGACAACATAGGTAACAGGTCGCCCCGGCGTCATCCGGCGGCGGCCAAAGCGGATCCACTCCATCTCAATCAGTTGATCAACCGTGCCCCGCGACACAGAGACGCCACGAATTTCTTCGATCTCGGCGCGGGTGGCGGGCTGATGATAGGCGATGATCGCCAGCGTTTCGATGGCCGCACGACTTAGTTTGCGGGTCTCGACCGTCTCTTTTTGCATCAAAAAGCCAAGGTCAGGCGCGGTGCGCATTGCCCATGCCTCGCCCACGCGCACAACCCGAACGCCGCGCCCTTCATAGCGCTTTTGCAGATGCACAAGCGCGCGCGCCGCGTCCGCCCCGTGGGGCATCCGCCCGTTGAGCTCGGCGACGCTCACAGGATCAGCCGAGGCAAATAGGATCGCCTCAACCATGCGCTCTTGCTCGGCCTCTGGGGGCGCTTCAAACAGGCTGTCGCGCACAGGATCACTTGTATTTTCATCATCGTTTTCAGGCAGTTCCGAGACGATGCTCACCTCGATATGCGCGTCAATTGCGGCGCGCTCGTCGCCCGTTTCTTCGCCGCTGTGGCCCTCTGCGCCTGTCTCGTCATCAACACTCATTGCGGCGTCTTTCGTATTTGGATTGGAGAGAACATCTCGCTTTGTCTGATCTCGATTTTGCCCGCCTTGGCCAGTTCCAGCGAGGCGGCGAATGTTGCGGCGGTGGCAGAGCGGCGGCGCTTGGGATCGACCTGCCAGCCCTCGGGCAGATAGCTTTCAAGCCCGGTCCAATCGCCCGCATAGCCGATCAGTGCGCGCATGCGTTCGAGCGCTTGTTCCATCGTCAGGATCGCCTCGCGGTCCATCACGAAGGGGCGGAAATCATCCTTGGTGCGGATGCGCGCGTAGCCCTGCATCAGATCAAGCAAGGTCGCGGTATAGGTCACTTTGCGCACGCGCATCACATCCTCAGGAATGCCGCGCACAAAGAAATCACGCCCGCGTTGATCGCGCCCCATCAACCGGGCGGCGGCGTTGCGCATCGCTTCAAGCCGCTCAAGCTGAAAGGCAAGATGCGCGGCCAATTCTTCGCCCGAGGGGCCGCCATCGGTCGGATCAGGCGGCAAGAGCAGACGCGATTTGAGAAAGGCGAGCCAGGCCGCCATCACCAGATAATCCGCCGCCAGCTCAATGCGCAATTCGCTCGCGGCATTGATAAAGGTGAGGTATTGCTCGGCCAGATGCAGCACGGAGACCCGGCGCAAATCAACCTTTTGGGTGCGCGACAGGCTCAACAGCAGGTCGAGCGGCCCTTCAAAGCCCTCAACATCGACAATCAGCGCTTCTGCGGCGAGGCGATCCTCGACGCTTTGGCGCTCCTGAAATTCAAACTCGTCCTCGGCCATCGCCCTACCCGTTCAGCAGCGCGTAAAGTTCGGCTTCAAGCGCGGGAATGTCAATGGCTACGGGTTTTGGACGCGTTGCGATAACCCGTTCGGCGCGGGTTTGTGCGGGCGCATTGAGGCGGCCGGAGGCGGCGACTGTGGCTTCCATTTCAGGCATCTTGCCGTTGCAATGCAGCACAATATCGCAGCCCGCTTTGATTGAGGCTTCGGCGCGGTGTTGCAGGCTGCCCGAAAGCGCCTGCATCGAGATATCGTCGGTCATCAACAGCCCGTCAAAGCCGATCTCATTGCGGATCGCGGCGATCATGATCTCGCTTTGGGTGGCGCAATTGGCTGGATCGAGCGCCTCGTAGACAATATGCGCGGTCATCGCCATGGGCAGATCGTTGAGGCCTTTGAAGGGGGCAAAATCCGTTTCGCGCAGGGTCTGGGCATCGACGGTCACATGGGGCAGGTCAAGATGGCTGTCGGCGGTGGCGCGGCCATGGCCGGGGATATGTTTGAGCACAGACATCACGCCGCGCGCGGCCATCCCATCGGCCACGGCGCGACCCATTTCGATGACGCTGTTTGCCTCCGTCCCGTAGCAGCGATTGTGCAAGAACGGGTGTGTTTCAGGCCCTGCGATATCGGCTGTCGGGGCGCAATTTACATCAATGCCAAGGGCTTGCATCTCATCGGCAATCAGGGTCGAGCGGATATACATTGAGCGCGCCGCATGCGCGCCGCAGGCCTGCACCTGTTCAAGCGGGGGAAGGTATTGGCGCCATGTTGGCGGGGTAAGGCGCTGTACGCGCCCGCCTTCTTGGTCGATCAAAATCGGGGCGTCGCGGCCAACTGTCTCGCGCAATTCAGCACAAAGCGCGCGCAATTGATCGGGGCTTTGCACGTTGCGGGCAAACAGGATGAAGCCCCAAGGATCGGCCTCGCGAAAGAAGCGCGCCTCAGTTGGGCTCAGCGAAAGGCCAGCACAGCCAAGGATGGTTGCGCCCTGCCCGTTTGCTTGGAGATTGGCGGCCATTAGCGCGCCGTGGCAGGGATGCAGGCGGCGTTTTCGGCCAGAAGGGCAGCACAGAAGCGGCGGGTATCCGAGAGATCCTCAAACCCCATGGCGCGCAGGCGATAGAAGGTCTTGCCGCCAGATTGCGCTTTTTGCACAACCCGTTGTTTTCCTTGCAAGATATCTTCGAATTTCAGCGCAAGCTTGTCCCATTCGGAGCGCGCCAATTCGGGGCTATCATAGGCGCCAAATTGCACAAGGCGCGTGCCTGCGGGGATATTGCCGGGGCTCACTTCGAGGGCTGCGCTTTGCGGCACCGCATCTGTGGCAACTGTGGCCGAGCTGCTGGCAAGACGGACCGGGCGCGCGATTGGACGCGGCGAGCGGGCGATGCCGCCGCGGCGCACAGTGATCGATTGCGGCGCGGTGGCCGCTTTCAGCGCATCAGCGGCGGCGGTTGCGGCGGTATCGTTTTCAGGCTTGAGACTGGCCCCAGAAAGCGGCGCAACATCAGCGGAAATCTGATCGGCAAAATCGAGCGCGGCTTGCACAGGATCGGTTGAGGGCGCGGCCAGAACCTCGCCCGCTTCGGCATTGGCTTCAATCGGGGCGGCATCGGCGGCGGCGAGTTGCGCCTGAAGCGCCTCGACGGTCGCGGCGGCGCGCATTTCGGCGACGGGGCGATCTTCATCGGCCAGTTCAACCGGGCGCGGCGCAAGCACGAGGCGATCAGCGGGCGCTTCGGCCTCGCCGTCGGCGGCAATTGCATTGACTGCCAACCCTTGGTGCGAGGCCTGTGCCCCGCCGGGATCTTCGGGCGCTGTGCGCATCGGGCCGCTGACTGCCCTAACAACCGGCACGCCGGAGACATCGCGCACCATCAATTTATAGCCCCAAACGCCCAAGCCTGCGATCAAAGCGATCGACATGGCGGCGCCGGCGTAATGGGTCATCCGGCCAAGCTTTTGGCCAAATTCTGCGAGCAAAGCGGTGCCAAGCGCCATCGAAGACGCTTGCCCGATGGCGGCATTTTCGGCGTATTCATATTGGTATTCGGGTGCGGCCTGCCCATAGGCCGCCTGCGCTGCATATTCGAGCGGCACGCCCTGAGCAGAATATTGCTCATAGGCCGGATCATGGGCCTGATACTCGGCCTCATCATAGGGGATTTGCTCTTGGAACACAGGGTTTTGCCCCTGCTGAGGATCATTCCAGCCGCGATTGCTTGCAGCCGGGCCTTGCCCACCGAAATCGTAACTTGCCATTTATGCCTCATCGCCTCCCCCTTACGGGAAAGGGCTTGCCTGCTCATTTGCCCCCATAGAGTGGCCTGCCGTGCGCTTGTTTTCAGCGCATCTCGCTTGCCGGGGTTACGCCCAAGATACCAAGTCCTGCTGAAATAACAACGGCTACGGCCCTTGGAAGGGCAATTTTCGCCGCTGATGCAGCATTGTCACCCTCTTGAAGGAAGCGCAGATGGGTCTTTTCGTTGCCCTTGTTCCACAGCGCGTGGAAATCTGAGGCCAGATCATAGAGGTAAAAGGCGATGCGATGCGGCTCGTGGCTGCGCGCGGCAATCTCAACGAGGCGCGGCCATTCGGCAAGCTTGCGGGCAAGCTCAAACTCGGCCTCATCCTCTAGTTTTGGCGTGTCGGAAAGCGCGACCCCCGCCTCTTCGGCCTTACGCAGAACAGAGCAAATCCGCGCATGCGCATATTGGACATAAAAGACCGGATTGTCCTTGGATTGCTCAAGCACTTTGGCGAAATCGAAATCAAGCGGCGCGTCATTCTTGCGCGTCAGCATATGAAAACGGGTCACATCTGCGCCCGCCTGCTCAACCACATCCCGTAAGGAAACGAACGTCCCCGAGCGCTTGGACATCTTGAACGGCTCGCCGTTTTTGAACAGTTTCACCAGTTGGACGAGTTTGACATCAAGCGGCACTTTGCCATTTGAGAGCGCCGAAACCGCCGCTTTCATCCGCTTAACATAGCCGCCGTGATCCGCGCCAAACACATCGATCAGCTGATCAAAGCCGCGCTGAACCTTATCATAGTGATAGGCGATATCGGGGGCGAAATACGTCCAAGAGCCGTCGGATTTTTTCACCGGGCGATCCACATCATCGCCGTGCGCTGTTGAGCGAAACAGGGTTTGCTCGCGCGCTTCCCAGTCCTCGGGCAGCTTGCCTTTTGGCGGCTCAAGCGTGCCTTGATAGATCAGGCCCGCCTCGTCCAATTCCTTAATCGCGCTTTCAATCAGCCCGGTATCATACAGCGATTTTTCCGAGAAGAAGTGATCCATCACAACGCCAAGCGAGGCGAGATCTTCGCGGATCATCGCCATCATCGCTTCTGTTGCAAATTCGCGCAGGTCCGTCAGCCAAACGCTTTCGTCCTGATCAAGCAAGCTCTCGCCATATTTCGCCTTCAGCGCTTCGCCGACGGGGACAAGATAATCGCCCGGATAAAGCCCCTCTGCGATTTCAGGGGAAAGGCCGCATGCCTCGCGGTAGCGCTCATAAACCGAGCGGGCCAAAACATCGACCTGCGCGCCGCCATCGTTGATGTAATATTCTTTGGTCACATCAAAGCCAGCATAGGACAGCAGCGTTGCCAATGCATCGCCAAAAACCGCGCCGCGCGCGTGGCCGACATGCATCGGGCCTGTCGGATTGGCCGAGACGAATTCAACGTTGACCTTGATCGCCCTGCCCAGATCAGATTGGCCGTAATTTGCATCGCTCAAAATGCTGGTGACAAGCCCGCCCCAAAGCCCTTGATCCAAGCGCAGATTGAGAAAGCCGGGGCCCGCCACTTCGGCTGTTTCAACGCGCGGATCGGCGGCCAGTTTGGCAGCCAAAGCTTCGGCGATATCGCGCGGCTTTGCGCCTGCAGGCTTGGCCAGAACCATGGCCGCATTGGTCGCCATATCCCCGTGCGAGGCATCGCGCGGCGGCTCAACAGCGACGTTGTCAAAGCTCAGGCCTGCGGGCAGCGCGCCCTCAGCAACCATGGCTTCAAGGCTGGTGATCACAAGCGTGCGGATATCTGCAAAAAGGTTCATCTTTTGGTCCTGAAAGAAGGGTTCAAGCTGGGTTTACCACCCTGCGCGCTCAGGTCAATGCACCAAGCGCGCGGGTCTTCCTGCTTGCCCTGCCCTTTGGCCCCTGCGATCAGCCGGGCAGGTCGGGCTCTATCAGCGGGGCGCCTTCGCCGGGCGTATTGGGCAGCGGCAGGGCGAGGGGCTTGTCCGCGACGGGCGGCCCAAAGGAGAGCAGGCGCACGCCGGGCGCGAATTTCTCGGCCTCAAGTTTGGGGATGCGTTTGAACTCGCCCGCTTTGGTGATTTTGCCCAAAAGGATCGCATCTGTGCGTTCTTCGCGCCACTGGGGATAGGTGTATTCTTCGCTCAGTTTGGTCACCCGGAAGCGCCAGCCTTCGAGCACCAAATCATCCAATTCGCGGAAGGTTTTGCCGCCGCCAAAGCTGCGCCCGCCAAGCTGGGCCGGAAGGGCATGGCGCTTGTTGTCGGATTTCAGCCGGGCGATTTGCCAGACGTTATCGCGGCCAAATTCGGGCGCAAGATCGGTGGCAACGAGGGTATTGTAAGGATCATTATCGGTCACGGCGATGATGGTTGAATAGCTGAGCAATTCAAGATTGTGCTCGGCCGCCTCGCCCAGAATATCGCCATAAAAGGTCTCGACTCCGGCGGCGCGTGGGCGGATCAGGTGGGCGTGGTTGGGATCGGTCACAAGGACGGGGATTTCCGCCCCTTTAAGCGCCTCGGCAAGCCCGGTTGAAAAGCGTGACCCGCCAACCAAAAGGACGCCCGGTTTCTCGCCCGAAGCCAGCCCAAGAAGGCGGGCAAGCGGCGCAAGGGTAAAGCCATGCAGCACGACCGTACAAAGCACCAGCACAAAGGCCAGCGGGCCAACAACGGCGCCGTCCTGCACGCCAGCTTGCGCCAAACGCTCGCCAAACAGACCCGCCACAGCGACCAAAACAACCCCGCGCGGCCCGGTCAAAGCGATCAGCAAGCGTTCGTTCCAGGGCAGTTTGGTAAAGGCCAGCGAGACCAGCACTGTCACAGGGCGCGCGACCAGGATCACCAGCGCGACAAACAAGCCTGCGCGCCAATTGAGCTGCCCCAAAGTGGCAAAATCAAGCGAGGCGGCCAGCAGGATAAAGACGCCTGAAACGAGCAGGATAGTTGCATGTTCTTTAAAGCGGCGCAGCTCTTCAAAGCTTGGCAGGTTGGAATTGGCGATCACGAGGCCCATCACCGTTACCGCGAGCAATCCGCTTTCATGCAGCAGCCAGTCAGAGACAGCAAAAGAAGCCAAAAGCGCAGCAAACAGCACCGGAACTTTCATATATTCCGGCACCCAGCCGCGCCGGAAAGACCGCGCAATCCCGCGCCCGGCGACATAGCCAATGATCAGCGCCGCACCGATCCCGATCAGCAGATCAACAACTGCGCTTCCCGCCGTTTCTGCGGTGCGCAAAACCAGCACAACTTCAAAGGCCAGAACGGCCGCCAAAGCCCCAATCGGATCGTTCACAATGGCTTCCCATTGCAGCAAGGAAGCGGGCCTGCGCGACAGGCGCGCGGTGCGCAACAAGGGCGCAATAACGGTCGGCCCGGTGACAACCATGATGCCGCCAAAGACGGCAGAAGCCTCCCAGCCAAGCCCTGCGCCGTAATGCAAGGTCAGGGTTGAGAGCAGCCAGCCAAGCGGCGCGCCAACGATCACGAGGCGTTTGACCCCGTGCGCCGCATCGCCGAGTTTGTGAAAATCAAGCGTCAGCCCGCCTTCAAACAGGATCACCGCCACCGCGAGCGATATCAGCGGCCCGGTTATGGGGCCAATATCGCGCGCCGGATCAAACAGCCCAAACACCGGCCCAACAAGCAGGCCAGCCGCCAGCATCAGCACGATTGCAGGCAAGCGCAGCCGCCAAGCGATCCACTGCGCGCCAACCCCAAGCGCGCCCACAAGAGC
Source organism: Halocynthiibacter sp. (assembly GCA_047631555.1). GTDB lineage: Bacteria > Pseudomonadota > Alphaproteobacteria > Rhodobacterales > Rhodobacteraceae > JBLHZY01. The sequence continues at coordinate 476,336 of JBLHZY010000001.1, read as the reverse complement.
GAACGCCATCACCGGGCTAAGCGCCCCTGCTGCTGTTTCTACGGCCATGATTAATCCTTACAAAACTTATACTGAAAATGCGTCATCGCGCGCGGACTGTCCAGCGAGCAATATGTGCCGAGGCGCGCTCCTTACGTCAATTGCGCGCGGATTTTACCGCCTGCCAATCGGCGCGAGAGAGGCGAAACTGCACCCAGTCTGCCGGGGTGCCGCCAAGATTGAGGATCGCCGAACCGATCCGTTTGGCGCCGAGCTTGGCGGTTGCTTTTTGCGAGCGGATATTGCCCGGCGCGATATGAAATCCGACCTCGTCAAAGCTTTGAAACGCATGATCGAGCATCATCCGTTTGAGCGCAAAATTGGTCGCCCCGCCCCATGTATCAAGCGCAAGAAATGTATAGCCAACGGCGATGCCATCGGGGGCATCTTCGGCTTGATAATAGGCCGAACAGCCGATGATCCGGCCAGCCTCACCGCGCAGTGTCAGCGCGCGTTTCGTGGCGATCATACCGGTGATATAGGGACGAAATTCGGCCCGTTTATAGCGCGTCGGCACCTGATGAAGCGCCCAGACCTCTGGATCTTTCGCGGCCGCATAGAGCCCGTCAAAATCGGCCTCGATCATCGGCGCAAGGGTTAGCGCGCCGTCAAAGAGGCTCGGTTGAAAATCAAATGTCATTGTGGCCCCCTGCCCGCGCTTATCCGCAGAGCCGTTCAAATTCTTGAATGGCAAAGCGATCCGTCATCCCCGCGACATAGTCCAAAACGATCCGCGCGAGCGCCTCGTCGGAATTGGCCGCCGCTACATCATCGCGCCACTCTTCGGGCAGGTTTTCCGGCGATTTCATGAACAGCGGGAAGAGCGCGTTGATCATTGCGGTGACGCGTTCGCGCTCGATCACCACAGAGGGGGCGCGGTACATGCGGGTAAAAAGGAAGCCTTTGAGCGATTTGATGTTTTGATAGACGGGCTTGGAAAAGCGGATCACCGGCGCGCCGAGGTCGCGAATATCTTGGGCGGTTTTGGGCTGGGCGCTTTCAAGGCGGTTTTGCGCAATCGCGATCACATCCTCAACCATCACCCCAAACACCCGGCGCAGCGCTTCATGGCGACGGCGCATCGGATCAAGGCCGGGGTAAAGCTTATCGACCTCCTCGTAACACGGCCCCGTTAGCGGCAATTCCAGCAGGTCTTCGTCGGTGAAAAGCCCGGCGCGCAAGCCGTCATGCAGATCGTGATGGTTATAGGCGCAATCGTCAGCAACGGCGGCAACTTGCGCCTCGGCGCTGGCAAATGTGTGCATCTCAAGATCAAAGGCATCGTTGAATTCGCGCAACGCATAGGGCAGATCCTCAAACTGCGGCCCCTCGCCTGCGCCGACCTGATCGGTGCCAACGCCTTCTTCGGCATTGGGGCCGATCAGCGGGCCGTTGTGCTTGGCGATGCCCTCTAAGCTTTCCCATGTCAGGTTCAACCCGTCAAAATCGGCGTAGTGTTTTTCAAGCTTGGTGACGATGCGGATGGCTTGGGCGTTGTGATCAAATCCCCCGTAAGGCGCCATCAGCTCGGCCAGAGCATCCTCGCCCGTGTGGCCAAAGGGCGGATGGCCAAGATCATGGGCGAGCGCGACGGATTCGGCCAAAGCATCATTGAGCCCCAAAGCCCCCGCGATTGTGCGCGCGACTTGGGCAACCTCGATGGAATGGGTCAGGCGGGTGCGGTAATAATCGCCCTCATGTTCGACGAAAACTTGAGTTTTGTGCTTGAGGCGGCGAAAGGCCGAGGAATGGATGATCCGGTCGCGGTCGCGCTGAAACGGCGAGCGAAAGGTGCTTATGGCCTCGGGGAAGAGCCTGCCGCGGGTTTCGCCGGGCTGGGATGCATAGGGTTTGAGCATCTTATGCTCCTTCACTTGTCGCCTGTCCTATGCCGACATATATGTCTTTCAGCGCAACAGAACAAACGGATAGCCCCATGGAGCTTACGCTTCCCCCCAAAGTGACCAAACGCGCCTTTGAGCGCCTCGCTGAGATCAACGCAGATGATGCCGCCCCAAAGGCGCTTCGGGTCGCGGTTGAGGGCGGCGGCTGCTCTGGGTTTCAGTATGAAATCACGCTCGAAGAGGCGGTTGCGAGCGATGATTTGGTGCTTGAAGGGGATGGGCAAAAGGTCTTGGTCGATGCGATCTCGCTGCCATTCCTTTCTAATGCGGTGATTGATTTCTCCGAAGAACTGATCGGCGCGCGCTTTGTGATCGAGAACCCCAATGCAACATCCGCCTGCGGCTGTGGCACCTCTTTTTCGATGTAATCAGCGGCAAATGGGATCGGCCTATCCGGCCAATCGCATCATTTCGCTCAGCTCAAAGCGGGCGATCTGCCCCGGTTTGAGGATGGGGCGCACGGGCGGCAAAAGCAGCCCAGATAGAGGCATTTCGCGCCCCGTCAGTGCCAAAACCTCATCGGCAGCCGGCTTGCCAATCGCGCAAAGGCCAAACGGCCCGGGATTGAAGCTTTCGCTAAACAGCCCCTCGCTGCGCAGCAATTCATGGCGCTCCATCAGCAAATGAACGTAATGCACGCGCGGAATTGAGATCGAACTGATCCCCGGCTGGCCAACCATGGCGCGCGCAATCAATGTGTTTTCCCCCATCAGCATCCGGTGCTGCGGCGACACAAAGAGCGGGCGGTCATTGCCCAAAACGCCTGTTTCAAATCGAACCGGTGCCATCGCGCCGGTCCCACGCACTTCGCTTTGTCCCGCCCATAGGATCGGCTGATAGCCATTGTCCAAGGTCTGAATTTTATCGCCCGCAATCAGGCTTTCAACCGGTACAAGCCCGCGCGCAGCGCTGATCAAAGTACCTGCGCGAAAACAAACATAGAGGCTCGCATAGGGCACAGAGGGGCTGTTATCGTCGACGGCGATAATGGTGTAGGTCACGCCCGGCTGCATAAACCCATCGGCAACAAAGCCCTCAACCCCGCCGGAAATTTCGACCGCATAGATGGTGATATCGTCCGAGCCATCCGTTGCCCCGCCAGCAGGGCGCACGATATAAGAATATTCCGTATGGATGGCCGTGCCGGAACTATAGGACGTTCCATTAAAGGTCTGTGCGCCGCTTAAGTCTTGCGATGCATCCCCATCTACAAAATCAGGGTCATCATCCGTCAACGTCAAAAGACTTGGATGCGCGCCGGCGTTGATCACGAAGGTCGTGCCGATATCCCCGCTATCCGCAGTAGCGTTCGATGCAAACGGCGTTCCTGAAAACGACACGTCATTTAACTGCCACGCGGCAAAACTCGGCATAACACTCTCCTCAACCCATATTCCCAAGGGTCAACCTAGAGGGATGAAGTTAATAATTCGCTTAATCGCTTTGGCAGACCGTTTGCGCCGCGTAAAAGCATCTGCACTTGCCCTTTTGGCGCGCACAGGCCAAGCATGGCGAAATTGAGCGACGATGCGGAGCACTGCGGCCAAATGGCATATGATACGATCATTCTTGGCGCAGGTGCTGCGGGCCTGATGGCGGCCATTCATGCAAGCGCTCGGGGCGGCAAAGTGCTGGTTCTGGATCACGCGCGCGCGCCGGGCGAAAAGATCCGCATCTCGGGCGGCGGGCGCTGTAACTTCACCAATATGCACGCTGGCCCCGGCAATTTTATCTCTCAAAACAAGCACTTCGCCAAATCTTGCCTTGCGCGCTATACCCAATGGGATTTCATCGATCTCATGGCAAAGCACAAGATCGCCTATCATGAGAAAACCCTCGGCCAGCTGTTTTGCGATGGGTCCGCCAAACAGGTCGTGGCGATGCTTTTGGAGGAGGCAAAAGGCGCCGACATACGCCTTGAGACCTCGATTGAAAATGTCAGCCACGATGGCGCGCGCTTTAGCCTGCGTACCTCTGCTGGCCGCTTTAGCGCGCGCAATCTGGTCATCGCGACGGGGGGCAAATCCATCCCCAAAATGGGCGCAACCGGCTTTGCCTATCAGATCGCGGAGCAGTTTGGTCACGCGCTGATCGCGCCCCGCCCCGGCCTCGTCCCGCTGACCTTTGCCGAGCAAGAGCTCGCCTGGATCAAGCCGCTCGCCGGGACCGCCCTGCCCGTTTCGGCCCGTGTTGGTGCGACCAGCTTTGACGAGGCGATGCTCTTCACCCATCGCGGGCTGTCTGGCCCGGTCATCCTGCAAATCTCGTCCTATTGGGTTGAGGGCGATGCTATCAGCCTCGATCTGATGCCAAAGCGCGATCTTGCGGCCATGCTGCGCGATAAACGGGCGGAAAATGGCCGCCGCTCGATTGGCAAAGCCTTGGGCGAGCTGCTGCCGGGCCGTCTTGCGGCGCATTTCACCGAAAGCCTCGCCCTTAGCGGCAATATCGCCGATTGGTCGGACAAACGCCTTACCGAGCTGGCCGAGAGCTTGCAAAACTGGACCCTGACCCCAACCAGCTCCGAGGGCTATCGCACCGCCGAAGTGACCATCGGGGGCATCGATACAAATGGGCTGAACTCCTCGGATATGCAAAGCAAGACCGTCCCCGGCCTTTATTTCATTGGCGAAGCGGTCGATGTTACCGGCTGGCTCGGCGGATTTAATTTCCAATGGGCGTGGTCCTCTGGCTGGGCCGCGGGAACGGCCATTGCGGCCAATTCCTGATCCCAAGCTGATCCCCACCTTGCGCCGCGACCCGCCCGCGCGTTACACCTAATCACCGAGCAAAAACCAAGGGTAATCCGATGAAAATCGCGAGCTTCAACATCAACGGCATCAAAGCTCGCATTGGCGCGCTCAGCGATTGGCTTGAGGAGGCCAAGCCCGATGTGGCCCTGCTCCAAGAGATCAAATCCGTTGATGAAAATTTCCCGCGCGAGCATTTCGAGGACATGGGATATCAAGTCGAAACCCACGGTCAGAAAAGCTTTAACGGGGTTGCGATCCTCTCGCGCTTGCCACTTGAGGACATCACTCGCGGCCTGCCCGGGGATGACGCGGATGAGCAAGCCCGCTGGATCGAAGCAACGGTGATTGGCGATAAAGGGGCGGTGCGCGTTTGCGGGCTTTACCTGCCCAATGGCAACCCGGTCGAGCTTGAAAGCGATGGCTCCCCGGTCGCGGGCGGAAAATATGCCTATAAACTCAATTGGATGGCCCGGCTCAAAGCGCGCGCGCGCGCGCTGATGCAAAGCGAAGAACCCGCGCTGATGGCCGGGGACTACAACATCATCCCCCAAGCTGAGGATGCAAAACGCCCCGACGCTTGGCGCGAGGACGCGCTGTTTCGCCCCGAGAGCCGGCGCGCCTTTCGCGAAATTGAAAACCTTGGCTTCACCGAAGCCTTTCGCGCCCGCAACCAACAGCCAGAGCAATTCACCTTTTGGGATTACCAGCGCGGCGCCTTTGATCGCAACGATGGCATCCGCATCGATCACTTCTTGCTGACCCCGCAAGCCGCAGACCTGCTCACCGATTGCCAAATCGATGCTTTCGCGCGCGCCAAAGAAAAGCCCTCGGATCACGTGCCCATCTGGATCACGCTCGACCTCTAAACGCACAGGCCAACACACCGTCTGAAAAACGCCCGCCCTAAATCAGGCGCGCCGCGTCATACTTGCCCAAACGATAAAGACGCCAACCAATCTGCCGCACAGGCGTCAACCCGCCCGCCTGACAAAGCGCAGCACCCTCTTCCCACTTTTTCTTGGTAAAAATACTCAATCCCAAACCGCGCCCCAAACGGCTCCCGCCAATGCTGCGCGCCAAAACGAAAAACGCGCCCCCGGTTTCCCGAAAGCGCGCCCTTCAATTCACATCTCGCAAAATGCCCTACCGGCTGCGCCCATCCGTGCGCGGCTTTTTCTCGTCGGCGCGCGCTTTGCCAAGGTGTTTGCGCAGGCGCGAAGGGGTCGATTTCGTGCGGTTCTTATAGGGGTTCTGATCAGACTGGCCGCGGAAGGTCAGGCGGATCGGCGTCCCTGGCATATCAAAGTCTTCGCGTAACCCGTTGACAAGATAGCGCTTATAGCTTTCGGGCATTTTGTCCGGATAGGAGCACATCACGATAAAGCCCGGCGGGCGGGTCTTGGCTTGGGTCATGTAGCGCAGCTTGATGCGCCGCCCTGCTGGTGCGGGGGGCGGATGCGCCTCGACCATGGAAATCAGCCATTGATTGAGGCGCGCGGTTGGGATGCGGCGGTTCCAAACATCATGCGCTTTAAGGATCGCCTCGGCGAGCTTATCCAAGCCTTTGCCAGTTTTCGCAGAGACAGCGATCAGCGGCGCGCCGCGCAGTTGGGGCAAAAGGCGCGCAAACTCTTCGCGCAGCTCTTTGGCCTTGGCGTTTTTCTCGGGCTCGGCGTCCCATTTGTTGGCGGCGATAACAACGGCGCGGCCCTCGCGCTCGGCCAGATCGGCGATGCGCAGGTCTTGTTGCTCAAAGGGGATTTCCACATCGAGCAGAACCACCACAACTTCAGCAAATTTCACCGCCCGCAGCCCGTCGGAGACCGAGAGTTTCTCAAGTTTTTCCTGAACCTTGGCCTTCTTGCGCATGCCGGCCGTGTCAAACATGCGCACAGGCACGCCGTTCCAATCGAGCATCACAGAGATCGCATCGCGGGTGATCCCTGCCTCGGGGCCGGTCAGCAAGCGCTCTTCGCCCAAAAGTTGATTGATCAGGGTGGATTTGCCCGCATTCGGGCGGCCGACAACGGCGACTTGCAGCGGGTTGGCCTTGGTCGGGATGCGCGGCGCATCCTCGTCGTCTTCGCCGACCGCAACATCTGTTTCAGGCTCGTCCTGCAGCGCGCGTTCGGCAAAACCATCAACGATGGGCGCGAGTTGAGAGTAAAGATCATTGAGGCCTTCGCCGTGTTCGGCAGAAAGGCGGATCGGCTCGCCAAGTCCAAGCTCCCAAGCCTCCAGAACGCCTGCATCGGCGGCAGCGCCTTCGGCCTTGTTGGCCGCGAGGATCACATTGGCGTTTTTCTTGCGCAGGATTTCGGCGAATACACGGTCGGCAGGCAAAACCCCGGCGCGCGCATCAATCAAGAACAGGCAGATATCGGCCAGCTCAACTGCGCGCTCTGTAAGGCGGCGCATGCGGCCCTGAAGGCTATCATCCGTGGCCTCTTCAAGCCCGGCAGAATCGATCACCGTAAAGCGAAGATCGCCAAGGCGCGCTTCGCCCTCGCGCAGATCGCGCGTGACACCGGGCTGATCGTCAACAAGCGCGAGGCGCTTGCCAACAAGGCGGTTGAACAGCGTGGATTTGCCCACATTGGGGCGCCCCACAATGGCAAGGGTGATGCTCATCAGGCTTGGCCTCTCTTTCAAGCGGCTGCGATACACTATCCATGGGCCACAAGAAAGGGGCTTTGCACGGGCGGGACGCTGCGGCTCTTTTTGGGGGCGGTGGATTGGCGGCCATGCGCGCAGAATTTGGGGCGCAATCTATGCAAAGCAAAAGGCGCGCAGGAGCCCCGCGCGCCTTTGAAATTGGGATGTCAGCGCGCTTATTTATACGCGTTGAGTTGGCCGTTTTGACCGACGATAAAGAGGGTGCGATCGGCCACAACCGGATTGGTGGCCGCGCCCGATGGCAGGGCAACTGCGGCCAATTCAGCGCCGCTTTCCGGGCTAAAGGCGCGCAAGAGCCCCTCGTCGGTTCCGATCCAAAGCTTGCCGCCCGCCAGAACCGGGCCGTAATAGGCATAGACGTCCTTAAAGCGGCGCGGCTTGTCATTCTCGAATGTGGGCATCTGAACGCCCCAGATGCGGCTGCCGTCGCTGGCATTGAGGCGCAGCAATTCGCCTGCGTCCGAGATCAAGAAGATCGAGCCGCCCTCAATCCAAAGCGGCGAATAGGCGCCCTCTTTGGCCGTCCAGAGCACTTCGCCATTGCCAAGCGACATCGCGGCCAATCGGCCCGATTGATTGCCCGAATAGATCGTATCGCCAACAATCACAGGATCAGCCGTGATGTCTGTGACGCGCGTATAGGCCTTGCCAGAGCGCCCGCCAACGACGCGGCTTTTCCAGCGCTCGACCCCGCCTTTGCGGAAGGTCGCGACCAATTCACCAGAGGTAAACGGGAAGACGACAAGATCGTTTGAAAGCGCAGGCCCTGCCCCGCCGACCATCGAGCTTGGCGATGGGGTTCCAGAGAACTGCCAGCGGATGCGGCCGGTTTTGGCCTCGATGGCCCAAGCGCGATTGTCTTTGGAAGCGACGTAAACGAGATCGCCGCTCACGGTTGGCGCGCCTGTTGCGGCGGCCTCAAGGCGCTGGCGCCATTGCTCTGTGCCGCTGGCCGCATCAAGTGCGACAAGCTCGCCAAAGCCGGTTGTTATATAGAGCGTGCCGCCAAGGGTCGCCAAGCCGCCGCCCGAGGCATCATCGCCGCGCTCGCCTGCTGGGGTCAGATCGGCCTGCCAAATCGGCGCGCCGCTGGCGGTTGCTGTGGCGGAAACGAGCGCGCGGCTATCAAGGGTAAAGATGCGGCCCGCATCGACGACCGGATCGGCGGTGATGCGATGTTTGCGATCATTGCCTTGGCCGATTTTCGCGATCCAAACCGGCGTTGTGCCTGCGCCAAGGGCGGGATGCTGGATGCGGTGATCGCTGTCGCCGGCGCGGTGCGACCAAGTGCTGTTGGCGTTTTGCGCGGCGAGTTTGATCGGTGCGGATTTATTTTCGATCTCGGGCGTTTCTTCACCGCCAAGGAAACCATCGCGCAAGGAAAGCCGCTCGCCCTCAAGGATTTCTTCGCGCTGCGAACAAGCGCTGAGCAAAAGGGCCGCCCCAAGCAGCGGGACAATCAGCGCGCGCGACGAGTGGCCCAGAAGGCCCATAGGCGCGGATGCCAGCCCGGTTTGCCCAGACATCTGTGTGCGGTGGCCTCGGCCCATCTTGATCCCCATCACCTTATGATCCCCATCACTTTTAATCTTATTGCCGCAAGAAATTGCAGCGCATAACGCGTTCGGTGTCAGCTTATTCGCTGTCCAGCTCGCCGCCAAGGGCTACAATCAACTGCTCTGCGCGGCTGCGCAAGGCTTGCGAGGCTTCGGCATTGTCTGCTGCGCGGGTAAGGCGTTCGATGGCCTCGTCTGTTTTGCCAAGAGCGGCCTCGGAAATGGCGATTTGTTCTTGGGCCAGCAGCCAATAGGGCGCGCCCGCTTGCGAAAGCGGTGTCAGCGCGATGATGCGCGCCTCATCGCTCAAATCCGGGTCAAGCATCGCCGCTTTGAGCAGGCCAAGATCGCGGTAAACCGGGCGCAACTCGCTGTGTTCGGCCAAGGTCCGCAGGCGGGCTGCGGCTGCGCTGCGTTGATCGGCTTGGGCTTCTTCTCCGGCGGCAATCAGCGCCAGCAAGGCATGGGCATCGCCTTTGGTGGCCAATGTTTCCTCAAGCGCGCCCAAAGCAAGCGCGCGCGCATCGGCCTCTTCATTGGCCTCAAGCGCCTCAAGGATGCCATCGCCAAGCGCTTGGGCGCGGGCAGCATTTTGAGCTTTGCGATATTCATTGAAAGCCGCGCCACCCACCAGCAGCAAGACGGCAAGAATAGCCACCCAGCCCCAACGCTTCATCAGCCCAAACAGGCGATCCCGGCGGACCTCTTCGCTTACCTCGTCGATAAAACTATCTGAATCGCTCACTGGGCCTCGCCTTATGTTCTTTTGCGCCTCTATTGGCGCTTATTCCCTTGGGGCAATCGCATCGCGCCGCCCCCGCTTGGCATGTCTTACCCCGAACCGCTTTAGATTGCCAAGCCTTGGCTGCTTAGCGCGCTTCACTTCGCCTCAAGCCCTAGCCATTGATATCAACGACAACGCGGCCGCGCACCTGCCCTTGCAGGATATCCGCGCCCAGTTGCGGCAGGTCGGCCAAACTTGCCGGGCGGATCATCGCTTCGAGCTTGTCCATCGGCAGATCGCGCGCAACCCGCTTCCAAGCGCGCAGGCGGTTCTCATAGGGCTGCATCACGCTATCAATACCGAGCAAGTTCACCCCGCGCAGCAAGAACGGGATCACCGTGGTGGGCAATTTCGCCCCGCCCGCAAGGCCAACGGCGGCAACCGAGCCGCCATATTTCATCTGCCCCAGAACCCGCGCAAGCATCTCGCCGCCAACCGCATCGATACAGCCTGCCCATGTCTCGCCCTCGAGCGGGCGCTTGACGGTTTCGGCCAATTCGCTGCGCGGAATAATCCGTGCAGCGCCAAGGTCGCGCAGGTAGCTTTCCTGATCCGCGCGGCCCGTAACGCCTGCGACCTGATAGCCAAGATGCGCAAGGATCGCGGTCGCCACAGAGCCAACGCCGCCCGCCGCACCGGTGACCAAAACCTCGCCTTTTTCAGGGGTTAGCCCGTGATCTTCAAGCGCCATAACCGACAGCATCGCCGTCAATCCTGCCGTTCCAACCGCCATCGCGGCGCGGGTGCTAAGGCCATCGGGCAGCGGCACAAGCCAATCGGCGCGCACATTTGCTTTCTCTGCATAGCCGCCCCAATGCGCCTCGCCGACGCGCCAGCCGGTGAGAACGACCTTATCGCCGGGGGCATAGCGCGCGTCCTTTGAGGCCGCGACCGTTCCGGCAAAATCGATGCCCGGAATATGCGGATATTTGCGCACCAGCCCGCCGCCGTTTTCCGACATGCACAGCCCGTCCTTGTAGTTCACCGTTGAGTATTCAACCGCAACCGTGACCTCGCCCTCGGGCAGCATATCCTCAGAGATATCCTCCAAAACGGCCCTAGCCGGGCCATCGCCCTCTTTTCGCATTATAATCGCGCGCATGTGTTGTCCTCCCAAAGGGCCAAAGCGCAAATCCGCCGGCCCGTGCTGGCCTCACTGTGCTGGCGCGCTTGGGGCTTGTCAAACAGCCAGCCGGCAAAAAGCGCCTCCCCTAAAGGCAGCTGGCAAATGATCCGCCAAAGAGTAGCGAAAACGGATGCGAAATTTGCGCCCCGCGCCGCTTCCCTCTTGTGCAGAACGCTTGTGCGACATAGCTTTGGCCGAGTTTTCCCTCTTGCAGGAGCATATGATGCGTATCCTAAATCGTCTTGCCCAAACGACTGTTTTGTCCGGCCTTGTTCTGGCCGCTGGTTCCGCTGCTTTTGGCGCGGATAAAGAGCTGACCGTGTTTGATTATGCAGGGTTTGAGGACCCGGCCTTTCACGGCAAATATATCGCCCAGCACGGCGATGCCCCAAGCTTTACCTTCTTTGGCGAAGAGGACGAGGCGCTGCAAAAGCTGATCTCGGGCTTTAAGGCCGATGTCAGCCACGTTTGCGCAGGCTCTGTGACCAAATGGGAAGCCGCCGGCATTCTTGAGCCATGGGACACGGCCAAAATCGCTGAATATGCCAATCTTGATGGCAATCTGACCGGTACAAAGGTCGGCTCCGTGGGCGACGTGTTCTTCATCCCAACCGATTTCGGCTCGACCGCGATTGCCTATAATATGGAAGAAGTCCCGGCCGAGGATGTGGCCTCGCTGGACGTGTTCTTGAACCCAAAATATCAGGGCCGCGTGACCATTCCGGACAATGTTGATGACGCCTATGCTTTGGCCTATCTGGCCACCGGCGTTGCAAATTGGACCGCCGCCACCCCAGCACAATTTGAAGCCGCATCCGATTGGCTGCGCCAAGCCCACAGCAATCTGCGCACCTATTGGACCGATCCTGCCGAGCTAAGCCAGCTTTTGGCCACGGGTGAGGTTTTGGTTTCCTGGGCGTGGAACGAGACGCTGCCAACGATGGTTGATGAGGGTTTCCCCATCGGCTTTCAGCGTGAAGCGGCTGAGGGCTCCTCGCTTTGGCTTTGCGGCTATGTGAACCTCAAAGCGGGCGAAGGATCAGAGGGCAAAGCCTATGATTTCATCAACTCGCTTTTGGATGCAGGCGCGACAGCCCCGCTTTTGGATGCAGGCTACGGCCACTCAAACGCGAAATCGATGGCGGGCGTTGGCGAAGAGGCGTTGATCGCCTCTGGTCTTGGCGCAATTGAAGCGCCGGTTTTGGCGCAATTGCCGATGTCGATTGAATTGCGTGAGATGCAATCGGAGACCTTTGAGAAGATCAAAGCCGGGTTCTAAAGCACCCACCTTTTGAAGAATTGGGCGCGGGCTTCGGCTCGCGCCTTTTTGTTTATGCGCTTTGGTTTGGCGGGTTTGAGTTGGCGGGCGTGGCTGGGCAGGCGTGGGTGGCTCCTTTCGCGGAGGGTATGGTGCGGATTGAGAGGCGTATTTTGCCACGAAAAGACGCGCGCAAAGATGCGCGCGCCTTGATCTTCATTTCGGATCGTCTGGCCCTAGCAAGATCGTCTGGCCCTAGTTGGGCAGAACGGCAAACTCCTGATAAACATAGCCGTTTTCGTAACTCTGGCTCTCAGTGAGCTTTAGTTTTGGCGCTGTTGCACTGCTACCAAACAATGCGACGCCGCCGCCAAGGAGGATCGGCGCGCGTTTGAGCCGCAGGATATCAATCACCCCCAAATCAAGCAGCGATCCGGCGAAATCTCCGCCGCCGCACAGATATATCGGCCCTTTTGCGCGCGCTTTGAGATCGCGAAAGAGGCCCGCACTGATGGCTTTTTGCACGCTGATCTCATCAGCGCCTTGCAGGTCCATCGACCTAGAGAAAACCAGCGTTTCCATTGATTTATAGGGGTTTTCGCCCGGCTTTAACCCAAACCCATAAGAAAACTCATAGGTTTCGCGCCCCATAATGGCGGTCGCATAACGGGCAAGGCGCGCGAAATAGGCCTCGACCACGGGCCCGTCTTGGGCAAATTGCGAGACATCCCCATCGGGGCCAGAAATAAAGCCATCAATAGAGACGGCCACGTCATAGATAATAGGATGCATTTTGTGCTCCAGAAATAAGGTCCAACAGGCATAAAGCCACTCATATGTCGGTCTTATTTGATCACTGGCAGAGCACTCCTCGTTTTGGGCATTTATAAAACATCTGGAAAATCCGTCAAGTTTGCCGCGAAGGGCGCGGCTTTTGTGCCCAAAGTTACGCTTTGCTGCGCTGCTGTTTGAGGCGTGAGAAAGATGGATTTGCATACCGTCCCTACTCACCCTAGGCTTGCCCAAACTGGGGGACAGACTGTGCATCATCAAACCGACTATCTGCTCGTTGGCGGGGGCGCTTCTGCCATGGCCTTTGCGGATACACTGCTAAGCGAAACGGACGCGCATATCACCATTGTTGATCGCGGCCATAGCCCCGGCGGCCATTGGAACAGCGCCTATCCTTTCGTGCGCTTGCATCAGCCTTCGGCGTTTTACGGCGTTGCCTCGCGCGCGCTTGGGGAGCAGCAAACCGATACATTGGGCGGCAATGCAGGCTTGAATGAATTGGCCACGGGGGCCGAGATTTGCGGCTATTTCCAATCGCTCATGCATCAGCGCTTTTTGCCTTCGGGGCGGGTCACCTATTTGCCCAATTGCGAGATGGCCGAGGACGGGACGGCGCGCTGCCTTATCTCGGGCGCGCGTCACAGCTTTGATATCGCGCGCAAAACGGTGATGACCTGCCTGCACAGCGGCGAGACCCCGCGCAATCACACCCGCGCCTTTGAGGTTGAGGGGGTTGAGTGCGTGACGCCAAGCGCGCTTGCTGAGCGCAGTGAACCAGCGGCGCAATATGTGATTTTGGGCGGCGGGAAAACGGGAATGGATGTCGCCCTTTGGCTGTTGGGGCGCGGGGTTGAGGCGGCCTCGATCACATGGATCATGCCGCGCGACGCTTGGCTATTGGACCGCCGCTTCTTTCAACCCGGCGAAGAGTTCAACGATTTTCGCATGCAAAACACGCTCAATGAGTTTGAGGCGATCATTGGCGCGCCCGATCTGGACGCGATGTTTGATCGTCTGGAGGCGCGCGGCAATCTGCTGCGGCTTGATAGCGATGTCCGCCCGACCGCTTATAAATGCGCAACCGTAACCAAGGCCGAGCTGAACCAATTACGCGAGATCAGAGATGTGGTGCGCATGGGCCATGTTGAGAGCATCTCGCCGGGCAAAGTGACGCTTGCGGGCGGGGCTATCGCGCCCCCCAAAGGCGCGCTTTACATCGATTGCACCGCCAACGGCCTCACAACCCTGCGCGACACGCCGATCTTTGAACCCGGCAAAATCACCCTTCAGCCTGTGCGCGTTTGCCAGCCAACGTTTAGCGCAGCCCTCATCGCCTATCTCGAGTCCTTGGACCGCGATGATGCTGCCAAGAACGCGCTTTGCATCCCGATCCCCTACCCCAGCTCGGCTGAGGATTGGGCGCCAATGTATTTCACCGGCTATCAAAACCATATCGCTTGGCAACAAGACCCCGCGCTTAAAGCCTGGCTGAAGTCCTGCCGGCTTGATATGGCCTCGGCCGCCAGACGCCCTGCTGAGGTCAGCGATGCCGCGCGCGCCAATGCCGCCAGCATCCGTCAAAGCTTCTTTCCGGCGATGGTGCAGCTCAAAAAGCTGGCCGGGAGTGTTGCGGCGCGGGATGAGTGATTTGGGCGCAGGGCGCGGTTTGGATGAAATTGGTTTGCGGGTATTGCGCGTTTTGTTTTGAGTATTTGGACCAAGAAAAAGTTGGACGTTTTAATACCTGTAATGAAGTTCAGTTTTCTGATGCTTTTAATTCGCTACATCACTTTCTAAGGATCGCTTTTAGACGCTTCCAGTTTAGTATCGTGAGCGTCTATCCAGTTTTCGAGCGTGGTTATGTATTCAGTCCAAACGATATCGTACTCATGTTGAAACGTGCTCATGCACATCTCCATCAAATTGAGATGGCTGTCGCCATAAAGCTCCATCCATGTATTGGAGAATTGCGTTTCAAGTTCGACGTGATCTACTTTTGAACAGCCTGCAATCATGCCTTGATAATTTGGATGAGCGCTTTCTGACAAATCACCATAGGCCTTCACTATGCCGGGATAGCGTTTGTCACATTTTTCAAGGATCGTTGTGATGTTTACAGCTTCATGTGGCGTCGTCCCATTTCGTGAGCCCAAAACGAGTAACACGGTTCGGTCACTGAATGCATGAAAATCAAGCGTTTCGTTCACCACTTTTTGCATCAGTTGGTTCAAATAGATGAACATGGCGACTGTCTCAATGCCACTGCGCAATAGGATACGCGCCCCAAGAACATGCCCTTGTTGATGCAAAGCATAAGATTGGGTCATCAGGTCCGTAATCCGCCAAAAGGCTGCCTCACGTAAGATGAAACATCTGAACGGGGCATTCCATTTATGGGCAGTTGGATTGCGCGAAATGAGACCTCCTTTAGAGAGGTTTGCCAGCAGCGACGCGTTCCAATCTTCGAGCTTTTGTTCAATCGAGTTCATGAAGCGAGTATACACTTCTGGCCGTAGAACCAAAAAGGCGAAATGTAGTGATGTTTGCCCCAAACCCTTCTCTTGAACGCGCCGCGCCCTGCCCCTATATAGAGAGCGCTGGGGCAACTCAGCTATGGACATAAACGCGCTCGTAATAAGCGGATCGGACCCGGGGGCGGTACCCGGCGTCTCCACCAAACATCCCTCATTTGGGGATCATGGGGACGAAATAGGATCGACGAACGTCTAAAGGGGTTTTGCTTTGTTTCGGTGAGTTACCACCGTTATCGGTACACAATGAGTAGTTGCAAATGACAACAAAGCTCCAATGGCTCTCGCAGCGTAAGCTGTGCGAAACATTGAAAATCTAAGTCCTGTCGCTTAGCGGCGTCAGGCGGGGTTCGCAGGCACCTGGCAACAGAAGCCTGCACTTTCCCCAACACATTTGAATGCTCGCATATTTTTTGACCCGTTGTTCAGGGATTCTTTAGAATTCGTGGTTAGCACTGCGTTAGGTTTTAATGCAGGAAAGGGCCGATTATGGGCATGGAGCAGGCACTGGCGGATTGGTTTCAGCGGGTTTGGGTTGAGGGCGATTTGGACGCGGTTGATGAATATTTTTCCTCCGAGACGAAGGCCGCCGGGATGATGACCGGCTTTGAAATTGGCGCTGAGGATATGAAGGCGATGGTGCCTGCGATCCTCTCAATGGTGCGTAACCCTTCGGTTTCTATGGAAAAAACCGTTGAGACCGGCGAATGGCTTTGGGCGCTTTTGAAGATCGATGCGCAATGCGCCGAGGATCTAAAGCCTGTCTCGATCAATGGGCAGGTTATGATGCGCATGGGCGCGGACGGTAAAATTGCCGAGGCCTATAATCACTTTGATTTTATCTCGTTCTTTGAACAACTTGGCAAAATGCCCCAAGATACGATCGCCCTTTGCCTTGGCGGGATTGAACTTAACTGACGGATTGACAATCCAAAGCTGATTAAGCATTTTCACCTCATGGGGTTTCGCGCGACCACCCCGTGAGGCTACGGCCAAAGTTCGCCTCTTTTGACACCGTTCAAGGAGGGGCACATGCCTTCTTTCTCAGAAATATCCGTCTCCCAACTCGCACGCCTTATGGGCACGCCTGATGCGCCCACATTGATTGATGTGCGCATTGATGAGGATTTCGCGCTGGATCCGCGTTTGATCCCGGCCGCAATTCGTCTTTCTCACAAAAACATTGCTGATATTGCGCGCGCAGCTGGCACTTCTGCCGTGATCATCTGTCAGGGCGGGCTAAAGCTTTCGCATGGCGTGGCGGCACAGCTGCGCGCGCAAGGTATTGCTGCCGAGGCTTTGGAGGGCGGCTTTGAGGCTTGGGGCGCGGCCGATTTGCCGCTTGTTCCTGCCGCCGCGATCCCTGCGCTTCAATCGGGCAGCACGCTTTGGGTGACCCGCCATCGCCCCAAAATTGATCGCATCGCTTGCCCTTGGTTGATCCGCCGCTTTGTTGATCCCGGCGCGCGGTTTCTTTTTGTGCCGCCGCGCGATGTTAAAGGCGTCGCAGATCGCTTTGGCGCGACGCCCTTTGATGTCGAGGATGTCGCCTTTTCGCATCAAGGCGATCAGTGCTCCTTTGACACGATGCTTCAAACCTTCGCCCTTAACACCGCGCCCCTGTTTGAGATGGCCAAAGTCATCCGTGGCGCGGATACCAACCGCCATGATCTTGCCCCGCAAGCGGCGGGATTGTTGGCGCTTTCGGTTGGGCTATCGCGGATGTACCGTGATGATATGGAACAATTGGATGCGGGCATGTTGATATATGACGCGCTTTATCGTTGGGCGCGCGACGGGCTAAATGAGGGCCATGATTGGCCAAATGGAGCCCCCGCATGAGCGCGCAGATAAACGCGCCCGGCTGGCCTGCGCTTTGGCAGGCGTTTTCGCGCATCGGTTTGATGTCTTTTGGCGGGCCGGCGGCGCAAATCGCGGTGATGCACCGCGAGCTGGTGGAAGAGCGCGATTGGCTGACCGAAGAGCAATTCTTAAGCGCGCTTTCCTTCTGCATGCTCCTGCCCGGCCCTGAGGCGATGCAGCTTGCGACCTATTCGGGTTGGCGCTTGCGCGGCGTTTCGGGCGGGCTTTTGGCAGGGCTGTTGTTTGTTGTTCCGGGTGCAATATTGATGCTGCTGCTCGCGGGGGCTTACGCGCTTTGGGGGGCGGTGCCCTTTGCGCAGGCGGCGTTTTTGGGGATCAAAGCGACCGTCGTGATCGTCGTTTTGCAGGCTTTGATGAAGGTCTCGAAAAAGGCGCTGAAATCCAAGGATCACTGGGCGATTGCGGGCCTTGCATTCCTTGCGATCTTTGCGCTCGGTGCACCATTTCCACTGATCATCGCGGTAGCAGCGCTTTACGGCGGCTGGCGCAATTTGGCAGGCGCAGGCGATCCGCATCAAACGCCCCCTGCCCCGATATCGCCAAGACAAACCCTGAGTACTGTAGCGATTTGGGGCGCGCTTTGGATTGCGCCGCTTCTTCTTCTGGCAGCAATCGGCGCCCAGGACCTGATGGAGATCGGGCTGTTCTTCTCCAAGCTTGCGGTGGTGACATTCGGCGGGGCTTATGCCGTCTTGGCCTATATGACCCAAGAGGTCGTCTCGCAGCATGGCTGGATCAGCACGGCGGCAATGATGGACGGGCTTGGCCTTGCTGAAACAACGCCAGGGCCGCTGATCTTGGTCACAGAATTCGTAGGGTTTCTCGCGGGTTACGGGATTGGCGGCATGGGATCGGCGATCATCGCAGCCCTGCTCGTTCTTTGGGTAACGTTTTGCCCCTGCTTCCTTTGGATTTTTGCCGGCGCGCCCTATATCGAGACGCTTTCCAACAAACCGCGCCTCGCGGGCGCCCTTTCGGCGATCACTGCGGCCGTTGTCGGGGTTATCCTCAACCTGTCGATCTGGTTTGCGATGCATGTGTTTTTCGCCCAGATCGCCCCGCTGAAAATGGGGCCAATCGCAACCATCATACCCGTCTGGAACAGCCTTGATCTAGGCGCACTCGGCCTTGCCATTCTTGCCGCTGGCTTGTTGCTGATCGCGCGTCTTTCGCTTCCCTTAACCCTGCTCCTCGCAGGCGTTGCTGGCCTGATTGCAAACCTCGCAATCTGAGCCGCACCGCGAATGCCTGACGCGCCAAACGGCCCTTTCCTTCGCCTCCGAATCCCCTATGCTATCGGTGAGTTTCTCAAAGGAATGCAGCCCAGATGGCCCAGACGATCGACTACGGAAATCTGATGCACCGCGCCATGCGTGGCTTGATCCAGCAGGTCTTGCAGGATGTTGCCAAGGATGGGCTGCCGGGCGACCATCACTTCTTTATCACCTTTGACACGATGCACCCTGATGTTGAGCTGGCCGATTGGCTTTCGGATCGCTATCCCGAAGAAATGACTGTTGTGATGCAGCATTGGTTCGACAAACTCGATGTCACCGACGATGGGTTTTCGATCACGCTGAGCTTTGGCGATAGCCCCGAGCCGCTCTATATTCCCTATGATGCGATCCGAACTTTCGTCGATCCGTCAGTGGAATTTGGCCTGCGTTTTGAGACCCAAGAGGGCGAAGACGATGCGCCCGATGACGCCGACGTCACCGATGAAGACGATGCATCGCCCAAGGCAAGTGAAGCGGCGCCCAAAGAGGCCGAAATCGTCAGCCTCGACAAATTCCGCAAATAGGGCCGCAAGCGCCTGCTTACATTGCGCGGATTTGCCCGGCTCAATCACTGTATTCCATAGTATACCGCATTGATCTTTGCTGCGGATCGGCTATGACTCCCTCAGCATTCGCAGGAGAGCCGCATGACACAGACCCGCACCGAAACCGATAGCTTTGGCCCGCTTGAGGTCCCGTCCGATAAATATTGGGGCGCGCAAACGCAGCGCTCGATCATCAACTTCCCGATCGGCTGGGAAAAGCAACCCATCGCCATTGTGCGCGCTTTGGGTGTGATCAAACAAGCCTGTGCGCAGGCCAATGCAGCCAGCGGCGCGCTTGATAAACGCCTTGGGGATGCGATCATTCAGGCCGCTTCCGAGGTCGTTGCGGGCAAGTTTGACGATAATTTCCCGCTGGTCGTTTGGCAGACGGGCTCCGGCACGCAGAGCAACATGAACGCCAATGAAGTCATTGCCAACCGCGCGATTGAATTGCTTGGCGGCGTGATCGGTTCCAAAGATCCGGTGCATCCGAATGATCATTGCAACATGGGCCAATCCTCCAACGATACCTTCCCAACGGCCATGCATATCGCGACCGCAACAACCGCGCGCGACGTGCTTTTGCCCGGGCTGGAAAAGCTGCAAGCCGGGCTGCAAGCCAAGGTCGAAGCCTTTGAAGGTATTATCAAAATTGGCCGCACCCATACTCAGGATGCGACTCCGCTGACCCTGTCCCAAGAGTTCTCGGGCTACACGCACCAAGTCGCCATGGGCATTCGCCGGGTGAAATATGCGCTCGGCGCGATCTATGAGCTGGCCCAAGGCGGAACGGCAGTTGGCACCGGCCTCAACACAACCGAGGGCTGGAGCGAAACCGTCGCCGCCAATATGGCCGAGATTACCGGCCTGCCCTTCGTCACCGCGCCCAATAAATTCGAAGCGCTGGCCGCCCATGACGCCATGGTCGAGATTTCCGGCGCGTTGAAAACAGTCTCTGCCTCGCTGTTCAAAATCGCCAATGATATCCGCCTGCTCGGCTCCGGCCCGCGCTGCGGCCTTGGCGAATTGGTCCTTCCCGAAAACGAGCCCGGCTCCTCGATCATGCCCGGCAAGGTGAACCCGACCCAGTGCGAAGCGCTGACTCAGGTTTGCGCGCAAGTCATGGGCAATGATGCGGCTGTGGGCTTTGCGGGCAGCCAAGGGCATTTTGAGCTTAATGTGTACAAGCCGATGATGGCCTATAACGTGTTGCAATCTATGCAACTTTTGGGCGATGCGGCCTCGGCCTTTACCGACAATCTGATTGATGGCTTGCAAGCGGATCCGGTGCGGATCGAAAAGCTGATGCGCGAAAGCTTGATGTTGGTCACGGCGCTAGCGCCCGAAATCGGCTATGACAACGCGACCAAAGTTGCCAAAACCGCCCATAAGAACGGCACAACCCTTAAAGAAGAGGCGATTGCGCTTGGCTTTGTGGATGCCGAAACATTTGAGCGCGTCGTGCGCCCAGAAAATATGATCGGCCCGAAAAAGGCCTGATCAACGCAAAAATGGATGCGGCCGGCCTTCTCGATGGGCTGGCCGTTTTTGCATCTGCAATTCGCCCTAGAAACATCGCGCGTTTACTGGCAAATTTACGCAAAGGGCGGTTGCCCAGTAAGAGGTGCGTTGTGAATATTCCTGCAAAACTCCACCAGATCGCGGCCAAAATAGCGGGCACAGCTTTGGCCGGTTTTACCCGGCTGATGACCGCGCCGCGTGTTGAATGGATCGGCACGCGCCCGTCGCGCAATCAACGGATTTACTTTGCAAATCATACAAGTAACGGCGATTTCGTTCTGCTCTGGGCGACATTGCCGGGCGATCTTCGCGCCCGTACCCGCCCTGTAGCTGCGCGCGATTATTGGGAAAAATCCCCGCTGCGCGCTTTTGTCGGGCGAGATGTTTTTCGCGCCGTTTTAATTGATCGTGTCGCCGAAACCCGCAAGCAAGATCCATTTGAGGCCATGGGAGAGGCCCTGAGCGACGGCTCTTCTTTGATTATCTTCCCCGAAGGGCGGCG
Organism: Halocynthiibacter sp.; assembly: GCA_047631555.1. Taxonomy (GTDB): domain Bacteria; phylum Pseudomonadota; class Alphaproteobacteria; order Rhodobacterales; family Rhodobacteraceae; genus JBLHZY01. The sequence continues at coordinate 455,188 of JBLHZY010000001.1, read as the reverse complement.
CAATGAAAGCGACGCGCCGCTGCTCGAGCTGAAATCTGGCATCTACCATCTTGCGCGCGAGCACCCTGATGTTGAGCTGATCCCTGTCTGGATCAACAACCTCAATAAAGTGATGCCGCGCGGCGAAGTTGTGCCTGTTCCGTTGATCTGTACAGTCTCATTCGGCGCGCCGATGGAGCGCCAAGCCAAAGAAACCAAAGAGAAATTCTTGGGCCGCGCGCGTGATGCATTGCTTGCCCTTGCACCAGAAAGGCCCGCCCCATGAGCCCTTCAATCTCGACCATTTTTGAACTTTTCACCGGGCTGATCCTTGCGCTCATCGGGCTGTCGATCATTGCCATGTTGCTGCAATCGCGCCTGCCTGAAGGGCGCGAATATCCGTCCCTTGAAACGCTGAACGCTCGGATCAAAATCTGGTGGGGCATGCTCGCCTTTTTGGCGCTAGCTTTGCTGGCCGGACGCACGGGCGTTGTCTTGCTGTTTGCCTTTTGCTCCTTTGCCGTTCTGCGCGAGTTCTTAACGCTCACACTCAAAAATCGCGGCGATCACTGGGTTTTGGTCGGGGCGTTCTTCTTTGTTTTGCCGCTGCAGTATCTCTCCATCTGGATGGATTGGTACGGGTTTTATACGGTGTTCATCCCGGTCTATGTCTTTCTTGGGGCCTCAATCATCGCCGCCCTTCGAGGCTATACCGCGCAGTTTTTGGGCCGCGTCTCCGAGACCCAATGGGCGCTAATGATCGCAGTTTTTTGCGTCAGTCATGTCCCCGCCCTTCTCTCGCTGGATATACCGGGATACAGAGGGCAAAACCTTGTTTTAATTGCCTATCTTGTGGTGATCGTGCAGGTAACGGACGTGTTGCAATACGCCTTTAGCAGGCTCTTTCGCGGCCATCTCGTCGCGCCTGAAATATCCTCTACGCGGACATGGGAAGGCTACGGCGCGGCCGCTCTTTGCGGCGCAGCGCTTGGCGCTTTCCTCTTTTGGATGACCCCGTTCTCGCCATTTGCAGCCTTTGCACTTTCGCTTGCGACCTGCCTTGTTGGCTTCTTTGGAAATCTCGTTATGACGGCCGTTAAACGGGATCGTGGCGTTAAGGATTGGGGCCATTTGATCGAAGGCCACGGTGGGTTTTTGGACAAATTCGATGGGGTGATCTTTGCCGCACCGATTTTCTTTCACCTTGTGCGCTTCTTCTACGCGACCTAGTGCAAATGCATCTTGCTGCGCCCGCGGGGATCGCAGATACTTGCGCTATGAGCAAAATTACCAATCTTCGCCAAGTTCGCAAACAGGTTGATCGCGTTAAGAAAAGCGTTCAAGCCACTGAAAATGCAAGCCTTCATGGGCGCACCAAAGCGCAAAAAGTGCTTGAGGCCAGCCAATCCGCGCGCGCGCGAAAGATGCTGGATGAGCACCGTCTTGAGGATGATGAAGAGGCGCAAGGCACGCCATGAGCACCCGCCCGGCCAAACGTTCGCTAACATTGCGCGGGCATCGCACCTCGGTGTCTTTGGAGGATGAATTTTGGCAGGCGTTTCGCGAAATATCACAGGCTCAGGACAAACCGATCAACGTTTTGGCGGCTGAAATTGATGCGACGCGCGGCGAAAATATTGGGCTGGCTTCGGCCATTCGCCTGTTTGTCTTGGCGCATTTTCGCGCGCAGTAAACGCCCGATCACCGCCAGCTTTTCGTCGCAGCCAAGCGCATCAATCGCCAGCGTTTGCGCGCCTCGGAGATGCCGATTTGGCCATGGGCGACGCGGATTGGCGAGTGGATCAATGCGGGCAGCGCAACAGCGTTCATCGCAGGTTCGAGCAGCGGCGCGCTGATCAATGGCCCAAGGCGACGACGCAGCGATTTGGCGCCTTGAAAATCCGCCCAAACCTTTGATGCCAAGTCCTTAATCGCCTCTGTGCGCCCATCAACGAGCGGGATGCGTTCGGCCTCTTCCAAGGCGGGCAGTGCTGCGAAATAGCGGATCAGCCCGCCTGCCCGTGCGATGGCCATGGCAGGCGCGAAAGCATCCTGCGGCGCTCCAAGTGCCAGCATCGCCGCCCAGATCGGCGCGCCGGATGTGGCCTCGATATAGGCCAGCAATGCGGGCTCATCTTCATGCGCCTCTTTGTAGATATCCCACTGGCGCGCCGCGACGGATTTTTGCAGATGAGTCGCGGCGGCGGGGGTCAAAAGTGCGGCCAAAGGCGTTACGACCTCATGGCGGCGCACCTCGCCTTTTGCAGCGATCTCATCAAGCGCGTCGTGCCACCATTGCAGGCGCATCTCGGCGATCATCGGCTCTTTGGTGACCCAAGGCGCGCGGGCAAACTCAAGGCTGGCGGCATAGATCGCAAAGAGAACCGGGCGCGCCTGAACGGGCGCGGCCATTGTCGCCAAAAACCGATCGGGATCGCCGCGCCGAACCGCTTCTGCACAGGGCGCAATGTCATATTCTACGCTTAATGCCGCGTTCATTTCGGCGCGCCAATATCGCGGATCAGCTTCCAGTTTATCGCGTCCAGTAGCGCCTCAAACGAGGCATCAACAATATTGGGCGAAACCCCAACGGTCGACCATCTGCGGCCCTCGCCATCTTCGCTGTCGATGATAACGCGGGTGACGGCTTCGGTCCCGCCTTGGGTAATTCTGACTTTGAAATCAACGAGATGCAGATCGTCGATGACCTCTTGATAAGGGCCGAGGTCCTTGGCAAGTGCTTTGGCGAGCGCGTTCACCGGCCCTGCATCATTGCCTGCATCCGTGACGGAATCCGAAACCGAAAGCATCTTTTCGCCGCCGATTTTCACGACAACAATCGCTTCCGAGAGGCTGACCATTTTGTCGCGCTTATTCTTGCGCCGCTCGACCGTGACCTTATAGCGTTTCACCTCGAAAAACGTTGGCAGGAGGCCCAGTTCTTCGCGCGCGAGCAGCTCAAAGCTGGCCTGCGCTGTGTCAAATGAATAGCCCTCCGCCTCGCGTTCTTTGACCCGATCAAGGATGCGGCCAAGCGCGGGATTGCCCGGCGCGACCTCGAGCCCCATGCGCAAAAGTCGGGCGCGCAGATTGCTTTGCCCGGCCTGGTTGGACATCGGCACGATGCGCGCATTGCCGACCTGTGCGGGATCAATATGCTCGTAAGTGCTTGGATCTTTGGCGATGGCGCTGGCGTGCAGCCCGGCTTTATGGGCAAAAGCCGAAGCGCCGACATAGGGCGCGGCGCGTGCGGGCACGCGGTTGAGTATCTCGTCGAGTATCCGGCTGGTGCGCACAAGGCCCGCCAATGCATCCGCGCTCACACCGGTTTCAAAACGATGCGCATAGGGCTCTTTGAGCAGCAAAGTTGGAATGATCGAGACCAGATTTGCATTGCCGCAGCGCTCGCCGAGGCCGTTCAACGTCCCTTGGATTTGGCGCGCGCCTGCGTTGACGGCGGCCAATGAGTTGGCGACCGCATTGCCCGTATCATCATGGGTGTGGATGCCCAAATGATCGCCCGGAATGCCGCTTTCAATCACCGCGTGGGTGATGGTATGGATCTCATCGGGCAGCGAGCCGCCATTGGTATCGCAAAGCACAATCCAGCGCGCACCGGCATCAAATGCGGCATGCAAACATTTGAGCGCATAGTCGGGATTGGCCTTATAGCCATCAAAGAAATGCTCGGCATCAAACAGCGCCTCGCGCCCTTGGGCGACCACATGTTTGAAGCTGGAATTGATGTTTTCAACGTTCTCATCCAATGTGATGCCAAGGGCGGTATCTACATGAAAATCATGGGTTTTCCCGACCAAACAGACGGCTTTCGTGCCTGCATTCAAGACGCCGGCGAGCACGTCATCATTCTCGGCCGAGCGGCCCGCGCGCTTGGTCATGCCAAAGGCAAGGAAGGTCGCGCGGGTCTTGGGGGGGTGCTCAAAAAAAGCAGAATCCGTCGGGTTGGCGCCGGGCCAGCCGCCCTCGATGTAATCCACACCGAGCGCGTCCAAAGCGGCGGCGATCTGGTGCTTTTCCTCGGTGGAAAACTGAACGCCTTGGGTCTGTTGGCCATCGCGCAGGGTCGTGTCGAAGAGGTAGAGGCGTTCCTTGGTCATTCCAGTAACCCTTCGAGTTTGGAGGCGTCGAAGCCTGCGGCTTCTGCCAATTCTACACCCGCTTTTGACATGCGCACTTCAACCCCTGCCGAGATCAGCGCAGCTTTCATCGCGTCTACTGCTGAGAAGTCTTTGGTCTGCATTGCTGCATCTCGCAGGGCAGAAAGCGCCGCTTCAAACGGGGCCAAATCCGCGCCGCCTGTTTCCCAGCCGCCAAGCTCTTCGCTGAGTAGCCCAAGCAAGCGGGCCGAGGATAAAAACGCGCCCTTTTCATAGAAGCAGTCCTTTTGCGGATTGGCGGTGATTGCTTTGGCCATCGCGTGAAGCTTGGTGATTGCGCCCGCGGTGTTGAGATCATCGGCGATCAGATCGACAATGTCTTGATCGGGGCCAGCTTCATCCGCGCCCAAAACGAGCGCGCGCCAATTGCGCAGAGTCGCTTTCGCCTGCTCAGCCTTCTCCGCCGTCCAGTCCATCGGTTTGCGATAATGCGTGCTCAGCATCACAAAGCGGATCACTTCGCCGGGGATGCCTTGATCGAGCAGATCGCGCACAGTGAAGAAATTGCCCAAAGACTTGGACATTTTCTTCCCTTCAACCTGCAGCATTTCATTGTGCAGCCAGACCTGCGCAAAGCCCCCTTCGGGATGCGCGCAGCAGCTTTGGGCGATCTCGTTTTCATGGTGCGGGAACATCAGATCATTGCCGCCGCCGTGAATATCAAAGCTCTCGCCGAGCAATTCATAAGCCATCGCCGAGCATTCAATATGCCAGCCCGGACGGCCCCGCCCCCATGGGCTTTCCCAGCCGGGAAGATCGCCTTCGGAGGGTTTCCAGAGCACAAAATCCATCGGATTGCGCTTGTAGGGCGCAATCTCAACCCGGGCGCCCGCGATCATATCATCGATCGAGCGGCCAGACAGAGCGCCATATTCCTTGTAGCTTTCAACGGCAAAAAGCACATGACCCTCGGCGGCATATGCATGGTCTGACGCGATCAATTCCTCAATCATTGCAATCATTTGGTCGATAAATTCGGTCGCGCGCGGCATCAGGTTCGGCTCAAGCGCGCCGACCGCGCCCATGTCATTCAGATACCAGGCGATGGTCTCATCCGTGATCTCGCCGATTGAGCGCCCGCTCTCAGCCGCGCGCGCGTTAATCTTATCGTCCACATCGGTGAAATTGCGCGCATAAGTGACGTGATCCGCCCCATACACATGGCGTAAGAGCCGGAAAAGCACATCAAACACGATCACTGGGCGCGCATTGCCCAGATGGGCGCGATCATAAACGGTCGGTCCGCAAACATAGATGCGCACGTTGTTTGGATCGAGCGGCGTAAAGCCCTCTTTTTTGCGCGTCTTGGTGTTGTGCAGCGTGATCTTGGTCATGATCAATCCTCGGGTGGCGTCCCCGCAGGCTTTAGCAACTTAAACAAAGGAGTGAAAGAGAGCGGGCCCGCGCGACATATGTCAGCGGGTAATGCAGCAGATAATGATGATGCTTTGCGTTCTCATGCGACGTTCATAGCAGGCGCGCGCTCCCCTGCCAAGCCTTGCGCTTGGGGCGCCAAATATGCAGGCTGGCGCCATGGAAATTGCCACAATAGATACAATTTGCGCAGGCTTCCCGGGAGCGGTTCGCGCCGCGCCAAGCGAGGGCGAGATCGAAAGCTGGAAAGTCGGCGGCAAGATGTTTGCCTGCTTTGCGGCCTCCCGTGATGGCGTTACGGTCAAGACGGCCAGCGTTGAAGCGGCGGCGTTTTTGATTGAGATCGGGATCGGGCGAAAGGCGCGGTATTTTCACCGCTCTTGGGTGCTTTTGCCCTTTTCGCTGGAGGATGAGGAAGAGCTGGCCCACCGGCTCAAGACCTCATACGATTTGATTGTTGGCAAGCTGACAAAGGCTGCGCGCGCCGCGCTTTAGGCAAAGATATCTGTTTAACTTCAATAATATAGGTTCGGTATGGAAGATATAGGTTCACAGTTTCGCGCGCTTCACCGCCCCGGCCAACCCTTTATCTTGGCCAATGCCTGGGATGCGGGCTCGGCCAAAATGCTGCAATCCATGGGGGCCAAAGCGATCGCCACCTCTTCAGCGGCGCATGCCTTTACCCTTGGCTTTGCCGATGATGGCACGCTGACGCGCGATCAGGCGCTTGCCCATGCGCAAGATCTGGTCGCGGCGGTTTCTGTGCCTGTTTCGGGCGATTTTGAGAACGGCTTTGGCGAGGATCCAGAGACCTGCGCAGAGACCGTCCGCTTGGCGGGCGAGATCGGCCTTGCTGGGATTTGCATCGAGGACACGGCCCTACCGGGCACCTCAGCTTACGCGCGCGAATTGGCTGTGGAACGCGTCCGGGCCGCCGCGGAGGCTGCGCGCGCCCTGCCCCGAGATTTCTTTTTGGTGGCGCGGGCGGATGGCTGCCTTGTCGGCGGATACGGCATTGAGGAGGCGATTGCGCGCATTCAGGCCTTTGATGCGGCGGGCGCAGATGGGCTTTATGTCCCGATCCCGCCGAGCATGGAAGATCTGGCCCGAATTTGCCAAGCCACCAAGAAACCAGTGAATGCATTGGCCGCCGGGCCTTTCGCCAAAACCAGTTTAGATGCCTTCGCCGCCATCGGGATTGCGCGCGTTTCTATGGGCGGGGCCTTGGCGCGGGCCAGCCATAAGCTGATTTATGATCTTTGCACTGAAATGTTCGAAAAAGGCAACTTTTCGGGGCTGGGAGACATATTACCGTCGAAAATTATGGATAAACTGCTCGCCGAGGCCTCATGAACATCCCCCAAACCACGCCCCAATCGGGCATTTCTAAGCTACTTTGTATCATGGAGCGCCTGCGCGATCCGCAGACGGGCTGCCCTTGGGATATCACCCAAACTTTCGCAAGCATTGCGCCCTATACGATTGAGGAGGCTTACGAGGTTGCCGATGCGATTGAGCGCGGCGATATGGCCGATTTGGAGGGCGAGCTTGGCGATCTTTTGCTGCAGGTCGTGTTTCATGCGCGCATCGCTGAGGAAGCGGGCGACTTCTCTTTTGACAGCGTTGCCGAAGCGATTTCCGCCAAAATGATCGCGCGCCATCCGCATGTTTTTGGCGCCGAGCCGGGCAAAACGGCAGAGCAGCAAAACCGCGATTGGGAGGCGCAAAAGGCCCGGGAGCGCGCCGCGCGCGGCGAGACGCGCACCTTGGATGGTGTGGCGATGGGGCTGCCCGGATTGCTGCGGGCGATGAAGCTGCAAAAACGGCTCGCCCGGGTTGGGTTTGATTGGGATAATAGCGCGCAAGTCGTTGATAAAATTGCTGAAGAAGCGCGGGAATTGGCTGAGGCCTCTGCGGCGATGGACACGGATGCGATTGAGGATGAGATGGGCGATCTGCTCTTTGCCATGGCCAATCTCGCGCGTCATCTCGGCGTTGATCCCGAGGCGGCGATCCGGCGCACCAATGCCAAGGTGTCCCGCCGCTTTGGCGCGGTTGAGGATGCTTTGGCCGCGGAGGGGCGCGATGTTCGGGCCGCGACCTTGGATGAAATGGAAGCCCATTGGATCGCCGCCAAAACGCGCGAGAAAACCCAGAGCTAAGCTTGCCTCCAAAACACAGCCGCAAATATCAGAGTAAAACCGGACAATAATGTACCCGACTAATTCATTCAGGTATTGACCCGACTAAAATACTCAGGTTAAAGCGAGGCATCATTAATTGGAGGCTTCCATGTTTCGCACCACACTCGCCCTTTCCACCGCAACCCTCTGCGCCGCCCTGCCCGCTATGGCTGAGGTCAATGTCTATTCCTATCGCCAGCCCGAGCTGATCGCGCCGCTCACAGATGCGTTTACCGCCGAAACCGGCATCGATGTAAACGTCGCCTATCTTGAAAAAGGCATGGTTGAGCGGCTCTTGGCCGAGGGCGCGCGCAGCCCTGCGGATGTAATTCTGACAGTCGATATCTCGCGCCTCAACGAGGCGGTTGAGGCCGGCGTAACCCAGCCCGTTACCTCCGCGACGATGCAAGCAAACGTCCCTGCCGCCTTTCACGATCCTGAGGGGCAATGGTGGGGCCTGACGACGCGCGCGCGCATTATCTATGCTTCAAAAGAGCGGGTCGCGCCGGGCGAAATCACCACATATGAAGACCTTGCCGATCCCAAATGGAAGGGCCGCATCTGCACCCGTTCGGGCACGCATGCTTATATGATCGGGCTGACATCGGCCTATCTTGCACATCACGGCGCCGAGGAAACCAAGACTTGGCTCGAAGGGCTTAAGGCCAACCTCGCGCGCAAACCCCAAGGCAATGATCGCGCACAAGTAAAGGCGATCTGGGCCGCAGAATGCGACATCTCCTTGGGCAACACCTATTACATGGGCAAAATGTTGGCCGATCCAGAGCAGATCGAATGGGCCAATTCCGTCCGTCTCGATTTCCCAACATTTGAGGGCGCGGGCACGCATGTTAACATCTCCGGCGTGGCGATGACGAAAGCGACGGATAACGCCGCTGAAGCGCTACATTTCATGGAATTTCTGACCTCGCCTGCGGCGCAAGAAATCTATGCTGAAGCCAATTTTGAATATCCAATTGCGCCGGGAACCAGCGCGACCGACTTGGTTGCGGGATGGGGCGAATTCACGGCGGATGATGTGAACCTGATGGATATCGCAAAACTCCGCCCTCAGGCGCTAAAAATCACGCAAGAAGTTGATTTCGATAGCTAATCTTAGCTCTCTAACTTGCCAAATCAGCGCGCGCTCCGATCAAAGGGGCGCGCGTTTTTCGTTTGCCTGCCCTGGCCTCTGGACAAGCCCGCGCCCGCGCGCCACTCTGCCCCAAACGCCGCCGCCACCGCCCATTAAGGAGCCCCCATGAGCCGCAAAATCATCATCGATACCGACCCCGGCCAAGACGACGCCGTTGCGATCCTTTTGGCGCTTGGCTCGCCGGAATTGGACCTTCTTGGGATCACGGCTGTTGCGGGAAATGTGCCGCTGCCGCTGACCTCAATCAATGCGCGCAAGGTTTGTGAACTGGCCGGGCGGCGCGATATTGCGGTCTTTGAGGGCTGCGCCGCGCCGCTTTCGCGCCCCTTGGTCACGGCCGAACATGTGCACGGGAAAACCGGGCTTGATGGGATCGAACTGCCCGCGCCCAGCATGCCAGTTCAGGAGATGCATGCGGTCGATTTCATCATTCACGAGTTGCGCCGCCATCCCCCCGGGACAGTGACGCTTTGCCCGCTTGGGCCGCTGACCAATATCGCGACCGCCCTTCAGCGCGCTCCGGACATTGCGCCGCGCATCCAAGAGATCGTTTTGATGGGCGGGGCTTACTTTGAAGTCGGCAATATCACGCCAACGGCGGAGTTTAATATCTATGTCGATCCAGAGGCGGCGGCGATCGTTTTTGCCTGCGGCGCGCCGATCACGGTGATGCCGCTCGACGTTACCCACAAAGCGCTTGTCACACATGAGCGGGTCGCTCGATTTGAGGCGCTTGGGACGCGCATTGGCGAGGTTGTCGCCTCTTGGACGCATTTCTTTGAGCGCTTTGACATTGCCAAATACGGCTCCAAAGGCGCGCCGCTGCATGATCCGACCGTGATCGCCTATCTCATTGATCCCTCTCTCTTTTCGGGCCGCCATATCAATGTTGAGATTGAGCTTGAGGGCGCGCTGACGCTTGGGATGACGGTGGCCGATTGGTGGGGCGTCTCGGGGCGCGCGCCCAATGCGACATTTATAGGCAGCATTGACGACGATGGTTTTTTCGCCATTCTGACCGAGCGTTTGGCGCGCCTTTAGCGCAAAATAGCGATGCAATATTGCCGCCTGCGCCCGGTTTTATTCGGGGTGACCTAGGGAAAACTCGCCTCTTGCAAGTTTGCTTTGTTGCTCTACCATACTCAAACGGGCCTTTATTTTGCTCAAGGCAGTGGATTTTAGCATGAGTTCTTTATTCAGCCAATCGACCCGCGAAGGGAAGCTCAACACCGCGCTTGGAGAAGATGCGCTGGTGCTGCTGCGCTTTGAAGTGCGCGAATATGTTGATCAATTGTTTGAATATACGGTTGAGGCGCTTTCGGTCGAAGATCATATCAATTTCGACAATCTGCTTGGAACCCAAGCCGAAATTAGCGTTTTGTGTGAAGGTGATACGCGCTATTTTACCGGCTATGTGTCCGAGGCGGTTTGGACCGGATCAGGCGAAAACGGCTATACCTATCGCCTCACGATGCGCCCTTGGTTTTGGCTTTTGAGCCAGCGGCGCACGCAGCGCATTTTTCATGAAATGTCGGTCAATAATATATTGAGCGCCGTTTTTGCCCCCTATAGCAGCCTTGGCAGCCCCGCCTTCAAAGACGAGACCCAAAACGACGCGGGCACGCTTGAATATACGGTGCAATACGGCGAGAGCGATCTTGATTTTGCGCAACGTTTGATGGAGCGCTTCGGGATCAGCTATTATTTCCGCCATACCGAAACCGGGCATACGCTTGTTCTGGTCGACCAAATCCTGAAATTCGATCACATTCCGGCAAACAAGCGCCCCTTTGTTGGCGTCTCGGGGCAGCATCACGCCGAGGGCGAGCATTTCTCTGAATGGGGTCCGGGCCGCCATCTTACCACGGGCGCCGTACGTCTGACCGATTACAACTTCAAATCGCCCACAAAGAAGATGGAAGCCGAGCAGATTGGTACCGCCAACTATCAACAGGGCAAGCTGGAAAGCTACGAATACCCCGGCGATTATGATCTTCCCGAGCAGGGCAAAGGCGTTGCCAAACGGCGCCTTGATCAATCGCGGGCGCGCGATCACTGGCATTTTGCCCGCGGCGATGTGATCAGCCTGAACGCGGGCATGATTGTCGAATTGACGGGCTTTCAGGTCCCCGGTGTGAAGGGCGCGGAATACCTTTGCCTTGAGGCGCATCACACGTTCATTTCGGATTCCTACGGCTCTGGCGATGGCCCCAAAGAGGGCTATACCTACGCCGGCGATTACGTTTTGACCGCCACAACCGAGCCATATGGCCCCGCCCGCACGACCCCATCGCCAAAGATGTCCGGCGTTCAAACGGCGGTTGTTGTTGGCGACGGCGAGATCGATTGCGATGAATTCGGGCGCATCTTGGTCAAGTTTCATTGGGATCTGGAAAGTGCGCATTCGATGCGCTGCCGGGTTTCGCAGAATTGGGCAGGCAATGGCTGGGGCGGCATGGTGATCCCGCGCATCGGCATGGAGGTCGTTGTTGATTTCATCAATGGCGATCCGGACAAGCCGATCGTTACGGGCTGTGTCTATAACGGGCGCAATGATCCGCCCTATGCCCTGCCCGAGCATAAAACCCGCTCGACTTTCCGCACCGATTCACACGAGGCCGAGGGCTATAACGAGCTTCGGTTTGAGGACAAAGCGGGCAAGGAAGAGATCTATCTTCACGCCCAATTTGATCTCAACCAAAAGGTCAATAATCACGCCACGACCCGGATCGATCAGACCTATGTGCGCTCGATCGGGAAGAATAAAGTCTCGGAAACCGCTAAGTTTGATCACCATACGGTCGGCGGCTCGATGACGCTGAAAATTACCGGTGAAGGCGAAAATGTTCATGCGGTGGGCGGCGCGGAGAGCGACGATCAGGGCATTCTTGACCTCGCCAAAAGCACCGAAAGCGAGGCTGAAAATGGCGGGGAAATGGGGAATTATACCATCACCGTTTCCCAAGATACCTTCAACACAACTGGACGGGATGTCGAAGAAAGCTCCGGGCGCGATACGACCCAAACGATTGGGCGGGATTTCACCCGCGAAGTCGTTGGCGAGATGGTTACCGATGTAACCTTGAGCCAGGAAGATAAGATCGGCAAGAAGCTTAAAATCGATGTCGGCGATCAGATTAGCCTTATCTGCGGCAATTCCAGCATTGTGATGAAAAAGAACGGCGCGATTGAGATTAAAGGCTCAACCATCAAGCTTAAAGGCAGCAAAATCGATATGAATTAGCGCGGGCCTTGCCCCGATTGGCTGATTTAAAAGGAGTGCTTAGCGATGAAACACGATCCTGATCTGAACGGCGCGGACCCATTTGCTAAGGCGCAGACGGATGCGGATGGCGCTGCGGATAGCGTTGCGGATATGGGCGCGCCGCTTGCCGGAACGGGCCTGCGCCTTGCGGCCTTGAGCGTGCAAAAAGATGGCGCGATTGCCCTTGCCGATTTCCCGCGCGCAGCCGTGATTATGCTCGAAGAGCCCCCCCTTGAGGCAGGCGCGCATATGGCGGTGATCAAGCCGGTTACCGACGGGTCTGGGCGGGTTGTCGTGCTTGGGTTTATTGCGCTGGATGAGCTGTTGCGCGCGCCTTTTGACGCGGGAAAAACCGTTCAAAATCAAGATATTGTGCTTAAATCGGGCCGCTCTGAGCTGCGCTTGATGGCGGACGGGCGCGTGCGGATCAAGGGCGACGATCTGCGCTTTGAGGCGAATGGCCGCCTTGGGTTGCGCGGCGCCTTCATTGATCTGAATTAGCGCGAAAGGGGCGCGGATGTGGATCGTTGACAATCACACGCCCTTTGCTTCGGCCTCGGGCTTTATGCGCGATCATCAGGCGCGTACGTTTTGGTGCGTTTGGCTCAAGGCCAGCTTTGATCTGCGCGATGGCAAGCCTGCGTTTTATGCCCCCGCACAAAGCGATCCCATGCCCGGCGCGCAATACGTCAAAGAGAATGGCGTTGACGTGATGATTGCCGATGCGGATCTTTGCCTGCCCAAGCCCCAGATTGACGTGATCGCCAATGCCCGCGCCTATGCGCCAAATGGGCGCTATGATCGCCCCTTTGAAGCGGCGCTTGGCCTTGGCCCCATTCAAAAGCGCATCGAAATCTCGCCGCCCGGCAGCTTTGCGCGCGGCGGTAAGCCTCAGTACTCAAACGATAAAGCGGTGCAAGACGCGCCCGTTTCGCTTAGCTATGCCAATGCTTACGGCGGACAGGCCAAGGATCAAAACGGCGCGCTCGCCTTGTTGGAAGACAATCCCATTGGCGCGGGTTTCGTGCCGCAAAAGGGCGATCCAGAGGGCATTGCTTTGCCCCGCCTTTCGCTGCCCGGCCAAGCCATTCAGCGCGCCGATCGCGCCATCGCGCCGATCTCTTTTGGCCCGATCCCGCGCGAATGGGCCAAGCGGCGCAAGCTTGGCGGCACTTATGATCAAGCTTGGGAGCGCGCTCGTTCGCCGCTTTTCCCGACAGACCTCGACCCCAATTTCTGGCAAGCGGCGCCGTTGGATCAACGCATTGAGCCGCGCGAAATTGCAGGGGCGACGCTAAGCCTGAGCAACATGCTCCCGCCCGAACATCACAGCGGGCGCGCCCCGTTTCAATGCGCCCTGCCCAGGCTTGATTTTGAACTGAGCACCCGGTTTCGCGGCCGTTGGACCGAAAGCGACATGCGCCTTCAGACGATCCATATAGACGGCTATGCGGCGCGCCTTTCGATGACCTATCTTGGCGCTTTGCCGATAGAAGCGGTGCAAAACGATGTGCTGGTTGAGCGCTCCTTCCTTGCGCTGCGCGATCACGCAGGCTTTACCGTTCGCGCCGCAGATGCCCCTGCTTTTGAGGCCGCGCGCAGCAGCGAGGCGCCGGATGCGCCCCTGCCGCTTGAGATCGAGGGCGCAAGCTGATGGTGACAGTGACGGCAAATGGGCTGACGATTTCGCACAAAGGCTCGGGCGGGTTTGAGCAATGTTCTGCGCCCGATGTCTGCAAAACGCCCGTCGGCCCAAACATGGTTCCGATCCCCTATATGATCATCTCCATGTCGTCGGATCTCACCATGGGGACTGTCACGGTCAAGGCGGATGGCGGCAATTCGGTTGCGATTATGGGCTCGATCCATAGCCGTTGCATGGGCGATGAGGCGGGCGTTGGCGGCGGGGTTATTTCCGGCGTGAACATGAAAGAAAGCTCGTGGATCACCTATTCGCCAAACGTTTATGCCGAGGGGAAATCGATCTGTCGGTTGACCGATAAGATGTTCATGAACCACAAAAATACCATCGCCGGCGCAGGCGGGCATTTTGAGGTTCCGCTTGGCATGACCGATCCGATAATGATCGAGCTGTGCAAAATTTTCTGCGAAGCGCGCGATGAATGGCACAAATGCAAAGCCAAGGGCGGCAAATGCGCCAAGCCTTCAAAGCTTGCGCAAGACAAGGTCGACAAGAAACTCGCCAGCAAATCCAGCAAGCTTTCCAAAGCGATTTCCTCGAAATTCCCCAAAGGTTTTGGCGCGGCGGAAAAGACGATCTATGCGGCGGCTGACGATGTCTTTAAGGGCGCGCGCAAAATCTACGACAAGGCCGGTTTGAAACGCGCGCTTGATCGCAAAGTCAAACAATTGGTCAAGCGCAAGCTGGTCAAAAAGGGCGTCTCGATGGCGGCGCGTTCTTGGACCAAGCTCGTGCCCGGCCTCAATGTGATCACAACGCTTTATGACGTCGCGGATGCGGTTTATACGGCGACCGAGATTTATAGTATGGTTAAGAACAGCACGGAAGTTCTTGATAAGGCTATAAAAATCAAGCCCGACTTTTCGGTGCATGATGCCGATGGCGCGGTGAAGGATATTTACGACTTCAAGTTTGATGATCCCAAAACTGGCTATCAAGATGATTGGCAGAAGGCCCAGAAGCAAGAAGAAGCCTATAAGAAAGCCGCTGGAAAGCCGCCCAAAAAGGTCGATAATGCGACCTGTAAATGTGATCGCAAAAAGGGGCCGAAACCTGCTTTGATGTAGGGGCCTTTTGCAAGAGATGAGACATAGAACCTGATGCCCGATCCGCTTTATTATGACGATGAAATCACGGCTTTGCCCGCGTTTCGCACGCTTGCCTATTTGGATGGCGCGCCGGATGATCCGCGGGTTGCTTTGGCTGTTGGGGCGATGTTTGACGCTTTTGCGGCGCGGTTTGGCAATGATTTGGGGCTGATTTCGGCGCGGCTTGTGGGCCGCTCCGGCAAGCCTTCAAAGGTCACGCCCAAGGCGCTGACGGATTTGCGCACATGGATCGGCGCGCCGGATCGGCTTGATTCTGGTGCGGGCGTGCGGCTTGGATCGCTTAACACAGATGATCTGCCGCCCGCGATGCCGTGGTTTCGCCTTGAGCAGCGCTACGATGATCAAACGCTTGTGGAAATCTCCGTTTCCCCTGATGCGCCCGACCTGCTCGCCTTTGCCGATGAGATCGCGGCCGCCTTAGCCACCGCCCCGATGATTTGCGCAGCACAAGGCTTTGGCTTCTTTTTACCGACCGCCTATGACAGTCTTAACTGGCTGCTGCCGCGCCTTGCCGCGCGCTATAAAACGGCCCTTTTGCATACGCTCGATATGCCCTCTTGCGGCCTGCGGCGCGCCCATTCCGCGATGGCCTATGAAGGCGATATGCAGCCCGGAATTGCCGATATTGGCTGGCGGACTTTCATCGGCCCGGAATACCTTGATCGCTTGCCAAAGGCGCTTGATCTGCCCGCTGAAATCAAAGTTGAGGCCAGCGACGCGATGCTGATCCTTACCGCCGGAAAAGCGCCCATCTGGGGGGATGTTAATCAAGCCGAAGATATCACAAGCTATCGCGCCATTGCAGCGGCTCTTGCCCCGGTTCGCTATCCCTATCCCATTGCTCTTAATCAGAATTTCGGCGGCGACACCGCTTCGCCCGATCAAGCAGATCTGATTGAGGCCCATTACCATAGGCTGGATTAAGCGATGAGCAGAAGCCGCGATATTGCCGCCCTTTTGCGCGTTCACGAGCCCATCACCGGGCCTGTGATCGAGCTTTCAGCCGATATCGATTATACCCCGGCCGCCCTTGCCTCTGACCCTGATTGGATGGCCGATCGCTTGGAAGCCATCGGCGACACGATGCAGGATTTGGAGGTTCTTTTGAGCTCTGGGTTTTGCGCGATTGCGCCCTTGGGTCGGCCCACCCCGGGCGTGCGAATTGCCGCCAGCCAGACCGGCGAAAGCACCATCCGTATCGAGATGCAGCACCCGGTTGGTCTTGGCAATGAAGGGCTGATTGTGCTGATCCGGCTGTTCCACGCCCTACATGACACGCCGCTTGAGAGTTTTGATCTGCTGGTCGAGGCGCTTGGCTCTGAGGAGGAGGCGCGCGCGGTTTGGGGCGGGATGGTTTTTGCGGAAATGGTGCGCGGGATCGATGTTCATTTGCTCTGTGGGACTGGGGCGACCAGTTGCAATATGGCGACGGCGCCGTTTGAGGAATTCGTTGAGGAAGAGCGGATTATCGCGCTTGCGCCAAGCGCTCTGCCGCCGCTCGACCCTGATCTTGAAGATGCGTTTTTGGGCCTCTCGGGGCTAAGCGCCTTTATCCCCTCACGCAAAGACCCGAGCTATGCCGTTGGCGAGGAAGAGATTTTTCTGCGTGAAGCGGGCGATGCCAGTGAGATCGTGATTGATGCGATTTCTTGCGAGGCGCAGTATTTGGTGGCCCTGCTTGGGGCGATCAGTGGTGGTGCGCCTTTGCAAATTCGCGTGGAGGATTAGGCGATGCTTGCCTCCATCCATGCGCTTGGATTGGCCACGGCCTTTGCCCCGGATCATATGGCAAGCATGGCCGCATTGGACGAGCTTCGCTCCGCCTATTTTCGCAATCCTGGCTTTGTTGGCAGCGATTTTAGCCCCCAAATCTGCGCCTTTCGCGACCGTGAAGAGATCGGGGATGCGCAGGTGCGGATCACCGCCCTTGTTGGCGAGGCGCTTGAAGATATCGCAACCCAGCTCAGCGCGCCCGGCCCTGCGGCGCTCGTCGCTGGCGAGCCGCTCGATATTATCCTCGCTCTGCCCGAGATCGATGCGCCTGGCCTTGGGGGGATCACGTCGCAGGTGGCGGCCGGCCTAAAAGCGGAGGTCCCGGAGATGATTTTCGCCCGCCTCAAGGCGGATTTTGCCATTGAGCCTGCCCGCGCCAAGGTTGTTTTTGGTGGGCAAGCGGCGCTCATGCATGGGCTGGAAAGCTGGAAACACGCGCCAAATCCCGGCGCCTTGCTGCTGATCGGCGTTGATAGTTATTCGGATCGCGCCCGGCTCAATGCGCTCGTTAGCGCCGGACGGCTCTTTTCTGATACGGCGCAATTTGGGCTTGTTCCGGGTGAAGCGGCCGGAATTGCGCTTTGTCGGCCTGATGGGGCGAGCGGGGCGCACGCGCCGATTGCCTATCTACTCAGCGGCGGCGCGGGCACTGAGCCGGTTGGCGAAATGGCGGGGGCCGATAGCACATTTAGCGGGCTTTCCGAGGCCTGTCATAGCGCCGTTGACGCGCTGCCCAAAGAGACACAAATCAGCCACTGGATGTCGGACTGGAACAACGGGCGATACCGCGCAAGCGAAATTTCCTATGCAATGCAACGACTTGGCGCGCGCCTTATAGACGGTATCGAGCCAAGCCCCCCCGCCCTTGGCTTTGGCGATTGCGGCGCGGCCTATCCGCTTGTGGCCATCGCGCAAGCGCTGAGCGAGATGCGCAACACAGAGCAACGCGCGCTGATCTCGGCCTCCTCAAGCGGCGCAAATACGCGCGGCGCGCTGATCCTGAGCCGCGCTGAGAACGCTGCCAAAAAGCCCGTCACCGACAGTGTTGAGGATCGCACGCTTATCGTTGATCTCTCTGGGCTGGCAATTTAGCTGCCAGCGCACTAGCTCTATCTGATGAACATGCACATCCCCTTCGACAATTCCTACGCCCGCCTGCCCGCGCGCTTCTTTGCCGCGCAAGCCCCAACGCCCGTTCCGCACCCTGAGCTGATTGCGCTCAATGTCGAGCTGGCCGAGGAGCTGGGCCTTGATGCTCAGGCGCTTGGCGGCGTTGAGGGCGCTGAAATCTTCGCCGGGAACCGCCTCCCCGAGGGGGCCGAGCCGATTGCGCAGGCCTATGCGGCGCATCAATTCGGCCATTGGGTGCCCCAGCTTGGCGACGGGCGCGCGGTTCTTTTGGGCGAGGTGAACGGCGCAAATGGGCGGCGCGATATTCAGCTTAAGGGCGCGGGCCGCACGCCGTTTTCGCGCAATGGCGATGGGCGCGCTTGGCTTGGACCGGTGCTGCGCGAATATCTGGTGAGCGAGGCGATGCACAGGCTGCATATTCCCACAACGCGCGCGCTTGCCGCCGTTCGCACCGGTGCGCCCGTTCAGCGCGAAACGGTGCTTCCGGGCGCGGTGTTAACCCGCGTCGCCGCAAGCCATATCCGCGTTGGGACGTTTCAATTCTTTGCAGCACGCGGCGATGTTGACGGGCTTGAGATACTTACAAATCACGTGATCGCGCGCCACTACCCGGATGTTAAATCCCCGATGGAATTGCTCCATGCGGTGATCAATGCACAGGCCGTTTTGATCGCAAAATGGATATCTGTGGGCTTCATTCACGGGGTGATGAATACCGATAATATGGCCGTGAGTGGCGAGACGATTGACTATGGACCCTGCGCTTTTATGGACACATATCACCCCGATACGCTGTTTTCCTCGATCGATCGCCAAGGCCGCTATGCCTATTCAAATCAGCCGGCAATCGGCGCTTGGAACCTGGCGCAATTTGCCTCCTGTTTGATCCCTTTGATGGGGGATGAAACGGCGGCTGTGGCTGAGGCGACTGAAGCGGTGCACGGGTTTATGGATGTCTATGAGCGCCATTGGTTGGCAGCGTTTCGCGCCAAGCTTGGGCTGGTCGGCGACGAGGCGGATGATCGCGATTTGATTGAGGGGTTGCTCGCGATCATGGCGACGGGCGCGGCTGATTTCACCAATACTTTTCGCAGCTTAGGGCAGGATACAGCGCGGGATCAGTTTATTGATCCAGGCGCGTTTGACGCTTGGCTTCCGGCTTGGCAAGAGCGGCGCGCGCCGGATTATGCATCCCTTATCGCGGCGGCAAACCCGGCGATTATCCCGCGCAATCACCGCATTCAGCAGGCGATTGACGCAAGCGTTGCGGGCGATGACGCGCTGTTTCACCGGCTGAATAACGCGCTGAAAACACCGTTTGAATTGACTGAAGAGAATGCAGACCTGGCCCGCCCGCCGCTTGAGAGCGAGCAGGTTTTGCAGACATTCTGCGGAACTTAACCGGGATGCCTTGGGCGGCGGTTGATCAGGATCAGCCCGATGGCCACCAATGCGCCTGCACCTGCGGTTTGCGGGCCGACATGTTCGCCCAAAATCAGCCAACCAAGCGCGATGCCAAAGATCGGCGAGAGGAAGGAAAACGACGCCACGCTTGAGGCGGGGTAGATCGACAAAAGCCAAATCCAAAAGAGAAACCCTGCGCCCGAGATGACCACGATTTGAAACGCGAGCCCGGCGTAATGGATCAGCTCGACCTCGCGAATAAAGGGGCCAAAGAAGAAGGCCGCGATCAGCAGAATTGGCGCAGAAACAACCAGTTGGCTGAGGTGTTGGAGATCGGGGCGCAATTCACGCAGGCGCGTGCCCCGCACCAAAAGCGCAACCCCGGCCCAGCCCATAGCCCCGCCCAAAGCGCAGATATCCGCGATCAGGCTGGGCGCATTGCCGCCTTCGCCGCCGCTGCTTCGATCCAAAATGGCCCAAGCCGCGCCACCAAAAGCAAGCGCAAGACCGAGCGCTTTAGTCGGGCTAAGCCGTTCATCAGGCAGCACAAAATGCGCAATCAGGGCAAGCCAGACAGGCATGGTATAAAAGATCACCGAGGTGCGCGCCACGGAGCCAAGATCAAGCGCGGTGAAGAGCAAGATAAACTCGGCCGAAAAACAGACCCCGATTGCCAGAGCCAGCCCCCAAAAGCGCCGCTCAATGCGCAAAGACCGCCCGCGCGCCATGATCCACAGTGCAACCAAAATGCCCGAACCGACCGAACGGATGCCGGCAAAAAACACCGGCTGAAAGCCTTCATTGGTGATCTTGATGCCGACCTGATTGAAGGCCAGTAACAGCGCAAATCCCACAAGCGAGACCGCGCCAAATGTATCCATCCGGGTTTTTCTTTCCATCACGAAGCAGTCGGTTGAAAAGGATGCCCTGTCAAGCCGTTCGCGGTTTTCGCGGGCGCGGCTGCGTGCTACATATGGGAAGAATTTTTCTCGTAAACGGAACCGCGCCCCTATGACATTTCTGCAAATCGCTTCGCTTTTGATCGTTTTGGCCGGGGCCTTTGGCGCGGTAAATTACCTGTTTTTGCGCCTGCCCTCCTCGATCGGCATTTTGGTGGTGGCGCTTGCGGCCTCCTTGGTGCTTTTGGGTGTTGATTTGATCTGGCCCGCGCTTGGCATGGCCGATACGGCCCGCAGCGTGGTTAAGAGCATCGATTTTTCTGAGACGCTGCTTGAAGGCATGTTGGGCTTGCTGCTTTTTGCCGGGGCGCTGCATGTAAAGATCGCGGATTTACGCGCGCAGTGGCGGGTCGTTTTCTTGATGGCAACGATGGGGGTTGCGCTGTCAACGCTTGTGGTTGGGGTTGGATTTTCATGGCTGACGGGGATGCCGTTTATCATCGCGCTGGTGTTTGGCGCGCTGATCTCGCCGACCGATCCGGTTGCGGTTTTGGGGGTCTTGCGCGAAGCAAACCTGCCCAAAGCGCTTGAGACCAAGATCGCGGGCGAGAGCCTGTTTAATGATGGGGTTGGCTATGTGGTTTTCCTCGTGCTTGTGGGCATCGCTTTTCCGAGCGGGCCGCACCATGGCGAGGGCCTTGAGGGGGCGGCGCTATTGTTTGCCCAAGAAGCCATTGGCGGCGCGCTTTTGGGCATCGTTCTGGGCTGGTTGACCTTCCGGGTGATGCGCCGGATCGATGATTACTCACTGGAGGTTTTGATCACTTTGGGCCTTGCGTTTGGCGGCTATGAGCTGGCGGTTGCGCTGCATGTCTCTGCCCCGATTATGGCGGTTTGCGCCGGGCTTTTGATTGGCGATGTGGGCACAAAACACGGCATGTCGGAGGAAACGCGCCGCTATGTGGATGCGTTTTGGAAGATGATCGACGAGATTTTGAACGCGGTTTTGTTCCTGTTGATCGGCTTTGAGGTCTTTGCTGTCGCCTTTACGATGGACACGGCCTTTACCGGGGTTGCAGCAATTGCGCTGGCGCTTTTTGCGCGGCTCGCCGCCGTTGCCGTTCCGATCCTTTTGCTGCGGCCGTTTCGCAATTTCTCGCAAGGGACCATCCCGATTATGACTTGGGGCGGCCTCAAGGGCGGGATTTCTGTGGCGCTGGCTTTGAGCTTGCCAGAAAGCGAATGGAAGCCTGTGATCCTAACGGCGACCTATATCGTCGTCATTTTTTCGATTATTGTTCAAGGCCTTACAGTCGCTCAAGTGGCGCGCAAGGTTGGTCGCCAGCCCGAGCTTGATGTATAGCTCGCGCGCAGCCGGGCCATTTTCGCTGACTTAATGGTCAAAAATACTAGAGCTCAGCGGCCAGATCGCATAGAGACGAAGCAAGCCACGCGCGGGGGGAAGACATGACCGATACAATCATCGCGAGATGCGAAGACGCCGGCTTGCGCCTTACCGAGCAGCGCCGCGTTATTGCCAGCGTTTTGGACAGCGCAAAGGATCACCCGGATGTAGAAGAGCTTTATGCGCGCGTCTCGGAGCGCGATCCGCGGATTTCTTTGGCGACGGTGTATCGGACAGTAAAGTTGTTTGAGGAATCCGGCATCCTTGAGAAGCACGAATTTGGCGACGGGCGCGCGCGCTATGAAACGGCCGATCGCGATCATCACGATCATCTGATCGATATGAACACCGGCAAGGTGATCGAGTTTTGTGATCCCGAGATTGAGGCCCTGCAGGAGGCCGTTGCGCGCAAGCTTGGCTATCAGCTGAAGGGCCACCGCTTGGAGCTTTACGGCGTTCCGATCAAACAGGAATAGCCGCGCCGCCCTGCCCCAAGCGCGCCGCCCAGATTGCGCGCATGGCCTTCTGTGCAATTGCGCACCAAAAACGCGCCGCTTTGCCCTTTTCAACCGCGGCGTAGATTACTAGCGTCAAGCGACCTCTCGACCCCTTTCCCACCCGCATTACGCGCGCATACAAAGGCTCTTGCCATGGAAAATCTACGCGCGGCGGCGCTGATGGTCGCCTCTATGTTGTTTTTCGCCATTGAGGATATGTTCGTCAAATGGCTCTCGGGCGATCTGAGCGTTGGGTTGATATTGGCCGTGCTTGGGCTTGGCGGCGGGACGATTTTTGCCCTTACGGCCAAGGCGCGCGGTGATCGTCTTATCAGCCGCGCCCTGCTGACCCGTCCGGTTATTCTGCGTAATCTGGGCGAGATGATGGGCACGATGGGCTTTGTTTTGGCCATCGCCCTGACCCCGCTTGCTTCGGCCACGGCCATTCTTCAGGCGATCCCGCTTGCGGTTACTTTGGGGGCGGCGCTGTTTATGGGGGCGAGCGTTGGCTGGCGGCGTTGGCTGGCGATTGTCGTTGGGTTTATCGGCGTTTTGCTGGTCATTCGGCCCGGGTTTGATGCCTTTGAGCCGGCTTCGCTTTTTGCAGTGCAAGGGGTTATCGGCCTTGCGATCCGCGATTTGGCAACGCGGGCAAGCCCCAAAAGCGTCTCATCCATGCAGCTCTCGGCCTATGGATTTCTCGCAATCGTGCCTGTTGGGATCGCGATGATGGCCGTTAACGGCGTCGGCGCAATCCCGAATGCCGCCCATATCGGCAGCATCATTGGCGCGCTCATCGCGGGCGTTGCGGGCTATTATATGATCGTCGCAACCATGCGCATTGGTGATGTCGCCGTGGTCACCCCGTTTCGCTATTCACGGCTGATTTTCGCGCTGATCGTTGGCGCTGTGGTCTTTAACGAAAAGCCCGATACCTTAACGCTGGTTGGCGCCGCGATTATCGTGGCTTCCGGCCTCTATACCCTGATGCGCGAGGCGCGTTTGGGCCGCCAAGCGCGCAAAATACGCATTGCCTCCCTTTCACGGCCCTAAAACCGCGTAAAAGCCGCGTTTTTCAGCCTCAAGTGGCCAGGCGGCTCTTTCCCTCGCGTCCAAGGGAGCCTATGAGTTGCGCAAATCTTTTGCCAATCAAAGGGAACGCCCCATGAGCACCATTATCGATATCCTCGCCCGTGAAATCCTCGACAGTCGCGGCAATCCGACTGTCGAAGTCGATGTGATCCTCGAAGATGGCACAATGGGTCGCGCGGCCGTTCCTTCGGGCGCATCGACCGGCGCGCATGAGGCGGTTGAGCGGCGCGATGGCGATAAAGCGCGCTACCTTGGCAAGGGCGTTCTTGAGGCGGTGATGGGGGTCAATGGCGAGATCGCCGAAGCGCTGGTTGGGATCGATGCAACCGAGCAAGAAGCGATTGACGCGGTGATGATTGAGCTCGACGGCACGCCGAACAAAGCCCGCCTTGGCGCGAATGCGATCCTTGGCGTTTCGCTCGCGGCGGCCAAAGCGGCGGCGGATTATACGGCCCAGCCCCTGTTTCGCTATATCGGTGGCACTTCGGCGCGCACCCTGCCCGTTCCGATGATGAACATCATCAACGGCGGCGAACATGCGGACAACCCGATTGATATCCAAGAATTCATGATCATGCCGGTCTCTGCGGCCAACATCCGCGAAGCAATCCGCATGGGCGCCGAAGTTTTCCACACGCTGAAAAAAGAGCTGACAGCGGCTGGCTTTAACACCGGAATTGGCGATGAAGGCGGCTTTGCGCCCGGCATCAATTCTTCTCGTGAAGCGCTTGATTTCATTATTAAATCCATCGAGAAAGCTGGCTACAAACCGGGCGAGGATATCTATCTTGCGCTCGATTGCGCCGCGACCGAATACTATAAAGGCGGCAAGTATGAGATGACCGGCGAAGGCAAATCGCTGACCTCCGCCGAGAATGCCGATTACCTCGCCGCGCTCTGCGCCGATTATCCGATCATCTCGATCGAGGACGGCATGTCCGAAGATGATTGGGATGGCTGGAAGCTGCTGACGGACAAGCTTGGCGATAAGATCCAGCTCGTGGGCGACGATCTTTTCGTGACCAATCCAGAGCGTCTGGCCGAAGGCATCAAACGCGGGTGTGCCAATTCGATGCTCGTCAAAGTCAATCAAATCGGCACGCTTTCCGAGACCCTGCGCGCCGTTGAAATGGCGCACCGCGCACGTTTCACCAATGTGATGTCGCACCGCTCCGGCGAGACGGAAGATACAACAATCGCCGATCTCGCGGTCGCCACCAACTGCGGCCAGATCAAAACCGGCTCGCTCTCGCGCTCGGATCGTTTGGCCAAGTATAACCAATTGATCCGTATTGAGGAAATGCTCGGTGAAACGGCTGTCTATGCGGGCCGCTCGATCCTGAAATGATACGGGGCGGAAGGATCACACCGAATTTTCGGGCAGCCTTTCTTAAGGCCGCGGTGGTCCTTCTGCCCTCTTATTTTGTCGCCTATTTGACCGACAAAATGGTCTATGTCGTGCCTACGCTCGCAGCCGCCGGTATTTTTGCCTCCACCATCCAAACCAGAGATGTGAACCGTCTTTTGGATGATGGGGATGACGGCGACAATGAAGAGGGCTTGTCTGATGACTGAGCTCATACCCATGACCGCCGATCAAATCATCGCCCATCTCGGCCTTGCGCGCCATCCCGAAGGCGGCTGGTATCGCCAAACGTGGCAAGCGGAAAATGAGGCGGGCCGCGTGGCGGGCACCTGCATTTATTTCCTCCTTAAAGCGGGCAAGGCCAGCCATTGGCACCGCGTCGATGCGGCAGAGATTTGGCATTACTATGCAGGCGCGCCGGTGCGCCTTCGCCTCTCTCCAAGCGATGAAGGCCCGGCCAAGGCGCATCTCTTGGGGCCGGATTTATTGGGCGGGCAAGCGCCGCAAATCATCGTCCCGCCGCATCATTGGCAGGCGGCTGAAAGCTCCGGGGATTGGAGCCTTGTTGGCTGTACCGTCAGCCCCGGATTTGAGTTTGAACACTTTATCTTAGCGCCAGAAGGCTTTGATATTCCGATGGAAACTTAGCCCGCGCTCGGCGTGCTCAACTGCCCACCTGAGACTGCCGCACGCACGCCTGTCGTTCCCGGGCAGGATGTCGGCAAGCCGCGTGCCACACGCACGGCCAAATGCGCGAAAGCCTGCGCCTCCAACATATCGCCATCAAGCCCCTCGGCCTCGACCGGCTCAACCGGACAATCAAGGCCGGCGGCCAACATCTGCATCAATGTTGTATTGTGCCGCCCGCCGCCGCAAACCAAAACCTTGCTCGGAGGTGCTGGGCAAAATTGCATCCCCTGCACCACTGAGGCCGCAACACAGGCGGTAAGAGTTGCGATCGCATCCGCATCGCCCAGCTCGGCCACATTATCTAAAAGGCTGGCAAAATCATTGCGGTCCAGGCTTTTGGGCGGAATTTTGAGGAAATAGGAGCGCTGCAAAAAACGCTCAAGGATGGCCTCATCGACCCGCCCTGTCGCGGCCAATGCCCCGCCCTCGTCAAAATCCAAATCGCGGCGCGCGCGCATTGCGTCATTGATCGGCGCGTTCGCCGGGCCTGTATCAAAGGCCAGCAAAGCGCCCTCTGCAGCCGGGCTTTTGGCGCTTGGATCGACCCAAGTGATATTGCCAACACCGCCCAGATTGAGGAATGCAATCGGCGCCTCGGCCCCGATATATTGAGCCAAAGCAAAGTGATAGAAGGGGGCCAGCGGTGCGCCCTGCCCGCCCAGCTTCACATCCGCCGAGCGAAAATCCCAAACAACCGGCCGCCCCAGCACTTCGGCCAAGACCGCGCCATCGCCCGCCTGATATGTACCGCGATCCTCAGGATCATGCGCCAAAGTCTGGCCGTGAAAGCCGATAATCTCGCCATCCGGAAACTGCGCCAAAAGCTCGGCATGGGCCGTCTCAATCATCTCGCACAGATCGCTTGAGGCCTCCCAGGCGCCCAATTCGGCCCGCAAGGCCGCGCGCTCAGCATCCGAATAGGGCCGATATCCGCTTTCGCCAAACCCCTCAATCACCTCGCCATTGGTGCGAATGAGCGCGGCATCGACGCCATCCAGAGATGTGCCCGACATCGCCCCCAATGCCCAAACTGCGCCCTTGCCCAACATGGTCTTCCCCTCTTGATTTCAGCCCTTTATAGAGGGCACAGCACCGCGAGAGAATGGATAAAATGACAATGACCTACCACCCAAAATCAGACTTCATGGCCGTCATGATGCAACGCGGCTTTTTGGCCGATTGCACCGATTATCAGGCCCTTGATGAGGCTTTGGTGGCGGGGATCGTGCCGGCCTATATCGGCTTTGATGCGACAGCAAAATCGCTGCATGTGGGCTCATTGATCCAGATTATGATGCTGCGTTGGCTGCAAAAAACCGGGCACAAGCCGATCACTTTGATGGGCGGCGGGACGACAAAGGTTGGCGATCCGAGCTTTCGCGCCGATGAGCGGCCCCTGCTGACACCTGAACAGATTGACGAAAACATCGCCGGGATCAAATCGGTTTTCGCCAATTATGTGAGCTACGATGATGGCCCCACTGGCGCGCTGATGCTCAACAATGCCGAATGGCTCGATGATCTGAACTACCTTGATTTCCTGCGTGATATCGGTCGGCATTTTTCGGTAAACCGGATGCTCGCCTTTGAAAGCGTTAAATCACGCCTTGATCGCGAGCAAAGCCTGAGCTTCCTTGAATTCAACTATATGATCCTGCAAGCCTATGATTTCCTTGAGCTAAATCGGCGTTACGGCTGTTTGCTTCAGTTGGGAGGATCGGATCAATGGGGCAATATCGTTAACGGGATCGATCTGACCCGGCGTGTTTTGGATCATCAAATTTTCGGGCTGACCTCGCCTTTGCTAACGACGTCGGACGGCAAAAAGATGGGCAAATCTCAGTCTGGCGCGGTCTGGCTTGATGCGAAAATGGTCTCGCCTTATGAATTCTGGCAGTTCTGGCGCAACACGACGGATGCCGATACGGGCCGCTTTTTGAAGCTTTATACCGAGCTTCCGATTGAGGAATGCGAACGGCTTGGCGCGCTTGAGGGATCCGAGATCAACGGTGCAAAAATCATTCTCGCCAATGAAGTGACGGCTCTTTTGCATGGGCGCGCGGCGGCCGAAGCGGCGGAGGCGACTTCGCGCGAAGTGTTTGAAAAGGGCGGCGTTGGCGATGATCTTCCGACCTTTGCGATCACCGCGGCTGAGCTTGGCGAGGGCATCTCTGCGGCGCAATTGTTCGTGCGCGCCGGCTTGGTTGGCTCGGGCAAAGAGGCAAAACGCCTCATTGCCGAAGCGGGCGCAAAGATCAATGATGAGCCGGTGACAAGCGCAGGCCAGATGATTTCAGCCAGTGATTTGGCCGCGCCGCTCAAGCTTTCAGCGGGCAAAAAGCGGCATGCGTTGATCCAACTGGACGGGTAATTCGAGGTATGGTGCGTGGCAACTGAGTCAAAAGAGACAGCCCCGATATCGGGCGACGGGCTTGAAATGATGATGGAATCCGCTTGCGATGCGGCGGCCTTGCTCAAAGCGCTTAGCCATGAGGGGCGCTTGATGATCATGTGTCAGCTGGTCGACGGCGAAAAATCTGTTTCACAGCTCGAAGCAAAGCTCGATATTCGCCAAGCCGCGGTTAGTCAGCAACTCGCGCGGTTGCGGCTCGAGGGGCTGGTTGAATCGCGCCGCGACGGCAAAACCATCTATTATTCGATTGCAGATGAGCGGCCTCGGCGGGTTTTGGAGCTGATGTATGCGATGTATTGCAAAACGTCGGACAAAGGCGAAGCGACATAAACTTCGCCTCTCAAACGGCTGAATTTACTCAAGTATCAGAACTTGCAGGTCGGCGACATTCGTTCCTGTCGCGCCAATTTGCAGCAAGTCGTCGCTGGCTTGAAGCGCGTGATAGCTGTCGTTGTTTTGCAGCGCGTTTTGCGGATCAATGCCTGCGGCAACCATCCGCGTGATGCTGTTTTCATCAACGATCCCGCCTGCCGCATCCGTCGGGCCATCGCGCCCATCTGTGCCGCCGGACAGAAATGTAAATTTGCCCCAACCAGCCGCTTTCGCGCCTAAGGCCACGCGCAGCGCCAGTTCTTGATTGCGCCCGCCAAGCCCATCACCGCGCAATTCAACCGTGGTTTCCCCACCGAAAAGATAGGTTCCCGGGGCCGTGTTGCGCAGAATTTCGCTCGCTGCGGCGCCCACATCGCCAACCAGCGATGAGGATGCAACATGCGCGCCGCTGGCGGATTTGGCCATGGCGGCCACGCTGATTTCATTTGAACCAATGAGCGTGTTTTGCGCCTCAGGAAGCGCGCTGGATGCGGCCTCATCGGAATTTAGATACGCCGCGATAGAGGCCGGGACTTGCGCCCAAATACCCAAGTTTTTCAATACGTTGCGCGCCTCTTTGCGCGTTCCGATTGGGGCGACGGTCGGGCCTGAGGCGATGGCGCGAAGATCGTTTCCAATCACGTCTGAGAGGATCAACGCATGAATTTTGGCCGGCGCTGCGAGGCGCAAAAGCCCGCCGCCCTTGATCAGTGAGACCTGCTGACGCACCATGTTCATCTCGTTAATCGCCGCGCCAGATCCGAGCAAGAGCCGGTTAAGCTCGGCCTTATCTGCAAGGGAAATGCCGGGCGGCGGCGCGGGCAAAAGCGCCGAGCCGCCGCCTGATATAAGCGCTAGAACATGGCTCTCGGCGGGCAATTCCTCCAGCAACTGCATCACGCGTTGCGCGGCTTTCGCGCCATTTTCGTCCGGGATCGGATGGCCTGCGGCAAGCACTTCAGCGCCTTTAAGCGCGCGCGCATTTTCATAATTTGTCACAACAAGAGTCGGCACTGCGCCGCCGATTTGCGCAAGCGCCGCCTCGGCCATGAGGCGCGCAGCTTTTCCGATGGCAATAATGAGCGCCGGGGCCAAAGGCGCGGCCAGAAGCGCCGATTTCACCGCTTGCGCAGGGTC
The DNA here is from genome assembly GCA_047631555.1 of Halocynthiibacter sp. Lineage (GTDB taxonomy): Bacteria > Pseudomonadota > Alphaproteobacteria > Rhodobacterales > Rhodobacteraceae > JBLHZY01. Next base: position 426,063 of record JBLHZY010000001.1, on the reverse strand, counting down.
CGGCGGCAGCTACGCCTTGGGCGAAAATCGATTTGGCGCGGAGGCGTGAATTGGTGGTCATTTGGGCAGAGTAGCGCGAAGAAATCTGCCGTCTAGGGGGCACTTGCGCTGCGCGGCGTTCAAGGGCAAGTTTTGCCCAATGAGGGGGGCGAACGCATGGGAAATGAGCAAACGGATGGCGCGGTTTGGAGCGACCATCTGGATCAGATATTGCGGCGCGTTTGGGATTGCCTTGGAACGGGCCCTGCGCCCCAAAGTATTGCCCAGGGTATTGCCGAGGGGCGGCGGGCTTCGCTTGCGACGATCGGCAAGAATGGCGGGCCGGAACAGCGCAGTGTTATGCTACGCGCGGTGGATGAAGCCCGCGGCCTGATCGATATCCATACTGATAGCGAAACGGCCAAGGTCGCCCAAATTCGCGCCAACCCAATGGTGAGCATTATGGTGTGGCGCGCGGATATGGAGATGCAAATTCGCCTCACTGGGCGGGCGCAAATATTGCTTGGCGCGGCGGCGGCCTCTCTTTGGCGCGATGTGCCCCTAGGCGCGCGACCAAACTACGGGGTCACACCGGCGCCGGGGTCCAAAATCCCTGCGCCGGGCGCGTTTTCCCGCGAAGCAGATAGCGCGCGTTTTGCGGTTTTGCGCGTTTCGATTGAGGCGATTGACGCGGTGATATTGGCGCAGCCGCAGCATCGGCGCGCGGTTTTTGAGAGGGCGGATGATTGGGGCGGCGCATGGCTTGCGCCATAAAATCCACGTCTAATCAGTGAGTTGGCGGATCAGTTCCATAAAGATATTGGCCCCGATAGGGATGAGTTCATCGGGAAAATCATAATCGGGATTGTGCAAACTTGGCCAAGTATCCCCAGCGCCAAGCAAGAGCATCGCACTGGGCGCAAGAGCATTGAAGCGGCCGAAATCCTCTGAGGCGCGCATCGGCTGGGCATGGGGATCATCCGGATCGCAGGCAGGTATTTCAGCGGCCGCAAGCGCCGATTGCAGGGCCTTGGTCGCCGCTGGATGATTGACGCTGGCGGTGAAAACCTCCTCATAAACTATCTGCAGCCCAAGCCCATGGAGTTGGGCCGCCTTTTGGCAAATACCCTCTGCGCGGCGCACCAAATCGGCCATATCCGCATCACTTAGGCTTCGCAAGGTGGCGAGAATTTCGGCCGCGCCGGGGGCGATCCCAAAGGCAGGCGCGCCCATGTTGGCATGGGTGATTGTGGCCATGGCAAAGCCGTCTTGCGGGCGCGATTTGCCGGTATTTCCGCCCTGCCCAAGGCCCGCAATTTCTTGCATGATTGCGGCCAGGGCCAGCATCGGGGATTTGCCTGTTTCGGGCATGGAGGCATGGGCCGTTTTGCCGCTTAGCGTGATGCGCATCCCGCGGGAGGCGCAAGCGGCGGCCCCCTCAACCAAGCTTGCATGGCCAAGCGGCAGGCCGGGCATATTGTGCAGCGCGAAGGCAAAATCTGGTTTTATTTCAGCGCATTGTGGGTCATTGAGGATGGCTTGCGCGCCCGCGCCTGTTTCTTCGGCGGGCTGAAAAAGAAGGGTCACTTGGCCGCGATTTGGCCGGTGCCGGCTCAGCCCGCGCGCAAGGGCCGCGAGGATTGTACTATGGCCATCGTGGCCGCAAAGATGCGCAACACCCTCAATCTGTGAGCGATGCGCGGCCTTGGAAATCTCAGCGATCGGCAGGGCGTCAAGCTCGGCGCGGATCATCACCTTTGGGCCGGGATTGGCGCCCTCAAAAATGGCCGCAACGCCGTGACCGCCAAGCCCAGAAAGCACGCGATCCGCGCCAAGAGCCCGCGCCATATCGCAGACCTTTTGGGCGGTTTTTGCCTCTTGGCCGGAAAGCTCTGGCGCGCGGTGCAATTCACGGCGCCATGCGGTTAGCTCGGTGCAATCGGTCTTTGTGAGAAACATATCAGGGCTCCAAATGTGGTGCGAAAAACCGGCGCGATGGGGCGCAAGATGCCGGTTTTGGCGCTAAGCGATTGCCTCTTTTACCATTTCGGTGAGCCAATCCACCGTCAATTTACGCGCGTTACGGGAATCAAATGCGCCTTGGTGCTCAAAGCCATCCGCAATCGGGACCGACATTTGATCTACATGTATGCCCGATCCAGCTTGCACTGTTCCATCGCCCTTTGCCTTTGGACCTTCCATTTGCAATGTCCGCCCGAATGTTCGCCCTCCGGCAACGCCGCGCTCGGGATGATAGCCGCGCAAATTGGTCCGGCCTGAGGTAATTCTGTATTCCGCATCAAGAGGATAGGCGCCAGCAAAGCGCTCCATCGGTTTCCATGCTACGTGGTCGCGGGTCTTGCGCTCTGTGCCATAAAACATCCGCGTGTTGGGGTGAAAGCTGCTGCCTTCAAGCCCGGCGTGAAAGTTTTTGGCCTTGGCAACTTGTCGCACATAGCCGCTCCAAGCCCTGCCCGCATTTCCGCCAGGATCAAGCAGCGAGCTTTGCACGAGCTTATACCAAGGCGCCGCGTTTGCGTAAATCTCGCTATAGGGGTCGGCGTTTGGCCAAGCGTGGAGCAGGTTGCCAACGCCATCGAGCGCGCGCAGCCATTTGCGATGCCCTGCCACATCTTGGTAGACGCGGTTTGGAGCCAATTCGAGCGGGCCGGGCATATTGGCTGCGGTCGCGGTGACTTGCTCTTGGTCTTTGCCAAGGATGAACCGTGTGCCGCCCTCAAATCCACCCCTGATCCGCTTGTATAATTCGGGCGAGCCGTGCGTTGGCATCGCGCCGTGAATAACGCCTTGGACATCGCCTGCATTGCCCAAAGTTTGGGTATAGGCCCTTGAAACCAGTCCGCCCATTGAGTGGGTGACGATGATTGGTTTGATGGTTTGGCGCGAAAGTCTTTGGGCAATCTCTTCGCTTTGTGAGGCGGCCCAGGCAACGGCTTCGCCAACGCCGGCTGCTGAGCCGAGGTTTGAATTGGTCCAATTATAGGGATACGCGACGACGACAAAGCGGATCATCACAACGCAGCCGTTGATCCGGGTTACCACGTCTTGATTGAGCCAATTTACGAAGGGCGAATATGTGGCCAGCAGGCCCTGAAACCCATTATCCGCTTTCCAACCGCGCCGCCCATGCGCCACTTCGAGATAGCTCGGCGAAAACCCAGACCCAGAGCGCCCAACAAGCATTTCGCGCTTGGTTTTGGCGCCAGAAATGGCGAGATCCAACGTATGCCAAAACTGATCCCAGCCGCCAACGCCCGGATCCCAAACCACATTCTTGGTGCGTGCATTGCGCAACCGGCTGCCCATAATCCCGGGGATAAAAACAACCGGGCAAATCACGCTGAGCGGGCAGCGTTCTACTGAACTGTCTACCAAACCCTATCTCCTTTTCAGGGAGGTAATTGCGCGCGCCCATATCTCGGTTGCGGCCTCCAATGTATAGGGCGGTTCTTCGGCCGAAGGGGCAACTTTGAACAACTGCAAAGTGATACTTTGAAAATGCGCGCCGGCGTCTGCGGCGGCCCCGACTGAGGCGAAAAACTGAATAACCGTTTCTTCGCCAATGGTAGAGGGCTTGTTGGAAGCATAACGCGTCTCATAGCCCGAAAGCCCCGCAATGCTTACCGGGCGCGCGCTTGGCGAAGAGTTGCCGCCTGGATCATTGCGTTCCGCGCCAGCGTGTTGTTCCTCAGTGATGGAAATCTCGACACCAAAGCCCTCAAGATTGGGATCATGCAAAAAGGCAGAGACATCTTCGCGCTGTTGCACTTGGGCTTGATGGCCGCCCTCAAAGCAAAATCCGGGTCCTGCCCCTTGTTGCAACCCGGTCGCGGCTTCGCTGAGGCGTTGCAGATCGGCCTCTTCCGTTTCCAAAAGAACCGTCCCGGTTAGAGCGTAGCCTGCACCATTTTGATGGGTAAAGGCTTCTATATCATAGCTTTCCACCGTAACGCCCAGGTCGCTCAGATCGACCTGAGAGGCAACAATGCGCAGCGGCCCGGTGTTCATTGCCTTGAGCAGGTTGATCCGCTCGCCTTCCTCGTTCACAAAGCCGCCCTCAAGCGCGCGCGCCCGCGCCTCAGCGCGATCACGAACGGCGCTGTCGCTCATCGCTCCAAGCGGTTCGATGGCAAAGCCGTTAAGCGCGGTATGGGTGAACATGACATCGAAATTCTTTGGGATATCAACATTGTAACGACCAACGCACACAGTCCTATACTCAAAGCTCGCTTCGCTCATTGTGTATCTCCACCAAAAATTTTTCCACGATATCCATGCGAGCAGTACGGCCACGATTGCCGCGAGGACCAAGAGAAAAAGAGAGTTTCGCCGCATATCAATCTCACAATTCAATCCCACTGCCGGTTTTGCAGCATCCAAAGCCGTACACCGGGCCCGCGCGCTGAATCGCAAAGCATCGCGTGCAGTTCGGCGTTCCAGTTTTTATCAACGAGCATGCCCCGTTGGGCAAGGGTAGTGAGCGCGGCGCGGATATGTTCGGCGTCGCGAAACCCGTTATGGATCAACCATTTGCGCACATCGGCATAGGTCTTTCGCGGGATTTTTGCCGCCGATTTATCGCCCATAAGGGCCACAATCGCATGATTGATATCTGCGGTTTCGTGGCGAAGCTCAACGATCTCATTGCAGGCAAGCACAAGGTCGCGGGTTATGCACGGCTTTAAACGCCCGGCATTTTGCCCGCGGGTTGGCTCAATAACGAACCATTGGTCGGGGGCGTCATTTGTATAGACAAACCGCTCAACCCCTGCGCTCAGCGCGTAAAAAAGCGGCAGATCCATAAGCGCGGCATTGCGCGTAAATGCGGCCCAAAGGACGCCGTTCCAGAACTTGGCAACAAACCATTTCCCATCTTCATCCTGAACCCGGGTAAACTTGCGAAAATGGGCCCAAAGCTCATCCAGCGACGCGTTTGAGCGCAAATATACGCCCGGCTCCTTATCCCAAAGGTTCCAAGGAACTTGGCCCTTGGTGAACAGCTGGCGCGTAAAGCGATGATCATCCTCAAGGCGCACGATCCAAGGCGCGACGTCCTTTAGCTCTTCGAATGCGGCGCCCTTAAAAAGACAGCGGTGCTCAAGGCCGGAGGTAAAGAGCATTTCAACGAGATTTGGAATTTTGGCCGCATCTAGGAGCGCATATGTATAAGAGGGCGCGTTTTGCGGGCGTTCTTTGGCCCCGATTTCGTCGATGCTCTCCTTGCTCTCCTTTAGGGGGCCAAAGAGCGCCGGATAAAGCGCGTCAGGAATGGATTTGAGCCGTGCGGCGCCAAACTGATCGTCGAGCGGCGCAACGTCGGCAATTTTCGTTATGCCTGCGCTGGGGTTCGGGGCGGCTGCATGCAGGGGCTCTTGGTGCTGCCACGGATCAAAAACATCTTCCCTCGCCGACATCAAACACACTCAATTCCCTGATAGATTTTGATCAGCATTACAGACAGATACGCCCATTGCAAGAAGCGCCAAAGACCTGCCACCCTGCCCCTTCATGTTTGGCAGGAGCGCCCCGCCCTCGCCAGCGTTAACTTTCGCGCCCCGGCCCCGGTTCTGTGGCGGATATTCGCCCGTTGGATCGCGTTCGCTTCATATTTTCACGAGATTTCGCTCCGTATACAACGGTATACTATAGACGCCTCCCGCATCATCCGATAAGGAACGGGCAACTCATTTTCAGGAGGTTTCCAATGTCAGATATCATCTATACCAAAGTGGACGAAGCGCCCGAGCTCGCATCCGCCTCATTCTTGCCGATCATTCAGAAATTTGCCGCCGCGGCGGGCGTCTCTGTCGGCACAAAAGATATCAGCCTTGCGGGCCGTATCCTTGCCGCCTTCCCTGAGCACCTTAAGCCAGAGCAGCGCCAGAGCGATGACTTGGCCGAGCTTGGCAAATTGGTGAAAACGGCTGATGCGAATGTCATCAAGCTTCCCAATATCTCCGCCTCCGTGCCGCAGCTTGTGGCGGCCGTCAAAGAGCTGCAATCGCAAGGCTACGCCCTGCCCGATTATCCAGAAGCCCCGGCGAGCGACGCTGAAAAAGCCGTCCGCGCAAAATATGATGCGCTCAAAGGTTCGGCTGTGAACCCGGTCCTGCGCGAAGGCAATTCCGATCGCCGCGCCGCCAAAGCCGTCAAAAGCTTTGCCCAAAACAACCCGCACCGCATGGGCGAATGGACAGCCGCCAGCAAAACCAACGTCGCGGCCATGGACGGCGGTGATTTCTTCTCAAATGAGGCCTCTGCAACCCTGACAGCCGAGACCACAGCCAAGATCGTTCTGCAAACCGCTTCCGGTGAGACGATCCTTAAAGACGGCCTCTCCTATCCTGCTGGAACGGTCGTTGACGCGACCTTTATGAGCGCGGCCAAACTTGATGCGTTCCTCACCGATCAGATCACAAAGACCAAGGCCGATGGCACGCTGTTTTCGCTGCATATGAAAGCCACGATGATGAAGGTTTCCGACCCGATCATCTTTGGTCACGCGGTCAAAGCTTTCCTCGCGCCGGTATTTGAAAAGCATGGCGCGGCCATGGCTGATCTGGGCGTAAACCCGAATTCAGGCCTTGGCGATCTGCTCGCCCGCGTCAAAGGCAACGCGGCGATTGAGGCCGATATTAAGGCCTGCATGGCCGCGCGTCCGCCGATGTATATGGTCGATTCCGACAAGGGCATCACCAACTTGCACGTCCCCTCCGACGTGATCATTGACGCCTCCATGCCTGCCCTGATCCGTGCGGGCGGCAAAGGCTGGGGCCCGGATGGCAAAGAGGCCGATACCAATTGCATCATTCCGGATAGTTCCTACGCGCCCGTCTATGACGAGAGCATTAAGTTCTTCAAAGAAAACGGTAAATTGAACCCTGCCACCGCTGGCACAGTTCAAAACATCGGCCTCATGGCGCAAAAAGCCGAGGAATATGGCTCGCACCCAACGACCTTTGAGATCAAAGAAGCCGGCACCGTTAAGTTGATCCTTGCGGATGGCACCGTGCTGCACAGCCACGCGGTTGAAGCGGGCGATATCTGGCGCTCGGCCTCTGCGCGCAAAGCGCCGATTGAGGATTGGGTGAACCTCGCCATCGCGCGCCAAAAGGCCGAAGGCACGCGCGCCATTTTCTGGCTCGATGCCGCGCGCGCCCATGACGCCGAGCTGATTGCTTACGTCAAACCGATCCTTGAGGCCCAAGGCGTTTCGGATAAGTTTGAGATCATGGCGCCGCGCGAAGCGACCCGCGCCTCGCTCGAAACCATCACCAAAGGTGAGAATACAATCGCCATTACAGGCAACGTTCTGCGCGATTACCTCACCGATCTCTTCCCGATCCTTGAGCTGGCAACTTCGGCCAAAATGCTCTCAATCGTGAAGCTGATGAATGGCGGCGGCCTGTTTGAAACCGGCGCGGGCGGCTCGGCCCCCAAGCATGTTCAACAGCTGGTTGAGGAAAATCACCTGCGTTGGGACAGCCTTGGCGAGTTCTGCGCGCTTGGCGAAAGCCTGACCTTCCTTGCCGACGCCAAAGGCAACGAAAAGGCCCGCGTTTTGGGTCAAGCGGTTGATGCGGCCACCCAAGGCATCTTGGACAATGGCCACTCGCCTTCGCGCAAAGTTGGCGAGCCGGATAACCGCGACAGCCACTACTGGTTTGCCCGCTATTGGGCTCAAGCACTGGCCGCCCAAACAAGCGAAACCGAGCTTGCCGCGCATTTCAAACCGATCGCTGAGGCGCTTGTCGCAAACGAGGGTAAAATCATCGCCGAGCTTGCCGCCGCGCAAGGCGCGCCAGCCGATCTTGGCGGATATTTCCACGGCGACGCGGCCAAAACCGCCGCCGTTATGCGCCCCTCAGCGACGCTGAACGCCATCATCGGGTAAATCCACCCGCAGCAAAATCTGGGCCGCGCCTCTTTGTTGAGGGCGCGGCCCTTTTCGTTTGAGGGCGGCGCGAAAGCCCGCAGTCGCCTCAACTCTTCCCTCTCCCAAGGCCCCTTGCTGACCGAAATATGCAGAGCGCGCCAAGGCGATTGCCCGGCCCGGATCGGGCGAAACGCCGCGCGCATCCTCTCATCTCAATCGTTTGATTTTAATCAAGTTGCAGGCGCCTTTTTGCGGTATAAAGGGGTATGAGCACGCAAACCGATATCCTCCCCAACATTGCCTTTAGCGCCAAAGCACTGACCAAAGTGTATGGCGAAGGCCACTCTGCGGTTCATGCTCTGCGTGGCGTTGATCTTGAGATTGGCAAAGGCGAGATCGTGGTTTTGCTCGGGCCGTCGGGCAGCGGCAAATCGACATTGCTCAATATTTTGGGCGGCTTAGATAAGGCGAGCGCGGGTGAGGCTTGGTTTGGTACGCAGTGCCTTACATCCATGTCAGATCGCGACCTCACCACCTATCGGCGCAATCATGTTGGCTTTGTTTTTCAGTTTTACAATCTGATGCCAAGCCTGACCGCGCGCGAGAATGTCGAACTTGTCACCGAGATTTCCGAAAACCCCATTAGCGCGGATGAGGCGCTTGAGATTGTCGGGCTGGGGAAGCGCGTCGATCATTTTCCTGCCCAGCTTTCGGGCGGCGAGCAGCAACGCGTGGCCATTGCGCGCGCGGTGGCCAAACAGCCCGAAGTTCTGTTTTGTGACGAGCCGACAGGCGCGCTTGATAGCGCCACGGGGCGGGCGGTTTTACGGGTTTTGCAGGATGTGAATGAAAAGCTCGGCACCACCGTTTTGATCATCACCCATGCCGCCGCCACCGCCGCTATGGCGGATCGGGTGATCAATTTTGCCGATGGGGCGATCCGAAATGTCGAGCTTAATGCCAAGCCGCTCGCCGCTGAGGAGATTGAGTGGTGAGCCCGCTACACGCCAAATTATTCCGCGATCTGTGGCGGATCAAAGGGCAAGCCATCGCGATTATGGTGGTGATCGGGATTGGCGTTGGCTTGCAGGTGATGATGTCGGGGTTTGTTGCCTCGCTGACCCAAACGCGCGACGCCTATTACGAGCGGCACCAGTTTGCGCAGGTCTTTGCCTCTGTGGCGCGCGCGCCCGAACATGTCGCGAGCAAGCTCAATGATATTGCCGGGGTTGCGGCGGTTGAGACGCGTATTTCCGGGGTCGCTTTGATCGATATTCAGTCGCGCGCCCTGCCCATCTCGGCGCGCATCCTGTCTTTGCCGACCGACAATCTGCGCCATCTCAATGAGATCCGCTTAACGGCCGGGCGCGCGCCCGAGACCGGGCAAATCGATGAGATCGTGCTTTTGGAAAGCTTTGCCAAGGTCCATGGGATCACGCCGGGAGATCAAATCCGGGTCACGCTCAACGGGGCGCGGCGCATTTTTGACGTTGTCGGAACAGCCCAATCGCCGGAATTTATCTACTTTGCCGCGCCGGGCGAAATGATCCCGGATGACGCGCGCTTTGGGGTGATCTGGATTGGCCGCCCTGCCCTTGCGGCGGCGCTCGATATGAAGGGGGCGTTTAACGAGGTCTTGCTCACGCTTTTGCGCGGCGCCGACATCGAGGCGGTCTTGGACGGCGTTGATCGCGCGCTTGCCCCTTATGGCGCGCCCGGCGCTTACGGGCTTGCCGATCATCCTTCAAATCGGTTTCTGAGCGAAGAGATTGCCGGGCTTGAAATCTCGGCCAAAAACGTCCCCCCCGTCTTTATGTTGGTGGCCGCCTTTTTGCTTTATGTTGTGACCAGCCGGATGCTCCAATCCGAGCGCAAAGAGATCGGCCTGATGAAGGCCTTTGGCTATACCGATACCGAAGTCAGCAGCCATTACCTTCAGCTGATCTTGATGATCGCACTTGCCGGCGCGCTGTTTGGTTGTCTCTTGGGGATTGTGTTGGGGCGCATGACCGTCCCGATTTACACGACCTATTATAAGCTGCCGTTCCTGCTGTTTCGGGTTGAGTTTTCCTCCTTTGCTTCGGGCATTATTACCAGCGTTGTGGTGGCTTCTTTGGGGGGTGTCATTGTGTTGCGGCGGATCTTTCGTCTCGCCCCGGCAGAGGCCATGCGCCCGCCAACCCCGCCCGATTACTCAAAGGCGGGCGGCTTTGGCAAAGGCCTTGTGCGCTATCTCGATCAACCGACGCGGATGGTGCTGCGCCGTTTGGTGCGCCAGCCTTGGCGTATGCTCAGCGCCGTTATTGGGATCGCGGCGGGCATGGCGCTGAGCCTGTCTATGTTGATCATTTATGAGGGGTTTGATGAGGCGCTCGACCGGGTTTTCAATGTGATTGATCGCTCTGATCTCTCTGCGAGTTTTGTCTCGCCTGCCCCGATCAAAACGATCCTTGAGCTTCAAGGATTGCCCGGTGTCACTCAGGTCGAACCAGTGCGCAATGTCCCGGTGATCTTGCGAAACGGTCGGCGCAATTATTCTGGTGCGATCACTGGCCTTGCGCCAAACGCGCAATTGTTTCGCGCGCTTGATGCAGATATCGCCCCAATCGCGCTACCCACACAGGGCATCGTTTTGTCTGCGCCACTGGCGGATATTCTGGCCGTAAAAGTCGGTGATAGCCTAACCCTTGATATCCGCTCCGGCAGCCAACCCGTTGTAACAACACGCGTTTCCGGAATAGCCGAGAGCTTGTTGGGCGCGCCAGCCTATATGGATCTTGAGGCGCTCAACCGGCTGATCCATGAGCCGCAGCGCGTTTCGGGCGCCTATCTCTCGATTGAGGATGGCGCGCAGGATGCGGTCTATGCTGCGCTCAAAAATATGCCGATGGTTGCAGGGGTAAGCTTGCGGATCGAGGCAGAGAAAGCCTTCCAAAAGATCATGGATGAAGGTGCGGGCTCTTCGCGTTTCATCATGGGGTTCATGGCTTTTGCGATCACCTTTGGCATCATCTACAACGTCGCGCGCGTCGCCCAAGAGGAACGCTCGCGCGATTTGGCGAGTTTGCGGGTCATGGGGTTTTACGAGTCTGAAACTGCCTTTGTTTTGCTCGGCGAATTGGCCGCTGTGACCTTGGTTGCCTTGCCTGTTGGGGTCCTGTTGGGCAATGCTGTATCAAACTTGATTGCAGCCGGTTTTTCGACCGACCTTTACCAAATTCCCGTCGTCTATGCGCCGCGCGCGCACGGTATCGCGATCTCTGTCGTTGTTGCCGCAGCGCTTGCCTCCGGCTGGCTCGTCAAACGCGATATGAGCCGCACAGACATCATTTCAGCCCTTTCAACGAGAGAGTAATCCTCATGCCAAAACGCGCAAAACTATCTCGCAACGTTCTTATTTTCGCCGCCGTCGCCGCCGTTTCTGCGACGATTGTTCTGACGATGATGCCCAAAGCTGTTGAGGTTGATTTGGGGGAGGTAAGCCGCGGCGATCTGACGGTGACGATTGACGAAGAGGGCCGCACCCGCGTGCGCGAAACCTATGTGGTTTCGACCCCGGTTGCAGGGCGCGTTTTGCGGGTCGAGGTGCACCCGGGCGATCTGGTGAATGGGGGCAAAACTGTGGTCGCACAGATGCGCCCGATCCGCCCCGCGATGCTCGACAGCAGAACCCGCGAACAGGCGGCGGCGGCGGTTGATGCCTCGTCGGCGGCGTTGCGCGTGGCCCAAGCCAACCTCAATGCTGCCATCGCAAACGAGGAGCTGGCCGCTTCGGATTTTGAGCGGACAAACTCGCTGTTTGAGCGCGGCATCGCCAGCAAAGCCGCGCTTGATCGCGTTCAGGGCGCGCTGCGCTCCAGCCGAGCGAGCCGCGAAACAGCCGAGGCAGCAATTGCGATGCGCGAGGCGGAATTGGTGAATGCGCGCGCAACCTTGGTCGGGCGCGATGATATTGGGCTGGCCTCGGCGATTGATGATGCGCATGGCGATGAAATCCCGCTGTTTTCCCCGATTGATGGGCGGATTTTGCGGGTTTTGCAGGAAAGTGAAACGACCCTACCCGCCGGCGCCCCGATCATGGAAATCGGCGATGTTGCCTCAGATTTGGAGGTTGTGGTTGAGCTGATTTCATCTGATGCGGTGCAGGTCTCGGTGGGGGATCCGGTGATCCTGCGCGATTGGGGCGGGCCCAATGCGCTGCGCGGCGAAGTGATCCGGATTGATCCTTTTGGCGTGACCAAATATTCGGCTTTGGGGGTCGAGGAGCAGCGCGTCCGGGTTGAAATCGGGCTGCACAGCCCTGTTGAGGAGCGCCCCGGATTGGGCCATGGATATCGGCTTGAGGCGGGCATCATCATTTGGCAAGCGGCGGATGTTTTGAGCGTCCCGGCGAGCGCGCTGTTTCGCGAAAATGGACTCTGGTCGGTGTTTAAGGCGCAAAATGGCACGGCCCAGCTGACCAATGTTGAGATCGGCCGAAGCGACGGCATTTCAACGCAAGTGATTGATGGATTGAGCGAGGAAAGCGAGGTCGTTCTTTATCCCTCAGCGGCGATTGAGCATGGCAGCAAAATCAAGCAGCGTGCAGCCCAATAGCAACCGGCGCAGGCGCCAATGTAGCGGCCAAAGCGCCCAATACTCACTTTTTGTCGCGCGCGGCTTTCTCTTCTTTGGTCAGCTTGCTGTTCCAAACATTGTTGCTCAGGCCCAGTTCGGGCTTAAGCGGTTTGGTTTTACCAACGCTGACCTTGCCGCCTTTGTTCAGGAATTCCTGAACCAGCGCCTCATCGGTGTTTTCTTTAGGAATATGTTTCATACGGCCACCTTACCCGCGAGACCGCATGTTTGTCACGCCCGATCCGGGGCAAAATCCGCGCGAATTGGCGCAGATACCCGGAAAATCGCGCCTCTCGTCAATCTACCTTTCGCGAAACGCGCGCGACATGCTGTCGAGGATGGGTTTCATCAGGTATTGTACGAAGGTGCGCTCATCCGTCAGGATCATGATTTCTGCGGGCATGCCCGGCGTTGGCGTAAAGCCCGGCACGCGCAGCAGCTCTTCGGGCGCGATGGAAATGCGTGCAACATAAACCTCCTTGTTTACCGTTGCCTTTTAATCTGAAATCGTATTCGCAGAGACATAATAGACCCTCCCGTCGAGCACCGGCGTTGTGCGCTGGTTTAAGGCAGAGAGGCGAATGGTTGCGGGCAATCCGATCTTCACGCTGTCGATATCTGTGCGGGGCACCTGGGCCTCGATGATCAGCGGCTCGTCCGAGGGCAGGATTTCAACGATGGCCTTGCCGCTTTCAACAACGCCGCCAGCCGTATGATAATAGAGCCGCACGATTGTTCCCGAAACCGGCGCGACAACATCCACCCGGCCCAAAACGGCGCGCGCTGTGCGCACTTGCTCGCGGATGCCGTCTAGCTCGGCCGCCACGACTTGCAGCTCATCAAGTGCGGCATCCCGGTGCTCGCCCAAAGTCTGTTCTATCTGGGCGGTGTAGCGATCTCTAACCTCGTTGATTTCCTGAATTTCTGCGTTCAAACGGCCGACCTGCCCTTGTGCTTCTGCGGTGGCGCGCCGCACAGCATTCACATCGGGGCGGCGCACCAGGCCGCGCTCCAACAGCACCTGCTTGTCGATCAACTCCTCGGCGAGGATAGCCATCTGGGTCTTAGTCGCTTCAAGCTGACTGGTATAGCCGCTCGCGCGGATGCCAAGTGCCTCGATGCTGCGCTCCAACAAGCCAACATCATTGCGTAGGCCCTGCATGGAGACGGTAAAGCCAAGCGTTTGGCCCTCCATCATCGTAGCCACCTCATGATCGGCGCGCAGCTTTGCCAGCTCGGGCGGGAACTTCAGCTCGTCTTTCTGTTCGTATTCGGCGCGAAACCGCGCTTGGGCCACTTGAAGGCGCACCTGGCGCAAGAACAGCTCGCGTTCTTTGCCAACGACGGAGGTTTCATCAAGGCGCACCATCACTTGACCCGCCTTCACGACATCCCCCTCGGCAACAAAGATCCGATCGATGATCCCGCCCTCCAAATGCTGAACAATCTTGTTGCGGCCGGTGGCGATGAAACTTCCCTGAGAGACCACAGCTGCCGCCAATGGCGCCTGCGTTGCCCAATAGCCAATGCCGCCGAATGCGGCCGCCATCAAGACCACCCCAAAAATCACATGGGTTTTGATCGAACGCGGGACATCCTCATACCAAGTGGCGGGAACGAGGGCTGTTGATGCATGGCTCATTTGGCAATCTCCTGCGTGCCGGCGCTACGTTCGGCCATTTTCTTGAGGACGGGATCGCGAAACCCAAAAAGCGCAACATTGCCATCGGCGACCATCATGATCTTGTCCACAACCTTCAAAAGCGAGGGCTTTTGCGTGATAACAACCACGGTGATCTTATTGTCTTTGGCGTGTTGAATGGCACGGGCAAGCGCCTGATCTCCCGCAGCATCCAGGTTTGAATTAGGCTCGTCGAGCACAAGCAATCGGGTTTTACCAAAGAAGGCGCGCGCGAGGGCCACGTGTTGTTTTTGCCCGCCCGAGAGGGGCGAACCGTCTGCTGCAACGACCGTTTCATAACCGTGCGGCAGAGCGGCGATCATCTCGTTTACGTCGGCCAAAACGGCGGCGCGGTGAATATCGGCATCTGTGGCATCATCGCGCATACGGGCGATGTTGTCCTTGATCGTGCCCGGAAAAAGCTTAACATCTTGAGGCACATAGCCGATGCACTCGCCAAGCTGGCGCGGATCCCAATTGCGGATGTCCATCAGATCGAGCCGCACATTGCCCGAGGTGGGCAGGATCGATCCCACCAGCATTTTGCCAAGGGTGGTTTTGCCAGCCCCGGAATTGCCGATCACGGCGAGGGTTTCGCCGGGATCAAGGTGAAAGCTGAGGCCGTTGAGAATGACCTGTTTCGTCCCGCCCGGCACATAGAGCAGACGCTCCACATCGAGCCGCCCTTCGGGATGCGGCAAAACGAGCCGCTCGAAAGCGCGCGCGCGATCGGCGCATCAGATCGGTGATCCGCCCATAGGCCGCGCGTGAGAGCAGAAAGGAACTCCACCCCTCAATTGAGCCCTCGATCGGTGCCAAGGCGCGGCCGGCAATGATCGAGGCGGCGATGACCATCCCGCCGGTGATCTCTCCGTGTAGCGCCAGATTTGCCTCCAACCCAGCAGCCCGATCTGCGTAAGCAAACGGACACCGCGGCTCAATGAGGCAAACATGATGTTGCGATCTTAGGCGCGCACCTGCGCGGTCAGCGAGTTGGCCGTGTCCTTGCCCCAAATCCGCACCGCTTCGGGCACCATCGCCATGGCATTGATGATTTGGCTGTTACGGGCCATGGAATTCAGATGCATATTGGCGCGGCTCTGGGCCAGATTTGCCTCCGCAAACGGTTTGGCAGTCATTTTTTGGTTGGCGATTGCAATGATCAAAAGCAAAATCGAACTGCCCACCACAATCGTACCCAGATGCGGATGAACCAGAAAGATCACCGTCAGAAAAAGCGGTGCAAATGGCACGTCCAAAAACGAGATCAGCGTCCCGGACACAAGAAAGCTGCGGACCTGCTGCAAATCCGAAAGGGTCTGATATTCCTTGCCGTTGCCTTGAAGCGAGGCATGCGCGGCGGCGCTTAGGATGGGGGCGACAAGGCGCGCGGCGACCTCTACCGCGCTGCGCATCAGGATAAAACGGCGCAGGGAGTCGAGTATCGCCTGAACCAAAATTGCGCCAACGATAACGATGGTGAGCATGATCAATGTATCAACAGAGCGGCTCGTCAGAACCCGATCGGAAATCTGAAAAAGATAGATTGGGATCGCCAGGATCAAGATATTGGTGCCAAGGGTCAAGATCATCACAAAGGCCAAATTTCGGCGCACAGCGCGCGTTCCCTTTTTCAGGGCATCGGCAAATCCATCCGGGCCAATCCGCTTGTGAAACGGTACGGCCTCGCCACCATTTTCCCCGCCGCCAGAGGCCCCGTCCTGGGGAGTCTTTTGGCGACCAGCATTGCTTGGCTGGTCGATGATCGCGCCTCATCTGTCCGAAAGCACAATCAAGCTTCACATTCATCACATCATTGGCAAAATGGGCCTCAACAATCGAACCGAGGCGGCCGTCGCCTATCATACGGCGGCAAGCAATGGTTTCATCGATCAGGTGATTGAATGACGGCGAGGCAGTTCAGCGACACCAACGATTTCGACGCCTTTTTGTTGCGCGTCGGGAAACTGAACTACGCTTGGACAAATACCGAAAGCCTGCTGATTCACTTGATTGCAGGATTGGCCAAGGTGGATCTCGAAACCGCGACCGTGATTTTTATGACCCTCAATACAACTCGCGCCAGGTTCGATCTGGTTCAGCGATTGTCAAAACGAGAGCGCATGGATCAGAGCGAACGCAGCCAGCTCATTTCCTTAACGACGCGTCTTCAAAAAATCGGGCATATGCGAAATCGTTACAACCATTGCATCTACGCATTCGATGATAATTCGGCTGTCACACATACCATTTTGATGCGGATCGCGGACAGAAAAGACGCTATCAAAATGGGACAAGTTGAACAGATTGACAGCGACACACGCCAAGTAATTGACGCTGCCATTAATGATCTCGCACAGTTAAATCGGGACATTTGGCAATTCTTGCACGCGAACGATTATCCCCGGTGAGCGCGTCAAGGGCTCATGGGCGCGCACCGGGTTAGGCCCGCTATGTCTTTGCCAGTTGTTCCTTTCCCGACCAATATTGCCGCTAAACAGAGCCCTCAGAGCCGCGCGAATTCCAGGGCGCACTGGCCCTTATCGGCTGTCCAAATAGCTTATGTGTTTGCGGATTTGATCTGCTGTCAACGGGCCGCCGTGGCCCAAATAAAAACGCGAACAGTTCAGCGACAAAAGCTTCTTTAGAGACTCTGCGACTTGTTCAGGATCTTCCTCAAATGGGGGCTGCTTGGTGCGTCCTTTTAACATCAAACCTCCCAGAAATATCCCCGAAGAGGCGAGATCGCCAGCAATGACTTCCCCCTCACCAAACAGAACCGAGATCGACCCCGGCGTATGACCGGGCGTATACAAAAGACGCGCTTGGAGGCCGGCACCGCGCAAATCATACGTCGGCGTTGAGACAATCTCATCCGGTGCAAAATAGGGAAAAGGTTTTTCAATCGCGCCGGTTTTGCGAAACAGTCGCCCGAACACGCCCGTTGGCCGCAGAACGGGGCGCACGCCTTGAAATAGCGCAAGATCGCGTTCATGCGCGATGATCGGCGCGCAAGTCAGCTCGCGCAGGCGCGCCGCCGAGCCTGCGTGATCAATATGCCCATGGGTTAACACGATCATCCGAACGTTCGACCAGCCCAAGCCGTTATTTTCCAACGCTTTTTCCACAATCCTTTCGGAATTCGGAAGCCCAGTATCCACAAGAACTGCATTGCCGCGATTGATCAGAAGGAAGGCATTCAGCATTCCAAAGGGAAGCATTCTTATGGTCTCAACTTTGATTTTCTCATTCATGGCTGGCTTCTCTACATTGTGCATTCGCTTGTCTCATTGCACAGTGATTCACCCGCAACAATTAAGCACCTTTTGGTAACTGGGACGGCTCTATGGAAGACTTTACCCCTGCCCAAGCGCCGCGTTTCTTGACAGAATCCGGCGAATGCCCCGTGGCAAAAACGTTCCAGACACTCGGCGGCAAGCATAAGCCAAATATCCTGCATGTG
Source organism: Halocynthiibacter sp. (assembly GCA_047631555.1). GTDB lineage: Bacteria > Pseudomonadota > Alphaproteobacteria > Rhodobacterales > Rhodobacteraceae > JBLHZY01. The sequence goes on along the minus strand of JBLHZY010000001.1, from coordinate 408,426 downwards.
CTTTCAGCGGGAGAGTTGCATTTCCTTGAACTTGCACGCGCGCTGACAGGTATCAGCCGAAAAGTCCTTACAGAACAGCTCCGTGATCTCGAAAGACATGGCTTGGTAAATCGGGTGGAAAAGAACGATTCACACCTGCGCGTCGGCTATTCCCTGACGGAGAAAGCGCAAGCATTGGGTGCGATTGTATCGCAGCTGCGCGATTGGGACGAAAGCTACAGCGGTCCGCCTGCGGGAGTAAGCGAAACGCCCTAAAGACTGCCCGCCCTTGCGGTCTGCCCCAGAGTGCACATCCTGATGCCTTTCGCATGGCAGGATCGGTAGCGCCGGTTTTGAGCGAGGCGGCAGTCGCAAAGGCGGGCGCATGAAAGGGTTTCTGATGGTAGAACCGGATGCGATCGCCTGCGAGTGCGATAACTTGGCGTTGTGAAGGCCCTTTTGTCGGGTTAGGGATGCCAAGGCGGGGCTGATCCTGCACCAATGGATGAGAAAGCCCTTATATCGATGACAGAGCCGCGGATGAAATTGGTATTGGTAACGCCTGAAATTCCGTACAATACGGGCGCGATTGGGCGGACCTGTGTGGCGTTAAATCTCGAGCTCATTTTGATCAAACCCTACGGGTTTTCGCTCGATGAAAAATCGGTACGCCGGGCGGGGCAGGACTATTGGAAACACGTCCAACTGAGCGAGTATGACAATTGGCAGAGTTTCGTTGCGGATCGCAATCCGCCGCGCGATGGGCTATATTTCTTTGAAGAACATGGCGCACAAAGCGTCTTTGATCCCACCTTCCAATGCGATGCCTATTTGGTTTTTGGATGTGAATCCAGCGGCTTACCTGAGAGTATTTTGGAGGGGAAGAAGGATCGGGTCTTTCATTTGCCAATGCGCAATCCTCTTGTCCGCTCCCTCAATTTGGCAAATGTGGCTACGGCAGTTATCTACCAAGCGATGCGCACTCAGCTCGGCGGCTGAAGAAAATCTTGGACAAAGACAGATTGCGCCGCCTCGACGAAAACGGCCTCTCACCGGTCAGATGCCAGAATTTGCGCAGATTTGGTCTTTGAATAGATCCGCAAGCGGCCAAGGAAGGGACCAACATCAGCTTAGCCTCGACTTGGTCTTGCGTGGCTTGGGGCGCACCGATCACGACGTTCTGATTTGCCCCAACCGTTGCCGGGCTGTCTCGGTCAAACGAGCTCGAACCACCGGCCAGCGAATTGCAAAGACGACACCAATTTGGTTATTTAATTCAATAGATTAACCGGCATCAAGAATAGGCCCCGTAAAGAATTTTGCGCCACATACCCCCCCAAATGCACCTCCAAATCGAATAGGTGACCCAAATATCCGCGTTATTTCCCACCGCCCGACTCGAGCGCATTCGGACACTCGAACGCCACAGCGACACGAAGCTATCAAGCCATTAAAAATAAAGAAGAAATGGTGCCCCCACACGGACTCGAACCGCGGACCTACTGATTACAAATCAGTTGCTCTACCAGCTGAGCTATAGGGGCACTGGGGGATCGTTTAATGGCTAGTTGCAGATCGCGCAAGCCCTCAGGTGATAGATTTTAGCAGGTTTTTTGCCTGTGCCAAAACTTCGCTTTGCGGGCCTTCAATATTGAGCACCGAGATGGCGGATTCGCTTGGTTCTGGCATCTCTAGCGTTGCCAGTTGGCTCTTGAGCAGGGCGGGCGGCATATAGTGATCTTGGCGGGCGGACATGCGGGCGTGAATCAGGTCCGGATCGCCCGAGAGCAAAAACATATGGGCGCCGCCAGTCTCGCTGCGCAGCAAATCGCGGTAGCTGCGGCGCAGGGCGGAACAGGCGACAAAAACCCCGTTCGGGCTGGTCTGTGCCGCTTGGGCTGCGGCTTGGCCAAGGGCGCGCAGCCAGGGCCAGCGCATCTCGTCATTCAGTGGCAGGCCAGCGGCCATATGTGCCACGTTTTCAGGGGGATGGAAGGCATCGCCCTCGAGAAACACACCGCCAAATTGCGCCGCTAACGCGCTTGCCACGGTGCTCTTGCCGCAGCCGGAAACGCCGATCACGAAGATGATTTTGCCGCCGCTATTGTTGCTCATGTCAGGTCCGTCGCATGTTCTGAACGGGCCATCAGCAGCACCGCAATCAACCCCACGCCGATGACCAAAAGAGCCGCAGGGGCCGCTTGGCCGATCTGCTCAAGCGAAGCCTTTTCATAGACCCGCGTGGCCAATGTATTGTAGTTGAACGGGCGCAACAACAGGGTCGCGGGCAGCTCTTTGACGCAGTCCACAAAGACCAACAAAAGCGCCGTTCCAACCGAGCCTTTGATAAGCGGCACATAAACTCGGAGCAGCGCCCCGCCTGCCGTTAACCCGAGCGAACGCGCCGCCATGGGCAGGCTTGGCGCAACACGGCCCATCGCCGCATCCGCCGCGCCCTGGGCGATGGCAAAGAAGCGCACACAGTACGCGTAGATGATCGCGAATGCCGTTCCGGTCATCATCAGCCCCGGATCAAAGCCCGTCAGCGCGAGGATCATATCGGCCAGTGCATTATCCGCAGCCGCCATGGGGATCAGCAGTCCGATGCCCAAAACGGCGCCCGGTGCTGCATAGCCCAACGTTGTCGCGGGGAGCAAAAGCCGGGGCAAGGATCGCTTGGACAGGCGCACGCCGTAGACCATGAAAAGCGCTGCCGCGACGGTAAGGATCGCCGCTGCTCCGCCGACGAAAAGCGTATTGGTAAAGGCGCGCAGCAGGCCCGGATCAAGCCAGTATGCGCTGTTTTTCAAGGCGTGCGCGCTGATCACACCAGCAGGAAGCGCAAAGCCGATGGCAAAGGGAATGGCGCAAGCGGCTGTGGCAAGCCAAGCTGCAAGCCCGGTCAATCGCACTGGCGAGACGGGGCGCGCATTGCGAGCAGCGGCGTGAAAACGGCTCTGGCCACGGCTGGCTTTTTCAAGGCCAAGCAGCAGCAAAACGATCAGCAAAACAACGCCCGAAATCTGCGCCGCCCCGCCTGCATTGCCCGCCTCAAGCCATGTGGTGAAAATCCCGGTCGTGAGGGTCTGAACGGCGAAATAGCTCACTGCGCCGAAATCTGAGACGGTTTCCATCATCACGATGGCAACCCCGGCGGCGATCGCCGGGCGCGCCATGGGCAGGCCAACGCGCCAAAACCGCGCAAAGGGCCCTGCCCCCAAAGCGCGCGCCATCTCGTAAACATTGCCCGATTGTTCGCGAAAGGCCGCGCGCGCCATCAAGAATACATAGGGCGAAAGCGATGCTGAAAGGACGATGATTGCCGACCCCAAGGAGCGGATCTCAGGAAAGCGATAATCGCGCGCCGATTGCCAGCCAAAGACCTCTCGAAGCGCGCCCTGCACCGGCCCTGCGTATTCCAAGAAATCGACCAAAGCATAAGCGCCAACATAGGCAGGTATCGCCAGCGGAAGCAGCAAAAGCCACTGTAAAACCCCCGAAAACGGAAAGCGATACATCACCACGAGCCAAGCTGCCCCCGTGCCCACGGCCGCCGTAACCGCAGCGACGCTCACAGTCAAAATCGCCGTGGTGGCAAGATAGCGCGGCAAGGTCGTGGCCATGAGGTGCGGCCAGATATTTTCAGCCGGATGAAAGGCAATCCAGATGACCGCACCGATGGGCAAGAGCACCAAAAACGCAATCAACGCCGCCCCGGCGGACCACGGCGCAAAAAGCGCGCGCTTGGTTGGTGTCTGAGTGTTTTGCTCGGCCATTTTGCCGCTCTTACGCGAAAGGCGTTTGCCTGTCCAGAAAAGCCGCGCTAGACATATGCACCCAGTTCCCAATGCGGGCACCTCGCTTATGCTTCTTTCAATCCATCTTGGTCTGCACATGACCGAAAGCGATCAGCTCATGGGCTCTTTGCGCAGATGCAGCAAATTGTTTGCCCGCGAAGGGATCTCGCTCCCCCCCCCTAAGAAATATCGTGCCCTTTTGGCCGATACAGTGCGCAAGCTGCAAGGCGCGCAAGCCTCTGAAGAAACACAAGAATATCTGCTGGACGCGTTTCTTATCGATGAGGAGCCGACCCGCGCGATTCTGAGCTATGAGGATTTCATCTGCCATCCGACGGATGTTTTCTTTGAGGGGGAGTTCTACTCAAAAGCGCCGATCAAGGCAATGTGGATACGCAATGCTTTTGCCGGTCAAGAGGTCGAATTTCATATCGCTGTGCGCAATCCAGCAACGTTTATTCCCGCGCTTGCTGGCTCACCGCGCCATGAGCGCAGCTATGAACAAATTATCAATGGCGCCGATATTATGGGGCTGCGCTGGTCAAAAGTGATCCAAGATATCCGCACCGCGACGCCAGATTGTCCAATTACCGTATGGGCTTATGAAGATACGCCGCTGATCTGGCCGGAAATTCTGCGCGAAATATCTGGCCTGCCGCCGATGGCGGGGGTGCGGGGCGGCTTTGATGTGGTCAAAAAGATCATGCACCCTGAAGGCATGGACCGGATGCGCACCTATTTCAAAGCCCATCAGGATCAAACCGAGGTCCAGCGCCGGCGGGTGATTGCCGCCTTCTTGGACAAATACGCCATCGATGAGGCGATTGAGGCGGTGATTGATCTGCCTGGTTGGACCAATGAGATGATCAATGAGATGACCGAAACCTATGAGGAAGATCTCTATGCGATCGCCCGCATCCCCGGTGTCTCGCTGATTGAGCCATAAGGCCAAATTGTTGAAATTGTGCTAATTTCGGGCCTAAATGCGCCGTTGATTTGGGCCAATTGCATGAATTGTGCTGGCTGCGCAGCCTGTCAAATCCCCCAGTCCTCTCCCTTTTCACACCCAAACAGCAAAAAACCGCGCCCAATCTCTGGCCGCGGCTTTTGAAATTCTCGATTTTGTAAAACGCGGCTTAGCTCATGCCGAGCGCTTCTTTATACATCTCCAAAACCGCTTCTTCTTCGGCGATATCATCCCGGTCGCGCTTGCGCAGCGCGATGACTTTGCGCATCACTTTGGTGTCGTAACCGCGCCCTTTGGCTTCGGCCATCACCTCTTTTTGCTGATCGGCAATGTCCTTCTTTTCCATATCAAGCCGTTCAATCCGCTCGATAAACTGGCGCAGCTCGTCAGCTGTTACGCGATAAGATTCTGGGCTGCTTGAGTTCTCGTTCATGGCGCTCTTGCCTCATTGATGCTGATGTTTATGCGCTTTGGGTAGCGCCGGGCGCGCCGCTTCGCAAGGGGCACGGGCGCCCAGCCTATGAATTTGTCGCAATTCCGCGCCATCTTGAATTCGCCGCCGCTTGCAGGTAGTCCGCTGAAAGAATTTGCAATACGGCCGCTTGGCCAATCAAGGCAGGAAACTGGATGGATTATTTGATTTTCGCTGGCGTCGCGCTGTCCGTCCTTGGGATCATCGGGATCATTTGGTGCATTTTTCTGGCGCTCAAAGCGCGGCGCGAGGGCGGCACAGACGATGAAATTCGCTCGAAATTACAAAGACTTGTGGCGCTTAATCTTGGCGCGTTGTTGATCTCGGCCTTTGGTTTGATGCTTGTGGTGATGGGCGTGATCCTCGCCTGATTTGGGCGGCTGCGCCCTAGCCGCCAAAAGCATCGCCAAATTTTCGACCATTCTTGATCATTTCGCGCAAAAGCGGATGTGGCGTCCAAAGCGCGGGATCTCGCTCGGCCAAATTGCGCAGGGTCGCTTCAACATTGAGCAGCCCCCATTGATCGGCCGCCTTCATCGGCCCACCCTTCCAACGCGCAAACCCAAGCCCGGCAATCGCCGCAGTATCAATCTCGGCCGCGCTCGGAACAGCGCCAGAGGCGAGCATCTCCATGCCCTCATTGATCAACGCTGCCAATGCGCGGCGCTGAATTTCGCCCCGGCCAATTTTTCGCGCAGTGATCCCGAGCGTGTTGCGCATAGAGGCGATGCGCTTTTGCCCGTCTTCATCTTCAACGCCTGCGCCGCGTTCATCTTCGTAAAGATAATAGCCTGCGCCGACTTTTCGCCCTTTGCGCCCCGCCTCAAGCAAGGCCTCTGCGATGGCATCGCTGGCGGCGGGCATTACCGTGCGCATCTGCGCCAAACACAGATCAAGTCCAACATTATCAATGCCTTGCAAGGGGCCAATCGGGAAACCAAAGCTGCGCATCGCGCCGTCGATCTGTTCGGGGCTTGCGCCTTCGCGCAGGGTCACCATCGCGGCGCGGCGATAAGTTGCGAGTAAACGTTCGTTAATGAGGCCCGGCGCGCCAGAGCAGGTCACGGCCAGTTTTCCAAGCCGCGAGGCCAAGGAAATCACTGTGGCCGTTGCATCGCGCGCCACTGTGGGCAAAATCGAGATTTCCGCCAGCCGCATAAGATGCGCAGGGGCTTGCAGGCGCAGACCGATCAACCGCGAGGGGCGCGGCAAGGATTTGGCCAATTCATCCATGTCGAGGTAGACCGATTTTGTTGCAATAACAGCCTCTTGCCCAAGGATTTCTTGCAGCGCCCGCAGCGCGTTTTTCTTCGCGCCCATGGTTTCATCGACGGCCTCAAAGCCAAAATCAGCGCCCCGCGCCGCCTCCAAATCGCCGCTTACGGTGAGCAATTCCAAACGTTGCGCGACTTCGCGTTCGGACAATTGCCCCCGCTCGATCGCTTTGGAAATCACCTGCGAAATACGCGCCTCTGCGGCTTGGGCAAGGGCGGGATCAACCTCGATCAAAACAACCGGTATCTCGGCGCCAAGGCAGGCCAGAGCAATCCCCTGCCCCATGCCGCTTGCGCCAATTATGGCAATCTTTTCAACAGGTCGCGCGATTGAGAGATCGACAGAGGCCGGGTGCGCCGCGGCGCGTTCAGCCGAAAACGCATAGCGCAGCGCTTGGGATTGCTCGGTGGCGCGACTGTCTTCAAAGGCGGCTTTCTCAAAGGCCAAACCGCCCTCAAATGGAAGCAAAAGCCCCGCTTCGACACAGTCGATAATGCGCCCGGGCGCTTCAAGTCGCGAGGCTTCCATGGCCTTGCGCCGCTTGCTAAATTCCGCGATCGCTTCGGATCCAGAATCCTGCATGACATGCGCCTCTGAGCTGCGCCGAGGCGCTTCGCCCTTGGCGACCAAATCATTGGCAAGGCTAAGCGCGGCCTCCTCGGCAGGGTCCTTGCTCAACACGTCGAGCAGGCCAAGGCGACGCGCTTGCGCCCCTTTTATGGATTGCCCGCTCAGCAAAAGATCAAGTGCGGTTGGCGCGCCAATAAGCCGGGGCAATCGCTGGGTTGCGCCGCCTGCTGGAACGAGGCCCAAAGTGACATCCGGACAGCTCAAAACCGCGCCTCGGGTTGCGGCGCGATAGTGGCAGGCCAGCGCCAGTTCAAACCCAGGGCCAAGCACCGCGCCGTGCAGCGCCGCGATCACAGGTTTAGCTGATTTTTCAATATGTTGCAGCAAGTCGCTCAGGTCAGGCGCTTTGTCCGTATCTGCGCTGCTCAAATCCGCACCAGACGGAAAGGCGCCTTCTTTTGTCCCGATCACAATGGCTTTGATTTTGGGATCATTCACAGCCGCGTCAAAGGCCGTCTTAAACGCCACGCGCATTTGCGCAGAAAGCGCATTCAGAGGCGGATTTGAGAGCCTCACGAGGGCAACTTCGCCCCTTATTTCGCTACTGACCAAACCCAAATCTTCGTCGGCCGCGCCTCTTTTTTCGGGCCGCTTGGCCTGAGTACTTTTTCTCATACGTCGCCCGCCTCCCCATCAGCGTGCTGTCCCAACTACAATCGCGCAAACCTGCGCCCCAAAGGGCCGCCGCGCAACATTGGCTACAGGTTCTATGCTAAAATGCGCCTTTCGCCTAGGGTTTTGGGAACACGCATATGTGTCTTTCCGTAGCGTAAGTTTGCAGGGGCAAATGCGATATCCGTCCGCGCGCCATAAAAGCGGGGAGCGCGACCAAAAGCTATGCTGGCGGCCCTTCCCTTCGTCGCTTTGGCGCGATATTTAAACTTATGGAAAATGTACTCGATAAGATCAAAGCCTATAAGCTTGAAGAAGTCGCCGCCGCCAAACTGGCCCGCCCATTGCGTGAGGTTGAGCAACAAGCGCGCGATGCAGAGGCGCCGCGTGGCTTTGCGGCAGCTTTGATTGCTGCGGCGGAAAAGGGCTATGGGCTCATCGCTGAGATCAAAAAAGCGAGCCCTTCCAAAGGCTTGATCCGCGAAGATTTCAACCCTCCCGCCTTGGCCCAAGCCTATGAAGTGGGCGGCGCGACCTGTCTTTCCGTCCTTACGGATACGCCGAGCTTTCAAGGCGCGCCGGAATTTTTGCGCGCCGCCAAGGCCGCGAGCCGCCTTCCGGCCCTGCGCAAAGACTTCATGTATGACACTTATCAAGTCGCCGAGGCGCGCGCTTGGGGGGCGGATGCGATCCTGATTATCATGGCGAGCGTTTCTGATGCGCAAGCGATTGAGCTTGAGGAGGCAGCATTCAGCTGGGGCATGGATGTTTTGGTTGAGGTGCATGATGCGGATGAGTTGGAGCGCGCTCGCGTGCTGAAATCGCCGCTGTTGGGCGTCAACAATCGCAATCTCAAGACTTTCGAGACAAGCTTGGATACGACCCGCACCTTGGCCAAGCTTGCCGAACCGTCGCGCCATTTGGTCTGTGAAAGCGGGCTGTTTACCCCCCAAGACCTCGCCGATATGGCCGCCGTTGGGGCGCGCAGTTTCCTCATTGGCGAGAGCCTGATGCGCCAAGCGGATGTGGCCACAGCGACCAAGCAGCTCTTGGCCAACCCGACCTTGAGAGTGGCATAGATGGCGGATCTGACCCATTTTGATGCGCAGGGCCATGCCCATATGGTCGACGTTTCCGACAAGCCAGTGACCGCACGGATCGCGACGGCCGAGGGCTATGTCAAAATGCTGCCCGCGACCTTGGATTTGATCACTGAGGGGCGCGCGAAAAAGGGCGATGTGCTTGGGGTTGCGCGCCTTGCCGGGATCATGGGGGCCAAGAAAACGGCCGATTTGATCCCGCTGTGCCATCCTTTGCCGATCACAAAGGTCGCGCTTGATCTGGAGCCAGACGCTGATTTGCCCGGCATCCGCATCACTGCAACAATCAAAACATCCGGCCAAACCGGCATCGAGATGGAGGCCCTAACGGCCGTAAGCACCGCCGCGCTAACCGTCTACGACATGGTGAAAGCCGTTGAAAAGACAATGGAAATTGGCGGCATTCGGGTGACGCTTAAGGATGGCGGCAAAACGGGGCGGTTTGAGGCCGCGCCATGATTTCGGTTGAAGAGGCGCTCAGCAATATCTTTGCGCTCTGCGCCGCGCTTCCCGAAGAATTCTCTCCCCTTAGCGAGGCCGCTGGCCGTATTCTGGCCCGCCCGGTTGCCGCCATGCGCGATCAGCCGCCCTTTGCCGCCTCGGCGATGGATGGCTATGCGGTTGCGGATGCAAATCCTGTACCCGGCGCGCGCTATAAAGTGATTGGCGAAGCCGCCGCCGGGCATCGGTTTTCGGGGGCTGTTGGGCCGGGGGAAGCCGTTCGGATTTTCACTGGGGCGCCCGTGCCAAGTGGCGGGCAACATGTTGTTATTCAAGAAGATGTCTCGCGGATAGGCGATGAGCTCACCCTTCTCGAAACCCTTGGTGATGGCCCTAATATTCGCCCCCCCGGCAATGATTTCGCCCGCGGATCAGAGCTAAGCGGCCCACGCCGCCTTTCGCCCTCGGATATCGCGCTTTTGGCCTCGATGAACATCCCGCAAGTGCCGGTTATTCGCCGCCCCGTTGTGGCGATTATCGCCACGGGGGACGAGCTGTGCATGCCCGGCGAAGAGCCCGGCCCCGATCAGATTATCGCCTCCAACAGTTTCGGGCTCAAAGCGATGGTCGAGGCTGAGGGCGGCCTGGCGCGGCTTTTGCCGATTGCGCGCGATAATCCGGGCTCGCTTCGCCTTGCGCTTGAATTGGCAGCGGATGCAGATTTGATCGTCACGATTGGCGGTGCCTCGGTCGGCGATCATGATATTGTCGCGCAGGTCGCGGGGGATTTGGGGCTGGCGCGCTCTTTTTATAAGGTCGCCATTCGCCCGGGAAAGCCTCTGATGGCAGGGCGCTTGGGCGGGGCTGTGATGATCGGTCTGCCCGGCAATCCTGTTTCGGCGATGGTCTGCGGGCAGGTCTTTTTGCTGCCGGCTTTGCGGGTTTTGATGGGGCTTCCGGCGGCTCCTGCGCCGCAAAAGTTTGCGCGTTTGTCGCGCGATATCGGGTCCAACGGGCCGCGCGCCCATTATATGCGAGCGGAATTGATTGGCGATGAGATTGCTCCGTTTCAGCGCCAAGACAGCGCTTTGCTTTCGGTACTGTCAGGGGCCAACGCGCTTTTGTTGCGCCCGCCGCATGATCCGGCGCGCAAAGCAGGCGAATTGATGGGATATTTACCCTTTGGCTGAGCCTGCGCACTTAGGATTAACGGTTTTGTTAAGAAAAGTTGACACAGAACAAGAACGTGAATAGAACGTTAAGCGAACGAGCATCAAAAACATCACCCAAAATGGGGAGGAAAAAGCATATGCTGACCAAGAAGCAGCTGGATCTATTGAGTTTTATCCAAAAACGCGTAAAGCGCGATGGGGTTCCCCCAAGTTTTGACGAAATGAAAGAGGCGCTTGATCTGCGCTCGAAATCGGGCATTCACCGCTTGATTACGGCGCTGGAAGAGCGTGGCTTTATTCGCCGTCTTGCGCATCGGGCGCGCGCCATTGAGATCGTGAAATTGCCTGAAAGCCTTGGCGGAGAGCCCTCAACCGGGTTTAGCCCGCGGGTGATTGAAGGCGACAAGCCTGATACGCCGCGCAGTGGCATTCCGCTTGAGACATTCGGCGCGGTTGATCTGCCGATTATGGGGCGGATTGCGGCGGGTGTTCCGATTGAAGCGGTGGCGGATGGCGCACAGCGGGTCACTGTTCCCGGCGGGATGATTGCCGGTCAGGGCGAGCACTATGCGCTTGAAGTTAAAGGCGATTCGATGATCGATGCGGGCATCAACGACGGCGACGTCGTCGTTATTCGCGAAACATCTGCGGCGGAAAATGGCGATATCGTTGTGGCTATGGTTGATGGCTATGAAACCACGTTGAAGCGCTTTCGGCGCAACGGCACGGCCATTGCTTTAGAGGCGGCCAATCCAGCCTATGAGACGCGGGTTTTTCGCGATGATCAGGTCAAGGTTCAGGGCAAGCTTGTTGGTTTGATCCGCACTTATTGATCTTTGGTTTGGCCGAAGAATAGACTTGGCAAAGGGCTGCGATTGCGCGGCCCTTTTGCTTTGGTAACCTTCATTAATCAGCCGCCAAGCATTGCCAGAAGCCCGCGATTGAGGCTGGCGCGCATGGGCTTGCTGTTCCAGAGCCGCGCGCCGCTGAAATCGCGCGCAGTAACAATTTTGGCGCCGCCTTCTTCCAGATAGATCGCGACCGATCCCGTTTCACGAAGGCGCACTTGATCGTAAAGATCGCATCCCTTTGGCCGCGCCCCTTCATATTTTGCGCTCAGAAATACATGGCCCGCGCTCGCACAGCTTTGCGCAACCCTTTCGCGCGCACCGCGCCCCGAAAGATGGGCAAACCGCGCCACCCCCACGCCAAAGAGAATATGCCCCTTTTCGCCGTCAAATCCGCCTCGGGTTGCCGCGCGGGTTTGATCCGCGCCGTCACCATCGTTTTGCAGCCATTCACGCGCGGCAAATCCGCTGCCTTTGGGTTTGGAAAGCGCGCGCCCCTGCTCTGTCATCAATCCAACAAGCCCGCCATCCGGCGAGATCAGCACCATTGGCCGATCCGCCCCGGCCCAGAGCACAAAGCCCGCGACAAGCCCCGAAACCCCCGCCATGCGCAGCCATTTCCCTTGCCACAGCACAAGCCAGATACCGCCAAAAGCGATCAGCGGCATGGCCAAGGCGGGCGGGCTTGGAACAAAGCTGAGCGCGCCTTCAAGCGATGAAATCCACTCCGCAACGCCCAAAATCCAAGCAATTGCCGGGCGCATAATCGCAAAGCCGAGGGCGGAGAGGCCGAGCGGCGCAAGTATGATCGCGCCAAGCGCTGCGGGCATCACAATAAGGCCCATGAGGGGCACAGAGACGAGATTGGCGATCAGGCCATAATCCGCAATTCTGTTGAAATGGGCGGCCGCCACGGGCGCGGTTGCGAGCCCGGCCACGAGCGACGAAATCACCACCGTGGCAATTGGCGCCATCCAGCGCGGGCCAAAGCGCCAACTGTTAACGCGGATCTCCCCAAAGACCGCCACAAGCGCGACAGTGGCGGCGAATGACATCTGAAATCCCGGCTCGGTCAGCACTTCTGGGCGCAGGGTGAGCACGATCAGCGCCGCCAAGGCAACCGCGCGCAATGTCAGCGCGCGCCGCCCGAGGATCACGGCGGTAAACATCACCGCGACCATGATAAAGGCGCGTTCCGTGGCAACGTTTCCCCCTGAGAGCGCGAGGTAAAATGCGCCCGCCATAAGCGCGCCGACAGCCGCCAGTTTGCGCCCCGGCACATTGCTTGCGTAACGTGCTGGTATGAATACGAAAATGAAGTTGAGCGCCGAGAAGACCAGCCCGGTCAAAAGCCCCATATGCAGCCCCGATATCGCCAGCAGATGCGCAAGGTTTGAGGCGCGCAGGTTCTCTTGCGTCTCGGCGCTCATGCCCGAGCGATCGCCTGTCAGGATGGCCGCGGCAAAGGCGCCTTCTTCGCCGGGCATTTTGGCTTGGATCGCGGCGGAAAAATCAGCCCGAAGCCGCGCGATCCAAAGGCTGCGCCCGCCTTGTGAGGGCGCGAGCAAAAGCGCGGGCGCGCGGGTATAGCCAACCCCGCCAAGCCGGTCGAACCAAGCCATGCGCTCAAAGTCAAAGCCGCCGGGTTCTACCGGGCCTTCGGGCGGGCCAAGATGGGCGGTAAGGGCGATGCGCGCGCCGGGCTCGGGGGTAAAGAAGCCTTGCGTTCCATGAAGCGAGACGCGCACGCGCGCGGGCGTTCGATCCGGCCCTGTGCGCTCAAGCCGGACCTGATCAAGCAGAAGTCGGATCTTATCCGAGCCGGAGCGATCAATTTTGATGATCCGCCCTTCTACGGGGCCATAATAGCGAAAACCCATCACCGGCGCATTGACCGCATGGGCGCGGTAGCCTGCGAGCAAAAGCCCAAGCGCGATGGTCATCAGGCCAATGAGAAGAGGCGCGCATTGCTCGCCAAACTCATGATTGCGCAGGGCAATAAGCGCCGCCCCCGCCCCAAACACAACCGCGAGCGCGCTTGCATAAATCCGCGCGTCAGGCTCAAAAGGCAGAGCAAAATAGGCCCCAATCCCAAGCGACAAGCACACAGGAAGCCAAGCAAACAAATGCCCGCGCTGCGTATCGATCAGCCTGAAAACTGGGCCGAATGCCCGCACACTTGTGTCCTTACCTATGATTGAATAGACCTGCCCCAACGCTATCTCTCCTATGGTTTCCAAAAGGTTAATGCTCATGCCCAACCGCCCTGTCGTCACGCGTTTTGCGCCCTCTCCCACTGGCTATTTGCACATTGGCGGCGCGCGCACGGCGCTGTTCAATTGGCTTTATGCGCGCGGGCGGGGCGGCAAATTCTTGCTTCGGATTGAGGATACGGATCGGGCGCGCTCCTCGGAGGAGGCGACGGCAGCGATCCTAAAGGGGCTCAGCTGGCTTGGGCTGGATTGGGACGGCGAGCCGATTTCGCAGGCCGCCCGCGCCGATCGTCACGCCGAAGTTGCGAATGAAATGCTGGCCCGCGGCCATGCCTATAAGTGCTATGCCACGCAGGACGAGATTGAAGCCTTTCGCGAGGCCGCGCGCGCTGCGGGGACCAGCACGCTTTACCGCTCGCCTTGGCGCGATGTGGATCCGAATGAGGCCCCCGATCTGCCCTATGTGATCCGGGTCAAAGCGCCGCTTGAAGGGGCGACTGTGATCCGCGATTCTGTGCAGGGTGATGTGACCATTCGCAATGATCAGCTCGATGACATGATTTGTTTACGCTCTGATGGTACGCCAACCTACATGTTGGCAGTCGTTGTAGATGATCATGATATGGGCGTGACCCATTGTATCAGGGGTGATGATCACCTCAACAATGCTGCACGCCAAATGCTTGTCTATGCGGCGATGGATTGGGAGGTGCCGGTCTGGGCGCATATTCCGCTGATTTTCGGGCCCGACGGCAAGAAGATGTCCAAGCGCCATGGCGCGACCGGGGTCGAGGAATATCAGGCCATGGGCTATCCGGCGGCAGGCATGCGCAACTATCTCGCGCGCCTTGGTTGGAGCCACGGTGATGATGAGGTTTTCACCGACGCACAAGCGCGCGAATGGTTTGATCTGGATGGGATAGGCAAGGCCCCTGCCCGGTTTGATTTCAAGAAGCTCGATAACGTTTGCGGGCAACAGATCGCCATGGCCGAGGATGCTGCACTGGTCGCGGAAATTGATGAATTTTTGGGCGCTACGGGCGCGGATCGCTTGAGTGAGCGACAAAAAGATGGGCTGACCCGTGCGATGTATTGCCTCAAAGAACGGGCGAAGAATTTCCCCGATCTCCTTGAAAAGGCTTACTTTATTTTGGGCGAGCGCCCCTTTACCCCCGATGAGAAGGCCGCAAAAGCGCTTGATGCGGTATCCCGTGGTATACTGAGTGAATTGACGCCGCACCTGCAAAATGCTAGCTGGAACCGCGACGCGCTGGAAGCCGTTGTGGCCGAGGTCGCAACCGCCCACGAGACCAAGCTTGGCAAGCTTGCTGCACCATTGCGGGCAGCCCTTGCCGGACGGGCCGTGACCCCCAGCGTATTCGACATGATGCTTGTCCTTGGCCGGGATGAAACGATTGCCCGGCTCAGCGATAATGCAGGCTCCTAGCAGCCTTACCCCATACCCCGGCCCGCCCAATACGGGGTGCGGCCATTCAATGAAGGAACGACCATGGCAGACAGCACCAAAACAGCGACCTTAAGCTTTGAGGGCAAAACTTACGAATTGCCGGTGCACTCGCCAAGCGCGGGCCCCGATGTTGTTGATATCCGCAAGCTTTATGGCCAGGCGGGGCTGTTTACCTATGATCCCGGTTTTACCTCTACTGCGGCCTGCGATTCGGCCATTACCTATATTGATGGCGACGAGGGCATTCTTTTGCACCGCGGCTATCCGATCGACCAATTGGCGGCAAAATCGCATTACCTCGAAGTCTGCTACCTGCTGATCAACGGCGATCTGCCAACAGCGGCTCAGCTCGAAGAGTTTGAGAGCCTCGTGACCAATCACACGATGGTCCATGAGCAAATGCACAAGTTTTTCTCGGGCTTTCGGCGCGATGCGCATCCGATGGCGATTATGGTTGGTGTGGTTGGCGCGATGTCGGCGTTTTATCACGACAGCACCGATATTGCCGACGCGCATCAGCGTGATGTGGCCACGATCCGCTTGATCGCGAAAATGCCGACAATCGCGGCGATGGCGTTCAAATATACCATCGGTCAGCCCTTTGTTTATCCACGCAATGATCTGGATTATGCCTCCAACTTCCTGCGCATGTGTTTTGCCGTTCCGGCCGACGATTATGAGGTCAACCCGATCCTCGCGCGCGCTATGGATCGCATCTTTACGCTGCACGCCGATCACGAGCAAAACGCCTCGACCTCGACCGTGCGCTTGGCCTCCTCTTCGGGCGCCAATCCATTTGCATGTATCGCGGCCGGTATCGCCTGTCTTTGGGGCCCGGCGCATGGCGGCGCCAACCAAGCTTGCCTCGAGATGCTCCAAGAAATTGGCACAGTCGATCGCATCCCCGAGTTCATCGCGCGCGCCAAAGACAAGAGCGATCCGTTCCGCCTGATGGGCTTTGGCCACCGCGTTTATAAGAACTTCGATCCGCGCGCCAAAGTGCTGAAGCAATCGGCTGACGAAGTGCTTGATCTGCTCGGCGTGGGCAACAACCCAATCCTTCAGGTCGCAAAAGAGCTTGAAAAACAAGCGCTTGCCGATCCGTACTTTGCCGAGAAGAAGCTTTTCCCGAATGTGGATTTCTATTCCGGCATCATTCTTGAGGCTATGGGCTTCCCCACATCGATGTTCACGCCGATCTTTGCGCTGAGCCGCACAGTGGGCTGGATTTCCCAGTGGAAAGAGATGATCGAAGATCCTGCAATGAAAATCGGCCGCCCGCGTCAGCTTTATACAGGCGCGACAGAGCGCGATTATACGGATGTTGAAAACCGCTAGATCGCGACGTTCCAAAAGACCAAAGGCCGCTCATATCCGAGCGGCCTTTTTCATTTCTAATCGCGATGTCTGCGCCAGTTTTGGGCGCGTTACTTGCCCTTAAAAACCGCCAGACGTTTTTCCAAAAACGCCTTAACGCCCTCGGCAAAGTCATGGGTTTTTGAGCATTCGCCCTGCAATTTCGCCTCCAAAGCAAATTGCTCCGCGGCTGTATTCTCATAGGTCGCGCGCAGGGCTTTTTTGGTGTTGGTATAGGCCATCGTCGGGCCATTCGCCAATTTGGCCGCCCGCGCGCGCCAGTGGGCTTCAAATTCGCCCTCGGGAACCGCTTCCCAGATCATCCCCCAATCAGCGGCTTGGCGCGCTGTTATTGGCTCGGCAAAAAGCGAGGCGCCCATGGCGCGCGCAAAGCCCATGTTGCGCGGCAACCAATAGGTGCCGGCGGCATCAGGGATCAGGCCAATGCGGGTAAAGGCTTGTAAAAACTGCGCATTTTCCGAGGCTATGACAACATCCGCTGCCAATGCAAGGTTCGCCCCTGCCCCGGCTGCTGCGCCATTGACGGCCGAAATCGTTGGCAAGGCGCACTCCGAGATCGCGCGGATCATCGGCTCATATTCATCCATCAAGGTGTTTTCAGAGCTGGAGCCAAGGTTGTTGTTGCGATCGCTCAGATCCTGCCCGGCGCAAAAGGCCCGGCCTACGCCGGTCAGCACAATCGCGCGCGCCTGTGCTTCTGCGGCTTTTACCGCATGCGGGATTTCGGCGCGCATTTTTGAATTCATCGCATTCATCACATCGGGGCGATTCATCGTAATCACCGCCAGATTATCGCTGATCTCCAGCGAGATGGTCTCATAAGTCATGTTATTCCTCCCCGACTCTGCGCCAAGCCTATGCGCCCCGTCGGCAAAGAACCATCAGCCGCCGCAATTATTTTTCGGTCAATTCGCGCAACCGCGCTTCCTCATTCGGATCAAGAGGCGCAGGGGCTGCGGCCACGGTGCGCCCACGCAGATAGGCAAAGCCAGCGCCAATCGCCGCCAAAAGCATCAACGGCCCCGCCCACCAGAGCAGGCGATTGATCCCGCCGGATTGGGGCTTTAGCAGCACATATTCGTTGTAGCGCCCGACCACATAGGCAATCACCTCGTCATCCGTATCGCCCACGACAAGGCGCTCGCGGACCAGCCGCCGCAGATCGCCAGAAACGGTTGAATGGCTCTCGTCGATGTTTTCATTGCGGCACACAGGGCAGCGCAATTCCTTGCTGATTTCGCGCGCGCGGGCCTCCAAAAAGGGATCGCTCAGCATTTCACCCGGCTCAACGGCGAAGGCGGAACTTGCCATCAAAACAAGCGCTAAGATGCTGAAAAGGCGTCTCATTCTGCGGGCACCCCTTGCATGCGTTTGGCCTTAGCTGCGCCTGCCGCGACGCGGTAGCGCCGATCCGTCAGGCTTAGCCCGCCGCCCAATGCCATGATCAAAGCCCCGGCCCAAATCCAATTGGCAAAGGGTTTGATATATGTGCGTACCGCCCATCCGCCGCCCTGTTGGGGATCGCCGATGACCACATAGATATCGCGCAAAAAGCCGTTATCAATCGCCGCTTCTGTGGTCGGCATCCGCGCCACCGGATAGCTGCGTTTTTCGGGGTTTAGTTGTGCAACCAAGCGGCCCTCTTTGGCCACGGAAATATCGGCCATGAGGGAAGAGTAGTTCGGCCCCTGAAGCGCGCGCACCCCATTGAGCGTGATCTCATATCCGGCAACCTCGTAAGGCGCGCCTTCTTGGGTCACGCGGATATCCTCGACGTTCCAAGCCGTCATTGCGGCCACGCCGAAAATGGTGATGCCCATGCCCGCATGCGCCGTTGCCTTGCCCCAATCAGAGCGCGGAAGGCGCATCATGCGGCTGAACCGCGAGGTCGCGCGCGCGCTGCGCGTGGCGGTGCGCGCCCAGATATCCAGCGCAGCGCCAACCACGAGCCAAGTCCCCAAAGCTGCCCCCACAGGCCCCACGGCCGAGCGCCCGCTTTGCATCGCCCAAGCCAAAGCGCCGATGGCAATCGCGAGGACAAACGCGCCGCGCATCGATGTGATCGCGCGCCCCAGTTTGGCCCGTTTCCATGGCAGCACGGCCCCGATTGGCATCGCTATCGCAAGCGCGATCATGAAGGGGGTGAAGGCGGCATCAAAGAACGGCGCGCCAACCGAAAGCTTGCGCTCGCCGTTTGAGGTAAATTCGATCACCAGCGGCCAGATTGTCCCGACGAAAACAACCAGAGCCGAGACCGCGAGGAGGATGTTGTTGAGCACCAAGGCGCTTTCGCGACTGACCATGGAAAAGACGCCCTTGGCCTCCATCGCGCCGGCGCGCAGGGTGAAAAGCACCAGCGCCCCACCCATGAAAATGCCAAGGATCATAAGGATAAACACGCCGCGTTCGGGATCGTTTGCAAAGGCATGCACCGATGTGATCACGCCAGAGCGCACGATAAATGTCCCGATCAAGGAGAAGCCAAAAGCAAGGATGGCGAGCAAAACGGTCCAAGCTTTCAGCGCTTCGCGTTTCTCAACCACGATGGCCGAATGCAGCAGAGCTGCGGCGAAAAGCCAAGGCATGAAGGAGGCGTTTTCCACCGGATCCCAGAACCAAAAGCCGCCCCAGCCAAGCTCATAATAGGCCCACCAAGAGCCAAGTGCGATGCCGATGGTCAGGAATATCCACGCCGCCAGCGTCCAAGGCCGCACCCACCGCGCCCATGCCGCATCAACCCGGCCTTCAATCAGTGCCGCGACCGCAAAGGAAAAAGCCATCGAGAGGCCAACATAGCCGAGGTAAAGAAAGGGAGGGTGAAACGCGAGGCCCGGATCCTGCAAAAGCGGATTGAGGTCTTCACCATTCAACGGGGGCTGCGCGAGGCGGATAAACGGATTTGAGGTGAACAGGATAAAGGCCAAAAAGGCCACGCCGATCGAGCCCTGAACGGACAAAACCCGCGCGCGAAGCCGCTCGGGCAAGTTGCCGCCAAACCATGCCGCACAGGCGCCAAACCCGGCCAGAATAAGCACCCAGAGCAGCATTGAGCCCTCATGATTGCCCCAAACGCCGCTGATTTTATAGAGCATCGGTTTGTCTGTATGCGAGTTGAGCGTCACCAAGCGCAGCGAAAAATCGGAAGTCACGAAAGCATAGGTGAGCGCCAGAAATGAGAAACACACCAGCAGAAATTGCAGGCTCGCCGCTGGCCCGCCAACCGCCATCCAGCCGCGCCAGCCAGCCGCCGCACCAATCTGAGGCACAACGGCCTGCGCGATCGCCACTGCAAACGCCAATACCAATGCGAAATGTCCGAGCTCTACCAGCATGCACCAAATCCCTTTGTGATTTGGCGTCACTCTACAGGTGATAGGCGGTCGCGCCAATGGGATGTGCGCGGATGTCGCGGGGGCTGGTGGCCGCTCATGTTTGCAGGTTTAATGCAGCACAAGAACAGCCGAAGCCAGCGCAATAGAAAGCGCGACAGGGGCAAGAAAACTCAGCCCGTGATAGCCGAATGAGGCCTGGATAACAGCGAAATGCAGCACCGCGCCTGCGATCAAAAAGGCAAGGAAAACAAGGAGTAACTCGGCCTCATGGCCCATTGCCGCGAAGCCCGACACCTGCATCATCCACCAGTAGCCCATCACAAGGCCAGAGCCCGCCCAGCTAAACGACATCCCCAAGGCAAGCGGGGTTGCGCGCACCTGCCAGAGCCACAAAAAAGTGATCGAGATCATCATCGCCATGACAGAAATCGCGCCATAGCCGATTTGCAGCATGGTTGCCGCGTCCCAAATCCGTGCGCCCAATTGGAAAAGCGCGACGACAAGTATAAGTAGCGAAAGCGCCTGTTTCATCGTCCCAACATCTCCTTAACGGCGGCATCAAGTTCTTGAGCGGCCAAGTCATTGCGCGCGACGGCGCGGGCGAATTTTGCATCCCGCAGGTAGTCGCAAATTTGTTTATAGAAACGCGCCCAGATCATGAGGACCTCGGCAGGCGTTCGCGGATCATTGTTGTCATCTCGACAAGGATCGCGGTGTTTTTGTCCAAGGTGGCGCGGGTCGCTTGATCCTTCTGTAAGTCTCTGAAAAGAAGGTAGAAAGCGAGCAAAACCCAGGGGCCATAATCCGCAAGGGCGGAGATCAGAACTCTATCCATTTTGCCCCTCCTTCCAGGCCGAAAGGGCCGCATTTTCGCCCTCGCCAAGGGGCTCAGGCGGGATCGGCAATGCCGGCTCACCCGCGCCCGCACTGAGCGCTTGGAGGGCGGCGATATTGCGGGTGACACCGGGCGCGCGGGCCATTGTCTGGGCAATTGAGCGCTGAAAATCCTGACCTTTGATCTGATGACGCGCGCCGAAATAAAAGCTCACAATCGCGCCCAAAAGCCACCAAAGCGGCTCGGGCACCAGCGCGATCCCTTGCATACGGCTGGCAAACCAAATCGGATTGACCATCGCCGAGACCATCAACCCAACCGTGCCAAACGCCAAAGCGGGGCGCGGGACGCGGTTGAGCCCATCCATAAAGCGATCAAATCGCCCTTGGCGCGGGGTGGCGAATTCGGCGGCAAACTCCTGCAACGCGGCGGCGCGATAAGCCATTTCGCGCGCGTCCCCGGCTTCTGTGTTGACGCGAAAAACCTCGGCCGTTTCGCGAATGACATTGCGCCCATTGCCAAACAGCAGCGAGAAAAGTCCTTCAATCATCCCCATTTGGCAATCCTTCGGGCGTGTTCTTGGTCTGAGAGGTGATAGCGCTGCGAGATGAATTCCTCGGCGCGGGTGATCCAGCCGCCTTTGCCACCATCCTGCCGGCGCGCGTATTTGCGGCTGGCGGGGCGGGCATCGGCAAGCGCGTAATAGTAATTGCGCCGCGCGATCCCGTAAGCGTCGGCCAAATGACCCGGCGACATTGCATCGGCAATTTCTGTCGCCTCAATCGTCTGCGGTCCAATGGCCCCATCGACGGAAACACGCTGCCCCATATCGCAAAGCAGGCGTTGCAGGATTTTCACCGCATTCGCGCCCGCGTTTACATACATGTCAAAAACGCTGGCTTGCAGCGCGGCGGGCAGCGCATCAATGCGCGGCCTCTGATAGTAATGTTTGAGGAAAATTTCGCGGGCGCGGCGCGGCGTAACCCGGCGGACATCCGCAACGTCCACATCGCCATCGCGATCTAGATCGAGCCCAAGCCTGCGCATCGTGTGGATCGTTACGCCGTGTTTCGTGGCCCCGCCGGGATCGGAAGGATCATTCACAAAACCGCCCTCGCGGGCCACTATTTCACTGGCAATTGCTTTAACACTCTTCATCTGCCGTTCGCCCCGTTTCACTGCTGAAATCAAGGACAGGCTGATCAAAAATGGTTAATTGCTGGAAACCTCACCGTTCGGGTCTTGGTAAACGCCCTGTTTCTTCAGCGCATCGACCACTTCTTTTGGCATGTAGGTTTCATCGTGTTTGGCCAAGATTTCAACGGCTTGGAAGGTGCCGTTGATGTAGCTTCCAGTGCCAATCATGCCCTGACCTTCTTCAAACAGGTCGGGCAAGACGCCTGTATAAGTTACCGGGACTGTCGCGCCGCCGTCGGTTACGGAAAAGCTGATCGTAGCCCCAATCCCGCGCACAAGACTGCCGGTTTCGACAAGTCCGCCAATGCGAAACGTCTCGCTTTCGCGCGGCGGCTCGGCGATCACTTCAGAGGGCGAGCGAAAGTAATTGATCCCGTCGCGCATCGCATAGCCAATGAGCGCCGTGGCAAGGATCAGCGCGATGCTGGCCACGGCGATGATTTGAATACGGCGTTGTTTTTTTAGGCTTTTCATGGGGCCTCTATGGGTAAACCGGGGCCATCATCAGCCCGGCTGTTTCGGCTTCGCCCAGCATCAGATTGGCGTTTTGCAGCGCCTGACCGGAAGAGCCCTTGGTAAGATTATCGATCACCGCCACAACGATCACCCGCCCTTTGCGCCGATCTGCAACGACGCCAATATGACAGAAGTTCGAGGCGCGCACATCCTTAAGGCTTGGCACAGCGCCCATGGGCAGAACCTCAATAAATCGTTCGTTTTCATAGGCTTGGCTAAGCGCGCTATAGATCGCCTGCGCATCGCCCTTTACATAGGCCGTGGCCAGAATCCCGCGGTTGGCGGGGATCAGATGCGGGGTAAATTGGATTTCAACGGGCCGCCCGGCGAGCAGCGAGAATTCCTGATCAAACTCGCCCAAATGGCGATGCTTGCCACCAACGGAATAGGCGGAGGCGTTTTCGCTCAGTTCGGCATGCAGCAGGTTTTCTTTGAGGCTGCGGCCTGCACCCGATACTGCGCATTTGAGATCGAGGATAATATCATCCAGATCAATCACTTCAGCGCTGATCAATGGGCGCAGAATGAATTGCCCCGTCGCTGCATTACAGCCGGTCCCGGCGACAAGCCGCGCTTTTGCGATCTCATCACGGTAGAATTCCGTAAGGCCGTAAACCGCCTCTTTTTGCATCTCAAGCGCGCTATGCGGCTGGCCATACCATTTCTCATAGGCCGCCGGATCGCGCAGGCGAAAATCGGCGCTCAGATCAACGATTTTCAGCGTTGTCGGCAGCTCTTTGATCACCGCTTGCGAGGTCGCATGGGGCAGTGCGCAAAAGGCCAAATCAACATGCGCGAAATCTATATCTTCGATTTTACAAAGGGTTGGCAGATCAAGATGGCGCAGATGCGGGAAGACATCGCGCATCTCCATACCGGCTTTGCGATCCCCGGACAGGGCGACAATTTCCATGTTTGGATGGGTCGCAATCAGGCGAACGAGCTCTGCTCCGGTATAGCCCGAAGCGCCGAGAATGGCGATTTTATGGGTCATGATCTTTCTTTCACAAAGGAATGCGCCTTGGCCTCTATTTAGGGCCTGGCGTCGCAAGTTTGAAGGGCACAAACCGCCTCAGGCGGATTGGAATTCCACTTTTCGTCGCAAAAAGGCGGTTGCCCGGTTTGAAACTTTGGCCGGATCGCCTGTGGTGAGAAAGCGCGTGGCTTTGCCCTCGCCAAGCATTTCGGGATGGCGCTCAAGGTAATCGGCAAGGCTTTCAGCCACGAGATTGGCTTGCGAGTAGACCTCGACATTCGCGCCAAGCGCATCTTGGAAGATGTCTTGCATGATCGGGTAATGGGTGCAGCCAAGGATCGCCGCTTCGGGCTTGGGAAGCTTGCGTTTGAGCGCGTCAACATGGCTGCGCACGAGCGCCTCAGCCAGGATCATATCGCCGTCTTCAATCGCATCGACAACCCCGCCGCAGGCTTGGCTTTCCACATCAACCCCGATGGCGCGAAACGCGAGCTCGCGCTGAAAGGCGCGGCTGGCCACGGTCGCAGGGGTTGCAAAAAGCGCGACATTAGAAACAGCGACTTCGCGCGGCGGGGAATTATCGCCCCACTGGCGCTCGGTCAGCGCCTCGATCAGCGGCACAAAGACGCCAAGCACCCGTTTGTCTTCTGGCACCCAGCTTTCTTGGATCCGCCGCAGCGCCGCCGCAGAGGCCGTATTGCAGGCCAAAATCACCAGATCACAGCCCTCTTCCCAGAGCCGCTCAATCGCCGCTGTGGTGAGGTTAAAAATATCCTCGGCATCGCGCACGCCGTAGGGCGCGTGCAGGTTATCGCCGAAATAGACCGCCGGAAGATCGGGCATCCGCTTGTTAATCGCGTCCAAAACGGTCAACCCGCCCAACCCTGAATCAAATATGCCTACTGCCATCACTCGCGCTCCGCGCTTTTGGTGTTTTCTTTGTATCTTCGTTCAAATTCATAGCCATAGCCGGTATCTGCCAGAGGGCTTGGAGATAAGGCATAGGTCGCTTCGCGCAGAAAATCCATCAACATTCGTGGGGCGGCGCGAAATTGCGCCAAGTCTGCGCGCGGGATTGGGGCGCCGACGGCAATTTTCACCGGCTGATCAAGGCGCGCATGGAACTCCGAGAGCAAGAGCCCAAGGCGCAGCGAGGGATGCAAATGGCTGGCGATCTGAAAAAGCCGCGAGTTTTGGCCCTCAAAGTAGATCGGAACGACCTGTGCCTGCGATTTGGCGATCATTTTGGCGGTAAAGCTGCGCCAGCTGGGATCAACCGCCGGGCCAAAAGGGGCGGCCGACGTGCTTACCGTGCCGCCCGGGAAAACCCCGATGGCCCCGCCCTGCCCGAGGTATTCCAGCGCTGTGCGCCGTGTTGCGAGGTTTTGCGCGATCGCGGCTTTGCTCGCATCAAACGAGATCGGCAGGATGACCCGATTAAGATCCTCGGCACGCCGAAAAACCTGATTGGCCAGAATGCGAAAATCCCCGCGCAGACGGCTCAACAGCAGGCCCATCATCAGCCCGTCAAGAATGCCGAACGGATGGTTTGAAACAAGGATCAACGGCCCCTCTTTGGGTATGGCCTCAAGGCTTCCGGCCGTGATCTGCGGCGTCAGCCCATATCGGCCTGCCATCACCTCCCAAAAGTCCGCGCCCTGCGCAACTTGCGCTCCATACCCTTCGGCGCGGCGCATCAAACGCATCCGCCCAGTGGTGTTTTCCAGCGCGCGGATGACAGCCCGCCCGGTGCGGCTTTGGGCCGAACTCGCATAGGAAATATCGCGCGCGATATGGGGATCAAGGGGCATCAGAGGCGCTCGCGCATAGGGCAAAATCGGCGGTGTCGCTGCCTTTATAGCGCGCTCACCTCCCAGCAAAAGCCAAAGCTTTGTTACTGCGCCGCTTGTTGATGCGGCGCGTCCCCTGCTTCGATCATTTGCCAGATTTCGCCGCGGCGTTTTTGCGCCGTTTTGATCGCCGCCATTTTGACCGGGCCAAAGCCACGGATTTGCATTGGCAGCTGCGCCAAAGCGAGGATCGCGCTCGCATCCACCCCGGAAAACTCCTTCAAAATCCGTTTCATATCCGCCTCATAGGTCTTGATCAGCGCGCGCTCGGCCCGTCTCTCTTCGCTATAGCCAAAGGGATCAAACGGCGTCCCGCGCAGGCGTTTCAGCGGAGCAAGGCGCATGATCATCCCTCCCATAGCCTCGCCAAATCCGCGCTTTTTGGGCCGCCCGATGGCATCTTTGCCGCCCAGCACAGGCGGGGCCAGATGATAGGTCAGTTTGAGATCGCCCTCAAAGGCCTCTTCGGCGCGCGCGCGGGTTTGTTTCATCAGGCGGGCAACCTCGTATTCATCCTTATAACTCAATAGCTTATGATAGCTCAGCGCCACAGCTTCGCGCAGCGCTTCCTCGTTGAATTTCTCCACAAAGCGGCTGTAGCGCCGCGCATAGACTGCGGATTGATATTGGGTTAGATGATCCGCCCGAAAGGCGATTTTCTCGGCCAATCCGCGCGGTTTCTCGATCACTTCGCCCTTGCCAAGGCTCTGAGCGCGCTCCGGATGAAGCGCCGCCCACCGGCCAATTTCAAAGGCGCGCAGGTTGCGCTCTGGGGCGGCGCCATTGAGGGTAATCGCCCGCGTGATCGCCTCTAATGTGAGCGGGATCAGGCCCTGCTGCCAGGCCGCGCCAAAGATCATCATGTTGGAAAAAATGCTATCGCCCATCACGGCGCGCGCCAGCTCGGAGGCATCAAACATGGTGAGGTGGTCGCGAATACGCGCCTGCAAGGAAAGCGTAAGCGCCTCGGATGGCAGGGTAAATTCGGTGTTGCGGGTGAAGTCGCCGGTGATGATCTCATGGCTATTTACCACCGCGCCGGTGCGCCCTGTGCTGGTCAGGCCAAGCGTTTTGGCCCCAGCAGAGACGACAAGATCGCCCCCAATCAGCGCGTCCGCCTCGCCTGTGGCCACCCGAATGGCCGAGATATCCTCGGGCCGCTCGGCAATCCGGCAATGGATCGCAACCGCCCCGCCTTTTTGCGCGAGCCCGGCCATTTCCATCATGCCCGCGCCTTTGCCATCCAGATGCGCCGCCATCGCCATGATCGCCCCGATGGTGACGACGCCTGTGCCGCCAACCCCGGTGATGACGCTGTTATGGGTGCCGTTGATCGCGGGCAAGTCGGGCATGGGTAGATCGCCCGTGACAAGATCAATCGTTGCGGCTTTGCGCGGCTTTGCGCCCTCCACGGTCACGAAGGAGGGGCAAAAGCCGTTAACGCAGGAGAAATCTTTGTTGCAGCTGGATTGGTCAATGGCGCGTTTGCGGCCCAGTTCTGTTTCGACGGGCGTGATAGAAACACAGTTGGATTGCACCCCGCAATCGCCGCAGCCTTCGCAGATATCGGTGTTGATAAAGACGCGTTTATCGATGTCTGGAAAGGTGCCGCGCTTGCGGCGGCGGCGCTTTTCGGCCGCGCAGGTTTGTGCATAAACAATCGCCGATACGCCTTTGATTTTGCTGAATTCTTGCTGAACGCGCATCAGGTCTTCGCGGTGATATGTGCGCACCGATTTGGGCAGCGCGCCCAGATCATAATCCTCTTTCTCATCATAAACGAAAGCGACCTCTTCAATCCCCATCGCCACCAATTCGCGGGTGATTTGATCCGCGCTCAGATCGCCCTCGTTGCTTTGGCCGCCGGTCATGGCGACCGCATCGTTAAAGAGGATTTTGTAGGTCATTGTCGTGCCTGCCGCGACGGCGGCGCGGATGGCTTGGATGCCGGAATGGTTATAGGTTCCATCGCCCAGGTTCTGGAAAACATGGCCGGTTTTGGAAAAGGGCGCTTCGCCGATCCAGTTTGCCCCTTCGGCGCCCATATGGGTATAGCCAAGGGTGTTGCGATCCATCCATTGGACCATGAAATGGCAGCCGATCCCGGCATAGGCGCGGCTTCCTTCTGGTACTTTGGTTGAAGAGTTGTGCGGACAACCCGAGCAGAAGTAAGGAATGCGCGCGGCGATCTCGGGGGCGTTATCGGCTTTTTGAGCGCTTTCAATCGCTTGCAGCGCGCCCTTCATCTTAGCAGAGCCGCAACCTTCTTCCTCAAATATCGCGCCAATCTTGCGCGCGATCATCACCGGTTCAAGCGCATAGGCGGTTGGAAACAGCTCTGCGCCCTCTTTCATCCCGCCATAAACCCGCCGTCCCCGGCGATCATCAAAGATCGATTCCTTGACCTGAACCTCGATCAATTTGCGCTTTTCCTCGACCACGATGATCACGTCCAAGCCTTCAGCAAAATCGTGAAAACTCTGCATATCAAGCGGCCAGGCCTGCCCGACTTTATAGGTGGTGATGCCAAGCCGCTCGGCCTCGGCCGCATCGATCCCGAGCAGGGCAAAGGCGTGAACAAGATCGAGCCAGTTTTTGCCCGCCGCCACCAGCCCGATTTTCGCGCCGGCTTTGCCATGCATCCGGCGGTCGATTTTGTTGGCGCGCGCAAAGGCCTCGGCGGCGCGTTTCTTGTGATTGATCACACGCTCTTCTTGGGGAACGGCCGTATCGCCAAGCCGGATATTCAGCCCGCCCTCGGGCAGCTTGATATCAGGGGTGACAAAATCCATCCGCCCGGCGCGCCCATCAACAACGGCTGTCGCCTCGATCGTATCTTTCATCGCTTTGAGCCCGACCCAGAGGCCCGTATAACGGCTCAGCGCAAAGCCATAGAGCCCGTAATCCAGCACCTCTTGAACACCCGCAGGCGAGAGCACCGGCATATAGGCATCCACAAGCGCCCAATCGCTTTGGTGCAGTGTGGTCGAGCTTTCACCGGTGTGATCATCGCCCATCACCATCAGCACGCCGCCCTTGGCCGACGTGCCGGCCATATTGGCGTGACGCATCACATCGCCCGAGCGATCAACGCCCGGCCCCTTGCCGTACCACATGCCAAAAACGCCATCGAACTTGCCCTCGCCGCGCAGCTCGGCCTGTTGGGCGCCCCAAAGGGCCGTCGCAGCGAGATCCTCATTGAGGCCCGGCTGAAAGACGACATCCGCCGCTTCAAGATCGTTCTTGGCCTGCATCATCTGCATATCGACCGCCCCCAAAGGCGAGCCGCGATAGCCCGTCACAAGGCCCGCGGTATGCATCCCGGCCACCCTGTCGCGCGCCTTTTGCATCAGCATGAGCCGCACCAAAGCCTGCGTGCCATTGAGGAGCACATGATCTTTGCCCAGATCGAATTTATCGTGAAGGGTTACGTCTTGACGGCTCATGGATGCACCTCCCAATGCAATTCGCGCGAAAGCGGCCCGCGCGGATCGGCCCAATTTTTGGGCACGCGCTTAGTATAGGTCATAAATTCTGACCTACAAAATGGAAAATTTTTGCCTTCTGGTTTGCATTCTTTCACAGTTTCCCCCTAAAGCGGTCGCAAAGGTATATGTGTAATAATGCGGCAGATTTGGCCGCTGCGGCGTAACAGGTGAGAAGAGATGGACTGGGACAAGCTAAGAATATTTCACGCGGTGGCGGATGCGGGGTCGCTGACCCACGCGGGCGACACGCTGCATTTGTCGCAATCGGCTGTGTCGCGCCAAATTCGTGCGCTTGAGGAAAGCTTCAATGTCTCGCTGTTTCACCGCCATGCGCGCGGACTGATTCTTACAGAGCAGGGCGAATTGCTGTTTGAGGCGACCTCGGCGATGCTCAAACGGCTTGATGCGGCCTCGGCGCGGATACGCGACAGCGAGGAAGAGGTCTTTGGCGAATTGCGCGTGACAACGACAACAGGGTTCGGGACCCTTTGGCTCGCGCCGCGCCTGCCCGCGCTTTATGAGAAATACCCTGAGCTGAATATCAATCTGATGCTTGAAGAGCGGGTGCTTGATCTGCCCATGCGCGAGGCCGACGTCGCGATCCGAATGAAAGAGCCGAGCCAAGCCGACCTGATCCGCAAACGGCTGATGAATATCCGCATGCGGCTTTATGCAAGCTCGGAATATCTGGCCAAAACCGGCCCGTTGGAGTCGGTCGAGGATATCGCCGGGCGTCGCCTGATTTGCCAGAACACAACATCCGCTCAGGTTGCTGCGGGTGCGACATTGGTCCAAGAGCTGATGACCTATGACATCCCATCAACGCTCACGGTGAACAATTACTATGGCGTATTGCAGGGCGTTTTGAACAATCTCGGCATCGGTGTCTTGCCGGATTACCTAACGGAAGATTTTCCCGATCTCGTGCATGTGCTGCCCGATGTGGAAAGCTCGGATGTGCCTGTTTTCCTTGCCTATCCTGAAGAGCTGCGCCACTCAAAGCGGATTTCGGCCTTTCGCGATTTCGTCTCCGAGGAGATCATTGCGCATCGTCGCCAAAAGCGGGATATGCCGCGCGACTAGGCAAGCTATGCACGACGCGCATAGCAGGTTTGCGCAAATAATCTGCATTACCCCTTGTATTGCTGCACCTGCATCCATAAATCCCCCCATGAAGCCGCGAAGAAGACTTTGTCTTTGGCTTCACCTCCCTGTTGGACTTAGGCCGAGCTTGTCTCGGCCATTTTTTTGCCCAATCGTCGGCAAATCGCCTCGCACCGCGCGCGCAATCATCGCTTCTTGCGCTCTTTGCCCCAAAACCCGCAAAAAACGCCGGTATAAGCGCTCAGCCGCCTTTTCCCTGCGCTCATTCTCGCCTATGAGATGCCCAACGGAATCTGGGGGCTATCATGACCGAACCATCAATCACCCAAGAGCTGATCGCCTCCCACGGGCTTTCGCCTGATGAATACGCGCTGATCCTTGAGATCATCGGGCGCGAGCCAAGCTTTACCGAGCTTGGGATTTTCTCGGCGATGTGGAACGAGCATTGCTCCTACAAGTCCTCAAAGAAATGGCTGCGCACACTGCCAACTGAGGGCCCCCAAGTGATCTGCGGCCCCGGCGAGAACGCAGGGATTGTTGATATTGGCGACGGCCAAGCCGTTGTTTTTAAAATGGAAAGCCATAATCACCCGTCCTATATCGAGCCGTACCAAGGCGCGGCGACTGGCGTTGGCGGGATTTTGCGGGATGTCTTCACCATGGGCGCGCGCCCGATTGCGGCGATGAATTCGCTCTCCTTTGGCGAACCTGCGCATCACAAAACGCGTCAGCTCGTGCACGGCGTTGTTGAGGGCGTTGGCGGCTATGGCAATTGCTTTGGCGTCCCAACCGTTGGCGGCGAAGTGCGCTTTCATTCCGCCTATAACGGCAACTGTTTGGTCAATGCTTTTGCTGCGGGCCTTGCCGATACGGATAAGATTTTCTACTCGGCCGCTTCTGGCGTTGGCATGCCTGTTGTTTATCTCGGCGCGAAAACCGGGCGCGATGGCGTTGGCGGGGCGACGATGGCCTCGGCTGAATTTGACGACACAATTGAAGAAAAGCGCCCCACTGTTCAGGTCGGCGATCCTTTCACCGAAAAGCGCCTGATGGAAGCGACGCTAGAGTTGATGCAAACCGGCGCTGTGATCTCGATCCAAGATATGGGCGCCGCTGGCCTGACCTGCTCTGCCGTTGAAATGGGCGATAAGGGCAATCTTGGCGTACGCCTTGATCTGGAAAAAGTCCCCTGCCGCGAAGAGGCGATGAGCGCCTATGAAATGATGCTTTCAGAGAGCCAAGAGCGCATGCTCATGGTGCTGAACCCCGCGCTTGAGGCCGTCGCCAAAGCCGTTTTCGTCAAATGGGATCTCGATTTTGCCATCGTCGGCGAAACCATTGCCGAGGACCGGTTCATCATCATGCACAACGGGGAATGCAAAGCCGATCTGCCGCTCAAAGCGCTCTCTGGCAACGCACCGGAATATGATCGCCCATGGGTGCCAACGCCTGCGGCCGCGCCGCTTGAAAATGCGCCGAGCATCGCCCCGATTGCAGGGCTGCGCGCACTTTTGTCTTCGCCGAATTACACCGGCAAACAGTGGGTCTATGAGCAATACGACAGCCAAGTGATGGCTGATACGGTGCGCGCGCCGGGCCTTGGCGCGGGCATCGTTCGCGTGCATGGCACACCCAAGATGCTTGCCTTTACTTCCGACGTAACCCCCCGTTATGTCAAAGCAAATCCAACTGAGGGCGGCAAGCAGGCCGTCGCTGAGGCCTTCCGCAATCTTTGTGCCGTTGGCGCTTTGCCGCTCGCGACAACCGATAACCTCAACTTCGGCAATCCCGAAAAACCTGTGATCATGGGCCAATTCGTTGGCGCGATTAAGGGCATCGGCGAGGCGGTTTCTGCGCTCAACGTGCCGATCGTTTCGGGCAATGTTTCGCTCTATAACGAGACAGACGGAACAGGCATTCTGCCAACGCCGACAATTGGCGCGGTCGGCCTTATTGCGGACGAGAGCGAGCTGATCGCGGGCACCGCGCGCGACGGGTTTACCGCGCTTTTGATCGGCGCGACGGAAGGCCATTTGGGCCAATCTGCCCTGCTGGCCGAAGCATTCAACCGCGAAGAGGGCGATGCGCCCCATGTTGATCTGGCCGCCGAAGCCGCCCACGGCGCCTTTATCCGCGCAAATGCGGCCTTGATCACCGCCTGTAGCGATCTCTCGGACGGCGGCCTTGCTTTGGCGGCGTTTGAGATGGCCGAAGCCGCTGGTATTGGCATCACCATCGATGAAGCCGATACAGCGCAGCTCTTTGGCGAGGATCAAGCGCGCTATCTGATCGCTTGCGATTTTGATGCGGCTGAGGCGCTGATTGTCGCGGCCCAAGCGGCAGGCATTCCTGTGGCTATGGTCGGCAAATTCGGCGGCGATATGATCAGCATTGGCGGGGATTGTGCGCCGCTTGCCGATCTCAAAGCGCTGTTCCGAGACAGCTTCGCCGCAACCTTCGCGACCTGAGCGCGTGGCAGCGCCCCTGCCATCGCTTACCCCTGATTGCGCGCGCTGCGCCGCCCTTTGCTGCCTTGCTCTGGCCTTTGATAAGGGGCCGCGCTTTGCCTTTGATAAGCCTGCAGGCCTGCCCTGCCCCAAGCTTGATCATCACCGCTGTTCGATCCATGACGGCCTTGATGACGCTGGCTTTTCGGGCTGTATTGCCTATGGTTGCTCAGGCGCGGGGCAGCGGGTTTTTCAACAGCTATATCAGGGGATTAGCTGGCAAGATGCGCCCGAAACAACCCCGCAAATGATCGAAAGCTTTGCCCATATGCGCGCCATTCACGACGCGCTTGAACTGCTTCAAACGGCGGCCAAATTGCCGCTTTCAGCGCCCGAGCAAGAGACGCTCAATGCCTTCCAATCCCAGCTGAACGCGCCACTTACCCCGCATAGCACTCAAGACCTTGCTACCGGGCCAACCCTTCCCGCCATTCGCGCATTCCTCAAATCTTTGGCGCATCATCTAAACGCTTAGCCTGCTTGTGCTTGCCAGCCGCGCGCCCTACATCTGGATCAAACAAACGGAGATGCCCCATGGCCATTGAAGCCCAAGAAATCGAAGACCTCATCCGCGCAAGCTTTCCGAACGCTCAGATCAAAATCACCGATCTTGCGGGCGACGGAAATCACTACGCCGCCGAGGTGATTGACGAGAGCTTCAAGGGCAAAAACCGCGTTCAGCAACAGCGCGCCGTTTATGCCTCGCTCAAAGAAAAAATGGACGGGCCAGCCGGCGCATTGCACGCGCTTGCGCTGACAACCAAGGCCCCAGCCTAAAGCCGCGACCAATCGGCGCTAGAAACCCGCCCCAAGCCGCCCTATATATTTGGGCAAAGGCGCGAACGCGCGTCAAAGACACCGATCCAGCAAAGGACGCAAAGCCATGAGCGCTGAAAATCAGATCAAAGAGACCGTGACTTCCAATGATGTCGTTTTGTTCATGAAGGGCACCAAAGAGATGCCGCAATGTGGCTTTTCGAGCCGGGTTGCTGGCGTGTTGAATTTCATGGGCGTTGAGTTTGCCGATGTGAATGTTTTGGCCGATGAAGAGGTCCGCCAGGGCATCAAAGATTATTCGGATTGGCCAACGATTCCGCAGCTTTACGTCAAAGGCGAATTTGTTGGCGGTTGCGATATCATTACCGAAATGACGCTGTCGGGCGAGCTGGATCAGCTGTTTGAAACCAATGGCGTGGCCTATGATAAAGAGGCCTCCGAGAAGATCCGCGAAGCCAACGGCTAATCGCCTTTTCGCAATAGGTTCAGGCATTAAAAATGGCGGGCGCCGATTGGCTCCGCCATTTTTATGTCTTACTGCGCTCTTGCACCAGGCGCGCTTTAGCTTGCGATTTTTTCTTCGAGCGCAGCGGCCATAGCTTCGGTTCGCGCGGCGATTTCGGCGAATGTATCGGTGATTTCTGAGGGGATCACAGCCACTTCGACGCGCTCTGCCTCGGGCGCAGGCGTGCTGCGCATTTCCTCGATCAAGGCGTCTTGAGCGGCGAGCTTGTCTTCAAGATTGCGCAGCTGTTCTTCCATCCCTGCGGTTTTATCCGCCAGCATTAGCCCTGCCATCAAAAGCATGCGCGGCTCAGGAAGACGGCCAATTTGTGCATTCAAAACAGTGGCTTCGCCATCAAGAAGCGCGCCCGCTGAGCGCAGGAAATGCTCTTCGCCCTCTTGGCAGGCGACTTCAAAATCGCGCCCGCCGATGGAGATTGTGACCTCAGGCATGAGCTGCGCCTCCTTCATCTGCGCCAATCAGTGGCTTAAGTTCGGCGAGGATTTCATCCATTTCGGCGCGGTCCGTCTCGCGACGGGTGCGCAGGGCTTCAAGCTCGGCGAGCATGCTTTTGTTAATCAAATGGGGATCGGAAAGCCCGTCTGCGTTGGCTTCGCGCAGGGCTTGATTGTTTTCGCGAAGTTGCGAATTCACCCGTTTGATGCGGCCAAGATCGGCGCCATGCGCCATGCTTTCTTCGCGCAGGCTCGCCACTTCTTTTTCAAGCGCAGCAACGGTCGTTTCTTGGCGCTCGCGGATCACGCGCACGCGCTCTTCAAGCTGTTGATTGGCTTCGCGCTCGGCGGCAAGCGCCTCCGATAGGCGGGCGATTTCTCCGTCATTGTCGCCTGCATCGGCCTGCGCGGGCGGCTCATGTCCGAGCGCATCAATTCCGGTTCCGATCCGCTCAAGCGCCGCGGTAATCCGGCGCTCCAACTCTACAATATCACTCATTTTGCCCGTCTCCCCAGCGCCTATTTTAGCGCCTGTCTTTGCCTCCGGCACCATATGCCTTTGGCCCATACTGCCAGTTTCGCACCTCAAACGCTAGAGTAGCGCTAGATGTTGTGCTGTCTTTCCCCGAAAGGCCGAGGCCCCACCAAGGCCCGCACAAAACGCGAGGCCCGAATCAGAGCCTACCCGATGGAAAAACCTTTACCAACACCGATCCGCGCCCTCCAAACCTCTGTTCATGCAGGTTTTAGCCAAAATTTGCCCGTTACAGGCGCTGTTTTGCCTCTTTGCCCTCGCCAGACGTGTATTTTGCCCGTCAAAACGCTTTTTTGGGCCCATAACAGCCCTTCACGCGCCGCCACGCGCTTGAACTTCGCGCGCATGTTGTTATCACGACCCCAAAGCAGATCAATCAAAGGACAGGCCCGTTGGATATTCAAGCCCTGCGCAAGGCGCACCCCGAACATTGGATGCGCGCCGCCGCGATCCGCACGCTTACATTGGATGCGATTGCCGCTGCCAATTCGGGCCACTCTGGCATGCCGATGGGCATGGCCGATGTTGCGACTGTTTTGTATGAAAAGCACCTCAAGTTTGATGCCTCTGCGCCCAATTGGCCGGATCGCGATCGCTTTATTCTTTCCGCGGGTCACGGCTCGATGCTGCTCTATTCGCTGCTGCACCTCACCGGTTATGCCGATATGACGCTTGAGCAGATCAAAAACTTCCGCCAATGGGGCGCGATCACTGCGGGCCATCCGGAATATGGCCACGCGACCGGCATCGAGACAACAACCGGCCCGCTTGGCCAAGGCATCGCAAATGCGGTTGGTTTTGCCATGGCCGAAGAGGCGCTTCGGGCGCGTTTTGGCCGCAAGCTTCAGGATCACTACACCTATTGCATCGCTGGCGACGGCTGCTTGATGGAAGGCGTGAGCCAAGAGGCCATCGCCCTTGCTGGCCGCCAAAAGCTCGGCAAGTTGATCGTGCTTTGGGACAACAACAACATCACCATCGATGGCACGGTTGATATCGCCGATCGCACCGATCAAAAGATGCGTTTCAAGGCCTCTGGCTGGCAAGTGCTTGAAATTGACGGTCATGATCCTGTGGCCATCGACGAGGCGATCACCGCCGCCAAGGGCACCAAAAAGCCAACAATGATTGCCTGTAAGACGCATATCGCGCTTGGCTCTTCGGCGCAGGATACCTCCAAGGGCCACGGCGCTTTGACCGATCCCAAGCTGATTTCGGATACCAAAGCTGGTTATGGTTGGAGCGGCGCGCCGTTTGAAATTCCCGCTGATGTATCGGCACAGTGGAAAGCGATTGGATCGCGCGGCGCAGCAGATCGCGCCGCTTGGGAGGCTCGCCTGCTTGACCAATCCGAGAACCGCCAGAGCGAGTTTAACCGTGTATTCGCAGGCGAGGCTCCCAAGAAGCTCTCTTCCGTGATCCGCGCGTTGAAGAAGAAAATCTCCGAAGAGCAGCCAAAAGTGGCAACGCGCAAGAGCTCCGAATTGGCGCTAGAAGTGATCAACCCGATCATGCGCGAAACGATTGGCGGCTCGGCCGATCTGACCGGCTCAAACAATACCAAAACAGCCGATTTGGGCATTTTCGACATCGAAAATCGCAAAGGTCGCTATGTCCATTATGGCATCCGCGAGCATGGCATGGCGGCGGCGATGAACGGCATGGTTTTGCACGGCGGCGTGCGCCCTTATAGCGGCACGTTCTTCTGCTTTACCGATTATGCGCGCCCCGCGATGCGCCTCTCGGCGCTGATGCAGGTCCCTGTTGTTTATGTGATGACACATGACAGCATTGGCCTTGGCGAAGATGGCCCGACCCACCAGCCGGTTGAGCATCTCGCAATTTGCCGTGCAACGCCAAATACTTACACCTTCCGCCCAGCAGATACCGTTGAAACGGCTGAAGCTTGGGAGCTTGCCTTTGCGGCCACAAAAACGCCATCTGTAATGGTGCTGTCGCGCCAAAACCTGCCCACCGTGCGCGTTGAGCATAAGATGCGCAATCTCACAGCCCAAGGCGCTTATGTTCTGGCCGATGCAACCGGCAAGCGCCAAGCGATCCTGATGGCAACCGGCTCTGAGGTCGAGATCGCCATGGCGGCGCGCGATATTCTTGAAGCGCAAGGGATCGGAACGCGCGTTGTCTCGATGCCATGTTTTGAGCTTTTTGCCGAGCAGGATGAAGCCTATCGCCGCAAGGTCCTTCCGGCGGGCGCTGTGCGCGTTGGCATTGAAGCGGCTGTGCGCAACGGCGGCTGGGATCGCTGGCTTTTGGGCGAGCGTGGCCGCGAAGCCAAGGCCGATTTTGTTGGCATGGATAGCTTTGGCGCCTCGGCCCCGGCTGAGACGCTCTATGAAAAATTCGGCATTACGGCTGAGGCTGTTGTCGCAAAGGTTAAAGCGCTTCTCTAAAATTGGCGCGAAACTGTTAAGATTTGGCCCTGCGCTTGATTGCGCGGGGCCTTTTCTTTGCCGCACCCTGCCCTAGCGGCAATTTCGCAGAGGCAAATCCGCGCCGATTCTAAACCCGCTTGCCAATTTCGCCCAACGCGCAGGATTGTTCGCGGCCAGAGGGCCACGTTACCGCTAACAAGGCATGTTTACGCTAACATGTTGGCGCTAAACACTTTTCCCATAACGCATACACACGTATACCGCCGGTTAACTGATGAACGATGTGCATATGCAAACGGGAGATCAACGATATGACTGTAACTGTTGGGATCAATGGCTTTGGCCGTATCGGGCGCTGCACATTGGCACATATCGCCGAGAGCGCGCGCAACGATGTTCAGGTCGTAAAGATTAACGCGACCGGCCCGATTGAGACCAACGCACACTTGCTTCGTTACGATAGCGTCCATGGGCGCTTTGCTGGCGACGTTAAAGTTTCAGGCAATACGCTTGATCTGGGGCGCGGTCCGATTGAGGTCTCTTCAACCTACGATCCCCAAGAGCTGGATTGGTCGGGCGTTGATGTGGTTCTGGAATGCACCGGCAAATTCAATGATGGCGGCCAATCGGCGGTTCACCTTGAGCGCGGCGCAAAGAAGGTTCTGATCTCTGCCCCGGCGACAAACGTTGATCGCACCGTTGTTTATGGGGTCAATCATCGCGATATGCTGGCCACTGAGCGGATGATTTCCAACGGCTCTTGCACAACCAATTGCCTCGCCCCTTTGGCCAAAGTTTTGAACGATGCGGTTGGGATTGAGCGCGGCATCATGACGACAATTCACAGCTATACCGGCGATCAACCGACGCTCGATCGCCGCCACGCTGATCTTTACCGCGCGCGCGCCGCCGCCATGGCGATGATCCCGACCTCAACAGGCGCCGCCGCCGCCCTTGGCGAAGTGCTGCCTGAATTGGCAGGCCGCTTGGACGGAACCGCGATGCGTGTGCCAACGCCGAATGTCTCGGCAGTTGACCTGACATTTGAGGCGGGCAAAGACGTGAGCGTTGAAGACATCAACGAGATCATCCGCGAAGCCGCTGCCGGACGCATGGGATCGGTGCTCGCTTATGACCCCGAGCCCAAGGTTTCGATCGACTTCAATCACACAACCCATTCGTCAATTTTCGCGCCAGATCAAACCAAAGTTGTCGGCGGGCGTACGGTTCGTGTATTGGCTTGGTATGATAACGAATGGGGCTTCTCTTGCCGCATGGCCGATGTGGCCGGCGAAATGGGGCGGCTCCTTCACTAAGGGAGCGACGCCATCACCAATTCTATCTCTATCGGCCTTGGCCTTTTGATCGTTGTGGCGCTTGGCGCGGATTTTCTGCTGCAAGGCGGGCAAGCGACCCTGTTTCTCGCGCGCAAATTCGCTGATCTATCCGAATATATCGCCTTTTGGCGCTAAAATCCCTGTAAAGCCGCGCCTTCAAGGTTGACCTTTTCGCGCAAATCCCGATGTTAGCGATAACACAGCGCCGGACAATCCGGGCGCGTGCATCACCGACGGTTCAGGAGGCTCTCTTATGGCGGTTCAAGTAGCGATCAATGGTTTTGGGCGGATTGGGCGCAACGTACTGCGCGCGATCATCGAATCGGGCCGCACCGACATCGAAGTTGTTGCGATCAACGATCTCGGTCCGGTTGAAAACAACGCGCATTTGCTGCGTTTTGATTCCGTTCACGGCCGCTTTCCTGCAACGGTTACGACCGGCGAAAACACGATTGATGTTGGCCGCGGGCCGATTGCCGTGACCGCCATTCGCAATCCAGAAGAGCTGCCTTGGGGCCATATTGATATCGTTTTGGAGTGCACCGGCATCTTTACCGCGCGTGATAAGGCCGCGATTCACCTCAAAAATGGCGCAAGCCGCGTCTTGGTTTCGGCCCCCTCGGCGGGCGCGGATAATACGGTTGTTTTTGGGGTCAACCACGGCTCTTTGAGCGCCGATCAGCTGATCGTTTCCAACGCCTCCTGCACGACCAATTGCCTCGCGCCGGTTGTCAAAACCCTCAATGATGCCATCGGGATCAACAAGGGCTTCATGACAACAATCCATAGCTATACCGGCGATCAGCCGACTTTGGATACGATGCACAAAGATCTCTATCGCGGGCGCGCCGCCGCCATGTCGATGATCCCGACTTCAACCGGGGCGGCCAAGGCCGTTGGGCTTGTGTTGCCAGAGCTGAATGGCAAATTGGACGGGGTTGCGATCCGTGTTCCGACGCCAAATGTGTCCTGTGTTGACCTGACCTTTGAAGCCGCGCGCGCGACCACGATTGAAGAGATTAATGCCGCGATCATCAAGGCCGCCGATGGCCCGCTCAAAGGCATTCTTGGCTACACCGATCAGCCAAACGTCTCGATTGATTTCAATCACGATCCGCACAGCTCGACTTTCGCGCTTGATCAAACCAAAGTTATGGAAGGCACGATGTGTCGCATTCTGACTTGGTATGACAATGAATGGGGCTTCTCAAACCGCATGGCCGATACGGCCGTTGCGATGGCGAAATACCTCTAAACCGCCAAAGATTACGCTACGTCCACTTAACGCCTCGGCTCTCCAAAGCCGGGGCGTTTGTCGTATGGTTGCCAAAATTGGGGGGGAACCATACCATGAACGCATTCATCATTCTTATCCTGCTTGTCACAGCCTTTTTCGGCTATTTCGCATGGAAAACCAACAAAATTGCCGAGAAGTCCCGCGCCGCCTGCCCGCCAAAAGGCAAATTCATCAATATCTCGACCGGGCGCTTGCATTACACCGATGAAGGCACAGGCCCCGTGATCGTGATGATCCACGGGCTTGGCAGTCAATTGCGCAGCTTTACCATGGCGATGAGCGAATTGCTCGCCACGGATCACCGCGTGATTGTGATGGATCGCCCCGGTATGGGCTATTCTGATCGCCCCAGCTCGGCCTCGGCTTCGCTGGATGCGCAAGCGGGCTATATTGAGGAAATGATTGATGCTTTGGGGTTGGAAAAGCCTCTGATCGTGGGTCACTCACTTGGCGGCGCGATCTCGATGGCACTGGCCCTGCGCGCACCGGATAAAATCCGCGGCCTAGCGCTTTTGGCGCCATTGTTGCGCGATCCTTCTGCGCCTGCGGAAGTCTTTGCGCGCCTCAAGATCAATTCAAACGCGATGCGCAGTTTTATCGCCCATACGCTGGCGGTTCCCGCCTCGATCCGCAATCAAGCCATCGTCGCCGAGCAGGTCTTTGGGCCCGATCCGATCCCGGCTGATTATACCGTCAACGGCGGCGGCTTGCTGTCGCTTCAGCCCAAAAGCTTTTTCAATACTTCGCGCGATTATGTCACCGTGGGACCCTCCATTCAGGCCCAAACGCCGCGCTACGGGGAGATCAAAGTTCCGGTTCAAATCCTCTACGGGACAGAAGATCGCACCCTGAATTTCCAAGAACAGGGCGTCCAGACCAACGCAGATCACCCCCAGTTCAAACTGGAGCTGGTTGAAGGCGCAGGGCATATGCTGCCGACCAATTATCCAGAGCGCTCGGATGCATTTGTTCGGCGCGTTGAGGCCGAACTTTAAGCCCCTTAAAGGCAAAGAAAAGGCCCGGCCTCCTCGCGGAGCCGGGCCTTTTTTAATGAGTTATCAATAGTTTAAGCTTTTCCGAGCTTGCCCAACAGATGCGCTTTAACGGCGGGCGTTACGAATTTTGTGACATCCCCATCAAGGCGGGCGATCTCTTTGACAAGCTTAGAAGCGATCGCCTGATGGCGCGCCTCGGCCATCAAAAAGACCGTCTCGATTGAGCTATCAAGCGCGCGGTTCATGCCCACCATTTGGTATTCATACTCGAAATCCGCAACAGCCCGCAGCCCGCGCACGATGATCTGTGCGCCCACGTCGCGCGCGCAATCAATCAGCAGGTTCTCAAACGGATGGACAATGATCTCGCAGCCCGTTTGCTCGGCGAGCTCGGCGCATTCCGCCTCAATCATCGCCACGCGTTCCTCTAATGAGAACAGCGGCCCTTTATCGCGGTTGATCGCAACCCCGATGACCAAACGATCCACCAAAGCACAGGCGCGCTTGATGATATCGCGATGCCCCAGTGTTACTGGATCAAACGTTCCTGGATAAAGACCAATGCGCATGTTTCAGGCTCCCCTTTTGCCGGGCCACGCAACAATATTGCGCGCCCAGATGCAAGAGCCGTAAGGCCCTAATGGCCCATTATCATGCCTTGGAGGGCGTCTTTTTCCATCGAGAGTTCGGAAAGGCGCGCTTTGACGACATCGCCGATCGAAATCAGGCCAACCATCGTATCGCCATCCATCACTGGCATGTGGCGAAAACGCCCGTCCGACATCTTTTGCAGCACAGCAACGGCGGTTTCATCGCGCGTGGCCGTGGTCAGTTTGCTGGTCATCACGTCGGTGACGGGTTGCGCAAGGCAGCCCGATCCAACGCGGCCCAATTCGCGCACCAAA
This sequence comes from Halocynthiibacter sp., assembly GCA_047631555.1. Classification (GTDB taxonomy): domain Bacteria; phylum Pseudomonadota; class Alphaproteobacteria; order Rhodobacterales; family Rhodobacteraceae; genus JBLHZY01. The sequence continues at coordinate 367,071 of JBLHZY010000001.1, read as the reverse complement.
TCACGCTCTGAAAGGATGCCGAGGGGATGTGTGCCATCTTTGGAGATGATGATCGCCCCAATGCGCCGGGTCGAAAGAACCTCGGCCGCCTCCGAGAGGCTGCTTTCAGGGGGTAAAGTCACGACCACTTGATCGGCTTTGTCCTTGAGAATCTGGTGTACGAGCATCGCGTTCCTCCCTGTGTGTTTGATCGACTTGCCTTAGGTTCGCGTTTTGCCTGTCTTGGGTCAAGCGCGCAAAAGGGCCAATGCGATTTAGACCAGCGCCTCGAGCCGCTCAACCTCGCGTTTGAGCCCCTGGGCAAGCGCGGTTGCGAGCCGGTTGAGCCGATCGACTTTGCGATCTCCCTCAGGGCGGATCAAATAAAAGCTGCGCGTCAAGGAAAGCGCCTCCGGCAAGACCCGTTGCAGCCCCCGCCCAAAGGGCAGCGCGAAATCATGGACGATCCCGACGCCCGCGCCTGACTGAACAAATTGGAACTGCACGGAGACTGAATTTGAGCCAAAGGATATCCGGTCCGCCCCCAATTCTGCGAGGTAATCCAATTCCTTATCGAAAATCATGTCCGGGATATAACCGATGATCTTATGTGCGCGCAGATCGCTTAAGGCGCTCAGCGGCGGCGCGCTGCGCAGGTATTTTTTATGCGCGGCAAGGTGGAGGCGGTAGTCGGTTATCTTTTGAACTGTCATGCGCCCGGTTTGAGGCGCTGAGACCGCGATCGCCATATCGGCCTCGCGTTTTGAGAGATTGAAAACCCGCGGCAGGGCAACGACTTGCAGATCGAGATCGGGGTTTTCCGCCGAAATTTGCGCACAGACCTGCGGGAGCAAAAAGTTGGCGCATCCGTCCGGCGCGCCGATCCGAATCTGTCCCGAAAGCCCTGGGCCTGCGGCCTCTGAATTGCCCTCGGCGGCGTCGCGCGCCATGTTGATTGCGGCCTCTGCCCTCTCTGCGTGATCCAAGAGCCGCGCGCCCGTAGCACTTAGCGCATAGCCCTGAGGGGATTTGGCGAAAAGCGGCGCGCCAAGCTCTTGTTCGAGCCGGGAAATGCGCCGCCCGACGGTTGCTGGATCCAGTTTGAGCATGCGCCCGGCGGCAGAGAGGCTCTGCGCGCGCGCCACGGCCAGAAATATCCGCAGATCATCCCATTGCATCGCTTTTCCTTGCGTTCAAGTGGCGCGGGTCGTTTTGCCCCCCTAACCTTTGCAATAATGCAAAGCCATATTGAGATATTGCCTCTATCAGGCACAAAAATGCAAGCCTATCATGGGGCAAATGTATAAAAGGAACACCCCATGAAAGAGCTCAGCCATTTCGTTAACGGCGCCCATGTCAAAGGCACTTCGGGGCGTTTTTCCGATGTGTTCAACCCGGCAACTGGCGAGGTTCAAGCCCGCCTACCGCTTGCTTCCAAGGCCGAGATGGACGCCGCCATTGAGAAAGCCGCGATTGCCCAAGTTGCTTGGGGCGCGACCAATCCGCAGCGCCGCGCGCGTGTGATGATGGCCTTCGTGCAGCTGATTAATCGCGATATGGACAAGCTTGCAGAAGCGCTCTCGGCCGAACATGGCAAAACCTTCCCTGATGCCAAGGGCGACGTGCAGCGCGGGCTTGAAGTGATCGAGTTTTGCATCGGTGCGCCGCACTTCATGAAGGGCGAATATACCGACAATGCGGGCCCCGGGATCGATATGTACTCGATGCGCCAACCCCTTGGCGTTGTTGCAGGAATTACGCCTTTTAACTTCCCTGCGATGATCCCACTTTGGAAAATGGGCCCTGCCCTTTCTGCGGGCAACGCCTTCATTCTCAAACCCTCCGAGCGCGATCCTTCCGTGCCGCTCATGCTGGCCGAATTGCTCAAAGAAGCGGGCCTTCCGGACGGGGTTTTGCAGGTGATCAATGGCGATAAAGAGGCGGTTGATGCGATCCTCGATAATGAGACCATCCAAGCCGTTGGTTTTGTCGGATCGACCCCGATTGCGCAATATATCTACAGCCGCGCGACCGCTGCGGGCAAACGTGCGCAGTGTTTTGGCGGCGCGAAAAACCACATGATCATCATGCCTGATGCGGATCTCGACCAAGCCGCGGATGCGCTTGTTGGTGCCGGTTTTGGCGCAGCGGGCGAACGTTGCATGGCGATCTCCGTGGCGGTTCCGGTTGGCGCGGCGACGGCGGATGCTTTGATTGAGAAGCTGATCCCGCGCATTGAAAAGCTCAAAGTTGGCCCTTGGACCTCGGGCGATGATGTGGATTACGGCCCCGTGGTTACCTCTGCGGCCAAAGAGAACATCCTGCGTTTGGTGCAAACCGGTGTCGATCAAGGCGCGGAATTGGTCGTTGATGGGCGCGATTTCTCGCTACAAGGCTATGAGGAAGGCTTCTTCGTCGGCCCGCATCTTTTTGATCGTGTCACCACCGATATGGACATCTACAAACAAGAGATTTTCGGCCCTGTTCTGAGCTGCCTTCGCGCAGAAAGCTATGAAGAAGCAATCGGTTACGCGATGGATCATGAATATGGTAACGGCACCGCGATCTATACCCGCGATGGCGATACGGCGCGCGATTTCGCCTCTCGGATCAACATCGGGATGGTCGGGATCAACGTGCCAATCCCTGTGCCGCTCGCCTATCACACCTTTGGCGGCTGGAAGAAATCCGGCTTTGGCGATCTCAACCAGCACGGGCCTGACTCCTTCCGCTTTTATACGCGCACCAAGACGGTCACTGCGCGCTGGCCAAGCGGCATTCGCGAAGGCGGCGAGTTTAACTTCAAAGCGATGGACTAAGGGATTGGGGCTGCTTAGGCGGCCCCCTTTTCCGCTTGCAAAATTCCTGTAAGATTTGAGAATTAAACAGGCGTTCAATTCTTTCCTGGAGGGGCACATGGATTTTGAACTAAGCGAAGAGCAGACGGCCATTTTTGATATGGCGCGCGCCTTTGGGGCCGAACATATCGCACCGCATGCCCGCGCATGGGAAGAGGCTGGCGAAATCCCCAAGAGCCTCTGGCCCGAACTTGCTGCCCTTGGCTTTGGCGGGCTTTATGTGCGTGAAGAAAGCGGCGGATCGGGGCTTTCGCGCCTTGATGCGACGCTGGTTTTTGAAGCACTTTCAATGTCTTGCGCCTCTGTGGCGGCGTTTTTGTCGATCCACAATATGTGTGCGGCGATGATCGATAAATACGGCTCGGACGAGATGCGCGCGCGCTTTCTGCCCAAAGCGATCAGTATGGAAACCGTCTTCTCCTATTGCCTAACAGAGCCCGGCTCTGGCTCGGATGCCGCCGCTCTCAAAACCCGCGCCGAGATCACAGATCAGGGCTATCGCCTTTCCGGCAGCAAGGCTTTCATTTCGGGCGGCGGATATTCCGACGCCTATATCATCATGGCGCGCAGTGGCGATGCAGGCCCGCGCGGCATATCTTCGGTGATCGTTGAGGCCGGGGCTGAGGGGCTTTCTTTTGGCGGGCTAGAGGCCAAAATGGGCTGGAAAAGCCAACCAACCCGGCAAGTCCAGTTGGACAATTGCAACATTCCAGCCTCCAATTTGCTTGGAGAAGCGGGCAAAGGTTTCACTTATGCGATGTCTGGGCTTGATGGCGGCCGTTTGAATATTTCGGCCTGCTCCTTGGGCGCGGCGCAATCTGCATTGGACGCCACGCTGCAATATATGGGCGAGCGCGAAGCTTTCGGGCAACCAATCGACCAGTTTCAAGCGCTGCAATTCCGTCTCGCGGATATGGAGATCGAGCTTCAAGCCGCGCGGACCTTCTTGCGCCAAGCCGCCTCAAAATTGGATGCAGGTGCGCCGGACGCATCCAAGTTTTGCGCCATGGCGAAGAAATTTGTCACCGAAGCGGGCAGCCGTGTTGCCGATCAATGCCTGCAATTGCACGGCGGCTATGGCTATCTCGCAGACTACGGTATCGAGAAAATCGTGCGCGATTTGCGCGTCCATCAAATCCTTGAAGGGACCAATGAAATCATGCGTATGATCACCGCGCGCCATCTTTTGGCCGACCGCCCATGAACGATATTTCCATCCGTGTGATAGGCAAGGCTGGGCGCATCACTTTCACGCGCGAAGCCGCTCTAAATGCGTTGAGCCCTGCGATGTCGGAGGCGATTGAAGCCGCTCTGATCGCTTGGGAAAACGACCCAAAGATCGAAATGCTGATTATCGATGCCGCTGGTGACCGGGCCTTTTGCGCTGGTGGCGATATCGCCGACATCTATCGCCACGGCACCACTGGCGATCATGATTTTGCCCGCCGTTTCTGGGCGCAAGAATACCGAATGAACGCCAGAATTGCCAATTATCCCAAGCCAGTAGCCGCCTTCATGCAAGGTTTCACCATGGGTGGCGGCGTTGGTGTTGGTTGTCACGGCGCTTTGCGGATCGTTGGCGAAACCACGCAACTGGCAATGCCCGAAGTCGGCATTGGCCTTATCCCGGATGTCGGCGGAACATTGCTTTTGGCCCGCGCTCCGGGCCACATCGGTGAATACCTTGGCCTCACCGCGACGCGCATGGATGCAGCGGATGCGATTTTCGCAAAATTTGCCGATTACTTCATCCCCGAAGCTGAATGGCCCGCGCTCATCGCAGCGCTGGAGCAATCCGCTGATCCCGCTCTGATCACTCAGGCCGCCCAGCCTCCCGCGGCTTCCAAATTGGCGCAAAATGCCCAAGCAATCGATGCTGCTTTTGGCAAAGAAACGCCTCAGGATATTCTCGATGCTCTGGGTGAGGATCCCTTTGGCACAAGCGCGCGTAAACCGCTCCTGCGCAACGCCCCGCTTGCCATGGCGGCAACGCTTCAGATGATCCGCAATGCACGCGCCTTTAAGTCGATCGAAGAAGCGCTCGCCCAAGAATATTGCTACACATATCGCGCCCAAGCCCAAGGCGATTTCTTAGAAGGCGTGCGCGCGCAGATCATTGAAAAAGACCGAAATCCAAGATGGAAACACGCATCACCAAGTGATGTGAGCACCGCGCAAATTGCTGAAATGCTCGCCCCCTTGGGCGCAGACAGCCTTGATCTAACAGGAGAAATCGCATGAAAGTCGCCTTTATCGGATTGGGAAATATGGGCGCGCCGATGGCCCAAAACCTTGCCGCTGCCGGGCACGACGTTCTTGGGTTTGACCTGATGGCCAAGCCCGAGGGCCTTGCCCTCGCCGCTTCTGCAAAAGAGGCGGCACAGGGCGCCGATATCACCATCACAATGCTGCCAAACGGCGCTATCCTTCGCTCCGTTGCTGCCGATATCATCCCTGTCATGCCCAAAGGCGCGATCCTTCTGGATTGCTCGACGGTAGACGTTGAAAGCGCTCGCGTGGTTGCGGAAATGGCGGCGAAATCCGGCCTCGGCGCTCTTGATGCGCCCGTTTCCGGCGGCACGGGTGGCGCACAGGGCGGAACCCTCACCTTCATGGTGGGTGGCCCCGATGAGGCCTACGCGCGCGCCCTACCCCTGTTTGAAATCATGGGGCAAAAATCCGTCCATTGCGGTCCTGCAGGCAACGGCCAAGCGGCCAAAATCTGCAACAATATGATCCTCGGCGTGACCATGATTGCAACCTGCGAAGCCTTCGCGCTGGCCGATAAACTCGGCCTTGATCGCCAAGCCATGTTTGATGTCGTCTCAACGTCCTCGGGCTATTCCTGGTCGATGAACGCCTATTGCCCTGCCCCCGGCATCGGCCCTCAAAGCCCGGCTGACAACGATTACAAACCCGGCTTTGCCGCCGATTTAATGCTGAAAGATCTGCGCCTTAGCCAAGAAGCCGCCAAGGCCGCTGATGCCGATACGCCCATGGGCGCGCGCGCGACAAAGCTGTACGAAACCTTCGTTGAAGACGAAGACGGCGCAGGCAAGGATTTCTCGGCCATGTTGCCGCGACTCGCAAAACGCGGCCACACATAAACACATTCCAATTCGTCACAGCGACAAGCCCGTTAATCTTTGTTATACTTACAAAATCAAACCAGATTACAGGAGGCTATAATGCTTAAGAAAAACGTCGGAAAACTCGATCGCATTCTGCGCATCGTCATCGGTCTCGCGCTTATCGCAGCCTTTTTCCTCTACCCAGAGGCCAACTACCGCGCGCTTTATCTGATCGGAATCATTCCGCTTGTCACGGGCCTCGTCGGCAGCTGCGGTCTTTACCGCGTCTTTGGCCTCTCCACTTGCCCGATGCAAAAGCCCTGATTTCACAGTTGTGAAAATATCCTCGGGGGGCGCGTAAGCGGGGGGGCAGACAGCCCCCTCAACCGCGCAATACAAACGCCCCTCTTTCAAGCATATTGCATTTCAACACTTCCCAAAACAAAGCGCGCCGGGCCTCATCAGAGGTCCGGCGCTCTCTTTTGTAACATCACGCTGGGATCAGTTGGTGATGATCTCCGGCCCCATGCGCCACTCCGGCAAAGCAGTTGAAAGCCATGGAATATAGGTGATCAGGATCAAGAAGACAAAGAGCACCGCCAAGAACGGCGCAGCCGCCCGCACCACCGCCATCATCGGCATCCCGGCCACGCCAGAGGTCACAAACAGGTTGAGCCCAACCGGCGGCGTGATCATCCCGATCTCCATATTGACCACCATGATGATGCCCAGATGGATCGGATCGACCCCAAGCTCAATTGCGATCGGGAATACCAGTGGTGCGACAATCACAATAAGCCCCGACGGCTCCATAAACTGCCCACCAATCAGCAGGATCACATTGACCACAATCAAGAACATGATCTTGCCAAACCCGGCCGAAAGCATCGCATTGGCGATCTGTTGGGGGATTTGTTCATCGGTCAAAACATGCTTCAAGATCAAAGCGTTGGCGATGATAAACATCAGCATGATGGTCAGTTTGGCCCCATCAAACAGGGTCGCGCGCGTATCGCGGTGAAACCAGGCTGTGATCAGGCTGCTTGGCTTGCTAAACACAGTGCCAATTGGCCCATTCGCGCCCGCCAATGGCCCCATATCGCGGTAGATAAACACCGCCACCAAGAAGGCATAAACAGAGGCCACAGCCGCCGCTTCGGTCGGGGTAAAGATCGCGCCGGTGATGCCTGGGATGCCGTAAATCCCGACCATGATGATCGCGATCAGCATCAAGCCCCAGAAGGCATCCAAAAAGCTTGCGCTGATCTCGCCCCAGCCCTGCCATTCGCCTTTGGGCAGGTTCTTGATCCGCGCCATGACGTAGATCGTGACCATCAGCATCGCGCCTGCCATCAGCCCCGGGATCACCCCGGCCAAGAACATCCGGCCAACGGAGACATCCGTCGCAGAGGCATAGACCACCATCACAATCGATGGCGGGATCAAGATGCCCAATGTACCCGCGTTACAGATCACACCGGCGGCAAAATCCTTGGTGTAGCCGGCCTTTTGCATCGCCGCGATGACGATGGACCCAATCGCAACCACGGTCGCGGGCGAGGAGCCAGAAAGCGCTGCAAAGATCATACAGGCAAAGACGCCCGCAATCGCCAAACCGCCGCGCATATGGCCCACACAGGCGATCGAGAAGCGAATGATCCGCTTGGCCACGCCGCCCGTCGACATGAAACTTGAGGCCAGAATAAAGAACGGAATGGCCAAAAGCGTATAGTGTCCGGCCATCGCCTGATACATAGACTGCGCGACACTGGCGAGCGATGTATCTGAAAACACAAGCAAAAACATCATCGAGCTGAGCCCAAGCGCGACCGCAATCGGCGCGCCAATAAGCAGCAGGGCCAAAACCATTGAGAAAAGAAGAACTACATCCATCGGTCTATTCCTCGTATTGGCCTTGCGCGACGCGCTCGACCTCTTCTTCTGCCTCATGGCTCACGATCAAGCTCATTTGCTCACCGCGCAGGATGCGAATTGTGGCTTGGATCAACCGCAGCAACATCAATGCAACCGCTACGGGCAGCATCGTATAGGGGATCACGCGGGGCAGTTTTTCATATTCTTCGCCCGCGTTGATCGCGCCTTCTAGCCAGCGGAAAATTTCCAGCATGGGCACCTGATCGGTGACATAAAAGGCGCGGTCCCTTGTGCGCTCATCAAAACCTGTGGGAAACCAGCGACCGGTTGTTTGCTCAAAGCCAGCAAAAGGCGCCCAGTAATCATAGGCCCCTTTCATCAGCAGCATCGCATAGATCAAACAGGCAAGTGCCGAGAGCATCCCCATCAATCGTTGGCCGCGATGGGGCAACATATTGGTCAGCGCATCGACGCCAAGATGCGAGGTGACCTTAAAACCGTAAGCGATGCCAAAGAGCACAAGCCAGGCAAACAAGATCAAAACGACCTCAAGCCCCCAGATCAGCGACGAGTTGAAAATATAGCGCATCACAACATTCGTGAAAGTCAGCAGCACCATCAGCCCCAAGATGAGCGAGATGAAACCTTCTTCTAAGCTGTTGATAAATGAGCCAAAACCGCTTTGCGGCGTGACTGTCCGGCTTGCCATTGCCCTGCCCCCCAGTTGGCTAAGGAAAACATTGGCCCGCGCAAACTGCACGGGCCAATGACGTGTTTGTTGTTTTTAGTGTTTCGCGTTGATCACTTGGGCGGCCGCGATATTTTCGGTGCCCACATCGCCTTCAAATTGGCTCCAAACGGGCTTCATCGCATCAACCCATTTTTGGCGTGTATCGGCATCCAGCTCGCGGATAACGCCGCCCGCATCCAAGATCGCTTGGCGTGCAGATTTATCGACTTCGCCAACGGCTGCGTTGCGCTCTACGGTCACGTCGCGCAGGATTTGCGCCAACTGATCGCGCACAGGCGCTTCCAGGCTTTCCCACCAATCAACAGATGTCACAACGAGATAGTCGAGAACGCCGTGGTTTGTCTCTGTGGAACCGTCCTGAACCTCAAAGAACTTCTGGCCGTAAATATTGGACCATGTGTTCTCTTGGCCATCCACAACGCCCTGCTGAAGCGCGCCGTAAACTTCGCTAAAGGCCATTGGCTGCGGCGAGGCACCAAGCGCTTCCATCTGTGCAACAAGCACGTCGGAAGGCTGAACGCGGAACTTAAGACCAGAGGCATCTGACGGCAAAGCAAGCGCTTTGTTGGCCGAGAATTGCTTCATGCCATTGTGCCAGAACTCAAGCCCTTGCAGGCCGCGGCGCGCCATGGAGCCCTTCATCGCTTCGCCAGTTTCCGAGGTTTGGAACTCGTCTACAGCTTCAATGTTTTTGAACATGAAGGGCAGATCGAAAATACGGAATTGCTTGGTGAAGGCTTCGAATTTTGAAAGGCTTGGTGCGGCCATTTGCACATCGCCCTGCAGCATCGCTTCAAGCACTTGGTCATCGTTATAAAGCGAGGACGAGGGATAAACTTCGACGCAAGCAACGCCGTTCATCTCAGCATTAACGCGTTCCATGAATAGGTTCGCAGCGATGCCTTTTGGGTGTTTGTCTGTGTTGGTTACGTGGCTGAATTTGATAACCATTTCGCCATCATCACAGGCGGCCATTGCGGCGCCGGATGTGACTGTGAGCGCAAGCGCAGTTGCAGCTGTTGCCAGAAATTTCATGATATTTCCTCCCAGAACATGAATATGTCGTGCATCGGCGCCAAGGTTGGGCCGATCCATGAGCGAGAAGACACGGGTTCGTGAAACGGAACAAGGGGAAGGTTTTTATGGCTCTACAAGATCATCTAAATGTATATTACACAACTACTTACGATACGAGTTTGATGTGATACGTGAGCAAATTTGATCTGTGCTGCGCGGAAACCCACACAGGCAAAATATGGGACTGTGCGGAAATCCGCACAGACTTAGCGGTAGGATTCGGGGCGGATATTATGCCGCGCGAGTTTGTCGTAAAACGTCTTGCGCGGCAGCTTAAGGGCGGCGGCGGTTTTGGTCGCGTTGCCCTCATTGCGGGTCAGCGCGGCGACGATCAGCGAGCGCTCAACTTGGGCCATTTGCCCGGCAAGCCCCTGTTCTTCATCCTGTAAACTGTCACCCAAACCATCATCAAGCCCCATGGCAAAGCGCATCGCCGCATTCATCAAAGCGCGCGCATTTCCCGGCCAATCACGGGCCATCAATGCGCCGATCACTTGCGGCGAAATATCCGGCGTCGGAAGGGCGGCCTGTTCGCAGGCGATGGCGACATAGTGGCGAAAAAGCGGGCCGATATCTTCGCGTCTTTCGCGCAGTGACGGGATATAAATACGCGCGGCATCCAGCCGATAATAGAGATCCGGATGAAAGCGCCCTGCCCCCGCCTCAGCCGCCAAATCCAGATAGGTTCCGGCGATAACGCGTGGTGCGACGGGGCGCTCAAGCAGCTCAAGAAGGGTAAACTGCGCAGATTGCGCGAGCGCGCCGACCTCATCGAGAAAGATCGAGCCGCCCTCTGCCTCTTCAAAGGCCGCCTGCAGGCTCTCGGCGGTTTGGCTGGCGGCGGCGAGCTTGAGAAAGGGGCGCATGGAGCCGGCTGACAATAGGTGGATCACTTCGGCCATTTTGGCGGTTCCAACGCCCGGCTCTCCGGTGATCAAAACATCCGCCATGGTGCGGGCAACCGCGCGTGCATTCGAGCGCATTTTTTCTGACAGCGCTGACTGCCCGCGCAGCAATCGCGCCGCCGCATCGCCTGTTTCGACCTGCCGCTTTAGGGCGCGGTTTTCGAGCACCAAAGCGCGGGTTTTCAGCGCCTTTGCCACGACGGCCAAAAAATCGCTCGGGGCGCAGGGTTTTTCCAGAAAATCAAATGCCCCAGCCGCCATTCCCTTAACGGCCATGGGGACATCGCCTTCGCCTGTGAGCAAAATCACCGGCAGTTCTGGATCAATGCTTTGCGCATGGGTCAGCAGGGCAAAGCCATCTTTGCCGGGCATGCGAATATCCGAGACGATGACGCCTGCGAACCCGGCTGAAATGTGGTCTTTCGCCTCCACCGTGCTGCCCGCAAGAACGGGAAATAAGTCAGCCAATTCAAGTGTTTGCCCCAAGGCTTCGCGCACTGAAGCGTCGTCATCGACAAGTAAAACCTTGCGCGGTTCGCTTTCCATTTAGGCGGCTCCTTTTTGGGCGATAGTTTGCGAGCCAGCAGCCAATTCAACCGTAAATTCCGCCCCGCCTGAATCGCGATTTTTGCCGCGAATGGCGCCGCCAAAGCTTTGCACCAAACCATAGCTGATTGAGAGGCCAAGCCCCATTCCCTCGGAGGCGCCGACCTCTTTGGTCGAGTAAAACGGGTCGAAAATCTTGCCCGGATCGCTGATGCCGGGGCCGGAATCGCGGATGTGAAGGATCACCCGCTCGTCCTTTTGCGTGATCGCGATTTCAAGGCGTTTGTCTTCGGTTTCCGCCATCGCATCGATGCCATTTGAGATCAGGTTCATCACCACCTGTTGCAAGCGCACCTCGCCGCCGCGCACCATCACCGGTGCGCGCGCGCCCTGCCAATCGACCCGCACCTCTGCGCCGCTCAATGTGCCCTCGGCCATCTCTAGCACGGTCTCCACAACACCGCGCAAATCAACGTCCGAGATCGTCTCTTTTTCCTGGCGGGCAAAGGCGCGCAGGTTCTGAATGATCCGCCCCATGCGCCGCGCCAGATCGGAAATTTTGGCAAAGTTCTGTCCGGCCCGCTCGGGCGCATCCCGCTCCAAAAACAGCGCGCCGTTTTCGGCAAAAGAGCGGATTGCCATGAGCGGTTGGTTCAATTCGTGGCTGATGCCTGCGCTCATTTGACCAAGGGCGGAGAGCTTGCCCGCCTGCACAAGTTCGGCCTGCGCGCGCTTTAATCGCGCCTCCGCTTGGACCCGCTCACCGACCTCACGGCGCAGCTCTGCGTTGGCCGCCTCAAGCGCTGCGGTGCGATCCACAACCCGGCTTTCAAGCGCTGCGTTGGCAAGCGCAAGCGTGCGCCGCCGCTCTGTTGCCAAAAAGAGAAACGCGCCGAAGGTTAGGCAAAGCGCTGCGGTGGCCGCGGCCTGAAGCCAAGCGATGGCGCGCGCGGGACGCAGATCAAGCAGCAGCTCTCCGGTCAGGCCGACAACCGGCATATCGCGGGTCAGATGGAGCGCGTGTTCGGGCAGGTAGCGCCCGCCATCCAGATGCCAAATCTCGTGAAATCCGCGCAGTTGGCGCTCAAACGGCGGGAAGGTTTCGCCCTTTTGTTTGAGGATTAGCTCCGAGCGATTTGTAATAAAAACAACCTCTTGGCTGTCTGTGAAAAAGACGGTCGCGGGATCGGCGGGCCAGTTCCATTCAATCCCGGCCACATCTACATGCACCAAGACTGCCGCCTTGGCCGGGCCATTTGGTTCAAACACGGGGGCGGCGATCGTATAAACCCGCCGCGCGTCCTCGGAGACATAATGCGCCGCGCCGAGCGCACCATCAAACGCCCGGTTAAGCGCCGGAAAGACGCCGCGCGAGGGGCGTTTATTGCCGTCACTGCTGGCGAGGATGCCGCCGTCTGGGCCGACCAATTGCAAGCTAAGCGAGCCGGTTTTATCGGCCATGGCGCGCAGCAATTCATTGGCCTGTTCGGGAGAATGGGCTGCAAGGGCGACGGGCATCAAGGTCGGATGATCCGAGAGCAAAACGCCGAGTTCGCGAAAGCGCTGAAGCTGGCTTGAGAGGCGGTCGGAGGCAAGTGCGAGATCGGCGCGCCCACGCTCTTCGGCCTGATCAAGGGCTGCGCCGTAAGCATAGATCCAGACCGCTGCGACAAGCGCAGCCGTGGCCATCAGAAACGCTGCGACATAGGCGGCGCGCCGGGCTGGGGAGAGGGCAAAATTTGCGTCCATCGCGCCAGTTTAGAAACGCCCGCTTGCAAAGGCCAGCCGCTTTGCGCAAACCTGCGCCCCATGAGCCAGCTTCCTATCTTTTCCCAATCGCCCACTGCGCCCGATTTCGTGCAGAACCCTTATGATTTTTATGCAAAGGCGCGCGCGTCTGGCCCGATGATCTTTTGGCAGGATTATGATCTGCCCTGTGCGACGAGCTTTGATGCGGTCAATGCGGGCCTGCGCGATTCTCGGTTTGGACGCGAGGCTTTGACTGAGTTTGCCCCGCAACGCGCCGCGCATACGGCGCCGTTTTATGCCGTTGAGGCCCATTCGATGCTTGAGTTGGAGCCGCCGCGCCATCGCCGCCTGCGCAGCTTGGTTTTACGCGCCTTTACCTCGCGGCGCATTCGCGAATTGGCCCCAGAGATCGAGGCGCTTTGTGCTGATTTGATCGCCAAGCTGCCTGGGGATGGTTTCGACATTTTGACCGAATATGCGCAGCCCATTCCAGTTATTGTGATAGCCCGCCTACTTGGCGTCCCCGAGGCGATGGCCCCGCAGCTTTTGCAATGGTCGGCAGCGATGGTTGGCATGTATCAGGCGCGCCGAAGCCGCGAAATGGAGGAGGCCGCCGCCGCCGCCGCCACTGCGTTTTGCGACTTTTTGCGCAGCTATGTTGAGGAGCGTCGCAGCGCCCCCAGTGATGATCTGATTTCCCATCTGATTGCGGCAGAAGAAGACGGCGAAAAACTGTCTACGGATGAGCTGATTTCAACCTGCATCCTGCTGCTCAATGCCGGCCATGAGGCGACGGTCCATAGCCTTGGCAATGCGCTTAAGACGATATTGGAAACGGGCACACGGGCGGCCTTTCTTGATCCTCAAACGCGCGCAGGCGCTATTGAAGAAGCGCTGCGTTTTGATCCGCCGCTGCATATGTTTACCCGCTATGCCTATGAAGATATGCGCTTTTTCGGCTGTGATCTGAAGCGCGGCGATCAGATTGCTTTGCTGCTTGGATCGGCCAATCGCGATGAGGAGGCCTTTCATCGCGCCGATCAGTTTGATCCCCTGCGGCCCCTGCGCGCCAACACAAGTTTTGGCGCGGGCATTCATTTTTGCGTCGGTGCGCCGCTGGCCCGATTGGAGATGAGCATCGCCATTCCCGCCCTGCTGAATACCTATCCAAACCTCGCGCTAAAGGGCACGCCGCGCTATGGCGATGTCTATCATTTTCACGGGCTAGAGGCGCTAAATTTGCGCGCTTAACCGGCTCAAACGGCGAGCATCGTGGTTGATTTGATCTCTTCCATTGAAAGCAGCGCGGTTACGTTAAAAATCCGCACTTCCGAGATCAGTGCTTGGTAGAATTCATCGTAGGCTTTGGCGTTGGCGACGCGCACTTTGAGGATGTAATCGATCTCTCCGGCGAGGCGATGCGCCTCCATCACTTCGGGACGCTCTTGCAGCGCATGGAGGAATTTCTCCTGCCAATCGGCCTCATGTTCTGAGGTGCGGATCAGCACAAAAAAACAAGCCTCTAGCCCAAGCGCCTCGGGGTCTAAGATCACCGTTTGATGCCCCACCACGCCCGCCTCGCGCAGTTTGCGAATACGGTTCCAAACCGGCGTCTTGGAAGAGCCAACTTTTCGCGCAATCACGTCGAGGGATTGGCTGGCGTCGGCCTGAAGCTCTGCCAGAATTTTCCGATCAATCGCATCCAATTGGACAGCCATTCTATTTCCTTCTCATAACCGGAACACCCGTTCCGCGAGACCCAGAGAGCGGAACAAGCGTTCTTATCTCTTGGAGTACCTCGTCAAATACCGGAACAAAGTTCTATATTAAACCCTGAAAACGCATAAATCAGGATCAATTCGCCATGGCCCGTGCCTTTAGCCCCAAAGTTGTGACCGCCAACGCCCTTTTGGAGGGCGATGTGATTTATCTGGATGCGCGTGGCGGCTGGGTGCGCAGCCATGCTTTGGCCGAGCTGATCACGGATGAGGCCGTTGCGGCCGAGCGTTTGGCCTTGGCCGCGCAGGACAATCAGGTTGTTGGGGCGGTTTTGGCTGATGCGCAGGCAGGCGAGAACGGCCCTGAGCCTGTTCATTTTCGCGAAGTGTTTCGCGCCAAGGGCCCGGCCAATTATGCGCATGGCAAGCAAGTGGAGAGCGCGGATGTATAAATATAATGATTTCGACGAGGCCTTTGTACGCGAACGTGTGGCGCAGTTTTCCGGCCAAGTGGCGCGGCGCATTGATGGCTCGCTGACAGAAGAAGAATTCCGCCCGCTGCGCCTGATGAACGGCCTTTATCTGCAATTGCACGCCTATATGCTGCGCGTCGCCATCCCTTATGGCACGCTGAATTCCGGTCAAATGGATCAGCTCGCCCATATCGCCCAGACCTATGACAAGGGCTACGGCCATTTCACCACCCGTCAGAATATTCAATATAACTGGCCCAAATTGCCTGATGTTCCGGCCATTCTTTCGGATCTCGCGGATGTTGAGATGCATGCGCTGCAAACATCCGGCAATACGATCCGCAATGTAACGGCGGACCATTTTGCTGGTGCGACGGCCGATGAGGTCGCGGATCCGCGCCCGGTCGCTGAGCTTTTGCGCCAATGGTCGACCGATCACCCAGAGTTCCAATTCCTGCCGCGCAAGTTCAAATTTGCGGTCACTGGCGCGGATACGGATCGCGCCGTTGTGCGCACCCATGACATCGGGATTGTCCTGCGCGAGCGGGACGGCGAAATTGGGGCCGAAGTGATTGTTGGCGGCGGTTTGGGCCGCACGCCGATGGTTGGCAAAACCATTGCCGAATTCGTGCCGATGGCGGATTTGCTGCCCTATTGCGAGGCGATTGTTTCGGTTTGGAATCTGTTGGGGCGGCGCGATAACAAGTATAAAGCGCGCATCAAGATCACCGTGCATGAGCATGGGATTGAGGATTTTCGCGCCCGGGTTGAGGCCCGTTTTGCCCAAGTAAAACAAGCCTTTGGCGGCATTGATCAGGTGCTCTTTGAAGAGATTAAAGCGGCCTTTCCAACGCCTGAGTTTAAGCGCGCGCCGCTGGATGCATTTGACGCGGCTTATAAGGGCGATCCGATTTTTCGCGCTTGGGCCGATACGAACCTAAACGATCACAAGAACCCTGATTATGCGATCGCGACGATCTCTCTTAAGGCCCACGGCGAAACGCCGGGCGATGCTTCGGCGGATCAGATGCGCTTGATGGCCGATCTGGCGCGCCTCTTTGCCCATGACGAGCTGCGCATCAGCCATGAGCAAAACGTGATCCTGCCCCATGTGCACCGCTCTGATCTGCCGGCGATCCACGCCGCGCTGCGCACAGCCGGGCTGGCCACGGCCAATCTTGGGCTGGTGTCGGATATCATCGCCTGCCCCGGCATGGATTATTGCGCGCTGGCAACGGCCCGCTCGATCCCAGTTGCACAGCAGATTTCAGCCCGGTTTGACGAGCTGAAGCTTGAGCATGAAATCGGCGCTTTGAAGATCAAAATCTCGGGCTGCATCAATGCGTGCGGGCATCACCATGTCGGCCATATCGGCATCCTTGGGTTGGATCGCGCCGGTGTTGAGAATTACCAGATCACCCTTGGTGGCGACGGCACTGAGACGACCGTGATTGGCGAGCGCGCCGGGCCGGGCTTTCCTTATGATGAGGTCGTGCCTGCAATTGAGCGCCTGATCCTGGCCTATCTTGATATGCGCGAGACTGCGGATGAGACCTTCCTTCAGGCCTATCGCCGTCTTGGCCTTGCGCCTTTCAAGGCCGCGCTTTATCCCGAAGCGCAGGAGAAAGCCAATGCAGCTTAACGCTTTGAAACAACACGAATATCGCGGTGAAAGCGTGGCCGAGCGCGTGGCCTCGCTGAACGAGCGGTATCGCCATCATTCGGCGACTTCGGTGCTTGAGCGGGCCCTCGCGGATGAGCAGGTTGGCGAGGTTGCGCTTGTCTCTTCCTTTGGGGCCGAGTCCGTTGTTTTGCTGCATATGCTTTCGGTGATGGCGCCCAAAACGCCGGTGCTGTTTGTCGACACCGAGATGTTGTTTGATGCGACGATCACCTATCAGCAGGAGCTGGCGGATAAGCTTGCGCTTTCGGATGTGCGCCGTATTCGCCCGGATGCGGCCCGCCTTAAGGCTGTCGATCCGGCCAATGATTTGCACCTGAGCGATACCGATGCCTGCTGTTCGTTGCGCAAGACCGAGACCCTGCAAAACGCGCTGTTGCCGTTTCACAGCTGGGTGACGGGGCGCAAGCGCTTTCAGGGCAATACCCGCGCAGCGCTTGAGTTTTTCGAGAATGAGGCGGAAATGCGCATCAAGGTCAATCCGCTTGCCCATTGGGCGCCTGCGGATGTTCAGGATTACATGATCAACAACCGCCTGCCGCGCCACCCATTGGTTGCCAAGGGCTATCCCTCCATTGGCTGTGCGCCTTGCACCTCGCCTGTTGCGGCGGGCGAAGATCCTCGGGCGGGCCGTTGGCGCGGCTCGGAAAAAGAAGAATGCGGCATTCATTTCGTGAACGGCAAAGTCGTTCGGGGACCGCTGCCAAAAGGAGATGCGGCATGAGCGCTTGTGTGATTGTGACCGACGCCGGGTTTTCCGGCGAAACATTTGAGGGGGCTTTTGTCCCTTTTGGCGAGGATGCCAAAGCCGTCGCGGTCTCGCTTGCGCCGGATACGGACCCGGAGGCTTTGCGCGCGATTGCTGAGAATGCTTCGGCGGTGGCGATTGAGTTCCCTTCCTTTTCGGATGGGCGCGGCTTTACTTTGGCGCGGCTTTTGCGGCTTGCTGGCTTTACCGGGCGGCTTCGTGCGCGCGGCCATGTGATTGCCGATCAATATGCGATGGCGCGCCGCTCGGGCTTTGACGAGGTTGAAATCTCGCATGATTTGGCCGCCCGCCAGCCCGAGGATCAATGGCTGCGCCGCGCCGATTGGAAGGCCCATGACTATCAGTCGCGGATGCGCGGCTAGACCACATCCGACCAAGCCCCTATAGAGAGCCCTGAAAAGAGGCGGGCCAGCACTTCAACTGTGCCCGAAGCAAGCAATGAATGAGCAAAGCAACGTGAGCGATCAAGTGACTGAAACAGCTGTGAAACCTGTGCCGACCCTGCCTGATGCGCAAACCGTAACGGCGGTAAAGCATTGGACGGATCGTCTGTTTTCCTTCCGGGTGACGCGCCCGCAATCCCTGCGCTTTCGCTCGGGCGAGTTTGTGATGATCGGGTTGATGAATGAGCCGGACCCAAAAACCGGCAAGCAAAAGCCGCTGTTGCGCGCCTATTCCATCGCCTCGCCCAATTGGGATGAAGAGCTTGAGTTTTACTCAATCAAAGTGCCCGATGGGCCGCTGACCTCAAAGCTTCAGCACATCAAGGTTGGCGATGAGATCATTCTGCGACCCAAGCCCGTTGGCACGCTTGTGTTGGACGCGCTTTTGCCCGGCAAACGGCTTTGGTTCTTTGCCACCGGCACAGGCATTGCGCCTTTTGCATCATTGATGCGCGATCCGGAAACTTATGAGCGTTATGATGAGGTTATCATGATGCACACTTGCCGCGGCGTCGATGAGCTTGCTTACGGGCGTGAGCTTGTTGAGGGCCTTGCCGATGATCCGCTGATTGGCGAGATGGTTGGCGATAAGTTGAAATATTACCCCACCACGACCCAAGAAGAGAGCCCCTTTATGGGGCGGATCACGGATAATCTTTCCTCGGGCAAGGTGTTTGCCGATCTTGGCTTGCCGCCGATGGATCCTGCTACGGATCGCGGCATGGTTTGCGGATCCCTTGCGTTTAACAAAGATATCATGGCGGTTCTTGAGGGCTTTGGCCTCAATGAGGGCGCGAATTCTGAGCCGCGCGAGTATGTGGTTGAGAAGGCTTTTGTTGGCTAAACAGGCCGGACGGTTTTTGATTTGAATGGGGCGGCTCTTTGGGGCTGCCCTTTTTCTTTGGGGTTGTTGGGCAGTGGGAGTTGGGGCGTTGGAGCCTCCGGCGGGGATATTTGCGCAACTGTGAAAGGGAGGCGGTTGCGAGATTTGGGCGGCGGCGATTGGTTTGGTGGGGTGTTTGGTTTGAGCCTGCGGCGGGCGTTTTGTGTATGTCTTGGTTGGGGCGTTTGCTTGGTGAAAAATTGAGGCGGCTCAGAAATGTTGGTTTGAGAGGCGCGCATAAAAAAGCCGCGCGGGATTGCTCCGGCGCGGCTTTCAGATTTTTGGGTCGCAGGCTTTAGAGGCCGAGCAGACCTTTGACGCGCTCAAGAACGGCGTTGAGCAGGACTGGGTTGTCTTGCGCGCGCTCAAGGGCGGTGATCACAGTTTGTTTTTGTGCGTCGTCAAGCGGCGCTGCGTTGATCAGGGATGTTACTTTTTCCAAGTTGAAGTTCTCGGCGGTGAGAAGCTCGGCTGGGTTCAACATCTCTGTCGCTGTTTCTGTCGCGGTTTCTGTCGCAGCGTCTGTCGCGGCCTCTGCGGCGCCCGTTACGGCATCCGTTGCGGCTTCTGTTGCGGTTGTTGCGGCGTCGGCGGCCGTTTTAGCAGCGTCTGTTGCCATGTCTGTCGCAGCAGTTGCAGCGTCAGAAGCGGCTTCGGTTGTTGCTTCAACGGCGTCTTTTGCGACTTCTGTTGCGGCTGTTGCGGCGTCAGTGGCTGTTTCAGTAACTGCGGTAGCAGCGTCTGAGGCGGCCTCTGTTGCGGCTGCGGCGGCATCGGATGCGGCTTCGGTCGTTGCTTCAACGGCGTCTGTGGCTGCTTCAGTTGCGGCTGTGGCGGCATCTGTTGCTGTTTCGGCAACGGCTGTGGCGGCGTCTGTTGCCGCGTCGGCAGCGCTTGTTGCGACATCGCTTGCGGCTTCAACAGCACCGGTGGCAGCGTCTGTTGCAGCATCGGCTGCTTCTGATGCTGCTTCGGTTGCGGTTTCAGCCATTCCGCTGACTGCGCCATTCACCTTGTCCTGATTTTGATAATAAAGGTAGCCACCTGCACCAGCGGCAACCACAAGAGCTGCAATGATCGTAGTCTTATTCATAAACTTGTCCTCGTCTGTTCGGCAAACCAATATGCCTTGGCGTGCATATGGCATGCGTTAAGCAAGATGTGAAGCGCTCTTGGCAACAGTTCCATTTTCTTGCGAGGTCTTGCCAACTATCCGGTTGAAAGATCAGCAAACTCGCCCTATTTTCGGCCACGCAAAATGAAATGAAACAAGGAACTTTACCATAGCCCGCAGACCTCATAACGCCCCGCCACAACGCGACACAGGCCCCCGAGTAAATGAACGCATTCGGTGCCCGGAAATCCGCTTGATTGGCGCAGAAGGTGAAAACGTAGGCGTTGTTACGCCCGAGCGCGCCATGGTTATGGCCGAAGAGGCTGGCCTTGATTTGGTGGAAATTTCCCCCAATGCTGAGCCGCCCGTTTGTAAGATTATGGATTTCGGCAAGTTCAAATACGAGACGCAAAAGCGCGAAGCCGAGGCCCGTAAGAAGCAAAAGATCATCGAGATCAAAGAGGTCAAGTTCCGCCCGAATACGGATACGAACGATTACGAAGTTAAGATGCGTAACGTGTTCAAATTCCTAGAGAATGGCGACAAAGTGAAGATCACATTGCGCTTTCGTGGCCGCGAAATGGCGCACCAAGATTTGGGCCGTCAATTGCTTGAACGTGTTGCAGAAGACACCAAAGACGCAGGCCGCGTTGAGAACTTTCCCAAGATGGAAGGTCGCCAAATGATCATGCTGATCGGGCCTTTGCCGAAGTAAGCTTAACCGGCTTTGGCGCGACTTTGCTGCGCGCATAACGAGATAAAAGAGACCTCTGCTTTTGGCGGGGGTCTTTTTCTTTGGGGGGGCGAAAACTTTGCCGCTTATGAAGGCCAAACGTGATTGGGATCGGCGGGTTTGGGCAATGTTTAACGCGGATAAGATCGCATGTGAGTCGCGCTTAGGCGTCGCAATATTCGCCCGGTGAGAGGCCCTCAATGGTCCATTCGCCGATTTGGGCCCGAATAAGACGCAGCGTCGGCAGGCCCACGGCGGCCGTCATGCGACGCACTTGGCGGTTGCGCCCTTCTTTGATGATGATTTCGAGCCAAGCATCGGGCACAGTTTTGCGAAAGCGCACGGGCGGATCGCGCGGCCAGAGGGCCTCGGGCGGATCGATCTGTTTTACTGTGGCGGGTTTGGTTTTGCCGTCGTTCAGCTCAACCCCGCGGCGCAGCGCCTCAAGCGCGGCGAAATCTGGTGTTCCCTCAACCTGCACCCAGTAGACCTTGGGCGTTTTGTATTTTGGGTGGGAAATTTGCGCCTGAAGTGCGCCATCATCCGTCAGCAGCAGAAGGCCCTCGCTGTCGCGATCAAGGCGCCCTGCCGGATAGATGCCGGGGATGTTGATATGGGCCGAAAGGGTTGGCCGCGAGGTCCCTTCGGTGCCTTTGTCGGTGAATTGCGACAGCACGCCGTAGGGTTTGTTGAACAGGATGAGTTTTGTCATACCTTCGTTTGGCGCGCTCTGGGCGGCTTGTCAAACGGGCAGTGAAATCCCGCGGGCCACGCAAAGAAAAAGCCCCCGCAGATGCAGGGGCTTTTGACCAAACGGGAGGGTTTGGATTATTTGGCAGCCGTCACTGCGCGCCCTGTCAGAACCTTGACCAGATGCGCGCGGTAGGCGGCCGAGCCGTGCATATCCTCGATCATGTCGCTGGCATCTGGCGCGTCGAGACCCGCGAGCGCGGAGGCGCTGAAATTCGCCGAAAGGGCGGCTTCTGCCTCGGCCCAGCGAAAGACGCCATCGTTGCTTGCGCCCGTTACCGCGACGCGCACGCCATCGGCAAATTTGGCCACAAACACCCCAACAAGCGCGAAACGCGAGGCGGGTTGTTCGAACTTTTGGTAATTGGCCACTTCTGGGATTGGGAAAGTCACCGATGTGATGATTTCGCCCTCTTCTAGATCGGTTGTGAACATGCCTTGGAAGTAGTCATCCGCGGCAATGTCGCGCGCATTGGTGGTGATGGTCGCGCCCGAGGCCAGAGCGGCCGAAGGATAGCAGGCCGATGGATCGTTGTTGGCCAGTGAGCCGCCGATCGTGCCGCGATTGCGCACGGCTGGGTCGCCGATATTGCCCGCAAGCGCTGCAAGAGCCGGATAGGCGCCGGCATTTGCCGCCACGACGCTGTGCAATGTGCCGCCGCCGATGGTGATTTTACCGCCAGCCGCCGTCACGCCCTTCATCTCGGCGATGCCAGATAGCGCGACCAGCTTGCCGGGCGCTGCGAGGCGCGATTTCAGCGTTGGGATCAGGGTTTGCCCGCCCCCAAGCGCTTGTGCCTCTTCATCTTTTAGCGCGGCAACCGCCTCGGCCAGAGTTGAGGGTTTTTCAAATTCGAAGTTATACATTTTCTCTTCTCCCTCAGGAATTCATCGCAGCCCAAACGCGGGCGGGCGAAAGCGGCATGTCGATATGGGTGATATCCTTGCCTGCGCGTTGCATGGCGTCAACCACTGCGTTCACAACGGCGGGCGGCGAACCGATGGCGCCCGCTTCGCCGCAGCCCTTCACGCCCAAAGGATTGTGCGTGCACGGGGTTTGGCAGGAGTGATCGACTTGGTAAAACGGCACGTCGGATGCGCGCGGCATGGCGTAATCCATGTAAGATCCGGTCAGCAATTGGCCGTTGTCATCATAGACAGCCGCCTCCAAAAGCGCCTGCCCGATGCCTTGGCCGATGCCGCCGTGCACTTGGCCTGACACGATCATCGGGTTGACGATATTGCCGAAATCATCGGCAGCGGCAAAGCGTTCGATGGTCACTTTGCCCGTGTCTGGATCAATCTCGACCTCGCAGGCATAGGCGCCCGAGGGGTAGGTGAAGTTGGCCGGATCATAAAAGGCGGTTTCCTCAAGGCCCGGCTCGATGTCTTCGAGCGGGTAATTGTGCGGGACATAAGCGGCGAGCGTTACATCGCCCCAAGCCACGGATTTATCCGTCCCTGCGACGCTGAATTTGCCGTCCTTCAACTCGATATCGGCATCAGCTGCTTCCATCAAATGGGCCGCGATTTTCTTAGCCTTGTTGATGATTTTCTCGGTTGCACGGACCATGGCAGAGCCACCAACCGCAAGCGAGCGCGATCCGTAAGTGCCCATACCCATTGGAGTATTTGCTGTGTCGCCGTGCACGATCTCGATCATATCCGGATCAATCCCGATCATCGAGGCGATCACTTGTGGGAAGGAGGTTTCATGCCCCTGCCCGTGGCTGTGCGAGCCGGTCATCACGACCAATCCGCCAGTGGCGTTCACCCGCACTGTCGCGCTTTCATAAAGCCCGGCGCGCGCGCCAAGTTGGCCGACAAGATTGGAGGGCGCGATGCCGCAGGCCTCGATGTAGCAATTGATGCCAAGGCCGCGCAGTTTGCCCGCTTTCTTGGAGGCTGCGAGGCGTTTGTCAAAGCCGGCGAAATCAGCGATCTCGATCAGCTTGTCCATTGTGGCGTGATAATCACCGGTGTCATATTCGACCGCCACAGGCGTTGCATATGGGAATTCGGTGATGAAGTTTTTGCGCCGCAGCTCAATGGGATCGATGCCCATTTCGCGCGCCGCTTTGTCGATGCAGCGCTCTAGCTGATAGGTCGCTTCGGGGCGGCCCGCGCCGCGGTATGCGTCCACCGGAACGGTATTGGTAAAGACCGCTTTGACGTTGACATAAATCAGCGGCGTTTTGTAATTGCCCGCCATCAATGTGCCGTGCAGCCATGTGGGCACGCTTGGTGCGAAGGTCGACAGATAAGCGCCCATATTGGCGTATGTATCTGTGCGCAGGGCAAGGAAATGCCCCTCTTTGTCCATCGCAATTTCGATCTTGGAGACGTGATCGCGGCCATGGGCATCCGACATAAACGCTTCAGAGCGGGTCGAGGTCCATTTTACCGGTTGTTTCAGGGCCTTAGCGGCGAATGTGCAGAAGGCTTCTTCGGCGTAGTGGAAGATTTTGGTGCCGAAACCGCCGCCAACATCGGGCGCCACAACGCGCAATTTATGCTCAGGAATGCCCAGAACGAAAGCGCCCATGAGAAGGCGAATAACGTGGGGGTTTTGCGAGGTTGTATAGAGCGTGCTATCGCCGGAATGAGAGGCGTAATCGCCAACAGCGACGCGCGGCTCCATCGGATTGGCGATGAGGCGGTTGTTGACCAATTCAAGGGTTGTGACGTGATGCGCGGCCTTAATGGCAGCGTCCACTGCTTCGCGATTTTCCTCAACGAAGCCCCAGTCATAGCACAGGTTCGATTTCAGATCGTCGTGCACCAAAGGCGCGCCGTCTTTGACCGCTTCTTTCATGTTGATCACAGCCGGGAGCTCTTCAAGATCAAGCGCGAGCGCCTCAACAGCATCACGCGCCTGCTCGACCGTTTCAGCAACCACAGCCGCATAGGGATCGCCGACATGGCGGACCTTGCCTTGCGCCAAAACCGGGTGCGCAGGCTCTTGCATCTTTTCGCCAAAACGGTCGGTGATTTCCCAACCGCAAGGGATGCCGCCAACGCCCTCAAAATCCTTGCCGGTAAAGACGCGGATAACGCCGGGCATGGCCGCAGCCGCGCTAGTATCAAGCGATTTGATCCGCCCGTGGGCAACCTGAGAGCGTGCAAAGACCACATAACCTTGGCCAGCAAGATTGATGTCGTCCGTGTAGTTGCCTTCTCCGGTCAAAAAGCGAATGTCTTCGCGGCGCTTGTTGCTTGCGCCAATGCCACCGTCTTTGGGCATGGTGATCCTCCCTGAAATAGTTCAATTCAATTGGCGAGGCTTGCGCCCTGCCCTTATTTTATTGGCTTGTCGTAAATCGCGGACCTATTCGGCAGCGATTTTGGAAACGTCTTGGCCGGATGCGGCCAGGATGGATTTCACGATGTTATGGTAGCCTGTGCAGCGGCAGATATTGCCCTCAAGATGATGGCGAATTTCGGCCTCGGTTGGCTTTGGATTTTCGGCCAGAAGCGAGGTTGCCGCCATCACCATGCCCGGCGTGCAAAAGCCGCACTGAAGGCCGTGATGATCTTGGAAGGCCTGCTGAACGGTCGATAGCGAGCCGTCGGTATTGGCAGCGCCCTCGATTGTCGCGACCTCTGCGCCATCGGCTTCAGCAGCAAACATCGTGCAGGATTTGACCTGCGCGCCGTTGACCTGAACCGTGCAAGCGCCGCATTGCGATGTGTCACAGCCGACATGGGTCCCGGTGAGGCCCTTGCCGCGCAGAAAATCGACCAGAAGCGTGCGTCCTTCGACTTCGCCGCTGATTGCCTTGCCATTCACATTGATTGTTACGTTCGCCATAGAATCCTCCCGAATTGAACTGGACACAGCTTTGCATGCCTTTTGTTCGTTTGAAATGATCTTGAGGGGGATTGCGCCGGGCCGAAATAGTGCTTTGGTCTTGATTTTGGGGTGCAGGGCGCGGGCGCGCATAAATGTGGCGCAAGGGGCTGAAAAATAGCAATTATATTTCGTGACGGATTTTTGGCGGCGGCCAGATTTCGCCGATTTCTACGACCTTTTGAGGGCTTGCTGTTTGCGCTACCAATGCGGCGCGCGCATCAGCTTTCGCGTGGGCGGCCGCGTTGGGGGATTTCTTTGAGCAGCCCGCCGATTCCCATCAAAGCGATATCCTCATCCGTCACCGCGACGCCGCAAACGACCCGCTCCAAAACCCAATCCGCACCGTTCAGCGCAGGCGAGCGCGCACAGCCCGGCAGGCCGATAATCGGAACCGCCCCAAGCCCGCCTGTAAACAGCAGATTGCCCGGATCAACCGGCATGCCAAAGCGGGTCACTTGTCCGCCTGCCATGCGCACGGCCTCTGGCGCTGTATCGCGCGGGTCGCAGGTCGCTGAGGCCGTTAAAATCAGGATCACATCGCCCTCGGCCCCCGCGATGGCAAGCGCGATTTCTTCGGCGTCATGCGCGACGGTGATGACCTCACTTAAGGTCATGCCAAGGCGTTCAAGGCGGGTGCGGATGGCCGCTTCGCCCTTGGCATTTGGGGCGTTAAGCGCGGCGTCTGGATCGGTTGCCTGGGCAGAGGCGGCCTCAACCGTGGGGATGACCGTTTCGATCAGTGTTGCCGTGCGCATGATCACCGGGCGGACGCGCATCGCATCATAAAGCGCCTCTTCGGCTTTGCGCAGGCTAACGCGCGAAATCCCGTAGGAGATGATTTTGATCGTTGCCACAAGCCCGCGATCCCAGACGCGCGCAAACGGCGGCAGGGTTGCGATTGTGATCATTGGATCGATCTGATTGGCCTTGGCAATGGCGCTTGCATCAAAGGTCAAAACGCCCGGCCCGATGGCATGCAGATTGACCCGCCCGGTGCTGGCGCGCCCGATCCGAAGCGAGGCATCATGCGCATCGGGAACCATGGCAGCGGCAAGGCGGCGCGCGGCTTCATCCTCGCCTGTATCGCTTGCCTCAAGGCGGGCCACGGTGATCTCTGTATGGCCCGCAGCGCGCAACGCCTCGATCTCTTCATTGCCAAGGACAAGGCCTTTGCGCAGGCGCTTTCCGCCTTGTAGCGGCATCGAATGGGCAAGGATCGCGCCCAGCGCATCCTCAAGCAGAACAGGGCCAAACTTCATGATTTGCGCAGCTTTTCAGTGATTTGCGCCATGACGGCGATGGCGATTTCTGCCGGGGTCTTGGCGCCGATATCAAGGCCGATGGGGGCGTGGATGCGCGCGATCTCTTCTTGGGAGAAATGCGCCGCTTCAAGCCGAGTGACCCGTTTTGCATGGGTCCGGGTCGAGCCAAGCGCGCCGAGATAAAAAACATCCGAGCGCAGCGCGGTGATAATCGCCGGATCGTCGATCTTTGGATCATGCGAGAGGGTCACAACGGCGGTGCGCGCATCAAGGCCCAGCGCGACCAGCGCCTCATCTGGCCACTCATGGCTGATGGTCTCATCTGGAAAGCGCTCTGCCGCGCCAAAGCTTTCGCGCGGATCAATGAGCAGCGCATCAAACCCGGCAAGCCGCGCCATTTGCATCAAGGGCTGGGCGATATGCACCGCGCCCACAACGGCCATGCGCAGGGGCGGGTTGTGAATGGCAATGAATGTCTCGCCGTCTTCCTCAAAGCCCGAGCGATCGGCGCGAAAGCGGTCGGGGAAATCCGAAGGGGTGCTTAGGCGCGCATCCCCCGTCTTGGTATTGACGACATAGGCCAGCGCAGTGCGCCCAGCGCGCCCCTCAACCAGCTCGCTCAGCATCGCCTCATCAAGCGCCGCTTTGCCCGCCGCGCCAATCGGCTCGACCATCACCCGGATGCGCCCGCCGCAAGCAAGCCCAACAGCAAAAGCCTCATCGTCGCTTACGCCAAATTCCATCATGCGCCGGCTCGGATCATTCTCGCTTAGCGCCTCCATTGCCTCAACAACCACGGCCCCCTCAACACAGCCCCCCGAGACAGAGCCGGCAATATCGCCTGCGCCAGAGATCGCCAGCTGGCTTCCCACCGGGCGCGGCGCGCTTCCCCATGTCTCAATCACCGTGGCCAAAGCGGCGCCGCGCCCTTGTTGGTGCCACGCAAGGGCGGTTTCGGGAATGGCATCATGGGCAGCGCGGATCATTTCAGGGCTTTCATTGGAATGGGCGATCGCTTCAATTTGAAGCAAATGATGGGTGATGGGGGGCGGGCGCGCAAGGGGACAAACGGCGCAATGGATAATGGCGGATCAATTGGCCGCCCCTCACCGCGCGAAAAAAAAGCGCCGCAAGCCGGGTTGCGGCAAGCGGCGCAGGCTGTTTTCGGACCAACGCACGAGGCCCGAAAATAGGAAACGATAAGTGACCGGCGCCAGGGAAGAAGCCCGCGTGTTTGGCCCGAAAGCCGCACAGATCACTTGCGACTCATTTAGAGGAACTTGCGCAGGCCCTACTTTGATCTGCATCAAATGGCAGCGTCTAAATCGCATATGGCTGGGGGGGCTGGGCGGCAGAGGGGGCTGAAACAAGTTGCTGCGCTCTGGCTTGGTCATGCGCCTTTGGCCTGTGCGCGGATTTGGGCAAGCATCCGGTCTTTCTCGCCGCGATCATCGGGGCGGGACAGGGCTTCGGCCAAGGCGGCAAGAGAGGCGATATTATGCCCAGCGCGAAAGCTATCCACATGGGGCATCAACGCGCTGATCCCTTGGGCGCGCGGGGCAAACCCATCAAAGCGCAGCAATGGGTTGAGCCAGATCAGCTTGCGCGCACTCAAGTGCAGCCGCTCAGCCGCGCGGGCCAAATCGGCAGGGTCATCGCGATCAAGCCCATCGGTCACAAGCAACACAACCGCCCCCTGCCCCAAAACCCGGCGCGACCAGTCGCGATTGAACTCGCGCAAACAAGTGCCGATCTTTGTGCCGCCCTCCCAATCCTGCGCCTCCTGCCCAACGGCTTTCAGCGCCGCATCAACATCTCGCGTCGCCAGATGGCGGGTTATGTTGGTCAGCCGCGTGCCAAAGGTAAACGCATGCACCTTCGCCCAGCCCGCGCCCTTTTGATTGGCCACCGCATGTAGGAAATGCAGGATCGCCCGGCTATAGGCCGACATAGACCCCGAGATATCGCAAATCACCACGAGATTGGGCCAGCGCTGCTTTGCGCCTTGATGGGAGAGGCTTGCGATCTCCCCGCCTCGGCGCATGGCCGCGCGCATCGTTGCCCTTTGTGCAATCCGCCCTGCGCGGCGCAGCTCTTGGCGACGCGTTGCAAGCGGGGGAACCGGCAGTGTCAGCTTTGCGAGCATCCGCTTGGCCTGCGCCATCTCGGCCACTGACATCTGCTCAAAATCAAGCGCGCGCAGCAACTCCTGCGCCGAGGCCGTCGCACTTGCATCAATCTCGATCTCTTCCTCAGGGCTTTCCTCAAGCTCTGGCGGCGCGCGCTCTACCCCATCCAGCAATGCCTCAGCCGCGCGCTTTTGCGCCGCCTCGGCTGCGCGCTCCTCCTGCACACCGCGCACAGAGGGCAGCATCATCGCCATCATCTGCTCCATATAGCGCGGATCGCGCCAAAAGAGCCGAAACAGCTGCGCATAGATCAGCCGCTGCTCAGGGCGCGAAACGAAACACGCCTGTAGCGCATAATAAAAATCGCGCCGCTCGGTAAAGCCAACAGCCTCAATCGCCCGCACCGCATCCAGTATCCGCCCCGGCCCAACCGGAACGCCCGCCGCGCGCAACGCCCGGGCAAAATGCGCAATGTTATGGGCAAGCTTGCCGTCCTCAGGGATATCGAGCGCAGGAAACTCCATTCAGCCCCTCCCTATAGTGGCAAATTCATACGCCCCAAAACCAACAGAGAAAGACCAAGACCCCAAGCCCTGCTTTCGCCGCGGCCCAAAATCCCGCCCGTTTCGCCGCGGCCCAGAAAGCCTCGCCATTGCCATTGCCCGCATCCGCCCAAAGACAAGCGCGCTCAGGCTTGCAGCAGAAAGGCCCCTTACAATTCTCCGCCCCATTCGCAGTTGTCCAAATATCCTCGCCGAAGGCATTAAACTCTTGCCCAGAGCCCGGCCATCACCAGCCCCAAGGATATGAACCAAAGCCAATGCCATCGCCTATTCCGGCGCCAGTTCAGCGCGCACCTGATCCAAGATGCGCCCGGCTTCTGATCCCTGTAGCTGGGCGATATCGTCCTGATATTTGAGGATCGCACCCAATGTATCGGCAATCACTTCTGGCGAAAGCGAGATCACATCCAAAGCCAGCAGGCATTTCGCCCAATCAATCGTCTCGGCCACACCGGGGCGCTTAAACAAATCCTCGGTGCGCAGCTTTTGCACAAAGGCCACGATCTCGCGGCTCAGCGCTTCTGTCGCCTCAGGCGCGCGCGCATGCAGGATCTCAAGCTCGCGGGCGAAATCGGGATAATCGACCCAGTGATAGAGGCAACGCCGCTTAAGCGCGTCATGCACTTCGCGGGTCCGGTTGGACGTCAAAATAACGATGGGCGGCTCGGGCGCATGGATCGTGCCAAGCTCAGGGATGGTGACCTGAAAATCCGAAAGCGCCTCCAAAAGAAACGCCTCAAACGGCTCGTCCGTGCGATCCAGCTCATCAATCAGCAAAACAGGCGCGCCGCCGGGCTGGGGGCGCATCGCGGCCAAAAGCGGACGCTCGATCAGATAATCCTCAGTAAACAGCTCGCTCTTAAGCGCATCTCGATCTGAGGCGCCCGTCGCCTCGGCGGTGCGAATGGCAATCATCTGCTCGGCAAAGTTCCACTCGTAGACCGCAGAGGAGGCATCCAAACCCTCGTAACACTGCAAACGGATCAAGCGCCGCCCCAAACCCTTGGCGATGGCTTTGGCGATCTCGGTCTTGCCGGTCCCGGCTTCCCCCTCCAAAAACAAAGGCCGCCCCAGCGTGAGCGATAAAAACAGCACCGTCGCAAGCGCGCGCCCGCAGACATAGTCTTGGCCTGCCAGCATGTCTTGAACGGCGTCGATGGATTTTGGTGTTTGCATGGGGGCCTCATTGTTGGCGCGAAGAAGGGATTGGCGCGAGTATACCCGCAGCGCGCGTACCGGGGCATTGCTGCATGGTGCTTGAAGCAGGGTCAAGTGCGCCTAAAGTCGTGACGAAGGGCAGCTTGCGACTAAAGTCGCAGTCAAACCAAAGCATTCAGGGGATTTCGGCGATGTATTCGTGCAATAGCCGCGCGCGCCGCCCATTGCCCCTCCGGAAATCTGCAGATAGACAGGCTGCGATTGTTCTGCGGAACTGGATTTCACGCATGGCCCGGCCCGCGCCTGGGCCCGTCTTAGGGAGAAGACATCAGATGACAGCACAGCCCAAATTATCGCCCCAAAGCAAACCCGATCTTGAGGGATTCACCTGGGATGATGCCTTCCTGCTCAATGACCAGCTTTCCGAAGAAGAGCGGATGTTGCGCGATGCGGCCGCTCAGTATGCCCAAGAAAAACTTCAGCCCCGTATCATCAAGGCCTATGCAGAAGAGACGGTCGAGCCGGAAGTTTTTGCCGAAATGGGCGCGGCTGGCCTGCTTGGCATCACCGTGCCCGAGCAATACGGCGGGCTTGGCGCGAACTATGTGACCTACGGCCTCGTGGCGCGCGAAGTGGAGCGGGTCGATAGCGGCTATCGCTCGATGATGTCTGTGCAATCCTCGCTGGTGATGTATCCGATCTATGCCTACGGCTCTGAGGAACAGCGGATGAAATATCTGCCCGGCCTCGCCGCAGGGACATCCATCGGCTGCTTTGGCTTGACCGAGCCTGATGCAGGCTCCGATCCCGGCGGCATGAAAACCCGCGCGACGAAAGTTCAGGGCGGCTATGTTCTGAACGGCGCAAAAATGTGGATCTCGAACGCGCCGATTGCCGATGTCTTTGTGATCTGGGCCAAGTCCGAAGCCCACGGCGGCAAAATCCGCGGCTTCGTTCTGGACAAAGGCACCAAGGGCCTCAGCGCGCCCAAAGTTGGCGGCAAGCTTTCGCTTCGCGCCTCGGTGACGGGCGAGATCGTGCTTGATAATGTCGAAGTCGGTGAAGAGGCATTGCTGCCATATGTTGAAGGGCTCAAAGGGCCGTTTGGCTGTCTTAATCGCGCGCGCTACGGCATCAGCTGGGGCGCTTTGGGCGCGGCAGAGTTCTGCTGGCACGCGGCGCGCCAATACGGGCTTGATCGCAAGCAATTCAACAAGCCGCTCGCGCAAACTCAACTGTTTCAAAAGAAGCTTGCCGATATGCAGACAGAGATCAGCCTCGGCCTGCAAGCCTCCTTGCGTGTTGGTCGCCTGATGGACGAGGCAAAAGCCGCGCCCGAGATGATCAGCCTTGTGAAACGCAACAACTGCGGCAAATCCCTCGACATCGCGCGCATGGCCCGCGACATGCACGGCGGCAACGGCATTTCCGAGGAATTCCAAGTCATTCGCCACATGATGAACCTAGAGACGGTCAACACCTATGAGGGCACGCACGACGTTCACGCGTTGATCCTCGGACGGGCGCAAACAGGCCTGCAGGCGTTTTTCTAGGGCGCTTGTGGAGCGAAGAGATGAGAGAGGGTGGCGCTGAGAGGCGCCGCCCTTTTTGGTTTTTTGGGGTTTGCGCATATTTGGTCGAAGGCGGGGCCAGATAGCTGATCGCTAAAATATTCAAAAATCGAGGTTTTCAGAGCAGATGTAGTTTCTCCAGAAACTTCCCCTTACAGGATAAACCCCCCTTTTGACGCCACTGCATTAAGGTCTGCATTTGCTCCTTAGCGCCCCCCGCCATCCCACCCCAAACCGACGTGCAACTTCGAAAATGCAGAAAATCTCACTTGTAACGGCCAGTCTGGGCTATCACGCCCATATCAATTCTCCCGGATTGACGGAATTGGCCATGATCTGCCCCACTGACCGGCAACCCTAAGAGCCGGATCCAAACAGCGAGCGAGTTTAACCGATCTTGGTTGTATGCCTATCTTGACTAGAGAAGATTATGGACTCGAAGCCAGCGCCCCCCTTAAGGTAGAACAAATCCCAAGAAAACAATGAGGTCTGAACCTCAGGGAGATTTTATGCCGCACTTTATTGAAACCTTGGCGCGTCTACTTCGGCATCGGAGCGGGCCTCGACGCCGCGAGGGCATCGGGATTTTCGCGCATGGTGATGATGAACCCGTTGGAGGAAAACCCAAACCAGGATTTGAGGGGCTTTTTTGGTCGAACACGGGCCCGATCGTGCATAAGTGGCATCACTATTTACCCATTTATGAACGCTATTTTGGACCGTATCGAGATAGGAACCCGAGGGTTCTGGAGATAGGCGTATCCAAAGGAGGGTCGCTGGCTCTTTGGAGGGAATATTTTGGGCCTGATGCCATAATATTTGGGGTAGACATTGATCCTTCCTGTGCAAAGCTCAATGGGCAGAGTGGCCAAGTACGCATCGGATCTCAGGATGACCCGGATTTCCTTAAAGGCGTTATAGAAGAGATGGGGGGCGTTGATATTATTCTTGATGATGGCAGCCATATTTCCAAACATATACGCGCCTCACTCGACACATTGTTTCCTTTGCTTGAAAATGGCGGCGTTTATATGATTGAAGATATTCACGCCACCTATTGGAAAAGTCACAAAGGTGGCTACCAACAGCGCGGTTCAATCGTTAGCGATCTTCGGCAAATGTATGACGACATGCATCATTGGTATCATAACGAAGGCCAGAAAATACCTGCAACATCAGATTTCCTATCTGCGATGCACCTATATGATTCAATTGCGGTATTGGAGAAACGGCAGGTGCCGCGCCCTCGCCACAGCCAAGTCGGGACCGCTGTTTAGACCTCGTCCTTATCGGCTTTCAAAACTTGACCGAAAGGCGACTTTCGCGAATTTCTCGGAAAACAGTCGCGAGCAGGCCTGCAGGCGTTTTTCTAGGGCGCTTGTGGAGCGATACATTTCAAAGGGCGGAGCCATCACAGCGCCGCCCTTTTTGGTTTGGGGTTTGCGCATATTTGGTCGAAGGCGGGGCCAGATAATTGATCCCTCAAATATTCAAAAATCGAGGCATTCAGAGCAGATGTAGTTTCTCCTGAAGCGCGGCAGTGCGGACGAAGCTGCCATCGAAGATTAACTCATCACGAGTTATTTTCTATGAAATTTACGTTCGAATTTGTCGCGATCAACTTCAACATGTCACAGACTTCGGCCATCGTTTTTTGAGCTACAAGGGTTAGGATGCGAATTGGGCTTTGATCATCGGAAAGACCCATTGGTTGTGTTGAAAATTCAATTGTGATTACCTGTTCAGCGACCTCTATTCGGTCAACCACGTTGTAGCCGCTGTGGGCTTGGTCGTTGATTTCAAAATAAATTCCGCCCATGCCCAACTTGCAGTCCTGTTCATCAAATTCCTTTGCTACCTGCAAAATGACGTAACTTTCGGAGCCATCAACCGCATCCCCAAATGCCACCATGAAGCATTCATCGTCTTTTGAAGCAGTCGTTTTTTTGAATTGTAGTGAGTGCATCTGTGTGGTTCCCGCATCTTTCCCTAGTCGCCAATCTGTATTCGGTTTCCGATGGCAGGCCAATAGAAGCGCGTCGCCACTCTGGGCTCAAAACAGGCCTTCGCCGCGATCATGCCTAAGCCAATATGAGCACCCTTTCGCCCGCAAAAGATATCCCGCTCCGCACCAGCTGCCTGTAGCCACGCCTAATATGAGTCCCCCGCGCAACAGCCTCCCCTCTTCCCGCGCGCCCCGATTGACGCTTAAACGCGCGACTGGCACAGTCAAATTAACGATAAAACAGGAAATGCAGGGCAATGTACCCGTGCATCACACAGAGCAGAAGCGCCAGGTCGGCGCGATAGGTGCGCGGCTTTGGGGGCCGAACCGAATGAACGATATGGCTGATATTGCGCGGATTGAACGCGCGCGCCCGGTGGTGATTAACCTTGGGTTGCCCAAGTCCGGCACAACGACATTGGCCTTTGCGCTTCGGGCGGGCGGCTACCGCGTTGCCGATTGGCGGCTTCGGGCGGATGATGGCAAACAAGGCGCCTATGTGGGCTTGCTGATGCATCGCGGGATGCGCGCCTCGGGCAATCCACTGCAATACCTCTCCAATTACGATGCCTTTACCCAGATTGATGCGCTTGTTGGGCGGCTCAATGTCTGGCCGCAGCTTGACCCGAACATGCTGGACGCGATTGAGGCGCATAATCCGGGGGTGAAGTTCGTCCTGTCTCGCCGCGATCCTTATGAGCAGGCCGATTCCATGCGCCGCTGGACCGATCTTGGCAAAGTCCGCCTGCCCCGCGCCGCCATCAAGGGGCTTCCGCGCGGGCGCGGCCAAACGCAGGCCGAGCTGGCCACATGGATATCGGGCCATTATGCGATGCTCAACGAACGCTTTGAGGGGCGCGATAATTTCTTCTCCTATGAGATGGATGATCCGCAAGCCTGCCATCAAATCGCTGAGTTTTTGGGAACGCATCTGCCATGGTGGGGCGTTGCCAATGCCAATCCGCCAGGGCGCGCGCAACCGCTTTCGGGCTATCTTGCCGCCGGTCAATAGGCGATAACAGGGCGTGATATATGCCAAGCGCCAGAAAAGATTGAGCTGAATGACCCGTAGCCTTGCGATCCTTACCGTGCGAAATGAGGCCGCCTTCCTGCTGGAATGGCTCGCGCATCACAAGGCCGTCGGCTTCACCGATTTTCTGATCTTCTCGAATGATTGCTCTGATGGCACCGAGGCCATGCTTGAGCGGCTCGCGCAAATGGGCGAGATCATCCATGTGCCAAACCCCGCCCCCCATCCGCGCGGACCGCAATGGGAAGCGCTCAAACAAGCCTCGGCCCATCCGGCCTTTAAAGCCACCGATTGGGCGATGGTTTTAGACGTCGATGAGTTCATCAATATTCACACAGGCGATGGCACGCTTGGCGCCCTGCGCGCCGCCCTTCCTGAGGCAACGGCCATACCGCTGACTTGGCGGATTTTCGGCAATGGCGGCGTGGTCAAATACACCGACAAACCGGTCACAGAAGTGTTCACCAAAGCCGCGCCCGTTCTTATGGGCTGGCCTTGGCGCGCGGCGATGTTCAAAACCTATTTTCGCGCCGATGGCACCTATGCCAAACTCGGCGTGCATCGCCCGCGCGCGCCCAATAAGGCCCGGCTTGGCGCGGCGCGCTGGTTTGACGGCGCGGGCAATGAGCTTGACGATGCCTTCAAAACGACCCGGCTTTTCTCCCCGCTTGGCCAAGACAATTACCAGCTTGCCCAGCTCAATCACTACCCGCTTGGCGCGATGGAAACCTACCTGCTCAAGGTCGATCGGGGCCGCTCCAACCGCGAAGATGGCGTCATGGGGATGGATTATTGGTGCGAGCGCAACTGGGCGAGCGAGGAAGACCTGACGATTGCCCGCATGGCCCCGGCGCGCGATGCGCTTTGGGCGCGGTATGCCGCGGATGATCGCTTGGGCGATTTGCATGCAAAAGCGGTGCTCTGGCGGCGCGAGAAATTCGCCGAATTGATGCTGGAGGACGCAAATCGCGCCCTTTTTGGCCGCATGGTGATAACGCCTCCTGCGCGCCCCGCTCCGCCGCAACTTTCAAACTATATTTTTGAATTTGCACACAAAGCGCGGCAGATCAGCGAATAGTTGCGCAACCGTCAACAATTTTAGGAAAATGCCACGTTTCGGCCCCTAACTGGCCATTGCGCCATGCTCTTTGTGCAGCATAAAGGCTATGTTAACCATATGTGCGTTCATATGTGTTAACCAGTATTTCGGAGCCCGCCATGACCCTAAGCGATGCCACCACATCTGCGAACCTTGATGCCGCCGCTGACGCCTCGCAAGAGGATGTCGTGGAAATGACTCGTGACGAGTGGTTGGAAGCGCTGGATGAGATCGGCGAAGAGCGCGGCTATTTTGAGCCGCTTGGCCCGGATCACTCAGCGATTTTTACCGATCAAGGCAGCACGTTGCTCGTCACATTCGAGACGATTGACGGCATTATGGATGCCGAGGGCGATGGCCTGCCGATGGGGTTTGATTTGGCCGATGCGCATGGCTGGTCGCAGTTGTGCATGCTCGCGCATGAGGAAACTTGGTTTCGCGCCATTCCGGTCTTTGGCCATTTTGATCGCCTCGTGGATGACGGCTTCTTCGAGGATTTCGACCGCGTTGTGTTTTATGGCGCGGGCGCTTGCGGCTATGCTGCGGCGGCTTTTTCGGTTGCGGCACCCGGCGCAACCGTTATCGCGCTTCAGCCCCAAGCGACATTGGACAGCGCCGTTGTCGAATGGGATACCCGCTTTCCCGAACAGCGCCGCCGCTTTACCAAGCCGCGCTATTCCTTTGCACCCGATATGATCGAAGCGGCCAATGAGGCCTTTATCGCCTATGATCCTGCGCAGAGCTTTGATGCGATGCATGCCTCGCTCTTTACCCGCCAAAACGTAACCAAGCTGCGCCTGCGCCATTTGGGCGGCAATTTGGAGCATGAATTGCGCGCAATGGGCATTTTGGATCAGATGATTGAAGCGGCGATGGAGGGGCAGTTTTCCTCGGCGCTGTTCTGGAAAATGTATCGTGCTCGGCGCAATTATTTGCCCCTCATGCGCACCTATCTGGGCGAGCTGATTACGCGCCACCGCGATCGCGATATCATTCGGCTTTCGCGCCATGTGCTGCGCAGCTACAACGCCCCGCGCTTTCGCAAAACCGCCGAAGCCGCACAGGCCAATCTGGCGCAAAAAGGCGTCGAGATGCCGCTTGAGATTGAGGCGCCAAACGCCAAGGCCAAAGCAACCGTCGATTGATCCCGCGGATCGGGCTTATACCAGCCCGCCTTCCTCTTCGATAAAGCGCGCAATTTTGGCGACGCCATCCTCAGTTTTTAGCGAGGCCATGACATATGGCTTATCGGCGGATTTACCGGCGGGTTTACCGGCGCGCGCGCGTTTCGTATCCGCCTCAAGCTGGGCCAGATCAACGCCAACATAGGGCGCAAGATCGACCTTATTGACCACCAAAAGATCAGATCGGGTCAGCCCGGGCCCCTTTTTGCGCGGAATATCTTGCCCGGCGGCTGTATCGATCATATAGATCGTCAGGTCCGCAAGCTCTGGCGAAAAGGTCGCGGCCAGATTATCACCGCCGCTCTCAATCAAGATCACATCGAGATCGGGGAATTCCTCGCAAAGTGACGCTACGGCTGCAAGGTTGATCGAGGCATCCTCGCGGATCGCCGTATGCGGGCAGCCGCCGGTTTCGACGCCGCGAATGCGCTCAAGCGGCAGAACCTGCGCGCGCATCAAAAATTCAGCGTCTTCAGAGGTATAGATGTCGTTGGTGATCACCGCGACCGAGTATTTCTGGCTCAGCGCGCGGCAAAGCCCTGCCGTTAGCGTCGTTTTGCCCGCGCCAACCGGCCCGCCAATGCCAACCCGCAGGGGGCCGTTTTGAGAAATCATCGCGTGGTCCTTTTTGAATTGGCGTCTGGGGTCATGTTTTGAAAATCCTGACCTCAAGGGTTTCGTGTTGGGCCGCGGCCAGATCGGCGCGGATGGCGCTGCTGGAAAGATCGCTGATTTGCGCCGCTGCAGCCCATTGTGCAAGCTGCGATATTGTCTCGTGACGCCCGGCCAGAACCGCCTGCCCTTCGGTCTGGCCCAAGGGCACAAATCGAACCGCTGCTGAGATTATATTTGATGCAAAGCTATGTAAATAAAGCGAAATAATCTGCTCCCGCGGTAGGCTCAACGCGCGCGCTGCCGCCCCCAATGCCACGGGAAGCGCTGCGGGCTCGATCGCCTCAGACGTTTGGCCCCGCATCGCATTCACCGTGCGCACAAAGGCGCTGCCTTGGGCAAATGTCTCTTCCCAGCGTTCGCGCGTTGGCGCAAGCGCGCGTGCCAAATCGCCCATCTCGCCCGCGTCCGTCCCGCGATGGGTGCAGGCCAGCAAAATCGCATCCGTGCGCCCCGCCCCAAAGGTCAGGATATCACCAAGCCATGCGCCCAAAGCCGCCGCGTCGCTGACTTCCCCCGATGCAATGCTGGTCTCAAGCCCGTGCGAATAGGCAAAGGATCCCAGCGGGAAGGCCGGCGAAAGCCACTGCATCAACTGCATCAAATCGGCGTTGGATTTGGTGGGATCAGTCATGGGAATGGCCATGGTCCTTGCTGTGTTCATGACTATGGCCGTGATCATGCCCCATAGTGCGCCCGTGCCCATAGGCGCCGCCCAATGGGTGAAATTCCGCGCAAATTTGGGTCACCTCGGCGCCAAGTTGGGCCAACATACGCGCCAAAACCGGGTCTTCTCGCAGCAAAAGATGATCTGCGCCCATTTGGCAGGGCGTGTGCCGATTGCCGATGTGCCACGCCAATTCCAACAGGTTGCCGCGCACGCATAAAAGCGCCTCTTTGGCCGCGCATACTGCGATATGCCGCCCGTCGCTGAGGCGCAATATATCGCCCGGTGCGAGCGAAATTGTTTGAGCAATATCAATATGAAACCCCTCGCCCGCGTCCGTTTTTAGCCGCTTACGGCGTACCATTCGCGCCTCGTAATCAAGGGTGATTTCGCCATCAATCGCGCCGCTCCATTCGGGCGCGCGGAGCACTTCATGGCAGGTAATTTGCGGGCTCATTTTGGCTCGATCCTCGTTTGGGCTGCGCCGGTTTTGGGCTTTTTCAACAGCATTGTGAAAATTTTAACCGAATCCATTTCAAACTCTCCTCGTGAGGTCCAAAAGGAGAACACCATGATTGCCCATCGCTCCCCGGTTGATGAATTGGCCTATGTGCGTGCGCGCATTGCCGAGCTTAAGGCGCGCGAGGCAACATTGCGTATGGCCTTTCTGGAGAATAACGAAACGGGCCGTTTTCCGGGCTATTCCAACGATGTTTTGGTTCAGCGCAAAGGGCAAAAGATATTTGATTCCAGCCGCTTGCCGGAACATATTCGCGATGATCCACAGTATTATCGTATGCACTACGCCACCTATGTGCGTGTGGTTGAAAAAGAAGATACGCCGCTTTGCCTTGTGCGCGAAGAGGATCCGTTTTCCGCTTTTGTCGCGCCCAAACGACCCCAAATTGCGCATATGCGCGAAGAGCCTGCCGACTTCGAGGATGCTTATGATGTGATTGAGCAGATTTAGCCCGCGAAATCCTGCCATATCAGAACATGAAATAGCGCTGCGCCATGGGCAGCACTTTAGCCGGCTCGCAGGTCAGCAATTCCCCATCCGCGCGCACTTCATAAGTTTCAGGGTTCACATCGATCTTGGGGCGCGCATCGTTGAGGATCATCGAGGATTTGCCAATATTGCGGGTGTTTTGCACCGCCACAGTATCCTTGGCCAGCCCAAGCTGATCGCCAATTTTGCCCGATTGCGCCGCCTCAGACACAAACAAAACCGCCGAGCGCTCAACCGAGCGCCCATATGCCCCAAACATCGCGCGCGAATAAACCGGCTGCGGCGTTGGGATCGAGGCATTGGGATCGCCCATCTGCGCCATAACGATCGTCCCACCAATCAGCGACATCTCAGGTTTCACCCCGAAAAACGCCGGGTTCCACAAAACCAAATCCGCGCGTTTGCCGACCTCAATTGAACCGATATGCGCGGCCATCCCATGGGCAATCGCCGGATTGATCGTATATTTCGCGATATAGCGGCGCACGCGGAAATTGTCATTGTCGCCCGTTTCCTCAGCAAGGCGGCCGCGCTGTTTCTTCATCTTATCAGCGGTTTGCCATGTGCGGATCAGCACTTCGCCTACCCGGCCCATGGCTTGTGAATCCGAGGCAATGATCGAAAACGCGCCCAGATCATGAAGGATATCTTCGGCGGCAATCGTTTCGCGGCGAATGCGGCTTTCGGCAAAAGCCACGTCCTCAGGGATCGATTTATCCAAGTGATGGCAAACCATCAGCATATCGAGATGCTCTTCCAACGTATTGACGGTAAAGGGCCGCGTTGGATTGGTTGAGCTGGGCAAAACATGCTCTTCGCCCACGACCTTGATGATATCGGGCGCATGGCCCCCGCCCGCGCCTTCGGTATGAAACGCGTGGATCGTGCGCCCCTTCATCGCGGCCACGGTATTTTCCACAAAGCCGCTTTCATTGAGCGTATCGGTGTGGATCATCACCTGCACATCCATATCATCCGCCACCCCAAGGCAGCAATCAATCGCGCCCGGTGTCGTTCCCCAATCCTCGTGCAATTTCAACGCACAAGCGCCGCCATTGACCATCTCGATCAAGGCCTCAGGCTTGGAAGCATTGCCCTTGCCCGAGATGCCAAAATTCATCGGAAAGGCGTCCAAAGATTGCAGCATGCGCCCGATATGCCATGGGCCCGGGGTGCAGGTTGTTGCCAAGGTTCCGTGCGCAGGGCCCGTGCCGCCGCCAAGCATCGTCGTCACGCCGGAATGCAGAGCATCTTCAATCTGTTGGGGGCAAATGAAATGGATGTGGCTATCAAATCCGCCCGCCGTGAGGATGCGCCCCTCGCCGGCAATCGTCTCTGTCCCGGGCCCGATAATGATATCAACGCCCGGCTGCGTATCGGGATTGCCCGCTTTGCCAATCGCAGCAATCCGCCCATCGCGCAGGCCAACATCGGCCTTATAAATCCCGGTGTGATCGACAATCAGCGCGTTGGTAATGACCGTATCAACCGCCCCGCCCGCGCGGCTTACTTGGCTCTGGCCCATCCCATCGCGGATCACTTTGCCGCCGCCAAATTTGACCTCTTCACCATAAGTCGTCAAATCGCGCTCGACCTCGATAATCAAATCCGTATCGGCAAGGCGCAGCTTGTCGCCCGTCGTGGGGCCATACATATCGGCATAGGTGGCGCGGGAAATCTTCGCTGGCATTGGGCGTTCCTCTAGTTTTGTTCAAAAAGCGCGCGCAGGTCTTCGCTGCGTCGGCGCGTTAAAGTGGTTAGGCAGCTGCTTACGAAAAGCGCTTCCATCGAGCCGCCGCGCATCTGAAAGCCCTCAGTGCGGCAGGCGGCATCGCGGTAAGGTATCCAAGCGCGCTGCGCCTCCAAAAGCGCTTGGGATGCGCCGCGCAATCCCTCGGGCAGATCGCGATCAAGCTCTTTGAGATAGGCCTTGGCGGCCTGATAATCCGCGTTCAGATCACCATCGGCGGCGATATATTCTTGGTGGGCGCAATAATTCATATCCCGTTGGGTCATCGGCTCGAGGCAGTTGATATCCTCGGCTATCGCGGCGCCAGCCAATGCGCAAAACACGCCAGCAATCGCCCCTTGCAGGATTACTCTTTCAAAACCCATCTTAAAGCGCGCCCATAACATCTTGATTAAATCCATAAATCTCGCGCCCCCCACCAAAGGGAACGAGGCTCACCTCGCGC
This sequence comes from Halocynthiibacter sp., assembly GCA_047631555.1. Classification (GTDB taxonomy): domain Bacteria; phylum Pseudomonadota; class Alphaproteobacteria; order Rhodobacterales; family Rhodobacteraceae; genus JBLHZY01. Next base: position 325,299 of record JBLHZY010000001.1, on the reverse strand, counting down.
GTTTGCCCCGGCTCAAATCGAACGGCGGTACCCGCAGCAATATCAAGCCGCATGCCCCGCGCGGCGGCGCGATCAAACTCAAGCGCGCTATTGGTTTCGCCAAAATGATAGTGCGAGCCAACCTGCACAGGGCGATCGCCCGTATTGCGCACCACAAGCACAATCGCGCTTAGCCCCGCATTCAGCTCAATCTCGCCCGCTTTTACAAACAACTCGCCCGGTATCATCATGTCTTCCTTCCACATCGCTTAGGGGCCGCTTTTTCTTGGCCCAAATACTCAAATCCCAACATATCAGCGGATCGGATGGTGCACTGTCACCAGCTTGGTTCCATCGGGAAAGGTCGCCTCAACCTGCACATCGTGGATCATCGAGGCGATCCCTTCCATGCATTGATCCGCCGTGATCACATGCGCCCCCGCCTCCATCAGATCGGCAACTGAGCGTCCATCGCGCGCGCCCTCAACAACATAATCGGTGATCAAAGCAATCGCTTCTGGGTGGTTCAGTTTGCAGCCCCGCTCAAGCCGTCCGCGCGCAACCATCGCCGCTAAGCTGATCAAAAGTTTGTCTTTTTCCCTTGGGGTGAGGTTCATATCTCTTCCTTCATCTTCAAACCTGCCAAACGCGGGGCAAAGCGACGCCGCGCAATTGGGTTAAAATCTGCGCCACGGCCCGGCGCAGGGGCCAGCCGTCGGGCGCCATTACGCGGATGATCAGCTTGCCATCCCAGCCGCTCGCCGCCGCTTCAACGCCGCTTAGCCCATCCAAAACGACGCGCAGCGCGCCCAAGCCATCCTCGGCCCCGCGCGCAATCATAGCGATGGTGGCAAAGGCGCGCGCATCGCCAAAAGTGGCCACGCCCGCGCGCCGCGCCAAAACCTCGCCGTTAATTTCCAATGGCTCAAGCATCACCGGCCGCCCATCGCGCCGCACCGCACGTAGGTCGTGAAACGCTACATTTTCAAGCGTCTCGCCCATGGCCGCGCGCCCCAAAACAACGCTCTCGACCATCAAAAACTCTGCATCCCCCGCAAGCTCGACCCGCGTTTCGCGCCGCAGAGAACAGCCCTCAAACAGGATCGTTTCTTGGGGTAGCCAATCAAGCCGCGCGCCCGCGCCAAGCTGCAATGAGATATCAAGCTTGGCCTGCCCGCCGCTTGATTGATAGGCGCGCTCGGCGGTTTGGGTCGTGGCCACAGCGCGCGCGCTCGCGCCCAGTTCAAGCCCATAACGCATCTCATCCCCGCCGGTTAAGCCCCCGGCCGTATTGAGAAAAACAACCTCCGGTACACCGCTGTGCACTTTGGGCAAGATCGCCTTGGCCGCGCCGGATTGATGCAAATCGCGCAAAGAAACCTGCCCGCTTGGACCGCAGATCAGCCCAACATGCGCCCGACCGCGCGTGCGCTGCATCTTCACAGCGGCGATCAGCGGCGCGGCGCTGTTATGCGGTTTGGGCGTATCAAGCATCAACTCTGGCTCTCCTTAGCGCCATCTTTGCGGCCCAAGGCCCCAAGGTTCAACGCATCGCGCGCCCCTGCCCTCGCTTTTCGCCACTTCGCGCGCCGCCATGCCCATTTTTTGGGCAGTCACTTGGCGCACTCGCCCCAAAATCCGCGCGGGCGGGCCAAATCGCGCCCGTTTCCTCTATGGAATGCTGCGGGCGCATAGTGTAGTCCATACAATCATGACAGACAGTATCACAATTCGACGCCCTGACGATTGGCACCTGCACCTGCGCGACGGCGCGATGCTTACCGCCGTTCTGCCAGAAACCACGCGCCATTTTGCCCGCGCGATCATCATGCCAAACTTGGTTCCGCCGGTTGTCACTGGCGCGCAAGCGGCCGCCTATCGCGAACGGATTTTGGCCGCAGCGCCTGGCGTTGGTCATTTTGATCCCTTGATGACGCTCTATTTGACCGAAACCACCGATCCAGATGATGTCGCTGAAGCGCATGCCTCTGGCTTGGTCAAAGCGGTCAAGCTTTACCCTGCCGGCGCGACGACAAATTCCACCTCTGGGGTGACGGATTTCGACAAGGTGCGCGGCGTGCTTGAGCGGATGGCCGAGATTGGCCTGCCGCTTTGTGTGCACGGCGAAGTCACCGATCCGAACGTCGATATTTTCGACCGCGAGGCGGTTTTCATTGATCGCGTGCTTGAACCATTGCGCGCCGCGACCCCGGGTTTGCGGGTTGTGATGGAGCATATCACCACCAAGCAAGGCGTGGATTATGCCCGCGCGGGCGGTGAAAATCTCGGCGCGACAATCACCACGCATCACCTTGTGATCAACCGCAATGCGATCTTCCAAGGCGGCATCCGCCCGCATTATTTCTGCCTACCGATTGCCAAGCGCGAAGAGCATCGCCTTGCCCTGCGCGAAGCGGCAATGTCGGGCGAGGGCCGCTTTTTCCTCGGCACGGATTCCGCGCCGCATTTGAACAAAGCCAAGGAATCCGCTTGTGGCTGTGCGGGCTGTTTCACCGCGACAAATACCATGTCGATCCTCGCCGAAGTTTTCGAACAAGATGGCAAGTTGGATCAGCTTGAGGCCTTCACATCCCTCAACGGCCCGGCGTTTTATCGCCTCGCGCCAAACGAGGACAGCATCACGCTCAATCGCGACGGCCCCGTGCCCTATCCGGCCCAAATCGATACGCCCGAGGGGCCGCTGACGCTGTTTGATCCGGGCTTTGATCTGAACTGGCGGGTCGAGCGATAGCGCTTTTGCCGCGCAACGGGCGAATGTTTGCTCCGCAACGGGGCGGAGTTTTCTCTTGCTTGCGGGGCGCGAATCTAGGAACCAAGGCCAACGCCGCCAAAGATTGCTGACCAAAGGAAATCCTGATGATCCCAAGCTCATACCCTCCCGCCGAAGAAATCGCCCGCCTGACAGCGCGAATGTTGTTGGAAATCAAAGCGGTACACTTCAATGCGGATGAGCCGTTCATCCTTGCCTCTGGCCTGCCATCGCCGACCTATATTGATTGCCGCAAGCTGATCTCTTACCCGCGCATCCGCTCAACCCTGATGGATTTCCTGACCGTCACAGTGATGCGCAATGCCGGTTTTGAGGCCTTTGATAATATCGCGGGCGGCGAAACGGCCGGCATTCCTTTTGCGGCGATGGTTGCCGAGCGGATGGCATTGCCGATGACATATGTGCGCAAAAAGCCCAAGGGCCATGGGCGCGGCGCACGAATTGAGGGCGAAATGTCTGAAGGGCAGCGGGTTTTGCTGGTTGAGGATCTCACGACGGATGGCGGATCAAAGCTGTCCTTTGTCGATGCGATCCGCGAAACGGGCGCGACCTGCGGGCATACGGCTGTTATCTTTTACTACGGGATTTTCCCGGAAACAGAGAAAACATTGGGCGATCACGGCGTTCAGCTTCATGCGCTTTGCACTTGGTGGGATGTTCTGGCCGAGGCGCGCGATCAGGGCGCGTTTTCGGACGACACGTTGGCCGAGGTTGAGGCTTTCCTTAGCGCCCCGCGCGCTTGGCAAGAGGCCCGCGCCAAGGGCTAAACCCGCGCGCTTAACAATTGCGAAAATAAATTCCGCGCGGCCAAATCCGCGCAAGTGTTTGATTTATCTGCGCGCCTAAGGGCTGCGCCAAGTTATCCACAAAACATACAATTTGCGCAGGCCGATTTTGCGTTCTAATAAAAAGCCGGGTCGGTAAGTGGGGAAGACATGAACGAGATTAGCGCGCTAAACACGCAAGAGCCAAAACTCGGCGAGGCCCCCACGCCCATGCCCCATTCCATCGAGGCCGAACAGCAGCTTCTTGGCGCGATCCTGACCAACAATGACGCCTATGATCGCATCGCCTCGATCATTCGGCCTGAGCATTTTTATGACCCGGTTCACCGGCGCATCTATGAGCAAGCGGCCTCGCGAATTGCCAAGAATATGCTCGCCTCCCCGGTGACGCTGAAAGCCTATTTGGAAGATGATGAGGGGCTCAAAGAGCTTGGCGGCGCGGCCTATTTGGCGCGGCTTGCAGGCGCTGCGATTTCGAGCTTTGCGGTGCGCGATTACGCCCAAATGATTTATGATTTCGCCATCCGGCGCGAGCTGATCGCTTTGGGCAATGATATCGCGGGCAAGGCCAGCAAGGTCGAGGCCGATAAAGAGCCCAAAGATCAGATTGTTGACGCGGAACAAGCGCTTTATGCGCTTGGTGAAGAGGGCAAGTCCGAAAGCGGATTTCAGAGCTTTCTCAAGGCGGTAACGGATGCTGTTAATGTAGCCAACGCGGCCTATCAGCGCGATGGCGGCATGTCTGGCGTCTCGACCGGCCTGATTGATATGGATAAAAAGCTTGGCGGTTTGCACAAATCCGATTTGCTAATCCTCGCCGGGCGCCCCTCAATGGGCAAGACATCATTGGCAACCAACATCGCCTATAACATCGCCAAGGCCTATAAAAAGGGCAAGCTGCCAGATGGTTCCGAAGGGGCCGTTGATGGCGGGGTTGTCGGGTTTTACAGCCTTGAGATGAGCGCCGAACAACTGGCGGCGCGGATTTTGTCGGAGGCTTCCGAGGTCCCGTCTGAGCGGATCCGGCGCGGCGATATGACGGAGGCCGAGTTTCGCCGTTTTGTCGAGGCGGCCAAGCAGCTTGAAGCCTGCCCGCTTTTCATTGACGACACGCCCGCCCTCCCGATCAGCCAGCTCGCCGCACGCGCCCGTCGCTTGAAACGAACCCATGGGCTTGATGCGCTGTTTGTCGATTATCTTCAGCTGGTGCGCGGCACGGGCAAGAATGAGAACCGGGTGAATGAAATCTCCGAGATCACCATGGGCCTCAAGGCGATTGCCAAGGAATTGCAGATCCCAGTGATCGCGCTGTCCCAGCTTTCGCGCCAAGTTGAGAACCGCGAAGACAAGCGCCCGCAGCTTTCGGACTTGCGGGAATCTGGCTCGATTGAGCAGGATGCGGATGTGGTTATGTTTGTGTTTCGCGAGGAATATTACAAAGAGCGCGAAAAGCCTGGCGACCATGAGCTTGATAAAATGGCGATGTGGCAAGAAGAGATGGAGCGCCTGCATGGCCGCGCCGAAGTCGTTATCGGAAAGCAGCGCCACGGGCCGATTGGCACGGTTGAGCTAAGCTTTGAGGGGCAGTTTACCCGCTTTGGCAACCTTGCAAAACAGTGGCAGGGCGAAGGCGGCGGCTCGGATTATTAGGGCATTCGTTAAGATTAATGTGGCCCATGCGCCACATATCCTGCTGAAATAACAAGATATTATGGTTAACGGGCGCTTAGCTCTGGGTCCGGCGCTTTGGCGCGGTATCATCCCTGCGTTAAGGTTGATGAATTATTAAATGGCCCGGCGCGCATGTATACTTTGATCACCACGGTGAAGGATGAGGCCCCCTATTTGATCGAATGGGTGGCCCATTATCGCACGCTTGGCTTTGACAATATCATCATCTGTTTCAACGATTGCAATGACGGCACCTTTCGCATGTTGCGCCGGATGCAGGAACTTGGGCTTGTGGCGCTGCATCAAACCAAAGGGCGGCGCGGCGGCGTTCAACGGGCGGCCCTTCGCCAAGCTTATCGAATGGATATCTCGCAAAAAGCCGATTGGATTTTCGTCTGTGATGCGGATGAGTTTCTCAATATCCATGTGCCGGGCCACACGATCCAAGACTTGATCGAGGCGACCAGCGGTGAACCAGACGTGATTTCGATCCCATGGCGGATTTTCGGCATGGACGGGATCACCGATTTTGAAGATCGCCGCATCACCACGCAATTTACCGCGGCCGAGCGCCCTTGGCATCCCGTCACCTCGCCGCGCACCGGTAAGTGGGTCAAAAGCTTCTTTCGAAACTTGGAAAAGTACAAACGGATCGGGATCCATCATCCTGTTGCCCTGCCCGAATACGAGGCAGATCTGCGCTGGGTTTTGCCTGGCGGCGCGCAATATATGAAGGATGGCGCGCGCACCCAAACCCCGCCCTCTTACGCGCTCGCGCAGGTCAATCACTATGCGCTGCGCTCGCTCGACAGCTACCTCAACAAGCGCGCGCGCGGCCGGGCCAATCACAACGAAATGCAGCTAGGCGTTGATTACTTTGATAAATTCGACCTCAACCATATACGCGACACCTCGATAAGCCGCTATGACGAGGCCGTGCAAGAGCTTGTAGATATGATTCTCGAAGACGCGATCCTTAATGAGGTCCATCAAGCCGCGCTACGCTTTCATCGCACGCGGGTCTCACGGGTGCGCGCCGATCCGGCCAATGATCATATGATCGCCGAGATGGAGACCTTGGCCGCGCGCAATCGGCTTAGCGCCAATATGTGCCAGATCGGAAATGTGCCCAAACAGGCTTTCAAGCCGGACAATTCGCCTACGAAAATCGCCGCCAAAGCTTGACGCGACGCCCCAAGGGTTTTGCGGCTTTTGTGGCGTGGCCTGATCGCCGCATAGGGCAATTTTCGCTTGCGTGTTGCGCCGCTCTTGGCCACAAAGCGCCCCATGGCAACAGGTTTATTGCATATTGATCTGTCGGCGTTGGCTGACAATTGGCGCGCCCTTGATCGCGCCAGCGCAAGCCATGTGCAAACGGCTGCCGTGGTCAAAGCGGACGGCTATGGGCTTGGGGCGGCGCGGGTTGCGCGGGCCTTGGCGCAGGCTGGTGCGCGGCGCTTCTTTGTGGCGGTGCCCGAAGAAGGCGCTGTGCTGCGCGAAGCCCTTGGGCCTGAGGTCCAAATCTGCGTCTTTGCGGGGCATATGGCGGGCGATACCGATATGATCGGCGATCTCGGCCTGACCCCGATGCTTAACTCGATGGAGCAGTTGACCCGCCATTTTGAGGCCCTGCCCGGATCGCCCTTTGGCATTCAGCTTGATACGGGCATGAACCGGCTTGGCATGGAGGCGCCGGAATGGGCGGCCGTGCGCGATTTGGTTGAGGCGGCGGGCCCGCAATTGATCATGTCGCATCTGGCCTGCGCGGACGAACCGGATCACGCGATGAACGCGCGCCAGCTCAAGCAATTTCACGAGATGACAGATGGCACATCTGCGCCGCGTTCTTTTGCCAATACCGGCGGCATCCTGCTTGGCCCCGAATATCACTTCGAGATCACCCGCCCGGGCATTGGCCTTTATGGCGGCGAGCCGTTCAAAGAGGCCGCGCCGGTTGTGCGCCTCTCGCTGCCGGTGATCCAAACCCGCGAATTGGCCGCCGATGAAACGGTCGGATATGGCAACGCTTGGACAACCCAAAGCGGCGCACGTATCGCCACGCTTGCGGGCGGATATGCCGATGGGATCACCCGGCATCTGTCCAACAAAGCGATGCTCTTTCATGGCAAAACCGCCTGTCGCCTTGCGGGCCGCGTCTCGATGGATTTGCTGACGGTCGATATCACCAACCTCCAAGAGACACCGCGCGAATTGGACCTGCTTTGCCCGGCGCAAGGCGTTGATGCTTTGGCCAAACTTGCCGGCACCATCGGCTATGAATTGCTCACCCAGCTCGGCCAGCGCTACACCCGCCGCTATTCTGGCTCTGGCGCGAGCCCGTCAAAATGAGCGAGCGACAGATGGCGCCCCTTTCCTTTTTTACTGGTTTTCTGGCCGCGATTGGCCGGGCGATACTTGGGCTTTTGGCCGCGATTGGCCGGGTTTCGATCTTTGCAGGCCAAACCGCAAGCCATCTGATCCGCCCGCCGTTTTACTTTAAAGAATTCACGCATGCCCTTCTGACCATTGGATATTTCTCACTTCCGGTTGTTGGGCTTACCGCGCTTTTTACCGGCGGCGCGCTTGCGCTGCAAATCTATGCAGGCGGCGCGCGCTTCTCGGCTGAGGCAGTTGTTCCGCAGATTGTGGCCATTGGGATGGTGCGCGAACTTGGGCCGGTTTTGGTCGGCCTGATGATCGCTGCGCGCGTCACCTCCTCTATTGCGGCTGAGATCGCGACGATGAAAGTGACCGAACAGATTGACGCGCTCGTGACCCTCTCCACCCATCCGATGAAGTACCTCACCTTGCCGCGTGTTTTGGCCGCTTTGGTGGTTGTGCCGCTGCTTGTTGGGCTTGGGGATATTGTCGGGGTGATGGGCGGCTATCTTGTTGGCACGCTCCAGCTTGGCTTCAATCCCTCGACCTATATCAACAATACGGTCGATTTTCTCGAGGCGGCGGATGTTCTTTCCTCGCTCGCTAAGGGGGCTGTGTTTGGGGTTATTGCGGCCTTGATGGGTTGCTATTACGGGATGAATTCGGGGCGCGGCGCGCAGGGCGTTGGCAAGGCGACAAAATCGAGTGTGGAGGCGGCGGCGGTCTTGATATTGGCGGCGAACTTCCTGCTCACCAACCTGTTCTTTTCCGCATGATTAAGCTTGAGAATGTTCATAAAGCCTTCGGGCCAAAGAAGGTTTTGCGCGGGGTCAATCTTGAGATTGAGCGCGGCCAAAGCATGGTCATCATTGGCGGCTCGGGAACGGGTAAATCGGTCCTGCTCAAGAGCGTTCTTGGGCTGGTGAAGCCAGATTCAGGCCTGATCACATTGGACGGGGAAGATGTTGCCAAAGCTGAACGGGATGCGTTCTTGGCCCGATTTGGGATGCTGTTTCAGGGCGGCGCGCTGTTTGATTCCATGACCGTTTGGCAAAACGTCGCCTTTCGCCTGATGCGCGGCAGTCTCAAGCGGCCCCATGCAGAGGCGCGCGAAATCGCCATCGAAAAGCTGCGCCGTGTTGGCCTAAAGCCGGATGTCGCTGATCTTTTTCCGGCCGAACTTTCGGGCGGTATGCAAAAGCGGGTAGGCCTTGCGCGCGCCATTGCTGCCGAGCCTGAGATCATCTTTTTTGATGAGCCAACGACAGGCCTTGATCCGATCATGTCGGGCGTGATCAACGAGCTGATCCGCGAGATCGTCGTTGAAATGGGCGCAACGGCGATGACCATCACGCACGATATGTCGAGCGTGCGCGCGATTGCGGATCGGGTCGCGATGCTGCACGACGGGGTGATCCAATGGACCGGCCCTGTGGCGGATATGGATCAAGCGGATGACCCCTACCTGCGCCAGTTCATTTCCGGCAGCGCCGAGGGCCCGATTGAGGCTGTGCGCTAAGCGCTTTTGGCAGATCGCTGGTATCGGGTTTCAAGGCAGATCGTTCCCAATTTCGCAACAATACGTCCAGAAGAAATGCTTCGTTTCTTATTGTTAAACAATGGCCCCGCTGCCCCGTCAAAACAGCCTCTCAATGCGCCAGAAACCATAGAAAACCATTGATTTCTCACCAAAATACGCGATCTTAACCACGTCTGCCGTGGGGGTACGTTTATGACAAGTAAAGTCCAAGCGGCGCAATTTCGCGCCCAAAAATTTCTGCACAACACATCTTTTCTTTTGGTTGTCGGCCTTGCGCTGACCTCAGTGATTTTCAGCCTTGGCGCTGCGATTGGCGTGCTGCCTTGGATCGAGGTTTTGGCCAGCTGGGGCGATCAGCCGCTTCCTCTTGCGGGGATGATTTTGCAGCTCAGCCTGAGCGGGCTTTTGATCGGCCTGTGCTTCTTTTTGCCGAGCAACGCGCGGATCATGCGGCTTGAGCGCAGCCACCGCGATTTTCAGCTTTCCATGGAGGATGTGGCGCAGGCCTATCGCATCGCACATGCCGCCGACCGCAGCGGCGTCTTTACGCTGTCGAGCGAATTTGACGATGTGCGCGACCGCATTCATCACATGCGCCGCCATCCCGAATTGGCCGCCCTTGAGCCAGAGGTTCTTGAGGTCGCAGCCCAGATGAGCCGGACGTCAAAAGACCTTTCGGTGATCTATTCGGACGAGCGCGTTGCGCGTGCCAAGGCCTTTCTCAAGCAGCGCCAAGAGGAGGTTGATGCCTTTCGCGACACCATCAGCTTGGCTCAAGCGTCAACGGATGAAATCCGTCGCTGGCTGCGCGATGTTGAGGCTGATGAGCGCGCCTCCGAGCAGCAATTGGGCCGTTTGGAAAAGGATCTGCGCGAGGTTCTTCCCGCGCTTGGTTATGTGCTCGATGATCCGGTGAGCGCTGAGGATAACGTTGTCACGATCGGCGCCAAGCAACCCGCTATTTGGGGGGATGCCCATTCTCCTACCCTCATTCAGGGATAGTTAACCTTTTGTTAGCGAAGATTTGCGAAGGATTAAGGTGGACAGAGTTAAGGCTGAATGAGGCCCGACATGACACTATTTGAAGCCACCTTGCGCTTGGTGCTGGCGGCGATGCCCCTTTGCGTCGCGATTGCTGCGGCACTGCGGCTAAAACAATCACGCAGCGCCAATCGCGCGCTCTATGCGATTGCTATGGGCCTCGCGCTTTATCTTGCTGTGATCTGTGGTCCAAAAATCCTGTTTACCCGCGATCTTGGCTTGCAAATGCCGCTTTTGGCGCTGCTCAGCGTGCCGCTTTGGGCGTTGCTAACGGCGGCGCTGCAAATGGCGCGGCGCGGCTCTGGCTATGCCTGGCGCTACCGCAAAACAAGTGCGCAACGGCCCCGGTCAAGCGCGCGGATTTCCCCTTGGCCAGAGCCAACATTGCGCCGCCAAGTCGGGCAGATGGCGCAGAATATGGCCGCGCCGCCGCTTCGCGATCAAAGCGGCCCATCACCCATTTTTCGCACGAGCCGGTTGCAAAGTTAATTATCTGATGCCACCTCTTGGCGATGACATATTTACGTATCGCCAATCTGGCTCTGTTGATTTTGTTTCCGATTGCTTGGGCGGCGCCGTTGATGCGCGCCGGGCTTTTGCCGCTGTTTAAGCTCAAAGAAATCAGCGTTTTATCGGGCATTGCCAGCCTTTGGGATACCGATATTATCCTTGCGCTGATCGTTATTCTGTTTGCGCTGGTGGCCCCGATTGCCAAGATTATCGGCCTCTCCTTGGTGCAATATGGCAAGGCAAACGCGCGCCTTTTGGGGCCGCTGCATCTTTTGGGCCGCCTTGCGATGGCCGATATATTCCTCATCGCGATCTATATCACGCTGGCAAAAGGGCTTGGCGTTGGACGGCTGGAAATCGGCTGGGGGCTCTATCTGTTTAGCGCGTGTATCTTGGCCTCGCTTGCGATCACAGAACTCACGCACAGGCGCTTGCAAAGACGCGCGAACTAGCGCTAAGCAAACCTATGGCAAAGAACACATCTTTCAAATGCAGCTCTTGCAGCGCGATCAGCACCAAATGGTCGGGCCGTTGCGAGACATGCGGCGAGTGGAACTCGATCACCGAGGACAAACCGCTTTCGGCGGGGCCTGCCTCGAAATCCTTGGGCGCGCGGCGCGGCTCTTCCATCAAACTGACCGATTTGAGCACAGAAGAAGCCCCACCCCCGCGCACCCATTCGGGCATGGCCGAGTTGGACCGGGTCTTGGGCGGCGGATTGGTTGCGGCCTCTGCGGTTCTTGTTGGCGGCGATCCGGGCATCGGGAAATCGACGCTTTTGTTGCAGGCGGCGGCGAGTTTTGCGCGCCGGGGCCTGAAATGCATCTATGTCTCCGGCGAGGAAGCCAGCGCGCAGATCCGTATGCGCGCACGCCGCCTTGGCCTTGCCGATGCGCCGGTTAAGATCGCCACGGAAACCAATCTGCGCGATATTCTGACCACGCTTGAGACCGAGATGCCCGACCTGGCGATCATCGACTCGATCCAAACCATGTGGGCGGATAATGTTGAAAGCGCGCCGGGCTCGGTTTCGCAGGTCCGCGCTGCTGCGCATGAGCTGACGACATTTGCCAAACGCATGGGAATTTCGGTGATTTTGGTCGGTCACGTGACCAAAGATGGCCAGATCGCAGGGCCGCGTGTGATCGAGCATATGGTCGATACGGTGCTTTATTTTGAGGGCGAGCGCGGCCATCAATTCCGTATCTTGCGGGCAGTGAAAAACCGCTTTGGCCCCTCTGATGAGATTGGCGTTTTTGAGATGACGGGGGCGGGCTTGGCCGAAGTGCTCAACCCTTCGGCGCTGTTCCTCTCCGAGCGCGACAAACCGGCGCCGGGATCGGTCGTTTTTGCCGGGATCGAAGGGACGCGGCCCCTGCTCGTTGAGTTTCAGGCGCTGGTTTCGCCCTCGCCCCATTCCCAAGCACGGCGCACGGTTGTTGGCTGGGACGGCGCGCGATTGGCGATGATTTTGGCGGTGCTGGAAAGCCGCTGCGGCATCCCGTTTGCCGGGCTTGATGTCTATCTCAATGTCGCGGGCGGGATTAAGATTTCGGAGCCGGCCGCCGATCTGGCTGTGGCCGCGGCGCTACTCTCGGCGCGCGAAGATGCTGCCCTGCCTGCCGATACTGTGATTTTTGGAGAAATTAGCCTATCAGGGGCGCTTAGGCCGGTTGGCCAGACTGAAAATAGGTTGAAAGAAGCCTCAAAACTTGGTTTCACCACAGCAATCGCTCCCACTCGGAGCAAATTTAGCTCGAACGAGGGCCTGACGCTCAAACAGATGAGCGATTTGACCGGATTTGTTGGCGATATATTTGGCGCAGGCTAGCGCCTGAAAGATAAGCAGGCCGAAGGGCCGCAGACGGGAGCGACGGATGGAAGGTTTCAATATCGTGGACGGGGCTGTTGCCCTGATTGTGATTATTTCGGCGATCCTCGCCTATTCCCGCGGATTTGTGCGCGAAGGCATGTCGATTGTCGGCTGGGTCGCGGCGGCGTTGCTGGCTTTTGCTTTTGGCCCGAGGGCGGCGCCTTTGGTGCGCGAAATTCCTTTCATCAGCGACTTTCTGGGCGACAATTGCGAGCTTGCGGTCATTGCTGGTTTCTTTGCGGTTTTTGCGCTGGCGCTGGTTGTGGCTTCGGTGATTACGCCGCTGTTTTCCTCCGTTGTGCAGCGCTCGGCGCTTGGCGGTTTGGATCAAGGGCTTGGCTTTTTGTTTGGGGTCGTGCGCGGGGTTGTTTTGGTCGCTGTGGCGTTGATTGTGTTTGATCGCATGGTGCCGGGCGAGGATTTCATGAAGATCGGTGAGAGCCGCACAGCCAAGGTCTTTGCCCGCTCTGAGGGGCGCTTGAACGAGCAGCTTCCAGAGGATGCGCCAAGCTGGATTGTATCGCGTTATGAAGGACTTGTGTCGCAGTGCGTTGAGTAATCAGCTGCATCATGGCGCGCCTTTCGATAGATAGAAACGACTGAAAAGAGGCGCATCACCATGGCGACATCCCCCCGTTTTTGGAACTGGATTTCAAAGTCCTATTCGAACAATCCCGTTGCCGATCAAGCAAGCTACGCACGCAAATTGGAGCAGACCCAAGCCGTTGTGCGCCCCGATTGGCAGATGCTTGAGGTTGGCTGCGGTACCGGGACAACAGCGATCACCAATGCGCCGTTTCTTGAGATCATTCACGCGATTGATTTCTCGCCCAAGATGATCGACATCGCCAAAGCGCGCGCCGCCGAGGCAGGTGTGAGCAATGTCACCTTTGAAGTGGGTACGCTTGAAAGCATCGATGCAAATGCGCGCTATGACGCGATTGCGATGCACTCCCTCTTGCATCTTTTGCCCAATTGGAAAGAGGCCATTCAGCGCGCCTATGATCTTTGCGAGCCGGGCGGCGTATTCATCTCATCAAGCTCCTGTCTGCGCGGCCCAGAGAAAATTCTCGCGCCTATTTTCACCCTGCTTTCGCCGCTGAATATCCTGCCGCGGGTTGTCATCCTGACCCAAGAAAAGCTGCATGAAGAAATCGTCAAAGCCGGCTTTGAGATCGAAATCGAATGGCGCGCAGGCGACGAGCCAAATCCATCAGGCGCCGTCTTTATTATTGCGCGAAAGCCGCTCGGCTGATCAATCCGCTTAAACCTGCCTAATCGTTGCCCGTTTTTGCAAAATCGCGCCAAATTTGACCAAGTGTTCGAAAAACATTTGTGATCCTTTCGTGACACTGGGATCGATACGTTCTAAACGAAACTCAACTGCAAATATTCGGATTCGGAGCCCCGCTCATGCGCGAGATGCCAGCCGCCCATCCTTTTGATTTTGACGCCGCGCGATGGCCCGGCGACGACGATAAACTCAAAGAAGAATGCGGCGTTTTCGGGGTTGTTGGGGTTGCGGACGCGGCCAATTTCGTCGCCCTAGGCATGCACGCCCTTCAGCATCGCGGCCAAGAAGCGGGCGGCATTGTCACCCATGATTTCGAGGCCGGCTTTAACTCGGCCCGCCGCTTTGGCTATGTGCGCGATAATTTTACCTCCCATAAAGTGATGGAAACCCTGCCCGGCCCGATCGGCATTGGGCATGTGCGCTATTCGACCGCTGGCTCAAAGGGGGCGACCGCGATCCGCGATGTGCAGCCGTTCTTTGGCGAATTTTCCATGGGCGGCGCGGCGATTGCGCATAATGGCAACATCACAAATGCAACGGCCCTGCGCCGCGAATTGATTGAGCGCGGCTCGATTTTTCAATCCTCGTCGGATTCCGAGTGCATCATCCATTTGATGGCCCGCTCGCTTCAGCGCAACATTCCCGAGCGGATGAAAGATGCGCTGCGCCGGGTTGAGGGGGCGTTTTCCATCGTCGCGATGACGCGCACCAAGCTGATTGGTGTGCGCGATCCTTTGGGGGTGCGCCCGCTCGTTCTGGGCAAGCTTGGCGATGGTTGGGCGCTTAGCTCTGAGACATGCGCTTTGGATATTGTTGGGGCCGATTTCGTGCGCGAGATTGAGCCCGGCGAGATGGTTGTGATCTCTGAGAAGGGTGTTGAGAGCTTTCACCCGTTTGAGCGCAAGCCCTCGCGCTTTTGCATCTTTGAGCACGTTTATTTCAGCCGCCCCGACAGCATTCTTGGCGGGCGCTCGGTTTATGAGACACGCCGCCAAATCGGGGTTGAGCTGGCGCGTGAGACGCCGGTTGATGCGGATCTTGTCTGCCCTGTTCCCGATAGCGGCACGCCAGCGGCGATTGGATTTTCGCAGGAAAGCGGCATTCCTTATGCGATGGGGATCATCCGCAATCAGTATATGGGCCGCACGTTTATTGAGCCCTCCGAGCAAATCCGCAACATGGGCGTGCGCCTCAAGCTCAACGTGAACCGCGCGCTGATCAAGGGCAAACGGATCATTTTGGTCGACGATAGCGTTGTGCGCGGCACGACCAGCCGCAAGATCAAAGAGATGATTTTGGACGCTGGCGCGGCCGAGGTTCACTTCCGCATTGCCTCGCCGCCGACCATGTGGCCGTGTTTTTACGGCGTTGATACGCCCGAGCGGGATAAGCTTTTGGCGGCCAATATGAACGAGGATGAGATGTGCGAATATCTCGGCGTGGATAGTCTTCGCTTCATCTCGCTTGATGGTCTTTACCGCGCCGCCGGAGAGGCCGAGGGGCGCGATCCCAAGTCTCCGCAATATTGCGATGCCTGTTTCTCGGGCGAATATCCTGTGGCCCCGAGCGATATGATCGACAAGGGTTTTGAGCTGAAAACAGCGGCGGAATAGAGAGATGGAAAAGAAGATTGCTCTGATCACAGGCGCCTCGCGCGGGCTTGGTGCGGCATTTGCTGAGGCGCTTGCGGCGGATCATCATATCGTGGCCGTGGCGCGCACAACGGGTGCGCTTGAAGAGCTTGATGATCGGATCAAAGCGCTTGGTGGCGAGGCGACTTTGGCGCCGATGGATATCACCAATGTGGATGCGATGGCCCATCTGTGCCGGGCGATTTATGATCGTTGGGGCCATGTGGATACATGGGTTCATGCCGCCGTGCATGCAGCCCCCCTTTCGCCTGCGCCCCATATGGACGCCAAAGATTTCGACAAATCCGTTGCGATCAATGTAACGGCTACGGGCAAATTGATCCCCATGGTCGCGCCGCTTTTGGAAGCCGCAGATCAGGGCCGCGCAATTTTCTTTGAGGATGCGCGCGGCGGCGATAAGTTCTTCTCGGCCTATGGCGCGACGAAAGCCGCGCAAATCGCATTGGCCCGCAGCTGGGAGGCCGAGGCGACAACGACCTCGCCGCACATCCATATCCTGCGCCCCGATGCGATGCCAACAGCCACGCGCGCGCGCTTTTATCCGGGCGAAGATCGCGCCCCACTTGCCGCGCCCCTTTCAGAGGCCAAGCGCCTTTTGGCCAGCATCGCCTAGGCGGGTTTCGATACGGCGTCGGCCTCTTTGAGCATCATTTCTAGCAGCGTATTGAGGGCTTCAACGCTGCTCTCATTGTTCTCTGAGGGCTGCTGTTCAAGCCCGATAAGGGCGCTGTAAAGCAGGCGCGCCTTCACCATCTCATCAGCGCATCCCGCCTCGATAAAGCATCGTGCGACATAGGCGATCCGCTCTTGATCGACCTTGGCCAAGATCGCAGCAAAAGATGGATCGTAACGCGCCCAATCGCGCAGCGCTGGCTCTGCGGCGCGGCCGCCAACCTCGGGCGGCGTGGCGGTCGCGAGCGCCAATAAACGCTCAAGTCTGGCGCGCCCGGGCGCTGCTTGGGCCTCAAGTTGCGCAATAATCCCGCTTACCGCCGCCTCAGACCAATAGGCCCAAAGCGCGGATTTTAGCGCCGCCAAATCCTCAAAATGCCAATAAAAAGAACCCTTTGTCGCCCCAACTTCGCGCGCAATCGGCTCGACCCGAAGCGCGGATTGCCCGCCTTTGGCGAGGGCACGAAAGCCCGCCCGGAGCCAATCCTCGCGGCTTTTGCGCGGCTTGGCCGGGGCGGTTAATTTGGGTTGCGGCGTTTTGACCATGGCCAACCATACGCACCCGTATTGTTTTGCGCAACGCCCTGTGCAACCATACGGTACCGTATGGAATCAGGAGCCTCCGATGAACAAGCCCATTTTCGCCGCAGCAATCATAATGACCGCAACGATTTTCCTCCATGTGATTGGCGGGGGTGAAGAGGTCCATGTGCCGATGCAGGCTGGCGGGCTATCGCCGCTTTTGGCCGCCTTTGCCGCCGTGCTTTGGCATGCGGTCACGGTCGCGCTGATCATCATGGCGCTGGCGCTGTTCTGGCTGGTGCGCCATCCCAATCGCCCGCTTGCCCTTGCCCTTATCGGCCTGATGCTTGGCTGGTCGGCGGTGTTTATCTTTTACGGGGCGGTGCGCCTTGGTGTTCTGTGGCAGATGCCGCAATGGACCATTTTTACCACTGTGCCCGCGCTGATGATCTGGGGGCTAATGATGCGCAAGACGGGCGTCGATCAAACCTAATTGCGCGTTACATGGGGATAAGACCCCTGCCCCGCCTTGCCGCCCGCGCGCTCCTGTTCTAGACATAGAAAAAGGCATCAAAAGGCAGGGCAAATGCGCATTCTCATCACCAATGACGACGGCATTAACGCCCCCGGTCTTGTCACGCTGACAGCCATCGCCAAAGAGCTTGCCGGGCCAAGCGGCGAAGTTTGGACGGTTGCGCCCGCTTTTGAGCAATCCGGCGTGGGCCATTGCATCAGCTATACACGCCCGATGATGATCGCCGAGCTTGAAGAGCGCCGCTTTGCAACGGAAGGCTCGCCCGCTGATTGCGTTTTGTCGGCGATCCATGAGGTCATGCCAAAGATGCCGGATCTCGTTCTTTCGGGGGTCAATCGCGGGAATAACGCTGCTGAAAACGTCGTTTATTCCGGCACGATAGGCGCTGCGATGGAGGCCGCGCTTCATGGGCTTCCCGCAATTGCCCTGTCGCAATTTCTGGGGCCAGATAATTACAATGAGCCGGATATGTTTGAGGCGGCAGCCGTTCACGGCGCGGCCACTATTCGAACATTGCTCGACAAAGCGATCTGGGATGACGCGGATTACCGCTTGTTTTATAACGTGAATTTCCCGCCGGTCCCGGCGCGCGACGTCAAGGGGATGAAGGCCGTTTCGCAAGGCTTTCGCCGCGATGTTTCCTTTGGGATTGAGCCGCATACCTCGCCCTCGGGGCGCAAATTCCTTTGGATCAAGGGCGGTCCGCAGCACACACCAACCGATCCGGGCACGGACGCCCACGCCAATCTTGAGGGCTATATTTCCGTCACGCCCCTGCGCGCTGATTTGACCGCGCATGAGACCCTGGCCGATCTGAGTGAACGGCTGAAATGAGCCAAGCCGCGCATATCCATGCGGCCCAGCGAGGCGCTTTTTCATGAGCGACGCAGCCACTCAAAAGATGCAATTTCTCTATGCGCTGCGTTCCAAGGGCGTGACCGATAAGCGCACACTCACGGCGATGGAAGCGATTGATCGCGGCCCCTTTGTGCGCGGGCTATTTGCCGAGCGCGCTTATGAGGATATGCCGTTGCCGATTTCCTGCGGCCAGACGATTTCGCAGCCCTCTGTTGTTGGGCTGATGACGCAAGCGCTGAATGTTCAGCCGCGCGATAAGGTTTTGGAAGTTGGGACTGGCTCTGGCTATCAGGCCGCGATCCTCAGCCAATTGGCGCGCCGGGTCTATACGGTCGATCGCCATCGTCGCCTTGTGCGCGAGGCGCAGGCGGTTTTTGATGCGCTTGATTTGACCAATGTGACCGCGTTTACGGCCGACGGAAGCCATGGCCTGCCGGATCAGGCGCCCTTTGATCGCATCCTTGTGGCCGCCGCCGCAGAAGATCCCCCCGGCCCCCTCTTGGCGCAATTGCGCATTGGGGGTATCATGGTGTTACCCGTGGGCCAATCGGACGCGGTGCAAAGCTTGATTAAGGTCACCAGAACCGAGACCGGCTTTGAGTATGACGAGCTGCGCCCGGTGCGATTTGTACCGCTTCTTGAGGGGCTTGGCTCGGACGAATAAAGGCAGGCGCAGGCGATATATGCGCCGCTTGTAAGGATAATCAACAGGGCTAACCTGTTGAAAAGTAACGAGAGAAGCATCAGGCCCTGGCCCGGTGCAAAAGCAGTAGAAAAGCGCTCGGCCCGCTAAGAGGCCCATAAAAGAGCGCAGAATTTGAGGAAGACCGAGCCATGGCAATAGCCAATACGCCCCTGTTTCGCGCGTTGATGATCGGATCAGCGCTCACGCTTTTAAGCGCCTGTGATGAGCCGTTCGATTTTGATCTGCGCGGGCTTGGAAACGGGTTTGATACCTCGGATGCGGCCCTTGCTGCGGCGGCACCCCGCCCAGAGCCGGATGATCGCGGCGTGATTTCCTATCCAAATTATCAGGTGGCGGTGGCCAATCGCGGCGATACGATTGTTGATGTGGCCAACCGGGTTGGCCTGCCGCCGGCGCAGCTGGCAAAGTACAACGGATTGCCGATGGATGTCGCGCTGCGCAAGGATGAGATCATCGCTTTGCCAAGCCGGGTCGCCGAGCCGTCCCCCGCAACGGGCGCAATCGCAACAGGGCCGATCCAGCCCGCCGACAAGATTGATATAACAACCCTTGCTGGTGGGGCGATTGATCGCGCCGGACCAAGCAAGCCAAGCGCAATCACGCCAGCCGCAACGCCAGCTGCCGCGCCAAAACCAGCCGCTGCCCCCAAGGTTCAGACGGGCGACGAGCCGGATCGGCACAAGGTAGCGCGCGGCGAAACCGCCTATTCTATTGCGCGCAAATACGGCGTAACGGTCAAAGCCTTGGCCGAATGGAACGGGCTTGGTACGGATCTAAACCTGCGCGAGGGCCAGTATTTGCTTATCCCTGTGGCCGCAGAAGCCCCCGCCCCAACGCAGCGCCAGGAGCAAGCGCCGGGCAAAGGCACGCCAACGCCAGTGCCCCCCTCGGCCGCGACCCCGCTCCCGGCAGAAAAGGCAACAGCCGCTGCGCCCAAGGCGATCCCGCCATCGCCACAGCTTGGGGATAGTCGCACAGCGGCCTCTTCTGCTGCGCGCTTTGCCTTGCCGGTAAATGGGCCGATCATCCGCGATTATGACAAATCCAAATCGGCCTTTATCCTGTTTAAGGCCGCGCCTGGCACAGCCGTAAAAATCGCCGATAAAGGCACTGTGAAGCTGATCTCAAAGAACGCTGACGGGGTCGAGATCATGGTCGTTGATCATGGCGGCGGCTTGCAGACGGCTTACTCGTTTATTGAAGGTATTTCGGTGAAAAAAGGGGCTTCTGTCAGCCGCGGTCAAGCGGTTGCCAAGGTTGCCGATAATGAATTTGGCGCGCTTCAGTTTATGGTCTTTAAGGGCACCCAAACGGTTGATCCGACACCCTATTTGAACTGATGACACGTTTGCCGAGGGCCTTGTTCTGAGAAGAGTTTTGGGCCTTCGGCGAGGATATTTGCACAACTGTGAAATGGTGTGATGTGTTCGCGAGCCGTGGTTTTGGCTGTTGGCGGGAAATTGGCCTGTTTGGGGGCGGATTGGATTGCCGTTTTACGAGGCGAGAGTTTGACGCCTTCGCGATGCCTATAGTTTGACGCCTTCGCGAAGCCTATAGTTTGACGCCTTCGCGTCCGGCCAAATCGGTAAAGAACTGCCAAGCAACCCGGCCAGAGCGCGCGCCGCGTGTGGCTTGCCATTCAATCGCTTCGGCGCGCAGGCGTGCGGGATCGATTTTGAGGCCGTGGGCGGCGCAGTAGCCATCGATCATCGCGAGGTATTCGTCTTGATCGCAAGGGTGAAAGCCGAGCCAGAGGCCGAAGCGATCGGAGAGGGAGACCTTTTCCTCGACCGCTTCGCCCGGATTGATTGCCGAGGAGCGCTCGTTTTCAATCATATCGCGCGGCATCAGGTGGCGGCGGTTGGAGGTTGCGTAAAAGACGACGTTGTCGGGCCGCCCCTCGACCCCGCCATCGAGCACGGCTTTGAGCGATTTGTAGTGCTGATCATCGTGGCTAAAGGACAGATCATCGCAGTAGAGCACGAAGCGGTGCGGCGCGTCGCGCAGAAGATTAAGGAGGCGCGAGATTGAGGGCAGATCTTCGCGCTGCACCTCGACAATTTTGAGCGCTTCGCCGCGGTTCAGGACTTCGGCGTGAACGGCTTTGACCAGCGAGGATTTCCCCATGCCGCGCGATCCCCACAGCAGGGCGTTGTTGGCCGGAAGCCCTTTGGCAAAGCGCAGGGTGTTTTCGAGAAGTGTGTCGCGGGCGCGCTCAATCCCGACAAGCAGGTCGAGCGCGACGCGGTTGACGTTTTTCACCGGCGCGAGGCGGTCCGGCTCGACATGCCAGACGAAGGCCTGCGCACCGCTGAAATCCGGCGCTTGGGCGGGATTAGGCGAGAGGCGCTCGAGCGCGTCTGCGATACGGATCAGGGCCTCATCATGGCTCATCTTTGGCGGTCCTACGGGTCTTTTGGATCGTCGGGTTCTGGCTCACCGGCGAGCTCATCTTCGGTCACATCGTCGTCGTCCATGTCCTCATCCCAGAGCCCTTCGGCCTTGAGGCGGGCGATGCGTTTCTTCTCGACATAGGCGACGAGGAAGATCGAGATTTCATAGAGCCCGTAGACCACGAAGAAGAGGATCAGCTGGGTTGTGACGTCCGGCGGGGTGACGAGTGCTGCGACGATCAGGATCGCGACGACGGCGTATTTGCGGGTTTTGCGCAGGCCTTTGGCGGAGGCAAGGCCCGCTTTGCCCATCAGTGTAAGCAGAACGGGGAGCTGAAAGCACAGCCCGAAGGCGACGATCATTTTGAGTGTGATATCAAGGGTTTCGTTGACTTTACCGTTGAAGACAATGTCGATCCCGCTTGAGGATGTCTCCTGCGCGCCGGTCACATAGGCCGCGACCATCGAGGGCAAATCCGCAAAGCCAAGGAAGAAGGCCATCGCCATGGGCACAACAAAGTAATGCGCAAAGGCGGCGCCCATCAAAAAGAGCGCGGGCGAGGCAATCAGGAAGGGGAGAAAGGCGCTTTGCTCGTTGCGATAGAGGCCCGGGGCGACAAAGCGCCAGAGCTGAAAGCCGATCACCGGGAAGGAGAGCATCAGCCCGCCAACCATCGAAATGCGCACCAATGTGAAGAAGTATTCTTGGGGTGCGGTGTATTGCATCACTGGGTTCGTGTTGCCCAATGCGCGCATAGTATTTTCAATCGGGACGAGCAGGAAATCGAGGATAAAGCCGCCGACTGAGAAGCAAAGGATCATGCCGATGACAAAGGCCAGAACGGCGCGGATGAGGCGCGTGCGCAGCTCTGCGAGATGCTCAATCAGCGGGGCCGCGCTATCTTCTAGCTCTTCGGTATTGCTCATTTAGGCGGTCTTTCCCGAAGGTTTTGGCGCGGCTTTGGCGGCTGTTTTGCGCGGCTTGGCGGCTGGCTTCTTGGCAGCGGTTTTTGCAGGCGTTTTGGGGGCTGCTTTGGCGGCCGTTTTGGGAGCGGTTTTGGCGGCTGCGGGTTTTTTGGCGGCTGGCTTTTTGGCGGCTGGTTTTTTGGCCGGTTTGGTTGCGGCCTCAGCTGCTTTTGTCGCCTCGGCCGCCTCGTTTGCCTTGCGCTCAGTTGCCATACGGGCCGCGTTTTCAGAGATTTTGCGGGCGGCTTCGGCGCGCTCTTCGGAAAGGGCGGCCGTTGCGGATTTGGTTTCGGTCAGGCTATTGGCGGCGTCTTTGAGCGCGTCCATCCCCATCTTTTTGGGGTTGGTTGCGGCGCGCAGCGTTTTTTGAACTTCGCCAACGCCGGCCTGATCGGCGGCATCTTCCATCGCGCGCGAGAAGTCCCGCGCCATGGCGCGCGCCTTGCCCGTAAACTCGCCCATTGTGCGAAACATGCCCGGCAAATCTTTGGGGCCCACCACGATCAACGCGACGATGCCAATCAGCACAAGCTCAGTAGAGCCAAATCCAAACATGGGGTTCTCCGAAGGTCAGAGCCCTTAGGCTTTGTCCTTCTCCTCGGCTGGAGTGACATCGCGAAGCGTTTCGTCCGTTTCAGCGATCTCTTTTGTGCTGTCATTGACGCCACGTTTGAACGCTGTGATGCCTTTGCCGACTTCGCCCATGAGCGAGGAAACCTTGCCACGACCAAACAGAACCAACAGCACAACCGCGATGAGTATCAGGCCGACGGGGCCAATATTGTTTAACATTTCTCTTCTCCCAAGGGGGGCGGACGGGCCGCCCAAATGTATTCTTTTACATATCTATGGATTCTGAGGCCGATGTAAAAGGCGCAAATCAATTGGATATGCACAATTGCGCTGAAATGGCGCGGAATTTGCGCCCGATATACCCATAACTACGCAGATTTGCCTTTTGCCGGAAACACAAAGCAGCGCTCGCGCCGCAGCATCAGCCAAAGCGGCGTTCCGGCTTTGGGCAGGAAGACGGATGGAACCGTTGCATGCAGGATCGAGCCGTCGAAATCCATGCGAAACTCAACGATGCTTTCGCGCCCCATGAAGCGTGCGCGCTCGACGATGCCAAGGGCGGGGGTGCCGTCTTGGGGGGTTGGATTGGGGCCGCGCCCGGCGCGATCAAAGTCCATCCGAAGATGTTGCGGGCGGATCACGATCTCAACGTCTGTGCCGTCTTTATGGCCCGGCGCGAGGAATTCCCCAAAGGCTGTTGAGACAAGCGCGCCTTGAACTTTGCCGTGGATCACATTGATATCGCTAAAGAAAGCCGCTGCCTCGCGATCTTTTGGGGCGTTATAGATATTATAGGGCGCGCCTTGCTGGATGATCTTGCCATCGCGCATCAAAGCGATTTCATCGGCCATACGCATGGCTTCATCCGGCTCGTGGGTAACCAGCAAAACGGCTGTGCCCTCTTCTTTGAGCACGTCCAAAGTGGCGTCGCGGATTTCGTCTTTGAGGCGCTCGTCGAGGCCGGAGAATGGCTCGTCCATCAGCATGATCGAGGGGCGCGGGGCGAGCGCGCGGGCGAGTGCGACGCGCTGTTGTTCGCCGCCGGAAAGCTGATGCGGGAACTGTGCAATCGCGTGCCCTAGGCCAACGCGGGCGAGCAATTCTTCAACACGGGCGCGTCGCTCTGCCTTGGGGCCGCGCAGGCCAAAAGCGACGTTGCCCTCAACGCTAAGATGGGGAAAAAGCGCGAAATCCTGAAACATCAGCCCGATGGAGCGCGCTTCGGGCGGCAGATCATGACCCGCATCGCTAACAAGCTGCCCATCGACATAGATCGCGCCGCTGTCTTGGGTTTCAACGCCCGCAATGATGCGCAGCGTCGTAGATTTGCCGCAGCCCGAGGGACCAAGCAAGCAGGTCACCTGCCCCGGCATCACCCGCAGCGAGACATCATCAACGACCCGGCGCGCGCCGAATTGGCGCGAAATATTGCGCAGCTCAAGCCGGGGGCTGGGGCGGGCTGTTTGACTTGCAGGTTTTGGCGCGGGCATATCCAAGCGAGCGGTATCCGAGAGTTTTGATCAAGTTATCCGCGACCTAGCAGGCAGGCGGGTTTTTAGCAACAAGAACTGCCTGTGGTTTGGCCCGGCTCGGCGGCGCTCTTAAACGGGTTCACCCCACCGCAACCCGCAAAAACCCCGCAATGCGCATCAAAACTTCCAATAAAATCAAAGTTTTCGGCAAAGCGGCTCTCGGCCAGCATCCGGTAGGTATTGCCGCAAACGGGAAAGACTTTGCCCGCCTCGATCATGTGATGCTTTACCAGAGTAAAGGCATGCGGGGCGTGCTCTAGCGCGCCGCGATAGATCAACGCTCGGCCGTAATCTTCGCATTCCGGCTCTAATGCTTCGCGCTTAAACAGCCGGTAGGTTGCCGAGGAAAAGCGGATCGGCATAGGCATCAGAGAAGTACACCACTGCACCCGGCATCAAAAGCTTGGGCGCCGCCCGAAAAACGACGCGCGCAAAGGGCGAAACCCGATGCGCGCGCGATTGTGAGATTGGCAAGGGCGCACTAGAAAGTTGCGTTGGTCGCGCCGCCATCCAGAAGGATATTCTGCCCGATAATAAAGCCTGCATGTTGCGAGCAAAGGAATGCGCAGGCCGCGCCGAATTCCTCGCGCGTGCCATAGCGGCGCGCAGGGATGGTTGCCTGACGTTGGCTGCGCGCTTCCTCGGGGCTGATTTTCAACGCGTTTGCCACGCCGCCATCAAGGGCTTTGGCGCGGTCCGTTGCATGAATGCCGGGCAGCAGATTGTTGATCGTAACCCCCTCGGGGGCGACTTGGCGCGCGGTTCCGGCGACATAGCCAGTAAGGCCCGTACGGGCAGCGTTGGAAAGGCCAAGCTGGGCGATTGGGGCCTTGACGGATTGCGAGGTGATATTGACCACCCTGCCCCAGCCGCGCGTCATCATGCCGGGCAAAAGCGCCTTCATCAAAGCGATCGGCGCAAGCATATTGGCATCCAGCGCCTTGATAAAATCCTCACGCTCCCAATCGGTCCACATGCCGGGGGGCGGCCCGCCTGCGTTGGTCACCAGAATGTCGATTTGACCGGCAGCATCCAAGACCTTGGCCTGACCCTCAGCAGTCGAAATATCGCAAGCAACGGTTGTCACTTTGACGCCGTGCGCCGTGCGAATGATGGCCGCTTCGGCCTCTAGTGTTTCTGCTCCGCGCGCATTCATCACCAGATTAACCCCGGCCTCTGCGAGCGCCTCAGCACAGCCCAAACCGAGCCCCTTACTTGATGCACATACAAGGGCGTATTTGCCCGAAATCCCCAAATCCATCTCGCGTTCCTTTGTGGTGATCTTCCCTGTAGGCCAGTTATTGACCGCAGCATTTGGCTGTCCAAAACGTCTCAAATTGGCACAACATTGAACAAAGCATGTCTTATTGCTGCCATTGTTTCCAGATAGAACATCACGAAAGGTTAATTCTTTGGCCCCTTTAGAGGATCCAGGCTTGGCCGAGAGTGATAGAAATAACGGGTTTGGCTTGCACATGAGCACGCGTAACAATAAATTAGAGCATCCAGAGGCCGCTTTTGGCGTGCGTAATTCTTGTGCAGCTAAAGGGTCGCTTGGTCTTCCGGGATGCAATTCCCCCTTCGGAGCGTATCGCAATGAGTGACATCACGCCCCCAAAGGCCGCCACCTCCCAGAGCCTGCCGGTCTATCGCGCCAATGATTTTCGCGTGACCAACGGGGCCAATCTTGGCGATCCGATTACGGATGCGACGGACATGGCGCTTGATGATGTTTATGGGCTGCGCGGCACCGCAGAGCGCATCCGCTTGGCTGTTTCGGTCGAGGCGGATCGCAAGCATTTTACCATCGCGCAAAGCACCGAAGCCGGGCAAGTTGGCGCCAATCTATACCTCGATTGCTGCGCGACATTCATGTGCCCTGACGGGGTTACGGTTGAAGCGATTATCTTGGTCGAAACCGATGGCGATATGATCGCGACATCGTATTTGCTGCCGCTTGCGCCGTTTGAGATTGATAAGGATTATGCGCTGGTCAAGGTTGATCGGCGCGCTGCCGCCTCGCGCTTTGCCGAGGTTGCTTGCGTTTCCTTTACGCGGGGAACTTTGATCACGCTGGCCAATGGCCTGCAAAAACCGATCGAGGAGCTCGCGCTTGGCGATAAGGTTTTGACCCGCGATAACGGCCCACGCGAAATTCGCTGGATCGGCCAGCAAACGGTTCGCGCAACGGGGGCTTTTGCGCCGATCGTGATCCGCAAGGGCGTTTTGAACAACGAAAACGATCTAACGCTTTCGCCCAATCACCGCCTGTTTATCTATCAGCGCCGCGATCATCTTCATGCGGGCCGCGCCGAGGTCATGGTCAAGGCGCGCCTCTTGGTGAATGGCGAAACGGTTGTTCAATCGGATGGCGGATATGTCGACTATTTTCAGCTAATGTTCGACAGCCATGAGATCATCTATGCCGAAGGTATCGCCGCCGAAAGCCTCTTTGTTGATACGCGGGTAAAGCCGGTTTTGCCGCCCGAATTGCGCGCACAACTGGCCGGCGATGGTCACGAGACAGCCCGCGCACCACGCGCCTTTGAGCTCAACGAAGCGACCCTCGATAGCGCCACCGCCGCCGATCTGCTGCGCCGCGCATCAAGCAGTTAAGCCACTATAAACACTAAGATTTAAAATGCTGCGGGTGGCTAGTTAGCCTCGCCTGCGACGATGAATGCGGCGTCGCGCACGACAACATCGTCCACGACGGCCGTTGTCGACACATCCGAAAGCGCGACCACACCGTAAATCGGCGTTCCGACGAAATCCCCGAGTACAGAGGTGTGAATTTCATAACTCTCGTTCGTGCCCGGCGCGTCCAAACGCATATCAACGTCGGCGATAAAGTCATTGGGGCGGTTTTCGCCAACGCGGCCATTGGACAGCACAAGTGCTCCGTTATAGACGATGGCTGCGCCAGTGGGGCCCGCGCCGATGAAGTTTGAAAAGTTGCCCGTAACGGTCGTATCGCCGCTAAATTCAACGTGCACATCGCCGGTGCTAATGGCTAAAAAATCACCCGCTTGAATTGCACCATCTCGAACGCGGTCAACGATGACTGTGGCGTGGCCGTTGTAGCGCGCCGAGCCCGAATTGGGCATGCCCCCAAATGCTGTGTTAAATCGAGTGCCCCCTAGGGACTTTGAGCTGATGCGCTCTAATTGGTCTCCGGCTCGTGATGCCAGATCGAGATATTGCTGATCCACGGGCGTATATTGCGCGTATTCGTCCGCGCCAACACAGCCGCCAAGCGCCAATGCAACCCCACCCAAAACCGCCAGTTTCGCTATTTTCGTCTGCTTTACAGCCAAAACCATTTCACTCATCCCGTATCAAACATCCCCACGGGTCGGTTTAACCTGTACTTAACCATGCGACAAGATAGAGAATTTGCGTCAATAACACCCATCTGCGCGCATTGTTTCACTGCCCGCAACACAGGCCTTGACCTCACAATCAAATTCCCCCGCTTGCCCCTTTGCCTTGGCAGCGATATATCGCGCTGATGTTAGATCGCGCCCCAAATATCTCCAAACTCCCCGATGAGATTGCTCGTCGGCGCACGTTTGCCATTATCTCGCATCCCGATGCGGGCAAAACCACGCTGACGGAGAAATTTCTTCTCTATGGTGGCGCGATTCAGATGGCTGGCCAAGTGCGCGCCAAGGGCGAAGCGCGGCGTACCCGATCCGACTTTATGCAGATGGAAAAAGACCGCGGGATTTCGGTTTCAGCCTCGGCGATGTCGTTTGATTTTGGCACCTACCGCTTCAATCTTGTCGACACACCCGGCCACTCGGATTTTTCTGAGGATACCTACAGAACGCTGACGGCTGTTGACGCTGCGATCATGGTGATTGACGGCGCCAAAGGGGTTGAGAGCCAAACCCAAAAGCTCTTTGAAGTCTGCCGGATGCGCGATCTGCCGATCCTGACCTTCTGTAACAAGATGGACCGCGAAAGCCGCGATACATTTGAAATCATTGACGAAATACAAGAAAATCTCGCGATTGATGTAACCCCGGCCAGCTGGCCCATTGGCGTGGGCCGCGATTTTATCGGCTGCTACGATCTGCTCCATGATCGCCTTGAATTGATGGACCGCGCCGATCGCAACAAGATCGCCGAAAGCATTTCCATCGACGGGCTGGATGATCCGAAACTCGCGCAATATGTGCCCGAAAATCAGCTGGCGCAGCTGCGCGAAGAGCTTGAAATGGCGCGCGAATTGATGCCTGCTTTTGATCGCGAGGCCTTCCTTGAGGGGACGCTGACGCCGATATGGTTTGGCTCTGCGATTAACTCGTTTGGCGTCAAAGAGCTGATGGGCGGCATGGCCGAATACGGCCCCGAGCCGCAGCCGCAAAAAGCGAGCCCGCGCCCCATTCACCCCGATGAGAAATCGGTGATGGGTTTTGTGTTTAAGGTTCAGGCGAATATGGACCCAAAACACCGCGACCGGGTTGCCTTTGTGCGCCTTGCCTCGGGCCATTTCAAACGCGGCATGAAATTGACCCATGTGCGCTCCAAAAAGCAGATGGCGATCTCCAATCCGGTGCTGTTTTTGGCATCTGATCGCGAGCTGGCCGAAGAGGCATGGGCCGGCGATATCATCGGCATCCCCAACCACGGCCAGTTGCGCATTGGCGACACATTGACCGAGGGCGAAGACATTCGCGTCACCGGCATCCCGAGCTTTGCGCCCGAGCTTTTGCAAAACGTGCGCGCGGGCGATCCGATGAAGGCCAAGCACCTCGAAAAGGCGCTGATGCAATTTGCCGAAGAAGGCGCGGCCAAAGTGTTTAAGCCCTCTATCGGGTCTGGATTTATCGTCGGCGTTGTTGGACCGTTGCAATTTGAGGTTCTGGCAAGCCGGATCGAGCTCGAATACGGGCTGCCGGTGCGCTTTGAGGCATCGCAATTTACCTCGGCGCGTTGGGTCACCGGGCCCAAGGATAAGGTCGAGGCCTTTGTTGCCAAAAACATGCAGCACATCAGCACCGATCACGATGGTGATGTGGTTTTCCTGACGCGGCTTCAGTGGGATATCGACCGGATTGAGCGCGATCACCCCGAACTGACGCTGGCGGCGACCAAGGAAATGATGGTTTAAAACGGATCGGCGCGATGAATGCGCCGACCGACCATAACTGCGCACATACCGCTTAAATTTAACGAAGCTTTTACTTTGTTTCCAAAATGCGCGTTTGCCTGCTATAGTTTACAAAACAATAAACGAGCAGCAGCCAAATGACCCAAGCGCATGACATCTGCCTTGAGAAGCAGATATCCCTAGAGAATGCTTTTAAGTATCAATATGTTATATCGCGCACCGCGGTAGACATCCCTGAATTTACGTCGCAGATTTTTGGCAAATGCTACGTCTATACGGGGCCGGCTGCGCATGTCTCGACGCTTTGCGATGCTGATGGCATTGCCTTTGGGATTGTCATTGGAATTGCGGTCGATCCCCAGGGGTTGATTGATGGGCGCTGGAAACTGCCCGGTCTCAAGCTTTCTGACGCGGATTTTTTCGACACATTTGAGCGCTATCTTTTGGACGTTGCTGGGCGTTATACGATGCTGATCGTGGCGGGCGCTGAGGAGCGCATCTATGCCGATCCGGTTGGCATGAACGGGGTTGTTTATTCAACGCAAACTTGGCGTGTGGCCGCCAGCCCCCTGCTTTGTCTTGATGAGCCCGGAACGCTTGATCCGCTGTTTGATCATGAAATCGTTGAGTCGAGTGGCGGGAAATATTCGCTTTTTCATACGCGCTTTGCCGAAGTGCGCCGGATGAACCCCAACTTCTATCTTGATATGGACAATCTCCACGAGACCCGGTTTTGGCCGCGCGATGAGACATTCGCCACGCCCGATCTTGCTGGGCAAGTTGCCGCCTATGACGAGATCATCGCCACCACCAAACATAACATTGGCGCGATCAGCGCGGCTTTCAAATGCGCGCTGCCGATCACAGGCGGGCGCGACAGCCGCTTAATGATTACGATGGCGGGCGAACATGCCCAAAAGATTGACCAGATTTATTCGCATAAAACCAATTATGCGACCGGGCGCGATGCTGAAGTTGGCAAGCTGATCTGCGATGAGTTAGGGCTTGAGAACGAAGTGCATTCGTTTCGCGATTTTAAGGGCACTGTGCGGCAAAATCGGCTGCGTTGGGTGCGCGAATTTCAGGCTGCCGCGGGCGCGCCGCTGAACCTACCGGGTGAATATCGAACCGGCGCGATTGAGGGGCTTAAAGAGGGGCATGTTGTGCTGCGCGGCCACCAAACGGATATTTTGCGCGCGGTTTTTGTTCCCTATGCGGACAAGGCGCATTGGAAGCTATTCAAGTGGCAAATTCGCAAACTGCTAATTGTGCCCGGCGCGTTGTTCAAAACAGAAGTCTATGAAAAATACCTACCGAAGTATCAAGCATGGCTGCGCACTTTGCCGCGCGGCGCGTTGAATAAGTCTATAGATTTCATGTTCTTAGAGATCTACTATACCTGCGGATTAGGAAGCATTTTTCCCGCGCTGAGCCGCAATTTCTATCTCTCGCCCTATAACAGCCGCCGTTTGATCACCCTTTCGCTGAGCTTTGATGATCAATATCGCATTGACGCAAAGCCAGTGGATGACATCGTGCACCGGATCAATCCGGCGGTGAATGCGATCCCCTATGATGATGATTTCGGCGCCGATTTGATCGAGCTGCTGGACCCGGAAATGCGCGAAAAAGCAGCGCGCACACGTGTTGCGGGAACGGCTGCGCGAGCTGCTGAATTTGCGCGTGGAGCGAAGGCGGTTGGCAAAAAACCTGCGGCCAAGGCCAAACCGGCGAAGGCGGCGATCAAAAGCGCTGCAAAGCCCAAAGCTGCTGCCAAGCCAAGGAGCAAGGCGCCCGCCAAATCACGCGCGAAAGCCACTGTATCTTAAGTGAGCGCTGCAATCTTATGCGCAGAACGGGCAAATCCCCTCGAAATTCGTTTCCGCAGCGGAAACAATAGCCCGATTTACGCCCTACAACCGCCCAAAGCATCAAGCCTCGTTGACGCTTCGCACGGAATAGGCTAGCCACTGCGCATTCGAGGGCGCAAGCATGTTTTGTGCGGCCATCCGGGCCATGCCTTCTTCAGTCGATACGGGCCAGACATGTCCGTAAGCTAACGGATCCGAATGATAAAATTCTCTGACCTAAAGCTGGACCCAAAAGTCCTGAAAGCCATCGATGCCGCCGGGTATGAAAGCCCGACGCCCATCCAAGCTGGCGCCATCCCCCCTGCCCTTGAAGGGCGCGATGTTCTTGGGATCGCCCAAACTGGCACCGGCAAAACCGCCTCGTTCGTTTTGCCGATGATCACCATGCTCGCCAAAGGGCGCGCGCGGGCGCGGATGCCACGCAGCCTTGTTCTTGCGCCAACGCGCGAGCTGGCAGCCCAAGTTGCCGAAAACTTTGATACTTATACCAAGCATCTAAAGCTCACCAAAGCGCTGCTGATTGGCGGCGTTTCGTTCAAAGAGCAAGACATGCTGATTGATCGCGGCGTCGATGTTTTGATCGCGACGCCTGGCCGCCTTTTGGACCATTTTGAGCGCGGCAAGCTGCTGCTCACCGGCGTGCAGATCATGGTTGTTGATGAGGCCGATCGGATGCTGGATATGGGGTTCATTCCCGATATTGAGCGCATCTTTTCGCTGACCCCCTTCACCCGTCAGACGCTGTTTTTCTCGGCCACGATGGCGCCGGAAATCGAGCGGATCACCAATACATTCCTGTCCAACCCGGCCAAGGTCGAGGTTGCGCGCCAAGCCACTGCTTCGGAAAATATCGAGCAGGGCGTGGTGATGTTTAAGGCCGAGAATCGCGCCAAAGCGGCCACCGGCAAGCGCGATTTGCTGCGTGCCTTGATCGAGGCTGAGGGTGAAAAGATGACCAATGGGATCATCTTTTGTAACCGCAAGGTTGATGTTGATACGGTTGCTAAGAGCCTGAAAAAGCACGGCTTTGATGCTGCCCCCATTCACGGCGACCTTGAGCAATCACAGCGCACGGCGACTTTGGACGGCTTTCGCGAAGGCAAGTTGCGCATTCTTGTGGCTTCTGATGTGGCTGCGCGCGGGCTTGATGTGCCAAGTGTGAGCCACGTGTTCAACTTTGATGTGCCAAGCCATGCGGAAGACTATGTTCACCGGATTGGCCGCACGGGCCGCGCCGGGCGCGATGGCAAAGCGATCATGATCTGCGAGCCACGCGACGAGAAGAATTTCGATGCAATCGAGAAGCTGCTCGCGCGCGATATTCCGCGCCTTGATAACCCGCTTGTTGCCACCAAACCTAAGGCCAAAGCTGACGTCAAAGAAAGCGCGCCCAAAGATGCGCCCAAAGCGGATGCGCCAACGACCGAGACGGCTGTTGATGCCGGCGGCGATGCGCCTGTAGAGACAAGCGAAAAGCCCAAGCGCAGCCGTACACGCGGCGGACGTGGCCGCAATCGATCCGGCTCAACTGAAGGCGCGCAAACGCAAGACGCTGCGCCCGCCGCTGAGGCCAAAACCGATGTGGTTGAGGCCTCCTCAGCGCCAAGCGAACATACACCCAAAGCCGAAAAGCCTGCTGATGCACCTCGGGCGCGCAATGCAAAACCGCGCGGCGAGAAGTCTGAGGGACGTGGCGGCCGGGGCCGTGGTGGCCGCGATGATCGCAACAAGGTCGAAGGTCTTGGCGATCATATGCCTGAGTTTATCGCCCTTAGCTTTGAAGAGCGGCGCGAAAAGTAAGCGCTCTTAAGCTCTCTAGAAATGCCAAAGGCCGCGCAGGATTTGCGCGGCCTTTGTTTTTGGAAATGCAGGTTTAGAGATATGTGAAGGGGCGCGCGGCCCCTGCCCTGATTAGGATGACAAGCGGGAGATAATCACCGTGACTTCGGGCTTTTTGCCCACTTCGTCATTGCCGCTTTTGCGCAGGATCCGCACCAGCTCTTTTTCGAGTTTATCGTCATCGGCCAAGGTCTTACGACCCGCGCGCATCAGATATTGGTTCACGTCTTCTTCAAGCACATCAACCAGTGGCGCACGGCTCACGCCCTTTGCCGGCAGGCCCATGACCTCAACCCAAGCATCGCCAAGCGGCGCGTTATCTTCAACGATCACGGTGCAAACCACATGCCCATTCAGCGCCATGCGGATACGATCGCGCACGACCCCATCAAGCGCGCCAATCTGTACGCGGCCATCAAGATAGGTGCGGCCCGTTTCCACGAACTCAACGATCTTTGGCTCATTTCCGGCCAGATCAACCATGGTGCCATTGGGCGCAATCACCGATTTGATCCCGTTCTTTTCACCAAGCTCGGTGTGGCGGCGCAGGTGACGGTGCTCGCCGTGCATCGGGATCAGGATTTGCGGATTGACCACTTTGTGCATCTCTTCAAGATCCGGCCCGTTTGCATGGCCCGAAACATGATAGCGCCCGGCGTAATCGTCGATCACGTTGACGCCCTTTTCGGAAAGCGCATTCACGATCCGCGAAACCGAGTTTTCATTGCCGGGGATGGTTTTGGACGAGAAGAGGAATGTATCGCCCTCTTTGAGCACAAATCCGAGGTATTTCCCGCGGCTTAGCTGGGCCGTTGCGGCGCGGCGTTCGCCTTGGCTGCCGGTTGTCAGCAGCATCAGATTTTCGCGCGGCATCGAGGCCGCATCATCGGGGCTGACGGTTTTTGGGAAGTCTTTGAGGATGCCCGTCTCTAGGCCTGCTGTGACCATGCGGCGCATCGCGCGGCCCATCAAAACAACCGAGCGCCCGGCTTTTTCGCCAGCTTTGGCAAGGGTTTGCACGCGCGAGATGTTGGAGGCAAAGGTCGTCGCGGCGATCAGGCCTGCAGAATTGGCGACAAGCTCATCGATATTGGCGATGATGTCGGCCTCTGAGCGGCCCGGCGTTGGGGTGAAGACATTGGTGGAATCGCAAACAAGTGCTTTCACGCCACCTTTGGACATCTCGGCCCAGGCTTCTGGATCCCATGGCTCGCCGACGCCGGGATTCTTGTCGGTTTTGAAGTCGCCCGAGTGCACGATGCGCCCGGCTGGCGTGTCGATGATCAGGGCCGAGCTTTCGGGGATCGAGTGCGAGATCGGCATAAAGCCAACCTTGAACGGGCCTGCCTCAACCATGGTCGGATAGGGTGCGGCCGTTTTGATCATCATCTCATCGTGGCCATGCTCTTCGAACTTGAGGCGCGCGAGGTGAGCGGTAAATTTGCGCGCATAGATCGGCGCTTTGAGGCGGGGCCAAAGATGGCCAACGGCGCCGACATGATCCTCATGGGCGTGGGTGATGAAGATCGCGTCCAAACGGTCTGCGCGTTCTGCGAGCCATTCCACATCGGCAAAGATCAGATCCACGCCCGGCGTGCCATCCATATCAGGAAAAGCAACGCCGAGATCCACGAGGATATAGCGCTCTTTGCCTGCGGGGCCGTATCCGTAGACGTAGCAATTCATGCCAATTTCCCCGGCGCCGCCGAGGGGAAGGTAGATCAAACGATTTTGGCTGCTCATAAGGTGCCTAGGTCCTTGTTGTATTTATGGATGACCGTGAGGCCATGAATGGTTAAAAATTCGTCAAATGCGTCGAACAGGGTATCGCCCTGTTCAAACAGCGGCGCAAGGCCACCCGTAGAGATAACCTGCATCGGGCGGCCGTATTCCGCTTTGATTTGCTCACAAATGCCCCGTACCAGCCCGACATAGCCCCAAAACACACCAGATTGCATACATTCAACGGTATTGGTCCCGATGACCTTGGCCGGTTTGGTCACATCCACATGGGGAAGGGCCGCGGCCGCTTCGTGCAGCGCTTGCAGCGAAAGGTTCACGCCGGGCGCGATCACGCCGCCGACATAGGCGCCATCGGTGGCAACCACATCAAAGGTTGTTGCCGTGCCAAAATCAACGACGATCAGATCGCCGCCAAAGCGATCATAGGCGCCTGCCGTATTGACCAGCCGATCCGGGCCGACCTTGGTTCCGGCGTCAACGCGCGGATCACAAGGCAGCGCGCAATCAGGGCGGCCAACGACAAGCGGGCGGCAGTTGAAATAGCGGTCCGAAAGCACGCGCAGATTGAACACAACGCGCGGCACAGTTGAGGAGATGATCACCTCGGTGATGTCGGCCTCGATCTTTTGGAATTTCATCAGGGTCGAGAGCCAGACATAATATTGATCCGCCGTGCGCTGATGCTCGGTTGAGGCGCGCCAAGTGGCGATGAAATCGGTGCCGTCCCAGATGGAAAAGACGGTGTTGGTATTGCCGGTATCGATGCAAAGCAGCATGGGGGGCCTCGTGTTTGGTGCGTCTTGGGCGCGGGGTACGCGCGTTAAAAGAAGATATCGGCAGCCGCGATCACTTGGCGCCCTTGGGCGGTTTTGAGGATCAGGTTGCCGTTTTCATCAATGGTTTCAAAGGTGCCGGTTGTCTCGTTGCGCATGGTGCGTGCGGTGATCACCTCGCCAATGCGGGCGGCGCGGGCAAGCCAGGCTTCGCGGATCGGGGCAAAGCCATAAGTGGCGAATTGCGCCTCCAAGCGGGCATAGGCGGGGGCGAGCAGGTTGAGAAAATCCTCTGGGCTGATCACGGTTCCGGTCTCTTCGCGCAAGGAAACCGCGCGCAAGGCGCCGGGCTCGATCTGTGCGGCTTCGGGGGCGGCGGCCAGATTGATCCCGATGCCGATGGCGATATGGCTGACCACGCCGCCCATCCCGGCGCTTTCGAGCAGGATGCCAGCGACTTTGCCGCCATTGAGCAAAACATCGTTGGGCCATTTCAGCGCGAAGGGTTCTGCGCGGCCCGTTGCGGCGACAAAGGCATCATAAAGGGCAAGCGAGGCAACAAAGCTGCGCAGCGCGACCCGTTCGGGCGGCTCTGCGGGGCGCATCGCGAGGGTCGCGGCGAAGTTGCCCTTGGGCATTTGCCAAGCGCGGCCCCTGCGGCCCCTGCCCGCCGATTGGCTCAGCGCCAAGATCCATTCCGGCCCGGCAAGTTGGGGCGCAATGCGAGCGGCTTCGGCATTGGTGCTGTCGATCTCAGCGAAGATGCGGCGGCCCACATTGAGGGGCCACTGCGCGCTTTGGGCGCTGTTATTTGACAAGGGTTTCGGCCGCCGCAGCCGCCAAAGTATCGATGCCAAACATGTTGATCAGCCCAAGCAGCATCAGCGCTGCCGAGCCCATCAAGAAGACCCATGCAATCGGCGTTGTGCCGCGATCAAGCGCGTCGCCCTCTTCGCCGAAATACATGTAATAAACGATGCGCAGATAATAGAAGACGCCGATCACCGAGGCGATCCCAGCCGCCACAACCAGCAGCGTCAGATCCGCTTCCCAGGCCGCGCGGAACACGCCCAGTTTGGCAAAGAAACCAACCATCGGCGGAACGCCCGCGAGCGAGAACATCAAGACCGTCACGGCGATTGTTTTGAGCGGATCGGTTTTGGAATACTGGTTCAGCGCTTTTATATCTGTGACGGGTTGGCCATCGCGCTCCATCGACAGGATAAAGGCGAAAGTCCCGATATTCATCGTCACATAGACCGCCATATAGACCAGCATCGCTTGGACGCCGCCAACCGTGCCTGCGGCCAAGCCCATCAGCGCAAAACCCATATGCGCGATGGAGGAATAGGCCATCAGGCGTTTGATATTGCTCTGGCCGATCGCCGCGATTGAGCCAAGGAACATCGAAGCCACAGCCAAAAGCGCAATCACCTGCCCCCATTCGCCGGGCACAGCGCCAAAGGCATCATGCATCACGCGAGCAAACAGCGCCATCGCGGCAACTTTGGGCGCGGTCGCAAAGAAGGCGGTTACGGGCGTTGGTGAGCCCTCGTAAACATCCGGCGTCCACATGTGAAACGGCACGGCGGAGACTTTGAACGCAAGGCCCGTGATCAAGAACACAAGGCCAAAGAGCAGGCCAAGCGAGAGGTGGCCCTCATTCGCGGTGGCCATGATGCCGGCGAAATTTGTTGTGCCTGCAAAGCCATAGACCAGCGAGGCGCCATAGAGCAAAACGCCCGAGCTGAGCGCGCCGAGCACGAAATATTTGAGGCCCGCCTCAGTTGAGCGCAGGCTATCGCGGCGCAGCGAGGCCACGACATAAAGCGCCAGTGATTGCAGCTCGAGGCCCATATAAAGCACCATCAGATCGCCAGCCGAGACCATGACCATCATGCCAACAACGCTCAGCGCGACAAGCAGCGGATACTCAAAGCGCAGCAGATCGCGCTTGGCCATATAGCCCTCGCTCATCAGCAAAACAGCCGCCGCGGACAGCAGGATCGTGACCTTGGCAAAGCGCGCGAATGCATCGTCAACGAACATCCCGCCAAAGGCCATTTGCGCGCCGCCACCGGAAAGCGCGATCCATGCCGCGATCCCTGCAAGTACCGCAGATGTGGACCAAACCATCAAAGGCGCAGTTTTGTCCTTGCCCCCGTATGCGCCAAACAACAGCGCCAGCATGGCGAAAACCGCCAGCAGAACTTCGGGCATCAGGGTGGAGAAATCAGCAGAGCTCATGCGCTAGCCCCTCAATGGTTGGCCGCATCTACCATCGCCATATCGGCGGGTAGAGCAGCTTGATAAGTTTCGACCAGCGCCTCAACTGAGGGGCCAATAATATCGGTCACAAGGCTTGGGTAGACCCCGAGCAGCAGCGTCATCGCGATGAGCGGCGCAAAGATCCATTTCTCGCGCGCAGTCATATCGGTGATGCTTTTGAGGCTCTCTTTGATTAGATCGCCCATCACCACGCGGCGATAGAGGAACAATGCATAAGCCGCCGAGAGGATCACACCAGTTGTGGCAATCATCGCGATCCATGTGTTGGCTTGGAACAGGCCGAGCAGGATCAAGAATTCGCCGACAAAGCCAGAGGTTCCGGGCAGGCCGACATTGGCCATTGTGAAGAGCATGAAGATCATCGCGTAAGCGGGCATTCGATTAACAAGGCCGCCGTAGGCATCGATTTCGCGGGTGTGCATCCGATCATAAATCACGCCAACGCACAAAAAGAGCGCACCGGAGATAAAGCCGTGGCTGATCATCTGGAAGATCGCGCCATCAATGCCTTGTTGGTTGGCCGCGAAAATCCCTGCCGTCACATAGCCCATATGGGCCACCGAGGAATAGGCGATCAGCTTTTTCATATCCGTCTGAACCAGCGCCACGAGCGAGGTATAGACAATCGCAATCGCGCTGAGCCAAAGCACCATCGGCGTAAAGAGATCCGAAGCAATCGGGAACATCGGCAAGCTGAACCGCAGGAAGCCATAGCCGCCCATTTTCAGCAAGATCGCCGCAAGCACAACCGAGCCGGCCGTCGGCGCCTGAACGTGCGCATCGGGTAGCCATGTATGCACCGGCCACATCGGCATTTTGACGGCAAAGCTGGCGAAAAACGCAAGAAAACAAAGCGTCTGCATCCCGCCAACCACATTCATTCCAAGCACGGTAAAGGGCGAGGATGAGAAATCATGGGCGAGCAGTTTGACGATATCTGTCGTCCCTGCATCGACATACATCGCGATCATCGCCACCAGCATGAGGATCGAGCCGAGGAAGGTATAGAGGAAGAATTTGAACGCCGCATAGATGCGGTTCGCCCCGCCCCAGATGCCGATGATGAGGAACATCGGGATCAGGCCTGCTTCAAAGAACAGATAGAACAGCACCAGATCAAGCGCCATAAACACGCCAAGCATCAGGCTCTCAAGCAGCAAAAACGCGATCATATATTCTTTGACGCGCTTATCCACATCCCAGCAGGACCAGATCACCAGCGGCATCAAGAAAGTGGTGAGCATCACAAACAGAACCGAAATCCCATCGACGCCCATTTTGTATTTAAAGCCCATGATCCATTCGCGCTCTTCCACGAATTGGAAACCCGTATCATCGGGATTGAATTGGGTGATCACGAAAAGCGAGATCAGGAAGGTTGCCGCTGTGGCAAAGAGTGCGAGCCATTTGGCATTCTTCTGAGCTGCGGCATCATCGCCGCGCAAAAGAACGGCCATGATAAGCGCCGCCACAAGGGGGAGAAAGGTAATGAGGGAAAGGAGGTTTGTCATTATTTAGCCCCCCCGCCGATCGTCATCCAGGTAATCAAAATCGCAATCCCAAGGACCATCGCAAAAGCGTAGTGGAAAAGATATCCGGACTGGGCGCGCCCAGCCAGACGGGTGAGGAAGGGGATGGCGCCCATGGCGATCCCGTTGAGGGTTCCGTCGATCACATTGCCATCGCCGCGCTTCCAGAGGAAACGGCCAAGGGCCTGAGCGGGGCGAATGAAGAGGAAATCATAGGCCTCATCGAAGTACCATTTGTTGAGCAGAAAGTTGTACAGCGGGCGCTGGTTTTCGGCCAGTTTCGCGGGCCACTCGGGGCGGCGGATATACATCATATAGGCCATGAAGAAACCGATCAGCATCGCGATAAAGGGCGAAACTTTGACCCATTTTGGCGCGTGGTGCGCATCGTCCATCACGTGATTGTCCGGCGCCATGAAGATCGCGCCCTGTGGGGCCGTGCCACCATGGGCAGCAGCAGCGTCAGGCGCATGATCGGGATCGGCCATGGCCGTTGCGTGATCTGCGTCGTTGTTATCTTCAGCATGGGTATCCGCGGCAGCTTCTGCGTGGGTTTCCTCGGTGGCGTGTTCGCTGGCTTCGGCGTGAACAGGAATGCCAAAGAAGCGGTTCACTTGGTTATGTTCGCCAAAGAAGGAGCCGTAGAAAACCATCCCCGAGAGGATCGCGCCGATGGCCAAAACGCCAAGCGGGATGGTCATCACGGAGGGGCTTTCATGGGCGTGATCATGGGTATGTTTGTCGCCGCGCGCCTCGCCGTAGAAGGTGAGGAACATCAGGCGCCAGCTGTAAAAGCTGGTGAACAAGGCGGCCACAACGAGCGACCAGAAGGCAAAGCCAACGCCGCTTGCATAGGCGCTTTCAATGATCGCGTCCTTGGAGAGGAAGCCCGCAAAGCCGATTGTGGTGAGCGGAATGCCGACGCCGGTGATGGCGAGCGTGCCGATCATCATGGCCCAGAAGGTCAGCGGGATTTTCTTCCGCAAGCCGCCGTAATTGCGCATGTCTTGTTCGTGGTGCATCGCGTGGATCACCGAGCCTGCGCCAAGGAACAACATCGCTTTAAAGAAGGCGTGTGTCAGCAGATGGAACATCGCCGCGCCATAAACGCCCGCGCCTGCGGCCACGAACATATAGCCAAGCTGGGAACAGGTTGAATAAGCGATGACGCGTTTGATATCGTTTTGAACGAGGCCAACTGTGGCGGCGAAGAAGGCCGTCGAGGCGCCGATATAGATGATGAATGTCTTGGTTTCTGGCGCGTATTCCAGCAGCGGCGACATGCGGCAAACGAGGAAAACACCTGCGGTAACCATTGTCGCGGCGTGGATCAGCGCGGATACGGGCGTTGGCCCTTCCATCGCATCCGGCAGCCATGTGTGCAGGAAGAGCTGCGCCGATTTCCCCATCGCACCGATAAAGAGCAGCAGCGCCAGAAGGTTGGCCGCGTTCCAATCGCGCCAAAGGAAATGCAGATCGGTTTCAGCAAGCGCGGGACCGGCGGCAAATACCTCGGTAAAGCTAATGCTATCAACAAGATAGAACAGCCCGAAAATCCCAAGCGCAAAGCCGAAATCCCCAACACGGTTGACGACAAAAGCCTTCATCGCGGCGGCATTGGCGGAGGGTTTTTTGTAATAGAAACCGATCAAAAGATACGAGGCAACGCCCACGCCTTCCCAACCAAAGAACATCTGCACGAGGTTGTCAGAAGTGACCAGCATCAGCATGGTGAAGGTAAAGAAGCTTAGATAAGCAAAGAAGCGCGCGCGGTATGGCTCTTCATCCGAGAAGTTCTCGTCATGGGCCATGTAGCCGAAGGAATAGAGGTGCACGAGGCTTGAAACCGTTGTGACCACAATCAGCATTGTCGCGGTGAGACGATCAAGGCGAATGGCCCAATCGGTGCTCAGCGAGCCGCTTTCAATCCATGTCATCAGCGAGATTGTCTGGGTCTCGCCATCAAAGGTGAGGAAGACAATCCAAGAGAGGATGGCCGAGAGGAAAAGCAACGCCGTGGCAATCACTTGGGCGGGTTTTTCGCCGATGATCTTCCAGCCAAAACCGGCCAGAAGCGCGCCCACGAGCGGGGCAAAAAGAATGATCGTTGCCATGTGCCCTTAGCCTTTCATCACATTGACGTCTTCGACGTCGATGGTGCCGCGGTTGCGGAAGAAACATACGAGGATCGCAAGGCCAATCGCGGCCTCTGCGGCGGCGACGGTCAGCACGAACATCGTAAAGATTTGCCCGACCAGATCGCCAAGATAAGAAGAGAACGCAACAAAATTGATGTTCACCGCGAGCAGCATCAGCTCGATCGACATCAGGATGATGATCACGTTTTTGCGGTTCAGGAAAAGCCCGAAAATGCCAATGACAAACAGCGCGCCTGACACTGTTAGGTAATGTTCTAGTCCAATCATTTGGTCACCTCGCGGGTCGGGTTTTCGCCGGAAAAGAGAGCGGGATTTAGAGCCATGCGCATTACAGCCCCTGCCCCGGTTTGACGTCTTTGAGCTCCATCGCCTTGGCGGGATCGCGGTACATCTGCGCGAGCACATCTTGGCGTTTGACATTGGGACGATGGCGCAGCGTCAGAACAATCGCGCCGATCATCGCCACCAGCAGGATCAGGCCAGCCAGTTGGAACAAAAGGATATAATCGTCATAGATGAGCTGGCCAAGCGCGGCCGTATTGCTGACCTCGGAAACATCCGGCGTGATCGCCGCGCGCATACCCTGGGCTTCATCGGCGAACTGCCAGACCCCAAAGGCCATGCCAAGCTGCATCAGGATCACGACCCCAATAAGCAGGGCAATCGGCATATATTTGGACATTTCCGCCTTAAGCTCGGCGAAATCCACATCGAGCATCATCACCACAAAGAGGAACAAAACCGCGACCGCGCCAACATAGACGATGATCAAAAGCATCGCGACGAATTCCGCTCCGAGCATCACAAAAAGCCCGGCCGCCGAGAGGAAGCTGAGGATCAACCAGAGCACCGAATGCACCGGGTTGCGCGCAACAACGGTCATCAGGCCTGCGCCAATTAGGATGACGGCGAAGGTATAGAATGCGAAAGCCACAACGCTCATTTTGAGGTCTCCTCGGTCTCGGCGAATACCGCCTGCGCCATCTCTAGCGCTTTGTTCATCGCGGGCAATCCGCCCAGCATCGACATTTGATAAATCACTTCAGCGATCTCTTTTTGGCTGGCGCCGGCCTCAATCGACTGGCGCACTGTGGCCTTAAACACCGGCTCAACTTGTGCGCCCAATGCTGTCAGCCCGGCGAGCGTCACCAACATGCGGGTTTTGCTATCGAGCCCGTCTTTGTTGAAGGCCGTGCCAAAGAACATATCCATCATGTCTTTGGGCATGGTGGGCATCATCGCTTCAAAACCGGTGGGTTTAAAATGCTCAAGCGCAGGGTTGAACTCGCGGACCATCTTTTGGCCCTGCTCCATCATCTGCTCAAACATTTTGGTGAAATCATTCATCGGTAAGGCGCATCCATCTCTAAGTTACGGGCGATCTCGGCTTCCCAGCGGGCGCCGTTATCGAGCAACTTTTCTTTATCGTAGAACAGCTCTTCGCGCGTCTCTGTGGCGAATTCGAAGTTTGGCCCCTCGACGATCGCGTCGACCGGGCAGGCCTCTTGGCAGAAGCCGCAGTAGATGCATTTGGTCATGTCGATGTCATAGCGGGTTGTGCGGCGCGAACCGTCTTCGCGCGGCTCTGCATCAATGGTGATGGCTTGGGCCGGGCACACCGCTTCGCAAAGCTTACAAGCGATGCAGCGTTCTTCGCCATTGGGATAGCGGCGCAGCGCATGTTCGCCACGGAACCGAGGCGAAAGCGGCCCCTTTTCATGCGGGTAATTCAGCGTTGCTTTGGGCGCGAAAAAGTAGCGCATCCCAAGGCCAAACCCTTTGATGAAATCCATCAGAAGGAAGTATTTCGCAGCGCGCGTGTAATCCATAGCCATCGCTCTAACCCTTCACTTGCGCGCTCGGCGCCATCATATCTGTGCGGCCCATCAATCAGCCCCCAATTGCCCAGCGAGCATAAGCCCCGCCAAAGGCGCCGAATTGCGCAAAGAAGGCGACGATCACAACCCAGAGCAGCGAAAGCGGCAGGAAGACTTTCCA
Organism: Halocynthiibacter sp.; assembly: GCA_047631555.1. GTDB lineage: Bacteria > Pseudomonadota > Alphaproteobacteria > Rhodobacterales > Rhodobacteraceae > JBLHZY01. The sequence continues at coordinate 281,707 of JBLHZY010000001.1, read as the reverse complement.
GCCAATCCGCATCAGTTGATCGTAGCGGTAGCGCGGGGTGATGGCCTTGACCATCGCAAACATAAAGAACACCGCACAAGCCTTGGCAACAAACCACAAAATGCCATCTGGCAGGCCCGGAATGGGCGACAGCCAGCCGCCAAAGAACAGCAGCGTGATCAGCGCACACATCAGCACGATGGCCACATATTCACCGATCATGAACAGCAGAAACGGCGTTGAAGAATACTCAACCTGATAGCCGGCAACCAGCTCGCTTTCCGCTTCGGGAAGGTCGAATGGCGGGCGGTTTGTCTCGGCCAGCGCCGAGATAAAGAACAGGATAACCATCGGGAAATGCGGCAGCCAATACCAGCTGAACAATCCGTAGCTTCCGTCTTGGGCATGGACGATATCGGTGAAATTCATCGAGCCAGTCGTGATGATCACACCCACGATGATCAAGCCGAGCGAGACCTCATAAGAGATCATCTGAGCGGCGGATCGCAGCGAGCCAAGGAAAGGGTATTTCGAGTTGGATGCCCAACCGCCCATGATCACGCCGTACACCTCGAGCGAGGAGACCGCGAAAACAAACAGGATCGCGACGTTGATATCGGCCAAAACCCAGCCCTCATTGAACGGGATTACCGCCCAAGCGAGCATGGCCAAAACGAAGCTTGCCATCGGCGCGAGGAAGAAGACGAATTTATCCGCGCCCGCAGGCACCACCACTTCTTTTGTGATGTATTTCAGGAAATCCGCAAAGCTTTGCATCAAGCCAAACAGGCCAACAACATTCGGCCCGCGACGCATCTGCACCGCCGCCCAAATCTTGCGATCCGCATAGAGCAAAAACGCCAGCGCCACCAAAAGCGGGACCACGATAAGCAAGCACTGACCAAGGATCAGCAGCAGAATGCCTAGGTTCGTATTCGTAAAAAAATCAGCCATTTTGCCTCATGCCCTCAGACCGTCGGTATGTTGTCTGCAACGCAGGATTGCACAGTGACTTCAGCGTCAATTGTGCGAATGCCGCGCGGCAGAGCTGACGAGATGGTGTAAACAGCATCTCCGCGCCAAACGCCACCCTTTTGGGCAACATTTGTCCGCACATGGCGCGCAAATCCGTAACCACGGATCAGCGCATATTGTGCGGCGGCACATTCCCCATAGCGGGCAACGTCCTCGTTGGTTCTTGCGCCGCGCATTGCGACACGAAAGTTAACAAGATCCCCGTCAAGTAGTTGGGTCTCTATGCCTTTGTAAACAGGTGAAAATTCCGCCTGCGTCGTCTCTTGTTGCGCTGTGTCACAGCCCATCAGCCCGGCCCCGAGGGCGAGCATCAAAGCGGGATATGACGCGGCGCGGATCATTATTCAGCCGCCATCTTATCGGTGCTGCGCGCTTTGGCATTTGCGGCCAATTCGCCCATCAATTGCGAGGCGCGCGCAATCGGGTTGGTTAGGTAGTGATCTTTGATCGCATTGCGGAAATCGGCTTTGCCCGGTTTTTTGGCTTTGATCGGCGCCCAGTCATTAACCGGCACCTCATCAATCGCGCCCATATGGGGCACATCAGCAATCAAAGCGGCGCGCAATTGGGCGATACTGTCATAGGGCAATGTTGCCCCCAGTTCGGCCGAAAGCGCGCGCAGGATTGCCCAGTTTTCCTTGGCCTCGCCCGGCGCAAAGCCAGCACGCTGCGCCATTTGCGGGCGTCCTTCGGTATTAACGAAAATCCCGCTTTCTTCTGTATAGGCGGCACCGGGCAGGATGATATCGGCGCGATGTGCGCCGCGATCGCCGTGGCTGCCTTGATAGATGACAAAAGCGCCGGCATCGATCTCGACCTCATCCGCGCCCAGATTATAGACAACTTCGGCGCCCTCAAGTGCAGCCTCAAGCCCGCCCTCGGTTGCCGCGCCAATATCCATCGCGCCAACCCGGCTTGCGGCCGTGTGAAGCATGAGGAATTTGCTTTTCGAGCGCTCAGCGGCTTTCATCGCTTGGCTCAAAACGGCCTCGCCATCGGCCTCGGACAAGGCACCTTGGCCGATGATCATCACAGAGTGCTGCACAAGGATATCGGTAAAGGCGTGATCAGCAAGGCTCACAAGCGCGTCGCGATCTGCGCCCATGTTCACATATTCATAGCTCAAATCAACGGGTTCGCCGATCAGTGCGATATTTGCGCCCGCACTCCAGGCCTTGCGCAGACGCGCATTAAACACAGGCGCTTCGTCGCGTGGATTGGAGCCGATCACCATAAGGTATTTGGCTGTATCAACGTCCTCAACCGAGGCCGTGCCGACATAGGCCGAGCGATTGCCGATGGGCAGTTTCGCGCCATCTGTGCGGCACTCGATCTTGCCGCCGAGCCCGTCAACGATGCCTTTAAGCGCATAAGCGGCCTCAACCGGGGCCAGATCGCCCACAAGAGCGGCAACTTTCTTGCCCTTCATCGCGGCGGCGGCGGCTTCAAGCGCTTCGGGCCAGCTGGCTTTGCGCAATGTGCCGTTTTCGCGGATATAAGGTGTGTCGAGGCGTTGGCGGCGCAACCCGTCCCAGACGAAACGGGTCTTATCGGAGATCCATTCCTCGTTCACGCCATCATGGTTACGCGGCAGGATGCGCATCACTTCGCGCCCTTTCGTATCAACGCGAATAGAAGAGCCAAGCGCATCCATCACATCAATCGTTTCGGTTTTGCTCAGCTCCCAAGGGCGGGCGGTAAAGGCGTAAGGCTTTGAAACCAAAGCACCAACGGGGCAAAGATCGATGATATTGCCCTGCATGTTGGAATTCAGGGTCTCGCCCAAATATGAGGTGATCTCAGCGTCTTCGCCGCGCCCTGTCTGGCCCATCTGGGTCAATCCCGCGACTTCGGAGGTGAAACGCACACAGCGCGTACAGGAAATGCAGCGGGTCATATGGGTTTCAACAAGCGGGCCGAGATCGAGATCTTCTGTGGCGCGCTTTGGCTCGCGATAGCGGGAAAAATCAACGCCATAAGCCATGGCCTGATCCTGAAGATCGCACTCGCCGCCTTGGTCGCAAATCGGGCAATCAAGCGGGTGATTGATCAGCAGGAATTCCATCACGCCTTCGCGCGCTTTTTTCACCATGGGTGAGTTGGTCTTCACAACGGGGGGCTGGCCTTCGGGGCCGGGGCGCAAATCTTTGACCTGCATCGCGCAAGAGGCGGTCGGTTTGGGCGGGCCGCCAACGACCTCAACCAAACACATCCGGCAATTGCCTGCGATGGTCAGACGCTCGTGATAGCAAAAACGCGGAACCTCAACACCGGCCTGCTCGCAAGCTTGGATAAGGGTCATTGCGGGGTCTACTTCGACCTCTTTGTTATCAATGATGATTTTGCGTAGCTCAGCCATTCGCTCACCTGCTTTTCAATAGCTTGCCCACCTCGGTGCGGGCTTTGATCTCGGATTGCGCGAAGGCGCAGATGCTGGCTTTGTCCGCCATATCTGCGCCGCGCGATGTCATATAGTCGTTGGCCGCGCTTGCGAGGCGCTCTTGGCCTTCTTTGCTGGCCACTTCTGCCTGCATATCAGCTTGGGAATAGCCCATTGCGGTCGTGTGTTCGGCCATCTCAACGATTTTCTTTTGCATGCGGCTCATGCGGATATCAACCGCGCCGCAATTGGCGCGGGTTTGCTCGATCACGAAGGTCGTGACCAAGATATCCTGAAGCTTGGCATCCTCGCGGATCGAGGCGGCATTGGCGGCCAGTGGCGCCGCGAGAAAGGCTGTGATGGCAAGGGCTTGAAGCGCGATGCTGGAAAGTTGTTTCATCTGCATCCCCTCAATTCTTACGCAGCAATTGGCCGGTCAGACTTTTGGCAGAAATCTCTGCATAGCCCACGGCGCAATAGGTTTGCGGGTCGCCCGGTGTCACGCCGGCATTGATCAAATATTGCTTGGCTTCGGCCTTCATTTTGGCCTTTTCGCCCGCATTATCGACAAAGGCTTTCACCTGCGCGCGGGTATAGCCCTTTGAGAGGGCGTAATCGCGCAGCTCATAAAGCTTGCGCAGGGCGAGAAGCTTGCGCGCGGTGATAGAGCCGCAGCTGCGGTCGATCTCATCCCCGATGAAGCCCGCGAGAAGCTGATCATGCACATAGCTGTCCGATCCGAGCGGCGGCAAAGCGAATGCAGGGCTGCTTGCCCCGACCGCCATAGCACATGCAAAGCTAAATGATTTCAACGCCATAACGGCTTTACCCTTTTGGGCATTCGTGAAGATATTCGACAACATCATTTGATCCTTTCGATCTGGTGCATTGCAGCTCTGCCCGCACGGTTTTCCGTGTCTGAGCAAGGGCTGCGCTGCGCCAATGAATTGGTGCTGTCCCCAAATGTCTTGCAGGCCTTAGCATGGCCCGCCGCTGGGATGAAAGCCCCGGCGTATGTGTCATTTCGCGCCAGAGCGTGAGCGTTATTCTTCATCATTGCCCCCTACTCTGCCGCTGCTTGTCTGCGCGGGCCAAGCAGCCCCGCTTCGCGTAAATAATCCCAGCCAAAGGCCGCCTCTGAGGGGCCGTTTTGGCGCAACATCTCAAGGCGGCTCAATGCCTCGCTCAATGTTGGTTGATGGCCTTCCGGCACCCACCACATCACCAGATGCATATCGTCCAAAATCTCAAACCACTCGGCGCGGCGCTCAAAAAACTTTGCATGCACCGTATCAAACACGAATTTCTCAAGGCTCGGCGCATCGCGCCAAACGGTCAGGTTTGGGATGAATTGCGGATCACCTGCAATCGCCGTCTCGGTGTTGCCCGTGCCCGGCGCGCCCGAGCCTTCCATTATCCACACAAAGCCCGGCATGCGTTTGCCCATGCCATTGATCCGATCAATCGCGCCCATGAATTCGGCCACGCGCGGATCATCCGTTGGCGCGACAAGGCGCGCAACGTTGAGCTCAGCGATATGATGGCCGACGGGATGCACTATTCAGACACCTCTTGATTTGCTGGCCATTTGGCAAAGGCGAGAACACCGATGAGAACAAAAGCGCCAAGCGGAATGATCGCAAACAGCCCCCAAAAGCCGGCAAAGCCAGCCTTTGTATAGATTTTCCAAAAGCACAGCGGCAGGAAAACGATAAAAGCGAGCATCAAGAGCAATCCAATGGGGCCCATATTATGCATAGGTGAATAGCCCATCTTACTCTGCCGCCATCGCGCCCATACGGCCCGTTTTTTGCGCTTTGATGCGATCCTCAATTTCATTGCGGAAGTGGCGCACGAGGCCTTGGATGGGCCAAGCGGCCGCATCACCAAGCGCGCAGATCGTGTGGCCCTCGACCTGTTTGGTCACATCGAGCAGCATGTCGATTTCTTCGACCTCTGCCTCGCCGCGCACAAGGCGATCCATAACCCGCATCATCCAGCCCGTGCCTTCACGGCAAGGCGTACACTGGCCGCAGCTTTCGTGTTTGTAGAATTTAGACAGGCGCCAGATCGCTTTGATCACGTCTGTATCTTGATCCATCACGATCACCGCTGCCGTGCCAAGGCCCGAGCGCTGCTCACGCAGCCAATCGAAATCCATGATCGCATCCTTAGCGATATCAGCGGGCAAAAGCGGAACCGAAGAGCCGCCCGGAATGATCGCTTTGAGATTGTCCCAGCCGCCGCGAATACCGCCACAGTGGCGATCAATCAGCTCGCGAAACGGGATCGACATCTCTTCTTCGACAACGCAGGGGTTGTTCACATGGCCAGAGATGCCAAACAGTTTGGTACCTGCATTGTTGGGGCGGCCAAAGCCGGAAAACCATTCTGGCCCACGGCGCAGGATGGTCGGGACAACGGCGATGGATTCAACGTTGTTCACAGTCGTTGGGCAGCCATAAAGGCCCGCGCCCGCAGGGAATGGCGGCTTCATGCGCGGCATGCCCTTTTTGCCCTCTAAGCTTTCGAGCAGGGCGGTTTCTTCGCCGCAGATATAAGCGCCCGCGCCGTGGTGCAGGTAGATGTCGAAATCCCAGCCGGATTTGCAAGCGTTCTTGCCCACGAGGCCAGCGGCATAGGCTTCATCAATCGCCGTTTGCAGCGCTTCTTTTTCGCGGATGTATTCGCCGCGGATATAGATATAGCAGGCGTTTGCATTCATCGCGAAGCTGGCAATCAAGCAGCCCTCGACCAATGTGTGCGGATCATGGCGCATGATCTCGCGGTCTTTACATGTGCCCGGCTCGGACTCGTCGGCATTGACCACCAGATAGCTGGGGCGGCCATCGCTTTCCTTGGGCATGAAGGACCATTTCAGGCCAGTCGGGAAGCCCGCGCCGCCACGACCGCGCAGACCGGAGGCTTTCATCTGATCGATGATCCAGTCGCGGCCCTTCTTGATGATACCGGCCGTGCCGTCCCAATGGCCACGCGATTGCGCGCCTTTGAGGGTACGGTCGTGCATCCCGTAAAGGTTGGTAAAGATCCGGTCCTGATCCTTCAGCATATCTGCTTCCTTAGCTGCCCTGGCGCGCGCGCCAGATCTGATAAATCACCACAAACGACCAAGCGAAGGCCGCCAGTGCTGCGAAATCGACGAGCAGGGCAAACGATCCGTCTAGCCCCATCCGCTTTCCCGCGAATTGAACCCCGAGCCAGATCAGCATGGCGCCCGCAATGACGATGGAAACCATCCTTGCTTTGCGCGCCTGCTTTTTGTCCTCGCTCGGAGTCATTGCTTAGTCCCTAGTACACGCCGCCTTTTTTGACGCGTTTGGAGAATTCAGTTTCGCCGCCTTTGGCGAGGGTCTTGGCTTGGGCGACCCAATCGTCACGGCTCACGCGGCCTTTGTTGACACCTGTCAGCGCCTCATCGACCCATTTAACTTCGGCTTTGCGCCAGCTTGCGACTTGGTCAAAGTGATAGACGCCCATGCCATGCAGGATGGTTTCAAGCTTGGGGCCAACGCCTTTGATCTGCTTGAGATCGTCTGCGCCGCCTGCGCGGGCTTTCTTCAGCAGTTCGGGCTTGCCGTCTTTGGCCGCTGGTTTTGCAGCTTTAGCGGCTGGTTTAGCAGCTGGCTTGGCGGCCTTTGCGGCGGCTTTCGGCGCGGCTTTTGCGGCGGATTTGGCTGCCGGTTTAGCTGCGGGTTTGGCTGCTGTTTTAGCTGCGGGCTTGGTTGCTTTGGCAGCAGGTTTGGCGGCCTTCGCTGCTGGCTTCTTCGCTGCTGCTGGTTTTGCGGCCGCTTTAGATGCTGCTGGCTTCTTGGCGGCAGTCTTTGCGGCTGGCTTGGCATCCGTCTTCGTGGTTGCTGCCGATTTGGCTGCGGTTTTGGCGGCAGGTTTCTTGGCAGCTGCTGGCTTGGCCGCTGCTTTGGCCGCGCCGGTTTTGGCGGCAGGTTTTGCTGCTGGCTTGGCGGCGGCTTTCTTAGCCGTTGCTTTTTTGGCTGCTGCGGCTTTGGTGGCAGGGCTTTTCGCCTCGCGCTCATATTTCCAATCGCCCTTGCGCTTGGCCAATTCTGCTTGGCCTGGCAATTCTTTGGACGGTTTCAAAGCTGCGGGATTGGCGGCAACGGCAGCGGGCGTATTGGCCGCCGCAGTTGAAGTGCTGGCCGAGGCGCTGCTTGCGGCCGCCGAACTAGACGCCGGGATCGAGCTTTGCGCAACCACTGAGGCATCGCCATCGCTGCTTGGGTTCAAGCCGATCCAAAGCAAAATGCCTACAAGAAAGGCCACAAGGACCGAAAGCAAAACTGCCGGGCCAAATGTATAGCCAGCCATATAAAGCAAAGCGAGCAAGGCAAGAACGCCTGCAATTGCTGACCACAGTATGATTTTCGTCCAATTCGTCTTTGGTGCGTCACTCATGATTTCAGTCCCCGTCGTGGTTTGTTTTTATATTCGCCCTAATACTTAGCGCGTTTTGAGAATTCTGTCTCGCCGCCATCCGCAAGGACAGCCGCTTGCGCGACCCAGCCATCGCGGCTGACACGGCCTTTGAAGCCTTCGAGATTTTCATCAACCCATGCGACCTCTTGATCAGACCATTTTGCAACTTGATCAAAGTGATAAAAGCCAAGGTTATGCAATAACATCTCTAGTTTCGGGCCGACGCCCTTGATCATTTTAAGATCATCCGCGCCGGATTTGCGCGGGGCTTTCATCGTGCGCGGCTTCTTTTGAGCCGTCGCGCCGGTGGTTGTTTTTGCTGCTTTGTTGGCGGGCGCTTTTGGCGCTGCGGCCTTTGGTGCGGCTTTGGCTGCGGGCTTGGCCACAGGTTTTGCAGCAGCTTTGGCCGGAGCTTTCGCAGCAGGCTTGGCTGCTTTGACCGCAGGTTTGGCAGGCTTTGCGCCAGCTTTGCCCGCTTTCGCACCGCCTTGCCATGGGGCCAGAAGCGGCACTTCGGTGCCATCGATCCGCTTGATCGTGTCGCCAATATCAACCGCCGCCTGAACGGAGGCATTATACTGTGTGCGGCCGCTCTCGTGATCCGTCAGTGAAGTGAGGCCCGAGAGAGGCTCGGAAGCATAGCGGCCATTTTGAGGGCCCGGCACAGGGACTTTGCCCGCTGCCATCTCATCAAGCATCTCGCTAAAGCGCGCGCCGGTGAGATCTTCGTAATAATCTTTGCCGATCTGGGCCATGGGCGCATTGGTACAAGCACCAAGGCATTCGACCTCTTCCCAGCTAAACTTGCCATCCTCAGACAGCATATGCGGCTTTGGCGCGATCTTTTCTTTGCAAATGCCGATCAAATCCTCAGCGCCGCAAATCATGCAAGACGTGGTGCCGCAAATCTGAATATGTGCCACAGAGCCAACGGGTTGGAGCTGAAACATAAAGTAAAACGTCGCCACTTCGAGGGCGCGAATATAGGCCATGCCAAGCATATCCGCGACGCCTTCAATTGCGGCGCGGGTGAGCCAGCCTTCTTGCTCTTGGGCGCGCCAAAGAAGCGGGATGATCGCGCTGGCTTGGCGGCCTTCGGGATATTTGGTGATCTGCGCTTGGGCCCAGGCCAGATTGGCGGGGGTGAAGGCAAAGCTCTCGGGTTGTTCTTTATAAAGACGACGCAGCATCAATTCACTCCAAGCGGCATGACAGGGCCCGTGTTCAGCAAGCTGAAGGCAAATACGGCCGTCACAAAGAAATATAGCAGGGCGAGCACGGCAATCCCGGCGAAAATTCCCGCCGGAATGGCCACAGAGGCCCGTTCAATGCGGCGCGAAACAACGATCGCAATCGCAAGAGAAGAAATGAGGACAAGAAGGCCAATAATGAAGCTCATTAGCGATCCACCTCCCCAAAAACGATATCCATTGTGCCGATAATCGCAGCCACATCAGCAAGCTGGTGACCGGTGGCGATGTAATCCATTGCTTGCAGGTGCAAGAAGCCCGGCGCGCGCAGTTTGGCGCGGTAGGGTTTGTTTGAGCCATCCGAGACCATAAAGACGCCGAATTCGCCTTTGGGCGCTTCAACGGCGGCATAAACTTCGCCCGCAGGAACATGGAAGCCCTCGGTATAAAGTTTGAAGTGATGGATCAGACTTTCCATGTCGCGCTTCATATCGGCGCGTTTTGGCGGAGCCATTTTGCCGCGCGCCATCACATCGCCCTGCCCTTCGGGGGCGCGAAGTTTGACGATGGCTTGCTTGATGATTTTCACGCTCTCGTGCATCTCGGCCATGCGGCACAGGTAGCGATCATAGCAATCGCCGTTTTTGCCGACGGGAATTTTGAACTCGAACTCGTCATAGCATTCATAGGGCTGCGCGCGGCGCAAATCCCAAGCAAGGCCAGAGCCGCGCGCCATAACGCCGGAAAAGCCCCAGTTTTGAATATCTTCTTCGGAGATGATGCCAATATCAGCGTTGCGCTGCTTAAAGATGCGGTTCTCGGTGAGCAGATCATCGATATCATTGAGGCGGCCGGTAAACTGATCGGCCCATGCATCGATATCATCAATCAGCGCGGGCGGCAGATCTTGGTGAACGCCGCCGGGGCGAAAATAGGCCGCGTGCAGGCGCGAACCCGAGGCGCGCTCATAGAAAATCATCAGCTTCTCGCGCTCTTCAAAGCCCCAAACAGGCGGGGTCAGCGCGCCCACATCCATTGCCTGGGTTGTCACGTTGAGCATGTGGCTCAGCACGCGGCCGATCTCGGAATAGAGCACGCGGATCAAGGACGCACGGCGCGGAACGACTGTTCCGGTAAGGCGCTCAATTGCGAGGCACCACGCATGCTCTTGGTTCATTGGGGCGACGTAATCGAGGCGATCCAAATAGGGCAGGTTTTGCAGATAGGTGCGGCTTTCCATCAGCTTTTCGGTGCCGCGGTGCAACAGGCCAACGTGGGGATCGCAGCGCTCTACGATCTCGCCGTCGAGCTCAAGCACAAGACGCAAAACCCCGTGCGCCGCAGGGTGTTGCGGGCCGAAGTTAATGTTGAAATTGCGGATTTTTTGCTCGCCCGTTTGGGCATCGTCAAAAGTGCCATCCATCGTCTCAGACCCTCGCCATATTTTCTTGCCAACGCTCTGGGAGCTGGCCGAAATTCTGCTCTGCAAAGGCATATTGCGGCGCCAACATATCAGCGGCCATGCCTCTTATTTTATCGTTCATCTCTAGGCGCGGGCCAACATGCCAGCGCTCTTCAACCTTGGCGGGCACATAAGAAATGCCCAGAAATTCGCACAGGCGGCGCACGCCTGCCTCAGAGAAAAGCTCTTCGGTAAACTCCAGCAAAAGCCGCTCGGCAGGCACCGCCGCGCGCAGGCGCGTGATCGTGTCGGCATAATCGCCGCGCTCCAAAATATGCGGCTCGTCGCCGTGGGTCGCCATGCGGCCAACGATATTCTTGGATTTGGTCGTTACATCTTCGCCGGGCTGCAGATTGCGATTGGCCTGCATGCGCACATGGCTCCAGAGGCGATCAATCGGATCGCGCATCAAAAACACAAAGCGGACGTTTTCAGCCATCTCTGCCATTTTGGCAAAGCGCTCTTTGGAAAGCAGCGCATAGGCCGGGGTCAGATCGCCGATCAATTTGCTCTCGCCAATGCCGCGAAACAGGTATGTCTCATAGAGCAATTCGCCAAGCTGGGGGTCTTCAAGCGCGGCCACCATCTCATCAATATCGCGGATTTGGCGGCGCAGGTTCTTGAGCTGCCAAGTGTAGGGCTTGCCCTCGGATGCGGCTTTGGCCTCGACCGATGCCAGACGGCCGGCCAAATCGGCGCGCAGGCGGGCAAAGACATCAAACTGACGCTCGTAATCATCAAAATCGATCGTATCAAAGAAGTGCAATTCTTTGATCGAGCGCAGGTGACACTCGGGATGATCATGCAGATAGCGATAAAGCCAGGAGGTCCCGGCTTTTGTCGCGCCTACACAGAACATAAGTGTCGGATCTTGGGCCAATTAAGCGCCCTCTTTCTGCTTCTCGTCGCCGGGCAGGATGTATTGCGCACCCTCCCATGGGCTCATGAAATCAAACTGGCGGTATTCTTGAACGAGGCTGACGGGCTCATAAACGACCCGCTTTTGCTCTTCGTCATAACGAACTTCGGTGTAGCCCGTTGTTGGGAAATCCTTGCGCAGCGGGTGGCCGCGAAAGCCATAATCCGTCAGCAGGCGGCGCAGATCGGGATGGCCGGAAAACAGGATGCCAAACATATCAAACACTTCGCGCTCAAACCAATCGGCAGAGGGGTGAATGGATGTGATCGAGGGGACCATCTCATCTTCGCGCGCGGCAATGCGCAGGCGGATGCGATGATTTTGATACATCGAGAGGAAGTGATAGATCACATCAAAGCGGGCCTCACGGGCCGGATAATCGACGGCTGTGATATCCACGAGGGACGAGAATTTGCAGCTGCCGTCGCTGCGCAGGAAATCAATGAAATTGACCAGCTGCGCCGGGGCGACCTCAACCGTCAGCTCGCCAAAAGCAACCGACCAACCCAAAACGCAATCAGGGCGTTTCAGCTCGATATGAGTGCCTAGTTCTTGAAGCGCGTCAGACATGGATTACCTCGCGATCGTGCCGGTGCGGCGAATTTTGCGCTGAAGCTGAAGGATGCCATAGAGCAGCGCCTCAGCCGTGGGCGGGCAGCCCGGCACATAGATATCAACCGGAACGATCCGGTCGCATCCGCGCACAACGGAATAGGAATAGTGATAATAGCCGCCGCCATTGGCACAAGAGCCCATGGAAATCACATAGCGCGGCTCTGGCATTTGATCATAAACCTTGCGCAGCGCCGGGGCCATTTTATTGGTCAGCGTGCCAGCAACAATCATCAGATCCGATTGGCGCGGGGATGCGCGCGGCGCGGTGCCGAAACGCTCAAGATCATAGCGCGGCATCGCCGAGTGCATCATCTCAACCGCGCAGCAGGCAAGACCAAAGGTCATCCAGTGCAGCGAGCCGGTGCGCGCCCAATTAACAATGTCCTCAGTTGAGGTGAGCAAAAAGCCTTTGTCTTGGAGTTCGCGATTGAGCTCCTGAGTGGCAACTTCGCGGTCCGGACCGGCTGTGTTTTCGCCTGTGCTCACGCCCATTCCAAGGCTCCCTTTTTCCACTCATATGCAAAGCCGATGGTCAGCACGGCAAGGAAGACCATCATCGACCAAAAGCCAACGAGCCCGACATCCTTAAAGGCAACTGCCCAAGGAAACAGAAACGCTACTTCGAGATCAAAGATGATGAAGAGGATCGAGACGAGGTAGAACCTCACATCGAATTTCATCCGCGCATCATCAAAGGCATTAAATCCACATTCATACGCAGAGACCTTTTCCGGGTCCGGATTGCGCACAGCGATGATCACGGCTGCAAGGATAAGAACGATGCCAAGCGCAATCGCGAGGCCCAAAAAAATAACGATGGGGAGGTATTCCCGAAGCATATCTTCCACGAGTGGCTCCTTTCACGCGCATTTCGCGCATGGTTTAGCTTCCTGTGGGTTTAGCGCTAGCCCTTGATGGGGTCAACCAATGCAAGGCGCTTTCTGGGGCGGAAAATGCGCGCAATAATGGGGCTGTAGCGGTTTTTTTGACGCATGGTGGGGAAATGGCGGGGAATAGGGCCGTGGCGCAACTAAATTGCGCGCTGAAGCGCAAATTGGTTAAGATTTCGTGCCCGAATCTCTGACAATTTCTTGATGCCGCTGTTTTTGCGGCTATTTGGGCGCTCGAACGGCTGGATCAGCCAACCCAAGGCGGGGCTTCTTTGGCGAAAAACGCCGCGATCCCGGCGCCGGCCTCCTCGCCTTCCCATTGCTCGATCAAGACCTTCACCGAATGCGCGATCTGCGCCTCGCCAACATCCGCGCCAAGCTTGCGGGCAAGCGCCTTGGCCGCGGCAACAGCGCCGGGCGCACAGCTGAGATAGGGAAGAACTTCGGCCTCGACAGCGGCGTCTAGATCTTCGGTTTTGACCGCGCGCGCGATGATCCCGAGCGCGACCGCCTCATCCGCCTTAAAGACGCGCGAATTCATAAAGACCCGGCGCGCATTTGCCTCACCCATCCGCGCCAAAACATACGGCCCAATTGTCGCCGGGATCAGGCCAAGCCGCGTCTCTGTGAGGCCAAATTTCGCCCCCTCATCGGCAATCGCAATATCGCAGACGCAGGCCATGCCAACCCCGCCGCCAATCGCATTGCCCTGCAACCGCCCGATCAGCGGCTTTGGCAGGCTGTTGAGCGCCCCGAGCATATCGGCAATGCTGCGGGCCTCGCGGGCGCGTGTGGCGCGATCTGCGGCCATTTGATCCTGCATCCAGCGCAGATCGCCGCCCGCGCAAAAGCTTTTGCCCTCGGCCCGCAAGACAACGACGCGCACACTTGCATCATCGCCAAGCTCAATCGCCGCCGCGCGTATTTCGCGGATCATCTGCGCGCTCATCGCATTGTGTTTTTCGGGGCGCGCAAGGATCAGTTCGGCTACGCCGCGCGCATCGCGCTCAATTTTGATCGTCTCATACATCGCCTAATCCTTGCTCTCATTGCGCATCGCGCGCGCCATATCCGCCGCCTCATTCAAGATGCTGGCATCTAACCCCGTCTCATATCCCAAGTCGGCCAAATGCGCCGCCACGCGCTCGGTCGCGACATTGCCCGCCGCCCCCGGCGCATAAGGGCAGCCGCCCAAGCCGCCGACAGCCGCATCAAAAATCCGCAAATCCCGCGCCAAAGCCGCATCAATATTGGCCAAGGCCCGCCCAGAGGTATCATGAAAATGCCCGGCCAATTCCTGCGCCGGTATTTCATCCAAAACAGCCCCCAGCATCGCATCAACCTGTTCGGGCCGCGCGCGCCCCAAAGTTTCCCCGAGCGAAACCTCATAACAGCCCATATCCCGCAGCGCTTTGGCGACCTTCGCAACCGCCTCAGGCGCGATATCCCCCTCATAGGGGCATTCCACCACACAAGAGACATAGCCGCGCACTTTCACATTTGCCGCATTCGCAGCCGCGATAATGGGGAGAAACCGCTCCAGACTTTCAGAAATCGAACAATTTATATTGGCTTGGCTAAAACTCTCGCTCGCGGCACCAAATATCGCGATCTCATCGGCGCGCGCCTCCATAGCGCGCTCAAATCCGCGCATATTTGGGGTAAGTGCCGTATAGGAAATGCCCGGCGCGCGTTTGATCCGCGCCAAAACATCCCCGCTATCGGCCATCTGCGGAACCCACTTGGGGCTTACGAATGAGGCCACTTCAATGCGCCGAAATCCCGCCCCAGAGAGGCGATCAATCAGCGCGATCTTGGCATCGGTCGAGATCACTCCAGGCTCGTTTTGCAACCCGTCGCGCGGGCCAACCTCGAATATCTCGACCTTGCTCATGCCTAGCCCGTCACTTCATAGAAATCTTGTTTGTAGAATTTCTGCTTTCCGTCCAATTCCTGGGCCTTCTTAAAGGCGGGGCGCGATTGCACACGCTCTATATAGGCGCGGATGTTGGGATAGGGCTCAAGGCGGACAAAATACGGCGCGGCCAAGAAATTATAGCCAAGCATCATGTCGGCCGCAGAAAAGCCCGAGGCGAGAATATAGTCTTGCTTGGCCAAAAGCCCTTCCAACGGGGCAATCGTTGCCTCCAAACGGCGCGCATCGATTTTGGCGACCGTGTTTGAACGCGTCGAGGGATCGCGCAGGAAAAGCCATTGCAGATTGAGGCTCGCAACGATGCTCGCCATGGTCTCGGCATAATGAAGCGCCTCAAGATAGGGGACGCGCTCTGGATCACCGGGCGCGCGCCCAAAGCCATGCTCGGGACGCGTTTCGCAGAGATACTCAATGATCGCGCCGCTTTCATAAATCGTGCGCCCATCGATATCGAGCGCAGGCACGCGGCCCGCAGGCGAAGCGCCCAAGAATTCTGGGGTGCGCAGCGATCCATCGGTGATCGAGTATTGCGCAAGCTCGGGCGTGATGCCCATTTCCGTCAGCAACCAAAGCACCCGAAAAGAGCGCGAGCCCGCGATATTGTGCAATCGGATCAAATCATTCGTCATTTTCTGTTTCCTCCTCCAAGGCAATTAACGGCGCCCCGGCAACAACTTGATCACCAGGCGCGCCAAGCACCTCGGCCACAATCCCATCACGTGGGGCGGCCAAAACATGCTCCATTTTCATCGCCTCAAGAATGGCCAGCCGCGCGCCCTTTGCAACTGTATCGCCACGTCGCACAAAGATTTCCCGTAGCAATCCGGGCATGGGCGCCTCGATCACATTGCCCGCAGCCCCTGCGGCTGTATCGCGCGCCAAGGGATCGCGGATTTCAAAGGCCCAAGTGGCTGCGCCGAACACATATATTTTGGCGCCGCTTTGCGCTGCGTGTATCTGCGCGCCTTCACACTGCCAGCCATCGCGCCATTGCAAAACGGTCGTGCCCGTCTCGCGGGTGATCCGCACAGTATTTGGTCCTGTAAACGCGATTGCCCCACTTAAGATTTCCTCGCTATAAGCGATCTCGATAGGGTGCGCCAAAGGCTGCCAGAGGGAAAACCCGGCAAGGGCTTTGGGCGCATGGTTTAACCCGGCTGCGGCCAGCATCGCGAGTGCGATTGCCCCTTCATCGGGCTCTGCTTCGGCGCAAAGGGCCTCCAAATTCCGTTCAATCAGGCCAGTATCCACGCGACCTTGAGCAAAATCCTCATTGCGCGCCAAATTGGCCAAAAATGCGCGATTTGTGACAGATCCGCCGATTTTTAGCCCCTCAAGCGCCTTAGAAAGTTGTAAAAGTGCTATCGCGCGTGTGGGGCCATGGGTGATGATCTTGGCAATCATCGGGTCATAAAAGGGAGAAATCTCATCCTTTGGGCGAACGCCCGTCTCGATCCGCGCGCCAGCTGGAAATTCCAGCACATCAAGCGTTCCGGTGGCCGGCAAAAAGCCCTTGGGCACGTCTTCTGCGTAAAGGCGCGCCTCAAACGCATGGCCAGAAATCGAGAGCTCTTCTTGCTGGCAAGGAAGCCCCTCGCCCGCTGCGATCCGCAACTGCCATTCCACCAGATCAACGCCGGTAATCGCCTCCGTAACCGGATGCTCAACTTGCAAGCGCGTGTTCATTTCCATGAACCAAAAGCCGTCCGTTTTAAGCCCATTGGCTCCGTCAACAATGAACTCAATCGTGCCCGCACTGGCATAGCCTATCGCTTTAGCGGCGCGCACAGCCGCTGCACAAATCGCTTCGCGGAAATTGTCATTCATCCCCGGCGCAGGCGCTTCTTCAATAACCTTTTGGTGGCGACGCTGAAGCGAACAATCACGCTCAAACAGATGCACAGCCTCCTTGCCATCGCCAAAGACCTGAACCTCGATATGGCGGGGATGTTCGATATATTTCTCGATCAAAACGGCCGGATTGCCAAAGGCCCCCTGCCCTTCGCGCGCGGCTGCGGCCAAGGCTTCGGCGAAATCTGCCGCGCGATCCACGCGCCGCATTCCCTTGCCGCCGCCCCCCGCAACGGCCTTGATCAGAACGGGAAATCCGATGCGCGCGGCCTCTTTTGCCAGCAGGCCAGCATCCTGATCCGTCCCGTGATAGCCCGGAACAACCGGCACGCCTGCGCGCTCCATCGCGGCTTTTGCGGCATCCTTAAGTCCCATCGCGCGGATCGCTTTTGCCGAAGGGCCGATAAACACCAGACCGGCCTTCTCGCAGGCCTCAACGAACTCGGGATTTTCGGACAAAAAGCCATAGCCGGGATGGATCGCTTCTGCGCCGCGCTCAAGCGCCGCCGCGATGATCCGATCGCCAAGGAGGTAGCTTTCTGCGGGCAAAGAGCCGCCGATATGAACCGCTTCATCGCAGGCCAAAACATGGGCCGAGCCTGCATCGGCGTCAGAGTAAACCGCGACAGTGCGCACCCCCATTTTGGCCGCTGAGCGCGCGATCCGACAGGCAATTTCGCCCCGATTTGCGATCAAGATTTTAGTGAACATTGCACAAATCTCCAACGGGGGGCTTGGGGCGAAAACACTGAGCCAGATCAATTTTTTTATGTTTAGAAGCAATCACTTAATGCACCTCGCGCTTTGCTGGATACACTGAGCGGCGTCCTGCACAATTGCGCTCACAATCTCGCCTGCTGAGGGGAGATCGTGGATCAATCCCACCGCTTCGCCAACGATGGCATTGGCAAAACGCGCATCACCATTCGCGATGGCCTCTCGGTACTCAAGCGCCGCTTGATCCGTTATTTGCGTCGGATTCTCATGCCAGCTTTCGGTATGGGCATTGCCAAGCACGCGGATGGTAAAGGGCGCGGGCCAATCTAAACCGCGGGCTATATCTGGTGCGTTTGAGCGGCGGGTTTGATCCCCCGTCGCAGCCAAGGCCGCGGCATGAAATTCGGGCGCAACGAGCGCCTCTTTGCTGGCCCAAAAGCGCGATCCAACGAGTGCGCCGTCCGCCCCCAATGCAAGGCTCGCCGCCAATCCGCGGCCGTCTGCAATGCCGCCTGCCGCGAGCAGTAAAGTTTTGGGCGCATTGTTGGCGAGATAATCTGCGACCTCGGGCACCAGCGTGAACGTCGCGCGCGCGCCGCCGTGCCCTCCGGCCTCTGATCCTTGAGCGGCGATGATCTGTGCGCCCGCGTCAACAGCCTGGCGCGCGCCTTCAAGCGTTTGTACTTGTGCGATCAAAGGAACGTCTGCGGCCCTTATTTTCGCTGCAAAATCAGATAGTTCCCCAAAGGAAAGAAAGACACTCGCAGGCGCATGATCGAGGATTTGATCAAGCAATTCAGGGTTCTGCGCAAGCCGCCAAGTGATCATCCCGCAGCCAACGCGCGCATTGCCTGCGGCGGTAAATTGCGCCTCAATCCAATCCGCATCCCCATATCCGCCGCCGATCAGCCCGAGCCCTCCGGCCCCTGTCACCGCCGAGGCCAATGCACCGCCAGAGGCCCCGGCCATGGGCGCGGAAATGATCGGGTGTTCAATTCCGAAAAATTCGGTGAGGCGCGTGGCGATCATAGCTACATCCGAAAGACGCCAAAGCGCGTCTCTTCAATGGGGGCGTTGAGGGCTGCGCGCAAAGAATGCGCAAGGACTTCACGGCTTTTGCGCGGATCAATAATGCCATCATCCCAGAGCCGCGCCGAGGCATAAAGCGGATGCGATTGGCGCTCAAACATCTCGATTGTGGGTTGTTTGAAAGCGGCCTCTTCATCGGCTGACCAGCTTTCACCGCCCCGCTCAATTGCATCGCGCTTTACCGTCGCGAGAACGCCTGCGGCCTGTTCGCCGCCCATCACAGAAATGCGGCTTGAGGGCCAAGACCACATGAAGCGCGGCTGATAGGCGCGCCCGGCCATGCCGTAATTGCCCGCGCCAAAGGAGCCCCCCACAACCATGGTGATTTTGGGGACATTCGTTGTTGCCACGGCAGTGACAAGCTTGGCCCCGTGGCGGGCAATTCCCTCGTTTTCATATTTCTGACCAACCATGAAGCCGGTGATATTTTGTAAGAAAACCAAGGGGATATTGCGCTGTGAGCAGAGCTCAACAAAATGCGCGCCCTTTGAGGCCGCCTCAGAAAACAGCACACCATTGTTGGCGATAATGCCTACAGGAATGCCCTCGATATGGGCAAATCCAGTGACCAGAGTTTCGCCAAAACGCGCCTTGAATTCATCAAAACGCGACCCATCCGTGATGCGGGCAATGACTTCGCGGATGTCATAGGGCGTGCGCAGATCGGCGGGCACGGCCTCGAGCAATTCTTCGGGATCAAAAGCGGGAGGCTCGGGCGATTTGCGCGTAATTTCAGCGCCTGCGCGCCCGTTGAGATTGCTGATAGCGCGGCGCGCGAGGGCGAGCGCATGGGCATCATCCTCGGCCAGATAATCGGCCACACCCGAAAGGCGCGTATGCACATCACCGCCGCCCAAATCCTCGGCCGAAACGACCTCGCCGGTGGCGGCTTTGACCAGCGGCGGACCGGCCAAAAAGATCGTCCCTTGCTCGCGCACGATGATCGTCACATCGCTCATCGCGGGCACATAGGCGCCGCCTGCGGTGCAGGAGCCCATAACGACCGCGATCTGCGCAATACCGCGCGCTGACATCTGCGCCTGATTGTAAAAAATCCGCCCGAAGTGATCGCGATCGGGGAAAACTTCATCTTGATTGGGAAGGTTCGCGCCGCCCGAATCCACGAGGTAAACGCAAGGCAGGTTGCACTCTTGAGCGATCTCTTGGGCGCGCAGGTGTTTCTTCACGGTCATCGGGTAATAGGTGCCGCCTTTGACGGTCGCATCATTGCATAAGACCATGATATCACGACCATTTACCTGACCAACGCCAGCAATCAGCCCCGCCCCGGGGGCCGCGCCTTCATACATGTCATAGGCCGCCGTCGCGCCGATCTCAAGGAAGGGCGCGCCTGGATCGAGCAGGCCAGCGACGCGATCTCGGGGCAGCATTTTGCCGCGGCTTAGATGGCGGGCGCGCGATTTCTCACCGCCGCCCATTGCTGCCGCTTCTGCTGCCGCTTGCGCCTTGGCCAATGCCTCCAAATGCGCCGTGCGATTGGCCTTGGCGGCATCCGTTCCGGGCAGGAAATTCGAGCTTAGCTTCACCCCATCGCCCCCATCATTTCGCGGCCAATCAGCATGCGCCGAATTTCGGAGGTGCCCGCGCCGATTTCCATCAACTTGGCATCGCGAAACAGCCTAGAGACCGCGCTATCATTCATGAAACCCGCGCCGCCCATGGCCTGCACCGCTTGATGCGCCTGAACCATCGCTTGCTCGGAGGAATAGAGCACGCAAGCCGCCGCATCCGCGCGTGTCACGCGCCCCGCATCGCAGGCCTTGGCTACCTCATAAACATAGGCGCGCGCGGTATTGAGCGCGGTATACATATCGGCGATTTTGCCCTGCATCAGCTGAAAATCACCAATCCGCTGGCCAAATTGTTTGCGCTCAGCGAGGTAGGGCATGATCTCATCCAGACAGGCGGCCATGATGCCCGTGCCGATCCCGGCAAGCACGACGCGCTCATAATCAAGGCCCGACATCAACACGCGAACGCCCTTGCCCTCCTCACCCAAGATGTTCTCAAACGGGACTTCAACATCCTCAAACACGAGCTCGGCCGTGTTCGATCCGCGCATGCCCATTTTGTCGAAATGCTTGCTGGTCGAAAACCCAACCATTTGTTTTTCAACAATAAATGCTGTGATGCCTTTGGCGCCGGCATCGGGATCGGTCTTGGCATAGACCACCAGCGTTTCCGCATCCGGGCCGTTGGTGATCCAGTATTTCGTGCCGTTCAGAATGAAGCGATCATTGCGTTTTTCGGCCCGCAGTTTCATCGAAACCACGTCAGATCCCGCGCCTGCTTCGGACATTGCTAGCGCGCCCACATGCTCGCCCGAAATCAGACCGGGGAGATATTTGCGCTTTTGTTCATCGGTGCCGTTGAGCTTGATCTGATTGACGCAAAGATTGGAATGCGCGCCATATGACAGCGAGACCGAGGCAGAGGCGCGGGCGATTTCTTCAACGGCGATTGTGTGGGCGAGATAGCTCATCCCGGCCCCGCCGAATTCCTCGCTGACAGTCACGCCAAGCAGCCCAAGATCGCCCATTTCGCGCCAAAGCTCGGGCGGGAATTCGTTGCTTGTGTCAATCTGCGCGGCCATCGGCTTGATCCGGGCTTGCGCCCAAGCATGCACCATGTCGCGCAGCGCATTGGCATCTTCGCCCAGATCAAATTGCATCGCTGAAGTGAACATCGACATCCTCCCAGAGCGCCCATCGGGCAATAATTGAACACTCGTTCATTTAATTCTCAAAATGCCGCCCTGTCAACAGGCAAGCCCGGCTAGGTCGCTTGAAAAACCACGCTCACTTCGGCGCGAATGATCCGGGCGATCTGGGCGCAATCCTCAAGGCTAAAGGTTAACGGCAGGCGCATATCAATGATGCTGTGCAAAATGCGATCCGTGGCAGGCATTGGCGCGCTCGGGGCATAGCGCCAGCTGCTATAAATGGAGGTAAAGGCGCTTGGTTCGGGTGCGCCAAACCACTTGAGCTCAACACCGCGCGCAGCGCATCTGGCAAGCAGATCGCGGATCGCATCCTCTTGCCAATCCAGCAGTAGAAATTGGATCGAGGAGCCGACAAAGGCCTCTTCGTCTGGCCGCTCGATGATGGTCAGGCCGGGCGTGTTTTGCAGGCCCGTTTCAACCACCCCGTAGCGCGCGTTCCAGCTTGCGCAGCGTTCCGGAAGACCTGCCAACTGCGGGCGTAAAATGGCCGCGCGCAGATTATCCATCCGCCCGGAAATATTGGGCGTCTCATATTTGATTTGGGCAAATTCTTCGGGCGCGGGCGCGGCGCGATGCGCCTCATACATCATGTAAGAGCCGGATAAAATGATCGCGCGGGCCATTGCCTGGGCATCATCCGAAATCAGAAAACCGCCTTCGCCAGAATTCATATGCTTATAAGTTTGCGTTGAATAACAAGCAATTGCGCCGTGACGCCCCGAAGGAATACCGCGCCACGCGGCCCCCATCGTATGGGCGCAATCCTCGATCACGGCGACACCGGCCCCATCGCAAATCGCCATCAAGGCCTCCATATCGCACAGATGCCCGCGCATATGGCTGAGCAGCAATACCCGCGCGCCGGAGCTTTCGATTTTGGCCCGCAGGTCCTCCAAATCAAGCGTCAGCAATTGGGTCACGCCGACAAAAATCGGCACAGCCCCAAGGCTTGCAATCGCGCCCGGAACTGGCGCCAATGTGAAGGCGTTTGAGAGCACAGGATCGCCCGGTTTGACCCCGATGGCGCGCAGGGCCGTGGCAATTGCATAGCCGCCCGATGTAACCGCAAGGCAGTATTTCGCGCCGGTCAGTGCGGCGAATTCTTCCTCCAAAAGCGCCGCCTCAGCGATCTCATTTCCAAGCGTATTATAGCGGTGCAGCCGCCCATGACGCAGCACATTGAGCGCGGCCTCGATCCCTGCTTCAGAGATCGGCTCTTGTTGGGTAAATACGCCTTTGAAAATCTCGCTCATGGGGCCCTCAACGTTAATCTTTTACGCGCGCCCATGCTTGCAGCGGTGCGCGAGCGGCGTCAATCACTGCGCGCGGGCCAATTGGAGACAGGACTACTGAGTAAGGCGCTCGGCCAAAGCGCCAAGATCAGAAAAGTGATCCAAAAGCGCCTCGGGCTTGAGATCGGCGACTTGCCGCCCATCGGGGCCGAAGGTCACAAGCGCGCAAGGCACGCCCGCTGCGGCTGCGGTCTTGCGATCTGTGATCGTGTCCCCAAGCAAAAAGGCGCGCGCCGGATTGCCGCCTGCGCCCTCAACTGCTGCGAAAAACGGTGCTGGATCGGGTTTGCGCACGGGCAGCGTATCAGCACCAATCATTGAGGCAAACAGCCCGCGAATGCCGAGCTTGTGCAGGAGGCTTTCGGCAAGGCCTGCGGGCTTGTTCGTGCAGACACCTAGCGCGTAACCATCTGATTTTAAACCTTCAATCGCTTCAATCGCGCCGGGATAAAGCACTGTATACACATCAATATCTGCGGCATATGCCTCCAGCAGCAACGGGTATTGCACGTCAATATCTTGCGCCGTAAAGCCCGGTTTGACCCGTTCAAATCCCAGCTTGAGCATCGCCCGCCCGCCCTGAAATGCCGTGCTTGCATCCCTCACAGGATCGAGAATATCGCCGTAGCCAAGCCCGCGAAAACAGCTGTTGGCCGAGGCGATCAGATCGCCGCTGGTATCGGCCAAAGTGCCATCCAAATCGAAGATTGCCGTGCGCATTTCGCCCCACTTTCGCGCTGATGTCGCGCACTGTAACGTGTTGTAAACCAAATTGATGCCCCTGCCCCTTGCGGCGCGGCCTCTCATGGTTAAAACGGCGAAAACATATTGAAAAGAGCAGCTATGCCCAAAGCCCTAATTATTCTTGCCGCCGGACAAGGCACGCGGATGCAATCCGACCTGCCAAAGGTGCTTCATAAAGTGGCCGGTGCGCCTTTGTTTGAGCATGCTTTGGCTGCCGGCGCGGCGCTTGAGCCCGAGCGCATTGTTTTGGTCGCCGGGCATGGCGCAGAGGCGGTGCGCGCCGCGGCGATGGAGATCAATCCCGAGATCACTGTCGTTGTTCAGCAAGAGCAATTGGGCACAGCGCATGCGGTCGCGCAGGCCCGCGAAGCACTCGCGGATTTTGAGGGCGACGCTTTCGTTTTGTATGGCGACACGCCTTTCGTTCGCCCTGAAACGCTTGAGAAAATGGCCCAAGCGCGCAAGCAGCATGATGTGATCGTGCTTGGATTCACCGCCGCAGATCCGGGGCGCTATGGGCGGCTGGTGATGCAGGGCGAAACGCTTGAAAAAATTGTTGAATTCAAGGATGCGGATGAAGCCGAGCGCGCGATTGATCTGTGCAATTCCGGCGTGATCTGCGCCGATGCGGGCCAGCTTTTTGCGATGATTGATGCGATTGGCAACGAGAATGCCTCGGGCGAATATTACCTCACCGATATCGTTGAAGTGGCCCGTGCGCGCGGGCTTTCGGCGGGCTGTGTTGTTTGTGATGAGGCGGAAACGCTTGGGATCAATACGCGTGCGCAACTGGCCGAGGCCGAGGCCGCTTTTCAAGCGCGCGCCCGGTATGAGGCGCTTGAGAATGGCGTGACGATGCAAGCGCCGAACACGGTTTTTTTCGCTTGTGATACCCATATCGGCCGCGACGCTGAGATTGAGCCAAATGTCTTTTTCGGCCCCGGCGTGACCATTGAGAGCGGCGCGCGCATTCGCGCTTTTAGCCATCTTGAGGGCTGTCACGTAAGCACGGGCGCCGTCGTTGGGCCCTATGCCCGCCTACGCCCCGGCGCGGAGCTTGGCAATGACACGCATATTGGCAACTTTGTTGAGATCAAAAACGCCGAAATTTGCGAAGGTGCCAAGGTTAACCACTTGTCATATATCGGCGATGCGCGGATTGGCGAGCGTACAAATATCGGTGCAGGAACAATCACTTGCAACTATGACGGTGTGTTCAAACATCACACGGAAATCGGCGCGGATGCCTTTATCGGCTCCAACACGATGCTGGTGGCTCCGGTGAAGGTCGGTGCGGCGGCAATGACGGCGAGCGGCTCAGTGATCACATCGGATATTGCGGCTGGTGATCTGGCTGTTGGACGCGCAAAACAGGTCAATAAACCGGGGCTCGCGTTGCGCCTCTTTGATAAACTTCTGGCGGCCAAAGCTGCCAAACAAAAAGGCTAGAGTATGTGTGGTATTGTAGGGGTTCTGGGCAATCATGAGGCGGCCCCGATCTTAGTTGAAGCGCTTAAACGGCTCGAATATCGCGGCTATGACAGCGCGGGCATTGCGACTGTTGATAGCGAAGGCGCGCTTGATCGCCGCCGCGCCGTTGGCAAGCTGGTGAACCTGTCTGATCTGTTGGTGCACAATCCGCTCACCGGCAAATCCGGCATCGGTCATACCCGCTGGGCCACCCACGGCGCGCCATCTGAGGCGAACGCCCATCCCCATCAAGCCGGTCCTGTTTCGGTTGTTCACAACGGCATCATTGAGAATTTCCGCGAGCTGCGCGCAGAACTGGCGGAGAAGGGAATTTCCTTTGTAACGCAAACAGATACAGAGACCGTTGCCCTGCTTGCACAAAGCTATATTGCCGCGGGCCTAGCGCCGCGCGAGGCCGCCATGGCAACGCTTGAACGCCTTGAGGGGGCCTTTGCGCTTTGCTTTTTGTTCAAGGGTGAGGATGATCTTTTGATCGCCGCGCGCAAAGGATCGCCGCTGGCAATCGGGCATGGAAATGGTGAAATGTTTGTTGGCTCGGATGCCATCGCCTTGGCCCCGATGACCGATAAGATCACCTATCTTGAAGAGGGCGATCGCGCCATCGTTACGCGCGCCGGTTTTGAGATTTTCGATGCTTCCGGCAATCGCGCCAACCGGGCGATGCGCCAGATTAGTATCAGCTCGACCCGCATCGAGAAGGGCGGCCACAAGCATTACATGGCCAAAGAAATCGCCGAGCAACCTACTGTTATCTCAGAGGTTCTTGCGAATTACCTCTCGGCTGATGGGGCGTCGATTACCCTGCCTGGTGATCTGGATTTCACCCAGTTTGACCGCATCACCATGGTTGCCTGTGGCACAGCGTTTTATGCCTGTTTGACGGCGAAATACTGGTTTGAGCAGGTCGCGCGCTTGCCTGTTGAGGTCGATATCGCTTCTGAGTTTCGCTATCGCGAGCCGCCAATCCCTGCGCGCACGCTCGCGCTTTTTGTCAGCCAATCCGGCGAGACGGCCGATACATTGGCCGCCCTGCGTTATACCCATGAGAAGGCCGATAAGATCATCTCTGTGGTCAATGCCGCGGAGAGTTCCATTGCGCGCGAAAGTGCACTGGCGCTGCCAATTCATTGCGGCGTCGAGGTCGGGGTGGCTTCAACCAAGGCCTTTACTTGCCAGCTTACCGTTCTTGTTTTGCTCGCGTTGAAAGCGGCGCAGGATCGCGGCGAATTGAGCGATGAGGCGCTAGCGGATCACCTGTCGCAACTGCGCGGATTGCCTGGCGCGATGCAACAAGCCATTGATCAATCTGAGGCTATGCAAAATGTGTCGCGCAAGCTTGCTGAGGCGCGCGATGTGCTGTTCTTGGGGCGTGGATCGCTTTATCCGATCGCCATGGAAGGCGCATTAAAGCTCAAGGAAATCAGCTACATACACGCCGAAGGCTATGCCAGCGGCGAGTTAAAGCACGGCCCCATCGCCCTTGTCGACAAACACACCCCGATCATCGTTTTCGCCCCGCGTGACGGGCTTTTTGATAAGTCCGTGTCCAATATGCAAGAGGTGATGGCGCGCGGCGGCAAGGTGCTTTTGGTGAGCGATGCCAAGGGGCTTAAGGCCGCCGAAGATGGGCTTTGGCAGAGCATCACAATGCCCGATATCCCCGATCTTTTCGCGCCAATTCTTTATGCGATCCCGGCGCAATTGCTCGCCTATCACACCGCCGTTGCCAAGGGTACGGATGTGGATCAGCCGCGCAATCTGGCTAAATCGGTGACGGTCGAGTGACCTTGGACCAAGCGCTTGAGGCCCTGCGCGCCGCTGCTGAGCCGGGCCGCGATATTCAGGCCGCCGCCTATCACAAGATCGACCGCCCCTATCTTGGCGTGCCCAACCCTGTGATCAACGATCTGACCAAAGCCTGGCGCAAGGACATGAGCGTTGCAGAGCGGGTCGCACTTGCGGGCGCTCTTTGGGAGACGGATATTTATGAGGCGCGATTGGCGGCGGCCAAGCTGCTGACCCAAGCGCGCATTCGCGAGGATGCGGTCGTTTGGGAGTTGATCAAATCTTGGGTGGCGGATTTTGATTCTTGGGCGATTGCGGATCATGCCTGCATGGCCGGAATGAAGCGCCTCGTGGCTGATCCTGCGCGCCTTGATGAGATCGAGGATTGGCATCAATCTGAGCATATGTGGACAAGGCGCGCGGCTTTCGTCATCACCCTGCCTTGGACCAAACAGAACCATCCAAAGCCCGAAGAGCTGGCCGTTCGCGCGCGGGTTCTGGGCTGGGCTGAGGCTTTGGTGAGCGATCACGATTGGTTCATCCAAAAGGCCATCGCTTGGTGGCTGCGCGATCTTTCCAAGCATGATCCTGCGCAGGTTGAGGCGTTTTTGGCCGCGCATGGCGACGCGATGAAGCCTTGGGCCGTGCGCGAGGCGCGGCGCCATTTAGAGACGCCGTAAGCGCCTTTCACATTCAGAGTTTGTAGACGAGGACCTCTGGCAGGCCAGTGAGCGGCGCTTCCAACAGGCGCATTGCAGGCAAGGAAAGCCGGCTTCCTGCGCCCGCATCGCCCGGTATCGGCTTTAGCTCAACCGCGACGGATTTGCCCGACCCGGGATATTCAACCCGGCCCTGCGTTGGCGCGCTAACCAGCGGTGTTTCCAGCCAAAAACCCGGATCGGCAGGGTTGCCAAGCGAGGCGATCGTCTTGCCCAAAAGCGCTTCTTTTGGTGTTGGCTTTTCGGCGATAGCAACGGCGGCGGCGCGATCTTCTTTGGTTGTCGTGTCAAACTGTTCAACCGTGCGCGCCGCAGCGGATGGGCGCGGCGAGGGTCTGATCACGGCTGGAATTTCAGCGGCCAAAGCGGGATCAGTCGCTGGGATTTCTGCCGCTTTCGGCGTCATCCCAAGCTGGGCACATCCGCTCAAGGCGACACTCAAAAAAATCGGCAAAACAACGGGTACAAACAGGTTTTTCATCCGCCAAAGATACGACCAAAGAATGCCCCGTGCAATGCCAAGTCGCCCCTTGCGGCGGGTTTGCCCAAGGCCTAGGCTCGCCCCATGAATGCACCTCGCCTCATTGATCCTTTCGCGCGCGCAATCACCTATCTGCGGGTGTCGGTCACGGACCGCTGCGATTTTCGCTGCGTCTATTGCATGTCTGAAAATATGACATTTCTGCCGAAAAAAGAGCTGCTTAGCTTGGAAGAGCTGGATCGGATGTGTTCGGCGTTTATCGGGCTTGGGGTTGAAAAGCTGCGCATTACCGGCGGTGAGCCGCTTGTTCGCAAAGGCATCATGACCTTCTTTGATGCAATGACCCGCCATCTTGAAAGCGGCGCGTTGCGCGAACTCACGCTGACAACAAACGGCTCGCAGCTCGAAAAATACGCCGCCGATCTTTATGCGGCGGGCGTGCGCCGGGTCAATGTTTCGCTCGATACGCTTGATGATGAAAAATTCGCCCGCGTCACCCGCTGGGGCCGCCTGCCCCAAGTTTTGCGCGGGATTGATGCGGCGCAAAAGGCTGGGCTACGGGTAAAAATCAATGCGGTGGCGCTGCGCGGCTTTAACGAGAGTGAATTGCTGAGCATCACTGAGTGGTGTGCCGATCGCGATATGGATCTGACTTGGATCGAAGTGATGCCGATGGGCGATCTTGGCAATGAGGATCGGATCGGCCAATACTGGGCGCTTTCTGAACTGCGCGAAGACTATGCCAAGCACTATCAACTTACTGATTTAGATGAGAATTCCGGCGGCCCTGCGCGCTATGTACGGCTTGAAGAAACCGGCCAGAAGATTGGCTTTATCACGCCGCTGACGCATAATTTCTGCGAGTCCTGCAACCGCGTTCGGATGACCTGCACGGGCGAGCTTTACATGTGTTTGGGCCAAGAGGATCAGGCCGATCTGCGCGCGCCGCTGCGTGATCACCCGAATGATGATGCGCCGCTTATTGCCGCCATTCGCACCGCGATTGATGGCAAGCCAAAAGGCCATGATTTCGATTATTCGCGCCAAACCGTTGATGGCCAAGTCAGCCGCCATATGAGCCATACGGGCGGCTAGTCAGCGCGAAAAAGGGCGGCCCATGTGCCCGCCCTTGCCGATTTTCAGCTTAAGCGAACAGAACTGCGAGCAACGCAGCTGCGCCCGGAACCGCTTGGAAAAAGATGATTTTGCGCGAGGCTGTGAGCCCGCCGTAAATCCCTGCGATCACAACAAAGAGCAAGAAGAAGACCAAAAAGGATTGGTTGCCCGCAACCAGCCCCCAGAGCAATCCGGCGCAAAGAAAGCCATTATAAAGCCCCTGATTGGCGGCCAATACCTTGCTTTCGGACGCAAATTCGGCGGTATTTCCAAAGATTTTTAGCGTGCGTGGCTTTTCCCAAAGCACCATTTCCAGAACGGCAAAATAGGCATGGAGGGCGGCGACAAGCAGGACGAGAAGCGTGGTAAGCATGATGTTTCCTCATGTAACGCAGGGCGTTTTGCCCAATCGAGCCAGTTAAGCGGGCGTGCTTGATGCTGGCAAGGCCAATCGCCCGTTACGCCAGATGCGTCAGCAACCGCTCCATGAAGGCCTCGCCCGCGGCCAATTGGCTGACTTCAAGATATTCGTCGGGCTGATGCGCTTGGGCAATGTCGCCCGGGCCGCAGACGATGACAGAGTAGCCGTTGAGCTGAAAATGCCCGGCTTCGGTGCCGTAACTGACAAAGCGCGACGCATTATCGCCGGTCAAAGCGCGCCCCAAAATCTCGGCTTTGCTGCCCGGTTCTGGCAAGAGCGGCGGGACGTAGAAATCAGGCGTTATGGTGATTGAGGCGCTTGGCTGGATCGCCTGCATCTGCGCCTCGACTTCACGCACTTTGCGCTCAAGGGCCGCGCGCCAATCGTCCAGGTCTTCGCCGGGAACGACCCGAAAGCCGATCTCAAATTGGCAATCGGCAGCGGTGATATTATGCGCCGTGCCGCCCGAAATCATGCCCACATGGATCGTGGTGAAGGGCGGCTCGAACATCGCGGCCATGCCTGACGGCTCTTGGGCCCAAAGCCGCCCGTTCTGGGTATTGGCCCAGTCAATGATCTTGGCCGCTTCCATCACTGCGCTCACGCCCGTGTGCATCAAAGACGAGTGCACCTCAAAGCCTTTCACCGCAATCTCGATGCCTGCGCTGCCCTTATGCCCGCTTACCACGCTCATATTCGTCGGCTCGCCCACGATCACTGCAGAGGCGCGCGGCAAGGTCTGCGCCATTTCCTCAACCATGCTAACGCAGCCGGTGCAGCCGACCTCCTCATCGTAGCTCAGCGCGAGTTGCAAGGGCGTGCGCACCCCGCGCCGCGCCGCCTCTACGGCGGCCCAAATCGCGAGCGCATCAAAGGCCTTCATATCGCAAGAGCCGCGCCCATATAGCCGCCCGTCCCGCTCGATCAGTTCAAACGGATCGCTGCGCCAGTTTTGCCCCGCAACCGGGACAACATCCGTATGGCCAGAGAGCACAACTCCGCCTTCAATATCCGGCCCTATATGGGCATAGAAATTCGCCTTGTCGCCCTGAGGGGAATAGGTTCGCGTGCCGGTTATGCCAAAGCCGGCCAAATAGCTTTCGACCCAATCCAGAAGCGGCAGATTGCTGGCGCTGCTGATGGTTGGAAAGGCGATAAGGGCTTTGAGAATATCGCGCGCGCTAAGCACATCGGCCATGGGGTGGGCTCCGGCAAAAAGGGGTTGGCGATACCCTGCGGGGCGCGCTTTGCAAGGTCAAGCGGATTGCTGGTTTTGGCTTGGCGGCGCGGTGCTTATCGCTCGATCCCGCGCTTGATACGGTGCATCGCAAGCCAGACAATGCCGACAACAGGCAGGACCAAAGCGGCCGTCAGTTTGCCCTTCGAGAGATGCAAAACCTCCGTCATAGGATAGGCAAGATAGGCCGCCAAACTGACCGCGTAATAGCTGATTGCCACGACCGACAGGCCTTCAACCGTGCGCTGCAAACGCAGCTGAAGATCGGCGCGTTTGTCCATCGAGGCGAGCAAGGCTTGGTTCTCGGCTGAGCGCTCAACATCGACCCTTGTGCGCAGCAAATCCGCCGCCCGCATCGCGCGTTCGCCCAGATCTTTCAACTGGCGCTCAGAGGATTTCACCGTGCGCATCGCCGGATCATAGCGGCGCGACATGAATTCTGCGAAGGTCTGGCGCCCCTCAAACCGCGCCTCGCGCAGCGCCGCGACCCGCGCCGTAACAATCGCCTCATAGGCGCCCGTTGCACCGAAACGAAAGCTCGATCGCGTGGCCAAATGCTCAAGCTCGGCAGAGATGGTCAAAAGCTCGGCCAAAGCGGCATCGGGTTGTGAGATGCTGCTCTGATTGGGCGCTGACATGGCTTCAACCAGCGCCGAAAGCCGGACATCCAGACGCCCCATCTGCGGGCTCAAATCACGCACCCGCATCAGGCCCAGCATCGACATCGCCTTATAGGTTTCGATCTCACACAGGCGCTGCACCACGCGCCCAATGCGCCGCTGGCCGCAAGCGGGACGTGCAAAAAGCGCCATGCGCATATGCCCGCCCGCGTCTATGCGAAAATCGCTCGCGATCAGCGCGTGCTCATCCAAAACATTCGCCGCGGCAAGGCTCTCTGGTACAAACCACTCATCGATCAATGCGCGCGCCTGCGCGTCGCTTTTCCACGCCTCAATCCGGATCAACGCCGAAGTGACCCGAACCCCGGGCGCCTCTGCCAACCAATCAGCAGGAAAGACATCAAAGCGCGCCGGATCAAAGGGGCGCGCGGCATTGCCTTGGCCAAAAATCGTGTAGGTTACGAATTCTGCGTGGCTTTCCCATTTCAGCTGATGCTTGCCGATTGTCGCAAAATAATGGGTCGCATCAGGCTGCGGATGCGCCGCGCCGAACCGATCCAGCAAAGCGATCAAATGGGCCCGGTCCAAATCCCGATCCCGGCGCGCCGCATCTGCCTCGCGTTTGATCGCGATATAGGCCGCAAAGGATGGCGCGCTGAGTGCGGGAAACGGGCGCGCGTGCAGCTCATTTGCCAAAGCATAACGCAAGGGATGGTCAGAAATCATGTTCGCGGCCTTCTTCTTTTGAGCAGAACCTTATCACAAGCACCAATCGCCTCTCGTGCAGCATAGGGTCGCACCGCGCCGCCTCAACCTCTTTCATTTTTTCTTGGCTCAAATACTCATATCCAACACGCGCCCCAAACGCAGCGCCTCAAAGAAAAACGGCCCCGCACATCCGCAGGGCCGTCTAAATTTTTTATCCGAAATGCCTAGTCGATCTTGGGCAGAAGGCTATCAACAGAGGCCTTCGCATCGCCGTAGAACATCCGCGTGTTGTCTTTGTAGAACAGCGG
Organism: Halocynthiibacter sp.; assembly: GCA_047631555.1. GTDB lineage: Bacteria > Pseudomonadota > Alphaproteobacteria > Rhodobacterales > Rhodobacteraceae > JBLHZY01. Next base: position 249,527 of record JBLHZY010000001.1, on the reverse strand, counting down.
GTTTTCGATGCCGGAATAGCCTGTGCCTTGGCCGCGTTTGGACACGAAAACCTGCTTGGCTTTCCAGACTTCCAAAACAGGCATCCCAGCGATGGGCGAGTTGGGATCTTCTTGGGCGGCCGGGTTCACGATGTCGTTCGAGCCGATCACAATCACAACGTCTGTTGAGGGGAAATCATCGTTGATTTCATCCATTTCCAACACGATGTCATAGGGCACTTTGGCTTCGGCCAAGAGCACGTTCATGTGGCCGGGCAAACGCCCCGCAACCGGGTGGATCGCGAAACGCACCTCTTTGCCAGCCGCGCGCAATTTGCGGGTCAGCTCGGAGACAGATTGCTGCGCTTGCGCAACAGCCATGCCATAGCCCGGCACGATCACAACGCTATCCGCCTCGTTCAAGGCCGTGGCCACGCCATCTGCATCAATCGCGATCTGCTCGCCCTCAACTTCCATCTGCGGGCCAGACGTGCCGCCAAAGCCGCCAAGGATCACCGACACAAACGAGCGGTTCATCGCCTTACACATGATGTAGCTCAGGATCGCCCCGGAGGAGCCCACAAGCGCGCCAACCACGATCAAAAGATCATTGGAGAGCGAAAAGCCGATCGCCGCCGCGGCCCAACCCGAATAGGAATTGAGCATCGACACAACAACAGGCATGTCTGCGCCGCCAATGCCCATGATCAAATGGTAGCCAATGAACAGCGCCATCAACGTCATCAAAGCAAGCGGTTCAATCGCGCCTGTGTTGAAATACCAAACCAGGCAGATCAGCGAAATCGCGGCTGCGGCTGCATTGAGCATATGCCCACCGGGAAGCTTTTGCGCTTTGGAGGTCAGTTTGCCTGCAAGCTTGCCAAAGGCCACAACCGAGCCAGTAAAGGTGATCGCACCAATAAAGACGCCGAGAAACAGCTCGACCTTGAGAATGTTCAGCTCGACCGGCGATTTATGGGCAACAAGAGCCGCAAATGTGCCGAGGCCCTCAGTGCTATGCGCATCAAGGCCAGCGACGTTCCCCATCACCAGATGGGCGTTATAGCCAACAAAAACCGCCGCAAGACCAACAAGCGAGTGCATCGCGGCAACCAGTTGCGGCATTTCGGTCATCTCGACCTTCTTTGCAACATACCAGCCGATCAGACCGCCACCGGCGATCAGCGCCAGAGACAGAACCCAAAGCCCTGCACCGGGGCCAAACAGCGTTGCCACCACGGCAAGCGCCATACCGGCAATTCCGTACCACACTGCGCGTTTTGCGCTTTCCTGTCCCGACAGACCGCCGAGCGACAGGATAAAGAGAACTGCTGCGACCACATAAGCCGCCGTTGTGAAACCAAAGTCCATTTTATTTCTCCCGCCTTACGATTTCTGGAACATGGCGAGCATGCGCCGCGTGACGAGAAAACCGCCAAAGATGTTGATACCAGCCATAAAGACCGACAGCCCCGCCAGAACAACAACGAGCCAGCTGCCCGATCCGATCTGCATCAAAGCACCAAGAATGATGATCGAAGAAATCGCATTGGTAACGGCCATAAGTGGCGTGTGCAGCGAATGCGACACATTCCAAATGACCTGAAAGCCAATAAAGACCGACAGAACAAACACGATAAAGTGCTGCATGAAGCTGGCTGGCGCAATAAGCCCAACACCAAGAAGCAACGCCGCCCCAGCAACCAAAAGGGTCACTTGGGTTTTGGTTTCTTTCTTGAAAGCGGCGTCTTCTGCGGCGCGCTTTTCAGCGGCTGTTAGCTCTGGCACTTTTTCTTTAGGTTTTGCAGCTGCAATCGCGGCCACCTTTGGAGGGGGCGGCGGGAATGTGATGGCGCTGTCGTAGGTTACGGTCGCGCCGCGGATCACATCGTCTTCCATGTTGTGATTGATCTGGCCGTCTTTTTCAGGGGTCAGGTCGGTCATCATGTGACGGATGTTGGTGGCGTAAAGCGTTGAGGCTTGCGCGGCCATGCGGCTTGGGAAATCGGTGTAGCCGATGATTGTCACGCCGTTGTCTGTAACGATCTTCTCGTCCATCACGGTCAGCTTACAGTTGCCGCCTTTTTCCGCCGCCAGATCAACGATCACAGAGCCGGGCTTCATTGCTTTGACCATGTCTTCGGTCCAAAGCTCAGGCGCTTCGCGGTTCGGGATCAGGGCTGTGGTGATCACGATATCAACTTCAGGCGCGAGCTCGCGGAATTTGGCCAATTGGGCCTCGCGGAACTCAGGGCTGGATACAGAGGCATAGCCGCCTGTTGCGGCGCCATCTTGCTGCTCTTCTTCAAAATCGAGGAAGACAAATTCGGCGCCCATGGATTCGACTTGTTCCGCCACTTCGGGGCGCACATCAAACGCATAAGTGATCGCGCCAAGGCTTGTCGCCGTGCCGATCGCGGCCAAGCCAGCAACACCAGCGCCAACAACCAAAACCTTCGCCGGGGGCACTTTGCCCGCAGCCGTAATCTGGCCGGTAAAGAAGCGGCCAAAGTTGTTGCCGGCTTCAATAACCGAGCGGTAGCCCGCGATATTGGCCATCGAGGAAAGCGCATCCATCTTCTGGGCGCGGCTGATGCGCGGCACCATGTCCATCGCGATCACATTGGCGCCTTTGGATGAGCAAAGCTCCATCAGGGGTGCGTTTGCGGCAGGGTTGAAGAAGGAAATCAACGTCTGGCCCTTGGTCAAACGCTTGGCTTCAGCATCAGATGGTGCGCGCACTTTGACGACAACATCGGCGGCCTTAAACAGCGCTGCGGCCGTTTTGACCACGTCAACACCGGCGGCTTTATAGCTGGCATCCGAGAAGCCCGCGAGCGCGCCTGCGCCTGTTTCAATTACACAGTCAAAACCCAGCTTTTGCAGCTGAGTGGCGCTGTCAGGCGTCATGGCCACACGGGCCTCGCCTTCAAAAGTCTCTTTCGGTGCCCCGATTTTCACGTGATCTTCCTCTTCCCCATGTCCGGCCCAAACCTGCGTTTGCGCCACTCGTTCATGTCAGCGACATATTCCATCGCCGCCCTCGTATCACTGCGCAACAATGTTGCGCAACCAATTCGCCCATATCTGACGCACGGTTCTACATGCGCCCCAATGGATCGCTACAGCCAGCGGCGGGTTTTGGCGCTCCAGTCGGCGTATTGCGCCGCGAAACCCTCAACAAGCCGCGCCTCTTCTGCGCGAATAAACCTAATTTCGATCAAGACACCAAAAGCTGCAACCACTGGTAGCGCAACCAAGCTTCCCAGCAGCAAAATAAATCCGGTGAGCATCAAAGCATCGGCCAAATAGATCGGATTGCGTGAAAAGCTGAAAGGCCCATCGGTTACAAGGTGTTGCGGCTCAAGATGCGGGATCACGGTCGTCTTGGCGCGCCCCATATGGCGGATCGACCAGAACATCAAAACCGCCCCAAGCCCCAGCAAAACAAACCCGGCCCATTGCATCACGCCCATGCCTGCAACGCCTGCACGCCAGGGATCAATCTGCGCAATCAGATAGGCAAGCGCGGCGAAACCGGCCAGCCAGAAGGGCGGCATATCAAGTTTTTGCGCCAGCGACATTTGGGAAAGTGAATTCATAGCGCCTTATAGGTCTCGCCTTCCCCCTAGGCAAGCCAGTGCGCATGTCCATATCCGCGCCCAAGACGCGCCGGCACAGCCCGAATGATTCGACCTGCCCCAAAGACCCTTGCGCGCCAAGCGCAACCGCGCCACTTTGCGCCAAACGCGCCGATGCGCGCAGATTTGAGAGGGATACCATGACACAGAACCTTACCGGCAAACACGCCATCGTCACCGGCGGCGGCACAGGCATCGGCCTTGCCATCGCCCAAGCCTACGCCGCGGCGGGCGCAGAAGTGACCATCACCGGACGGCGCGCAAATGTTCTTGAGGAGGTCGCTGCGGGCAATCCGCGCCTGCACCCTTTGGTGATGGATGTGGCGGATGAGGCCTCTGTTGTTGATGGAACTGCGGCGGCGGTTGCGGCGCGCGGCCCGATTGCGATCTGTGTTGCCAATGCTGGGATCGCCGAGGGGCGTGCGATCCATAAAAGCAGCATGGATGACTGGCATAAGATCATGCGCACCAATCTGGACGGTGCGTTTTTGACCATCCGCGAAAGCCTACGCTCGATGCGCCATGAAGACTGGGGCCGGGTGATTGGGATCTCTTCCATCGCGGGCATTCGCGGGCTGAAAGGGGCTGCGGCCTATTCGGCGTCCAAACACGCGGTGATCGGTTTGATCCGCTCTTTGGCCGAGGATTACATGGGCCGTGGCATCACCTTCAATTCGATCTGCCCCGGCTTTGTTGCCACGGCGATCATTGATAAAAACATCGAAAGCATTACCAAACGGGCCGGTGTCACCGCCGAAGAAGCGCTCGCGATGATGGTTTCGGAAAATGCCCATGGCAAGTTGATCGCTCCCGAAGAAATCGCCGCGGCGGCGCTTTGGTTGGTTGGCGATGGCTCGCAAAGCGTCAACGGTCAGAATATCGAGATCGCTGGCGGACACGTTTGATCCGATGGCGCGCGGGCCGATAGAGGCGCTCAGACGCGCGCCATCTGACGGGAAGAAAGCAGCACTTGGGGCTGGCAAAAAGCTGCGCCAAGCGCTGCGCGGACGGGCGCGCGCGCCGCAGATTTCGCGCTTTGGCCCCGGCGCTGCGGCCCCTGATCCTTTGGGCTGTTATCTTGTCTTTTATGCCGCTGTGCATGAGGGCGCCGCCCAACATTATACCGCCCAAGAGCGCGCCGCTTGGGCGCCAAGCGTTGGGATGCCTGAGCTCTGGGAAGAGCGGCTTGAGGCGCTCACCGCCTTTGTCGCAACCGCAAATGGCGCGCCTGTCGGCTTTCTGCTTATGGGGCCGGATGGCTTTATCGATCTGTTCTATATCGCACCGCCCTTTATGGGCAGCGGGCTTGGCGAACGCCTCTATGAAAGCGCGCGGGTTGAGGCGAAATCCCTTGGCCTGAGCGGGATGAGCACCGAGGCCAGCCATCTTGCGCGCAGTTTCTTTGCCCGCCAAGGCTGGCAGATTGAGGCGCGCCAAACGGTTGTTCGCGCGGCCACGCCAATAACTAATTTTCGTATGTTTACGGATATTTAGAGCGCGCAGCTCACAAACTGAGTCAAGCCGCGCGCCTCAAATCGTATCAGAAGTTTTTCGCCCAATATTTGCTCGCTGCCTTGAAAGCTTTACAGAGCTAAACTAATTCGTTTAGCAATGAGGCGATGAAAGACGCTGCTCGATCCGGCCTGCGCCAAAGGTCTATCGCACGCTGTCTTTCGAGCCTGCTCCATTCGTTGCGACCATGCGACCCCGCCCTACCCGATCCCGCCGATCTCGACCCTCTCATCTCGACTACGCCCTTCCCGACCTCGCTCTTCCCGACCCCATCTTTCCCGACCCTATCTTTCTCGACCCCGCCCAAAGCGACCCCGCCCATCACGCCCCCTACCGAGGAGCCATCATGCCCATCACTCTAAAGATCAACGGCGCAGCCCGCGCGTTTGACGCAGCACCCGAAACCCCGCTTTTGTGGGCGCTACGCGATGAAGCCCATCTGACGGGGACAAAATTTGGCTGTGGAGTGGGGGCCTGCGGAGCCTGCACTGTGAAGATTGATGGCGAGGCGGTGCGCAGTTGCCAGCTCGCGATTGAGGATGTTTGGGGCGATGTCACCACGATTGAAGGCGCAAGCGGCACCGGCAAAACCGCAGCACTTCAGGCCGCATGGATCGAGCATCAGGTGGCGCAATGCGGCTACTGCCAATCGGGGCAAATCATGCAAGCCGCCAGCCTTCTGGCCAGCACGCCAAACCCGAGCGACGCCGAAATTGACGATGCTATGCAGGGCAATCTTTGCCGCTGTGGCACCTACCCGCGCATCCGTGCGGCCATTCACGCGGCCGCTGCCGCCCCATCGCAGGATTAAGCCTATGTCACGAGCAGGAAAAATTACGCGCCGTGGTTTCATGGTTGCCGGGCTTGTTGTGGCTGGCGGGGTTGGATTTGTGGCTTGGAAAGCCTCTGAGACGCCGGACAATCCGCTGACCGGGATCGCGGGCCAAGCGACGCTGAACCCATGGCTGATGATCGGCCCCGACGGGCCAACAATCATCGTGCCGCGCGCGGAAATGGGCCAAGGGGTTCAAGGGACATTGGCGGCCTTGGTTGCTGAGGAGTTGGACGTTGATTTTGCCAGCGTGCGCGTGATCCATGGCCCGCCTGCAAAGGCCTATTACCTTGGCGGTGCGGCAATTGGCGGCTCGCTTTCGATGCGTCATTATGAGAGCGCCGAGAAGATGGCGAAATACGGGGCCATGCTCGATTGGCTGCCCAAAATTCTCTCGCTGCAATTTACCGGTGGCAGCACCTCAACGGTTGATGCGTTTCACAAGATGCGCCTTGCCGGCGCCACCGCGCGCGAGGCGTTGAAAGAGGCCGCGGCCAAACGCTATTCGGTGAAGGCCTCGGTGCTAAAGACCGAAAACGGCGAAGTGATTATCCCGGACGGGACGCGCATTCCTTATGCAGAGCTTGCCGAAGAGGCCGCCGCATTGCCGACCCCGAAGGTCGAATTGCGCGCACCAGATACTTGGAAAATATTGGGCACATCTCAGATGCGCCCCGATATGCCCAGCAAGCTCGATGGCAGCGCGACCTTTGGCGTTGACGTGCGGCTTGAGGGGATGAAATTTGCGTCCCTGCGGCGCAATCCGCATTTGGGCGGCGAGATGATATCGGTTGATACAGCGCCAGCCTTTGAGATTTCTGGCGTTGATGAGGTTATTCTGTTGCCCGATGGCGTCGCGGTTGTTGCGCGCAATTCTTGGGCGGCGATGCAGGGCGCGAACGCGCTTGCGCCTGAGTGGGGCGCCTCGACCATTCCCGCAACACAAGACGAGATTTTTGGCGCGATTGAGGCGGCCTTTGAGGGCAAAGTCAATTCCACATTGCGCGATGATGGCGATCTGGATGTGCTTGCGCCCGAGGGGGCCAAAGTGATCGAGGCGGAGTATCGCGTCCCTTATTTGGCCCATTCCACGATGGAGCCGATGAATGCGACGGCCTTGGTTGAGGGCGAGCGTTTGCGCATTTGGGGCGGTTTTCAGGGCCCGCTTTTGGCCGCGCGCAATGCCGCGAAAGCGATCGGGTTTGAGCCAGAAAACGCCACTGCAGAGGTCACCTTTCTTGGCGGCGGATTTGGGCGGCGGGCCGAGAGCGATTTTGCCGAATACGCCGCGCGCGTGGCGGCCCATATGCCCGGCACCCCGGTTCAATTGCTCTGGTCGCGCGAAGAGGACATGACCCATGATGCCTATCGCCCCGGCGCGATTGCCAAGGCTTGGGGTTGGGTCAAAGACGGGCAAGCGGGCGCGTTTGACATGAAGGTTGCCGCGCAATCGGTTACTGGCCAAGCGGTGAAACGGCTTGCGGGCATTTCGATGGGCGGGCCTGATAAATCGCTTTCTGAGGGGATTTGGGATCAGCCTTACGGGATCAAGAATTACCGGGTTGAGGCTTATAAGGCCGCGCTGGATGTTCCGGTCGGGTTTTGGCGCTCGGTTGGGAATTCTTATGGCGGCTTCTTTCATGAGAGCTTTATTGACGAGTTGGCGCATGGGGCCGGTGTTGATCCGATGGCGTTTCGCCTTGATCTGGTGCGGGGCGAACATGCGCCCTCGGCGGCGGTTTTGCAGGCGGTTGCGCAGATGTCGGATTGGGATGGGGCGCGCGCGGCAAACCGCGCACTTGGCGTGGCGTTGACCCATTCCTTTGGGACGGCGGTTGCGCAGGTGATTGAGGTTGAGGAAGTTGAGGGCGGCGCAGTGCGCATTGTGAAGGCTTGGATTGCTTGTGATCCGGGCATCGCGCTTGATCCGCGCAACATTGAGGGGCAGATGATTTCTGGTCTGATTTATGGGCTTTCAGCGGCGGTGAGCGGAGAGATCACCTTTGCGGATGGGGCTGTTGATCAGCAAAACTTCCCGGATTATGACGCGTTGCGAATGCATAATGCGCCTGCTGTTGAGGTGCGCATTTTGCAGCATGGCGGTGAAATAGGCGGGATCGGCGAGCCGGGAACGCCGCCCGCGGCGCCTGCATTGGCGAATGCTTTGTTTGCGTTGAGTGGCAAGCGGGTGCGCGAGCTGCCCTTGCGCAAGCAGTTTGAGTTTCTATAGGGCGCGTTTGGTGCAAGGGTTGTTTGGGGGCTGTCTGCCCCCAAGCGCTGCGCGCTTTCCCCCGAGGATATTTGGACAACTGTGAAGGGGCGCGATTAGCTTTGGCGCGGGCTTTGTGCGGCATTGAGGGTCGTTTGGCCTTTGTAAGCCGTTTGAGCCTTAGGGCCGATTAGGCGGATTTGAGCTGTGTTATTGCGGGCTTTTCACCCTTGGCCCAAGCGCGGGCAGCATCGCCGAATGCGCTGAACAAGGGGCGCGAAACCGGATCGTTGGCGGCGTTATATTCTGGGTGCCATTGCACGGCGAGGCTGAAGCCCGGTGCGCCTTCAATATAGATCGCCTCGGGCGTTTCATCTGGCGCGTAGCCGTCGATGATGACGCGCGCGCCGGCGGTTTTGATGCCTTGGCCATGCAGCGTATTGGTCATGACTTCATCTGCGCCAAAGAGTTTGGTGAAGGGGCCATCGGCGCTAAATTTGACCGTGTGGCGCAGGGCGAATTTTTCCTCAATCGTGCCGTCTGGCGGCATGCGATGGTTCATCCGGCCCGGCAGATCGCGGATTTCGGGATAGAGCGAGCCGCCCATTGCCACGTTGACCTCTTGAAAGCCGCGGCACACGCCAAGGAAGGGTTGGCCGCGCTCAACACAGGCGCGCACCAGCGGGAGCGTAATCGCATCGCGGCAGGTATCAAAATCGCCATGGGCCGGGGTTGGATCTTCGCCGTAGTATTTGGGGTGCACATTGGGGCGCCCGCCAGTCAGCAGGAAGCCATCGCATGTTTCCAGCAGTTCTTCGACAGAGACGAGGCGCGGATCAGACGGGATCAGCAGCGGCAAGCAATCGGAGACCTGCGCAATCGCCTCAGAGTTCATGATACCGCCCGCATGGGTGCGATAGCTGTCTCCGATAAGTTGGAGATTTCCGATGATCCCGACGATTGGTCGCGCCATAATACCCTCGCGTTATTTGATCGCAGTATAGTGCGGGAAAAAGCGCTGAAAAGTGGTTAATCGCGCCAAGGGAAATTGGCGCGATACCGGAGGGCCAAATAGGGCGTTTTAGGCCTCGCCGATGAGGCCTGCGGCTTTGATCCCAGCGAGGGCTGCGAGCGCATCATTGTCCGAGCTGTCGCCCGTAACCCCGACCGCGCCGATCACAGCGCCCGCTTCATTGCGCACCAAAACGCCGCCGGGAACCGGGATCACTTGCCCGCCATAGACGCCATTCACTGCCGCCATGAAATAGGCCTGCGCTTCGGCGCGCGCCATCTGGGCTTTGCCCGCCATGCCGAGCATCACGCAGCCGTAAGCCTTGCCTTGGGCAATCGCAAAGCGGCCCGGCGCAGAGCCGTCGGCGCGCGCGAATGCGACCACATGCCCGCCTGCATCGAGCACGACAGCGCTGAGCGGTTTCATTCCGGCTTCTTTGCCGTGAACAAGCGCCACGTCGATGATTTCGCGGGCGTCGGCTAGGTTAATCGTATGCATATTGTGGCTCCTTTTGGGGCGTGACTGGCGGCATTTAGGATCGGGAGGGCGGCGCGCCCTACCCGGCTTTGAGCTCGAGGCGGCGGCGATGCAGAACCGGTTCGGTATAGCCTGAGGGCTGAACGCGCCCCTCAAAGACCAGATCGCAGGCGGCTTGGAAGGCGATACCATCAAAGCCCGGTGCCATGGGGATATAGCTCGGATCACCAGCGTTTTGGCGATCCACGATGGCGGCCATTTTTTCCATGGCGGCGCGAACTTGATCCTCGGAGATCACCCCGTGATGCAGCCAATTGGCCAGCGCCTGGCTGGAAATCCGGCAGGTCGCGCGATCCTCCATCAGGCCCACATCATGGATATCCGGCACTTTGGAGCAGCCGACGCCTGCATCAATCCAGCGCACCACATAGCCAAGAATGCCTTGGGCATTATTCTCGATCTCGGCGGTGATTTCTTCATCCGACCAGTTGACGCCATGGGCGACAGGGATGGTGAGCAGGTCTTTCAGTGTTCCGCGCGCACCGCCTTTGGCGATCTCGTCTTGGCGGGCCATGACATCGACGTGGTGATAATGGGTCGCGTGCAGGGTTGCCGCCGTTGGCGAGGGCACCCAAGCGCAGTTGGCGCCGGCCTTTGGATGGCCGATTTTGGCGACCAGCATATCGGCCATAAGATCAGGCATCGCCCACATCCCCTTGCCGATTTGCGCGCGCCCATGGAGGCCACAGGCCAGCCCGATATCGACGTTGCGATCCTCGTAAGAGGCAATCCACGGCTCGTTTTTGATGTCGCCTTTGCGCAGGAAGGGGCCTGCTTCCATCGAGGTATGGATTTCATCACCGGTGCGATCCAGAAAACCGGTGTTGATGAAAGCGACGCGGGATTTGGCGGCGCGGATACATTCCTTGAGGTTGACGGAAGTGCGCCGCTCTTCGTCCATGATCCCGAGCTTTACCGTATTGGCGGGCAGGCCAAGAACCGCCTCAACGCGGGTGAAAATCTCATCCGCAAAGGCGACCTCGGCGGGCCCGTGCATCTTTGGCTTCACCACATAGACCGAGCCATGGGAGGAGTTGCGCGCGCCGCTGGTTTTTTGCAGATCATGCATGGCGCAAAGCGTGGTGATCATTGCATCCATCAGACCTTCGCCGATTTCTGCGCCGTTCTCATCCAGAATGGCCGGGTTGGTCATTAGATGGCCAACATTGCGCACCAGCATCAGCGCGCGGCCCTTTACGCTTAGCTTCACGCCCTTGGCGGTTCTAAATTCCTGATCGGGGTGCAGCTTGCGGGTGATGGTCTTGCCGCCCTTTTCAAGGCTTTCCTCAAGATCGCCGCGCATCAGGCCGAGCCAGTTGCTATAAGCTAAAACCTTATCCTCAGCATCCACGGCGGCGACGGAATCCTCGCAATCCATGATCGCGGACATCGCGCTCTCTAAGTAAATGTCGGAGATGCCTGCGGGGTCTTGGCCGCCCACATCTGTGCTTGGATCAATGCGGATATCGATCAAGAGGCCATGCGCGCGCAGCAGGATTTGCTGGGGGGCCGCGCCGCCGCTTTGATAGCCCGCCATTTGGCTTGGATCAGCAAGGCCGGTTTCGCCTAAATCATTGGCAACGCTCAGCATATCGCCACGTATATCAAGCTTTGTAACGCTGGCCCAAGAGCCGCCCGCAAGCGGCGCGACCGCATCCAAATGCGCCTTGGCCCAAGCAATAACCCGCGCGCCGCGCGCCGCATCATAGCCCTTGCCAGAGGGCAGATCGCCCAGCGCATCCGTGCCATAAAGCGCGTCATAAAGGCTGCCCCAGCGGGCATTGGCGGCATTCAAAGCATAGCGCGCATTGGTGATCGGCACGACGAGCTGCGGGCCGGGGATGGTGGCAATTTCGGGATCAACATTGGCCGTCTCAATCGAGAAATCCGGCCCCTCGGGCAGCAGATAACCGATCTCGCGCAAGAAGGCCTCATAGGCGGGCGCGTCATGGGGCTGGCCGCGGCGCGCGATGTGCCAGGCATCAAGCTTGGCTTGCATCTCTTCGCGGATGGCGAGCAAGGCGCGGTTCTTTGGGGCCAAATCGCGGACAATCGCAGCAAACCCCTCCCAAAAGGCCGCAGGATCAACGCCCGTACCCGGCAAGGCGCGTGTTTCGATGAAATCCGCCATCAGTGGCGCAACCTGAAGTCCGCTGCGTTCTACCCGTTGTGCCATTGTGCTCTCCCGTTCTCGCTGAGTCGTCTAGGCGAGCATACCTATGCTGTTGTGAAAGCGTAGACAAGAATACCGGTAATGTTTCTTTACCAAAATCAGCAGGTCTTGAGCGCAGCCCCGCTTGCAGAGCGGCCAGCCCGGCCCTACCCTGCGCCAAACTCTTCGCCCGAAAGGCCTTTGATGAACGACGCAGCTCCCCAAACGATCCACCTTGCCGATTATACGCCCTTTGGCTTCATCGTGGATCAAGTCTCGCTTACCTTCCGCCTTGCCCCGCGCGGCACTCGCGTTTTGTCGCGCATCGCCTTTCGCCGCGACCCGGCCTTTCCGGATGCGCCGTTTTTTCTGCATGGTGAGGATCTCGATCTTATCTCGGCCTCGATTGATGGGCGTCAGATCACGCCGGAGGTAACTGACAAAGGCCTGACCTGCGCCGTGCCCAGCGCGCCGTTTCTTTGGGAGGCCGAGGTTGCCATTTCGCCCGCGACCAACACCGCCCTTGAGGGGCTTTATCTTTCGTCCGAGATGTTCTGCACCCAGTGCGAGGCCGAGGGCTTTCGCAAGATCACCTATTATCCCGATCGCCCCGATGTGATGTCGGTCTTTACCGTGCGCATTGAAAGCGATCTGCCAGTGCTGCTGTCCAATGGCAATCCGGTTGGGCGCGGCAAAGGCTGGGCCGAGTGGCATGATCCATGGCCCAAGCCTGCCTACCTCTTTGCGCTGGTGGCGGGCGATCTGATTGCTCACCCGGATAAGTTCACAACCATGAGCGGGCGCGAGGTTGATCTTAATATCTATGTGCGCCCCGGCGATGAGGATAAGTGCGAATTTGGCATGGGCGCGCTGAAGCGTTCGATGAAATGGGACGAGGATGTTTACGGGCGCGAATATGATCTCGACATCTTCAATATTGTCGCCGTGGATGATTTCAACATGGGCGCGATGGAGAATAAGGGGCTGAATATATTCAACTCTTCCTGCGTTCTTGCCTCGCCCGAAACCTCGACCGATTTCAACTTTGAGCGCATTGAAGCGATCATTGCCCATGAGTATTTCCATAACTGGACCGGCAATCGCATCACCTGCCGCGATTGGTTTCAGCTCTGCCTCAAGGAAGGGCTGACCGTCTTTCGCGATTCCCAATTTACCTCGGATATGCGCTCGGCGGCGGTAAAGCGGATCGGCGATGTGGTTGATCTGCGCGATCGCCAGTTTCGCGAAGATAACGGCCCGCTGGCCCATCCTGTGCGCCCGGAAAGCTTTGTCGAGATCAACAATTTCTATACCGCAACCGTCTATGAAAAGGGCGCTGAGCTGATCGGGATGCTCAAGATTTTGGTCGGGGATGAGGCTTACGCCAAGGCGCTCAATCTCTACTTTACCCGCCACGATGGCGATGCGGCAACGATTGAGGATTGGTTGCAGGTCTTTGAGGATGTCACGGGGCGCGATTTGGCCCAGTTCAAGCTTTGGTATTCCCAAGCGGGCACGCCGCGCCTAAGCGTTGAAGAGGCCTACGAGAATGGCCGCTATACGCTGAGCTTTACCCAGAAAACCCCGCCAACCTCGGGCCAGCCGGACAAAGCGCCGCGCGTTATTCCGATTGCTGTCGGCCTGCTTGGCGCGAATGGGGATGAGGTCGCTGAGACCCGCATCTTAGAGATGACCCAACCCCAAGAGAGCTTTACCTTTGAGGGGCTATCCGGCAAGCCGATCCCCTCGATCCTGCGCGGCTTTTCTGCCCCTGTGATCTTGGAGCGCGATGTCACCAACACCGAGCGCGCCTTTTTGCTAGCCCATGACACGGACCCGTTTAACAAATGGGAAGCGGGCCGCGATTTGCTGCTGGAAACGCTTGTGGCGATGGTGCTTGAGGGCGCCCCTGTTGATCCGGCCTATTTGGAGGCGCTGCGCCCTGTTTTGAGCGATCGCAGCCTTGATCCGGCGTTTCGCGCGCTTGTTATGGCGCCCTTTGGCCATGAGGATGTCGCCCAAGCGCTTGCGACCCGTGGCCATGCGCCCGATCCCCAAGCGATCCATGACGCGTTTGAAACCTTGGCCGAAACCCGCGCCGAGGCCTTTGCGCCGCTTGCCGCAGAGCTATACGCTGAAAATACCATTCCGGGGCCGTTTTCGCCGGATGCCAAGGCCGCAGGCATGCGCAGTCTTCAGTTGCGCGCTTTGGGGATGATCACCCGGCGCGATGATGGCAAAGCGGCGCGCGCCTTCTTTGCGGCGGCTGATAATATGACCCAGCAGATCGGCGCGCTAAGCCTTTTGCTCAATGCCCAGACCGGTGCGCGCGAGAACAAGGCCTTCTTTGCCCAGTGGCGCAACGATCGCCTTGTGGTGGATAAGTGGTTTGGCCTGCAAGTCGGCGCCGCCGAGCCGGAGGATGCCGCCGCCGTGGCGGCCTCGCTCACCGAGCACCCAGAGTTTACCATGAAGAACCCCAACCGCTTTCGCGCCGTCTTTGGCGCTTTGGCAGGCCATCACGCGGGCTTTCACCATGCTTCGGGTGCGGGCTACAAAGTGCTGGCAAAATGGTTGATCCGGCTTGATCCTATCAATCCGCAAACCACCGCGCGCATGTGCTCGGCCTTTTCCACATGGAAGCGCTATGACGCGCCCCGCCAAGCGCTGATCCAAAAAGAGCTGGAACGCATCCTTGCGACCAAGGGGCTTTCTGGCGACACGACGGAAATGGTCAGCCGGATTTTGGGCGCATAGGGCGCATTCAGCGGCGCGCGCTTTTGTGAACAAAGGGCGCACCGATCCTATTTTCCTTGGCTACAACGCCACGGGCCTTGGCAAGCGCGTGGCCTAGCCTTGGCAGTAAGGCTGGGCGCGCATGTAGCTGATCATTTCTTCGCGTTTGCTGGCCGAATGAAATGGGCCCCAATCGGCGGCGACGCCCCCGCCGCCCGCTGAAACAACCCCATCGCGCGGGACCGTATGGGCCAGAATACGCACCGCACAGCTGAGGTTTTCAGCGCCGGTTTTCAGCGCCTCGCCGCTTGTCGCCCGGCAGCCATAGCCGCGGGCCGTTGCGGGCGCAATTTGCACAAGGCCAAACCATTTGCCGCCCCCGCCAACCGCATCCGGGTTCCATGTGCTTTCGTGTTTGGCCAGCGCCGAAAGCAGCCCGACCCAGAAAGCCTTGCGCCCCGCCTCATTCGATTTCGCATAGGCCGGGCACCATGTTGGCGCGTCCTTGGGGACGGTGTTGATCAGCGCGACCCCGTGATCATCAAGCGCGCGCAATGTGGCGGCGGTCCAGCGTTTGGCCTCTGGGCGGTGATCCCAACGGGTTTCAATCAGTTGCATCGCGGGGCGGTCTTGCGGCCTCTCCGATGAGCTGAGCGCACCACAGGCAGCAGGCAATACGGCAAGGCAAAGCAGCGCGCCCATGCGGCGCAAAGAGGCAAATTCTATCATTGGATACTTCACTGGCAGCAACGCACTGCACTATGCGTCGCGGGTAAATTGGCGCGAAACGGCGGGCCTGTCTATATGCCAGCATGCCCCATAGGCGCCCTTTGGCCGAGCGCCCGCGTGCCCAGAGCCATTGCCCGCACAATCCGCCCCCCCTTGCTCCGGCAAGCGCCCTGCCCTAGAACGCCTCAAACGCCAATCCATAGGAGCCAGCGCCATGCTCGACCATCTCGAATTCACCACGCCCCCCGTCAAAACAATTGCCGGTGCGAAACATGATTGGGAATTGGTGATCGGGCTGGAAATTCATGCGCAGGTCTCCTCCAACGCCAAGCTCTTTTCCGGCGCCTCGACGACCTTTGGCGCAGAGCCAAATTCCAACGTGGCTTTTGTCGATGCGGCGATGCCTGGCATGCTGCCAGTGATCAACGAGTATTGCGTTGAGCAGGCCGTTCGTACAGGGCTTGGGCTGAACGCCGAGATCAATCTTTATTCCGCCTTTGATCGCAAGAATTACTTCTATCCCGATCTGCCCCAAGGCTATCAAATCTCGCAGCTTTATCACCCCATCGTGGGCGAGGGCGAAGTGATCGTTGATATGGGGCCGGGCCTTGCGCGGCGCGTGCGCATTGAGCGCATTCACCTCGAGCAAGACGCGGGCAAATCCATTCACGACATGGATCCCAATATGTCGTTTGTGGATCTCAACCGCACTGGCGTGGCCTTGATGGAGATCGTCTCAAAACCCGATATTCGCGGGCCCGAAGAGGCCGCCGCCTATGTCGCCAAAATCCGGCAAATCCTGCGCTATCTGGGGACTTGCGATGGCAATATGCAAAGCGGCAGCATGCGCGCGGATGTGAACGTCTCGGTTTGCCGCCCCGGCCAATATGAAAAATACCAAGAAACCCAAGACTTTAGCCATCTTGGCACGCGCTGCGAAATCAAGAACATGAACTCGATGCGCTTTATCCAGCTTGCGATTGATTACGAGGCGCGCCGCCAAATCGCGATTGTTGAGGATGGCGGCGAGGTCAATCAAGAGACCCGGCTTTATGACGCGGATAAGAACGAGACCCGCTCGATGCGCTCCAAAGAAGAAGCGCATGACTATCGCTATTTCCCCTGCCCCGATCTGCTGCCGCTCGAGATCGAGCAGACATGGGTTGATGATATCAAAGCGGGTTTGCCCGAGCTGCCAGACGCCAAAAAAGCACGCTTTGTCGCCGATTTTGGCCTCTCGGAATATGATGCAGGCGTGCTGACGGCCGATACGGCCAATGCGAGCTTCTTTGAGCAGGTCGCGGCGGGCAATGATGGCAAACTGGCTGCCAACTGGGTGATCAACGAGCTGTTTGGCCGCCTCAAAAAGGATGACGCCGAGATTGAAGCGAGCCCGATTTCTGCCGCGCAGCTTGGTGGGATTGTGAAGCTGATCTCTTCTGGCGATATTTCCGGCAAGATCGCCAAAGACCTGTTTGAGATCGTCTATACCGAGGGCGGCGATCCGGCCGAAATCGTTGAGGCGCGCGGCATGAAACAGGTCACCGATACAGGCGCGATTGAAGCGGCTGTGGACGAGGTGATTGCGGCCAATCCTGATCAGGTCGCCAAGGCGCTTGCCAATCCCAAACTTGCGGGCTGGTTTGTCGGCCAAGTGATGAAGGCGACGGGCGGCAAGGCCAATCCCAAGGCGGTCAATGAATTGGTCGCGGCGAAACTTGGGCTGTAAGGCTATTTGGCGAATCTCTGGGTTTGGTCTAGGGTGCGCCCCGGTTTGATCTGCGGATCAGGGGTAAAGTGCGTTAAGGAAAAGGGTGAGTGATGCAGCGGTTTGAATATAAAGTGGTGCCTGCGCCGAAAAAAGGCCAGCGTGGTAAAGGGGTTAAGGGTGCGGATGCGCGTTTTGCCTTTGCGCTTGAGCAGCTGATGAACGAACATGCCGCGACAGGCTGGGAATATCAGCGCACCGTTACATTGCCCGCCGAAGAGCGCTCTGGCATTGCCTCGCGCACCACCGTTTATCAAAACATGCTGGTGTTTCGCCGCGCGCTTGAAACGGCGCAGCCTGTCTCGCATGCGCCTTCTGTTGTGGCTTCGGCGGCTGCGGCCCCGGCTGTTGCTGCGCCCATTGCGGCCTCTGCCCCGGCGGTGCCCATGGCCGATTTGATCCCAGATGATCAGCTCGATGAAATCCTCAGCGAGCTTGAGGCCTCTGCCCCCAAAGAAGAAGAGCCGACAACGCATTAAGCGCTGTTCGGCCCCACTGCGCGCTTAAGCGTCGATATCCAAAGACAGCGCGTGAATGCTTGCCACGAGCTCTTTGCCCAGAGCCGCATGAACGGCCCTGTGGCGGGCAATCCGGCTTTGATTTGCAAAACTTTCGGCCCGGATCATCACGTTAAAGTGGCTCTCGCCGCCTTCGCGATAGCCGCCGTGGCCGCGATGGCTTTCGCTATCATCGACCACTTCCAGCGCTGTTGGGCGAAAAGCCGCCTCTAATGCGCTGATAATCTCATCTTTAACGCCCATTTCTGCCCACACCCTCTTTCACTTCTGTGCCAGTGGTCTAAACTCTCAGGCCCGAGTCGAAAAGAGGGCAGACCATGAATAAGAACGATCCCTTCGGATTCGACATCTCCGTGTCGGCTGATAAAAAGAAGCGCACCCGAGGCCGTCGCGGCATGTCTGGGGCCTTTGAAACCTCGACCCGCGAATGCGAACACGAGGGCTGCACCGAGCAAGGCCAATACCGCGCGCCAAAATCGCCAGACGTTCTGGACGATTACAAGTGGTTCTGCAAAGACCACGTGCGCGAATACAATCTCAAATGGAATTTCTTCAACGGCACCACCGAGGCCGAGATGGAAGCCCAAATGGCCGCGAGCCGCGTTGGCGATCGGCCCACCAAACCGATGCGCAAGCCCGGTGATGAAGCGCGCGCCTGGTCGCGCCTTGGCATCGATGATCCCCATCAAGTTTTGGGCGGCAATGCGACGCAAAACCCCGGCAAATCCGTCACTGGAACCCGCAAATTGCCCGCAACCGAGCGCAAAGCCGTCGATATCCTTGAGGCCAAGGATCACTGGAACAAGGCCGAGGTGCGCAAGCAGTATAAATCGCTGATCAAGGTGCTGCACCCCGATATGAACGGCGGTGATCGCAGCCATGAAGAGCAGCTTCAAGAAGTTGTTTGGGCCTGGGAACAGATCAAAGAGAGCCGCTGGTTTAAGTAAGACCTGCGGCTTTTGCCGGGTGGCGCATCGATGCGCGGCGCGTTTGAGACTTCAAAGCAAAAGAGCCGGGCGAGGAAAGATCCTCGGCCCGGCTTTTTCTATGGATGGATACGGGCCCTTTGGGCGCGGGCCGCGCAAAGCCACATCGCGCGAATCCCTGATTTTAAATCTGTCTGCCTGAGGGGCGATGAGCAGGTTTTCTATGGTTTAAAAACCTTCCTCGGCGCGATACAACACCAAACGAATTCATCTTTTTACAAGAAGGCCTTTTTACTTGGCGCGGATTTTTGACGACATAAGAAAAGGCCTGAATTTATTGGGCATTCTGGCATGGGTTGCGCTTGCGAATACCGCAGCTGTTCGCCAAGCCTCTGCCGAGCAAAGCCCTATATCGTTTGGCATTGAAAAGGGTCGGGTATCGCCCCGGCTTGCGCCAAAGGTTAAGGACCACGCGGGCATTTTTATGCTCGATTACCAAGATATCCGCCTGCCCGGCAACGAGTCCCTCGACTTTCTTGGCTATCACCTGTTGAGCCCGCTCAATGACTGGCTCTACTTTGGGATTGGAAGCTATGCCCCTTTTCTGAAGGGGGAATATGGTGGCTTCATGGCCTTTGGCGTTAAGCTCCATGCGCAGCGCAAAATCACCGATCATATCTTTGTAAATGGCGGCTTTGCCTTTGGCGGCGGTGGCGGCGGCAAGAGCATTGCGCAAAGTATTAAGCTTTCGGGGACTGGCGGCTATCTTCATAGCTATATTGGCCTTGGTTACGCGTTTGAGAAATTTTCGGCCGGCGTAAATATTTCTCATATGAAGTTTCATAAATCGAGCATCGACAGCACGCAGATCAACGTTTTCCTACAGCGCCCCTTTTCCTATTCGACAAGCCCTTACGGACGCCATGGCGATCGGGTGACACCCTCAACACTGCCAAATTCAAGCGCGCCGCTCGGGGATGGTTATGGCAGCATGATTATGGCCGGGCTGGACAATTATGCGCAGATAAATCCACAGGGCTCCTATAAGGGCTTGGTCGGCGCGGTCGACCTGCAATATTCGAAATTTATGACCAAACAGCGCTATTGGTTCTATGCTTTGGGTGTTGGATATAAGGGGTTGCCGACCTACAATCAGGCAATTGGGGGGATAGGCTACCGGTTCTCGCTCGCGCCGCGGATCACCCTTTACGGCCAGCTTGGATTTGGCTCGGGGGGCTATGCGCCTACGTTGATCGATACCGGATCAGGGCTGCTGCTCTATCCAAAACTGGCGGCCGAATATAGATTTAACGAGAGGCTCGGCTTTGCGCTTACGGCGGGGTATTCGCATGCTATTGATGGAACCGCGCGCAATTATACCTTTGGCACGGCGCTCATTTCGCATTTTCGCATCGCTAACGCGGCGACCGCTGATAGCAATGCGATACAGGGCCAATATAAAGCGTTTCAGTTTAGCCTCTCGCATGAAACCGCGTTTAATATTCGTTACAAACATCTGAGCAGCCCGCCGCTTAACATGCTGGTTATTCGAGGGCAAAAGACGCTTGGCACCCATTTCTATGTGCCCCTTCGCGCGGCCATTTCCTATCAGTCTTATCGGGGCTATCCGGGGTATGGCGAAGTTTCTGCGGGCATTGGGGCAATCAGCAAGAATGTCGCGGGCGCGCGGCTTCAGGTTTTTGGCGAGCTGCATGTTGGGGCCAATGTTCAGGGGCCAATCGCACGGGCGGCTGTTGGATTTGAATACGGGCTAAGCGATGAATTGGCGCTGCGCGGGTTTGCCGCCAAGACCGCCGGGAAAACGGGCTTTCGTTCGACAAGTTTAGGGTTGGGCATCTCGCGCAAATTCTCTTTGCTGAACTATTAGGCGGCACCGGTTGATCCCTGCCGCAAACTGCGCTTTTGGCACGGTTGGGGCGGCCTCAAAAGCCGCCCCATTTTTGCACGACTTACATCGCAGGAAGAAGCACTTTGTCGATCACGTGGATGACGCCGTTGCGTTGTTTTACATCCGCAATGGTGACGTTGGCGATATTGCCTTGCTCATCTTCGAGCATGATTTTGTCGCCCATATAGGTCGCTTGCAATGTGCAGCCACCGACTGTTGGCACGGGGTGTTTGCCGCTGTCGTCGTCGATCATGCCCTTGATCGCCATGGAAAGCGCATCCGCAGAAACAACGTGACATGTGAGGATTTTCGTCAACATCTCTTTGTTTTCAGGCTTCAGGAGCGTCTCGACTGTTCCGGCTGGCAGGGCCGCGAAAGCGTCATTGGTTGGGGCGAAAACGGTAAAGGGGCCGTCGCCGCTTAGGGTCTCCACAAGGCCCGCCGCTTTGACGGCCGCCACGAGCGTTGTGTGCACGGGCGAATTTACGGCGTTTTCGATGATGTTCTTGTCAGCAAACATATCCGCGCCGCCAACTTGCGGATTTGCGGGCGAGTGGCCGGCAGCAAAAGCGATGGAAGCGGACAGAGCGAAGGCGGAAATGGCGGTGAGCGTGCGTGTGAATTTCATGGTCGTATTCTCCTGGTCAGTTTGGCCAAAGGCTTTGTGCCTTGGATACTGGGAGTAACGGGGCGCGGTGCGAGGAAGTTTCAGGGGCGCTGAATTATTTTTGGAAAAATTCGTAAGTGATTGCTTTTATGACAATTTATTCTTGCTTGAGATAAACGGCCCGCCATCCTGCTTGAATATTTGGCGCAAAGGGGGGCCAACAGACGTTGCGGTGACACCCCTTTTGGCGCAGAAATCTCCCTCAGGTAAAAGAGGTATCGAATGCTAAAGTTATCGACCACAGTCACCGAAGCCTTGATGCTTTTGTATTGGCTCCTTGCTGGGGCGCTCGCGCTCAACCTGCTTTCGATTGACCCATCATTGATGTATTCAGACTACCAGAACCCGCTTGTTGTGGCTTGGAACTGGTCGTTCTTTCCAATTGATTTGGCCTTTGCTCTCATAGGATTAAGCGCCCGCTTTGGCAGGTTTTCAATGGAGTTAAAGTTCAAGCTCGAAACGACGGCGGCTGCGCTGATGATCTGCGCAGGGCTGATGGCTGTATCCTTCTGGATTTTGACGGGAGACTTCAGTATAAGTTGGTGGGCCGTGAATATCTGGCTCATCGTTTTGGGGCTGACCAATCTATCTTGTAGTCGTTTAAGTTCGAGTGCACGCCCTTAAGTTTGAGGGCATAGCGGGCGCTCAAGGCGTCACCTGAGCCCCCTCAAATCAAAACGCCTGCACCTCGCCCAAGGCGCGCACTTCGCCTGTTGCGATGCCGCCGGGGGCGCCGCCAGCAGGCTCGTCTGTGATGGCGAGCACGGCGCCGGGCGCGATTAGCGCGGCGAATTCGTCTGGTAAGAACAGCGCCATTTTGGGCGTATCGGGCAAGACACCAAGCGAGATCGGCGGGGTTTCACCAACGATCAACCACAGCTCAAGCACCCGGCCCTCCGGGGCGGCCCCTGCGATCCGTGTCAGTTGCAAACCGCCATCGCGGCCAAATTCTGCGCTCATCTCAAGGGGGGAGCCATCAGCCGCGAGTTGGCTGACATAAAGCGGCGATTGCGCGCTGGGGAGCCAGAGGATCAGCCCAACCAAGACGGCAAAAGAAAGCGCAACCCCGGCCACAGCCCCGCGCCGTGCGCCCAAGAGCCGCGCGAAAAAGCCCGTGCCGATTTCTTCGCCAAACAGCCGCTGCTCAAGCCCGGCAAAGACGCGCTCTGGCGGATTAACCGGCGCGACCTCATCGGTCATTGCCGCCAAGCGCTCCTGCCAATCGGCAAGCTCGGCCCGCAGCGCAGGATCAGAGGCAAGACGCGCCTCAAGCGCGGCCCGCTCGGCCCCACCAAGCAGACCCATCGCGTATTCCGCGATCTCAGCGCTTTGCGCATTTGGTTCTGGCGTCTCGCTCATTGGCTCATACAGTCTTTCAGTTTTTGCAAGCTGCGGCGCAGCCATGTTCGCATCGTATTGATCGGCACGTCAAAGCGCGCGGCCAGATCAGCATAGGTTTCGCCCTCAAGATAGGCGCGGCGCACCGCTTCGGCACGCTCTTCTTCCAACGTCCCAAGACAGAACACGATCCGCCCCGCCTCGCCGCGCGCAATGGCCGAGCTTTCGGGGCCCGGCGCGCTATCGGGCATGGCCTCAATCACATCCGCCGCGCCGGTATCCATCCGTCGCTTGCGCAGCCGATCAATGGCGCCATTGCGCGCGATGGTGATCAGCCATGTCATCGGGCTTAACCCGCCAGAGGTATACCGATCCGCATTCTGCCAGATCTTCACGAAAATATCCTGCAAGGCATCCTCTGCCTCGCCCCTGTCCTTCAAGACACGCAAGCAAACGCCAAAAAGTTTCGCAGAGGTTGCGGAATATAGCTGCGAGAAAGCATTGCGATCGCCCCGAGCGGTGCGCGCAATCATCTCTTCGATTTCTCTCAGCTGAGCCATTGATCCCCATCCCGCGCCAAACCGCGCGGCTTTTCCAATTGCCTTTATTGCCCAAGCCGCCCGCCATTAAAAGAGGCCAGAGCGCGCCTATCGGACACGATTGCGTATGTTGAAGGCGCCTTTTCTCCCCGTTCCCCTTGCACCCCCGCACAATATGTTGCACCACAATCCGAGCGGCGAATAACGCCCTTCTGATAACAGCGAAAAACGGCAGGCCACCATGGACGAGAACGCAAAACCCACCGAAGACATCAATGTTCGTGAGGTGTTTGGCATCGATTCCGACATGATGGTCAAAGGCTTCGCCGATCGCACAGAGCGCGTGCCTGAGTTTGACAGCACCTATAAATTTGACGCCGATACCACGATGGCGATCCTTGCAGGCTTCTCGCATAATCGCCGCGTGATGATCCAAGGCTATCACGGCACAGGCAAATCGACCCATATCGAACAGGTCGCAGCGCGGCTCAATTGGCCCACTGTGCGGGTTAACCTTGATAGCCACATCAGCCGGATCGATCTGATCGGGAAAGACGCGATCAAGCTTAAAGACGGCAAACAGATCACCGAATTCCAAGAGGGCATCCTGCCCTGGGCGCTGCGCACACCAACGGCGATTGTGTTTGATGAATACGATGCTGGGCGCGCCGACGTGATGTTTGTGATCCAGCGCGTGCTTGAGGTTGACGGCAAACTGACCCTGCTCGACCAAAACAAGGTTATCACGCCGCATAAATATTTCCGTATTTTCGCAACCGCCAATACCGTCGGCCTTGGCGATACGACCGGCCTTTATCACGGCACGCAGCAGATCAACCAAGGCCAGATGGACCGCTGGTCGCTCGTGGCCACGCTGAACTACCTCAGCCATGATGCGGAAACGGCCATCGTTCTGGCGAAAAACCCGAATTACAATACAGAGTCCGGCCGCAAAACCATCAGTCAAATGGTGACCGTTGCCGATCTGACCCGGACCGCCTTTATGAACGGGGATCTTTCAACCGTGATGTCGCCGCGTACGGTGATCGCTTGGGCGCAAAACGCCTCGATCTTCCGCAATGTCGGCTATGCGTTCCGCCTCTCCTTCCTCAACAAATGTGATGAGCTTGAGCGCCAAACCGTAGCCGAATTCTACCAGCGCTGCTTTGACGAAGAACTGCCTGAAAGCGCGGCCTCAACGGCTGCTCAATAAGCTACACCAAATTTTATTTTGGCCACTCAAAACCGCGCTCCTTCATCGGGGCGCGGTTTGTCGTAAATGGGGAGCCTCCGGCGGGAGTATTTGGACCAAGAAAAAGCCAAGTGCTGTTTGACACATGATGTCTGTACACCCACCCTACTTTTTCTTGGCAATAAATACTCAAAGCGACGCGCTGGATAAGAGCGCGTCGCTTGTTAATTCAAATCTCCCGTGGCATCGCGATTTATGCGTCGCGCGCTGCTTTGGTCGCTTTGGCCCACCAGCTCAGATCATCAAACATCGCCTCCGCTGCTGGCGCCAAAATCGCATCGACTTCGGACATCTCTGCATTTTCGCCCATGGTATGAACCTTCATAAAGGCCGCAGAACCAAGGTGAACCGCGGCGCGCACGGGCACCATTTGCTGCTCAACCGCAATATTGCGCAGATGCTCAACCGCGCGCGCCGCCCCCAAGCCACCATAGCCAAAAGCCGCCATTGGTTTGCGCGCCCAATCAACGGCCGCATAGTCCAGCGCGTTTTTCAGAGCGGCTGTGATCGAGTGGCTGTATTCGGCGGTGATGAAAATATAGCCATCAAAGCTTGCGATTTTTTCTTGCCATGCGACGGCCTTTGGATTGCTGCTTGGCATCCACATGTTAGAGGCGGGCTCATCAAACAGCGGCAGATCGAAATCGCGCAGATCGACCAATTCGGCGGTAAAATCTGTGCGCGCTTTGATCTTATCCATCAGCCAAGCGGCGGGTTTATCGGCAAAGCGTGTGGCGCGGGTCGAGCCGATGATCACGGCGATATTGGGCGTTGTCATTGGGAAGTCTCCTATGGGGATATAGTTTCTATTGGTTACTAGGGGCAAATCGGTTATTACTTGGGCGAGCACAAGGAGGCACCTTTATGAAACCAACAGACCTACAAGTGACCGCGCCCTGCGGCGACGCTGCCAAATGTACGCAAGTCTCTGATATGCTTACAAAGATTGGTGACAAATGGACGGTGCTTGTTGTCTCTACACTGGGCGCACAGGCGCTTTGCATTCCTGCACAGGGCGATGAGCCGGCACAGCGCGCGCCTTGCAACGCCCAAGCCGAAATCACCCCGATGCGCTTTTCCGAGATCCAGCGCGCGATTGGCAATATCTCGCAAAAGATGCTGACCTCGACATTGCGCAACCTTGAGCGCGACGGGTTTGTGATCCGCACCGTGACCCCAAGCCGCCCGCCGCGGGTCGATTATGAGCTGACGGATTTGGGCCGCGATTTGTTGATCCCGGTGCAGCAGCTTGGCCAATGGGCGGTCAACAATGCCGAAAAGATCGCCGCCGCGCGCGCCACTTTTGATCAGCAAAACGCCGCGTGAAGGCGCGCTTCCTCTTGCCCAAAGCGCCCGAGAGTGATTTACCAAAACCATGAGCAAACCAACCGATAATCCCGCCGATCCGTTCAAGAAAGCTTTGGCCGAAGCGACCAAGGTTATGGCGGATAATCCTGATCTGACGGTCACCTTTTCGGTCGATCCTCCGGGCAAAACGGGCGATGCGATGCGCTTGCCGCAGGTGAGCCGCCGGCTTGACCGCGAAGAGGTGCTTTTGGCGCGCGGCACGGCGGATGCTTTTGCCCTGCGCGAGAAGTTTCATGACGCGGGCACCTTTGCCAAATACGCGCCCACGGGCGATCTTGCGCGCGGCATTTATGATGCGATGGAAGAGGCGCGCTGCGAGGCGGTTGGCGCACGTTACATGCCCGGCACAGCTGGCAATATCGACGCAAAAATCGCCAATGAGGCGATGCGCAAGGGCTATGCGGGCATTCGCCAGATGTCTGAGGCGCCGCTTGGCGTAGCGGCGGGTTATCTCGTGCGTCATTTGGCGACGGGCCGCCCCCTGCCCGAGGGCGCGGACAATGTGATGAACCTGTGGCGCACATTCATTGAGGATGCGGCGGGCAATAACTTCTCTGAGATGGATGATGTTCTGGGCGATCAGGCGGCCTTTGCCCGGCTTGCGCGCCAAGTGATTGAGGATTTGGGCTACGGCGATCAGCTTGGCGATGATCCGGATGAAACCGACCCCGAGGACGATGAAAGCGCTGAGTCCGATGAGGATCAGCAGGAGCAGGAAAGCAACGGCGATCAGGACGACAGTTCTGACGAAAACGAAGCCTCGCCAGAGAACAGCCAAGACGACAGCCAGGATGCTTCGGAGGCGCAAGTCTCGGCCGATGATATGGCCGATCAGGATATGGGCGAAGAGGCCGAGATGCCCGATGGCGAGGCCCCGCTTGACCCGCCGCCGCCCCAGCCCGTTTCCGATGCGGACCCGAATTATCAAGTCTATACAACGGCTTTCGACGAAGAGATCGCCGCCGAAGACCTCGCTGATACGGTCGAGCTTGAGCGCCTGCGCGCCTATCTTGATCAGCAGCTCGATCCGATTAAGGGCGCTGTTTCGCGCCTTGCCAACAAGCTTCAGCGCCGCCTGCAGGCCCAGCAAAACCGCTCTTGGGAATTCGATCTCGAAGAGGGGATGTTGGATGCAGGACGTCTTGCGCGGGTCGTTGCAAATCCAACCACGCCGCTTTCCTTCAAGCTCGAAAAAGACACCGAGTTTCGCGACACAGTTGTGACCCTTTTGCTCGATAATTCCGGCTCGATGCGCGGGCGGCCCATCTCGATTGCGGCGATCTGTGCGGATGTTTTGGCCCGCACGCTTGAGCGCTGTCAGGTGAAGGTTGAAATCCTTGGCTTTACCACGCGCGCTTGGAAGGGCGGGCAGAGCCGCGAGTCTTGGCTAGGAGCGGGGCGCGAGCAACAGCCGGGCCGGCTCAATGATCTGCGCCACATCATTTACAAATCAGCTGATGCGCCAATGCGGCGCACGCGGGCGAATTTGGGCCTGATGATGAAGGAAGGACTGCTCAAGGAAAACATCGATGGCGAGGCGCTTGAATGGGCGCATCGGCGCATGGCCGCGCGCCATGAATCGCGCAAAATCCTGATGGTGATCTCTGACGGCGCGCCGGTTGACGATTCAACTTTGTCCGTTAACCCTGCGAATTACTTAGAAAAACACCTGCGCGATGTGATCGCCATGGTCGAGAAGAAAAAGCTCGTTGAGTTGATCGCGATTGGCATCGGCCATGATGTGACCCGCTATTATGAGCGCGCCGTGACCATCACAGATGTCGAGCAATTGGCCGGTGCGATGACCGAGCAGCTTGCCTCTTTGTTTGATTCTGATCCGCGGGCGCGCGCCCGTGTGATGGGGATGAAACGCGCCTCATAGGGGCCAATCAACCGAAACAAACGGGTGTGCCATGTATCAAAGCTTTGATGTTTCTTCGCGCCCAGAGCAGGGCCCGCCCCGGCTCGCGTCCTTGCGCATCCAGATAGAGCGCGCCTCTCTTGCGGGCTTTTTGGTGCCGCGCGCGGATATGTTTCAGGGCGAATATGTCGCCGACTGCGATGATCGTTTGGCATGGCTCACGGGCTTTACCGGCTCGGCTGGATTTGCCTGTGTTTTGCGCGATCAGGCCGGAGTTTTTATTGATGGGCGCTACCGCGTTCAGGTCCAATCTCAGATCGATTTGGCCGCCTTTACCCCCGTTCACTGGCCAGAAGTGAAGCTTGGCGATTGGCTCAAAGAGCAGCTTTTGGACGGCGGCGAGATTGGCTTTGATCCGTGGCTACACACGATGAGCGAGATCAAAACCCTGCGCAAAAGCCTCAAAGGTACCGGGCTTTCGCTTCGCGCTTGTGCCAATCTGGTCGATGCGATTTGGGCCGATCGCCCTGCCCCGCCCATGGCCCCGATCAGCGCTTATCCGGCGCAGAATGCAGGCGAGACCCATGACGAGAAACGCGCGCGCTTGGCCGCGGAACTGCGCAAAGATGGGCATGGTGCGGCGGTGATCACCTTGCCGGATTCGGTGGCATGGCTGCTGAATATTCGCGGCGCCGATATCCCGCGCAATCCTGTGGCCCATGCGATGGCGGTGCTTACAGATGAGGGCAAAGTTCAGCTGTTCTGCGCCCATGGCAAGGCTGATGGGATTGCCGATCACCTTGGGCCCGATGTCGCGGTTTTACCGATTGATGCCTTTGAGGCGGCCTTGGCGGGGATCACGGGCCCTGTGCTTTTGGACCGCGCCTCTGCGCCTTGGGCCTTGCGCGATATTCTCAAACAGGCAGGCAGCACGATCAATTATGGCGCCGATCCCTGCGCCCTTCCCAAAGCGCGCAAGAATGCTGTTGAACTGGCGGGCGCGCGCGCGGCGCATCTGCGTGATGGCGCGGCGATGGTAGAATTCCTGACCTGGCTCGACGCGCAAGTGCCGGGGCAGTTTAGCGAGATTGACACTGTCAAAGCGCTTGAAGGATTTCGGCGTGATACAGGGGCGTTGCGCGAGATATCATTCGAGACAATCGCCGGCGCAGGCCCCAACGGCGCGATTGTGCATTACCGGGTCAACACGCAATCCAATCGCATCATTGCGGCGGGCGAATTGCTGCTAATCGATTCCGGCGGGCAATATATTGACGGCACGACAGACATCACCCGCACCGTGCCCATCGGCCCGGTCGGGGAGGATGAGCGCGCCTGTTTTACCCGGGTTTTGCAGGGCATGATTGCGATCAGCCAAGCCCGCTTTCCGCGCGGCGTTGCGGGGCAACATCTGGATGCGCTCGCCCGCGCGCCGCTTTGGCTTGCGGGCATGGATTACGATCACGGCACCGGGCATGGCGTTGGCGCTTATCTTTGTGTTCATGAGGGGCCGCAACGGATTTCGCGCCTCTCTGACGTCGCCCTTGAGCCGGGGATGATCCTCTCAAACGAGCCGGGATATTACCGCGAGGGGGCCTTTGGCATTCGCATCGAGAACCTGATTGCGGTCTGTAAGGCAGGGCCCGTTGAGGGCGGCGACAAGCGCGATATGCTGGGTTTTGAGACGCTCACATATGTGCCGATTGATCGCCGTTTGATCGTCGCGGAAATGCTAAGCCCAAGCGAGCGTATATGGCTCAATGCCTATCACGAGCAGGTCCGAGATCATCTGCAAACGCGGCTCTCTGAGCGGGCGCGCGATTGGCTATCGGCGGCCACAGCGCCGCTTTAACGGTTATGACATATACCTGAGCCACATTCCCTGATATAGACCGCAGACGCAAACTGGGAGGATATTTCGCATGGCTAACTTGATCAAACTTCGGCAGGCTGAAGGCAATTGGGTTGTGCGCGCTGGCGGCGCCATATTGGGCGAAACGAGCCGCGCGATTGAGCTTGTTGAAGGCGATTATCCGGCGGTGATTTATTTCCCGCGCGCCGATATTGCGATGCCGTTTTTGGAGCCTTCCAAGACGACAAGCCATTGCCCGCATAAGGGCGATGCGACCTATTTCTCGATCCAGACCAAATCGGTTTTGATTGAGGATGCGGCTTGGTCTTATGAGGCCCCATTAAAGGATGTGGCGCAGATCGCTGGCCATATCGCGTTTTACGGCAATAAGGTTGCGGTTGAGCGGGTTTGATCCGGCGCGCGCGATTGGCTCAATGATTTCAACAGGTTAGGAATGCTCTTCGGCGGCTGTGGCGGCCAGAGCATTGGTATAGTATCGCAAAGCATCAACAGCGTAGATCGCGCCTTTGAGCTCGGGCGGTTTGCCTTGGCTCGTGATCACGACGGGCAGAAAGCTCCAGCCTTCGCGCTCAAATCTGGGCAGGATGCGATCCAATGTGGCGTTAAGCTCGACATAGGCGCCCTGCTCTAGCATCTGTTCGCAGGCCTCCAAAGAGGCGCAATCCGGGCTGTCGGTTTGGCGCATGCATTGGCTGACTTTGCACATCGCCAGCAAGTAGGCCTGCGGCCCGGCGGCCAGATGAATATTGCGCCGTTCAAGCAGGGTCAGGAAGAAAGAACGATCAACCATTGTTGAGGCAAGCGCCGTTGAGATCGAGACCGTGACCATCACCGCAAGGCCGGTTTGCCAATCGCCCGTCAGCTCAAAAACGATCAATGTCGTTGAGATCGGCGCGCCCAAAACGGCCGCGGCGACTGCGCCCATGCCCGCCAGCGCATAGATCGTCTCGGAGCCGGAAACATCCGGGAATATCCCCGTCGCGATCAGCCCAAAGGCAAGCCCGGTCATGGCGCCCACCATCAAAGCGGGCGAGAATACTCCGCCCCCCATTCGCCCTGCCATGGTGATCGCGACGGCGACAATCTTGATCGCGGTAAAGACAATCGCCTCCCAAAGCAGCAGGTTTCCGGTCAGTGCGGCCGAGGTCGTCTCATAGCCAACGCCAATGATATGGGGAAAGGCAATCGCCACGCCGCCAAGCATCAATCCGGCCACTGCCGGGCGCAAAACCTTTGGCAAGCGGGTGCGTTTTTGAAAGGCGGTGCCCAGATCATCCGCGACGAAAATCGCCCGCATCAACAGCACCGCGACCAAGCCGCACAGCGCCCCAAGGATCAAAAACGCCGGCAATTCGACGTAAAAGGCAAGCGCGCCCTCTGCGACAAGGGTGAATTCGGTCACATCGCCATATTGCAAGCGGCTGACGACTGTTCCCGCCGCCGAAGCGATCACAATCGGCGCAAAAGCATGGACCGCGAAGTGGCGCAACACGACCTCAAGCGCAAAAAGCGCCCCGGCAATTGGTGCATTAAACGAGGCCGAAACGCCTGCCGCGACCGCGCACCCCAGCAGATCGCGCCCTGTGAGCCCGTTTGCGTTGATCCGGTCCGAAACCCATGAAGAAATGACGCCTGCAAGGTGAACAACCGGCCCCTCGCGCCCTGTTGAGCCCCCCGAAGACAGGGTGATCAGCGAGGCAAGCGCCGAGGCCAGCCCCTCGCGCCGCTCGACCCGCCCTTCATTAAGGGCCGCGCCCTCAATCACATCTGCAACCGAACGCACCCGCCCATCCGAGGTAAAGTAGTTTAGAATAAGCCCAACCAGAAGCCCGCCCAAAGTTGGGATAGCCACGATCCAGTACCAGGGCAAATTCCTTGCAAAACTATGCAACTGGTTCACATCTTCTGTGCCATATAAGAAGGCCTGCAAAAGATCGATCAGGGCGCGAAACCCATTGGCGGTAAAGCCCGCCGCAACACCGATCGCCAAAGCAATCAGCCAGAATTGAAACTGGCTCGGCCCTTTTTGGCGCAAAACGCGGCGCGCATCGCGAAGGCTGGTGCGCACATCATCCCAATATCGGGAGAGCAGTTTTTCATTTTGATCCGTCATAATGCCTGACGTTTGGGTAACAATTTGAAAGCCTTCCCCGGCGGGCTTGCATCGCCTAGGGTCAGGCCCGAGTAAACCAAGGACGTAACATGAGCATCGACGCCGCGCTTACTGAGTTATCCACATTACTAGGCAATCGGTTGAGCCGTTCCAAGCCCGATCTTGCCCAACACGGCCTTAGCGAGACCTATTTCGCCCCCTGCCCGCCCGATGCGGTCGCTTATCCGCTCGATACGGGCGAAGTTTCGGCGCTGATGAAAATCTGTGCGGCGCATGGCTGTCCGGTTGTTGGCTGGGGCGCGGGCACCTCTTTGGAGGGGCATGGATTGGCTGTTCGCGGCGGGGTCGTGGTTGATTTTTCCCGGATGGATCAGGTCTTGGCCGTCCATGATGCGGATATGGATGTTGTTGTTCAGCCCGGCATCACACGCGAAGCCTTGAATGAAGAGCTGCGCGCCACGGGGCTGTTTTTCCCGATTGATCCGGGCGCAAATGCCTCCATCGGCGGGATGGCCGCCACGCGCGCGAGCGGGACAACGGCCGTGCGATACGGCACGATGCGCGACAATGTTATGGCGCTTGAAGTCGTGCTTGCCGATGGGCGGATCATTCGCACCGGAAGCCGCGCGCGCAAAAGCGCGGCTGGCTATGATTTGACCGGCCTGATGGTCGGCTCGGAGGGGACTTTGGGCCTGATCACCGAGCTCACATTGCGCCTTGCTGGCCAGCCCGAAGCGATCACATCGGCGGTCTGCGCCTTTGAGACGATGGAGGCGGCGGTAAACGCCGTGATCGCCACGATCCAGTTGGGCATCCCGATGGCGCGGATTGAGTTTGTGGATGCGCAGACCGCGGCGGCCTTCAACAGCTATGCAGGGGCGGAATTCCCGCTCAAACCGCATCTGATGGTCGAGTTTCATGGCTCTGATACTTCGGCGGCCGAGGACGCTGCGCGCTTTGGCGAGATCGTTGAAGATTTCGGCGGGCTTGGTTTTGAATGGAGCGCCAAACCCGAGGATCGCCGCGCGCTTTGGGCGATGCGCCACAATGCGTTTTACGCCTGCCTTGCGCTGCGCCCCGGCGCGCGCGCGGTTGTCACGGATATCTGCGTGCCGATCTCAAAACTGGCCACGGCGGTTGAAGAAACCCGCGCCGATATTGCCGCCTCTGGCCTGATGGGGCCGATCTTGGGCCATGTGGGCGACGGCAATTTTCATGCGATCCTGTTGATCGATCCGGCCAATCAGATGGAGGTCGATATTGCCAAAAATATCGCCGCAAGGCTTGGCAAACGCGCGCTGTCTTATGGCGGAACGATCACCGGCGAGCATGGCATCGGCATGGGCAAGCTTGGCCTGATGGAGGCCGAACACGGGGAGGCTTGGGATGTTATGAGCGCGCTAAAAGGCGCACTTGATCCCGGCAATATCTTGAACCCGGGCAAGATGGTGCGCGGCAACTAGGCTTGCCTAACATACTGAAATTGTTTTGAAATTATTGGGCCGTGGGAGCTAAACTTCGAGCAATACCCGGGCCGCATCGCGCGCGGGATCGGTGATGGTATCGCCCGAAAGCATCCGCGCGATCTCATCGATCCGCGCCTCTGCGCCAAGCGGAATGACCGTTGAGGTCGTCATGCCGTTGCTCACAGATTTCGCCACCTGCCAATGATGCGCGCCGCGCGCGGCGACCTGTGGCGAATGCGTAACCACAAGCACTTGCGCATCTTTTGCAAGGGCCGCCAAACGCCGCCCAACCGCGTCCGCCGTCGCCCCGCCAACGCCGCGATCGATCTCGTCAAAGATCATCGTCAGGCCCGTTGTGCCTTCGGTCAAACAGACCTTAAGCGCGAGCAAAAAGCGCGACAGCTCACCGCCAGAGGCGATTTTACCAAGCGGGCCAGAAGGCGCGCCGGGGTTGGTCGCGACGGTAAAGGCGATCTCATCTTGGCCCTCTGGTCCGGGCTCTGTCGCGCTGATTTCGGTGGCGAAAACGGCGCGTTCCATCTTCAGCGGGGCCAATTCTGCGGCCATGGATTTGTCCAAACGCTTGGCCGCTTTGCGCCGCGCCTCGCTTAAAGCGTCGGCATCTTTGAGATAGGCGGCTTCGGCCTCAACCACCGTGCGCCCCAAGGCTTTAAGGTCCTTGGCGCTGCCATCCAGCGCATCCAATTTGGCGCGCAATCCGGCGGTAAAATCCGCCAGATCATCGGGCAAAACTTCATGCTTGCGCGCAAGGCCGCGAATAGCAAAAAGCCGCTCCTCAACGGCCTCCAATTCCATCGGATCAAAGGCCAGTACTTTGAGGCAGGCCTCAACCCCTTGTTGCGCGTCAGACAGCGCATTCATCGCCTCGGCAAGCGCTGCAATCGGCGCATCAAGCTGGCCCTCGGCGCCGTCTGCGGCCTCTTCCAACCAGCGGGTTGCATCATTGATTTGGCCCTCGGCGCCGTCGGGGCTGATCGCGTTGAGTGCGCGCAGAACATCGTCGCGAATGCGCGCGGCCCCCTGCATTTGGCGCCGGCGAATATCAAGGCTGGCCTCTTCGCCCGCCTCTGGAGAAAGCGCCTCAAGCTCGGCCACCGTATGGCGCAGATATTCCTCTTCGGCGCGCACGGCCTCAACTACCGCTTCTGCGGCCAAAAGCGCCTTTTTCGCCGCAGAAAGCGCGCGCCACTTGCCGCGCAGCGCCTCTATTTTGGGGGCAAGCCCTGCGAATTCATCAAGCAATTTGCGATGGCCGCGCGGATTGAGAAGCCCGCGATCATCATGTTGCCCGTGCAATTCAACCAGCGTTTCTGAAAGCGCGCGCAGCACGTCGCCACTGGCGCGCCGATCGTTGATCCAAGAGGTTTTGCGCCCGTCGCGGCTGTTGATCCGGCGCAGGATCAGATCCTCGCTCGCATCCGCCTCAAAGCCCGCTTCGGCCAATATAGCAAGGCCCGGATGGCCCGGCTCAAGCGCGAAAATCGCGTTTACTTCGCCCTGCTCGGCCCCTTCACGGACCAAATCAGCCCGCCCGCGCCAGCCAAGCACAAAGCCAAGCGCATCGAGCAAAATCGATTTGCCTGCGCCGGTTTCGCCGGTAAGCACATTGAGCCCCGGTTGGAAATCCAACGCGAGGCGATCAATGATTAACATGTCCCGGATATCGAGACTCAGCAGCATCGCGCCGCCTCAGAGCCATTCGCCACGGATCACCTGCCGGTAAACCGCTGCGAGCCAGTTATCACCCTTGGCTTCGGGTTTCAGACCGCGGCCCGTCAGCAGCGCATAGCTGTCTTCGTACCATTCGGTGGATTTGAAATTATGGCCCAGAATCGCGCCCGCAGTCTGGGCTTCGGCATCCAGTCCAAGGGCAAGATAGCTCTCCACAAGGCGGTGCAGGGCTTCGGGCGTTAGGGTTGTTGTTTGGAACTGTTCGACCACCACGCGGAAGCGGTTGATCCCGGCGGCATAGTGGCGCTTTTTGAGATAGTAGCGGCCGATTTCCATCTCTTTGGCGGCCAAGTGATTGAACGCGAGATCGAATTTTAGCACGGCTGAGCGGGCATATTCGGTATCTGGATATTGCTCGATGACAACGCGAAGCGCTTGCAGGGCTTGGAATGTAAGCCCTTGATCGCGACCGATTAAATCGATCTGATCATAGTAGCTAAGGGCCAAAAGATACTGCGCATAGGCGGCATCTTCTTCGCCGGGATAAAAATCGATATAGCGCTGCGCAGCCCCGCGCGCCTCTTCGTAATTCTTGTCCAGGTGATTGGCATAGGCCTGCATGATCAGCGATCGTTTGGCCCATTCTGAATAGGGGTAAAGCCGCTCGACTTCGGAGAAATACTTCGCCGAATCGTCGTATTCGTTGCGTGAGATTTCATACTCGCCGCGCTTGTAGATTTCCTCGGCTGAGAAATTCTCAAGGTCGGGCTCTTTGGAAGAGCCACTACAGGCGGCAAGCAATACGAGCGTGGCCAAAGCCAGCGCAGTTTTTCCCATCCCAAACACCCGTGCCATCAAACGCTACCCCTGCGATCCTGCTCTGATTTTCATCAGTGTTGAGTTGGTCTAGCACAGAAAAATCCGGTGCAAAATGTCTTTGCGCGGGATTTTCATAAACGTGAGGTTTCAGTGCAGCGCCGGGGCCTTAAGCGAAGGCATATGCGGGCATATCTGCGGATTTCACCCCAACGCCGGGCAGACGCGCGGCAGTTTGGGAATCGCAGGTGACGATCCGGTAGTTGCTTGGATCGGCAAACAGGGCGCGCAGCAGCTTATTGGTCATGGCGTGGCCGGCGCGCTCGCCTGTGTAGCGGGCCAAAAGCGGGCGGCCAGCAAGGGCCAGATCGCCCAAAGCATCTAGCATTTTGTGGCGCACGGCCTCATCACGGATGCGAAAGCCGCCGGGCGAAAGCACATCCGCGCCATCCACAACAACCGCATTGTCAAAAGTCCCGCCAAGCGCGAGGCCATTGGCCTGCATCGTATCCACATCCGCTTTACGGCAGAAGGTTCGGCAGGCCGACAGTTCGCGCACAAAGGCGCCATTGGCCATGTTGAGGCTTTTTGTTTGGGTGCCGATCGCATCGTCGGCAAAATCAATGCTGAAATCGATGCGCAGCTCATTGGCCGGATCGAGGCGGGCAACGGCAAGGCCATCGCGCACTTCAACAGGTTTGAGAACTTTGACTGCCTTTAACGGCGCGTTTTGAGGCGCAATGCCGGCGCCCATCAGGCCTTTGACAAACTGCGCAGAAGAGCCGTCAAGGATCGGCACTTCGGGGCCATCAACATCGATCATCGCATTGTGGATGCCACAGCCAGCGAGAGCGGCCATGATATGCTCAACGGTGGAAACTTTCGCGCCCGCTTCATTGTGCAACAAGGTGCAAAGCTGTGAAGACACGACCGCATCCCAAATCGCAGGAATGAGATTGTTGCCAAGCGCCATATCAGAGCGGCGAAACCAGATGCCATGATCCGCGGCAGCAGGGCGCACAACCATGCGCACAATCGCGCCCGAGTGGAGCCCGACGCCTTCGAAAGTTACCGCTGATTTGATCGTCGCCTGCAATGCACACCTTCAGATTTCGTTAGACGGAGTGACCCCGTGTTAAGAAAGGGGGGTAATGCTGCAAGTGCAGTATCGCAACTCAATCTTTGTAACGGTCTGAAACATCTTCGCGCAAATCGGGCGAAATTCGGCTAATCGGCGCGATGCGCGCTGGCAAGCCATTGGCACAAAAGGAAAAGGGCCGGCAAGCGCCAGCCCTTCCAAAAAGTTAATGTGACCGCTTTTAGTTGGCTTGGCGGCGCAAGAAGGCGGGGATTTCGATCCGCTCTTGCTCTGGATCCGCTTCGGCTTCTGCTGGGCGGGCCTGAACTTGGGGCTGCTGACGCGGCGCTTGGGGCGCCGGGGCGGCGGCTTGGCGGGCGGGCTGTTGCTCGCCTTCTGGGCCGTGGCCTGTCATGCGGCCGATCAGCGAGTTGATCCCAAAGCGTGGCTTTTCGCCTTGTGGCTGCGGGGCCGCTTGCTGTGGTTGCGGGGCGGCGGGGCGTTGGTTTGCCCCTGCGGCGCGTGGCTGATTTTGCACAGCAGCTTGGAGGCGCGAAAGCGCTTCTGGGCTTGGGGTTCCGGGCGCCGGGGCGCGCGGTGCGACGAACTCAGCTTGCGGTGCTTCTTCGGCAAATTGCGGCTGTTGCGTTGCAGCTGGGCGCGGCTGATAGGCCGGTGCGGGCATCTCGTCGCTTGCATCATCAAAGATGTCTTCGGCCTGCTCTTGCTGTGCGGCGCGGGCAGGATCGAAGCCTTCAAAAAGCTGCTCTTGGCGCGGGGATTCGGCTTCAAGCGGCGTTGCGGCGGCGGGCGCTGCAGGTGCGGCCTGTGCTGCGACGGGCGCTTCTTCAACCGGTGCGGCAACATGCTGCTGGGTCAAAGGCTCGGCCATGCGGCGGCGTGGAACGGGCATATCGGCGCTCTTGTCAGAGGCATCGATGCCGGTGGCCACAACGCTGACGCGCATTGCGCCTTCCATATCAGTGTCCAGCGTGGAACCGACGATGATATTGGCCTCTGAATCGACCTCTTCGCGAATGCGATTGGCCGCTTCATCAAGCTCGAACAAGGTAAGATCGTAGCCGCCAGTGATGTTGATAAGAACACCGCGTGCGCCTTTGAGCGAGATTTCGTCGAGCAATGGATTGGCGATGGCTTTCTCGGCGGCTTGGATCGCGCGATCTTCGCCCTCTGCCTCGCCAGTGCCCATCATCGCTTTGCCCATTTCGTCCATCACGGCGCGCACATCGGCAAAATCAAGGTTGATCAGGCCAGGGCGCACCATCAGATCGGTTACACCCTTAACGCCTTGATAAAGCACGTCATCGGCAAGCGAGAAGGCTTCGGTGAAGGTTGTCTTTTCATTGGCAAGACGGAACAGATTTTGGTTGGGGATGATGATCAGCGTATCGACCATCTTTTGCAGCGCCTCGACGCCCTCTTCCGCTTGGCGCATGCGTTTTGCGCCCTCAAACTGGAAGGGTTTCGTCACAACGCCGACGGTCAGAACACCAAGCTCACGAGCGGCCTGCGCAATGATGGGAGCAGCGCCTGTGCCTGTGCCGCCGCCCATGCCAGCTGTGATAAAGCACATGTGAGCGCCCGCCAGATGATCGACGATTTCTTCAATGGTTTCTTCTGCGGCGGCTGCGCCAACCGAGGGGCGCGCCCCTGCGCCAAGACCTTCGGTCACCTTTACACCCATCTGGATGCGGGCCGGGGCCGTGGATTGCTGAAGCGCTTGCGCATCGGTGTTCGCGACGACGAATTCAACGCCTTCAAGTCGCTTTTCGATCATGTTGTTGACCGCGTTGCCGCCAGCACCACCAACTCCAAAAACTGTGATTCTTGGCTTCAACTCGTCCCGGTCGGGCATCGTCAGGTTCAATGTCATAATCTATCCGCCTGCTAAATTTTTGGCCCCCCACCGGGCCAGATTCACCTATTCTCCGTAATTATTAGGCCTTTTAGAGCGCGCCGTCACTCGAAAAACACAGTTTGGACACAAAATATGGACCTAATCGACCCGAGGTAAGCGGGATTTCGCCACTTTCGCAACATGTTGCGGTTACCAGTTATCCTTAAACCATTTTACCGCCCGCTTTAACGACCGCGCCGGATAGCGCTCCATCGGGATTTCAAAGTCCCACCATTCGTCTTGCGGATGCGCGGCAAACAGGCAAAGCCCGACCGAGCTTGCGAATGCGGCCCCCGTTGCGGCCTGTGGCAATCCTTGCACCCGAAGCGGGCGCCCGATGCGCACTTGCTGGCCCAAAATCTTTGGCGCGAGCCCATCAAGGCCCGGAATTTGGCTCGCTCCGCCGGTCAGAACGATCTGCTGGCTTGGCAAATGTTCAAAGCCCGCCGCATCAAGGCGCGAGCGCACTTCTTCCAAAATCTCTTCGACACGCGGGCGCATAATGGCGATCAATTCGGCGCGGCTGACTGTGCGCCGGTCATGTTCCCAATCGCCCGTATCGCCGCCGATCTCGATCAGATCGCGATCATCCATACCGGTGGCGACAAGCCCGCCGTAAAAGGTTTTCATCCGCTCGGCCGTGGCCAGCGGAACCTGAAGCCCCATGGAAATATCCGAAGTAACGTGATCGCCGCCCATGCGCACAGAATCCGCATAGATCATGTGTTTCTTCATGAAGATCGAAATATCTGTCGCGCCGCCGCCCATATCAACACAGGCCGCGCCGAGTTCTTGCTCATCCTCGACCAGCGCCGAGATGCCCGAAACATAGGCCGAGCTGGCAAGCCCGGCGACCTCAAGATCGCAGCGCTTGATACAATAGAGAAGGTTTTGGATCGTGGCGCGGTCAACCGTCAGCATATGCATATCGGCTGCGAGCTTGTTGCCGATCTGGCCGCGCGGATCGCCAAGACCCGAGCGGTGATCCAGCGCGAAATTCACTGGCTGTGCGTGCAGCACTTCGCGGTCATCGCCATAATCGGGCACATCGCAAGCGGCCAAAACCCGCGCGACGTCCTGCTCGGAGACTTGATTGCCCTCAACCTCGACCTGCCCCGCAAGCCCATAAGAGCGCGGCTGACCGCCGGAAAAACAAGCAATCACATGATCAACCCGGGTCGCGGCCATTTTCTGAGCGGCCTGAACGGCGGTCCGGATTGCGCGCTCTGTTTCGTTCATTGCGTCGATCTCGCCAAAGCGCACGCCGCGCGAACGGGTCGTGGCCGCGCCGATCACCCGAAAGCTGCTTTGCCCCGCCATCGAGCCAACACCATCGCTTTCGCGAAAATGATCGGGCCCGTCAAAGCGCAGAACAAGGCAGGCGATCTTTGAGGTGCCCACATCCAAAATGGCGATCACGCCGCGTTGCATCGCCGCTTCACGCATATTGCGCATGGCGCGCTGAGTTGAATAGAGGTCACTCATCGTTTTGGGCTCCAAGTTCTATGTCTTTGATCCGGCGCAACTCTTCGGTGGCCATCGGGGCCATCCGCAGGGTCGGGCGGTGAATATTGCGCATATCAATCGCGATCACATCGCGCGAAAGCAGCTCTTGGGCTTGGTCCAGTGCGATCACTTGTTGCAGCGCTTGCACGGGATTGTCTTGGGGCAGAAGGATGCGCTGATCGTTATCAAGCACGATGTCCCAGCGCCGCTCGCCCATCCGCACAAGCCCGCGAATGCGTTGCTCAATCGGCGAGGCTGTCGCCAAAAGGCGCAGCGCTTGGGCGACGTTATTCTCGGCCCCCTCGCCCGCAATCAGCGGCAGATCGGCGCGCTCCATGCGCGAGGAAATCCCCGCAACCCGGTTGCCATAAGCATCCAGCAGCTCAACATCATTTAGCCCGCGCCAGACAACAGCAGGCGTGCGCTCGGTGATCTCAACCTGCAAAATGCCGCCCGCTTTGATCCGCAGATCGGCGCGCGCCACGGGGCCAAGCTCTTGGATCGCGTCCTTCATCGCCACCAGATCCAGATCAAACGAAGAGATCGGAAAATCAAGCGGCAGGACTTCGCGGATATCGGCCGAAAGCTCATCCGAGGCGCCATCAACGGCCATCAGTTTGACCATGAATTCGGGGCGCTCTTCCACGGAGCGGCGGATTTCGGCAGCGCGATCGATGAAATCTTGGCGGTTGTTGTCTTGGCCAAAGTAAAAGGCGACGGCGGCAAAGGTCAGCACGGCAGGCAGGCCTGCGCGCAATGATAGGCGAAAGCCGGGGGTGAGCCAGAGGCGATGAAAGCGATACGCCATGCGCGAGGGCGCAGGATCGCGTTTGGTCTGGCTTGGGGCGGATGTTTTTTGCAGCGGCGCTTCGGGAGCAGCGTGCCCTGCGAGGGCGGCGCGCCCTGCGGGGTCCGATTGCGCCGTTTGTGCACTAAATGACGTTGCCCCCGGCCCGCGCGCAATCCGCGCCTTGCCGATGGAAACGCCTTGGTCGCGGGTCTGGCCATTCAACGGTTGCATGAGGCATCCTCCACCAACCAGCGGCACATATCGCCAAAACTCATGCCCTTGGCTTGGGCTTGTTCTGGGGTAAGGGATGTGGGCGTCATGCCGGGCTGGGTGTTGACCTCAAGGAGGATCAGCCCCGCAAGGCCGCGCGCCTCATCCCAGCGAAAATCAGTGCGGCTGACGCCTTTGCAGCCAAGAACTTCATGCGCGCGGGTGGCATATTCAAGACAGGCCGCTTCAATCTCGGCAGGCAATTCTGCAGGCATCACATGGCGCGAACCGCCGGGCTTATATTTGGCATCATAATCATACCAACCATCGGTCAGAATATCCGTCACCGCCAATGCGCCCGGATCATTCGGCCCGGTGCCCATCACCGATGTCGTCAGCTCACGACCCGGCGCAAAGGCCTCAACCATCACCATTTCGGGCATGGCTTCATCAAGCAGAGGCGGGCCATTTGCCGCCTCATGAACGAGATAAACCCCGACAGAAGAGCCCTCGTTATTGGGCTTCACAACATAGGGCGGCGCCATCACATGGCGCGCGGAAACTTCGGATTTGGGGGCAATGATACTGTGCATCACCGGCAAGCCCGCGGCGCGAAACATCTCTTTGGAGCGCTCTTTATCCATCGCCAAAGCCGAGGATAAAACGCCCGAATGCGTATAGGGTATGCCCATCCATTCCAGCATGCCTTGGACGCAGCCATCTTCGCCGCCCGGCCCATGCATGGCATTAAACACAACGTCCGGCTTTTCAGCCAGCAATTGCACGGCCAAATCGCGGCCAGCATCAAGCTCAACCACGTTATAGCCTTCTCCCCGCAGAGCTGCTGCGCATTCGCGCCCAGATGAAAGGGATACTTCGCGCTCTGCCGAAGGTCCGCCCATCAATACAACTACTTTGGAGTTTGCCCTGCTCGACATACTCACTGCTTGCCTCTTACAGCCCTTTTCGGGCCCTTACGCGCAGGGTTTTCCCCGCGACCTATTGATACCGCGCCCCGATTTTATGGGGCATATTTTTTATTTTGACGACTTGCCTAGATCAGGAGCCGGTTCGCCGACCCTCATGATTTCCCACTCTAACGTGATGCCACTGATTTGAAAAACCTTTTTTCGCACCTCTTCGCCTAAACCTTCAAGATCGGCCGCTGTGGCGCCGCCTGCATTGATCATAAAGTTGGAATGCATCTCGCTCATCTGCGCCCCGCCAAGGCGCGCGCCGCGCATGCCCGCGTCATCAATCACCTTCCAGGCCTTGAGATCCTGAACATCATCTGCCCGCCCGGTTGAGCTAAATCCAGCCGGGTTGCGAAAGGTCGATCCGGCGCTACGCTCTTTGGTCGGCTGGCTCGCATCGCGCTTGGCGATCTGATCAATCATCCGCGCCTCAAGCGCCTCCGGATCGCCCGGCTTGCCCTCAAACAGCGCAGAGATAATCACAGTCCCTTCGGGAAGATCGCTCTGACGATAGCGCAGGTTCAAATCATCGCGCGTGATGGTG
Organism: Halocynthiibacter sp.; assembly: GCA_047631555.1. Lineage (GTDB taxonomy): Bacteria > Pseudomonadota > Alphaproteobacteria > Rhodobacterales > Rhodobacteraceae > JBLHZY01. Next base: position 207,062 of record JBLHZY010000001.1, on the reverse strand, counting down.
ATCTCTTCACCCGCGCGCGTGATCGCCTGCACCTCGATCAAATGATCCGCCACGTAAGAGCCGTAGCAGCCCGCGTTCATCCGCACCGCCCCGCCAATCGCGCCCGGAATGGTGCGCAAAAACGTAAGATCAACGCCCGCCGCCGCCGCCTTGCGCGCCACATGCGCATCAAGCGCCGCAGCGCCCGCGCGCACGCGTCCGCCCTCAATCTCAATCCCGTTAAAGCCGCGCCCCATGCGGATCACAACGGCCCGCAAGCCGCCATCGCGCACGATCAGATTGGAGCCGACGCCCATGGGGAAAATCGCAACCTCGGGCGGGCAATCGGCCAAAAATGCTTTGAGATCAGCGGGATCAGCAGGCTGAAACAAATAGTCCGCAGGCCCACCAACGCGCAACCAGGTCAGATCATCAAGCGCGCGATCCGCCGTCAAAACGCCGCGCACATCAGGAAGGCCAGTGGATTTGCTCATGTCTCAACGTCCTTCGCTTCACGCGTTGCGCGCCTTTTGCGCCCGCGAAACAGCTGATACCCTGCCCCGACCAGCCAGCCAACCAGAATTGGCACGAGCACAAATAGGAAAAAGAGAAATTCAGCAAAGCCCGGGAAGCCGCCCGTCGCGCCCCTCATTTTGATCAAGGTTATGATCGCAAACAGAACCAGAAATGCCGCGCAGATCACCCAAAACCACATACCTAAGCGCCGCAAGATCGCATAGCTCGCCGCGCCTGAGGTCAAGAAAAGTGCGCTGCAAAACACGACCAACATCGGCAGGAAAAATGCGTCACGTCCCCAATTTCCCTCAAACAGGGCAGCCCAACCAACGATAGCTGCAGCGACCATGCCTGCCCCGATCATCACTCTTTTCGCTGAAAACATAACACCCCTCCTAAACGCGCGTTAATTATCGCGCCTCGCGCGCAAATAGCGGCTGCGTCCCAGCTGATATGCCGCCCCGGCCAGCCAGCCAACCAGAATTGGCACGGAAACAAATAGGAAAAAAAGATATTCACCAATGCTCGGGATGCCGCCCGTCACGCTATTCTTTTTGATCAATGGCATAATCACGGGCAGAAGCGGAAATGCCACGCTGATAACCCAATATCGCAGGCCTATGCGCCGCAAAACCGCATAACTGACAGCGCATGAGGTCAAGAAAAGTGCGCCAAAAAACCCGATAAGCGCTGGAAGGAAAAATGCGTCAAATCCCCAATTTCCCTCAAACAGGGAAGCCCAACCAACGATAGCTGCAGCGACCATACCTGCCCCGATCATCACTCTTTTCGCTGAAAACATAACACCCCTCCTAAACGCGCGTTAATTATCGCGCCTCTCGCGCAAATAGCGGCTGCGTCCCAGCTGATATGCCGCCCCGGCCAGCCAACCCAACAGAATTGGCAGTGAGACAAACAGGAAGGCGATCACATATGGAATGAAATCCCACGAATTGCGCGTGTTTAGCACGCCAAAAATTGGGATCAATCCCCCCAAAACCAAAAGGAATGTCACCGACATCCAATACCGTCCCCCGTAACGGCGTAGCGCGCTATAGCTCACCGCTCCAAAAGTGATGAGAACCAATGTAACGTGGACAAAAAGCACCGGCAAAACTGTTGAAGGCTTGTCGAGGCTGTCTCCAGGAAAGAAGGAAACATAGAGTGCGGCCGCCACGCTGGTCACGACAACAAAGGCGAAGTAGCTCACCGCGCCCCAAATCATCACTTTCTTCGCAGTAAGCATATCATCATCCTTTGATAACTCACTGGTCTCCGTGTCCTTTGGGAGCCAGCATTGCAGATGAGGCCGCGGATTTACCTAAGCGTCGCCCTCATCGGCGTTTTGTTTTGCTGGATCGTCGCCACGAAACCCCTGTTTGCGCCAGCGAAAGAACTGGTACGCGCCGCCCAGTAGCCAGCCGACCAAAAGCGGGACCAAAACCCCCGCCAAAAGCAGAAAATACGCGATCCCATCCCAACCGCTTGTGCCCATCATCATCAGCACGCCGCCAAAGATTACAAAGCCCAATACCATCGCGCAAACCGTCCAAGCGCCAGACCCAAGCTTTCGCAACACAACGATGCTCAAAAGCGCAACACCAAGCACAATTCCCAGCAAAATCAGAATGTAGCCAAAGCCCTCAAATCCATAATTTTGCGCGCCCTTCATCAGCGGGCCGATCATCAAAACAAAGACAAACGCCCCAACAATACCGAGCGATTTCAAATTCTTACGTGCAGGAAACATCTCGATTACCCCTTAACAAGCGCCCTTAACCAGCGGCCAAAATAGATCACCGGCCAGCGCAGGATAGAGGCGCCAGCCGCCAAAACAAGCAGCCCAATCGCGGGGCCGTTCTCATAGGTTACATAGCCCAAAAGCGGCACGCCAAGCGCGATCAAAACATAAGCCGCGGGCCAGTGATTTTTCTTTGAGGGAAACATGGCGATCATGTTTGCCATAACGGCCCAGAGGCAGGCCAAAGCGACAGAGAGGGTCATGAGCTGGCTCCTTTCAGGCGGGTGTAAAGCCATTGAAACAGATGGATAAGCGGGCGGCGAAACAGCGAAATTGCCGCCGCCAGAACCGCCAACGGCACCCAAATCCCGTGTTGATAGGCCAAAGCCGCCAGCATAAAGGGCAATATAATCAACAGGGTAAGACCGGGAATATATTGGCGCTTCATCGGCAAGAAGGCCGTCAGCGTACAGCCCAGAACCCAAAGACATGTGGCAATTAGCGAGGCACTCATGGCCTAATGCCCTCCCATTTCAAAGCCCGCAAGCGCGGCGGCAAAGCTTCCCACACAGGTGAGCAAGCCGAGGTAGGGCACGATTGTCCAAACCCGAAACGGCGCTTCGGGGACGCGCCGTTTGAGCACGATCAGCGCAAGATTGACCACGGCAAAGACCGCCAACAAAGCAATCGTTGCGCCCTCGGCCAAGGTCGCCACAGGCAGCGTCAGCGCCGCCCCAATCAGCGCGATGCCAACCAGCACAGTCGCCAAAACCGGCGTGCCAAAGCGGGCATGCGCATGGTGAAAAATCGCAAGGCTCGGCGCGCGGCGCCCAAGCCCATAAAGCACCCGGCTCGCCATGACGATCTGGGCCAAAACCCCGTTAAGCGCGGCCGCGACAGCGATGGCGGAAAGGAACAGCGCCGAGCTTCCCATGCCCGCCTCCCAAACGAGCGCAAGCGGGCGGTCGGATGTCGCGATAATCTCTTGCGGGACAGAGCGCACAGCCGCCAGCGAGACAAGCGCATAAAGCAGCGCCGTGATCGCCAGCGCAATGAGGATCGCGCGCGGCATATTGCGGCTTGGCGCGCGGGTTTCCTCGGCCATGTTGACGATATCATCAAAGCCGATAAAGGCGAAAAACGCGAAAATTGATGCGCCGAAAACGCCAGACCAAACCGGCGCTGCGGGTGCGCTCCATTGGGCGACGGGCGCGGCATTGAAGCCTGCATAGATCACCAGCATCAAGCCGATCACCTCGATCACCGTCAGCACTGCGGCCAATGCTAGGCTTTCCATCACGCCGACAATCGCAACCCCGATCAGCGCCAATCCCAGCCCAACAATCGCGTAAAGCTCTGGAATATCGAAGATTGATGTCAGGTAGCCGACCCCGCCGCGCAGAACCGCCGCTGCGGCAATCGTGCCGACAATAACGTTGATCCATCCCACCAGCATCGCCAATGAGTGCGTCTTTAGCCCCGCCTCGATATAGGCCGGATCGCCTGCGGCCTCTGGAATGCGGGCCGATAATTCGGAGAATGTCAGCGCGGTTGGCACGGCGACGAGCCCGGCAAGCAAGAAAGAGACCGGCGCCCAAACGCCCGCCTCGCCCACAGCCGCGCCGACCAAAACATAGATGCCCGCGCCGACCATGATGCCGACGCCATAAGCGGTCAAAAGCCCTAGGCCAATCCGTCTTTGAAGGGCCTCTGCCATCCGCTATCCTTTCGCAAGGCGGGCCGGAAGCCCATTCGCCCATGTGGAAATTGTCCCTGCGCCAAGGCAGACAACCATATCGCCCGGGCGCGCCTGTTCGCGGACCAGCCGCTCGAGATCATCCTCGGAAACGATGGCGCGCGCGTGGCGGTGGCCATGACGGATCAGGCCCGCGACAAGATCATCGCGCCCGGCCCCTTCAATCGGCTCTTCGCCCGCGCTGTAAACTTCGGCAATGGCCACAACATCTGCGTCATTAAAACAAGCGCAGAAATCCTCAAAAAGCGTATGAAGCCGGCTGTAGCGGTGCGGCTGATGGACAGCGATAACGCGCCCTTCGGTGGATTGGCGCGCGGCTTTAAGGACAGCGGCGATCTCGACCGGATGGTGGCCGTAATCGTCAATAATCGTCACGCCGTTCACTTCGCCGACCTTGGTAAAGCGGCGATTGACGCCTGCAAAACCGGCCAGCGCTGCGCGGATATCCTCGGGCTTCATGCCAAGATGGCGCGCCACAGCCACAGCCGAAAGCGCGTTGGAAACGTTGTGATCGCCGGGCATAGGCAGCGAGCAGCCCTCGATCAGGATGTCTTCGGCTTGCAACGCTATATCGAAATGCGCGACCCCGGCTTTATAGGTGAGGTTAATGGCGCGAACATCGGCTTGGGCGTTAAAGCCAAAGGTCACGACGCGCCGGTCAGTGATTTTGCCGACCAAACTTTGCACATCAGGATCATCGGTGCAGCAGACCGCGAGGCCATAAAAAGGGATGTTGGAGACGAAATCGAGAAAGCCTTGGTGCAGGTTTTCCTCGGTGCCCCAGTGCTCCATATGCTCGGGGTCGATGTTGGTCACGATGGCGATGGTGGCGGGCAGGCGGTTGAACGTCCCGTCGCTTTCATCAGCCTCAACGACCATCCATTCGCCCTGCCCCATGCGCGCGTTTGAGCCGTAAGCATGGATGATGCCGCCGTTGATCACGGTCGGGTCAATGCCGCCTGCATCGAGGATTGTGGCGACCATTGTTGTTGTTGTGGTTTTGCCGTGGGTGCCAGCTACGGCGATGTTGGATTTCATCCGCATCAGCTCGGCCAGCATCTCGGCGCGGCGCACAACCGGCAGGCCTGCAAGACGCGCGGCATCAAGCTCTGGATTGCCCGGTTTGATCGCCGACGAGATCACAACGACCTCCGCGCCTTCAAGGTTTTCGCCGCGCTGGCCTTCAAAGATTTGCGCGCCGAGCTTCTCTAAACGGTCGGTGATTTTGCTTTTCTTCAGATCGCTGCCTTGCACCTTATAGCCATGGTTGAGCAGCACTTCAGCGATGCCCGACATGCCGATGCCACCAATCCCAACAAAGTGAATCGGGCCCATATCTGTGGGAAGTTTTGTCGGCTTAGCAATCATGATAATCGGCTTTCTATTCGTATATTCAACAACTTAGGCTTGCGCCAATTCTTCGACCATCGCTGATAGGTCTTCGGCCGCATTGGGGCGCGCGGCGCCAAGGGCGGCTTGCGACATCTGCAAAGCGCCCGCTGGATTGCCGAGCACGGCGTTGATCTGCGCGCTTAGGCTTTGGGCGCTGAGTTGGCTTTCGGGGATCAGGATCGCGGCCCCTGCCTCGACCAATCCGCGCGCATTGGCCGATTGGTGATCGCCCGTGGCGGCGGCGTAAGGGATCAGGATCGAGGGGCGGCCAATGACGCTTATATCAGCCACCGAAGAGGCGCCCGCGCGGCTGATCACAAGCTGCGCCTCTGACATGCGTTTGGGCACATCGTTAAAGAAGGGCTGCACATCAGCATCAAGGCCGTGGGCGGCGTAGAATTCTGCAACGCGGTCATGGTCTTCGGCGCGCGCTTGGTGCGAGATACGCAGATTGGCGCGCATCGCCTCATCCAGCATCCCAATCGCTTCGGGCACCGTATCCGAGAGGATGCGCGCGCCCTGCGAGCCGCCCATCACAAGGATCGACATCGGATAATCACCGGGCGCAATATAGGGCGCGCCGACTTTGGCTAGGATGGCGCTGCGCACCGGATTGCCCGTATGAACGCCGCTCACACCGCTTGGCAAATCCGTCGGCCATGTGCCGCAAGCGACCGCGCTCACCCGTTTGGAAAACAGCCTGTTGACCCGGCCCAAAACGCCGTTTTGCTCATGGATCATTCGCGGCTTGCGCAGCAGGGTTGCGGCCGCCATTGCCGGGATCGCCGGATAGCCGCCAAAGCCAACAACGACCGATGGCTTATCGCGCAGCATCTTGATCGCCGCGCCGATTGTCCCGCCTAAAATCCGAAACGGAACGCCCGCTTTCGCCGCCAATCCGCCGCGCGCAAATGTGGACGAGGCGACCTGTTCGATCTCAACAACGTGGGGAAATCCGCCGGTATAGCGCGCGCCGCGCTCATCGGTGGATAGCTTGACCCGCCAGCCCTTGCGCAACATCACCTCGGCAAGCGCTTGGGCGGGGAACATATGCCCGCCCGTGCCGCCAGCTGCGATTATCAAAAGAGGTGGATTGGCCATGGCTAACGCCCTCGCTTTCGCAATAGATCGCCGATTTCGCCCTGTGGACGCGCCCGGGTAAAGGCAAGCAACATGCCAACTGCAATCCCCGAGGCAATCACTGAAGAACCGCCATAGCTGACAAACGGCAGGGTCATCCCCTTGGCCGGAAGAAGCCGTACTGCGACGCCCATATTGATCATCGCCTGAACGCCAAACATGCAGGCAAGCCCGGTGCCCGCAAGGCGAATAAACGGATCGCGTTCGCGCATTAGGCGCAGCAGGCTACGCACTGTAATCGTTGCAAAAAGGCCTAGAATGATGATCACCAAAACAAGCCCGTATTCCTCGGCCGCGACTGCAATAATGAAATCCGTATGCGCATCTGGAAGCGACCATTTGACCTGCCCTTCGCCCACTCCAACACCGAAGAAACCGCCCTCTTGGATGGCGTTTGTAGCGTATCCGATTTGGGTTGTGGGGTCTATATCCGTGGTGAGAAACCCGTCAATGCGACGCGCAAAATGCTCTGAATTGTTATAGGCGAATGTGCCAAACAGCACCACGCCGCCCGCCAGCACAAGCAGGATCAAGATCGGCGCGCCGCCAACAAAATACATCACGCCCCAGCCAAACAAAACCAGCGAGGCTTGGCCAAAATCGGGCTGCAAGGCCAGCATGATCACAATGCCTGCGGCCAGCAAAAACGAATACATCCGCCCCGGAGGGCCGTTGATCTCTTGGCTCGCGGCCATCAGCCACGCAGCCATCACGATGAAGCCGGGTTTGAGGAATTCAGAGGGCTGGATCGAGGCAAAGCCAAGCGAATACCAGCGCATAGCCCCCTTGCCAAAATCCGTCCCGAAGACAGGCAGCAAGGCAAGCGCAATGAACGCCGCCGCAAAGCCCAAAACGCCCAAACGGCGCACCAATTGGGGCGACATCATCGTTGTGAAAAACATCATCAAAAGCGCAACACCGCCGAAAAAGGCCTGTCGCTGCACATAGTGAAAAGGATTGAGCCCGTTCTTTGCGGCCAAGGGGGGCGACGCGGCCAACCCAAGCAAAAGCCCGATCCCAAACAGGATCAAAACGCAAGACATGGACCACTTATCGATCGTCCGCCACCAACGTGGAAGGATCGGTTCACCGTCCCGAACCGGGACCGTGCCATACACCATTTCCGTCATGGGATACCGCCTAAAACTGCCTCATCAACGCCCGGTTATCCGGGTCTAAGGGCAAGTGTAGCGCTTTATGCGATAAAACGCTAGGCCCAAGGCAGGCATAGGCGAAACTTCGGACGTTGGGGAATTGGCGCGCATTTGGGGCTCAAAAACGCGCCAAACGTCTGGAATACCCGCCTATGCGCTGCACGGCGCGCGCGCTACCCTTGCTCATGGCCCGTTATTTGGGCTGATCCACATATTTACGCCGCTGATTTGCGGCCCGAATGCGGCGCTATTTCGCGCGCTCAGGAGCAAGATTTTGAAACGTATTGCCATCTTTTGTGACGGCACATGGAACCGTGCCGATGCCGTTGAAGCCACCAATGTTGTACGCCTATCTCAAGCGCTTTCGCTGAGCAGTGAGGCGCAAGGCGACGAGAGTATTTTCCAACAAATGTTTTATGTTCAAGGGGTTGGATCGGGGCGCGGCGCGGGCAAGCTGTCGCGGCTGGTGGATCGTTTGGGGGGCGGCGCCTTTGGCTGGGGGCTCACTCAGAATATTGAAGAGGCTTACCGCGCGCTGGCTTTTTCCTATCAGCCCGGGGATGAGATCTATATCTTTGGCTTTTCGCGCGGGGCCTATACGGCGCGCTCTCTTGCTGGCCTGATCAGAAGCGCCGGCATCCCGCCGCGCGCCGGGATTTTCCATATTGCGGACGCGATTGCGCGCTATCGCTCGGGCGATAAGGGCACCCATCCCAACGATCCGCTCAGCTTTGCCTTTCGCTACAAGATCAATCCCGCGCTTGTGACCTCAACCGAAGAAGCCGATTGGCGCAAAGTCGAAGGGCTTGAAACAGGCCATCTGTTAAAAATCGCTTACTTAGGCGTTTGGGATACAGTCGGCGCGCTTGGTTTGCCCGGCCATTACGGCCAGATCGCCAAAGCGTTTAACTCCAAATATTCCTTCCATGATGCCGCCCTTTCGCGCTCGGTCGCCTCCGCGCGCCATGCGGTCTCAATTGACGAGCGGCGCGGTACATTTCCACCGACGCTTTGGGATAATCTGGCCAAGCTCAACGATGGCGAGATCAGCGATACCCGCCCCTATCAGCAGCTTTGGTTTGCGGGCGATCACGGCTCGGTTGGCGGGGGCGGCGATATTCGCGGGCTCTCGGATGATGCGCTTGCGTGGATTGCTAAGGGTGCGCGCGCGGCCGGGCTCGTGTTTGATCCGGGCACGATTGCGGCCTTTGAAGCGGGCAGTGATCCCTTCGCGCCGCTGTCCAACAAAAGTAAAACCAAGGGCGGATTTTTTGCCCGCCTCACCAAGCTGCGCACCAAGGATCGCGACGGGCCGGATGATCCGCGGGATGTCTCGCCAGCGGCGGTCAAGCGCTGGCGAAATCAGATCGGTTACAGGCCGAAAACTTTAAAAAAGGTCTCCGAAATGCTTTAAAGATTTTAAAGTTTCGCCACGCAGGCGATGAAATCTTCGCCGCGCTTCTCGAAGTTTGGATATTGATCAAAGCTGGCCGCAGCGGGCGCAAGAAGAACCGTATCGCCCGCCTCTGCATCCGCCGCCGCCGCCGCGACTGCTGCTGCCATCGTCTCGCAAATCTGGTGCGGGGTCTCGCCCAATTGCAGGGCGAAATCGCGCGCGCAATGCCCGATCAGATAGGCTTTGCGCACCGCACCCAGATGCCCCGCAAGCGCGGCAATCCCGCCCTCTTTGCCAAGGCCGCCCGCGATCCAGCGGATATTCTTGAACGCCCCGAGCGCCTTTTCAGCCGCATCGACATTGGTCGCTTTGCTGTCATTTACAAAGGTCACGCCGCCCTTTTCGGCGACGATCTGGCTGCGATGCGGCAAGCCTGCAAAGCTTGCCAAAGCCGCCTCGATCACCTTGGGCGCAAGGCCGATCGCGCGGCAGGCCGCATAGGCCGCGCAGGCGTTTTGATGGTTATGCGTGCCGGGCAATCCCTTGATCGAGCGCAGGTCAATCGAGGCCGATTGCTTGCCTTTGCGATATTCAGAGAGGAAGCCTTTGCGGGCGAAAATATTCCAGCCCGGCCCTGCAAGCTTGCGCTCGACTGAGAGGCGGATAAGGCGCATATCTTCAGCGCTTTCAACGAGTTGGTTGGCAAGGTACTGCCCCTCAACCTCGTCCACACCAATGATCGCGCGGTCCGGCCCGCCCTCGGCAAAGAGGCGGCGTTTGGCCGCAAAATAGCCCCCCATCCCGCCGTGACGATCAAGGTGATCTGGCGAGAGATTGGTGAAAACGGCAATGTCTGGGGTCAGCGCGCGGGCGAGATCGGTTTGATAGCTTGAAAGCTCAAGCACGATGACTTCGCCGTCAATCGGCGGCTCGATGCTGAGCACCCCAAGCCCGATATTCCCGGCGAGTTGGCTGGGCACATTACATGTCTCAAGGATGTGATGGATCAGCGCCGAAGTGGTTGATTTTCCGTTGGATCCTGTGACCGCGATCACGCGCGGCGGGCTCTCGAATTGATCCCAATCGGCCGCCCCGACAGAGCGAAAGAATAGCCCGATATCATTATCGACCGAAACGCCCGCCGCCCAAGCGCGCGCGATAACCGGGTTTGGCGCAGGGTAGAGATGGGGAATTCCGGGGCTGACGATCAGGCTTGCGACATCCTCAAACGCGCCCTCGCGGCTTAGATCATGCAGGGCAAATCCCTCGGCCTCGGCCCGTTCGCGCGCCTCGGCACTGTCATCCCAGCAAAGCGGCTCTGCCCCGCCCGCCTTCAGCGCATGCGCCGTTGCTAGCCCAGAGCGGCCAAGCCCCAAAACGGCAACCCGCCGCCCCTCATAGCCAAGAACTGGAATCATCAAAGAACCCTTTGTTTTCGGCCCCTTATGGGCGCGTTTTATCGCTGTAGCCTCGCGGACCAAACCGCCTGTGAGGGCGATTATGGCGCAAGTCATGCGCTTTGCAAAGCGATGTAGCGCGCCTTAGCGCAGCTTGAGCGTTGCCAGGCCAATCAGCGCAAGGATCACCGAAATGATCCAAAAGCGGATGACGATCTGCGGCTCGGCCCAGCCCTTTTTCTCAAAGTGGTGGTGGATCGGCGCCATCAGGAAAACCCGCTTACCTGTGCGCTTGAAATAGAGCACTTGGATAATCACGCTGAGCGCCTCAACCACGAAGAGCCCGCCAACAATCGCAAGTACGATCTCGTGCTTGGTGCTCACAGCAATCGCGCCAAGCGCACCGCCCAAAGCGAGCGAACCAGTGTCGCCCATAAAGACGGCTGCGGGGGGCGCGTTGTACCACAAAAAACCCAAACCGCCGCCGATCAGCCCAGCACAGAAGATCAGAATTTCCCCCGTTCCAGGCACATAATGCACATCGAGATATTCGGTGAAATCGACCCGGCCAACTGCATAAGCAATCACCCCCAAAGTGCCCGCCGCGATCATCACCGGCATGATGGCAAGCCCATCCAGACCGTCCGTTAGATTGACCGCATTTGCCGCGCCCACGATGACGATCATCGAAAAGGGAATGAAGAAATAGCTCAGGTTGATCAGCGTATCTTTAAAGACCGGCAGCGCGAGCTGATTGGCAAGGGCTTCAGGATGCAGCTGCGTCGCCCAGTAGCCCGCAATCGCCGCGACCAAAAGCCCAAGCGCCATACGTACACGGCCCGAAACGCCCTTGGTATTGCCCTTGGAAACCTTGGCATAATCATCGGCAAAACCGATCGCGCCATAGGCCACGGTTACAAACAAAACCAGCCAAACATAGCCATTATCAAGGCGCGCCCAAAGCAGGGTCGAGGTCATGACCGCAGAGAGGATCAGCAGCCCGCCCATCGTCGGCGTTCCGGCTTTGGCGAAGTGGCTTTCGGGGCCATCATCGCGGATCGGTTGGCCTTTGCCTTGGCGGCGGCGCAGGGTGTTGATCAAGGGCTGACCGAAGATAAATCCAAAGATCAGCGCTGTGAAAAAGGCCGCCCCTGCGCGAAATGTGATGTAGCGAAAGAGGTTAAAAAAGTCCCCACCATCCGACAGATTGGTCAGCCAATATAACATTACTCGTTCCCTTGCATTTGCTCGCTCAGCGGATGGCCCAATTTGCGAATGGCGTCAACCACTTGACTGACGTAGCTGCCCTTAGATCCCTTGACGAGGATGATGTCGCCCGCGTCAATATGGCTGTGAATCTCGGCACTTAGGGCGTTTGCGTCTTCAAACCAGCCGCCGCGTTTCGGCTCTGGGAGGGCCTCGTGCAGGGTGCGCATACGCGGGCCGACGCAATAGATTGTGTGCAGATTTTCGATTGCGGGATAGGTGGCAATCGCGCGGTGAAGCGCGCCTTCGTCGGGGCCAAGCTCAAGCATATCGCCAAGAACGGCGATGCGGCGCCCGGCCGCCACGCGTCCGATGCCATCGGCTGGCGTGCTTGCGGCCAAGACATCAAGCGCGGCTTCAAGCGAGGCGGGATTGGCATTGAAAGCGTCATCAATCAGCTCAAAACGCAGCTCGTCCTCAACCACATCCATCACCAGCGTTTCAACCGTTCCGCGCCCGGCGGGAGGCGCCCATTGGCCAAGGCTGAGCGCCGAAATAGCAAGGTCAGCGCCGGCGGCCTGGGCCACGGCCAATGCGCCAAGCGCGTTCATGGCGAAGTGGCGCCCCGGGGTTGCCAGTTTGAAGAGGATTGGCGGGCCATTTTGGCTTGCTTCGACGATTGTTGCTGCATTGGAAAGGCGGACGTTTTCAAGCCGATACTGCGCGTCTTTGGAGGCCCCAAAGCTGCTGATTTGTGCGCCGGTTTGTTTGGCGGCGGCCTGCAAAATCGGCGTGGTGAGCAGATCAGCGTTGATGATAGCGTGGCCGCCGGGGATCAGCCCCTCGAAGATCGCGGCCTTTTCATGCGCGATGGCCTCGACGTTTTCAAAGGCCTCCAGATGGGCGGCGGCAACGGTTGTTATCATGGCCACATCGGGCTGCGTCAGCTTGGCAAGGGGCGCGATTTCGCCCGGATGGTTCATGCCGATCTCGATGATGGCAAAATCCGTGTCGGCAGGCATGCGCGCAAGGGTAAGCGGCACGCCCCAGTGATTGTTGTAACTCGCTTCGGCGGCGTGAGTTTTGCCTTGCGGTGAGAGGATCGCGCGCAGCATTTCCTTGGTCGAGGTTTTGCCAACAGAGCCGGTGATCGCGATCACTTTGGCCGATGTGCGCGCCCGTGCTGCGCGCGCCAATTCCTCAAGCGCAGGCAGCACATCGCGCACCAAAAGGAGCGGCGCGTCGGGCGATACATCTTCGGGAATATAGCTGACAAGCGCGGCCCCTGCCCCGTTTTTCAGCGCTCTGGCGACGAATTCATGGCCGTCGCGAATGTCTTTGAGGGCGACGAAAAGATCGCCCTTTTGCAAGGTCCGCGTGTCAATCGAAATGCCGGTGACGTCCCAGTTGCCGCGCGCCTCTCCGCCCGTTGCGGCGGCGGCTTGGGCGGCTGTCCAAAGTGCCATCTCAGATGCTCCCTTCAAGCGCGCCGACTGCGATACTGGCTTGCTCAACATCGTTAAACGGCAGGATATCGTCGCCGATGATCTGCCCGGTTTCATGGCCTTTGCCGCAGATCAAAAGCGCATCCCCCGGCCCCAAAGCATCAACGCCGCGCAAGATCGCTTCGGCCCGGTCGCCAAATTCAGAAGCTTCCGGCGCGCCGCCAAGAACGGCTTTGCGAATGGCTGCTGGATCTTCTGAGCGCGGGTTATCATCCGTCACAATCACTACATCCGCATTGGCCGCCGCCGCCGCCCCCATAAGCGGGCGTTTGGTCGTATCGCGATCGCCGCCTGCGCCGATTATGGCCACGATCCGCCCCATCACATGCGGGCGCAATGCCGCAAGCGCCGTTGCCACAGCATCGGGCGTATGGGCATAATCAACAAAGACCGCAGCCCCGTTAGAACGCGTCGCTGCAAGCTGCATCCGGCCTGGAACACCGCGCAGCTCATGCAGCACATCAAACACTTCGCGTGGCTCTTCTCCGCAGGCAATCGCAAGGGCGGCCGCGGCCAAAACATTTTCCGCCTGAAAGCCGCCGATTAGGCCAAGGCGCACCTGTTCGCTGCGGCCAAAGCAATGAAACAGCAGATCCTGACCTGTTGCATCAAAGCGTTGATTTGTAATGCGAATATCCGCGATATCGGCGCGTCCGACCCGGAAAATATCAATGCTGCGATGCTCGGCCACGGCGCAGATATCGATGCCGCGCGGATCGTCAATATTGATCACAGCGACGCCTTCTTCGGGCAAGACCCGCTCAAACAGGCCCGCTTTTGCGTCGAAATATTCCTCGAAACTGGCGTGGTAATCCAAGTGATCTTGGGTGAAATTGGTAAAGGCCGCCGCGCGCAATCGGACCCCATCAAGGCGGCGCTGTGCAAGCCCGTGCGAGGAGGCCTCCATCGCGGCATGGGTGATGCCTGCGCCGGCAATTTTGGCCAGCATCCGATGCAGGGTGATCGGCTCGGGCGTTGTATGGGCAAGCGGCGCGCTAAAGGCGCCCTCGACCCCGGTCGTGCCGAGGTTAACAGCGGCAATATCGAGCAATTCCCAGATTTGGCGGGTGAAATTTGCCACCGAGGTTTTGCCGTTGGTGCCGGTGATCGCGACCATCACATCGGGCTGCACGCCAAACCAAAGGGCGGCGGTATAGGCCAGGGTTTGGCGCGGGTCTTCGGCGATGATCAGCGAGGCTTTGGAGGCGGCCAATTCCATCGAGGCGATCTGCGCGCCTTCGCGATCGGTCAAAATGGCGTCGGCCCCCATGCGCAGCGCGTATTGGATGAATGTGCCGCCATGAATGCGCGTTCCGGGAAGGGCGGCAAACAGATAACCGGGTTTGACTTCGCGGCTATCGACGCAAAGCCCGCTGATCTCAACATTGCCTCCGGTTTGGGCCGTAAGCCCCAGTTCGGCCAATGTTTTTCCGGCGCTTATGCCCGTGCTGCCCGCCATTACGCGTCACCCTCTTTGTTTATCTGCCTACTGGCTTGAGGTGAGTGTTACATTATCTAGCGATACAGTTTCAATCTCTGGTCGCAAGCCCAATAATGGGGCGGTGCGGCGGATCATCTCGGCTGCAACAGGAACGGCTGTCCAACCAGCAGTTCGGCGCGGTTTGTCGCCGGAATTTTCCGAAGGTTCATCAAGGGTTACGATCAAAACATAGCGTGGATCATCGGCCGGAAAGACCGAAGCGAAAGTGGCGATCACTTTGTCATCGTAATAGCCGCCGCCATTCTCTTTGGGCTTGTCTGCTGTGCCGGTTTTGCCGCCAACGCGATAGCCGGGCACTTCGCCAAACGAGGCCGTGCCGCGCACCACAACTTGGCGCAGCATATCGCGGGAGGCGCGCGAGGTCGCTTCGGAAACGATGCGTTCGCCGCGCGGCACATGGGATTGTTTAAGCAGCGTTGGCGCGATCTTGGTGCCGCCATTGAGAAGCGAGGAATAAGCGGCCGCAAGGTGCAAGGGCGACGCGGAAAGCCCGTGACCGTAAGAGATTGTCATCGTTGAGATTTCAGACCATTTGGGCGGCAAAAGCGGCTTGGCGCCGGGCGCTTCAACCAGCTCAATCGGCGTGGCCGTAAGCAGGCCCAGCTTGCCCAAGAATTCCTCTTGGCGTTTGGCGCCGATCTGCATCGCGATGCGCGCCGTGCCAACGTTCGAACTTTTGACAATCACATCCGTCGCACTCAGCGTTTTGCCATAGTCATGGAAATCGCGGATTTTGTGGCGGCCCCATTTCAGCGGGCCTTGGGTGTCGATCATCGTGTCGGGATTGAGCAGGCCCTCTTCCATGGCCTGGGCCACGGCGAAAATCTTGAATGTCGAGCCGAGCTCATAAACGCCCTGAACGCCGCGATTAAACAGCGGGCTATCCGAGGCGACGCCTTCAACAAGGGCGCGCGGGCGATTGTTGGGATCAAAATCGGGCAGCGAAACAAGCGAGATCACCTCGCCTGTATGGATATCCATCAAAACGGAGGCCGCGCCGCGCGCATTCATCAGCTTCATGCCGCCGTAAAGCACTTCGCGCGCGGTACTTTGCACGGTCAAATCAATCGACAGCTCAAGCGGCTTGCCGCCATTGGCCGGATCGCGCAGGCGCTCGTCAAAGGCCTTTTCAACCCCGGCAACGCCGATCACTTCGGCTGAGCGAACGCCTTCGCGCCCAAAAGAAGAGCCGCCCAGAATATGCGCCGCTAATTTGCCATTGGGATAGAGGCGCATTTCGCGCGGGCCAAACATCAGGCCGGGATCGCCAATATCATGGACCTGTTGGACCTGCTCGGGACTGATTTTCTTGCGCACCCAGACGAATTTGCGCGCGCCGGTGAATTGCTTGATCAGCTTGCCCTCGTCCAGATCGGGGAAGATTTTGACCAGTTCACGCGCGGCGCGTTCTTGATCGATCATGATCGGGGGTTGGGCATACAAGCTATGCGTGATCAGGTTGGTCGCAAGGATACGGCCGTTGCGATCGGTGATATCGGCGCGCCCGGCAAGGATGGCGGCGCCTGATGCAGCGGCGCGCGGCTCTTGCGGCTCTGAGGCGGAAAGCAGGCCCATGCGCGCGCCAATTACAGCGAAAGCACAAAAGAAAAAGACGCCCATAACCAAGAGCCGCCCTTCGGCGCGCAGGCGGGATTTGTCGCGCATCTCTTCATGGCGCAGGCGGATGTTTTCGCGCTCAATCGCGTCTGGATTTTCGCCGTTGCGCCGCGCTTCAAGGATGCGGGCAAGTGGGCGAAGGGGGGTGCGGATACTCATTCTTTGATCTCACTCAGCGAGCCAACAACATCAACAGGATTGGTGATCAACCCAAGGGCAAAATCGGGGAAAGCGACTTGATCAATGCGGCCAAACTGCTCTGGCATCAGGGGCAAAAGTCCGAGGCGATCATAATTGAGTTCGGCCAATTCGCGCAGCCGCGCAGGGCGGTTGAGATAGGCCCATTCGGCGCGCAAAACGCTGAGTTCTTCACGTTTGTTGCCAATCTCGCGTTGCAGCTTATCGGTGCTGCGCAGCGCAGCCTGGGTTTCATAATTCTCGCGGTAGGCCCAGAAGGCCAAGGCCATGACGGCAAGTGCGGAGACCACGTAAAATATTGAACGCATTATGAATTTCCCTCGATAACAAGTTTGGGCAGGCCTAGAGATGTGCGCTCTGTTGGCAGGGCGGGCGCGTCCGTGCGCACCGCCACGCGCAGCTTTGCAGAGCGCGAGCGTGGGTTTTGGGCAAGCTCGTCTTTGTCTGGCCCGATGGCCTTGGAGACGCGCTTGAAGGTTGGCTCTTGGATCGCGGCTTCGGGCGCATAGCGATTGCCGCCGCCGCCTGCTGAGCTGCGCGCAGAGAGGTACCGTTTGACGATGCGATCCTCGAGCGAGTGAAAGGTTACAACGGCCAATTGCCCGCCGGGTTTGAGCGCGCGCTCGGCCGCTTCCAGCCCTGCGATCAGCTCGCCAAATTCATCGTTTACAGCGATGCGAATGCCTTGAAAGCTGCGCGTTGCGGGATGGCTTTGGCCGGGGCGATTGCGCGGCAGGCATGTCTCAATCACGGCGGCAAGTTGCAGCGTTGTCTCAAACGGGGCCTCTTCGCGCGCCGCGATAATGGCGCGGGCAATACGACGCGAGGCGCGCTCTTCACCGTATTGAAACAGAATATCAGCGAGCTCATCTTGGCCCGCCTCATTGACGATATCGGCCGCCGAAGGGCCGCTTTGGCTCATCCGCATATCAAGCGGGCCATCGCGCATGAAGGAAAAGCCGCGCTCGGCCTGATCAAGCTGCATAGAGCTGACACCCAGATCAAGCACGATGCCATCAAGGCCGGTGGCGACTTCGTCAAGCTTGGAGAATGTGTTTTCGACGAGGGTTAAGCGATCACCGTATTGCTCCGCCCACTCGGCAGCCATTTTAAAAACGGATGGGTCGCGATCAACCCCGATCACGTGATCCGCCCCGGCCTCTAAAAGCCCGCGCGCATAGCCGCCTGCGCCGAATGTGCCATCAAGCCATGTGCCCGTAACAGGGGAAACTGCGCTCAGTATCGGGCGCAGCAAAACAGGGATGTGAGGGGCTTGATCAGAGAGAGAGATCGCGGCCGCTGCCATCGCTAAGCCTCTTTGGAAGGTGTTGAAAGCAAGCTGAGAGGATCGAAATCATCCGGCATCTCATCGAGCCAAGCATCTGTTGTCGCGGCGTTTTCTGTTTCAAACGTCTCGGGCTTCCAGATTTGGAACGTCTCGCCTGCGCCGATAAAGAAGGCCTCTTTATCAAGGGATATTTTCTCGCGCAGCTTTTGCGGCAAGACGAGGCGGCCATCGGCATCGACCTCGGTAGGATGCGACATGCCAAGCACGAAGCGCTCGAGCATGCGGCGGTCTTGGGTGCCGCGCGGCATATCGCCAATATCGTCGGCCACTTTGCGGAAGGCTTCTGCGGTATAAACTTCGAGGAATTTCTTTTTGGCGTTGCCGTAGACGATCACAAGCTTGGGGCGGTTGGTGTCACGCGCGCTCGCGTCCCCTTCCTCTAGCTCACGGCGAAAAAGGGCTGGAATAGACATCCGACCCTTCGCGTCCACCTTAAAGGTGTATTCGCCTATGAACATGCCGGCCATCGAGCCGCGCTCCTCTTCACTGTCCCTCGGATGCACGCACCCGTCGTCTTTTCGACCCCCAGAAAAGGAAACGGCGGATCGAGCTGCTGCCACTGCCCAATCCGCCGCCCGTCCCATCTCTGGGTAATGTCCGACTGCGCGCGCCACCTGGGGGGATGTCTGCTCGCTCGCGCGCCGGATCTCAATTTCGATAAAAGCGGGCGCCTGTATGAAACCTGACTTTGGTTTTTTGTTCGGGGTTCTTAATGTGCCCCTCATTCCCGTCTTATCGTGCAAACAGGATTGCCACGGGAATTCATGGAAATCAACAGGAAAATGAGGGAATAGGTACCAGATTTAGTTTTTGAGGGGCCTGGAAAACAAGGGATTGTAAGCGAATTAGCGCTCAATGCGCATTTTGTAGTGTGAGGCGGCGCGAAGAAGCACTACATATAGTGTATGGAGAAAAATGCAAAAAAGTTCCAGAAAATCCCATTCCTGGGACATTTTCTTCAAAATTCGAACGGAGATCGCGCATCAACCGGCAATATCAGCGGCAGATTTGGGCTCAATCGTCGTTGATTCCGAAAAATGCGCCCAAAGTTCCATGGGATTCCACGGCCCTCGCGCAAATCGGCCAAGGTTCCATGAAATCCCAAGCAGAGCCGCTTAAGCCATGCCGCCCGCGATAAGGCGTGCCGCCAAAACCGCATAGGCCGAGGCCTCTGGCCCCTCGCCCGCCGCAATCGGCGTTCCGGCATCGCCCGCAAGGCGCACATCAAGCGAAAGCGGCAGCGCGCCCAGAAACGGCAGATCGTGCTTCTTGGCCTCATCCGCCACGCCACCATGCCCAAAGAGATGGGCCTCATGGCCGCATTCGGGGCATATATATGTGCTCATGTTTTCAATCAGGCCCAGAACCGGGGTTTTGAGCTTTTCAAACATCGCAATGGCGCGGCGCGCATCGATTAGCGCGACGTCTTGCGGCGTGCTGACGACAATCGCGCCCGTCAGGTTTGTGCGCTGACACAGGGTGAGCTGCACATCGCCCGTGCCCGGCGGCAGATCGATCAGCAGAATATCCAGCTCGCCCCAAGCCACCTGCCCCAGCATTTGCTGCAAGGCGCCCATCAGCATCGGCCCGCGCCAAATAAGCGCCTCGTCTTCTTTAACCATCAGCCCGATCGACATCATAGTGACGCCATGCGCATGCAGCGGCTCGATGGTTTTACCGTCCGGGCTCGCCGGTTTTTTGGAAACGCCCATCATGCGCGGCTGGCTCGGCCCATATATATCCGCGTCCAGCAGGCCAACCCGCCGCCCTTGGCGCGCCAATGCCACGGCGAGATTGGACGAGACTGTCGATTTGCCCACACCGCCTTTGCCCGAGCCAATAGCAATAATGCGCGCAACACCGGGAACGCCTTGCGGCCCGCCCTGTTGGGGCTTTGGGTGACCGCCGATTTTGAGACTGGGTGGTTCGGCGCCAGCTGCAGGGCCTGGGTTTGCCTTCGCGCCGCCGGATGGCCCATGCGCTGTAAGCACAACGCTCGCCTGCGTGATCCCGTCAAGCGAGGCCACTGCCGCTTGGGCCGCGGCGCGCACCGGCTCGATCATCCGCGCCTCATCCGCAGAAGCCGCCTCGATCACGAATCGCGCGATGCCCCCCTCTATAGAGAGCGCGCGGATCATATCGCGCGAGATCAAATCGCCCCCGCCGGGAAGTGCGATATTTTTCAAGGCGGCAAGGATATCATCTTTGGTTGCGGGCATCTGAGGCTCCTTCAGGGTTGCACATACGGCATACTACCATCTGCGCGCCGTGGCCATATGGGGCGGATTTGCCGAAATGACGCGGCGTCGAAACACAACATGTAGTGCTTTAACTGCCTATTAAGGCATCAAAGCGCCTTAAATTGGGTCAGTCCTTCGTATGCATTTTCTGCATAGCGGCATTGACGAAACGGCGGATTGTGCAATTGCAGCATATGCCCCATCTTCAGTCTCAAGGAAGCAAACAAACGCTTCGATGACTTTAGACGCAAGAAAGAAGAGGACGACAAAATGGCTTATGTACATTCAGTTCGCACCGCAGACGCTGGCATCACAGATCGCATCAGCGCGGTCTTCAAAGACCTCGGCGAGCGCTACTCGCAATACGCAACATACCGCAAAACTCTGCGTGAGCTCGGCGAGTTGAGCAATCGTGAATTGGCCGATCTTGGCATTCACCGCTCTTCGCTTCGCGCCATCGCAATCGAGGCCGCCTACGGCGCCTAAGACATAGAATTCAGCCCCACTCCTCCCTGTTTAAGGGGCTGCATGATCGCGGCGATATCTCTTCTCCTCCCTGATATCGCCGCAAAAATTCCGAAGCTCAGGCTTCAAACGAGATACGGGTTCTTTCTCCTCCCAGAGATACCCGTGTTAGAGCGGCGGCATCCACTCCTCCTCCCGGATGTCGCCGCATCCTCAATTCGGCCTCGCGCGCAAGTGCTCAGGCCAAAGAGATCGAAGCACTACCTCCTCCCAGAGGGCTTCGTGAACTTGAGCGGTGGCTTCTCCTCCCAGAAGTCACCGCCTTTTCTTATTCGGGCTTTGGGCATTGCCCCCGGCCCACCCCCATCGGATTGCCAGAATGGCGATCTGCCAAAGATCGAAGCACTTCTCCTCCCAGAGAGCTTCGAGACTTTGAGCGGCGGCGCTCTCCTCCTCCCTGGCGCCGCCGCACATTTCTTCGGACCTGACCTTTGCAATCAAAGACAAGGCCCGGCTTGCTGCGCCGTTTTATTTTCCCTGACGGCGCAAAAGCAAAACGGCGGCCCTGCTCATCAGGTGCCGCCGTCTTTGTTTTGATGCTTGGCACCGGAAAATCTCAACGCGCCGTCGCGGGCCTAAAACGGAACATCATCCGCGCGATCCGCAGGCACGACAAATTTGCCAATAACCTTCTTGGCCCCTGCCCGCTCAAACTCGATATCAAGCTTATCGCCCTCAATCCCCATGATCGTGCCATAGCCAAATTTCGTATGAAACACCCGCTCGCCTTTGGAAAAGCTGGAAACCGCGGCCATATCAATCACGACATTGCGCGCCTTTGAGGGTTGCGAGAGCCCGCGCGATTGCGCCTTGGCCTGAAGCCGCTTCCAGCCGGGTGAATTATACCCGTCCGCGCGCTGCACCTTTTCATCAATCGAGTTGTCGCCGTAGATATCGCTTTGCCCAAAGCTTCCGGCCGCTGCGCCAAATCCGCCGCCGTAAAGGCCCGGCGGGGTCAGCACATCAACATGATCCTCGGGCAGCTCATCAATAAAGCGGCTCGGCAGCGCCGACTGCCATTGCCCATAGACGCGCCTATTGGCGGCAAACGAAATCGTGCACAATTCCTCGGCGCGCGTGATGCCCACATAGGCCAATCGCCGCTCTTCCTCGAGGCCCTTTTGCCCGCTTTCATCCATGCTGCGCTGGCTCGGGAAAAGCCCATCTTCCCAGCCGGGCAGGAATACGGAGGGAAACTCAAGCCCCTTGGCCCCGTGCAGCGTCATGATCGAGATTTTCGCGCCTGCCTCGTCTTGCTCATTGTCCATAATCAGCGAGACATGCTCAAGAAACCCTTGCAAGTTCTCAAAGTTATCAAGCGCTTTGACCAATTCTTTAAGGTTCTCAAGGCGGCCCGGCGCTTCGGGCGTTTTATCGTTTTGCCACATCTCGATATAGCCGGATTCTTCCAAAATCTGCTCGGCCAGCTCGATATGCGAGATTTCCGGCGCGCCGTATTCCTGCGGCCCAACGGCGCCATCGTTTTCAAGCACCGCGTCATCATCCGTCTGCGCCACATTCAAAAGCGGGCCACGCGTGAGCTTGGACCAGCGCGCAAGGTTGCGCACCAGCTCGGCCACAGCATTCTTTGCCTTGCCCGAAAGCGCGCCAGCTTCAACACAAAGCATCGCCCCCTGAACAAGGCTCACCCCGTTTTCGCGCGCCATCCGCTGGATCGTTTGCAGGGCCTTATCGCCAACGCCGCGCTTGGGCGTGTTGATGATCCGCTCAAAGGCCAGATCATCCTCGGGGCTGATACAGACGCGAAAATAGGCCATGGCATCGCGGATTTCCAAGCGCTCATAAAAGCGCGGCCCGCCGATAACGCGGTAGGGCAAGCCAATGGTCAAAAAGCGATCCTCAAAGGCGCGCATTTGGTGGCTGGCGCGCACAAGAATTGCCGTATCATCAAGGCTAAAGGCGCGCATGCCGCGGGTGCCGCCCTGCATCGCTTCGATCTCTTCGCCGATCCAACGCGCCTCTTCTTCGCCATCCCAATGGCCGATAAGGCGAACCTTTTCGCCATCCGCCACTTCGGTCCAAAGCTCTTTGCCCAAACGGCCCGTGTTGCCCTGAATAACGCCGGAAGCAGCCTTCAAAATATGCGGAGTCGAGCGGTAATTCTGCTCAAGCCGCACGACTTTTGCGCCGGGAAAATCCTTTTCAAACCGCAAGATATTGCCGACTTCGGCGCCGCGCCAGCCATAGATCGACTGATCATCATCGCCCACGCAGCAGATATTCTTATGGTCCGCCGCCAGCAGCCGCAGCCAGAGATATTGCGCGACATTGGTATCTTGGTACTCGTCCACGAGGATGTATTTGAACCAGCGCTGATACTGTTTGAGCACATCGTCATGGGTCTGAAAAATCGTGACCATATGCAGCAAAAGATCGCCAAAATCGGTCGCATTCAGCGTGCGCAGCCGGGCCTGATATTGCGCGTAAAGCTCAACCCCCATGCCGTTAAACGCCGCCGCTTCAGCCACGGGGACCTTCTCGGGCGTCCAAGCGCGGTTTTTCCAGCTGTCGATGATCCCGGCAAGTTGGCGCGCGGGCCAGCGTTTGTCGTCGATCTGAGCGGCGGCAAGCAATTGTTTTAGCAGGCGAATTTGATCGTCCGTATCAAGGATGGTGAAGTTGCTTTTCAGCCCGACCAATTCCGCATGGCGGCGCAAAAGCTTCACACAGACCGAGTGAAACGTGCCCAGCCAAGGCATCCCCTCAACCGTTTGCCCCATCAAATTGCCGACGCGATTTTTCATCTCGCGCGCGGCTTTGTTGGTAAATGTTACGGCCAAAATCTCGTTGGGGCGGGCGCGCGCGGTGTTGAGCAGATGGCAAATCCGCGTGGTCAGCGCTTTGGTTTTGCCGGTTCCGGCCCCGGCCAGCATCAAAACTGGGCCATCCATCGCCTCAACCGCGGCGCGTTGGGCCTCGTTCAGCTCGTCCAGATAGGGCGCGGGGCGCGCGGCCATCGCCATTTGGCTCAGGCTGGGGCGCGGCGGCGCGGCGGCTGCATCAAAGGCATCGAATTCATCATGGCTGCTCATGCGCGCGATGTTAACCACAACTGCGCCCCATAGGAAAGCCTTGTTCACGCAATGTTCCCGCCCTTTTTGCGCGCACCATCGCGCCTCTTGCCCAAAGCCGCGCAATCGCTCACAAATTGGCGATGCAGATAGATACCAATTTCCCCTCGCTTGATGATCTGCGCGCCCGCGCGCGCCGCCGCATTCCGCATTTTGCCTGGGAGTATCTGGATAGTGGCACCGGCGCAGAAGGCGCGATGGCCGCCAATCGAGACGCGCTTGATAAGGTGCGCTTGCGCCCGGCAATTCTGACCGGAGAGGTCACCCCTAAGCTTGAAACTTCTCTTTTGGGCCAAAGCTTTAGCGCGCCGTTTGGGATGTCGCCTGTTGGCATGTCCGGCCTGTTTTGGCCGGGGGCTGAGGTCACATTGGCCAAGCTCGCGCGCGCCCAGAATATCCCCTACAGCCTTTCAACCGTCGCCGCCCAAGCGCCCGAGGACCTTGCGCCGCATATCGGCAGCAATGGCTGGTTTCAGCTCTATCCGCCTGCCGATCCGGCGAGCTGCGCCGATCTTTTGGCCCGCGCCAAAGCGGCCGGGTTTAAGACGCTGATCCTAACGGTTGATGTCCCTGGCCCCTCGCGGCGCGAACGTCAGCGGCGCGGCGGCGTCGCTACTCCACCGAAGATCACACCGCGTATTTTGAGCCACGTTGCCCTGCGCCCGGCTTGGGCCTTGGCCACCCTGCGCCACGGCATGCCAAAGGTAAAAACTCTTGCGCGCTATGAGGTTACCAAGGTGCGCGAGGTCTCTAAAGGCCATGTGGGGCTGGGCCAACATATGGCACCCGATTGGGATTTTCTGACGCAGCTTCGCCGTCAATGGGAGGGGCCGATTTTGGCCAAAGGCGTGCTAAATGCGGGGGATGCTTTGCGGCTTCTCAATGAGGGCATTGATGGGGTCTGGGTCTCAAATCATGGCGGGCGGCAGTTTGATGCAAGCCCTTCTGGCGCCGAGGCCTTGCCTGCAATCCGCGCCGCTGTTGGCCCGGATTATCCGCTGCTCTATGACGGCGCGGTTGGATCGGGGCTTGATGTGCTTCGCGCCATCGCATTGGGCGCGGATTTTGTGATGCTCGGGCGGGCCTGGCATCATGGGCTTGGGGCCTTTGGGGCGCGCGGCGCAGCGCATGTGGATCACATTTTACGCGATGACATGAAATCTTGCATGATGCAGATGGGGATCACCCGCCCTATTCAAGCGCGCGATTGCCTCTGGGGCTAAGCACAGGCGCGCTTTGCCAAGGCCATCTTAATCGCGTATGTTAGCGTTAACAAATTTTACGCTGCAACTGCATAAAACGGTTTACTGCGCCGCAGAATATGCCTAGCCTCGCGCAAATCCATCCGTTGCCCCCTCGATCAGGAGACTACCTATGGCCGATTTTCAGAAAATCCTAATCGCCAATCGCGGTGAAATTGCCATCCGTGTGATGCGCGCCGCCAATGAGCTCGGAAAGCGCACGGTGGCGATTTATGCCGAGGAAGATAAGCTCTCGCTGCACCGCTTTAAGGCTGATGAGGCTTACCTGATCGGCGAAGGCATGGGGCCTGTTGCGGCCTATCTGAGCATCGAAGAAATCATCCGGGTGGCCAAAATGGCGGGCGCGGATGCGATCCATCCGGGCTATGGGCTTTTGTCGGAAAATCCTGATTTTGTCGACGCTTGTAGCGCGGCAGGCATCGCCTTTATCGGCCCAAAAGCGGAGACCATGCGCGCGCTTGGTGATAAAGCTTCGGCGCGCCAAGTAGCGATCAAAGCGGGCGTGCCTGTGATCCCGGCGACGCCTGTTTTGGGCGATGATATGGCGCTTGTGGCCAAACAGGCGGCCGAGGTCGGCTATCCGTTGATGCTCAAGGCAAGTTGGGGCGGCGGCGGGCGCGGCATGCGCCCCATTGATGGCCCCGGTGACCTTGAAGAAAAGGTGCGCGAAGGGCGGCGCGAGGCGGCTTCGGCCTTTGGCAATGATGAGGGCTATCTTGAGAAGATGATCCTGCGCGCGCGCCATGTTGAGGTTCAAATCCTTGGGGATTCTCAGGGCAATATCTATCACCTCTATGAGCGCGACTGCTCCGTGCAGCGGCGCAACCAAAAGGTGGTTGAGCGCGCGCCCGCCCCCTATCTTTCCGAGGCGCAGCGCAGCGAAATTTGCGCCCTTGGCAAGCGGATCGCCGAGGCCGTTGGCTATCAATGCGCCGGCACAATCGAATTCCTGATGGATATGGAAACGGGCGCGTTTTACTTCATCGAGGTGAACCCGCGCGTTCAGGTTGAGCACACTGTGACCGAAGAAGTGACAGGCATTGATATCGTGCGCGCGCAGATTCTGATCACCGAGGGCAAGAGCCTAACAGAAGCGACCGGCGTTGCCTCGCAAGAGGAGGTCAAGCTTGACGGTCACGCGCTTCAATGCCGGATCACGACCGAGGACCCGACCAACAATTTCATCCCCGATTATGGCCGCATCACCGCCTATCGCGGCGCCACGGGCATGGGCATTCGTCTTGATGGCGGCACGGCCTATTCCGGCGCGGTGATCACGCGCTATTACGATAGTTTGCTAGAGAAAGTAACGGCTTGGGCCCCAACGCCAGAGGCGGCGATTGCGCGGATGGACCGGGCCTTGCGCGAATTTCGTATCCGCGGCGTCTCGACAAACATCGCTTTTGTGGAAAACCTGCTCAAGCATCCGACCTTCCTCAACTATGAGTATCACACCAAATTTATCGACCAAACGCCGGAGCTTTTCAATTTTGAGGCGCGCCGCGATCGGGCAACCAAAATCCTGACCTATATCGCGGATATTTCCGTCAACGGGCATCCCGAAACCGCTGGCCGCCCAATGCCCGCCGAGGCCAAAGCGCCAAAAGCGCCTGCAAGCCGCACGGATACGCCCGCCCCCGGCACGCGCAACCTTTTGGAGGAAAAAGGCGCGCAAGCTGTGGCCGATTGGATGGCCGCGCAGAGCCAGCTTTTGATAACCGACACAACCATGCGCGACGGGCATCAAAGCCTGCTCGCAACGCGCATGCGCTCAATCGATATGATCCGAGTTGCCCCCACATATGCAGCCAACCTGCCGCAGCTTTTCTCCGTGGAATGCTGGGGCGGGGCGACCTTTGATGTGGCGTACCGCTTCTTGCAAGAATGTCCGTGGCAGCGCCTGCGCGATCTGCGCGCGAAGTTGCCCAACGTGATGAGCCAGATGCTTTTGCGCGGCTCAAATGGCGTTGGCTATACCAATTATCCTGACAATGTTGTGCAGAGTTTCGTAGCCCAAGCAGCGCAAAGCGGCGTTGATGTTTTCCGGGTTTTTGACAGCCTCAACTGGGTCGAGAATATGCGCGTTGCGATGGATGCAGTGGTTGAGAGCGGCAAGATTTGCGAAGGCACGGTTTGTTATACGGGCAATATTTTCGATGCGGATCGGGCCAAATATGATCTGAAATACTATGTGGCGATGGCCCAAGAATTGAAGGCCGCTGGCGCGCATATTCTGGGCCTCAAAGACATGGCCGGATTGCTGCGCCCTGCGGCGGCCAAAGTGCTGGTCAAAGCGCTCAAAGAAGAGGTCGGATTGCCGATCCATTTCCACACGCATGATACATCCGGCATTGCGGGCGCCTCGATCCTCGCGGCGGCGGAGGCGGGCGTTGATGCGGTTGATTGCGCGATGGATGCGTTTTCGGGCAATACATCACAGCCTTGCCTTGGATCGATCGTCGAGGCGCTAGAGGATACGGATCGCGAAACCGGCCTTGATATTGATGCGATCCGCGAGATTTCGAACTATTGGGAAGGCGCGCGCGGCCAGTATGCGGCCTTTGAAAGCGGGCTTCAGGCGCCAGCCTCGGAGGTTTATCTGCACGAAATGCCCGGCGGCCAATTCACCAATCTCAAAGCGCAGGCCCGCTCATTAGGGCTGGAAGAGCGCTGGCATGAGGTGGCGCATATGTATGCCGAGGTGAACCAGATGTTTGGCGATATCGTGAAGGTTACGCCAAGCTCAAAAGTTGTGGGCGACATGGCATTGATGATGGTTTCTCAAGGGCTTAGCCGCGCGCAGGTGGAAGATCCAGATATAGATGTGGCGCTGCCCGATAGCGTAATTGATATGATGCGCGGCAATCTGGGCCAGCCTCCGGGCGGCTTTCCTGCGGCGATTGTGAACAAGGCCTTGAAGGGCGAAAAGCCCAATCTTGAGCGGCCCGGCAAGCATTTGGCGGCGGTTGATCTTGAGGCCGCGCGGTCTAAGCTTTCGGCCAAGCTTGAGGGGCGCGAGATTGATGACGAGGATCTCAACGGCTATTTGATGTATCCCAAAGTCTTCACCGATTATGCCACCCGCAACGCCACATATGGCCCCGTTCGGACCTTGCCCACGCACACGTTTTTCTATGGGATGGAGCCGGGCGAGAGCCTTTCTGCCGAGATCGATCCGGGCAAAACCCTTGAAATTCGCTGCCAGGTGATTGGCGAGACGGATGATCGGGGCGAATGTAAGGTCTTCTTTGAGCTCAACGGCCAGCCGCGCGTTATCCGCGTTCCAAATCGCAAAGCGGTCGCGACAACAGCCGCGCGCCCCAAGGCCGAGCTTGGCAATGCCAACCATATCGGCGCGCCGATGCCCGGCGTTGTTGCCACCGTCGCAGCCGTCGTCGGCGCGAAGGTCAAAGAGGGCGATTTGCTGCTGACGATCGAGGCGATGAAGATGGAAACGGGCCTGCATGCAGAGCGCGATGCGGTGATCAAATCCGTCCATGTAACGCCCGGCGCGCAGATTGATGCCAAAGACTTGTTGGTCGAGCTGGAATAAACCGGCCTCGATTAACACTTATATTTCAAAAGGTTGCGCGCATCTCCTTTGGTGCGCGCAATTTTTTTTCGACAGAAACCCCCGCGCCAAACGTGTGATCCTTAACAGTAGGGAGAACATGATGATGCAAAGCCGCAGATACAGCATAAGACACGCGATTGGTGCCCTTGCCTGTGCTTTAAGCCTTGCCTTTGTCAGCCCGAGCTTTGCCCATTCTGAACACGGCGCGGCGCAGTTTGATGCGCACATTTCCCAAACGCAGATAACCGATGAGGGCGCGCAAATCACCCTTTTGCTGACCACCAGCCACGAGAATGGCGCGGTGCTTTCGGGGCTTTACTCCGACTTTGGCACGGTGAGCTCAGAGGCCCTTCCGCTGACCCTAACTTCGGGCGCAGCACCGGTTGAGATATCCGCACAAATCACCGCGCATGATCCAAGCGCGCCTGCGCCCGGCATCTTTGTTGTGGTGCTTGATCTTGGGGATGCTGGCATCGGCCAGATCACCATCACCCCGGGGCTTTAATCCCGCAACCCCTTCAAAAAGATAGGAAAACCTATGAAACGCAGATCATTTCTTTTGGGCGCATCCGCGCTTAGCCTCACGGCCGCAACCGCCGCCTATGCCCAGGGCCGCCCCCCAATGCGCAAGCACACAGCAACTGCTGCCAAGACCGTTTCGCTAAAGAGTGCGACCGCCTCTGCGGGGCGCGCGCAGGTCTCGATCTCGATCAAGGGCAGTAAGCGGATCATCACCTCCAACGGCATCCCTTCGCACCGCGTCGGCAGCTTTCCCAATGCGGGCAATCCAAACGCGATCCGCGCGCAGAGCTATAATTTCACCATGCCGCTCACGCCCAAATCCGGCTCTGGTGCGGCGCGCGGCATGGGGCTTACCGGGGTCGCGGTCAACGGGGTTCCGTTTGATCCGGGCGCGGCGGAATTCTGGCAGGGCAATCCCAATTCTGGCTGGCAATATGAGGCGCTTGGCGGCGCGGTGACCCTTGGGTTGGACGCCAATTACGCCCATGTGCAGCCGACGGGCGCTTATCATTATCACGGGCTTCCCATCGGTTTGATGCAGCAGTTGGGCTGGTCGGCCAGTGCGGCGAGCCCACTCATTGGCTGGGCCTCGGATGGCTATCCTATCTATGCAATCACGGCCGCAAGCAATGGGGCTGTGCGAGAGATGAAGAGCTCTTATAAGCTGCGTTCCGGCAAGCGGCCAGGCGGATCAGGGCCGAGCGGCGCCTATGACGGCGCGTTTGTGCAAGACTATACATATGTCGCAGGCTCCGGCGATCTGGACGCGCATAATGGCGCGATGGTGCGCACGGCGGAATATCCCGAAGGGACCTATGCCTATTTCCTCACCAAGAGCTTTCCGGTGATCCCGCGCAGCCTTAAGGGCGCGCCGGATGCAAGCTTTTCAAAGCGGC
Source organism: Halocynthiibacter sp. (assembly GCA_047631555.1). Lineage (GTDB taxonomy): Bacteria > Pseudomonadota > Alphaproteobacteria > Rhodobacterales > Rhodobacteraceae > JBLHZY01. The sequence goes on along the minus strand of JBLHZY010000001.1, from coordinate 177,105 downwards.
GCGGCTAAGCTTGGCGTTTAGGGCTTTGGCCGCCCCTGCACATAGAGCGAAAGCGCACCGAGGGCCACATCATGCACAGGCGTTTTAATCCCATGTTTGCGGCCAAGTCGGGCAACTTCGCCGCTTATATCGGGCAGCTCAAGGCGCTTTCCCCGCTCAAGATCATCGAGCATCGAGGCCCGCACAGAGCCGGGGAAGGCTTTGAGCGCCTCGTAGGCAAGCGCTGCCATATCAGGCGGGAAATCGGGATGCTCGGCGCGACCAACAGCGGCCGTTTCGTCCATCGCGCGGCTTATCAGAGCGGCGCTTTGCGGATCGCTGAGGATGGTGCCAAAATCGGCGCGGGTCAGGGCACAAATTGCTGAGGTTGCCGATTGGAGGATGAATTTTTTCCAAAGGTCGCGCGTGATATCTGCGCTGATCAGAGGGGTTGTTCCAGCGGCCTCTAGCGCCTGATGCAAAGCCTTGGCATTCGCCATGCTGGCCGCATCAAGCGGATCAATCGGGCCAAACACCAATGTATCAACGCTTGAGCGATGCTCAACCACGCCGGGCGCTTTGATCCCAGCCGGAATGCGCGCAAGCCCGGGCAAGACCCGCCCTGCCCCGCAAATTTGCGCGACAATCCCGGGCGCAGTCACGCCATTTTGAAAGGGCACGATAAAGGTTTGCGGCCCAATCATCGGGGCCATATCGGCGCAGGCCTGCGCCACGTCATAGGTTTTGACAAACAACAAAATGCAGTCGACCGGGCCAATGTCGGCCGGGTCACTCGCTGCATTCACCAAAACATGCACATCGCCCTTGGGGCTATCAACGCGAAGGCCCTGCGTCTGCATCGCGGACAGATGCGCGCCCCGCCCGATCAAGGCGACATCCGCGCCGCACGCCGTCAGACGCGCGCCAAAGTAGCTGCCAAGCGCGCCTGCGCCCATGATTGCAATCCGCATCTTGCTTTTGTCCCGCCATCTCAGGGCAACGCGCGCGCCGCTCAAAATCCAATGCTCCATTTTGAGGGTATGCGCCGCGTAAGGGCCAGCATTTTTGCGCCCATTTGCAATTAAACTTGGCCTTATCCAGAAAAATTCAAAAAAGGCTGAGATTACCCCTTGCGATGTGCGGCCAGCCCGGCTAAATCCGGCCTCACCCAAGGATGCGGGCGTAGCTCAGGGGTAGAGCACAACCTTGCCAAGGTTGGGGTCGAGAGTTCGAATCTCTTCGCCCGCTCCAATTATCCTCGATTTTGTCGGGGATGGGTTTGAAGAAGCCGCAGCTTAATTGCTGCGGCTCTTTTCATTTCTGGGGCTCGTCTGATTTCAGCACCTGCGATTTTTGCGCCCCATTGAAAATCAACTTGAGCAGGGATTTTTGCGGAGCACGCTCGGGCTCGATTTGCGCTTGCGGTGTGGCGATGCCCGTGGCGACCAAAGCATCGAAATCCTCTTCGGCTTGAAGGACTTCGCGCACGTTTTCATCAAGAATGCGCTGACTGGTCACATCATCAAGCACAAGTTGGTTGAGCGCGCACCAAAGCGGGTAGTTTTGGTAGCCCGCGTGATTGCGCACCGCGTTGTCTTTGGTGCGCACATTCCAAAACGGCGCATTCCCCGGCACAACCGACCAAAGCCCATCCTTGGCCGCCGTATTAAGCCCGTGACGCCATTGTACGCTGGCCGGATTGCGCCCGCGCGCGATGTTTTCGGCGGCGACTAGCTTTTGCTCGGCCTCTGCGTAAGTCAGGCCGTAATCCCAAGCGTCCCCGTGGCTCCAGCCAAGGGCGCGCTGATCTTTGCGGACCTGCGCGAGCCAGCCATTGGCCGCATCGCACCAGGCCAGATCAGGATCGCTCGCATGACGGTAGCGCGCCGCACGGGCGGGCTTTGCATTGACCGAAAGCTCATGGGTTGTGCCGACGGGCGGGCCATCAAGGATGTTTAATGTGTCGGGATGATAGCGCGGCTCAAGATGGCCGATTGTGTTGCGTTCCTCGGGGCTGCGTTTTCCGGCAAGCCCTTGAGCAAATGGGAAGAAAACGCCTGTTGGGGTATCAAAATCAAGCGCGCGGGCAAGCTTGCTGCGCGGCCAATTGTCGGTCGAGGTGATGGCGATATAGGTCGGACGCTGTGATTGCGGGAACTGGCGCCGCCACGCCGCGAGATGGCGATAACGGGTTGGGTCGGTGGCGCCGTTTTTGGCGGCAGTGATATAGTTGTCGGCGTCGTCCATCCCGAAAGTCGCGCGCATTTCGCGCTGAAGGGAGGTCCATTTCGCGGCCTCTGAGGCGGGGTTGATCAGCACGACCATATCGCCCGCCAAAGGGGGCATAACCTTGCCGCCGCTGGCATTGCCCGGCGGATGGGCTTTGATCGCTTTGATCGCGCGCGCCTCTAACATGGTGGCCAGCATATTGCCGCCAAAGGAATGGCCAAAGATCAGCATTTTGTCGGCGCGTGGATTGGCTTGGTCAAGCTTTAGGTTGGCTTCTATGCGCGCCAAAATCTTGTCTAAAAGCGGGGCTTGGCCGCTTGCATGGGCCTCCGACTGCGCTTTGCGCCCGAAAAACGTCGGGGCGGCGAGCAAGGCAAGCGGATTGAAATTCCCCTCTGCGGCAAGCACTGGCTCGGCAAAGGCGCGCCCCCGCCACGAGACAAAAACCCCCGTCAGCGAGGCATTGCAATACTCACCGCGCTCAACGCAGCGGGTGTTGAGAAAGCTGCGGGTATAGCCCAGTAAGACCCTGAATTTCTTGACATCTCTGTCGCCGGGCGCTGCATCGTGGCGCCAGCCATGCACGAAGGTAAACACATAATTCTGCCGCCCTGCCCCGGCCTCGCTTTGCAGATGTTTGGCCAGATTATCAAGCTGCTCTGGGCGATGCAAAACGCCGCTATCGGCCATTTCGACGAAGGATAGATGATAGCGATCCGCGCCCTGAAGCGGCGCGCCGGCTTGTGCGGCCATTTGCGCCCAATCGAGCGGCAAATCGCCCGTGGCATCGGCACCGCGCGAGACTTTGGGCGCGGGCACTTGATGTTCTTGAAGGTAGCACGGCGCGGCTTTGGCATCGTTGCCGCTGCGCTCAGCGTTATCGGGACCAAGCTGAAAGAGCCGGTCACAAAGCGCGTTCTCTGGGCCGATATTGCGATAGCTTTTTTGCGGATCGGTGCAGCCGGCCAGAAGCGCACCGAGCCCAAAAACGATCACCAAAACACGCGGAAAAAATCCAAACATATCAACCCCCAGAACATCCGTATGACGCAATATTACGTTGGGGAAAGGTGCAGTGGTAGTCAGGTATACATGGCCTTTTTCGCCACGCGCGCCAAATCCGGCAAAGGGCGCAAGAACCACACAGGCCCAAATTCGCAAATGTCTGGGTTTTCACGCCGCATCCGCGCGCCTATAACCCGGCCAAACGCTTGCCCGGATTGCCCGGCCAAGCCACCTGCGGAGGCTTTCATGCGCAAGGCAAAAATCACGCGGCAAACCGCCGAAACGCAAATCTCTGTTGAGATCAATCTCGACGGGACTGGCGCATATGACAATCAAACCGGCATCGGTTTCTTTGATCACATGCTCGATCAGCTTTCGCGCCACTCTTTGATTGATATGACGATCCGCGCGACGGGTGATTTGCACATTGATGATCACCACACGGTTGAGGATACCGGGATCGCGATTGGGCAAGCCTTGGTGCAAGCCCTTGGCGACAAACGCGGAATTGTGCGTTATGGCAGCTGCTTGCTGGCCATGGACGATGCTTTGGTGCGCACGGCGCTTGATCTTTCGGCCCGGCCCTTTTTGGTCTGGAACGTTGATCTGCCGACAGCCAAAATCGGTACGTTTGATACCGAGCTTGTGCGCGAATTTTTCCAAGCGCTTTCGACCCACGGCGGGATCACCCTGCATGTCGATGCGCTGCACGGGATCAACAGCCACCACATCGCCGAAGCCGCATTCAAATCGGTTGCGCGCGCGCTGCGCGATGCTTGCGAGACCGATCCGCGCAAGGCCGATGCGATCCCCTCGACCAAAGGGGCGCTTTGAGCATGCTCACGGCGCTGGTTGATTATGACAGCGGCAATTTGCACTCGGCCGAGAAAGCGTTTCAGCGCATGGCGGCTGAGGGCGATGCGGGCGAGGTGATCGTTACCTCGCGCCCTGAGGATATCGCGCGGGCGGATCGTATTGTTTTGCCGGGCGACGGGGCTTTTCCGGCCTGCAAGCGGCATCTATTTGAATACACAGGGCTTTTCGATGCGATTGAGGAGGCAGTGACCCTGCGCGCGGTTCCCTTCCTTGGGATTTGCGTCGGCATGCAGATGATGGCCAGCGTGGGCCGCGAATACGAGGATGTCGCCGGATTTGATTGGATCGGCGGCGAGGTTGTGAAGATTGAGCCCTCTGATCCATCGCTCAAAGTGCCGCACATGGGTTGGAATGATCTGGTGATTGATCATCCGCATCCCGTGCTGGAGGGGGTGAAATCGGGCGATCACGCCTATTTCGTCCATAGCTATCAGTTCCACGTCGCCGACCCGGCGCATCGTTTGGCCTATGTCGATTATGGCGGGGATATCACCGCGATCATCGGGCGCGATAATATGGTTGGGATGCAGTTTCACCCGGAGAAAAGCCAAGCGGCAGGCCTTCGGATGATTGCCAATTTCCTCAGCTGGGCGCCCTAGCCGCCCCGCCCAACCCGCAAAAGAAAAGGCGCGCATCCAGCCGGATACGCGCCTTTATTCATTTCAAATCAAAGCCTTGTCCTATTTAACACGGCTCCATGTCTGGGCTTTGCAGATCGGGCCAACGCAGCCGGAAACCTTTAGCGTATTGCCCGCGAGCGACATTTTGGATTTGTAAATCTTGTCTTTTGAGGGCTGCCAGATCTTGCCGTCGGAATAATCGCCGCCGCCTTTGGCCATCATATCCCAGACGATCTTTTTGCCCAGATTTGCGGATTTATATTCGCCCGTGTCGTTGAAGGTGCGCGCGATTGTGCCGCAAAGGGATGCGCCGCAGGTCGTCATATTGACATGCGCATAGGCGCCATCATCGACTTGGGTTTTCCAGATGCCCTCAACAGGATCGGCCATTGCGCCGGTTGCACCAAGACAGAATGCCGCCGCTAGAATTAGTTTTTTCATCAGTAAACCTCCCAGTTTATATCCCCTTTATCATGCGCGGGGCGCAGGCCAACGCGCAAGCCTGACGTAGCGCTCAAAGCTGCCGTGCAGCCATGCTTTGCAATTTCCCGCTCATCGTGGCAAAGGACATGAAACTGCAGATGAGAAGGCCAGCCAGATGATCCTATACCCCGCGATTGACCTCAAAGATGGCAATGCCGTGCGCCTTTATAAGGGCGAGATGTCGCAAGCGACCGTGTTCAATGAGGACCCTGCCGCGCAGGCGATGGAATTTGTGGCAGCGGGCTGTGAGTGGCTGCATCTTGTTGATTTAAATGGGGCTTTTGCGGGCGAGCCGGTAAATGCGGCCCCAGTTGAGGCGATCCTTGAGCGCTGTAAAGTGCCGACACAGCTTGGCGGCGGCATCCGCGATATGGCCACGATTGAGCGCTGGCTTTCCAAGGGCTTGGCCCGGGTGATCCTTGGGACGGTGGCAGTTGAGAACCCTGCCCTTGTGCGCGAAGCGGCGCGCGCCTTTCCCGGCCAAGTGGCGGTTGGGATTGATGCGCGCGATGGCCGTGTGGCGACCAAAGGCTGGGCCGAAGAGACCGATGTTATGGTCACCGACCTTGCGCGCAGCTTTGAAGACGCAGGCGTGGCGGCGATCATTTATACAGACATCAACCGCGATGGCGCAATGCAGGGGCCCAATGTCGAAGCCACAGCCGCGCTTGCGAATGCGGTGTCTATTCCGGTGATTGCCTCTGGCGGGGTGTCCTCCTTGGATGATCTGCGCGCGCTTAAAAACTCTGGCGCGCCGCTCAACGGGGCGATTTCGGGACGTGCACTTTATGACGGGGCGATTGATTTGGCTGAGGCGCTCAAAGTCCTTCGGGACTGATTGCCGCAGGAAGGTCTTTTTTCTTTACTCTAGGTAATTTGCGGCGCTGACTGAGGGTATATTTCCAAGTTGGAGTGTTATTATGTCCGTTCACAAAGCCACCCTTCCCCCAAAAAGCGCCCTTTGGCTGATTTTCCAGCCTGAAGATTACATGGATTGTTATGCCTGTGCTTCTGCCTTGGCGCCGGAACAAGCCGCGCATGAACTGGCAAAGATGCCAAAATGGGTTGCCGGGTTGATGAAGCTGCGCAATGCCGCAGTGCGCCCCTTTGGGCTTCGAACCAAAGCCACATCTGCGCCGAGCATTGGGATTTTCCCGATCCTGATTCAAAGCAAAGACGAGATGGTTTTGGGCCATGATGACCGCCATCTCGATTTCAAAATCTCCGTTTTGCGCGATCGTGGTGAAATTCATCTGGCGACGCTGGTAAAGCCGCATAATCTGGCTGGGCGCGCCTATCTGGCTGCCATTATGCCATTTCACAAGCTGATCGTGAAAACCGCCGTGCGCCGCATGGGCCGCGTATAGGCAAAAGCAATCTTTGCATTGGCCGCGCGGTTCGTTATGTCAGGGCAACCGTTTTATTGCCCTGCGAGATGCCTGGATCATGCTGAAAACCCGAATTATCCCCTGTCTTGATGTTGCCGAAGGGCGCACGGTCAAGGGGGTCAACTTTGTTGATCTGATCGATGCGGGTGATCCTGTTGAACAGGCGCGCGCCTATGATCTCGCTGGCGCGGATGAGCTGTGCTTTCTCGATATCAAAGCGACCCATGAAAACCGCGGCACGATGTTTGATCTGGCGACCCGCACGGCCGAGCAATGCTTTATGCCGCTGACCATCGGCGGCGGTGTGCGCACAACGGAAGATGTGCGCGATCTGTTGCTCGCGGGGGCGGATAAGGTCAGCTTCAATTCGGCCGCCGTGGCCAATCCGGATGTTGTCGCGCGCGCGGCGGATCGCTTTGGCTCGCAGTGCATCGTTGTGGCGATTGATGCCAAGACGGTCGCGCCGGGCAAGTGGGAGATTTTTACCCACGGCGGGCGCAAGGCCACGGGGATTGATGCGGTCGAGTTTGCCAAAACCGTCGTGGCCAAGGGCGCGGGCGAGATTTTGCTAACCTCGATGGATCGCGACGGAACGCGCGCGGGTTTTAATCTGCCGCTGACGCGCGCGATCTCTGATGCGGTGGCTGTGCCGGTGATCGCTTCGGGCGGCGTTGGCAATCTCGATCACCTCGTTGAAGGCGTCACCGAGGGCCACGCAAGCGCCGTTCTGGCCGCTTCGATCTTTCACTTCGGTGATTACACCATCCGTGAAGCCAAGGAATATATGGCCGCCGCGGGCATCCCCATGAGGCTGACATGAACACGCTTGAACAACTCGCCGCGACAATTGAAGCGCGCAAATCAGCGGATCCCAAAAGCTCTTGGACAGCGCAATTGCTGTCCAAAGGCGCGGATAAATGCGCCGAGAAATTTGGCGAAGAGGCGATTGAGGCGATCATCGCCTGCGCCAAGGATGATCGTGAAAATCTGACCTATGAAGCAGCGGATGTAATCTATCACCTCGCGGTGATGCTGGCTGCGCGCGATATTCCGCTATCGGATGTTTTGGCCGAACTCGACAAGCGCCAAGCGCAATCGGGGCTTGTGGAAAAGGCGGGGCGCTAGGGCGCATAGGTTTCGCCCTTTGGTCACAGCGATTGCCTAAATGGTTTAGACTAGCAAACGATAACGACTGGTTCGGAGCGCAGAACGCCGCGCCGATCCAATTCCTTGCGGACAGCATCATTCAGGGATGTTTCTTGCACAACGATGGCCTCGAGACGCCGCAATGTCAGCAAAGCTGATTGATCCTGCGGCAGGCTCCCTCCCCAAATTTCGAGATTGCGCAAAGAGGGATGCCCTCGCAAAGCGGAAAGATCCGGGGGTTTACCGGCCCACGAAATCTTTAAATTTTCCAAACGCTTCAGGTCTTGGAGAAAGGCGGCATCATCCCTGCTATCTAAATCTCCCAAAGCAAGATCCGTCAGGCCGCCAAGCTGCGAAATGGGCGCCAAATCAACAGATTTTGAAAGATTTTCAGCATGTATAAGCGTTAGATTTGGGAAGTATTTCAGCCCGTCCAAGCTCGTAATACTTGTCGAAGAAATATGCAGTTCTTTGAGCTGCGTCATCCCGCTGATGTCTTCCAAATCTTTGAATGTGCTGCGGCTCGCCATCAAAACAGTGACATGCGAGAGCTTATTAAGGACGGAATAATCCCGCAGGCTCAGGCCGCTGATATTGAGCACTTCGCATTTCTGAGCGATGCATTTGCGAAGCTCGGCCATTCCACGTCTGCGCGCTTGAAACTTAGTTAAGGGAGGGGCCATCTCCATGGCAAAGCCGCTTTGTCTGGCAAAATTGTTTGGTTTAGCGGCATCCGCCAACAGGGTGCTCGCGGACAGGCTCAAAAAAACCGCGATAGCACCGATGGAAATATACGAAAATTTACTCATCAAACCGTCCTCAAAAATAATTTTCTGTGGAGAGGCTAAAGAGATGAGGTTTGAAAATAAAGCCCGGTGTGCTTCGCCCTTCGCTCGATCTAACAGCCACTATTGATCCTCTTTGAGATATCTAAGCTTGCGGCGCTTGCGCCGCGCTATGCCTTTTCCTAAAGCCGTGACGAAATAACCCCGGTCGCAAACCCTGCCATGCGCAGCTCGCCAAACAAGCGTTGGTATTCGATTTTGGGGCAGCGGTTCATCACGACCTCAATGCCTTTGGCGCGGGCGGTTTCTGCAGCACCTTCATGTTCAACGCCGAGCTGCATCCAGATTGTGCGCAGGGCGGGCAGCGCCTCAAGCGCCGCGTCAACGATGGTCGGGACATGTTCTGAGCGGCGAAAGATATCGACCATATCGACCGGGATATCGGCGGGGATATCGCGCAAGGAGGCATAGGTCATTTCGCCCAATATCTCTTTGCCCGCATGGCCCGGATTGATCGGCACGATGCGATAGCCTTTGAGCTTGAGGTAGCGCGCGACATAGAAGCTGGGCCGCACTTGATTGGCGGAAATCCCAACGATGGCGATCACTTTGCTGCGCTGCAGGATGGATTTGAGGGTTGTATCTGTGGCGTTCATAGGCGCAGCTTAGCGCGCGGGCGCGGGCTGTCTAGGGGATGCATTTGGCCCCTGCCCTTTACCCTTGCCCAATTTGTTTCAACGAGGGCGGATAAAAAATCGCCCGAGGCGAAACCCCGGGCGAAGTTTGGAACGAGGGACAGTGAAAAGAAGCGCGCGCGTTCCGGCTGCGTGCCTCTGTTCTTTAGATATGAAACGTCTTCAACTATGAAAGAGCATGTAAGGAAATCGTGAACAGCCCGTTAACGCGGCGTGAATATTTGAGCGATTTATTTCGCAAGGATCGCGGGCCAATTGGCATCGGCCGCTGCAATATTTCCGGGGATGTCTTGCTGCCAGATGCTGCGCACGCCGGTTGAGAAATTGAGGTAGAGCTTGCCTTCATGAATCGTAAAGGCCTCTGGCACCGAGGTCGCCACCGCCCCTTTTGAGGCCGCATAGGCGCAGTAGCCGCCATATTGGGGCGCATAACGATGCGGATCGGCCTCGAACTTGGCCATATTGGCTTTGCTCGCGAAATGCCATGTCGCGCCCATCCACATCAGAGCGTGTTTGGCCGAGCCATCGACAGCGCGATTTTCGGTAAAATAGGCAACAGGATCAGTGCCATGGATGGCTACGCCGTCGGTTGCGAAAATCTCGGGGGAACCGGCGGCGGCGGGGCGCAGCGTTGTTCCAAGGACAGGGATCGCAAGCGCGAGGCCGAAGAGAAATTGACGTCTGTTAAGCATTTGGCCTCCTAAAACTTGCTGCGACTGTGCGGCTTTAGGATGCGCTTTTTGGGCAGCCCTGCAAAGGGGGGCAACGAAAGCGTGAACGCGGCGGGAGGATCCGTGAAGTCCGGCCCGCCGCGCGCTTTGTTTGGATCAGCCGCGCAAAGCCGCCGCATAGAGCGAAACAGCGGCCGCATTTGAGACGTTGAGCGAGCCGAAATTGCCCGCCGCCGGGATGCGGACCAAATGATCGCAGGTCTCGCGGGTTTTCTGGCGCAGGCCAGGCCCTTCGGCCCCCATCACCAGCCCAACCGCGCGCCCCTTAAGGCCTGTGAGGGCGGCATCAAGCGTCTCTTCGGCCTCGCCATCAAGGCCAAGCAGAATGTAGCCCATGGATTGCAGCTCTTCCATCGCATCCGACAGATTGCGCACGCGGATATAGGGCTGACGCTCAAGCGCACCAGAGGCGGTTTTGGCCAAAGCGCCGGTCTCGGGGGCGGCGTGGCGGGCCGTTGCCACCACAGCGCGCGCGCCAAACACTTCAGCCGAGCGCAGCACAGCGCCGACGTTATGCGGATCGGTCACTTGATCAAGCAGGACAACGATTGGGGCCGCGCCATCTTCGCCGGCCATGCAAGCCTCGGCCAGCGGCCCCCAGTTGAGCGCTTTAACCTCAAGCGCGGCGCCCTGATGCACCGATTGCGGATCAAGCGGGGCGCTGAATTTGCGCGGATCCTCGATTTCGGGCTCCATGCCGCTTGCTTCAATCGCGTCCGCCAGCCGGTCAGCCGCGTTTTTCGTCACAATCAGGCGCAGGCGTTCGCGCGCCGGGTTCATCAGCGCATCGCGCACCGCGTGGATCCCAAAGAGCCAAACCGTCGCTGCCGCAGCCGCGCGTTTGTCTTGTTCTTTCGCCACAACCCACTTTGGTTTTTTCATCTTCATCGCCCCTGATTTTACGCGCCCGTCTACCTGCACCGCCTTTGCGCCCGGATCAAGGGATTTTCCTGTTGACGCCTCCAAGGCACCCTAGTAATCAGCCCCTCACATCAGGTCGCCACGCGCCCTGATCGTGGGCGACAGGCCGCAAGGTGTGGCAGGGGACTGTAACTCCCTCGCGGAGACGCACGCCTGGTTCGATTCCAGGGTCGCCCACCATTTCACCATTTTATTCAATAAAATCAACGCTATGGTGTCCCGCACTTGGCGAATTTGGCCCTAACAATATCAATGGGTTAGCAGGCAGGTGTCCCGCAGTTTTGCCCAAAATGATCTGTGCGATATCTGTCCAACGATGAGTTGAACAATATCAGAGGCAGCTTTTCCAATATCCGGCCAGAATCAAACCGGCTATCTCAAGAAAACTGACATCTGAAAATCATAGCAGCCCGCCATGCTTTGACTTACATGCGCGCAGCTCGGATCGATCCCTGCCCCAAAGCAGCTCGACTTCCCGATCGGTAAGCGCCCGCTCTGGAAGAGCCACAGGATCAGCGCAAGGCGCAGTCAGACTTGGCAGTGCTTTGGGCCTATCGGAGGTTGAGGCGGCGCACCCGACTAGCAGGCAGGCCGCAAGAAGGGTCAGAAATATCAAGACTGTTGCATTAGTTGTGTGAGGCTGAGAGCATTTCAGGGTGGTACATTGGATCATGCCGTGGGCTCGAACAGTCGGCAGAGAAGGCAAGCATCGCCAAGGAGGTTGGTCTGTTAGAGGCGGCAATGATGCAGGTCCGGACACAATGACAGACAATTTTATTCTACTACACAGCGTCTTTTGCAGCTCTCTATTGCTCTGCGTTTTACAGTGGCTAGGCGTGGATGCGATGGGGCGGTTGGGGCGTGTGGTTATGACCTAGCTTGTTTTCATCGGGCGCGTTTCGTCTTATTTAAGGGTGAACTTTGGATCGGGAGGGTTGGAGCTATGCTTCGAATTTTTACACTGTTGTTGCTGTGTTTAACGATTTCAACGGCTGTACTAGCTGAGGATAATTTGACGGATAGACAACGTGCCGAGGAGCTAGTGCGGGTGAATTCAATTGGAATGATGAGCATTACCTATCAATTTGAATGGCCCTGGGAAAAGGGGCCGTATGCGATTTCGTTATAACGTTTTGAATGCTGATATGAAAAATTTGAACACACAATGCGCCGCGGTCAAGCAATTAATGTTGGATGATGACGCATTGGGATTGGGGCCAAATATACTTTGGGTGATCAAGAGCATGTTTAGCAAAGGCGAAATTTATCAGGTGTATGCGATGAATGGGATATTGAAAAAGTATTCCGGCAAGTACCCCATCGATCCAGCAGGAGATGGCAGGAGATACGCCCCGATTAGGAGTTCGTCGTGTAACAGTTTTACCCCGGACGAAAATGGCAGAGTGGGGATGATGCAGCAGATGTTTCCAACAATGACAGAACCATTTGATACACAATTGAAGTCGGATCTCTGCGGAGGTTTGCGCGTCGCCGCTTCGTGCCTACGCGATATTTATACGATTGGTGAATCACGTCAAACGCGGGCCACGAAAGAGATTGAGTTCGATGATCCTGACGTGTTGATGAATGCTTGGTTTGTGCGATAGGGGCAGGCCCCATCCGCTATCAACGCGGGCCGTTCAAGAACCGCTTAAATCGGTTATTCAAATCAATCCCATGAATACGAAGCATCGGAACATTGAATTTCCTCAATGGCCAATGTGCCCCTATCCTCAAGCCGCTGGCACTTTGATCGCTGGCAAACCTTGAGGGAAGATACCATGAAATTCGTATTTACCGCGCTCGCGCTTGCCGCGTCGCTGGCTCTGCTGCCTGTCGTTGCGCAGGGACAAGTCACGTTGATCTTTGCCACATCGAACGCCGAACAGCATCCGCTGAACAAGGCGTTTTTCACACCTTGGGCTGAGCGCATCAACGAAGCCGCCAATGGTGCGGTCGAGGTAGATGTGCGCCATGGCCCAATGTTGGCCAACCACACCAATTTTTATGACCGCGTAATCGACGACGTGACACAGATTGGCTGGGGTATGACCATTTTTAACCCGGGACGGTTCCCGCGGACATTGGTATCGACCCTGCCGTTCCTTGTAGAAAATTCAGAACAGGGGGCAGCGGCGCTGTGCCTTATGTACGAAGACGGGCTGTTTGACGAGGAATTCGCGGATATCGTGCCGTTGATCTTCGTGCAATTTCCGCAAGCATCACTGCACATGCGCGATGGCCCCGCCGAAACGTTGACCTCCATCGAGGGCAAAGGGATTCACTCAAGAATTCCATAAGTTCGACTTGCTTCAAATTTCGTGGTTGCAGCGAATGTCGGCAATGTGGAGTGCGATCGCAGAATTTTGGATAACGAGCCAACGTCCGCTATGGGCCGTTCGTGTCGCTCGACACTAGGGGCAGAAAACGGACATTCGCCGCGCGCAGCACTAACGTCCGCTCTTGACTTTCAGTCCCCGATTGAAACATCTCCTGACCCGCTCGAAACACTCCCTCCGCAGTCGATCGCATCGCCGATACGACCTGCGGGTTTTCTATTGATGAAGACAGTCCCCGAGCCAACCGACAAGCTGCGCGAATGAGGTGGGTGTTTTGGTTTGGCGTGGGGCGCGAAAGGGTCGCCTTGGCGCAGCGCGGGCTTGCCGTTGATGTAAACGTCGCCGCTGCCCGCCGTTGCAGGTGTCGGCGGGAAGCCGTCGTGGTCTGATCCGGTATCGCCTTGGCGGCCCGCTTTGGGCATCACGTTTCTCCCCAGATGTCGTACTCGGTACCCGCAATCGTGATCGACCACGTCTCGACCAACTGGTTCTCGGCCTCCGTGCGATCCGATTTCTGCAACATCCGCGACTTCAAGAAACTGGCTACTTGGGGCGGAGCGTTGCGTAGCATATCTTCGGAAATGTCGAAATCGAGCGGGCCTCCCATAGCCGCAATCATTGCGCAAATGGGGAGGGTTTTACTGTCAGCTGCTGCGATGATCGCCGCGAGACTGTTGGTCTCAGGGAGGAGGCCCGCGTTGATGAACCGTGCGGGACGCTCGAACTCGGGAAGCGGTTTGAGCGGGAAACCAGATGCGCGCCAGCCCTCCCAAACCTGTCCGATCTCGGCGTCCTTGCACCACGAAACCGCGACGGCGCCATAGACTGTCATGCCTGATGCCGCGCAAATATTCGCCCATGTTTGCATCGGCACATCTTTGAGAGCCTCGAGAATGTAGGTGATCTGGCCTGACATCCGCGCAGTTTCATTCGACAATTTCGGATTGTTCTTCGTGCTCAACTCCATCTGCGCGTTCATATGCAGCGACGCCCACGCATAGGGTAGGGTTAAGTCATCCTTCGGGATGAAACTTCCTTGGAGATAGTCAGCTGTCATCGGTTTTCGTCTCGTTGCGTTCGCGTGTTGGGCCATAGCGGTTCCATAGCCACATGAGCAAAGCACCGTTGGCAAAGAAGAGCACAATATATACCGGCACCATCCAGCTGTTCGGCAGAATGCGCATGATGATGTTTGCCTCAAAGACGGCCAGTATCAACGCCACCCAGCATGCGACGAACAACACAAAGCTAGTCACTAACGTTTTCATCGAAGCCTCGTCTTTTTCAAATCGTCTGAAGTCATCGCATTAAGCCCTCTTCGCAAAAAAGAGGCGTGCCAATCGGGCGGGAAAACAGCCGTGCATTTTCTCGGGTCCCCGTTTTTGACCCAATACATCGCTAATCATAAAGGGCATTCTCATCCCCTATGACGTCTAGGGCATTTGTCTCGTAACCAACCGGAATGCTGCCCATGACCCCTCTGGGGCGCGCCGAAGACACGGTCCCGACCAGAACCGTCGTCTGACGTGGGCGCTCGGTGTCATTCATAAACTCTTCTGGGTTCCGCACGCAGTAGAGAACACCTTTTAGAAGGTTGATCATATAGCTCTCTTCTTTGGTCGGGATGCTGTAAGTATCTCTTTCGGGAACCATAAGCTGCAGTCTTTGGGCCGCCGCGTTGACAATTTCAGGGTCGGATTCACCCATGGCGGCCGCAAAAATGAGTTCTGGAAGTGATCTTGCCCCGTTATCAACGGCACGTGCGACTGCGCCCGTTGTGGCCAAGAAGAAGCTTATCAAACCAATCGGCATGACAAATGGCGCCCCGACGGCCGTAAGCGCAACGCTCGTCATCGTCGCCATTGCTGTTCGGCCATAAAATTCGGGATAATGAACAAGGTGGCCAAGAACAATGCGTATCGTGCGCAGCGTAGTGATTGGGTTCATAATGGCTGTGCCCAGAACATCTGTGATCGTTCTGGCTGTGCCATCAGTGGCTGCGCGACCCTCCGCGTCAAAGAAATTTGCGCGTGTAGCTAAAAAAGCCGTTCCATACCACCAGTCCTTAGGAAAGCTGATCGCGCCGTTAAAAAGACGTATCAAAAAATTCGGCTTTTTTGCCGACACGTGCTCAAGAAATCGAGGGTCCGTGCAAATCAACTCCACTGCTTGTTGTGGCTCGATACCCGCACCAACGCGTGCAATCTCACCCTCGTAAGTAACCCCCATAACCATTAGTTAATATCCACCCTCGCAGCTTTGATTTCGATACTGTTTTTCGCCCGAATATCTATTTTGTCGTTCGCCGAAAGGCTGGCCATTTCGCCATGTATGTGTATCGCGCCATCGGGCTCTAATGTGACGCGCGACAATCCGCAGTTGATGGTAATCCTTTCGGCGGCACTGATTGACGTCGTCCCGTTGCTGTCCATTTCTGTCATGCTACCGCTGTGCAGATCAATCTGCTTTCCGGCCTCGAGCTGAATGCGACCACCGGCTGTAATGTTCTTGCCAACACCAACGACTTCGGTGCTCATCAAGCCCGTCGCGTCAACGCGGTTTCGCTCCGTCGACACGACCAAATTCCCCTGTCCAACACCGGAGAGTTTTTCGGCTCTCAGAACTGTCGCAAGTTTTCCGATCCCTTGGGTGAAGCGAGAAAGCTTTGACATCAGTGTATTGGCAACGGCATTGTTGCCAACAAATAAAGTCATATTACCGCCGATAATTTCATCGTGGTCCGCCTCGACGACAATCGATTTGTCATGCCCGACGCTTTGTACCCAATTGTTGTCGATGCGCTCGGTATGGTTGTTTCTTACCTTCTCGTTTCGGTCCTTTTGCGCGTGGACGTATATCTCTTCCGCGCCGTTTTTGTCTTCAAACCTTAGCTCATTGAAGCCTTCGCCCTCATGGGTATCCGTCTTAAACGTTGACCGCGTCTTATGCTCGGGCAGGGCATATGGTACCGCATTTTTCCCGTTGTACACGCAGCCTGTCACCAGCGGTTTGTCGGGGTCGCCGTCCAAAAATTCGACCACGACTTCCATGCCGATGCGCGGGATGACCATGCCGCCAAAGCCGTTGCCCGACCAGTTTTGCGACACGCGGCAGCGCATGGAAATTGCAGCATCGAGATCCCAGTGGAACTGCACCAGAATGCTGCCAAATTCATCGCAATCAATCTCGCCTTCGCCCACGACGACGGCTGTTTGAGGCCCCTTCACATCAGCGCGCGGGGTCTTGAGTTCGGGCACCATCGGCGCGTCTGCGGGAAGCAAGGTATAGCGTCCCGTGTAGGCGTATGCGTCGCCCTCATCGCCGCCCGAACCGTAGTTGTCCGACGTGTATGAATGATGCGCCACGAGGCATAAATACTCTTCGCCAGCACCGATAATCGACCCGTCGGCAACCGCCGATCCGTCAAGCTCAACGCGACAACCGGCGCGCAATTGTGGGATAACCCCCTCGGCCTCGAAGCGGCGGGTTTGCCCCTCTTCGCCCTCAAGTCGCAAGCGCGCGACCACATCGCCACGGGCTTGGTCGAGGTGATCTCCGGGCCAGTCAAAGCTTTCGATTTGCCCTTGCGCGTGCGCCGCTTTGGAGGTGGCGTCCACTTCCATCGCCGCTGTGGGTGTTTTGAAGTTGTAGTCGGTTAATCTTACTGAACCGGTATCTAGCCGACGCGCAGGGTGCCACGCCCAGAAGTGTTCGACCTCTTCTTGGTGGTGTCCGCCGTAAGGTTTGAACGGGCGCGGCCCTAGGATGGCATGGTTGTCGGCGCAATCGGACAGTACCATCTCATGGGCGCCATCGCTGTGTTCAAAGTGATAAGAAATCGCGTGGCGTTCCATCATGCGACAGGCGAAATCCATGTCGCTTTCGCGGTATTGCACGGTGTATTCAAGCTCGGGGTATTCACCTGACAACTTTAGTTTTAGCCGGCCTGCCTGCGCATAGGCGGCGAGCAACTCCGTGAGGATATCGACAACGGTTTTGCGGTGAAATATCCGTTGGTTGCGCCGCAGTGAGGCAAGGTAAAACCACGGAGTCAGCGTGATCTCATACTGATGGCCATTCTCGCCCGCACCGCGCCACCGCGCCTCGGTGACGACCCCGTCAAAGAGCGCATCCGTGCCCGCGCGCGTGCTCAAAGCGACTGTCGCATGTGTGCCCAAAAGCGCGTCGAAATCAATGTCCGGAGAGCCGGCCAAACAGGCCACACGATACTCGAAATTCCCGTTGAGAAAGTCACAACCCTCAAAGCGCTGCAGCACCAAAACATCTTCGCCAAGCGCGGTAGACAAACGGCCCATACGGGAGGATTGGGAAAAGGCACTCATGAAGCAACTCATTGAAAATAAAGTTTTCCGTTAAAGAAGAAAACTAGGCGTTAACCATGAAACTGCAAGAGAAAAGCTGTCCTGAAGTTCTTAGTAAGGAAAAGTGTGAGACAAATGCAGCTTGAGCTCCATTGCAGACCTTCGTTTTGGGGCAGATAAATGACCGCAAAGGGCCGTAAGTGCCGCCGCCTCCAGTGGAGGCAAACGCAGAGAAGGTTGGCTTTGGGCCCAAAGTTACAATACAGTTTTGATTGCGGCGGGCAAACTGGATGATAGGCTTTGGTCAAAATCATCTGTCTGAGAAAACTTGTGAAAAAACGACTAAATTTTGGCGTTCCTATTTTTTTATAGTCCTGACCTTCGCTGGGTGCTCTAGCAAGGCTCGGCTTGAACAAATTCTATCAGACATATTCCCACCAAATTCCGAAATCACAATCAACGCGACTTGCGTAAAGTTTTTGGGGCCTGCAGTTATCTTGTTTACGTTAAAGTCCCCACTTTCTGAGGAAGCTATTTTGAATCACGCTGTTACCGATAATTGGAAACGGAGTGGCACTTGGGTGCGGTTGAATTCGTTTCTTGATTTTGCTTCGCAAGATGCCAATGAGTATCAAGGTGTGGGAGTTGGCGGAACGTTGCTTGATGGAAAAGACTGCCTACGCGCAAAAACTGAAAGAGCGGATGCAATCCTATTCGAGGATAATAGGGGACTTTACTATAGGTCTGCAAATCGACAAATCGTAGCCGTCCTATTTGATGATCCAGCAGCAACCGGCGTTATGATTTTTGCAGTCACCCTAGTATAGAACATGAGTTCAATAACTGTTGATTTGTCCGCATTGCCGCCTCTCGCCTTCCGATTTGGCGGTGATTTCGTGTGCAACCGCAGCGAACGGCAGCAAGGAGCCCACTTTACCGATTATCTGCGACGCGGCGAAGGTCAGCTTTCGCAAAACCGGATGCTCCTTAACCGCTTGACGACTGAAAAATTTCAGATTAGGCAGCGTGCAGGCTGTAGACGCCTGCCTCCCGCTGACGTTTGTCTTGGTGAAGTTCTGCGACGACATTCTCTATCTACCTCTTTCCGCATATCGCGCGGATGGTAATGCGGGTCCCATCTCAAACTGCGCGATCAGGCAAGAGAGATATGGGATATGACTGATACCCCCACGAATACATTCACCGATGGGCCGCTTGGCACCATCTACCTAAAGACCGCGTTGCCAATCATTTTCGTGATGGGGATGAACGGGCTGCTGTCCGTAGCAGATGCGCTGTTTCTGGGCATTTACGTCGGCCCTGATGCGCTGGCCGCGGTCACGTTGATGTTCCCGATCTACATGTTGATTGTGGCGCTTTCCACGCTTGTGGCGAATGGCATGTCGAGCCTTTTGGCGCGATCCCATGGCGCAGGTGACATCGACAGTGCGCGTGCCACGTTTGCAGGCGCACATGGGCTGGCCATCGGATTGGGCGCAGTCCTGATCGTGTTGTTCATCCTTTTGGGCCAGCCAGTTGCATTGCTGGCCGCTGGCGGGTCAGATACTTTGGCGCAGATGGGGTTGGTCTACCTACGGATCACGGTGTTTTTCTCACCGCTGTTGTTCGTATTGTCGGTCAATTCTGACGCGCTGCGCAATGAGGGGCGCGTGGGCTTCATGGCCGCGATGAGCTTGCTGGTGTCGATTGCAAACATCGGTTTCAACTACGTGCTCATCGCCGTTCTGGACATGGGCGTCGCGGGGTCGGCCTATGGGACTGCGGCGGCACAAGCGCTCTCGTTTGCGATCATCCTCGCGTTCCGAGTGTTTGGGGAAACGTCGCTGCGGCCTGCGACCCTGCTGTCCCATTCCATGCGCGCAAAATGGGGGCGGATACTTGCATTGGGCGCACCGCAAAGCCTCAGTTTCATGGGGCTCGCCCTCGGGTCAGCGGCGATCATTATCGCCCTGCAATGGGTTGGTCGCCCGGGTTACGCCGACACAATTACAGCTTACGGGATCATCACGCGGGTCATCACTTTTGCCTTCCTTCCTCTTCTGGGCTTGTCGTTTGCGATGCAAACGATCACGGGCAACAACTATGGCGCCAAACTTTGGCAAAGATCGGATGCGAGCCTGCGCATGTCGCTTTGGGTCGCGTTTATCTACTGCGCCATCGTTCAGGTCGTCGTGATGAGCATGCCCCGTCAAATCGCCAGCGCATTTGTAGAAGACACGGCGGTCATTGCAGAAGTTGCGCGCATCTTGCCGGTCATGACATGTGTCTTTTTCCTGCTGGGCCCGTTGATGATGATTGCGACCTACTTTCAAGCGATTGGATCTGCAGGAAAGGCAGCCCTTCTGGGGCTTACAAAACCTTATGTCTTTGCGGTCCCTTTGACGTTCCTTTTGCCCGTTTGGTTTGGTGAAATTGGTATCTGGTATGCGGGTCCATTGGCCGAAGTGATGATGTTGGGCCTCACGGTTCTGGTGCTGCGCCTCGCCGCCCAAGACCCTACGTTGAAATGGGGTATTTTCCACACCAAAGAAGGAGCAGCGTCATGAACGCGCAACTTCCGTCAGCAACGCAAGCCAAGGATCAAGCTAAGCGTTTGCGCATAAAAATGGCCGAGGATGGGGCTTCGATTGGCCATGCCAAGTCTCTCGAATTGGTCGCCCACCAACACGGGTTCCGCGATTGGAACACGATGTTTGCCGCCATCGGAAACGCGCCGCCAAAGGGCTGGGTCATCGGTGACAAGGTCAGCGGCACCTACTTGTCACAACCGTTTCGGGCCATAGTGATTTCTATCACTATGGTTAGGCCCGAATGGTTCCGGTTGGAGTTGGACTTGGACGAAGCCGTTGACGTCGTCAGGTCTGACAAGTTTTCCAACTGGCGTAAACGAATTCGAGGTGTCGTTGGTCCCAAAGGGCATTCGATTGAACGGACAAGCGACGGGCAGGCACACCTTCAAATCGATTTACGGTGACGGGAGATCCGGTTCCCAAATCTCTCAACGGCCGTTGGCGCGATTGAAGCCAATGCCCGCTTTGTCCGCTTAACCGCCATAGGATCAGCCCAAAGGGAATGACCGCTCTCCGGCCTTTGCGTGGAATTAGGCTTTGGGCCGCAACCGGACAGCCTCCCTTTTCCCACTGCCCCCGCGAGCGGGAAATTGACAACTTTATTGAATACTTCCAATGCTGCTATCCTGGTTACCAAAAGCTTTCATTGGTTCTTTTCATGGCCCGCGATGATGCCTAGACGGAATCGATTTACCTTGGAGAGTCTCGCCAGCGAGCGATGGCTTCAGGCGCCGCTCATTTTCCTTTGTCATCGTGCGTTTTCTCTCATGAAAGGCTTTCACGACTAGCCACTTACCCATACATCTGTTTGAATTCGCGATGGCCTTCAGCGCGGCGGGCATCTAAATAGTCAGCTAAGTCCCGCAGAGCTGACATTTAGCCGAACACGCTGAAAGGCGGCTTCGCGCCCGAGGCGGGCGTGGCCGGCTGCTGCCACACGCAGCAGCGGCTTCCCCGCTAACCGATAACACCAACTGCGCCGCACAAAGCACAGCTGCTGTTCGTCGCGATCGCTGCGTTTCTAATGCCCTGATGTTTAAATAACGGGTGTGATTTTAACGGCTGGCCTGTCTGAATAACCTCTGTCACCAGACGTTAGGGAACGTCTGAAAACTTCACGCGATGAGCGGGCCGCGAGGGGCTGAGCGAGACGGGGCGGGATGGCTCTGGGCCTATCCCGCACCCCGCTGCCACCCCGAGCCGCCCTCGCAAAACCCGGTACAGGTCCTTATTTCCAAGGCATAACGAGGTATTTCTCGCCCGTTTTCATCGCGCGATAATCGGTTACGGCTTCCTTGGTCAGCATCTCTTCCAGATCAACCCGCTTCTTGTAATGGCTCGCAAAGGTCGTCGTCAGGTTCTCGAGCACTCGCTTGCGCATCCGGCCCACGGTTTCTGCTCCGGCCGATTGAATGAAGGGGAAGAGGAGCCATCCAGACAGGGTCCAGCCAAAGCCATAACTTGGCGACAAGATCGTCGGACCAACGTCCAGACGTCCGTAGATGAACATGCGCTTTGGTTGGTTGGAGCCATAGCGCGAATACTCGCTCATTTTGCCAACCGCGACCTGCTCCATGGCCTTGAAAACACTGTCGACCGATTTTCCGCCGCCGATCGGATCGAAGCCGTAGAAGGCTTCGGTGTCGTCGATCGCAGAGCGGAGTTGGGTCATGAAGTCATCGTCCGACGTATTGACGACATGGGTCGCGCCAAGCTCTTTGAGCAATTTGGCCTGTTCCTCTTTGCGCACAAGGTTGACCAATCCGATCCCGTCTTCTTTGCAGATGCGGGTCAGCATTTGGCCAAGGTTGGAAGCCCCGACCGTATGCAAGATCGCGTTCTGCCGGTCCGTTTTGGCATTTTCAACGAACCCCAGCGCCGTCATGGGATTGACGAAAGCGCTCGCGCCATCCTCGGATGAATAGTCGCCCAGCGGTAGGCACATGGCGGCCTCGGCGATGCAATATTGGCTGTAGGCATTGCCCGGAACACAAGCAACGCGCTGCCCCATCAGCGCTTTGGCCATGTCGCCGTCACCCGTAGCGACGACAGTCCCCGCGCCTTCATTGCCGGCGGGAAGCTTCAGCCCGTGGCGCGCCTTGGATCCCGCATTGAACGGCTCGGGCACGTTGGCGACGTATTTCCCGGGGGAATATTCGGCGTTTTCGAGATCGGCCGCACCGGCAAGAATAGCGAGATCCGACGGGTTGATCGGCGCCGCCTCCATCTTCACAAGGACCTGATTGCCGGTAGGATCGGGAAAGGTCACGTCCTCGATCGCGACGGTGAGCGTGCCATTGCTTTCGAGTGTCGTGAATAGCTGCTTGCCTGTGGTGCTCATGTCGATATCTCCGGTTTTCTTGATTAGGGTGCAAAGGTGGGTTCGGATCGACGACCCGGCCAAATGGATTGAAAAACGCATCGCCTCCGCGGCTATCTCTCGAACACAAGAAGCCTCGAAGCGGCGATCGCCGACAGTGAACACACCTCCTACTCCAGGTGCAACCACTATGTCGGGATAGCGGCTTTATCGGCGCCTCGATGGTTCAGCCACCGTGTAGCGAGCTCAAAGCTTGAATTTGCCCCCTAAAGATGCGGTTGAACGGCGGCTTTGGTGAAACGGGCTGTATTCCAGCAAATTGTGCGAAAGGTTGTTGCGTGAGCAAAAGCTGTGTTTGCAAAAGGCAGCTAAGTTTTGCACGCCGACGGCTCAAACGACATAAATGCTACGCCATGTGCCAATGGCCGCTTCAACGGGCTGCACCGCGGCAATAGGTAATCGGGGTCAATGGCCGGTCAAGGCCGCCCATATCGAGAGGCCCAAACGCTTAGATTTCAATAGCTTCTGCTATTGTTAACGCATCCTCAAGTTCAATACCCAAATAACGAACTGTGCTGTCCATCTTGGTATGGCTCAGCAGCAGCTGAACCGCACGCAAGTTGCCCGTTTTTTGTAAATCTGGGTGACTTTCGTGCGCCGCATCGAATGGTTCATAAGCGGTTACTTCCAACCCGATGGACCAGACCCAGTTCCGCACGATCCGAGCATATTGGCGCGTTGAGATGTGCAGGCGTTCGTGAAAACGCCCAGGCCAGAGAAATTCGGATCCGACCATCAACGGGTCTTCCATCCACTTCGCCACTGAGACGCGGGTGCCTTCGGAAATCTCGAACCGGACTGGTTTTTGGGTTTTGCTTTGCAGAACAGATGCGCGCGCTTTGATTTGGCGCCAAGGGGTTATAGTTGTTGCAGCGAAAGTCCGATTATTGCCATACCCTCTCAACGCCCCCACCAGCCGCACCCCCCATTTGTTGAAACAAAACGACAATTCGCGCCTTTGTGGGGCTGTCAGTGAACTGGCCGCATTCGGGCGCTGCCAACTTTACGCTGGGGAGGGTTCTTGTCTTGATGGAAGCGCTGCAATTCGTTAATCAGCTAACATGCAGATACTCGGCTATACCCATAATCCCTGGCTTGTTTTGGCATCGCTTCTGGTGGCGCTCATTGCTGGGTTTACCGGATTGTCGCTGACAAAAGGCCTGTCGAAACGAAGCGCTGAGCATAAGAAAATCTTGGTGACTTTGGCGGCGATTGCCTTGGGGGGCGGCATTTGGTCGATGCATTTTGTGGCGATGCTTGGGCTGCAAATGCCCATTTTGTTTTACTACGATGCGGCGATCACACTGGCGTCGGCGCTGGTTGCGATCTTGGTGGTCGGGATCGCGCTGCTTATCCTGCATTTCTGGAAGCGCACCCGCGGGACGCTGGTTTTGGCCGGCGTGATCGTTGGGCTTGGCGTTCTGGCGATGCACTATATTGGCATGGCGGGGCTGGAATTGTGCCGGGCGCTTTATACGCCTTCGGGGATTGCCTTGGCGATTGTCTCGTCCTGTGCGCTGAACATCGCGGCGTTTTCCATCGCTTACGGCAAGCGGACCCATCGCGATATTCTCGTCGGCACAGGCTTCTTCGGGATGGCTGTGTTTTCGGTTCACTTCATCGCCATTTGGGGGACAAATTTCGTCGCCATCGAAACCCTGACCGATGTTGGCCCGCTTATCAGCAATGAGACCATGGCGATCGGCGTCGTCCTGAGCAGTTTTGTTTTGTGCGGTGCGTTTTTGCTTACCGGGATTACCTTTCTGACCGCCCCGCAAAGCGAAGGCGAATTGATCAAGACGAACTCGGCAGCCCTTCCATCAGACGCGCCTGCCGAGCCGCCCAAGAGCGCGGCCATCAAGCAAGTTCCTTATGAGCAGGAAGGCCGCACTTTGTTTGTTGATATCGCCGATATTGCGGCCATTCGCGCCGAGGGGCATTACACGCAATTGTATACGGCCAAGGAAAAGCTGTTTTGCATCTGGTCGATCACCGAGGCCGAAAAGCGCCTGATCCCGGGCAGCTTTATCAAGACCCATCGCAGCTATCTGATAAACCCTTCCTTTGTGGAGAGCTTCGAGCGGTTTAAGGACAATGGCGTTTGTCACTTCACCGTTTCGAATCTCGAAAGGGTTCCGGTGAGCCGGTCTCGTCTGCCGGTGGTGCGCAAGGCCTTGGGCATTTAGGCCACTCGCGCTTCGTGCGCGCTCTTTCGCATTTCGTGCAGAGAAACTCTCCATTCATTGAAATTCGATAGTCATAGTCTCGCGCTCTATCCTTAGCTGTCCGCCAAGCCAAAACAAACGGCAGGGAGGACCAACAATGATACCAGCAGCGTTCGATTATCATCGACCGACAAAGATGACAGACGTGATTGCCCTATTGCAGGAGCACGGGGATGATGCCCGTGTGATGGCGGGCGGCCACAGTCTCATACCCATGATGAAGCTTCGGATGGCTGATGTGCCGCATCTGATCGATCTACAGGATGTAGGGGGATTGAATGGCATTGCCATCGACGGCGGGCGGATCACGCTTGGCGCGATGGTCACGCAGCATGAGCTGATCAATCACGAAGGCCTCACCAAGGCGGCGCCAATTTTGCGCGAAGCGGCCCTGCAAATCGCCGATCCACAGGTGCGCTATATGGGCACGATTGGCGGCAATGTCGCCAATGGCGATCCCGGCAATGATATGCCCGGATTGATGCAATGTCTTGATGCGCAGATCGAGCTGATCGGGCCCGATGGCACGCGCAGTGTTGCGGCGCGCGACTATTACGAATCCGCCTATATGACCGAGCGCGAAGACGACGAAGTTCTCGTCTCTATCAGCTTTGCCGCGCCTCAGGGCGGCTATGCCTATGAAAAGCAAAAGCGCAAAATCGGCGATTACGCGACAGCCGCTGCGGCCGTTCAGATCACTGCGGCAGGTGGCAAGGTTAGCGCCGCCTCTATCGCAATGACCAACTTGAGCGATGTGCCGGTTTGGTCGCAAGCCGCAGGCGATGCGCTTGTTGGCACCGCTTGTGATGCCGCCGCGATCAAGGCCGCCGTTGCCGCGATGCTTGGCGATATCGATCCATCCGAAGACAACCGAGGCCCCGTCGCTTTCAAGCGTCATGTGGCCGGTGTGATCCTCAGCCGCGCCATCGCGCGCGCTTTTGAGCGGGCATAGGAATTAAGAACATGACAGAAAAAATGCACATCAAACTCAACGTCAATGGCGAGGATAAAGAATTTCTCGCTGAGCCGCGCGAATTGCTGATTTATGCCCTGCGCGAGAAGCTGAATATCACCGGCCCGCATGTTGGCTGTGATACCTCCCATTGCGGGGCCTGCACGGTGACGCTCAATGGCAAATCGGTCAAATCCTGCACGATGTTTGTCGCCCAAGCCAACGGCGCCGAAATCACCACCATTGAGGGCATCGGCCAGCCGGATGCGCTGCATGTCTTGCAAGAGAGCTTTCGCGAGCATCACGGGCTTCAGTGCGGATTTTGCACCCCCGGCATGATCACCCGCGCCGCCAAATTGCTGGAAGAAAACCCAACGCCAAATGAAGAAGAAGTGCGCTTTGGGATGGCGGGCAATATCTGCCGCTGCACCGGTTATCAGAACATCGTGAAATCTATCCTTGCTGCGGCAAGTGAGATGAACGCCGCCAAGGAGGCTGCACAATGAATGATTTGACCCCAGATCGCGAAGAACGTTCCGCAAATCTAAAAGGCTTGGGCTGTTCGCGAAAGCGCGTGGAAGACGCCCGCTTTACTCAAGGCAAAGGCAACTATGTCGATGACATCAAATTGCCCGGCATGTTGCACGGTGATTTCGTCCGCTCGCCCTATGCCCACGCCCGCGTTCTCTCCATCAATAAAGAGGCCGCATTGGCTTTGCCCGGCGTTGTCGCAGTTTTGACGGCCGAGGATTTGGCCCCGCTGAACTTGCATTGGATGCCAACCCTGGCAGGCGATAAACAGATGGTTCTGGCCGATGGCAAAGTGCTGTTCCAAGGGCAGGAAGTCGCCTTTGTTGTGGCCAATGATCGCTATATCGCGGCGGATGCTGTTGAGCTGGTTGAGGTTGAATACGAAGAGCTGCAGGTTATCACCGATCCGTTTGAATCGCTTCAATCGGATGTGGTGCTGCGCGAAGATCTCGCGGGCCAAACTGTTGGCGCGCACGGCCCCCGCAAGCATCACAATCACATCTTTACATGGGAACAAGGCGATGAGGCCGGCACCAACCAAGTGCTGGAAGAGGCCGACGTTGTTGCCACGGAATCGATGTATTACCACCGCACGCACCCCTGCCCGCTTGAAACATGTGGCTCCGTTGCCTCGATGGATAAAGTCAACGGCAAGCTGACCCTTTGGGGAACCTTCCAAGCGCCGCATGTTGTGCGCACGGTTGCCTCGCTTTTGTCGGGGATCGAAGAGCACAACATTCGCGTTGTCTCGCCCGATATCGGCGGCGGCTTTGGCAATAAGGTCGGCGTTTATCCCGGCTACGTTTGCTCTATCGTGGCCTCCATCGTCACTGGCCAGCCGGTGAAATGGGTCGAGGATCGGATGGAAAATCTGATGTCGACGGCTTTTGCGCGCGACTACTGGATGACCGGCAAAATCGCCGCCACCAAAGAAGGCAAAATCACCGGGCTGCATTGCCATGTAACGGCGGATCACGGCGGCTTTGATGCCTGCGCCGATCCAACCAAATTCCCCGCCGGTTTCATGAATATCTGCACCGGGTCTTACGATATTCCGACGGCCTATCTGGCCGTAGATGGCGCCTATACCAACAAAGCGCCGGGCGGCGTCTCTTATCGCTGCTCGTTCCGTGTGACGGAGGCGGTTTATTTCATCGAGCGGATGATCGAGGTTTTGGCGATTGAGCTAAATATGGATGCAGCCGAGCTGCGCCGGATCAACTTCATCAAAAAAGAGCAGTTCCCCTACCAATCGGCCTTGGGCTGGGAATATGACAGCGGCGATTATCACACGGCTTGGGATAAGGCGCTCAAGACGGTTGATTACGAGGGCTTGCGCAAAGAGCAGGCCGAGCGCGTTGAGGCTTTCAAGCGCGGCGAAACCCGCACATTGATGGGCATCGGGCTGAGCTTTTTCACCGAAATCGTTGGGGCTGGGCCGGTGAAAAACTGCGATATCCTTGGGATGGGCATGTTTGACAGTTGCGAAATCCGTATTCACCCAACCGGCTCTGCGATTGCCCGTTTGGGGACGATCTCGCAGGGCCAAGGACACGCGACTACTTTTGCGCAAATCCTTGCCAGCGAGATTGGGATATCGGCCGATAGCATCACCATCGAAGAAGGCGATACCGATACCGCCCCTTACGGCTTGGGAACCTATGGCTCGCGCTCGACCCCAGTTGCCGGCGCCGCCACCGCCATGGCCGGGCGCAAAATCCGCGCCAAGGCACAGATGATCGCGGCCTATCTGCTGGAGGTTCACGATGATGATGTCGAGTTTGATATTGATCGTTTCGTCGTCAAAGGGGCACCGGAAAAGTTCAAGACGATGAAAGAAATCGCCTATGCGGCCTATAATCAGGCCATTCCGGGGCTAGAGCCGGGGCTTGAGGCTGTTAGCTACTACGATCCGCCCAATATGACCTATCCTTTTGGCGCTTATGTCTGTGTGATGGACATTGACGTTGATACGGGTGTTCCGGAAATCCGCCGCTTTTATGCGCTGGATGATTGCGGCACGCGGATCAATCCGATGATCATTGAAGGCCAAGTTCATGGCGGCCTGACCGAGGCGCTTGCCGTCGCTTTGGGGCAAGAGATTGCTTACGACGAGCTGGGCAATTGCAAAACCGGAACGTTGATGGATTTCTTCCTGCCGACGGCTTGGGAAGTGCCAAACTACGAAACCGATTTCACCGTAACCCCAAGCCCGCATCACCCGATCGGCGCAAAGGGTGTGGGCGAAAGCCCGCATGTGGGCGGTGTTCCGTGCTTCTCCAATGCGGTGCAGGATGCGTTCCGCCCGTTTGGCAACCGCCATACCAATATGCCCCACGATCACTGGCGCATTTGGCAGACGGCCAACAAGCTCGGGCTGCATGAGTAAGGCAACCTTGGGCGGCTTTTGCGAGCCGCCCACCACCAATCGGGTAAAATGATGAACTGGACCGCATTACAAACCGCTTTGGCGGATAAGGGCTATGTCGCGGATGATGATCTGGCGATGGCTGTGCATTTGGCCTTGGCGCTTGGGCGCCCCTTGCTGCTTGAGGGCGCGGCTGGCGTCGGCAAAACCGATCTGGCGCGGGTGCTGGCGGAGGTCAAGGATACCCAGCTGATCCGCCTGCAATGCTATGAAGGGCTTGATGCGGCGCAATCGATCTATGAGTGGAATTATCAGCGCCAGCTCCTGTCCATTCGCGCCGCCTCTGAGGATGGCCAAACCGGGCGCAGCGTCGAGGAGCGAATATTCTCGGAAGAATTCTTGCTTGAGCGCCCCTTGTTAAAGGCCATTCGCCAAGACACGCCCCCCGTTTTGCTGATTGACGAGATTGATCGCGCTGACGAGGAATTTGAGGCCTATCTGCTGGAAATCCTATCGGAATTTCAGGTCACCGTGCCCGAGCTTGGGACGATCAAAGCGGTCAGCCGCCCGATCGTTATTCTAACGGCCAATGGCACGCGCGATCTGAGCGACGCATTGCGCCGCCGTTGCCTCTATGCCCATATCACTTACCCTGATCGACATACAGAAATGGCAATCCTAAAGGCCCGCTGCCCCGAAGTAGAGGCGGCGCTGGCCGGGCAGATCATTGGGTTTGTGCAATCCTTGCGCAAAGAAGATCTGGAGAAAACGCCCGGCATTGCCGAGATGCTGGATTTCGCTGCTGCCTTGATGGGCCTTGGCATCAATGATCTGACCGATGATCCTGTGGTGCTGCAAGCAAGCTTGGCAACCCTGCTCAAAACCCAATCGGATCGCAGCAATATCACCACCGAAATCGCGCAGCGCCTCGCGGGAAAAGCGGCATGAGCCAGGTCACCAAATTTGCCGCGCGCGATCCCGGAGCCTCCGCGCGGATGGCCGGTTTCATGGCCCATTTGCGCGATAACGGCCTGCGCCTCGGCGTCAGGGAGGCCCAAACCGCGCTTTCGGCCCTCACCCAGATTAAAGCCAGCGATCCCAACGAGGCGCGCCGGGCGCTGCGGGCTGTTTGCACCGGTTGCGTTGAGGATGCCGAACGGTTTGACGATCTGTTCGAAGCCTTCTGGATGAACGGCGGGCGCGTGCGCGAGAAGACAATTGCTGTGCAAGCTCAGGGGTTTGAAAGCGTTCACACCGCAAATCGGGCAAAGGGCCAAGACGCCGCCGCCGGGGCCGGCGCGCCCACCACACCGGATGCGGACGATGCCCATGCCGAGGGGGATGGCGAGGGCAAATTGGTCGCAAGCCTTGTACAGGCAAAGATGAATAAAGACCTGCGCGATCTGGTCCAGCCCGAGGATATCGCCGAAGCAGAAAAAATCGCCCAAAGGCTGGGTGCTGCCCTAAGAGACAAGCGCTCGCGGCGGCGCAAGGCCGCGCGCAAAGGCGATCAAATCCATTTTCGCAAGCTGATCCGCCAGAGCTTATCGACCGGCGGCGAGCCGCTTCGCTTGCCCAAAAAGCAGCGCCCAGACAGGCCGATGAAAATCGTTGCCCTATGCGATGTCTCGGGCTCGATGACCGTTTATGCGCAGGTTTTTCTGGCGTTTATCGCAGGATTGATGCGATCCGATGATGCTGCCGATGCCTATCTGTTTCACACGCGCCTTGTGCGTATTTCGGATGGGCTGCGCGACAAGGATGCGATCCGGGCCATGGGGCGGATGTCTGTTCTCGCGGATGGGTTTGGGGGCGGGTCAAAAATCGGCGCCTCCTTGATGCAATTCTCGCGCAGCTATGCGCGCCGCTTTGTCGATGGGCGTACGGTCGTTGTGATCCTCTCGGATGGCTATGACACGGATGCGCCCGAGCTTCTTGAAGAGGCCCTTGCGGCGCTCAAAAAGCGCGGCTGCAAAATCATCTGGCTAAACCCGCTCAAAGGATGGGACGGATATGAGCCCGTGGCGCGGGGCATGGCCGCCGCCCTCCCCCATCTTGATCTGTTTTCTGCGGCAAACACGCTGGCCGATCTGGCCGCCCTCGAACCTGCATTGGCAAAATTATGACCCCAGCCGAATTGAGCGATACGGACATTGCCCAGCTTGCGCAAAAAATGCGCGATAGCGGCGAGCCATTTGCCATTGCCACTGTGCTTCGCACGGTTGGGGCGACGGCGGCCAAGCCGGGCGCAAAGGCGCTGCTGGATGCCGAAGGGGCGATCCTTCAGGGCTGGATCGGCGGCGGCTGTGTTCGTGGCGCTTTGGCCAAAGCGACCAAACGCGCAATGGCCGAGGGCCAGCCGCAATTCGTCTCGTTGTTGCCCCAAGACTTGCTTGAGGAAAAAGGCGTGGCCTCTGGCGATGATATTGATGGGGTGCGTTTTGCCCGCAATGGCTGCCCCTCGAAGGGATCAATGGATATCTTCGTCGAGCTCATCTTGCCTTTGCCCGAGCTGATCATTTTCGGCGCCTCGCCCGTGGCGCAAGCCTTGGCGAAATTGGCGCCCCAGTTTGAATGGGCCGTCCGAAGCGGCGCGCCGGATGCGGCGCTCTCTTCCCTTTCAAAAGGCGCGGACAGGATGATTGTCGTCGCGACGCAGGGCAAGGAGGATCTTGCCAGCCTCAAAGCCGCGCTCGCGGCACAGTCCAGCTTTGTTGCCTTTGTTGGAAGCCGGCGCAAGTTCGCCTCCCTCTCAGAAAAACTGATCGCTGAGGGGAGATCGCAAGACGCGCTATCGCAGGTTCAGGCGCCTGCGGGGCTGGCTATTGGCGCTGTCACGCCGGAGGAAATTGCCCTCTCCATTCTCGCGCAACTTACCGCCAAACGCCGCCGTCATTTGCGCAATGAGCGAGGCGAAGATGCCTAATAATCGCCAAATCCACAAAAATACATCCCTATGAGAAGCCTATATTTGCGCCTGCTCAAGCGGATCAAACCGCGCCCGCTGACCAAAGAACAGGCCGATATTTTGGCGTCTATCAAATACCCATGCTGTTAAAAGGAACGACCAATGGAACTAAGCGACGAGATCACGATCAATGCCCCAATGGCACAGGTCTATGCGGCTTTGAATGACCCGGAAATTTTGCAGCAGTGCATTCCGGGATGCGAGGAATTGATCAAGCATTCCGATACTGAGCTGGAGGCAAAAGTCGTGCTGAAAATCGGGCCGGTGAAGGCGCGTTTTGGTGGCGAAGTCGTGCTCGATACTTCCGGCGCGCCCAATGCATTCTCGCTCACCGGACAGGGCAACGGCGGGGCTGCGGGCAATGCCAAAGGCGGCGCAGATGTGACCTTAGAAGAGGTCGACGGCATCACAACGCTCAAATACACCGCCAAAGCAGATATCACCGGCAAACTCGCCCAACTCGGCAGCCGTTTGATCCAGAGTACTGCCAAAAAACTCGCCGCGAAGTTCTTCAAAAAGTTTGGAGAAGTCGTTGATGCGGTCGATGCTTGAAGCGAGGGGCTGATACCTAGGACGTCATCCGCAACTTGCAAAATCTCTCAGGTCATTAACGACCCTTTTGGGCTTTTCCAAATCGACTCCAGATTGGAAAACGACGTCCAACCAATTCTCCATGGGCGGCCCTCGTGCCGCCCATTTGAAGCGCCCGATATCTGCAAGAAATTTGCGCCCAAAACGTTAGTTGATTTCGATGTCTTTGCGCTGAAAGCTGGCCGTTTCGGAAGCGCCGTCATCATAGGTGATGATCACCTCAACGCTTTGCAAGCTCGCCAAGGGCAATCTGATGTAGGGCAGTTGATCCTCGACCTTTAGCGCATTTGGAACGGCCTCGCCCTCATGGCATGGCTCAGCATTGAGCAGCTCAGCAGGTGCGCCGTTAATCGCATATTCGATCCGTTCAAGCCCGCAACGCCAGGCCAACAGATTGGTAAAATAGAGCAAATCCGCGCCATCATATTGACGCACGGCGATCCACTGGGCTTTGGTCGCGGCAAGGATCGGGCGCACTTCGGCCGCGGTGGTAAAGTTTTCGGCGTGCGCAGGCGCCGCGATGGATAGGCTCGAAAGGGTTGCAAAAAGTAAGGCGATGGTGCGCGGGAAAATGTGTTTCATTGTGAGCACTCCTGAAAATATCCCCACTCTGCCCGATTTGCAGCCTTTTGGGAGGGGGAATTTCGCCCTATAGTGAGAAAAACATCAAAAAGAGCAGTTCGCCAAATGGCCAGCAAGAGCAAACCAACCGCAACGCCCAAAGCCGCACCCAAGCCTGCAAAACCCGCGAAATTCAACGTGGTGATTGTTGGGCAAGAGGGGCGCTTGATGTATGAGGCGCTGCTTTTCGTCGCCTCCTTGCGCAGCTCTGATCCGGATTTTAAGGGGCGGATTTTTGTGGCTGAGCCGCAAGCCGGGCCGCTTTGGCGTAATGATCCGCGCATTCGGCACGCGGATATTCGCGCCCAGATTGAAGCGCTCGGGGCCGAATTCCTGCCCTTTGAAAGCAAGCATTTCGGCCAGAGCTATCCTTATGGCAATAAGATC
This sequence comes from Halocynthiibacter sp., assembly GCA_047631555.1. Classification (GTDB taxonomy): domain Bacteria; phylum Pseudomonadota; class Alphaproteobacteria; order Rhodobacterales; family Rhodobacteraceae; genus JBLHZY01. The sequence goes on along the minus strand of JBLHZY010000001.1, from coordinate 143,972 downwards.
GAGGCGCTCACCGCCCTGCCCGAAGGCGAGCCGTTTATCTTCTTTGATACTGATACGCTGATCACCGGCAAACTCTCTGAGGTGCCGTTTGATTTCTCGCGCCCATCGGCCAGCATGCGGCGCGAAGGAACATGGCCGACGATTGAACTTTACGGCCCGGGTTACAGCGACATCTGGGGCGCGCTTTATGCCCGCTTTGGCCTTGATTTTGAAAGCTCGCTCGATCTAAGCCAGCCGGATGAATATTGGGCGCGCTATCTCTATTTCAACGCGGGCTGGTTCTTCTATGAATGCCCGGTCAAATTTGGCCAGCGCTTCTTGGAATATGCGCTGGAAATTCGTGACAATCCGCCTGAAGAGTTGATCTGTCAGCAGATGACGCCTTGGTTGGATCAGGTGGCTTTGCCGCTTGTTATTCACGCGTTTGGCGGCGGGCGCGAAACGATCCCCGCAGGGCTTTTGGATGGCAGTGTCTCTTGCCATTACCGTATGTTCCCAATGCTTTACGCGCGTGAAAGCGATCATGCCGTGGCCGTACTTCGGGATGTGGCGGCGCCCAATAAGATCAAGAAATTGCTCAAGCAATATGAACCGATCAAGCGGATGGTCTATCAGGATAAGGGGCAGCGCGTGCGCGATTTGTTTGACCAAGACGATCTGCCCCGGCGCGAGCAAATGATCCGCAATCGCATCAAACGCGAGAACCTCTGGATGCGCTAAGCGCCCTGCCTTTTCGGGCCCGATTTAGGCCTTTTGCGCGCCCAGTTTTTCAAGCCAATAAGTGCCGCGCGCCTCTTGCCATTCCTCGGCCGCAAAGGGCCTTAAATCCTTTGGCTGCTCTTCAAGCGTTTCAAAGCGAAACCCCTTTCCGCTCGCCGCTTTAAAGGCCGCCTGCATCGCTTTGTTCATGCTTGATCCCATGCCAAGCATAAACATTATCCGGTTCTCCATCGCCCGCAGATCGCGCGAAAACCCGACCCAGATAACCGCCGGCCCATGCAGCGCAAAGACGCCTGCCGTCGGGGTCGTTTCTTTGTAGTCGCGCCGGACTTCGCGGCGGCTCGCTTCATTGGGCATGTCTCTGGCTTTCTCTTGAGCGGCGCCAATTTGCGCGCTTTCGGTTGACTTTATTTTACCCGGGTATAAATAGAGCGCAGAGAATTGAAAAGCCCCAAAAGAGATTGATATGAGCATTCAGACCATCACCGCCTTTCACGGCCATCGCAAATTCGCCTCCGGTGCGCCGCTTGATGTGGCCCAAGCGCTTGCCGCTGCGGGGGCCGACCCCAATGCCAATGGCTATCTGGTTTTCCAAGATGCCGATGGGCGCGCGGTTGATCTTGATCTCAGCGGCACGAAGGAGGCCATTGCCGCGCGATATCGCAGCGAGCCCGCCGCCGATGAACCTTCCCCGCGCGGCCGGGGGCGGCCCAAGCTTGGCGTCACGGCGCGCGAAATCACGCTTTTGCCGCGCCATTGGGACTGGCTCGCCACGCAGCGCGGCGGGGCCTCCGCGACGATCCGCAGGCTGGTTGATGAGGCGCGAAAACTTGAAGAGGCCCGCGGAAATGCACCCGGGCAGCGCGATGCCGCCTACCGGTTCTTAAGCGCAATTGGCGGCGATTTGCCCGGATTTGAGGAAGCGATCCGCGCGCTTTTTTCCAATGAACCCAATGATTTCGATGGAAAAATATCTAACTGGCCGCGTGACATCCGCGATCATGCGCTTGGCCTCCTTCATGGGCCCTAAGCGCATATCCTCCCTAAAGCTGATTGCCAGTGAGCGGGCGTTGACCTAGCGTTTGGCAATCAACCTTGGGAGGACACTATGAGCGATCCAGAATACGGCTTTAACACGTTGCAAATTCACGCGGGCGCACGCCCCGATCCGGCCACCGGCGCACGCCAAACGCCGATCTATCAAACCACGGCTTATGTGTTTCGCGATACCGATCACGCCGCCGCGCTGTTTAACCTCCAAGAGGTTGGCTACATCTATTCACGCCTGACCAATCCAACGGTCGCTGTGCTACAAGAGCGCCTTGCGACCTTAGAGGGCGGGCAAGGCGCGGTCTGTTGCTCATCGGGCCACGCAGCCCAGATCATGGCGCTATTTCCCCTCATGGGGCCGGGACTGAATATCGTCGCCTCAACAAGAGCTTACGGCGGGACATTGACGCAATTCAGCCAGACGATTAAGCGGTTCGGCTGGTCCTGTACCTTTGTTGATTTCGATGATCTGGCCGCCGTTGAGGCCGCGATCGACGACAACACGCGCGCGATTTTCTGCGAAAGCATCGCCAATCCGGGCGGCTATATCACCGATTTGGATGCGATTTCAGCTATCTCTGATCGCGCCGGAATTCCGCTGATTGTCGATAACACATCCGCAACACCTTACCTGTGCAACCCGATCAAACACGGCGCAACGCTCGTCGTTCATTCCACCACCAAATACCTTACAGGCAACGGGACCGTGACGGGCGGCGTTGTGATTGATAGCGGCAATTTCGACTGGTCCGCCTCGGACAAGTTCCCCTCGCTTTCCCAGCCAGAGCCCGCCTATCACGGGCTGAAATTCCATGAAACATTTGGCCCGCTGGCCTTTACCTTTCATGGCATCGCCATCGGCCTGCGCGATCTGGGTATGACGCTCAATCCTCAGGCCGCGCATTATACTTTGATGGGGATTGAGACGCTTAGCCTGCGCATGGATCGCCATGTTGCAAACGCCAAAGAGATCGCTGCTTGGCTTGAGACGGATGCGCGCGTTGAGAAGGTCACATATGCTGGCCTGCCCTCCTCGCCCTATGCGGATCGCGCCAAGACTATTTGCCCCAAGGGCGCGGGCGCCTTGTTCACCATTTCGCTGAAGGGCGGCTATGACGCTTGCATTAAGTTGGTGGAATCGCTCAACCTTTTCTCGCATGTGGCCAATCTGGGCGATACGCGCTCCTTGATCATTCACCCCGCTTCAACCACGCACCGTCAGCTCAACGAGGCCGAGCAGATCGCGGCGGGCGCTGCGCCAAATATGGTTCGCATCTCTATCGGGACCGAAGATGCCGCAGATTTGATCGCCGATCTGGATCAAGCGTTGAGCATCGCCACGGCCTGATCCCACCCTTTGTCAAAGGGCCCGGGCGCGCCAATTCAAAGCGCCCGGGCCCATTTGCACGACGAGGTCCAGACCCGCTTTCGCTTTCCCTCAGCAGAATCCTGCTATAGTCTTGAATGTGTTGCGGCAGGGCGTGAACCTTTATGAAATCTTGTGTTAGAGCTAACGGATGAAACCGAGTTTTGCCCTAAATCTTAGCCATGATGGCATCAGCCTTTTGCACCGCGCTGGCGGCGGCTGGCATTCGGTTGGCGATGTGCAGCTTAATGCTGAAGATTTGGCCGGCGAGCTTGCTTATTTGCGCAAGAAGGCCAGCGATCTCAGCTCGGCTGGATTGGCCAGCAAACTGATCATCCCAAATTCGCAAATCCTCTATCGACAACTGCCTGATCCGGGCGAGGATCTGGGCGCGCGCACCGCGGCAATCCATGCCGATCTTGATGGGGCAACCCCCTATGCGCTTGACGAGATCGCCTATGATTGGAGCGCTGAGGGCGGCATTTTATATGTAGCGGCAGTGGCGCGCGAAACGCTCGGCGAGGCGGAAAGTTTTGCAGCCGAGCACCGATTTAATCCCGCGTCATTCGCCGCAATCCCCGCGCTTGGCACCTTTGTTGGCGAGCCGTTTTTTGGGCCTGCAAAAGGCGCCGCAGCCCTGCTCGATGATGGTGATGAGATCGAGCGCGATTTGATTGCCACAAAGATTTTGGCCGGTGCGCCCGTCGTGATCAAGGCCGCTTCGGCGCAGCCCGTGGAGCCGATTGATCCGCCGCAAGAAAGCGTTGAGCATGACGCGGTTTTGCCCGAAGAGATCGCCCCCGTCGATATCGCGCCTCAGGCGAGCGAAGAAGATGCTCTCGTGGATGCGCAGGTAGATATGCTTGGCAAACCTGGCGATGAACCGCAGGGGGATACGGATGATGATCTGTCCAATTTATTTGCGGACCTAGAAGAAACACCCCCCGTTGAGACGGCCAAATCGCCAGAGCCAGAGCCAGAGCCAGAGCCAGAGCCAGAGCCAGAGAAAACAGCGCAAACCGCACCCGTTGAACAGAGCGAAAACGCCTTTGTTTCTCGTCGCGTTGTTCCGCCAAATCAAGATGTTGCGCCGCGTCTTAAAGATGTTCCTTCACGGATCGGCTTTGGTGTCGCCCCAACGATTGGTGGGGCCACCCGCGCCCCGAAAACGACCCATATGTCGGTCAATGCGCCGGGGCTGGCGGATGAGCCAAAGGCCGGAAAGCCCGAAATAGCGCGCAAGCCCAAAGCGCCCAAACCGCTGCCGGGCCCCCTGCCAGAGCCGCCCCCCGTGCCCTCGCCGCGCGCCCCAAAAATCGAGCGCTCCGAGCCAAGTATTCCGCCTGCGCCAAGCTTCGCCCCTGCCTCGCAATCCGGCGTAACCATCGGCGCTGCGCAGAGCGGCACACCAGTTACCGAACCGGTGGCGAGAGGCGAAACGATCAGCAAAAAGGCTGAGATCAGCGCGCCTTTGGTTGCGCCGCGCACGGATTTCAGCTCTGCGGAAATCGCAGGCGCGGATGCGGATCTTGGCGCCCCCGAAGCGCCCATCGTTTTGAGCGAAAAGGAAGCGCAATCGCTTACCGTTTTTGGCGCGCGGCGAAGCAAAAAGGCCGTCGCGCGCGGCAAGCCAAAGAACCTTGGCTTGATGCTTTTTGCCGGCTTGATCGTAGGGTTGCTACTGCTTGCTTGGCTCTCCAGTTTCCTCGTTGAGGAGGACGCCCAAAGCGCAGGTCCCGGACCGGACGCAGGCATTGAGGCGCCCGAGCGCGAGACACCGGAATTTGCAAATACCGATCCCGCCCTGCCCGATCCCGGCTCCGCACCGATTGGCCAGCCAGACGCCAGCATCCTTCCCGCGCCTTCCATTACCGATGTCGAAACGGTCGCGCCGAGCCCCGCTGATCCGGCTGCGGCGACCAATCCATCTGAGGTTTCGCCGCAACAAACCGTCAATGATCCCGAGGCCGTTGCGCGCCAATATGCAGCGACGGGCATCTGGCCTTTGCCGCCTGAAGCCGCGCCGTTGCGCGAAGGGCAAGACCGGGTTGAGGATGTCTATATCGCTTCGATTGACCCAACGATTTCTGGCCAAGATGCCGTCGCGCTTCCGGCGGCTGGCCCCGATTTCCTTGACAGTCAGCCAGGCAATGTTACCGGCCCCGCCCCGGCAGGATCGCGCTTTGTGCTTGATGATCGCGGGCTTGTAATCGCAACACCTGAGGGCGCGCTAACGCCTGATGGGATCCGCGTTTTTGCAGGCCGCCCGCCTGTTGTGACTGCGCCGCGCCCGCAGGCCGAAGTTGCTGCACGCGCGCAGTTGGCCCAAGATGCAAGCGATACAGCCAGCACAAATCGCTTGCGTGAATTCCGCCCGACCTTGCGCCCGAGCGATCTGATTGAGCAAAATGAACGCGCGACCTTTGGCGGACTTACTCGGGTTCAGATCGCCTCTATTCGCCCCCAACCGCGGCCCCAATCCATTGAGCGCGCCGCAAAAGAGGCGCTGGCCCAAGAGCAGGCCGCCGCGCGCGCTGCCCAATCGGATGAGACCGCGCGCATCAATGCCGCCGCTGCGGCCCAAGCGGCCTCGGCCGCATCAACCGCACTCACAGCGCCCCTTGCCGCCGCCCCTGCGCCCGAAGTCATCCGCATTCCGCGCGCGCTTGTTCAGGCCCGTCCAAGCCCACGCCCGCGCGATTTTGAGAAAACCGTGGCCCAAGCACAGGCCCGCGCGCGCCAACCCAATGCACCAAGCGGCAACACCGTTGGCACAGGCGAAACCGCTGCCGTTGTGGCCGCCGCCGCCCCGCGTGCGCCCTCAATCCCGACCTCGGCCTCGGTGGCGCGCCAAGCCACCGTGCGCAATGCCATCAATCTCAACCGGATCAATCTTATCGGGGTTTATAGCTCTGGCTCACAGCGGCGCGCCTTGGTACGGCTCTCAACGGGGCGTTATGTGAAGGTCAAAGTTGGGGATCGGATCGATGGCGGGCGCGTACGCAGCATCGACAAGGACGCGCTCACCTATACCAAAAATGGCCGCGATATTTCGATCGAATTGGCCGGCTAAAGGGGCTTAACCCTTTGGATAGGGCGCGCCATCTTTATGGGTAAATTCCCATCCCTCCGCGCCCATCTTGGCCATCAAATCGTCCTTGGGATAGCTGGCTTCATCGCCTTTGCTGCGATCCCCGATCTCAAGATATATCGCTGGGGCGCCACTTTTATTATGCAGCGCATGTGCATGGCCTGCGGCGGGAAAACCGGCACACATTCCGGGACTTAGGGTGATTTCTTCATCTTCGGTGACAAGCGTAATATCGCCCGCGAGCACATAGATGAATTCGTCCTGCATGGAATGACGATGCAGCAAGGCGCTTTGGGCGCCCGGCGCCAAGGTCGTGCGATTGACACCAAAGTTTTGCAGACCAAAAAGATCGCCCAAAGGCTGTTTGCTACGCCCTTCCATACGCGCGGCAAAGGGCGCAGGATAGTGTGAGGGCTTGGCGCGCGCTGGCGCTTTAGCGGCATGAATGGCAAGAGGTTTTGGGGCGGTCATGGCGTCTCTCCTTAACGGTGAGGCGCAGTATATGGGGGGCCGCCCCAGAGCACAAATTCTCTGCGCTCAGCCCGCCTCATCCAGCACGCCGCGCGCGATTTGATCGGCTTCGATGCTTTCAAATAGGGCGCGAAAATTGCCCTCGCCAAAGCCATCATCGCCCTTGCGTTGGATGAACTCAAAGAAGATCGGGCCAATCACCGTTTTGGAGAAAATCTGCAGCAGGATGCGCGTCTCGCCCCCATCAACCACGCCTTCGCCATCAATCAAAATGCCGTGTTTCATCATGCGATCCAGCGGCTCTTGGTGATCGGCAACGCGCGCTTTGCTCAGCGCATAATAGGTTTCGGGCGGGCCGGGCATGAAGCGCACACCACGTTCAAAAATCTCATCCGTGGCGTCATATACGTCGCGCGCGCCAACGGCGATGTGCTGAATGCCCTCGCCATTATAGCGCTTGAGATACTCAACGATCTGGCCCTTTTCGCCGCGATCCTCATTGATCGGAATGCGGATGCGCCCGCAAGGCGAGGTCAGCGCGCGGCTGGTCAGCCCGGTGAACTTGCCCTGAATATCGAAGAAGCGAATTTCTTTGAAACCAAACAAATCGCCGTAGAATTTGAACCAAACGTCCATATTTCCCTTGTGAACATTATGGGTCAGGTGATCGAGATAATAGAACCCAACGCCTTCGGGGTGGGCCTTGGCGATCCAGTTGAACTCGGTGTTATAGGGGGATGTGTCGTAATAATCCTCGATGAAGTAGATCAGCGAGCCGCCGATGCCGATGATCGCAGGCACGTCCATGGTTTTGCCTGTGCCAAGGTATGGTTCGGCCCCTTTTGCAACCGCATGATCAAAGGCGTGCTGCGCATCAACGACGCGCCATGCCATTGAAGGCGCGCAAGGCCCGTGAGTGGCGACAAAATCGGTCGCGTGGCTGCCCGGCTCCATGTTGATCACATAAGTGATATCGCCCTGCTGCCAGAGCTCGATCGCCTTGGTTTTATGGGTGGCCGTGTGGGCATAGCCCATTTGAGCAAACAGGGTGCGCAGGGCTTCTGGCTCTGGATGGGCAAATTCAACAAACTCAAAACCATCCGTTCCGGCCGGGTTTTCGGCGCTTATTTTGGCTTTCGGAGCGTCGTGCGGAAATGGGCCCATTGCGGCCTCCTGTATTTTTGGTGCGTTATGGGCAATTTATCGCGCATCAGCGGTTAAATTTGCGCAAATTGCCGCAGGAACCGGGGTTGAAACGCGCAAGGTACGCACTAGATTTAATTATAGTGCAAGGAACCCGCATATGATTGATCAGATCGATTCCCGCCTTCTGGCCGCCCTGCAAAAGGATGCCCACCTCACCGCCCAACAATTGGGCGAAGCGCTGAACCTGTCGCCCTCGCAAGCGGGCCGACGGCGCCAGCGGCTTGAGGCGGAGGGCTATATTGAGGGCTATGCGGCGCGGCTTTCCCCGCATGCTTTGGGCCTTGATGTGCAGGCCTTCGTGCAGGTTCAAATGGCAACGCATGAGCCAGCCCGCGTGCGCGACTTTGCCCGCACGGTTGCGCTGCGCCCCGAGATTATTTCGGCTTGGACGCTGACGGGAGATGCCGATTATTTGCTGCGTGTTTATTGCCGCGATCTTGGCGCGCTGAACGCGCTTATTCATGAAGTGCTTTTGCCCCATCCGACGGTTGCGCGGGTGCAAAGTCAGATCGTTATGGATCAATTTAAGCCCGATGCACCACTTCCGACCTGACGACCCCGCCCGCCCCTGCTAGGCTGGGGTTGAAGTTTATTTTTCGGCGCCGTTCGCGCCACCAAGACCAAGGATAACCACCCGTGGAAGGCTTTCTGTTTCAAGCGACGATCTATCTGGCCGCGACGGTCATTGCTGTGCCTATTGCCTCGCGTCTTGGGCTTGGGTCGGTGCTTGGCTATTTGCTTGCGGGGATCGTGATCGGGCCGATTTTGGGCCTTGTTGGGCATTCTGAGACGCAAGATTTGCAGCATTTCGCCGAATTCGGCGTGGTGATGATGCTGTTCTTGATCGGGCTGGAGCTTGAGCCGCGCGCGCTTTGGGATATGCGGCACCGATTGCTTGGCTTGGGCGGATTGCAGATCGCGCTGACCATGGGTTTGGTTGTGGTGATTGCGGTGAAATTCTTTGGGCAAAGCGTGAATGTCGGCATTGCCTTGGGGATGATTGTGGCGCTGTCCTCAACTGCGATCGTGCTGCAAACCCTTACGGAAAAGGGATTGATGCAAACCGGCGGCGGGCGCTCGGCGTTTTCTGTGCTGCTAACGCAAGATATCGCTGTGATCCCGATGCTGATCGTGATCCCGCTGCTTGGCGCGCCTGCGGGGATGGTTTTTGCGCCCGATGGCTCGATGGTGCGGCCCAAACCGGAAGAGGTTCACGGGGCGATCTCATTGATTGATGGGCTGCCCGGCTGGGGCGTTGCTCTGATGACTTTGGGCGCGATTGCCGCGATCATTTTGGCGGGTGTTTTCCTGACCCGCCCGCTGTTTCGCTTCATTCATTCGGCCCATCTAAGCGAGCTTTATACAGCCGTTGCGCTGCTGATCGTGGTGGGTATTGCGATGCTGATGCTCTCGGTCGGGCTTTCGCCTGCTTTGGGGACGTTTTTGGCCGGCGTGGTCCTTGCCAACACCGAATTCCGCCACGAGCTTGAGAGCGACATTCAGCCCTTCAAAGGCCTGTTGCTCGGGCTGTTTTTCATCACCGTCGGCGCGGGCATCAATTTTGGCCTGCTCTTTGCCGAGCCGGTGTTGATCATTGGTTTGGTGCTGCTGCTCGCCCTGATCAAGGGCAGCGTTCTCTACCTGCTCACCTTTATTTTCAAGCTGCGCAATCGTCAGCGGTGGCTGTTTACTCTTTCGCTGGCGCAGGCGGGCGAGTTTGGCTTTGTGCTTGTGTCCTTTGCGCTTCAGCAATCAGTGCTAAGCGACAAGATGGGCGAAATGGTGCTGCTGGTGGTGGCGCTTTCGATGCTGCTTACGCCGTTGTTTTTCATCGCATATGATCGCCTTTCCAAGCGGATGGCCGAACACAGCGCAGGCGATCACGCACCCGATGATGAGGTCGATGATCAGCAGGAAATCATCATCGCCGGGATCGGGCGTTTTGGCCAAGTGGTCAATCGCTTGGTGCAAAGTTCCGGCTTTGGCACGACCGTTTTGGATCACGATCTGCCGACCATTCAATTGATGCGCAAGTTTGGCTTTAAGAGCTTCTTTGGCGATCCGACCCGCCCTGAAATGCTGCAAGCGGCCGGGCTTGAGACGGCGAAGGTTTTGGTTGTGGCGCTGGATGATCGCGCGGCAACCAACAAACTTGTGGCTTATGCCCGCTCAAAGCGGCCCGATATTATCATCGTGGCGCGGGCGCGCGATCGCTTGCATGTCTATGAGCTGTATAAGGCGGGCGCGGATAAAATTGTGCGCGAGATGTTTGACAGCTCCTTGCGGGCCGGGCGCTATGTGCTTGAAGGGATGGGGCTTTCTGACTTTGAGGCGAGCGAGCTTGAGCATGCGTTCTTCCGCCATGACCGGGCCGCTTTGCGCGAATTGGCCGAGCTATGGAGCCCGGATATTCCCGTCGCTGAGAACGCAGCCTATGTCGAGCGCGCAAAGGCGCTCGACAAGGATTTGGAGACCTCGCTTGTGTCACAATTGGACCAAGCCCGCGAGGTTAAGAAAAGCGCTTAGCCCGCCGCGACGCCCGCTTCGGCAAAGGTTGCCATGTCTGAATGGCAGGCCACAGCGCCCTTGAGGATACCGATGGCAAGGGCCGCGCCCGAACCTTCGCCAAGGCGCATTCCAAGGCTGAGCAATGGCTCTTTACCAATGGCATCAAGCACTTGGCCATGTGCCGCTTCGGCAGAAACATGCCCGGCGACCGTATGATCAAGCGCGCCGGGAACCGTTTTTTCCAAGCAAGCGGCGGCCGCGCAGCAGATAAACCCGTCAAGGATCACCGGGATGCGTTCAGCCCGCGCGCGCGCGATGGCCCCTGCCATACCCGCCAATTCGCGCCCGCCAAGGGCCGCTAAAAGGCCAAGCGGCGAGAGGCCCGCATGGCGCGCAACGCCCTCGGCCACAACCCGTGTTTTGTTGATCAGGCCTGCGTCATCAACGCCCGTGCCGCGCCCCGTCCATTCATGCGCCTCGCCGCCGAAAAGCGCACAAGCAAGCGCTGCGGCAGATGTCGTATTGCCGATGCCCATTTCGCCGGTGACGAGCAAATCAGCCTTTGGGTCAACCGCTTCCCAGCCTGCGCGCAGGGCCGCGACGACCTCGCCTTCGGACATCGCCGGGGCTTGGGTGAAATCGGCTGTGGGGGTATCCAGATCAAGCGGAACGACTTTGAGCGCCGCGCCAAAACTGCGCGCGAGCTGGTTGATCGCAGCGCCGCCGGCCTCAAAATTCGCGACCATCTGAAAGGTCACTTCTGCCGGAAAGGCCGAGACGCCTTGCGCCGTAACCCCATGATTTCCAGCAAAAATAATCACTTGAGGGGATTTGATAGCGGGCCGTGCATCGCCGCGCCAACCCGCATACCAAAGCGCAAGATCTTCCAAACGCCCCAAAGCGCCCGGAGGCTTGGTCAATTGGCTATTGCGATCAGCCGCCCCTGCGATAGCGGCGGTATCTGGGCCGGGAGCGGCGTGCAAAAGGGCCTGAAATTCGGCCAGAGTGGTAAAGGGCATCGGTTTTCCTCAATTGATCTTGGGTTGGGCATTGTTTACCCCTGTGAGGCAATGGAAAACCAGAACGAAAACGCCCAAGGCCTGTTTGATCCGCGCGACATTTCGCGCGCGCTTGGCTTGTTGAGCCGCTTGCCTGTCCGCCCAGACGGGCAGCGCGGCGCGCAATCGGTTTGGGCCTTTCCGATTGTGGGGCTGATTGTTGCGCTGATTGTGGGGTCTGGGGCGGCTTTGGGGCTGGCGATGGGGCTGGCGCCGGCGCTCGCTGCGGGGCTGGCGCTTTTCCTTCAGATCATGATCACCGGCGCGATGCATGAGGACGGCCTCGCGGATACGTTTGACGGGCTTTGGGGCGGCTGGGAGGCAGAGCGGCGCCTTGAGATCATGAAAGACAGCCGCATCGGGGCTTACGGTGTTATTGCGCTGAACCTGTCGCTGGTGATGCGGTGGGCCGCGCTTTGGGCGCTGTTTTCGCAAGGGGCGGTATTTGCGCCGCTGGTCGCGGCGGCGATGCTTTCGCGCGCACCGATGGTTGTGATGATGCATTTGATGGCGAGCGCGCGCAGCAAGGGATTGGCGGCAAGCCAAGGGCGGCCAGGGCGGCAAACGGCGCTTTTGACCTGTGGCATTGGGCTGATTGGCGGGCTGTTTTGTGTGGGCCTTGGCGCGGGGATCGTGGCGGGGGCGCTTTGTGCTTTGGCGGCGGCCGGGCTTGGGGCGATTGCGCAGACCAAGATCGGCGGGCAAACGGGCGATATTTTGGGCGCGAGCCAGCAGATTTGCGAGATTGTCGTGCTGAGCGTTCTGGCGAGCATGGTCTAGCGCAAAGAAAAACCGCCGCGCCCTTAGGTTAGGGACACGGCGGCCTTAAAACGTTTTAATCGAGAGACTTAAGCCGCAGCAGGCGCGCGCGATTCCAGCACATCGCCGACTTTTTTCTGCGCGCTTGGCTCGTCTGTTCCGCCAACGGCAGCAACTTCACGGGTCAGGCGCTCAAGCGCTGCTTCATAAAGCTGACGCTCGGAATAGCTTTGCTCGCGCTGATCATCGGTACGGTGCAGATCGCGCACAACTTCGGCAATCGCGATCAGATCGCCCGAGTTGATCTTTTGCTCATATTCTTGAGCGCGACGTGACCACATAGCGCGTTTTACCTTAGCTTTGCCCTTAAGCGTATGCATCGCTTTGGCCACCAATTCAGGCGTGCTGAGCGAGCGCATGCCAACTTCGATTGCCTTATTGGTTGGCACGCGAAGGGTCATTTTGTCTTTCTCAAAGGAGATGACGAAAAGCTCCAGAACGATGCCCGCGACCTCTTGCTCTTCTACGGAAACGACTTGCCCGACGCCATGCGCGGGATAAACAACGAATTCATTGGGGCGAAAATCATGCTTTCTGGACTTACTCATAGATGTTTTCTTCCTCGGCATACCCTGCTTTTCGCGGCGTAAAATCCAGCGCCCTGCGAGGTGATCTCGCTGGCCAAACCAGTTTTAAGGTCGCGAAATTGACCCCCTTGGCGTGAATGGGCGCGAAGGGCGGGGTATTTTGTTCTGCGTTATTGCTCTTTGAGTATACCACAAAAACGGCCTTCAAAAAAGCGCGCGGCAAGGCTCGTTTAGGTATTAATCGTTCGATTCGGCGCGTTTAGACGTAAGGATAGACAATTTTCGCGCCCATTTCGGGAAAATACCCCTTTAGCGCGAATCAGCCTCAGCCGCCTTCGCCGGGCGCTTCTGAGAAGTATTTCTCAAGCTTGCCTGTTTCGCCGTCGCGCTCTTCTGCGTCGGGGAGCTGGTCTTTTTTGGTGATGATCACCGGCCAGCTTTCGGAGTATTTGCGATTGAATTCGACCCATTTTTCCATGTCTGGCTCGGTATCGGGGCGGATCGCATCGGCGGGGCATTCCGGTTCGCAAACGCCGCAATCGATGCATTCATCCGGGTGGATCACCAGCATGTTTTCGCCCTCGTAGAAGCAATCTACCGGGCAGACTTCAACACAGTCGGTGTATTTGCAGGAGATGCAATTATCGATAACGACATAAGTCATGGAATGGTCTCTCAAAAACGTTTCGCAGGCTTGCTATCGTGCTAGGCGCGATCAATCAAGCATGTCTGGGCGGTAAAGGAGGGCGTTGCGGCGTTCTTTTTTGGTTGGACGCCCCTTTCCCTCATAGCGTGGGCTGCGTGGAACAATGTCCCGGGGCTTTTCGGCTTGGGTATCCGGCGCCAGCTTTGGGGCGAGGTCTTCATAGAGGGTTTGGGCCTCTGGTGCGGGGCCGCGACGCGCCCCGAGCGCTTGGATGCGGATCTCGCGGGTCTCTCTGGATTGCTGGAAGATCAGAGTATCGCCGGGGCCAACGGAGGTTGCTGGCTTGGCGATTTTGGCCCCGTTGAGGCGCACATGGCCTGCGCTGACGGCCTTGGTCGCGAGGGAGCGCGTTTTGAAGAACCGCGCGAACCAGAGCCATTTATCGATACGGATGGTTTCGCGCGGGCCGTTATTGGGCTGCGATGGAGCGCCGCCTGTCACTTAGCTTTTGTCCTTAAGTCCCATCAGCGCGGCGGCGAAGGGGTTATCAGGATCAATGGGCTTTTCGCGTTTTGGTGGGCGGGCCTCAAAGCTTTTGGGCTTGTTGGCATTGGCGTCGCGGCGCGGGCCTTTGGAGCCGGGTTTTCCGCCTGGCTTGCCATTAGGTTTGCCGCCCTGTTTGGCGCGATTACCGCCCTGCTTTTGACCATCAGCGCGGGCATTGCCGCCCTCACGACGCGGTCCGCGCGCAGGGCGTGCGCCCCAAGTGAAGGTGTAGAAGGTTTCAATCTCGGCAGGCGTTTCGGGGGCAGCTTCAGCAGCTTCAACCGGTGCCGCTTCAGGTGTTTCAGCGGCTTCGGCCACGGCCTCAACGGGGGCTTCAGTTGCTTCAGCAGGTGCTTCAACGGCCTCAACGGGTGCTTCCGCAGCGGCTTCGCCTTCTGGCTTGGCATCAGGTTTGGCCTCTTTCGGGGCTTTTACCTTGGTGCGTTCGCCTTTTTCGGCCTTATAACCAAGGCCTTCCATCAAGGCTGCGAACTGTTCCAGCGTCATGCCTGTGATTGAGAGCATATCCGCTTTGGCTTCAAATCCGGCGCGGCTGTTTTCAGCCCGCAACAGATCCGCGAGCCGTTCAAGCATATCGATACGGATCGCGCGCGCACCAGCGAGGCGGTAGCCGGACATGGCGTAATAGCCTTCGGGCGCGTCTTTAAGCGCCGGGATCGTCACCAGGCCGGGCGGCGGGCTATCGGGGGCCTCGTCGTGTTTGGCGGCCAGCGACCAGAGCAAAAGGCGCAGGCGGGTTGGCGCGGGCTTCAAGAGAAGCGGCATGAAGATGGTGAACTGGCCAAAGCGGATGCCGTGTTTGCGCAGCGCGCCGCGCGCTTCTTGATCGAGCTCTTTGACTTCCGTCGCAACGGCCTCGCGCGGGATGATCCCCAGCGTCTCAACCATGCGAAAAGCAAAACCGCGCGCAAGGCCCGACAGTGTTTCATCGCGGCTCATCGCAAGCAGTGGCTCAAACAGGGCAGCGATTTTGCGATCAATGAAATGCTGCAAGCGGCGCTGCACCTTTTGGGCCACATCCGCGCCCGCTTCATCATCCACAAAGGCGACAACTTGCGGCTTGAGCGCATCATCGCCTGCCACCAGTTTGCCAACCGCATGCTCGCCCCACATCAGGCCACCTTGCTCGGTGAAATCCATTTCCGTGTCGGGCGCGTTATAAAAACGGTCCGCGCGGAGGTGAAATTCGGGCGCAAGCGCGCTTTGGGCAGCTTGGCTCAGGGTTTTCGCCTCTTCGGCATTCGCGCTTTTGTCTTGCGTAAAGCGGAATCCCTCAAGCCGGCCCACGAATTCGCCTGCCACGTTTACTTCACCTTTGTCGTTCACCTCGGCCACAAGGTTCTCCTTCTGCTTCAACCGGCGAAGCAAAATGCTCGTCCGCCGGTCAACAAATCTTTGCGTTAATGCGCCATGTAGCGCATCCGATAGGCGGTCTTCTACCGCACGTGTGGCTTGCCGCCAATGGGCATCGTCATCAATCCAGCTTTTGCGTTGCGCGACATATGTCCATGTGCGGATATAGGCGAGGCGCTTGGAGAGCGTATCAATGTCGCCGTCAGTGCGATCAATGCGTTTGATCTTGGCATTGAGCCAATCATCCGGCACGCGCCCAACATCCTGAAGAAACATCAAAATCTCGCTCAACAGGGCGGCATGTTCGCCGCTTGAGATCGAGCGAAAATCAGGGATACGGCAGACATCCCAAAGCAGTTTGACGTCGCTTGCATTGCGGATGCGGTCGCGGATTTCGGGCTGCGCCTCGAGGGTTTTGAGCGCAATCAAATCATCGGCATCGCGCACACGGGTCAGAAGCGGATCATCTGTGCGCGCCTCTAAGGATCGCACAAGCGCGCCAGATGTGCCAAATTCAAGGCGATTATTGCGCCATTGCAGCTTTTTAAGCGGTGCAAAGCGGTGCTCTTCAATCGCCTCAACGACTTCCTCGCTAAGCGCGCCCGCCTCGCCCGTCACGCCAAAAGTCCCGCTTGTCATATAGCGCCCGGCCCGCCCGGCGATCTGCGCCAGCTCGTTGGGCGCAAGCTCGCGCATGCGGCGGCCATCGAATTTGGTCGTGGAGGAAAAGGCGACGTGATTGATATCGAGGTTCAACCCCATCCCAATTGCATCCGTCGCGACCAAAAAGTCCACGTCGCCGTTTTGATACATCTCAACCTGGGCATTGCGCGTGCGCGGCGAAAGCGCCCCCATGACAACGGCCGCGCCCCCCTTTTGGCGGCGCAACAATTCGGCGATGGCATAGACGTTATCGACAGAAAATCCGACAATCGCCGAGCGTGGCTTCATCCGAGAGATCTTTTTGGGGCCGGTATAGAGCAATTCAGAGAATCGCTCGCGGCGCAGGAATTGCGCTTTTGGCAGCAGTTCAGCGATGGCGCTGCGCATGGTTTCGGCGCCCATAAACAGCGTCTCATGGGTGCCGCGGGCGTGCAAAAGCCGCTCTGTAAAGATATGGCCGCGCTCTGGATCGGCGCAGAGCTGAATCTCATCAACGGCGAGAAAATCCGCGCCAATCCCCTCGGGCATCGCCTCAACCGTACAGACCCAAAACTGCGCGCGCGGCGGCACGATCCGCTCTTCGCCCGTGACAAGCGCAACAACAGATGGCCCGCGCAAAGCGACGATCTTGTCATAGACCTCGCGCGCGAGCAGCCGCAGCGGCAGGCCAATCACGCCAGTGCGATAGCCAAGCATCCGCTCGATAGCATAATGGGTTTTGCCTGTGTTGGTCGGCCCAAGAACGGCCGTAACCCGGCCCAGTTCGGATGACATGTGATCGCGCCTAACTCTTACTATCGCTTAGATTTCTTGGTCGCCCAGGCTGCGCTCAAGGCGCGCGATGGCCTCGGCAAGCCCTTCGCGGCTTGGATGCAGCCCTTGAAGGCGGCGATATACATCGAGGGCGGCGCGCTCGCGACCCATTTCGTCAAGGATGATCGCAAATCCGCCCAAAGCGCCGAAATGGCGCGGGTTGAGCGCTAAAACCATATGGATATCTGCAAGCGCCGGGCCGTAATCATCGGACTGAAAATAGGCGGTGGCGCGCGCGTTATAGCCTTCGGCGAAATCTGGCGCGTGATCAATCAAGGCGCTCAGATGCTCAATCGCGCGCAATGGATCGCCAGCCTCAAGCGCATCGCGCCCTCTCTTGAGCAGTAAATCCATCGCAGGCGAGCCAGAACGCGACCACTCAATCCAAATCTCTTCCTCTGCGCGGACCAAATCGCGCCCTTTTGCGGTTTGAAGCGCCTCGAAAAGCTCGTCTATTTTATCAGCAAGTAAGGGCGCAGGGAGAAATAACCCAACGGTAATAACCATCAGAGCAAGATAGCGTTTGAGAAATGGGCCAAGAGATTTCATAACAAGGGAGAGTTTAGCGCTCTTGCTGCGATTGAACAGGGGGAGCAGATCACGAAATGGAGGATTTTTGTTATGAGCGATGTAATCACAGGGGCCGTTGAGGCATTGAATGCGAAATTGCCGGATGGTTTTGCTGGCGGAACGGCCAAGTTTGCCATTGAGGGCGAAGGCGCGGTTGTTATCGACGGCAAAGGCGCGCGCGCAAGCGACGAAGATACAGACGTTACTCTGACGGCCGACGCCGAGA
Source organism: Halocynthiibacter sp. (assembly GCA_047631555.1). Lineage (GTDB taxonomy): Bacteria > Pseudomonadota > Alphaproteobacteria > Rhodobacterales > Rhodobacteraceae > JBLHZY01. Next base: position 126,318 of record JBLHZY010000001.1, on the reverse strand, counting down.
CTTTCGCCTCCTTGATGGAGGGCGACTTGGACCCAACTGCCGCCTTTATGCAGGGCAAACTGGCGGTTGATGGCGATATGGGCATGGCGATGCAGCTTGGTGCTGCGCTCGGCTAAGGCAAACCCCTTTGGCACGCATCGCGCAGGCAATAGCTTGCACTTTGCGTGCCATTTCATAGTATTTGTTTAATTATTTTTATGACGAGGCCAGATTATGGACCAAGTTCCCTTTTATGCTGTTGAGGCAGAAGGCCCCGATGGCGGCGCGGCCTATTGGCTTAAAACCGAAGATGGCCTGCGCATTCGGGTTGGCGTCTGGCCAGAGGGCGGCGCCAATGGGACGGTTCTTTTGTACCCCGGGCGCACCGAATATATCGAGAAATACGGGCGCGCGGCGGTTGATCTTAAAGAGCGCGGCTTTGCGACCCTGACGATTGATTGGCGCGGCCAAGGGCTTGCGGATCGCATGCTCAAGGATCGCGCGACCGGGCATGTGGGCACGTTTGAAGATTATCAGCATGATGTGCGTGCGGCGCTGAAACTGGCCCGCGAGATGGGCCTGCCAGAGCCCTATTATCTTATGGCGCATTCCATGGGCGGCGTGATTGGTTTGCGCAGCTTGTATGAACACCTCCCCGTGAAGGCGGCCATTTTCTCGGCGCCGATGTGGGGGATCAATGCGCCGGGCTTTCGCAAACCCTTGGCGCTTGGCATTGCCAATATCGCAGAAGCCCTTGGTTTTGCACATAAACGCGTGCCGGGCACAAAAGAGATTACCTATGTTTTGGCCAATCCGTTTGAGGGCAATTCGCTCACAACCGATCCGGACATGTATGCGTATATGGTCCGTCATGCCAAAGTTGATGGCGATATGATGCTTGGCGGGCCAAGCCTGCATTGGTTGCGCGAAGCGATGCAGGAATGCGGCGATCTTGCTGCGCGCCCGGCCCCGGATACCCCATGCGTGACCCATCTTGGCACGGATGAAACCATCGTTTTGGCCTCTGCCATCCATGAGCGCATGTCCGATTGGGACACAGGGACGCTGACAATCGTACCGACTGCGCGCCACGAGGTTTTGATGGAAACCCCGCCCATTCGCACCGCGTTTTATGATGCGGCCTCGGCGCTTTTCCAAAGCCATCGTTAAGGCCTTTGCATAAGCGGCGCGGGGAAACCTGCCCGCAATGCCTGCGCCTCGCGCCTAGATTTGGCGCAACGCTTGCGCCGCTGGGGCGCAGGCCATATGTCTGATCCACATTTTCAATTGCAAAGGGTTTCCCATGCGCTTTCGCCGTCCTGCCTCCATGTTTGAACTTTCTGTAACGCGCAAAGATGCGCAATCGGGTGGCGCGGGCGGCGGTGATGATCTGGGGCCCCTGCCCGCATGGGATCTGAGCGATCTATATACCAGCACCGATGCGCCCGAACTTGCGCGCGATCTGGATTGGTATATCGGCGAGGCGGCGGCATTTAGCGCCGATTATAAGGGCCGCGTTGAAACTTTAAGCGCGGATGAGTTGCTCGCTTCGATCCAGCGCTCGGAAAAAATGGATATGATTGCCGGGCGTATCCTGTCTTTTGCAGGCCTGCGCTATTATCAAAATTCGCTCGATGCGGATCGCACGAAATTCATGTCCGATCTGCAGCAAAAGATCACCGATGCCTCCTCGGAGCTGGTGTTTTATTGGCTTGAGATGAACCGCATTGAGGATGCGCGCTATGCCGCCCTTCTGGCTGAAAACGCTGATCTGGCGCGCTATCGCCCTGTGCTTGATCACAGCCGCGCCATGCGCCCCTATCAGCTTTCGGACGAGATTGAGACTTTGCTGCATGATCAATCGGTTGTCGGTGCTTCGGCGTGGAACAAGCTGTTTGATGAAACGATTGCGGGCCTGCGCTTTGAGCTTGATGGCGAGGACATGGGGATGTCGGAAATCACCAATGTTCTGACCGAGCAAGACCGCGCGCGCCGCGAAGCCGCCTCGCATGAGATTGGCAATGTTCTGGGCGAAAACATCAAGATTTTCGCCCGTGTTCACAACACATTGGCCAAGGAAAAAGAAATCGAGGATCGCTGGCGCAAGCTGCCTTCTGCCCAAGCCAGCCGCCATTTGGCCAACCATGTTGAGCCCGAAGTCGTCGAGGCGCTGCGCAATGCCGTCGTCGCCGCCTACCCCAAACTTTCGCACCGCTATTACGCGCTCAAGGCCAAATGGCTCGGGCTTGATAAAATGCAAGTGTGGGATCGCAATGCGCCTTTGCCGATGGAAGACAGCAAGGTCGTTGGCTGGGATCAAGCGCGCAAAATGGTGATGGATGCCTATGCGGATTTCTCGCCGCAAATGGCTGAAATTGCAGAACCTTTCTTTGATAAGGGCTGGATTGATGCCGCCGTTACACCGGGCAAATCGCCGGGCGCTTTTGCCCATCCAACGGTTACGGATGTGCACCCATATGTGATGCTCAACTACCTTGGAAAACAGCGCGATGTGATGACATTGGCGCATGAATTGGGCCACGGGGTTCACCAGGTTTTGGCGGCCGAGCAAGGCGAAATGCTTTCCTCAACCCCGCTGACTTTGGCCGAAACGGCCTCGGTGTTTGGCGAGATGCTGACCTTCCGCAAACTGCTTGAAGGGGCCAAGACCAAGGCCGAGCGCAAAGTGCTTTTGGCCGGCAAGGTCGAGGATATGATCAACACGGTCGTGCGCCAGATTGCCTTTTATGATTTCGAGTGCAAGCTGCATGCGGCGCGCCGCGCAGGCGAGCTGACGCCCGAGGATATCAACGCTTTGTGGATGTCGGTTCAGGCCGAAAGCCTTGGGCCAATCTTTGAATTCTCTGAGGGCTACGAGACCCTTTGGGCCTATATCCCGCATTTCGTTCACTCGCCGTTTTACGTCTATGCCTATGCCTTTGGCGATAGTCTCGTGAACGCGCTTTATGCGGTTTATCAAGAGGGCGATGCGGGCTTTGTTGAGAAGTATTTTGATCTGCTCAAAGCGGGCGGTTCAAAGCATCACAAAGAACTGCTTGCGCCCTTTGGCCTTGATGCGAGCGATCCGGCGTTTTGGGATAAGGGCCTGTCGATGATCTCGGGCCTTATCGATGAATTGGAGGCGATGGAGGACTAGCGCGCGCGCCAATCCCCCGCGCCGCGCCTCTCATTTAGCCTCTCGCAAAGCCCCTATCGCGCGCGCCAACTTGACGCTAACGTCAGACAAACGCACCTGCTGGGAGGCTTTGCATGATCCGCTTCATTTTGCGCCTATTTGGGCTTGTTCTGCTGCTGGCAGTTGCTGCCTTTTTCATCTTTGCGCCGGGGATTGCTGAGACGGCGCAGAACCGGATCATCGCACATGAGCCTTATGCGATTTCGCCCCCGGCGCAGGATTTGCACGCAAGCCTGGTGATTGGCGATTGGCATTCCGATACATTGATGTGGAAGCGCGATCCGCTGAAACGGGCCGATCGTGGGCATGTCGATGTGCCCCGGCTTGTTGCGGGCAATGTGGCCGTGCAGATGTTTACCACGGTGACCAAAAGCCCCGCGGGCCAGAATTACGACAACAATTCCGCGAAGGCGCGCGATCAGCTTACGCCGCTGATGATCGGGCAGCTTTGGCCCATTCGCACATGGTTCAATCTGACCGAGCGCGGGCTTTATATGGCAAAGCGTTTGGCGCGGGCTGAAAGCGAAGCCCCCGAGGCGCTTAAAATCATCCGCAGCAAGGGCGATTTGGAGGCTGTTTTGGCCGCACGCTCAGGCGGTGCGGCGCTCACGGGTGCGCTGCTTGGGGCCGAAGGCGGGCATGTGCTATCGGGGGATTTGGCCAATCTGGATCGGCTTTATGGCGCCGGATTTCGAATGATCGGGTTGACCCATTTCTTTGATAACGCGCTTGGCGGATCGCTACATGGGCAGAATAATCAAGGGCTTACAGAGTTTGGCCGCGCGGTTGTTGCGGGCATGGTTGAACGCGGGATAATCATTGATCTGGCGCATACCTCGCCGCAGATGGCGCGCGATGTGATCGCGATGACGGATGTGCCGCTGGTCGTTTCGCATACCGGGATTTACGGCAACTGCCCGGCCAAGCGCAATTTCCCTGACGCGCTGATGCAAGACATCGTGGCGAGCGGCGGATTGATCGCGATCGGCTATTGGGAGGATGTAACTTGCGACGCTTCCCCCGTTGGCGTGGCGCGTACGATCAAGGCGGCGATTGCGCTTTTGGGGGCGGATCATGTCGCGCTTGGTTCGGATTATGACGGGGCGGTTGAGGTTTCGTTTGATACCTCAGAGCTGGCCGCGCTGACCCAAGCTTTGATGGAAGAAGGCGTAGGCGAAGCGGATATTCGCGCCGTTATGGGCGGCAATATGATCCGCTTCTTACAAAGCGCTTTGCCGGGCTAAACGGGCCCGCATCTCTATTTTGCCGGGCCCGCTTTGGCAAAAATCGCGTCAATCATCGCTTGCGTGGCGCGGGCGTTCTCGAGGCTCCAAGCAAAAGGCGCCTCGCCCTTGATCGCGGCGACAAAGCCCTCAACCTGCGCCTCATATTGGCGAAAACCGGGAAAGCGCTCGATCACATCGGCCATGCCTGCGCGCGAAATCTCGATCTGTGCTTCGCCAAAAATACCCGCATTAAACGGCGCGGTGAGGCGCATAACCCCTTGATCGCCATGGAAAGCCACCTCTTGGTGATTGGCCATGCGGGTTGAGGTTGTCGCGGTATAGCTAAAGCCTGCAAAGCGCGCGGCGATATGTGCGGTGACATCGACGCCGTTTTCCCAAGTGATACCGGCCGCGGTGATTTCAAGCGGCTCTTGGCCCGTGGCAAAACGCACGGAGCCATAGGTATAGACGCCGATATCGCGAATACCCCCGCCGCCGGTCCCGGCTTGGTTGCGGATGTTTTGGGGATCAGGATTGTTATAGCTGAAGAAGGCGCGCGTATGGGACAGCTTGCCGATGGCGCCCTCGGCCAGAAGGGCGCGGGCGCGCTGCCATTGGGGATGATGGACGATCATATAGGCCTCGGCGGCGATCAGACCTGTCGCATCGCGCAGGGCGATCAGCGCATCAATCTCTTCAGCCTTTAGCGCGATCGGCTTTTCACACAAAACATGTTTGCCGGCTTGCAGCGCCTTTTTCGTCCATTCTACATGCAGATGATTGGGCAGCGGGATATAGACCGCATCAATATCGGGATCTGCGAGCAGCGTCTCATAGCTTTGGTGGATCGCGATATCCGGCGCAAAGGCCTGAAACCCTTTGGCTTTTTCGGTCGAAGAGGTTGCAAGTGCGGCGAGTTTTGCGCCCTTTGCAGCATGGATTGCCGGGCCCATTTGGCGGCGGGCGAAATCGGCAGCACCAAGGATGCCAAAGCGGATAGGAGCGTTCATGGGGTCTGTCCTTGTGCGGATTTGATCGGCGTTTCGTTAACGCTAACAGCCTGCAATTTGCGATGCAATCCCCGCCAGATGCGCGAAACGGGCGCCCAAGAGCGCCCGCATCGATAGATTACTTGGGCCGGATCAATCGGCCGCTTCAAGGATTCCCTTGTCGGCAGCAAGCTCGACCATGCGCTCTTGCAGCTTTTCAAAGGCGCGCACTTCGATCTGGCGAATGCGTTCGCGGCTCACATTATATTGGCTCGAAAGCTCTTCCAATGTTATCGGCTTATCCTTCAGGCGGCGCTGCATCAGAATTTCGCGTTCGCGCTCATTGAGCACATCCATCGCTTGCACCAGCAGTTCGCGGCGCGCTTCAAGCTCGTCCTTGGCCTCGTAGTCGGAGGCGGTATTTGCATCCTCATCCTCAAGCCAATCTTGCCACTCAGCGGTTCCGTCCTCGGTCCCGATGGTCGCGTTTAGCGAGGAATCCCCGCCATGCGACATGCGCCGGTTCATCGAGATCACTTCGGTCTCAGTCACGCCAAGATCATTGGCAATCCGCTCAACGTTCTCGGGGCGCATATCGCCATCCTCAAAAGCGCCAATCCGGGCCTTAGCTTTGCGCAGATTGAAGAACAGCTTCTTTTGCGCCGAGGTGGTGCCAAGCTTCACAAGGCTCCAAGAGCGCAGCACATATTCCTGAATGCTCGCCCGGATCCACCACATCGCATAGGTCGAGAGGCGAAAGCCCTTTTCAGGATCAAAGCGTTTGACCGCCTGCATAAGGCCCACATTCGCCTCGGACACAACTTCGGCCTGGGGCAACCCATAGCCGCGATAGCCCATGGCGATTTTGGCCGCGAGGCGAAGATGCGACGTCACCATTTTATGCGCCGCTTTTGTATCGCCGTGGTCGGCCCAACGTTTGGCCAGCATATATTCTTCTTCCGGCTCCAGCATCGGAAACTTGCGAATTTCCTGCATGTAGCGGTTCAGGCCCTGTTCCGGGCTCGGGGCTGGAAGGTTTGTATAATTGCTCATCGATCACTCCCTCTTGCCTTTGTTTACAGCACCAATCTGCGCAATGTATCAAGGCTTAACATAGTAGATATAGGTAGCGCTAACGGCCATTCAAGGCCTACCTATCAATTCTTTGGCGTTGCCTATTCGCCTATCGCTACAGACTTAACGATAGATGAACATGTTTCCGTCGCTTTGCCAGTTTCATTGCAAAACCTCACGCATCCGTGCACGAATTTAGGTCTTTGCGACAGGTTTTGCCAAAACGGCGATCAAATCGGCCATATCTTGGGGCAATGGAGCCTCAAAGCGGATGCTTTCGCCCGTGACCGGATGCTCAAAGCCCAAAACGGCCGCATGCAGCGCTTGGCGCGGAAAGGTTGCGACGGCTTCATGGGCGTCCGGGTTTAGAGCGGCAGCGGGCAGTTTGCGTTTGCCGCCATAGGTTTGATCGCCGATCAGCCCGTGGCCTGCATGGGCCATATGGACGCGGATTTGGTGGGTCCGCCCGGTTTCGAGCCAGCACTCGATTAGCGAGGCGACTTCGGGCGCGCCAAAGCGCTTCACAAGGCGCGCGCGGGTGATCGCATGGCGCCCGCCTTGAAACAGAACCGCTTGGCGTTGGCGATCGGTTTTGTGGCGCGCGAGCTGGGTAGTGATGCGCATGATATTTGCGCCTTCAAACGAGACGCCGCGCTGCCCGCGCAGGCGCGGATCGCCCGCATCCGGGACGCCGTAAACGATGGCGGCATATTTGCGCTCGACCGTATGGGCGGCAAATTGCGCCGAGAGGCCTTGGTGCGCCGCGTCGGTTTTGGCGACAACCAGAACGCCCGATGTATCCTTATCAATCCGGTGCACGATGCCGGGCCGCTTTTCGCCGCCAACCCCTTCAAGCGCTTCGCCGCAATGATGCAGCAGCGCGTTTACCAGCGTGCCGCTCGGGCTGCCGGGCGCGGGATGCACGACCATGCCAACCGGCTTGTTGATCACGATCAGATCCTCATCCTCAAACAGGATCTCAAGCGGAATATCCTCGGGCAACATATGCGTATCGACCACGTCTGGCAGCGTTATGGTGATCACATCGCCCTCGGCCACTTTGGCTTTTTGATCCGTCACCGGCGCGCCGCCGCGCTCAACCGCGCCTTCGGCAATCAGCTTGGCCAGACGCGAGCGTGACAGGATCGCTTCTTCTGGCACATCGCGGGCCAGTGCCTTATCAAGGCGGGGCGGCGGATTGGCCCCGATGACAACCTGCAAAGTGGTGTGCGACATGGACGAGATAGTGGATGACATAGAAGAATTCGCTCCGACGAGTGCAGAAGATCTGCGCGAAATGGCCCAACTCCGCTTTTTGCGCCGCTTGGTGACGGTGCTGACTGCGGTGATGATTGGGGGCCTTCTAGTCCTGATTGTTCTGTTTGTCATCCGCTTCCCGGTGATGCGCAGCAATAGTGCGCCCGGCGCGCTTGTTTTACCCAGCAGCATCGCCCTGCCCGAAGGCGCAAAGGCCGAAGCGATCACGATGGGCAGCGATTGGATCGGGGTTGTCACAAAGGATGATCGCATCTTGATTTATGATCGCGCAAGCGGCGCCCTTCGCCAAGAAATCGCGGTTGAGCGCTAGGGCTTATTTGGGGGCTGGTTCATGCAAAAATCGATGCCGGCCGAAATTTCAGCCGCCTATGAGCAGATTGCGCCGGATGCGCGCCCTGTGTTGCTCGATATCCGCGCGCTCCTTTATGAGACGGTCAAGGATCACGCCCAAATCGGCCCCGTTCAGGAAGTGCTTAAATGGGGGCAGCCATCCTACCTGTCGCAAAAGGCGCGGATCGGCAGCACTCTGCGCCTTGGGACCAGCAAAGACGATGGCCGCCCGACCCTGTACATCAATTGCCAATCTGACCTGATGGAGCAAATTCGCGAGATTTACCCAAGCCAGTTTCACTATGCAGGCGCGCGGGCCGTGTCGCTTCTTGGTGATCTGGCGGAAGTCCGCGAGGCCGTCTCGCACATCATTTTGATGGTGCTGACCTATCACATCCGCAAGGCGCGCGGCTAAGCCGGAACTCTTTTCTTGAATGCAGTATATGTTCGCGCTACGTTCTCCTTAACCAAGATTAATCAGCAGGACATGGCATGATCAACGGCAGCTGCCTTTGCGGCAAAGTAAAGTTTGAAATCTCGGGCGAGCCATTTTCGCTAAGTTATTGTCATTGCTCGCGCTGTCGCAAGGCGGCGGGGGTTTTCTCGGCCGTTTTGATCGGGAAAGCCGATGATTTGAAGGTCACCCAAGGCCAGGAGGTGATCTCTAAGTTCAAACCTGCCACGGACGCGAAATTCGAGCGCTGTTTTTGCAAAGAATGTGGGACGTCGCTTGGCGATATGGCGACCGGCGAGGTCTATGTGATCGCCGCCTCAGCGCTTGACGATGATCCCAAAGTACGCCCCTCGCTGCATATCCATACCGCGTCCAAGCCGGACTGGTATGAGATCGTCGATGATCTCAAGAAATTCGAGGGCGATTACATTCCAGAGGGGAGATAAGCGCCTCATTCTAAGCCCAGCCTCAAAACGCGTTCATAATCCATTTTGCCCCGCCCAATTCCAAGTAAAGCTTAACCCAACACAAAACGGCACCAACTCCCGATGTCGCGTTTTCATCTCTAACCGATCAAGCGCACTTAGTGATTGCACCGGCAAGAATTGGTGCGCTTAACTGGAGCGGGACGCGCGATAAACTGCCTGCAATCTGATCCGCGCGTAGGAGCTTTGGAGGCGCAGCATGGATAATATCGGCACATCTTGGCAATTCTGGGCGGTGTTGGCCGCGGTTTTCGCCTCCCTTACCGCGATTTTCGCCAAAGTCGGGGTTGAGGATATTCACTCGGACTTCGCGACATTTCTTCGAACGCTGGTGGTGATTGTTGTCTTGGGCGCGATACTGATTGCGACCAAACAGCTCCAGCCGCTGAGCGCGATCTCGCCCAAAAGCGCGCTATTTTTGATCCTCTCGGGGCTGGCGACGGGCGCGTCTTGGGTCTGTTACTTTCGCGCGATGAAGCTTGGCAATGCCTCGCAGGTCGCCCCCGTTGATAAACTCAGCGTCGTTTTGGTTGCGATCTTTGGGGTGCTGTTTTTGGGCGAGCATCTCTCAACCGGCGGCTGGATTGGGGTCACGTTGATTGGATCGGGCGCAGTGGTTATGACGATGAGTTAGGCAAAGCGCGCGGCATGGCGGCCAAAGCGGAACATCTGCAGACTTTAGGGGGGAAGTGGTACCACCTCCTGGTCTCGAACCAGGGACCTCCTGATCCACAATCAGGCGCTCTAACCAACTGAGCTAAGGCGGCACTGCGGGTGATTTACAGAGCGGGGCGGGCTTTTGCAAGAGGGCTATTTCACTCAATTGCGCGAAAATGAAAAAGGTTTGGCGCGGACGCATGGGCATTGGGCCTTGCTTTGGCGCTGCTTGGGCGGTATCGACCCAAGGCAATCGAAAGGGCCTCACATGGGTATCAATTCCGAAACCGATATTACCGCCAACATTCAGATCGGCCCCACCTCGCAAGGGATGGTGCGCCTTTATGTTGAGGGCGATGGCATTGAAGTGCCGATGGATTTCGATCCTGAGGAAGCCGAAGAGATTGCAGAAGAAATTCGCGCAGCTGCCGCTCAGGCGCGCGCGCTTGGCGATGGCGGCAAGGGCAAGAAGCGCTGATTTAGGCGCAATGCCCGCGCTTTAGTCTTCGGGGCCGAAAAGCGCCGCGACGCCGGGATCGCGCATGTTTTGCAAGCGGCTTGCGGCTTGGGTGGCAAATTTCTGGATCATAACTTTGCGCCGGGCCGCCGCCAGCTTTTCCTCTGGCCCCATGCGGATGATTTCGCCGCCATATGGATCGGCAATGATCAGGCCGGTTTCATCGGGCAAAAGCTCGGTTGGGAAATCCGTATCGACCGCCCAGAAATAGCGATCGCACCATTCCAGATAGCCCTGCCACTTGGAATCGCTGGCAAAATCGGCGCGGCTTGATTTGCACTCAACGATCCAAATCTCGCCCTTGGGGCCAAGCGCCATCACATCGACCCGCAGCCCCCGCGCCGGCACCAATTCCTCAACACAGCTAAACCCGTAGCCGCGCAGATGGCGGCAGACGCCGCGCGCGAGCAACTGGCCGGGTTGGGCCGTCTGAAAGAAGGGGTCGATACTCATGCGTTAAGCATGAACAATAGGGGAACAAAAGGCAAGCCGCCCTGCCCGCGCCGACCGAGCACTGCCGAAATTCGCCCTGCATTGGCCCTTGTCAGGGGGGCGCGCAAAGCCTATCTGATGCCTTGGCGGGTACTGCCCTTCTCGTATCAGGGATCAAATTCCAGTGGCCTTAAGCAACTCCGAGGGAGCTGGCTCTGTCCGGGCCCTGGTTCGGTTATCTGGCGCCCACCTGTATAAACAGGTCCTCGGGAATTACGTTATCTCCACGGTTGTTCTGGTGGTCCCGCCACTTTCCTTCCAGAACTTAGAGCTGCTTTAGCGGCGCTTCTCTGCCACGGGAACGGGCACGGGTTTAGGCGCGGCCATTTGCACGGGTTTGCGCGGCTTGCGATGCCCGCCGGAGCCATCCTCAGACCCGCTCATCCGCGTCACTGCGATGCCAAATTGAACGCCGGCAAAGACGATCCCATTGGAAAACCACAATAAAAATACCGCCAATATGCCGATATCAGAGGTCGAGACCAGATGACCCAGATGGGCGACATCAAACCACAACAGCCCCGCCACAAAGACGCCAGCAAGCGCAAAGCCAATGAGGACGTGGCGGATATAGAGGGATATGAGTTTGGGCATGGGGCACCTTTTCACCAAGGATCAGCGGCCCGGAGCACACGCATTTATTGGCGCATTTACTGGGCAGCTACAGTGAAAATATCGGGGTGCGCAGGGCGCGTTTCAACGCGCGCTGATGTCGCAGGGCGCAAGGCGGCGCTATTTGGCCGCAAAGGCCTGAGGCTGAATTTCGCGCGCCATGTGATCGAGCACTGCATTGACGAACTTTGGCTCGCGCCCATCGGGATGAAACGCGCGCGCCACATCGACGAATTCAGAGATAACAACCTTGGGCGGCGTCTCAGCCAAAACCAATTCTGCCCCGGCGGCGCGGAAAAGCGCGCGCAGGGTTGGATCGATGCGCGCGATGGGCCATTTGGCCACCAAGGCGCGATCCGTCAACTGATCGATCTTGGCCTGATCATTTACAGCCGTATCCAGCAGCGTATCAAACAGGACTGTATGCCCCTCGGCCATTTCATCGCCGTCATACACAGCGCCAAAGCGGTGCGTGCGAAACTCTTCGCGCACGGACTCAACGGTTTGCCCTGAATGCTCCATCTGAAACAGCGCTTGCACCGCATAAAGCCGTGCGGCGGATTTCATCTGGCGTTTGTCTTTAGCGCTCATGCGGTGTTTTTGCCTTCAGCGAGTTGGATTGCATCGGAATGAAACCCAACTGGTTTTTTCTCAGGCCCCCATTTGCGCGTTAGTGCGATAAGATGCAAGGCCGCAGCGGCGGCACCCCCGCCTTTATTCTGGCCAGCGGCCTTCGCACGCGCATCTGCTTGGGCTTTATTCTCGACCGTCAGGATGCCGTTGCCGATGCAGCAGCCATCAAGGCCAAGCAATTGCAGCGCACGGCTGGAATCGTTGCACACGGTCTCATAATGGGTGGTTTCGCCGCGGATCACGCAGCCAAGAGCAACGTAGCCATCAAAATTGCTCATCCGATCAGCAATGCGAATGGCCGTTGGAACCTCAAGCGCGCCGGGCACTTCGACCAAATCCCATGTGCCGCCAGCTTCCTCAATCGTCGCTTTGGCGCCCGCAATCATCTGATCGGCGACGTCCTTATAATAGGGCGCAACCACGATCAGCAGCTTAACCGGCCTGTCAAAGCTGGGAAGCGGCAGGGTATAATGCGTCTCGTTGGAAGCCATGGATCAGCCCTTTTCGTTTATCGCGCGGGTGCCGGTGATCGAGAGGCCGTATGCCTCAAGCCCGACGACCTTTGGCTTTGGATTGTTGGTCACAAGGATCAGATCATGCAGGCCAAGGGCGGCAAGGATCTGCGCGCCAAGGCCATATTGGCGCAGGGTTTGCGGCGAGGCTTCGCCCTCAACCGCGAGCTTCATCGTGGTGTCGCGCAAAAGCACGATAACGCCGCGCCCTTCATCGCCAATCACCTGCATCGCGCCTTCAACTTCGCCGCTGGTCTTGCCGATACCGAGCACATCTTCCAAAGGGTTGAGCGCATGCATCCGAACCAAAACCGGCGCGCCATCGGTGATATCGCCTTTGGTCAGAACGATATGTTCGGCGCCTTGGGTCTCATCGGTAAAAATGCGCATCATCCAGTCGCCGCCAAAGGCAGATTTCACCGGCTTTTGCGCGGCTTCTTTGACGAGGTTATCATGGCGGCGGCGATAGGCGATCAGATCGCTGATCGTGCCGATTTTTAGCGCGTGCTTTTGCGCGAAAGCAACAAGATCAGGCAAGCGCGACATGGTGCCATCTTCATTCATGATCTCGCAGATCACGCCAGCGGGCATCAGCCCGGCCAAGCGGCTTACATCAACGGCGGCCTCTGTATGGCCTGCGCGCACAAGCACGCCGCCATCCTTGGCCCGCAGCGGGAAGACATGGCCCGGCGTAGCGATGTCGCCCGCGGCTTTGGAAGGGTCAATCGCAACAGCAACAGTGCGCGCACGATCATGGGCGGAAATCCCGGTGCTCACGCCTTCGCGCGCCTCGATAGAGACGGTAAAGGCGGTCTCGTGGCGGGACGAATTGTTGGAGGCCATCAAGGGCAAGCCAAGCGCATCAATCCGCTCGCCTGTCAGGGTCAGACAGATCAGCCCGCGCCCGTGGGTTGCCATGAAGTTGATCGCCTCAGGGGTGGCCATTTGCGCCGGGATCACCAGATCGCCCTCATTTTCGCGATCCTCATGATCGACAAGGATAAACATGCGCCCGTTGCGCGCATCCTCAATGATCTCTTCGACGCTTGAAATGGCGCTGGAATAATCGGTTGTTGTGGGCTCAGACATGGCAATTCCTTTGGTTGTCTTGCACATATCGCAAGGTCAAAGGCTTGGCCAGAGGAACGCAGCGCGCTTGGTGAACAGCGGCCCTGCGCTGCTGCGCACTTAGCCCTCGTATTCGGCCAAGCGGGCCACGTAGCGCGCCAATGTATCGATCTCAAGATTGATCAGATCGCCCTCTTTGACCTCGCCCCAAGTGGTGGCTTCTTTGGTATGGGGGATGATGTTTACGCCAAATTCTGCGCCGTTCACATCATTCACCGTCAGCGAAGTGCCATTGAGCGCAACCGATCCTTTGGGAGCGACAAAGCGGGCCAAAGCATCGGGCGCGCGAAAGATAAAGCGGGTGCTATCCCCTTCATCTTGCACGGAAATCACTTGCGCGATGCCATCAACATGGCCCGAAACAATATGCCCGCCAAGCTCATCCCCGACCTTCAAAGCCCGCTCAAGATTGAGCTTGCGCCCCGGCCCCCAGGCATTCTGGCCAATCGCCGTTTTGGAGATTGTCTCGGCCGAGATATCCACATCAAACCAAGGCTCGGGATCGCGGCCAAGCGCAATCACCGTCAGGCAAACCCCATCGCAAGCAATCGAGGCGCCAATATCGATGCCATCGATGTCATAGCTGGTCGCGATCCGGGCGCGCAAATCGCCGCGCATATCGGTGGAAAGCACGCGCCCGATATCGGTGATGATCCCTGTAAACATGCCGCATCCTCTCAAACATCTATTTGCGCTATGAGGTAACGCGGGCGGGCGCAGCGTGCAAGTCTGGCGGCTCCTAAGGCTTTATTAGGGCTTGCTCGCCACACTGCCACAAAGATGCCCCGAAAAAGGGTTAACAAACTCGACAAACGCCCCAAAATGCGGGCAAACCACCAACAGGCAAGCGCTGCCAAGGACCGAAATTCGATGAAAAATCAAACCACAGAAGGCAGGCACTACTTGTTCTTGCAAGGGCCCCACGGCCCCTTCTTTCATGGTTTGGGCAAAATGCTGCGCGCGGCGGGGGCGCAGGTCTGGCGGATTGGCTTTAACGCCGGGGATCGCGCCTTTTGGTTTGGCGCGAAAAACTACATCTCTTATGAAGGCACGCCCGAAAACTGGCCTGCGAGCTTTGCCCAAATCGTTGGGCAAAATCAGATCACCGATATCGTTCTGTACGGCGATACACGCCCCATTCACGCCCAAGCCATCGAGGCCGCAAAGGCGCTTGGCTTGCGGGTGCATGTGTTTGAAGAGGGCTATTTGCGCCCCTATTGGATCACCTATGAGCGCGGCGGATCAAACGGGCATTCGGCATTGATGGAGACCTCGGTTGAGACCATGCGCGAGGTTCTGGCCAATTCCGAACATGATACATTTGAGGCCCCGAGCCACTGGGGCGACATGCGCCACCATGTGTTTTACGGCGCGCTGTACCATTGGTTTGTGATGTTTCGCAACGGCGCCTATCGCAACTTTCGCCGCCATCGCGAGCTTTCTGTTACCCGCGAATTTGCCTTATATTTCAAACGCTTGATCCTGATGCCGCTGCATTGGGCGGATCGGGTCTTGGCGACTTTTCGGATCAAGCGCGCAGGCTACCCTTATCACCTTGCGCTGATGCAGCTTGAGCATGACGCGAGCTTTCAGATGCACTCGCCCTTTGACACGATGCCCGAATTTATCGCGATGGTGATTGAAGGATTTGCCAAAGGCGCGGCGGCGCATCATCACCTCGTCTTTAAGGCGCATCCGCTTGAAATTGGGCGGCGCAATCTTGGCGGTGAAGTGGCGCGGATCGCGGCTGAACACGGGGTTGAAGCGCGGGTTCATTACGTGCGCGGCGGCAAGCTTGCGCAATTGCTCGATCATGCGCGCTCGGCCGTGACGGTCAATTCGACCGCCGCTCAACAGGTGCTTTGGCGCGGGTTGCCGCTCAAAACATTCGGCGCGGCTGTCTATGCCAAGCCCGAGTTCGTCTCGACCCAGACTTTGGCGGATTTCTTTGCCCGTCCGGCGCGCCCGGATAGCCGCGCATATCGCGATTATCGCCAGTATCTTTTGGAGACATCCCAGATCGCTGGCGGCTTTTATTCGGCCCGCGGGCGGCGGCAATTGCTGCGCCAAGTTGTTGATATGATGCTGGCCAAAGACGATCCCTACACAGCCCTGCAAAGCGGCACAGCCCACCCCCGCCAGCAATTGCGCGTGATCAAGTAGCCACAAGATACAGCCGGTTTTACCCGTTCGCGCTACTATCCCTGCCCCATCGCGGCAAGCCCGCAACACATTCCTCGCAGAAATCTGCCGCCAACCAGCGCCGGGCTAGCTATTTTCCCCGGATTCCCGTAGGTTAACAAAAAAAGACTACCCGAGGCAGAAATTCAGGTCGAGGAGACCAGCAGTGAAACTCATGACATCGCGTAAGGCGAAGTATGTCGTCCTTTTGGCATTGGTGGCCGCGCTTTCAAGCTGTGGCTTGCCGCGCTCTGGCCCGAACAAACGTGAAATTTTCGCAGGATCCGTTCAGCGCGAGGGCGATGCATTCGTCGTTGAGGTCAATGATCGCGTGACCCGCGCAACCGGCGTTGTGCCCATTCTTGGCTTTACCGATGCCTTCATCAACGCAGGCTCGCTTGGCTCGGACACGATCCGTGCGGGCGATACTTTGGGCGTTTCGGTCTGGGAAAACGTTGATAGCCCGCTTTTGGGCGTTGAAGGCGCGCCGGCCACATCGCTTGAAGAAATTCAGGTCGATGGTTCAGGCTTTATCTTCATCCCCTATGCAGGCCGGATCAAAGCGGCGGGCAATTCGCCCGAAGCGATCCGCCGCATCATCACCGAAAAGCTCGACTCCCAGACCCCTGATCCCCAAGTGACCGTGCGCCGCCTTGCTGGCGATGGCGCGACCGTTTCAATCACCGGCGCGGTGAGCGGCCAAGGCGTTTATGCCATTGAGCGGCCAACACGGACCCTCACGGCAATGCTTGCGCGCGCAGGCGGCGTGGCGGTTGAGCCCGAGATCGCGCAAATCACTGTGATCCGTGGATCGCATAAGGCGACGATCTGGTTCGAGGATCTTTATGACAATCCCAAATTCGATATCGCGCTTCGCGGCGGGGATCGCATTTTGGTCGAGGCGGATACGCGCTCGTTTACGGCCCTTGGGGCCACCGGCGCGCAAAGCCGCGTAAAGTTTGAGACCCAGACGCTTTCAGCAATTGAGGGCATTGCCCAAGTTGGCGGGCTGAGCAGCAACCTTGCTGATCCAACCGGCGTCTTTGTGTTCCGCAACGAGTCTGCGGAGATTTCCAATCAAGTGTTGGGGCGCAGCGATCTTCAAGGCGTGCAGCGCATGGTTTATGTGCTTAACCTCACGGAGCCAAACGGCGTTTTCCTTGCGCGTGATTTTGTGATCCGCGATGGCGATACGGTTTATGTGACTGAGGCGCCATTTGTTCAATGGTCCAAGACACTTAACGCAATCACCGGTTCGCTTGGAACCGTGAATACGCTCAATACTTTGGCCGGAAACTGATCCACCAACCATGAGCAAACACAGCAATAATAGTGCCGCCGGGGAGCCATCTTCCCGGCGGCTTTACGTTTATAACGGCGGCTTTTTAACACAGGGCCGCGTGCGCCGGATCATGGAGCTGGCGGGCTGGGATATCCGCATTGGCCAGCCAAAGGGCGATGATTTCGTTGGCGTTTGGGGCAAGAGCCCAACATCGGGGCGCGGTGAAGCAGTGGCGCAGCGCAATGACGCGCCCATTCTGCGGGTCGAAGACGCGCCGTTGCGATCCGTTTTGACCGGGCGTGATGGCGAGCCGCCGGTCGGGCTTTGCCTTGATCAGCGCGGCGTGCATTTTGACAGCTCAACCCCTTCGGATCTTGAGCATCTTTTGGCCACCAATCCGCTTGATGATACCGCCCTTTTGGACCGCGCCCGTAATTGCGCCGATTGGCTGCGCGCATCGCATTTGTCCAAGTATAACGCCTTTGATCCCGCCGATGTGCTTCCAGATGCGCCATATGTGCTGGTCATCGATCAAACAAAGGGCGACGCCTCGATTGAATATGGCGCCGGATCAGCGGGGCTTTTTCACGAAATGCTGGTCTTTGCCCAAACCGAGCACCCCGGCGCAAAGATCGTTATCAAAACCCATCCAGAGACAGAAGCGGGCCACCGGACGGGCCATTTTACCGAGGCCGATGCCAATGAACGCGTGATGCTTTTGCGCGATCCGGTCTCGCCTTGGGCGCTGATGGAAGGGGCGATGGCGGTTTATACAGTCTCTTCGCAGCTGGGGTTTGAGGCGATTTATGCCGGGCATAAGCCGCGGGTATTTGGCCAACCCTTCTATAGCGGCTGGGGTCTGACGGCGGATGAAAATCCAGTGGCGCGGCGCGAACGCAAGCTGACCCGCGCGCAGCTTTTTGCCGGGGCGATGCTGCTTTATCCAACCTGGTATGATCCTTACCGTGATCAATTATGCGAGCTTGAGGATGTGATTGCCGGGCTTGAAGCGCGCGCGCGGGCTTGGCGCGAAGATCGGCACGGCTATGTCACAAGCGGCATGCGGCTTTGGAAACGGGGCCATCTGCGCAAGTTTTTCGGACCCGGTTTGCGCTTTGTTGATGATCCGCAAAAGGGCGCCGCAATGGCCGATGGCGGCGGACAACGCCTGATGGCTTGGGGTATGGGCGGGCCGGATGATCGACAAGATCGCTTGCGGGTTGAGGATGGATTCCTTCGCTCACGCGGTCTTGGCGCCTCTCTTGTTCCGCCCCTTTCGCTCATAGCTGATGATCTTGGGATGTATTACGATCCGCGTAGCCCTTCGCGCCTTGAGGCGATGATTTCTGCGCGCGTGGAGCTGCCAAATTTTGCGCGTTTTCGTATTGATGCGCTGATCCGTCGGCTCAATAGAGCGCGGATTTCAAAGTATAATTTGGAAGGTGCTGCTTTGCCCGAGCTGCCCGCCGGACATCGCATTTTGGTGGCCGGGCAGGTCGAGGATGACGCCTCGATCCTCGCTGGCTGCGGCGAGATTTGCACGAATGCGGCGCTTTTGGCAGCAGCGCGGGCGGCCAATCCTGAGGCCGTTATTATCTATAAGCCGCACCCGGATGTGGAAGCAGGGCTTCGCGCAGGTGCATATGATGCAAGCGATTTGGCTGATGTTGTTTTGCACGCGGCCGATCCGATTGCTTTGATTGAGGCGGTGGATGAGGTCTGGGTGATGACCTCGCTTTTGGGGTTTGAGGCGTTGTTGCGTGGCAAGCCTGTGACATGCGCGGGCCTGCCGTTTTATGCAGGCTGGGGCCTGACGCGCGATTTGATCGAGGCGCCAGAGAGGCGCGCGGCGCGGCCCGATTTGGCCGGTCTCGCCTATGCCGCTTTGATTGATTATCCGCGCTACTTTGATCCGCAAACGGGGCTGGCTTGTAGCGCCGAGGTGATTGTTGATCGGCTTGAAACGGGCGAGGTAATCCGCGGCGGGCTTGGGCTGCGATTGCTGGCAAAGGCGCAGGGGGCTTTGGCGAGCTATGCGTATTTATGGCGGCGTGGGGGCTGATTTCCTTCGTGGCGCTATGAGTATTTTGACCAAGAAAAAGTTGGTTTTACAGCGACTTAGCGGGACCAGCGGTGATAGACATCCGGGCCGATGCTTCGGGTTTCTTGGAGTTCGAAGCGGGTCGCTTGGGAGAGTTGATCGAGGCCAAGCGCGCTGATCGCGGGGATGCCTTCGGCGCCAAGGGCAAGCCCTGCGGTAAATCCTGCGAGGTGATCAACGAGATCGGCCTGCAGCAGCGAGGCCGCAAGCGCGCCGCCACCTTCGCAGAAAATGCGGGTGAGGCCACGGGCCGCAAGGGCGCGCATTGTTGCTGTTGGATCGAGCTGACGCGCGGCGTTTGAGGGCACTTCTATGAGGGTTGCGCCGATGCCTTGCCACGCGGTGATCAGGTTTGGATCGGCATCTTTTGCATGGCAAATCCACAGCGGGATATCTTTGGCAGAGGCGGCGAGCTTGCTGCTGAGCGGCAGGTCGAGCTTGCGCGACATAACGATGCGCGTGGGCTGATGAGTGATGCCGAGGCCGCGTACGTTGAGCATGGGATCATCGGCGCGCGCTGTTCCGCCACCAATGAGCACGGCGTCATGGGTTGCGCGCATGGCGTGGGTGAGCCTGCGGGCGGGCGCGTCAGTGATCCACTGGCTTTGGCCTGTGGCGGTCGCGATGCGGCCATCGAAGCTGGTGGCGAGTTTGAGGGTAAGCATCGGGCGTTGTTGGGTAATTTTGGTCAGGAAGCCTTGCTGATCGGCGCGGGCTTCGGCCTCCAAAATGCCGGTGGTGACTTCTATACCCGCGGCGCGCAGGCGGGCGGCCCCTGCCCCATCGGTGCGCGGATCGGGATCGCTGAGCGCGATGACGACGCGGGCAATCCCGGCGGCTATCAGAGCATCGACGCAAGGCGGGGTTTGGCCTGTATGGGCGCAGGGCTCAAGCGTGACATAGGCTGTTGCGCCTTTGGCAGCTTTCCCAGCCATTTCAAGGGCTTGCGGCTCAGCATGAGGGCGCCCGCCTATCGCGGTGACACCCCTACCAATGATGCGACCGTCCTTAACAATCACGCAGCCCACAGAGGGATTGGGCCATGTGCGGCCGAGCCCGCGCCGCCCGAGGGCGAGCGCATGCGCCATATGGCGGGCATCGGCGTTCATTTATTCGTCTGGAGAGACGGGTGGGCGCAATTCGCTGACGAATTTGTCGAAATCGTCGGCGGCTTGGAAGTTTTTATACACCGAGGCAAAGCGCACATAGGCGACCGTATCGATCCGCGCGAGGCTTTCCATGACGATCTCGCCGATGGTGGTCGAGGGGATATCCGTCTCGCCCATGCTTTCCAACCGGCGCACTATACCCGAGATCATCTGATCCATGCGTTCGGGCTCAACTGGCCGTTTTTGCAGGGAAATTCGAACTGAGCGCTCAAGCTTATCGCGATCAAAATCTTCGCGGCGGCCATTGGATTTGATCACCACGAGGTCGCGCAATTGGACGCGTTCATAGGTTGTGAAACGCCCGCCGCAGGCCGAACAAAAGCGCCGACGCCGGATCGCGACATGATCCTCAGCCGGGCGGCTGTCTTTTACTTGAGTGTCCACATTTCCGCAAAATGGGCAGCGCATGGCAATCCCCTTGTTATTAACCGCATCTTCTTGGGGCATCGCCCAACTTATCCACAGGCACTATAGGGGAGCGGCCAGACTTTGGGTAGAGCCGAAATTTTGGGGCTAGATAGGCTATGGCTTGGGCGCAACGGGCGGGGGCATCGGCGCGCAGTTTTTAAAGTCTTTAAAGAAATTTGGGGGCGGTTTTGCAAATCTTTAAAGAAGATTTCGGCCTGAGGATGGACGCTTTGGGCCGGTTTTGGGAACCGCGCGCCCAAAAGAAAAGGCGCTCCGAAGAGCGCCCTTTTTGATTACTGATCGAGGAAGCTGCGCAGCTTGCGGCTGCGGCTTGGATGCTTGAGCTTTCGCAAGGCTTTCGCTTCGATCTGGCGGATCCGCTCGCGCGTTACCGAGAACTGCTGACCGACCTCTTCGAGGGTGTGATCGGTGTTCATCCCGATGCCAAACCGCATCCGCAATACGCGTTCTTCGCGCGGCGTCAGCGAGGCCAAGACACGGGTCGTTGTGCCTTTGAGGTTTTCCTGAATGGCCGAGTCCAGCGGCAGGATCGCATTCTTATCCTCGATGAAATCGCCAAGCTGGCTATCTTCTTCATCGCCAATCGGGGTCTCAAGCGAGATCGGCTCTTTGGCGATTTTCATCACTTTGCGCACTTTTTCGAGCGGCATTTGAAGCTTCTCGGCCAATTCTTCTGGCGTAGGCTCGCGGCCAATTTCGTGCAGCATTTGGCGCCCTGTGCGCACCAGCTTGTTGATCGTTTCGATCATATGGACCGGGATACGGATCGTGCGGGCCTGATCGGCGATCGAGCGGGTGATCGCTTGGCGGATCCACCAAGTCGCATAGGTCGAGAATTTATAACCGCGACGATATTCGAATTTATCGACGGCCTTCATCAAGCCGATGTTACCTTCCTGAATGAGATCAAGGAATTGCAGGCCACGGTTGGTATATTTTTTGGCAATCGAGATTACGAGGCGCAGGTTGGCTTCGACCATTTCTTTCTTGGCCTGACGCGCTTCTTTTTCGCCCTTTTGCACTTGGCCAACGATGCGGCGGAATTCGGAAACATCCACCCCAACATATTGGCCAACTTGGGCCATCTCGCCGCGCAGCTCTTCGATTTTCGGGGTGAAGCGTTCGATCAAAGCGTTCCAGCCGCGGCCGGATTTTTCGCTCATCCGCTCAAGCCATGTTGGATCAAGCTCGCAGCCACGGTAAGCATCGATGAATTCGCGCCGGTTGATCCGCGCTTGGTCGGCAAGTTTGACCATGTTGCTGTCGATCGACATGATGCGGCGATTGATGCCGTAAAGCTGATCAATCAGGGCTTCAATCCGGTTGTTATGCAGGTGCAGCTCGTTGACCAAAACGACGATTTCGGAGCGCAGCTTTTGATAGGCGGCCTCTTCTTTGTCGGAAAAGGAGCCATCTTCGTTCAGGGTCGCGGACATCCGCAAATCTTGCATCTCGGCAAGCGCGGTATAGTGATGGGCGATTAGTTCAAGCGTTTCAAGCACTTGCGGCTTAAGAACAGCCTCCATCGCGGCAAGCGACATATTGGCCTGTTCGTCATCATCATCGTCGTCATCATCATCCGTTGAGATCGGATTGCCATCGGCATCCAGCTCGGCAGGCTTTTCGGCCGTTGCCGCAGCGGGCGCGCCGCCAACGGGCGTTACCGGCGTTACGACGTTTTCTTCTTCGCCTTCGATGCTGTTGCCGAAGGTGGTTTCAAGGTCGATCACATCGCGCAAAAGGATGTCTTCGGATAGAAGTTCATCGCGCCAGATGGTGATCGCTTGGAAGGTCAGCGGGCTTTCGCAGAGCCCCAAGATCATCGTATTGCGGCCCGCTTCGATGCGTTTGGCAATCGCGATCTCACCCTCACGCGAGAGCAGCTCGACCGAGCCCATTTCGCGCAGGTACATCCGCACCGGATCATCGGTGCGATCCAGTTTTTCTGTCTCAGAGGAGGCCAGCGTCACTTCGCGCGCGGCAGAAGCGTCGACAACGTCGGTGCCGGATTTATTCTCTTCTTCCTCGGCCTCGTCGTCTTCGATAATGTTGATGCCCATCTCTGAAAGCATCGACATCACGTCTTCGATTTGCTCAGAAGAGACCTGCTCTGGCGGCAGAACTGTGTTGAGCTGTTCGTAGGTGATGTAGCCACGTTCACGCGCATCGGCGATCATCTTTTTGACCGCGGCTTGGCTCATATCGAGCGACATGCCGTTGTCCTGATCGTCTCGCTTTTGGTCGTCGTTATCTTTGGCGGCCATGTGGCACTCCTCGTCTAAATCGAAACATCGAGATCAAAACCTGAAATCGATCGGTCGAAGGGCTGGGGCGATGCGGGCGAATCACCCGTTCCGAATCCTTATCCGAATCAATACCTGCGAATCACTGATTCGGACACCCGTTTACCCTTATTTCTTTACCAGACCCTTCACCAGCGATGCCGTTAAGGATCATTCTCGTTTGTCTCGCTTGCTGCGCCCGTCGAAATCTTGGATAGCAGATCGGCCAGGGCGTTGCGCTCAAGGCGGTTCAGGCGCGCGCCGTTGGGGGCCATATCATATTCGGCTTTGTCTTCGTTTTCGCTTCTGGTGGCTTTGTTGCGCGCTTGGGCGGCTTGCCCCAAACGCCATGCAAGCCCTTCATCTTCCTCACTTAAATTTGGAATATCGGCCATAGCTTCAGAGATTTCGCGGATCGCACCGCGCCGGGTTTCCAATTTGGCGAGTTCTTCTGCAACGCACATTTCAGCGATGTCCACATTGCCCGGATTGCGCACGGGCGGCGCGATACGGACATGGCTAAGGCTGTGCAATTTTACAAGGGCATCCTCGCCGCAAATCTGTGCGACGCGCTCGGAAAAGCCCTCTTCGGGGCCGTTGAAGCTTGCCAAAATGGCGTTGCGAATCATGTTGTGCTCGGGGATCGAGAGCTGGATCATTTCCAGCGCGCTTTCAAAGCGCTCGATGATTTGGGGCGTTGCGATACAGGCCGCAAGGATCACCGCTTCGCGCAGGCGGTCCTCGATCCCGGTGTCATTGGCGCCCGCCAGCGGCGAGAGTTTGGCCGAGGGCGAAGCTGGTTCGGGCGCGCCGCGGGGCCGCCAAGCGGGACGATTGCCTTGGGGGGAAAAGCCGCCCCCTGCCCCGCTGTTATTGCCGCCGCCTGCGCCGCGATTGCCGCGAAACAGCTGCCAGCGCAGGTCTTTGATCTCTTCGCCGTAGTGGCTCCGGATCGAGGGATCGGCGATTTTCTTAATCGCTTCGCGTAGGGATTTATCCAGCGCGGCTTTGCGCTCGGGGCTATCGAAAACCCGCCCTTCGGTTTCGCGCTGCCACAGAAGCGAGACCATGGGCTGCGCGCCCTCGATCAGCGCCTTCATGGCCTCAGACCCTTGGGATTTCAGGATATCGTCGGGGTCTTGGCCCTCTGGCATGATCGCAAAGCGCAGGCTTTGGCCCGCCTCCAAAAGCGGCAAAGCGATATCGACAAGGCGCATCGCGGCGCGGATCCCGGCTTTGTCGCCGTCCATCGCGATCACTGGCTCGGGATGGATGCGCCACATCAGGCGCAGTTGATCCTCGGTGATGGCCGTGCCCAAGGGGGCGACGGTCGCGCCAAAACCGGCCTCGGCAAGGGCGATCACATCCATATAGCCTTCGGCGACAACAAGGGTTTGGCCTTTGCCAGCGGCCTCGCGGGCGGGGCCGTGGTTATACAGCGAGCGGCCTTTATCAAAGAGTTCGGTCTCGGGGCCGTTGAGATATTTGGCGCGGGCATTGGGATCCATCGCACGCCCGCCCATCGAGATGCAGCGCCCACGGGGATCGCGGATGGGAAAGGTGATCCGGCCGCGAAAGCGATCATAGGGCGCGCCGCCATCATCGGGGCGCGCGCACATGCCAGAGGCAACGATCAAATCCTCAGAAAATCCTTTGGCGGTAAGGGCTTGGAGCAAGCCGTTGCGCGCGTCTGGGGCAAAGCCGATGTCAAAACGGGCCTGTGCCGCCTCATCAAGGCCGCGGCTAAGAAGATAATCGCGCGCGCCACTGCCTGCGCCGGTTTTGAGCGCGAGGCGGAAATGCTGAACGGCAGCTTCCATGACCTCGACGATCTGGCTGCGGTAATCGGCCTTTTCTTGGGCCTTTGGGTCGCGCTCGGGGATCGGCATCCCGGCTTCGCGGGCCAAAATCTCGATCGCTTCCATGAAGGATGTATTCTCGGTCTCGCGGATAAAGGAGATCGCATCGCCCTTCGCGCCGCAGCCAAAGCAGTAATAAAAGCCTTTGCGATCATCGACATGGAAGGAGGCGGATTTTTCCTGATGGAAGGGGCACGGGGCCCACATATCGCCCTTGCCCTGATTGGATTTGCGCGCATCCCACATGACTTTGCGCCCCACCACCGCCGAAAGCGAGGTGCGCGTGCGCAATTCATCAAGGAAACCGGGCGGTAGACTCATGGCACCAATATCAGCTTAGGGCGCGGCAAAGTCCAGATGAGCCGGTGAGGCGACATACCTTTGATTTATGGGCTGTGGATTGCCTGCCCGTGCCCAGCGCCTCAGACGCGATTGGGCCAGCGCACCGCAGAAAAAGCGCCACAGTTTGCGCTGCAATCGAGGCGCTCTGGCCCCAGCAAATCCGCGCCAAATCGGCTTAACCCGCTGCAAAGAAACGAATTGACCAATGATTAAGATTTTAGGCGTTTGCTAAGAATAATACGCATAAAACTTGCCCTATCTCTGCGGAATTAACCCCGATCCGGCAACAATCCGGGGGCTGGACCCCGCATTATGGTTCATTTCGCGCCAGTTGGCCCCAAATGGCCAAATCTCCGCCTTATTTTTGCCACCGCCGGATGGTGAATGGTTCTTGGCCACAGTTGCGGCTCGGCGCGTGGGGCGCTGTTTGACATGAGAGGGTTCGTGAAATGGATCAGAAGATCAGTTTCGATAACAAAGTGACTTATGCTGAATTGCCCCGAGCTGCGATGGCGCGGGCCAAATTGCATGCAAAACGGTTTGGCAAAGATGAAGCGGGTTCGCTCATCGTCTTTTCGCTGTTTATTTTCGTGCTCATCTTGCTTGCTGGCGGGATGGCTGTTGATATCATGCGCTTTGAGAGCGACCGAACACGCGTTCAGAACACAACCGATCGCGCCATTCTGGCCGCGGCCGACCTTGACCAAACAGTTGATGCACAAACGGTTGTTAACGACTATTTCGCGAAGGGTGGCCTTGCGGGCTACACGCCGCTTGTCACCGATGACACCGATGATTTGACCTATTCCACCGTGACGGCGACGACCAATGTTGCCTTCCAATCGATGTTCATGAAGCATCTTGGGATCGATACATTGCCGCTTTCGGCCGCCGGTAAAGCGCAAGAGCGTATCTCTGAGATTGAGATCTCGCTCGTGCTTGATATTTCGGGATCGATGGACGGCTCGAACCGCCTGACCAATATGAAGATTGCCGCGAAAGATTTCGTCAAGACGATCTATGACTCGGCTGAGACGGATACTGTGACCATGTCCATTATCCCCTACAACACGCAGGTGAACGCCGGCCCAGAGATTTTGAGCCAGTTTTCCCGCAATTTTTCGCACAACTATTCGCATTGTCTTGATTTCAGCTCGGCTGATTTCAACGAGACAGCGCTTGATCTAACGGCGACCTATAAACAGACCCTGCACTTTGACCCGATCAGTGAATATGGATCGTGGTGGGGCGGCGTTACTGGGGTTACCCCTGAGTGGTGGCCTTGTGAGGGCACTTCTGCCTCGACCATTCTGCCGTTCTCGGCCGATCGCAATATTCTGAACGCCAAGATTGAGTCCTTGATCGCCGATGGCAACACATCGATTGATTTGGGCATCAAATGGGGTGCGGCGATGCTTGACCCAGCCTTCCAGCCAGTGACAAGCGCGCTTTCTGTTGGGACTGGTGCGACCGTGAACGGGCTCTTTTCAGACCGCCCGGTTTCGTATTCGGACAACTCGACGATGAAAGTGATCGTTGTGATGACCGATGGGGAAAACACCAAGCAATATTATATGGATGATGCTTACAGCGCGGGTGGATCGGACGTTTTCGTGAACCCTTTAAACACGAGCCAGATTTCGGTTTTCCGTAAATCGTCGGGCTGTATCAATGGCACGACCACAAATTGCTACTGGCGCAAAAGCACCAGCAGCAATTCAAGCGGCAGCATGAATACATCGCCTTATGGTGGAGCCTCGGCTGTTGAATATGACTATCGGGATGTCTTTAACCGCTACACAACCAACTACGTGGCGCAGATGTATCGCTGGGCCAACAACGGCAGCGACTCGACCTACAACTTCTGGGACTCGGCCTTCTATGACTATGTCGATCCGAGCCTCAAAAACACACGCATGGCCAACATTTGCGATGCTGCCAAAGAAAAAGACATCATCATCTTTACCATCGGCTTTGAAGTCGATGATGGGGATGCGGTCTATATGGAAAACTGCGCCTCGAGTGAATCGCATTTCTTCCGGGTGGCAGGCACAAACCTAACCACGGCTTTCAATGAGATTGCCAACAAGATCTCTGAGTTGAGGTTGGTCCAATGAGTATGTTCTCACTTAAAAAAGCCTTGTCACGGTTTCGCCGTGACGAGGGCGGGTTCGCCACGATCGAGTTCCTGATCGTCTTCCCAGTGTTCGTGACTTTGCTTCTTTCGGGCTATGAAAGCGGCATCCTGATGATCCGCCAAACCATGCTAGAGCGCGGTGTTGATCTTGCGGTGCGTGATCTGCGCCTTGGCCGGATGCCTCGCGGCGATGATGGGGTTGTCGACGATGAGGATGTGCGTAGAGCGATCTGTAACTATGCTGCGATCTTGCCGAACTGTCTGGATGCGATGAACCTTGAGCTGCGCGAAGTCTCGACAACCACCTTCGCGATGCCTTCGACGTCGACCTCATGTGTTGATCGTTCTTCGGACATTCGCCCGGTCATCGTTTTTGAAGCAGGCGCGCCAAACGCTTTGATGGTGATCAATGCTTGTTTCGTTGTTAACCCGCTGTTCCCTGGCGCGGGCCTGGGGGCCCAACTGTCGGTAGACTCAACAGGTGGCTATCGCCTGATGTCTTCTTCGGCCTTTGTAATCGAGCCATAATCATGAATATTTACATTCAAAATATCCGCCAACGTTTGATCGCATTTCGCGATGACGCATCCGGTGTTGTAACCGTTGAGGCCGTCTTGATGCTGCCTCTTCTGGCATGGGCTTATGTCGCGATGTTCACCTATTTCGATGCGTTTCGGACAAAAAATACCGCCGAAAAAGCCGCCTATACGATCTCGGACGCGATGACGCGTGTGACGGAGGGCGTGGATGAGAACTACATTGAGGGGATGAAAGTCCTGTTTGATTATCTCACCCCGCGCAATTACACGACCGAGCTGCGTATTTCTGAGGTTCAGTGGGTTTTGGTCAATCCAAACGATCCGCTCAGCTTGGGCAGCTATGAAGTACGCTGGTCTTATGGCGCAGATGGCAAAACCCCGATGACCAATGCAATGTTGCAAGGTTTCACCAATCAATTGCCTGATCTCGTTGCTGGGGAACGCCTCGTCGTTGTTGAGGCGCAGTCGCAATGGAAGCCGTTCTTCAACGTCGGCCTTGATGCGCGCGCCTTTGAATTCTTCGTGCCAACATCGCCGCGCTTCTCTTCGCAAGTGGCTTGGGAAGGCGCCTCGACCTATATTGGCGATCACATCGGCAATACGGACGCAGATGGCGGCACAAACCAGATTGACGACGATGATGATGATGCCTCCGGCACAGGCGGCTGGATGGGCTGGGGCGGCTGGGGCGGCTGGGGCGGTGGCACCTCGGGGCACCATGGTCGCCGCGGCTGGCACTAGGCCTTACGTCTAAACGAATTGAAACGGCTCGCAGGATTTGCGGGCCGTTTTGCTTTTGGGGGAGGCTTTAGGCTTTGGGTTCTGGCTTGGCGCGCGGGCTTTGGGATTTGGCTCTGGGTTCGGGCTCTGGGTTCTGGCTTGGCGCTCGGGGCGCGAGCCTTGCGCTCTGGCTTTTGGCGCGGATCAGTCGCGCGCTGCGATTTGTGCCACGATCAATTCGGCCATGAACTTGCCCTGCGAAGCCGGCGTAACACCGCCAACCCCAAGCCGTTTGCTGGTGCGCCACCAAAGCCCCGGCGCAATGCCGCGTTTTTGCGCGATCTTATAGGTCAGCGAAAAGCCATTGGAGGGCTTAAACGCAAAAGAGCCGCGCTCAACCCCTTTTAAATCCTCAACTTTTGCCAAGATGCGCCCCTGCGGCCCCGTCTCGCGCAGAATGCCGGATTGGGTCAGCTCGATCCCGCATCCGGTGGCGCGATAAAGCTTAAGACAGGCAAAAAGGGCAAGCGCACCGCTGATAATCAAGAACAGTTTGGCGCCTGCGCCCATCCCCTCGGGCGCGCTCAAATCTTCGGTGCCCGCCTGCGAAATGCCCGGGCTCATATCAAGCGCGGGGGCGCTCAGCGCGAGCAGGATCAGTAAAGCGCCCAAAAATCCAAGCATCCCAACGGCAAGAAAACGGCGCGCTTTTGAGGGCATCAACGTGGCGATGATTGTCTCGTCGCCTGTGTCTGAACGGGCGCGGGTCTCGTCTGAGGAATTGTTTTGCGGCATGGGATCTTGCTCCGGCAAATTGCGCTGTTGCATCGCTGATAGCGGGGGCGCGGGCAAAGATGAAGCGTTTTGGCAGTTTGAG
Organism: Halocynthiibacter sp.; assembly: GCA_047631555.1. Lineage (GTDB taxonomy): Bacteria > Pseudomonadota > Alphaproteobacteria > Rhodobacterales > Rhodobacteraceae > JBLHZY01. The sequence continues at coordinate 96,838 of JBLHZY010000001.1, read as the reverse complement.
ACGCGCGCCTGCCTCCAAATCAGGCGGCGCAGGCCTCAGGCCCCGACCGAGCGGCGCACCATATTCCAATAAATCCGCTCGATCCGCTCAACGCTGAGCCGCCCGCCCTCGCGATACCATGTGTTGACCCCGGTCAGCATGGCAATCACCGCAAGCGTTGCGAGCTTGGTATCGGGGGTCGAAAACTCGCCGCTGGCGTCGCCCGCGCTGATGATCGCTTCCAGACTGTCCTCATAGCGGCGGCGCAGCGCTTCAATGCGCGCGAAGTTTTCCTCGGTCAGATTGCGCAGCTCCATATAGGCGATAAAGACCGCATCGGCGCGATCCAGATGGAAGCGGATGTGAAATTCGGTAAAGGCTTTGAGCGCATCCGTGGGGGTTGCGCCGCGCGGGGTCGCCTCCCATGCGGCCAGCAGATCATTCATATGGCTCTGCATCAGATCGAACAAAAGCGTCTGTTTGTCGGGCGTATAAAGATAGAGCGCACCGGCCTGAACGCCGACGTCTTTGGCGATTTGGCGCATGGAAACAGCGGCATAGCCATGGCGCGCTATCAGGCGCAGGGCGGATGCGCGCACCTTTGGGGCAGTCTTTTCAGATGTTGAGCCTTGTTTGCGTGCCATGCACTTTGAATAACTGAACATCCGTTCAGATCAACCCCTCGCGCCGCCTTGGGCGCAATTTTTGCCCCTCCGCCAGCGATCTGCCGCCTTATGAGGCGCCAATCCCCCTGCCCCCTTGCCCCGCAACAGGCCGCGTGGCTATATCGCGCCAATTGATCTGACCATTCGAGTGCGCCTTTGCTTATTGAGATGCCTTTTCGCCCCCTGCGCCCTGCTTTGAGCATGGTGTTTTGCGCTGGGTTGCTCCTGGGCTGCGCAGATTTTCCCCAGCTTGATGCCTCGGTGAGCCCGGCTGCGCGCGCTGCCGCCTATCCGACAATTGCCCCCTTTGAGCAGCTTGAAGCGATTGATGAGGGCGGCGAGATCTCGGATGAAAGCATGCAGGCCTTGCAAGCGCGCGCCGCCGGATTGCGCGCCCGCGCCGCCCGTTTGCGCCGCACCATTATTGATCGCGAGACCCGGGCGCGGATGGATGCCGCCCTGGCAAGGCGCGCGCAGTAGGCGCGACATTCGCCCGCCCAAGCCCCGGTAAAGACCTGCCCAGAGCGCCTCAAAACGCTGCATTCTTCGGCGCGGCTTTGGCCTTATCGCATCAGTCCGCAAAATCCGGTCGAATTTGCCTGCGCGGCGGCGCGCCCGAGTTGCACCTGAGGCGCGCTTTGGGTAACAGGGCGCTAACGGTTCGGCTCTTTGGCCGCGCGCCCTGTTTCAGATGGAGATCACCATGGAAAATGCCCCTTTGCGCCTCGGAATTGCTGGGCTTGGCACGGTTGGCACCGGTGTGATCAAAATTATCCAAAGCAAAGCGGCGTTGTTAAGCGCGCGTTCGGGGCGCGATATCGTGATCACTGCCGTTTCTGCGCGCAGCCGGACCAAAAATCGCAACGTTGATTTGAGCGGTTATGCTTGGGAAGACGATCCTGTTGTGCTGGCCAAGCGGGATGATGTCGATGTTTTGCTTGAGCTGATGGGCGGCTCTGATGGGCCTGCCAAAGCCGCGACCGAGGCCGCGATTGCGGCGGGAAAAGATGTTGTCACTGCCAATAAGGCGATGCTGGCGCTGCACGGTCAAGCGCTTGGCGAAGCGGCCGAAGCGGCGGGGCTTGTGCTGCGTTTTGAGGCGGCGGTTGCGGGCGGCATTCCGGTTGTGAAAGCGCTGACCGAGGGCCTTGCGGGCAATGAGATCAGCCGCGTGATGGGCGTGATGAACGGCACCTGCAATTACATCCTGACCCGGATGGAAAACGAGGGCCTCTCTTATGACGAGGTCTTTGAGGCGGCCAATCAGCTTGGCTACTTGGAGGCCGATCCAAGCCTTGACGTGGGCGGGATTGATGCGGGCCACAAGCTTGCGCTGCTCGCCTCGATCGCCTTTGGCACCAAGGTAGCCTTTGGCGATATGGTGCTTGAGGGGATCGAACGGATCACCATTGAAGATATCGAACAGGCCGCCGATATGGGCTTTCGGATCAAGCTTTTGGGCGTCGCGCAGATGACCCCGCGCGGGCTTGAGCAGCGCATGTCGCCTTGCCTCGTTCCGGCCAGCTCGCCGCTTGGTCAGCTTGAGGGGGCGACCAATATGGTTGTGCTTGAGGGGGATGCTTGCGGGCAGATCGTTTTGCGCGGCGCGGGGGCGGGCGAAGGGCCTACTGCCTCGGCCGTTATGTCGGATGTCATTGATATTGCACGCGGATCGCGCCTCTCGACCTTTGGCCAACCGGCCAGCGGCCTTGTCGAGAGCACGCCTGCCATCGCCTCGATCCCGGCGCCCTATTACCTGCGGATGAACCTGCTCGACAAGCCCGGCGCCTTGGCCAAAATCGCGACAGCTTTGGGCGATGAGGGCATCTCGATTGACCGGATGCATCAATATGGTCACTCGGCTGAAACCGCGCCCGTTTTGATCGTAACCCACAAAACCAACCGCCCCACGCTTGAACAAGCGCTCGACGGCATGCGCAAAACCGGTGTGTTGGCCGATAGCCCTGTGGCGATCCGCATCGAGGCGGTTTAGCGCCAAACGGGCCGCCTCTCGGCCAGCGTCGGCAAATAAAGCGGGCAGCATCACATTGCCGCCCATGTTAGCGCCCAAACCGCGCCCATAGCACCTTGGCCCGCGTCAGCCCTGCTGATAGGTGTTGCGCCAACAGCTTATTGCCAAAGGAACTTGCGCCCATGTCCGCCCCAATTGATTTCACCGATCGTATGCTTTCACTCGGGCTTGCCCGCGTCTCAGAGGCGGCCGCCATGGCCAGCGCCAAGCTGATTGGTCGCGGCGATGAAAAGGCCGCCGATCAGGCCGCCGTGAACGCGATGCGCGATCAGCTTAACATGCTCGATATCAACGGCACCGTGGTGATTGGCGAGGGCGAACGCGACGAAGCGCCGATGCTTTTCATCGGTGAAGAAGTCGGAACTGGCCATGGCCCCGCCGTCGACATCGCGCTTGATCCGCTTGAAGGCACAACCCTTACCGCCAAAGACATGCCAAATGCGCTGACCGTGATCGCAATGGCCCCGCGCGGCACGCTACTGCATGCGCCGGATGTTTACATGGACAAGCTCGCGATTGGGCCGGGCTATGCCAAAGACGTTGTGAGCCTTGAGATGAGCCCCAAAGAGCGGGTGAAAGCGCTGGCCAAAGCGCGCGGCTGCAATATGGACGACATCACCGTTTGTGTGCTTGAGCGCCCCCGCCATGAGGACATGATCGAAGAGCTGCGCGGCACGGGCGCTGCGATCCGCTTGATCACCGATGGGGATGTTGCGGGCGTGATCCACTGCGCCGAGGCCGAGATCACCGGGATTGATATGTATATGGGTTCGGGCGGCGCGCCAGAGGGCGTTTTGGCGGCCTCGGCGCTGAAATGTATGGGCGGTCAAATGTGGGGCCGCTTGATGTTTCGCAATGATGATGAGCGGGGCCGCGCGGCCAAGGCCGGGATCACCGATCTCGATCTGATCTATGCGCGCGATGATCTTGTCACCCAAGACGTGATCTTTGCTGCAACTGGCGTCACCGATGGCTCAATCGTTTCGGGCATCAAACGCGAGCCGGGCTATCTGACGACCGAAACCATCCTAATGCGCTCAAAAACTGGCTCGGTGCGGCGCATGTCGTATCGCAACCCAACAAGCTGATATTACATGGAAAAAGCCCTGCTGCTTATTGATTTTCAGGCCGGATTTGGCGCGCCCTCATGGGGGGGGCGCAACAACCCGGGCGCGGAAAAAGCAGCAGCGCAGCTTCTGGCGGCTTGGCGGCGGGCGGGCGCGCCGGCCTTTCATGTGCGCCATATCTCGACGACGCCGGGAAGCCCGCTGCACGCCGATCAAGGCGGCACGGATTTCATCCCTGAGCTGGCCCCGATTGCGCGCGAGCCTGTGTTTGAAAAATCCGTAAACTCCGCCTTTATCGGCACAACGCTAGAGGCCGATCTGCGCGCTGCGGGGATCACTGATCTGGTCGTCTGCGGGCTGACAACGCCGCATTGCGTCTCGACCTCTTGCCGGATGGCGGCGAACTTGGGCTTTGCCGTCACGCTTGCTCATGATGCCTGCGCGGCTTTTACCAGCAACGCCGATATGGGCTGGAGCGCAGGTGCTGCGTCCCTTTCGGCCGAGGCGATCCATGCAAGCGCTGTGGCGCATCTGCACGGCGAATTTGTACAGGCCCGCAGCGCGGTTGATATCCTCACGGAGATGCGGTTATGAGCGCGTTTTTGGGTGTTGAGGCCTCGCTTACGGGGCGGCGCTGGATCGGGCCAAGCAGCGACGAGGATCGTTTCGCCGAGGCCATGGCCCAAGAGACATCCCTGCCCTTGCCGATCTGCCGCACGCTTGTGGCGCGCGGGGTAGCCGCCCAAGAAGCCCAAGCCTATCTTGAGCCAGCCCTGCGCGATCTATTGCCCGATCCGATGGTTCTGCGGGATATGGAGCCTGCGGCCTTGCGCTTTATCACGGCCTTTCAGGCGCGCGAAAAGATCGCCATTTTCGCCGATTACGATGTGGATGGCGGCGCGTCTGCGGCGCTTTTGCTCACATGGCTGCGCGATATGGGCCATAGCGCGACGCTTTATATTCCCGACCGGATTGATGAGGGCTACGGTCCCAATGATGAGGCGATGGCGGCGCTTGCGCGCGATCATTCGCTGATCATTTGCGTGGATTGCGGCACGCTGAGCCATGGGCCGATTGCGGCGGCATCGGGCGCGGATGTCATCGTTTTGGATCACCATTTGGGCGGTGAAGTGCTGCCCGATTGCGCCGCTGTGGTGAACCCGAACCGCCAAGATGAAAGCGGCGATCTGGCGCATTTATGCGCGGCGGGGGTTGTTTTTCTGCTGCTGGTTGAGGTCAATCGGCGGCTGCGCGACGCGGGGCAAACCCCTGATTTGATGGGATATCTTGATCTTGTCGCGCTGGCGACGGTTGCGGATGTGGCACCATTAATCGGGGTCAATCGCGCGCTGGTGCGCACCGGGCTAAAGGTCATGGCGCGCCGCGCCCGGCCCGGGATTGTTGCCCTATCGGATGTGGCGCGGATGGATACGGCACCGAGCAGCTATCACCTTGGTTTTTTGCTTGGGCCGCGGGTCAATGCGGGCGGGCGGATCGGGGCGGCGGATCTTGGCGCGCGGCTTTTGGCGACGAATGATCCCCATGAGGCGCAGGCTTTGGCCGAGCGGCTTGATCTGCTCAACACAGAGCGGCGCGATATTGAGGCGCGGGTGCGCGAGGCGGCGCTGGAGCAGGCAACCGCGCGCGGGCTTGACGGGCCCTTGGTTTGGGCGGCTGAAGAGGGCTGGCATCCGGGCGTTGTTGGGATCGTGGCGAGCCGTTTGAAAGAAGTGACGAACCGGCCGGCGATTGTGATCGGGTTTGAGGGCGGGATTGGCAAAGGATCGGGGCGCTCGGTCAGCGGAATTGATCTTGGTGCTGCGATCCAGAAGCTCGCGGCGGAGGGGCTTTTGATCAAGGGCGGCGGGCATAAGATGGCCGCAGGGCTGACGGTCGCCCAAGACAAGCTGGAGCCGGCCATGGCGCGGCTTGCTGAGATGTTAGAGCGCCAAGGTGCAGGCGCGCTTGGGCCCTCTGATTTGCGCCTCTCAGGCCTGATGATGCCCGGTGCGGCCACGGTTGAATTGATCGCCCAACTTGAGGCGGCCGGGCCTTTCGGCGCCTCGGCCCCTGCGCCGCGCTTTGCCTTTCCAGACGTGGCGATCCTGTTTGCCCGCCGGGTTGGCGAGAGCCATCTCAAGATCAGCTTTGGCGATGGGATGGGCGGGCGGATCGATGCGATTTGCTTTGGCGCCTTTGACGGGCCAATGGGCCCTGCGCTTGAAGGGCATGGCGGCGCGCGTTTCCATTTGGCCGGGCGCTTGGAGATCAATACTTGGAACGGTCGCCAGAGCGCGCAATTGCGCCTAGAGGATGCCGCCCCGGCCGAACAGGTCGCCTGATTTTTCGGACCAATCGAGCATTCGCAAAAAAACTTCACCGCCTTGTGATTTTGATGCAGTTTACCTCTTGCCAGCAGCCACCAGTTTGCCTATTCAGCACCCCACACGAAGGCACGGCCCGTTCGTCTATCGGTTAGGACGCCAGGTTTTCAACCTGGAAAGAGGGGTTCAATTCCCCTACGGGCTGCCACTTCCTTTGTGTGATTTCTGAGACATTTCAGCGTGATTTGCCCCTCTAAAGGGGTGTTTTGCGCGTTTTGGCGAGATTTTCCCCGCAAAAACGGCCCTTAGACACAACGCCTGCGCAAGTTACAGCTTCACAGCCTGCGATGGCTCGTTTACCCTAGGCCATGTATTAGTTTTCAAGGGATTACCCATGAATGTGCCATTCAGCCAAGAAACGCGTCTTGGCAAGCTTTATACCGATCTTGGTAAAGACACGCTGGTTTTGCTCCGTTTTGAGGGGCAAGACCATGTTAACGCGCTGTTTGAATACCGCGTAGATGCGCTGAGCACCGAACAGAATATCGATTTTGATGGGCTGATTGGGACGCATTGCAGCGTCGAGTTGAAGAGCCCCAAAGACGGGCCGCGATTCTTTGATGGGATCGTCACACAGGCGCAATGGGCCGGCGTTGGCGAGAATGGGAATCGCTACGCGCTGGTGCTGCGGCCTTGGTTCTGGCTGGCTGGACAGCGGCGCAACCAGCGGATTTTCCACAATATGACCGCGCCTGCGATCATCGAAAAACTGCTCAAACCCTATGCGCCGCTTGGCAAACCTGCGCTCAAGCTTGATCTGGGCGCCGATTATCCGGAGCTCGAATACACCGTGCAATATCGCGAAAGCGATCTCAATTTTGCACGCCGCTTGATGGAGCGCTTTGGGATTTCGTTCCACTTCAAACATGAGCAAGGCAGCCATACGCTTTTGCTCACGGATTCGATTGACGGCCATGCAGAGATCGCCGGAAAGACCCGCGATTACTTTGGCGTTGATGGCCCCGATCACACCGATGGCGAACATTTCTGGGAGTGGAAGCCAGAGCGCAACCTGACAACCGGCGCCATCCGCCTGACCGATTACAACTTCAAAAAACCGACCTCAAAGATGGAAGTCGATCGCACCGGCGATGCGGCCTATGCGCAGGGGCAGATCGAGGCCTATGACTATCCGGGCGATTATCTGACCCAAGGCGAAGGCAAAGGCGTTGCTGGCACGCGCACCAATCAAGAGCGCGGCCAAGACCGGCGGATGCGCGCGGTTGGCGATTGTACCTCGCTTGGCGCAGGCATGACTTTGGGCCTGACGGGCCAGCATGTTCCCGGCCTTAAGGAAGAGGCCTATCTTTGCTTAAGCGCTAATCATTCTTACGTTTCAGACAGTTACGGATCGGGCGAGGCAAAGAGCGATGGCTTTGCCTATTCCGGCTCTTATGTGTTGATGCCCGTTTCTGCGCCCCTCGCGCCAGAGCGCAAAACCGATGTTCCGGTGGTTCATGGCCCGCAAACGGCTGTGGTCGTTGGCGAGGGCGAGATTGATTGCGATGAGTTCGGGCGCATTTTGGTGCATTTCCATTGGGATCTTGAGAAGGCCTATTCGATGCGCTGCCGGGTCTCGCAGAATTGGGCCTCAAAGGGCTGGGGCGGGATGATCATTCCGCGCATCGGCATGGAAGTTGTTGTTGAATTCCTTGAGGGCGATCCTGACAAGCCGCTGGTGACGGGCTGTGTTTACAACGGGCGCAATGATCCGCCCTACCCGCTTCCGGCGGCCAAAACCAAATCCGTTTTCAAGACCGACACCCATCAAGGCAGCGGCTTTAACGAGCTGACTTTTGAGGACGAAAAAGACCAAGAGCTGATCTATATGCACGGCCAGAAAGATCACGAGATCCAAATTCTCAATGATCGCTCCAAGACAATCGGCCATGATCAGGTTGAGAGTGTGGGCAACGATAAAACCATCACCGTTGGCAATGATCACACCGAAACGATTGGCCATAATGCCAGCCATTCTGTGGGCAATGATGTGCTCTATTCGGTCGCCCAAAACCAGCAGGAAAAATACGGCAAGGATCATGTTCATACGGTGGGTAACATCCACAAACAGGATATCTCCGCCGATCATTTGGTGCATGTTGGCCGCAATATGGAAGAGACGGTTAAGGGGCGCTATACGCTCAACGTCAACCAATCGATCACCAATAATACCAAGACCCACACGCTGATGGCGTTTGAGAAATTCGTGATCAAAGGCCCCGGCGGCAAGATCACCATTGATGCAAGCGGCATCACGCTTGAGGCGGCGATGATCAATCTGAAGGGCAATGTGATGATGGGCGGCTCTGGCTCTGCGCAGGTGCCGACACTTCAGGGGGCGGCGAATGAAGGCTTGCCCTTGGTCGAGGAATGCTTTGCCGATAAGGGGGATGGCTGATGCTGCCCGTGGCGCGCCTTGGCGACAAACATGTCTGCCCGATCCATGGGCCAAACGCGATTACTTCGGGCGGCAAAGCGCTTGTTGATCGGCTGCCAATTGCGCGGGTTGGCGATCTGACGGGCTGTGGTGCGACGATTGTGAAGGGCTCATCGGCCTCGATGGATGGCGGCATGCCGGTGGCTTATCTTGGCTCAACCACAAGCCACGGCGGCGCGATTGTGCAAGGCTCGCCCAACCATCTGGTAAAGCCTTAAGAGGCCTTGTCGGAACGCCCGAATGGCGCAAGCAGCGCGCGGCCCAAAAGGCCCGGCAAGCGGCGCAACACGGGCCAGATCATCTGTTGATATTCGATCTCGCCGGCCAGAACTTCCATATATTGGCGCCGCAGGGTTGTTGAATTTGAGAAGGCTTTGGCGAAGGCTTTCTCAAAGCGCGGCAAGCAAATGATCGGGCGCAAAAGCCGCGAGAATACCATCGCGCGGTGTATCTCTTTGAGGGATGATTTGTAGCGATCATAGGCCGAGGCTGGTGCGCCCTCTGCAAGCGCTTGGGCCACAGATTGCGCCGCGAGTTGGCCGCTTTTCAGTGCAAAAGCAATGCCTTCGCCGGTGATCGGATCAACCAAACCCGCCGCATCCCCGCACAACAAAACCGCGCCCTGCCCCGGATGTTTGCGAAAATCGCCAAAGGGAATGAAATGGCCTTTAAAGGATTTCGGATCGCCCTCTTGGCCTAAAAGGGCCATGTATTTCGCCATATGGCCCTTCATATCCGGGTTGGCGCTATGTACGCCGCCCACGCCAATCGTCGTGCTGGCCTTCTTTGGGAAAGACCAGCCATAGCCCCAAGCGGCGGCGGAAAAATCAATGCGAATGGGCGTGTCTTCGGGGGAAACTGGCCCCTCAACTTCAAGCGCAAAGCCGATTTTGTCGTGATCAAAGGCTTTGCCAAACAGGGTGCGTGCGACTTGGCTGTTGACCCCGTCTGCGCCGATCAGCGCCTTATACGCAAGCACGCGCCCATCGCGCAGGGTAATCTTGCGCGCCGTCAGATCAATTTCACGCGCGCTTTCGCCGCTGAAATCCACAGCCCCCGCGTTCAGCGCACGGCTGTGAATATCGCCGTCCAAATCCCAGCGCATCGTCATATACAAAGGCGGCACATCGCGCAGGCGGCCAAGCGATTGCCCGCGCAGGAAAAATTCAACATCCCTTGTGCGACCAAGCAATTCGGGCGATGGCGCCTCATCAAAAATCTGGGTGAAATAGCGCAAACTGCGCCCTGAAAAGAGCCCGCCGCAAAGCTTATCGCGCGGGAAGGCCTTTTTGTCGATCAGCGCCACCCTCAGCCCCAATTTGCGCGCCGTATAAGCCGCCGCGCCGCCCGCAGGCCCCGAGCCCATGACGATGAGATCAAAGTTGATCGGCTGTTCTGAAACGGGTTCGGACATGGGGCAACTCTTTAAGTCTGGTCCGAGAAAGCCCGGAAAAATCCAGCCGCGCGCTGCGACCTTTAACACTTCTACCAAACCAAAGCGGTGCATGAAACAAGATTGCGCCCCGGCCGGGCATCGCTGCCTGCAGGTCTCTGTCGAACCACAGAAATTTAAGGATATTGGTAGCGGAGGAGGGACTTGAACCCCCGACACGCGGATTATGATTCCGCTGCTCTAACCACCTGAGCTACTCCGCCAAAGTGGGGCGTAGGTAAGCTTTGGCGGCGCGCGGGTCAAGCGGTTTTTGCGCGAAAAATTGCAGCCCTTAGCGGCAGTAGCTTCCCGAGCGATAGCGCGCGGTATCAAAGTGAAAATGATCGCGGTGAAACTTGTCGGCGTTGGGGCCAAGGACCGTCCCGAAGGGGCCACAGGCGGCGCGGTGCATCTTCTTGAGCATGGGGCCCTGACGGCGATCTTTCCAGCCCTGGAGCACGGTCATTTCGGTGCCGTCAGCTAGCTTAATGGCAGAAATATCAATGGCGCGGCCCCGGCCATGTTCGGAAATTTTCGCGCCGGGCTGATTGTTGCGGGTGCGGCAGGCATAGCCCGCAGCGACCTTGATTTGCGCAACCCCGCCGCCTTTGCGCCCAACGGCGGGTTTGGCGCCTTTCTCAACCCAAGAATGAAGCGCTTTGGCGGTTTTGCAATCCATCGTGGCCGGGGTGCTGAGGCGCACGCCGCCAACGGAGGTAATGCGCACGGGGTTTTCCACGCCGCAGCCCTTGAGACGCCCTGGAATGGCGGGAACGGCGCTGCCTTGGATCGCATTGATCCCGCAGACCGCGCCCGCTTTGCCCTGAATGGCGGCGTTTGGCGGGCGGTTTTTGGCGCGCGCGCCGAATATCTTGGCAAGGCCGCGCGGGCGGGGGCGCGGCTTGGCGGTTGGGGCGGGTGATGGCGCGGGCGCGGCAAGGATTTCGGGCGGCAGCGGCGCCGGTGCGGCCACGGTTGCGCTAAAGCTGCGCGAACTGGCGATGGGATCGGGGATGCTGGTGCCGGGGCGCGGCAGCGGGATGGGCGAGCGGGTGATTTCGCCAGCCATGGCCCCTGCCCCGCATAGGATCAAAGCGAGCGCGGCGATATGCGCGCGGGCGCTCAAGGCTTCTTGGACCCGCGGCCAAAATCTGGCGCGTCGGTATCTTGGCCCGCTTCAATAATGCTGCGCCGGATCGCGCGGGTGCGGGTGAAATAATCATGCAGATGCGCGCCATCACCGGTACGGATCGCGCGCTGAAGGGCGAAAAGCTCTTCGGTGAAACGGCCCAGAATTTCGAGCGTCGCCTCTTTGTTATTGAGGAACACATCGCGCCACATGGTCGGATCAGAGGCGGCAATCCGGGTAAAATCGCGAAAGCCCGCCGCGGAATATTTGATCACTTCGCTATCGGTCACGCGGCGCAGATCATCGGCCACGCCGACCATCGTATAGGCAATCAGGTGCGGCGCATGGCTTGTCACAGCGAGCACGAGATCGTGGTGATCGGCATCCATCACATCGGTATTTGAGCCAAGCCCTTCCCAGAAATCGCGCAGGTTTTTCAGCGCGGTCGCATCGGTGCCCTCTGCGGGCACAATCAAGCACCAGCGGTTATCAAACAGCTCAGCAAAGCCCGATTTCGGGCCGGAATGCTCTGTCCCGGCGAGCGGGTGTGCGGGAATAAAGTGAACGTTATCAGGAAGGTGTGGCGCAACGGCCTCAATAACCGCGCGTTTGACCGAGCCGACATCTGTTATGGTGGCGCCCTGTGCCAGATGCGGCGCAATCTCGCGCGCAACGCTTTCCATCGCGCCAACCGGCACGGCCAGAACGACCAAATCCGCGCCTTCAACCGCCTCAGCCGCCGTTTCAACAACGCGGTCCACAAGCCCAATTTCAGCGGCGATTTTGCGCGTTTCAGCCGAGCGGGCCGTTCCGACGATTTCGCCTGCAAGGCCGGCGCGGCGCATCGCATGCGCCATGGAGCCCGCAATCAAGCCAAGCCCGATGAGGGCAACGCGCTTGTAGATCACGCTCATTTAGCGATGCCTTTGAATTGGCCGATGGTATGGGCGACGCGGCGGCAAGAAGCCTCGTCACCGACTGTGATGCGCAGGCAATGTGGCAGGCCATAGCCGCCCACTCGGCGCACAATGATGCCCTCGCCTTTGAGGAAGGTATCGCAGGCCTCGGCCTCGGCTTGATCGTGGAAACGGGCGAGGATGAAATTGGCACAGGACGTATCCGACGGGATGCCCATTTCGGCCAATGCCTCGGCGAGCCAAGAGCGCATACGGGTATTTTCCGTGCGGCATTTCTCGGCATATTCGACGTCGCGAACGGCGGCTTCAGCGGCCGCTTGCTGAGCTTGCGAAAGATTGAACGGGCCGCGAATACGGTTGAGCACATCGATGATCTCTTTGGGGCCATAACCCCAGCCGATGCGCAGGCCGCCAAGCCCGTACAGCTTGGAAAAGGTGCGCGTCATCACAACGTTATCGCGCGCCTCAACAAGCCGCGCTCCGCCGTCATAGCCCTCGACATATTCCGCATAGGCGCCGTCAAGCACGAGGATCGCGCCTTTGGGCAGCCCATCGGCAAGCCGCGCGACTTCATTGCCGCCAATCATCGTTCCCGTCGGGTTGGCCGGGTTGGCGATAAACACCAGTTTGGTTTTCTCATTGCAGGCCTGCAGGATCAGATCGACATCCACCACCCGCTCGTGTTCGGGGACGCAAATCGGCGTCGCCCCTGACGCGAGAGTCGAGATTTTATACATCGAAAAGCCGTGCTCGGTATGGATCACCTCATCGCCGGGGCCGGCGTATGCTTGGCACAAAAAGTGGATGATCTCGTCCGAGCCCGTGCCGCAGATGACCCGCTCCGGATCAACGTCATGCACCTCGCCAATGGCGGTGCGCAGGGCGGCGTGATCGGTGCCGGGGTAGCGGTGCAGCTGATGGACCGAGCGCGCGACCGCGTCTTTGGCCTTTTCAGAGGCGCCGAAAGGATTCTCATTTGAGCTGAGTTTGATTACTTCGGCCCGCCCTTCAATCTGGCTCGCGCCGCTTTGATAAAGCGCGATATCCATGATGCCGGGTTGAGGTATAATGCTGCTGCTCGTCATAAGGCTCACTCACTCAGGTTCGCGCCTTTTTAACGGGCCGAGCGGATCTTTGCCAGTGCGCAATTAACGCAGGCGCGCACAGGCCGCGCGCGCGAATGAATGGGGCAAAATTACCCGCCTGTGCGGTGAAATCCGGGCGCGTTATATCAGCAAATGCCTAGAAATGCGGCGCTTCCCTAGCCCTCAAGCACGTTGCGAAACGCCCAAGGATGATCCTCAATGGTCGCTTCGGGAAAGGCCGTTTGGCGATCGGTCAGCGGGGTCCAATCGGTATAATGCGCCTCGACCGGGCCAAGATAGGGGCGCTGTACGTCCAAGCAGCGCGCGTGATCCATCTCGTCGGTTTCAACGATGCCCGCTTGGGGATTTTCGAGCGCCCAGACCATGCCCGCAAGCACCGCAGAGGTGACTTGAAGGCCGGTGGCATTTTGATCGGGCGCAAGGGTCTTGGCCTCGTCGTTGGAGAGGCGCGAGCCGAACCAAAGCGCATTCTTTTCATGGCCATAGAGCAAAACGCCAAGCTCATCGACGCCGCCAGGATCGATCTCGTTTACGTCCATGATGTGATGCACGTCTTGGATCGTGTTAGAGCCGAACATCTCGTGCAGCGAAAGTACCGCATCATCGCAGGGGTGATAGGCATAATGGCAGGTCGGGCGATATTCGGGCGCGGATGGATCGCCCACTGTGTAGTAATCCGAGATCGAAACCGCCTCGTTATGGGTGACCAGAAAGCCGAATTGCGCGCCCATCGTTGGGCACCATGTGCGCACGCGGGTGTTGGCACCGGGCTGTTCGAGCCAGATCGCGGATTGGCAGCCCTTGGCTTGTTTATGCGCATTGGGCGGGAACCATGGCTCATGGGTGCCCCAGCCAAGCTCGGCGGGCTGAAACCCTTCGGCGATGAAGCCCTCAACCGACCAAGTGTTCACAAAATGCCCCGGTTGGCGCTGTTCTTGGCGGGTTTGGGTATCGCGCTCAGCGATATGAACGCCTTGGACGCCGAGCGATTGCATCAGCTTGGCCCAGCCGCTCCGGCTTGTTGGCGCTTCGCTCGCTTGACCTGTGTCTTTTGCCAACGTCAGCAGCGCCTCTTTGACAAACCAGCTGACCATGCCCGGATTGGCCCCGCAGCAGGAAACGGCCGTTGTCCCGCCCGGATTGGCGGCCTTTTCGCGCCGCACCGTTTCGCGCAGCGCATAATTGGTGCGCGCGGCATTGTCTTCGGTATCAAAGTAAAAGCCCGCCCATGGCTCGACCACGGTATCGATATAAAGCACGCCGTTTTCGCGGCAGAACTTCATCAGATCGAGCGAAGAGGTATCGACCGAAAGATTGACGACAAAGCCTGCGCCCGGCTCAAACAGATCGCCCAAAACGGCGCGGTAATTATCCGGCGTCAGCGCCTCTTTGATATGGCGAATACCGCGGGCTTTGATCTCTTCACATAGCGCTTCATTTGGCTCGATGATCACCAGCTTCTCGCGATCAAACTCGAAATGACGCTCGATCAAGGGCAATGTGCCGCGCCCGATTGAACCAAAACCGATCAGGATAATGGGGCCGTTGATGCGGGCGTAAATCGGATGCGTTTTGCTCATGATCGTCCTTTTAACCTTGGCGCAGACAGTATTAGAGAGGCGCGAAATTTTGCGCCCATCGTTCTTATGCGGATGAGCCGGTCATTCCAATAGGATTTATCCGCGCGCCAAGAAAAACAGGGCTTTCATAGCAAAAGGCCGCACCCTGGGGCACGGCCTTTCAATTCGAAATCTCGGCTCAGATTAGTTCTGAGCGTAATATTCGATCACGAGGTTTGGTTCCATCACAACAGGATATGGCACATCGCCAAGGCCCGGAGTGCGAACAAACGTCGCTTTCATTTTGGAGTGATCCGCATCGATGTAATCAGGCACATCGCGCTCAGCAAGCTGAGTGGCCTCGATCACAACGGCGATCTGCTTGGAGCGATCACGCACTTCGATAACGTCGCCTTCAGAGACGCGGTATGAAGGGATGTTCACGCGTTTGCCGTTCACGGTTACGTGGCCGTGGTTGACGAATTGGCGTGCCGCAAAAACGGTCGCTACGAATTTCGCGCGGTAAACAACAGCATCGATGCGGCGCTCGAGAAGACCGATCAGGTTTTCGCCTGTATCGCCTTTTACGCGCTCAGCTTCGGTAAAGATGCGGCGGAATTGCTTTTCCGTCAGGTCGCCGTAGTAGCCTTTAAGCTTTTGCTTGGCGCGCAGCTGAAGACCGAAATCGGACAGTTTGCCCTTGCGGCGCTGACCGTGCTGGCCGGGGCCATATTCGCGGCGATTTACTGGCGATTTGGGGCGGCCCCAAATGTTTTCGCCCATGCGGCGGTCAATTTTGTACTTGGCAGACGTGCGTTTGGTCACGATCTGGATCCTTTCTTGTTTCAGAAAGGTGCTGTCCTTTCCCCGAAGGGCGACAGGCAATCCCTTGCGGGAGCCACCAACACCAAAAAATAGCAACCCCGACCTCTTTTCAGGGGTCGGGATGGCGGGCTTATATAGGGTGCGGGCTTGGAGTCAAGCGATGCCGCGCAAATGGTTGGCAAATCGCGCGATTAGGCCAATGCGTGGCGCATGATTGCGGCTTCGGCCCCCGAAAGCGCACGCCGCGCAAAGGCGCCGTAGGCATCTGGGGAGTGCTCAATCTGCGGGAAAGCATCGCGCAAACGGTTGCGCTGATCTGCCCCAAGCATGCTCATTTCTGCGCCCAAAGGATGAAAGCTTTCGGTCTCAACCCCATTGGCAAAAACGATCTGATGCGCCTCGAGCATGAGGTGAATATAGGTCACATCCCGCAGCGTGTGATCCACAAGGATCGAGTGATCATTGACCAAATCAGCGGCCGAAATCAGCACTTCATCGGTGTTAAACAGCTCTTGGGCAAAGGCGCCGCGCACGACCATGCGGTGCTGAGGCGAAACAATCAGATCGCCGTCGGGCACATCGATCCCAAGGGCCGACGCGCGCAGCCGGATCGGGCGCATCGCAGGAAGCGCGTAGAGCCGCGCTCCGGAAAGATGGCGCGAGCCGATCCACGTCAGTTCTTGGGGGCCATTGTCCTTGGTCAGGATTTTGTCGCCCTGCCCGAGATCCTCGACAAGGCGCGGGCCATCAGGCGTTGCAATCCGTGTCCCCGGCGTAAAGCAAATCACGCCACTGGGATCTTCCTCGCCAAGGTCGCGATTGATCACCCCGCTTTGATGGGCCACGATCCACAGATCAGCATCTTTGGGCGGGATCGCCCCGATAAACATGAGCAATGGGGTGTTGATTTGCGGCAAATCGATGATCGTGACGGTAAAGAGCGCGTGCCCATCGGTCACGTCAAACGCGCCATCAAAGAGGCGATCCTGCGCGATATCGAGCGCAACCTCGGGCGCCTTTTCCAGCGCCTCACCCAACATCCGTTTCACATTACGCGCAGCTCGGGCGCGCAATTCTTCCGCCCCGAGTGCATTTTCAAGAACCAGAACCTCACGTGTGCCGTCCACACTGATCGCCTCGCCCGTCCAGCGCCAAGCGGCGCCAACGGACAATCCTGAGACGGGTGCATTGCGCATCCCATCCAGTTCACTCTGCGACCAGGAGATAACAAACGTGCCTTTTGAGCCCGTTTTCATGCCTGTATGCCTGCCTAATAGTCTTTTATAGTCTTTTTTATTAACGGCAGTTTAGCACGCGTTCTTCATCCTGTTAAGAGAGTGATTCGCAAAAAGTTAAAAGCGCAGGCGCAGGCGCAGCGAGCCAACGACCTGCCCGCTTGGTTGGCCTTGAAATTCGGGGCCAAGATAGCTTAGCCCAAGGAAGCCTGCGGACTTTTTCCCCTGATAATGAACGCCTGTGCGCAGGCGCGTGCGCATATCGGTCAGCTTGAGACCGGTGCTTTTGGGCAGCCATTTGGATTGTGCCACATGGGCAACATCCCCCCCAAGAACAAAGCTAAAGCCGCGGTTGGGATCCTTGCGGGTGCCCTGATACAGCTGGCCGGTGGTGGCATCGCGCAGCATCAATTGGCCCTGCACAGCGCCGCCAACAATCAGATCGCCGCCAACCCGCGCAAGAACCTCAGGGCCAGCCTTCATTTCAACAAAGGGGCGCAGGGTAAAATGCGGAGCGACCTGCATCATTTGTCCGGCTTCCAGCACCAGGTTGGGATGGACGCCGTTGGGGATTTGCCCGCTAAGATCGCCGGGCACGGGCAAGCCAAAAGCCTTGTGAGCCGCCGTTTGGAACCGCGACACGCCGGTTTGCGGGCCCGTAACGATCAGCTCGGCACCGCCGCTAAATTCCGTCGCGCCGTTGCGCCAATGGCTATGAACGCCAAAGGTCAGCGCGCCGAGATAGGGCCGATCGGCGGGTGGCGGCGCAGGCGTCGCTATGTCGGCTGGCGCAATGATTTCGGAGCGAAAGCGATATTCGACAACGTCGCCAAAGCTTTCGGGGCGCTGGCCATCCCATTCGTAGCCGCGCACATGGCTTAGCGAATAGGCCCCAGATCGCCAGCGATCCTTGCTATCGCCAAAGGCATCGTTGGAAAACAAGCGGCCTGCGCCAATGCGCTCGCGCCCGCCCATCTCGGCGCTGGCGGCGAACGGCTGCGAAAGAACCGCAATTGTTAGGATCGGCAGCGTCAATGCACGGATCGCGGAAAAGAGGCTAAACCCCATGATTATCCCCAAACTATGCCCCCAAGGAGGCGGTTATGCCAAACCCGAGCGCATGGGTATAGCCCGTTGAAAACAAACGGGCCTTCTATGGCGAAGATGCCACAGTCAGCCTTTGATGCGCGGCCTCAATATTGCGCGGGGTTCAACGCCCCGCTTTGGCGTAAACAAAATACTCATCCAAATCGCTCTGCCGTTCTCAGCCTGTTGCACTTGTCGCGGCAAGGCGCGCATGGACGTTGGGATCAAAGACCGTATGGCAGGCGCGGCCTTTGTGTTTTGAGGCATAAAGCGCCGTATCTGCATCCGCGAGCATGCGATCCAGATCGAGCACATCATAGGAATCCGTTGTGGTGATCCCGATGGAGCCCGAAATTTTGCAGGGCGCTCCATTGAACGAGATCGGGATTTCAAGTTTGGAAATTATGCGCCGCGCGGTCGAAACAAGGCGGCTTTCATCCGTCATCCGGTTGATAATCAAAACGAATTCATCGCCGCCAACCCGCGCGACAGTGTCTTCTGCGCGGGTCTCATCAACCAAAACGCGCGCCACGGCCTGCAAAACATGATCGCCCGCCGCATGGCCAAGCGTATCATTCACATCTTTAAAGAAATCGAGATCGAGATGCATAAGCGAGAAGCCCGTTCCCGCTGTGACCAAGCGCGAAAGCACGTGATCCATGGCGCGGCGATTTTTCAAGCCCGTCAGCGTATCGGTAAAGGCTTGCTCTTCGGCGGCAATTTTGGCGCCTTGCAAGCGCTGATTTAGCTCGCGGAATTCTTCAAGCACGGCAGTTTTGGCCTCGACCAGATAGAGCATCTCGATCGTCAGATCCGTGGGCGCGAAATCCCCCGCTGTGAGTTTATATTCTCGTACGGCTTCAAATACCGAAATCCCAAAGGAAAGATTTAGGATCAGCTCTTTGCCGCCCGCCATTGGCATGATGACGCCTTTGAGTTCTGCGCCTGATCGATCCCTAAAGCTGAGCTGAACGCGCGTTCCGGTATAGGCCTGCAAGGCAGCGAAATCGCCAATATTGCGCGGCTTGGTCACACTAAACGCGTCAAAAAAAGCCCGGCCAATCAAAACATTGTCTGGTTGCAGCTTCAAAAGCGTCGGTCCAGCCCGTTGAATGCGCCCATCAACATCAATCACCAAATGCATCGGCATCAAACGATCCAGCGTGGCGGCGCCCAGAAGGCTTCTTTCTGGCGTTAATGCATTCATACGTGCACCTCGCCCGCCAAATCAAAGCTGCGCCCCTCGGCAAATGCTGCCTCAAGCAAGCTCACTCCCAAATGATCCGCGCCCGATTGCGCGCCCAGATGTTCAAGAAAAACCAATGCGCCGTAATCATCTGCCATTGCACGCAAAATCCCCATCACTACAAAACTAAACCCTTGAATTTGCTGCCCACATACAACCGTGAACGACGAGGTGGTCACCTCGCGCAATTCGATAAACGGGAGATCGAGATCTGGCACCGCAAGGCGGGAGCGATCGCGCAGATCATCCAACGAAAATAGAAAATCAACAAAGCTCTCGCCGCCAAACCGGAGCAGGCGGCGCAGAGCGCTAAAACTGGGGTGAGAAACAAGGTATGTGCCGACATCCTCAAGCAAAGTCTCGGCAGGTTTATCCAAGACAGCGCAGGCCGCATCCAAAATGGCGAAGGTTTGCTCGTCTTCATAGACAAGCATCGCCTCAAAGTTTTCATGCCCGATCCGTGCGTCTAGAGCGATCTGCACCCATGCCTCTTGGCCGTAGGTATCGCGTACAAAACATTGAATCGAACGGTTGATCAAACCGTGCATGGTCTTTCCCCTAATTAACTTCGTTTAGACTAAGGGCGGATCGTTAAGATTCAGAAAACAGCGATTGGTTGGCCAAATTCGCTATTTTCGCTGCATTTTATAGCACAGTTCCTTGCGATTGTGCCTTTCTCGAAATATCAAAATAGACGCATAATATCGATCCAAAATGAGCAAAATATGTGAATAACATAGAAATGGCTCTTTCTCTTTGCGCCTTTTAAACCATGCCACATTGACAGCCCACCAAAGCTGCGAAACAAATCGCCTATGGGTAGTGTGCAAAAATACAAACTTCATCAATCTTTGGGATATCAGCTCTCGATGGCCTCGCGCATTCAGGAGCGGCGCCTTGATGAAGGGCTGAAACTTTTGGGCCTTACGCGGATCTCATGGTGTGTTTTGCTGGCCGTTGGCAATGAGGGGCTCGAACACCCCTCCGAAATCGCGCAATTCGTCGGTATAGATCGCACAGCGACCTCGCGGGTTTTGCGCCAGATGGAGGCTGCCGGCATGATCGCGCGCTCCACGGGCAAGAGCGACCGGCGCATGACATCCGTGCGCCTCACCCGCGCCGGAAACGACGCTTTGGCGCGCGGGACCCCCTATGCCGAAGACAACAATCATATTATGGCACAACGGCTTAGCACGGATGAGCTGGATCAGCTGCGCGCCCTTTTGGAGAAGGTGCGCGAGGGCGAAGATGTGCCGCTCTCTGGGCTGTAATGCGCGCCGCTTAGGTCCAGTTTAACGGCGTGCCGCCGGGCAGCGCATAGCGCGCCAATTGCGGCTGATCGTATTTAAGGCCCGCTGCGTCGCAAAATGCGATGATCCAAGCGTCATCCATCAGCAAGAAATCAAGCACAGAGCCTAAGAACTCCGGCTCGCCCGCCAATTGGCGCAGATCGCCCTCGGATGCCCCGCTTGAACCAAGAAACACGGGCATAAGATCATCGTTCGCCGCCAGCCAACTAAGCGCATTAAGGGCGAGGGTTTCGGCGGATTCTTGCTGCACTGCGGGGAGGTCCTTCGTCGGCGGAAACTATTTCTTAACTAATATCACCAAACACTGACCGTGATAAGACGAGTTGTACCTTTAAGGATTAAGAATGACAGGCCGGATACTGATCGCGGATGAAGTCGCGACCAATCGGATCGTGATGAAGGTCAAGCTTTCGTCGGCTTGCTACCAGGTCCTTCAGGCCGCCGGTGAGGCTGAGCTGATGTTGCTTGCCCGCAGCGAATTGCCCGATCTGATCATATTGGATGCGGTGATGGCTGATGCCAACGGCGCGGCCCTTTGCATCAAGCTCAAAGCGGATCCGGTCACCAGCGATATTCCTGTCATTATGGTCACCGCGCTTAATGATCCCAAAACCAAGCTTGCTGCACTTGAAGCGGGTGCCGATGATTTCCTGACGAAACCCTTGGATGAGCTTACCCTGCTGGCCCGCGTGCGCAGCCTTTTGCGGATGCGCGCGACCTCGGACGAGCTGCGGCGGCGCCAAAAGACCGCGCGCGAGCTTGGGTTTGCCGAGCCAACAACCTATTTCAACAGCGCCGGCCATGTAGCGATTGTTGCGGCGGAGGGCAGCGAGGCTATGCGCTGGCGCGATCGGATCAGCCCCTTTCTGAACGCCAAAATTGAGGCCCTGCCCGAGCAACGCGCGCTTGAGGCGCTTCAATCTCAGCGCAACATTCCCGATGCTTTCGTCATTGCCTCCGATCTGGGCGAGCCAAACAGCGGGTTGCGCCTCTTGGCCGAGCTGCGATCGCGCGAGGCCACACGCCATGCGGCGATCATTATTATGCATGCGCCCAAGGATCGAAATGCGGCCGTTATGGCGCTTGATTTGGGCGCGAATGATCTGATTACCGACGGGTTTGACCCCGAAGAATTGGCGCTGCGCCTGCGCGGGCAAATTCGGCGCAAGCTTGAGGCGGATCGCCTTCGGGTCACGGTTGAAGACGGGTTTAAACTTGCGGCCATTGATCCCCTAACAGGCCTCTATAATCGCCGCTATGCCCTGCCCCACCTGACCGAAATCGCCAAGCGCGCACGGGAAAAACAGCGCCCTTTTGCGATCATGCTGCTCGATTTGGATCGCTTTAAGGACGTCAACGATACCTATGGCCATGCGGCGGGCGATGCGGTGTTGGTCGAGGTTGCGCGCCGGGTGCGCGACAATTTGCGCGGAGTTGATATGGTTGCGCGGATTGGCGGCGAAGAATTCCTAGTCGCCATGCCTGAAACGGCGCTGTCGCAGGCCCGGTTTGCGGCGGAGCGGTTGCGCCAAGTCGTTGAAGAGACACCAATAAGCATCGGCGAAGGGCAGCAAGAAATCACCGTCACGCTGAGCATCGGGCTGTCTATGGGCGGGCGCGATGAAGCGATGAGCCTGCCGATTGAAAAGCTGATTGAGGATGCGGATCAGGCGCTGTTTGGCTCCAAGGCCGAAGGGCGCAATCAGGTTACCATGGGGCGCTCTGCGGCCTAGGTTTCAGCCAGAAACGCGCCCAAAAATGCGCAGCGCGTTCCAATCACACAAACCTTCAAAGATCAGTTGCTATTGCGCAGGCCTTCGCGGCGCGGCCCGTCGCGATGGTGATCGGGGCGCTCTGGGCGGGTAAGGATTTGATCCAAACGATCCGCATAGGATTGGCGCTCACTTGGGCTCATTTTGTGCAGCCGTTCGACCAAAACATCTTGGCCCACTTGCTGGCGATTTGAAAGATCTTCGCGATGTAAGCTCAAAGCGGTTTCCAACCCGGCCGGATCATAGGGATCAGCGCGCAATGCGTCCAAAATCAGCTCAAACCCATCGCGGCGTGCACTGCGCGCATCTTTGCGACTTGGCGCAGCGCGGCGCAGTTCGCGCGCCAAAGCGCGCCGCTCGCCCCGATCAAGCGCTGAGATAAACGGCGCATAGCCCACATCGCGCGAAGATAAGGCCCGCGGCGGGGCGCTGCGCCCATTGCCCATCATGGCGCCCACGATCATCCCAATAACGGCCAAGTTCAGCGCCAAAGACAGCACCAAAACCACCCGCGACCAACGGAACCTTCTGGATTGCGGCTTGGCGTTTGGCGCGCCGCTTTGGGGCGCAGGATTGGGTTGTTTTGGATCGCTCATCACATTTGCTTTCTTATTCTGGTCTCTGGCGGGCGCGTGGGCTGCGCCGCTTTGGGTCAGGCATTAGCTTTCGTCGGGTAGAAGATCGTAGAAGCTTGGGGTTAGGTCGCTCAAATCGTAACTTACCGAAGCTGAACTGGTATAGTTGGCGGTCAAATCGCTGAAAGCGTCGGGCAGGAACAGACCAAAGGCCAAGCCGGCCATTGTCGCCGTTGCAAGCCCGGTCGCCGCACCCCAACCGCCGATTGCGGCGAGCATCAAGCGCCAGCGTGAGCGCGCGCCTGGCGCCTCAAACCCGCCGACTTGGGGCATATGCGCCGCTGCATCGGCCATGATCCGCGCCATCAGATCGTCTGAGGGGATCACCGCCGCATCGCGCGCCTCGGAAAAAAGCGCGTCCAGTGCGGCCTCATCAAAGATGTCATTCTCAGCCATGCTCATATCCTAACTCTTCGCGCCGCCCGGCCAAAAGCCCCGTTAGCGCCCGTTTGCCGCGCGCGGTCAAACTTTCGACCGCCTCGACACCAATATCCATTATCGCCGCAATCTCGGGATTGGTCAGCCCTTCGATATGGCGCAAAATAACCGCTTGGCGCTGTCGCTCGGGCAGTTGCGCCAAAGCGCCGTCCAGCGCTTGCACCCGCTCGGCCTGTTCCATCCGCGCCTGCGCACTGGGCGCATCGTCCTCGGGTTCGGGCGCTTCATCAAGCCCGATCCCGCGCTTTTTGCGCAGCCGGTCGGTGCAAAGATTTGTCACCACCCGGTAAAGCCAAGTTGAAACCTGCGCCTCGCCGCTGCGCCACTCTGGCGCGATCTTCCACAAGCGCAGCATTGCCTCTTGGGTCACATCCTCAGCCTCGGCGCGATCGCGCAAAAGCCGCGTTGCATAGCCCAATGTGCGCGGGGTCAAGCGCATGGTAAGCGCGCGCGCCGCCTCCCCGTCTCCGTTGCCAAAGGCGATCAGAAGCGCTTCGTCCGAGACATCATTGAGGGCATCAAGGGGCATGTTCATTACAACTAAGCGGTATCCGGTTTGGGCAGGACTGGCAATCTCGGGGCGGCGCACAAGGGGACATTGCGCCCCGCCCCAGTTGGTTACAGCTTAGTTACGCTGCATCCATTTGCCATGGCCGCGGCCTTCAGAGTGCCCGCCTTTATCGCCATGCCCGCCGCGACGGCCTGCAAAACGCTCCTTGGCTTTCTCAAGCTCTTCTTTGGAGATTTCGCCGTTATCATCGGCATCCAGATGCTCAAACATCTTGGCAGAGCGATCCGAGCCCATCTCATCGAAGCTCAGCGTGCCGTTGCCATCTTTATCGTGTTCTTCGATCATCTTGGCTTGGCGTTGCGCGGCGCGCTCGGCTTGACGTGCCTCGTGTTGGGCGGTCATTTCTTCGGAGGAAAGAGCGCCGTCACCGTTGGTATCGGCAGCATCAAAGCGGCCCTTTTTGAAGGCCTCCATTTCGGCTGTAGACAGCGCGCCATTGCCGTCGGTATCGATCGCATCAAAGTTAAGCGCGATCTCGCCGCCCATGCCGCGCGCGCCGCCCATACGGCCTTCGCCATCGCCGCCGCGTGCTGTGGCAGAGAGACTTGTTCCAAGGATCGCGGTCAGGGCCAGCGCGGAAATCAGGGTTTTCTTCATCATTGTAGACTACTCCATTAAATCAACAGGATCTCTTGCCTGTTTCTCCTCGTCGCGGGCTATATTGCCCGGCGATCTAAGAGGTAAACGGGCGAGCGGCGCAGTTCCGTCGCAGATAATTTGAGAAAATCGCAAAAAAATATTGGCTCTCGGCCAGTTTTTCGGCATCCCAATCGAGACACAGCGCCGCAAGGGCGCACTGTCCCCTTCACCTTGAAAGCCAACGGCCTATGTTAGCGCTATGTATCTTGTGAGGCCAAAATGAGCGCAGTTGACCAATTCCCCAAAGAAGAGCGGCCCATGCGCCCGGCATTGTTGCGCGGCTGGCGGCGGCGCTGCCCTTCATGTGGGGGCGGGCAAATGTTCAAAGGCTATCTCAAATTGCGCGATACCTGCCCGGTTTGCAGCGAAGATTTCACCGCCGCGCGCGCCGATGATGGCCCGGCCTATCTGACCATTTTGATCGTCGGGCATTTACTCGCGCCGACCCTGCTTTGGGCCTTTGTGCGCTATCGCCCCGATCCGCTTGTTCTGGCCTCAGTCTTTACGGTTGGCTGTGTCGCGCTTTCGCTATACCTTTTGCCAAGGCTAAAGGGGATGACAGTTGCGTTCCAATGGGCCAAGCGCATGCACGGCTTTGAGCTATCGCGCCAACCCATTGAAAAGTAGCGACTTCCTGCGCCCAATGGGAGAATAACGCAATGATCGACAAGTCAGCCATTCGCAATGCCGCGACCCTTATTTTGGTGCGCGATGTCGAGGCGACCCCCAGCATCCTGATGGGGCAGCGCGGCGAAAAAGCCGCCTTTATGCCCAATAAATTTGTCTTTCCCGGCGGCGCCGTTGATCGCGGCGATAGCATCGTTCCGCTGGCAACCCCGATGTCGGAGCCCTGCCGCACGCGCCTTGGCGAAGAGGCGCTCGCGCCGCTTGATTTTGACACGCTGCCCCATGCTTTGGCGACGGCGGCGATCCGTGAGCTTTGGGAAGAAGCGGGCCTGATCATGGGCCACAGGGGCGATTGGGAGATTGATCCGCCCGAAGACTGGGCCGATTTTGCCGCCACGGGCCATGTTCCGGCCGCCGATATGCTGCACTTTGTGTTTCGTGCGATCACCCCTCCGGGGCGGCCACGGCGGTTTGATGCGCGGTTTTTGCTGGCGGATGCGGCGCATTTGGCGGGCGATCTGGATGATTTCTCGCGCGCCTCGGATGAGTTGAGCCATCTTCAATGGATCCCGATCGAGGAGGCGCGCAGCTTCAATCTGCCCTTCATCACCGAGGTCGTTTTAGCCGAGGTCGCCAAGCTTTTGCCCGTTATCGGCGCGCCGGAAACGGTTCCGTTTTTCCATGATAAGGATGAGGAGCGGGTCTTTGCGCGGCTCGGGGCCGAGGCGCAATCAAAGTACCAAGATTAGGATCAGGATCGAGATCAGCAAAAGCGCGATACCGGCCATTTCGCGCCGGCTGATCCGTTCGCGAAAGAACAGCACAGAGGCCAGCAGCGAGAACAAAAGCTCGACCTGCCCCAATGCGTTTACATAGGCCGCGTTTTGCAGGGTAAAGGCGGTAAACCAGCAAAATGAGCCGATCATCGAGGTGATCCCGACAAGCCCGGCCACGCGCCAAGCTTTGGCGACCTTGCGCATCTCGCCCCGTTCAAACCAGCCCAGATAAAGCGCCATCGCAACTGTCTGGCTGGCCGTGACCAAGGCGAGCGTGACCGCAGCGCTGAGGATCGCATCGCCCGTTTCAAGCGAAAGCGACGCGCCGCGATAGCCCACTGCGGAGACCGCGAAAAATACCCCCGAAAGCAGGCCCAAACCGGCGGCCGGGTTGAAGAACCGCCGATGCCAAGGCGCGCTGCTTTGCGGCATGGGCGAGAGCAAAAGCACCGCGCAAAACCCGATCCCAATGGCAAGCCAGCCCAAAGGCGCCACGCTTTCGCCAAGGATCACAAAGCCCAAAAGCGCCGTTTGCATTACTTCGGTTTTCTTAAACGTGATCCCAACGGCAAAATTGCGCCGGGCAAACAGCGCGACCACACACATCGTTGCGAGAATTTGCGCCAAGCCGCCGCTAAGCGCATAGGCCCAAAAACGCGGCGGGATATTGGGGAAGTCCTGGCCCGAAACCTCGCCATACACCAGCACCAAAATCGCGATCAGTGGCGCGGAATAGATAAAGCGTGCAAAAGTTGCGCCTGCGGTCGAAAGCTGGGTGGTTTTGAGCGATTTTTGCAGCATGAAACGCAGGGTTTGGGCGAAAGCTGCGGCCAATGTAAAGCCGATCCAGACCTCCATCAGCGCTGCCCTATGGCGCGGCCCATGCCCTCGGGGCGCGGGGATTTTGCGTGGGCTTTTGCTACGGCCTCGATACATTGCGCCACATCTTCGCGCGGCGCGCAGGCCCGACGTGTTGCAAGGCTTACGTGGATCATCATGTTTTCCGCCGTCGCCAAAAGCCGCCCCTCAGAGCGCAATTCGTGCCAAAGCGACATCTTCTTGCCCTGCCCGATCAAGCACAGGGTGGTGATGGCCAGAGGCGCGCCGATATGGGCCTCATCCAGATGGCGGATATGGGTTTCGGCGGTAAAGAAGCTATTGTTATCAGCGATATAGGCCGCATCGACGCCGACAAGCGCCATGAACCGATCCGTGGCAAATCCAAAGGCTTCAAGGTATTTGGCTTCGGTCATATGGCCGTTGTAATCGGTCCAATCCATCGGCACGGCCATGTTCAGCGTGTTGACCGGGCCGCCCAGCAAATCGGCCACAGGTATCTGGGCATTGGCCTCAAAACGGCGCAATGGGTCGGTGTCGGCGCGATAGCCAGAGCGGCGCGCGCGCAACATCGCGATGAGGGCGGCATCATCTGCACTGCCTGCCAAAGCGGGGCCGATGGCTTGGCTTAAAACGGCGTCGATATCGCTCTGATCATGGCCTTGCGCCAGGGCGGCGGCGAT
The DNA here is from genome assembly GCA_047631555.1 of Halocynthiibacter sp. Classification (GTDB taxonomy): domain Bacteria; phylum Pseudomonadota; class Alphaproteobacteria; order Rhodobacterales; family Rhodobacteraceae; genus JBLHZY01. The sequence continues at coordinate 69,451 of JBLHZY010000001.1, read as the reverse complement.
CTCGACGTTCAGGGCCTTGTTGAGCCGGGTTTGAAGCCCCTCTGATCGCGTGATCACGAGGCCTGCGCCTTGCAGGAGGGCCTCAAGCTTGGCGATGTTTTCGGGGGCGTTGCGCGCGTTTGTGCCAAGCTCAATAAAGGGGATCAAAGCGCCTGTATCGCCCCCATCCGCCAGCATGATTTGCGCAGGGCGCGTCGCACAGCCTTGAATTTCCTCAAGGGAAAAGCCGCCCGCGGAGGTGATTGCGATGTGAGGGGCGCAGTGGCTTTGCGCGGTCTGAAGGGCCTTGCGCTTGAGATCGAGCCGCGCGGGCAAGGCCTCGATAATCCAATCCGCGCGCTCAACCGTTTGCGAAATCGTCTCATGCCAATGCAGCGCGCCCATGGCAGGCAAGGGCGCATCATAGAGCCCCGGTAAGGCGCGTTTGGCCCGGCTCACCGCCGCCTCAACCCGGTCGCGCGCGCCCATGTCAGGATCAAACAGCGCCAGATCATACCCCATCAAACACAGCCGCGCCGCCCACCCCGCGCCGCGCGCCCCAAGCCCAAGGATGGCAACGCGCGCCGCCATTCTAATAGCCCGAGGGTTTCAAAACACCCAAATCATAGCCGTTGAAATCAAGGATTTCGCGCGCGGCATTGAGGCGATCTTGGGGGATTTTGCGGGTTCGGTTGAGGACATATCCAAAGGAGCCATCCGGCGTTCCGATCACGGCGGTGCGATAGCCGCTGTCGATCCAAAGCACCCAGAGCGGCGCGCTGGCGTCATTAGGCGCAAGCCGGCCCGGCCCGCTGATCTTGGCCAGTCTTTGGCGCGGCTTGGCCTGAGAACAAGGCCCCTCGGTGATCACCATATCGCCGGTTTTTTGCACGGTGAAAGTGACGGCGCCAACCGCGCAGCCGCCCTGATGAAAGCCCGCAACCTCATACCAACGGCCCGAAAACCGCGCCGGATCAAAGCTTGTTGAGGACGAAATCTGCGCGCCCGCCGCCCGGTAGCTTGGCCCAACCTGCGGCGCCGTACAGGCCGCCAAAAACAGCCCCAACCCTATCAAAACCGCGCGCATCAATCGATGCACAGGGTCGAGGGACGCCCGCTTTCGGTCAGAACATCGACACAGCCAAACACCGGCTTGATCGGCGAACAAGTACGCGAGCGCGACAGGCAGGCGCTTTCGCAATCGGAGGCTTTGGAGCAGGATTTGCCCGCATCTCGCGGCGTCTCAAAGCAAACATAGCCGCCCGAAAGCCCGCCACGGCCAAATTGCCCACCTCGCGCCGAACAATCGGCTTTTTGGGTCTCGAAAAGTTTAGGACTATAGCCCGCAAGCCCGGTATCAAGCTCTTGGCTCTGTTTGTCTTTGGGCACGCATGCGCCCAAGATCAGCCCCGCCACCATCAGAATTGCAACTGCTCTGCGCATCACTCGACCACCCAATTTGCGGCATTTTGCCTTTTGCATAGTCATATCAGAGCGCGCCCATTGTTCCAGCCCCTCGTTTGCCCGCTCAACGGGCCGCCGCCCTGCCCCTGCAACGCCGCCTCTGGCCAGCCCGGCCAAAAGGCGCTATTTCACAAACAAATTCAAAGACACATCCCAAAAAGGCCGCGCATATGCAACGCACGCTCATCACTTCCGCCCTGCCCTATATCAATGGGATCAAACACTTAGGCAATCTTGTTGGCTCGCAATTGCCCGCAGATCTTTATGCGCGCTACTGCCGGGCACGGGGGCACGAGGTTTTGTTTCTTTGTGCAACGGACGAGCACGGCACGCCTGCCGAGCTGGCAGCGGCCAAAGCGGGCAAGCCTGTGGATGAATATTGCGCCGAGATGCATGAGGTTCAGGGCGAGATTGCACGCGGGTTTCGGCTTTCTTTTGATCACTTTGGGCGCTCTTCCTCGGATCAGAACCGCGAACTGACCCAGCATTTTGCCGGAAAGCTTTTTGAGGCAGGCCTGATTGAGGAAGTCTCTGAGCGGCAGGTTTACTCCAACGCGGACGGGCGCTTTTTGCCGGATCGCTATATTGAGGGCACCTGCCCCAATTGCGGCCATGAGCGCGCGCGCGGCGATCAATGCGAAGAATGCACCAAGCAGCTTTCGCCCACCGATCTGATCAATCCGCGCAGCGCCATTTCGGGCAGCATGGATCTTGAGGTGCGTGAAACCAAGCACCTGTTTCTCAAACAAAGCCAGATGCGCGATAAGCTCAATGCTTGGATTGATGAAAAGAAAGATTGGCCGATCCTCACCACATCGATTGCGCGCAAATGGCTCAATGATGGCGACGGTTTGCGCGATCGCGGCATCACGCGCGATTTGGATTGGGGCGTTCCAGTACAGCGGGGCGATGCGCCTTGGCCCGGGATGGAAGGCAAAGTCTTTTATGTTTGGTTCGATGCGCCGATTGAATATATCGCGGCCGGTGCGGAATGGGCTGAAGCCAATGGGCTTGAGGCGGCGGATTGGGAGCGCTGGTGGCGCACCGATAAAGGCGCGGATGACGTACGTTACGTGCAATTCATGGGCAAAGATAACGTGCCTTTTCATACGCTTAGCTTTCCTGCCACGATGCTTGGCTCAGGTGAGCCGTGGAAGATGGTCGATTATATCAAGTCGTTTAACTACCTCAATTATGATGGCGGCCAGTTCAGCACATCGCTTGGGCGCGGCGTGTTTATGGATCAGGCGCTGTCGATCCTGCCCTCGGATTACTGGCGCTGGTGGCTGCTGAGCCATGCGCCGGAAAGCTCGGATTCTGAGTTCACATGGGAGAATTTCCAAGCCAGCGTGAACAAAGACTTGGCGGATGTTTTGGGCAATTTCATCAGCCGGGTGACAAAATTCTGCCGCTCGAAATTTGGCGAGGCCTTGCCAGAAGGCGGGCCGGATATGGCCGCTGATCCTGCGTTTATTGCCGATCTTGAGGCCCGCATTCGCGCCTATGAGGGGCATATGGAGGCAATGGATGTGCGCAAATCCGCCTCTGAATTGCGCGCGATTTGGGCGCTTGGGAATGAGTATTTGCAAGAGAATGCGCCATGGTCGACCTTCAAGGAAAATCCAGAATTGGCCGCCGCGCAAATCCGCTTTGCGCTTAATTTGATCCCGCTTTATGCAGTGCTCTCTGAGCCGTTTATTCCGGATGCGGCCGCGTCGATGCTGACATCGATGAATGCTGAGGGCACAGCTTGGCCCGGTGATGTTCGGGCGGCGCTGAGCGCGCTCAAACCCGGCCATGCGTTCAGCGTTCCTGAGGTATTGTTTGCGAAAATCTCTGATGAGGATCGCGAAGCTTGGCAAGAGAAATTCTCGGGCCAGCGCGACTAGCCCAGAGCAGGCCATGAATTCCAGCCCTTGCGGCTGACAAAACTGCGCCTAAACTGGGTGCAGTTTTTGTTTGTACATTTACGGAGCCCCAGCCATGCCAACGTTCATTCGCCCTCTGTTTGTCGCGGCGGCCATTGGCGCGCTTGCGCTTTTTACCCCTGCCGCTCAGGCCGCGACTTGCGGCAATACCTCGGGCGGGTTTGCCCAATGGAAATCGGATTTCGCAGGCGAGGCCAAACGCGCCGGCATTGGCGCACGCGGGCTCGATGCATTGGCCAAAACTACCTATGCCACCCGCACCATCGCAGCGGATCGCAATCAAAAGAGCTTCAAATATACGCTTGAGAAATTCATGTCCGTGCGCGGCGCTGATACGATTGTTGCCCAAGGGCGCAAGCGGATCGCGCAGAACCCGGCGTTTTATGCCTCATTAGAAAAGCAATACGGGGTTCCGGCCGGGGTTATCGTCGCGATCCACGGGATGGAGACGGGCTTTGGCCGCTTTATGGGCGATGCAAATGTGCTCTCGGCTGTGGCCACGCTAAGCTATGATTGCCGCCGCTCAGAGTTTTTCACGGGCCATCTTATCGGCGCGCTGAAGCTGGTGGATAAGGGGCATCTTTCGCCGGCGACCAAAGGCGCGATGCACGGCGAAGTTGGCCACACGCAATTTCTCACCGGCAATGTTTTGCAATACGGTGTTGATGGCGATGGCAACGGACGCATTGATTTGACAACGCTCTCGGATGCGCTTGCCTCGACCGCCAATTTCCTGCGCCAAAAGGGATGGCAGCCGGGCAAAGGCTTTCAAGAAGGCCAGCCGAATTTTCGCGTGATCCAAGAATGGAATGCCGCCGGGGTCTATCAAAAAGCGATCGCGATTATGGCCGGGCGGATTGAGCGTTAAGGTTCCTTCCGGAAGGTCGCGACGCATCGAAGATTGATTGGTGCGGGCGGTGGGAGTCGAACCCACACGGGCACAAGGCCCAACAGATTTTAAGTCTGGTATGTCTACCATTCCATCACGCCCGCATCTGGCGGTATCCGCCGCGCGGCGACCTGCGCAGACCATAGCTTTTTGGCCCTTGGTGTAAAGTGCCGCTTTGGCATAAGCTTGGGGCAATCGGGATGAATTGTGAGGGTCTATGCGAGAGCCGGTTAAGGTCAGTTGTCATTGCGGCACGGTCGAATTGCGGGTGCGGCTGAGTGACGGTTTGGAAACGGCGCGGCGCTGTACGTGTTCGTATTGTGCGCGTCGCGGGGCGATCGCCGTTTCAGCCCCGCTTGAGGATGTTGAAATCCTGCGAGGCGCTGAAAATCTAACGCTGTATACTTGGGGAACGCATACGGCCAAACATTATTTCTGTTCGACCTGCGGGATTTACACGCATCATCAAAGACGCTCAAATCCGCATGAATATGGGATAAATCTAGCCGCCATCGAGGGGGTAAACCCTAGCGATTTTGGCGATGTTCCATGGATCGACGGGCGAAACCATCCGAGCGATCGCAAGAATTAATAGGCCGAGACCTCAACGGCTTTGATGCCCTCATCGATATTTTGGGAAAGCCGCGTGGTGCCGTTGCTTGCGGTCAAAACCACAGCGGCCCCAAGACCAACGACCGCGGCCGTAAGCACGACCCAATCAACGGTGACAGCACCTTTTTGATCGGAGCAGAAGCGCGATTGGCGCAGTATTTGTATAAATCTAGCCACTTCGGCCTCCTAATTGATGGTTAGCTATCTACCAATCAATTAGGTCGGAATTGCGGCCAAACGCCAAATTATTAACGCTTTTCGGCGTGATCCTGGCGGCAATGAGATCTTATGCCGCGCTTTGTTGCGCAATCAGCTGCGAATGACCTTGGCAAAAGTCCCAAAGATCGCCTCGTTGGCACAGATCACTTCGCCGTCGGCCATGATATCGCCGCCCGGTTTGATCGGCTCAACAAAGCCCCCGGCTTCGCGCACGATCAAAATGCCCGCAGCCATATCCCAGGAGTTCAATTTGCGCTCCCAGAAGCCTTCATAACGCCCCGCCGCCACATAGGCCAAATCGAGCGCAGCAGAGCCAAAGCGGCGTACACCGGCGCAGGTCGGCAGGATGCGCGCGAGGTCTTGCAATGTATCGGGTAGATCGCCACGGCCCGCAAAAGGCAGGCCCGTTGCAAAGATCGACTCGATCATCTTGTGGCGGCCAGAAACCCGCATGCGGCTTTCATTCATCCAAGCGCCCGAGCCTTTTTCGGCCCAGAACAGCTCGTCCTTGGAAGGGTCATAGATCACGCCCGCAACGATTTCGCCCTTATGCTCAAGCGCGATGGAGACGGCAAAATGCGGCAAGCCGTGGAGGAAGTTCGTCGTGCCATCGAGCGGGTCAACGATCCAGCGGCGCGTGGGGTCAATGCCTGCCACGTCTTCGCTTTCTTCGCCGCACCAGCCATAGTTGGGGCGCGCCTCTGTTAGCTCTTCGCGGATCATATGCTCGGCGGCAATATCGGCGCGCGAAACAAAATCGCCTGCGCCTTTCATCGACACCTGAAGATTTTCGACTTCGCGGAAATCCTTTGCCAAGCTGCGGCCCGCTTTACGCGCGGCTTTAATCATCACATTGATATTTGCGCTGCCCTGCATGGCCCGGCTCCTTTGGTTACGATGGGCGCGTATACGCCCAAGTTTGGCTGGTGCCAACCCCTTGCAGCGCGCCGATTTGCGAAGGTTTTAGGCTTTGTCGCGCTGGAGTTTGACCGGCTCGGTGCGCGCAAGGCGCAGAAGGTGCGACATATAAGGCTTTGAGGCGTCATCCGAGCGGATCGCGCCATAAAGGCGCCGCGTCAGGCCTTTTTCGGTAATCGGGCGAGTTACATAGTCCGAGTGATATTTTACCTCCCGCACGACCCAATCAGGAAGAACCGCCACGCCGCGATTAGACGCCACCAGCAGCAGGATCACTGCCGTGAGTTCAACTTGGCGGATGGCTTTTGGCTCAACCTTGGCCGGGGTCAGCAGCTGGGAAAAGATATCAAGGCGGGCGCGATCGACCGGATAGGTGATCAAAGTCTCGCCGCGAAAATCCTCGGCCTCAATGAATTCCTTTTGCGCGAGCGGGTGCGTGGAAGAGGCGACAAAAACCGGCGAGTAATCAAACAGCGGCGAAAACTCTATGCCGCTGATTTCTTCTGGATCGGAGGAAACAACGAGATCCACCTCTTCTTTTTGCAAAGCGGGCAGCGCGCCAAAGGCAAGGCCGGGGCGGATATCCACATCGACATCGGGCCAAGCTTTGCGAAATTCCTCAAGCACGGGCAGCAGCCATTCAAAGCAGGCGTGACACTCAATCGCGATATGCATCCGCCCGGTTTTGCCCGATTGCAGCCCGGCAAATTCATCCTCCAAAGTCGCGACTTTGGGCAGGATCTCTTCGGCCAGCGCAAGCAAGCGCATCCCCGCAGGCGAGAGCTTGAGCGGCTTGGAGCGGCGCACAAAAAGTTCGACCCCGGCTTGATCCTCCAAGCCTTTGACTTGGTGCGAGAGGGCAGACTGTGTTATGTTGAGTTGATCCGCAGCGCGCGCGAGCCCGCCCGCTTCATGGATGGCTTTTATCGTGCGCAGATGGCGAAATTCGAGATGCATAGTGAATGTACTTCATTATCTTCATGAGTTTTATGAATTTGTCTCACATCGCGCGGTATGAGACAAGAGGCTCAGAAAACCCGAGGAATCACCATGGCCCAAGCACCACGCATTTCGTTTGAATTCTTTCCCCCGCAATCTTTGCAGGCCTCTTTCCGGCTGTGGGATACGGTTCAAACGCTGGCCCCGTTGGCGCCCGGCTTTGTTTCTGTCACTTACGGCGCCGGTGGCACGACCCGCAAATTGACCCATGAGGCGGTCTCAACAATTCACAAGAATTACGGGCTGAATGTTGCTGCGCACCTCACCTGCGTTGACGCGACCCGCGAAGAAACGCTGGCGATTGCTGACGCTTATGCCGCGGATGGCGTGACTGAAATCGTGGCCCTTCGCGGCGATCCGCCCAAGGGTGCTGGCGGTTTTTCGGCCCATCCCGATGGCTTTGCCAGCTCGGTTGAATTGATCGAGGCGTTGGCCGACAAGGGCAGATTCAACATTCGCGTTGGCGCTTATCCTGATCCCCATCCCGAGGCTGCAAGTGCGGATGCCGACGTTGATTTCCTTAAGCGCAAGATTGATGCGGGCGCAAGCTCAGCCATCACGCAATTCTTCTTTGAGGCTGATACGTTCTTTCGCTTTCGCGATCGCTGCGAAAAGGCCGGCATCACGGCCCCGATCATTCCGGGCATTCTGCCGATTGAAAACTGGAAGGGCACCAAGAATTTCGCCCAGCGCTGCGGCACGAGCATTCCGGCCTGGGTCTCTGACGCCTTTGAAGCGGCGATCCGCGATGATCGCCATGATCTTTTGGCGACATCCATGTGCACCGAGCTTTGCTCAGAATTGGTTGAGGGCGGGGTCGAGGATTTGCACTTCTATACGCTCAACAAGCCGCAGCTGACGCGCGATGTTGTGCATGCGCTTGGCATCACTCCCGCAACGTCACTTGAAAAGGTCGCCTAAGGCGAATTGACGCGACGCTAAGGCGGGCTACTCTGCGGGAACACTTGATAAAGGACGCCCCGTATGGCCCGCAAAATCGCCCAATCGCCTGCTGATCTGCTTAGCCAAGATGAAGCGCTCAGCCTCTCTGGTTTGGAGACAATGCAGGGCATGCTCGCGGGCAAATACCCCGGCCCGCCCATTTCAAATCAGATGAATTACACGCTGCATGAGGTTTCTGAGGGGCGCGTTGTGTTTCGCGGCGCGCCGGCCTTTGAGTTCACCAATCCGATGGGAACGGTGCATGGCGGCTGGTATGGCACCCTGCTTGATAGCTGCATGGCCTGCGCTGTGATGACGGCCGTTCCGCGCGGCTCGGTCTATACGACGCTTGAGTATAAGGTGAATATCATCCGCTCGATCCCTGTCGGGGTTGAGGTCGATGCGATTGGGGTTTTGCAGCATTCGGGGCGCTCAACCGGCATCTCGGTTGGCGAGCTGCGCGGCGTTGAGGATGGCAAGCTTTATGCAACCGGTTCAACCACTTGCATCATCATGAAGATGCGCTAGCGGGCCTCAAGGCTTGGGTGGAGCGCTTCGGAAGGATCCTCGCCGATGATGCGTTTCTTGCGCGATAAAAACAGCATCGCAATCCCGCGCCACCCGCCGATTGAAGGCGCGTTTGGATCGCAGGGAAAGCTTTCGCGCCAGCCCGGCGGCAGCTTAAGGCCGAGATTTTCAGCGTTCTCCAGCATCCAGACCAGCGGGATATTTGCCAGCGGGCGGGCGCGGTGAAACCCATCGAGCTGACCGCCGATATCGCCATGGGTTCCACGAAACCACATCTGCTTTAAATCCTCGCCCGGCCAGTCCTTATCGGCCCGCCAAAGAACCGGCGAATAGGCAAGGCGCGTCTCGCTAGCGGCAAGCGCATGATAGCCATGGCGCACCGAATGGCCGAGCTGGTGGTTATGAAACTTGTGTTTGGTTTGGGTAAAGCGCCAGACAATTGGCGCGCGCAGGCCCAGCGCCTTGACCGTATCCCAAACCCCGATCATTTCAATGCGTACATTGGCATGGCAATGCGCGCGCGCAAAGGCATGGGCGGTTTGCTCGGCGCCGTTTTCATAGAGACGGTAGACATCGCGGATATTGGCCTCGGTGGCCTCTTCATGGCGCAGCAATCCGACCCGATCAATCAGCCCAGCAAGCGAGCGAACGCCATAAGCCCCGCGCGAATAGCCAAACAAAAAGATCCGATCCCCGGGGCGATAGCGCGAGGCCAAAACCCCATAGCAGCGCCGGATTTGACGATTGATCCCGCGCCCTTCAATAACATTGAACGCATCGCGCCAGCCCGTCCATTGAACCCCTGCTTCATAGTGCAGCGAGGTCCCGCCGAGCCCGCGCGCGGCGCGCAAAACACGAAAGGTTTGGCCTGCGTTTGTTTCGTGGCCATAGCGCAGGGTCGACATTGTTCCATCGAGGATGATCACGTGATCGATGGGGCCGCGCCGCTTTGGAGGCGTGGTGTTGATCTCGGTGGTTTTGAGGCCCAGAAGCCTCCATATGCGGCTGCGTTTTGGCATCGCTGCTTAGCTCTGCGTTTCGCGCGCCGTTTCCAGCATCGCCCAAACGCGCGACGGCGTGAACGGCATATCCGCCTCGCGAACGCCGCTTTCCCACATCGCATCAAGCGCTGCATTGGCAACGGCCGCAAGCGCGCCCACGGTCCCTGCCTCGCCGCAGCCTTTCATCCCCATCGCATTGGCCGTTGAGGGCACAGGTACCGCAACAAATTTCACCCATGGCATATCGTCGGCGCGCGGCATTCCGTAATCCATGAAGCTCGCGCTTAGCAGCTGACCGTCTTCGTCAAAAACCGTCTGTTCGGTGATCGCTTGGCCAAGCCCTTGGGCAACCCCGCCATGCACCTGCCCCTCGGCCAGAAGCGGATTGATCAGATTGCCGAAATCATCAACGACAGTGTATTTCACCACATCGGTTTTGCCGGTTTCGGGATCGATCTCGATCTCGGCGATATGGGCGCCATTGGGGAAGCTGCGGGCCGGGAGCTTGGCACTTTCGCGAAAGCTCAGCAGATCATCGCGGGATTTTTCGCGCGCCATGGCGGCGACATCCAGCACGCTTGGTGTGGCATTTGAGCCTTCAATGCGAAAGTGTTCATCATCAAAGGAGACCTCTTCGCGTTTAACGTTATTCGCATCCGCCAGAAATTCGCTATAGGCCTCAAGCAGCACCGAAGAGGTCGCCAAAGTTGCGTTGTTCTGGGTCGTGACAGAGCGCGAGCCGCCGGTGCCGCCGCCCGTTGGGATCAGATCGCTATCGCCTTGGATCACGTCGATCATATGGGCCGGGATGCCGGTTTGATCGCTCAAGAACTGCGCATAAACCGTCTCGTGCCCCTGCCCGTTGCTTTGTGTGCCAACGTAAAGATTAACCCCGCCATCCTCGCGAAATTCAACATGCGCCGTCTCATTGGCATCGCCAAGGATGCTCTCGATGTAATAGCAAAGCCCGATGCCGCGCAGCTTGCCTTTGCTGGCCGAGGCGGATTTGCGGGCGGCAAAGCCTGCGATATCGGCCTCGGTTTGCGCCCGGGTCAGCACACGATCAAATTCGCCAACGTCGTAGATCTCATCCGTGGCGGTTTTATAGGGGAATTGTTCGGGCTTGATGAAGTTGCGGCGGCGCAGCTCCCATGGATCAATGCCAAGTTCGCGCGCGGCGTAATCCATTGTCCGCTCAAGCGCATAGATCGCCTCGGGGCGGCCCGCGCCGCGGTAGGCATCAACTTGGGTCGTGTTGGTATAGATGCCCTTCACGCCGAGCCATGTGTTTTGGCAATCATAGGTGCCCATGAGAACGCGCGAGAAAAGAAAGCTCTGGATCGGCTGGCCGAAGTTTGAGTTATAAGCGCCAAGATTTGAGATCGTATTCACCCGGTAGCCGGTGATTTTATAATCCGCATTAAAGGCCAATTCGCATGTCGAGGTCAGATCGCGGCCCGCGTGATCCGAGAGCATCGCTTCGGTGCGCTCTGACATCCAGCGCACAGGGCGGCCAACAAGGCGCGCGGCCTGCGCACAGGCGAAATACTCGGGGTAAGGCGCAGCCTTCATCCCAAAGCCACCGCCAACATCCGGGTGGCTCACCCGCACCTGTTCAACATCAAGCCCAAAGACGCGGGCGAGATCGGCCTTCATCCCCCAAACGCCCTGCCCGTTAAAGCAAAGGTGCACGCGGCCCTCGTCCGTCCATTCGGCATAACAGCCGCGCGGCTCCATCGCATTGACGATGATGCGATTGTCGCCGATTTCGTATTTGACCGTATGGTCGGCGGCGGCAAAAGCGGCTTTCGTGCCCTCTTCATCGCCAAGCCCGTAATCGTAGGCAAGGTTATTTGGCGCCTCTGCATGGATCGCCGCGCCGCCCAGTTTCAGCCCTGTGTGCACGGGCAATTCATCATATTCAAAGCCGATCATTTCGCCCGCATCTTTGCCCTGTGCGATTGTATCAGCCACAATAAGCGCGATCGGCTCGCCCACATGGCGCACACGGCCATCGGCCAAAATCGGGCGAATGGGGGCGGCGCCCATGGTGCCATCGCGGTTCTTGACCGTCACAGCCTTCATCGTTGTATCCAGACCTGCGGCCTTGAGATCCTCAATCGTTAGGATCGCATGGATGCCGGGCATCGCGCGCGCCTCGTCCAGATCAAGCGCGGTAATTTCAGCATGGGCCACGGGCGAGCGAAACATAATGCCGTGCAGCGCATCTTTGGGCGCGACATCATCCACATAGCCGCCCGTGCCGACCAAAAACCGCACATCCTCGCGCCGTGTCACCGGCTGGCTCTTGCCAAATTTTTCCATGATGCGGTCCTTTTGATAATGCCTGTCGCTTGCAGCCTCAGACATTAGTCCGTGATGGCGGAGTGTCCAGAGCTTAGGCTGCGCAAATTTGCACAGTCGCGACACATCGCGCGCGCCCTTGCCCTTTCCCTTTGCCCCGCTTTTGGATAAGTCAGAACAAACGCGCCTCATCTGCCCGCGCGGCCCACTTCAAAGATGGATCATTGAGCCATGCCCATGGAAAAAACCTTCGACGCCGCGACCTCCGAGGCCCGCATTTACGCCAAATGGGAGGCCGAGGGCCGCTTTAAAGCCGGCGCAAACGCGCGAGAGGGCGCGCCTTCTTTTTCGGTGATGATCCCGCCGCCCAATGTGACCGGCTCGCTCCATATGGGGCATGCATTTAACAACACGTTGCAGGATATTTTGGTCCGGTGGCACCGCATGCAGGGGCACGATACCCTCTGGCAGCCCGGCCAGGATCACGCCGGCATTGCGACCCAAATGGTGGTTGAGCGCAAGCTTGCCGCCGAAGATCAGCCGACCCGCGCCGAGATGGGCCGCGAGGCTTTTCTTGAGAAGGTCTGGGAGTGGAAAGAAGAAAGCGGCGGCACGATCATCAATCAGCTCAAGCGGCTTGGGGCCTCTTGTGATTGGGATCGCAACGCCTTCACGATGGATGCGAATTTCCAAAAAGCCGTGCTTAAGGTTTTTGTTGAAATGTATGCCAAGGGGCTGATCTATCGCGGCAAGCGGCTGGTCAATTGGGACCCGCATTTTGAGACCGCGATTTCCGATCTTGAGGTCGAAAACATCGAGATCGACGGCCATATGTGGCACTTCAAATATACGCTCGCGGATGGCGAGACATATGAATATGTCGAGAAAGACGAAGACGGCAATGTGACCCTGCGCGAGACGCGCGATTACATCTCTATCGCAACGACCCGCCCCGAAACGATGCTTGGCGATGGGGCGGTTGCGGTTCATCCGTCTGACACGCGCTATGCGCCGATTGTTGGCAAAAAAGTTCATCTGCCGCTGTGTGATCGCCTGATCCCGATCATTACGGATGAGTATCCCGATCCTGATTTTGGCTCTGGCGCGGTCAAGATCACTGGTGCGCATGATTTCAACGATTACGGCGTCGCGCAGCGCAACAATATTCCGCTTTATGCGCTGATGGATACGCGCGGAGCGATGCGCGCGTATGAGGCCGAGGATAACCTAGTGCCCGAGAAATACCGCGGCATGGATCGCTTTGAGGCGCGCGAGGCGGTGATCGCCGATATCACGGCTCAGGGCCTCGCTGTGATGGTTGAGGATGAAGCTGGCGATCTGATCCCCTATGTCGAAGATAAGAAAATCATGCAGCCCTTTGGCGACCGCTCCAAGGTCGTGATCGAGCCGATGCTGACGGATCAGTGGTTTGTTGATACCGATCAGATCGTCGCGCCCGCGCTTGAAGCGGTGCGCTCGGGCGAGACGCGCATTCTGCCCGAAAGTGATCGCAAAGTGTATTTCCACTGGCTTGAGAATATCGAGCCATGGTGCATTTCGCGCCAGCTTTGGTGGGGCCATCAAATCCCGGTTTGGTACGGGCTTAACTTGGGCTCAGATCGCGATCTGAATGCCGATGGGGATCTCGATGAGATCGAGCTTTTGGGGCTGCTGACCGATGGCGGGATGCTGCATCCGAATGATGTGATGCACTGCGCCGAGGATTTTGAAGGCGTGATTGATGCGTTCCGGCGCGACAATGAGGATATCCCAAATCCACTCAGCGCGGCGGCAATCATTGAAGTGGCCGATAAGCAAGAAGCGATGGAGCGGCTTGCGGCCTCCCTTGCGCAATATAACGTCAGCCAAGACCCGACCGTTCTGGTCTATCCGGTTTGGCGCGATGCGGATGTTTTGGATACCTGGTTCTCCTCTGGCCTTTGGCCCATCGGAACGCTTGGCTGGCCCGAGCAAACCGATGAGCTCGCGCGTTATTTCCCGACGTCGACGTTGATTACTGGCTCGGACATTCTGTTTTTCTGGGTCGCGCGGATGATGATGATGCAGCTCGCTGTCGTCGATCAAATCCCGTTTGATACGGTTTATCTTCACCAGCTCGTGCGCGACGAGAAGGGCAAGAAGATGAGCAAAACCACCGGCAATGTGATTGATCCGCTGGAGCAAATCGATGAATACGGCGCGGACGCTCTGCGCTTTGCCAATGCGCGAATGGCCGCTTTGGGCGGGGTTTTGAAACTGTCGAAAGACAATGTTCAAGGCGCGCGTAATTTTGGCACAAAGCTTTGGAATGCTTCACGTTTTGCTGAGATGAACGAGGTTTTTGAGGTCCGCACAGAAGCGCGCCCCGCCCCCAAAGCCACACTCAATCGCTGGATCATTGGCGAGGTTGCCAAGGTTCGTGAAGAGGTTGATGCAGCGCTTGAGGCGTACCGGTTTAATGACGCAGCCGGCGCGCTCTATTCCTTCGTTTGGGGCAAGTTCTGTGATTGGTATGTCGAGTTTTCCAAGCCGCTGATCCTCGACGAAAATCCTATGCGCCGCGAGACCCAAGAAACGATGGGCTGGGTGCTGGATCAATGCCTGATCCTGATGCACCCGATCATGCCCTTCATCACCGAAGAGCTTTGGGAAACCACCGCCGCTTCGCGCGCGACCCCGCTGATCCACGCGGAATGGCCTGTATATACAGCCGCTGATCTGGTTGATCCGGAGGCGGATCGCGAGATGAATTGGGTGATTGGTTTGATCGAGGAAATCCGCTCGGCGCGCGCGCAGATGCGGGTTCCTGCCGGGCTGAAAATCCCGCTGCTGCGCATCGAGATTGATGGGCCGGGCAAGACCGCTTGGGAAAACAATGAAGCGCTGATCATGCGCCTTGCGCGCCTTGATAGCGTCGCGGATGCACCTGTGATGCCCAAAGGGGCGATCACGATTGCGGCTGAGGGCGCGACCTTTGGTCTGCCGATTGCGGATATCATTGATCTGGATGAAGAAAAGGCCCGGCTTGAGAAGAACATCGGCAAGCTGATGAAAGAGCTTGGCGGCTTGCGCGGGCGGCTGAACAACCCCAAATTTGTAGCCTCTGCACCTGATGAGGTTGTTGCCGAAAGCCGCGAAAAAATGGCCGCTTTGGAAGAGGAAGAGGCCGTTCTTCAGGCAGCATTGGCGCGTTTGGCCGAGCTTGGCTAAGCCGTTTTCTGCAAGGTTCTAAAGATATGAAACGGGCGTAGCGGTGGCTGCGCCCGTTTTCATTTGAGTATTTGGACCAAGAAAAAGTCAGGCGGATTGGCGCCTGAATGGGGCTTTCTCTATGGAACAACGCGATCAATGGCGCGCATTGCGCCGATGGATTTATCAAACACAAGCGTGAGCACGCGGCGCGTTGGCGCGGCTTTGAGTGCAAGCGCAATGGGGGGAAGCGCGCGCGCTGTACCAGCGGCGGCGGCGGTGGCAAGAAACGCCCGGCGGGAAAACTGGGGCATATTTGGCCCTCCTACTGTCGAAACTACACTAGATATGGGGTTTTGCCGGGCGTTTTCAAGATTAGCTAAAATCGGGCGCACGTTTCTGCATATAGGCGACGACCGTTTCTTTTTGGTGCGGATTGCCGATCAGCTCGCATTGCTCGCGACTTTCCTCCAATAGAACGGTGGCGCGATCTTGGGTTTCAGCGACCTCAATAAGGCGTTTGCCAGCTTCCACGGCGGAGGGGCTTTTGGAGGCGATTTTGGCGGCGAGGTCGCGCGCAGCTGTCAGGGGATCATCGCTGATTTCGGTGACAAGGCCCCAGCGCTCCATCTGCGCCGCGTCAAAGATATCGGCGGTGAAGGTGAGGCGGCGGATCACATCGGAGCGGGTGAGGCGCGGCAGGATCACCATGCCGCCCATATCGGGCACGAGGCCCCATTTCAGCTCCATGATCGACATTTTGCAATCGGGCGCCGCGATGCGGATATCGGCGCCAAGCGCGAGCTGAAACCCCGCGCCGAACGCCATCCCATGCAGCGCGGCGATCACCGGAACGCGGCAGCGGCGCAGGCAGAGCGCGAATTCTTGCATCGGGTTTGCATCCGTATGGGTGCGCTTCATGATGCGCGCGGTGCGGGTCACGACATCATCGGTTTGGAACTTCTGGAAGTTGGCGATATCCATGCCCGCGCAAAAGCCCGCGCCCTCACCGCGCAGTACAACGACGCGCGCATCGGAGGCATCAATTTTTGCAACCGCTTCGATCAAGGCATCGACCATTTCATAGCTGACCGCATTGCGCTTATCAGGGCGATTGAGGGCAAGATCAGCAATGTGGTTTTCGATCGTTAGAGTGATTGGACTCATGGTTTGGTTCCTCCAGTTTGGGGCAGCTTAGCGGGGGGCGGGCAGCGCGCCTAGAGCTGGAGATTTTAACGTCGCGATACAAAACACGATTGATTAGCGCGCGGCGGCAAGGCAATGTTTGGCGATGGATACACCCCGCTATACCCCGCTGATCGCCTCGCTCCCCGCCGCTGTTCCCTTTGTTGGGCCGGAGGTGGCCGAACGCGCGCGCGGCGCTGAATTTGCCGCCCGCCTTGGGGCGAATGAGAATGTTTTTGGCCCCTCGCCCCGGGCGATTGCTGCCATGGCAGAAGCGGCAAAAGACGTTTGGAAATATGGCGATAGCGCGAGCGCTGATTTGCGCGCGGGGCTGGCGGCGCATCACGGGGTTGCGGCTGAGAATATCGTGATTGGCGAGGGGATTGATGGGCTTTTGGGGCAGTTGGTGCGGCTGCTCATTGAGCCGGGTGATCGGATTGTGACCTCTGCGGGCGGCTATCCGACGTTTAATTATCATGTGCTTGGCTATGGCGGCGTGATTGAGGCGGTTCCTTATGTTGGGGATGCTGAGGATGCGCGCGGGCTTGTTGACCGGGCGGCGGCATGCGGGGCAAAGCTTTTGTATATCGCCAATCCGGATAATCCCATGGGATCGGTGCATTCAGCCGATGTGATTGAGGCGATGGTCGAGGCCGTTCCACCGGGCTGTTTGCTGATTTTGGATGAGGCTTACATTGAATTTGCCCCAGAGGGCACTGCCCCGCGCATTGATCCTGATGATCCGCGCGTGATCCGGTTTCGCACCTTTTCCAAAGCTTACGGGATGGCCGGCGCGCGGGTTGGTTATGGGATTGCGGCGCGCGGGCTGGTAAGCGCCTTTGACAAAATTCGCAATCATTTCGGCATGGGACGGATTTCGCAGGCGGGGGCAATGGCCGCGCTAAAGGATCAGGACTATCTGCGCCAAGTGATTGAGAAGGTTGCGCAATCCAAGGCGCGCATTGCGGATATTGCGCGCGACAATGGGCTTGCGCCGCTGCCCTCTGCGACGAATTTCGTCACGATTGATTGCGGGGCGGATGGTGATTTTTCCCGCCGGATTGTGGCCGAGCTGGGCGCGCGGGATATCTTTATCCGGATGCCCTTTATGGCGCCGCAAGATCGATGCATTCGGATTTCTGCCGGGAGGCCGGCGCATCTTGATCTGCTCGCGGCGCGCTTGCCCGAGGCGTTAAAAGCCGCCCGCGCTTAGCGCGCCGAAAGCACTTTTGCCGCCGCTTCCGAAGCGCCCGAGCCATGCGCGATCCCGAGCGCCTTAAGCCCGGTATCCATCGCGCCGATCACGCCCAAAATCATCTGCACATTCATATGCCCCATGTGGCCGACGCGGAAAAATCCATGCGCAGCAGGATCGCCCTGTGCGGCCATGCCAAGCCCGATGCCAAGGGTTACGCCCGCGTTCGCACTAAGCCAATCGCGCAGGGCCGTGCCTTGGGGCGCCTCCAATGAAAGCGCCGTAACCGCATGAGATCGCAGGCTTTCATCCGAAATATTCATCGCAAGCGCGCCGCCCTGCCCCCAGGCTTCAAACGCCGCCCAATAGGCGCGGGCAAATTTGGCGTGGCGTGCCCAGACGGCTTCGATCCCTTCATCGAGCAGCATATCAACCGCGCAACGCAGGCCGAAAAGATGATGCGTCGGCGCGGTGCCGTTGAAGAATTGATAGAGCTCGATCGGCTCGGCGCGGCCACGCCAATCCCAGTAAGGCGTGCGCATATCGGCCTCGGCCCCGACGAGCCGCGCCTTTTCAGAGAAAAAGATAAAGCCCATGCCCGGTGGGGTCATCAGGCCTTTTTGGCTGGCCGCGATCATCACATCGACGCCCCAAGCATCCATCTCAAACACTTCGCAGGCCAATGAGGCAACCGCATCGACCATCAACAAGGCCGGATGGCCTAAGCGATCCAAAAGCGCGCGCAAGTCAGCGATATCATTGCGTACAGAGACGGCTGTATCCACATGCGTGACCAGCACCGCTTTGATTTCATAAGATTTATCGGCCAGCAGCGCGCCTTCGACCTTTTCGGGATCATAGGCCGATTTATTGCCAAAGCTGAGCATTTTGACATCCGCGCCAAGCGCTTTTGCCACGCCGCCCCAGCCAATCCCAAAGCGCCCCGTCGCCAAACACAGCACCTTATCGCCACGGTTCAGCACATTGCACAGCGCCGCTTCCCACATGGCATGTCCATTGGCGATATACATCGCAACATGGCCGGAACTGCGGGCGATCTTGTTGAGATCGGGAACGAGCGAGCGGGTCAGATCCAGAAGCGCGCCTGTATAGATATTGGGCGCGGGTTGGTGCATCGCTTGGAGCACCGCATCGGGCATCACGGAGGGGCCGGGAATTGCCAGATAGTGCCGGCCTGTATCTTGCGCCATGGATGCCTCTTGGTTTGAATTGCGATCCTTCAAGAGCTAGGCGGCGGCGCAGGGCGCGTCAATATAAGCGCGCCCTTGGAGGGATGTTTTTGGGGCGAACTGCGCAATTTGCGCCCTGCCCCACTTGCGAAGTGCCGGCGCCACACACAAATGTATAGCCCAGCGGGCGCTTGCTCGCTTCCACGATAGGCGCTAGATCAGTGCAGTATTTGCCAATGAGCCAGAAAGCCTGCATGACCAATCCAATTTCCTCGATCACTTCGCAGCTCTGGTTTCGCAACGGCGACCCGATCCGCACTTTGGGCCAACGTTTTCGCGCCTATTTGCATTTCAACTTGGTCGATCATGCGTTTTTGCGGGTGGTTTGGACGAATTTCTTTGAGATCGCGCCGGGTGCATATCGCTCAAATCAACCCTCGCCGAGGCGCCTGCGCCAGATGCATGCGCTTGGCATTCGCACGGTGATCAATCTGCGCGGGCCCAACGGCTCGGCGGCCTATATGCTTGAGGCGCAGGCCTGCAAAGAGTTGGGCATGACGCTGATTGATCTGCCAATGTCGGCCCGCTCAATGGTGCGTAAAGAGCTGTTCCTGCAACTGCTGGATTACTTTGATCAGGTCGAGAAGCCGCTTGTTGTCCATTGTAAATCGGGGGCGGATCGCGCCGGGCTCGCCTCAGCGCTTTATCTGATGCATGTTGAGGGACGCTCGCCTGAGGAAGCCTCCAAAATGCTCGGGCTGAAATACGTTCACCTGAAAAGCACCAAGACCGGCATTCTAGATCATTTCATGCGTATCTATAGTGCCGCACATGCCAAAAGCGGCATTTCAATTCGCGATTGGTTGGAAAACGAGTTTGATCGCGAAGAGATATCTGCAAGCTTTAAGCCCTTGATTGGATGGGCTTAATGGCCGATGCGCAAGGCGATATGCCCGCGCCTCAAAAGGGCGACGCTGGCCGGATAACAGCCTGGCTTTGGCGCGGCTATATGCGCCGTTATACTTGGATCGTGGCGGCTGCTGTTCTGCTGATGGCGCTTGAGGGCGGCATGTATGGCGCGCTGAGCTATATGATCAAACCTGTGTTCGATGATGTATTGGTTGCCGCCAATAAGGGCGCTATTTTCTGGGTTTCGGCGGCGGTTATGGGCGTTTTTGTACTGCGGGCTTTGGCCGGATTTGGGCAGCGGGTATTGATGTCGATCGTTGGTCAGCGCATTTCTGCCAATATGCAGCGCGATTTGGTCGGCCATATGCTGACCCTCGACAGCGGCTTCTTTCAGGCCAACTCACCCGGAACTTTGATCGAGCGAACGCGCGGCGATACGAACGCAGCCTCTTCGGTTTGGTCGCAGGTCTTTTCGACATTGGCGCGAGATTCCGTTGCATTGATTTCTCTGATGGCGGTCGCGATTTCTATCGACTGGAAGCTCACGCTCGTTGCGGTTGCCGGCGCCCCTCTTCTTGTCCTGCCGATCGCTGGTTTGCAGCGCTGGGTCCGCTCGACAACCCGTGCGGCGCGCGCCGCAGCCGCGCGGATCGCCACACGGCTTGACGAGATTTTTCACGGCGCTGATACAATCAAACTTGCCAGCACTGAAGAGCGCGAAGCGGATCGGTTTGGTTCGGAAATTGGCGATTTTGTTGGCGCGCAGATCAAATCGGAAACCGGTCAAGCGGCGATCCCTGCCTTGATGGATGTCGTGGCCGGGATCGGCTTTATGGGCGTCTTTTATTATGGCGGCACACAGATCGTTGACGGCACCAAAACTGTTGGCGAATTTATGTCGTTCTTTACGGCGATGGCCCTTATTTTTGAACCGCTGCGCAGGCTTGGCAACGTCTCTGGCGTCTGGCAAGCGGCGCTTTCGAGCTTTGAGCGGGTCTATGCGGTGTTTGAAGAGCGCCCAACGATCACTTCGCCCGCGGCCCCTATTGCGCTGCCTGTTGCGGCGCGGGATGCAGGGATTTCGCTCGAAGATGTTTCATTTTCTTACGGGGATTTACCTGTTTTGCGCGGCGCGAGCTTTCATGCAGAGCCGGGCAAAACCACAGCATTGGTCGGGGCATCCGGCGCGGGCAAAAGCACTGTGTTTCGCCTGTTAACCCGCTTGGCCGATGCATCAAGCGGCGCGGTTTTGATTGGCGACACGCCGGTCAATGCGCTGGCTTTGGAAGATTTGCGCGGTTTGTTTTCGGTCGTGAGCCAAGATGCGCTGATGTTTGATGACACGCTGCGCGACAATGTTTTGATGGGCACGGTTGCGACGCAGGCGCAACTTGATGAAGCCTTAGAAGCCGCGCATGTGGCGGACTTCTTGCCCAAGCTTTCAGCCGGGCTGGAATCCCAAGCTGGGCCGCGCGGATCGGCGCTTTCGGGTGGGCAGCGCCAGCGGGTCGCCATTGCGCGCGCGCTTTTGCGTGATCGTCCGATCCTGCTTTTGGACGAGGCCACCTCCGCGCTTGACGCGCAATCTGAAGCCATCGTTCAGCAAGCGCTTGAGCGGCTTTCTGAGGGGCGCACGACCCTTGTGATCGCGCACCGTTTGGCCACTGTGCGCGGCGCAGACAGCATTGTTGTGATGGATCAGGGGCGCGTTGTGGATCAGGGCACGCATGAGGAATTGCTCAAACGCGGCGGGATTTACGCCGATCTGTATCGGCTGCAATTTTCTGAGGCTTAGCCGTTGTTTTGATAGCGGCGCGCCAGGTCTTTGGGCGACGCACCCAGAAGATAGCGGCACAATATCAGTAAGTTACGCGAACCGCGCCGCATCCAGCCCTGCTGTTGAAATCGGTCGGCAGATGTTGTGATGGAGCCGTCAAGTAGGGTGATTTTCGCCAATGCGCGCGCAATAGCAACATCTTCCATCAAAGGAATGTCTGGATAGCCACCAGCGGCGGCATAGGCCTTAGCCGAAATCAAAAGCCCTTGATCCCCGTAGGGCAATCCAAAGGCGCGGCTGCGCAGATTGGCCCATCCCGCAGTAAGCTTTGCCGCGAAGCCGCCAGCATCAAAGGCAAGGCGAAAGGCCGCTGGCCCGCCCGCCCCGTTGATATGATCCATGATGATTTGCGGCCAGTTTTGCGGCAGCTCGCTATCAGCATGAAGGAACAGCAACCAAGCGCTTTTTGCCGCGTCCGCGCCGCGCGCCAGCTGCCCGCCGCGACCTGCTTTGCCCTTGATCAAGGTCGCGCCGATCCCTTCGGCAAGCTGCGCGATATCATCATCCGATCCCCCGTCAGAGAGGATCAGCTCGCGCAAAATGCCGGCCTCGAGCCCTTCCATAAGCTGCGGCAAAAGCCGGGCAAATTCGGGCGCTGCGTTCAGCGTCGGGATCACGATTGTAAGAGGTGCGCGCATCGCGGATTTGAGGGCTTTCGCTTGGGGTCAACGCGCCTATATTGAGGCCGCGCAATAGGAAGATCAAATGAACAGAGTGCTTTTCGAAATTACCGGAGCGGACCGTGTGGATTTTCTGCAAGGGTTGGTCACCAATGACATGGCCAAGCTTGGCGATGGCTCAAAAAACAGCCTGCTTTACGCAGCGCTTCTTTCGCCGCAGGGCAAATATCTTGCTGATTTCTTTCTGGCAACCCGCGCGGATGCGCCCGAAACGATCCTCTTGGACGCCCCTGAAGCGCTTGCCCCGGCTTTGATCCAACGGCTGAGCATGTATAAGCTGCGCGCCGATGTGCAGATTGCGCCCTCAAGCTTGATCGCCTCGCGTGGGACCGGCCCCGCCCCCGAAGGTGCGCTGCCCGATCCGCGCCATAGCGCCCTTGGTTGGCGGCTTTATAACGCGCGCGATCAAAGCGACGGGACCGATTGGGAGGCGCTGCGGGTTGCCCATTGCATCCCCGCAGCCGGGATCGAGCTGATCCCGAATGAGAGCTACATCTTGGAGGCCGGGTTTGAGCGGCTTCACGGCGTTGATTTCAAAAAGGGCTGCTATGTTGGCCAAGAGGTCACCGCACGCATGAAGCATAAAACCGAGCTGCGCAAAGGCTTTGCCCGTGTCGCGATTGAAGGCAGCGCCCCGGTTGGCACTTCGATTTTAGCAGATGGCAAAGACGCCGGAACGCTGTTTACCCAATCAGGGGGGCGCGCCATCGCCTATTTGCGCTTTGAGCGCGCGCAAGGCGAGATGCAGGCTGGCGCGGCCAAGCTTCGCCTTGATCCAATCTAAGACAGGCCGCATCAAGGCTTGCCAAATTAACCAATATTCGCTCAATATCAGGTATCGTATCAGTACCGGAGCACAATATGCGCCTTTCTCGACCTTTCAAAGCCATCATCAGGGAATTGGAAACCCCGCGCGCAGAACGGCCCTTTGGATCGGGCTGGCTTTCGGGCAGCTTGGCCGTTCTGGCCGGCATTCTGGCGATTGCGGCCGTTTTGGCAATGCGCTTTCCAGCAACGTTTCTGTCGCCAGATCTCGCCTTCATTCACCAATCCGTCCCGATCCGCAGCCTGCTGCATGGGCTGTTGCTCCTTGGCTACTTGCTCAGCTTCATCTCGCTGATCCTGTCGCGCAAGCCGACCCTCTCCATGACAGGCTTTTTCCTCTTTGTGGTCGCCGCACTCATCTATGCGCCGCCATCCGAGGCTGGTGCGGCCAACCAAAGCCTCTATTTCGGCATAGATTTCTTCATCCTCAAAATCCTCACCGTGGGCCTGCTTTTCCTGCCGCTTGAGCGGCTCTTCCCACATAAGCCCGAGCAAACCGTGCTGCGCTATGCTTGGCGCGAGGATTTCTTTTACTTCGCGGTCTCTTCGCTTTTGGTGCAGGTGCTGAACTACCTTACCCTTGCCCCCGCGACCTTCGTGAACAACACGTTCAGCATTGAAGGCGTGCGCCATACGATCTTTGAGCTGCCGCTTTTTGTGCAAGTTTTCCTGATCATGCTGGCGACGGATTTCATCCAGTATTGGCTGCACTATGCCTTTCACAAAATCCCCTTCCTGTGGCGCTTTCATTCGATTCACCATTCAACGGAAGCGATGGATTGGGTTGCCGGTGCGCGGATGCATTTCTTTGAGGTGACCATTTTGCGCGCGGTCACGGCGCTCCCGATGCTAACGCTCGGATTTGATCCCAATGCGGTGCAAATTTATCTGGTGATCGTCTATTTCTACTCGGCCTTTGTGCATGCCAATATCGAGGTAAAGCTTGGCCCGCTTGAGCGCTTCTTTGTCACCCCGCGCTTTCACCATTGGCATCACGGCTCGGAAAAGGAGGCGCTGGATGTAAATTTCGCGGTGCATTTCCCGCTCTATGATTGGCTGTTTGGGACCTATCACATGCCTGAAGGGCGCTGGCCCAAGGCATATGGTGTGCATGGAGAGGAGCTTCCGCGCGGCTATGTCCGCCAGTTTTTGCACCCCTTCCGGCGCAAAAAAACCAAAGCACCGGCCGAATAAAGCGCCAAAAACGGAAAAACCCGGGGCCATTTGGCACCCGGGCTTTCCAATTACGCGAGGTCACTTAGGCCAATTAAGCGCGCTCTGAATATTCCATCGTCTCGGTATTTACGACGACATCCTCATCCTGCCCAACAAACGGCGGCACCATAATTTTGATGCCGTTATCAAGCACGGCGGGCTTAAACGAATTTGCCGCCGTCTGACCCTTAACCACTGGCTCGGTTTCGGCGATCTTGCAGATCACTTTTTGCGGCAGACGCGCGCTCAGCGCTTCTTCCTCGTGGTACTCGATGACAGCGACCATACCGTCCTGAAGGAAGGGGCGACGATCGCCCAAAATATCGGAGGGAAGCTCAACTTGATCGTAGGTTTCCTGATCCATAAAAACCAGCATCCCATCGTTTTCATACAGAAATTGCTGATCTTTTTGCTCAAGACGTACCCGCTCGACCTTATCGGCGCTGCGAAAGCGTTCGTTGAGTTTGGAGCCGTTGCGCAGGTTCTTCAACTCGACCTGAGCAAAGGCGCCGCCCTTGCCGGGCTTTACGTGATCAACCTTTACAGCGGCCCAGAGGCCACCATCATGTTCCAGGATGTTCCCGGGGCGGATTTCGTTTCCGTTAATTTTGGGCATTGTGTCAAAACCATGGCAAAAGGTTGAAGGAAATTTGTTCACCCCTATATCTGTGCTGTAGCCCCGGTGCAAGACAGCTAGATATCGTGGGTCTGCGATCAAGCTATGCGAATTCCGCATAGGAGGTATGCGTTTAGGTTGTATCCGAATCGGATGAGACCTGCCATAAGGAACGCCTCGCTCGGAAGACAAGACCAATAATCAAAGGAAGCAATATGGCCGATTTCGTTGACAGCACAGCATTCAACTATGAGCAAGGCCAGCGGGCGCGCAAGCTTTTTGCAGCCGTTGTTTTGGCGGCTCTTGATGATGCGATTGCTGACGACAAGAAATATGGCAATGGCCCCGAGCAGATCGCCCGTTGGGCGCGCTCGCGCGATGGCCGCGAAGTGCTTTCTTGCGCAGGGATCGACCCCAATGAGCGCGTTGTCTCCGGCCTGATGGAATTCGTTTCCAAAGGGGTTCGTACATCCGTCGCCCTGTCGCGCGAAGAAAGCGAACGCCGCAACGCACAGCAAGCCGAAGCCGCTTAAGCTTCGCAGCACACAGAATTTTGCAAAACGCGCGCTCTTCACTGAGGGCGCGTTTTCTTTTGAGCAATTGCCATCTTTCCCCGAGCGCGCGCGCCTTGTATGCCCGTATTAGGTTTAGATGAGGCGCGAATGAGCAAAGCAATCATGATCCAAGGGGCGGGCTCCAATGTGGGCAAGTCGATGATTGTGGCCGGGCTGGCGCGCGCCTTTTCGCGCCGTGGGCTGCGGGTTGCGCCGTTTAAGCCGCAGAATATGTCTAACAATGCCGCCGTAACAGCAGATGGCGGCGAGATTGGCCGCGCCCAAGCTTTGCAGGCGCGCGCTGCCGGATTGGCGCCGCACACGGATATGAACCCGGTGCTTTTGAAGCCCGAAAGTGATGTTGGCGCGCAGGTCATCGTGCAGGGCAAGCGCTTTGCCACCCTTCGCGCGCGCGATTACGGCAAGCAAAAAGCCGCGCTGATGCCGCGTGTTTTGGAAAGTTTTCATCGGCTTGCCGCAAGTGCGGACCTCGTGATTGTTGAGGGCGCAGGCAGCCCGGCGGAGATCAATCTGCGGGCGGGCGACATTGCCAATATGGGCTTTGCCGAAGCGGCGGATGTTCCGGTGATCCTGATCGGGGATATTGATCGCGGCGGCGTGATTGCGCAGATCGTTGGCACGCATGCGGTATTGCCGACCGAGGATCGCGACCGGATCAGCGGCTTTGCGGTAAATAAATTTCGCGGCGATGTTTCGCTTTTTGCGCAGGGCTCAGAAGAGATCGCCGCGCGCACGGGCTGGGCCAATCTCGGCGTTTTGCCGTGGTTTGCCGATAGCTGGAAACTGCCGGCTGAGGACGTGATGGATATCGCTTCGCGCGGCGAGGGCCAGTTTAAAATCGCAGTGCCGCAGCTCTCACGGATTGCCAACTTCGATGATCTTGATCCGCTGACGGCAGAGCCCGGCGTTCGGGTTGAGATCATTCCAGCAGGCCGCCCCCTGCCCGGCGATGCGGATCTGGTTTTGATCCCCGGCACAAAATCCACCATCGCGGATTTGGCGTTTTTCCGCGCGCAGGGCTGGGATATTGATCTGGCGGCGCATCATCGGCGCGGCGGGCGCATCCTTGGGATTTGCGGCGGGTATCAAATGCTTGGCCGCGTGATCCGTGATCTCGATGGGATTGAGGGCGCGCCGGGCAGCGTTGAAGGCTTGGGCTTTTTGGATGTTGAAACGGATATGCAGCCGCAAAAGCATCTGCGCCCCATTGAGGCGGTATTCCTTGCCAATGGCGCGCCGATTTCGGGCTATGAAATCCATATCGGCGAGACATCCGGCGCGGATTGCAGCCGCCCCTGGCTATCGGTGAATGGGCGCGATGAGGGGGCAACCTCGCGCGATGGCCTGGTTCAGGGCAGCTATGTGCATGGGCTTTTCAGCTCGGACGCCTTTCGCGCGGCCTATCTGGGCGCAGCGGCATCGGGCTTGAACTATGAGGCGGATGTTGAGGCCACTTTGGAAGCTTTGGCCGATCACCTTGAGGCGCATCTGGATTTGGATGCGCTGTATAAACTCGCTGGCGAAATGAGAAGCTAAGCGCTTAGTCGAACTCACGAAGCGAAAGCGCGCGTTGCACTTCGCGGCGCACAAGACGGCGCACATTGCGGGTGATCCGCTCGCCCAAAGCGCCTTGCAGCTCTTCGCGCACGATCACGCCGACCAGCTCGCGCAATGCGGCTTCATCTAGAATTGCGTCTTCGCTTGCCGCGGCTGTCGCGCCGGCAATGAACCCGTCCAGATCATCTTCGTCATCGCTAAATTCGTTTGCCGCAAAGCTTTCGCCTTCAATCGGCTCTGGGTCGGCGTTTGGATCGTCAAAGGCCGCGCTTAGGCCCGCAGCCCCGGCACCAAAACCAGATTGGCTATATTGCAGGATCGTGGCGGATGGCGCGGTGCTGGTTTCGACTTCGCTGCCGTCGGGCTCCCACTCATCGGTCTGCGCGCCAACGGCGGCTTCCAATTCGGCGATGCGTTCTTCAAGCGACTGGGTCGATGGCGCTTCGTCTTGCCAATCTTGCGCCTGCTCGGCATCGGGATCAGCACTAAACTCAACGCTCTGCTCTTCATCGCGAATATCGTCGTGATGAGGAGTGTGATCGGCATGTTGATCGGGCGAAGTCGCCTCGGCAACGGGCGCGACAGCTTGTGCATGGGCTTCATGCTGCGCTTCAGTTTCGCTTTGATCCGCGTCTTCGATGCGCTCAGAGCCATCAAGAACAAGCGTGTCGTTGTTGCTGGGCGCGCTTTCGGTCTGCGCATGTTCTTCTTGCGGTGCGGCCCAAGTATCCTCGTCGCTCTCATCGCTCAGCGGCTGTGCGGGTTGATCTGCGCCAAACTCGGCCTGAGGGCCGTCTTCGACATGCGGCTCTTCATGAGCGGGCGCATCTCCGTGAGATTGCTCTTCATTTTCATGCATTTGCGGCGCGTCTTCTTTAGGTGCTTGCTGCTCTGGTGCGGGTTCTGCAACGCGCAATGCCGGGGTCAAAACGAATTTATCGGCCTCTTGCACAGCATTTTCGTTGCGCGCAACGGGGCGCACATCTTCGGATACCAACCGACGGATCGAAGAAACAACATCTTCAATCTCTGGATTTGTCATCGCATCAGACATTCCGAAACCTCCACACCCTCACGCGTCTATAGTAGCCAGCTTCCCTTTGGCACACAACAGATAGGAAAAATCCTAATTTCTTCCCAAACTCTTCAAAACACGGTCCAGTTTTTCGCCCTGAGGAGAAACCCCATGCAAGGGCGCGGTCTTCACCGCGTTGTAATAGGCCGCTGGATCGTACTGCGGCACCCCAAGGCCAAGATGGCTGACGGTGAGCAGGCCCATTGAAGAAAGCACCGTGTAAACTGCACGGTAGCGGCCAATTTCAGCGGAAATGGCCGAAACCTGCGCATCCAAAAGCTCTTGCTCTGCATCCAGAAGATCAAGCGTTGTGCGCGCGCCAAGTTTGGCCTCTTCCTGAACGCCGGCGAAAGCATCGCGGCTGGCACGAACTTGGCGAGATGTGGCATCCAGGCTGGCATTGGCGACTTGGAGCTGCGCCCAAGCATTGCCGACGTTGCGCTCTACCGTTTGAACATCGATCAAAAGCGCGGCCCGTGCAGCATCGCGGCGTGCGCCGGCTTGGCGCTCAAGCGAGCGCAATGCGCCGCCTTGATAGATCGGTCCAGAGATCGAGAGGCCGAAGGTTTCGGTTGTGCTGTTTATGCCTGTCGTGCTGCGCCCGGCGGCAACGGTGGCATTGGCGCTAATATTAGGCCGTGTGCGGGCGCGGGCGCGCAGAATGTTAAGCTCGGCAACTGTCACATCGTGCTGGGAGGCCAGAATAATTGGATGGCGCTTGCGCGCAACGCTGCGTGCGGCCTCCGCAGATTTTGCCGATTGGGGCGGGCGCGGTGGGGCGGCAAGATTGCCCGGATAGTGGCCGGTTGCGGCCTTATAGGTTTCACGCGCGACAGCAAAATTGCCCTTTGCGGCGGCTTCGGCAGAGCGCGCCGCGGCGAGGCGCGCCTCGGCCAGGGACACATCTGTGCGGGTCACTTCGCCCACTTCAAAGCGGTCTTGAGCGGCGCGCAATTCTTGGGTGATCAGGCGCACGTTCGAGGCGCGCAAGCCAACGACGGCTTGGGTTTCACGCACGTCGAAATAGGCGTTTACCGCATTGAGCAGAACGTTTTGCTCAATCCCGACGAGAAGTTTGCGCGTTCCAAGAACGGTTTCTTTGGCCGCATCAATGCCAAGCTGGCTTGCGCCAAAATCGTAAAGCGTGATGGAGGAGGTGAGGCTAAGCGAGCTCGTCCAACCTTTGGCGTCAAAATTATATGTGGTTGAGCCAGCGTAATTCAGAACCGGGCGCAGGGTCGCGACGGCTTGGGCGACATCTTCATCGGCGGCGCGCAAAACGGCGCGGTTTTGATCAAGCAATCCGCTGTGTTTGTAAGCCGAGGCCATGGCATCCGAAAGCGTTTCAGCCTGCGCGGCGGGGGCAGCAATCAGCGCGCCAACGGCAAGGCCGATCGTAAGGGTTACACTGCGCGCGAGCGGTAGGATCGCTGAAATCTTCATACGGGCTTCGCCTCATAAATATGTTCGGCCCCATTCAGGGCCTTTTCCCGCACGCCAAAAACGGGCGCGCTTTGCCTAAAGAACGAATGCGTTGCGCGCTTCGAACCCGGCCATCACTGGCGCTGCAGCATTAAACGAGAAGCGCCAAGTGACCTCCCCATCTATCTTGTAACCGATGCGCATAATTCCAAGGGCACCCTCGGCAAAAAGACAAGCGATGCGCCCGCCCTCTTTGAGCTGCTCAAGGATTGCCTCGGGGAGATGCTCAACCGCGCCTTGCAGCGTGATCACATCGTAAGGCCCGTGCTTTGGCGCGCCAGCGGCCACGTCGCCGCAGACAACAGCCACATTATCCGCGCCAATTTTGGAAAGCGTATCTTCGGCCTCAGAGACCATTTCCTCATCGCTTTCAACAGCAACAACAGCCTCGGCCATGCGCGCGATCACCGCAGAAGAATAGCCGCGCCCGCAGCCCAGATCGAGCACAAGCTCATCGGGTTGAATATCAAGCGCATCCAGCATTTTGGCCAATGTGCGCGGCTCAAGCATCACACGCCCGCGACCGAGCGAAAAATTCTCGCCCATATAGGCGGCTTCGCGGCGATCATCGGGAACGAAATCTTCGCGCGGAACGTTCAGCATCGCCTCGATAATCGGGAATTTGGTGACATCAGAGGGCCGTACCTGCGTATCGACCATCATTGTGCGGCGCTGGCTATAGTCGGTCATGCCTAAACTCATTTGTTTTGATTGCCTGCCTGATGTGCCACAGAACCGCGCGGTGGGCAATATCAACAAGCGCTTGAATGGGCCCCGCGCGGGCTTTGTTGCGCTGCTATGACAGTGGCGCGTTAATTTGCGGTGAAATGGCGCGCGGGTTGCGACAAAAAGCGGCGCTCACTTGGCCCGCGCGCCCTGCCCTCTCGCCATGGCCAAAACATTGAGCTAAGAGAGAGGCATGACACATATCCGCTCTCTTTTCGTGACCCGCCTTTACCAAGCTGCCTTGGCCGAATTCGGCAAGCCTGTTGATACGGGCGAGCTTGAAACCTCTTGCTATGTGATCGCTGAGGATGATGAGGCCGGCCAGCAATGGTGCGAAGAAAACGGCTATCCGGGCTATACGAGCTATGCCTCGCTGACAGACCTTGGCTGGCGCTTTCCGATCTTCAAGGATCTGGTGAAGGTGCTGGATAAACATGTGGCGGCCTTCGCCAAAGACATTGAGTTTGATCTGGGTGAGAAAAAGCTCAAACTGGACTCGCTTTGGATCAATATCCTGCCCGAGGGCGGCACGCATTCCTCGCATATTCATCCCCATAGTGTGATCAGCGGGACGACCTATGTGACCATGCCCAAAGGCACCAGCGCGATCAAATTCGAAGACCCGCGTCTTGCGATGATGATGGCCGCACCGGGGCGCAACAAAGAGGCGCGCGAGGATCTGCGCACGTTTATCTATGTCGAACCTGAGGTCGGCGATGTTCTGCTCTGGGAGAGCTGGCTGCGCCATGAAGTCCCGATGAACATGGCCGAAGAAGAGCGCATCAGCGTGAGCTTCAACTACAGCTGGGGCTAATCAGCGCGCCTTTTTACAAGCGCACCAATCCATTGATTTATTTACATTTTATCTCGCGCTATTGCGGCGTCCAGGTTTCAGACCCGATCGCATCAGAGCCCTCATAGGTCCAGATGCCTTTCCATTGGCCGCTGTCCTGCTCGACAAACAGCGCCAAGCCAAAGCTATTGCCAGAACCGTAGGAAACGGCGAGCGCGCTGTCGTTTTTGGCAGCTTCGCCAAAGATGATTGAGCCCTTAACATTTGCCGCGCCAATTGCCGTTCCGACAAATTTTTCGCCGTTGATTTGCCAGGTAACCGTGTAAGTCGCGCCATTCGCCTCGACGGCTGCGGCGCCTTCATATGTAGCGCCGCCGCCCGGATTAACCCCCTCAACGCTGTAAACCCCAACAGGCCCGGCAAGCGCCCCTTGTGCGCCTAGGAAGCACGATGCGCCGAATGTCACGATGGTCAAAAATGAAGAAAATCTCATGGTCGGTTTTCCTATTTTAAAGCGAACAATTCTAAATCTCATACGGATCATGGACGGCAAAAAATCCCTCAAATGGGCGCCAATTCAGAGCCGAGCCATCGGGCAAAGCGCCAGTTGCGCCTCGCAAACTCACCCGTCGCAATGCTCCAAACGCCTCGCCCAAAGCATCTGCGCTTTACTGCAAAACCGCGCCGCGGGACTAGGGATTTAGCCCATCTCTTCTTGGCACTGGATCGCCGCTTCAAGCGCTTGATAGCTGCCGGTAAGGTCAATCGCCATGACCTCACCTTCCTCGGTATGAAGCGTCATGGTTTGCTTTTTGGCGAGGTCAAACAGGAAGTCTGGATTGTCAAAATAGATGTCTGCGCCGGGCACGTCCTCGAGATAAATGCCGCGCGCTTCGGCATCATATTCTTGGCTGTCGAGCTCGAAAATTACCGGGTACATTTCGCCCTCTTCGATATCGCCCCAAGCCATATTGAAGGCCGTGACATAGCCCGCGCCTTCGTTGCGATCAAAGCCGATGCGTACAACCGAGCCGTCGCTAAATTCGGACTGGATCAAGCAGCCGTTGCCCAAAGATGGATCGACCATCACATCCCAATAATCAGACGCGCCCCACTGTTCCAGCGATTGCGCCGACACTGGCAAAACGAGCGCACTGCTCAGCAATAATGTGGCCACAATGGTTGTAAGTTTCATCTCGTGCCCTTCTTCATTCAGGTTCCCTTACGTTAGCCGCCTTTAGCGCGAAAGGGCAACTGGTTACGCGCGACTTCCAGGTATTTACTCAAGGATCGGAGCGGCCATTCTCCCCCTATCAAGCACCCATAGCCCGCTGCCAAAAACTGGTGCACAGGAAGCGATTGGCGGACCACAGCTGGCAAAGCGCATTTTGATATGTGGGAACTCCTATGCGCATGAATGACCGTAATTTTCTGCTGCGCCGAGGCTTCGCGCCCCTTGTCAAAAGCCCCTTTAAACCCGCTCGCTTTGCAATTTGCCCAATTTGAACAAGGCGCCCTTCTTAGGGAAAAAGTTTTCCAAAATTCGCGCTTGCTGACTGGACAAGGCCCATAACAAACCGTAACAGACCAAAGATGCTGCAGGTCGCCGATCTGAGTACAGCATTGATAAATCTATGGCTCTTGAGGTGCGCCAAAAGCGAACCGATTTATGTGTCATAGATTTCAAACCACAGGGGCGAGTTGGCGGAGTGGTTACGCAGCGGATTGCAAATCCGTGTACAGGAGTTCGATTCTCCTACTCGCCTCCATTTACTTTCAATGGGTTAGCGCAAAACGCGCAAACGGTCAGTTGAAAGTCTAAACAAATGTCTAAACATTCTGTTTTTGTTCTGTTCGCTTTTGCTGTGCCTGAGTGGCCCTGACTTTCTGTCGAACTTTCTTTGTGTAATGCAAAACCATGGCCGGACTTTGCCCGGTTACGGAGGCAACCAGATCATCCCCGCAGCCCGCCTCGACAAGCTCACAGGCCGCGTTATATCGCCAGCTATGGATATCGTAATCTAACGCGCCAACCTGCTCCCTAACATTGCGAACAGCTTGAGAAGCGCCACGATAAGACCAACGGTTCGTGCCCCTCTCATTGGTCAGCAAAAAGACCGAATGGCGACGAGCCGCATCGAGCGCCGCTTGCAGCTCTGGCAAGATAGGTATCCAAAGCTCTTTTCCCGTTTTGTTTTGCTTCACAACAAAGCCGCCGTCCTGAATATCCGACCAGCGCATCTCAAGTACATCACCGATCCTCTGCCCCGTACCGACGCAAAGCTCCATCAGAAGCCGCTCCCGGCTACCGAGAGGACAAGTCGCGCGGTAGCAGATCATGAGGCCAAGGCTCACGCTCTTTCTTTTTGGCCTTTATTTCAGGTACGCCCTTCGCAGGGTTTGTCTCGCGCCAACCCAAATCTACGCAGTGCTCCATGATAATTCGCAGAACGCGCAGAGAGTAATTGGCGAAATAGGGCTTATCGGCATTTGCGTCCCGCAGCCGGATCACGTCCTTTCGTTTCATCGCGGAAGGGTTTGCCTCCGCCATGATCGACAAGAAGAATTCAAGGTACTTATCGTAATCAAGCGCAGTGCGAGGCATGAGCTTTCGATACCTCGGAGACTTGCGGTAATGAGAAATCAAAGCACTGAAATTATGAGAAATCACTCGCTTTGGAGGTTCTTTCCCAGAAAGGATATCGGAGTATTCCTTCCAAAATTCCGGCGTTCCAAACTCGCTTTTTAGCTTCTGCGAAGGCCAACCGCGCCGTTGGAAATATAGGCCACTCCTTTGCCTATAAACGTGTTTTGGCAATTCACGTTTTGTCATGGCGCATATCTATCCCCTCAAATTCATCAATGACTTTGGATTGCTCTAGAACCAGCTCAATCTTTCTCCCGTCGATCATAACCCGAGAAACTGGCTTCCCAGCACTCTCGAATGCCCGAAGCAGACCGATAGCTTTTTGTTCGATTGACGAGCCAGCCATTTGCTTTCCAACATCCAATACCGTTTCAATTACAGTTCGCGCGGCCAAAGAAGACCGAATGAGCAATAAACTCATGCAAACTAAGGTTATGAATGGATTCTAGGAAAGAGCCGGAATCTCGGCAAGGAAAGCCGTCAAGAACGAAAAATATTTTTCAGAATTCTAAATCATTGTGTCGCTAACTGCATACAGAGAGGCACGTTGCAAAATTACGCCAGTCAAGAAATTTCTAGGCCTGGCGCTCGCTGAAATCTCAGTGCTAATTTTCACCAGTCAAAACTCGAGAACAACATCAAACAACCTCCACCGCCCAGAGGGCGAATGTGTCGGTAACTGCATACAGAAACAAGGGGGGTGTATGCTATGTCGCCCAGACCCTCCTTCGATACATGAAGTCTACGGAGGATCAGGGCTGTGTTGCGGCTCCAACGCCGGGCTGCTTTGAAATTGTGTGGTTGCGGGATGGACCGGGCGACAGCTGCCCATCAAGGAGCCGATATGAGCGACGCTGAGGGCGCGGAACGCTCTGCGCCGCAGGCTGACGTCGGAAAACCACCTAACGCCGCCCTCAGGCCGTTTCTGGCGCATCAGGGGTGAAGCGGGAGGACACCATCCCCAGAGAGCGGCAGCTCTACATATGGGCGGAGAGCAGTCGTTCGCTGCAAAAGCGAAAATGTTGGTGCATAAGAACAAAACGCAGCCATTCCTACAGTGCGAGCTGATTAACCTTAGGAGAGGATCACAAAAAATCTCACCCACTTTAGCAAAGTCTTGATTTTGGTGGCGCTCGAAGCTTGTGCATGCCGGGGGCCTTGGCTCAACGACACGCCTAATCGCATTTCAGAACATAAGATCGAAAGGATTGATGATCTTATACCTTCAATCTATAATGGTTTATGGCGCTGTTTAATTTGATACCTATTTCATTTTAACTATATTTTGAAAGTCTTTTTGATGAGCTTAATGGCAAGAGCACAAATGAAAGACGCAAGTAACGTCAGCACGTCCTTCGAAGTCACCTTAGACGGGTCCGAAACGTCGACTGAGACATCTCATATTGACCTCGAATGCGCAGGTATCACAGGCGATTCCATCTTGGATCAGATGCTAACGCTTATACTTCCTGCCGACTATGCACTGCCATTGGTAAATGTATTGCCGTCGATGGGAGGATCTGATGAAATTCACACGTGAGGCAATACAAGCGGCTGCCGCTCCGTTCTCGATTGCAGAGCGTCTCTCACAGATACGTATCCAGATTGACGCATCTAGCCGCGAAATTGTTCCCGCAAGGCCGGGCATACATAAAGATACATTGCAGTCGTACTGGGATTTTTGCTGTCAGATTGGCCTTAAACGTATCGATGCTTTTACAGATTTTGCCTTAGCTTGCCATCTCGCTGAATGCTCGCCCGAGACGATGTACACGCATGTCAAAGACATGCGCGGGCAAGTAAATAAGGGACGCAAAGCAAAAAAGGCCGCGCTAGATTACTTGGCGAAGACTCAAAATGGCTGAAGCTGACATGGAAATTGATCAGGTTAGCCAAGCCTGCTGCACGTCAGCATACGTCGTGATCGTTGGGACCGAACAGTACTATAACACCTATGGCAACAAGATGATGTTTTGGGCACCAGCAGTGCGCAAAATGTTGAACCAAGGTCTGGTCCGGCTTCCAAACCACTTTTTTGTTTTACACTTTTCAGACGGTTACAGTTCAGATTGCGTGACCGCGGTCAACGCGGCGAAAGATACAGCAAACGCAACTTGGCGAAATAACGTCCAATACGTCGAATGTTCGAGCATAGATGATGTGTTTGATTTCTTTGACACTGGCATTGTTGAAAAAAGCGGATGCGATGGTGTGAAAATCGAACGAGTGGACATCTATGCTCACGGAATTCGAGACGACGTAAGCTTCGGGTTCTATGGTTCAAATTCGAGCACCCAATCGCTCAACGGAAATAACTACTCTCAATTGTCTGTTGATCATCTCAGCCCCGAGTGCAGAATTTGGTCATATGCATGCCGAACCGGCAATGGGGACACACGAAGAAGAAGTGACCTCCCCGGTTTTACATACTCAGATGCCGCACTTGCTCGCCCGGAGAACAGTCTTGCCCAAAAGCTCGCGGATCACACGCAGCGTGACGTATTGGCATGGCTTACGCGAACCTATTATGGCGGGATTTTTAATGACAGGGGCGATACCGGCTTCCGATCAGCTTTCGTGGATTTGGCGGATTCCAACAGCAGCGGACGCACATCAAATTTTTTCGGAGAAGCCTTCAATCGGCTCAGCCCCTTTCACGAGGAAAAGGCCGGTTTGGTGCTATGGAATACCAACGGCTCCAAAGGTGAGATCGTGGGCGCAAGTACGCCGGGCGGCCTAAGCAATACTGTGCAAGAATTTACGGCGGCGGCCCCATGACATCAGGCAAGAAACACATCAAGGTTATCTCGGTTTGCCTTGTCGCCATTCTCTTGGCCTTCTTAGGATGGGCTTACTATTTTTGGAGGTTTGAAATTATGCGTGAATTTCGATGGGAGGTCGCATCCGAAAGCTGGATGACCCGGATCAACGCCGCAGTAAATACGGACTATCCGTTCGACTGCGCGCAAGGCACCTTGGGGCGGACTGACCATAAAGTTCGGTTTCTCAATATGCCAACCCATGACGGCAACCCACTCACTTTGATCATCGAGGACGGGGCGCGGAATGACAGGGTCATCTACAAGGGCGAATTTTTGGAATCTATCATTTTGCGCGACATTCAATATTGCGAAAAGAGTATTCAGGGGGCAACGGTTCGATCATATGAAGAAACGATCGACCCAGAAGCCCAGATGTCATTCGGTAGCTTTCAGTTCATAATTTTTGACCCGAAAGCCCGCGTGATTCACCGTGTGTTTGGGGAAGCTCCCGGGCCAATTTACTCTGCGTCCGAAGCGACTGTGGAGCTTTATCCATTCGTGCGCGAAGACGTTCTAGGCCGGTACGCTGTGCGTATAGACACCCCACTTCACCAGCTCCCGGAATGGTATCAAAACCCACGCCTGTATTCTGATCCGTTTTAACCTCCTGCTCGGAGGCAACGACTATTGCCACGACCGAACCCATTGTGGGCTCACAAGCTCAGTGAAACCATCCTTGTCGCAGCTGGTATGGTGTGCAGGGATTTGACGTTCCCGTCCATAAAGAACCTTCGACACATTGCTGGGTCTGCCGCTTGTAAAATAGGTGCCAGATACTCGGCTTCCCAAAACCGCCAATAAAACCAACCTCCATTCTCATCTTGCACCCTAGTAAATTTCCTAAAATGCCTCCACATGTCGTCGAGAGTCCCGTGTGACCGCAAATAGATTCCCGGCTGCCTGTCCCACATGTGCCATCCTGCATCTGAACGGGTAAACAGGTTGCGGGTAATACTGCTACCCTCATTCAAGCAGACGATCCATGGAGCGACATCCTTTAGTTCTTCGTACGCATCACCTTTGAACAAACACCGATGCTCAAGCTCTGACGCCGCCAACAGTTCCGGCAACCCGGGAGCCTTAGCCGCGTCAAGGATCGCGTAGGTGTGAACGGGGCGCACGGTCTCATGTTCACCTGCAACTTCAGATCGTTCGATTTCTTTCGGCTCGGGCTGCCCAAACAGGGCTCCGTAGAGCGCATCTGGCACCGTCTTGGGAGCCGCAACGCCAAACTGCGTATCCAACGGCTCAACCTCTTCGATAGTCTCAATTTTCAAATGAGGCTCTGACGATGTTTTCAAGCCGCTGTGCTGCTGTATCCAGTTATCTTCAAAATTGGTGTCTACGGTCAATGCTGGCAATCCATGAATTTCTTTAGCAAATCAATAGCGTCCAAGCTAGGTCATATGACAATCGACGCAACCCAAATCGTTTGCTCCTATGGTTACGCCTATAACTTTGTCCGCACACTACCAGTTCGCCAACGTCTCCACTTTGCACCTTCAGCGAATGTCGGCAATGCGGGCTGCGACCGCAGCATCTCGAAGGTAGGGCAGATGTCCGCAAAGGGCCGGAAGTCCCCATTTTCTTAGACGTTCCCGCACGTGACAAAGTAGCCAGTCTACGACTTTACGCGCCTAAACATTCACGCAATGTTCCGTGCATATCTGGTACATATCTAGACATTTATGCAAATAAATTCAAAGGCATGCTTAGTCTTGCAAATCCGTGTACAGGAGTTCGATTCTCCTACTCGCCTCCATTTACTTTCAATGGCTTGCGTGACTCCTTCCCATGCTTGGGGCCCACCGCTTACAGGGGCGTTTACATTTTCGTGTCTTGAGGCAGTGATTTTGCCCGATTGAGCTTGTGCAAAACTGCATCGCTTTCGTCAGGGCCAGCCTGTGCGGCGTAGCGCACGGACCACCCCATCAAGACTGCTATTTGGCGCAAAGACCAATCTGCGTTCAGCAATCTTGTCGCAGCTATACCGAGTGTACCCATCGACACAAACCTCTGGAAAAGGTGCCTTCATCGGCCGAACTGAGGCTCGACTTAATCGTCTGACAGTACCCAAACTTTTGTCCAAAACTCACTGACCGTGCCAAAAAGTGAGTCCAACGACGGAACGCTCGAAAGACCGCGCCGACTGTGATAGACAAAAACATCTGAATGCCTAGAAAGCCCTCCATATGCGCGCCTTTCAAAATCTCTGGAAACCTCGAAAACCAATCCCGAACGAACAGCCGGATAACACGATTGCGAAGTTGCAAAACCAACTCGCAGAGAAGGTAAAGCTGGCAACAGGGTTTCACGGGGAAGTTATTGTAAAAGTCGATAAGACCGCCATCCCAAGCCTTGATGTGAGGGTTGAGAGACGCGGAAAAAACTTCCTTCTGCACGTACCGAACCTTAATAAAAACGACGGTCGCATGCGGCTCATCGAAGAACGCGCACCGACGGCCATTGGCTGGATGTTTCTTGCTGGCCCCGAGGCAACGGAAATATGCTTTCACCTCTCAGACGGCCCACTCCCCTCCCTTGCGCAGTGCGCATTCTCGTCCTGTGATCCAGCGATGCAACTTGTCCCTGATTACTATTTCTTTCGCGATCTCGGGTATGAAAAAATGCGCGCCTGGGTGAGAAACAACGATGTCCCATGGGCCGCGCGCAACTCAGATTTGGTTTGGCGCGGACGGCTCACGGGCGTTGGACTTTTTTCTCTGGATCCGATGCAAAAAGACAATCCCCTCGTGCGCCAACGGCTTCGAGCTGCGATGCATGCAAGGGGATCAAGGTTGGATTTTCGCTTTGTTTCGGCCATAACCCCAATTGAAGAGCACATCCTAAGCGAGGCCGGTTATTTGACCGATGTGATCAAGACAACAACGTGGATTGGATCAAAATTTGCCGTCGATATTGATGGATTTAGCAACACATGGGACAATATTTTTCATCGTTTTTTGATGGGAAACTGTGTTCTAAAAGTCGAAAGTCAGGCCGGATTTCGTCAATGGTATTATGATCGCCTGCAGCCATTTAAAAACTATGTGCCGATCAAAAAGGACCTGTCAGACCTTCATGAAAAAATCGACTGGGTTCTCAACAATGACGAGCGCGCTCAAGAGATCGCTCAAGAAGGCAAAGCGCTTGCCGAAAGCCTCACTTGGGACGCCGTTGCCCAAGAAACCGCGCAAAACCTTCGCAATTTGGCAGGAAAACGGAAATGAAAACCTTGCATGGGAAAACCTGTATTGTGACTGGCGGCGCTGGTTTTGTCGGCATGCACCTCACAAGAGCTCTGCTGCGATTGGGCGCGCAAGTTACCGTCATCGACAACCTATCAACAAGTTGTCCCGGTGCACAGACCCGCCTTGCAAGCCCGGCCGGAACCGCTACATTTATCCAGCATGACATCATTCACCCCATTGATATAACTGGCGATATTCTATTCAACCTGGCCTGCCCTGCATCCCCTAAGCACTACCAAAAAGATCCGCAACAGGCATGGAAAGCATCCGTACTCGGCGCGATGCATTTGGGGGAGATGGCCGTTCGCAACGGGCTTGTTTTCGTCCAAGCCTCAACGAGCGAAGTTTACGGCGACCCAGAGGTCCACCCGCAAACAGAAAGCTACTGGGGCAATGTCAGCCCTCAAGGCAAGCGTGCGTGTTACGACGAAGGCAAGCGCGCCGCCGAGACCTATTTGAGCGATCTTGCACGCATTCAGGGACTAGATTTGCGGATCGCGCGGATTTTCAACACCTATGGCCCAGGCATGGCCTTTGACGATGGCCGCGCCGTTTCAAACTTTGCGATCCAAGCCCTAAATGGCACGCCGCTGACTGTTTTTGGCGACGGATCGCAAACGCGATCCCTTTGCTACGTTGATGATCTCGTGCTTGGGCTCATTGCGTTGGCCCTCGCCCCGGAGGCGCGGGGCGAAACGATTAATTTGGGCAATCCGACCGAGCATACCGTGCGCGAAATCGCGGAAATGATCCTGAGAGTGGCCGATATCGATGCGCCTTTGAATTTTGGCCCCTTGCCGCAACACGACCCAAAGAAACGCCGTCCCGATATTTCCAAAGCGCGCGATATTCTTGGGTGGTCGCCAAAGATTGGGGTTCATGAAGGGCTGGCGCGGGTCATTGAAGACTTCAGATCGAGGCTTGCCGACGGGGAGCGGCTTAGTCAGAATTTGGAGAGGACGGCGGACGCACTTTAAAGCGAAACGCTCGATTGAGCCGCGCGCGCACCCGCCACGGCAGAAGGTTCAACACAGCCAGCCCCAGACGAAATCTCATCGGAAAACTGGTTTCACTCGGGCCACGGTGAACCGCATCCACGATCCGTTTTGCCGCCGTTTCCACAGAGACAAGACCGGGCAACGCACCGATGTGTTGTTGAGTTTGGGCCGTGTCGATATGGCCCGGATGAAAGAGGCTAACACCGACTTGGCTTGGCGCAAGCTCTTCTCTAAGGGCGCGCGCAAAAACGCTCACGGCTGCTTTGCTCGCGGAATATGTTGGTGCATCGGCGTGCGCGGCAAAACCCGCCAAAGAGCTGATAAACACAAGATGCCCTCGCTCTTGATCACGCATTTTTTGGGCACAGTGAAGGGCAGGAACAACCGATCCCAAAAGGTTTGTCGATACAATATCCGCCGCGCGCTGCGGGTCTTCCAACAGGCCCTCTGCTGGCGATCCGTCAAATATTCCAGCATTCAAAACCAGCATATCGATGGGCGATGACCTCGATATAAAGTCAATCCATTCAATACTTTGCTGAGCAATCCTTAGGTCAATCGAGGCCCAATTTACTGTGCTTCCTTTTGCTTCTAGAACTTTCGTCAAAGCCTCAACATTCGAGATGTCTCGCGCGCAAAGAGAAAGGTGTACACCTTCGCCTGCAAAGCCTGTGGCGAGTGCTGCACCAAGCCCTTTTGAGGCGCCCGTTATGACAATATGCTGCTTCACGTTTGTTTTTCCCGGCAATCAGAAAGGAAGGGCACCTCAATTGCGAGCGCTTTTGCACGGAATAATCGAGGCGGAACGCGAAGGTATAAACCCGCGCGATGCAACTGGGGCGCCTGCAGTCGAGACAGCGCATTTTTCACAAATTCTGCGCGCCCTTTTCGCCCATAGATCGCGCCGCGCACATGAATTCCACAGGCAATTGCCCGAAGAAAATCAGCCAAGAACGCGGCTTCCGGCGGTGTTGGATTTTGCCAAAACTCGTCGAGTGACGCTTGATCCGTGAGCCC
This sequence comes from Halocynthiibacter sp., assembly GCA_047631555.1. Lineage (GTDB taxonomy): Bacteria > Pseudomonadota > Alphaproteobacteria > Rhodobacterales > Rhodobacteraceae > JBLHZY01. The sequence goes on along the minus strand of JBLHZY010000001.1, from coordinate 27,884 downwards.
CTCAATATCGTAAACCGCGACGCCCATAACCTTGGTCGGAACCGATTGACCGAGTGCGCGCAACCCCATCGTGGAATTGATAACGACGCAGCCGGAAGACATTGCAAAGAGTGCGCCCAAATCGCCTCCATCCAAGAAATGAACCCGCTCCGACAGCCCAAATGCCTTTGCGAATTCCAAAACACGGCGATCCCAACGCTCCAACCCATTGTCCATCGGATGCAGCTTGAAAACGAGCTGGGCATCTCGCGGCGCATTGTTCTTAAAGCTTTCCATGATTTCGGAAATGAACCCGTCTTGGTAATGGCTCGGCGCGTTGTGGCGCAGCTGATAGTCATTTTGCATCTGCAAAGGGATCAGAAACTTGGGGTTATTGCTGTTTTGAAGCGCGTTGATGCTTTTGGCGGCGCGTTTGGCATTGAGGCCGCGGCGGATCATCCGCGGCGCATAAGAAAGGTATTCGCGCAACACGGGGTAATACCGATCGGGTGCGTAATTCGCGGTAAAAATTGGCGCCAGAAAGGCGTTTGAAAGATGAAAACTGGTCTCACAAATGGCCTCGACGCCTTCGGGGATCGCGAATTTCGGGGTCATATCGATCTTTGGCAAGGTTTTGGCTGCGGCTTGAATGGCCTCTCTTGAATTGTGGAAATGCGAGAATGTGGATTGGCCGCCCTCTTCGAGAATAAGCCAATCAGGCCGTAAGTAGCCGTATTCTAACGATATTGGCCGCACACCAAGCGCGCGCGCCACATCCTGCGCCAAACGATGATAGGGAAAACGGTCGGCGAAATAAACGATATCTGTGGCGCTACGCTCAACAAGAACCTGCCTCAAGAACTCCGGCCAGTCTTTTCGCTTTGCGCGATAGGTGAGCGTATCATAGCCCCGCCAAAACAACGCGTCTCCAGGGCAAAAATTGATCTTCAAAACATCATGCCCGTGCGTGGCTAAGGCGCGCCCAAGATCGCGCATCACGCCGGAGGTTGGGCCTTGTAAAAAGACGAAGCTGCGCTTGTTTGGGGGCTCCGATTTGGTCATGGGGTCATGGAGCATGTTTTCTTTTCGTTGCGGGCAGAATTCGTTGAAGATATTCAAGACCAGTAATCATGAAATGAGCCCTAGATGCCAGACTTTCTTCGCGCGCGATCCACTCGGCTAAAACGGATTTTTGGGTTCGGATTTCACATATTTGATCTCGTTGCATATGAAGTTTTATACCGTCTATCGCCCGCACGGAAGCATTGGTTTTTTAACGGTGGCTACCTGCCCCTTGATCCAGATTTTATTGAGCACGCGGAGTTTTCCGGCGAGGCCCATTGCGCGATGATGTACCATCAGGCGGGGCATTCTCAAATTTCGGATTTGTCGCCTGCTCCCAAGGATATTCTGGATATTGGATGCGGCCAGGGCGGCGGTTTGGTCTATCTTTCGCGGTTGTTTCCAAATGCGCGCTTAACCGGAACAGAGCGCAGCATGGCGGCGGTCGCCCTTGCGCGCAAACGCACCGCCCCCCTCGTTCAGGCCAACATTCAAAGGGGAAAATCCACTCATTTGGATTTTGAATCCGATAGTTTTGATCTGGTTGTGAGCGTCGGCGCGCCGACATATTTTGGTCTTACGACCTTTGTGAACGAAGCCGCAAAAGTGGTTCGGGCCTGCGGGATTATCTCGCTAAGTGGCGGATACCGTCAGGGCGACCATAGACAAATCGAAAGCGAATTGCGCGCGGCTGCCCAAGCTGCGGGGCTTGATTTTGTCAGCTACAAAGACATCACGCCAAACACATTTGCCTCGCTAAAAGCTGACATCCCAAGGCGCGAAATCGAGCTTTCAAAAGTACCGTGGCCATTTAGCCTTTATGCGGTAAAATGGGCCGATATGCCCGGTAGTCGCGAATATGAGGAATATGAAACTGGCCTGCGCGCCGATTTTGCGGCCGTCCTGAAAAAACCGAGCAGCTAGTCTGTTTTGCCAAAGCTTTTGGTCCAGTTTTCCTTGCTGCGCATGATCTCTAGTTCATCGCGGTAAATGGCATTCATTTTCTTGGACTTGAGTAGAAACTTTGAGCAGATCCAAATTGATTTAAACAGCAGCCGCCAAAAATTTCGCAAGTCGCTTTTGTGCAAGGTAAACTCAGTGCCTTCGGGATCGCGAGCGGCCAAATAATCTCTGGCGCCGATGGAAGGCGCATCAGGAAGTTGGTTAAAGCAAAGGGGCACACGGCGCGGCATCAGACGCGCAATATGCAGCGCAACACCCCCTTTTACGCACATCTGGATCATTGCAAAAACGGACGGATCCAGCGGCACCTTCTCTCTCATTTCGTGAGCTGGTAGGTTTTTCGCAGTAAAAACAACTGGTTCAGGGATGTTCTTGAGCCAAGCGCCAAGCGCTTCGTGGCGGGTAGCACCATCGGGACCAAGCGCGAGTTCGGGCGCACCAAGCGCATCCGATATCGCCTTTAGAGCAACCTCGGTTGCACGATAGCGGTGTTGAAACAGGATACTCATGCAGTAGCCAAGCAAATAAAGCGCATCCGGCGGGCTCACTGCATTTGGGTGCAAACCCGCGAGAATAAGGCGATTGCGCAGGTCATAATACAGCAGCCAATCGCTGGTCTTATAGGCGAAACCTTCGTGCCAAACCACACAGCCCGGAAGGGGAATAGACTGAACGCCCGCAGCCTTCATACGGCAGCCATATTCGATATCATCGCCGCGAATGAACAGCGGCGGCGAAAGCCCAACCAAGCGGATCACACGGGTCGGAATGACGCAAAACCACCAAGCATTATAATCAATTTCGGGGGTCTCATCAAAAAGGTCCAAACTTTCGGGGCGATCCATTTTTAGTTTGTGCCCAACGGGATCAATGAACCAAAGCGGGTGTAAACGCCCTCCCGCCTCATGCAAATGTGTTGGGCGCTCGATCTCGAGCATCTGCCCACCGAGCGCATAATTGTCGCCGCAATAACCCAAAAACAGCACCACACGATCAATCACGCGCGGATCAAGCACAATATCATCATCCATCAGAATGTGATGCGTTGTTGGTTTTTCGGCGCTTACACTTTCAAGCATGCTTCGGTTAAACCCGCCGCATCCGCCCAAATTGGGTTGTTCCAAAACAGTCACGAAATCAAGTTTGGCGTTTTCAAGCAAGGCCGGATCGGTAAAGCGCGCGCCCTGATTGACCACCCAAATCGCTTCAATTTCGGGGGTTTTCTCGCGCTGTTGGACCAGCGCCGCAACGGTATCGGCCAAAAACGGTTCGCGGTTAAATGTGCACAACCCGATCGAAAGGGACACCGCGCGTTTGGGCGCAGAATTGGTGACCCACCTGAGCCTAGAGATCGTTACATCGGCATTGGCCACCATCGAAAAGGCCAAACGTCCCGTGCCTTCAGGCAGGTCCGTTAACCAAATGATATGCTGCCCCGCCCCCGCATATTGCGCGATATCTTTGGGGCTGCCATCTGAAACAGCCATGATCGAAACCGTAACCGTTTCATCGGTTTCGATCTCCAAGCCGATTTGGCCGATATTGGCGTAACTGTCCCAAAATTGGTAAAAGAAGCTGTTGAGATAGGTGTCGGTTGAAAGCGAATGACCGGTTGCCATGTTCCAAGGCAACGCTCCGCGACAGCCGGGTGCCCTTTCAGGGGCACTAAAATAGAGAGTTTCTGGGCGATCAAAACCTGGCGCGATGACATTTTGGATCGGGAAGGCATGGGTATCGGGCAACGGATTTAGACCTTATGTACGAACGCCGCAGGGGTTTGCCCGCGTGCGAAAGCTGAGTTGATGTGATCGGCCACGTCAAATGCGCGCGCAATCGCCACATCCATATCAAGATAGGCGTAAGTGCCCAATCGACCGGCGAAAGTGACCCGTGGCGCCGCATTGGCAAGGCTTACGTAGGACGCGAGCATGGTTTGGTCGTCGAGCAAACGAACGGGATAGTACGGAATGTCATCCGGCCCCGCTTCGGCGCTATACTCGCGATAGATAACAGATTTTTCGAACCCTTCAGCCTCCCAAGGCGCAAAATACATGTGCTCGGTGATCCGTGTATAGGGCACATCTGGATCGCAATAATTCAGCACGGCCGTCCCTTGGTATGGCGCGTCCTTCACCTCCACCTCAAAGCGCAATGTGCGATAGGTCAGACGGCCGATTTGGTGATCGAAATATCGGTCCAGTGGCCCCGTATACACTACATGGTCGTATGAATTTTCATCGTCCCAACAGCTTTCAGCAGGTGTAGACAGCGCAACCTCTATCTGTGGATGATCAAGAATGGATTGAACGGCGCAGGTATATCCCTCGAAAGGAATACCTTGATATTTATGAGAAAAATAGTTGTCGTCATAGGTGAACCGCAATGGCAGACGCTTCAAGATTGACGCAGGCAAGCGCTTTGGATCCACCGCCCACTGCTTGAGCGTATAGCCACGGAAAAATGCCTCATAGATGTCTCGTCCGACAAATTTGAGCGCCTGTTCTTCAAAGGAGACGGGGTCTTCAATGTCGGTTTCAGCAAGTTCCTGAACAAAGGCGCGCGCTTCTTTTGGGGACATGCACGCGGAGAAAAATTGGTTCATCGTGTGAAGGTTGATCGGCATCGAATAGACTTTTCCAGCCACGTTTGCGCGCACCTGATGGCGGTAGGGCATCATTTTACAATGCTCCGTCAAAAAATCCCAAACCTGCTGATTGTCCGTGTGGAAAATATGCGGCCCATATACATGAAGCATCACGCCGGTTTCTTCATGGCGCTCAGTATGGCAATTGCCCGCGACATGATCCCGTTCATCGATTACTTTTACTTTATGCCCGGCCTCAGCCAATTTGCGCGCCACGACTGCGCCGGTAAAACCAGCGCCAACCACGAGTACATTTTTGGTGTCACTCATCGAGGCTTTCCTCTTTTAGCCGCGCGGCAAAACTGCCCTGCGGTCTATGTGTTTTGAACGCGTGCTTAAAAGCGCTGTTGCAAATATGGATTGCCTTGGTTTCTTGCGGCAATGAGGCGCAAAAATCCTCATACCGCTCGCCTAAATGTTCGATCTCTCTAAAAAACAGAGGGCGGTAATGGGGATTGGGCAACACATCGTGAAGCACACCGCGTTGGCGGGCAAAATAGGTCGAAGCAACAGGCCCAAAGAGAGAGGGCAACTCGATTCCGTCGTACAAAAAAATTTCATCTTCCGGGATGATGCTGCGCGCATCTTTGTGTGTCACGCCCTTTGCGATGTTGGGAATGTCGCCGTCGCTATTTGGATGAACTTCGTGGTCATTTCTGGCCGCAGATTTCAAACAAGAAACGGAGACACAATCAAGCGCACCAGACATCCAAGGCGTGAGACGCGCAGACGGATTGTTTCTTGCGGCAAAAAATTTCTTGAAACCTCTCATTTGAGGCTTCCCAATGGGCCTGATCGCAAGCGTTTTAAAATCTGTGAGGTTTCCGAAAGCGCATGCGATATTTGCGCCTCACTATGGTCGCAGGTCAGAAAAAACCGAAGCCGTGCTGCATCCATCGGCACGCCGGGAAAGGCAATGGGGAGTGCGTTAATACCACGCTCAAGAAGCTCCATGCTCAGCGCAACAGCCACAGCAGAACTGCCAGTAATCACCGGAATAATCGACGCGCCGACGCTGGTTCCTGTATCCAAACCATGGGATTTAGCGCATTGCAAAAAGAACGCGCCGCGGGCCTGCAACCTTGCCACGCGCTCGGGCTCTTGCGCCAAAATTTCAAGCGAACACGCGGCCGCTGCGGCCAGTGCAGGCGCAAGCGCTACGGAATAAACAGATCCGGGCGCTTCATATTTCAGAATATCGATGAGCGCGGCGTTGCCCGCAATATATCCGCCGGTCGACGCCAGCGTTTTACTCAAGGTGCCCATCCAAATATCAACTTGGGTTCCCGCAACGCCATAAACTTCGCGCAAGCCCTTGCCCGTCGCGCCAATGCAACCAAGGCCGTGCGCCTCATCCACCATCAACCAAAATCCATATCGCGCTTTTAAGGCGATCAGCCGCGCAAGATCAGGGATGTCGCCATCCATCGAATAATGCCCCTCGACCACAACCAAAGTGGCGCGATACTGGCCTGCATTTTCCGCAAGAAGCGCCTCTAGGGCATCCAAATCATTATGGGGGAAACTGCGGCGGGAGGCGCTTGAAAGCGTGGCTCCAACGGAGGCGCTATTATGAATATAGGCGTCATAAATGACCAAATCATCCTTGCCCGTCAGCGTTGGAATGACGGAAACATTCGTTGCATGACCCGACACAAATGTCAGCGCATCTTCGACGCCATAATGCGCCGCGAGCGCTTTCTCCAGCGCGATATGAACTGGCCTCTGTCCGGTGGTCAGACGGCTCGCCGAAGCAGAAACACCATAAAGATCAATGGCTTCCTTTGCGGCGCGCGCAGGTCTTGGATCAGCATTTAGGCAAAGATAATCATAGGAGCCAAAATTCAAAACCTCTTTGCCATCCATCTGACTGAGCGGCGTTGGATGCGCATCAATCTGTCGAAAGGTCGGATCCCCAATGCCCAGACTGTTGGCCAGTTTGCGCACCCCTTCGCGTTCAACAAACCCTGCCAGCGTGTCAAAGGCGGGGCTTGGAACGGGCAGATTTTGGGAGGCGGATTGGCCTTGCTTCATGCCGCGCACCGCGCCAATCGCACGCGCACGTTCTTCGCTGGAAAGGGTTGGCCGTGCTTTTTTCATTTGAGGGCTTCAGCAATCTGGCTTGGCTTGGAGCTTGTCGCCGGGCCGGGCAACAAGGGCGAAGCGGGAGGGGTTTGGGCGTTTTGTCCAGTAGAATGACCCGTTGGCTGGGCAGGATCAGCCGTCTTTTTTATGTGCTCAACAAAGGCTGTTGCCATGGATGCAATCGTCGGCCCGTCCGCCAGAGAGGGCATCGGGAGATCGTCGCCAAGCGCCTCTTGAACAGCCATGCCAAGCTCAACCCCCATGAGGGAATCCATTCCATATTCCGCAAGCGGCCGCGTTGTAGAAAGCGCGCTCTCCGAAACACGCAAAATCCCGGCGATCTCTAGCTTCAGAAAACGTGTCGCGGATTTTATCGCTTTAGCTGTGGTCAGTTCCAGAATATCGGCGCGCAGGGTTCCGGTGCTTTGACCTTGGGATGAAAGCCGCGCCAGACGCTGAAAGACATCGTAACTCGGGCCGCCAAGCAGCTTGAGTTGGCCGACGGCAGCGCCCCAACGCATCGGCGTTATCGTCACGCATGGTTCAGATTGTGGCAGCGCCAGCAAGCGACACAACGCGTTTAAAGCGACACAAGCCGGGAAAGAAACTTTCCCTGAAAGTTGCTCCAACATTTTCGACAGGCCCTCATCGCGCGCCACATACCCCGCATCCGTAATCGCGCCAAACCCGACCGCAAGCCCAGGAAAGCCATCCGCGACGCGCTGTTTGATCACGGCCTCCTGATAGGCGTTGGCGGCAACATAGGCCGTTTGGCCAACGTTTCCGATGAGCGTTGCAAGCGATGTAAACGCAACAAACGCCTGCAAATCATCGCTGCGTGTCGCTTGATCAAGATTGTCTGTTCCGCCTGTTTTCACCGGAAGCACTTGCGCCAGAAGGTCTGCGTCGACGTCTTTGAGCAAACGATCCTCAAGTACCATCGCCGCGTGGTAAATCCCAACAACTGGTGCCTGCGCGCGCAGGTCTTTCAGGCTTGCCTCAAGGGCCGCTTTGCCGGTGATATCGCAGCGCACAACGTGAACCTCAGCGCCCGCACGGCGCATGTCCTCAAGGCGTTTCAGGATGGCTTCGGACGGATTTCCTGAGCGGCTCAAGAGGGCCAAATGCTGCGCGCCTCTTCGCTGCAATATTTCCGCCCACTCCAGCCCGAGCCCGCCAAGACCACCCGCAATTACATGCCAACCATCAGGATTTGGTCGAAAAATCGCCCCTTCAATCGGCCCCGTTTTGGAGCGCATTCCAACGTCTGGTGGCGTGATGACTATTTTGCCAATTTGCCCTGAGCGTTGCATCAGCCGGAAGGCCTCTGAAGCGTTATCCGCATCAAAAACCGTCATCGGCAAGGGCGCAAACTGACCATCTTTCACCCGAGACATCACATCAGCAAGAACCTTTTTTGAAACCTCTGGCCGATCAGCAAGCAGGCTATCGATATCAACACCAAAGTAGCTGATGTTGTTTTTCAGGGCGCGCAATCCTACGGAAGTATTTGAATAATAGTCTTGTTTTCCCAATTCAAGGAAACGCCCATAGGGGCGAAGCAGCGCCAAGCTGGCCTCCATCGCAGGCCCTGCGAGGGAATTCAAAACGATGTCTACGCCCTGCCCGTCTGTGATCTTTCGCACAGCAGCGGAAAAATCGGTATCGCGCGACGACAAAACATGATCGACGCCGAGCTCCTTCAAGAACCTTTGCTTCACAGGGCTGCCCGCTGTCGCAATAACGCGCGCGCCAACGGATTGCGCAAGAGCAATCGCAGCAAGCCCAACACCGCCCGCGCCGCCATGGATCAAAACCGTTTCGTCGGCCTCAAGCCGCCCCAAATACCCAAGCGCATATTGGGCCGTAAAATAGGCAACCGGGAGCGTCGCAGCCTGCGCAGGGTCCAACGCGCTTGGTGCCGGTGAAACCCAGTTTTCATCAATCACAAGATGGGTCGAAAATGACGCGGGGCCAAAGGCGATTACCAGGTCCCCAAGAGCAACTTTTGTCACCTTTGATCCCAAACGCACAACGCGCCCCGCGCACTCCAACCCAAGGGTCGGTCCAACAAACCCCGTTTCCAAAGCCTCCTCAGGCAAAAGCCCCATCGCCCACATGACATCGCGGTAATTCAGGCCCGTCGCAGCAATTTCGATTTCGACCTCGGTTTCCAGCAATGGACCTCGGCTTTCGGGGACCCATTTCAACCCGTTCAAACGTCTGGAATTTTGGATTTTGAGGGTCAGCGCAGTATCGCTATTCACGGTTGCGTCTGGCGTTTCGGGCAAACCTATTTCGACGCGCAGCCCAAGTACGCAGTCTGCACCAATCACGATTTCGCGCTCATTGGGTGCCGCATTTTCCACATCGCGCAGCAGTGACAAAAGCTGTGTTGCAGGCAGCGCGTCACAGGGATCAATCGTGGTTAATTTCAATTCTGGATACTCGTTTGCGATGGTGCGCAAACTACACCAAAGGGCGTATTGATGCGGATCGGCGGGGGCAGCTCCGGCGAACTGCGCGCCTCTTGGTAAGACCACGCAAACGGGCCGCGTCGCCTTGGCCGCGTCCTGAACATGCGCCTTAAGGCTTAAGAGGCTCTCGCTGAGCGATACGTCCGATTGCGGTGTCCGAATGAGGAGCAAAGGCGCGGCTTCATTGGCCGGCTCTATGCGCTCAAACCCGTCAAATGTTGCTTGGCATGGCCCATAAAGCGCCTGCCAAACCGCTGGCCAGACAGGCTGATCCGATGGCACCTCAAGAGCTGGTTCATGTGCTGCTTGCGGCAAAATCCCAATATAGAGCGCGCCGCCGTTTGCCCCGTCGGCAAGGGGGAAAGACTGAACATCCAACGCGGAGATTTCGGCGAGGCATTGCTCAATACGTCCCGTTGATAAGGCTTGCCGGCGCGGCGCTATCGCGGTTGAAAATGCGGCCAAAGCCAAGGCCGGTGCGTTTTGGTTCAATATAAAAAGTCCGCCTCCAGCCCTAAGTGCACGGTTTGTCCAAGCGACAAATTCGCCGGTTTCAAGCTCTTTGGCATCTGGGATTACGATGGCGTCAAATCCGTAAGCCTCTTCCCAAGCGAGCGATGCGAAGTCTGCATGAACTGAGGGAGCCGCGCTGGATTTAGATCTGATTTCAACAAATTCCACGTCGGTATTCGCCAAAGCCAAATTGGTTAAAACGCTCAAATTTTGACCAATAACGCCGATGCGCACGCGGCTTTCACTTGATGCCGCGTCGCTAAAGCATTTTAGGGCCGCACTCAGCACTTTGAGCGCGCGTGGGTGAATTTCGCCTAAGCCCTTCAAGGCCTCCTGGCCAAACAGCGCTTCGGGTTCCGGCGCGAATTCAGTTTTCGCGATCAAAATCTCGCTCAGAGCCTGTGGAAGGTGCAACAAGATCGACAAATCCGCGACGAGATCGGGCCGTTCCGCCAATAGGCTATGGGCAATATCATCGGATGGTGGCAGCTCACAGTGCTGCGCAATCTGCCATTCGCCCGGGGCCGCGCCTTGTTGCGCAAGATCAAAAGCTTCCAGCATCGCCAAAAACCGATGTTCTGCGGGCAAGTCCGGCGATTTGAGCGTGTAGAGCCCCGCGTCATCGGCCCGATCGCGCATCGCGCGCCAAATCGCTTGATGGGTAGCGGCCGAAATGAGCAAACCGCTGTCATCATCTGCCTCCGCCTCAGGTAAAGCCCGCGCCATTGCCGATGGAAAAGCGTTGATTTCAGGGGCTGCGCCATGCGGCAAGATTGGCCGGGCCGTGACGTGAAACAGATGTTGGTCAAATTCAATGGGGGCGCGCAGATAAGTGGCTTGCAAGCGCAAACCTTCAAACAAAACAACGGGTTCACCGTCGCCGCTAAACCCCGTCACATCGACAAGTATCGAATTTGTGCCCCAGCGACGAATATGCAGACGCCCCGAACAAAGCGCTGCTCCCGGCGCAAAAACATGCAATCGAGCGATGCGAATGGGCACAAGGCCCCGCCCCGTGCGATCAAATTTCGAGCCCACAGCCGCTTCAATAAGACCATGCAACAAACAGTCCATTTGAACCGGATCAAACCCGGTGGGCGGCGCGTCGTTTCCAATTCCAATTCCTTGCGCCAAGGCAACTTCGACAATGTCGCCTTCGATCCGAACGGCTGACACGCCTTGAAACGCTGGGCCGTAGTTTAGGCCAAGACGGTGCGCCGTTTGATATAGCAGCGACGCGCGATTCTCGCTTTGGGAGATAGGCAGTGGCGCGACATCAAGGGGGGCTGGAGGCGCAGAAGACAGCACGCAAAACCGTGCTTTCATATGCGTGCGCTGCGAATTCTGGCTGAGCCGGGCTCGCGATAGTAACGCGATTTGCCCTGTGGCGACATCGGCAGTGGTTTGAATTTCGAGCCCTTGCGGACCGGATAGATTGACCGGCGCACTCAGGTCAAAATCGGTGATTTCTACAGGGCCGCCGCCACTGGCCAAATGCGCTGCGGCAAAAGCCATTTCGGCCATGGCCGTCGCTGGAAGAAGAGCAGCATCGCCGACTTTGTGATCGGCAAAAGCGGGGAGAAGTTGCGCATCCCAATCGCGAAGCCAAAGACCGTTTTGCGACGCGCCCCGCGCACCAAGAAGCACGTGAAACGTGCCGCCTGTGCCCATTTGGCGCTGAATTTCTGGGCTGTCGGTGGCGCGAAGCGGTGTGTTTTGCCACGGGTACTCCGGCAAGTCGATTTGGGGCCCTTTGGGCGGCGAAAAATGGCGCCCCTCGTCAAAGTCACATCCAACAAGAACGGCGCGCGCAAAGGCGCAATCAAGCGGGTTAATTCCCTCGGGATCCGTTTTGGAAAGCGTGTAGGAGATTGCAAAATCTGCCGTACCGGTTCCAGGTCCGTCTTGGGCGCTGTCTCGGAGGTAATTTGTCAAAACCGGGGATGCGCCAATTTCAAGAAAGCATTCATAGCCTTCAGCGACAGCGCATTGCACAGCCTGATGAAAAACAACGGGAAATCTAAGGTTATCCCACCAATAATTCGCGTTCAAATCGCCCCCTGAGACCACTTGACCATGGGTACAGGAAATATATCGGACATCGGAATTTTGCGGTTCAAAACGGTCCATTGCGCTGTGAAAATCCGCCTCATAGGGCGCAAGCAAAACGGAGTGATATGGGAAGTTCAAGTTAAGCTGAACGCAGGCAAATCGATGGGCTTTCTTCACCCATTTACCGAACCGTTTCAGCTCTGATTTGGGACCCGAAAGCGTTACGCTGCGCGGGCTGTTTATTGAGGAAATTGCGATCGGAAAATCAGGGTCGGCGTGATCAAAGCGCGCCAATGCCGCCTCGGCCTCGGCCGCGCCAACCTGTAGGGCCGCCATGCCGCCCTTGCCTTCAATGTGGCGCTGGATACTGCATCGAACCGCGATCAATCCGATCGCCTGCTCTAATGAAAGCGCGCCACTTGCGCAGGCGGCAGCGATTTCACCGCCACTATGCCCCATCACTGCGACAGGCTTTAGCCCCCTTTCAGCGAGGGAGGCAACTTGAGAAACCTGGTCGGCGAACAGTAAGCCCTGCGCCAGATCACCACTCGAAACATCGAGCGCCTCCCCTTCAAGATGTGCCAACAGCGACCACCCAACAGCCTGCGCAAACAGGGCGTCAATTTCGGCAAACCGCGCGCGATAAACGGGATCAGTTTCCAGCGCAAGACGGCACATTCCATCGTATTGCGCGCCGTTCCCGGAGAAGACAAAAACCGGCGCTGCGCCCCTGTGACGCCCTTCAATCTGGATGACGCGTTTGTCGGCCTTTCCGTTTTTGAACGCCAGCAATGCCTCTGTTGCGCTGGCCGCATCCTTGGCCAAAACCGCCAGCCTGCGCGGATGATGCCCGCGCCCGGCCCACATTTGATCAACGAGGCCTCCGTCCGAAAACCCGCCATCTTCCTTAAGTGTTTCTGCGTAACTTTGCGCCAAATCTTTGAGGGCAGCCTCACAAAATGCAGAGGTCACCACGATGCGATTTTGGCGGATTGGCCCTGCTGGTTCTTGTGCCGCATCAAGCGATTGCACGATGCAATGCGCGTTGACCCCGCCAAACCCAAAGGAGCTGATGCCCGCCAAGAGCGGCTCGTTTTGGGGCAAGTCGAAGGCCTGCTGAGCGAGAGACAAATTCAGCGCCTCAAAGTCGATATTTGGATTGAGATTTGCGGCATGGAGCGAGGCAGGAAGACGGCGATCTTCAAATGCAACCAAGGTCTTTAGCAGCCCAACAAGGCCGGAGGCGGGCTCAAGATGTCCAACATTGGTTTTTGACGATCCGATGGGCAAAGGGGCGCTGCGCCGCTTGGCAAGGGCGCGGCTCAGGGCGTGGGCCTCGATGGGATCCCCCACGAGCGTTCCGGTACCGTGGGCTTCGATGAAGGAAAGCGCATTTGGATCGATTTGGGCGCGCTCATAGAGCTCAGACAGCAGCGCATATTGCCCTTCCTCCGCAGGAAGCGCGACGTTCATTGTCGCCCCATCGGCGTTTACATGGCTCTCGACAATACGGGCGCGCGCGCGGCGCGGGACATCGCTTGACCGCTTCAAAACAACGGCGACGCAGCCCTCAGAGCGCACATATCCATCGGCAGAACTGGAAAAGGATTGGCACAGTCCGCTCGGAGATAGCATTTGTGCTGCCGAAAATCCGATGAAACTGCCGGGGTTTAACAACAGGTTCACACTGCCAACAATGGCCGTATCGATATCGCCGGACTCCAGCGCTTTTCTGGCGGTATCCAAAGCCACAAGCGAAGAGGAACAGGCGGTATCAACCACAAAACTGGGGCCGCGCAGATCAAAGGCGTGCGAAATTCGGTTTGCGACCAGCGAAAGGGTATTTCCGGTCATCAAGTAGGCGTCGGCCAAGGCGGGGTCGCGGCCCAGAATGGCGCCGTGGTCCATGCTCGACGCGCCCACAAAAACGCCAACCCGTTGTCCCGAAAGACTTTCAGGTGCAATATGCGCATCCTCCAAAGCCTCAAAAACCACCTGCATCATCAGGCGCTGCTGGGGGTCTAATAGGCTGACTTCGCGGGGCGATAAGTTGAAAACTGAGAGATCAAATCCCCAGATATCGTCCAAAACACCCGCAGCAAATGTATAGGATTTGCCCAATGTTCCGGGTTTGGGATGCAAGAAAAGATCATGCTTCCAACGATCTTGCGGCACCGAAGTCACCGCGCAAACCCCACCCCGTAAAAGCGACCGGAATGCTCCGATAGAATTCGCTCCTGGCAGTCGGCAAGCCTGGCCAACCAAATACGTGTTCAAGTTCAACAGATCATTCTCTTCTTTGGTCAAATTGTTTAGTCTTGGACGCTTCCAATCATAAGCCTACCACCCGTTCTTAAGTATTGGACACGCCCATCAGCGCTAGTAACAAACATTAAAACTTGGATAACTAGTCAAAGGCCAACGATAATTGAACGCGTTGTTGGCTAAAACCTGATAAATTGTCGACGGGATTGGTCAAACAGGCTAACTCCTTCTGGAGATATCACTTTTGACGGGTTAAAAACACCGACTTTTTTCAGCCGCGATCGGGAGACGGATGACGCGCCTAGCAATCAATCTTCGTGTCATTTTCGCTTTGGTTCTTCGGGAAGCCCGTGTCCGACATGGGCGCGCGCGCATTGGCTATACTTGGGCCATTCTCGAACCGGTTTTGCTCATTTCTATCCTCACATTCCTGTTTGGGCTTGTAGGGCGCAACGATAGTTCGAGCGGGGATTTTGCGCTTTTCTTTGCGACAGGGGTTTTGGCGTTTCAAACCTACCGAAATACCTCGATCTATGTGAGCACGGCCTTTGATCAAAACCGCCCGCTGTTTAACTACCCTATGGTAAAGCCAATGGACGCCGCACTTGCGCGGCTTGTCCTCGATGGATCCACCCATGCCGCCGTCATCACCTTGGTGCTTTGCTTTCAGATTTATGCTTTGGGCGCGCCGCCCCCCAACAATATTCCTCTGATGATCTTGGCGTTGACGCTCTTGTTATCGCTGGCCTTTGGCGTGGGGCTAAGCCTTGCGGTTCTTCGCCGCTTTATGCCTTCAATTTCAAATGTTTACTTGGTTATTATGGGACCCGCCTTCTTTGTGTCCTGTGTGTTTTTCTCACTGTCTACGGTGCCAACACTGTACCGCAATATCCTCGCTTGGAACCCATTGGTTCATGGCGTTGAAGGCTTTCGGTCGGGCTATTACTATGGCTACCAAAATGCCGACGTAGATTTGTTCTATCTCTTTACTTGGGTGGTTATTGTCAACTTTTTTGGATTGGTAGGCGAATGGCTGACACGTTTTCGGATACGATGATCGACTTAAAAGACGTCTCCAAAACCTACTCGTTGCGCGGTGGTCGGAAAGTCATTTTGAACGGCGCGACGATTTCACTGCCGTGGCGCAATACGGCCATTCTTGGCCGCAACGGCGCGGGCAAATCAACATTGCTCCGGTTGCTTGCCGGCATCGAAGAACCTGACACAGGGAAAACCATCCGCCACAAAACCGTTTCTTGGCCGATTGGATTTCGCGGCAGCTTTCACCCCGAATTAAGCGGCATCGAAAACGTGCGCTTTGTGGCAAGAATTTACGGCCAAAACACCGAACAGCTCATCGATGAAGTCGAAAGTTTCGCCGAATTGGGGCAGTTTTTCTACGAACCGTTCAAAACATATTCCAGCGGCATGGGCGCCCGCCTCGCATTTGGCCTGAGCATGGCGATCAACTTCGAAGTTTTCCTCGTCGACGAAGTCATGGCCGTGGGCGACGCGCGTTTTCAACGCAAATCAAAGGCGGCCTTCCATGGTCGCCTCCCCTCGTCGCGCATCATTATGGTCTCTCATTCGATGCCCGCCCTGCGCGACTACTGCCAATCTGGGCTCGTAGTGAACGATGGAAATCTCCATTATTTCGAAGACTTAGAAGAGGCGATTGATCTCTACAAACTCATCAACTCATAAAAATCATCCCAAACCTGCGCCATTGCCCAAGTTGCCTTTGTCGCTTAGGATGATTTAACTCAAGCTTGGATGACAAAGATGTCAGCGGATGCACAGCCTCAAGAAACGACCCCGCCAAAGGACACGTCCCCTCAAAAAGTTCATGTTCTGAATGCAGCCGAAGTGCAGCGGCGCTCCCACGGGGCCCAACGTTTCCGCCGCCTTGTTACCCTGTTGAGTTTTTTGCTTTTGGTTGTCGTGCCAACGGGCTTTGTGGCCTACTATTTCCTTGCTGTGGCCTCCGACCGTTACGCTGTTGAGAGCAAATTCGCGATCAGATCCCCCGGGGCGTCGGCCCCTACCGATTTGCTCGGTATCGTTTCCAGCGTTTCAACCGCCTCCTCAACAATGAGCGACAGCTACATGTTGGTGGATTTTGTCGAGAGCCGCGATCTGTTGGATCGCCTCGAAGAGCGGCTTGATATTCGCAAAATCTACAGCCAACCAGACGCCGATTTTTTAATGCGCCTCGATCCTGAGAGCACAAAAGAAGACCTCGTGAAGTATTTGCAGAAGGTCATTTCGATTTATTTTGATACATCGTCACAAATTCTAACACTCGAAGTTCAGGCCTTTACCGCCCGAGACGCCCAACTGATTTCTGCTGCGATATTGGAAATCTGCGACGCGCTTGTGAACGAGGTTTCTGAGCGCGCGCGCCAAGACACAATGCGCTCCGCCGAGGAAGAAGTGAGCCGCATAGAAGTCCTTTTGGCAGTGCATCGCGAAAAAATCAGCGCCTTTCGCCAAACACAACGACTGATCGATCCGGCGGCTTCGGCAGGGCAACAGATTGAGCTTTTGGGCTCACTTGAAGGAAACTTAGCCTCGGCGCGGGCGCGCCTTGGATCACTCGATGGGGTTTTGGATGAAGACTCGCCCAGTGTGAAAAACCTCAAACGCCAAATCGTCGCCATGGAAGCTGAAATGGAAAATCAGCAGTTTCGCATGGGCTCGGGAGAAACGGGCGGGCTCGGTGATGCTCAGACCCTCACGTCAAAAATTGGCACCTATGAGGACCTCGCCGTTGATCTAGAGTTCCTGCACCAGGCCTATTTTACCGGCCTTGCCTCTCGGGAAACGGCCCGTATTGAGGCCAATAGAATGCAGCGGTATTTGGCGGCCTTCGTACAACCCACGCTTCCCGAAAAAGCCTTATACCCGCAGCGGGCACAGAATATTTTCATATTTATTGCTTTTGCGATAATGCTTTGGGCAATTGGATTGATGCTTGTGTACATCGTGCGCGAACACAGTTCATAAAAGCTGGAGCCCGCGTGAAATATCCCCCTTCCGTTCGCCTCAAAACCCTGTTGAAGCCTCTCTTTCTGGCCATTGGCCTTGCGGCTCTGGCGGGATGTTCTTTGCCGACACAAGGGCCTTCGGCGCGGGCCATTGTCGAGAATGCAGAAGTTCAAGAGTACGAACTTCTGTCGGTTTCAGATGCGGTTGCAAAACGCCTTTCATCTGCAACGCGCCACGGGTTTTCAAGCAGCTTTACAAAGGCCCCGATGCAAGCCACCGACCGCTCCGTTGGTATCGGAGACCGGCTAAATATTCGCATTTTTGAAGCCGGGCGCGACGGTCTTTTCAGCAGCGATAGAGGCAACGGCATTGTAAACTTACCCAATATTGTGGTTGGTCCAGATGGCCTTATTTCGTTGCCCTATGCGGGGCAAATTCACACGATTGGACGCTCACCAAGGCAAATAGAAATGCTGATTGTTGAAGCGCTTGAAGGCAAAGCAATCGAGCCCCAAGCCACGGTCGAAATCGCCCAAGATGCAAGCAATAGCGTTACCGTCCTTGGTGCGGTCGCGCGCCCAAATAAATTTCCGTTAAATTTGCGCGGCGAACGCCTTTCTGCGGCATTGGTGGCCGCTGGCGGCGCGCGCAACCCTGCCTATGCAACCTCAGTTAAGATCACCCGCCAAGGAAAGAGCTCGACCGCCTCTCTTGAGCGCATCTACTCCGACCCAAGCCAAAATATCCCTTTGCGAAAAGACGATACAGTTACCGTTTTGCACCGCCCCGAAAGCTATACAATCATGGGGGCCGTCAATCGCCCCGGCGACATCCCATTTGACCAACCTTCTGTCACTTTACTCGAGGCCATTGGCAAATCGAGCGGGCTATTGGATCAGCGCGCGGACCCTGGGGCTGTCTTTCTGTTTCGCCAAGAACGACAGAGTGTTTTGGCGGCGCATGGCGTAGGCAGAAAAGCTTGGTGGGGCGCCAATGGTGCAGTTGTTCCAACGGTTTACGTCATCGACCTGAGTGCGCCCAAGGCGCTGTTTCATGCCCAAACGATACAATTGCGTGATGGCGATGCAATCTATGTGGCCAACGCGTCTGCGACCCAGTTGAGCAAAATTCTTGCCCTATTTGGGCTTGGCTTTAGTACGGCTTTAAGCGCGCAGAATCTTAGCAATTAATCGACGCAAAGCTTTATGAATGAACGGGACGGCCCGATGGAAATTGATCCAAAAGATGAGCCACAGGACATGGAGATCCGCCGCATTTGGGCGGACTATCAAAGTATTAGCAGCCTTTTAAGTGAAGTTGGCCGCCCAAGGCGCCCCGATTTTCTATGTGTTGGCACCGAAAAAGCCGGTACCACTTGGCTCTGGCATTGCATGATGCAGCACGCAAACATTGGCGTTCCTGCGACAAAAGAATTGCGCATGTTCAACGAGCCTAAAACCTTCGACTTGAACCATTTCAGGGCCGCAAAAAAGTTTTTTGCAGACCCACGTGGCGCGCCGCTTCGCCCGGAATTTCTAGAGCGGGTCGCAACCGAATTGCGCCTCTTGCAGGGCGGTATTCCGGCCTATTTGCGGGTTTTCGGGCAACTCGATGCGCCTGTTGTCGGAGAATTAACGCCGCAATACTGTATTCAAACCTATGAGCGCGTGGAGCAAATGCGCGCCGTCGCGCCGGATGCGCGGATCATCTATTTGCTCCGCGATCCGGTTGAGCGCTTGGTATCCGGGGCTAGAATGGTGTTGCGGGCCCAAAAAATCGAGCCGAGCGACGCAGCTCTGCTAAAAGTAGCGCGGCATCCCATTCAACTGCAGTTTTGCAATGGACACGATCATATTGATAAGTTCGCCAAAGTTTATGGCGAGGATAAACTGGGTGTTTTCTTTTACGATGATATTGCGCACCGCCCAGCAGCCCTTCTCGACGAAATTTGTGATTTTGTTGGTGCCGAACGGGCAACTATTGATCCCAAATTTCTGTCTCAAACCGTAAATAAGGGCACTTCTTACCGACCTAGCCGCGAAGTTTATGCCAAATTTTATGCGAAACTTTCCCCTGTGTATGAGGCGCTCGAACAGGTGTTTCCGGCGCAAGTAAATCAGTGGCGGGCCAAGCACGAATAGCGCTGGCGTTTGCAGAACTGCCGCGACTGATACGCGCGAAACAATGGGCCATGCCCCCCTTAGGCAACGATGCTCGATCGTAAATCTGGAGAAAAAATGCTTGTAACCGTGCAAGGTAAAGGAACGCAAACCCCTTTGATAATCGCACCCGATATAACCGGAGGCGGCCTTTTGGCGGAGCGTATTTCCCAGACTCTTGGCGCGGATTATCCTGTCTATAAACTTGAGCGCCTCTCCGAAAATGGTATCTATATCAGCAACTTCGAAGAGATGGCTCAAATCTATTCCCGTCAAATATTGGAAGCGGGTTTGCGGCCCCCTTATCAGTTTTTGGGTTACTCCTTTGGCGCACAAGTTGCCTATGCTGTGGCCGTCAGAATGGAAGAACAAAACCAAAACGTTGGGTTTGTCGGTCTTCTTGATGATGAATCCGATGTTCACCTTCGGATGTTCAATTCACGCAACGAAAAGGGCCTGTTCACCGACGCCGTGACTGCTGGCCGCCATGCCATCAACCGAAATTCGCTGCGCCAATACGCGGGTAAAGTTACTTTGATTAGCGCCGATCATTGGATGCGAGATCGCCAATTCGACACGGCGTTCGGCTGGCAATTTCTTGCGCATGGTGGCGTAGATGCCATTACTTTTCTCTGCAATCACAACGAAATTACCGCGCCCATTTGGCTAGAAAAATGGCTCAATGCGATAAAGCCAGCCCTTGCACCGAACCCAAATATCAAGCGTGCGTCCCCCCTCAAA
The DNA here is from genome assembly GCA_047631555.1 of Halocynthiibacter sp. Classification (GTDB taxonomy): domain Bacteria; phylum Pseudomonadota; class Alphaproteobacteria; order Rhodobacterales; family Rhodobacteraceae; genus JBLHZY01. The sequence goes on along the minus strand of JBLHZY010000001.1, from coordinate 7,956 downwards.
TTGTGGGTGGAAAAATGGTATGGAATCGTAAAAATGGCCTACAAATTTAGGTCAATTCCCGCTCTTTTCCCACCAAAATTTGTTCACCACCCTTCTCAAGCCAGCACAATTCCACAAGCGGCATGGGAGGCAGCTTTGTGCGCTCAACTAGGGGATATTGAGGGAGAAATCAGCAATTATGAACATGCAAGACGCGCCCTTCAAGAGGTTCCAGAATGGATAAGCCTCAACCTCGCCGCAGCCTATATCCAAGTTATGGATTGGACGGCCGCGATTGAGGTTTTGATGCAAGCAACGCGCTCAGCGACAAAGGTTAAAAACAGCCATTTCGAGCTTGCGCAATTGCTCCTTTTCAGAGGGGAAACCGGGGCGCTGAAAGACCTTGTAGAAACGCTCAAAACCCTTCCAGGCGACACCGCTTCCGACTTGCAGCTAAAAGGCGCAATATTCAATGTTTGCAACGAGATAGACCTCGGCGAGCAGGCATTTCACCGCGCGCTAAAACTTGATCCAGCGCGAACGGTTTGTTACAGGCGATGCGCATTAATGTTGGCCCAAAATGGTCAGCTGGATCGGGCGATTATCCTTGTTGAATCAGGTGTTCAAAAGTGGCCACGCGCCGTGTTCCTGAGGGTCCTTTTGGCGCAACTTTATGAACAATCTGGCGACGAAACGACGGCGGAAACATTGCTGCGCCGTATCCTCTTGGACGACCCTGGAAACCCCCTTGCGTTGATCCCACTTTGCGCCTTGCTTTGTCGTCAGGGGCAAACAGAACAGGGGCTGGAGTTGGTCAATTCAGAGTTGGCGAAGAAACCCTGGCACACGGGATTGTTGAACGCCGCAGGAGAACTTTATCTTCAAGCCGAGCAGCTAGACCTTGCAAAGAAAAGTTATGAGAGATCTCTCGCACTGCGCGGTGAATTTCCAATGAGCCGGCTTGGGCTTTCTGAGGTATTTGAGGCAATGGGTCAGCTGGATCGCGCTCTTTTGATCCTCAAACAGAGGCCAGAATCTTTGTGCCATGACGCGAGAATAAATCGACGGATTTACGAAATCCAATCAAAGTTGGAGCCAGAAATGGCTGATAATGAACTCTCAATCCAGACCTAAAAGCTTTGTCCGCAAGGACCGATCGTCAGGTTTTGCCGTTCGGGTACAAGACATTGACGGTCTTTTCAATCCGCTCCCAAAACCTCCGCGACCCCAAGGAGAACTGGGGCTTCACTCGATTGAGCGGCTCCAGTTCAGAAATTTTTGGGCAGCTTTAGTCCAATGTTTTGATTGCATTAGATCATGTGGCGCATCTGGAATGATGTGGCATTCAGCGCCGAGGCGACGCGCCGTTGATTGCTGTGACTCTGGGGAAAACAGTTTGTCATTCTGCCCACCAACGACACAAACCGGAACGTCCGAATTTGGTTTGCGTGGAAGGTTGAGAACCACCATATCGAGAAACCCCAGAAAGGATTCATCGATCAATTTGACTCCAAAGGCGTGCTGATCTTCCTCAGTGGCATCCTCATCCAAAAACATATGAGCTGCGGCCATTGGATCGCTGACCAGCGGGTAAAGCGACATCTTTGCATTTACTTTGAGAAAATCCATTGGGCGCGTCCGTGCGATGTTCAATGTCGCTCTGATCGCTCCGTAGTGCGGAACCGTTGCCAATAGGCCAATACCTGCAAGATGTTTGGTCCGCGATAGCAGATGTTGGCAGACAAATCCGCCCATCGAATGGCCAATAACAATCGGGGGGTGATCAAAGCCTTCTACGGTGGTGAGGACATCCTCCACATAGTCGGAAATTCGGTTCCAGCGCATCGACTTTGAAGCTGCGCTTTGCCCATGGCCACGCAGATCAAGCGCATAGGTATCAAACCCGTTCTCGGCAAAAAATTCGAGGAAGTTCCCCTCCCAACACCAAGCGCCATGCCAAGCGCCGTGAACAAGCAGCACAGGCGGGCGGCTGGTGGATTTAGCTTTGGATTGCCGGGTGATGATATTTAATTGCGGTTTCATGACCAAATAAGGCTCACAACCCAATTAAACAGTCAACAAAAAGCGAGACGGACCCGCGATGTACTTACTTAGCGATGATCTAAAAGTAGTCTAGTTAGGCACTGCTTTTACCCGTTTTGTTCGGCCCCTTGAGCCGCGTATCGATCTGAGAAACTTCTAAAGCGCCAAGCGATTAGTCCTCGCCCGCGATCGAGACCCAAAGCGCGACATTGCGATCAAAGCGGGACTTATCGAACCAAGTCCCTGTGGTCGCATAGTAAGCCTTGAGGGCGAGGGTCAGTTTTGTCACCTCGCTAAGGCTTCCCTTATCCCTTTCAACCCGCGCCGGATTGAGATCGCTCATCTCGCGATAGCGCATTGCAACGCTTGGGATGCGCGGATCATCAAGGCTTTCGAGCAGCCCTGTGCGCACCGTGATTTGGTCATGTGCGTTAAAATCGGGCGGCGAAAAAAGATCCGCCGGCGCGGGCCGATTGACATAGACCGTTTGGCCGACGTGATTTCCGCCACCGCCCTTTTGGGTCGTAACCGGGTCCTTTGAATTGAGGAGGCGAAAGCCAGCGGGGCGATTTTTATCGAGCAAACGCGCAAGGATGGCAGGATCATTTGGCGCGAGGGCGTCCTTATCAATGGGATTAAAGTCGGATGAAAATCTCTTTGATTGCAGGGCCTTAACGCTTAGCTCTTGGGCGAACTCTGCGTCGCCAATGCGCGGCGCGCTAAAGGAGACCAGCTTGATATTGGCCCAAGGCCAGCTTTTCAAAGCACCGGGCATTTCGGGCCCATTGCCTGCGGGACCAAGCCTATCGCCCAACAGAACCGAGGAGACAAAGCTCTGCGCCAATGCGCCGCCAAGGCTATGGCCCGTGACATAGACGGACCCGGGGCGTGCGCCGCCTTTGCTTTGCGCGGCTTTGGTAAGGCAGTGCATCAAATTTGGCAGGGTTGAGCGCGTCGTTTCGACAAAGCCGCGGTGAACTTCGCCAGCGGTGCTGACCAGCGCGCCGCCGGCTTTTGGCGTAATACGGTCAAAGCCCAGATCGGTGATCCAATCGGGATTGCCCTGCGCTCTGCGCCCGCTCAACGCCTCTTTGACAGCGCGCCCAGCCGAGCCGCTTCTGCTGCCGCGAAAAGCGATATGGGCATCATAGCCGCCGCCCGGTTTGTTGCGCAAAAGGATAAAGCCCATCAAGCTTTGTGAGGCGGGCTGCCCTGCCTCGCCTTTGTCGCCAGTTCCGCCTTCAAAGGCCCAAAGCGTATCGCGCGCATTGGCGCTTTTCGCAGCCGAACCCTCTATCCGATTGAGCGTAACCGCCCCCTCAGGCGCCCCGGTTTTGCGCGCGCAGACATGGGCGCTTTTGATTTTTGCGGTGATGCTTTTGGGCGTTAAATACTCTGTCCAAGTCCCGGCTGCATTGGTGAGCGTATTGGACCATGGGTGAAGCAGGCTATAGTCATAAAGGATTGGATCATGCGCCGGGTTATCGGCAAAACCATTAAGCGAACCGGGCCCGCGATAGGCCTTAAAAGCGGCCGGGTTTGCGATCTGTTTTGCGCCTTGCACGGCGGCCCATTTTTGGACTTTCGCTATCATCGGATCACGTCGCGCGCTTGAGGCGAGCTCTTCATAGAATGGATCAAAGGGCCAGACGAGGCTTTGCGCGTGAAGTTGGTAGGCGAGGATTGACAGATCAAGATGATAGGCAAGCGGATTATATGGGAACTCGCCGATGAAAGCATTTGCGCCCGCGCCGCTTTTCGTTGGCAGATCGATATCGGGGATGCTGCAGGCGGCTAGATTTGTCGCGATCAACGCGGTTGCGACCAAATTTTTGATGGAAAGGCGCTTTTGCATCATCGGTCTTTTCCCAAATTCAAATCGCTTTTCGGAATAACACGACGATCACTAACCCTTCCCAACTAACACTCTGAAGTATTTGGAACAAGTTTTGATCCATTGGCGCTTGGCGCGCGCGGGAAAAGGGCAGAATAGAAGGCGCTAATGGCGCGTATTGGACTTGCGCCTAGGCACACCGGCAATGATCGGGACCATTTGGATACGCTGCCGGATTAGCTTTGAAACAGCGCCAGCCAAATTCCAATATACATGAAAACAGCCCCGAAAGTTACGCAAATATGCCAAGTCGCATACCGGAAGGGCATGGATTTACGGACATAAAACGCCGTCCCAATAACATAGCTGGCAGCCCCGGCGGCGATGCACCACAGGGTCGCAGTTGGAACTTCGGTGAGGTCAGGGAATGCGCTCAGACCGATCGCGCCCAAGATGAGGTATGAGGCCGTCGACCACTTCGATTTGACGTTTTCATCGGTAATTTTTTTCCAGATGGCAAGTGCGGTCAGCGCCCAACAAAGCCAAAGTAGGGTCAACGTCCATGTCGTTGAGGCCTGCACGAAAAAGGGGGTGAAAGTGCCAGTTATGCTAAGATAAATTGCGGCGTGATCGATGCGGCGCAGGAATGTACGCCGCGCGTGCCAGGGCGAAAAGTGATAGGCCCAAGACGCGAGGTTCGATGCCAGAGCGCAAAGAACATATACAACAACGGCCAATATCAGCCCAGTTTCAAAGCGATCAGCCGCCTTAAAAATGAGCGCCCAACCGGCGAGCAATATCATAATGAGACCGGCAATATGAACGACCAGATCGACCAAGCGGTGCGACGTGGTTTGGCTTGGATAGGTCGATATTGTCATCAGGAGCCTCACAAAGGTTTGCTCCGCTTTAAGGGCGAAGAGGATTGAAGTCCACAGCGACCAAGCGGGACGCGGCTAAATTGATTTATTGCGGCGCGCGCCCTCGACCTTAGCGCGACCCTAGCCCCAAATACCCTGTTGCTGCGCGCGTTATCCTTGCGGCCAAATTGGCGAAATCCCGCTCTCCATTTGATACCGCGGCTTGGGCCATGCCGCTGGTAATGGCGGTTAAATCAAGCGCCGCTATTTGGGCATTTTCGATCTGATGAAGGCTAAGTTGACGCATGATGATGGCGTGAATCTCGCGTTTCAAATCTTGGGTTTCGACATCAAGATCAAAGGCGCGTTCGACCTCTTCAATCTTTTGCGACCGCAGCGGATCGCGCGCATGGTGGGCGATGGCAGCCCGCACCAAAATCGCCACGGTATCAGCCAATGTGGCATCCTTGGCGTTGATCTCCGCTTCTTTGATATCTTCGAGCATGTCGCGCCGCATGTCTCGCACCAGCGCGGCAAGGATAGCCTCTTTGTTCGGGAAATATTGATAGAGCGATCCGACCGAAACACCTGCCAATTCAGCGATCCGGTTTGTCGTCAATTGCGCCTCTCGCTCTTGTTCCAAAAAGCGAGCAGCGGCCTCTAAAATCGCATCGCGTGTGGCCTGTGCACGGGCTTGTCGGGGCGTTTTCCTTGGGTTTAGAGCCTCTTCCATTTCAGCCTCAGTATGCGAGTTGTGAATATGAGCAAATGCTCACATTCTTGGGATATAACACGGAGAAATCGCCCATGAAACTGTCAATATTTGTACTGCTCAGATCAACGCCGAACTGGTTGAACATACCGCGCGAACAGCGAAACATGCTTGCGCAAGACCTGTTGGTTGCCTCTGGCCTTCCCGATTGCGCTGCATTGCGCTTCTTTGATGCAGAGGCGTTCGCCAGCCAGTGCACCGATATTTTGATGATCGAAACCGACGATCTCATTGCGTATCAACGCGCCTTTGATCGGCTCAGAGATGGTCCGTTTTTCACGGATCCGTATTTCGAGATCGCTGGGATTATTCCCGCAGTCGAAGACGGCTTTAAGCTTTTGGACATAGTGGCAGCGTGATGGATTTTGCAGGCAGAACGGTCTTGGTTACCGGAGCGACACGCGGCATTGGCGCGGCGATGGTAGAACAGCTGATTGGGGCGGGCGCCAATATTTTGGCCGTGGCACGCGACCCGAGCGCCCTTGACCGTTTGGCGCAGAAATATCCCGGGGCGATCCAAACCTGCGCGGTCGATCTCGCAGGGCCCCAAGCAACCAAAACCGTTACAGATTGGGTCAGTCAATACCATCAAGACTGTAGCATATTGATCAACAACGCAGCGATCATGGAACACGTTATCTATATCGATAGTTCTGAAGATTTCAGCGAAGAAATTGATCAAGAAATCACAATCAACCTGAACGCTCCGATCAAATTATCCGTCGCGATGCTGGGGATTTTGAATGCGTCAAACGGCGCTGCGATTTGCAATGTTACGTCTGGTCTGGCCATCGCGCCATTGACCAATGCGGCGGTCTATTGCGCGACAAAGGCTGGATTGCGCAGCTTTACCAAGGCGTTGCGGTATCAATGCGAGATAGCCCAAAACGGCATTCTCGTCAGCGAAGCCATTATGACGCTGGTTGATACAACCCTGTCGCACGGCGAGGCGAAGCGCAAAGTAAGCCCTCAACGCGCCGCGAAAGAAGTTTTGGCGGGGCTGGCAAGCAACAAGAAGGAAATATGGGTCGAGAAAACCAAACTTCTGCGCATTATTAATCGCCTCTCGCCGGCATTGGCCGCAAAAATTCTACGGGGCTGAGGGCAGGAACGACGATGCGAGAATGCTCCTCTATACAATGCGGGCTGGATGGCTTTGCGGATGTGGATTATCTATTTACCGATCAATAGCCTTCATCTGCGCCCTAGCATCGCCCGGATGAAGGCTATCCAACTTATTAGCGCCGCGTTTCTGGCCAACATTGCGCCTGACGCGTTTGCATAGAAAACGCCTCATGCTTACCGCAACAGACCAGCCGGCCAAATGGCTTTGAACCTACAGCCCCAGCAACGCGACTTTGCATTCGCAAAAAATCGCCCCACTCAAGATATTTGAAATTGCCCCCTAAACATTGTGACTATACTCCAATCAGGACGCCGCGATGAGCGAGCTCGCGCTTTGTTAAAATATGACAAAGAGCGCGACTGGCCGCACGCAAAGACAAGTGGTAGAAAACGACATGCCTAACTTTTTCAAACGCCTTTTCAGCAAGCCGCCAGCGGCATCTATTGCCCCTGAAATTGAAGTTCAAGGTCTCGCGGTTGATCGCCCCATTGCGGCCATCGGAGACATTCATGGTTGTCTGGACCTTGCGCAAACTCTTGTGAGCAAGATCAAGGCAGAGCACCCCACCGCCCATATTTTATTCGTCGGCGATTACATCGACCGCGGTGAAGAGAGCGCGGGGGTAATTGAGATGTTGATGAACATGCCTCAAGCGACCTGTTTGATGGGAAATCACGAGCGCATGTGCCTCGATTTCCTAGACAATCCCGAGGAGCGCGGAGGGCGGTGGCTGCGAAATGGAGGGCTTCAAACGGTTGCGAGTTATGGCGTTTCCGGAAAGCAAACAGAGCTGACCAAAATGCGCGATGCGTTTGCCATGGCCATGGGGGACGATGCGATCAACTGGATGATGCAGCGCCCGCTCTACGCAAAATTCGGCAATCTTTACGCGATCCATGCAGGAGCTGATCCCGAAGTCCCAATTGAAGAACAGGGCGAAAAGCCGCTTATTTGGGGGCACCCGCAGTTTCGCAAACAGCCGCATCGAGATGGCCATTGGGCTGTCCATGGGCATACTATAGTGGACCAGCCAAAGATTGAGCATGGGCGCGTTAGCATCGACACTGGCGCTTATGCTACGGGCGTTTTAACGGCAGCCGTTTTTGCGGGGGATGAGGTAAGCTTTATTCAGGCGAAGCTCTGAGTGGAATTCCTCAAATAGGTATTCTCGCTATTTGAAAGTTTCGACCCTCCTCCCTTTGCGCCCCAGTTGCGTGTCACGGGGCGGTTTGGGGGGCGATCACGCTTGTAGGGGTTCGCGCATTGGTTGGTGGTAGCCGTCGACGCGGGCTTTGATGATGGCGCGCAGGTGGTTGCTGTCGGAGGCGGCGATGGCGCTGTT